>NZ_LMTI01000003.1:475695-501118 GCF_001510665.1 Bacillus sp. FJAT-27445
ATTTCTATAGCGAAAACATCAACGCAGAGTTGTTAACTAACAATTTTTTTGCTACCTTATTTCTAGTAGGTTTGACAATCTATATAACAGAAATGAAGGGAACAAGACCGTTTACTTACTTCATGATCTGGCAGATTGTTAGTACCTTTCTTTGTATACTTCTTGCTGAAATCTTCGTTATACATACTTACATGAAACATTTGTTTTACGGAGCCATATTTGGAAGTTACATGTTTGTTGAAGGTGGAGTCTTCTTTGTGCTATTTGGAGTCCTTCTTTATTATGTGAAAAACAGAAAGTCGATGGTTCTGCTCTATGTGTTGGCTGCTTTCTTTTTTTACATTTCATTCGCTAAGTTTGGGGGAAGTTATAGCCCTCTTTTATCCCGCTTGTTTCCTTGGGGAGACTATCAATGGTTCATGATTGCATCGCTCCCATTTGTATTGCTATATAACGGGGAAAAGGGGATTGGATTAAAGTATCTCTTCTATTTCTTCTATCCTATTCATATAGCACTACTATATATTTTAGGAGTAGAGTTGGCGAAATAGGAAAAAATTTAAGGTGCGTTTCAGTGTGTTGATTGAAATGTACTTAAACATACCTGTCCATTAATCTAGAAAGGATTAACGGCTTTTTTGTTGATTTCCTATTGATGCAAGCGTAGTTAAAGTCACAAGGTATAGCTGAACTAATAGATAACGAACCTGGTATTAGAGATTTTGTTAGTATTTAAACTTCTTCAAAACCACTGTACGATATTTTGTAATAAAGATTGATAATTGGTAAAGTTCTGAATCAAACCATGTATCATTTGCTAAATTTATTTTCAGTAATGGAGACAATTGTAGAAGCATTGGATAATCAGCAATTCAAGATAGTTACCAACACTAATATAAATTTGATTATATTGCCCAAAACCCGTTAATCCTTGATATTAACGGGTTTTCTAGTTACCAACATTAATGTCTTGAACACAGATGGATCCGGAAGGCTATCTCGAAAAGCACAAGCAGCGTTATCAATCGAACTCAAAGAAACCTTCAAACTAAAGGATGTTTTACTGGTAGTTGGCATCCTGAATCCTCGTACCACTATCATATAAAAATGATGAAGAGGACAGATCCAGACTATCAGTTGGAGGAAGATAACCGTATCAATCGTCGTTTTTACACAAAGTTTGTCATCAAAAATTAACCACAGATATTACAGAATTCAAGTGTTCAAACAATGTAAAACTATATCTGAATCCAATTATGGGCATGTTCAATGGTGAAATCCTCTCGTATGGGATCAGTATGCGTCCAACCTTAGAAGTAGCGATCAAACCTCTCGAGGAAGCGCTGGAAATTGTAAGAGACTCAAAGTTCCTGTACATTCTGATCAAAGGTGGCATAATCAACATAATAAATGGGTAAAAACGCTCAAGGAATATAGGGTGTTCCAGAGAATGTCTCGAATGGGAAATTGTTTAGATAATTCGCCCATGGAGAACTTTTCGGATTAATGAAACAGAAAATGCATTATGGGGAAGTACTGTACTCATATGAGGAATTAAAAAAGAGAATCGAAGAATATATTTGTGTAATGTCCATTACTAGGGCGTGTGGGTTCAAGTCCCACCTCCTGTCCCAATTATGATGGCATTGGTAAAATGGTAAAAAATACCCATTTTTTCAAAATAGATACAATTATAGATGCGATTATTACTGTGTTTATGATATTATATTTTTGAAAATTCTAAATATTGAAAGGGGAAATGGTTATTTTAAGACTAATAATAATGATTACTTTGTTATTGTTTTTAAATGGATGTGAACTAACAAGGGATACCTCTTTAAAACAAAAGAATAGTGGCCATCCAACTTCTTCTCAAATTAGGGACTCGGAAAACTGGAAAGAAAGTGCCACAGTAAGAATTCCATACCAAGATGAATATGGAAATAAATCGGACTATGTATTTAGAATGGGGGATAATGGAAGATTTGGGTTTATGGAATATGGCTCTTTTGTTAAGAATCAAAAACAAAAGTATATGTGGCATTTTTGGTTACAAGATGACGAATATAAAGATTCCATAATCATTACAGCTAAACATAAATATGATTATAAAGAAGAATTAGAAATACTTAAGGAGAATTTTTTCATCTATAGTCCTAATAACGGTGCTTCACATCATATTCCAAGTACGATCAGCCTAAATAAGAGTGGTTTATGGGAATTAGAAGTAAAAATTGATGGAAAACACTTTGGAAGTATTATTGTCAATGTTAAATAGAGGGGTGTGTTCATTATTGAGGATAGCAAGGTAATTAAGCCATTTTCAGAACATATCAGTGAGTTAAGAAAAAGACTAATAATTGTAATGATAACCTTTATAACTTTGCTTGTCCTTTCGTACTTTACTACACCTCATTTAATCCAGGTTTTAAAGGAATCCGCTGAAAGTTATGGTATAGAACTTAATATATTTAAACTAGCTGAATCTATTTCTATATATATGAAAACGATGATATTACAGTCGGTAGTTTTTTCTATACCTTTTTTTTTAACACAAGTATACATGTTTGTTAAACCCGCTCTATCAAAAAATACTAAAATTAAAGCAGTAGTGTTAATTCCCATAATATCAGTTTTGTTTATAATAGGAGCTTCCTTTGGTTTTAAATTCTTAGTTCCTTTACTCCTTTCTTTTTTCATACTAACTTCTGCTCAAATAGGAGTAAGTACAATGTTTGGATTCAGTGATTATTCAAATTTTGTTTTTTTAATTGTATTTCTTTTTGGCTCTATTTTTCAGTTACCTATCCTCTCAGCGTTCTTAAGTTATATAAAAATTCTAGATGTGAAAATTCTGTCTAAGTATAGAAAAATTGCTTACCTCTTTTTATTGGCATTTTCAATAATTATAACACCTCCAGACTTTATTTCAGACATTATGGTAACGAGTATTTTATTTATCCTATATGAAATTAGTATCTTATTATCTAGGTTTGTATTGCAATTAAGCAGTAAGAACCCTCGAACTCATTCTTCAAAAGTTAACCATTACTAGACAAAATAATACTAAAAGATTGAGGTGAAAATATGTTTAATCAAATTGGGGTACCAGGAATTCTCCTTTTCTTATTTGTAATCCTTATAATGTTTGGTACAAAAAACCTGCCGGCAATCGGTAAATCCCTTGGTGAATCACTTCACTCCTTTAAAAAAGGAATAAGCGGAGGAGCTAACGATTTAACAAATACCAAAGAAATAGACGAGGATAATAAACAATGAGTATTTTCAATCTATTAATTGTTTTTATTATCACAACTTTCCTGATTTCTGGATTGCTAAAAGTAATTAATTTAAAATCTTTTATAAACCTTGTTCATTCATATGAAATACTACCCAAAAATTTTGCAAGTATTTACGGTTATACTCTTCCTTTTATTGAAATAATTTCACCTTTATTACTTATAAACAATAGAACTTTTATGTTGGGAGTTCTATTAGTTTTATTGATGTTATTGAGTTTTGGTTATGCTGTAACGTCTATTATTAAGGACAAAAAAGAAATTACCTGTGGTTGTTATGGTAAATTCATTGATGCAAAAGCAGACCATTTTACTCTTGTTAAAATAATTATTATCGCTACAACGGTTAGTTTAGTATCAATTATACAAAAGCAATCTCACCAAATTAACGGAAGTGAAGTGTTCTTCGGAATACTTTTAGCTTTATTATTACTTTTGGTACAGGGGGTGTGGAGTTTTTACCAAGCAAATAATGTATTACTCAACCAATTAAGGAGGTAGATTATGGATCAGTATTTATTGTATTCAAACATCTTGTTATGGGTTGTACAAATCGTTGTATTGCTGAGTATCTTTCTTATTTATAGACAGTTTGGTCAAGTTTATCTAGGAACGGCAGACGGGATATCAAGAGACGGTATACCTATTGGAGATTATTTGCCACGTTTTGAAGGGTTGTCTTATTTCAACAATGAATTATATACAGAAAAACGCCTTAAAGATCTTAATAAACCAACATTAATGGCGTTTGTATCTCCAAATTGTGGATCGTGTAAGGACCTAATTCCCGAGTGGAATAAAGCATATGAAAAATATAAAAATCAATTTAACTTTGTAATTATGGGAGTCGGGGATGATGAGAAATTTGAGGTGTTTTTAAAAAATCGACCTTTAAAAGGACATTTGATTTTAGATGTACGAGATAAGTTTCTTCGGGATTTTAGAGTAAGAGTTACACCGTTTGCATTTGCAATCAATAGCAAACAAGTAGTTACAGGCAAAGGTTTATGTAATGATATGAAACATATTGAAGAATTAATTTCTTCTGTAGAAGTTAATAAAAAAACTATAGAAGGAGTAATTTTAAATGCATAACCTTATTAATTTTTTTGAAAGAATGCAAAAAGTAATGTCCGAGAATATTGCGAGAAGTGTTGAAAGAAGTGAATTTCTTAAAATATTCTTTGGAGGAATTTTTACTGCTTTAATGGCCGTTGCGTTAAAACCAAGTTATGCTTTTGCTGCTTCTTATAGTTGGTGCCAAGTGACAAAGAATGAATGTGATTGTAACCCTCCCTTGGGCAGATATTGCGGTTCTCTTGGTTATACATGTACCAGTGGTTCAAAATGTCCTTCGGGATGCACTGTAAATGATAAATATTACCCGTCGACTGGATGTTGGTGTGCAGCTGCAGCAACCTGTTCAGGAACTTATGTTTGTTGCGATTGCTGGTGTGGCGGAAAAGAGTGTGGGTGTAAATCTCATATACCAGGAGCAGAATAAAATATAAATATTGAACGAAGGGCGGGGCACTGTTATGACAGAGGTACAGTTAATGGTAGTAACTGCCGTAGTAGCTGGAATGTCAACAATTTATACTGTTTGAGGCATCAACGCAACTTTAACAGTTGCCCCTCTTGGTAAGAGGGTTACTATTATAGAATATCTTCAACGAGTTATTATATATGCAATCAGTGCTGCTATTTCAGGATCAATAGTAGGCCTTATTTATACGATGTGCGTGTATGTGTTAACATTTTTCTTACCAGAAATAATTAAAGTCGTTGTCCTAATTCTAATAGCACTGATATTTGTATTACATGAGAGCAAAATAGTAAAACTAAAAATACCTCAAAATCATTGGCAAGTACCATCAAATTGGTTAGGGGGGAATCCAAAAAAAGATATGGTTCTCTGGGGCATAATACTAGGGGCAGGTATATTTACATATATACCCCATATTAGTTTCCATTTACTTTATCTTTATACAGGAATGCTGAGTGAACCAATTAATGGTTTGTATTTAGGAGCTATTTATGGATTTTCCAGAACTATTCCTGCAGCTTTAATTGCAGTAACAAGAATTATAAATTATGAATCAACATTACAATTAAAAGGAAATAATACACTCATGATTTTTGGTAGATTCTTTAACTTATTTATTTTGCTACTTCTAATTGGGTTTCTTTATGTAAATAACCTTGAGCTTTCCCTTTAATTCTTACAAATCTACCGAACTATATAGGGGCACCTATGCGAATAATTTATGACTATTTAGAATGGTTTATTGAAAATGATAAGTTTTTAAGGGAATAAAAAAGGGTTGGCAAAACATGATAATCATTTGGCAATATTATTGGTTAAGTCACATTAACACGGTTGCCTATGAAGCAGTTAACGAGAGTTCAATTCTCTGCACGCTACCATTTTCTTTTTCAAAGAATCCTATGTATCTAGCACATGGGGTTCTTTTTTATCTAAAAAATATGTTCAGCTAATTTCTTTGCTGTCCACAAGAACAGGCAAATCGTTTAGGAGCTTGTTTAACGAACATCTTTTTGTAAATAATTCAGGAAATTCTTCTTTTACATGGGGGAACATAGCTGTTTCCAATTGGGGTCACTCTTTACTAAGAATCATGATGTTTAAGAAACATTCACTTGATGAAGATTTTGTAACGTTTGAAAGGCTACTTGAATGAGGAATCGTTCTACATCTTGAAGACCCCATACCATTTCGATTCTGGAATACGGTAGAAGAAGTCGTATTCTATGAAGCCGGGTTTGCAATAGACAACATTGAGTTTTAGGAGGGGATTTTGCCGACATTAGTGCCCCATACCGACTTGACCGGGAAGATCAACTCCACTTTACATTGTCTAAATTTATATTTAATTCATTCAAAGGATTAAATACCCTTTTCCTCATCAACATAACTCCCCTTAGTTGAATAAACCTCCCTATCATTTTAACATAAATATCCATAAACCTGCTCTATGAAAACAGAAGGCTTGTTCAAACCTTAAGGTAATAAAATTTAAATGCTTGGGACAACAGCATTCTCAAGGGAAAGGAATGCCATATTAAACATGACTAATATGTAAAAGCCTTGAGTTTAATAACAATTTCTAAAAAAGGTCTTGATAAGGTAATCAATTATAAGTCTTTAGAAACTTTAATTAAACAGATTAATTTTAAACAAATGTGAGTGAAGAAGTATGGTTTGTTTTTTATGTTTACCAAACGGCTGTTTTTTAGTTTTTTTAAATAAAGATTTAGGCGATTAAGTAAGTATTCGTGGATAAGAAGATGGTGCAAAAATGTGACACCATCTTTTCTTTTGTTGGTAGCAGCTATTAATGCAAAGGATATTCATTGGATGACTCCCGAATTATGGTACCAAGTGTCTTGAGCAAGTGCACGATACATAGCCGTTTTCCAGTAATTAAGATACTGTTTCTCACAACTCTCGGCACTATCCAATAAATGATTACGAACAGAGTCTGGTCCAGCTGAATGATAAAGCTTACTTAGAAGATGTTTTATATCAGCAAGTTCAGTTGCAGCTTGGATGCTATAGAGCCGAGATAATTTTAGGGAGTCAAAATGGTTTTGAACTCGTGCAGCCTTGATAGAATTCCAGTGACTTGGGGCATTCACATAATATCGTATTGAAACCGGATTGCCATGTATTACATCAGCATCAAGCCAGCGGTCATTCTCGATATCATCAAAGTATGGATGGAGGGGTTCCTCCTCTGGTGTAGCCGGTCGCGAATTGAGTTTCCCTTTGTTACAATCGGAACAAGACGGGACAAGATTAAGTGGTGTTACTACAAGTGAAGGGTGATGTGCCTTCGGTAAATGGTGATCAAGCGTTTGGACAACTCGTTGACCACATAATGGACAAATACCGTTCTTAGGTAAGGTCATCAGTTTGTCATAGTAAATCCTACCTGGCGATTTTTTCGGTACCATCCTATAAGTGTAGACTCTTTCTAGCTCTTTCTTATCCACATTATCTCCTACAGTAGTCTTTTCAGAGATTAGATGCAACGTAGTATTTATAGCATGCCTTTCGAAGGCTTTAGAATCTAATATTACCTCTTGTGTACACGTTAATAGTCGTCGTTTTAACTCTGGATCGGCGACGTAACCTACGCACTTTTCGAATACAACTTCTGGTAGATCTGTAGGTTTAGGCAATTTGCGCATCAATGGCTATCCTTTCAATTCTTGGTGGAGAGAAGAGCTCGAATTATAGCTTTTGCTTCCATTCCCAATTCCCCGTTAAAGTGTTCAACAACTGACTCATAATCCTCATATTCCTCAACCGCATTTAAAAGCATCTTGTGGAATCCAGAATAGGTAACTTCTAACCCAAAAACTTCCCTTGTTAAAGCTCCAATGTTCTCGCCAAAGGTTTCGAGTTGGGGGCGATCAATGGCAATATGGCTTCCACTTCTTCTTAGTATAGAGACACAACTTCTTGGCACTTCCTGTAATACTACAGGAGAATGCGTTGCGATAAGGGCAACCCCATTTCTTCGAATTAGCAGGTCGGATAATGCTCGTGTAAAAGCTGATAATAACGGAGGATGCAAATGCCCTTCTGGTTCATCTAAGAGTACTAATGTGCGTTCTTCAACAGTCTCTACTAATCTGGTAATTGTAAGAAGAATTATCTTATGGCCTGAGCTAAGTCTATTAAATAGATATGAAGCCTTTTCACGGAATTTCTTGTCCGCCTTAATATATGCAAGTTCTGCAACTTCAGAAGCCTTAAACATGGGGTCGGATTCAAGCATATTTATTGCTCGAACCCAACGTACACTCTTTGCGCCTATACAGCATGACTTAGCACTTTCCACAAATTCTTCTAGTAGTTGGGCAGTACTTTTAGGAAGCGCTGAACTTTCTATTTCAGAACGCGGTTGCTTAAGACCTACACAGAAATATCTCATTCCTTTTGAAGCATCAGTTTGTTCTGCTGGCGGTTCTGTTGTATCGAACGCACTGAAAGTTACTGAAACTAGGTTTGCAAAGAATTCCTCTCGTTTTTCCTCTACATCTGATTCGAAGTAGCCTACTTCATCAGGATTAACATGCTCATCAACCAACGAGTGTATCATATTATTTAGTAAATGAGTTTTCCCAACTCCGTTTCTACCTATTAAGATATGAATATTGGTAGGGGGGTTAGATTCGGGTGTTACTTCGAAGCTGAATTCAACCCCTTCAGAAACATTACTTTTTAATTTTGCAGGAACATACCTAAATTTATAATGAGAAAGACTTGAATCCCCATTTGCAAGCCTCCTATATTGACCTTTTACAGAGGCACTTGTTACATCTCTGAGAAGAGATTTGTACATGACATTTTCATTATAAACCTTATCGTAAATGTCGGGTAGAAGTGCGATGTCATTAAGGCCATTCAATATCTCGTAACGAACATCATCACCTAGCTCGTTTAGTCTTTCGTAGTATGTAACGTCCTGACCCAACGAGAAAAAACGCTCATTAAGTGCCTCAAACGATTCAGGAATGTTGGGTCTACCTTTTTCCAAGCCAGTTTCCCCAATTTTGACACTACCAAGATATAAAGTTTCCCCATTAGCATCGATGTAGGTAAGTGTAAACATTGTCCTATATGTAAACCAATCATCCCAATTATCTTTAATCAAATAAACTTGATTTCTTGGTTGGCTTGGTGGTCTGAAACTAACGGGTTTAACTTCGAATAACATGCGAATCCCCCCTTGCTATATTAATTATAGCTCAATTTGTTTCATTTGATTTTATGAATTTGTACACTTTAAAATTCTGAAAATGCGGGTACGCGAAGGGATAAAACCCATAATTGCAATTGATCTAAATACACGGTCATTTGTTAAAACTCCGCGAAACCCTTGATTCCACTGGTTTTAAACATTTTTTTATTGGTCCAGGTTTTAAGTGAAATTTATGCACAAAAAAAATTCCTGAATGTTGGAACCATTAGTACGCATTTGGAAAATTTTTATGGATTCCCAACACTATTGTAAACTCTTATAATAAATCCCAGTGACTTCAATTTCTTCCATGAAAGGAGTAGTAATTCCACTTAGTTATTCTAGTTTCATAGCATAATAACAAATCAAATTAAGTAAAAAGGAGAACAGCATGTCTTCACATCCTAAGTTCTATCGCCCAATAAGTTTACTTCTTACATTGCTCCTTATTTTCACCTCTATCCCCTGGCATGCAAACCGTGTAAAGGCGGAAGAAACAAATATATTGCCAGAAAGCGATGAAACAAACAGTCAAGTTCCAGTTCCTTCGGTACAGGGGCTGGAAGAAGTTGCTTCCCTACGGGCAGAAAACGCTAAGGTATACGAAAATACAGACGGTTCATATGTATCCGAAGTTTTTCTTGATCCAATCCATTACAAAAAGAATGGAAAATGGGAAGATATTGACAATACTCTCGTTGAAAACAGCCAGTCAGACTTTGAAAATAAATCAAATAAATTTAAGGTGAAGTTCCCTAAAAAAGCCAATAATGAAAAGAATATAAAACTTTTCACCTATGAAATTGAGGGACGGACTTTACAGGTAGAAGCATTGGACAATGAACCGGCCAAGCCAAAGGTCCATACTGACGGGAATGAAGTAAGCCCGGTCCTTGAAAAAGGCAAGCAGATCCGTTATAAAGGCCTCTATGAAGGCGTAACATTCGATTATGTGGTCGATGGAACGAAGGTGAAGGAAAATATCATCCTTGATTCTTATAGAGGGAAGAATGTTTTCCAGTTCTTCCTGAAGGCTTCAGGAATGAAGGCGTTCAAGAAAGAGGATGGCTCTATTGAGTTCCGGGATGAGAAATCCGGGAAGTTCCTCTTCTTCATTCAGCGGCCTTATATGTATGATTCGGCTCAAACACCGGAGATCTCACAAAGTGTATCCCAAGAGATTACCAAGATTAAAGACGGCTTCATGCTGACAGTTGCGGCTGACGAAGAATATCTGACGAATTCCAAGCGGGTCTACCCGGTGATCATAGACCCTTGGATCGATGTCTTCCAGCCCCAGGATTCGTTTGTCTCTAGTGCGAATGTGAACACCAACTATAGTGTACTCGATTATTTGTCTGTAGGAAATACAGCGACACTTGGAAAGACACGCACCTATATCAGATGGAACCTGCCTCAAATCCCGAATGCGAAGGTAACACAAGGCAGCCTTGGTGTTTATCAATCCTTATCAAGTAGTCCTGACACGCCAGTTTCCCTGCACCGTGTAACAAGCACACTGGACACATTGGCGGTCAAATGGGCAACACAGCCTTCCTATGATTCAAGCCCAATATCCACAATCAATATGGGCACAAATGTAGGCTACAAGTATTTTTCCATTTCAGATTTGGTGAAGGGCTGGTATGACAATACCATTCCGAATTACGGTGTCCTGCTAAAGTATGCCGACTCGCAGGAACTAAATGGGCAAAAGCAATTCCGGTCTGCTGAATGGAACAGCACCAGCACGAACCCTTATGGGAAACCAAAGCTGGTCATCACCTATCGTCCAAGGACATTACTTGGCATCACGGATTACTGGACCTACACGCCTGATTTGTTTAACGGGGAAGGCAATGCGGTAGTCAATGTCCTGAACGGGAATATGGTCTACGAAATCCCGCTTCTATCACTCCCGGGAAGGAAGGATGCGTTTAATCTCAAGCTTGTCTACAACAGCCGGACAGGGTATGACGATTCGTACGGGTATCGATGGACAATGAGCGCGGCAAGAAGGCTTATACCGAACAATGAAAAAACGATTATTGAGTATCTGGACGGGAATGGGACAAGATTCCATTTCAACAAGCAGCAGAGTGATACGGGTTCCTCATTCACCTCGCCGGAAGGGACATATTTTGAACTGAACAGCCAAGCTGATGGAGGTTATTCGTTAAAGCAGCCTGATGAAACGATGTTGTATTTCGATTCACTGGGCAGGAACACAAAAGTGGTGGATGAAAAGGGAAACACAGTCATTTACTCTTTTGATGGCTCGTCCAACAGGATAACAAAGATTAGCGAGAGATTTGGCTCTGAAACCACCGGCAGGGACATCTCGCTCTCCTATAACCTAACCTCGGGCTTGTTGGAGAAAGTAACTGATTTTAGGGGAACAGAAACCATAATAGGTTATGATTATAACTCTGTATTTAGGCTCGGGACCATTACGTATGCTGCGAATAGGCCTGAGAAAAAGACCATTACTTTTGGATATGATGGCAGCCACCAAATGGAAACCATCACCGATGCAAAAGGGAACAAAGGGCAATTCCGTTATGATAGCCAGAGCAGGGTCACCCATATAATAGATCCCCGTTCAGAAAACATTTTCTCGGAACTGAGTTACCCAACTCCTTACGAGACAGTATTCACGGATGCAAACGGGGCAAAGACCTATTACAGGAACAATGGGGACCTTGACCTGCCAACCATGAACGTGGTTGAAATCATTGAGGGATATGGCTCCAGCAAGCCTATTTCGACAAAATATGAGTGGAAAAACAATCAAATCTCGAAAGTAATCGAGCCATCCAAAGATGGTCAGACAGCAAACCCCACCACCTCAATTGACTATGATGGAAAAGGTAATGCTGTAAAGATAACGAATCCTGACGGATCTATATATGATAACGTTTATGATGATAAGTCGAACGTTACTCAATCAAGGGTAAATAATCAAGTAGTTGATGATAATGGATACGACAGTAAAAGCAACCTTATCTTCTCAAGCGACCAGGCTGTAAATACTGGCTATTCTACCTATGACAAATATGGAAATGCTTTGACCTCTACAACCACTTCGTCGCTTGAAACAAACCTTGTACCGAATAGAAGCTTCGAATCATACGATGCGAACTTCCTACCGCTAAATTGGGGGATGAGGGCAGGAGGCGGTTATACAGCAGCCACAGAAAGCAGGTTTGGAAACCGTTCAGGAAAGATTACAGTTACAGGCCTTGAGGCATACCGTTATTACTTCCAGAACATTGCAATTCCTATACTTGCTGCTGAAGAGCCGTTCACAATATCGGGATACATCAAGACGGAAAATCTCACCGGAACAGGTGCACAACTGGTTGCTTATTTCCAGGATTCTACGGGACAATTTATCCGGGATGCTTCGGGAAGCGCCATATCCTACTCGACACATACGATCAAGGGGACAAAGGATTGGACAGCCATTTCCAATACTTTCGCAGCCCCAAAGAACACAGCTTTTATCCAGGTGCTCTTAAGCTTTAACGGGGCAGGGGCTGCTTATTTTGACGGCATCCAATTAAATAAGGGCTCCTACGCAAATGAATTTGTATCCAATGAAAATGAAGGAATGGAATCGGGAATTGGTACAACCCTTGATAATTGGACACTCAACTCCCTTGGGACAGGGGATGGAAAGTCTACTTTAGATAATAAGGACGGGAAGGCTTCAGCCAGGCTTACTGGAAACAGTTCGGCAAGCCGGTCTATCGGGCAACTTGTCCAAACTAAAGGAAAGACCGGAAGCCCTGTGACTATCTCTGGTTGGGCGAATGCAAGCTCGCCAAACCAAACAGGAGAATTCTCTCTGCAAGTGTCTTTTGTGAATACGGATGGTACCGAGAGCAAATTCACAGTCCCATTTGACAGGACTATTTCAAATGAATGGCAGTTTATCAAACAGACATTCAGGGCTGTAAAGGATTTCAATCAAGTTAAGATTTACGGATACTTTAATAACCAATCAGGGACTGTATTTTTTGACAACATTAAACTTGAGGAGAGGAGTTCAGTATCATCCACTGTTTTTGATACAAGCGGTAATTTTGTAAAGGAAACGACCGATGCGTTAAACCAAACGACCGGCTTTGTCTATGATGAAAATGGAAATCTAAAAGCAGTTACGAGTCCAAAAGGAAACAAAACCAGCTATGACTACAACTTCCTTAATCAATTAAGGACAGTCACCAAGGCTGCACCCGTTGGAAAGCCAAACATCTCAATTTCCTATGAGTATGATAAAGAGGGGAATCTGGAACATCGTATCAATCCACGAGGGTATATTACCTCGTATGAATATAATGAAATCAATCAACTCAAAAAGGAAATCGGGCCATTAGGGAAATACATTGGCTACGATTATCATCCAAACGGAAATTTGAAGGCAATCGAAATAGGGAAAGGGACATCCATTTATTCAACCCAGGAATTTATTTACGACAGCAAGAATCTATTAAAGGAAATGAAGATTGACGGAAATCTGGTATCCTCATATTCATATGACGATGCAGGAAATGTAAATTCCCTAACGTATAAAGGAGACACCTATTCCTTTAAGTATGATGCCATTAACCGATTGGAATCAACTACAGAACCGGGGGGTTATAAGGTAGAAAACCAGTACGGAAATGACACCTCAAAATCGGACCATGGCTTAAGGACTACACTTAAAGAATCAACGAATGGAATTCTATATACTACATCCTTTTCGTATGATTTATTAACACGCTTGTCTTCCGTTACTGCATCCACCGGAGCAGGAATCCATTTAGAGTACAATGAAAAGGGCATGCCAGTTCAGGAGAGATTCATGAAGAATGGGGTAAACCTTCCCGTAGGCCTTTATAAGTCCTTTGATGAGTTGGGGAGAATTACCTCCCAAAACCTTATTGGTTCAACAGAATTAGAACTTAAGTATTCATACAACAAGGATGGGAAGCTTCAAACCTACTCTGAAGGGAATCAGACGCAGTCATTTACCTATGATTATGCGGACCGATTAGATACCTGGACAGGCAACGGGAAGACTGTAGTATATCAATACGATTTTTCTGGTAATCTGTTAAATCCGAATGGAAAATCGCTAACCTTCAATGCAGAAAATGAGGTCGACGGCTTTGAGTACGATGAAGCAGGGAATCTCAAAAAAGATGAATCTAGACAATATGAATGGAACAAAGAAGGCCGTCTTGTTGAGGTGAAAAATATTGATGGAAGTACCGTAGTGAGCTACACCTATTATCCAAACGGTCAGAGAAAGACGAAAACAACAGGTGAAACTTCGTATCAATACCACTACGATGGCGGTGATTTGCTAAGGATTACCGATAAGGACAATAAAACAGTATGGGCGTTCACTTGGATTGACGGTAAGCCTAAAACGGTCACAAACAAACAGGGACAGACATTCTTTTATATCACTAATTATCGCGGTGATGTTGTAAGTATCATCGATGATACGGGATTGACAGTGGCAAGCTATAGTTATGATCCTTGGGGGAATATCCGCCAGGCATATGAGCAGCCGGGAGTTGCCAACCAGCCTTTTGGATATGCTGGATATCAGTTTGACAAAGAGACTAAACTTTACTATCTCCAGGCAAGGTATTACGACCCAGATACATCAAGGTTCATATCCAGAGACCCTTATTCTGGAGATTTGGACAACCCAATAACACAAAATGCTTATGTTTATGCTTTTGCTGACCCGATTTCCATGATTGACCCTCAGGGTACTTATGCTGCATCAGCAATATTAGGTGGTTCGCTTGTACTTGTTCCTGGTATTGGAGAAGCTATATTACTAATTAGTGGGATAGTAATAGTATCAGGTGCGATAATTTATACTGGTTCAAAAATATATAGCCAAGTACAAAAAAAAGCTGCATCTGATTTTAATAATGCGGTGAAAAACGGTTCAAAAACTAAGAATCATTCAGAACAGACTGAAGGTTCTTTACCTGTAAATGGAAAACCGTATTCTTCTAAGGATTTAATTAAAAATGGAAAAGTTCATCAGAGAAGATATTATGATAAAAACGGGAAACCTAAATTAGATATTGATTATTCAAATCATGGGAATCCTAAAAGGCATCCAAAGGTACCCCATAGACATGATTGGATTAACGGAGTAAGACAAACAACATGGTATTAAGGAAGGAGAATGTCCTTGATGAATATAGAGGAATTGAAAAAAAGGTTAATAAATGGTGAAGAATTTGTGTTTTATTTTAACCATGAAGAGTATTGGATAGGCAGGACCATAGATTGCTTTTACCTATCAAGGGTCAAGGACAGTAATGTACAAGAATATAAAGATGTAGAAGACTTAATTAACAAAGCAACGATTGAAAACCGGATATTTTCTGATGTTTTTCCTGAAATCGACTTATAACGGGTTAACTTCTAAAAATATAGTTGAAAATAAATACCAACTACAATAAGGCTTTCAAAAAGTGGATACTTTTAATTGAATATTTTAATGGGACAGCCCAAGTACTGAGTAGATGTTTTACTCTGTATTTGGGTTTTTATTAGAATATCCTTCGAACCTAAAACAAATTAGTAGGGGGATGGTCAAATGAGTGGACATAAACACAATCATGGGCATCTGAATCTCAATTAGAAGATCTGGCCCGGATGAAGAGGAACAGAGAAATTGTAAGAGGCGTTGTTTCTTCTGTAGGAACGAAAAAAGGTAAAGTCCTTGAGGATGGCAAGTATGTTGACAAGGAAATAGAAATTGCTGTATTCCTTTTGAAAGGCGGAGTTTCAGCATACTGCCCAGCCAATGAGTTTTCCTATTATGAATTTACAACAATTAACGGCTTCACAAACACAATGCAAACTTTTATGTCGGGTTTGTACTAACATTTTTGTCCTTGTACAACTCTTCAAAAGGGAGGGTCTTTATTAACTCGTTAAATTATTCGTATAATATAAATTAACCTGTATAAACGGTCACTTGTTAAACGTCCAAAACCCTTGGCATTACTGGTTTTAGGCGTTTTTTTTAATCGTGTTCTAAGTGAAAGTGATATTAACACGATTTATAACGTGTAATGGTACCTCGCCAAACTCGAGAGGAAGAAGGCAACAACTTAACCTCTCGTCTAGCCCCGTACTCGAACCGTTCGACCGTTTCCAAAGAGTTCGTAAATTTTTCACTTAGTACGTCCGCAAGCCTATACCGGAAAAATGGACGACCTTGGCCAGTTCAAAACAAATAAAGCCACTTCTAAACACCATGAAAAAATCATGAAGGCTCTTAAAGCGCCATTTATGATTTTTTCATGTAAGATTTAATTTACCTTTGAAGAATAACAACCTCTTACCATCTTTTAAATTAGGACCAGAAATTGATTTGATTTTCCCCATTCTATGTTTAGTAATAACTTGCTTAATTTTCAGATTTAGATGGAAGGCTAGTTCGTAAGTCGTTATATATAAATTTGTAAACATTAAATAGTTTTTTATTGGAATCCCAGTAGAATTGGAATCGATATCCCCAAAGCGACCACATTTTATCCAGAATACAATGTCGCTTTTTTTTATACCCAGGATAAAAATTAAATCTCTATAACTTATCTGACATGAATTTGAACACAATTGAAGTACTTTCCTTTTAATGAAGTAATAACATTCACGCTTATCTAGAATTGTCTCAGACAGTTTTCCTGAATAGTGAAATTGAACTTCTTTATTAATCATTCCTTCCAACAGTATTGTAGCTTTATCTGGTCCTGCCCACAACATAATTTGGTTAAATGTCAAAGGATTTATAAGGGAAGATGACAAAGTTGAATTAGCTGCTAATATCTGATTCAAATGTTCAATTGAATTATTTGGGATTACCCAAGGGCTAGAGGAACCGCAGCAATACGAAAATGAGTTTGAAAGCATTTTGGAATTGAGGATTGATAAAGTTGCCCTTGCACTAGTTCCCCAAAAATCTCTTAGTTCTTCCTTTGAGTAACTCGTTTTATAGTTGTCGACAAATATAAAAAATTCTCCTTTATCAATAAAATCAAATTGCTGTCCTTTATAAATAACTTTATGGTTGTTGATTAAGTTAGAATGAATTATACTTCCATTAAATTTGTTGTTATAAAATCTAATCTCATCCGATCTAATAAAATCGTTGCCTTTTATCAAGGCTTTTTGTTTAGCGATATAATTTGTAAGTTCATTTGAGATCTCCCATAAAGGAGTCCCTAAGAGTTTTGGAATGCCATTTCTAATGAAACTAATGTATTCCACTTCTTTTTTTTCAGCATTATCGAGAAAACTATAAAATTCTTCTGGCCAGTTATTGATTATATTAAATGTATGTGTATATAAACATATTGTTTGTTCTATTGTTTTAGAGTTTTTTAGGTGATTCCTCTCTAAAGCCTTTCCATCATAAATAATTCCTAATGATGGTATGGAAAGGTCTTTTGAATTCAATAGTTGAGCTACCCATAAAGATAAGAACTCTAACACTTTAAGGAATGTTTGAGAATCTTTTATCCATGTATGTTTGTACACGAACAAATTATTTAATATGGCACTATCAATGATTTCTTGATAAAAGTTGAATAATGGTTCATCACACTTCACGCTTACCGAATTGCTCAAGACTGTGTGACATTTAGAGCATTTATTTTGTATAATCTCATTAGTACTTATAATGTTTTGGCAATCCAAGCATTTATCTAAAAGATATACATTATGTTTTCTACACATAATTGATTGACAAATGACCCAATTCTTCCTTTGATAATTTTTCTCACCCACACAAATTGGACAATATCTAGTCTTTGAGTATAAAAACCATTGGTTTTTTTCCTTATTTTCCACCTCGAATCCTAACATCTCCAAATGCCTTACAAAAGTTAAGGAATATACTACTTCTTGTGATATCCCTAAGAATACTGATATTTCTTTTAGTACTTCATCTGTAACCCAATTAATTAAATTTTCTCCGATCTTTAAAGACGTTTGAGCTTCAATAGTCTTAAATATCCATTTTGGATTTTCCATTAAATGTTCATTGGCCATTCTTCCGATTAAACTAAGTAAAGTTTCATTTGGATAAGGTTCTGGGTAAAAGAGCATCATATTACCACCTGGCTTTTTTTTCTATCATTTCCTTTATTCTCAGTAAGTATAAGGGGTGTTTAAATGAAAGCGGCTCGTAAAATCAAAGCAAGTAATAAACTTAGCACCAGAGGCAAACACCGTAGTACAAAGATGTTCAGAATGATACCTTGGGAAAGTACTCTTGAAAGGGATTTCATAAAAGTTTTAGATTTTGATCCATCTATTGTTTATTATGAGTTCCAACCAATAAGGATAGATTATATTTACCAAGGGAAACAAAGAAAATACTATCCTGATTTTTTAGTCAGAAAAACCGACCATAAAGAATACATTTATGAGGTCAAAGATTCAAGTAAGATTGAAGATGAAAATACTGTGTTAAAAACTCAAGTGGGGATAAAATACTGCCAGGAAAATAACCTGTCTTATGCTGTCGTCACCGAAAAGGATATACGAAAAGGATATCTGATAGATAATTTAGATTTGCTAAGTGAAGTAAGAAATGATTCTGCTAGCAGGAGGATAATGGTAAATATTATATCAGCTGTTAAAAAGTCAGTAGGCGGAATTTCAATAGGGCATTTAAAAAAATGTATTCCTAATATTGATGAAGGTGAGCTAGAGTGCAACATCTTTCATCTTATCTATACACACGAATTACAAGTTGACATAATTACCTACCCAATAAATGATCAAATGATTGTTGAAAGGAGGATATAAAATGGCTGGCCATTATTTTAGAACAGGTACTCGCTTTTTAATAAATGACAATGAATATGTTGTTAGAAGAGAGATAGAGGATATAGATTGCGAAATAGAAAATTTAAGTTATAAAAAGATAGAAGTTAGGCGAAAACATGATTTACTAAGTTTATGGAGGGAAGGACAGTTAATCTTCAGGGTTAATGAAGAAATAGAAAACTTAATAAAAATTCAAAACATTAATGATGTGGATGAAAAATTAAAAAATGAGGCTTTCGAGAGATTTAATATACTGGCTCCTGTTTTAAATGGTGATATATCACCAAGTGAAATACCTTTATATCTAACTTCCTTAGGGGATAGAGTGAAAAGATCTGCTTTTTACGATTGGAAAAGCAGGTGGGATAAGACGGAGGATATACGGTCCCTTGTCCCTATAAAACCTGGTCCAAAAGGTTCAAGAATGGAGAGTGATTTACTCGAAATACTCGATGCATCAATAAAATTTTACTTGGATAGCGATGGAAAACATACAATAGAGGACATTTACTCAGAGTTTATTTTGAGAATTAATGAAGAGAACCTAATAAAAGGTACAGATGAAAAAAAGCTGCCGTATGTCTCTCGCTCAACAGTAAGAAGAAGAAAAATGAAGTTAATTAATATTTTTGAACAAGACAAAGAGAAATATGGGAATATATTAGCGAAATTAAAAAGGGATGGAGTAAAAAAAGAGGTAATTGCGAAAAGACCTCTTCAAAGGGTTGAAATTGATTGGACCACTGTTAATGTGATGCTCATTGACCCTGTAGACTTAAAAGCAAAAAGGCCTACATTAATATATGCAGTGGATAAAGCTACGGGATATCCATTGGGCTTTTACATAACATTTAACCCTGTAGATAGTGATGCATTAAAGCAGTGCCTTATTCATATTATAATGCCTAAAACATACTTAAAGGAGCTTTATCCACTAGTTGAAAATGATTGGATTTCATATGGTATTCCGCATACAATTGTAGTGGATAATCATACTGTTAATGATTCATATGAGTTTGAGGAAGCATGCTACCAAGTTGGTGTAAAAGATGTTCAATTTTGTACTATAGACGCTGGTTATCAGAAAGGAACTATCGAGCGAGCTTTCAGAGCGTTAAATACTAAATTTATTCATAACTTAAAGGGTACTACTCTTTCTAACTTTATTGAAAAAGGCAGATACGATTCAATGAAAAAAGCCTGTATCACGATGCAGGGATTTATATACATGGCTCATATAGCAATGGTAGATATGGTTGCAAATGAATGCAGTTCAAGAAGAGGAGACTCGCCACACCGATTATGGATAAGTGGAATGGAAGCCAATAAACATTTAAGCCTTCAAATTCCTAGGAGCGTTGATGAGTTAAAGATAATGTTAATGGCTGGTTCAGAGTTAAGAAAAGTACAGCAACAAGGTATAGTTGTCCATAACGAATGGTACTATAGTAAAGAGCTTATGGATATAAAAAACAAGCTTGAACAATTTAACAGACAAGACGAAGTTGTTAGGGTTAGGTTTGATTGGTCCGATATGAGAATAGTTTATGTCCTTGACCCTTTTAAAAAAATATATATTCAAGCCAAGGGAACGGGTTTTCAAAGAAAAAACATAAATACAGACTATCCTGTTCCTATTCAAGTTTTACAATTGGAATCAAAAGTACGAACTGAAACCAAAAAATCATTTGATCCAAGTAATAGAGCGAAAGCCAAAAGGAAAATTGCTGCTATTCAAGAAAATGATAATAAAACAATAAAAACCTGGAAAGATAGCTCAGAGTTAGATAAGGTAATAAGTTCAAGTTTTATTACTGACACGGTTTTAAATTCAGAAACAGCAGTTGATGTCACTTCTATTAGTGATGAGATAACTATTGTAGATAGTGGTACAAATGATCAAAGTAAAAGAACTAAGGGCAAAAGTAAGAGCAATAAACCCAGAGATAATGAAAATAAAAAAGAAACTATATATATGGAATTCGAAGACACAGATGTTGATGAATTGCCGAAATGGACTACTTCATTAAAACGGGAAAAAAGGGCGTGATTCTTGAATGGATACTACTGCATTTCAAAAATTAAATGGGATTCCTGCAAGTATTATTGAGGTCAAAAGACGAAGAGAACATGTGAAAAACATAATAGTAAATCACCCCAGCTATTCTGAGATTTTGGAAACACTGGAGGAGATACATTTATTTTCGACTAATTCTGTTGAAAGTGAGTCCCTATTTTTATATGGTATACCCGGGGTTGGAAAATCAACTGTATTGGAGAAATATAGAGACCAATACCCTCGTCAGTTAATAAATGGATGTACTATAGTCCCGGTTTTGTATAACAAGGTACCAGTTGGTGCCACTCCCAAGTCTTTGGCCTCAAGTCTGTTAAATTCATTAGGTGATCCAGCATACGATAAAGGGACTGAAACCAGTCAAACAGAGAGACTCTTAACATTCATTCAAAAATGTCAAGTTGAAATGATTATAATTGATGAATTTCAGCATTTAATTGATAGAGAAACAAAGAATGTATTAAACAAGGCATCCGATTGGGTTAAGAAATTTTGTGATGATGTAGGTGTACCGATTGTGTTATGTGGAATGCCTGAGTCTGTAAAAATATTTGAACACAACGAACAATTAGATAGAAGATTTTTGAATAAGGTCGAACTGGGAAAATTTAATTATTCTACAAGTGACGAACAAATTTATTTCCGAACCTTTTTAAACAACATTGATGAACAATTACCCTTTTTCTTCAAATCGAATTTAGCTAAGAAAAGTCTTGCAAATAAGTTTTTTTATGCAACGAATGGTATTCCATCTTATGTTAACATGCTTATAAGAGAAGCAACGACAATCGCGGCTAAAAATGGAAATGACTTTCTTGATGAAAATCACCTGTATTCTGCTTTCAATAAATTAAAATTCTCTAATAGACCAAATGTAACTAATCCATTTGCGGATGATAATTTTAATATTATTGAGGCTTATGAACGTGAAGAGAGAGCAAAGTCATCAATTAGAACAGGTTAAACACTTTTATGATGAGAGGGTAATAGGGCTTTTTAACGAAACTAAGAATTAAAAATAAAACCCTTGATTAAGTTTATAAACGTATAAATTAATTTTATAGGACCAAAAAGGGTGATTTTATTAACTTGACTCTTGCACTTTTTAAGTGAGCTCCTAAAAAAGGGCATAAGGGTAGTGCAATCAAAAATCAGGTTTTTTAAGCGATTGGTTTGAGGGTTTTCAACGCCTTATATAGCGGGGGTTGGCCCAGCCTTCCCGGTATACATACACGACCAGTTGGCCGAACATGTGGCTTCTGATTTTCCGGACTGCTTCCCCGAACGTGATGGGTGCATCTTTTGACCATTCTACTCTTTGAATTTTCAGGAAATTCCGCGTTAGATACTGGATAGTCCAATATCGATGGATGGCCTTTAAAGAGAGAAGGTGGTAATGGTCGAAACCCATCATTTCCTTGAAGTAGCGGTATGCCAACTCGATCTCCCAGCGGATATTGTAGTAATGGAAGGTCAGGACATCCAGACTGATATCCGTTGAGAGAAGAGAAAACGGATTTTCTCCATGGAAAAAAATATTCCCAGGACAATAGAACTTTGGCATTTTCAATATCCGAAACCGGCCCTTCATAGCCATAAATGCGAAGTCTTCCTTTGTCCTTCATTGTAACGGAATGAAGGTCGGAGTTTTCGATGTGACGGTTCGCAAATTCAGAAATTAGAACCTGAATGCCCGCAGGGCAAACCAGCGTCAAGCCCTTTCATTTTCCTGGCCGTGATGTCCTTCCCGCAGCCAGTGTCATTGACGATGAGAAAGATGAACTGCACCACATCACCCGCTTTTTTTCGGGCACGGCGGATAACACGCATAAGATGTTCCAACCTTCTTCTTTGGACCCGGTTCGCACACCAATGGGGATTCCTTCAGGAACGTGTCACGGTCCTTTGCAGTATGTTCCCGAATTTGAGTGACTGTCTTTCGGCCCTCAGCCAAAATAATTCCATGCATGATGGAAATAAGGTGATGAAACTGAGGTTTCGACAGGCAAAAACCTAAAGCAACAACGAACTTGACGATAGCTGAATAGAAGGATACCATGACCTTAGACATCTCCTTTTTTCTGGATTTTTGTTTGGTGTGGTAACCTACAAATTCCACGAATTAAGGGATGTCATTCTTATTTTTAGGGACATGTTAAACAAGACTCAAGTAAATTACTTTTTGTTGAGATTCGATTTTTCTATTGCGTATTTATTAAATGCTACTTTCAATTGCTCTGCATAATTAATATTGTTAAAATAATCCCTACGAAGCTGTTTTAGCAAGCAAAGGGATGGCTATATGAATTGCCTTTTTTAAAGCCTATAATAGATAGAAAAAAAGACAAGGTTTTCAAGCTTTCAGCCTAGATTCCTTGTCTTTTTTGTTGACTAACAATTAGACTATATTGGTCCATAAATCTATCCTAATGTAATTACCTCCGGCTTTGCAATAGAACAGGATATTAGATTAGTTTATTACCAAAATTTCTAAGTGGGCGTAATCAGAAATAGCAGTAAGTAATGGAAGTGCTTGTCTTTCATTAGAATGACCAGCTAATTTAAAATCAGAATTATTATTATCATAATCTGAAATGATCATTACATGGGTTGGGACCGTTATAAAACCAGAAGCGCCTTTGTGAAGAATTACAACTCCTCCTCTATAAATTGGTCGATTATAAACTTGTGTATGATTGGTTTTATAATATGAGGTAGCCATTGAATGAACCGTAGATTTAGGATTCCAATATGATTTAAATTCAACTACACTTATCCAAGGGCTTGGATCGGTTAACGTCCAACTATAATCCAATTCATAAGCACTATTTATTATCCAATATGTGGAGTTTTTCTTAGTTATAGTCCAGTTTCCTGACTTTGGCATACCTCCACCAACATGCATAGCTTGAGATACAAAGTTTGCGCAATCTGATCCATAACTCCCTGTGAAGTTAGGATAATTAGTACTGTACTTGTTATAATTGTTATATGCCCAATCAGCTGCTGAATAAGTATTATATGAAGAAGCTAAATTCATATTATTGTTTTGTTTTTCCTTTACTTTATCTAAAAAAATCTTTGTTCTAGCATCATCAGTGCCTTTTACGTATCTATCAAGATAATCAAATAATAATGATTTTTTATCTTGATCTTCTAAAGAAGTATAAATTTCTTGTATTTTATGCATAATCTTAATTCTAACTTCTTTTTCTAAGGAAATGGTTTGTTCCTTTAAACCGTCGTCACCGAAATATTCTACTAAGTACTCTGCCACTTTTAAATCTTCTTGGTAATAGCTTTCAAGAGCATCTCTAATAATTTGGTCTTCAACAACAGGATCGACCAAAGGATCTTTATCTACTTTCAATGTTAAATTTTGGTTTTTCTCATTAAGGTATGCCGTAATATAAGGATTATCTTGGTTTATTGCTTTAGTTGGAGTACTTGGCAGTGATAATGTTAATAAAAAAAGTGAAGCTAGAATAATAGTAAAGCTTTTCTTTAAAATATTTAACATATAAACTTTCTCTCCCTCGTGATAATATTTTTTGAAAAAATTTTTATTTATATATTTTATACATAATTTACCTCCCTTTCTAAATATTAACAGTATATTCAAATTATTCCACCAAATATTTTATGATATTATCATATTTGTAAAAATTATGTATAAAAGGAGCGAAAATAGTAAACAATCAGCAATACGACCGAATTAATACGTTGTATTTTTGTAAAATATACCAAAAACTTATATGCAAACAAATTCCATAGCCCTGCCATTGTAATCCAATTCTTTCGTGGATAAGCCGAAACTGGCGGAACCCTCCATGCCGTTCTTGTGGAAAGGACACGTAACCATGATTTTGTGACCAGTCCTCTTTATGTCCCTGAAAAGATTCGGGTCTAGCTTCGTTCTTTTCAGTTCATACACTACATCTTCCACTGTTTTGCTACTATGGGATTCTCTTAGCTCAAATCAATGAGTTAGACAGCTTAGATAAAAATGAACTAATGTTTTTAACAAGGTGAAAAGAAATAAAAGCAAAACACTTGCATCATTGATGTGGAATATCGTTTGTAGCGTTATGTTCTTTTTTATTCAAAAAATATAAAAACTAAATATATGTCAGTTATAATAAAATTGAAGGTATATTTAACTGCTGAAAAAGTAGGAGACTAATATGTTGTTGCTTTAAAACAAAGATGAAAATGTAGCACCATTTATAAAAAAGTTTTATCAAATTCCTGTAGATTTAATTGAATACAGGATTTGGTAATATCCTATTTGAATTAAAGTATAGGTTAATTGAAGAAGGGAATAATATATATGTAGGAGGTGTGAGGTGTGAATATTGTTTTCTCAATTATAATATTATTTTCTTTATTGGTATCTACATTTACAT
>NZ_LMTI01000003.1:501128-520947 GCF_001510665.1 Bacillus sp. FJAT-27445
CCTATATATTTTAGGAGTAGAGTTGGCGAAATAGAAAAAATTTAAGGTGCGTATCAGTGTGTTGATTGAAATGTACTTAAACAAACCTGTCCTTTAATCTAGAAAGGATTAACGGTTTATTGTTGAATTCCTTATTGATGCAAGCGTGGTTAAAGTCACAAGGTATAGATGCACTAATAGATAACGAACCTGGTATTAGAGATTTTGTTAGTATTTAAACTTCTTCAAAACCACTGTACGATATTTTGTAATAAAGGTTGATAGTTGGTAACTGAATCAAACCATGTATTATTTGCTAAATTTATTATCAGTAATGGAGACAAGTGTAGATGCATTGGATAATCAGCAATTCAAAATAGTTACCAACATACTACCACCTCGATTTTAAGTAATAGTTAAGTTACTAACACTAATATAATTTGATTATATTGCCCAAAACCCGTTAATCCTTGATTGTACAAGGATGGTGAAGTAAATTGTAGGTGCCTCGACAAAGAGATAAAAGAAAAGATGATATATTCGAGATTTGAAAACAACATAAAGGTGAGATAACCAATATTGAATTGGTAGTTTGATTGGAATTTGCAGATAATACTATAATTGCATGGAAGTCTAAGGATAAATGGAATGTAGTAGTACAACAAAAGAATGAACGTAGTATTGCAAATAAACGGAATACCAAATGGAAGAAGAAAAGAAGTAGCAACCCTGATCCGGAGAATCAATTCACCAAATGGAACATAGCAACTGAACGACACGGAGGTCCTTCCAGAAGAAACATTGGAGATTGCGTATAGTAATCTGGATCAATCTAAAACATTTCATTTATTGTGGATCGAATAAGAATCAATACGCTGTCATCCTGCGATCTTAACAGATTATGTATGCTAAAAACTGAGACGACATAACCCAAGAAATCAAATAAAGCATCCCCTTTTATTGCGCAGTACAACGAAACCGTTAATATCATCTGAGGCGATCGCGTATTGGATGGTCGTCTTTCTTTGATTAAAAACAGTTACACCATAATAGGACTCAGTGTAACAAATCCAAATTACATTAATTAGAAGGATTTAAAAAGTTATTGTCTTTTCGCTTGAAGAACCCACTCTACTATTGCTAATGTGATTAAACTTGAAGCAAACACTCCCATTGCTAATTTTTTAATTTCCATTGGAGGATCAAGGTAAAATATAGTATAAAACGAGATTGAAACAATTAGTGCTACTTTGAAATATTCTAATAATGTGTCTTGTTTAAGAAATACAAATAAAAAAATAAAATTAAAGACCATAGTTATTAAAAGGTAAAAATAAATATTTTCAGCGAGCTGTGGCATTTTAAAGGTTACTTTCAAAAATATTAGTATAAAATTTGCACCACCATAAGGAAGAAAAATTGTTATAAACGAGAGTAAAGCTAACTTCCAGTGTGGGTTTTTTAACCGAAATAATAATAATTTAGTAAGTGCTATTAGTGCTGCACATAATATTAATAATGCAAAAATCCCAACCAACACATTTTGAGGGATAAACGTCAAAATTACTATCATACCTTTCAAGGCGAAGAATAACATTCCTATAATAATTATAGTTCGAACCGCAATTTTCATAAAAATATCCTCCTGGTATTTACTGTTTTTAATATCGGATCTTTTCCAGATGGGTTAATTATAGTAATTGGCTTTTTTGAAATGATCTGTTTTTAAACATAGGATGTAAAAAGATCATCAGTTTTTAATGGAACTGCGAGATTTATGAAAGTTTGATAATCATTTGAATTACTGCGTAATACAAAGATACTATAAAAAACTACCTATCTAAGAGACTATTATATTCTAAGTAATCGTCTTTTTCATGTTGGATTCATAATGTGTAAAAAAAATCCTTCATGGTTGAAGGACTTTAAATAATGGAAAGGTAGATAAAGAATCTTTTAATGCACATATTGATATACCTGTAATTAACAATAGCTAAGTCGCTCACTTAAAAGTGGCTTTCTTTCTGAACGGACCAATTATATGCTTTAAGGTGGGGAGGGGAACTCTTAGCTCCCAAAGATAATTTGTCTCAACACATCAATTGCCCCAGGATTCAATGTTAAATCCTTACTCTGGATAAATAAAAGGATACCCAGAACTTTTCTATTGAATACTATTTTAACCATAAAAAACCCCTCCTTATATAGCACCAAAGAGGGGGAAAAAATTATCTTCCTCCTTGAACTTAGAGGAAAGTAATTGCATATCAATCATTTGAAAAAAAAGTTTCGAACTTTGGTATTTGAGACCAAAAGTTGAAGAAGAAGATGTAACAAAATAGACATATTTAAAAGGGATGAATGTTTTTTGGGGTAAATCAATTTAGAAAATCATCGAGGGTAATTTTGCTGGAGGAAGCGGTGAGTACAGGAATTGAAATAGCTTCTTGGTACGGAAGACTATTGTGTAAACGTTTGGGTGTAGATCCTAAAAAAAAGGTAAGAGGTAGAAGAAAGGTAGGCCTGTAGAGAAGAATATAAGAGGTTTAGCATGGATAGCTGTAAAAGGAGCTGTATCTGTAGAGCCTAGAATAAACGATGGGTTCATAATTATATAAAAGAAATCATAGACCAGATTGTTAAAATGGGCGTAAATATAAGAGTTCACGAACAGATTTGTTTTTTCGCTTCTGTTGATGAGAAAAGAGTAAAAATTGTTCGAAGATATCTTCTTTCGGACAGGTTCCTAGAAACGGGTCAAAATATTTTTGATCAATTCGAGCAGATGACAATTGACGACTTTTTAGATGTTGTTTAATTTGCATTTTGAATAGCCGTCTATAAATATACCAGGGTATGTAATCTGATTACTTTGTTAACGAAAGAAGGGTAGGATTGGAGTGGATCTTTTTAAAGAATATATTTCATATTTACCGCTTGCGGTTGCTATAATTGCTGCTTCTTTGGGATATATAACTGGTCAAAGAAGCAGCAAAATAAATCGCTTTTTTCAACAAGTCGATATAAATTTAAAAGAAGTATGTGGTCCCATGCATTTTCACCTGAAACGCATCATTGAAGAAGAGGATAGTGAAAAGAGAGAGAAGCTATTAGATTTTTTCTATGAAAGCTACTCCACTTTAAATCCCAATCTTTATAAGTTAGGAAACAAGTTTATTATAGATTGGATTATTAAGAACCAGTTCTTATACTCTCAATTTAAGAAAAAGCGTGGTTTAAATGAATGGGAGGAATTTTGGAAGCATTTGTTTTCCCTTAACATTATGGTCAAACATGAATATTGGAAGAATTTTGACTCGTTATATGGTGAGTATCGATGGTTTCAAAGAACACTGACATCAAATACATTCATTAGATTATGGCATGAACTAATACATCTTATTTATCAAGCATTGCAATTTACAGTTTTAATATCCATTTTCTTCGTATTATATTCAATATATGATAATTTTTTCGTTCACAAATTACCAGAAGGAAGTATACCATTTGCGTTAACCACTTTCTTGGTAGCAGTGACGGTATATTGTTTTGTCATAATAATTAGTGTAGACATTTATGGATTGAAAAATCAAAGGGAATCGTTGCTAAGGAAGTTAGCTCAACATTATGCCCCTGGGGTGCTGAATTATTGGGATGAAAAAATAATACATTCCGGACCAAAAGGAGAAGTACCTCCAATGTATATTCAACGTAAGAAAAGTAAATAAATTTTTCCGTCTAATTATGAAAAATCCAGTCTTAATTCATATTTATATTAGCTTATTCCGGATAATTATGAAAAATAAATGTAAAAAAATATATTCGTAATAAGGTCACAATTCCGGAGGATTATGAAAATTTACAGTTTGATAAATTATAGTTTTTGTATCAATTGTTTGGAATTTTTATAAATTCGGTTAGTCCTTTAAGATATAATCTTGAAGGACTTTTTTATGTGGATTTCTCAATTTTAGGGGATTTCAAGGAAGGTTTAAGGGACCTTTTGTTGAATTTCTTATAAAGCTAAGTCTGCAGAATGCTTAATTAAATGAGAATAGGCTAATCAGCAAACGATAAGAAATTAAAACAGAATGAAGATGGTAAAATAAATTTTAATGCTACCCAATTTTCTTTACACCCGGAATTTGGCGGTGTTTTTGTTGTATCAAAATTAAGGAGGAATTTCGATGTCGTCAAAAACAAATCAAAAAATTGTTCCGCATTTATGGTATGACAACGAGGCAAAAGAAGCTGCGGAGTTTTACGCTTCCATATTCCCGGATTCGAAAATTACGAATGTGAGAACAATCCACGACACACCATCAGGAGACGCTGATCTAGTTTCTTTTGAGCTTTGGGGACAGGAGTTCATGGCAATTAGTGCAGGGCCATACTTCAAAATCAATCCGTCGGTGTCTTTTTTCGTGAATTTTGATCCATCGCGAGATAAAGATGCGAAAGAGAAATTAACAGACGTTTGGAACAAATTATCCGAAGGCGGCACAGCGTTAATGCCACTTGATAAGTATCCGTTTAGTGAGTGGTATGGCTGGATTCAGGATAAGTTTGGTTTGTCCTGGCAGTTAATCCTTACCAATCCAGAAGGAGAAGAGCGGCCTGCGATAATACCATCACTTTTGTTTGTCGGCGATTAATTTTTATCTATCAGTATTTAAGAACGCAAAGCAGGGTCTCATCGCCCGTTACCCTGCAGGCATGGAACCAGATATAGAAGGATCAATCATGTTCTCTGAATTCATGCTTGAAAGTCAGTGGTTTACCGCAATGGATAGCGCGCATGAGCACAAATTCGGTTTTAATGAGGCAATCTCATTTATTGTTTACTGCGACACACAAGAAGAGATTGATTATTACTGGGAAAGGCTCTCGGCAGTTCCTGAAGCAGAGGAATGCGGCTGGCTGAAGGATAAGTATGGCTTATCCTGGCAGGTTATACCGAGCAATATGAATGAGATGATGAGTAAGGGAACTCCTGAGCAGCTTGCCCGGGTAACGAATGCATTTTTAAAAATGAACAAATTCGATCTAGAGAAATTAGAAGAAGCATACAAGGGATAATTAGAATGGGGTCTACGGCAGATTTGAGATGACAGCAGGGCTCACAAAAAAAGATGCTCCGGTTATCGTTACCGGGGCATCTCTATTTTACGAAACATTAAATCTTCCTGTAAAATCGTTCGCCTGTTTCAGGGTTGTAGTACACCTTCGTCTTTTCTCCGGTCACGGGGTCCACATTGATTTCGTCCGTTGCTATGAATCCTACTGGGACTTTTGCCCCCTGGTTTTTCTTGTACCGCTTGTCATAAATGAAATAGCCAAGGAGGATGCAGACAATGGCGCCAAGAAATTGCAGGAAGTAAACCCCGGCGACTACCCAGCCCATTAAATCTTCTCCACGACAGCCGCAGTGCCATAGGCGACGATTTCGCTCATGTTTTGCCCAATTTCTCCAGAATCGAATCGCATCATGATGATGGCGTTGGCCCCCATTTCGGTGGCGTTCCGGATCATTCGGTCCATTGCTTCCTTCCTTGAGTCTTCAAGCATGGCTGTATACTGCTTAATTTCACCGCCGACAAGCCCCTTCAGCCCGGCCATAATGTCGCCGCCCAATCCTCTGCTTCGTACAATCAGCCCAAAAGCAGGACCTTTAATTTCCTTTACCTGATACCCTTCGATTTTTTCCGTTGTTACAACTATCATCTTTATCACCTCATCTTATTAATTCGCTTAAAAAAAGGATTTTCCTTTACAGCTACTCAAAGAATGGATTACCGCAGCCAGAAGGAGTGTAGAACTATAATTCTCTTTTCCTTATTTTACAAAAGAAACTAGCTTGTTGGAAGTATACACGCTGTAATACTGTTTATACTTACTTGGAAGTTTTAGAGGTCTGGCCTGCATCTGAAAATTTACGTTCATATTTAGTTATCAGCGCAGGTACGCTACGAATATAGTTCTGGGTCTCGGATATATATAAAAATCTTGAGTTGAGGACGTTTCCAGGACCGGCATTGTAGGCGGCCAAGGCCAATTCAAGATTGCCAAAGCGATTAAGCTGGATAGCCAAATACTTTGCGCCCCCGTCAATGTTCTCCGCGGGATTGTAAGGATCAACCTTCAATCCGCGGGCTGTGTTCGGCATGAGCTGCATCAGGCCGATCGCGCCGGCCGAACTTTGAACGTCCGGGTTGCCACCAGATTCCTGCTCAATCACAGCGGCAACCAAAGCGGGGTCTAAACCATATTTTTCCGAGGCAGACTGGATTTCCTTTCCCCATCTCAAAACTTTATCCGACGGATCAAATTCGATAACGATTGGAATGTCATCGACGACCTTGACAATCATTGGTGTACCGTCTTCGGTTAGGATTCTGACTGTCAGCATATCCTCTAACGCACTGAACCCGTCCTTCAGGTTTTCCTTAATGATAGTCCAGTCTGTGAGGGCTGCCTTTTGTTCCTTTTCCTTATCATCCATTACTTCTAAAGGAAGATCCTTGAATTTGCTTTTATTGAATGCCTCATTTTTGATGCTCGTAAAATTATTCTTAGCCTCATTGTTTTTAAACCCAGCCCTTGAAGCCACCAAATGCACGGAATTTTTAATATTCGTTTTAAATATCAGGTACTTTTCTTTTTTATATTCCTTAGTATCAGTGATACTGACCTTCCCTTGAAATGGAAGGTAGCCCTGTTTGCCGGAAGGCTCCAGATGGGTTAGTTTGTCAATGGCCCAGTCTTCAGCGGGTGCCCAATTTATTTTTCCGGCTAAAAAGACCATAATAGATAGAAATCCTATGAAAATTAGGACTTGCCGAAAAATAGGCCAAACCCAGTTCTTCAGAATAGTTAGTAGTATTTTCCCCAACGCCACAAAATTCTTATTCAAGGTGAATTCCTCTTTCGGATTGTGTTGCACTTGTATTTGTTTTAGTTTCCTAGATTCATTGTAACGTTTTGATACTAGGGCAAATTACCGGAGTTATGTCGTTTCTTTTACAAAGAGCTGAGGTTTCCCTAAATAATGAATAGGTGTAGATATTGTGAATAAAGTAACAAAGTTGATCTTGAATGATATAATTGTTATAGCACAAGTAAGGAGGTGTATGCCGGGTGAAATTTAAATTTTTATTGGTTGCTTTATTTGCTGCGGTTTTACTATCCGCTTGCAGCGGGGAAAGCGCAAAACAAGGCAATGCATCAAAAGAACCTGAAGGCATGGACATCAAGGAAATGGTGCAGGGTTACAGTACAGGCGGTTTGCAGGCGGAGTCAGCCTCAATTACGTCCAGCCAGCTTTTTGTCAAAAATGGCGGGAGCGAAAAAGTCTACGACCTGCCGAACGACGAGTTTTTTGTTTCGATTGCGCCATACGTCAACACTACCCATCCTTGAACAAACCACAACTTGACAGGTTGTCAAGGCGAATTTGCAAGTGAAGATTTTGACGTATACATCGAAGACGAAAAAGGCAATGTAGTGCTTGATGAAACCGTGAAGTCCCTGAAGAACGGCTTTATCGATTTGTGGCTGCCGCGGAATCAGACGTACAATGTGAAAATTGAGTACAGCGGGAAAACAGTTGAAGCGGAACTTTCCACTTTTGAAAACGACCCTACCTGCATTACAACAATGCAACTAATGTAAATCTAACAGAGGCTCCAAAAGCTTGGACAATGCTTTGGAGCCTCTTTGTATTCTGACAGGATTCTGGCTTTTCATAGGTAAGCAGTCTGAAGCTGCATCCTAAAATTTATTCAATCTCATTCTCCTCGTACGAAATCCAATCACTGAAGCTGCCCACATAGAGTTTTACATTTTCATAGCCTGCTTCCTTTAATGCCAGGAAGTTCGGGACTGCTGTGACACCGGAGCCGCAATAGACAACAACCTGCTTTTCAGGTTCAACGTCTGCAAATCTCACTTTCTGTTCGTCAATCGGCTTGTAATGGCCTTCGTGGAGCCCTATCATCCAAGGCTTGTTGATGGCTCCCGGGATATGGCCCTTCTTTTTATCAATCGGTTCCTCGATGCCCTGATACCGTTTTTCTTCGCGTGAATCAATTAGGACGGCGTTTTCGGTTTGGCCCAGGGAGATGGCTTTGACTTCTTCCATATTAGCCAACAGAGACCCATTAATCGAGGGGTGGAAATCAGCTCTATCGAAAACAGGGACTTCCGCCGAAACCGGATAATTGGATTCGGTCCAGTCCTTGAACCCGCCATTGAGTACATACACATTTTTGTGGCCCAGATAGGAGAGGAGCCACCAAAAGCGGGCGGCAAAGGCTCCCTCACCGTTATCGTATGCGACAATCGTCGTATTTTCGGAAATGCCAGCCTGTTCAAGCTTACCAATCAGCACATCCAGCTGCGGCAGTGGATGCCTTCCGCCATGGGCAGTAACATTTCCTGAAAGGTCCTTTTCCAAGTCAAAGTAAACAGCTCCCGGAATATGCGCTACCTCATACTCGGCCCCGCCCCTTTCAGAGTTTGCGAGCGAAAACCGGCAATCTACTACCCTAACATCCTCTTCATTTAAATGTTTTAACAGCCATTCTTTTTCGACGATATACTTCACACCGATTCCCCCTTGTTTGCTAAAATGAAAAAACACTGGTACCTCAAAGTTTAACACGATTTGCAAAAACCAATGAAATAAAAATTGGGGGATGCAGGATGAAGATTATTTTTGAGACAGAGAGATTATACATACGAGAATATTTGGATGAGGATTTGCCTTTCCTCCATGAACTATTTTCAGATCCGGAAACAATGAAGCATTACCCGGCGCCTTTCAGCATGGAGCAAACGAAAAACTGGATTGCGAGAAACAAATTGAGATACGTGACGGACGGCTTTGGGTTATGGGCGGTTTGTTTAAAGGATACGAACGAAATAATCGGCGACTGCGGGCTTGTGAAGCAAACCGTTGACGGAAGGGAAGAGGTCGAAATCGGCTACCACATCAACAAGAAGTACTGGTCAGAGGGATACGCAACTGAAGCAGCGCTTGGAAGCAAGGAATACGGTTTTTATCAACAGGGGCTGAACAGGCTGATCAGCATTATTGCCCCTAAAAATTTTCCGTCAATCCGGGTCGCTGAGAAGATTGGTTTCATGCTTGAAAAGGAGTCATTCATTTTCAACAAAATCCACCATATCTATGCCGGCTTCCAAAAGGAATAGACTTCAATCCCTGTAAGAAAAACAGCCTTCAAGACTTGGTCATACTCTCAGGCCTCTGAAAATAGGTATAGAGGGACAATGTTTTTAGGGGGTATGAGAATGGCGGGAAAAGACGATTTTGTGCCAGGGTTTGTGCCAAACCACAATCACGGGTCGGTCGATTATACAGGGGTGAGTGACGGCCATGTCCATCAGTGCCTGGACGTGACATCTCCTCCGATTCAGTCGCAGGATGGGAACCATATTCATTATACTGAAGGGTATGTTGTTTTCGAAGACGGCCATCACCACCAGTACAAGGCATACTCGGGGCCGGCGATTCCGGTCGGCAATGGCATGCATGTCCACTACTACGATTTTTACACTACCGAAAACAATGGGCACCGCCACAGGGTCAGGGGCGTCGACCACCCAGCACCGGGAAATAAATAGGGCACACGACAGCTTGTTTTTTATAAAAAAAACAGGCTGTCTTTTTCTTTTGAAAAAAGCAATCTTTTTCTGCCATGAAACGTCCAATTAGTAGATGATAAACTGGAGGGGTTCGATGAGAAGCGCTGCTGTAACTGCAGGGTTTTTAATACTGACAATATGCATAAGTATATTTTTAACCTTGGAGGCAGGGGAAGACGGTGGTAGTCGTGATGCCAGCATCAGCAATGCGGGTGATGAACTGGAAGAAATAGGCGAAGGAATCCGCCTTGGGATGGACAAGGAGGAAGTAATTCAGTTGTGGGGAGATCAGCCAACGAATTTTGATGGCGTTATGGATGGGGATGCCTTTACCGCTTTTCAATTCAGGACAGGCCAGTGGGACATTACGGGACCGAAAGAAATTGCACTTATCGGTAGGGAAGCACATCAGTTTGGCAAGACAGGCAAAATCATTTTCGTGTTTTGGAATGAGGAAAACAAAGCTCGCGATGTGGCAATCTGTTACAGGACTGAAGGGTCGGAGGAATTCCGTTCTTTTTATACAGGCAGCGCCGGGAAGGATAAGGCTTGCGGGACGGATGGCTATGTAATCGTAATGGATAGCGAGCTGTTATTTGTAAATGAGGAGGCAGTACCCCTTTTGAAAAATGAGATAGACGCAGAATTCTATTTTCAAAAACAGGAACAGGGAGAAGTTGGCGCAGCAATCCCGATTAAATTTGAAAAAAGTTGGAATCCGCAGAGTTTTTTAAAAACAGGAGATAAAGTAAAAATGTGGTTTGATTCGGATAACGACCCGACTGCAAAAACTATAGTAACCGTAAAGCAGTTGTTCATCATGGATTCATCGCTGGAAAAGAAGGACTAGGAAGCAGCGGAGCATTTCAATACGATTGAATTCGTACACCCTTTCCAAAGGGTGTTTTCTATTTTCCCAACCGATTTAGCCGCCTTAAAAGTGTTACAAAAAAGCCATTATTTTCTTGATGGAAATTTAGATTTGGCATCTTTACAACCTCATATGGCAGGAGTATAGTAGGTAGCAGTTTCAAATTTCTGAATCGCTGAAACCGACTGGTGCGGGGGACCCAATCTTGGTTATATCCAGGGGTGAATCCTTTATAGGTAGGGCTACTCACAGGCCCGAATCCGACAGCTAACCTCGTAAGCGTCTTTGGGAAGAAAGTTGAAGCTTGCTCGACGACACCAATGTCGGCAAGTCTATTCCTTGATGGCTTGCGGCATTTTTTTTGTGGTGTTTTTTATAAAAAGATCCTATCTATAGATCAGGCGGTGAACATAAGTGAAATCTTCAATTAAGCGGTATTTGATCGGAAGGCCGTTGAAATCCAATGAGTTAGGTGAGCAGAAGCTGAACAAAACAAAAGCGCTCGCCATCCTGTCATCGGACGCCCTGTCGTCGGTTGCCTACGGTCCGGAACAAATTCTGCTCGTCCTTGTCACAATCGGTGCGGCGGCCTTTTGGTACTCGATTCCGATTGCTGTTGGCGTCCTTGTGCTCCTGCTCGCTTTGATTTTGTCATACCGCCAAATCATCTATGCCTATCCTCATGGCGGAGGGGCATACGTGGTTTCAAAAGAAAATCTTGGAGTGAACTATGGCCTTGTAGCCGGCGGTTCGCTCCTGGTCGATTATATTTTGACGGTGGCGGTAAGCGTGTCAGCAGGGACGGATGCGATAACATCCGCATTTCCTGGACTGCATTCGCATAACGTGTTGATTGCCATCCTGTTTGTCCTGCTCATAACTACTCTGAACCTTAGGGGCGTGACTGAATCGGCTTCGATCCTTGCATATCCGGTCTATCTGTTCGTCGTGGCCCTGTTCATCCTAATAGGGACAGGTATATACAATATTTTCACCGGCCAGGTTCCGGCGGAACTTCATACGCCGATAGGAACTCCGGTTGCAGGTATTTCCTTGTTCTTGCTGCTCAGGGCATTCGCCTCAGGGAGTTCTGCGCTTACCGGGGTTGAAGCAATCTCGAACGCCATTCCGAACTTCAAGACCCCGGCTCCGAAAAACGCTGCGAAAACATTGGCGGCTATGGGAACGCTGCTGGCCATCCTGTTTTCGGGTATCATCATGCTGGCGTATTTTTATGGCATAGCCCCAAATGAAAAAGAGACCGTCGTTTCGCAAATCGCCGAATCCGTCTTTGGGCGTAACGCCATGTATTACTTTATCCAGTTCACTACTGCGCTCATTCTGGTTTTGGCGGCGAATACCGGATATTCAGCGTTCCCGCTGCTTGCAGTTAACCTGGCAAAAGACAAATTCATCCCGCGCATGTTTACAATCCGCGGGGACAGGCTCGGTTACTCTAATGGGATTATTACTCTTGGCGTCGCCTCGATCATGCTAATTATAATTTTCAAAGGGCACACCGAAAGCTTGATTCCGCTCTACGCGGTCGGGGTCTTCATTCCATTTACCCTTTCACAGAGCGGCATGATTGTAAAATGGCTTCGTGAAAAGCCGGCCGGATGGAAGATGAAGCTTGCCATTAACGCTATTGGCGCTGCAATTTCATTTGTAGTGTCCTTGATGTTCTTTTTGACGAAATTTTCACAGGTATGGTCCGTGCTGGTGTTCCTGCCAGCGATAATCTTTTTGTTCCATCGGATTAAGAAGCATTATGAAGCCGTGGGTGACCAGCTTCGGATTGCGTCCTGTGAGCCCGCGCCGCCAATTGAGGGCAATGTCATGATTGTCCCAGTTGCAGGGGTTACACATGTAGTCGAGAATTCGCTGAACTATGCGAAATCGCTGAATGCCGACCAAATCATTGCCGTCTACGTTGCCTTTGACCGTGAGGAAGAAAAACGCTTTGCGGAGAAATGGGAAAAGTGGCAGCCAGATGTTCGTTTGGTTACGCTCCACTCGCAATACCGGAGCATCATCCAGCCGCTGACAAAATTCGTTGATATCATTGAGCACAAAGCGAAGGAATCAAATTACCGGGTAACAGTTGTCATCCCGCAGTTCATCCCGAAGGAAGGCTGGCACAACATTCTTCATAACCAATCCAGCTTCCTAATCAGGGCTTTCCTGCTCTACCGGCGCGACGTCATCGTCACAACCGTTCCGTACCATTTGAAAAAGTAGAACAAAAATTCTGGCAATTTGATTAAAATGTGGTTCATCACCATAAGTGCTGGTTTATGATTAAAATGCGTAACTTATATGTTGATTCGAGCGGAGGGCACTGACTCCTGCGGGATGCAGCGGCAAGGTGGAGACCCCACAGGCGCAAGCGCCGAGGAGGCTCCACTGACGCCCCGCGGAAAGCGTGTGCCTGTAGCGCAAATCAACATATTTGCTAAAACCACTTTTTGTGGTGAAGAACCTAAAATGTCTTCATTAAGCGGTCCTTTTGGTAAAAAGGGGCCGCCTTTTCAATAAATTAGCCGGTCTTCCTTGTGAAAACAGTAATATAAAGCGTTCATCTGCTATTATTTTTGCTAATGGCGGCATGGCTGCAATTATATCGATTGATTTTTTGGATATATCGTTCAATTATTGCCATTTATCGATTAATTTTTTTAGGATATCGATTAATTGATAAAGCCGGGAGCACGCCACCCAAAAACGGTAGTTTCAAAGACAGCTCCACAGGGAATTCTAGATAAGATACCTTTAGCGGGAGGCTTCGATATGCTTACTATAATTCCAAGCAGGGATGAGTCCACAATCGCTGTTGAATTCAGCGGAGCGGCAACGAAGGAGGACGCCGAAAAGCTGGAACAATTCGTCAGGACGATGATCGGGGATGGCCGGGAGTTTAATATATTTGCGAATATGCATGAGGTGGACGGGACAACGCTGATGGGGCTGGCCTATGGGATGAAGTTCGATGTGAAGCGGTGGAGCCACTTCAGGAAGTTTGCCGTTGTAACTGACCTAAAGTGGCTCGAAGCCGTAACGGAGCTAGGAAAATTCCTGCCCGGCCTTGAAGCGAAGCATTTTTCAAAAGGCGAAGAAGAGGCCGCCTGGGCGTGGATAAAAGAATAGGCTGCAAGGAAAAGGCTGGCACAGGAATGCCCGCTTTTTTTGTTCCTTCTTTATGAATAGCCCTAACTGAAAGCTGCGCATTTTTCCTCTAATGAAGCATTAATTACCCTTGCATCCTTCTTTTTTTATGTAATGCTTGGCAATCCCGTTTAATTCTCGAAAAACATATATACTATTGTTATAGTAATAAATAGAATACTAGACGGAAGTTTTAAGGAAAGTGGGAATTGCTGTGACGTTTAAGCAGAAACAATTTATTGGGCTCGGATTGATGCTCTTTTTTATGATACTCCTCTTATTTTTCATTTTATCGATGACTGGGAAAATAAAGACAAATATGCTCGCAATCGTCGAGGATCGGTATGAGAAGGTGAATGACGCAATGCAAATTCGCCAGGCTGTCCTCTTGACGGATCGGGAACTTGTGAATGCGATTCAGGAAGGGAACAGGCCTGATACCGAAAGCCTTATCCCTTTGCTTCAGTCGAATCAAAAGATTGTCCAGGAATCGATTTTAAAGCTTGATGGGATTCTGAAAAAACAAAAGGCAAAAATTTTACTGAAGGAAATAGATGCGGCATACAATGACTATCTATTTACCGAGAAACAGTTGATTGCCGGCCTGGAGGCAGGAGCAGAACCTGCCGAGCTGCGGAGTATCTATTACGGTTCAGAGGGGGAAAAGGGGGTTCTGGTTCAAAAGGTCAATGAATTTAAGGTATACCAGGAAGGCCTTATGAAACAGTCGCTTAAAAGTGCGAACAAGTCATATGACCAATTGATGACAGCATTGTTTATTTCGGTTATTAGCGCGGCTATCCTCATTTCAGCGGTTACCCTCTGGGTAATCCGTAGCACCAGCAGGCGGTTGGATTCGGTAACGGAAGGAATTAAAACAATTGATTACAATAATCTCGCCGAAATACCTAGGATGAATGTGGAATCGCATGACGAAATTGGCCATATTGCAGCTGCCTTCAACTCAATGGCTGTATCGCTCGAGACCTTTTATAGGAAGGAAAGAGAATTTACCGCGGAGATTTCCGAGCAAAATTGGGTGAAGACTCAATCCGCTGAACTGATTAATCTTTATCATAAAAGTACGGAAGTTGAAGGGCTCGCCGAGCAGCTAATGGCACAACTTGTTCCTTCGGTAGGCGCAAGCATCGGGGCTTTTTACCTTATGGACAAGCAGTCGTTAAAAAAAGTAGGTTCTTACGCGGACGGAGGCGGTTCTCCAGGACGTACGGATATTGCGCTCCGTGAAGGGCTGGCCGGCCAGTGTGCGTTGAAGAAAGAAGCGATTTATATTGAATCGGTTCCTGAGGACTATACACCGATTTCAACGGGGCTTGGCACGATGAAACCGAAAAGCCTCCTAATTGCCCCAATTCTAGTAAAAGACGAAACAGTCGCGGTTATCGAGCTTGCTTCACTTAAGCCATTTACTCCGGCGGAAAGAATGCTTGCCGACAAGGTGTTCGAAACGCTTGGGATGGCTGTAACCAATATTTTGGGGAGGATGGAAATTGAACGGCTTCTCCTCGAATCACAGGCACAGGCTGAGGAGCTTCAATCCCAGTCAGAAGAGTTGCAGGCACAGTCTGAAGAATTACAAACCCAGGCTGAGGAACTGCGCATGATTAACGAGCAGCTTGAGGAGCGTACGAAAGATGCGGAAATTAAATCCGCCGATCTGCTTAAGGCCAAAGAGGAACTCGAAGTAATAGCGAAAGAGCTGCAGCTTAGCTCAAAATACAAATCGGAATTCCTGGCGAATATGTCGCATGAACTGCGAACACCGCTTAACAGCATTTTACTTCTATCAGAAATGATGGGTGAAGGCCCTGACGAAAACCTCACGGATGAACAGAAGGAGTTTGCAAAGGTCATCCATACTTCCGGCCAGGACTTGCTTAATCTTATTAACGATATCCTCGACCTCTCCAAAGTTGAGGTCGGCAAGCTCGAAGTTATGTTTGATGGTGTGAATATTGCTGATTTCGGGGGAAGGCTCGAGCATCTCTTCTCCCATCATGCAGTCAGGAAGGGAATCGGCTTCATGGTCGATATTGAAGACGATTTGCCGGACCTTTTCTATACGGATGAACAGCGGCTGCAGCAAATTGTCAAAAACCTTCTGTCAAATGCATTTAAGTTTACTGAATCCGGTGCTGTCATCGCCAGCATTAAAATGGCCGAACCAAGTGAGATACCAGCTGAGCCCGTTTCGGATACATGGCTGAAGATATCCGTTAGTGATACCGGAATTGGGATTGCGAAGGACAATCAGCAGCTTATTTTTGAGGCATTCCAGCAAGTAGACGGTGCGACAATGCGGAAGTATGGTGGAACCGGCCTTGGCTTATCGATTTCCAGCGAATTTGCCCGGCTGCTTGGGGGAAAGGTAACTGTTGAGAGTGAAGAAGGCAAGGGGAGCACGTTTACCCTTATGATTCCGAGCCTTCCAAATGGGATTGCGGATGCGGTGAAGACTATTGAAACAGGACAGGCGATTGAAGAAGCCGTTAGGGGTAATGAAGGCCAGTTTACCCCGGATCCAGTTGAGGCCGCGAGTGTTGAGGTGGCTGCCGGGGCTGCAGCATTAGCGGCTGGAAATGTCTCTGATTCTGTGGCATCCGGGCGCCAGGATGAAAAACAATCTGTTCCATTTAGTAACCTGCGTGGTAAAACGGTCGTAGTAGCCGATGACGACCACCGCAATATTTATGCACTAGAAAAGGCGCTTGCCAAGGAAGGCATGAACGTTATATCGGCCGAAAATGGGATGGAATGCCTTGATATCCTCAATAGGACCGACAATGTTGACATCGTCCTAATGGATATAATGATGCCTATCATGGACGGCTATGAAACGATGCAGAAAATTAGGGAAATGGACCGTTACGGCAACATCCCGATTATCGCCCTGACTGCCAAAGCAATGAAAGGCGATAAAGAGAAATGCCTGGAAGCGGGCGCCTCGGATTATATCAGCAAGCCATTAAAAATCGATCAGCTATTTTCAGCGATGAGGGTCTGGCTCGCCAGATAGAGGAGGATTCTTTTGCAAAAGGAAGAACTTGAATTGGAATTATTGCTGCTGGCGATATACAGGCTGTCCGGCTACGATTTCCGGCAGTACATGAGTTCATCGATTATGCGCCGGGTCCAAAACCGGCTCAGGCTGGAACAGCTACCCGGCATCTCGCGGCTGACAGAGAGGGTAATCGAGGACGAAACACTCCTAAAGAAGATGCTAGACGACTTTTCGATCAACGTTACGGAAATGTTCCGCGACCCAAGCTTTTTTGCTTCGTTTCGCCGGAATGTTGTGCCCCATTTGAAGGGGTTGCCGGAAATCCGGATTTGGCACGCCGGCTGCTCGACAGGCGAGGAAGCCTACTCGATGGCCATATTGCTTGAAGAAGAAGGGCTTGGCGGCAAGGTGAAAATCTATGCGACCGACATGAGTGAAAAAGTCCTCCGTGCCGCGGAAAAGGGGGTAATTCCCCTGTCAAAAATGCAGGACTATACGAAAAATTATCTGCAGGCCGGCGGGATGCGTTCCTTTTCAGAATACTACACGGCAGACAGCCACTTTGCGACACTGGACCCGTTGCTTCGGGAAAAAATCATCTTCGCCCAGCACAACCTGGTAACGGACGGATCGTTTAACGAATTTCACATCGTGATCTGCAGGAATGTTCTTATTTATTTCAACCAGGATTTGCAGAACCATGTGCTAAGCCTCGTTGACGCAAGCCTCAGCCAAGGAGGGTTTCTCGGGCTTGGCAGTAAGGAAGCCATCCGGAGTGAAGCCCACCCGCATTTCGTTGAGTTCGACTCATCAGAAAAAATTTACCGAAAAATGCTTAAATAGCTGGAGGTCACACCGCTTTCTTTGAAGGCGGTGTTTTTTGTTGGAGGGATTTTTGGCCAACAAAAAGGCCCGGATTTTCATCCAGGGCCCTGTTTCGTGGCAATTCACTATGTCGCCTTTATCAGAACGACACACATATCATCATCCGCGGCCTTCTGCTGCTCCTTTGAAAGAAGGATGTCGATTGGGTCACGTTCGGCCAGATCCGGCCATTCCGCCGCCGCTGCTTTTTTCAAATAGTCCATTCCATCCAGGCCGTACTTTTCTGCTGTTTCTGGTACGCCGTCCGTAAACAGAAGGAGTTGGGCGGACTCATTGTATGTAAGGATTTTTTTCTCAATAGTTATTGAATTGAAAAAGCCAACCGCGCATGTAGCCGAGGCAAGTTCGGCAAGATGATGGCCATCAATGAGTGCATAGCCGGAAGGATGGCCGGCGTTCACATATTCAATCGTTTTGTTTCCTGTATCAATGACAGAATATACAGCGGTAAAATAATACGGGATTTGCTGGTTCCGGCTGTTCAGAGAGTTCATCCAGCGGTTCAGTTCACGGATGACATGCTCCGGATCAGGATTGACGCGAATCGAGTCACGCAGCACGGATGAAATGAACATACATACAAGCGAAGCCGATATCCCATGCCCCATCATATCCAACAAAATGACCGCATGTCGGTTTTCATCAATTTTATGCCAGTAATACAAATCACCCGCGAGCGTATTCGCCGGAAGGTACGATGCCCTGATGGTAAGATGAGGGTCATTCACCGGCTCACTCAACAAGCTTGTCTGCACCTGCATGGACAGTTCCAGTTCGTTTCGGATCTTTTCATCCTGCTTCTTATGCCAATCCTTCTCGTATTTTAGCCGGAGTACAACACGGATCCGCGCCAGCAGTTCGGTCTTGTTGATTGGCTTCATGACATAATCCATTCCGCCAACATCCAGGGCCTCGGCCACCTTATTGGAATCCTCAAGCGCCGTTACGAAAATCACCGGGATATCCCTCGTATGCGGTGTCTCCTGGAGTTTCCGGCAAGCGACAATCCCGTCGATTTCCGGCATCATAATATCCATCAAAATCAAATCAGCCGGGCGCTCCACGGGATGCGGGCTATCAATTTGCAAGTAATCGAACATCTCGCGCGCCGATGAAAAGGACAGGTAATTTTCGTACCCTGCCCGTTTTAATATCTTCTCAATCAAAAACAAATTCACCTGATTATCATCAACTATTAAAATCGCCATCGTATTACCCCTTCGGCTACTCCACCACTAAATTTCTCTCTTTAATCATATCCTTATACAATACCCTATTTGAGCAAATGGAAACCCTGCCGCATCAATCTCTCAAAAGTTTTTTTATATAAGGCGCCAGGTCACCTATCTTTTCTTCTATTATGGTACTTTTTTCTTTTTGACAGCAAGGGAAAAGGTAGGTATAGTAGTTTTGTAGAATTGCTTTAGTGCTTAAAAGCGTTTGTGTAGAACAGTAAAATAGAATGCCTGCAGTTTTAGTAGGATTGCAATTTGCAGAAAAGTGATACCGACTAGTGGGGCAGTGGCAATTACGAAATACAGCTGCCTCGATTGGACAGGTTTTTTTAAAGAGGGCAGGGAAGCCTTTCCAACTAGGGTGGTACTAGGGAGCCTTTTCGTCCCTAATGACGGAAGGTTATTTGGTGTGAAGAGAAATGCTTCATGAGAAGAGATGGGTTCATCCATCCCCCAGAATCACCTGAATTTTTTTTCAGCAACAGAGATTTGGTACATCATTGGAGGAGTTTTATGCTACAGGGACAGAAAGAACTTGCTATTAAACCGATAGAGGCCGCTATCATTACGCTGCTATTAATGGGGATGGTCGGCTACATGATCATTGGGATGGAAGTCGTCCCGCAAATTGGAATCATTTCCGGGATTGCCCTTTTACTCTGTTACGGGACTTTCAAGAAAGTTAGTTTCAAGGATTTGGAAGCGGCGATGGCGGAAGGGGCAAAGTCGGGAATTGCCGCGGCAATGATTTTCTTTTTTATTGGCATGCTGATCAGCAGCTGGATGGCTAGTGGAACGATTCCAACATTCATCTACCTCGCCATTGATCTCGTTTCGGGTAAATTTTATTATGCAATCGTCTTTGCCGTTACCTCAATCATCGGCTTAAGCATCGGCAGTTCCCTGACAACGGCCGCAACCCTTGGAGTGGCATTTGTCGGAGCGAGCACCGCGCTCGGGATTTCGCCCGCCATTACGGCGGGGGGGGGGGGGTTT
>NZ_LMTI01000003.1:521038-725378 GCF_001510665.1 Bacillus sp. FJAT-27445
GTCCGATACAACCAACCTGGCATCAAGCGTTGCCGGTGCTGATTTATTTGAACATATAAAGAATATGGCCTGGACAACGATTCCGGCATTCATCCTGTCGTTCATCGTTTATGTCGTGATTTCACCGTCGGATACCCATCAAAGCATCAAGCAAATGGATACCATAAAAGCTGAATTGCTTGAGCTGAACCTTGTACACTGGTACTCGCTCGTACCATTTGCCATTCTTGCTGTTTTGGCGGCAAAAAAGGTAACCGCTATTGCAACCCTATCGGCTGGAACACTTTCGGCGCTGCTGGTTTCCTTCGTCATTAACGGCGGGGTGGACGGAAAAGGATTTCTTGATCTGCTCTACTCAGGTTACAAGTCCGGAAGTACGATCAATGAAATAGATTCCATGCTGTCCCGTGGCGGAATCGAAAGCATGATGTTCAGCATATCTGTTATTCTGCTCGCGCTCAGCATGGGAGGCTTGCTATTCAAGCTTGGCATCATCCCTGCGTTGCTGTCTGCCATCCAACGCTTCCTTACAAAGGTTTCCATGCTGATTAGCGCAACAGCAGGCATGGCAATTGCGGTGAATTTCATGCTTGGCGAGCAATACCTGTCCATCCTTTTGCCTGGGAATGCGTTTAAAGAGCATTTTAAAAAGGCAGGCCTGCAGCCAAAGCACCTTTCACGTGTGCTTGAAGATGCGGGAACAGTCGTTAATCCGCTCGTACCCTGGAGTGTGTGCGGTGTCTTTATCGCCTCCGTTCTCGGTGTGCCGGTAACGGACTATTTCCTCTTTGCATTCTTTTGCCTGTTTTCGCCATTGCTGACCATCTTATATGGTGTCACGGGATTAACCCTGCCAAAGCAAGCCGGGCAGCTCCTGACGGAAAAGTAAAAAACAGCCTGGACCAGTGATTCTTTCGGTCCAGGCTGTTTTTTTTGCTAAGGAAACTGTTAAATTATGGATAACTGAAAATAAGTTGTTGTAATCTAGCTTCACCTGAATAATTTTCGGTAGCATAAGCCATACACAATAAAAAGCGTTAGCACGAGGAAAGCTTCCAAGAATAATATTATAAACTCCTTTCTAAGTTTAACGATAAAATATCAACAATATATCCAGATGAAATAACCGCATTGATGATGTTATTACGCTGTTAATTTAAACATGCCATATATAAATTGGTGGGGAAACATTCATAGTTAAAATATTGATTTATAAATCAAATGAAATTCTAACTTTCTGCATAATTTACTGCTATGTTTAAATATAAAGGAAGGAGTACTAATGCGGACCCGAAGGGATTTTTTGACCCATTTTTAAAAAGGAACAATCGGATTATTCACCGTTTCAATTTTACCTAGAGGTATAGCGTTGTATAGCTGGAAAAGCTGAATTAGAAAAGAAAAAAGGTATCCAATACTATTGTCCTTGCCATGGCGGAAAATATGACAACTACGGTTTCAATATTGGGGGCCTACCACCTAGGCCTTTGGACGCAAGATGCGGATGTTTACATTGCGGTCTTAGTCTTAAAAAGAGGATAAATAGAAAAGGATTTAATTTTAATATAAAACGCCAGGAGTGAAAAAGATGAATTGGTTATTGCTTTTAATGTTATTAATATGTCCCTTAATGATGATTTTTATGATGAAGAACCACGGAAGCCATGGTGGATGTCATCAAAACAAGAAAATGGATTTACCTAAGGATATCGATTCGAAAATAGCAAGGTTGGAGCAGGAAAACGATATCCTTCGCAGAGAAATTAACACTCTTACATCAATGGTAAAAAAAGAATAGTAAGACTAAGCAGCCGTGCCCTGAGCGCGGCTGTATCTAATTACTAAATATGAACTGAAATCTTATCAAGTACACTTGTGTTCGTACCAAATTTGCACATCGCATCACAATCGCACCGAAGACTAGAAAAGAGTATATACGAAATACTGCACATTTGATTATGACGAAACGAAGGTCTAAAAAGTTGGGCTTTTACTTCTTTTTCTCTTTTATCCGGAGCAAGCAGATAAAATTTGCATTTCTGGTCATTCATTGTAAGTGCTAAATCATAAAGCCTTAAAATTCCCGAGTAAATGGAAGTGCTTTTTTCTACTTCAAAAGCGCAGATAATATGACTGTTCTGGTCAAGCCACAAAACATCGATTAAAGAGACCGTATCTTGTACTTGTAAGGGAAAGCCATCAAGGGCTAGCTGATCAACGGACCATTCACCGAGTTTTCGCCCATTCCATTCGCGTTTGTGGTCATTTCTTGCAATCCATACTTGATACCCAAGTGATCTTCCTAGTTTGGCCAGTTGATATTGCATTTCTGAATGGTCATTGTTTTCTTTTACATCACTAATAGTATCCAAATGTCTTTTGCGATTTGTTTTTTCTCTCTTCTCCAAATTCATTAGGACCATCTCATGATTTTCCTCGACAACCAATCTTCCAATTCCTATTTCAAATAATAGTCCGCCAACTGCACCAAGGTCTTTTGAAAGGAGTAAGAGGTGTTTTGAATTAAAGTCCAATATTTCTTCCCTTAATCGAATATATTCCATCCATGACCCCAGTTTAATGTTTTTGTTAAAAATGGCATTAAAGCCCTTCACAATTGCTGTGTTAAATGGAGGGAAAATAGTAGGGTGTAGGAAGTATAAAATGTTAGCCACAGCTGGTCCCAAACCCTTGATTTTCTCTTCATCAAGTTTGATGATTTCCTCAATCAATTGCTTTTCGTTTTTTTCCTTCAGGCAGCTTTTAAGAAATCTGCCAAAGATCTTTTTGTTTAATTCATTTTCATAAATATCCGGAATCCGTAGCTTCGGTTTCCAGTAGAATGCATGAGCAGCGCCTTCAAAAACCTGTTTTTGCTCTGCAATGGCATTTACGACGAATTCCAGTGATGAACCTTTAAAATCGTTACCAAATTTATTTAATTCAATTTCTTCAACAACCTTCATAATTCCGCTTCGTATTGTTCGAAAAGCTTTTAAGCGTTCATCATTATTAATAAACCAATTTTGATATACTGCCTCACTGTCTAGGCGATATTGTCCTATTAATCTCTCGAAATAATGGGTTGACACTTTATCCTCTCCTTTAATGAAAGATGAAATCAGGCAACGTTAATATTAATTGAATTGTTTGCATTTTTGATGGAGGAACAATGTATATTTTATGTTATTAAAGCCCCTTGAAAATTAGGGAAGTTGAAAATTATACAAGTTTTCTCGATAGAAACTGCATGTTCCTAATTTAATATAAAAATGAAGTAGGCAACCGTATCAAAGTTAAAATTTATTATAGTTTTAAATTAAACCTTAATTCTTATCCGATTTTCAGATTTAATCCATTAAACGAAGTGTAATTTTTAGTAAGGGTATTTGTACAGTGAGAATCTGCTAGACAAGAGAATAGAAAAGAGGCAAACTTTTATGAAACCTATTTTTAGTATTGGCCCGCTTTCATTTTATTTGTTCGGCTTTATGATTGCGGTGGGTGCATTGGCGGGGATTATCCTATTTACGAGGGAAGCAAAAAGGCAAGGATTAAATCATAAATTATTAATGGATGGAGCTATGTATTCATTAATTGGAGGTATCATAGGCGCCCGTATTATTTATATTTTATTTTATAATCCTTCTTATTACTTTCTTAATCCGGTTAAAATCTTTACTGTTCATGAGGGTGGACTGTCTATACATGGCGGGATATTAGGTGGATTAGTTGTTGGTTATTGGTTTTTGAGAAGGAATAAGCTTCCCATTTGGAAAACCTTGGATATAGCTGCGCCAGCATTAATACTTGCCCAAGGTATAAGCAGGATAGGGTGTGATGTATTCGGGGGTCCGATTTCCGATTCCTTACCATGGGGAATAGAGAATAGCGGGAAGTATTTTCACCCAGCCCAGGCATATGAATTCTTATTGGATTATATATTATTTGGATATCTGTACTTGCGCCTGAAGAAACCTTCCTATACGGGACAAGTTTTTATTCATTATTTAATTGGGTTTATGGCAATTCGGGGAGTCGTAGAATTTACCAGGCTGAACCCCATGGTCTTTGGTCCTTTTAGTATTAGTCATATTTTAAGTTTAATCGGGATTATTATAGGACTTATCCTGATAAGTATCCAAAAAAGTCGTCAGCCGATTGGACAAAGATTCGAAATTAAAAAGAGTGATTATTGGAAAACAATTTTAATTGTATTGGTATTAGCTGTAGTTTCATTACTTATCTATTATTTAGTACAAGGATAGAGTAGTAATTTCGAGTTAAGAGCCAGCCTTGGTAGAGTTAAATCTGCTTTAAAGCATCAAAATTTTAAATTCAAGCTAATCGAAGCCGACATTCAAAATCTGCCCTTTCTAGATCATACATTTGATCTCATTGTATCAACATATGTGTTTTGTTCTGTTCCAGACCCAATTAAAGGTAAGTCGGGTCTGCAAACCAGAAGGAAAAATTGTTATGCTGGAGCACATGCGTAGCGAAAACAACTCGGTGGGTTGTATTTAACCCCCTTACCGTCAGATTATGGGACGCCAACATCAACCGCCGAACAATGGAGCATACAAAAAAGGCGGTTTTAAAAGTGGAAAAGAACTGCTGCTGATGGGAAGCATTATGCGAAGATTGGTGCTAAAACCGGAATTAGTACAAATGAATGAAGGAGGGTGAGGTAATGGGGTGCTGCCAGAGTAAAAATCAAGTGAAGGACAGAAAGAAGATTCCCCTTTCATACCTTTTAGTTTTGTGGACTTTGATTGTTGGAATAGCTGTTATTTTTGGCTATTTATTTAACTAGCCTTATAAGGAAAAGGATTTCGAGGCGGCTGTTAGCCAATATCCGTTTTTCATTTACCGCTGGAGACCGAATTAAGGATACACGTGCTCTTGCCGATGTTGGAGTTGTAAATTGGAAATGGGACGGACAAATGCGATGGAAGCGGCAGATATTCCTCTTAGGTGGCAGTCCCAAAGTCGCAGAATAACGATTCTTTTGGGACTACCTTTTTACTTTCCTCTCATTGAAGCGCCAGTTACAAAAACTCGAAATCCTAACCACTTGGTTGGGATTTACTTGTTTTGGCTTTTACTGAAGAGTATTTCCGATAAATGGGAAAGGATTAAGAAAAAGAATCCTAATTAAAATAATCAAAAGCTATCTGTATTTTTTGTTTTTTCTGCACTAGGAGACGCCTCTTGATCATTTTTGTGACATGCATTATACATTTCTTGTAACTCTTTATCTGTGGAATCAGGATGCATTTCCTGCATGAAAGGAAGCATCTCTTTAAAACTTTGAATTGCATTCCCACTTCCGTTAGTTTGAGCTAGAGCAAAGGTACCCATACCTAAAATGAAAACTGTACTCATAACCACAATTGCTAATTTTTTCACTTATTGCTCACCTCCTTCCTACTTCTATATTAAATTTAATAAATGGAGAAAGTAAGGAGAGGGTTAGGCATTTATAAAATAACAGAGTCAAATATGTACTATTATTATAGCTATACGTACTAATGGGAGCTTGGCTGCCTGCAGTGGGGAAACCGGGCAAGAATGAAAATACTTCGCAAGGAAATCCGGCAAGCCAAAATGAACCAACTGACATCAAAGAAACGGTGAAGAGGTACAACATGGGAGTCCTAACTGCAAAATCAGCTTCCATCACATCAAGTCAGCTTATTATAACGAGCGAAAATGGAAAGGAGGAAGTATTTTCCCTGCATGCAACTAATGTAATCAGTAACCCTTAAGGTCCGATTGAGCCGCCCTTAAGTGTTACTTTTTAAGTTTGATCAATTTTTCGATTTGTTTGGAAAGACATGTAAAATGAGGGTAAATATAAAACAGCCTGGACAAAGTCTCAGGCCGTTTCTTGTTTAGAATTATTCCGCTTCTTTCAAAAGCTTTTCCATTGTCTCCTCGTCCATTGGCCCAATGTATTTCTTAGTAATAATTCCATCCGGGCTTATAATATAGCTCGTTGGAATGGTCAGTGTCTGATACTCTGTACCCACTTTGTTTTTCTCATCGAGCGCAATCGGGAATGTCAGGCCGTAGTCCTTTATAAACCGATCGATCACATCACGCCCTTTGTCCAAGGCGGTCAGATTAACGGCAAAAATAGTCATGCCTTTGTCTTTATTTTTCTCATAATAATTTTGCATGTGGGGCATTTCAGCCTTGCATGGCGGGCACCATGTTGCCCAGAAATTAAGAATTACCTTTTGCCCGCGGTAGTCGGAAAGCTTGGCTTTTTCTCCTGATGCCAGTGAGAGTTCAAAGTCTGGTGCTTTATTACCTTCCGCAATTCCGGTTACAGCCGCAGCCTGAACCGCTTTTTTGTCCTTCTGTCCTTTACTGTCTAGAAAATACCCTGGCTTCCAGATGTTAACGATGATAACAGCCAGAATTAGAAAGGTAGCCCCTCCTATAAAAAACTTCTTATTCAAAAGAAACATCCTCCCTAAATAAGTATCCAATCCAAACAACGAAAAGTCCTCCAGAGAGAATCGCCAGGCTTTCCAAATCAAAAAGAGCGCCAAAGACACTCAAACCTAATACTTCTGTAATTACCAGCAAAAGAAACAACTGAATATCCAGTTTCTTTTGTCGGTAAATAAGAAATAGGGTTCCCACCAGTAAAAGAAAATACACAGCTGATGCAGGCCATGATTTTGCTATCGCGGAATCTGCCGCTAAAAAAGCTAGGCAAAAAAAATGAAAAAGTGGAAACCCTTCGGAGTACGAATTGAATTGCCCTTTTTTTGCTAGCCAGAAAAGATAACTTAGAACTGCAATCAGACCTAACACCACTCCTCTGCTACCGCCATCAAAATATAGCAGAGCAACCGGCGATTTGATAAATGTCGTCCAATTAAAAAGGGCATAGCTTAGTTTTGCAATTAAAAAAAATAGGAAGAACACATTCCAGTACCAGTCACCCGTTTTGTTTTTCGTGGCAGCTTTCAGGAAAAGCGGCGCAAGAAAGATAGCGACTACAGCGGCTGCGATGTTGCCAGGCAGAGTAACATTGCCTATTGTAATAAAATTCATATGATGCCTCCAGGAACTCAGTTATTCCATTTTACCCAATGGGGTATATAGAGTAAAGGTAAAAAGACTAGAAAGACGAGTTGAGAATGTCAGGTTCAATGCGGCCACATGATAGGTGGAACGACCAGTTCTTGGAAGAATTCGTTTACTACAAAAAACATCTGTATCTAAAATTACGCAGGGCTCCCTCTCGCCTGGAGACCTGCATAATTATAAAGTGAGAGTATCAATGAAACCATGAGCAGTCCATTGAATAATAAAGTGGAAAAGGTGACTGCTGCCAATGGAAGCCGATCCAAAAATAATAAAAAATATTTTACTATGCCCATCCCATTAGAAGGAAGGAACCTACTATCATTACAAAATACTTAATGCCTCGAGTATTCTCCTCTTTTTGTAAATGCAAATATAAATTTTTATTTCCTTCTTAAAAAGCCAATAATTAAAATTAGTAACAGTCCAGCTCCCGATAAAATTAGAAAACCTAAAAAAATCTGGCCAAACCAGAAATTCATATGGTGGAACATCATTTGTTTATTCATCATCATTCCCATATGATTTGGGGGAAACAGAATCATTCGAGTGACAAAAATTAGGAAAATAATACCTGTTACTATTAAGAAACTCAATAAAATTGTCGGTATCAAACGTTTCATAGGCTCACCTTATTCTATTTTATATCCTATACCCCAAATTGTTTGAATCATTTGCTTTTCCATTCCGGAAGTTCTCAGCTTTTCTCTGAGATTTTTAATATGAGAATCGACAGTCCTGTCCTCCCCCATAAAATCAATCCCCCAGATTATATTCACAAGCTGATCTCTTGATAAAACATTACCTTTATGCTGAATGAAAGTGGATAGAAGGTTAAATTCGGTCTGAGTCAAATTCAGCTTTTTGCCAAGGTAAATAGCTTCCCTAGAAGAGAGATACAGTATGATTCCCCTATATTTCAGTACCTTCTCTTCCATTCCGGGACCATGCGACCTCCGGAGCAATGCCTTAACCCTTGCAAGCAACTCCTCTTCATCAAAGGGCTTCACGATATAGTCGTCCGCGCCAAATGTCAGCCCTGTTACCTTGTCCCTGGTAGATCCCTTCGCTGTCAGCATAATGATTGGTATATCGGAAATTTTTCTGATTTGTTCAATCGTTTGCCAGCCGTCCATCACAGGCATCATAACATCAAGGAGAATCAAATCATAATCATTCATTTTAACCTTTTCATACGCTTCCTGGCCGTTTCCCGCCTCATCAGTCCTGTAACTTTCCAGATGTAAATAAATACGAAGTAATTGGCGCATTTCAGGTTCATCATCAACAATTAAAATACTTTTCATGGCAATCTCCTATTTACAATTTGAATTTGAAAAACAACGTAAAAACAGTCCCATATTCATTACTTGATACATGAATTTCTCCATGATGAGCCTCAACTATTTGTTTAACAACATATAAACCAAGCCCCGTACCACCTGTTTTCCTAGTCCGTGATTGGTCGACCCGGTAAAACTGATCGAAAATTTTCGGTATATCATTAAAAGGAATTCCCTTACCGGTATCCCTAATTTCAGAAGCAACATATTCATTTTTAACAAACGTTCTGACAGTAATGGATCCTTGAGACGTAAATTTTATACTATTTTCAATAAGGTTATAAAACACCTGTTCCATTCGACCGAGGTCAATCAAAATGTCTGGCAAATCGGGTTGAATTTCCTTTTTCAACTCCAATCCTTTTTTCATGGCAACCGGTCCAAGGTTCACAAGCACTTTTTCAATAGGGATATTGATATTAGCCGCTACTTTTTCCAAAAGGAAATTTCCAGTCTGCAGCTTGCTCATTTCAAATAAATCATTAACCATATAAGCAACACGGTGCGCTTCCTTATTAATAATCTTTAAATAATCTTCCTGTTCCTGCTTATCCTTAATTAGCCCCTTTTTCAACACGTCGCTGTACCCCTTGATATAGGTCAAAGGTGTGCGAAGTTCATGGGAAACAGCAGCAAGGAAATCATTTCGGTTGTCTTCATAACTTTTCAGTTGCTCCCCCAGTTCCTGAATTGATATTCCCAGTTGGGCAATTTCATCCTGGCCTTTAACGGGTATAGTCTGCTTGTATTTCCCCTTAGCCATTTTCGTCGTTGCCTCCTTCATGGCGAGGAGGGGTTTTGTGATGCCTCTGGATAAAATCCCGATTAGCCCAAATGCCATTAGGAGTATTCCAGTACTGGTTGCTGCGAATAAAATGTTTATCACGAAAACTATTTCCCTCAAAATGGAGGAAGGATAGTACATATATATAAACCCTAGAGTAGTTCCAATTGGAGAAACTGCAATGATATACTCATGTTCTTTCCAGTTATTATCCAATATTTTCCCTTCGCTTTTGACTTTTTGTGAGGTTAGATTCCTAGTTAAATTCCTAGTCCAAGGTATTGAGGAATTCAGTACTTTATTGGATGGATCGGTAATCAACACTTCTGAGGCAACCCCTTGTTCCATCTCCATCACATGGGCAATCGTTGATTCAGTAAAGCTTTTTTCTAAAATCCTGGCATGATTATTAGTCCTGGCCAGCAAATCCTGTTCGATGTAATCAACAAAAATATTAGTGAAAACTCCATATAAAACGAAGCCGAGAATTAAGAAGAGGGGTATGAAAATAGCACTGAAGATAATACCAAGTTTAACGGAAATACTTTTGGATTTTATAATCACGATTATTGTTCGCTCCTATAACTAGTTTCAACTTTACTCATCTAGATACCCGTAAAGACCTTCAAAGGCAGCTTATGATATATCCATAGTTATATTATAATCTTAAAACATTGAGAAAGTATGGAGAAAGAAGAAGGGAATCATAATCGAAAACGCAAACAAAACCCAGCTTAAGTCAGCCAGGGTTTTGCTATTAAAGGATGGCATTATTTTAAAGGTGATAGTTCTTTTTCGGTTAACCATTTATGGTTAGTGGTTTTTCTCCGCCCGTTGTTGGGGTGAAATCAATCATATTCACAGTCGTTTTTTCTGCCGAATCAATCGTAGCTGTTGCGTCCGCAATACCTTTCATATGATCGGTATTAATTCTAGCCTGGTTGCCTGGCTGTACCTGGTCCTCTCCGGATTATCAATATCTTAGGCCTGATACCCTTTTCCCGCCGGTAGTAGGAATATAGGAAATGACGGTTTCATCCGGAATTTTCGATATTTCATTTATTAATGGTAGCGGGTTATTTTATTTACCAACAATTTCTTAAAATATTCCTCATTTCAATATTGGCACATTGTTGTAACACTTTCTCGATGATTTCTCCACTTTTACTTTTTACCATAAGAATTATAAAAACAAAAACCATAGGAGGAATATTAGTGGGTAATTTGAAAGTGACTGCATTGGTAATAACAGCTATTGCTGCCATAGTCCTCGGGAATATGTTACTTGGTAACAACAAAGGGCAGGAGGGACCGGACACGACAATTGCTCAGAAGGTACAGGAAACAAATGAAAACAGACCGGATGTCCAGGGAACAGAAAGCCCGTTGTCAAAAACAGATAATCAGGGTGCAGTTACAATTAAAGCTTCAGTTTTGCCTGAAGAAAGTGACGGTGCAAAACTCACCTTTGAAATTTTAATGAACACCCACTCTGAAGATTTATCGCAATATAATTTGGCTGAATTAGCCACAATCAGTACAGGGGGTAAAGAGCTCCCTTCAAACTTTGAATGGAGAACAGATGGGCAGGATTCACACCATATGAAGGGAATGCTTATCTGGACTGGGCAAGCAGTTGTGGACAGAGACGTCACACTTGTGGTGAAAAATATCGGTGATATCCCTGAAAGACGCTTCATTTGGAATCTAGGTGAAATGAACATTACTAATTTAAAGGATGGTATTGATGAATAGAAAAATAATATTCTTCGTCACAGCAGTTACGGCCGGATTGCTTTTGTTCATGGTTCTTAATAGAAGTGTAAAAGAAATTCCGCTAGCCTATATTCCCAATGTAGATGACGGAACAATATCTGTGATTGATACCCAAAAGGACAAAGTCATAACAACAATGAAAGTTGAGGAGACACTATCGGATGGGATTGAGGCAAGCAAGGATGGGAATTGGGTATATGCCGGAAACTATACGAAAGGTGAACTATTTGTAATCGATGCGAAGAATGGGAAGGTTATGAAAAAGATTAAAACCGGTAAAAACCTGCATGGGATTGATATAACTCCTGATGGTAACTATTTATTTTTGGCAAGCGGGGATTTAAAAGAAGGAATCGAATTTAATTATATTACAGTGATTGACACAAAGAGAAATGAGATAGCAAAGCAGATACAAACAAAATCAAAAAGCCCTGCCCATATTGATTTTAGCCGTGATGGAAGCTTGGCTTACGTAGCCAATGTTATGTCAAACGATATTACACTTATTGATACACAGTCGCTGCAAATTATAGCAACTATTCCTGTTGGTACGATTCCGAATGAAGTTGAACCTTCGAAGGATGATAAATTTTTGTATGTAGCAAATGTTATAGACGGAACGGTATCTATTGTGGATATTACGAAGAGGAAACAAATCAAAACTATTCGTACTGGTGAAGGAACACATGGCCTTGCTCTTTCACCGGATGGGAAATTTTTATTTGCATCGAATAGGGTATCAAATGACATCGTTAAAGTCGATTTGAGCAATAATCAAATTATAGGAAAAACAATCGTCGGGAAAACGGCGAATCATGTTTCCTTTGTTCCAAACTCAAACAAATTATATGTAACAAATAAGGATTCAAATGATTTGGCGGTTGTTGATGCTGAAAGCTTAAAAATAGTTAAAAAGATACGCCTAGGCAAAACACCTCATGAAATTAGTTTTGCCGTTGCCAGGTAAGAATTTGTTTTGGAATACCCACAGTTATACCTAAAGGTTTTTCTGAAAACTTCATAAAAAAGACTTAAAAACCACTTGCATACCATAAGGGGGTATTGTATATTAATGATAGGAGGCGATGGAATGAATCATATAAATCCTGACGAAATAGCTCCTGAAAAGGAAAGTAATGCATTCGGAAGCATAGGAGAACTTGTTCCTGAATGCGATAATCATTGCGATTCTGAAGGCTCGGTCCGAAAAAGCCACCACTCTGAAAAAACGAAGCGTAATTTGGTGGCGAGGCTTAACCGTATAGAGGGCCAGATTCGTGGCATTAAAGGCCTGATTGAAAAGGATACTTATTGCGATGATGTGATTACGCAGATTTCGGCAACACAGGCTGCCCTCAATTCTGTCGCGAAACTCCTTTTGGAAGGCCATATGAAAAGCTGCGTGGTTGAACGGATTCAGGAAGGCGATCATGAGGTTGTCGATGAGCTACTTGTTACGATTCAAAGGCTAATGAAAAAATAAATTGTTTTTTGAGAGGAGAAAATTTCATGGAAAAAACACTTTTAAATGTAGAAGGTATGTCTTGCGGCCATTGCGTAAAAGCAGTCGAAGGAAGCGTCGGCGCTCTCGAAGGCGTTGAGCGCGTACTTGTCGATCTGAAGGAAAAGACAGTTGCGATCGAGTATAAAGGCGATGCAGTTTCTCTTGATAAAATTAAGGAAACAATCGAAGACCAAGGCTACGATGTAGTTTAAATGAAATAATACGGGAAACTCGCTTGCAATGTGTTTCCCGCTTAATAGGCACGTGTCCGGATAAGACCGGCACGTTCTTTTTTCACCGAAATATACCCCTATTAGGTATAAGGAGTTGACTGAAATGGGTCAAGTATCAGCAGTGGGAACTGCTCAAAAAGAAACTACTATGCAAATAACTGGTATGACGTGTGCCGCATGTGCAGTCCGGATTGAAAAAGGACTGAAGCGAATGGACGGAGTCGGAGAGGCAAACGTCAATCTTGCCCTTGAACGCGCGGCTATCAAATTCGATCCTTCTGTCACAAATGTTGAAACAATCGAAAAGAAGGTCCGTGACCTCGGTTATGATGTTGTCGCCGAGAAAAAAGAATTCAATATCAGCGGGATGACATGTGCGGCCTGTTCCACCCGGATTGAAAAGGGATTGAATAAAGTTGCGGGCGTTTCGAAAGCGTCAGTTAACTTGGCGCTCGAAAAAGCTACTGTTGAATACAATCCATCTGTCGTGACACACCAAGACATTATTAAAAAGGTGGAAGCGCTCGGATATGGAGCAATTTTGAAAGAAGAAAAGAGCGATCGGGAAACCGCTGACCACCGCCAGCAGGAAATCAAAAGGCAGACGAAGAAGTTTATCTTCTCATTGATTCTTTCTCTGCCACTCCTTTGGTCTATGGTTGGACACTTTTCGTTTACCTCATTTATTTATGTGCCTGAGATCTTTATGAATCCATGGGTTCAAATGGCATTGGCAACACCGGTTCAGTTTTACATCGGAGGTCAATTTTACATTGGAGCCTACAAAGCTTTAAAAAACGGAAGTGCGAACATGGATGTGCTTGTTGCGCTTGGTACATCGGCAGCATATTTTTACAGCGTTTATCTTTCCCTCATATCACTTGGGAATAATGCACATACCATTGAACTATATTTCGAAACGAGCGCGGTGCTAATTACGCTGATTATCCTTGGCAAACTCTTTGAAGCGAAGGCGAAGGGCCGCTCCTCAGAAGCAATAAAAAAATTGATGGGGCTTCAGGCGAAGACGGCCATTGTCGAGCGGAATGGGGCAGAAGTGGAAGTTGCACTTGAGGATGTGCTTGTCGGTGACATCATTCACGTAAAACCAGGCGACAAAATTCCGGTCGATGGTAAAATTGTCGAGGGCCAATCCGCAATTGATGAATCGATGCTGACCGGAGAAAGTATTCCGGTTGATAAAGCGGTAGGCGACAGCGTGATTGGTGCGACAATTAACAAAAACGGCTTTATAAAAATAGAGGCTACTAAGGTCGGTAAGGATACCGCTCTCGCGCAAATTATAAAAGTAGTCGAGGAAGCCCAGGGCTCAAAGGCGCCAATCCAGCGGCTTGCAGATCAAATTTCCGGCATTTTTGTTCCGATCGTCGTCGGAATTGCGGTAGTTACTTTCCTTATCTGGTATTTCTGGGCCTCACCTGGAGATTTTGCAGGAGCGCTTGAGAAAATGATTGCCGTTCTAGTCATTGCCTGCCCATGTGCACTTGGCCTGGCGACTCCGACGTCGATTATGGCTGGTTCGGGCCGGGCTGCGGAAAATGGCATCCTCTTTAAGGGCGGGGAGCATCTTGAAATGACCCACCGCATCTCCACGGTCATTCTGGATAAAACAGGGACAGTTACGAACGGTGAGCCGGTTCTGACGGACGTCATCCTTTCTGGAGGGATTGAAGAGGCGGATCTGCTTACACTTGTTGGCTCAGCGGAAAAGCAGTCCGAGCATCCGCTTGCCCAGGCGATTGTCCAGGGTATTCAGGAAAAAGGGATTGCGTTGCAGCCTGTGGAATTATTTGAGGCAGTACCTGGCTATGGAATCAAAGCCAATGTAGATGGCCGCGAAATCCTGGCGGGCACACGGAAGCTGATGGCTAAATACAACGTTGACGCGTTGTCCGCTTTTTCAAAAATGGAGGAGCTTGAACGGGAAGGAAAAACAGCTATGCTGGTTGCTGTCGATGGAAAGTATGCCGGCATTGTGGCAGTTGCCGATACAATCAAGGAAACATCGAAAGCGGCGGTTAAGCGCCTGAAGGACATGGGGCTGGAGGTCATCATGATCACTGGCGACAACAGGCAGACCGCTCTGGCAATCGCTTCGGAAGCGGGCATCGACACTGTTATCGCGGAGGTCCTTCCTGAGGGCAAGGCCAACGAAGTGAAAAAGCTTCAGGCTGCCGGCAAAAAAGTCGCTATGGTCGGCGATGGAATCAATGATGCGCCTGCCTTAGCAGTTGCGGATATCGGCATGGCGATTGGTACTGGAACCGATGTTGCGATGGAAGCGGCGGACATCACGCTGATTCGCGGTGACCTGAACAGCATTGCCGATGCAATCTTCATGAGCAAGCTGACGATCCGCAACATTAGGCAGAACCTATTCTGGGCGTTTGGGTACAATACGCTAGGCATTCCGGTCGCGGCACTAGGGTTCCTTGCCCCATGGCTCGCCGGGGCGGCAATGGCATTCAGTTCCGTATCCGTTGTTCTGAACGCTTTAAGGCTGCAGAGAGTCAGGCTAAAGAATTAATAAGTGAACAAAAAAGCAGGTTCCTCGCCGGGAACCTGCTTATTTTGTCAGGCATAGTGGTTATGTGAGTTGTCGTTGCTAGCAGATTGCTAGCGATCCCCGTCAATTTTGATCATTTATCCGGAAGTTTTCATCATTTACCCGCTAATTTTAATTAAATTCCCGCTAGTTTCTTTATTTTACCCGCTAATTGTTCCAATTACTGCGCTTGCAAAAAAACCATTTTTAATAGACAAGCATTTAATTAATGGTTATGCTCCTCCGGATAATTACCTTTCGTTTCTGGATCAAATTGTTTGGCCAGTTCACTGCCAGCAACCAAAAATCCGCAGATTAATACAAATATGCTGATAGGCTTTAAAATCCATCTCTTTGAAGGAAGGAAATTTCCATTGTCAGGCCTTGAAGAAAGGACTCCAAACAAAAGCAATGAACTGAAGGTGAGCATAATGAGAATGTTAACAAGTTTCATCGACTGGGAAGTACTCACCATTTCCCCAAGCATCGCACCCATCATTCCTCCCATCAGACCACCCGCAAAGCCTTCAAGTGAAGCCATTATTCCTAACGGCAAAACGCTTGCCATACCCACCGAAGCTCCGAAAAACATGGCAAATAATGTGGAAGCATAAAGGTTTCCGTGGAATGAAGTCCCTAAGGCTGTCCCACCAGCCAACCCCGTAAGCATTCCAAACAGCATGGAAATGGCCATACCCTCAGAATGCCCGAGCCGGGCCCTAAGCTTCCAGCAAAGGATTGCAGCTGTGATTGCGGCAATACCAAGGGAGAACAAGGCGAAATATTGATATATGGACACGTCTTTCACCACCTTGTTTATACATATGAAACCAGCTGGCAAGACATGCCTCCGCATTTTATAAGCAGGTTTCCTGAACCTTTTTCGAAGGTTTCAGAACATAATCAGGGCAGCGCTTTAAGAATCGTAGATTTAACGATTTCGGACAAATAGAGAGGTGGGCAAAAATGAAAAGGCCACTCAATGAATGAGCGGCCTGTGTGAAAAAACAAATTAGATTTTTGGTTTTTTGGCAAAATTAATCTGCCGGTACAGGGGTCGGTGTTCCTTCCCCAAAATGTTTGTAGTGGTCTACAATGGTTTCATGGATTTTCTTCAGGTCCTTACCGTCTTGTTTCAACATTACCGCCTCCCGGGCGATATTGACACAAACGTCTCAGGCAGTCCCGTGTGGTGTCCATTCAGTTACAGCTTGATCTCCGTCCATATTAACAACAAAGCAGTCAAGGTTGTTTTCATGGCCGGATTCAGCGCCGCATCCGCAATAGCATGGAACTGATTCAAGTACTTCAGGGTATTTGGCCGCCAAAAGATAAACCTCTTCAACTTTCTTTGGGGATTTCTTTACATAATCTGGAAGGGCTAAATGCTTCTCATCTAGCTCTAGATTTGAAGTATCCAAAGAGGTACAGGCAGAAATGATGCCAATAGAAAGAATTGCGATTATGAGCAGCAAGAATCTTGATTGTTTCATACGCATCTCCTTTTTTATTTAGCAAGTAGATCAAAAGAGGGATTTTCGGAGATGACTCTTCTCCTGCTTGCTTCATCACGGAAACCCATTTGAAATACTTGTCTTACTAATAGAATGAAGGAAAAGTATGCAGAAATTATCGAGAAACCGTTAAGTAATTTCGAACAATGTGTCCGAATTCATGGAATGGACCTTTTTTCGTTACAGCCAAAAGGTGTTGCTTTCCATCCGCACTTTTGACAAATCAAAAACCACCCCAGTTGGAGTGGCTTTCATTTGAATTTAATTAGATGGAATGGGGGTTGGTGTTCCTTCCCCATAGGATGAGTATTTATCAACGATTTTTTCATGGATTTCCTTCATGCCTTTACCGTTTTGCTTCATTTGTACCGCCTCCCGGGCGATATTGACACAAATGTCTCAAGCGGTGCCGTGGTTATCCCATTCAGTTACAGCGTTTTTGTCACCCATGCCTTTTACAAAACAGTCAAGGTTGCTCTTATGGCCAGAACCGGCTCCGCAGCTGCAGTAGCAAGGTACAGATGCAAGTACTTCTGGATATTCCCCGGCCATTACATAGGTTTCCTGGACTTTCTCCGGGGTTGCCAGGACAAAGTCAGGAAGCGCAGCATGCTTTGAATCCAGCTTTAGCTCATCACTCTTTGCGGAGTCCGAACTGCAGGCTGAAATGATGCCAATTGTGAGGATTGCAATCATCAACAGCAAATATTTAAAATTCCTCATAGCCTTCTCCCTCCCCTCCCGATATCATTTATAAATCTATTTTAACAAGGAATCCACGTTGGAAACCTTACCTTTTTCAAACATTTTGTGACACCGCTATTTGAGAGCAACACTTATTGGTGCCTGGCACCAGCTGTATAAAAAATACCCCAGATGGGATGCCTCATACTAGCGCATCATAGGGAATGGGACAGGTTCTGTTTTTTTGATCATGAGGTTGGGTATTATAACAATATTTACTGTTTGTGGAGGGGGATTTCATCATGGATTTGACGCCGCAGCAGCGGGTGGAGCTGCATGGTTTTAATAATTTGACGAAGAGTTTGAGTTTTAATATGTACGATATTTGTTATACCCAGACGAAGGAGGAGCGGGAAGCATATCTTGATTATATTGATGAGAGATATAATGCTGATCGCCTGACTAAAATTCTGAAGCATGTTGCTGACATTATTGGAGCCAATGTGTTGAATGTGGCGAAGCAGGATTACGTGCCACAGGGGGCGAGCGTGACAATGCTTGTTTCCGAGGGGCCGGTTGTCGAGGTGCCGACCGAGGTTTTTGAGGAATCGCCCGGGCCACTGCCATCTACCGTTACGATTGCGCTTGACAAGAGCCATATCACCGTCCATACGTATCCCGAGTACCATCCGGACGAGGGGATTAGCACGTTCCGAGCGGATATTGATGTATCGACTTGCGGGGAAATTTCGCCGCTGAAGGCGCTCAATTATTTGATTCATTCGTTCGAGACGGATGTGATGACGATGGATTACCGAGTTCGCGGATTCACGCGCGACAAGGAAGGATACAAGCTGTTCATCGATCATGAAATTTCTTCTATCCAGAACTACATCCCCGACGAAATAATTGACCGCTACCAAATGATTGACGTGAACGTATACCAGGAACATATTTTCCATACGAAATGTAAACTAAGCGATTTTGATTTGAACAATTATTTGTTCGGTTACACAAAGGACAAGCTCACAGAGGAGCAGCGCCAGGAAATCGAGGAAAGCATTAAATGGGAAATGGATGAGATTTTTTACGGGAAAAATATTTACTTGGGCAGTTTTGACAAAAATGCCGAGAAAGCTTTCCGTGATAATCTTGAGTCTGAAGTCCAAAAGAAAAAGACCGATTCGGAGCCTGAATAAGGCGCCGGATCGGTCTTTTTTTATAAAAAATAACGTTCGCTGCACCTAAGTATGAACGCCCTGTTCGATGGCTAAGATGGAAGGTAAAGTATGGAAGAGTGGGCATGCAGTGCCGAGGTGAAAAATGACAGCGGACGTGAAAAATAAAGTTAGCACAAGCCTTGAGGCGAATGTGGATTTTTTTAAAAAAGAGCTCGGGGTTGATAAAAATTTTGATGTCATCCACCTGGAAGTGGAATACGCAGGGCGGAAAATGGCCCTGTTCATGGTTGATGGGCTCGTAAAAGACGATATGCTTCACCTCCTGCTCAAATTTATGGCGAATTTAAAGGAGGATCAGCTCCAAAGCGCAACAATAAAGCAATTGATGAAGTCGTATCTCCCGTATATTGAGCTTGAATCGACCGATGACCTGGATAAGGCTGCTGACACGGTACTTGCCGGTCCGACGGCGCTTGTTGTTGACGGGGAATCCGAGCTCATCATGATTGATGCAAGAACCTATCCTGTAAGAGGGCCAGAGGAGCCGGATACTGAACGTGTCGTAAGAGGCGCGCGCGATGGCTTTGTTGAGACGATTGTATTCAATACGGCGCTGATCAGAAGGAGGGTGCGCGACCGGACGCTCAGGATGGAATACATCCAGGCTGGGCGTCGCTCGAAAACTGACATGATCGTCTGCTATATCGAGGACATTGCCGATGGGGAACTGGTCGAAAAGATTAAGGATAAGCTCTCCAACATCGACACGGACGGGCTGCCAATGGCCGAGAAAACCATTGAGGAATTCATTACCGGCAGCCATTTGAATCCATTCCCGGCGGTCAGGTACACAGAAAGGCCCGATACGGCTGCGGTTCACCTGTTTGAAGGGCATGTATGTGTCCTGGTCGATGGGTCTCCAAGTGTATTGATTACACCGACAACGTATTGGCACCATCTTCAGCACGCCGAGGAATACCGGAACAAGCCGCTTGTCGGCGCTTATTTGCGAATTGTTCGGTTTTTAGCTGTATGGGCTTCGCTATTTTTGCTTCCGCTCTGGTACTTGCTTACGATCGACCCGAGCCTGGTGCCTAAAAGTATGAAATTCATAGGCCCGAATGACCCTGGTAGAATACCTTTGTTCCTGCAATTTTTTATTATTGAACTTGGGATCGACATGCTGCGTATGGCGGCAATCCATACACCGACATCGCTTGCGACGGCTCTTGGGCTTGTCGCCGCATTGATGATCGGGCAGGTCGCCGTTGAAGTCGGCCTTTTGACGAATGAGGTCATCCTGTATTTGGCGCTTGCCGCGATTGGCACATTCGCGACGCCCAGCTATGAATTAAGTCTTGCGAACCGGCTTGTCCGGCTGTTTTTGCTGATTGTAACAGCCTTGTTCCATACATTTGGGCTCGTCGTCGGGTCCACACTCGTCATCATTTATTTGGCACGGATGAAAAGCTTTGGCGTTCCTTATCTTTGGCCGTTTATCCCCTTTGATATCCGGGCAATGCGCGACGTGCTGTTCAGGTCGCCCATTCCGCTAAAACATCAGCGCCCAAGAGTTCTTGATCCAAAGGATCCCGACAGGTAAAGAAAAGGGAACAGCATTTAGGGGCTGTTCCCTAATTCTTTTGTCCTGAAAACCCCCACTTTGATCTATTTTAAAAAGCAACTTGCCTCACAAATTGCGATTAGTCCTCGACAAATGGAAGCATGAGCACCTTCTTCGATTCACAGTACTGAAGCATAGGCTCACCTGCTAAAGGTACCGGGCTCATCGTATTGACGAAAACGGCTGCCTCGGCAACCGATACATCCCATGGCAGGGCAACTCGTCCACTTAAAAAACCACCTTTCAAACTGCACCTCCTTTATCCTTGCCCAAATTCCTGCACCACCAGCCAGTCCAGCCAAAAAATTGGGAAATAGAACCGCTTTTATGCAATTTTAAGCAAAATCAGGTATGATAGAATAAATAAATTACATTCTGGCTGGGGGAAATATGAAAGAATTAGATTATGATTTATATCAATATTTACTTTCCAATTCATCTAATATGACGGAGGAATGGCTTAGCCGCAGGAATGAACAAGCCGGTTCGCTGTACTCTAGCGTTGCATCCCCTGAGCTCGTCCAGAAACTCCGTGGCCAAAATAGGATGTTTAACGAACAGATAATAAAAGTGCTCATAGAGGAAGAAGAAGAATTTAAAAAGGGAATCACCCCCTGGACGAAGACCGTTTCGGAAGACAGGGTGAACGCCGGTGTTCCGCTTCACTACGTTCTTGAACAATTTGGAGTTTTCAGGAGCGTCATCCTCCTGTTTGTTGAAAACTTTTCCAGAGAACGCCAGGAAAAACTGAGTTTCGATGACATTTTCCGCTGGACGAGGCAAATAAATTTCGCATTTGACAAGGTCATTGATTTATTTTCAAAGCATTATTACGAAATCTACAATAAGCTGATTTCTGAAAAAGAAAAGATTATCAACGAACTAAGCTCACCGGTTATCCCGGTTACAAAAGGAACAGGCGCCCTGCCGCTCATCGGCGTTATCGACATCGACCGGGCAACTGCCATATTGGAATCCGTCCTGAATCAATGCGCCGCAATGCGCATCAATCGGCTAGTTATTGATATGTCGGGAGTACCTGAAATGGACTCCGCCGTCGCATGTGAGCTGTCAAAATTAATCAAGGGATTGAACCTCATTGGCATCCGCGCAATCCTTTCGGGCATCCGTCCAGAGGTCGCCCAGGCCGCAGTTGCAAAGGGCATCAACTTCAATAACACGGAATTCGAACTGGATCTTGCAGCAGCATTGTCAAAACTGTACTGGCAAAATTAATTGCCGAAATTGAAAAAGGGGTGTTAAAAGGTGATTCAATATCTATCAGCATTCTTCCTGCCCGGTCTGGCTGTTATGCTGTTTGCCAGGGTCACCTATAACCGTGTCGTTGGACTTGCCCTGACAGTCGGCCTCATTGCCGCATCTGTCTACAAGGGCTACACCGATAGCTGGGGGCTCATCATCGTCGATGCCTTCTCTCTCACAGCAGGCTTCTGGGCCGCATCATTGCTCAAGCCAAAGCCAACCGAAAAAAACGCCTGATTACCCGCCTATTTTGGCGGGTTTTCTTCATTACGAATCAATCCTGGCCTCTTTTTTTATATATAAAACTGGACCCATCTCCAATTTCAGCTCCTTTTACCAGCTTTACAATTAAGAAAGATGAAAAAACAGGAGGAAAAACCAACAAAAAAATCGAATATTTGTTCGTATAAAGTTGGTTTGACAATACACCTTTGTGGTAGAATGTTTTTATAAGATTTTTGCAATGCCGGAATTGAGAATTTCGGCATCCTTTCAGTTTTTCGAGCACTCGTATTCTCGTTTCCGCCCCAAATGCAAGTTTGAGCCCGGCCTGTTGCCGGGCATACTGATTAATATATGATTGGCCGGCGGGAATGCGGCTGCCCAACCCTAAAAAACATCACAAACACATCCTTGATTGCCGATAAAAAGCTTTATTTTAGTATTGGAGGTTCGGACTGTGAAGAACCAATTTGAATTAGTATCTAAATACAAGCCCGCGGGAGACCAGCCGGAAGCCATTAAAAAGCTAGTTGATGGCATATATAAGGAGAAGCGCATCCAAACGCTTCTTGGCGCGACAGGTACGGGAAAGACGTTTACCGTCTCCAATGTGATCAAGGAAGTAAATAAGCCTACGCTCGTCATTGCCCACAACAAGACACTGGCGGGCCAGCTGTACAGCGAGTTCAAGGAATTTTTTCCGAACAACGCCGTTGAATACTTCGTCAGCTACTACGATTATTACCAGCCGGAAGCTTATGTGCCACATACCGATACCTTCATTGAAAAAGACGCGAGTATTAACGATGAGATTGACAAACTTCGCCACTCGGCGACTTCCGCTTTATTTGAGCGCCGTGATGTCATTATCATTGCTTCTGTCTCATGTATATATGGCCTCGGTTCTCCTGAGGAATATAAAGAAATGGTGCTCAGCCTAAGGACCGGCATGGAGATTGAGAGGAACAAACTCCTTCATAAGCTCGTCGACATCCAATATGCGCGGAATGACATCGACTTCAAGCGCGGGACCTTCAGGGTGCGCGGGGATGTAGTCGAGATTTTTCCGGTTTCGAAGGATGAGCATTGCGTCAGGGTCGAATTTTTTGGCGATGAAATTGAACGGATCCGCGAGGTCGATGCCCTGACAGGCGAGATTATTGGTGAACGAAGCCATGTTGCGATTTTTCCGGCTTCCCACTTCGTAACGAGGGAAGCGAAGCTCAGGGTTGCGATAGAGAATATTGAAAAGGAACTTGAGGAGCGCCTAGAGGAACTCCGCGCCGATGAAAAATTGCTGGAAGCTCAGAGGTTGGAGCAGCGGACCCGCTATGACCTTGAAATGATGCGGGAAATGGGCTTTTGCTCAGGGATCGAAAACTATTCTCGGCATTTAACACTTAGGCCGCCAGGATCGACGCCGTACACGCTTCTGGATTATTTTCCGGACGATTTTATGATTGTCGCCGATGAGTCGCATGTTACGCTGCCTCAAATCCGGGGTATGTTTAATGGAGACAAGGCACGAAAGCAGGTGCTCGTTGATCACGGTTTTCGCCTGCCGTCCGCCCTGGATAACCGCCCTCTGAGATTTGAGGAGTTCGAACAGCATATTAACCAGCTGATTGCCGTTTCGGCGACACCTGGACCTTATGAGATTGAACGTACACCTGAAATGGTCGAGCAAATCATCCGTCCGACCGGCCTTTTAGATCCAACAATTGATGTCCGGCCGATTGAAGGGCAAATTGACGACCTGATTGGTGAAATAAATGAACGGACCAAGCGGAATGAACGTGTCCTCGTGACAACGTTGACAAAGAAAATGTCCGAGGATCTGACCGACTACCTGAAGGAAATTGGCATCAAGGTGCAATATCTGCACTCCGAGGTCAAGACACTGGAACGGATTGAAATTATCCGCGAGTTGCGTCTTGGCAAGTATGATGTTCTCATTGGAATCAACCTTCTTCGGGAAGGCCTTGATATTCCGGAAGTCTCGCTTGTCGCCATCCTCGATGCCGATAAGGAAGGATTCCTCCGTTCCGAGCGCTCGCTGATCCAGACAATCGGCCGCGCCGCCCGGAACGAGCGGGGACAAGTCATCATGTATGCCGATAAGATGACCAACTCGATGACCGTGGCGATTGAAGAAACAAAACGCCGCCGCGCCATCCAGGAAGAATACAACAAAAAGCATGGAATTACGCCGATGACGATCCAAAAAGACATTCGCGCTGCAATCCGTGCCACACAGGCCGCCGAGGAAGGGGAAGATTATTCACCGAAAAAATCTCTCGGCAAGCTGGCTAAGAAGGACCGTGAGCGCGTAATTTCCGAAATGGAAAAAGAAATGAAGGAAGCCGCAAAAGCGCTTAACTTTGAACGCGCCGCCGAGCTTCGTGACCTAATACTAGAGTTGAAAGCGGAAGGATGACTGCCTCATGGCTATGGATAAACTTGTCGTAAAAGGCGCCAGAGCCCACAATCTCAAAAATATCGATGTCACCATTCCGAGAGACAAACTCGTCGTTTTGACAGGGCTTTCCGGATCCGGAAAGTCCTCGCTTGCATTCGATACCATTTACGCTGAAGGGCAGCGGCGCTATGTTGAGTCGCTGTCCGCCTATGCCCGCCAGTTCCTTGGGCAAATGGACAAGCCGGATGTCGACGCAATCGAGGGCCTTTCGCCGGCGATATCGATCGACCAGAAAACTACGAGCCGCAACCCACGCTCAACGGTTGGAACGGTTACTGAAATCTATGATTATCTAAGGCTTCTTTTTGCCAGGATTGGCCGCCCAGTATGCCCGAACCACGGAATAGAAATATCCTCACAGACAATCGAGCAAATGGTGGACCGAATCCTCGAATACCCTGAACGGACAAGGCTGCAGATTCTTGCGCCGGCTGTATCAGGGCGGAAGGGGACTCATGTCCAAGTATTGGAGGACATCAAGAAGCAGGGTTTTGTCCGCGTGCGCGTTGACGGGGAAATGCTCGACCTGAGTGACGAAATTTCTTTGGAAAAAAATAAAAAACATTCAATAGATGTGGTAATCGACCGTGTCGTTATAAAGGAAGGAGTCGCGGCCAGGCTTGCGGATTCTCTTGAAACTGCCCTTGGCCTCGGTGATGGGAAGGTTGTCATTGACGTCATTGGCGAAGAGGAACTGCTGTTCAGCGAGCACCACGCCTGTCCTCTCTGCGGCTTTTCAATCGGCGAGCTGGAACCACGGATGTTTTCCTTTAACAGCCCGTTCGGTGCCTGCCCGGAGTGCGACGGACTCGGCTCCAAGCTTGAAGTCGACCCTGACCTCGTCATCCCGAACAAGGACCTGACGCTGAATAAAAATGCAATTGCGGCCTGGGAATCGGTGTCTTCGCAATATTATCCACAGCTTTTAAAAGCGGTTTGCGATCACTACGGCATCGATATGGATGTCCCTGTAAAGGATTTGCCGAAAAGCCAGATGGATCGGATACTGCATGGTTCGGAAGGGAAAAAGATCTACTTCCGCTACAGGAACGATTTCGGCCAGGTAAAGGAAGGATATATCGTTTTCGAGGGGGTGCTGCGGAATATCGAGCGCCGGTTCAAGGAAACGAGCTCCGACTACATCCGGGAGCAAATGGAAAAATACATGGCCCAGCATCCTTGCCCGACATGTAATGGCTACAGGCTAAAGCGCGAAAGCCTGTCCGTCCTTATTAACGGCAGGCATGTTGGGGAAGTGACCTCCCTGTCCGTCCAGGAAGCGCACAATTTCTTTGATTCACTTGATTTGAACGAAAAAGAAATGAAGATTGCAAGGCTTGTCCTGCGTGAAATCGGCGAACGCCTTGGCTTTTTAGTCAACGTCGGCCTTGATTACCTTACATTAAGCCGTGCGGCTGGCACTTTGTCCGGAGGAGAGGCCCAGCGAATCAGGCTGGCGACACAGATTGGTTCGCGGTTAACGGGCGTCCTTTATATCCTGGATGAACCGTCAATCGGGCTTCACCAGCGGGATAACGACCGGCTGATTGGCACGTTGAAAAACATGCGGGACATTGGCAACACGCTTATCGTTGTCGAACATGACGAAGACACAATGCTTGCCGCCGATTATTTGATTGATGTCGGACCTGGTGCCGGGGTCCACGGCGGGGAAATCGTTTCAGCCGGGACACCTGAAGAGGTCATGAACGACCCAGCATCGCTGACAGGCCAGTATCTTTCCGGGAAGAAATTCATACCGCTTCCGCTCGAGCGCCGGAAGCAGGATGGTCGCTACCTTGAGATCAAAGGAGCAAATGAAAACAATTTGAAAAATGTTTCCGTTAAGTTCCCGCTCGGCGTGTTCATGGCGGTCACCGGAGTTTCCGGATCCGGAAAAAGTACATTAATCAATGAAATTCTCCATAAATCGCTCGCACAAAAGCTTCATAGGGCAAAAGCCAAGCCAGGCGAGCATAAAAGCATCAAAGGCATTGAACAATTGGAAAAAGTCATTGACATCGACCAATCACCAATCGGCCGGACGCCTCGCTCCAACCCTGCGACGTATACCGGTGTATTCGATGATATCCGTGACGTGTTTGCCTCAACGAACGAGGCAAAGGTCCGCGGATACAAGAAGGGGCGGTTCTCTTTCAACATCAAAGGGGGACGCTGTGAGGCTTGCCGCGGGGATGGAATTATCAAGATCGAGATGCACTTCCTGCCGGACGTCTATGTCCCGTGCGAGGTATGCCACGGCAAACGCTACAATCGCGAAACGCTAGAGGTAAAGTACAAAGGCAAGAATATATCGGATATCCTTGAGATGACCGTTGACGATGCGCTTGAATTTTTCGTCAATATACCGAAGATTAGCCGTAAGCTTCAGACGATAACCGATGTCGGTCTCGGTTATATAACACTCGGCCAGCCGGCAACGACTCTGTCCGGAGGGGAAGCGCAGCGCGTGAAGCTCGCATCCGAGCTTCACCGCCGTTCGAATGGCCGTTCATTGTATATTTTGGATGAGCCGACAACCGGCCTCCATGTAGATGATATATCGCGCCTGCTCGCCGTTCTGCAGCGCCTGGTCGATAACGGGGATACAGTCCTGGTCATCGAGCATAATCTTGATGTCATCAAGGCAGCGGATTATATTGTTGACTTGGGTCCCGAAGGCGGGGACAAGGGAGGTACAATCGTCGCAACCGGAACACCGGAACATGTGGCTGAAGTACCGGAATCCCATACAGGCTACTACCTGAAGCCAATTCTCGAACGCGACCGCGCCAGAATGCTCAAGCAAGTCGAAGGAAAAGAAAAGCAAACTGCGAAATAATGAAAACGGGATCGCATCCAAATGGAGCGGTCCCGTTTTTTAAATTCTCTGTTTCTGCCATAGTAAAGCTTACAAAGAAGCTACCCCGACTGGACTAAACACGCCCCTCTGTTGTTGCATCTTTCTTCCAAAATTGTAACAATTCTGAAATTTGTGTAAAATAATTATAAAGTAAGAGGCCTAGTAAATTTAGAATTGAATCGAAAAGCTCGAATCCGGGGGAGTTTTCCAGCAAAAGGGGGACGTGAGAAAGATGTTGAAATTTTTTATTCAGCAGGCGGCAATATGGGTTATAGTGATGACCCTGTTCTTGGCATTGCTGTTTTTGCCAAGGGAAATAGTTTATCTGGAATCGAAAGGATCAAATATAGATGCAAAATACGAATATAGCATCGGGAACCATATTGAACAGTTTAGAAAGTTTTTTACATATCTAAAGGAAAACAAGGGCCTGGGCGATGTAATGGAAGGCTACTCGAGGATTGACACCATTTGGAGGACATTTTTTAAAAGTATGAAAATAGCAGTACCGGCCTTGCTTATCGGCCTCTTTGGAGGGGTGGCCAAAGGGGTGTTCGATTACCGGATCAGGAACAGGAAAACAAGGGTATTCGGGGAAACACTGACAAGGTTTTTTATGTCGATACCGGACCTGTTCCTGATTATTATGATTCAGATTGCCATCATGACTGCTTATAGCTGGGGCCTGCTTCCTTACATGAAGGTGTATGGAAGTGACACTCTTAGTACAACTCTACTTGGCATTATCTATTTGTCTATATATCCTGTTTTTTATATTGCGAATATTACCTATTCGAGCATCCGAGATGAGCAGGCAATGGATTATATCAAGACCGCTTTTTCAAAAGGTACTTCTTCCTTAAGGGTTCTGTACAAGCATGTCCTGAAAAATTGCTACCCGAAAATCCTCAGCCATACAAATACGATAACTCTTTATACTCTTTCGAATCTGTTCATCGTTGAATATTTGACGAATTACCGGGGGGCCGCCTATTTTTTCTATCAATCTGTTCGTTCGCCCTTTGCATTTGCCGTTGGCCAGCTCCACTATCCAATCAATTTGTATAGCGCGGCCGGGTATATCTTTCTGTTCACATCGGTCATATTCCTGTCCAAAATAGCCAGCCAGATTGGGAAAAATATTGTTTACCCGCTTGAAAGGAATGAAGGATGATTAAGAAAAACTGGAGGCTGTGGACAGGCGCTTTTTTCCTGGCACTGTTGTTGCTTATCGCTGTTGGTGGCCCGCATTTGCCTTTTGTAGATAGCGAACTGAAAGAAATCGGAGCACTGAGGACGGATGAGGGTAAAATTATCCTGGTCCCTTTCCCGCCAATGGAAGGATACCCGCTAGGAAGTACCCATAAAGGGGTCGACATTCTCAGTCTCCTTATCATGGGGGCGGGGGAAACGCTGAAAATTGTCGTAAGTGTTGTCGCTCTTAGATACATATTTGCGATTCCTCTCGCAGTCGCAGGCTTTTATTTGAAATTTATGGAAGGGGTCATGAATGGCTGGCAGCAGCTATTTTCATTCATGCCGCCCATTTTCTTCGTATCGTTTTTTTCGGGCCTGCCGTTCATCTTTTTTTCAAGCCTGAGGCCAATTTGGATGATACTCGTTCTTGCTTTACTTGAAACGGGGCGAGTGGCGGAAATCATTTATACCCATTTACGGGATACCGAAAAACGGCCATATATCGAGGCTGGAATCGTTTCCGGCTGCTCGCCCCTCACATTATTCAGGAATTATTATCTGCCTGTTGTCATACCAAATATTATTGTAATGGTTGTAAATGATATTGGCAGGGTACTTTTCCTCCTTTCCCAGCTGGGCATCATTTTTATTTTTATCAGCCAGAAATTTATGATGAATGAATGGGGGGCGGCTTACGAAGTTGTCAACACCTCGCCGTCATGGCCGATGATCTTCGAGAGCATTCTTAAAGATGTCCGTATCTACAAATGGATCCCGTTTGCCGGTATTGGCGCGATTGGCCTTACCCTTCTATTCCTCAATCTGTTTGCCGGAGGACTTCAGCGTTATTTTGAGGGCAAACATCGTATGGCCAGATTTGATTTATGATGAAAAAAGACCACAGCGTGAAACTTTTTGGGTGAATGCCCGTAAAAACAGGAAGGAGGTTGGTGTCATGGATACTAAAAAAATTCTGTCGGGTTTATGTTATTTCAGCATCTTTTTTGCCCCATTCCTGTTCCCGATAGTCGTCTATTTCGTAGCAGAGGACAGCATTACGAAGGAACATGCCAAAAAAGCGTTATTGTCCCACCTTATTCCGTTTGCAGCAATTCCGTTTGCTTTACTTGGTGCTGTAATGGGCATGGGTTTCGATCCGGGGGCGGGATTTGGTTTCGCCATGCTTGGAATGGCGGTATACGGAATTCTATCGTTAATCGTGATTATCTGGAATGTTATTAAGGGAATTAAAGTGATTCAAGAACTGTAATGTGTAGTTCCGGGAACAAGTGGGCATGAATGCGAAAAAACCCTTGTGGCACACTCCTTACCTCTAGAGCATGTAAATGGTGCATTAAGGGCAAGTTTTTAAAATAAGTATCTATGTTAGGAATTTCGGTTGAAGTGAAAGAGTTTGAAGGAAGGGGAGTTTTTTTATGAAGGATGAGCGGAGAAGGATTCTTGAGATGGTTGAGCGGGGAAGCTTATCGGCAGTTGAAGCGATAACCTTGCTTGAGGAATTGGAGAAGTCATCACAGTCTGCCGGGCAGAAGGAGCAGGAACTAATTAACGAGCTTTCAGTTGTCGTAAATGAGGATGCCGGGGATAAGAAGACTAGCGAAGAGCCGTATAGGTCGCATACGGCAAAGGATAAGCTGTTTGATCTACTTGAAACGGCCATTAAAAAGATTAAAGAATTGGATTTGGATTTGAACTTTGGGCAGTCGTTTGAGATTTCACATATCTTCCATCAAAATGCTGTCAACTTAACGGACATTGATGTAAGTATCGCGAACGGGTCGCTAAAAGTTGTTCCTTGGGAGCAGCTGAATGTACGGGCAGAGGTCCAGGCACGGGTGTATCGGGTTGACAATCAGGATGAAGCCAGGAAAACATTGCTCGAGTCGGTTGTTTTCGATGTAGAAGGGAGCAGGCTAAGATTTTTTACAAGCAATAAATGGATGAAGATAGATACAGTCCTTTACGTCCCTAATGCAGAATATGAGAAAGTCCGAGCCAAGCTGTTCAATGGGCCGGTATCGGGAGAGAATCTCCGTGCTGGAGATTTAAAGGCAAAGACAGGGAATGGGAAAATTTCTTTCAAAGGAGTCACTGGCAAAAAGCTGGAGGCCGAGACCGGAAATGGCCATATAAAGCTAAAGGGTTGCGCCATCGAAAAGGTTGAGGCTGAAACGGTCAATGGAGGCATCAAGCTGGATGGTTCGTTTAACACCGCGGATCTCAGGACGTTCACCGGCGGCATCAGCTGTGAGGTACAGGGTACGTGTGAGTTTATCTCCGCAAAAGCGGCAACTGGGGGCATCGATATTTATGTACCTGATGGACTGGCAGTCGATGGCGAACTCAGGTCCAATTTGGGCGGCTTCCAGGTGGATCTTGACAGAATCCAACTGCTTGAGGAAAAAAGCGAGATGATTCAAAAAATGCTCCGTTTTAAAACAATCCAGCAAGATGGACGGACAACACGAATCGTAGCGGAAACAAAGACGGGCGGCATCGCCATCAAAAAGGCCGATGAATTGAAAAAAGATGAAATTTAATGGGTAGAGGGCAGCCATAAATTCATATACTGATTTAAGCAAGGGCTTGCCCGCATTATTTTAAAAAGAGTATCGGGTTGCTGTAATAGAAAGGTGGAGCACATGATGAGATGGCTAATCGGGATAGGAATCAATGCAGTGCTATTCATGGCGATTGCAGGGTACTTTGATGATGAATTTCGGCTTTCGGGCTTTGGAGCCGCGATCGCCGCAAGTTTCCTGCTGTCCATTTTGAATGTACTGGTAAGGCCGGTGCTTATTTTGCTCACCCTGCCGGCTACTATCCTGACACTTGGCTTATTCCTATTTGTGATTAACGCCGTGACGCTGCTGCTGACAGACGCGCTCATGGGACCGGCATTCGATATATCTGGCTTCGGCATGGCTTTTTTAGCAGCGGTCATCATTTCACTTGTGAATATCGTCATTCAGAAATTTATCATGGATAAAAAGAAGAAATAAGAGTTTGAAATGAAGAAAGCGCGGGCAGCCGCGCTTTTTTTTGGCTTTTATAAGCGAAACCCGACTACTATTAAAATTAATTATAGCTATGATATTCTAGCCAGGATCTGCGCCTTAACTGGGTAGTTCACTAGTGAACCGAGATGAAACTCAGAAATTCACTAGTGAGGGTCTGGCCCCTACTACTTTTAAAAGTGATTATAGTTATAATTCACTAGCCATCGACAGGCACCTTCACTAGGTAATTCACTAGTAAACCGAGAAGAAAATCTGAAATTCACTAGTGGGGGTCTGGCCCCTACTACTTTTACAAGCGAATATAGTTATAATTCACTAGCCAGCGACCGGAGCTTTTCCGGTGTTACTGAGCGAAACCCGCTTTGTAAGAACTCATTTTGAGACGGCCCTCCTTTTTACAAAGTTGGCTATTCTTTATTAATGAAGGCGGCGAATCCGTCTGTATTCAATTTTTTTACAAGAGCATCAGCGTTTTCTTTTTTGGAAAAGGCCCCAGCTTGTACTTTATAAAGGCCATCTTTCTCCTTTACTATCAAAGCCTGATAACCCTTTGCGACCAATTGCCCGGCCACGGCATCAGCATTTGCTTTGTCACGGAATGCGCCGGCCTGCACTTTGTACATACTCCCAACAGGGGGTGATGGCGAAAGCTTTTTCTTCAATCCGTAATGCTCGGCAATTCCAGCGGCAATCGCTTTTGCGCATGTCCTTCTGTAAGAGTCGGAGCGCAGCAGGGCTTCTTCTTCGAGGTTCGTCATGAAACCACACTCAATTAAGATGGCTGTTTTATTTTCCCGTAAAACATGGAAATTTGCAGTCTTGACGCCCCGGTCATGGCGCCCGGTTTTCTCAACCAAATGGCGCTGTACCTTTTGCGCAAGTTCATAGGCATCCTTTGGCCTTGTAAGATAGACGAAGGTATCTACCCCGTTTGCGCTGTTCCATGTATTCTGGTACGCATTCGCATGGATGGCTATATAGGCATCCACCTTCAATGTATTTGCCTTATTCGTCCGTTCCTGAAGCGGCACATCCCGGTCATCCGAGTGGGCAAAATAAACCACTGTATCCTGATACGAATCGAGCTCTTTTTTTGCATAGGCCGCGACCTGCCTATTAAATTCGTATTCCCGCATTCCCGATGGGCTCCTCTTTCCGGCTGTCGAATATCCATGGCCTGCATCTAGCATAATCTTCATCAAATTATCCCCCTTTCTTAACTCTTTCACTAATTAACATATGAAAAAGCATCGAAAGTGGATAGGGACAAGCAGATTTTTTTTTTGATAGGGCTTTTAATTCCTAGGTGCCCATAGCATGATGGAGACACCAACTAGGCAAATCGCAGCCCCCAGCCAGTCATATAGGTCCGGTGTTTTCCGGTCAATTGCCCAGCCCCAAAGCACCGCAATGATGATAAATACTCCCCCATAGGCAGCATAAACACGGCCAAATGAAGGGAAATTTTGAAATGTGGGAATGACGCCGTATGCAACAAGAATGAGGCCGCCGATAATACCGTAAAAGAGAGGGCGGCCTTCCCTTAGCCAGAGCCAAACTAAATAACCACCGCCAATTTCCGCCAGACCGGCAATGACAAATAAAAAAATAGCTAAAATCATAATGGACCTCCAATCAAGTACAGTACATATATTTTATTGTAAACGTTAATGAGGGTTAAACAAAAAAAGAGCCAGTACGGCTCTTTAAAATTTGTGAATTTTACGGGTTTCTTACAACTAACTTGGTTTACAGCCCGCTCCGCCTCAGGTTATGGATAAATTTATAACGGTCAGCCCTGAATGCGGATTTGACGTATTCGAACGGGGTGCCATCCGCAAGCCTTGAAGTACGCACGATCAGGAGGATGGGCGCGCCTTCTTTAATGCCAAGATGGGAGGCTTCCTCGATTCCTGCGGCGGCTGCCTCAATTTCCTGTGTGGCATCAAGGATGGTTAGCCCAAGCACATCTTCTATATAACTATAGATTGAAGCCACAGTCAGTTTTTCTATGAGGCCTGGACCGAGATGTTCGGGTATATAGGTTGTCTCAAGCGCCATCGGCAGGCCATCCGCAAGCCGTATGCGCTTTATTTCAAAAATGGGTTCATTCTCCTTGACAGCCAAATTTAAGGCAATGGACTTGCTTGCCTGCACCTTCCTAAAAGAGAGAAGCTGGTTCCCCGGTTTCATTCCCCGCGAAATCATATCCTCGGTAAAACCGGTCAGGCCCAAAAGCTCATGCTCGACCTTTGGAGCGGCCACAAACGTGCCTTTTCCTTTTTGCCTGAATAAAATACCCGCCGAAACAAGATTATTGATCGCCTGCCGGATCGTCATTCGGCTGATTTCATGCTGTTCCGCGTATTCCCGTTCAGAAGGGATTCCATCACCAGGCTTGAGCGATCCAGAATCGATTTGCGCCTTAATCAACTCCTCGAGCTGGAAGTAAATTGGAATCCGCGACTTTTTATCAATCATGGAACATTCTCCTTAAATCAGGCTGAGGGCCTCTTCGTCAGCGATAATTGTAACATTGCCATGGCGTTGCAAGGCTGATGCCGGGAAGTCCTCGGTTATTTCCCCTTTCACAAGGCTACGGATTGCTTCTGCTTTTGACTTCCCATTGGCAAGCAAGATAATTTCCTTGCTTTCAAGGATTGTCGAAATCCCCATTGTAATCGCTTTTGTTGGAACTTCTTCAGGCGAAGCGAAAAAGCGGGCGTTATCGGCAATGGTTTCTTCCGTAAGTGAAATGATATGGGTACGGCTCGAAAATGGTGTTCCTGGCTCGTTAAAGGCAATATGGCCGTTGCGTCCAATTCCGAGTAATTGAAGGTCGACGCCGCCCAATTCGGCAATCTTCTTTTCATAATTGGCGCACTCGGCCTCAAGGTCGGGTGCGGACCCATCCGGTATGAACGTCCTTTCCGGTTTGATGTCAATATGGTCGAACAGATTTGTTTTCATGAATGCATAGTAGCTGTTGACATCTGTCCTTGGTAGCCCAATATATTCATCGAGGTTTACCGAAGACGCCTTGCTGTAGGAAGTCCCGTTTTTTTGGTGGTCCTCAATCAGGTGCTGATAGGTGCCAACTGGAGTCCCGCCTGTTGCAAGCCCAAGAACAATCTCCGGGTTGGACTTCACTTTTTCCGCAATCATCTCCCCAGCGGTTTTGCTCATTTCAGTACTATTTGAAACTTTAATAATTTTCATTCTGCTTCCCTCTTTTCATAAAATTGTATGTATCCAATTATTAAACGGATGGATAAACACATTCTAAATAATAACTCCAAACCAATCTACTGGACTATTGACCTTTTTTAAAAGCAAGTTCACCGCGGCAGAAGGTGGCTGCAATGTCCATTCCTGAGTCCAGGATGACTAGATCTGCATCCTTGCCGGGAGCAATGCTGCCTTTTTTATCAAAAATGCCGATTTGCTTAGCAGGGTTCACGCTTGCCATCCGGACGGCATCCTGGAGGCTAAGGCCCGAGAATTCGGCTACATTCCTGACCGCCTCATTCATTTTTAAAATACTGCCTGCAAGCGTTCCATCAGCTAAAACCGCCCGGCCATCGCCAACGGTTACATCCTGTCCGCCAAGGTCGTAAACGCCTGCGTTCAGGCATTTAGCCCGCATTGAATCAGTTACGAGCACGAATCCTTCCGGCCCTTTCGCGGAAACGGACAGTTTGACCATTTCAGGAGCGATATGGATGCCGTCGACAATCATTTCTACAAGCAGCTCCTTGAACAATAGCGCCGCCCCTGCAGTTCCAGGCTCACGGTGGTGCATGCCGCGCATGCCATTATAAAGATGGGTCACATGCTTTGCGCCTGCTTTAACAGCAATCTCGACTTCCTCGTAAACTGCGTCTGAATGGCCGATTGAAGCTACGACGCCGTTGGAAGAAAGATATTCAATGAAATTTGTGCCGTTCTCGAGCTCTGGCGCGGTGGTGACGAGCTTGATTAAACCAGCCGCACTTGTTTGCCACTGCCTGAACAGGTCGATATCCGGGTCGATAATATATTCCTTGGGCTGGGCGCCGGCTCTTTTTGCATTGATGAAAGGCCCCTCAAGATGGACGCCGACAACTTCAGCCTTTCCCGGACCATTTTGCGATTCAACATAGCTCGCGGCGTTTTTAAGAGCCAAATCAATATTTCGGTGTTCCTGGGTTATCGTTGTTGCAAGGAACGCCGTTGTTCCTTCAGCCGGTAGCGCCTCGGCAATCGTTTCAAGCGCCTCATGAGTTGCGTCCATCGTATCCGCACCGGCAGCGCCATGAATATGGAGGTCGATAAAGCCTGGAACAACTGTCTCGGACTCGGTGATGTCAATAATCCTGGCATCCGGGTATTTTCCAGCGGCTTCTTCCAATGGACCCGTGGCAGCTATCTTTCCATCTTTTATGTAGATATATTGATTCGTTTTTACTTCATTTTCCAAAACAACCTTACCTATAATTGCCAGTAATATCGCCAAGTTGACCAGCTCCAATCAGCTTAAAATACGTACCTCTCGCACCTCTCTTAGTATACGATTTGCTGGTTTAGTTGTCTAGACCACACCAAGGGGCCTATCGTGAAAATGGCTTCCTCGATTTTGTTCCAGCAAAAAAAGTGCTAAAATAGATAGAATCTACACAATATTACTAAATGGCTGTGCCAGGAGAAAAGGAGGAACAGCTTTGTTGAAAGTACGTACTAGGGATATTTATGAAAAGTTTGACCTTGAGCTCATTTGTGGCGGAGAGGGGATTGACCGTCCGATAACCACGAGTGATTTATCCCGTCCGGGCATTGAACTTGCTGGCTATTTCAATTATTATCCGGCCGAGCGGATCCAGCTTCTTGGGATGACCGAGCTGTCTTTTTTTGAAAAACTTGAAGGAAGCGCGCGAACCGCAAGGATGGATAAGCTTTGCACGGACATTACCCCGGCAATCATCATTACCCGCGGGCTTGAGGTGCCGACTGAATTGATAGAAGCTGCCGAACGTGAATCGGTGCCAGTCTTAAGGACGAAATTCAAAACAACCCGTTTCTCCGGAAACTTGACGAATTTTCTTGAAGGCAAGCTTGCGCCAACTACTGCTGTACACGGCGTTTTGGTTGATGTATATGGTGTGGGTGTCCTAATTACCGGCAAAAGCGGCGTTGGTAAAAGTGAAACTGCGCTCGAACTTGTGAAACGCGGACACCGGCTCGTTGCCGATGATTGCGTTGAAATCCGCCAGGAAGACCAGGATGCTTTATTTGGCACGTCTCCGGAACTGATTGAACATCTCCTGGAAATCCGTGGGCTTGGCATCATCAATGTGATGACCTTGTTCGGGGCGGGTGCTGTCCGCAGCAACAAGCAGATTACGCTTAATATTCATCTCGAGATATGGGACCAGGACAAGCAATATGACCGATTAGGCCTTGACGAAGAAAAACTGAAAATCCTTGACTCTGAAGTTACAAAGCTGACGGTTCCTGTCCGTCCTGGACGAAACCTTGCCGTCATCCTTGAGGTTGCCGCAATGAACTTTAGGCTGAAGCGGATGGGGGTAAACGCAGCCCAGCAGTTCACCGAAAGGCTCCACGATGTTATTGAAGAAGGCGGGCCAGAAGGGAAATAATTGCGTTAATAGGAGCAGAAAACAACAGTATATATAACAAGGCCTTCTCATTTTAAAAGGCCCCGGGGAATTTTATAAAAGACAGACAGACCAAAGGAGAATGAGAATGGAAGGAACAATTACACCGCTAAATCCAGTTGCAATCCATTTTGGCCCGTTACAGGTTCACTGGTACGGCCTTATCATCGGCACCGGGCTCGCGCTTGCCTTGTTGCTGGCAATGAGGGAAGGTGACCGGAGAGGCCTGCCGAAAGAAACCTTTTCCGATTTGCTGATATGGGCGATTCCGATTGCCATCATTTCTGCGCGGATTTATTATGTTATTTTCCAATGGGGTTATTATGCCGAACACCCTGGCGACATCATAAAAATCTGGAACGGCGGAATCGCCATCCATGGGGCGCTGATAGGTTCGGTCGCGACCGCATACCTCTTTACAAAGGCGCGCGGGATCTCCTTTTGGAAGGTAGCCGATATCGCCGCGCCGAGTATCATCCTTGGCCAGGCAATCGGCCGCTGGGGAAACTTTATGAACCAGGAAGCACATGGCGGCGAGGTTAGCAGATCATTTCTTGAAGGCTTATACCTGCCGGATTGGATCATCAACCAGATGTACATCCAAGGGCATTACTACCATCCAACCTTCCTGTACGAATCGCTATGGAATTTTGCTGGAGTCGCCCTGCTTTTATTGCTGCGCCGCGTTAATCTCCGCCGAGGGGAAAGCTTCCTGGCGTATGTAATCTGGTATTCTATCGGCCGTTTCTTCATCGAAGGGCTGCGCACTGACAGCCTGATGCTCGGCGATTTAAGAATAGCACAGCTTATTTCGCTAGGCTTGATTGTTTTGGCGGGAATCCTGATAGTTTACCGCAGGAAAGCCGGCCACGCCGATGCACGCTACCTTGATGATGACGGGAAAGGAAAGTAGGATATACAAGCTTCTCTGATAATTGGTGAAAAAGGATTACTTAGCCAGAAAACCTTCATCGAGGTTATGAAGACAGTTTGATTAGTCATTCCAGCTTGAAAGTGTCTTCAACGGGTTAATGAAAACAGTTTGGGAAGTCATTCCAGCATGAAAGTGTCTTCATCGGGTTTATGAAGACAGTTTGGGAAGTTTTTCCGGCTTGAAAGTGTCTTCATTGCTGCCCTGCCCTGGAAGCATCAGCTTTTTGATCGTTACATCAAATGTAGCAATGGCGGAAACGCTGAATATGAGTCATGCGATAGGGATAAATTTTTTAAAAGCTCGCTTAAATTTATTCTAATTTATTTTTCGCATATATAGATTAAACGACAATACAAACAAAGGGGAAAAGAGAAGCAATGCTGATCCAATCAATCAAAAAGGGCTTGCTCGTTGGCTTAAAAACAACCTGGTCGCTGGGCAAAGTCATTTTTCCTGTCACTCTCGCCGTTTCAATCCTGCAATATACGCCTCTTTTGGCTTGGCTAATAAAAGCAATCGGCCCATTTATGAAATTGATTGGCTTGCCCGGCGACGCTGCAATCCCGCTCGTTCTTGGTAATGTGCTCAACCTGTACGCCGCAATCGGGGCAATCCTGACCCTGGATTTCAGCGTCAAAGAAGTTTTCATTCTTGCCGTCATGCTGAGTTTCTCGCATAACCTGATCGTCGAATCGACCGTTGCATTGAAAGCGGGAGTTAAGCTCTGGATTGTCCTGACTGTCAGGCTTGGACTGGCATTCGTGTCCGCCGCTGTCATCAATCTCGTTTGGCACGGAGGAGGAAGCCAGGCGGTTTACGGATTCATCCAGGCGAAACCCGAGCCGGCTTCCGGTGCTCTCAACATCGTTCTTGAAGCTATAGAAAAAGCAGGCCTCGGCATCGTCCAGCTTGCCCTGATCGTCATCCCGTTAATGGCCGCAATCCAAATCCTTAAAGACCTGCAATGGCTCGGCAAATTTTCAAAGACAATGGCTCCGATGACGCGTACGCTCGGCATGAAGGAAAACACATCGACAACGATGGCTGCCGGTCTCCTATTCGGGCTTGCCTACGGGGCAGGCGTCATGATCCAGGCCGTGAAGGAGGATGGGGTCAGCAAAAAGGATGCGACACTCGCATTCATTTTTCTCGTCTCCTGCCACGCGGTCGTCGAGGACACACTAATCTTTATCCCGCTCGGCATTCCGGTTTGGCCGCTGCTCATCATCAGGATTGGCGTGGCTGTCCTTTTGACATTGATTGTCGGTACGATCTGGAAACAAACCGGCGTTATGCAAAGAAAGGAAGTTAAGTTATGAAGTCCACCAAAGCCATAGACACAATCCTGTTCGATCTCGATGGAACCTTGATCGATACGAACGACCTCATTATCAACTCGTTCCTGCACACGTTTGACCGTTACTACCCGAACAAATACAAGCGTGACGATGTACTGCCTTTCATGGGCCCAACACTTCGCGAGACTTTTGGATCAATCAACCCGGACAACGTGGAGGAAATGATCCGTACGTACCGAACCTTCAATCTTGCCAACCATGACCTCCTCGTCAAGGAATTCAATGGGGTGTTTGAAACGGTCAGAACATTGAAAGAAAGCGGCTATAAAATTGGCATCGTCACAACAAAAATGCATGATGTCGTCATAAAGGGACTGAAGCTCTCAAAGCTTGATCAGTACTTTGATGTTATCGTCGCGCTCGACCATGTGACGAACGCCAAGCCTGATCCAGAACCAATCATGCTCGCTCTCGAGCAGCTTGGCTCAAAGCCGGAAACAGCCATTATGGTCGGCGATAGCTACCATGACATCCTTGCCGGCAAAAACGCCGGAACGAAAACAGCCGGGGTCGCATGGTCAGCGAAAGGCCGTGAATACCTCGAAAAATTTGAACCGGACTTCATGCTTGAAAGCATGGCCGACATTCTTGATATCGTCGAGGCAAGCCAGCAATGAGGAGGACGCAGCGCTATCCCGTCGAAGGCGCCAACTCCCTCTGGCAGGTTTACAAAACAGTATCGTTCTGGAAAGTAGCCAGAAACTTCATCATTATCCAGATCGCCCGTTACACTCCATTCATCGGAATGAAAAACTGGCTCTATCGGACATACCTCGGCATGAAAGTCGGCGACAAGACCTCCTTCGCTCTCATGGTAATGCCGGACACCATGTTCCCCGAGAAAATAAGCGTCGGGCATAACACCGTTATCGGCTACAACACAACCATCCTTGCCCACGAATACCTGATCAAGGAATACCGCCTCGGTGAGGTACTAATCGGCAGTGAAGTCATGATTGGCGCCAACTCAACCATTCTGCCTGGAGTCGTCATCGGCGACGGCGCTATCGTTTCCGCTGGCACACTTGTCCACAAAGACGTCCCCGCCGGCAGCTTCGTTGGCGGAAACCCGATGAGAATCATCTACACCGCCGACCAGCTCGCCCAGCGCTGGGCCGACGACCCGATATACGGGAAAAGGGAATAAACGGCACCCTCCTTTTGGAAAAAGGAACAAGGCAAGCACACCTAACCATTTTGGCCACCCAGAACCCCGTTCGGCTCAGGCCGTGCCGGAAACTGCTCACCGCAGCTTCCGGCACGGCCTTTTTGTATGCAGCCTGGACTCACGTCCTACAAACGGCCGCTCTGCCAAAAAAATTATTCCCCGCTTGCTCCGTCCCTTATCATTCGCCTCACCGTGCTAGCACTAAGCTAACAAAATGCTAGCGATTCCCTTCAGTTTTGTTGGTTTATCCGGTAGTTTTGAAGGTTTATCCTGCGATTTAGAATATTTATCCTGCAGTTTTGAAGTTTTAGCCGTAAATTTGTGTTTTTCCCGTCAATTTAGTTGGTTTACCCGGAACTTTCCACGTTAGTCCACAAAATTACTCAGAAGTTTTCCGCGTTAGTCCACGAACCTTTTTGATTTCTCCGGAACTTTACCACGTTAGTCCGCGAAACTTTTGGATTTCTCCAATTCTGTTGTCCTTTTCTCCCAAAGTTTTCCGTATTCTTTGGAAGTTTGAGAGTTTATCCCCGTGCCGCCGAATTTGTGATATACTACTTAAGTTATTACATTAGTGGAGGACTTCATGGGGAAAGATTCAAAAGCATTTAAAGGCAAGGGGAAGCTTCTCTCCTTTTTCCCGACAGGTGAGTATTATTTTACAAAAGGGCTGAAGGCCTACCACCGCAGGGATTTCGAAAAAGCAAAACGCTATTTGCAGCGTGCATTTCAGCTGGAGCCGGGCGAACCGATGATTGCCTGCCAGCTTGCTTTGGTGTGGACAGAAATCGGCGGGTATGAAAACTCCAACCGGCTGCTTCACCTTATTCTGGATGAACTAGATCCAGAAATGACTGAATGCCATTATTTTTTAGCGAATAATTATGCCCATTTGGGTTTCTTTAAAGATGCGACCCATCATTCAAAGGTTTACCTCGAGCTTGAAGAGGATGGGGAGTTTGCGGATGACGCCGAAGAACTGCTTGAATTGCTGGTTTTTGAGGGTGTCGAGGATGAAGATGATCTTTTTGAAGAAGATGATTTGATGGTGCGCCAGGAGGAAGCGCGCAATTTGCTGGAGTCGGGTTATTTTCCAAAAGCGATTGAGATGCTTCATTCAATTGTGGAGGAATATCCCGAGTATTGGTCGGCCTATAACAATCTCGCTTTGGCCCATTTTTACCTGGGAGAAACGGAACAGGCTCATACGGTACTATACGACGTGCTTGAGCGGAATCCGGGGAACCTCCACGCGCTTTGCAACTTGCTTGTTTTTGCCCATTACCGGAGGGACAAAAAAGAGACTGCGAGACTTATAGAAATACTGAAGAAAATTAAGCCGATGTTGACCGAGCACCAGTTCAAGCTTGGTGCAACCTTTGCTCTATCAGGTGAGTACACACTCGCCTACGAATGGCTAAGGAAGCTTCATAGGCGCGGGTATGATGGTGACGGCCCATTTTATTACTGGTATTCCTATGCTGCCTACTATACGGGAAGGGAAGAGCTTGCACACTCCCTCTGGAAAAAGGTACTTTCGATTTCTCCGGAAAAGGAAGGCGCCGAGCCGTGGAATGCCAATGGGGCACCCGGCGGGATGGAAAACCAAACCCGGTCGATTTTACAAAAGCTTGGCAGTGATTATCCGGAAGAGCGGCTGTTTGCGATCTTCCTCGCGTCGGTGGCGAAAGATAAGAAGGAACTCCTTCAATCAAAAGAGCTTTATGAGAATGATAAACTTGCTGCCAATGAACGGGAGTATATTGCGTATTTGAAGGAAGGAAAGCGATCGCCCTCAGCGAATGCGCATGATGTGGCGGAAATGCTCTATCAAACGTATCAGCCGATTGGCGCGGTGGAAGCGGGCCTGTTCCTAATGTGGTTCTCTGTAATCGAGGAAGCTTACAGACAGGGACATAGCCTCAAGAACTCCGCAGGTTGGGCGGCAGCCTCCGTGTATGTATGGCACAAATTGCGTAATGATAAGATTCCCATGCATCAGCTGGTGGACCAGTACGGCGTTTCGGAAGGAACAATCAGAAAATATGCCAAACTGGTTATGGCTTGCATGCAATAGGAGACGGGGAATAGCTTTCCGACGTCCAATAAAACAGAGCATGGGATAATTGCTCTAGCAACCTGCCAGGAGGCAATAAAATACCTTCGTCTGGCTATGTATAAAAAAACCGCAAATTGAGCAGATGGTTGGACTGACCGACTGTTATTTAATAGGATAGATGTAAGAAGGAAAGACTATTCTAAGATTGTAACTACCGTTCGGTATAAGGAGTGACAGGCATGTCGGAAGAGAAAATATATGATGTCATCATTGCTGGGGCCGGGCCTGCCGGTATGACAGCAGCGGTTTACACATCCAGGGCCAACTTGTCTACATTGATGATTGAACGCGGAATTCCTGGCGGACAAATGGCAAACACGGAAGAAGTGGAAAACTATCCTGGATTTGAACATATCCTTGGCCCTGATCTGTCAACGAAAATGTTCGAACATGCGAAAAAATTCGGCGCCGAGTATGCCTATGGCGATATAAAGGAAGTTATTGACCACGGGGACTACAAAACTGTCGTGGCGGGATCCAAGGAATATAAAGCGCATTCCGTTATTATTTCCGCGGGGGCGGAATACAAAAAAATCGGTGTACCAGGCGAGAAAGAGCTTGGCGGACGCGGCGTTTCCTATTGCGCTGTCTGCGATGGCGCCTTTTTCAAGAACAGGGAACTTGTCGTTGTCGGCGGCGGAGATTCGGCTGTCGAGGAAGGTGTGTATTTGACCAGATTTGCGACAAAGGTGACAATTGTTCACCGCCGCGATGAGTTGCGCGCACAGAAGATCCTTCAGGACCGGGCGTTTGCCAATGAAAAAATTGATTTCATCTGGAATCACACAATTAAGGAAATCAACGCCAAGGATGGCAAGGTTGGCGGTGTTACGCTCGTATCGACGGTTGACGGAAAGGAAACCGAATTCCCGGCGGACGGCGTCTTCATCTACATCGGAATGGTTCCGCTATCCAAGCCATTCGAAAGCCTCGGCATTACGAATGTAAATGGCTACATTGAAACGAATGAGCGCATGGAAACGCGGGTCCCGGGCATTTTTGCGGCTGGCGACATCCGTGAAAAAACGCTTCGCCAGATTGTCACCGCAACTGGGGACGGAAGCATAGCCGCACAGTCAGCCCAGCATTTTGTGGAAGAACTGAAGGAATCCATGAAACAGAAGCAAGCTTAAAGGTATCCAGAGGCCTTCAGACTGTCGAAGTATGCGGAAGCCTGTCTTCAAAAATTAACGTTATTTTAATTTAACTGTAACAATAGTGAAATAATGGTAGGGTATCATAAAATTAGAAATTGACCCCCTTTTTATATACCCTTCTGCACGGGCTTTGGTCCGTGCCCTTTTTTTGTGATTTTTTCCTTTCTTGCTTAAATGAAAACTTATTTCCCCTTCATTGTGGGGGCATTTTAAAAATAGTATAATGTATAGAATCAGGGCTGGAATGAATATTCACATTCCCGCTTCACCATAATTGAGGTGGAAGCCATGCAAAGGGTCGCCAATTGCGTATTGATGAAGGATAGTGAAATACTCCTCCTGCAAAAGCCGCGGCGGGGATGGTGGTCCGCACCCGGAGGGAAAATGGAGCCGGGTGAATCTGTCCGTGACGCGTGCATTCGCGAATACAGGGAAGAAACGGGCATATACCTGAAACATCCGAAGCTGAAGGGTGTTTTTACAATAATCATCCAGGAAAATGGGCAGACCGTAAATGAGTGGATGATGTTCACCTTTTTTGCGAATGAATATGAGGGAATACTGAACGAATTTTGCGAAGAAGGTATTCTTCAATGGCATTCCACTAACGAGATTCCTGGTCTTCCGATGGCCCCTGGAGATTACCATATCCTCGAATACATGATCCACGGAACCGATATAATCTATGGAACATTCACATATACGCCAGAGTTTGATTTGATTGGATACCGGTTAGATCCTGGTTGAGAAAAGGGGGAATACGAATGAGCAAGGGTACGGTAAATGAGACACAAATGGTTATCATCACAGGCATGTCGGGTGCCGGCAAAACGGTCGCCATCCAAAGCTTCGAGGATCTCGGTTTTTTCTGCGTTGATAACCTGCCGCCCACTCTTTTGCCCAAATTCCTCGAATTAATGAAGGAATCTGGAAATAAAATGAACAAGGTTGCCCTTGTAATGGATTTACGGGGCAGGGAGTTTTTTGACCATTTATTTAAAGCGCTTGATGAGCTGGCGGAAACGGATTGGGTAACGCCAAAAATCCTTTTCTTGAATGCGGACGACTCAGCGCTTGTAAGGAGATACAAAGAAACACGCAGGTCCCACCCGCTTGCCGGGTCAGGACTCCCTTTAGAGGGCATCAGGCTTGAGCGCGAGCTTCTTGAGGAGTTGAAGGGAAGGGCCCAAGTCATCTACAATACAAGCGATATGAAACCAAGGGAGCTCCGCGAAAAGATTCTTAGTGAATTTTCGAAGGATAATAAAACGATTTTTACCGTTAATGTCGTTTCCTTTGGCTTTAAGCACGGCCTCCCGATTGATGCGGATCTGGTCTTTGATGTAAGGTTCCTTCCAAATCCTCATTATATCGAACATATGCGGCCGAAAACGGGGCTTGAATCAGAGGTATCCGACTATGTGCTAAAGTGGAGCGAAACACAAAAGTTCATTGCTAAGGTAACGGATTTGCTTAGCTTCATGCTTCCCCATTATAAAAGGGAAGGTAAATCGCAGCTTGTCATTGCGATCGGCTGCACAGGCGGCCAGCACCGTTCAGTGACGCTTGCCGAATACATTGGCCATTATTTTGAAAATGATTATAAAACTGTCATTTCTCACCGGGATATCGAGAAACGGAAGGGAAACACAATATGAACAGCGCTGTGCAACCAAGAGTCGTAATCATTGGCGGCGGAACCGGGTTACCAGTCCTTTTGAGAGGGCTGAAGCGCTACCCTGTTGATATTACTGCCATCGTCACCGTTGCGGATGACGGGGGCAGTTCAGGCAGGCTACGGGAAGATCTTAATATCCCTCCACCTGGCGACGTCCGGAACGTGCTTGCTGCGCTGTCAGACGTCGAACCGCTAGTGGAGGAAATGTTCCAGCATCGGTTCACCACCTCCAACGAGCTGTCCGGCCATTCGCTAGGGAATTTGATCCTTGCCGCAATGGCTTCCATTACAGGGAATTTCACGCATGCGATACAGGAAATGAGCAAGGTCCTGAATGTAAGAGGAAAGGTTTTGCCTGCTGCAACCCGAAGTGTCGTTCTGCACGCCGAGATGGAGGATGGCACCGTCGTTTCCGGGGAATCAAAAATCCCTTACTCGGGCAAAAAAATAAAAAGGGTGTATCTTACTCCGCCGGATGTAAAGCCATTGCCGGAAACCATCCAAGCCATCCGGCAGGCGGATATGATTATCATTGGACCGGGGAGCCTTTATACAAGCATCCTTCCGAACCTCCTTGTCAAAAGGCTAGGTAAGGAATTGTGCCGCTCCAAAGCCCGCAAAGTATATATATGCAACCTGATGACGCAGGCTGGTGAAACGTTTGGATATACGGCGAGCGACCATGTGAAATCAATCTACAACCATATGGAATGTTCGTTCATAGATACAATCCTTGTAAACAATGAGGAAATTGACGAGCACATTCAGCTCCGCTATAAAGAAGAACTGGCCCACCCTGTCAAATACGATACGGAACGGCTGGAGGAGCTCGGAATCGAGGTTGTGCATGAGGAAATCGCAATCCAAGATGGGACCGCCCTCCGCCACGATACAAAGAAGGTATCCGCCATTCTTTACTCGATGCTTGTGGAGGAAACGAAAAAACGCAACGATAGCCGATCCTGAATGTCTGAAATAGCAGCCAATCGTTTGCAGCCTTAATATTCTGACTCCGTTTGCTAGTATTAAAAAATGCAGTTAATTGAAACCAAGTCCGGGGCTGGCCCGTACAATATCATGTAGTACCGTTCTGGAGGTGATCAAATGTCTTTTGCATCAGAAACGAAAAAGGAATTGACGGCAATTGAAGGGAAGCCCTGTTGCGGCAAGGCAGAGCTCTCCGCTCTGATCCGGATGAACGGTTCGCTTTCGTATTCAAACAGAAAGCTGATGGTGGATATCCAGACAGAGAATGCCGCAATTGCCAGGCGGATTTATACACTGATTAAAAAGAATTATCCCATCCAGGTTGAACTGCTCGTCAGGAAAAAAATGAGATTGAAGAAAAACAATGTATACATTGTCCGCCTTGCCCAGGACACGAAAGAAATCCTTGAGGATTTGAAGATACTGGGCGAGGGGTTTACAATCATCCATAACATCTCGCCGGATTTGGTAAAAAAGAAGTGCTGCAAGCGTTCGTATTTACGTGGGGCATTTCAGGCAGGCGGCTCCGTCAATAATCCGGAAACTTCGTCGTATCACCTTGAAATTTTTTCACTTTACAAGGACCATAACGATTCTCTTTGCGAATTGATGAATACATTCGGGTTGAACAGCAAAACGCTGGAACGTAAAAAAGGTTTTATCACCTATTTGAAGGAAGCTGAAAAAATTACCGAATTCCTGAGCGTTATCGGCGCGCACAATGCGCTCCTCCGCTTTGAGGATGTCAGGATTGTAAGGGACATGCGCAACTCTGTAAACCGGCTTGTAAATTGCGAGACCGCCAATTTGAATAAAACAATCGGCGCATCCCTCAGGCAGGTAGAGAATATCCGCTATATTGACCGGACGGTGGGCCTTCAGATTTTACCAGGAAGGCTGCGTGAAATCGCTGAGTTGAGGGTAGAGTATCAGGATGTCACCTTAAAGGAACTCGGCGAGATGGTTTCCGGAGGCACCATTAGCAAATCGGGCATCAACCATCGCCTCCGCAAAATAGATGAAATTGCTGAAAAGCTTCGGGCAGGAGATATGGCCACTAAATAGGGCCACTGGGTAAAACGGGTGTTTCGTAATAGTGATTTAAAGGGAAAATAGCAACAGGCAGCTGCCGTAAAAGAGAAATAGAGGAGGAAGAATGTGATGGTGGAAAGAGTAGTAGAAGTAAAATTAAAAACCGGCCTCCAGGCGCGGCCGGCTGCCCAGTTCGTACAGGAGGCAAACCGTTTTTCAGCGGATGTCTTTTTGCTGAAGGATGGCAAGAAAGTAAATGCAAAAAGCATTATGGGGCTCATGAGCCTGGCTGTTGGCTCGGGCTCGGTCATTACGATTACCGCGGACGGTCCTGACGAAAACGCAGCGGTCGATGCGCTGGCGCAGTACGTCGTAAAAGAAGATTGATTTGTTTTAGTTTGTAAGCGGATTCGTTCCTAGGGAGCGGATCCGCTTTTCCTATTTGGGTAACTTTGGAAAGTTATAGCGAGTGCAATAGAATCAATTTTTTAAACGTCTAATTAGTAAAGCCCTAGAAAGGGGGAGAATCTGCTTGAGAAAATGGTTGCTTGCCGTTTTTATTTCATGTTTTTTGCTGGTGGGCTGCAATGGAGATGGAGAAGCTGTGAAAGGCGAATTTGATGTAAAAGGCGTTATTAGTGAAATAAGTGTACGTGAGAACAGGATGTTGATTGAAGACAACAGGATTGGGCCTATTTGGGTTACATTGCCGGAAAACGGGAACATCAAGCGCTACGGGGAAGGGCAGGAGGTCGTCGTCTGGATAGATGGGGGAATCGATACATCACTACCTGCACAAGCTAAAGCACTGAATATCGAGATAACAAAGCGGTAAAGAGTCTGATTGCAGGAGGTCTGGTGAGGAAGACTTGAAAATTTTCAGACAGTGTTTGTTTTTTAGAGACCGATAGGATTGGGAACATACCGAGAAACGTCTGGACCGAGGTTCTCAAGACCGTTTTGACTTGTTATCGTTGGTGAAATGGTCTTGACAGGGGTTCTCAAGACCGTTTTGGGTTGTTTTCATAGGTGAAACGGTCTTAACAGAGGTTCTCAAGACCGTTTTGGGTTGTTTTCATGGGTGAAACGGTCTTGACAGAGGTCCTCAAGACCGTTTTAGGTTGTTCTCATGGGTGAAACGGTCTTGACAGAGGTCCTCAAGACCGTTTTAAGTAGTTTTCACAGGTGAAACGGTCTTAATCAAATTCTCCCCAGCTCCAAAACCCTCGCCACACCAAAACAGCCCGCCTCCATACGGAAACGGGCTGGCTCGCTAAATATTATTTCTTATCCTTGTTCTCATCAACGTTATGACGGGAGATGATATGGTCGACGAGGCCGTATTCTTTCGCGCGTTCAGCAGTCATGAAGTTGTCGCGGTCTGTATCCCTTGAAATTACTTCAAGCGGCTGTCCTGTGCGCTCGGAAAGAATGCCATTCAGCTTCTCGCGAAGGAACAGGATCCGTTTTGCGGCGATCTCAATTTCTGTTGCTTGGCCTTGCGCGCCTCCAAGCGGCTGGTGAATCATCACTTCAGCATTCGGAAGGGCGTAACGCTTGCCTTTTGTTCCTGCGGCAAGAAGGAATGCTCCCATGGATGCCGCCATACCGATACAGATTGTCTGGACATCAGGCTTAATGAATTGCATCGTATCGTAGATGGCCATCCCCGCAGTAATGCTTCCGCCTGGGGAGTTGATGTAGATGGAGATGTCCTTTTCAGGGTTTTCAGCTTCTAAGAACAGGAGCTGGGCAACGATCGAGTTGGCGACATGGTCGTCAATCCCGCTTCCTAGCATAATAATCCGGTCTTTTAACAGGCGGGAATATATATCGTATGCTCGCTCGCCCCGATTTGTTTGTTCAATAACTGTAGGGATCAAATTCATTAATGTGCCTCCTTATGAAACATTTTAAAAGATTCCTTATGTAAGTATCATACAATGATGGTCAATAAAGGTCAAACGAATCGCTCAATAGATAAGGTTTTGTTCGAAATTTTTTTCCATGTCATCCATCTTACCCAACGTTGCCCATTTTAAACATAATCTGTACTTGCAAAGATGAGGGGTTTCCACTATAATATGAAATTGTGATGCAAAATACATGCCCTCGTAGTGCAACGGATAGCACGCAAGATTCCGGTTCTTGAAATTCGGGTTCGAGTCCTGACGAGGGCGCTACTTTTATTAAAATCAACGGTTTCCTTTAAGGGGCCGTTGATTTTTTTTGTTTTCAAAAGAATCGTCCAGAAAAGCCCCTTTTCTCCTCGGAAAATCTGCCAATTTTTTCTCCAGCTAACCCAAAACCCGTTTTTTCATGTAAAATAGGATGCGGGGGGAAATGCAGATGAACATGAGGATTGGACTATTGCAACAGCAGCAGATTAAATTGTCAATGACCCAGGAATTGTCCCAGGCGATTGCCTTGCTCCAATACAGTTCCTTGGAGCTCGCAAGCTTTTTGGAAGCAAGGGCGCTTGAAAACCCCCTGCTTGAAATTGTACCTTCCGAGCAGTCGAAAGGCCGTTCGAGGAAACCAGCCTTTAAAGAAAACGATAATGATATTAATGGTATTGCGTCCGAGGCCGCCACAACGCTTGAGGAGCACCTCCTTTCCCAACTGAAGCCTGGACGTTTTCAAAAAGAAGAACTAAAACTCATTCGCCATATCATATTAAATATTGATGAAAATGGATATTTCCGCGGAGATATAAATGAAATCGCTGTCAATTCAAATGCGTCCCGTTACCAAGTAGAGGAGTGCCTCCGGGAAATCCAGCAGTTGGATCCTCCTGGCATAGGAGCCCGAAACTTACAGGAGTGCCTACTCCTTCAGCTAGGCGCAATTGGGGATAAAGCGCCATTGGCACATACAATTGTTATAGGCCATTTTCCGCAATTTGCTGAAAAGAAGTGGAAGCAGCTGGCAAAGGAATTGAAAACAAGCCCTCAAGAAATTCAGGAAATTCATGATCTTTTGCAAACATTAAACCCAAGGCCGGGGGCCGCATTCCATCATGACAGGGCAGCCTATCTTGTACCCGATGTGGTAGCCAGTTGCATCAATGGAAGCTGGCGCGTTCAGTTGCTTGAGGGGAATCTGCCTGCAATCGGCTTTAACGACCAATTGTTTCATACGCTTACGGCAAGCGGCGATGATTTAGCGAAGAAGTTCCTGCAGGATAAATATCAGGACTACCAGTGGCTTGCGAAAAGTATCAGGCAAAGGAATGATACACTTCTTAAGGTTGCCGGAAAAATTATCGAGAAGCAGCCGCAGTTTTTTTCTGAAGCAAAAGGGGAGCTAATGCCGCTTACGATGAAGGAAATTGCCGATAGCCTTGACATACACGAGTCGACCGTCAGCCGTGCAGTAAGGGAAAAATACCTCGGGACCCCATTTGGCACATTTGAACTGAAATCCTTTTTTTCATCCGGTATTCAATCGGTTGCGGATAGCAGTACATCTTCAGCCCAGGTAAAAAAATTGATCACCGCGATTATCGGCCATGAAGATAAAAGGCGGCCGGTCTCGGACCAGGAAATCGCGGATATGCTGAAGTACAACGAAGGGCTTGTCATTTCAAGAAGGACTGTGGCCAAGTACCGGGAACAGCTCGGGATTGCTTCATCGTCAAAAAGGAAAAGATTTTAAAAGGATGGTTAAATTGAAGACGAAAGTTACTTTATATACACGCAGCCGCTGTCCGCTTTGTGATAAGGCCAAGGCGGATTTGCTGGAAATACGCGGGGAGGAAGACTTCGAGCTTGAGGAAATTGATATTGCATCAAGTGACGAGCTAACCGAGGAATACGGGCTGATGATACCAGTCATCCATGTAGACGGAGAGGAAGCCGGCTACGGAATTATTGACAAAGACTATTTGTATTCCTTTATAAAAGGAAGATAATCAAAGCATATTTGTTGAATGTAAAAATCACTCCTGTTACAATGTATTCGAACAGGGTGATTTTTTTTTGCAGGAAGTGGGACATAATTTGTCTTAGCGGGACAAAAAAAGTCCCGGTCTATTCTCCGGGAAGATTTGCTTGTCCCTTTATTTATGCAAGAAGGAGTTGCCAACATGCACTCGTTACTAGATATCCAAAAGAGATTATTGCCAGACCTCCTCGCTGTTATGCAGGAAAGATATTACATCCTCCGTTCAATTAGCTATTTGCAGCCAGTCGGAAGACGGAGCTTGGCCGTAAATCTTGGCTATACGGAGAGGGTTCTTCGTGGGGAAATTGAATTCCTTAAGGACCAAAACCTCATCATTTCACATTCATTAGGGGTAATTCTTTCCGATGAAGGCAAGAACCTACTGGAAGACCTTGGTGGCATAATGCGCGAGCTAAAGGGTATAGATGTAATGGAAATGGAGCTGAAGCACCGGCTCGGCATCCGTAATGTCATTATCGTGCCCGGGGACAGCGATCATTCGCCCCTTGCAAAAAAAGAACTCGGCAGGGCAACGGCGGGCAGGATGAAAAAGCTCATCGATGGAAAAAATATCATTGCGGTCACAGGCGGTTCAACAATGGCAGCCGTAGCGGAAGAACTGGGGCCAAGCCTTGCCAGGGAAGATTTAATGTTCGTACCCGCACGCGGCGGGATTGGCGAGGATGTGCAAAACCAGGCGAATACGATTTGCGCTATTATGGCGGCCAATACAAAATCGCGCCATCGCGTTTTTTATGTGCCTGAACAGGTGAGCATGGATATTTACGAATCGTTCATCAGGGAACCATCTGTCCATGAAGTGCTAGCCATGATTAAGTCGGCTGGAATGGTGCTTCACGGAATTGGGGATGCTATCACAATGGCCTCCCGGCGGAAAACCACAGAATCCGATATGGAAAAAATTATTGGCAGCCACGCAGTTTCCGAGGCATTTGGCTACTATTTTAACGAACAGGGTGAAATCGTCCATAAGGTAATGACGATTGGATTGCAAATGGGCGACCTGGCCGGCATACCGAATGTCCTTGCTGTAGCTGGGGGCAGTTCGAAGGCAAAAGCCATTCAATCCTATTTGAAAGTGGCCCCGCCCCAAACAATTCTCGTAACCGATGAAGGGGCTGCTAAACTATTACTAAAGGGAAATCATCACACAGAACATAAGAATTAAAACCAATGTTATTAAAAGGGTTTATACCCTTTGATATAAAAAATAAAAGCTTTACCGAATCAAAGGAGGAACTAATCATGGCATTAAAAGTTGGTATTAATGGTTTTGGACGTATTGGACGCAACGTTTTTCGTGCTGCCCTTGATAACCCAAACATTGAAATTGTTGCTGTAAACGACCTTACGGATGCAAACATGCTGGCGCACCTTTTGAAATATGACACTATCCATGGAACACTATCCGAGGATGTAACAGTAGATGGCTCCAACCTTGTTGTTGGCGGCAAAACAGTTAAGGTCCTTGCAGAGCGCGATCCGGCACTTCTTGGATGGGGAGACCTTGGCGTTGAAGTAGTTGTTGAATCGACAGGCCGTTTCACAAAGCGTGCTGACGCTGCGAAACACCTTGAAGCAGGCGCCAAGAAAGTAATTATTTCTGCTCCAGCCTCCGATGAAGATATCACAATCGTAATGGGCGTTAACCATGAAAAGTACGATGCAGCGAACCACCATGTTATCTCTAATGCATCTTGTACAACAAACTGCCTTGCTCCTTTCGCAAAAGTACTTAACGACAGCTTCGGCATCAAGCGCGGTATGATGACAACTGTCCACTCATATACAAATGACCAGCAAATCCTTGATTTGCCACATAAAGATTACCGCCGCGCGCGTGCAGCAGCTGAAAACATCATCCCTACAACAACAGGTGCTGCAAAAGCGGTTGCCCTTGTTCTTCCTGAGCTGAAAGGCAAGCTGAACGGAATGGCTATGCGTGTTCCAACTCCTAACGTATCCGTTGTTGACCTAGTAGCTGAGCTTGAGAAAAACGTAACAGCTGACGAAGTGAACCAGGCATTGAAAGAAGCGGCTGAAGGCCCGCTGAAGGGTGTTCTTAAGTACACAGAACTTCCGCTTGTCTCTTCAGACTACAATGGCAGCACTGAATCATCCATTGTTGATGGCTTGTCCACAATGGTCCTTGAAGGCAATATGGTGAAAGTCCTTTCCTGGTACGACAATGAGTACGCTTATTCAAACCGAGTTGTTGACTTGTGCGAATACATCGCTGAAAAAGGAATATAATTCGCCGGGACACAGGATATAATTGGATATCCTTTTAAAAAACAACTATAATGATAATGGCTTTTGACGGGGAGCGGGGAGGATTCCCCCTCCTTTTTTAATTGCGAAATAACTAAAGTATTACCACTAAAAATTCGATGTTCCAGGAGGGATTCCATGAACAAGAAGTCGTTGAAAGATGTGGATGTGAAAGGAAAACGCGTTTTCTGCCGAGTCGATTTCAACGTCCCGATGCAGGACGGAAAGATTACCGATGAAACAAGAATCCGCGCAGCTCTCCCGACTATCCAGTATTTAATGGACCAGGGAGCAAAGGTTATTCTCGCGAGCCATTTTGGGCGCCCGAAAGGCAAGGTAGTGGAGGAAATGCGCCTTGCACCGGTTGGGGACCGCCTCGGCGAGCTGCTTGGCAAAGATGTGCTGAAAGCGGAGGAAGCGTTTGGTGATGCAGTCAAGTCACAAATTGGCGGTATGAACGAAGGCGATGTACTCCTTCTTGAAAACGTTCGTTTTTACCCTGGCGAGGAGAAGAACGATCCGGAGCTTGCGAAGGAATTCGCCGCCCTTTCCGACATTTATGTCAATGACGCGTTTGGAGCAGCCCATAGAGCCCATGCTTCAACTGAAGGGATTGCCCACTATCTTCCGGCTGTCGCAGGCTTTTTAATGGAAAAGGAGCTGGAGGTGCTTGGCAAGGCGCTATCAAATCCTGAACGTCCATTCACGGCGATCATCGGCGGCGCAAAGGTCAAGGACAAAATCGGTGTTATTGAAAACCTTCTTGAAAAGGTCGATCATCTAATCATTGGCGGCGGGCTTGCCTATACATTCGTGAAAGCTCAAGGCCATGAGGTTGGCAAGTCACTCCTTGAAGAAGATAAAATTGACCTGGCAAAAACGTTCATGGAAAAGGCGAAGGAAAAAGGCGTTTCGTTCCATATGCCAATCGATGTCGTCATCGCGGATGATTTTTCACCGGATGCGAATTCTAAGGTAGTGGGTATTGATGAAATTCCTGCTGATTGGGAGGCGCTCGATATCGGCCCGAAAACGGCTGAGCTTTATCGTGACGTCATCCAGAGCTCCAAGCTTGTCATCTGGAACGGCCCAATGGGTGTGTTCGAATTCGATAAATTCGCAAATGGAACAAAAGCAGTTGCCAAGGCACTTGCAGACTCCGAGGGTACATATTCGGTCATCGGCGGCGGCGACTCTGCCGCAGCGGTTGAAAAATTCGCCTTGGCGGATAAAATGAGCCACATCTCAACTGGCGGCGGCGCTTCCCTCGAGTTTATGGAAGGCAAAGACCTGCCAGGTGTTTCAGCTCTAAATGATAAGGAATAAACCTCTTTTAAAAAAGGCAACGGCAGACCTCATTGGTAAATGATCAATAGGCTGCTTGGAGCGGAAGTCAACCATAGCTCCATTAAGCCAATAGATTTCAAGGCGGGCGAATGCCCGTGAGCAAAGAAAGGACGTGCCAGAATGCGGAAACCGATTATTGCGGGAAACTGGAAAATGCACAAGACGTTATCTGAAGCGAAGGGCTTTGTCGAAGAAGTAAAAGGACTCGTACCCGACAGCGGTGAAATTGAATCCGCCATTTGCGCCCCGGCGCTGTTTTTGCAGGCGTTGGTTGCTGAAACGGATGGCTACCCTGTTAAAATTGGTGCGCAGAACATGCACTTTGAGGACAAAGGAGCTTTTACAGGAGAAATCAGCCCCGCGGCTCTAGCTGACCTGGGTGTTACCTATGTAATCCTGGGGCATTCTGAGCGTAGGGAAATGTTCAGCGAAACGGATGAGGCGGTAAACAAGAAAACCTTGGCTGCATTCCAGCATGGCCTTGTTCCAATCGTTTGCTGCGGGGAAACACTTGAGCAGCGCGAGAACGGGGAGACGAATGAGTTTGTCGGCGGACAAATCCGAAAGGCGCTTGAAGGCCTGACAGAAGAACAAGTAAAGCAAACAGTCATTGCATATGAACCAATCTGGGCAATTGGCACAGGAAAATCATCAACAGCAGAAGATGCGAACGAAGTGTGCGCCCATATCCGCAAGGTTGTCGCAGACCAGTTTTCGCAGGATGCGGCTGAAGCGGTCCGAATTCAGTACGGCGGCAGCGTAAAGCCGGAAAACATTGGTGAATACATGGCCCAGCCGGATATCGATGGCGCGCTTGTCGGTGGTGCGAGCCTTGAGCCCCAATCGTTCGTTCAGCTTTTGGAGGCTGGTAAAAAATGAAGAAAGCCCCTGTAGCTCTAATCATCCTAGATGGCTTCGGCCTTCGGGGTGAACGATATGGAAATGCGGTGGCTCAGGCCAAAAAACCGAATTTTGAACGCTACTGGAACGAATTTCCCCATGCACAGCTGCGGGCATGCGGGGAAGCGGTAGGTCTCCCAGATGGGCAGATGGGCAATTCCGAAGTCGGCCACCTGAATATCGGAGCAGGCCGGATTGTGTACCAGAGCCTGACCAGGGTGAATATCGCCATCCGTGAAGGTGAATTCCAAGAGAATGAAACATTCATAGGAGCGATGGAGCATGTGAAAAAACATGGTACTGCGCTTCATTTGTTCGGGCTCCTTTCCGACGGCGGCGTCCATAGCCATATCAATCACATGTTTTCACTATTAAAACTCGCGGCTGATAAAGGCGTGGAGAAGGTGTATATCCATGCCTTCCTTGACGGCCGAGACGTCAGCCCTCAGTCGGCCGGGACATACATCCAGGAAGCCCTTGATAAAATTAAGGAGATTGGTGTCGGCCAATTCGCAACCATATCTGGACGGTATTATTCAATGGACCGCGATAAGCGGTGGGATCGCGTTGAAAAGTCGTACCGGGCAATGGTATATGGTGACGGCCCTTCCTATCACGAACCGATGCAGGTTATTGAAGACTCGTACCAGCACGGGATTTTTGACGAGTTTGTCCTGCCTTCTGTTTTGACTGATGAAGATGGTCAGCCAGTAGGAACGATCAAGGACAATGACGCGGTCATTTTCTATAATTTCCGCCCTGACCGCGCCATCCAAATTTCGAACACATTTACAAATGAGGATTTCCGGGATTTCGATCGCGGACCCGGACATCCAAACCATTTGCATTTTGTCTGCCTGACCCACTTCAGCGAAACGGTTGACGGGTATGTGGCTTTTAAGCCGAGCAACCTTGACAATACGCTTGGCGAAGTGCTCGCGCAAAACGGCTTGAAGCAGCTTAGGATTGCCGAGACAGAGAAGTATCCGCACGTAACTTTCTTTATGAGCGGTGGGCGTGAGGCGAAATTCCCCGGGGAGGAGCGGATCTTGATCAACTCTCCAAAGGTCGCGACCTATGACCTTAAACCGGAAATGAGCGCTTATGAAGTAACAGACGCACTTTTAAAAGAAATTGAAGCGGACAAATTCGACTGCATTCTGCTCAACTTTGCAAATCCGGATATGGTCGGCCATTCCGGAATGCTTGAACCAACCATTAAGGCTGTTGAAACGGTCGATGAATGCTTGGGCAAAATCGTTGACCTGCTGGTACAAAAAGGCGCGACGGCCATCATTACAGCTGACCACGGCAACGCTGATGAGGTTGTCACGATTAAGGGCAACCCGATGACCGCCCACACAACCAACCCTGTTCCTGTCATTGTGACAAAGACTGGGGTAGAATTAAGGGAAGACGGCATCCTCGGCGACCTTGCCCCAACCATCCTTGACCTGCTCGGTGTCGAACAGCCGAAGGAAATGACAGGCAAGACGCTGTTGAAAAGATAAAGCCAAGTTTTATCAAGAAATGCATTTGGCCTTCGTGCCACTTAAACACCAACAATACCAATTAGAAGGAGAGAAACTGCATGCCATTTATTACTGATGTATACGCGCGCGAAGTACTCGATTCCCGCGGCAACCCAACAATCGAGGTAGAAGTTTTCACTGAATCCGGGGCATTTGGCCGCGCGCTCGTTCCAAGCGGCGCTTCCACTGGTGAACACGAAGCAGTTGAGCTCCGTGACGGCGATAAAAGCCGTTATCTCGGCAAAGGTGTCCTGAAAGCTGTTGAAAACGTAAATGACATCATCGCCCCTGAACTGATTGGCGAGTACAGCGTCCTTGACCAGGTTGGCGTTGACCAGGCGCTTATCGACCTTGACGGTACGGAAAACAAAGGAAAGCTTGGCGCCAATGCGATTCTTGGCGTTTCAATGGCAGTTGCCCATGCAGCGGCCGACGCCCTTGATATCCCACTGTATCAGTATCTTGGCGGCTTTAACTCCAAGCAGCTTCCTGTTCCAATGATGAATATTGTTAATGGCGGCGAGCATGCGGATAACAACGTTGATATTCAGGAATTTATGGTTATGCCTGTCGGCGCCCCTAATTTCAGGGAGGCCCTTCGCATGGGTGCGGAAATCTTCCACAATCTGAAATCAGTTTTGAAAGAGAAAGGCTTAAATACAGCAGTTGGTGACGAAGGCGGATTTGCGCCAAACCTTGGCTCCAACGAAGAAGCACTTCAAACAATCGTTGCCGCGATTGAAAAGGCTGGCTATAAGCCAGGCGAAGAAATCATGCTGGCAATGGATGCTGCAGCTTCTGAGTTCTATAACAAAGAAGACGGCAAATACCATCTAACAGGAGAAGGCGTCGTGAAAACATCCGCCGAAATGGTTGACTGGTATGAAGAAATGTCTTCCAAATACCCAATCATCTCTATCGAGGATGGACTTGATGAAAATGACTGGGAAGGCCACAAGCTTTTGACCGAGCGCCTTGGCGGAAAAGTCCAGCTTGTCGGTGACGACCTGTTTGTTACCAATACGAAAAAATTGGCGCAGGGAATCGAGCAGGGTGTCGGAAACTCCATCCTGATCAAAGTAAACCAAATCGGTACGTTGACTGAAACCTTTGACGCAATCGAAATGGCGAAGCGAGCAGGCTATACGGCAGTCATCTCCCACCGCTCCGGTGAAACAGAAGACTCCACTATTGCTGACATTGCTGTCGCAACCAACGCCGGCCAAATCAAAACAGGCGCGCCATCCCGTACCGACCGCGTCGCAAAATACAACCAGCTCCTTCGCATCGAGGATCAGCTCGGCGAAACAGCCCAATACCTAGGCCTCAAGAGCTTCTACAACCTAAAGAAGTAAGAGTGAAACAGTGAAGCAGGGGACGTATGAAGCAGGGGACGTATCCTCTGCCTCATTTGGAATAAACATAAAAATCCTCCAAATGTGCAGCATCACATTTGGAGGATTTTTTAACTAATTCATACTCTTTTCAAATCTCCACTTTAGTGAACCAGCGAGTGGTTTAACGCCAGGAGAGTCCTTTGCATATTCAAAGAGAAGTGGTGAAACCGATGTAATCATCCTTTTAAATACAACCCCCCTTGATACTGATTCACCAGGATTGAGTGTCTTATTTATGCCTAGAGTAACAATTTCATAGGTATCATTAGAATAGTAAATCTTCGGAAATCCTTCTGGAATAGCAGAATTTGTATTATTTTTCTGAGTGTAGAGTACGGTATAAGTATTAAATTCGCCTTTACTTGTAACTATCATACCTTCGACAGTAACAGTCATGCCGTTATCAGGGGAAATGTATTCCTTAAAAAAGTCAAGAAAGCCGCCAGTTGGATGAGGGCCATTTTTTACCGTAATAACCCGTTTATGTTCGGCCGAATTACCAGCTTTGTCCTTCACACTATACTGGAGCGTATATGAGCCAACTTTGTGTATATTTACATTGCCTGACACATTAATAAAAAACGTTAAATCTCCATCATTTGCATCATGGGCCGTGACGCCTTTAAGCGGATTGAAGGATTCCTTATAAAGAATCTCAATATTTTCCGTTCCTGAGATAACAGGCTTTACATTATCAATGACCGTGATTATCCGTTTTCTTGAAGTATTGTTGCCGGCTTTATCGCTTACAGAGTAAGTCAATACATACTTGCCGGATTTATTGTTGTTCAACAATCCGGACACTATTATTTTAGAAGTAAGGTCGCCATCGACATTATCCATTGCTGTAACATTGGATAAGGGATCAAATGCCTTTCCAATGTAAAGGGACTTATTTGTAAGCCCTGAAATGGCTGGTTCATCCGTATCTTTTATGACGGTTATGGTCCGTACCGCCATTGCTTTATTTTTTGCCTTATCATATACAGTATAGGTCAGGACATATTTACCGGCTTTTTTCGTATTTACCTTCCCTGAAACCACGATTTTTCTAGTGATGTTTCCATCAACATTATCTTTGGCCGAAATGCCCGCTAACGGGTCGAACGCCTGGCCGATGAAAATATTTTCATGGGTGATTCCTGCCAGAACTGGCTTTTGCTTGTCGTGGCTGCCAGCGCCTGCCGCATGGCTTGATGATGAGAAAAATAAAAAAATGGAGACAAAGAACATCAATCCCAATACAAGCTTGTTCTCTCTCACTTGCACAATACCCCCTATTAAAAGATGCCATCTTTATAATCTTACAATATTAACTCTATATGGTATATATTTGAATTTTAGTATTCTGGTGTAAAATATATAAAACCTAGCGTAAAAAGTCGCAATTTTTCGACACATATTATTTTACCTATACAAATATAGTGCTAATATAAAGGTACGGGCTCACCGCCTTTTGTGTAAGCGCTTTAAAAAAAACGAAAAGGAAGAGGTGTGTAAAGATGTTAGGTTTTTTGGTACGGATAGGAAGGGCGCTCATGCTCCCGATTGCCGTATTGCCAGCAGCCGCCCTGTTGCTTCGCTTGGGGCAGCCGGACTTATTGGATATTGAATTTATTTCTTCTGCTGGTAACGCAATTTTTGCAAACCTGGCACTTCTGTTTGCAATCGGGGTCGCTGTCGGGATAGCCAAGGATGGCAACGGAGCCGCCGGACTTGCCGGAGCGATTGGCTATTTCATTTTAACGGAGGGCACAAAAGCCATCAACGAAGAAATCAACATGGCGGTTCTCGGAGGAATCCTCGCCGGGGTTATTGCCGGGCTATTGTACAATAAATATCATGATATTAAACTTCCGGATTGGCTTGGCTTCTTTGGCGGGCGGCGCTTTGTCCCGATTATCACTGCTTTGACAATGCTAATCCTGGCCGCGGTGTTTGGATACGTATGGCCGCCAGTCCAGCATGTAATCAACTCTATTGGAAACTGGATTGTTGGAGCCGGGGCGCTGGGAGTCGGGGTATTCGGCTTCCTGAACCGTTTGCTCATCCCGCTCGGCCTGCACCATGTCCTCAACACACTCGTCTGGTTTGAATTCGGTGAATTTACGAATGCTGCCGGCGAGGTTGTAAAGGGTGACTTGACCCGTTTCTTCGCAAAAGATCCGGATGCCGGAATCTTTATGACTGGCTTCTTCCCAGTCATGATGTTCGGCCTCCCAGCCGCAGCCGCAGCGATGGTTGCCGCGGCCAAAAAAGAAAGGCGCAAAGCAGTTGCCGGGGTTATGATCGGGCTTGCGTTTACCTCGTTCCTGACAGGTATTACTGAACCAATCGAATTCCTGTTCATGTTCCTGTCTCCGGTCCTTTATGTCGTCCATGCTCTTTTGACAGGAATTGCACTGGCAGTTACCTATTTCATGGGCATCAGGCACGGTTTCGGATTCTCGGCAGGCGCCATTGACTACTTCCTGAATTACGGGATCGCCACAAAGCCGTTCCTGCTCGCGCTGGTCGGCCTTGTGTATGCAGCCATTTACTTCGTCGTATTCTATTTCCTTATCAAGAAGCTCGACCTTAAGACTCCGGGCCGTGAAGATGATGTCGAAGGTGAGTTTGACGAAGATTCCGCGATTAAGGGCGACTACCATTCAGCTGCCGTCCAGTATGTTGATGCCCTAGGCGGAAAGGATAACCTCCTCAGCATCGATAACTGCGTCACCCGCCTTCGCCTACGAGTAAAGGACGCTGACAACGTGAATGAAAACCGCCTCAAGCAGCTCGGTTCCAAAGGGGTCATCAAGCTCAGCAAACAGGATATCCAGGTAGTTGTCGGCACAGACGTCGAGTTTCTCGCAAATGAAATCAAAAAGCTATAAATAACTTTGATACGCTTGGCGGCCCCCGTGCCGCCAGGTATTTTTTTCGTTCTCTTTGGTAAAATTAACCTCGTTGGTGTTTTAAGGAAGGATTTGGGTTTTTAGAGGATTATGAAGACAGTTTTGATGGGGATTTTTGTATGAAAGTGTCTTCATCGGGTTTATGAAGACAGTTTTAATGGGGATTATTACTTGAAAGTGTCTTCATCGAGTTTATGAAGACAGTTTTGATTGGGTTGTTTGCTTGAAAGTGTCTTCATCTCTGCCGCATTTTATTTACACACAAAAAAGCCTTAAACATTACCATTTCCCTAAGGAGGTAGCTGCGTTGAAACGTATACTTGACTGTACCGCGTCCGATTTTGCGAAGATGAACGGGCAGGAAATTAAAAAGTCCATTCTCGCCTCGGAAGGCAGGACCATTTTAGCTGAGGTCATCGGGTCGTTTACCCCGCTTTACCCTGCTGTTACGAACGCTGAAATGGTGGCAGCGTTTGGTGCCGACCTAATTTTGCTTAACTTCTTTGATGTTTTCAAGCCGGAAATACAGGGGATGTCGGCAACAGAGCCAGAGGAGATTGTACATAAGCTAAAACAGCTTGTTGGCAGGCCGATTGGTTTGAATCTTGAACCGGTTGATCTGTCTGCTGAAAAGCTTGAAGCACTCACCGAGCTCCCGGAAGGCCGGATTGCAACCGAGAGATCTCTCCGGCGTGCGAGGGAGCTGGGCTTTGACTTTGTATGCCTGACGGGTAACCCGAAGACAGGTGTCTCAAATGCGGAGATAACGAAGGCGATTGCGGTGGCGCGTGATGTTTTTGGCCCGGAAGGCTTGATCATCGCTGGGAAAATGCATGGGGCCGGGGTGGCCGGTGAAACAGGCAGCAGCCTGATGGGGGAAGATGTCCTTCACGGGTTTATCGAAGCCGGCGCGGATATTATCCTCATTCCATCACCGGGAACCGTTCCCGGCTTTACGATAGCAAAAACAGCCAGGCTAGTAGACATCGTTCATGAGAAGGGCGCACTTGCCATCCTCACGACCGGGACAAGCCAGGAAGGATCGGATGAAGCGACAATTCGGCAAATTGCCCTGAATAGCAAGATGGCCGGCGCCGACCTTTACCATATTGGTGATGCGGGAGCCAATGGAATCGCCCTGCCGGAAAACATCATGGCCTATTCCATAGTCATCCGAGGCAAGCGGCATACGTATGTCCGAATGGCGGCATCGGTAATGAGGTAGGTTTTTAGGGAAAATAGAAGGCCGGTTTTAACATGTCAAGCAAGTCAGGTTAAAACCACCAATCCCGCTATTGTGAAAAACGGGATTATATGTTAAATTAGAAGTACTGTGAATGAACGTCTAACAGGAGGTGGCCTTCATGCATCCATTGCTCGTAACATTATTGGTAATCGTATCAATCGGACTTATCGTCGTTGTATTATTACAATCTGGCCGTAGCGCGGGTCTTTCCGGCGCAATTTCCGGCGGGGCGGAGCAGCTTTTTGGTAAGCAGAAAGCACGCGGCATCGACTTGATCCTTCACCGGATCACGGTGGTACTGTCTGTGCTGTTCTTCATCTTAACCGTTGCCGTAACGTATTTCAAACTTTAATCAACGAAGAAATTGAGCCCGGCCTCGTGCCGGGCTTTATTTTTTGCAAAGAGTTCAGTCAGGGTAATTTTTTATAACTGCCATCCTGTGAAAAAGGAGAATTGGCTATTTTTCACGAATTGGTGAAGAGGTTTGTGAAAAAGGAGCGATGGCATGCTGAAATGGGCGGGGGCCGCAGGAATTTGTGTAAACGATGAAGGCAGAGTTTTGATGGTTTTGCAGGGAAAGCCTGAAGAAGTAAAGAAATGGTCGGTGCCATCCGGCGGCCTTGAAGAGGGAGAAAGCTTCCGAGAATGCTGCAGGCGCGAGTTTATGGAAGAGACCGGTTTTATTATAGAGGTCTTTGACGAGGTGAGGGTGAAAACAGGTACATACGAAGGTTTTAAGGTGGAAGTCCATTACTATATCGTGAAAATTGTAGGTGGAAGCCGGAAAATCCAGGATCCGGATAACTTGATATATGATATAGCATGGAAATCCAAAGAGGAAATAGCAATATTGGACCTTTCTTTCCCTGAAGACAGGGATTTTTTGCTTAGTTTCCTTGAAAAACGGCAATTATTTACCTTAAAGGGAAAACAATTGCTAAACGCAAAAATATTCGCCCCATTTCTTTTGTGATTCTCCCTTATCTAGATTTTCAGAAAACAAATCTTGGAAGTGTTAAGCCTTATTTCTGGAATGTGCGGCCGGCCTTTGCTAAAACTAAAGGAAGATAAGCAAAGAAGGAGTTAACAAAGATGAAAGTTCAACCACCTAAGCCGTTTACATTCGAAGCCGGACCGCGTGCGGTGCTTCTCCTGCACGGATTTACCGGGAACTCAGCGGATGTCCGCATGCTGGGCCGCTTCCTTGAGAAAAAAGGCTATACGAGCCACGCTCCTCACTATAAAGGCCATGGCGTACCACCTGAGGAACTGCTGAAAACGGGTCCCGATGATTGGTGGGAGGACGTTATGCAGGGCTATCAATTTTTAAAAGAAAAGGGATTTGACGAGATTGCGGTCGCAGGCCTGTCGCTTGGTGGAGTGTTCTCGCTCAAGCTGGGTTACACGGTTCCTGTAAAGGGTATTATTCCAATGTGTGCCCCGATGGACTTCCGAAGCGAGGAAACCATGTATGAAGGGGTTCTTCACTATGCCCGCGAATACAAGGAGCATGAAGGGAAAACCCTTGAAGCGATAAACGAGGAAATGGAAGAGTTCAAGAAAACCCCGATGACAACGCTAAAAGAGCTCCAGGAACTGATTGCTGATGTCCGGAGCCATGTCGACCTCATCTATGCTCCGTTGTTCGTCGTCCAGGCGCGCCATGACGGGATGATAAACCCAAACAGTGCAAATATTATCTATAGTGAAGCAGAGTCGATTGACAAGAAAATCAAGTGGTACGAGGAATCTGGGCACGTCATCACCCTCGATAAAGAGAAAGAACAGCTCCATGAGGATGTTTATGCGTTTCTAGAGAGCCTAGATTGGAAAGAATAATAAGAAACACCCTGTAAGGGAGGGATTTGCTTGGAAGAAAACATTCAAGCACATATAGACAAGCTTTTGCAATATATGAGGGATGAAGCCTACAAGCCGCTAACTATCCAGGAGCTTGAGGAAGCATTCGGGATTGAGGATTCGGCGGATTTCAAGGGATTTGTCAAGGCGCTCGTTCAGATGGAAGAAAAAGGGCTGGTCGTCAGGACCCGTTCGAACCGCTACGGCCTGCCGCAAAAAATGAATCTGATTCGCGGAAAGGTTGCCGGACACGCGAAGGGCTTCGCATTCGTTATGCCGGAAGAGCCGGGAATGGATGATATTTTCATACCTCCGAATGAGACAAACAATGCCATGCACGGAGATATTGTGCTGGTCCGTGTATCATCGGAAACATCGGGAGAGCGTCGGGAAGGGACGATTGTCCGCATTCTTGAGCGCGGCATCACCCAGATGGTCGGGACATATGTAGAAAGCAAGAGCTTCGGCTTCGTCATTCCTGATGAGAAAAAGTTCGCTGGTGATATTTTTATTCCAAAGGCCGCAAACGGAGGAGCCGTTGAAGGCCATAAGGTTGTTGTGAAAATTGTCAGCTATCCGGAAGGAAGGACGAGTGCGGAGGGCGAGGTTATTCAAATTCTCGGCCATAAAAATGACCCGGGCGTCGATATCCTGTCGGTCATCTACAAGCATGGCCTGCCGCTCGCATTTCCGGAAGAGGTTCTAGAGCAGGCGAACTCAGTACCGGATGAAATTGACGAACGGGACATGGAAGGGCGCCGCGACCTGAGAGATCAGGTTATCGTCACAATCGATGGTGAGGATGCAAAGGACCTTGACGATGCTGTTACCGTAACAAAGCTCGACAACGGCAACTATAAGCTCGGCGTCCATATTGCCGACGTCAGCTATTATGTGACGGAAGGTTCGCCAATTGATAGGGAAGCGGAAGAACGCGCGACCAGCGTGTATCTCGTTGACCGGGTCATCCCAATGATTCCGCACAGGTTATCGAATGGAATCTGTTCCTTGAATCCAAGAGTAAACCGCCTGACACTTTCGTGTGAGATGGAACTTGATTCGAGCGGGCATGTAGTTAATCACGAGATTTTCCAAAGTGTCATCAAGACAACTGAACGGATGACATACAGCAATGTAAACAAAATACTCGTTGATAAAGATGAGGAAACACGCAGCCGCTATGAAACGCTTGTCCCAATGTTCGAGCTAATGGAAGAGTTGGCTTCCGTATTACGTAAAAAAAGAATGGACCGCGGCGCAATCGATTTTGATTTTAAAGAATCAAAGGTCTTGGTGGAAGAGGACGGAAAGCCAATTGACGTCGTAATCCGCGAGCGCTCCGTTGCCGAGAAGCTCATTGAAGAGTTCATGCTTGCCGCCAACGAGACGGTCGCTGAACATTTTCACTGGATGGAAGTTCCGTTCATCTACCGGATTCACGAGGACCCGAAAGAGGAAAAGCTGCGCAGGTTTTTTGAATTCATTACAAACTTTGGCTACCTCGTTCGGGGGACGGCCAATCAGGTGCATCCGCGCGCCCTTCAGGAAATTATCGAAGAAGTTCAGGGCAAGCCGGAAGAAATGGTCGTTTCAACTGTGATGCTCCGTTCCATGCAGCAGGCGAAGTATTACCCTGACAGCCTTGGCCACTTCGGGCTCTCAACCGAATTCTATACACATTTCACCTCCCCGATCCGCCGTTATCCGGACTTGATCGTTCACAGGCTGATCAGGACATACTTGATAAATGGAAAACTGGATCAAGCAACCCGCGAAAAATGGGATGCAAGGCTCCCGGAGATTGCCGAGCACTCGTCCAAAATGGAGCGCCGCGCAGTTGACGCCGAGCGGGAGACGGACGAACTGAAAAAAGCGGAATTCATGGCCGACAAAATTGGTGAGGAATACGATGGCATTATTTCCTCGGTTACAAACTTCGGAATGTTTGTTGAACTTCCGAATACGATTGAAGGCCTCGTCCATGTCAGCTATATGACGGACGACTATTACCGCTATGACGAGCGCCATTTCGCAATGATTGGCGAACGTACCGGAAACGTGTTCCGTATCGGTGACGAGATTACTGTCCGCGTCATTAATGTAAACAAAGACGAGAGGTCGATTGATTTTGAAATCGTCGGCATGAAAGGAACAAGGCGCGAACGGAGCGGGGAAGGCCGCATTTTCAGGACGAACAGTACGGCAAAGAAGCCAACCAAAGGCAAGGAAGGTGGACGCGGTTCCACATCCAAAAGCATTGGCCGCACGGAGCCTGGTGCTACGGGGGATGGCGATAAGGCCAAGAAGAAAAAGAAACGGAAATTTTACGAAAACGTCCCTAAGAACAAGAGCGTAAAGCGGAAAAATAAACGGTAGATGTGGCTGGCGGTATTCGTTCCGAAAACCGGCCGGTGAATTGCCGCAGCAAAATGGAGGGCCTCGCGGAGGCTCTCTTTCAATCTCGGCCCATTCATTGTGGGAAACGAGAAATTTTGCTACAATTAAGGAATGTTAGGGGGAGTCAGCATGCCTAAAGGTTTTGGGAAAACAGTCGCGCAAAATAAAAAAGCGTACCATGACTATTTTATAGAAGAGACATATGAAGCCGGAATCGTGCTGCAAGGGACCGAGATTAAATCGATCCGTGCCGGCAAGGTCCAATTGAAGGATTCGTATGCTAGAATCCACAATGGCGAGATGTTCCTTTACAGTGTCCATATTTCCCCGTATGAACAAGGGAACCGCTACAACCATGATCCGCTCAGGACTAGGAAGCTTCTTTTGCATAAACGGGAAATCATGAAACTGCTCGGCGAAACGAAGGAAGCGGGATTTGCGCTTGTACCTTTGAAAATGTACCTGAAAAACGGATACGCCAAAGTGCTTATCGGCCTTGCGAAAGGGAAGAAGAAGTACGACAAGCGCGAGGACCTGAAGCAGAAGGAAGCAAAGCGTGATATCGAGCGCGCCTTCCGTGAACGCCAGAAAATGTAAGGGAAGGCTGGGAAACCAAGTCCTTCCTATTGAAAATCTGGCTGTTTGTGATATAATAAGAACTGTCGCAGGGTCACTGCGGCACATAATCTAAGCTCATACTCTGAGCTTTCCGACGTCCGGCAATATAACAATTGCCGCTCATACTACAATGGGGACGCTACGGATTCGACAGGGGTAGTTCGAGCTTAGGTTGCGAGTCGAGGGGATCGGCCTCGTTAAAACGTCAACGCCTATAACTGGCAAAACTAACAACAACCTAGCTTTCGCAGCTTAATAACTGCATAGCTGTTCGCCCCTCCATTGCCTATGTGGTAGGGTAGCGGACTCACTCTTAGTAGGCTACGCCGGATTCCACCGTCTGAGGATGAAGGAAGAGAACAACCAGGCTAGCTGACCAAACGCCTGTCGACAGGCAGATGGCTCAGCGAATCGCGAATATGTCGACTACACTCGTAGAAGCCTAAGTGCCGATATCTTTGGACGTGGGTTCGATTAGCAAATAGTCGCCTTGCATAGTAATATGCAAGTGAAAATCTGGCTTTATCGGTGAAACCTAAGTCGCACATGTGCGATAAGGCAATGCCGAGCGGTATGTGGAGCAATCCAACAGCCGTGTATCGACTTATAGGCTGCCCAAGCGGCAGTACTAGGATGCATAATCTGTCCGGGAACCGGGCAAAACTAAATTATGCATAATACGCCAGAGGGCCTTCACTGAAGGTTCAAGATATAGTCAGTGCCATTATCGAAAGAATGGAATAGCACGTCCCACCGTCTCCACCAATACATAATTGGTGGTTTTTTCTTTTTTATAATAACTTTTTCAGGAACAAAAGAGGGAGGAAACGTAGGTTACTCCATAAAATGTAGTTCTTTAAAATTCAGTGGAAAATTTCCGGTAATTTTAGGAAAAGTATGAATAAATGGTTCTTCACCATAAGTGTTGGTTTATGATTAAAAATGCCTAACTTATATGTTGATTGGAGTGGAGGGCACCGACTCCTCGAAAACGCTACGCGTTTCCTTCGTGCGTGGGATTATTCAGGGATGCAGCGGCAATGTGGAGGCGCGAGCGCCGAGGAGGCTCCAAACTGCTCCTGCGCCAAAGAATATTCGAAGATGCTATCTTCAGCTCGTCGCAAAGCCCTTGATGTTTTTCGAGAAGCTTATTCATGGAGTAAATTCCAAGCAGCGGCTTTGACGCCCCGCGGAAAGCGTGTGCCCGTAGCGCAAATCAACACATCCGTTAAAACCTGGTGAAGAACACGAAAAAATACTTATTTACCTAAATCGGCTTAAGCAATTTAATCTTTTATATGAGAAGCGGCAATAGCCGTTTCTCATTTCTTTTTTATAGGTAACCCATCTATGTTTCTTAAGAATTTCCTTTCCATATTTCCTCTATTCCTAATAGTCAGAATTCATGAATTATAGTAAAATACCTTTTTTTGTCGAATATTATCTGTTATAATCCATTTACTAATAATTATATAGTTTTCACTCATATAATCGCAGGGATATGGCCTGCAAGTTTCTACCGAGCCCCGTAAAGGTTTCGACTATGAGTGGCGATATTCTTGTGTTCAAATCTCTTATTTAATAGTTAAGAGACCAATTTTGATTTGGGAGCCCAAGAAATATTGTTCACTCATCTGTGTGTACAATATTTCTTGGGCTTTTTTTGATGAATTTTTTAAAAAAGCGATATACCGTTCTTTAGCATTTAAAAATACCTTTTTAAAAAATAGAAAGTGAGGCCAGATATGACACACAGAAGATTCCCTTATATCATCTTGGCTCCAGGTTTAATTCTTTTAATTCTGTTCTTGGTATTGCCTCTGATATCCATCATTTTTCCGACATTCTTTGATGGGGGATTTACCCTCGCGAATTATACTTCATTCTTCATGGATGATTACAATTTAGGTATTTTATGGCGGACGATTAAAATTTCACTGGTTGTGACGTTGATTTGCGTAGCTATGGGAGTTCCGACAGCCTACTATATTTCCCAAAGTCCGAAGAAGTGGCGTGGCCTGTTGATGTCTTTAACATTATTTCCGTTACTGACAAATTCAGTTGTACGAAGTTTTGCATGGATTACCATTTTAGGAAAAGATGGTGTAGCGAATAATATTTTAATGGACGCAGGCTTGATTTCCGAACCACTTACTTTACTGTATACGGAATTTTCGATAGTGATTGGGTCCGTGTATCTGTTCTTACCTTTAATGGTCATTACCTTAGTAGGGATTTTAGAAAATATTGAGACTGAAATTATGGAAGCGGCAGAAACATTAGGTGCCAATCGCTTTATCGCTTTTATTAAGGTCATATTGCCATTAAGTGTACCAGGGATTATTGTTGGCAGTATTTTGGTATTCACAGGAACGATGACAGCCTATACAACCCCACAATTATTGGGTGGAAACCGAAATATCATGCTAGCTACCTTCTTGTATCAGAGTGCAACTGCATTAGGCAACTGGCAAGGTGCAAGTGTCATTGCCTTGATTATGATTGTGGTCACTCTAATCGTAATGAAGTTATTTAACGTGGTGGCCAAACGCATGGATAAGAGAGGTGAGGTAAGTGCGTAAACAGATTGGCTTAAAAATCTTTGCGGGTTTGGTATTTGCGTTTCTATTTGTTCCCTTACTCATTATTGTCATAACCTCTTTTGGAGCGAATTCAACGATTCAATTCCCGATTGAAGGCTTTACTTTTGACTGGTACAGCAAGGTGTTTAGCAATGAATCCTTTATGGACAGCTTCTTTCTTAGTTTACAAATCGCTTTTTTTGGAACGGTTTTGGCACTATTAGTCGGGGTACCGGCTGCTTATTCGTTGGCGCGCCACAACGTATTTGGGCGTAGTTGGATTAAAAGCTTCTTTCTTTCACCGACAATTGTACCGGGTTTGGTCGTTGGATATTCATTGTATCAATTTATTGTAATACGTTTCCAATTTCCGGTTATTCAAGGCTTGCTGCTGGGCCACTTTTTGATTTGTTTGCCCTACATCATTCGAGTAGTAGGCTCGACCATCGAACAATTAGATACCTCGATTGAAGAAGTATCATGGACATTGGGCTGCACTAAATTACAAACATTTAGCAAAGTGGTTTTGCCGAATATTACCTCAGGTATTTTTGCTTCCTTTATGCTGGCATTCATTAATTCTTTTAACAATATTCCGGTATCACAGTTTTTATCAGGCCCCGGAGTGACCATGCTGCCAACAAGCCTAATGAATTACATTGAATATAACTATGATCCATCTGTATCAGCATTATCGGTAATTTTAATGCTGGGCACGGTCGTTCTGATGTTCATTATTGAAAAGACATTAGGGTTAGCAAGTATTTCATAGGAACAGCCAAGATAGACAGCAAAGGGGGAAAACCGATATGTCCTATGTTGAATTAAAAGATATTCGTGTAAGTTACGATAACCAAACCAACATATTAAAAGATTTGAATTTATCGATTGAAAAAGGTGAATTGGTTTCCTTATTAGGACCATCTGGTTGCGGGAAAACAACCACTTTACGTGTAATTGCAGGTTTAATTCAACCAAATGATGGTGAGTTTCTTGTTGACAATCAAAACTTAACAAAGGTACCCGTGCATAAGCGTGAATTTGGCATGGTATTCCAAAGCTATGCCTTGTTTCCCCATCTAACCATTAAGGAAAACGTTGAGTTCGGCTTGAAATTGCGCAAGGAAAAGAAGAATACGATTGATAAAAAAGTAAAAGATATATTAGCCATTACAGGCCTGGAAGAGCTGGGTGACCGCTATCCAAAACAACTTTCCGGCGGCCAAAGACAACGTGTGGCTTTAGCCCGGGCTCTCGTAATTGAACCAAAATTATTATTACTGGATGAACCATTAAGTAATTTAGATGCTAAATTACGTGTGGCAATGCGGATTGAAATCAAACGCATCCAAAGCCAATTAGGGATCACCTCTGTGTTTGTCACGCATGACCAAGAGGAATGTTTCTCTATTTCTGACAAAGTCGCTGTCATGAATAAAGGGGTTATAGAGCAGTTCGACACCCCTGAAGAGATTTATAAAAATCCAAAAACGGAGTTCGTCGCTCGCTTTATAGGTTTTGAGAATTTCTTTGACTTAACTAAAGAGCAAGAAGGTAAGTATAAAGCGGTGGATGGAACGGTTTTCTTAAGTACGCGCAAATGGGAAACAGGAAAACGCACTGGAACAATCCGTCCGGACGACATCGATATTGTAGCAAGTACCGAGTCGAATACAAATAATATCGTGTCCGGGACGATCAAAGTCCGTACTTTCTTAGGAAAGTCCTATCAATATGAGATTGAAACCTCTATCGGAACATTACTTGTAAACGAAGCGGACGATGTAATTTATCAAGTGGGAGAAACTGTTACATTATCGATTCCATCTCACAAACTAATCATCGTTTAAATGGTGAAAGTGAAAGGTTAAGAAGTGTTGGGCAATGACAATCGTGCACAAGGCTAATCGGAATTTTCGAAAGACAGGGTTACTAACCCGTAATAAGTAATTCAAGCACCTATAAAAGGAGAGAAAAAAATGAAGAAAAAATTAGGTTTAGTTGGTCTAACTTTCATAACTGCTGGCCTGTTGGCCGCATGTGGCGGCAATGCTGCAAATGAGGGAAAACAAAAATTGATCGTTTCAACTTTTGGTTTGGAAGAGGATAAAATGAAGGAAGATGTCTTCAAGCCTTTTGAAGAAAAATATAATGTAGACATTGTCTTAGAATTAGGTACAAGCTCAGAACGTATTACAAAACTAAAAAGTAACCCAAACTCAACGGTTGATGTCATTGAGCTATCTCAATCCAATGCGGCTGATGGAGCAGAGGCAGATTTATTTGAAAAGATTGATAGTTCAAAAGTACCGAACATGGAAAAACAAATCGAAAGCGCGAAGGAATTATCTGCAGATGGTTCTGGCCCTGCATACACGTTAAACAGTATTGGGATTATTTATAATAAAGAGGCAGCAGGCATTGAAATCAACGAATGGGAAGATCTTTGGAACCCATCTTTGAAAGGAAAAATCTCCATTCCTGACATTGCTTCCACATTTGGCCCTGCGATGCTCCATATAGCAAGTGATCACAAGAATGTCGATATTACTACCGATAATGGAGAAGCAGCTTTTAAAGGGATTACCGAATTAGCACCGAATGTTGTAAAAACGTATAGCAAATCATCTGATCTAGCAAACATGTTCCAGTCAGGTGAAATTGTAGCGGCTGTTGTTGGCGACTTTGCAGTTCCGATCATTTCCGAATCAAATCCAAAGGTCGAATATATCGTCCCACAATCCGGAACATACGCAAACTTTAACACAATCAACGTCAACAAAAACTCTAAAAATAAAGACTTGGCTTATAAATATATTGATTGGAGATTAAGCCAGGAAGTTCAGGAAAAAACGGCTGTGTCTATCAATGAGGCACCATCGAATAAAGAAGTTGTTTTAGACGGAGAAGCGGCAAAGAACAAAACATATGGCGAAGTCGCAGAACGCACTAAAAAGGTTGATTCAAAATTCGTAAATGAAAACCTTGAATCTTGGATTAATCAGTGGAATAGAATTTTGAACAAATAATAACAGTATGGAGGAGAAAGGCTTAGAATAATTCTTGGCCTTTTTTCTCTTTTACGATGTGCGTATGGAGGGATAGTTAAAATGCAAGTCGATTTGATAATTAGAAATGCACAGGTTTTTAATACTTTTACAAAAAAGTTTGAACGGAAGAATGTTTCTATTGTTGGCGACAAATTTTACTATTTGAAGGCTGGTGAATTTGAGAATATAGAGGCTGCTAAAGTGGTGGATGCTAAAAATCAGTACCTGGTTCCAGGTTTAATGGATATCCATATGCATATTGAAAGCTCCATGACTTCACCTTCTATTTTTTCAGAAGCCGTCTTAACGCACGGGGTGACAACTGTCGTTGCTGATGCTCATGAGATTGCGAATGTGTTTGGGATGGAAGGTTTGGCGGCGTTCTTCTCCCAACCGAGTGCTATGGACATTTTCTTTGCCATTCCTTCTTCTGTCCCTTCAACTACGCCAGAATTAGAAACGACTGGCGGCATTATTGGAGTTAAAGAAGTGAAAAAGCTCTTGCAGCATCCTAAAGTCATTGCGCTAGGTGAAGCGATGAACTTCAATGGGATTGTTAATGAACCGAATTCTTTAATTCGGCAAATTTTACATGTTGTTCAAACGGAGAGGCCATTTATGCCTTTGGAAGGCCATATCCCACGTGTTACCCAATTGGAGTTGGCGAAATTTTTATATGCAGGCCTAACGGCTGACCATACCCACCAGTCGCCCGAATCGATTTATGAGAAGGTCACAAGCGGGATGTTTTTGGAGTTGCAAAAGAAATCGATTACACCGGAAAATATACAGGTCATAGTTGAGAATCATTTTTATGAATATGTATCTTTCATTACGGACGATGTGATGGCGGACGATTTGCTGGAGGGGCATTTGAACGCAAATGTACGCTTGGCGATTTCATCCGGTATGCCAGTAGAGCAGGCGCTTTATTGCGCTACCTATACACCTGCCAGACGAATGGGATTTCAGGACCGGGGGGCGATCGTTCCTGGTTTTAAAGCTGACTTCCTGTTATTGGATGACCTTGAAAGCCTGGATATAGCGGCGGTTTATAAGGACGGTAAATTGGTGCATGAAAAAGGAAATGCCTTCCGGTATCCAGCTGAGAAACCTAGTTTTCCTGAGCATTTTTATCAATCTCTTCAATGCCGTCCCATAACATCAGAGGATTTACAGATTAAGGTGAAAGCATCTGAAAAGGCCGTGGTCAACGTGATCCGAATTTCTGAGATAGGTACATTTACCGAACATGTACAGCGGGAAGTTAGAGTCGTGGATGGATTTTTGGATTGGGAAAGTAGTGGGTTGGCCTTGATTGTTGTGATGGAGCGGTATGGAAAAACAGGAGATATCGCCTACGGTTTTGTCGAAAATGCTTTATCCGAAAAAGGAGCCGTTGCCACAACCTGGGCTCATGATCATCACAATTTGATGGTGATGGGAACGAGTGCGGAAGATATACTAGCAGCACAAAAACAAATATTGGACATGCAGGGAGGTTATATCGTTGTACAGGACGGACAGGTGCAAGCGGTTTGCCCATTACAAGTAGGGGGTATTATGAGCGATGCACCGATTCAGGAATTAGGTGCACAACTGAAAGAAGTTCGCCAAGCGATGATTAAGTTAGGTTATCGCAACAGCAATGAAATTATGTCTTTCTCGACTTTATCATTGCCAGTCTCCCCAGTTATAAAAATTACAGACAAAGGAATGATGAATGTACGTTCTCAAATGATAATCCCATTAGTAGAGGGTGAAAAAATATGAGAACACTCATCAAAAATGCCTGGATTTTAACGATAAATGAAAAAATGGAGCAATTTCAAAATGGCTATTTACTAGTAGATGGCGAAAAAATTGCAGAAGTTGGCGAAATGAATTCATTGCCGAAGGAAACCACTTATGGCAAATGCATTGATGCCAATGGTGCTATCTTGTTGCCTGGTATGGTAAATACGCACACACATATCGGCATGATTCCCTTCCGTTCTTTAGGAGATGACTATCCGGATCGTTTGCACCGTTTCTTATTTCCATTAGAAAATGAATGTATGAACGAACAATTAGCCTACACGAGCGGAAGATATGCCATTGCCGAAATGCAGCTGGCCGGTGTAACGACTTTCTTTGATATGTATTATTTTGAGGAACAATTGGCGATTGCGGCTGAGGAAATGCATACCCGTGCCATTTTAGCAGAAACCGTCCTTGATTCCATAACGGTTGATGTTCCGGAACCAATGGGGGGATTACAATACGCTGAACGTTTTATGCCGAAATGGCAAGGAAATCCAAGAATTCAAGCATCAGTAGCACCACATGCACCCTATACGAATACCATTGAAGTGCTTCAGCAGGCGGATAGTTTGTCTCGAAAATACGATGTGCCATGGATGATGCATGTCAGTGAAATGGTTTTTGAGATGAACAAATATCGTGAAGAACGCAATCAAACTCCGATTGAATTTTTAGAAGAGATTGGCGTTTTGAGCCCAAGACTCGTAGCTGCACACTGTATTCATTTGTCAGACCATGATATTGAGTTGTTAAAGAAGTATGATGTGAAAGTGGCACATTGTATCGGCGCCAATACAAAATCTGCCAAAGGCGTAGCGCGTGTACGGGATTTATTGTCCGCTGGCATAGCGGTGGGGTTAGGAACAGATGGCCCAAGCAGTGGCAATACACTCGATTTATTTAGCCAAATGCGATTGTTTGCCAATTTTCATAAAACATATTTACAGGATCGCAGTGCATTCCCAGCCGAAAAGATTGTCCAGTTAGCGACAATGGGGGGAGCACAAGTTTTAGGCCTAGAGGAGCAAATTGGCTCTATCGAGGTAGGAAAACAAGCCGATTTTATCCTCGTTGAAACCGATTCAGTAAATATGTTCCCGATATTTGATCCGTATTCTGCTTTAGTGTACTCGGCTAATGCTAGTAATGTAAGAGATGTATTCATTGGTGGGAAGCAGGTCGTTGCAGAGAAAAAATTAGTTGGCTTTAATCTGGCGGAATTAAGATCAGAGCTTTCCGGAGCCATGGAACTATGCGGATTTAATAGAAAAGCGTTAAAATCGATGGAAGGAAATAGTGATAGTGGTAAACGTTAGATGGAACATGGAAGAGGACATTGGTAGAAATGCATTGAAATCTTGATTGGCTATTAGCCTTCAAGGTTTCTTTTTTTTAAAGCAGCTCAATTTATGTAATCGCTGATTGCCCTTAAGAGCAGGAAAAAGCTTACTCAATTGAGTAAGCTTAGCCTCCCGTATAAATACTTTCACATGTTCCGGCAGCTGGTTCATAGTAACAATGATTTTTGAATTGGCCGGAAAAAGGCTGGTCGTACCATGTTGGAGGGCAAGGGGCATATGGATTGAAATACCAAAGGGCAAATTTCGCCGGGTGCTGTCTCCAATAATCCAAATTCTGTCTGGCTAACCTTTTTTCAACATCTCTTGCCCGCTGATAAAACACATTCCCTTTCTGAACAGCTTCAAAGGAAAAATTTCCTCCCTGGACATGAAATATAACCTGGCGAATTGTTCTTACATCTCTGAAGTCTGAACAATCTGCTTTAGCGCGGTTAACAATTACATTTCCAACATACAGCATTCCCTGTTTTCCTTCGCCCTCGGCTTCCGCTCTCATCATCCTTGCCATTAAGGCAACGTCGGCATCCCTGTATTTTATTCTTGGCATATTTTCACCCCAAGATATAGTATGAAAAAGGCCTATATCTGTGTAGATTTTTTAATTTTTTTATGGATCCAAGATTAGTTAATAATAAATGTTCAAAATTCCGAGGAAAGAGGAATAATAAAAGAACATAACAAGGATGGTGATTACTGTGAAGAAAAGAATTGTGCAGGGCTTGATTGTGCTGGTGGTAATGCTCTTGCCTTTTATCACACATGCACATGTAAAATGGTTTGCCGAAGTAAAGCCGGTAAGGGAGTCTATTGAGAATATACTTTCTCCGTTATTTATTACGGTCGCTTTAGTATGTGCGGTTCTCCTGGCGATATTGTCGCAAGTAATGCATAAGCTAACCAGTTTTAAATTGGCAAGGAGAATAGACCATTGGCTGGAAAAGCGGAGAGTGTATTCCCGTTATTTATTAAAGTACGGAACAGCCCTGGCCCTACTTTTGCAAGTTCTAGCTGGAACGACGTTCGCCCCTGAATTCCATATTGAACATACATGGGAAACCGTTTTAATGTGGGCAGCGATTATCCTTCTCATTATCCCGCATCATATCGCAACCAAGTTAGGTGCAGTAATTCTATTCATTCTTTTCGTAAACGTAACAATGGCCGCGGGCTGGTTCCATATGCTCGATTATGGCTTTTATATTGCTATTATTGGGGTTTTGCTAGTCGGGAAAACGAAGTGGGAGGATTGGGGCTTCCCATTTTTGTATCTTGGGACAGGTTTGAGTTTATGCTGGGTGGCGGTTGAAAAATGGGTATTCCCGAATATGACACACGTAATTATCCAACATCATCATGTGCCTACCTTTGGTTTCCCCGCTGATACATTCACGGTGCTTGCTGCGTTTATAGAGTTTGTTGTGGGCTATTTATTGGTCGTAGGGATATTGAATCGAATCCTGGCGGTAATAGTTACAATATTATTCTTCCTCACGACGATGATATTTGGCTATACGGAGGTTGTCGGCCATGCGATGATCCATATTGTACTGCTTATCTTTATTATCGAGGGAGTATCCTTTTATCACCCGCCGATCCAAATGCATAAAACGAAATTGGATCAAATGGTTTTCGTATTTCTGAATTTTATCTTTGTCCTCTCTACGTATTTGTTGATTTATTATCGGTTTGCTTAAATCTCTGCATGTATATGAACATAAAAGGACGAAAGGTCAAACGGATTATTCCGTTTGGCCTAATTTTGTTGGGCTTCTTTTTTTTTGAACCGCCTTTTAAAAACAATTCGTCTAATTAGTAAGAAAGGGGGATGAGCGTGGAACTTTACTCGGAACACAAACCCGATTTGAAACAGTCCCTGAATGAAATCATGGACCGCTATGGTACTGAGCTTTCCATTCTTGCATTCTCTTATGTAAAGGATATTGAAGAAGCGAAAGATATTGTCCAGAACGTATTTGTGAAGTGCTATACCCATTTGCATTCGTTTCAAGGGAACTCTTCATTAAAAACATGGCTTTATCGAATCACAATTAACGAGTGCAAGGACTATTTGAAATCATCTTATTTTAAAAAGATAATTCTGGGCGGGCATGTAAAAGAAAACTCTACCCACATTACACCGGAAACGGTTTTACTTAAAAAGGCGGAGAACGAACAGGTGATAGCGGCAATCATGGGCCTTGGGAAAAAATATCGGGAAGTGACGATCCTGAGGTATATCCACCACCTGGAAGTAAAAGAGATTGCGGACGTGCTCGGATTATCGGCGGAGACAGTTAAAACGAGGATCAGGCGTGCAAAAATGAAGCTGTTGCCCAATGTAAAGGAGGATCTTCTTTATGAATAGGAAACAATTCTTACAAAACTCTTTTATTAAAATGTATGGTGAGAACTTAACATTTACGGATAAAGATAAAACCGAAGTGTACAGTAACCTACAAAATCCACACGGTAGGAAAAGAAAAAAAGTCAATTTGGTTCCTTTTGTCGTAATGGGTCTCGTTCCAGTAGTATTCATCGTACTCCTTCTTAGTAACGTGAATATCTTTGATAAAGGGGTGGAAAGACAAACTCACTCTACAGTCTTGAAGCCAGCGCCACAATCCAGTCAGAATGCTTTTGGCGATACCGGCATTCAACAGGTATGGGGGAAAGGGTTGATCCAGGAAATAAAACAAACAGCAGAGGACAAGGGCATTTCCTTCTCGGTCGATGAGGTGATGTATGACGGGGCGCGAATCGTAATTGTCTATACAAGGAAATCAGAGGTTGAAGTAAAAAACCCATTTGATTTTTTTCCTACTGAGAAATTAGTTATCAATGGCGAACAGTTCATAAATTATTCCAGCAGTGGCGGGCCGACAGGGATAGAAGGCCAAAACTATATTGAATACCAACTAGGGGCTGATTTGCCGGATCAGTTTGAGCTTGAATATGATTTAGTTGTGAATGGGGATGAAAAAAGGAAATGGAATTTTAAATTCCCAGTCAAAAAGATTGAAGGCTTATACAAGATAATAAAACCGGCCCACTCGGTTACCAGCCAAGACATGACTCTAAAATTAGAGCAGGCGATGTTTACCCCTAGCACAACAAATCTTAAGGTTAGTTTAACTGTCCCTCAAGGGCAAGAGTTGACTAAGAATCATTCCAAAAGATATATTTTCGAAGTGACTGACCAAAAGGGCAAGCAAATAGGGGGCATGTACTCGGCTGCTATCTACGGGAAAGGCTTGGATAATAGCATGTTCAAGGAAACGTTCAACGAGTTTTATGAACCTGTAAGTAAACTGCCAAAATCCTTTACCATACAGCCGTACTCCGTTGAAACCGACCATAAGGGAATGCTTGAAGAATCCTTAAATCAGAATCTGCCTATCCATTTACAACAAGACCAGTACAGCGGAATAAAAATTAAAAAGATTGAACGATACCAGAATCAGCTTTGGATATACTATACCATTGAAGGGCCTACAAATTTGAGGCAGCCCCTTGGAATTAAGAATAAGGAAACGGGCCTAGTATTACCACCAATGAACCGTGTAAAAAACAAGGATGGCTACATTGCCAAATTTGACACGGATCTCCCACCGGAAGACTTAATCGCAATTACGCCTAAAAACAACTTAATAAAGTTGGATGACCTTAAACTAGAGATAGAGATTAAATGAATTAAGTGAAAGCACAAGCAGGCTGTTGGCAGGCTTGTGCTTTATTTTTCGTATTGTTGCAACTTTCTTCCAAATTTTTCGTAAGACATATAAGAGGTGATCCAAATGGACAAACAAACGTTATATGTGTCTGATAACTTTTTTTCGGCTGGGCAGACCGATATTTATAATGGTTCGAAGGAGAAGGTTGGGGAAGTCGACTTGAAGAGTATGTTCAGTGCCGGTTTGGATGTTCTGAATCAGGAGGGGAAGATTATCGTAAGCGCCAAGTTCCCTTTTTTAAGCCGGAGATGGGTCGTCACCGGTTCAGATGGGCAGGAAATCGGGAACCTGAAGGCGAAATTTGCTTTTTTTGCAAAAAGGTATGAATACAGTACAGCGGAGGGCGGGGTTTTTGAGATTGAGTCAGAGGCCTTTTCCAATCTTTATATCTTATACGATGAAAATGGGAACGAGGCTGGCCGTTTTGAGAAAATCAGCGGGTTCTTTTCGGCTGCAGCGTTTCAACTGTCCAGCTCGGATAAGGGACTGGATGTGTATGAAATGATAGCCGTTGTCATGGGCGTAAATGCCATCCAAAAGGCGGCGAGGAATGCACGGAATGCCGCGCACTAACATCTTCAGACATCTTCACACAGCAAAATCCTTGATAATCAAATGCGACGAAACAGGCTTGATTCGGAGTTCCAAGGACCAAATGACACTATGACTGATTTTGTGGAGATGATATGAACCAATCCTCCCTTACCTGCCAATTGTACATAAACATATGCAGCATACCCCTCTATACGTTATACTACTACCATTACAGATTCCTTTTTTTATTCAGCATGGAATAAGATAGTGGGAATTTTCCTTTATTGTAGAATGAATAAAGGTGAGGATAATCGGGAAGCAATCTTTATTCGAAGCGAGGGCAAGGAATTGCTATTCGGTTCGGACAAGGGGCGGATTGATAGACTGCTGGAATTTGCGGAGTATATTATTGGTCTAAAAAGTGGGGGTGTCTACATGAAAAGTTTAAGTGAGAAATATACGATTCGGAAAGGGACTATAGAAGACGCGGAAGGAACCTTTGAAGTGCAGAAATCTGTCATTGCCGAGGGCGGCTATCTCATGACGGCTCCCGAGGAATTTAATAAAACCATCGATCAGCACGAAGAGTGGATAAAGAGGATAACGGCCAGTGAACGGGAAACGCTGTTTGTTGCTGATAGAGATGGAGAGATTGCCGGTTTTATTATGTTTCAATCACCCGATCGAAAAAGGCTGTCCCATACGGGCTCTTTTGGAATCATGATCAGCAAGGAACACCGGGATCAGGGGCTTGGCAAATTGCTTTTAAAAACGCTGCTCGATTGGGCGGAAAAAACCCCCCTCATAGAAAAGGTAAGCCTGGCGGTTTTCTCAACAAATCAAAGGGCAATCGCCTTGTATAAAAGCTTTGGGTTCATAGAAGAAGGGCGCAAGGTCAATGATGTGAAGTTTGGCGAGAATGAGTATGCGGATGACATCCTTATGTATAAATCAGTGAACTAAGAAAGAGGCACGGTATCCCATCAAAACAGCGGGAACCGCGCCTTTGTTAATTTATTTTTTCGTGGTGTCCTCTTCGTCACCCTTGGCAATTTCCTTTTTGATCTCGTCCGTCAGCCCTTCGGAAGCCCGTTTAAATTCCCGGATTGACCTCCCGGCTGCACGGCCGATTTCAGGCAATTTGCTGGGGCCGAACACTATTAGCGCTACAATAAGAATCAAAATCATTCCTGGTACACCGATATTAGAAAGCATCGTCTCATCTCCTGGTGGAATTGTATCCAGTCATATTAGACCAGTATATCCTTTTTTGGAAAAGAGGACTAGTGGAGGCGCTTCTGTTAACCTAGTAAAAAACCCGTACCCAGTGAAAAAGTGGATACGGGTTTTCCTTTTACTAGCAGCACCTGGATACTTTCCCGCCCTTGCCATTGTAGCGGGCGTCCTGTGCTTCACAGAAGAATTCCTTTCTTGTTTTTACAGGTTGATCTGGGTGATGGGCCATCATGTGTTCAACATATCTCTCATAACTCGGGACCCCGACGAGCAGCGAAATGAATTGTTTCCGGTATGAGAGTATGTCTCTCAGTCTTTTAAGCATAATGTTTCAGGTCTCCATCCCCACGTGGAATATAAGGTGATTCGTGCAATTCCATCTTTTGGTTCTTCAGCACCTTAACCCAAATCCTTAGGGCAGAAATCAGGACTGCAATCACGACTATCATGAAGAATCCGCAAAGAGCGGCATCGATATAGTCGTTCAAAAGGACCTGCCTCATTTGTGCCTCACTCGCTGCAGGGGCCAAAACCTTCCCTTCATCCAAAGCCTGGCTGAATACCTTGGCATGGGCAAGGAAGCCGATTTTTGGATTCTCATGGAAAAGCTTTTGCCAGCCGGCGGTCATGGTAACAATCAAAATCCATGTTGTCGGGACAAGGGTAACCCATACATACGCTTTTTTGCCCATTTTGAAAAGGACGGTCGTCCCGAGAAGCAGGGCGATTGCGGCAAGCATTTGGTTCGCGATGCCAAACAGCGGCCATAGCGTATTGATTCCGCCAAGCGGGTCGATAACCCCTTGGTATAGGAAATAGCCCCAGAAAGTTACACAAAGTGTTGTCGCAATGATATTTGGAATCATTGCGTCCGTTTTTGCAAACGGCTTGTACACATTGCCGAGCAGGTCTTGGATAATGAAGCGACCGACGCGTGTTCCGGCGTCTATAGTCGTCAAAATGAACAGAGCTTCAAACAGGATCGCAAAATGGTACCAGAACGCCATAAGCGCTTTTCCGCCAATTACCTTTGAGAAAATGAATGCCATCCCGATGGCCAGGGTAGGAGCCCCGCCTGTACGGGAAAGGATGGTTTGCTCGCCCACATCTTCGGCAAGCGCGGTCAAGTCATCAGGAGTGACCGTGAATCCCATCGCTGAAACGGCTGTAGCAGCCTGGACCGCATCTGTCCCGATAACAGCAGGAGGGCTGTTGATGGCAAAATAAATCCCTGGCGTCAGCACGCACGCTGCAATCATCGCCATGACCGCAACAAACGATTCAGTCAGCATCGCACCATAGCCAATTGGCTGGGCATGTGATTCGCGTTCGATCATCTTTGGTGTCGTACCTGACGAAATCAATGAGTGGAAGCCTGACACGGCTCCGCACGCGATGGTGATAAACAGGAACGGGAAAAGGTTGCCGGCGAACACCGGGCCGGTTCCATCAATGAACTTTGTCACGCCAGGCATATGCAAATCCGGGGCGACAATCAGGATACCTATGGCCAGTCCGAAAATAACGCCGATTTTCAGGAATGTACTTAAATAATCACGCGGCGCAAGAAGCATCCAAACCGGAAGGACGGATGCAACGAAGCCGTATACAATCATCATGATGGCGATTGCTTCGCCTGAAAACGTAAACAATTTTGCGAGATCGGCATGCTGGGAAACGTATTGTCCTCCGTAGATGGAGAGAAGGAGAAGGATTCCCCCCATGATCGAGGCTTCGCCAACGCGGCCTGGGCGGATATAGCGCATATAGAATCCCATCAGGATTGCGATTGGGATGGTCGCGGCAATCGTGAACATTCCCCAAGGGCTACCGACAAGCGCCTTCACAACAACTAACGCCAATACGGCCAATAATATAATCATAATTCCTAAAATGCCGACCATGGCGATAATGCCCGTAATAGGGCCGATTTCTTCCTTAATCATTTCACCAAGCGACTTGCCATTCCGGCGCATCGAGCCGAACAGGATGATAAAATCCTGGACTGCACCGGCAAGGACTACACCGACGACAATCCAGAGTGTTCCCGGCAGGTATCCCATTTGGGCTGCGAGGATTGGTCCGACAAGCGGGCCCGCGCCAGCGATTGCGGCAAAGTGGTGCCCAAACAGAACCCATTTGTTTGTCGGGACATAGTCTTTTCCGTCATTATTCACTTCCGCTGGAGTTTTCCTGTTGTCATCCAGTTCGAAAACTTTTCTTGCGATGAACTTGCTGTAAAAACGGTAAGCGATAGCATAAACACAGATGGCGGCTGTAATAAGCCAAATTGCATTGATGGTTTCTCCGTTATTTAGAGCCAGGACCCCGAATGCCGAAGCTCCCAGTGCCGATACCAAACCCCAAATAATGATTGACTTTAATGCTTTGATAATACTCCCCACCTTTTCTGTTTTTAGTACATACAAACCAAATTATATTTCATTATTCTGAATTTTTAAATAAGAAATTTTCGTTTTGTGAAGAAATAAGGAGAAGTGACTAGGACTTACTGCTAGGAGTAAACCAATATAGGAATGTTTTTCGGAAAAGCAAAAAAAGCCGCTTGCTTTGGCAGGCGGCTTTTTCATTGTACAATTAACAATTATCGGACTGTAGGCAAGGTCGTCATATTTTGGCTGACAAACCTGTCTTCGCTTTAACTCAATTCCATCGTCCCCTTCACTCTTGCCTGGTATGCGGCAAAGCGAATACAACCGATGCACATAATGAAAAATACAATTCCTAATAAAAACTCCTGTCCGGTATATGCAAGGACTCTTTCATAGTTTCCCTCATTCATAATCTCCTTTGTCAGCTTGACGCCTCTCGTTAATGGCATGAATTGTGCTATGAACTGCAATGCGTGAGGCATGACTGCCTGAGGATAATTAGCCCCGCTTAGTAGGAGCAGGATACTGGCTAATAAATTGGTCAGCAGGTGCATGGAAGGCGTCCATAAACAGAAACTGCCGATAATTAACCCGAGACCGCAAGCGGAGAAAATAGAAACAGCCCATACAAGCGCAAGGGCTCCTGCTGCTTCTAACGTAATTGAGATGTCAAAAAGTAAAATTCCAAATATTAACCCAATACATGCAGTAAACAACCCGTTTGCAACGTGTGCCAAAGAACGAGCCAAAAACATCGCAGGCTTGTTCGCCGGCGCTGCCATGACTAGCTGCAGCGTGCCCATGCTCCGGTCTGAGGTAATGACCGATGTGATTCCAAACACTGAATTCATTACACAAAGTAACAAGGCGTTTGCACCAATATAGCCGGCAAGATCCACGCCATCATAAACATGCTTCACCAAAAAAGAAAAAAACAGCAATTGGCTAAGCGGCATGCCTACCATGACAAGTATATACACCTTCGGATCCAGCCAGCCAAATAAAGCCCGATAGGATAATAAGCTATGGCGCAGAAAACGCTGAATTGTCTCCATGATTAATACACCCCCAACTTTCCGTCTATACGTGCTTTTCGCTCAACAGCTTTATAACAGGACCATGCAATCAATCCATACACGAGAGATAGTGCAACTAAAATGCCCATTGCCTGAAGAATGTTAGCAATGTTAGTGGCAGATAGAGTTTCCCGCAATAATGCAATTGCCCATGTAGGGGGCAGTATATAAGAAAGCGGCTTAATCCAAAACGGCAAAATGGAAATGGGGAATAAAAACCCGCAAATAAAATAAATCGGAAATTCAAGGAAGTTCATCAAAGCTTCGGCCTGACGGGATAAAGTGAAAAACAGTGCTAAAAAGAATGAAAAGATGATCAATGCCAAAACAACTAGAAGTAGAGCCAATAAAAACAGTAATGGATGGACAATTGCAACCTGAACACGAAAAAAAACAATTGAATAAAGTACGGACAAGCCCATTGCAATGATTCCCCAGATCGTATTCCCGACAATTTTACCGAGAAGAATAATTGAAAAGGGGGTAGGGGCAACGAAAATGTTTTCCAATGTCCCGTAAAACCTTTCGCGGTTAATATCACTGGCAGATGAGTAAACAATAGATGACCATAGGGCCATAAAACCGGAACCTAGCAACACATAATGTACGAGTGTCTCATTTGAAACTTTCCCGTATATAAAGTAGCTGAGGGTTGAGTAAAAAAAGGGAGAAATCCAGATGACGAATTGGAACATAGGACGTGCAATCGATAGCCTCATTTGCAGATTAGCTGTTTGCGATAATGCCTGAAGAAGGCTGCTCATTTTTTAATCCTCCAATCAAATGCAAGTAAACATCTTCAAGGGATGGCTCTGTAATGGAGATATTTTGAACTCCTTTCTCGCCCAATCCGCTATATATAAGAGAAATTACTTTTTGCGGTTCTCTAGTTTGGACACGGACTGTGGAAAAGTAGTCATTTGTGGTTTCTTCAAGATGATGCAAGCTGACATTTCTGCTAAGCAAAGATTTTGCTTTCATTCCATTTGTACAATCAAATTGGACGATTGATAGCTGCCCAAGCATCTTTTTTAAATTATCTGGTGTGTCTATTGCAATAAGTTCGCCTCGATTAATAAACGCGATACGGTCACAAAGCTCATCAGCTTCGTGCATATAATGGGTTGTCAGCACAATGGTTGTTCCTTTTTCGTTTAGCTGCCGGATAATTTGCCGCAGATTTCTGGCACTGACCGGATCCAGGCCGATGGAAGGTTCATCTAAAAAAAGAATTTTTGGGTCATTAATCAACCCGCGGGCAATTTGCAGCCGCTGCTTCATCCCTTTTGAGAAGGTCTCAACACGCTGGTTGGCTGCATCTTCAAGTCCAACCAATTGCAGCAATTTAGGGATTTGTTCCTTTTGGTTACTTCTGGGGATTTTATATAAATCCGCAAAGTAGGTAAGATTATCAGAGGCTGATAATCGCCAGTATAAATTCCGTTCCCCGCCAAGAATAAAATTGATTTGAGGCCTCAATTTGTGATATTCGGTTTCAGCGTCTAAACCAAGGATGGTGGCTTGGCCTTCCGTTGCAATGAGCATGGTTGTCAAAATTTTAATCATCGTCGTCTTACCAGCCCCATTAGGTCCAAGTAAACCAAATACCTCTCCTTTTTTTACTTCAAAGGAAATCCCCTTTAAAGCTTCGACGGTTTTCGTCTTCTTTTTGAAAAATCCTTGTTCTGTCACATACGTCCGTTTAACATTTTTCACACTAATAATTGGAGTTTCCATTCTTTCACCTCTATATTAGATATTTATCTTATAAGAAGATTGTATTATAATTCTTAATTTTTGCAATAAAAAAAGAACGACATTTTTTGTCGTTCTTTTAATCAGGTTTCAGTATTCGTGAATTCCTGGAAGACTGCTTTGAACTTTTCCAGTTGTACCGGGTCTGCGGAAAAATACTTAATTGCACCAATTTTTTCTTCTTTGATTAAATTTGCCTTTTTAAGCAGGTCTAGATGATGTGAAACAGTTGCCGTTGTGAGCCCAACGTACTCCGCCAATCTTGCTCCATATTCCTTTTTTATGCAAAGCATTCTCAGAATCAGAAGTCTGTTTGGGTCCGAAAGAACTTTTAATGTCCGGGACAAATCCTTGCTTTTCTCCCTGTCATCATTCAATGGTTTAGCACAGCCAAAAATCACAATACAAACCGCGTGATTAAAGACACGTATTTTAAATGGGGAAAAACTATAGCTTGGGAAAAAGTAATAAAGCTTATAATCGCTTGTACGCTTGAATGTTTTTCCCATCACGTATTGTGAAAGTGCGAGTGGTTTCATGTTTAACTTTTTTAGTTCCGATATTGGTTGGTCAATGACGGCTTGTTTCGAATTTATCAGCTTTTGAAAATAATCCCCATGAAGTATGTGAAGGAATGCATCGAGAAATTCTTTCCGAAATGAATCGAGTTCGAGCAAAAACGTTTTGGTGAAGTGCCGCTTTTCAGGGGAGCTCCACTCATAACGCTCTTCAACGGAATCAATTTCCTGTGGTGAAGTGAGGAGCCTATCGAGTAAATCCTTGGGGATTTCTCCTCCTAAAAAGCCCTGGGCAAAATCAATATCCGATAATGCTGTAATACCTGCACAAAAATCCTTTTCATCTTGAAAATGCGGTACTTTTAAAAGTAAATCAAGGCAGCCCAACAGATCAACAGTAGCAAAAGTGTGCCATTTTTCTATAAATACTCTCGAGGATTCAGGAAGCTCTTTTTCAATTGAACTACACTCTATATATTGAAAATCCTTTTTGTTTTTTAATAACAATGCACAAAGTATAATCATCCCTTCCACAACAGGAGAAAAAAACATATGTACTTGTTCATTAGCTGTTTCTTCGTAATTTATCTCTATGGTCATTAGTCCGTCCTCCATAAATGTGTTGTTTATATTATAAAATGACCATCTGATATTGGGAAGTATGGGGACCTATGTGCTGCCAGTAAAATAAAAAAGCCATGAGTGAGGAACTCCTGGCCAATTGAAGAGGCATTGCTATTTTAGGGGTAAAGCCACTTATTTATCCTTCGTTTCATCCATAGCCGCCAGCACGGCTTCTCTGATTTCCTTATACCCGGTGCAGCGGCAAATATTGGACTCGAGCCAATCCTCAAGTACCTTTTCATCAGCGGCGGGTTCCTTCTGGACAAGAGCATGGCAATTCATCAGATACCCGGAGGTGCAGTAGCCGCACTGGAAGGCGAATTTTTCTACGAATGCCCGCTGGATGGGCGTATCTTTCAAACCTTCAACCGTTGTAATTTCCTTTCCTTCACCCTCGACGGCAAGCATGAGGCATGATTTCTGCGGTGTACCGTCAACAAGCACGGTGCACGCCCCGCAATCCCCGTTCAGGCAGCCGGGCTTCGACCCTGTCAGCCCGAGCCTTCCGCGGATAATGTAAAGCAATGTATCAGCCGGCCGGACCGTGACACTTTTTGTACCAGAATTAATGGTTAGCTGGACGCTCAACCGTGGATCACTGGCCAACTTTTTCACCCTCCAGCTCACGGATGGCATCCGTAATCATATTTTTTAATACGTAAAGGCGGAACTCCTTAGAGCCCTCGACGTCGTCCAGTATGGGGGAGGGGAGGCTGCCCAAGGCCCTGTCTGCTCGTTCCTCCGGATCAAGCGAGTTGTCATTTACAGCCTTTTCTATTTCCGCTGAGCGGAACGGGAAGGGGCAGACCCCGCTGAACGCCATCTTGATTTCTTCGCCCTTTTTAATGGCGGCAATTGTAACGAGGGGGTAGCCGGTATTCCACTGCTTTCGCCTTTTTTGCGTAAAGTAAGGAAGGTTCAAATACTCTTTTTCTATTAAAATAGTGAACACAAATTCCCCATCCCGCAATTGAATTGTTTGATTGAAAATAGTGTTTAATGGTTTGTATGCCAGCCCTTCGGCGCCCGCAACCCCAATCATTGAGTCAGCAAGCAGCAATGGCAGCACGGCTTCCCGGTAAAAAATTTTCCCGCATATATTCCCGCCGAGCGTAATTTTGTTGCGGGCAGTCCGGTCGGCGATTTCACTCACTGTTTTGCTGAGAAGAGGAAAGAGATTTTCCTCCTCAATAGAAGTTAGTGTCACGCCTGCTCCTATCACTAAATACTTTTCGTGGGAAAAAATCTCTTCATAGCCGGGTAGCCCTTTCAGGTCAATCACAGCATTCGCATAATCAAGGCCAATTCGTCCAAGGGTGATCAGTTCTGTTCCGCCTGAAAAGTAAAAAGGCGCTTCCTGTTGGTATTTTGCGCCCTGAAAAAGATTAACGGCATCCTGGGCTGTTTTCGGTTTGAAATACTGGAAGTTAAACGGTAGCATTTTTCATCCCCCTCGACGCCCGCCATAATTGTTCCGGAATAAGAGGGAGGTGGTTTAATTGGGTTCCAAGGGCGGCCGACAGGCAATTACCGAGGGCGGCTGGCATCCCAATCAATCCGTGCTCACCGGCACCTCTGGAACCATAGGGCCCTGCCAGGTGGGGAGTTTCAATAAAGTCGACGATGTATTCGGGCTGTTCGCCATAGTGAAGCGGCCTATAGGTCCTTAGCTGCGGATTCAGGATCCTTCCGTTTTGATCGAACACAAAAGTTTCCCTTCCCCCAAAGGCGATTCCCATGCTCATTGCCCCCATCACTTGGCCAAGGAGAGCTTTCTCGTTTAAAACTTTCCCGATATCCAGAACCGCATAAGCTTTCAAAATCCGATACGTAAAGTCCCTAGTATCCAGTTCGAGCTCAATTCCTTCGGCACCTACAGTCCATTCGGGCCCCGGCCTTCCTTTTCCCGTCTGGGGATCGAGCCTGGTAATCCGGTTCTGTGTATAATTCCCGGTGGCCAGGATTTGCCCGCCAATCGTTTCTCCATTCGGAAATTTGTATCCGTAGGCCAAATCCTTTACATCGAGGCTTAAAGTTGGATCATCAATGTAATATACCTTTTCATGTGCAACCTCAAGGTCATCGGGGGAAACATGTAAAACACAGGAAGCAAGATCCTTAAGCTGGCGGATTGCGTCTTCCGCGGCCGCGAGAACCGCCCGTCCGCCCATCAACGTTCCCCGGCTGCCGACTGTCTTCCAGTGCTCCGGGGTGGTTTGCGTATCGACAAGCATTTTTACGTGAATTCTGCTTATGTCCATTTTCAGCCGTTCCGCTAAAATTTGCGCCAGGACCGTTTTTGTTCCTGTGCCAATTTCGACGACCCCCGACATGATGTTGATGCTGCCATCCGGATTGAACGTTAAAATCGCGCCAGATGTCGCATCCGTATCAAAAGTGGAGGTTTTCCAGACGCAAGCGATTCCTTTTGCCCGGATCAACCGGCCATCCTTTTGAATTTTTGGTTCCGTGTCCCAGTTCATCAGTTCCTTCAGCCTGTCAATGCATTTCGGAAGGTTGCCGACGGTGCTACGGTTCAGCACAACCTGTGTAGGAGTCATATCACCAGGTATAATCGCATTTCTCCGGCGAAGTTCAAGCGGATCCATTGAAAGTTTCTCCGCGAGCACATCCATCGTCCGTTCAAAGGCAAAGTGGACTTCTGAATGGCTGTAGCCCCTGAATGCGCTGGCATACGGATGGTTCGTGTACATGCAATACGAATCGCAGTAAATATGTTCAATGTCGTAGGGGCCGGTACAGTCAACCGCTCCCGCGCGGCTGATATCCACTGATTTATCCGAGTAGGCCCCGCCATCCCACAGAAACACGATTTCCGCCGCCTTCAGCATGCCATCCTTTGTCGCACCGAGCTTTACAGTTGCATCGAGACCGATATGGCAGGGGGAAGTAATCATGTCCTCCTCTCTGGAATTGAAAAGCTTGACCGGCCTGCCTCCAACCGCTTTTGAAGCAAGGTACGCAATGACTTCAAGCTGGACTGCAGCCTTGCCGCCGTATGCTCCGCCGACAAGAGGTGTATGGACAATGACCATGCCAGGTTCAATTCCAAAATACCATTTAAATAATTTTTTTATTGCGAATGGAGCCTGGGAAGAAGTCGTAATTTTGATATAACCGTCCGGCAAAATTTCGGCGATTGAGGCCCTTGTTTCCATCGCAATATGGTCAGAGGGATTGAAGTCGATTTGAAATTCAACGACTACCTCGCTCTCCTGGAATCCTTTCTCTATATCGCCTTTCCTGATTTTATCGACGCTGGCAACATTTGTGCCGGGGATTGGATACACTCCTGGCGGTTTTTCATAATTTCCAAGCTGCTCGTGGACGAGGGTGGCATCTTTTTGAAAAGCTTGGCGAGGTGAATTCACAACCGGAAGAGGTTTGTATGATACCTTGATCCGATCAACCGCCTGCTTTGCGATTACCGGCGTTTCCGCCACAACGACCGCGATAGGCTCGCCGTGATACCGGACCCTCTTGTAGGCGATTGGCGATCTGTCCTTTATTTCCTCGCCGACAAGCGGAAAAGGCTGATTTCCTAGAATCGCTTTCACCCCTGGAACTTTCTGGGCATCCGAAAAGTCCATGCTGGCAATTTCGGCATGGGCGTACGGGCTGACCAGCATCCTTGCGTGAAGGGTTCCCGTTTCCTGAAAATCGTTCGTATACTTCGCCCTGCCAGTCACTTTATCAAACGCTTCCTTCCGGATGACGCTTTTCCCGACATACTCCAATCCAACCACCTCGCATTCAATTTGCCCTAACATACGGGGATTTTGAGCTCTGTCCCAAAAAACCAAAGAGATGCGGCAGCTTTTCGGGATAGGAGATAAGCAGGGCATTTTGATGCAGTTCTTTGAACGCATCAAAAATTCCATTCTCATAGCTTCGTTAGTATCGCTTGATACTCCTCGATCGTATCGATATCGCAAAACAGCCGGGAATCCTTGAAATCGATTGCCCGCCCTAATGCCTTTAATTCACCCCGGATCAGTTCCCGAAGCCCGCGGTCATCATCAAGATTTTCAAATAAGGAAAAACCCCCACTTGAAAACAAGATTGGCGGCATCGGTTTGCCCCCGGGCCCCGAGGCTCCAACAAAACAGGCGGGAGCATCAATAAAGGAATCTATTAACATATCAATATTTTTAAAAGTGACAAAAGGCTGGTCTGCAAGGAGGACCATCACTGCATCCGCTCTCGAAAGCGAAGCTGTTTTGACGCCAAAACTTAATGAGAATCCCTGCCCTTTATCCGCATCGTCGCATTCCACCTGGGTCCACCTCTGCTGTTCCCTAGATTCAAAAAAGGGAGCAGGCAGCCAATCGAGCTGATCTCCCTGTCTTGTTACGACAAACGTATAGTCCAGTTTTGAGAGAAGGGCCTGTTTGAGGGCAATGCTGCCCAGTGGCATATCGCCAAACGGCAGCATCCGCTTATCCGTTCCCATCCGCCTGCTGCTGCCTGCCGCCAAATAAATACCGGCAATTTTCATCAGGCTGATTCTTTGCTCCTACGGATTTCCTGGACCATTTCCGCAACGATGCTGACGGCTATTTCCTGTGGACCCTGTGCGCCAATCGCCAGGCCAATCGGGGAATGAAGGAATTCGGGTTTGGGCGTTCCCCGAAGCAGCCGTTCGGTCCGTTCCCTTGGTCCGAGAACGCCAAGGTAAAATAACGGCCCGGATTCAAGCAATCTTTCCAAAATAGTTTGGTCCTTCTCAAACTGATGCGTCATAACAATCACCAAATCCGCAGGTGAAAACGTGAGATCCATGAATACTTTTTCAGGAGAAACCATTAAGATCCGGGTTGCCTCCGAAAACCTCTCAATCCTCGCAAAAGCCGGCCGCCAATCGATAACCGTGACTTCAAAGTCTGTTTTGGAGGCGAGGGAAACAACCGGAATCGCATCGTCACCCGCGCCAAACACAAAAAGGCGGGGTCTGGGCTTTAATTGATGGACGAAAACGAAACCGGCATCCTTTCCATTGGGATGAAGCCCTGTTGGCAGCTGCGAAAATGCCTTTCCTCCGTTTCCTGGCCCGGAATCATCCATGAAGAAAAAATCTTCCGCGGCAAACTTCATATCCGGAGTAAACCTGATAACTCTTGTAACGTCCTGTTTGGCATCAAGGGATTCTTTTGCTAAAAGCAGACCCGAAAGCAGCTTATCACGGACAGGCTCCAGCAAGATTGTCAATCTTCCGTTACAGCCCGCTCCATGCCCCCAGGCTAAATCATCCTCATCTGCCATATCAAAATGGACGACGCATGGCTCCCCGGATGTGAAAACTTGCAGCGCCCTCTCTGTTACATCCTCCTCAAGGCAGCCAGCCGACAGAAGCCCAACCCTTGATTTGTCCCGGAAAATAAGGATGGATGCGCCTTCCTTCCTGTATGCGGAGCCTTCAACATGAATAATGGTCGCCAGTATCACCGGCTTCTGGGCTGAAAGGGAAATTGTATCGAGCAGTTGATGCATCGTATCCACTGTTTCTCCCGCTTTCCTGTCAAATTTCATCTCTATATGGATATTCCCCCGCGCAAAAAAATATCCCAGGCCCGGCAGGCGAGGGATCTTTCTATTGCAATTGATCAAGCAGCCTTTTTGTTTCCAGATAGAAGGTGTTTCTGTAAACTTCTTCGCTTTGGCCCGGTGGAATGGCTATATTCGATCGGATAAGGCCAATCATCGCATCGCGCTTTTCCTGATTGATTTCTGAAGACCCTGCTTCCTCAAAAAAGTCTTTTAAAACCTCCAAATCCGCCAGCAATATGGATTGGTCCTCGGGGGAAAGCTGGCCTGCCTTTTCCCAGTCAGAAAGGGTGCCAATGACGGAAGAAGCAAATTCAAATCCATTTTCCAGCAATTTGAGCCTTGTTTTGTAGCGGGAAAGCGTCCCTTTGTGCTTTTTCCCGAGAGGATTGAACTTAAGGCTCCTCGAAGCGATGTTAAGTGTGTCCTTAACCGTATGAAGGTCATTAAGCAAATCCTTTCTCCGGTTCTCCATTTCCGTTTGCTTATTGGATCCCCATTCCGAATGAACCCAAATAGCCATTTCTCCAAGCAGGACCGAAAGTTTATGGCTTGTCTTTTTGATTGCTTTTGCTGCATTTTTTGTAAAATCAGGCGGAAAAAGGATCATGTGGACAATAACGGCTACAGCTGCCCCAATGATGGTGTCCACGACACGGTCAAACCCATAATCGCCAGACTTCCGTTCAAAGGAAAAGAGCAGCAGGATGGTGAGCGCAACTTGGTGGATCGCGGTCTCGTCCATCTTTAGCCACTTGGCGGCAAACGTCCCAGCAAGCATTAAAAGGCCCAGGGACCAGCCATTCAAGGGAAGGTGGCTGACAAACCAGGAAATCATCATCACGCCAACCACAGTTCCAGCAATTCGGTGGAAGGAAAACATGATTGATTTGTAGATAGTCGTCTGAAGGCACAAAATGACCGAAAGCGGAGCGAGATAAGGGTGGTCCGAGCCCGCCAATTTGGCCAGCTCCCAAGAAACCGCCGATGCAATCGCCATTTTCCAGACGAGCAGTGTTTTGTTCACGAAATCTTTCTTGTTTTTTTTCATGCTGCCCCTTCCTTAAATGCTATATTCCTTAGGGTTCTTTTGACAGATTGGTTTTATTCCACTCTTAACAGGAAGCCAAGGCTATGCCAGCGGAAAACAACAAAAGTCCGCTTTCCCACCTAGGGACAGCGGACTTTATGTTAAGTTCATAAATTCTCCCCACCAATCACAAACCTCAAAGCCGGAACCAATAAAAACGATTAATAGACCATTCCCTCGTCATGATAATACTTAAATTCCAACAGATTGTTCGCCGGATCAATCAAGAAAAACGTGACATGCTCTTCTTTTCTGCCGGCAAACCGGACCATCAGTTCCTGGAAAAACGGCAGTTCGTGCGTTGTCGCATGCTCGAGAGCCTGATCGAATTCCTCCCTGTCCAGGAAAGTGACTCCGAAGTGGCGCGGGTACATTTTCGGTGCCGGGTCAATACTGTCAGGATTCAGGTGGCAGACGACCTGATCCCCGAAAAAGTCAAAGGTGACCCGGTCATGGTACCGCCGAGCCAGCCTGCAGCCCAGCTTTTCATAAAAATCCACCGTTTCATCAAGGTTCTTGCATGGAATCGCAAGGTGGAACACTTTATTGGTTTCTCTCATTTTACAGCCTCCTCTGATAGGAAAAATGTATCGGAACGCAAGCCGAGCCGGAGTGTTTCAAGGGCGATTGCATCGCTGAACGGGATGTTCGCCAAATTGGCGTTCGGGCCGGCGAGCTGGATGAACGCGGTTTGCATTTTCTTTGTAGGTGCTTCAAACAGGATGCGTTCAAGAGGGATACCGGACGAGAGGATGTCAGTAACAATGTCATGGCGCATTTCCCCGTTCGCCAGGCAAATTCCGCTCGTGCCGCTCTCCCTTGCTTCTGTTATGACCTTGAAGGCGCCTGCTTCGATGTCTTCCTCTATGAATTCCAGCCATTCGGACGGGGAGGAGGTTACGCTGCTGTCCTTGTTCCCGACCTCGCTGAAAACGGTAAATTCCTTTGAAAAAGCGATAATATGCCGTGCCTTCTCCTTATTTGTAAGCGGCAGTGTACCATTGGAAATTTCTACGTAACCGCAGCCGAAGCTTTTGCAATAATCATAGTAATCATCTACTTTATTTTGGCTAAGGAATTTTTCAAAAAGGGTTCCGCCGAAAAAATAGCCGATCCGCTGCTCCTGGAGGCAGGAAATCTTATTCCGAAGGCTTAATGAAACAATTGATGTCCCCCAGCCGAATTTGACAAAATCGATATAGTCAGAGGCACTTTTAATTGTATCGATAAAGAAACTTTCAGGGACCCCGTTGTCAATTAGGACCGTCAATCCTTTGGACCTCGGCTTTCCTTCTCTTTCCGGCAGGTCCAATCCTGTATAATTCATCGTCATTCACCCTCACAATTCTAGGAAGTTCCCCCGAGCAATCCACAAACATGACAAAACCGCCTTTCACCTCGTTTGTACAAAAGGAGATATCCTCGACTTTGAATTCGGGGAAGGCCTTATCAAAGAACTTCCTGGCTGGGCCACAGCTCCTGATTCTTTCAGAGGCAGCCCCCTTTGATAAAATTTCCCTTCCGAGCAGGATTCCTTTTATATATTCCGCGCAGGCCAGGTCATCGTCGCCATCTGGATGGGAGGCGATAATATTCACGCTTGCCCCTTGGCCCCAGAGCTTCTGGACACTCTCCGCCGTTTTCCTCGCGTTTGAAAAGCCGGTTACAAACACGGCATCTGCATCCAGGGCGTTCAAAGCAGCCCGGACGCCATTGGTCGTTTTCTGTACAAGCGTCCTTCCGTTGACGCCGGCTACCGCCATTCTGGCAGGGGAATTATCAAAGTCGAAGCCTTCTATAGGAAGGCCATGCACCTCGCCGGCAAGTAAATAACCGGGATTCTTTTCTTTTAAAAGAAAAGCGTGCTCGGCTGTCGCCGTCAGGAAAATTTCCTTTGCTCCACGGAGGAAGGCATAATGCGCGACAGTGAATGCCCTGAGGACGTCGATAACAATATTTACGTCTGAGCGGGGCAGCTCATGGCAGTGCCCTTGATAAATGGTTATGTTCATGTTCGCTCTCCTGATATTTCAATAGGTAATGCCTGCAACAGAGTATATGCCCAAAAATCAAAAACGGTGCCTAATCCCGCTGCCTTTTGCCCATGACAAATAAATAGGCGCATAACCCGGTGGAAATAGGCTTTTACCCTCCGAACTTTTGCATGGCACAATGAATATTTTGTACATAGGTTTCAACCAATTTTGACAGTTGGATGGGAAATTTTTTACATGGATGCCCCGGCCCAAATTTTTGAATGCGAGGGGATGGATATGAGAAACGCTTTAACCTATGAAACGTGGGAGGAAGGGAAGGTAAGCGAAATACTGGAGAATCATCAAGATACGGTCGATGTCCTGAAGTGGGCATACCGGGAATATGGGGATGAAATCGTCTACGCCTGCAGTTTTGGCGCAGAAGGCATCGTCATGCTTGATTTAATCTCAAAAATAAACAAGGAAGCCGCCGTCCTTTTTCTGGATACCGGCCTTCATTTCGCCGAAACGTACGAACTGATTGAGAAAGTCAGGGCAAACTATCCGGGTTTTAAGGTTATGATGGTTCAGCCGGATTTAACCCTTGAAGAACAGGCGGCCCATCATGGGGAAGAACTCTGGAGGTGCAACCCGAACCTGTGCTGCCAAATTAGGAAGGTCGAGCCTCTGGCTAGGGAGCTTGGCAAGGTAAAGGCTTGGATTTCCGGCCTGCGGAGGGAACAGTCTGAAACAAGGAAGCACGTCCAATACATCAATAAGGATGACAATTTTAAAAACATAAAAATCTGTCCGCTTATCCATTGGAAGTGGGAGGATATCTGGAATTATATTAAACTCAATAATCTCCCCTATAACCCGCTCCATGATAGGCAGTATCCGAGCATTGGCTGCCGTCCATGCACCCAGTCGGTCAACGGGGAAGGCGATATGCGCGCGGGAAGATGGGCGAACACCCAGAAAACAGAATGTGGTCTCCACAAAGCCAGAGGGGGCTGACTGGCGAAAAACAAAACCTTGTAAGTTGATAAGAAGGCATCACTTGAAAGTGTTAGGAGGAAAACTACATGATGGATCCTCATGGGGGAGCCCTGGTCAACCGGGTCAAAAAGGACTATAGGATCGATCCAGGCAATCTGGCGGTAGAACTGGATGCGATGGCCCTAAGCGACCTGGAATTAATAGCAATTGGAGCTTACAGCCCGCTTTGCGGATTTATGGAAAAACAAGAGTATGAAACCGTTGTGGAAAAAATGCGCCTTGCCAATGGCACTGTTTGGAGCATCCCAATAACTCTTCCTGTAGAGAGAAAGATTGCTGCCCTTATCAGGCTTGGCGACACAATCAACCTGGAGCGGAAAGGGACTGTTTATGGAATAATGGAAGTCACCGATTTATACATTCCCGATAAAAAGAAGGAAGCCAGGCTGGTTTACAGGACCGAAGAACAGGAACATCCAGGGGTAAAAAAACTGTTTGAACGGGGTGAGGTCTATCTCGGTGGGCCAATCATTTTGATCGAAAGGCCGGAAAACCCCTATAAAAATGAAAATAGGGATCCGGCTGCGACAAGGGAGCTGTTCCGGCAGCATGGATGGAAAACGGTTGTTGGCTTCCAGACGAGGAATCCGGTCCACCGGGCCCATGAATACATCCAAAAGTGCGCCCTTGAACAAGTTGATGCACTGTTCCTGCATCCGCTTGTCGGCGAGACAAAAGCGGATGATGTTCCGGGCGATATCCGGATGAGAAGCTATAAGGCCCTTTTGCAAAAATATTATCCAAAAGATCGGGTCCTATTATCGGTCTTTCCGGCGGCAATGCGTTATGCCGGGCCACGGGAAGCGATTTTCCATGCGCTCATCCGAAAAAATTACGGCTGTACCCATTTTATCGTCGGCCGTGACCATGCGGGAGTAGGGAATTATTATGGAACGTATGATGCTCAGAAAATCTTCTCCCATTTTAGTAAGGAAGAAATCGGCATCGAGACGCTATTTTTCGAAAATAGCTTTTACTGTGAGATTTGCGGGAATATGGCATCCGTAAAGACATGTCCCCATGATAAAAAACATCATGTTGCGCTTTCGGGAACGAAGGTGAGGGCTATGCTGCAAAGGGGGGAAGCGCCTCCGCCGGAATTCAGCCGGCCTGAGGTAGCCGGCATCTTAATCGAGGGCATGAGGATGCGGCAGCTTTCCCATCAGGAGATGGTGGGGAAAAATGAGTGACCATATTGTCTGGCATCCCGCTTTGATTTCAAAAACGGAGCGCCAGTTTTTGAATGGGCATAAAAGCTTTGTCCTTTGGTTTACGGGCCTGTCGGGCTCGGGGAAATCAACCGTTGCAAACGAGGTGGATCGCCAGTTGTATGAAATGGGGGTCCGCAGCTATGTGCTTGACGGCGATAACATCCGCCATGGCTTGAACAGCGGCCTTGGTTTCAGCAAGGAGGACCGCGTTGAAAATATCCGCAGGATTGGCGAGGTAGCAAAGCTGTTTGTCGACAGCGGCCAGGTTGTGCTGACCGCCTTCATTTCACCGTTCCGTGAAGACAGGACTCGGGTTAGGAAGCTATTCGAACCTGGCGAATTCATCGAGGTTTTTACGAGCTGCCCTCTTAATATCTGTGAAAAAAGGGATGTTAAAGGCCTCTATCAAAAAGCGAGGAGAGGTGAAATTAGGGAATTCACTGGTATCGATTCCCCGTATGAACCTCCGCTTGAGCCTGAACTCGTGGTAGATACTTCGGAAGACCCGGTCTGGGAATCCGCAAGAAATGTCATCCGCTATTTACAGGATAATGGCTTGATCGGTTTGAAAGGCCCAAATTTTTAGGCGGTTTTCGTTCCCTTTCCAAGTAAAAAAGGATAACCCCCATCCATACAGGGCGGTTATCCTTTGTAAATTATTTAATTCCAGCCCTTTTCGGCTAATAAACTTTCTTTTTCCAAAATGTCTTCCCTGGAGCTCCCAAGCAAAATGCCGTTAATAATCGGCCTCATTTCCTGGTCTGCGCCATCTTCGGGATGGTAGATGGCCAGCGGGATGAGCGATCCGTCCTTAATCAGGCTTGTGCATACAGAACGGAAATCATCCCAGCCACTGTCAATTTTCCAGGTTTTGAACATCATATCCCGGGTCTGGCGGCTGCTAAAAATACTGTCTTTCAGCAGGAGGGCGGGGGTGGAACCGTTTAAGCGGAAATTCAAGTCGATGCATAATACCCTTCCGTCCTCGGTTAACAAAATATCGAATCCCGCAACCCCTCTGTAGCCTAGTCCGCATGCTTTTTCCATGATGGTCTTCCCAAGGGCGATCGCCTTTTCGGGTGGTCCCTCGGCATCGGAAATCCAATTTCCTTTATACTGTCCAGACTCGGTGGTAATTTGCTCGCCCGCACCTAGATAAATTAACTTTCCATCATGCATTTTGGCAAATTGGATGCAGTAATTTTTCCGGATATCAACAAGCTCTTCAAACACGATGCTCTGGCTGTCCTTCAGTAGCTCAAGCCCCTCGTGAAATTCCTCATCTGTATGGCAAAAGAAGACATCGAACCCGCCTCCATTCGGGAGATCGGTTCCCGCTTTCATCACAAAAGGGAATCCCCATTCCTTCTTTACCGTTACTGCCTCGGAAGGGCTGACGACAATCCGTTTCGGACGATTCTCCCGCGGGACAAGCTCCCCAAGGTTGGCTTTATTGTTTAAATATGAAAATACCTCTTTATCAATCCAGTAATTTTCCTCAGGCACTTCGGCGTCCGGCAGCGGCTGGTTCATCACTTTTTTAAGAGGACTGTTGTTGAGAGAGTCCAGAAGGCTGTAAAAGCTTTCCTCTGAATCATAAACGAGCAGGTTCTCTGCTGGGGTGATTCCCGCTGTTTTTAAAATCTCCAGCGCATCATCGGTTACGGTCCTGTCATTGCATACAAGAGGCATTTCACCGGCAATTGGAAGAAGTGCTCCGGTGCGGAAATCATCCAGGATGGAGTCAGTTGGAATCCAGCCTACCCCTTCAAACGATACGCGCGGATTAAAAACAAGCTGTGGGCCAAATATATCTCTCAATGTTACAGAAGGCTCGATAGTCATTTGTCAGTCTGTCCCTCCCTTTGCAATTAAATAAGAATTTTCGATTAGGATACCATTACCCGAAAAATATGTTTTTAAAAAATATTTTCTCATCCAAATTGTGGAGAAAGGCTTGGGAATCCATACAAAGCCTTCGATGATAATCATTTATATAAAAAAATCTTTATGTTTTCCTGCCTATCCAAGGTGGCAAGCAGAACATCGTCCACTTCTGTCTGATAGGTTCGCTGCAAGGCAATTTTGACCCAGCCCTCGTCCTTCCCAATCTTGCTCAACTCCTCAAAATTGATTTTCCCTTCCTTGATAATTACCTTTGGCAAAAAGAACGGCTCGGTGTCCAATTTTAAAGCTGCGGGTGTAAGAGGCTCATATTGTGGGTCCAAAAAGAAGGAGATCCGTCCGTTTGCCTCCCAAATAGCGAGCGCAACTTTCTTTACGTCCTCAATCTTTTTTTCACGCAACTCCTCCAACAGGACATCGAGGGATATCCGTGCTTTTTTCAAGCCATCGTAGAGGATTTTTCCATCCTCGACAATTGTAATTGGGGCGTGATTGATGAGTCTCCTGAACCAGGGCCATTTAAGCATTAAATAAATCCCGGAAATATATAAAACGACCAGGACTGAGGTTGAAATAATTGATCCTTTCATGTCCAAGCGCTTGTCTGACAAAGGGTGGGCAATAATGTTCCCGATAACCAGGGCGATGGCGAAATCAAGCAGCCTTAACTGGGAAATGGCCCGCTGGCCAAGGAGTTTGGCGACAATCACCAAAAAAGCGAATGCGATAGCCGATCTTAGCACCCATTCAAGGGAAGTAAGAACCTCGTGGCTTTGATAAAAATCCATGAAAGGCACATCCTTTTCCTGCGTCTCACATTGTCGTATATGCAGACATATTTAAAGAGGGGGCTGGACGAACTTCAGCCTGGTTACTTTGAAAAATGGATACTGTTACTATTTCCAAACTGGTAGCCCTCATGCAAAAACTTGGGGAGTTCCCGTCAAAATTGTCGTATTAGTAGGCAAAGGAGGAAGCGGGGGTCCGCGGGGTGGAAATTGGCTCGCTTCTGATGGGCAGGGATGCCGAAACGGGATTACAGCTCGAAAGCCCGCTAGAGTTGTTGCGGTTGACGATTCCGCGCCGGGTTTATACGTATAACCATATGGACTTCATCGCCCACGGATTGATTGCGATTAAAGAGAGGGCTGCGAATTTAGTGGGATTGGAGTTTGTGCATGAGCCAAAAATGCTGCGCCATTTTACCGCGAGGATGAAGCCTGTGTGCAGCGCGGAATAAGAGCGATGATGAAGACAGTTTCGAGTGGGGGAATCGTTTAATAGAGTCTTCATAGCCTTGATGAAGACAGTTTCGGGTGGGGAATCTAGTTGAAAGTGTCTTCATTTTTGAAATCAATAATTGCTTTACCTAAAAAGAAAGGCAGGAACGGGCTCCTGCCTTTCGATTTATTAAAAAAATCAATAGCTTCCAAAAAAGCTCTTAAATGAATGGGCCGTTACCTGCCTGTTCAAATGGGCTAGCGATGTTGTCAGCGGGATGCCTTTTGGGCAGACCTCTACGCAGTTTTGGGAATTCCCGCACATTGTGATTCCGCCATCCTCCATGATTGCTTCGAGCCGTTCCTCTTTATGCATGGCCCCGGTCGGATGTGCGTTAAAAAGCCTGACTTGGGAAAGCGGAGCAGGCCCCATGAAGGTCGACTTGTCATTCACATTCGGGCAAGCCTCCAGGCAGCAGCCACAGGTCATGCATTTGGACAACTCGTATGCCCATTGCCTTGTCCTCTCCGGCATTCTTGGACCGGCGCCAAGGTCATGCGTCCCGTCAATCGGAATCCACGCCTTGACCTTTTTAAGGGCATTGAACATCCGGCTCCGATCCACCGCCAAATCCCGGACAACTGTAAAAGTCCCAAGCGGGGCAATCCGGATCGGCTGGTCGAGTTGGTCAATTAGGGTTGAACAGGCCTGGCGGGGTTTGCCGTTAATGACCATCGAGCAGGCTCCGCAAACTTCCTCCAGGCAAACCGACTCCCAATATACAGGAGATGTTGATTTTCCCTGAGCGGTAACAGGCCTTTTTTGCACTTCCATCAGCGCCGAAATAATATTCATGCTCGGGCGGTAGGGGACAAGGAATTCCTCCTCAAATGGAGCCGAGTGGGCATCTTTTTGCCGGGTAATAATCAACTGTATGCTTTTCTCGCTTGCCATCCTTATTGCCCCCCTTTCTTCGCCTTTGTATAGTCGCGCTTCCGCGGCTTGATAAGCGATACATCGACGCTTTCGTAAAAGAGGGAAGGTTCCCCGGTCGTCCGGTTATATTTTGCCATTGTCGTTTTCAGCCATTTCTCGTCATTTCTTTCGGGGAATTCAGGCTTATAATGGGCGCCGCGGCTTTCGTTCCGGTTATAGGCTCCAAGCGTGATAACATGAGCCAGGTTAATCATTCCTTGCAACTGGCGGACGAACGAGGTGCTGGAATTGCTCCATTTCGCCGTGTCTTCGAGATTGATCCGTTTGAACCTCTCTTTAAAATCATGCAATTTATCATAAGTCATTTTCAGTTTTTTGTTTTCGCGGACAACTGTTACGTTATCGGTCATCAGCTCGCCAAGCTCCTTATGGAGTAGATAGGCGTTTTCATTCCCCTCCATCGAGAGAATGCTTTCGAATTTGGAAGCATCCCGCCGAACCTGGCGTTCAAACAGGGCAGAAGAGACTTCGTCGGTTGATTTCTCCAGCCCTTTGATATAGGCAAGGGCTGACGGGCCGGCCACCATTCCGCCGTAAACAGCCGACAGCAAGGAGTTAGCGCCCAGGCGGTTTGCCCCATGCTGGGAATAGTCGCATTCACCCGCGGCAAATAGTCCCGGGATGTTCGTTTGCTGGGAAAAATCGACCCACAGGCCGCCCATCGAATAATGGACGCCGGGGAAAATTTTCATCGGGACTTTACGCGGGTCGTCCCCCATAAATTTTTCGTAGATTTCCATTATGCCCCCGAGCTTGATATCGAGCTGCTTTGCATCAATATGGGACAAGTCTAGATAGACTTTATTTTCTCCATCAATTCCAAGCTTTTGGTTGACGCATACATCAAATATTTCCCTCGTGGCAATGTCCCTTGGCACCAAATTCCCATAGGCTGGATACTTCTCTTCAAGGAAATACCATGGTTTCCCGTCTTTATATGTCCAGACACGGCCGCCTTCGCCCCTTGCCGATTCACTCATCAGGCGGTTTTTGTCATCTCCGGGGATTGCGGTTGGATGAATTTGGATAAATTCGCCGTTTGCATACAATGCTCCCTGTTCGTAAAGCCTCGCAGCGGCATAGCCCGTGTTGATTGTCGAGTTGGTCGACTTGCCAAAAATGATACCCGCCCCGCCGGTCGCAATGATAACTGCATCGCCGGGGAAGGGGCGGATTTCCATTGATCTTAAATCCTGTGCCGTTATCCCCCGGCATGCTCCGCTGTCATCAAGGACAGCCGAAACAAACTCCCAACCTTCATATTTATTCACTAAGCCTTGTACTTCAAACCGGCGCACCTGTTCATCGAGGGCGTACAGCAGCTGCTGGCCGGTCGTTGCACCGGCGAAGGCCGTCCTGTGGTGCTGGGTGCCGCCAAATCTTCTGAAGTCAAGCAGTCCCTCCGGGGTACGGTTGAACATAACGCCCATCCGGTCGAACATATGGATGATTTTTGGGGCTGCCTCGCACATTGCTTTAACCGGCGGCTGGTTGGCGAGGAAATCGCCTCCGTACACTGAGTCGTCAAAATGCTCCCATGGGGAATCGTTTTCGCCCTTCGTATTGACCGCGCCGTTAATGCCGCCCTGTGCGCAAACTGAATGGGATCGTTTGACAGGAACGACGGAGAAGAGGTCCACTTTTGTACCAGCTTCCGCTATTTTAATAGCGGCCATCAAGCCGGCAAGCCCTCCTCCCACGATTACAACTTTTCCGTGTTTCATTACAATCGTCCTCCTTCAGCTATTAAGCAAATGCCAGGATGGCCCGTATCCCAATGATTGACAGCGCGACAAAAAAGCCAAGTGTCAGATAGTGGGATATCTTTTGCGACTTCGGTGTAACGGTGATTCCCCATGTAATCAGGAATGTCCAGATGCCATTGGCGAAATGGTAAATCGAAGCGATGATGCCAATCAGGTACAGGGCAAGGGCAAATTTATTATCGACGATGCCGGCCATAAGATGGAAGTTCGCTTCCGCACCGAAAAACTCAACCTGTACTTTCGTTTCCCAAATATGCCAGGTGACAAAAATCAGGGTTATGACCCCCGAAAGCCTTTGAAGGAAAAACTTCCAATTCCGAGCAAATGGATAGCGGGTGACATTGTTTTTCGCCTGAAATGCAATGTACATCCCGTAAATCCCATGAAAGTACATCGGGATAAAAATGATGAAGGCCTCCAAAAGATATTTAATGGGAAGATTCACCATGACTCCCGCGGCCGTGTTGTATGCGTCAGTTCCCCAAGTAGCAGTGTAATTGACAAATAAATGGACTGTCAGGAACACCCCAACCGGGATGATTCCTGACAATGAATGAAGCTTTCTATAAAAATGCTGGTTTTGTTTCATTGTGCCAGCCTCCTGAATTCCATTTTGGTTACGCCATTACCGGCTCCCTGGAAGAATTGGCCTTCTCTTCTATCAATTCCTTGCCGGCAATTCCGGGATGGGTCATTTCGAACGGATTAAGGATTGTAGCCAAATCGGATTCGGAAAGCGCCTTTCTTTCCAGGACGATGTCCCTGACCGGCCTGTTGGATAGGATTGCTTCCCTCGCAATCGAAGCGGCAGCTTCATAACCCACGTGCGGATTGATGGCGGTAATGATGCCGACACTATTATTCACGTAATCTTCCATTCTCTCCTTATTTGCAGTAATGCCCTTTAGGCAATGCTCACGGAAGACGCAAAGGACATTTTTCATTATTTTGATCGATTGGAGCAGATTGAAAATGATGACCGGTTCCATAACGTTCAACTCAAACTGCCCGGCTTCGCTGCCCATGCTGATGGTCAAATCATTTCCGGCTACCTGGAATGCGCACTGGTTCAATACCTCGGCCATGACAGGGTTTACCTTGCCAGGCATGATTGAGGATCCCGGCTGACGTGCTGGAAGATTGATCTCCCCAAGGCCGCAGCGGGGGCCTGACGCCATCATCCGCAAGTCGTTCGCTACCTTGGACATATTGAGCATGCAAATCTTCAAAGCACCGGAAACCTCGATATAACAATCGGTGTTTTGGGTACCGTCGACAAGGTTTTCAGACCCTATCAGTGGAAAACCTGTGAATTCAGCCAGGTAGGCGACCGCCTTCTTAATATAGGCAGGATCCGCGTTGAGCCCGGTTCCTACAGCGGTCGCGCCCATATTTACCTCATAAAGATGGTCGCGTGTAGCCTGAATCCGCTTGATATCCCGATTCAACACCCGGGCATACGCTTCGAATTCCTGGCCCAGCCGAATCGGAACGGCATCCTGTAGATGAGTGCGCCCCATTTTAATTACCCCGTCAAATTCCTCTGCCTTATTAAGAAACTCAGCATAAAGTTTATCCATTTCCTTAAGCAGGCCATCAAGGGAATCAAGCGTTGACAGATGAATTGCCGTTGGGAAGGCATCGTTGGTTGATTGAGCCATGTTGACATGGGTATTGGGGCTGATAATTTTGTAATTGCCTTTCTCTTCGCCAAGCAATTCGAGAGCCCGGTTCGCAATTACTTCATTGGCATTCATGTTGATGGAGGTACCGGCACCTCCTTGGATTGGATCGACGATGAATTCCCCATGCAGGCTTCCGGCCAGGATTTCATCCGCGGCCGCTGCGATTGCTAGGGCGATCCTTCTATCCAGCTGGCCAATATCGGCATTTGCCATGGCGGCGGCTTTTTTAACAACAGCCATTGCCCTGATCAACGCTTCATCAATCCGGTATCCGGTGATTGGGAAGTTTTCAATCGCTCGCATCGTTTGAACACCGTAGTAAGCTTCTCTCGGTACAGACTTCTCACCAAGAAAGTCCTTTTCAATACGAAAATCCACTAGATCTGCCATGTTTGTTCATCTCCTATTTTCTAAAGTTACAGCCGCCCACTTTGGACGGCTGCTTCCTTTTTTATAACAAAATCGAACTTAGCAATATGCCAATCCCGACAGCGAAAATCGTAGCTACCAACCCTGGGACCATGAAGCTATGGTTCAAAACATATTTTCCAATTCTGGTCGTTCCCGTCCTGTCGAAGTTGATTGCCGCGACAACAGTAGGATAATTCGGGATGAAAAAGTAGCCGTTTACAGCCGGGAACATTGCGATTAATAGCGCTGGGTTTATGCCTAATGTGATTCCAAGCGGCATAAGCGTCCTGACTGTTGCTGCCTGGCTGTAGAGAAGGATGGAGAGCGCGAACAGGGCGATGGCGAACAGCCAAGGCGCCGATGTTACCAAATCCGAAATCGAACCGGATATCATCGCCATATTGCCCTGGAAAAAGGTATCTCCCATCCAGGCGATTCCGAAAATGGCCACGACAGCGGCTGCTCCGGCTTTAAACACGCTTCCAGAAACAATATCTTCAACATTTGGTTTGCAGAATAAAAGGATGAGTGCCGCCGCGGTCATCATAACGATTTCAATTGAGGCAGGCATGCCCATCCGGGTGAAAACTCCCTCGATATCCCAGCCAGGGCGGAGTTCCTCAAAAGACCCAAGAAGAACAACCGATACAGCTGCTAAAAGGAACAGGACGACGGAAAGCTTTGCTCCCATTGTTGGAACGAATGCTTTTTTATCTTTTTTAATTGGCGCAAGGCCAGCTTCGAGGCGCTTCAAATACTCAGGGTCATTTGGTAGCTCCTTGCCCATTTTGCTGGAAACGAAGGCAGCAATCATGCAGGCGATAAAGGTGGACGGAATACAGATCATTAAAATATCGAGCAATTCAATTTTAAAATCAGTAAGTAGTGCAAGCAATGCGACTGTGGCTGCTGAAATTGGGCTGGCGGTAATAGCCTGCTGGGAGGCGATGACCGCGATTGACATTGGCCGTTCAGGCCGGACCCCGGACTCGCGTGATACCTCGGCAATAACAGGAAGCACTGAGTAGGCTACGTGGCCTGTTCCGGCACAAAGGGTGAAAATATACGTGACAATTGGAGCAATGAATGTGATTTGTTTAGGGTTTTTCCGCAAAGCCTTCTCGGCGAGATACACTAGGTATTCCATTCCGCCTGCGGCCTGCAGGGAGCCTGCGGCGGTAACGACAGCTAAAATCATCAGCATGACGTCAATTGGAGCGGAGGTTGGTTGAAGGCCGAAACCGAAAACTAGGATTGCCAGGCCGACGCCCCCCATAACCCCGAGGCCGACTCCTCCAAGCCTTGCACCTATGAAAATACAGGCCAGGACAACTAAAAATTCAAGCCAAAACATAATAATAAATCCCTCCTTGCAAGTATGTTTTTTATAAAGCTGGGGTTTATATTCCGTTCGTCCGCGAAATCGCGCCCTCCTCCTTGTGAAGATTTTCACATGTGGATTCGTTAGGTATAAGAAAAATGATATCGTGTAAGAGCAAGGGCGAATTTCTTGCTTAATCTTGCTGGCTTGTTCCCACGCAAATAGTATAAGCCTCAGACTATGAAAATCTACAGAAAACGACACGTTGAAGAAAAAAAGTAATACAATTGCCATATTTTTATCAACTAATCTAAAGCTCTTGCATTAAAATGGGGCTGTACAACATAAGGTGAAACGAGTGATGGTGCTTGAACATCATGTGGAGGAATATAGTAATCTATATTTTAATGGCAATTATTGTCCCGATTGCTGGGGAATTAAAATTCTTCCCTTTTCAGGGGGACCTGCGGGTAAGCCTTGGTACACCTGCTTTTTTCTTCATCTTGTTATGGTTTCGAAAATCGAATCCAATTCTGGCAGGTTTTTTGACAGGCACCTCCGTTGTCATTTTTCGTATCGTCCTCAATAAAATAGTATATGGGAATTTCTTGCTCGAAGAAGCTATTAAACTTCATTTCCCGGTTTTTTTCTATTACGTGGCATTTGCCGTTCTTTTTCACCTCTTCAAAATTAAAAAGCTGTATAAGAACCCAGTTTACCTTGGCCTTTTTGGAGTGGCAGCCGAAATTATCTCCACGTTGATCGAGCTTTTCTGCAGATCCTTTTTCAGCCAGATGCCCATGACTGCCAAATCGTTTATGATCATCGTCGGGATTGCTTTTTTCAGAAGCTTTTTCGTTCTTGGATTCTATAATATTTTTGTCATTAGGGAAGCAAGGCTATCCGAGGGGATTCAGAGGAAACGCAATGAGGAAATGCTCTTGATGGTTTCGAATTTATATGTTGAAAGGATTCAATTGAAAAAATCTATGAAAAATGCCGAGGAGCTTACCGGAGAATGGTATGCTCTCTACCGGGAATTAAAGGGCGCCTCAAGGGATGAAGCCGCCAAAAAAGCGCTTGGCATCGCGGGCAGGATGCATGAAGTGAAAAAGGACAGCCAGAGGATTTACGCTGGCTTATCAAAGCTGATGGCCAAAGAGAACCTTAAGGACGTCATGTCCATTGAAGAAATCCTGGATGTAGCCGTTACAGCCAATAAACGGTACGGGGAAATGCAGGGGAAGCAAATACAGTATGGGGTGGAAACCGCCGGAAGCCACCCCGATTACCATGCAGTCATTCTTCTCTCCCTTCTGAATAACCTGATTTCGAATGCTGTTGAAGCAATTTCTTCCGCTGGCAAAATCGGGGTTTGTGTCTGGAGGGACATTGATCAGCTAAGGGTTGTGGTGAAGGATACAGGTTCCGGCATTCCCGATAGGATAAAAAGCCTTGTTTTCGAACCTGGATTTACAACGAAATTCAGCGAATCCGGAATTGCCTCGAATGGAATAGGGCTTTCGTTCGTAAAGGATAGCATTGAGAGCTTGGGCGGGGGAATCCTCCTTTTGGAAGGAAGCGGCGGTACGGATTCTTATAAAACCATTTTCCACTTTAGCCTTCCTGTCAAAGCACTTACAGAAAGAGAGGAATTTTCATGAAGTTTTTTATCGTGGATGATTCGGCATCCGTACGAGCGATGCTGGCAAACATTATCGAAGATCATGGACTCGGCGAGGTAGCGGGGGAAGCGGAAGATGGTTCAGAGGTGTATGTGGATGAACTAGCCAGGAGAAATATTGATATCCTGTTAATCGACCTCTTAATGCCGAATCGGGATGGGATTGAAACTTTAAGGGAAATAGCTCCTTACTTTGAAGGCAAAATCATCATGGTCTCCCAGGTTGAAGCGAAAGAGCTTATAGGTGAAGCCTATACCCTGGGTGTCGAGCATTACATTACAAAACCGATTAACCAGCTTGAGGTAGTCCATATCGTAAAAAAGGTAAGTGATTATCTTCAGATTCAAAGGTCATTAAACGCTATTCATGAGTCACTTCGAGTTCTCGGCAGTTTAAAAGAAAGCCCCAGCCCCTTGAAAATGAAAAACGCTGTCCCTTCGATTGTTGCAGCAGGTAAAACCGTGCTGCTGGAACTTGGTATCTATAGCGAGAGTGGAGGCAAGGATCTGCTCGATATGCTGAGTATCCTTTACGCCCACGAAAAGGAAGGGAACAGGGAGATGCCTCCACTCAAGGATCTATTCCAGCAAGTAATGGTTAAAAGGCTGGGCAGCAAGACGCCCATGGACCAAATCCAGAAGGAAACAAAGGCGGGAGAGCAGCGGGTCAGGAGAGCCATCCATCAGGCTCTCGGGCATATTGCATCCATTGGCCTGACCGATTACAGTAACCCTAAATTCGAAAAATACGCCTCCAAATTTTTCGACTATTCCCATGTGAGATTGAAGATGATCGAACTTGAAAAGAAAACAGCGGGAAGTTCCCTGCATACCCGGATAAATATAAAGAAATTTGTTCAGGTCCTGTACAACGAAGCGTTGGAAGGGATGTGAAAAGGCCTTGTCTTGCCGCTTAGAAGCAAGGCTTTTTTTCAACCGGTTGGGTGGCTTGCATCCTTAGCAGTAAGCGGCAGACGAATGGTGACCTTCGTCCCTTCATTCTCCTTGCTCCTGATAAACATGCTGCCGCCATGGCTCTTAATGATCTCTTTACTAACCATGAGCCCAAGGCCCGTGCCATTTTCCTTCGTACTATAGAAGGGTTGTCCAATTTTCAATAAATCATCTTCGGAAATTCCCGTTCCTTCGTCCTTCACGCTAAGTATTGCGAATCCTTCCTCATTCTTTATTTCCAGCAATATGGTACCCGCTACAGGCATTGATTCAATTGAGTTTTTAACGATATTGATCAGTACCTGCTTGATTTTTCCAGGTGAGCAATGGACCGGTACATCAGCAGATTCATACCGTTCCTCAAAGATGATATTGTTTTCTTTTGCAATCGGCGTCAGAAGCATTAATACACTCTGAGCAATATCGACAAGGTTTGATATTTCTAGTTTTTTGCAGCGAGGCTTAGCCAGCAGCAATAGGTCGTCGACGATGCCCTCCAGCCTGTCAAGCTCGCTTAAAATTACCTGGCTGTACGGGTCCGGTTTCCCTTCGGCAATGAATTGTGTAAACCCTTTAATGGCAGTAAGGGGATTCTTGATTTCATGGGCAATCACGGCTGCCATCTGGCCGCTGAGGGATAGTTCCTTATCGGGTTTATTCACATGCAAACCACTATGCCTGACTGTAGTATGAAATTGCTTTTTCCCTTGAAAAACGATTGGAACAAGCGAAAATTCCGCTCTTCTCAATTTGCCCCCAGTTCCGGTTACATTCATTTCAAAACGGTTATGGCTGTCTTCATTCAAATAATTCCATAGGATCATCCGGTCGGGAGGGGAGACAAATTCAAGCAGGGAGGAGCCATTTCCCTTTTTTTGATCAGTTAGGCCAAAAAAGGTTTCACCCTCACTATTGAGGTAAGTCCAAATTCCTTCACTGGAAAGCGTCCCGATGATATCCTTCGAATATTCAACGAGGAGACGGTATCTTTCCCGGGTATCCAATTCCTCTTGTCCCATCATGGCTTGCTTTCGAGAGACAGTATCTGTTTCCCTTTGGAACAATACGCTTCATTCCTCTCATATAAAAGTAGAAATATATTCAAGACAAGGATTGTCAAAAATGGTATAATTAGCCTGTCAAAATAACAGGTAAAAACAGGTATTAAAGCCTAGTTTAGCCTGATGATTCAAGGGTTTATGGAAAAATTTGTACACCTTCCTTCCTATTATTGCATAATACTCCCACAACTGTTTTTGCGGATAGACGCATATGGCATTGCGTCAATCTTTTAGTATGATTAATACAATTGATTAACAGAGTATGATTTTTGGAGGATGGCTTTGTGACCGTCAAGGTGCCGGAAAGAATATTCGATTCAATGGTAGGGTTGATAAGAAAATCTGTTTTGCAGGAGGACCTTCAGGAAAAAATTATTGCATATGTTGAGTACAAGGCCATAAAGGGGTTTCCGTTTGCTGAATTGGCTATCCTGCATTACAGCATGATGAATGGGGCGAAAACAAAAGAAATCCTGGCAATCTGTGCGGCGGTGGAACTCCTGGTTCTGGCGGGTGACATCCTCGATGATTTAGAGGACGGGGATGCAGCTGGTAACCCCTGGCTTCTGGATAAAGCAGTAGGCCTTAATGCTTCGACAGCAATCCTGATGCTTGCTATCAATCTCTTAAACCAGTCAAACCACCCATTCAAGGAGGAAGCGGCAGGAATTTTCATCGAATATACTTTGTTGGCGTGCAATGGCCAGCATATGGATTTAACGAATCAGCTTCCGGATGAAAGTGAATGCCTCAATGCAATTCTTTTAAAATCCGGGTCGCTTGCTGCTCTCGCTTGCCTGGTTGGATCTGCATTGGCCATCGGCTCTCCCCCAGAACCAATTGCCCGCTATTCAAGGTACATCGGCCTTATTGGCCAGCTTAATAATGACCTTCAGGACTTATGGGGACGGAACAATAAGAGCGACCTGCTTGGCAGAAAGTATACGCTCCCCACACTTTATCTGCTAAAAGGAAAAAGTGAGGCCTCCGCGCTGATCCGCAAGTATTATAGTTGGGAAGTTGGCCAGGATGAGCTAGTCAGAAACAATGAAAAAATATCTGCCGCCATCTTGGAGAGCGGCGTCCATACATACATCGGAGTAATGAAAAAAATCTATCAAAACAAAGTGAAACATGAACTAAAGCATCTTGGTGTAAGCCATCAATATATAGATCAGCTGATCCAATATACCTTATAGGGGGAGGAATATGATGCTTGAAGTTATTCAATTTCTTGTCGGGAACCTTGATGTGCTCGAAAAGGTAAAGGACGGGACAGCAAGCCTGATAGGGGTCAATTCAGAGGAGCTGAAAGCGATTTACGAGGTCTTTTTTGACGGAACAATCACTCCATCGGCCTATTACTGGGAGTAAACGGAAGGCCGGGAGAACCCATTTCCCGGCCTTTGAGGTGAGACTATGAAACTGGCAGAATTTCAGCGGGCCATCCTGCAAATTTCAGTATTGGCCGTTTTAACATTGGCGATATACTTTGTTTTTGTCATAACCAAATACCCCCTCATTGGCTTGGAGGTTGAACAGGCAAATGGGCAATGGCTTGTCAAACAGCTATATGGCAAGGGCTGGGCCGCAGATTCCGGGATTGAAAAGGGTGATGCCATTTATCTGGTGAATGAAGCACCGCCGGATAAACACAGGTCCGTAACCCGGTTCGGCAGGGTTGAAATGGCTAGGAACATTACAATTACCGATAAAGCAAATAGCCGCCAAACCTATTTAGTTTCTTATCAGACAATGGATGAGAGAAAGGCTTTTTATTCCTTTGTGCCGATCCTGTTTATCTGCATGTCTTTATTTCTATGTCTCTTTTTATTTATGCAAAAAGTTGATGACGAATCTATTTTCCTATTGATATGCTTCCTCCTTTTACTGGGAATTTCCTATTTGGGATCGTTTGTTTCCGCTAGGGGGGATTTAATAGGAAGGCTTTCCACAACAATTACATTTCCAGGCTCACTGATCCTTTTCGTCCATTTCATGAAAAGTTATTTCCGAAGATACAATCTTGAACTAATCGGTGACCGTGAGATGAAGGGAATCTATCTGTTTTACCTGCTTGCTATGGTTTTGCTTTCGGGGAGCTTTTTCCTTCCAAGACTGACTTCGGCAATGACGATTGTAAAATTAGTATTCTTCCTTTTCCTATTATCCTGTTTTCTCTTCCTGCTTTCACGCTTTTATAGCAGATATAAAAACTCGGAAGGTAAAAACATTCTAAAAATCCTTTGGTTTACGCTCTTTTTGGCATTCGCGCCATCTGTTGTTTTCTATGTATTTCCGCTAATTGCCTTTAAAAAAGAACTGGTTTCAGCTGAAATAACAGGCTTGTTCATCCTTGTCATTCCACTGATGTTCTCCTACCTGCTGCTGGCGGAAAAGCTGTTCGATATTGATTTTTTACTAAGTAGGCTGAGGTATTATTCAATCCTCTCCTTACCGTTTTCGTTTGGCGTTTCACTATTGTTATGGAAACCGCTCCATCTTGGTTTGGCATCCAGGGAAATGGTTCTGATTGTCCTTGTTTTCTTTTCTTGCAGCATCCTGTTTTTATATTGCAAGGAGTTCATGGATTTTAAAGCAAGGGACCATCTCTTTTCACAAAGAAGCAACTATGAAGCAAGCCTTTACACTTTTTTTCAAAAAGCGAAGTATGAAACGAAGGTTTCCAGCCTGCTTTCGAACCTTGCAGAGGAGGTCCGGAAAGTCCTGCGGGTTAAGGAAGTCCATATCCTCGAAATCAAGCCGGAAAAAGATGATAAATGGGTACTGACAAAGAGGGGTGGCCTTCCAGACTCGATCGTTGAGGATATCCAAGGCATCAATTGGGATGTAATCCGTGCAGGAACGCTGGTTGAAATCCATAACGGCTTTTGTATTATCATTGGGGAACATAAAAAGCGGAAAAGCGTGTTGTTCAGCGGATTAAAGCGATATCGGACAAACCTGAACGTCCAGGAAAAAATCTGGCTTGAGACAATAGCCTATTTTTCCAGCATCCTGCTTGAAAATTTTCAGCTGATAGAGGACTTGTTCCGCCGGATTGAGGATTATAAGGAACAGGCCAGAAGCAATAATGAAACCTATCCTTATTGGTTGTCGAGGCTTCTGTTCTCACTCTCCGAAAAGGAACGCCTCAATCTTTCAGTCGATCTGCATGATTCCGTCCTGCAGGATTTATTGCAGCTTTTGCGCGAGGTTGAATTAATTAGAAGCAAAGTTCCGAATCCTGACATTAAAAATGATTTGTTCGTCCTGAAAGAGCGGATGCTTGACAATATCCATATGCTGAGGGATACCTGCAATGAATTGAGGCCGCCGTTTTTAAGGGAGCTCGGAATCATCCAGTCCATTCAAAATCTGATAGACCAGACAAAGCTCCGCTCAAACTTTATTCTGCGCACAGAGTTGGACCCGTTAATCAGCGGCCTTGATCAGGAGAGGGAGCTGGCGCTTTACCGCGTTGTCCAGGAATTGTTGAATAACGCAATGAAGCACTCGGATGCTGCCGATGTAAAGCTCTCTTTAAGAAAAATAGGAAACTGTGCCATCCTCTTATACCGTGATAACGGGAAGGGAATGGATATGAAAAAACTCGGTGATTCCTTTAAAACGATGGGGATAGCGGGGATAAAGGAACGGATTAGAAGCCTGGGAGGAAGGGTAATGATTACCTCCAGCCCTGGTGACGGATTAAGCGTCCAAATTGAAGTCGATACCCGGGGGGAAGAACGATGATCCATGTATTGATTGTTGATGATCATCCTGCGGTCGGGGAGGGTACCCGGACAATCATTAATGCCGAGTCGGATATGGAGGCCGATGTCCTGACCGAGTCCGATAAAGTGATGGTAAAGTTGCAGCAAGGCAAATACGATATTTTCCTTATTGACCTGTACATGCCGAAGGTGAACGGAATCGAGCTTGCGAAAGCAATCCTGCATGTTAATCCCCTGGCGAAGGTTCTGATTTATTCCGGCTTTGATTTAATGGCCCATTTCAATTTGCTGATTGAAGCGGGAGTATCAGGCTTTATTAGCAAGACAGCATCAGGAGAACAGCTGATAACATCAATCCGGTGCGCGCTGAATGAGGATGCCGTCATCCCGCTTCAATTGCTGAAGCAGCTCCGGAGAGTGAACGCAGCGCCAACAACCGTCGAGGGCCAGCAAAATCTTGGCGATATCAGCCTCACCAAAAAGGAGCAGCAAATACTCGAAGCGATTTCAAAAGGCATGACGAACAAAGCCATTGCCATCACCCTGGCGATGAGCCAAAGGACAATTGAATACAACCTCACAAAAATCTTCAATAAGCTGGGCGTGGGATCAAGGACGGAAGCCTTGATGAAAGCCAAGGAATTTGGATTGCTATCCCGCCATGCGGTGAAGAGTGAATAGTGATAATGTTCAGGCGGGATACCGCCGTGGCCATGTATGTAGACCATTTTGAAGGGATTTTTCCTTTAAAGTGGTCTTCGTTTTTTGTATCCAGATCACTTCAATGCGGTTTTTCTATCTAATCAGCCACACTTAGGGAAATTTCTCTTACCCAACCGTCCCATTCCCCCTCAGTCTGAAGTCCTAGGAAAAAATCAACCCATGGCTTCATAACCTAAAAAGGTAAATGCATTACCATAAAGAGGACAATATTCCAGGAAATGTTTCATGGAATTAAAAGGAGTGGGATAATCAAACATGAAAAAAATAATTCGATTCAGTATGAAAAATGGAGTTGCGCTATTTCTGATAATGGCGCTCATTTTGGCCGGGGGTATTTTTTCCCTTAAGGAAATCAATATTGAAAAGTACCCGAATGTCGATATTCCGTATTTGACGGTTGTCATTCCATACCCTGGTGCTTCGCCTGAGCAAGCGATGAAGGAGATTGGCGAACCGGTTGAAAGGGAGCTAATGAATATTGAAGGCGTCAAGAATGTATATACAGACGGGGTTGCAAATGCCGTTTATGCGACAATGGAGTTCGATATGTCCATCGATATGGATGATGCCGAACAGATGGCAAAAGCAGCCATAGGAAAAATTGCTCTTCCGGATACAGCGAAAAATCCTGAATACATTTTGCAGGGGCCTGATCCAGATCCCGCGGTTTTTACAATCGGGGCTTATGCCGTAAAGGATGGAGCTGAAGTACAGGAGTTTGTAAAAGATAAACTTGTTCCAAGGCTTGAGATGATCAATGGGGTCAGCAAGGTAGACGTTGGCGGAATTGCGGAAAAAAGCGTTAACATCCAATTACTGCCGGAAGAAATGAAGAAACGCGGCATTACGATTGACCAGGTAAAAGCAGCAATCACAGCGAATAACATGACGATACCTACTGGCGATGTCAAGCTGTCCGGCCAAACACTGCCGGTCCGCGTCGGCAAGGAATTAAATTCGCTTAATGACATAAAGGATATCACCCTTTTTGCCCAGGGAGCGCAAGCCCTTGAGCAAATTAAGTTAAACGATATTGCCGATATTACCTTTGAAAGCAAAAATAGGAGCGATTTTACCCGCATCAACGGGAAGGAAGGAGTCCGCATTGGAATTATCGCGGAAGGCGGAGCCAATGTGGTTTCAATCGTTGATAAAGCAAAGGAAGAAATGAAAAAAGCCAATTTGCCTGCCGGGGTAAAAATTGATGTCCTCCGGGATCAGTCCGTTGAAATCAAAGAGTCGGTATATGCCATGCTTCGCGAAGCACTTCTTGGGTCTTTGATGGCTGTTGTTGTCACGTTCCTTTTCCTGAGGAATATCCGCTCGACGCTAATTGCGATTATTTCAATTCCATTATCAATTCTCGCATCGTTTACCATTCTGAATATGCTTGGCTATACACTTAACATTATGACCCTCGCAGGCATCGCCGTTGCGGTAGGCCGGGTGGTCGATGATTCAATCGTGGTCATTGAAAATGTGTTCAGACGGGTCCGCGCATCAAAAGAGCGCGACGAAAAACTCGTTGAAGAAGCAACGAGAGAGGTTGCTTCTGCCATCACCTCTTCAACGATTACAACAGTGGCTGTATTTTTGCCCATGGCATTCGTACCCGGGATTACAGGGAAATTCTTCGCGCCGCTTGCCTGGACGATTGTTATTTCTTTGTTGTTCTCACTTGTCGTCGCAATTACAGTCGTGCCGTTAATGTCAAAATTGTTCCTCCTGAAGCTGTCGCCAAAGGAACATAAAGAGGGCCTCATTCAAAAAGGCTACCGTTCTTCATTGACATGGGTACTGGGCCACCGCGCACTGACACTGGCAGTTTCCATCATGCTTCTCGCGGGTACGGTCGCATTGATTGCCCCGAAACTAGGCACAACGTTTTTGCCTCAGGAGCGGGTCAGCAATTATGACGTGAGACTTACGATGGAAAAAGGAACATCTCCTGAAAACACGAGTGGCGCTGCCAGTGTTGTCGAAGATATTTTATTGGAAAAAGAAGAAGTTAAACTCGTCAGTACAAGCGTGAACGGCCAATTCGGAAGTGCTTCGATCAGTTTCGAGATAAAGGATTCCGTCAAGGATGCTGACGGCTTTATTAAAGATTTGCGCGGACAATTTGGAAAGCTGAACGTTGCGAAGGAAATTTCCGTAACTGGAGTCGGCGATTTTGCGGGTGGCGCCCAGTCGCAATATGTCCTGGTTGTTAGCGGTTCAGACTTTGAGGACATCAAATCCAGCAGCAAGGACATTGTTAAAGAACTTAAAGGAATAAAAGGCATGGCCGATGTCCAATCCTCGCTTGAAGGGGATGAGCCTGAAATCCAGATTGAGTTGAATGATCAAAAGCTTGCCGAAAACGGGCTAATGCCGGCAATGGTTGGAAAAAGCCTGCGCGAGCTTATTAATGGCGATGTTGTCACGACCATGTCAATGGAGGAGAGCCCAACAGATGTTAGAATTGGCCTGAAAATGGATTCTATTTCCTCATTGGATGAATTAGGAGAACAGCAAATTACAAATGTACTAGGGATGCCAGTCAAACTGAAGGAAATTGGCGAACTGAAACGCGCTACCAACCGGACGGTCATAACCCACTTGAACCAGAATGAATATGTAATGGTTTTCGCCCAAATAACCGATAGCAAAACAGGTGATATCGCGGCCAAAGCCGATAAGGCCATTGCCAGCCTTAATTTGCCAGACAGTGTGAATTATTACAAGGAGGGTGCTTCGGCGGCAATGGAGGAAGGCTTTAAAAATATGGCAATCGCCATTACGGTCAGCATCCTCCTTGTTTACCTTGTCATGGTCATTGCCTTTGGTGAAGGGAAAGCGCCGTTTGTCATCCTGTTCTCGATTCCATTTTCACTTATAGGCGCATTGCTAGGCCTCTACCTTGTGAACGAGCCGATTGGGATGCCTGCGTTAATTGGGCTGCTGATGCTCAACGGAATTGTTGTGACGAATGCGATTGTGCTAGTTGACAAAGTAAAGCAATTTGAGAAAACGGGGCTTGCAGCGAGGGAAGCTTTACTTGAAGCGGGCGTCATCCGGATTAGGCCGATTCTGATGACTGCTATAGCAACGGTTGGCGCATTGATCCCAATGGCGGTTTCAAGCCATGCCGGGATCGTTTCCTCCTCAATGGCTGTTGTCGTTATTGGAGGGCTGGCCACTTCGACCCTTCTAACACTATTCATCGTTCCTGTCATGTATAGCCTCTTCAATCCAAAGAAGAAAGTACAGACGGAAACAAGCCAGGGAAGCACAAAGGATGTACTTGAAAAGCCTTTAAAGGGAGTAATCATAACGACAAAACCTGTTTAAAGCTAGATTGAAATTTTCATTTGTTAAAAATACCAATGCAAATTCCATGAAATAGTTTAGTAAGTATGGTATAAAGGGAAAGGATAAAAAAATACACGTATCTTGGAGGAGCCTGTCACCAAGGGGAGAAGTCTGCCCTTTGGTTGCAGGCTCTTTTTGTATTTTTTTAAACATATTAACGAAAAAAATTGAAAGGGTGGGAGAGAGTGTTAATACTGCAACTGGCAATAATTTTAATTGCATCTAAATTGGCCGGAAGCCTAAGTGTCCGATTGGGACAGCCTTCCGTTCTTGGTAAGCTCCTTATCGGCATCATCCTTGGCCCATCCGTCCTTGGCCTCGTAAATGATACGGTGACGCTGGCCCAGTTAAGCCAAATCGGGGTAATTTTGCTTATGTTCATCGCTGGCCTTGAAACGGATATTGACGATTTCAAGAAATCCGGCAAGGCTTCGTCATTTGTTGGGCTGGGTGGAATCATTCTGCCGCTGGTCGGAGGATATCTGGTTGGAGGGATGGTCGGCCTATCGACAATGGAATCATGGTTTTTGGGCTTGCTGCTTTCGGCTACAAGCGTAAGCATTTCGGTCCAGGCGTTGAAGGAACTCAACCAGCTGCAATCACGTGAAGGGACGGCGATTATGGGAGCGGCTGTCATTGATGATGTTGTCGTCATTATCGCATTGGCCTTCCTGATGAGCTTTGCCGGAGGGGATGTCAACCTTACTGCCGTCATTCTCAAAAAAGTCGCTTTCTTTGCTGGCGCAATCCTCGTAGGCTGGAAGGCAGTCCCTTGGTTCCTGAGGAAGTTTGGTTCCCTGAAGGTAACTGAAACGGTTATCTCCTCGGCACTGATCATCTGTTTTACTTTTGCTTACTTTGCCGAATATACAGGCGTTGCGGCTATCATCGGTGCCTATATAGCCGGGGTAGCAATCAGCGTTACCAGCTTCAAACAAGAAGTATTTGAAAAGGTTGAGACAATCGGCTATTCAATGTTCGTGCCGGTATTTTTTACCTCCATTGGTATCTCGGCAGAATTCAGCGGAATTTCTGAAAACCTAGCTTTGATTGCCATCCTGACTGTTCTTGCTATCCTGACAAAATTGGTTGGAGCTGCGCTGGGCGCGAAGCTTTCAGGCTTCAGCTGGAATAGCGCCATGGGCATTGGGGCGGCGATGGTATCCAGGGGAGAAGTGGCATTGATCATTGCTGCCATCGGATTAGAGACAAAGCTTCTTACACAGGATTTGTTTGCGGTGCTTGTAGTCGTCATACTGATCACGACAATCGTAACTCCTCCTATGATGAAGGTGTTCTTCAACCGGGGAGCCGAGAGAGTGGAGCCAGTCCAATCGAAATAGGCAGTTTTCTTTAAGGAAAGGATGAATTGCCGAGGGAGATTTTGGAATATTGGCATTTTGAAAAATATGTAAACCTTCGCATTCTTGAAGTTTGTTGCTCCTTCAATCAAACTGCTGCTGCGTCGCGGCCTGGAAAAATGCTAACATGAAAAACGCCTGCCGGCACTTAGCTGGCAGGCGTTTCCTATTAGACTTCCTCACTGATTCTAATGCCGTTTTTATCCTTGAAGCTGCCAGTCAGGATCATAATCAGGTCAATCAGGACCCAGATGCCAAAGCCGCCAAAAGTCACCAATTGGAGAATGCCGGTTCCGACCTTCCCAACATAAAAACGATGCGCTCCTAGCCCTCCTAAAAAGAAGCAGAGCACTAATGCGATAATCCGCCTCTGATTCATTTTCGCCGTACCTCCTTGATGGAGAAAATTCGTCCTTTTACTAGCGTTTCCAAAAGGGGAAAAAATGATTAGAAAATTTCCGATAAGCTGATGTACCACAATAGACAAAACAGGAGAGCACCTGCTTATATACTGAAAAAACCGCTGCTTGGCCATTTTACAAAAAAAGCTGCCACGGTCATAAATCAACCGTTACAGCTCTGAAGTTCGACTTTTCCTTATACATTTCCTTGTCAGCAAGCTCAATTATCTCCTCTGCGGTCATTCGGCTTCCAGGAGTAAAATGGTAAAGCCCGTAGCTGGCTGACAGCTTGAAATCCTTTTGCATCGTGGCATTCAGGATTTCAAACTCGACGGTGATCATATCCCAAGTTTTTTGTGCCTCATCTGGCGTTTTTTCAGAAAAAATAATCACAAATTCATCTCCGCCCAGCCTGAAAAAAATGTCATCGCTGCTGATTTGGCTGGAAATGACCGTACAAATCATTTTTATCATTTCATCCCCGACATTGTGCCCATATTTGTCATTCACAGATTTCAAATCATTGATATCTACAAAGCAAAGCGTAAATTCTTGGCCGGATGGGGAAAGTGCATGCCCCTCGAGAATCTCGAGCCCGCAGCGCCGATTCATAATCCCTGTCAGCATGTCAATGGTGGCATGGCGATTAAGTTCTTCTTCTTTCTTTTTAAAGCTTGTAATGTCGGAAACACCAATCAGTACACAGGACTCCTCCATATATTCAACCCGTTCAAAATTGAGCATTGCCCATTTGGCCGTTCCGGCTGAATCCTTATATTCAATCATATAATTTTGGATGCTGTCATAACTCTGCAGCTTTTCCAGTATGGATTCCTTCTCGTTCGCACTTGAAAAAATAAAATCTGTTTCAAGCCGGAGCAAGGGAACATCCCCGGTTTCGTAAAATTCAGTTGCCTGCCTGTTCATCAAGATGATTTTGTTTTCCTCAAGATTCGCTAACAGGAGCGGTGAGGGGTTCATGCTAAATAGCCTTTTGAAGCTCTCTTCTTTGCTCTTCAATCTTTCCTCATTTATATAATTTTGCCTTTGGAACGAGTAGAAGCTATAGCAAATCAGGAGAGAAATGGCAGCCGCGCCGGACGAATTCATTTGCTTGGCCAGCATAGTATAGTAATTTTCCGTTACCGCGGGCAATCCAGCCAGGAAGAAGGTATGCACACCTGCAAGCATGAATGAAAAGTGCAAAGGCCTGAGCGGGAAAGCTGCAGCGGCCGTAATCATGACAATGACATAGGCGGCAATCGTACCCGTGAGCATTTGGCTGTTGATTGAAGCAGCCGCGCCGGCAACTAGATAAAAAGCAATATAGGCGTAATTAATGAATCGCTTGTTAAGTCGATTTAATCGTTTCCTTAAGTATAAAAAAATCGCTGAAGCAAAGAAGCATGTGGAATGAATAATAAACAAATTCATTCTATAGACAATGCTGCCAAGATCCCTTAACAGAAAAAAGTCGACGGCAAACAGAAGTGGATAGGAGGCAACCAAAAGAATGGAAACCCATTTGATCCGCTCAAAAATGAGGCTATCGACATGAAGGTGGAATGTGCGGATGGTATTCCTATCCATACTAAAGGCTGGTTTTAAAAGATTGGTCAGTGGCCTCATTGGCATCGTTCCTTTTATTCATCTAACTAATATTATTTTACCATATTTTTCAGGATTTCCAGTAAAAACGCACAGGTAATTTACAATATTAGGTTTTTTACAAAAAATTCCCTTCCGGATGTTTTTCGGAAGGGAAAAGATTCTTATCAACCGCTATTAATACAAATAGCCCATTAAGGCTTTAGGATAACTTTCACAAGATTATCTTCGTGACCTCGGAGCCCATCACGCTCCCGCTGACGAAGCTGCGCAAGTTCCATGCCCTTGCCGTGGCGCCGAACGGTGTTATTTGGGGGCTGCGGATGGGAATTTATCTTATTAGCGATTCATCTCCTTCCTCAACGAAGTAGGTGGGTGATGAATCGGCGCTTCCTCGTTATGCTAAAGGTTGTTTTCGAACACACGTTCCTGTATAATAGTAATATATTCCAATTTAGGGAGGGTATTGCAATGGGAATGAAGGCAGTATTTTCAAATAGAATCTACAAAATTACGCTTCCAGCTGAATACATGAACGCCATTGACAATGCTCTTTTCGTGTTTAATCGTGCAAAACAATTTGCTTTCAGCACACTTGTTAAAGAAAAGCGTTCAGGGCTGTCCAAACGCACCAAGTCCGTGCACCTTACGGTTTGGTTTGGACGACTACTATGCCAACAGTACCGTCCAGGAAGCCAGCGCTAAACATAAAAGTCTGGATGAATTGAATAAACTCCATATTTCCAATACGGAGGCCCAGATCCAATCCCTTAAAAATAAACTCAAAAGTGAAAAACGCCGCCTCTCACAACTAAGAAAAATCAAAAACTCCTTTGTGAAAAATAATCCGAAATTTCCTGCGAATTTAAACATGAAGCAAGCAGGAAATTTCTTTGTCGTGGAATTCAAAAAGAGGTGTGACCTTTACTATCATGCCTATCAATTTGAGCATGGCTACCTGGATGTGGAAATCAAAAAATGGAAAGTCAAAATAGGTTTCCTCTCAGGCAGACTGCACCGTTTGGAAAGGAAACTGCGATCCTTAAAAACGGTTGTGCCAAGCTGCGTTTTTGGCTCAAGGAAATTATTCAAATCCCAATACACGGTTGAAAATTTCCAGTTGAAACATTCCCAATGGTTGGAGAAGTGGGAGCAGTCCCGCTATAACAACATGGTAATTTCAGGCCGGAAAGACTCCGCCAATGGGAATTTCGTTTTCCACTATGACCCCTCCACGCAACATTTGACCTTCAAAACTCCTTCAGGCGTTACATTGGAATTCCCGACAGTCTATTTTCCATATGGCCAGGAACTTCTCGACCAGGCCATCCTCCAACAGAAAAACTGTAAAAAAAAAGAAATCCGGAAAGTCAATGGCCTGGTCCGTGGAGGATCATGGGGCTTACTATATTGTAAAATCCATGTTTGAAGTTAAGCAAAATGAAACCATCAATTATTCCAAGGCTGACGGAATCATTGGAGTGGACTCCAACGTGGACCATTTCGCCGTATCCAACATCAATGCCAAGGGACAGCTCGTTTCGTCATGCGCTTTAAAGTTTGATATTGAGGGGAAATATTCCAATCAAATCACGAAAATCATTGAAGCAAAAGCCATTGAATTGGTGGAGATTGCCCGCCAGGCAAACAAGCCGATTGCGATTGAAAAATTGAATACAACCACTTCAAAAGCATCAAATGCGTATGGCAACAGGAAGGCCAATCGAAAGATGAGTTTGTTTGCATATAGAAAGATGGGTACTGCGATAAAATCAAGAGCCGACAAGATGGGGGTCGCGGTTTTCGAAGTGAACCCAGCGTATACCAGCCAAATTGGCAAAATGAAATACATGAAGCGCTATGGCATTTCGATTCATGAATCCGCATCCTATGTGATTGGCAGGAGGGCAATGCGATTTAAAGAAAAGCTCCCACCAGTGTTGTTTGCCTTGTTACCGGAGAAGATGGCTTGCAGGCATCATTGGGCGCAGTGGGGGTATGCAACAAAATGCCTGAAGGAAATCCGCACACATGCGTATTATCGTTCAGAGCTTTGTGACGTAGACAAGTTTCATGAAACCAATGAACTATTTGCGCCAGGGGCCTTGACTGCTCTGGAACAAATGGGCTTGTCGAAATTAAAAAGCAGAAAACCCATTGCCTAGTTGAACGGGTGTTGGTCGCATATAGGGAATGCGTCTTGTTTTAACAAGAATCCTCCACTTCAAATTTTGGATAGAAAATTAAGTGGGGGGTAGTTCAATCGCCTACGATCCTAGAACAAAAACAACGAAAACAATATCCATAACCGCCAACACGAGCGACCGTTTCAAGAATGGCTCACTTGTGATCGGCAAGGACGGGAATGTGTACGGAACGGTCAAATTAGTATAATGCGGGTCGCTTATCCGCAAACTAAGGCTTGCCTGAAGTGATTCGGCAGGCCTTTTTTGCGTTTAGGGGAGAGCGTTTCTTAACAGGGTCTTTTTCAGCTGGTGTACATGGGATGCTTTCCTCCTAAAGGACCAGTCCTCACAAAGTATGTTAGGAGTTAATACCTGATTTTGCCGTCTACGGAACATTTACCCCCAATTAACAATTACTTCATGTGTAATTCTTATAATGATAGAGTACCAACCAACCAACCAACAGGAGGGATTTAAATGAAGAATATGTTAAAGAAGAAAGTACTGGCAGTTGCCGCTGTATCGGCTATGGCAATTGGGGCACTTGGCGCAGGCTCATCTGCCGGGGCTGATGGAACATATAAGCATAACCACGGCAAGGTGAAAAATGTAATCTTTTTAATCCCTGACGGATTCTCCGCTTCCTATGCAACAAACTACCGCTGGTTCAAAGGAAAGGAAAGCCAGATGGACTCCATCCTCGTCGGGATGCACCGTACATACTCGGCAGATACGGAAGTGACGGACTCCGCGGCAGCCGGGACAGCGATGGCGACAGGCGTGAAAACGAACAACGGCATGATCAGCACCTCCCCGGATGGCAAAAAGCTTAGGACCGTACTTGAAGCAGCCGAAGCAAGCGGCAAGGCAACAGGGCTAGTCGCAACATCGACGATTACCCACGCAACTCCGGCTGTTTTTGCATCCCATGTCGCAAGCCGGGCGGATGAAGCTTCGATCGCCCCACAATTGCTCGAAAACGGCGTTGATGTCATGCTGGGCGGCGGAAAAAAGTATTTTCCTGACTCCCTGATCGATCAAGCAAAAAAGAAAGGCTACACATACATCAACAACAAATCCGGACTTACAGGTGTGGCAAAATCGAACAAATTGATTGGCCTGTTCGCGGATGACGCGCTTGCTCCTTCTCTCGACAGGGAAGAAACAAACCAGCCATCCCTCGCGGAAATGACCGACGCGGCATTGAATGTCTTGAACAAGGATAAGGACGGATTCTTCCTCATGGTCGAAGGCAGCCAAATCGACTGGGCCGGCCACGACCATGACGCGGCATGGGCAATGAACGACGTGAAGGCGTTTGAAGAAGCATTGGCCAAAGCGCTTGCCTTTGCTAAAAAAGACAAGCAAACCCTGGTCGTTGTCGCGGGCGACCATGACACAGGCGGCATGTCCGTTGGCGGCTACGGCGTCTACGATGCAAAGGTTGAAATCCTCCGCAATGTAACCGCGACCGGCGACTACATGGTCAGCAAGCTCGATGCCAACCGCAGCAACATTAAGGAAGTTGTAAAACAGTACACCACCCTCGACTTGACCGATGCGGAGGTTGAAAAAATCAAAAATGCATCGAAGCCGGACATGGCAATCAATGATATTATCTCGGAGCGCGCGCTAGTCGGCTGGACAAGCACTGCGCACACAGGCGTTGACGTACCGCTCTACGCATTCGGCCCCGGATCCGACATGTTTAACGGCCTGCACCAGAATACTGATTTGCCTGTTTTAATGGCAAAAGCGATGAAGATCAAGTTTACAGGACAAAAATAGGTTGGAAAGCAGGGCACCGCTCGGATAGGGCGGTGTCTTTTTGGTTGGGGAATGATGCGGATAGGGGGGCTTACTCCGTTTCGAGTCGCGGTAAACACCGCGAATACTGATAAACTGCCTTCGTTTGCTGTTAAAGTGGTTGCGTTTACTGATAACCCGCCTGCGAATGCTGATAAACGTGTGTCATTTGCTGATAAACTGGCCGGAACTGCTGATACACGTTGCTTCGAAGCTTTTACTTTCAATCTAGCTGGTTTGTGCTAACAAACTGCCAGCCAAGGCGACGGAGGAGTCAGGGGATAGGGGTGCTTACTCCGTTTCGACTCGCGGTAAACACCGCGAATACTGATAAACTGCCTTCGTTTGCTGATAAAGTGTTTGTGTTTACTGATAACTCGCTTGCGAATGCTGATAAACGTGTGTTATTTGCTGATAAACAGTTCGCAAATACTGATTCCGGTGCTCGCTTTGACAAATGATTTGTAATTTTTGTGTCATTTCTAGAAAAAAGAAGGAGGTTTCCTATTAAATTTAGAAACTTATACTGAAAAGAAATGGAGTGATACAATGATCAAAAAGCCAAGAACAAAACCGCCTTATCTATGCCAACTAGAGGAACTTGATCAGCGGACCCCTGACAATCTGCCGCAGAAAGCGGACATCCAAAAGCGTCTAAGAAACGAAAAAACCGGCTTCAAAGGTGAATTAGCAGTAGAATACCCTCTTAGTTTCCTTCCTCATCAAGACTTCGTTATTCTTCACGGACTCCGCATAAAAGGTCCCTCAAACTACTTTCAAATAGATATCTTGCTTCTTTCCAAATATCTTCTCATCCCCCTTGAAATCAAAAACTTTTATGGGTTAATCGAATTTGAAGAAAATGGGCAGTTTACCCGGACTGGGGATAGCGGCAAACAAGAAGGGTATCCCAATCCTCTCTACCAGTCTATGTATCAGATGGAACAGCTTCGGGAATTTTTAAAAAAGAATGGTTGGCCCGCTATTCCAATATATCCCCTCGTTGTTATCAGTTTTCCGAGTACGATTGTCCGCTCAAGCCCGGCTAATCGGGAAGTTATTGAGCGGGTCCACCATAGTGCGAAGCTCCCTTTTATAATTCCTCATATAAGTAAGCAATTTCCCAAACCTATTATCGATGATGTGCATTTATTACGCTTATCAAACCAGTTAATGTCTTCCCATGAATCCTACTTTCCCAATATTATGGAGTTGTTCGGGGTCCGGGAGGAAGAAATGATTAAAGGGGTCGAGTGCCCTAAGTGCCGCCAAATCCCAATGATCAGAACTTCAAAAACATGGATTTGTTCAAGGTGCGATTGTAATGATCCAACTGCCCATATCAAGACGCTTACTTATGATTACCCCCTTTTATTAGGCTCTAAGATTACAAACCGCCAGGCAAGGGAGTTCCTTCAAATCAGTTCCCCAAACGTATCAAAATACCTTTTAATGTCCACCTTCCCGACATGGGTTGGAGATAACAAAAAGCGCGCTTATACAATTAATTGGGAAGAACCACTGCCTTAAATGGATGCCTCAAACCATTTATTTCATCCCGCCCATGTTTTTCGTTATACTTACCTTAATGAGGAGCGATTCGGCTGCCGGATGTGTTCGACGCCATGAATGGGGTAAAGTGATGCAGGACTGGGTGATTGGGCTTTTTGAAAACTACCGGGAAACGGCGATATTGATCAGCGTGCTGCTGAATGTGGCGATTAGCATTCTTGGCGTTGTGCCGAGTGTGTTTTTGACAGCGGCGAACATCATTGTGTTCGGGCCGGTTGGCGGGACAATGATTTCAATTGCCGGCGAGGCCGCGGGTGCGGTTGTTTCGTTTGCCCTGTACAGGAAAGGGTTCAAACGGTGGGCCGGGAAAAGGCTGCCGGAGAAGCGCTGGATCCACAAGCTGCTCAATGCCAGGGGGAAAGACGCGTTTCTCATGATTCTCGCGCTCCGCATCCTGCCATTCGCTCCCTCGGGCCTCGTTACGTTTGCGGCGGCGATTGGATCGGTGGGGGCTGTGGCATTCACCCTTGCGAGTACAATCGGCAAAATCCCAGCTCTAATGATAGAATCTTATTCCGTTTACCAGGTTACGGAATGGACGTTTCAGGGCAAAATAATCCTGGTGGTTTTTTCGTTGGGAATCATTTTGATTGGTTTGAAAAATAAAAAGAAGTAATTTTTATTAATAGAAGGAGGGACCAACATGACTGGTAAATTTGAGTCAGCTACATTTGCAGGAGGCTGTTTCTGGTGCATGGTGCAGCCGTTTGATGAACAGCCTGGCATTAAGGAGGTCGTTTCCGGTTATACGGGCGGCCATACCGAGAACCCAACGTATGAGGAGGTTTGCTCGGACACGACCGGCCATTACGAGGCGGTCCAGATTACATTCGACCCGGCTGTTTTTCCTTATAAAAAACTGCTTGAATTGTTCTGGCAGCAAATCGATCCAACCGATCCGGGCGGCCAGTTCGGTGACCGCGGCTCCTCGTACCGGACTGCGGTTTTTTACCACAATGAAGAACAGCACAGGCTGGCGGAGGAATCAAAGCAGCAACTGGAGGCAAGCGGCCGTTTCAACAAGCCGATCGTAACCGACATCCTTCCGGCCAAGCCGTTTTATCCCGCCGAGGAGAGCCACCAGCATTACTATAAAAAGAATACCTGGCACTACAATGCGTACAAAGAAGGCTCCGGACGTGCCGGTTTCATCCGTGAAAATTGGAAAAAGAAAAAGAGCGATGAGGAACTGCGCCGCGAATTGACGCCAATCCAATATGAAGTCACTCAAAACTCCGCAACCGAGCCGCCGTTCCAAAATGAGTTCTGGAACCATGAAGAGGACGGCATTTATGTCGACATTGTCTCCGGTGAACCGTTGTTCAGTTCCACCGACAAATACGATGCAGGCTGTGGCTGGCCAAGCTTTACAAGGCCGATCAGGCGGAGCGAAATCGAGGAAAAGCTTGATACTTCATACGGAATGAGGCGGATTGAGGTCCGTTCAAAGACAGCCGATGCGCATCTTGGCCATGTATTCGATGATGGGCCAGGACCGGATCAAGCCCGTTATTGCATCAACTCTGCGGCCCTCCGCTTTGTGCCGAAGGATAAACTTGAAGAAGAAGGATACGGGGAGTTTTTGTCCCTGTTTGAGTAATGTTGGGGTGTATCCGCTGATAGGCTGGATTTCAGTTTATCAGCGGAACCCAAGAGCTTATCAGCGGAAGAACCACGTTTATGTGCGGTTTCCGTCCGTTTATCGGCAAATCCCGTGCAACGCGTCCGCAGTCCTTTTTTTAAAAAAAGAAATTAAAGGGTGAAGTAGATGAACCAGGTTATTCTTCCCGCTTTCTCTAATATGAAGGATTTTGAGGCATTTTTGAAAAGCCCCTATGAGATTGGCATTTGCCTTGAGCTGCATATTGCCCAGATGAAAAATGTGAGTGCCATGGCGGGGGAGCGCGGGAAGAAGATGGTTTACCACATGGATATGATTCGCGGGATTAAGAGCGATGATGCGGCGACCGAGTTCGTCTGCCAGGAATATAAGCCATACGGGCTGATTTCCACGAAGGCGAATGTCATCCTGAAGGCTAAGCAAAAGGGCGTTCTTGCGATCCAAAGGATTTTTTTGATTGACTCGCATGCGCTGGAGAAAAGCTATCAGCTTCTTGAAAAGACCAGGCCGGATTATATTGAGGTACTGCCCGGGGCAATGCCGGATTTAATCACAGAGGTAACGCAAAAAGTGAAAATTCCGGTGCTGGCCGGGGGATTTATAAGGACAGCAGCGGATATTGAAAATGCAGTTAATGCTGGCGCCCATGGGGTGACAACCTCCAAAAGCGAGCTATGGCTGCATGTTTCGAAAGATGGCTTTTTAATAAATTGAGAGAAATCAAGTTTAAAAGTGGTAGTGCTCGGGAGAATCATACAGACAAGTCCTAATTGGAGGAGTATTTCTGTTTGTTTCTCCTTTTTTGTCCGATAAAAATCAGTGGAGGGGAATGGGATGGAAACGTATATTTTAGCGTTGGATCAAGGGACGACCAGCTCAAGGGCAATTATTTTTGATAGGGGCGGAAAAATCGTCCATTCGTCCCAAAAGGAATTTACACAGCATTTTCCTAAACCCGGCTGGGTGGAGCATAACGCGAATGAAATTTGGGGGTCGATCCTTGCCGTCATCGCTGGTGTTTTATCGGAATCGAATATCAAGCCAGAGCAAATAGCTGGAATTGGGATTACGAACCAACGGGAAACGGCAGTTGTTTGGGATAATGAGACCGGAATACCTGTTTACAACGCGATTGTATGGCAATCGAGGCAAACAGCCGAAATCTGCGAGGAACTGAAGGCAAAGGGGTATAACGATGTTTTTCGTGAAAAGACGGGCCTCCTGATCGATGCCTATTTTTCTGGGACGAAGGTAAAATGGATCCTCGACAATGTTGAAGGTGCGAGGAAAAAGGCCGAAGAAGGGAAATTATTATTCGGCACAATCGATACATGGCTGATCTGGAAGCTTTCCGGCGGCAAGGCCCACGTGACGGACTACAGCAATGCGTCCCGCACCCTGATGTTCAACATCCATGATCTAAAATGGGATGAAGAAATTCTTGAAATACTGGGTATTCCTTCATCAATGCTTCCGGAAGTCAGACCATCATCGGAAGTGTATACGATGACGGCACCGTTTCATTTTTTCGGAAAAGAAGTGCCGATTTCCGGTGCGGCCGGCGACCAGCAAGCGGCATTGTTCGGTCAGGCCTGTTTTGAGAAGGGCATGGCGAAAAACACATATGGAACGGGCTGTTTCATGCTGATGAATACGGGCGAAAAGGCGGTCCGGTCGGAGCACGGCCTGCTGACAACGATTGCCTGGGGCCTTGGCGGAAAAGTCGAATATGCCCTTGAAGGCAGCATTTTCGTGGCAGGCTCGGCTATCCAATGGCTTCGCGATGGATTGCGTATGCTTAAGGATGCCAAGGACAGCGAGAGCTATGCGAGCAGGGTGGAGTCAACGGATGGTGTTTATGTGGTTCCTGCATTTGTCGGGCTTGGCACGCCGTATTGGGATAGCGATGTGAGGGGCGCAATTTTCGGTTTGACCCGCGGGACGGCCAAGGAGCATTTCATTCGGGCAACACTTGAATCGCTCGCCTACCAGACAAAGGATGTCCTCTCCGCGATGGAGGCCGATTCGGAAATTAAATTGAAAACCTTGCGGGTTGATGGAGGAGCAGTTAAAAATAACTTCCTGATGGACTTCCAGAGCGACATCCTCGACGTGCCAGTTGAACGCCCGCTGATCAATGAAACAACGGCGCTGGGCGCAGCATATCTTGCCGGCCTGGCCGTCGGGTTTTGGGATAGCCAGGAGGAGATTGCCGCGAAATGGGCAATCGATCGTTCGTTTGAGCCGGATATGGCGGTCAGCGTCAGGGAAGAATTATACAGCGGCTGGAAAAAGGCGGTCAAAGCGGCAATGGCTTTTAAGTAGACAAAAATTGTCTACTTCGTTTGAATGGTAATTAATTTTGGAATTTGATACAATATTTTTAAGTTAATATGACGGCAGGAGAATTGGAGAGACCGCGAAGCATTATCACACGGAGTGGTAATGTCTTTTGCGGTCTCTTTTCCTGTTTTAGGAGGAAAACGAATGTTTACGAATTTGCACCGCGCGAAAATCATCGAAAAGCTAAAAGGGAAAACCTTTGATTTACTCGTAATCGGCGGGGGAATTACAGGAGCCGGCATTGCCCTCGATGCGGCAACAAGGGGGATCGATACGGCACTGATCGAGATGCAGGACTTTTCGGCTGGAACGTCAAGCCGGTCGACAAAGCTTGTGCATGGCGGATTGCGCTATCTGAAGCAGCTTGAAGTAAAGGTCGTTGCCGAGGTTGGCAAGGAAAGGGCCATCGTCTATGAAAATGGCCCGCATGTGACAACCCCGGAATGGATGCTCCTTCCGTTCCACCAGGGAGGAACGTTCGGCAGCTTTTCTACCTCGATTGGCCTTAGGATGTACGATTTTCTCGCCGGTGTAAAAAAGGAAGAACGCCGCTCCATGCTATCCGTGGAGGAAACATTGCAAAAAGAGCCGCTCATCAAAAAGCAGGGCCTAAAGGGCGGCGGTTATTACGTGGAATACAGGACCGATGATGCCAGGTTGACAATTGAAGTCATGAAGGCGGCTGTAGATAATGGCGCGACGGCCATCAACTATGCTAAGGCGGATGACTTGATTAATGAAGGCGGCAAAGTGGTCGGCGTTGTTGTAAAAGATCAGCTGACAGGCGAGACGTATCAGGTTTTTGCCAAGAAAATCATTAACGCAACCGGGCCGTGGGTCGATGCAATCCGTGAAAAAGACGGTTCGAAAAAAGGTAAGATGCTGATTTTATCAAAGGGGGTCCATATCGTCCTTGACCAATCCCGCTTTCCTTTAAAGCAGGCGGTTTATTTTGACACGCCAGACAAGCGGATGATCTTTGCCATCCCCCGCGGCGGGAAAACCTATATTGGCACAACTGATACGTTTTATAACGGGGATAAAGTGAATCCAAGAATGACCCTAGCAGACCGCGATTATTTAATCTCCGCCATCAACTACATGTTCCCGGATGTCAACGCAAAGCCTGAGGATGTTGAATCGAGCTGGGCCGGCATTCGGCCGCTCATCCATGAAGAAGGGAAAAACCCATCCGAAATTTCGCGGAAGGACGAAATTTGGGAGTCGGCATCAGGCTTAATCACCATTGCGGGCGGGAAATTGACAGGGTACCGGAAAATGGCCGAAACCATTGTGGACCTGGTGGCGGAAAAGCTTCAAGCAGCTGGCCATTTAAAGCCAAGACCTTGCCAAACGAAATCAATCAAGATTTCCGGCGGTGACTTAGGCGGCTCGGGAAATTTCGCAAGCTTTGTCACCTCGGCAATTCCACAGGGGACCAGTATGGGGCTGAACGATAAGGAAGCAAGGCATATTGCGGGTTTTTATGGTTCAAATGCGCCCCTTGTTTATGATTTAGCCAAAACCCATCAAAAGGACGCTGATAAATTCGGCATCCCAATCGTTCTAATGGCAAAATTGGCCTATGGAATCCAGCATGAAATGATTGCAACGCCGCTTGATTTCTTTTTGAGAAGAACAGGCGACCTGCTATTCGACATAGGCTCCGTCAAACAGTACCGTGAGGCGGTCCTGGCTTATATGAAAAGCTTGTTTAATTGGAGCCCTGAACAGGCTGAAAAGCATGCGGAAGATCTTGATGCGGAGTTCGAATATGCGACAACCCCTGAAAGTGATTAAAACAGCGGGAAAGAGAAAAAAGCTGGCACACTAACTTTAAGTGGCCAGCTTTATCTCACTTTGAATAAAATGTGCGATTAAAAAGTTTTATATAGTTTGATATGTGATGAAAAATCAATTCTTTTAATATAGAAGTGTTCATCATACAACACCCCCAATGAAGATAGTTTCGAGGACGAAGATTGTTTGAACGTGTCTTCATATTGCCGATGAAGACATTTAATTCGCTGTTTTTCGCCCGAGCAATTCAGCTAAGCGGTTAGGATAATTTGTAAAGGCTCCGTCCACCCTAATTTCCAATGCTTTTTTCATATCCTGCTCCGAGTCAATCGTATAAGGATGCACCGCCAGCCCTGCTTCGTGGGCCTTATTAACGTAGTTCTGATCTATTTTTTCGAAATTCGGCCCAATCCCTGCCGCATACTGTTTGATTATCCCCGCTTCCTTTCCCGTAAGAGAAGCATGTTCTTTGTATTTTTTAAGCTGAATAAGCGGAATTTCAGGCTCAAGCTCGTGAATCCTTTTCAGGCTCTCGCTGCTGAAGGATTGGAGGATGAGGCCTGGATTCTTTCCTTCCCCGGTCAGGTTGATGGAATATTTCCTCGCCAGTTCAATCAATTTATCCTCCATCCCGGGATATTCATCCGGGGATTTTGTTTCGATATAATAATTCACGGAAGTCCCGAAGTGACTGAAAATCTCTTCGAGTGTAGGGACCCTGAGGTTTTCAAACGCAGGACGCGCGTACTCCGGATGTAAGCGATTGAACCAGGAACCGGCATCGAGAAGTTTTATTTCTTCGAGGGGATAGAATCCCACGTCGCCGGTACCATCGGTTGTTCGGTCTACGGTTTTATCATGCATGGCGATTAAATGGCCGTCCTTTGTCATTTGCAAGTCGATTTCCAGATAATCCGCGCCAAGAAGATGAGCAAGTTCGTAGGACGCGATCGTATGCTCAGGCGCGTAGGCGGATGCGCCTCGGTGCCCAATAATTATGAACCCGCCCTGCAAAGCTGAGGCCGGGTCTGTATCGGTACTCCCGCAGCCTGCAAGGGTATATAAGATAAAAAGAATAATAGATATGTTTTTGTACATTCAGGCACCCCGAATCTGAAATGAATAAAAGGCTGTGTGAAACGGAAATTATAGTTCTTATAAAAACAAATTCTTCCATACATAGACGTTTTTAACTACTATAGATACTATTTAATCCATTAAAATGAGAATAAGAATTGACGATAATTTGGATTTATTGTAATATTATAACAAGTTAATAGCGTGATGGAGATCAGGAGGCTCACATTTTTTGTCTATTTTTTTATAGGCATGATTTGGGGCCTCCTTTTGCATAGCCAGGGGGGTGAAACCAGTTACAATTTCGGCAACGGCAATTATTGGACGACTGCTTTTGGCTGCCTTTCTGGGAGGCCTTATCGGATGGGAGCGGGATTTACGCAACAAGCAGGCAGGGGTGAAGACGCACTTGCTTGTTTCTGTCGGGGCGGCCTCGATCATGCTCCTATCCATCTATGGGTTCAACGAGACGATCAACCATGTAAATGCCCGTTTCGATCCGGCGCGGCTGGCGCATGCCGTAATAAGCGGGATTGGCTTCCTTGGGGCAGGCGCGATCCTGAAACACTCCAACAGAAGTGTCACGGGGATAACGACAGCGGCGACCTTGTGGGTTGTTTCCGCGATCGGCCTCGCTGTCGGAAGCGGCTTTTATCTTCCCGCACTCGCCACGACGGGAATTGTCATGTTAACCGTTTTTGTGCTGAGGGGATTCGAAGAAAGGTTCCTGGCAACCTACAAATTTATAACGTTTACTCTGACAATGAAGGACGAAGCGCAAATTTTGGGTAAAATTAACAAAATCCTTAAAAATGAAGACGCGCATATCGAGGCAATTTCTATGTCCGATGAGTATTTCTTTCTTGAAGACGGGTATTTGTCGATGGATATCGGGGTGAAAATTTCTTCGAAGAAAAACATTATGGAACTATACAGGGAGTTTGGGAAACTTGATGGCATCAAGCAAGTGAAGCTGAACAATAAGGCCATTTCCTCACAAACAGCAAATTGAAAGCGCTTAACTAAGGAAAACAACAAGAAGGGGTGCAAGATGAAAAAAGTCGAGTTGATAAATGTCTCCAAATCGTATGATAAGAAGACTGAAGTAATCACCGATATTAATGTAACGATCCAACCTGGGGAGTTTTTTGTGCTTGTCGGCCCGTCCGGCTGCGGGAAAAGTACGATGCTGCGCATGATTGCGGGGCTTGAGGAAATAACCGGCGGCGTCCTTCGAATTGGCGGCATGGAGGCAAACCATCTTCCGCCGAGCAAACGGGATATTTCAATGGTGTTCCAGAACTATGCGTTGTATCCCCATTTGACTGTTGAAGAAAACATAGTGTTCGGGCTCCATGTGAAAAAGGTGTCCAAGCATGAAAGGAAAAAACGGTGTGATGATGTGGCGACGATGCTTGGCTTGATGCCGTACCTGCACCGGAAGCCTCGCGAGCTTTCCGGCGGGCAAAGGCAGCGGGTCGCGTTGGCAAGGGCCATCGTCAACCAGGCGCCGATTTGCCTGATGGACGAGCCCTTGTCCAACCTGGATGCGAAGCTGCGCGCGCATATGCGTTCTGAAATAAGGCAAATACAGAGAAGGCTTGGCATTACGATGATTTATGTTACTCATGACCAGGTCGAGGCGATGACGATGGGTGACCGCATCATGATTCTCCATGACGGGAAAATCCAGCAAATCGGTAAGCCGATCGATATTTATAACAATCCGGCAAATCCTTTCGTCGCTACATTCATTGGCTCCCCGGCGATGAATATCGGTGATGGCAAGGTTGACCGCGCAAACTCCGTAGTAACGGTTGGCGAAGGTGCTAAAATAGCCGTTTCGGCCAAGGACCACGGACTGCTGAAATCTGACCGGATCATTGTTGGTATCCGCCCGGAGCATCTTAAGCCAGCCACGAAAGGCGCAAGCGCGGAAAACCGGATTGACGTAAAAGTAGTGAATGTAGAAGTTCTTGGAAATGAAACGATCTTTTCCTTCGATATGGGCGGACGGGAATGGCTCGCAAAATGGACGGGACAATGGCGCATCGACGTTGGCGACACCATCCCAATCGTCATCAATTATGATTCTGTGTGCTTTTTTGATGCCGAAACAGAGAAAATCGTAAAAACGCCTACAGATATCGAAAACTATGTGTTCGGTAAAGAGGTGCTTATATGAAAGCGGAAGTATCCGGCCGTGTAACATATACTCCCCCGAAATTTTCCCTGTGGAGAAGGTCGCTTAATGCACGGACAGCGCTTTTGTATTTGTTCCCTTCGATCCTGCTTTTTTCGGTTTTCGTTTTTTATCCGATGTTCAGGACGATTTATTTAAGTTTTTTCCTGACCGACCAGCAGGGGACGGCGGCTGTTTTCGTCGGGTTGGAAAATTACAAGTATCTCCTTGAATCGCCGGCCTTCCGGAATAGTGTGAAGGCGACTGTCCTGTTTGTCCTTTACACGGTGCCGACGGGGGTAATCATTTCGCTTTTTCTTGCCCTGATAGCAAATGAAAAGCTGAAAGGGATCGGGTTTTTCAGGACGATTTACTCATCCACCATGGGAATATCCGTCGCCGCTTCTTCGGTCGTATGGCTGTTCTTGTTCCATCCAAGCATCGGGATGTTCAACCGGCTACTCCATGTTCTTGGCATGCCGGGAGTCCAATGGCTTCTAGACCCGGATTGGGCGCTTGTATCAATATCGATCTCAACGATTTGGATGAACATTGGCTTTTCCTTCTTAATCTTGCTCGGCGGTCTTCAGAATATCGATGAATACTTGTACGAAAGTGCGAAAATCGACGGAGCCGGCTATTGGTACCAGCTGAGAAGGATAACGATTCCGATGCTTTCGCCGACGCTATTCTTCATCATTACGATTTCCCTGATCAATGCGTTCCAGACGTTTGGCCAGGTGGATATTTTAACAAAAGGCGGCCCTTCCCAGGCGACCAACCTGATCGTTTATTCGATTTACCGGGAAGCATTCGTCAACTACCAATTCGGCACAGCGAGTGCCCAGGCAGTATTCCTGTTCATCTGCATCCTCGTTGTGACTATATTACAATTTAAGCTTGGAGAAAAGAAGGTGCATTACCAATGAGCATGTCCACGCCTAAAAAACTATTATTCTATGTTTTGCTGGGACTGTCCGCCTTCCTCGTTTTCTTTCCGGTCCTTTACGCATTCATGATCAGCTTCATGACCGGAGGGGAAATCCTCCAGGGGAAATTCCTGCCGAGTTCCTTCAGCTTTGAAAACTATGCCAAGGTATTCGACAGGCTGCCTCTTTTGAAATACTTGATTAATAGCTTTGTTGTTTCGTTCGGGGTCATGCTTGGCCAGCTGGTCGTCTGCAGCATGGCGGCATACGCGTTCGTCTTCATTCCCTTTAAAGGGCGGGATTTCATCTTCTTCCTTTTTATCTCGACGATGATGATTCCGTGGGAGGCGACGATGATTCCAAACTTCTTTACCATCCAGAAGCTTGATTGGATGAATACATACCAGGGCCTGACCGTCCCTTTCTTTGCGCTCGCGTTCGGGACATTCCTGCTCCGCCAGCATTTCAAGACGATCCCTAAGGAGCTTCATGAAGCGTCCGAGGTAGCCGGGTTGAGCAAATTCGCCTTCTTTTGGAGGGTCATCCTGCCAATTTCGAAGACTAGCCTTGTGACCCTGGGGGCGTATGGATTTTTGACAACATGGAATATGTATCTATGGCCACTCCTTGTCACAAGCACAAGCCAGGTAAGGACCGTGCAAATCGGGCTGAAACAGCTTCAGTCGCAGGAAGTTGCGACAGAGTGGGGCGTCGTTATGTCCGGGGTAATTGTTGTTATCATCCCAACATTGATCCTATTGTTCGCCGGGCAAAAACAGCTCCAAAAAGGCCTCACACAAGGAGCGATTAAGTAAATCCAAAATGGTTTTACCTTCTGGCGTCTCGCTCCGTATGGAAATGCCGGAAGTTTTTTATAAAAATGAAAAAAGGGGTGCAGGAAAAGTTGAAAAAGAAACTAAAATGGTTATTTGTACTTAGTACGATTATCAGCATTCTCGTCATGTCGGCATGTTCCAACGATGCAAGTTCGGGAACCGGAAAGAAAAAAGGTGGAAAGGATTCAGGAGAGAAGCAGGGCAAAACCGAAATTTCGTTCTGGCATGCGATGTCCGGGCCAGGGCAGGTTGCGCTTGACAACATTGTCGCGGATTTTAACAATTCCCAGGATAAATATGTTGTAAAAGCGGAATTCCAGGGTACTTACGAAGAATCCCTCACAAAGCTGCGCAGTGTCGGCGGCACGAAGGATGCACCGGCGATTACCCAGGTTTTTGAAGTTGGTACGAAATACATGATTGAAAGCGGCTATATCGAGCCAATGCAGACATTCATTGACAAGGATAACTATGACCTTTCCCAGCTTGAAGATAACATCCTGAACTACTACCGCGTCGATGGGAAGCTGTATTCCATGCCATTCAACTCCTCCACGCCGGTTATGATCTACAACAAGGATGCATTCAAGGAAGTTGGGCTTGATCCGGAAAATCCGCCACAAACCTTTAACGAAGTAAAGGAAGCCGCAAAGGCGCTGACCAAGAAAAATGAACGTTTTGGTTTCTCCATGCTAACGTATGGCTGGTTCTTTGAACAGCTTGTCGCAACACAAGGAGGGCATTATGTCGACAATGACAACGGCCGTTCCGACGATGCGACTAAGGCTGTCTTTAATGGAGAGGAAGGCCTTCGTGTCTTCAAATGGCTCGATGAAATGAACAAAGCGGGAACCTTCGGAAACTATGGAACGAACTGGGATGATATCCGCGCCGCGTTCCAAACGGGCAAAGTGGCAATGTATATGGACTCATCTGCCGGAGTTGCTGGTGCAATCAACAATTCTCCATTCGAAGTGGGAGTCGCCTACATTCCATATCCGGATGAAGCCGAAAGGCAGGGTGTAGCCATTGGCGGCGCTTCCCTCTGGATGTCAAAGGGAATTGCCAAGGAAGAGCAGGAAGCAGCATGGGAGTTCATGAAGTTCCTTGCTACCCCAGAAAGCCAGGCGAAATGGCATGTAGGAACAGGCTATTTTGCCATCAACCCGGCTGCCTATGACCAGGATGTCGTTAAAACTGAATGGGAAAAGTACCCTCAATTCAAGGTAACAGTTGACCAGCTTCAGGCAACGAAACCATCCTATGCGACCCAGGGCGCGCTGATTTCCGTATTCCCTGAATCGCGCCAGCAAGTGGTAACGGCCCTTGAAAATATGTATCAAGGCAAGTCTCCGCAGGAAGCGCTAGATCAGGCCGCTGAAGGTACGAACAGGGCGATTGAAATCGCTAATAAAACGAAGAAGAAATAATGGTTAATTAGGGTGGGGCAGCCTTCTTTCCTAGCAAAAAGAGTTTTGCAGGGGAATAGGCGCCTCCCCTTTTGAATTTTTTTACAAAAGAGGTGAGGCAAAATGGGGAAGACTAAAATATTTGCACATCGGGGAAGCAAGGGAACCCATCCCGAAAATACGCTCGAGGCGTTCAGGGAGGCAATCAGGTTAGGTGTTGATGGTATTGAGCTTGATGTCCACCTCTCGAAGGATGGCGAGCTGGTAATCATCCATGATGAAACCGTCGACCGGACGACGAATGGGTCGGGAAATGTAAGGGACATGACGGTTGAGGAGCTGAAAAGCCTTGATGCGGGCTCCTGGTTTGGCTGGGAATTCCAGGGCGCCACGATTCCGACGCTGGATGAGGTATTGGCGCTTCTAAAAGGGACCGGCATCAGGCTCAATGTAGAAATCAAAAGCGATGTCATCCCGTACAAAGGCATTGAAAAAAAGGTGCTCGAAGCCCTCGCGCGGCATTCCTATAAGGAAAATGCAATTATTTCTTCCTTTAACCATTACAGCCTGAAACGGGTGAGGGAACTTGATGCGGAGGTGGAGACCGCTATCCTCTTTATGGAAGTTCTCCATGAACCGTGGGAGTATGCAAAAACCATTGGTGCTTTTGGGCTTCATGTCCATACTCCGGTTGCCTATACTGAAATGGCCAGGACCGCAGCTGATCTCGGAGTCCCGGTCCGCGTATTCACGGTAAATAAGGAGAAAAAGATGAAAGAGCTTATCGAGATGGGAATTGAGACCATAATGACCGATTACCCGGAACGCGCACTTGAAATCCGAAGCGAGCGTGGCGGAGGGGAATAGGGAGTTTTGGGAGGGACCTGGAGCGGCGGGTCCTTCTTTTTTTTGGGGGGGAAATACCGGTCGGTTGGCGGGTTGGAATCGAGGTTTGCCTTGTTTTTTTGTGGGATAGTGCTGCCATTTGGACAAGGAACAAGAGTTTTCGAGGTTTGGTGTCAGATAAAGCCGAGATATGTGACAAGCGTAGGTGAATATCGGGTTAGGTTGTCAGATAAAGCCTTGTTATCTGACAAGCGGAGGCTGAAATCGGGTTAGGTTGTCAGATAAAGCCTTGTTATCTGACAAGCGCCGGCTGGAATTGGGTTGGGTTGTCAGATAAAGCCATGATATGTGACAAGCTTAAGCGAAAATCGGGTTGGGTTGTCAGATAAAGCCATGATATATGACAAGCTTAAGCGAAAATCGGGTTGGGTTGTCAGATAAAGCCATGATATCTGACAAGCTTAAGCGAAAATCGGGTTGGGTTGTCAGATAAAGCCATGATATGTGACAAGCGTAGGTGAAAATCGTGTTAGGTTGTCAGATAAAGCCATGATATGTGACAAGCTTAAGCGAAAATCGGGTTGGCTTGTCAGAATAAATCCGAATATCTAACAAGCGCAGCGAAAATCGTTACTATTAGCTTTTAAAAACACTGATGAAATAATCTTCTTCTAGAAAGTCCCCCATATATTCGAGGCCGCACCCTGTATAAAAGTTCTTGAGCTTTTTGTTTCCAGCCCAGTAGTCAAGGTAAAGGGGCTTGCCGGCGGTTTCCGCTAAAGAGCATGAGAAAGAAACGATTTCTCTTCCAATCCCATGCCCCTGATAGGTTGGGAGAATGGCGATCTTTGAAAGGTACAGGCTGTCTTCTTCCAACCTGCAAGCCTGAAAAATTGCCCACCCTCCCGATCCAAAATGCCCCAACGATGATTCCGCCCAATTCGGATGTATAGACTTCATGCCTATCAATCGCCTCTTTTACGATATCCTCCCGCCACGGATAGTCCCATTGGTGAATCCCTTTCATTTGAACCTGCAAAGTGACTTCATCATAAAGCGCAACGATATCACTGCATTTTTTACGATCAGCGACCTTAAATGTTGGCGCCATGCTGTTACCCCCCAGTGCATTCTTTTTAAAATAAGTGTAATCCAGCCGGCCGTGAAAAGGGAATCAAATTGTCCGCTTTCTGGGTGACAATCAACAGTGTTTCCCTTAAGATGGAAGATAAAGGGGGAGTTTGCATGCAGGTCAAAGTGTTTGCCAATCTCCGCGTGATATGCGGGGGCGTGACTGTTGAAGTGAAGCCTGAAGGCCACAGGGTCATAGATGTTTTGGAGAAAATGGTCGAGATGTTCCCCGATATTGAAGAGGAAATTTTCACTTCAGATCGGACACTTAAGGATTTCGTCCATGTCTACATAAACGGAAAGAATATTGTCCATTTGGCCGGGCTGGAAACGGCGGTCAGCGAGACGGACCAGTTCGCGCTGTTCCCTCCGGTTGCGGGCGGTTAAAATGAAGGAAACCATTCTTGAATTCCGCGGCATCAATCGCCGCCATCTCGAAATGTACTTTGAGGAACTTGGCGGCATGCGGACGAACGAACCAGGACTGCCAGGGCAGTACAGGGGAGGCAACTGGACTGGAGAAATCCTTTCGGAAAAAGAAATTGCCTTCACGCCCACCTTCAAAGTCAATGCTGTCCAGGTCAGATTCCGGGCTGAAACAGATGAAGAGCTTGCCGCGTTTATTAAAAGCTACCGCTATAAAACGACCAGGGTCGGCGGGTAGGCCATTGGTTTCAGAAAATCGCCGGAATTGAAAAACGGAATACCTCCAGTATTGGGAGGGCGTCCGGGTACTTAAATAGAAATTGCATTGCACCCGATTTATTGGGTGCTTTTTCATTTTCAAAAGCATGCTAGTTAATAGGGCGCTGATTCTTTTCAAGTGTCCACCCTAGTGAACAGCGTTGGTCACTTTTTAATGTCTACCTTAGCGATAGCGGGTAAAGTTGTTTTGGATTTATTTGGGACGCCAAAATAGGAGTGTGCAGTTTCCGACAGGTGCATGGGCCCAAAGGATTTTTTTAAAAAAGCGGGGTTGAACATGGATGTAGCCGAAACACACGATAAAATGATATTCTGATTTATGTTAGAAGAGCGTTTATACATTACAACAAGTGAAAAGCAGGTGAGGTAGTGGTGAAAAAAGTAATTCTGGATATTGATACTGGCATTGATGACGCTCTCGCCATTCTTTATCTTTTAAAACATCCAAATGTTGAGGTAAAGGGCCTGACGACAGGCTTCGGGAATGTTAGTGTGGAACAGGCGACATTCAATACCCTTCAAATCGCCGAGCTGGCCGGGGCGTCGGATGTTCCGGTTTTTGCCGGGGCTTCCAGGCCGTTCTTACGGGAGTGGAAAGGGCCAGTCGTCCATGTTCATGGCGAAAATGGCATCGGGAATGTTTCCCTGCCAGCTCCAATAGCAAAAGCCCAGGAGGAGAGGGCATCCGACTTCATCGTCCGCGCGGTGAATGAAGAGCCGGGCGAAATTTCGGTGATTACCGTCGGGCGCATGACCAATCTAGCCGAGGCGCTGGCCAAGGATCCATCTCTTCCGAAAAAGGTGAAGGAGGTCGTCATCATGGGCGGCGCGGTGACTGTGCCGGGAAATGTTACCCCAGTATCCGAAGCCAACATCGCCGGCGATCCGGAAGCCTCGAATATGGTATTCGAGGCTGGCTTCCCGCTGACAATGGTCGGCCTGGATGTCACGATGCAAACTCAAATCACGGCCGAAGACATGGTCTGGATGGTAAGCCAGAAGGATGAAACGAATGCGGAACTCATCGATGCGCTGGACGAAATGGTCCGTTTCAGGCTCGATGCCTATAAAAAGATGGATGGGATCGACGGCAGCCCGCTCCACGATCCATTGGCGGTAGCCGTTACCCTTCATCCTGACATGGTAAAAACTAAACCAATGCTTGTTGCGATTGAAACGAAAGGCTCTCTCTCCTCAGGCGCTACGATTGCCGATCTGCGTGGACGGGAAGGCTCTCATCCGAATGTGAACGTCTGCCTTGAAGTCGACGCGGAGCGGTTCATCAAGGAATTCGTTGAAGTCGTTTCCGGCAAGCAAAGGGAGGTTTTAGAATGAAAAAAGTCATCCTTGATGTTGATACTGGTATTGATGATGCAATGGCGATTGCGTATGCCGCTCTTTCCGAGGACATAGACCTCGTCGGGCTTACGACCTGCTTCGGAAATACGTCGGTGGAGGAAGCAACCCGAAATACACTGCAGCTATTAGAATTGCTTGGGCGTGAGGATATCCCGGTTTGCCCGGGGGCGACGAAGCCGTTGTTCAGGCCGCATTTGAAGCAAAAGGCGGCATTCATCCATGGCGACGATGCGATGGGGAACCACTCGCTCCCATTGCCAAAAACAAAGCCGTCCGAAAAGCACGGGGTTGAGTTCATGGTTGAGATGATCCACAACCACCCAAAGGAAATCACCCTTGTCTGTGTAGGCAGCATGACAAACCTTGCGCTTGCTGTCATGAAAGATCCGTCTATCATTGAAAAAGTGGAACGCGTTGTCATCATGGGCGGTGCTGTAACCGTGCCAGGAAACGCGACAGCGGCGGCGGAGGCCAATATCTATACGGACCCTGAAGCGGCCGAATATGTTTTCCGATCTGGGCTGGCGGTCACAATGGTAGGCCTTGACGTTACAATGCAAACGCTCCTTCCAAGGGAACAGCTTGCGGTATGGAGGAAGAAGCAAACGCCGCTTGGCGATTTCATGGCTCATATTGTGGAGTTTTACATAAATGCCTACCAGAACTCTCTTCCGGGCATCAAAGGCTGCGCGCTCCATGACCCGCTCGCGATTGGTGCAGTCATCCACCCTGCTTTTATAAAAACTAAACCACTCCATATTCAGGTCGATTGCGAAGGCATCCACTCCGTCGGCAGGACGATTGCTGATTTGCGGAGTATCCCGGCGAACCGGCCGAATGTCGACGTGGCGCTGGAAGTCGACGCCGTGGGATTCCTCAAGCATTTCCTGAGCGTAGTGGTCTGACCACTTTGGTGGCGGAAATTTATTAACTCGTTTTTGGCTGCCAGATTGTAAATAGGGTAAAATTTTAGGGAAGCCGTTCCCGTGGAAAAAAGCGGAAACAAGTTTCCGTTCTCCACCGGGAGCGGCTTTTCTTTTACACATGGAAAGGCTTAAGGTTAATCGGAATTCGGAAGGGTTGATTAGTTGAATAGAATGCTTGGTATATTATCGGTATTATTAGCGGCTTCCATATACGGGTTTGTGAATACGATTGTGAAGCTCGCCTATGCGGACGGCTTTGATTTTCCGGAGCTGACAATCAGCCAGTACGTATACGGCACGCTTGGCCTTATTATTCTTATTTTGGCGACACGGTCTTTTGGAAAAGTAACACTCCGGGATTACTTAAAGCTGCTTGCAGTCGGGGGATTCGGCCTCGGCGGAACGAGCCTTGCCCTTTATAAAAGCCTTGCCTATGTGCCAACGTCCGTTTCATTGGTGATGCTGTTCCAATTCACGTGGATCGGCCTCCTGATTGAAATGTTCGTTTTAAAAAGAAAGATTCACCGGAACGAGTGGCTTGCGGTCGCCATTGTGCTCGTCGGTACGCTCCTTGTGCTCCGGATAACCGGAGTCGATTCGGAAACCATTAACGCGCCGGGCCTGATTTACGGATTCATAGCTGCGATTTGTTATTCCGTTTTCCTAATCGGGGCATCCGTACTGCCGGAAACCATCCCGCAGTTTTATAAAAACGGCTTGATGGTGTCCGGAACGCTTGTATTGCTTTTTGTGGGGTTTGCGGTGACGACGCCGATCGCGGAAATAAACCCGTTCGGCGCGGTGCTGAAATGGGGGCTGTTGCTTGGAATACTCGCCCAGCTCCTGCCTCCGGTCCTGTTCACTTACGGCGCGCCTAAAATCGGCGGAACGCTCACATCCATTTTGAGTTCAGTCGAGCTGCCGGTCGGCATCATCGCTTCGAACCTGATTTTGGGTGAACAGGTCGTCCTCGTCCAGTGGATCGGGATGCTGCTCATCCTTACCGGGATTGTCGTGTCGCAGCTGCGGCCGGGTGAAGCGGGGAAGGCGTAGAGTTCGGGCTTTAGATCGACGTCGCGGTCCCGTACTAAAGGAAACATAAAAAACAATGCCCCGCCGGCTAGGTTACTGGTGGGGCGTTTTTTTTTGGCCCTGAAACGGTCTTGAGAACACCTGGTCGACATAGAAGTTCTTCTTAACTTCGATGAAGACAGTTTCAGCTGGCAAACCGGAATCAAAGTGTCTTCAATCTTCTGAGATTATAAATAAATTATTAAACTCCGTTTCTATTTTCACCTTTTTCCTGCTGTTGCCTTAATGATAAGAAAGTTCGGCGTTTTCAGCAGCCTGCCATAGGAAACGGGATTTAGCCTTTTAAATGTTTCTGTAGGCTGGGGCTCGATGACTTCATTTATTTTAAAAAAGGCAAGGGTATCGTTCAAAATCGCATGCAGAGGCCTTCGGAAAAATGGCACATCGAAAACTTTCCCTTCCTTACGCCATTGATCAATAATGAGCTCCGTTGAAAAATAGCTTGGTTCCTTAAGAAGCTTTATATCGGAGAAAGGGTGGTGGACTGAAAATAGGAAGCTCCCTCCAGGATTCAAAATCCGTTTGAATTCACTGAACGTAAAGTGCCACTCCTTCAAATAATGGAGGGTGAGCGAACTGATAACATAGTCGAACGAGTGGTCGGTAAACGGGAAGGGTTCAGTCAGGTCGTGGCAAAAGACCTCGGCTTTGTCCCCAATACGCCTTTTCGCTGCGGTAACCATTTCGGGGCTTAAATCGATTGCGACAACCTTTGCACCCCGGTTGGCCAGTTCTAGAGCATACCATCCCGCAGCACAGCCCGCATCAAGAACCACTTTACCCGTTAAATCCTGAGGCAGAGCCGCGAGCATGGCAGGCCGCTCATATTCACTATTGTACAAACTGTCCGTGTCGACCGATTTTTCATATGCGCTGGAAAGCTGGTTGAAAACCTCTTTTACTTTGTCTTTCATGGGTCACCTCGAAATATGCTATTGGAAAAGAAAAGGCTCCTGCACAAATCGTGCAGAAGCCCTTGTTTACTTTTCAAAAGATGGTGCAAAGTAGCGCTTAATTTGAGGCAATGGATACGTCCCCTGCCTCACTGCTTCACTCTTAAACTAGCTGGCTGCCTGGTTCGGCGGCGGCGGGGAGGATGCCGAGTTCGCGAAGTTTTTCTTCTGGTACGACGCCGTCTTTCCAGCCGCGGACCTGGTAGTATTCGTCGAGCATGATGTCCATGCGGCTGACGGAGCCGGCGCTGTTTCCAGTGGCTGGCTCTTCAGTGAAGCGCCGCGGCAGGAAGTCGTCTTCGCGCTTGTTGAAGCCGGCAAGATTATTGTAATAGCGTTCGAGATTGTAAATCCGTTCCCCTGCGAGCATGACGTCCTCGGCCGTCATTGGGATGCCGGTCATTGAGCTGTACTGCTCGGCATAGTTCTCGGCGTTTTCGGAGAAGGATGAGAATTTACAAATATTCATCGAGTCGGAGAAGGAGAGAAGGTCCTGGAATATTTTCAGGAGCTCGCCCTTTCCTTCAGGCTGCAGACGGTCGGTTGGTTCCGGGATGCCGGCGATTTCCGATGCGACGGTATAGCCGCGGAGGTGGCAGGCGCCGCGGTTGCTTGTCGCATAGCCTAGGCCGATTCCCTGGATGCCGCGCGGGTCGTATGCCGGGATTGACTGGCCCTTGACGGACATTGACAATTGCGGTGCTTCCCACATGGCCGTTGCACGTGCTGGCCCCTCGGCAAGGATGCCTCCGAAGCCTTCGCGGAAGGCGATTTTCCTTGTCATCTCGATCATCCGGTCGGCATCGCCCCAGTCAAGCTGTTCGTCGACGATTCCTTTTTCGTACGCTTCCATTGTTACCGAGAAGGCGTTTCCTAGCTCGATTGTGTCAATTCCGTATTCGTTGCACGAGTCAATCAGATAGGCGATTGCCTCCGAGTTGCTCAGTCCGCTGTTCGCGCCAAGCGCCCATGCAGATTCGAATTCGAAGCTTTCAACACGGGTTTTGTATTTGCCGTCCTTGACTTCGACCTCGATTTTACAAGCGACAGGGCATGCATGGCATGTATTGTTGGCAACGAGCAGATGCTCGTTTACATACTCGCCGCTATGCAGCTCCGCCTGGTCCCAGTTGGTGAACTGCGCGTTCTTTGTTGGCAGCGCGCCGACTTCGTTGATGAGGTTGGTCAGGACGTTTGTGCCGTAAACGGACAGGCCGCCCTTGTTCGGTGCGGTCAAGCCGCCTTCAAGGATCGCTTTGACCGCTTTTTTATTGGCCTCTTTGTATTCGTTTTCAAGCGCGGGCTGAGGCATATTGCCTTTTTGCACCGCCTTGATGACGATGGCCTTCAGTTTCTTATATCCTGCGACAGCGGCTGTTCCGCCCCGGCCGGCAGCCCGGTCGTGCTCATTGATGAAGGAAGCGTAACGGACGGTATTTTCCCCGGCCTGGCCGATTGCCATAACGCTCAGGTCTTCCGCGCCGTACCGGTCCTTCATCGCTTTGACCGTTGCCCGTGTGGACGTTCCCCACTCGGCCGATGCATCGCGCAATTCCGCTTTGCCGTCCTCTATGTACAGATAGACTGGCTTGTCGCTTTTTCCTTTGAAAATAATGTTGTCAAAACCGGACCATTTCAAGCGCGCGGCTGTCCAGCCGCCCATATGGGAATCGGTTACTGTTCCGGTCAGCGGCGACTTCGTTACAACCGCAAGGCGTCCGCTCATTGAAGAACGGGAGCCTGTCACCGGCCCGGTCATAATACAGAGAATATTTTCCTCAGAAAGCGGTTCCACTTCAGGCCCATTGTCAAGGACATACTTGACGCCAAGCCCGCGTCCGCCGATATACTTCCGCGCATCTTCTTCGTTAATGCTCCTGTACTCCACTGTGCCATTGGTCAAATCAACAACTGCTTCCCTGTTCTTGAAACCGCCAAGATTCATTGATTCGGAGCCCCCTTACATGGATTTGATTTTATGCAAAAAAAGCATGTACCTGTTATATATTCTTCATACTTTTACATATTCCTTCCTTTTTTAAAAATAATTTATAATTTTTAGTAAATTCGGTTTCTTCTTTTATAATAGAAGAAAGACGAATTGATTGGGAGGCAGGCAAATGGAACGGTATTCGCGCCAAATACTTTTTAAGCCGATTGGGGAAGAGGGGCAAAGACGGCTGCTCGGAAGCCGGGCGGCGATCGTCGGGATGGGGGCCTTGGGAACGGTGATTGCCAACCATCTTGTCCGCTCGGGAGTCGGGTTCGTCCGGCTCATTGACCGTGATTTGGTTGAGCTGTCCAATCTTCAGCGCCAGACCCTTTATACCGAGGACGATGCACGGAAAAACCTTCCGAAGGCGGTTGCCGCTGCTGAGCGGCTTAGGGCAGTTAACTCGGAAATCACCATCGACCCGGTCATTGCCGATTTGAACCTTGATAACGCCGAAGATTTGCTGGCGGGGTTCGATGTCATCGTTGATGGAACAGACAACTTTTCGGCACGGTACCTGATCAATGATATTGCCGTTAAGTTCGGGGTTCCGTGGGTGTACGGCGGCGCGGTCAGCTCGCGCGGCATGTTCGCTGTTATCAAACCGGGGAGGACGCCGTGCTACCGCTGCCTGTTCCCGGACGCGCAGGCAGGACTTGGCGAAACGTGTGACACGATTGGCGTCCTGTCACCTATTACTGAAATCATCGGTTCGTTCGAGGCGATGGAGGCGATTAAGATTTTAGCCGGAGCCGAGCACAACCCGAATCTCGAGCAAATCGACATTTGGTACAACTCGAACATGCAAATGGACATTTCCAAAGGGCGGAACCCTGATTGCCCGTGCTGTGGGAAGCGGCAATTCGATTTCCTCGACCGGTCCTCCGACCGGCAAGTGGCTTTTACCGCTTTATGCGGGCGGGACACTGTCCAGATCAATCCTCGTAAAAAGAACCCTGTTGAGCTGGAAAAATTAGCTGGCGTCCTGCGCGAAGCAGGCACTGTTACCGCAGCGAACCCATTTTTGCTTAAGTTCGAGCCGGACGAGCGCATAACCATGGTGTTTTTCAAGGATGGGCGAGTATTGGTGCATGGCACAAACGACCTGGCCGAGGCAAAATCCTATTTTGCCAGGTATGCCGGGGCTTAACGCAGTAAAGGCAAAATAACCCTTAGTATTTTTCTGAAAATTGAGATAAAGTAGAATCCCCGAAATAATGGCTAGAATAATTTAAAAAATGACTAGAATCCACCTAAAAATTACTAGAATAAAGCTCGCCGGAAGAGAATTCTGGAACCATTTTACTTTATATGGAAAATAGGTGCTTTGAAGATTAAGTTTTCGGCATTAAATGTAAATTTTACGCTTTAACAAATGGGATTTTTACACTGAATAGAATTTTAGTGCGCATCTATAAGGCATTTCCTTTAAAAAAGCTGCAAAAGAGAGGGGGCACCTCTCTTTTTTGTGTGAACTGAACTCGGGGCCTGGGCTAGGGGATGTTTTTTTTCCAAAAGGAGAAGGGTATAGATAGAATAGGAAAGAATTTTGCTGCGGCTGACTCGGGGAGAATGTATGCTAAAACGGAGAATTGAATTTTTATTTGTGATTGTGCTGACGATATCGTTTTATATGGTGTTTTTTACAGGGGCGGAACCGCTGTGGAAGCTGGCGTTCGCCTTGTTGTATGCTGGCATTATCCTGGTGAGCATTTTTTCGCTCGTGCTGGAGAACCGCTCGCCGCAGCACACGCTGTTATGGATATATGTGCTGCTGTTCATCCCTTTGCTGGGCTATATTTTTTACTTGTATTCGGGCCAGCTTTACTTGAAGGGGTATTTGTTTAAATCAAAGCGCCAGCTGAACCGGGACCAGTGGGAGCGGATGCTGCGTTTGGAAGTATCGCCGGACCTGACTTTCCTTGTCGATAATCAGGAGAGTTTCTCGCGGTTTGCCGGTAAGGCCGCCAAGACGCCGATCAGTACGGCTTCCCGGTCGGTTATTTTAAAAAATGGCGAGGAAACGTTTGGGGAAATCAAGGACCGCCTGCGGGAAGCGGAGTCCTATATCCACATTGAATATTATATTTTCCGCTCGGATCGGCTTGGGAAGGAAATCATTGATATCCTCATAGAAAAGGCAAAGGCCGGAGTAGAGGTGAGGTTCATTTTCGATGCGGCGGGGAGCCGAACTCTGTCCGGGGCTGATCTGAGGGCGATGAAGGAAGCAGGGATCAATTCAATTCCATTTTCACCGCTTAAATTTGGGTTCTTCAACCAGAAGTTCAATTTCCGGAACCATCGGAAAATCGTAATCATTGATGGGAAAGTCGGCTTTGTCGGCGGACTGAATGTCGGCGTGGAATACCTTGGTGAGGATGAAACGATCGGGCATTGGCGCGATACGCACATGATGCTGACGGGTGAAGCGGTGTACACGCTGCACACGATTTTCCTGCTTGATTGGGAGTATGTGAGCGGCGAAAGGGTGCTGAATGAATTTCCGATTGAGAAACATCCTGTTGAGGACACCGAGCTGGATGGGGCGATTCAGGTTGTCGCGAGCGGGCCTGATACACAGCAGGGAATCATGAGCGATTTTTACTATGCGATGATGGCGTGCGCCACCCACTCAATCTGGATTGCGACCCCTTATTTCGTCCCGGATGAGTCGATTAGGACGGCGCTCAGGATTGCCGCGGCAAAGGGGCTTGAGGTGCGGATCTTGGTGCCAGAAATCAACGACAGCTTCCTTACCCAGTATGCGACCCGGTCCTATTTTCCCGAGCTGCTCCGGTATGGCGCCGAGATTTATTCGTACAAAAAAGGCTTCCTCCACCAGAAGGTCATCATTGTCGATGGCAATCTGGCCTCAATCGGGACAGCCAATATGGATATGCGCAGCTTCCATCTGAACTTCGAGGTGAATGTGTTCCTGTACGGGACAAGCTCAATCCGCGACCTAGTGGCGCATTTTGAAGAGGATATGCAGGAAAGCGAAAAAATCGGCGCAGTCGAATTTTATAAACGCGGCCTCTGGAACCGTATGAAAGAATCTATCGCCCGTCTGTTTTCGGGCGTGCTGTAAGGGTGGGTGAGGCAGGGGACGTACCCTTTGCCTCACCGGACGGGCAGGAATGAAGCACGAGATCCGTCCCCTGCTTCACTTGGACATTTTTCCGAGAAGGGGTAAAATAGAGAGTAATTTGGGCTAGGAGGGATTGCGATGAGTATGCAGAAGCGTATTATCGCGGAGTTGCATGTGAAGCCGGAAATCGACCCGAAGGAGGAAATCAGGTCGCGTGTTGGTTTTTTAAAGGAGTATTGCAAGAAGGCAAAGGCGAAGGGGTTCGTGCTCGGGATTAGCGGCGGCCAGGATTCAACTCTTGCGGGCCGGCTGGCGCAGATTGCCGCCGAGGAGCTTCGCGAAGAAGGTTACACTACCAAGTTCATTGCAGTGCGCCTTCCGTATGGGCTGCAAAAGGATGAAGACGATGCGCAGCTAGCGCTTGATTTTATAAAGGCCGATGAGGAGTTTACCTTTAATATTAAGGATGCCGTCGACGCGGTGAAGGTCGAGTACGAGCGGTCCGGCGAAGGCCAGGTGCTCGCTGATTTCCAAAAAGGAAATGTGAAGGCACGGTTGCGGATGATTGCGCAGTATGCGTATGCCGGCATGAACGGATTGCTTGTTATTGGAACTGATCACGCCGCCGAAGCGGTAACCGGGTTTTTCACAAAGCACGGCGATGGGGGAGCGGATGTGTTCCCGCTGACAGGATTGAACAAACGGCAAGGCAGGGCTTTAATGAAGGAACTTGGCGCTGTCGAACGGCTGTACTTGAAGGAGCCGACTGCCGATTTGCTGGATCATGTGCCGCTTCAGTCGGACGAGACCGAGCTTGGTATTTCGTATGACGAAATCGACGATTATCTGGAGGGCAAGCAGATTCCCGAAGAGAACGCGTCGAAAATTGAGAGGCGTTTCGTTATTTCGGAGCATAAGCGCCATACACCAGCGAATCCATATAGTGAATGGTGGAAGCAGTAAGCTTTTGAGGCTTTGAAGGCCGCAACGATGTCTAGAACACAGTCCTTTTATCAGGGCTGTGTTTTTTCGTATTTCGGGAGCCCGTTCTTGATACCAGGTGTTCAAGGGTTGGACCGCGCCAGGTGTCTTTGAATTTTCACAGTTTCCAATCAATGAAACCTTTATAATGGAAGTCAGCTAAATTTGTTCGGAAGAGGTGCAGGATGAGAAATCGTATTTGGATTATGGGGTTGTTTTTTGTTGTGGCGACAGGCCTTTTTTATGTAAAACAGTATACTATGCTGCTCGATTTTAAAAGTTCGGCGGTGGCAGTTAGCAAATCGTTCGAGTACGGAAAAGATTTTTCAGATACGAAAACGCTTGTTGAAGGAGTCAATCGGATTTTCATTGGCGAAGTCCTTGAGGAAAAAGGCCGCGGCACCCATGCTGGAAAGCCTGCCACCTTTTTTGAGGTACGTGTCACTCAAAATATAAAGGGAGCCCTGCTTGGCGGGATTACCGTAATCCAGGATGGCGGGTATTACAAGGATAGCGGCAAGATTTTTTTGCTGAAATATGAGAACGACGAGCTTTTGAAAAAAGGCCAAATGTACCTGTTTGCTGTCAACGAGGATCGCGACGGCATGTACTGGGCGATGCCGAAATACGGCCATACCGCCATTGATACCGAGGTACAGAAGTATGAGCTCATAAAGGAAATCCGCGGGATGCTGGAGGAATAACTTGGAGAGTTGACGCTGTGATTTTGCCCTTTTCGGAAACAATCCTGTGAGTCCCCAAATGTCCCCATCATTCGGACAGCTTTTTCTGAGACTAAGCCTCCGTGAGTCCGAATGCGCCAACGATTCGGCCAGCTTTTCGGAAACCAAGCCTCCGTGAGTCCGAATGCGCCAATGATTCGGCCAGCTTTTCGGAAACCAAGCCTGCGTGTGGACGATTGCCTTATTGGTTTGAACCGTTTTGAAAAAATAGAACCAATCTCTGATCTAGGACCTGTACCCACCGCCAACTCCTTCCACCGGCCCCCAGCCACAGAATGTTGCAGGAATATTCATAAATCTGCTATATTCGTTCCGACTCGAGCCACCGCTTTACTTTTATAATGGAGAAAATCGGCATGGAATGGGGGGAGTCAGGTGAGGAATACAATGACGGAAGGGCGATTTCTTGTATGGGTGGTAGGAGCGATTATTGCGCTGATGGGAATCCATGTTTTCCACCCGCAGCTGGTCCAGGTGTACAACCCGGTGAATTATGTATCGTTTCACATGCTGCTTGAATTTTTCAGCATCTCCATTTCGCTCGTAATTGTACTGTACAGCTGGAAGGCGCTCGAGCGGAACCCATCGGCAAAGATGTTGCTCCTTCTTTTCATTTTTACCACAGTAGGAATGGTGGATCTCCTCCACACGATGACCTTTAAAGGCATGCCCTACTTCCTGACCAAGAGTTCCGTGGCGAAAGCAACTTGTTTTTGGATATTTGCCCGGATGTTCCAAGCCGTACTGATGCTTGCAGTGGTGCTGATGCCAGACAAGCTGGTGAAGCGGGATTTGCGGAAGCTGGTGCTCACAGGTGCGATTATGCTCGGACTGGCAATCATGGCTATTGTCTTCACTTTTGAAAAGAGCCTTCCCGTCCTTGTTATCGAAGGGCAAGGGACGACTCCTCTTAAAAATGGCCTCGAGTACTTCATTAGCTTCCTTCATTTCCTGTCACTCATCGTTTGCCTGTACCAATACCATCTTGAAAAATGCACGACACACCTGAAACTCGCGCTCGCCTTTACTTTTCTGTTCCTGTCGGAGATGATTTTCACCGTCTACCAAAGCGTATTCGACCTCGACAATTTTTCCGGCCACATCTTCAAAGTGCTCGGTTATTATTTCATCCTGAAAGGCGTTTTCCTGCTCATGAAGAAAAAAGAACCAGCGCCGGAGGAAAATGCCGTTGTAAAGCAAATCCCGGGGGCCGTCTTCTCTTTTACGAAAAACGAAGGGCGCTTTATATTCACCTATATGGAGGGCGGCCTGCTCCGCGAAAATGGACTGCAACCGGCCGCAATCACCGGCACCCACGTTGAAGACCTGCTTCCCCCATCGGAAGGGGATGCACTCGACTGTTGCCACGAATGCTGGGAAACCGGCGCCAATCAGACATTTCTGGCCAATTTTAACAAAAGGCATTTCGCCATTTCCCTTGTACCGATTCTGAAAAGCGGAGAGGTCGCGGAAATTGCCGGAACCGCTGTTGATGTTTCCAATTTTGTCCATTCTGGGTCCCGGGCAAGACCCAATCCCACAACTGCCAGGAAGGGAAAAGCCTTGAAAACTCTGTAATTGAAGGCTTTTTGGAAAATTGGCCACCCGGGCCGTGCATGGTGCGGGCAAGGTTGACAATTCCCCTGCGAGGCTTTATCCTAGGTTAGGCTAATAATGTGGACCTTCCATGAGTGGGGGTTTTACCGTCCGTTTCGGGTGGGATAAAAACACAAATAATACTGTATTTATATAATTCCTCATCAGCGAGATGAGGTAGAGGTCGCGGGAATTAAGAGTAATCCGGAGGAGGGGCAGGAACCCCTGTGATGCCGGATGAAAGGAATAACCGCCGAAGCGCTGCAGGTCACTGACTGCGGCAGCTGGGACTGTAACCGAACAGGTGCAGGACTGTCATGGGAAACCATGGTGAACTATCCCGTTTTGTCTGATGCGGCACAAGCACACTCCGTATCAGAGTGTGTTTTTTTGCGCCCTTTTTGAAGCAGGGGACGTTTCTACTGCTTCATTCATTACTGGAAATCCGTTTACGTCGCAGTTTCATTACAAAAAGTGAAGCACTAGGTACGTCCCCTTCGACAGCGGAGAGAGGAGACATCATAGATGGAAAAGCAAGGGAAACTTGGTTTATGGATATTGACGGCGCTAGTCGTTGGAAATATGGTTGGGTCTGGCATTTTCATGCTGCCTCGCTCGCTTTCGGAGGCGGCAAGCCCTGCAGGCGTGCTGATGGCGTGGGGATTGACCGGCTTCGGGGTATTGATGACGGTCCTTGTGTTCGGCAATCTTGCCATCCGCAAGCCGGAGCTAAAGGGCGGCCCACAAATTTATGCGAAGGAATTGTTCAGGCCGGGCACACAGGCTTCAACGCTGTCAGGCTTCATGGCGACATGGGGCTACTGGATTGGCAACCTCGCCGGAAACATTGCGATTATTACAACGTTCGCAGGCTATCTTTCTACGTTCTTCCCGATTTTGACGAGCCAGGCGGAATGGTTCACGATTGGCGGAGTTAACGTTAAGGTTGGAAACGGACTGACGTTTCTCGTCTGCACGGCGATGCTTTGGACTACCCACGCGATCATCCTGCGCGGAATGGAAAATGCCGGCCGCCTGAATTTCGCCGCCACTGCTGCGAAGGTCGTTGGTTTCGTTTTGTTCATTATCGTCGGTTTGTTCGCATTCAGTAAAACAAACATCTTGCCGTTTACTGCGCCAAGGGTCGACGGAAGCGGGCAGACAATCGGGCTGCTTGGGCAGGTGAATTCCGCCGCCCTGTCAACACTTTGGGCATTCATTGGCGTTGAATCCGCTGTTGTGTTTGCCTCAAGGGCGAAAAAACAGATTGATGTAAAACGCGCTTCCATCCTGGGATTGCTCATCGCGCTCGCCCTTTACATCGGTATCTCCGTCCTTGTCATGGGCATGCTCGGCCAGGAGGAACTTATCGCTTCCGATAAGCCACTAATCGATGCAATCACCAAGGTGCTCGGTCCGGTAGGCGGCCAGGCGCTCGCGGCAATCGGCCTAATCAGCCTCGTCGGCTCGACACTTGGCTGGGTTATGCTGAGCGCGGAAATCCCGTTCCAGGCGGCAAAGCAAGGGCTATTCCTGCCGTGGTTCCTAAAGGAAAACAAAAAAGGCATTCCGGTCCGTTCGATGATCATCACAAACGGACTTGGCCAGCTGTTCATTTTCTCGACAATTTCGAACTCGATTTCACAGGCGTTTGAGAAAGTCATCATCATTGCGACGCTCTCGTACCTTGTTCCGTATCTCATCTCGTCGCTATACCAGGTAAAACTGGTCGTGACTGGGGAAACCTATCTCGGTGATAAGTCCCGCATGACAGATGGAATCATCGCTACAGTATCGACGATTTATTCGACATGGGTCATAATCGGTGGAACTTCAGATTTGGAGACGTTCACCCAAGGGATGCTTCTCATCGCAAGCGGAATCCTCTTTTACTGGCCGCTCTGGAAGGCGAATGCGGGGAACCAGTCTGCTAAAAAGAAATCGATGGCTTAGGAGCAATAAACAATAGCTTAGGTAATTAACTCTATCTTTGTATCGCAAAAAAAATATAGGAAATAACTTAAACCGCTTGGGTTCCAGGCGGTTTTTTCTGAATTAACTATTCCTTTTTTAGATGGATACACCGTAAACCTTGGCCAAATCGCCTTCCCGGCCCGGGTGACCCCTTTTCAAAAAAGTGCCTTTAGAAGCTTTTTGGCCAGCTTTCCAACATATCCCTCAAGGAAACGATTAATCTCAAACAAGAAGGGTAAAATATACAGAAATTAATCTTTGACATGGCCGGTAATCCTGTACTATGATGTTTAATGTCGACCAAACCAATATGAATTAGGGGGTATTACAATTGAAGAAGTTATCTATGCTATTTGCACTTTTACTTAGCCTTGTCGTGGTGGTTGCCGCGTGTGGCACAAATGACAATAACAATGCTAATAACAATAATGAGAAGAAGTCTGGTGCTGGGGACCTGCTTTCAAAGGTGAAGGATGAGGGCAAGCTGGTTGTCGGTACGGAAGGGACTTACCCTCCGTTTACTTTCCATGACGATAAGGGCAAGCTGACCGGCTTTGACGTTGAAATTGCCGAGGAGGTCGGGAAGCGTCTTGGGGTAGATGTTCAATTCCAGGAAACCCAGTGGGATGCGATTTTCGCGGGCCTTGATGCGAAGCGTTTTGACATGATTGCCAATCAGGTGGGGATCCGCCCTGACCGTGAGGAAAAGTACCTGTTTTCCCAGCCGTACATTTCTTCCGCAGCAGTGCTGATTGCACGTGAAGACAATAAAAAAGTAACAAAGTTTGAAGATATCAAGGGCCTTAAATCCGCTCAGTCACTGACAAGCAACTATGCTGACATCGCGAAGAAATACGGTGCTGAAATTGTTGGTGTTGAAGGCTTCAACCAGGCTGTCGAGCTTCTGAATTCAAAGCGTGTTGATGTGACTGTCAATGATAAGATTGCCTTCCTTGATTTTAAAAAGAACCGTCCGGAAGCGAAGGTGAAAGTCGTTGCGACAGAAAGCGATGTTTCCAAGAGCGGCCTGATGTTCCGCAAGGGAAGCGAATCGCTTGTAGAGGAAGTAAACAATGCGCTAAAAGAAATGATTGACGACGGCACGTACGACAAAATCTCCAAGAAGTGGTTTGGCGAGAATGTACTTAAATAGTATTTTCGCAGACCCTGCCCGGATTGACAGGTTAGTCACGATTGCAAAAAGCTCCTTCCAGCCTCTGCTGGAAGGACTTGTTGTTAATACAATTCCTTTGACGCTGATTTCCTTTGTTATCGGGCTTGTCCTGGCTGTTCTGACAGCTCTTGCGCGGATTTCTCAAACGAAGGCGCTTCAGGGCATCGCGCGCTTTTATGTGTCGGCTATTCGCGGCACGCCGCTTCTCGTGCAGCTGTTTATCCTGTTTTACGGGCTACCTACATTGGGCATTGTCATCAATCCGTTTCCGGCAGCGGCCATCGGTTTTTCGCTTAGCGTAGGAGCTTATGCTTCGGAAATCATCCGCGCCGCAATCCTGTCGATTCCTAAAGGGCAGTGGGAAGCGGGCTATTCGATTGGTATGACCTATCCGCAGCTTTTGAAAAGAATTATTTTACCGCAGGCGGCAAGGGTTTCGGTTCCGCCATTGTCAAACTCGTTCATCAGCCTTGTAAAAGATACATCGCTTGCTGCGATGATTCTTGTAACCGAAATGTTCCGCCGGGCACAGGAAATCGCTTCGACGAACTACGAGTTTCTGCTTCTTTACCTGGAAGCAGCCCTGCTTTACTGGGTGGTCTGCTTCTTCCTTTCCATTCTCCAGGGCAGGCTGGAAGCAAGGTTTGACCGGTATGTCAAATAGGTGGGAAGGAGGAATTGATAGATGAGTACTGTGAATGGATCGGTAGGGCTTCATGGTTCTGATACAGATGGTGGAGCCGGGGAGCCGATGATTTCAATTAACGGTTTATATAAACAGTTCGGTGAGTTGGAGGTCCTGAAGGGGATTGACCTGGAAGTCGGGAAAGGAAAGGTGGTCGTTGTCATCGGCCCGTCCGGTTCGGGTAAAACAACGCTTCTCCGCTGCCTCAATGTTCTCGAAACACCCACGAAGGGAAGCATTACGATTTCCGGACAGGCGCTTGATTTCTCGCGTGAGGTTCCGAAGAAAAACATCGCTTCATTCCGCCGCCTTACCGGGATGGTTTTCCAAAGCTACAATCTCTTCCCTCACATGACGGCGCTTGAGAATGTAATGGAAGGACCGGTAACCGTTAAAGGTGAAAACAAGGAGAACGCGCTGCAAAAAGCGGCAATGCTTCTGCAGAAGGTTGGTCTTGGCGACAAGCTCGATTTTTATCCGCACCAGCTTTCCGGCGGGCAGCAGCAGCGTGTCGGCATCGCCCGCGCGCTTGCGATGGAACCTGAAGTTATGCTGTTCGACGAGCCGACATCGGCTTTGGATCCGGAACTGGTCGGCGAAGTGTTGAAGGTTATGAAGGATTTGGCGAACGAAGGTATGACGATGATTGTCGTGTCACACGAAATGCGCTTCGCCCGTGAAGCCGCCAGCGAAGTTATCTTTATGGACAAAGGTATCATAGTCGAACGCGACCATCCCGAAACGATATTTACGAACCCAAAACACGATCGAACTAGGCAATTCCTCAACTTAATCCGCCCGGAATAAGGGATTGGGAGCCAAAAAACAGTCCAACTCGTTTAGTTGGGCTGTTTTATAGTGTTTTTGGGATTCTGAATCGTTAATTCCCCTCATAATTTGGAGTATTCTCCTCATTTTTGAAGTAATTCACCCCAGAATTTGAAGTATTCTCCCCATTTTTTCTGTGATTCGCCCTTATCTAAATATTCAAAAAATTGTTGTTAGCAGGCATCTTCTGGGATTTGTTCTGTCGAAAGAACTTGCTTATTATTTATGGGATTATATGGGATGGAGTATGGTGAAGTTATCAAAGAAGCCAAATTGGTGAAGAAAAACGATAAGGTGTACTGGTTCGTTTTTGTCGAACAGCCCAAGGATTCCACTTTTAAAATCCGGGGATTATCCAGTACCGGAAAAATCATTGAAACAGTTGAAGAAGGGCTTGCTCCATAAATTGAAAAAAGCTTAGAGAAATTCTAAGCTTTTTATAGTGCTTTATTTATGGTAGTCGCGCCTTTTCAGTTTGTCAGTTAAGTAACTCGGCTTTTTCGAAACGGCTATTAATGAGGCGATGAAGGAGATGCCTAATACTGTTGGCACGACCCATGCCAGATGGTCGATTGGTTCCATCGTAATGCTCTCCTCTCTAGTTGTATTTGATTCCGTTATTTCTTTTTACCCTTTTTCGGGTTGGGCAAACGGGTAACGGGCAGTCCTTCTTTTAAAACATTTTTACAAATATTGCAATTAGTTGAAACTTTCCCTGTCAATCGCCGTATACCTTACTGTAAAATAAAAGGTGAGATAACAAACGGGGGTGATGGCAAATGGAAACGATTAATGGCGTTCCAATTGAAACGATTTACCTGTACAGTTTGATTATAGCCGGTGCGTTGACGTTCCTTTACGTGCTGTTTAGCGATCTTTTGTCAGGGCTCTTGGACAGCCTCGATTTTATGAATCCCGTCCTTTTATTTTCATTCATAACATTTTTGTCGGCCAGTGGGTTTGTTTTAGAAAAAGTGACAGGTCTTTCGTCGCTGGTAATTCTTTTGATTTCGGCGGGAATTTCCGTAATCCTGGTAACCTTGCTGAATGTGTTCGTCCTTGTACCACTGTCGCAGGCGGAGGCATCGCTTTCCTACACCGACTCCGATTTGCGGGGCCGGATTGGAAAAGTGATTACGTCTATTCCGGCGGACGGGTTTGGCGAGGTGATGATTGACAGTATCAGCGGGAGGATCGCAAAGCCGGCGGCAAGCTATGACGGTGCCGAAATCGGTTCCGGGAAGGATGTACTGGTTGTCGATACGGCCAATGGAGTGCTTCAAGTAGCAGTAAAAGAAAAACTAGAACAAGAGTGGATTTAGGAGGAGATTGAATGTTTGATTTGATGTGGGTTCCAGTAGGGATAGCAGTATTTGTTGTGATAGCGCTTCTGGCTGTTTTTATTACAAAGTACAAGACTGCAGGTCCGGATGAAGGATTGATTATTACAGGCAGCATGCTGGGCAGTAAAAATGTCCACATTGACGAGTCCGGCAACAAAATTAAAATCATCCGCGGCGGCGGGGCGTTTATTTTACCAGTATTCCAGCAGTCCCAGCCTCTGAGCCTTTTGTCGAGCAAGCTTGAGGTAACGACCCCTGAGGTGTATACAGAACAGGGTGTGCCGGTAATGGCTGATGGCGTTGCAATCATCAAAATTGGCGGCTCGATTTCCGAAATCGCCACCGCGGCCGAGCAGTTTCTCGGCAAAGCGAAGGAAGACCGCGAAAATGAAGCGAAAGAGGTTCTTGAAGGACATCTGCGTTCCATCCTCGGCTCAATGACTGTTGAAGAAATTTACAAAAACCGCGATAAATTTTCACAGGAAGTCCAGCGGGTCGCATCACAGGATCTTGCAAAGATGGGTCTAGTGATCGTTTCGTTCACTATAAAAGATGTCCGTGACAAAAACGGCTATCTCGATTCACTTGGTAAGCCGCGGATTGCCCAGGTTAAGCGCGACGCCGATATTGCAACGGCTGAGGCGGAAATGGAAACACGCGTTAAGAGGGCTGAAGCAGCCAAGCAAGCAAAACAGGCTGAATTAGAGCGTGCTACCGAAATTGCAGAAGCAGAAAAGACCAACCAGTTAAAAGTATCGGAATTCCGCGCCGAGCAGGAAAGCGCCAAGGCACGTGCCGACCAGGCATACGACCTTGAAACAGCCCGCTCCAAGCAGCAGGTTACCGAGCAGGAAATGCAAATCAAGATCATTGAGCGCCAAAAGCAAATCGAGCTTGAGGAAAAAGAAATCCAGCGCCGTGAGCGTCAGTACGACTCCGAGGTTAAAAAGAAGGCAGACGCAGACCGCTACTCGGTCGAGCAATCGGCAGCAGCTCAAAAAGCCAAGGAAATGGCCGAAGCAGAAGCCAACAAATACCGGATTGAAGCACTTGCCAAAGCGGAAGCGGAGCGCATCCGCCTCGACGGTCTTGCCAAAGCGGATGCAGTCAGGGCACAGGGTGAAACCGACGCTGAAATCATCCGCCTGAAAGGTCTTGCCGAAGCGGAAGCCAAGCAAAAGATCGCCGAAGCGTTCGAGCAGTTCGGCGAGGCAGCTGTTATGGACATGATCATGAAAATGCTTCCTGAATATGCGAAGCAAGTCGCAGCTCCGCTTGCCAATATCGACAAGATTTCCATCGTCGACACTGGCGGCGGCGGTGCCAACAGCGGCGCGAACCGTGTAACCAGCTATGCAACCAACTTGATGGCCGGCCTTCAGGAAACCCTGAAAGCATCCAGCGGCATTGATTTGAAGGAACTGATTGAAAGCTATTCCGGCAAGGGGAACCTTCGCAAAAATGTAATCGAGCACCCTGCCAAAGAAGAGAGCCAAAAGGAACCAGTTAAGATGTAATTGCATACAATAAAGAATCGAAAAGCCATTCCTGTCCAGGAGTGGCTTTTCTTTTTGCATTTTTGGGCGGTTTTTGTGATTAAATATTTGACTGCTGCTAGCAGTTTGCTAGCGTTATCCTGAAGTTTTGCTCGTTTATCCTGCGATTTTGCTCGTTTATCCTGCGGTTTTACTGGTTTATCCTGCGATTTTACTCGTTTATCCGGAAATTATGCTAGTTTATCCGTAAATCCCCTAGTTTATTCGGAAAAATTAAATCCTTATCGGAAACTCCAAAATTGACGCTGGTCAATTTTTTTTTACACAAAGGGGTGTAGTATTCAGAGTGAAGAAACCTTATTGGCAGTTTCGTAGGCTCAAATAGCACATTATTTACTAGACGGGGAGGAATGAAGGGATGAAAGCGGCGATTGTGTATGCAAGTATGACCGGAACAACGGAGCTGATGGCAAATACGATTGCGGAGGAACTGGAGGAAAGTGGCATTGAGGTTGTACAAAAAGATGTACTTGAAGCGTGTGGTGGCGAGCTTCCGGGCTTTGATTTGATTCTAATAGGGAGCTACACATGGGGAGATGGCGACCTGCCGGATGAGATGGACGATTTTTACAGCGAGCTACTCGAAACGGATTTGGCTGGAAAGCCTGCAGTTGTATTTGGCGCAGGGGATTCTTCCTATGAACATTTTGCCAGGGCGGTCGATATTCTGGAAGAAACACTCAGAGGACAGGGCTGCCTAATTCTGCTTGATGGCGTGAAGGCAGACGGTGAGCCGGACGATGAAATTATGGAAATATCGAGGACGTTTGCAAAGAAAGTCGTCCTTGCGAGTTGCTGGCAATAAATAAAATACGCCAAATTATTGTTTTCAATTGAATTTTTATGGCCACTTGATGGATCGGAATCTTAAAAAAACGTAAGCTACCTAATTACTAATTGGAGGGAACATTCATGGCAAAAGCAGTTTTTCAACTCGAAACACTAACCTGCCCGTCGTGCGTCAAACGGATTGATACAGCACTAAGCAAGAAGGAAGGCGTGACAGTGGTAAAAGTATTATTCAATTTAAGTAAAGTGAAAACTGAATTTAATGAGCAGCAAATCAGTGCTGACGGAATTGAAGCAACTCTTGAAAAGCTTGGCTATCCGGTTTTATCTAAGAAGGTTTCTTAACAACCCTTGATGACCGTTACGCTAAAAGTAAAGAAAGGAGCGAGAAAAAATGATTGCAAAATATAAAAATACCTTAACGGCGGCCGCGTTCCTCTTCATAGTGGCGGGGTTTGCGTCCGGCTGGCTTGGTTTTCCATCGGTGAAGACGGCGGCGCTGCTGGTAGCGACGGTCCTGGCCGGTACGCCGATTTTTATAAAAGCTTATCAGTCAATAAGGATGCGTGTATTCAGTATTGATGTCCTGGTTACCATTGCGGTAACCGGGGCAGTGTATCTCCAAGAGTTCACGGAATCATCTGTAGTCACATTCCTGTTCCTGTTCGGCGACTTTTTGGAGGCGCGGACCTTGGAAAAAACGCGTTCATCCATTAGAAAGCTGATGGATATGGCACCACAGGAGGCAACTGTTGTTCGCGACGGCGATGAACTGACAGTGCCCGTTGAGGAAGTGGCTGTAGGTGACCGGGTCATAATCCGTCCGGGCGGGAAGATTCCGGTCGATGGAAGGATTGTGTCGGGGCAGGCGTATCTGAATGAAGCGGCTGTTACGGGTGAGGCAGTCCCAGTAAGGAAGTATCATGGCGATAACGTGTATAGCGGAACGGTCATCGATAACGGTTTCATCGAGATTACCGCGGAAAAGGTTGGCGATGATACCACTTTTGCCAAAATCATTGAGCTTGTTGAGGAAGCACAAGAAACAAAAACAAAGACAGAGAAGTTCCTGAATACGTTTGCTGCTTTTTACACCCCGGGGGTTATGGTACTTGCGGTCCTTGTTTTTGCGATAACGAAGGACCTGAAGCTTGCAATTACCTTCCTCGTCATCGCCTGCCCGGGCGCGCTTGTCATTGGCGCCCCTGTCTCAAGCGTCGCCGGGATTGGAAATGGGGCGAAGCACGGCGTCCTCATTAAGGGTGGTGAAATTATGGATACGTTATCAAAGGTAGATGCAGTTGTTTTCGATAAAACCGGCACGCTAACGAAAGGAAAGCCCGAAGTGACGGACATTAAGGCCTATGGGAAAATAGGAGCAGAGGAGCTTTTGCGGCTGGCAGGTGCAGCGGAAACAATTTCCGAACATCACCTGGGCCAAGCAATTGTCAGGGAAGCAGAGACTAAAGGGCTTGATAGCAGTGCCATTCCTAAAAATGCTAATGTCATAAAAGGCCACGGAATCCTCGCTGAAATCGAAGGAAGGAAGCTGGTTATTGGAAATCGCTCCTTAATGGCCAAGATGGGAATTCCTATTTTAAAAGAGATTGGCGACTATGCGGCCTGCCGTGAGAAAGCCGGAAATACAGCCGTCTTTGCAGCGGTTGACGGCGAGCTTGCGGGCATTTTTTCGGTTGCTGACGAAATACGCGATGACGCAGCAGCAGCAATTTCGGAATTACGGAGAAACGGCATTAGGAAAATTATTATGCTGACAGGGGATAACCGGCACACTGCAGCAATTGTAGCGGAGAGGCTTGAAATTGATGAATTTGCAGCGGAAATGCTCCCGGAACAGAAAGTCGCCTATGTAAAGAGTTTACAGGAGCAGGGTTACATTGTAGCGATGGCGGGTGATGGAATCAACGATGCGCCTGCGATTGCGACAGCCGATATTGGCCTCGCGATGGGGGAGGGCGGAACCGACATTTCGATGGAAACAGCAGGGGTTGTGCTGATGGCTGACAAACTTGGGCAGCTGTCTCATGCTTACTCGCTAGCAAAAGCTACCATCCGAAACATGAGGCAAAATACCTTTTTTGCAATTGGAATCGCGGCTTTGCTGATGGCCGGCGTCCTTTTCGGCCATATTCATCTCGCCTCAGGCATGCTCATCCACGAAGCAAGCGTCATCTTTGTCATCTTAAACGCAATGAGATTAATACGGTTCCAGTCGGGTAAAAGCGGGAAAGAAAAGTCGCTGATCGCGGAAAGTACAGCAAGCAAAGTATCTGGCCAACTCAGTTAATGACAGTTACCCGAATTAGTTCTTCACGATACAATAGAAGTATTAATTTCAATGAGTGCTGAAAGGCCGGAGAAAGGAGGAGATACAGTGGAAGCAAGAGAGCAAGGCGATTGCGGCCATCTGGCAATGGGGATTCACAGAGCGTGTGTATCACTCGTGCCAATTTTCAACCATTTGGAAGAGGAGCAAATGAAGGAAATTATGGAAGTGGCTCGCTCGATTTCGTTTAAAAAAGGGGAACTCATTTACCAGGCGGGAAGCAGTTCAACTTCTCTTTTCATCGTAAGCAAAGGGAAAATCCGGATTTTTAGGCTGTCGGAATCGGGACGGGAGCAGCTTGTCCGTATCCTTTACGCCGGTGACTTCAGTGGGGAGCTTGCCCTTTTCAGTGAATCGATCCACGAGTCGTTTGCTGAAGCAATGGAGGATACACAAGTCTGCTTGATCAGGCGCGAGGATCTTCAGGAGCTTTTGCTGAAATACCCATCCATTTCCCTTAAAATACTGGCTGAGTTTTCGAACCGCCTGGGGCAATCCGAAAAGCAGAGCGCCCGGTTCGCAACAGAGAAGGTGGAAACACGGATTGCACTCTTCCTTGCAGAGTGCCTGAAGGCTGAAAGCGGGCAGCAGGAAATTGTGCTGCCGATGAGTAAAAAAGACCTCGCCTCTTATCTCGGGACCACCCCTGAAACGATTTCCCGCAAGTTGGCTGAGTTAGAAGGCGCGGGAATTATTAAACAAAAGCCGCGCCGAAAAATTGAAATACTCGACTTGGACGGCCTTCTTCTCGTTTAAAAGATTAAGGTGAAATAGCTTATTAAAATAGAGTGCCTGGCACCAAAGTCGGAAAAAATATCCGACGAGTGTGCCAGGCCAATTTTTATGGCAAAAAAAATTGGGTGCCCGCGTCGCAGGCACCCGTATTATTAAAGGGAGGTTAATTAAGGGTAAAGCTAGATAGTTCAAACTTAAACTTGGTAAAACAGTTGTTCATTCAGTCATGCGTATTCGAGAAATCTGATTTGCCCTGCCGGTTCCCGTTTCCTGCTGTCATGGCCCCACCATGTGGCATTCCGCTGGTTCCTTCCGGCATTTCAGGATGGTTTTCCTGAAGTTACTGGTTCGTCCGAGGCTTTTCACCTCTCTTAACCACACCCCTATCATAAAAAAAGAGAATGTAGATGGTATGAAGAAGTTATGTGGTTTTTGTGAAGATGAAAATTGTTCAAATTTGACAGGCGAATTAGATGGTATGATGGAAGTGGCGGAAGGAGTGCATATTTATGGTGAAAATTCTGATTGTTGATGATGAAAAAAGAATTATTGAAGTGCTCGAGGCCTACCTTGAACGGGAAGGGTACGCCATTGCTACAGCTGACAACGGGGTCGATGCGCTTAAGAAAGCGCGCTCGGAAAATCCCGATTTAATGATATTGGATTTGATGCTACCGGATATTTCCGGCGAGGAAGTGTGCCGGCTTGTAAGGAAGGAATCAGAAGTGCCGATTTTGATGCTCACAGCGAAATCGGGCGAGGATGACAAAATCAACGGGATTTTGATGGGAGCGGATGATTATGTGACGAAGCCTTTCTCGCCCCGCGAAGTCGTCGTCAGGGTCCAGGCGATTTTACGCCGGTCTAAGAAGCCGGTTGAAAAGACGGACAAACTAAACTTCAAAGGCGGGCTATCAATTGATACCGGGAAGAAGGAAGTAACCATAAACGGGGAACTGATCAGCCTGACCCCGATTGAATATAAGCTTTTGACAAATATGGCCGAAAATCCGGGCAGGGTGTATAGCCGGATGGATTTACTGGAAAAAATTCAGGACGAGGGCATGTTTTATGAGGGTTATGAACGGAGCGTAGATACACATATCAAAAATCTCCGCAAAAAAATCGAACTGGATTCCAGGCAGCCGCAGTTTGTAGTAACGGTTTTCGGGATGGGCTACAAATTCGGGGGCGCGCCGAATGCTTAAGACGCTGAGGGCGAAACTGCTTTTTTACATCCTGTTTGTATCCATGGTGGGAATTGTGCTCGTCAGCATTTTTATCCAGTGGGGATTTGATAAAAGTTTTAACAATTATCTGGAGCGGAACCGCGAGCAAAAGATTGAGAGGATAGTCAATCTTGTAAAATCGGAGTATCAGAGAAATCAAAACTTTGTAAATGAACAGACTTTGAGGCTGATGCATGAATACGCGCTGACGGAGCAGCTTTATTTTCAGGTGAAAGATATGCAGGGACACGCTCCCTGGGATACATCACGGCTTCGAAATATTATGAATAACATGGGGATCGCCGTTCCTGAAAATAGGGAGGGATGGCTATCCAAGTCGTATCCTCTAGTCGTTGACAATAAAACAGTTGGCGAAGTGGTCGCGATTTATCCTCGAGGTTTTATCAAGGATGAATCGACCTTCTTGCAGACAATTCAGCTATATATTTACGGTGCTGTGTGCCTGACCGTCATAATAGCCATTATCTTTTCAATGATTTTTTCAAAAACGCTGACGTCAGGCCTGAAAAAGCTCCAGTTTGCGGCAAACCAGCTCCAGAACCATAACCTTGGCATCCGCATTCCGCTAAGGGGGCTGCCTGAAGAGGTGAAGCAGCTGGCGATTTCGTTCAATAACCTCGCCGAATCGCTCTCAAAAGAGGAAATGCTTCGCAAGCAATTTACAGGTGATCTTGCCCATGAACTGAGGACGCCGCTCGCCACCCTGCGCAGCCAAATTGAAGCGTTCCAGGACGGCATTTGGGAGCCAACCCCGCAAAGGCTTGAGGCTAGCCATGAAGAATTGATGCGGCTTGTCCGGCTGGTGAATGAATTGGAAAAACTGCTTGCCGCGGAAAATCCGCAGATCCATCTTGAAATGACAATGCTTGAAGCTGGCGCAGTCGTTGCCTTGCTTCGGGACATGTTCCTGCCTGCTTTCACCAACAAGGGAGTCCAGCTTGTTTGCAGCCTCCCTGAGAAGGAAGAATGGTTTTATGGAGACAAGGACAAGGTCATGCAAATCCTTTCGAATGTCATTAACAACGCGTTGAAGTATACGCCGGAAGGAAAGCAGGTTACCCTTTCTGTGACAGGGGTAAACGAATACTCGGTCGGCTTCATCGTTGGGGATGAGGGAGCGGGGATTGCGGAGGATGACATTCCGCATATTTTCGAACGTTTTTACCGAGGCGATAAATCGCGCGACCGAAAGACGGGCGGCGCAGGAATCGGGCTTTCTATCGTTAAGGCGCTTATGGATGCCCACAAAGGCAGCATCCAGGTGAAAAGCCGGTTGAATAAAGGCACCTCGATGACGTTATGGTTTCCACGGGAAGAAGAGTAGCTGACGCGTATCAAAGATAGACAAACCACTCCGATGGTTGGGAGTGGTTTTTTTGCATTTTCATGAGGTTTCAAACTGTCAGCAGATTCATATATAAATTTTCCTACTAGATTTTGTCAAAAATATATAGAAAATGTCGATAACCTCTTCGAATTGGAAAAATTATGTTGTAAAATAGAGTCGAAGAGAGGAGTATTTATGTATAAAGACCTAATATCCAATATTGCTATTGTAATATCATCCCTGGCAATTTCAGGCCAGCTGTTCAAGCTAAAGCCGATGGATGCCAACATGAAAACCAAGTTGCTTGGGGGCTTAGGCGCAGGCAGCCTGGGTTCGCTGCTCATGTTTTTTTCTGTAAAAATGACGGATCATCTCATTCTTGACTTCCGCAACTTTGCAATTATCATTTCAACGCTTTATGGCGGTTGGATAAGCGGGCTGACAGCAGCGGCCATTATCATACTTAACAGGCTCACGTTTTTCGGTGTGAACCCCTCGTCGCTCACGGCCAGTTTTGTCATCCTGTTGCTCGTATTCATATCTTCCTATATTAGAAACCGGAAATTGTCGGCATTTACTAAGTTTCTAACGGTAAATTTGCTTAATATAGTCTTATTTTCAATTGCAATCATTTTACTAGTAAAAGATTTTGACCTTAGGTACACCTTAATTCTTTATTACAGCTCTTTTTCGCTTTTAGGCGGATTCATCATTGCCTGGCTTTGCGATTATATCGTCCGTTCCAATCAAAATTTTCGTAAGCTTCAGGAGACTGCTTCAACTGACTTCCTCACCGGGCTTAGCAATGTCCGGCAATTTGACGTGATTTGGAACCGGAAAGTATCTGCTGCCAAGCAAACCGGAGAACCGTTGTCCCTGTTGGCCATTGATATCGATCATTTTAAATCGATCAACGACAGGTACGGCCATCCGGATGGAGATAAAATCCTGAAGCAGTTGGGTGAAATTTTAAACGCCTCCGCAGGGAATCGGGGTATTGCGGCAAGAAATGGCGGGGAGGAATTCTCAATGATTCTGCCGAATACCTCTGAAATTTTCGCAAAAGAAATAGCCGAAGAAGTCAGGAAGAAAGTGGAGACTTATCCGTTTGCCATCTCGGGGGAATCAAGGATTCACATCACGGTATCCATTGGAATAGCCACTTACCCGGACACCACCACTGCTATAGACTACCTGCTCAAAAAAGCCGATGATTCACTATACCGCGCCAAAAATGAGGGCAGGAACCGGGTCTGCGCGTAAGTTCCTATTAAGAAATTTCCAATAGCACCAATTGCGCAAAATTCGCCAGCGTCTTACTTTTTTAAAAAAGCCACTCCGATACGGTCGAAGTGGCTTTTACTGTCATTGGTGCCCGTTGTTCACGAAACCACAAGGAATGCTTTTTGAAAACAACTGCCAGCAGCTGTTGAAAAGTGTGTAAACACGGCTAAAAGAGGTCCAACCCACCCCCTTATCCACAATATGCCGTTCCCCATACAGTTTTTTTATCCCCATATATAACTCTTTCTGTCCACAATTCCACAGCCAAAACATGCTTATCCCCAGAAAAAACAAAAACCACCACTTTTACGAAGGGTGGTATCCACAAAATTATTGATATCCACATGTGGATGAATGGCCAGCAACTCTACACACTATACCTTTTCCAAACCTCAAGAAATCCGGCAGCCGCTTCATTTGGCGCAGCCAGTACATCCATAGTTTTGCCTGCTTGCTTTATTTCGCCGCCGGCCATGACGGCTAGCTTGGTTGTCAAAAATTTCACTTCCATCAAGTCGTGGCTTACGAACATCGCCGTGGTGCCTGACCCAGCGAAGATTTCGCGGAAATCCTCCATCAGCTTGATTTTGGTAGGAAAGTCGAGTGCGGAAAAAGGCTCGTCTAAAAACAAAATTTCCGGTTCGATGATCATTGCCCGCGCCAGTGATACACGCTGAGCCTCGCCTCCTGACAGAAAGCGGGCGTTTTTTCGGGCCAGGTGGCTGATCTGGAACCGGTCCATCCACAGCTCGACCCGGCTCCCAATCTCCCCGCGCGGAACTTTCCTGAGCTTCAGCCCGACCCCGATATTTTGCGCAACCGTCGTATCAAGGAGCAATGGCTGCTGCAGCGCGATTGAAAATTTCCGCCTTAGCTCAAGCGCGGCTCCTCCCGCAGGAACAGGCTCGCCCCGATATGAAATCGTCCCGGCCGCCGGCGCTTCAAGGAAGGAAGCGATTTTCAAAAACGTACTTTTTCCGGCTCCATTCGGACCCATCACACCGAGGAAATCACCGCCGGAGATTGAAAACTCGGGGATGTCGAGAGCTTTTCTTTTACCGAAATAATGCTTAATACCTTGAAAGTGCAGGTATGGATTCATAGCGGCCGCTTCCTTTGCTGGAGTGTTGTCAGGAAAAAAGTGATCATAAATGCCAGAGTCATCAGGATGAACGACAAGGCGATAGCGACGTCGAAGTTGCCCTTCGAAACCTCCATTACGATCGATGTGGTCAGGATGCGCGTGTCGCCCTTAATGTTTCCGCCGACCATCATCGCGGCGCCGACCTCGGCAATGACGCGCCCAAAACCAGCCATGATCGCGGCGAGGATGGCAATTTTCGCCTCTTTCAGAAGGAGCCAGAGCGATTGTGCTTTCGTCGCGCCAAGGGCTTTTATTTGTAAAAGAAGCTTAGGGTCAAGCGCCTGGAATGCGGATGCAGTCAGACCGGTCACGATTGGGAGCGACACGAGAATTTGCGCCATCACGATGGCGGCCGGCGAATAGAGGAGCGACAGGTCTCCGAGCGGCCCGGAGCGCCAGAGCATGATCGTGATGGTTAGCCCCGCTACGACAGGCGGCAACCCCATGCCAATGTTGATGAACACCATCAACAATCTTCTTCCCGGGAACCTGGCGAGCCCGACGAACATCCCAAACGGAATGCCGATAAGCGTGCTGACCAAAATCGACAGGAAGCACACCCGTAGCGTGAGCATTGTAATCTCGAATATCTCCCTATCCCCGGACAGGATCATCTCTATTGCTTTTAAAAAACCATCAACAATCAAATCCATCGCAGCCAGGCCTTTCATGTATGGTGAAGTAATTAGATGCCATTGTGTAAAGTGCTTTTTCAAAAACAAGCTTCTATTCCATTAAACTACAAAACTATCTTAAATTAAAATAGGGTTGCCCCCGTCCTTGGCGAAAACGGGGGCCAGTTAAGTAAGGGAACTCTATAGAAACAGGAAGGGAATCCTGTTTGCTACCAATTTCGGTTTCTTGCATCAAGCTGATCGGCGGAGTGAAAATGCTGAAGGCCGTACCCTGATTGCTGGTAACCATGGGCATTTAAATTTGCATTGCAATCCGCCTGTTGTCGGCCAACTTACTCTGTATACTTGAAGAACAGCGACTGGCCGTATTTGTCTTTGCCGAATTCTTCAATCATATCCTGGGTTTTGCTGTCAACCATGAACTCAACGAACTGCTCGCCGCCCTTCGCATTGACCTTGTCGTGTTTTTCAGGGTTAACCTGCATGACGTGGTAAATGTTCTGTAAGTCGGGATCGCCCTCTACGACAACTTCGAAGCCGTGCAAATTTTTCTCCTGGGCCAGGTAGGTTGCCCGGTCAGTCAGTGTATAGCCTTGTTTTTCAGAGGCGATTTGCAAGGTCGGCCCCATTCCCTGGCCGCTTTCAACATAGCTGTCGCCTGCCGGGGTAGCTGAAATGGATTTCCAGATGCCGAGTTCTTTTTTATGTGTGCCCGAATCGTCGCCGCGGGAGACGAAAATAGCTTTGGATTCAGCCAGTTTCTTGAATGCGTCCTTCGTTGGCAAGCCTTTGATTCTTGCCGGGTCGCTGGATGGGCCTACGATGATGAAGTCATTGTACATGACGCGTTTGCGGTTGATCGCATCGCCGGCATCGACAACAGTCTGTTCGGCATCAGGGGCGTGGACGAGGAGGACATCCGCTTCGCCTTTCGTGCCCATTTCAAGCGCCTGGCCAGTCCCAACGGCAATTGTTTTTACCTCTGCGTTATACTTTTCTTCAAAAACAGGAATGAGGACATCGAGGAGGCCGCTGTCCTGGGTGCTTGTCGTTGTGGCAAGAATGATTTCCTGTGGCGGTTCTGCCGCTTTTTCCTTATCAGCCGGCTTCTTTTCGGCGGTTGTTCCTGAGCTGGAGCAAGCGGATAACAGAAGCAGGAAAGCGATCATTAGTACGGAAAGATAGCGATTTTTAAACATTAACAGATTCCTCCGATTGAGTGGGTTCGTAAATCATTGTGCCGAGTTCGCTGATGTCATATCCTTCAAGGTTTGAAAGGCTTTGTTTAAATTCTTCCGATTGTAAAAATAACCTCAGTTTCCCGAGTGTTTCCCGGTTTTCCTCCGTCCATCGGAACACAAGGTCGAATTGCTCCTTCGCGACAGGAATGAAGTCAAGGCCAAGATGGCTTGCGGCTGATCGGATCCCGAATGCGGTATCCGCGGTGCCCCTGCTGATGTGGGAGGCGGTGGAAAGATGTGTCCATTCCTCATTCTCATAACCGTTAATATCGGTGGGAACGATGCCGTTAGCAAGGAGCTTCGAGTCTAGCAGGAATCGGGTTCCCGAGCCTTTTTGCCGGTTAATAAAGCGGATATCCTTCCGGGCAAGGTCGCTGAAGCCGCATACGCCCTTCGGATTTCCTTTTGCGACAATAAAGCCCTGCTCCCGGGAAGCAAGCCGCATGACACTGATTGTTTCATAGACGAATAGCTGGTGAATGAACGGCAGATTGTATTGCTGCGAGGCCGGATCGAGCAAATGCATCGCGGCAATATCCGCCTGCCCGCGGTATAGCATCATCAGGCCTTCAAGGCTGCCTATGTACGTTGGCTGAATTTGAAGTCCCTGCGCTGTGGCAGTTTCCTTAACGAGGTGCTCGACGAGGAAATCGTGGCTTCCGGCTAGGCGCGCCTGGATTTGCCTGCTTGATTCCTGCTGTGGCTGTTCGGAGGCTGGCTTTCGGGCCGGCGCCTTCATGCTGTCCTTGTAGCGCTCAATTTCATCGTGCTCGATGCGCATCTTATTGCCAATTTTGAATGCGTGAAGCTCGCCGCGCTTGATCATCTCGTAAACTGTGTGTTTGGAAATCTGGAAAATCCGGGCGACCTCATCTGGCGTATACGCTTTCAATTCCACGAAAGAGCCTCCTCTTTATTTTAGGTAAATGGCTTTTCTGCCAAAGGATAAAATCTGATAGTTTCATAGTAAACGATTTCCAATGCAAGTGGAAGTGAGTTTTGTTGCATTTTGTTAAGTTTCATTAAGTTTCATTAAGTTTCATCAAGTTTTGTTTAGTCGTGCGTGCTTTTCTAGCGGCAATGAATGGCTGTTGAAGAAATTTTGGAAGGACATTCACATAATCTCCACAAACGTCACCGATTGTTCAACGACTCACAGATGAGTTTTACTGTACTATGGAAGAGAGTCATTTTGTATATAAGGAAGGGATGTTTATGGCAAAGCTTCTTTACGTAACCGCGACACCGAAGACCGACAGCAAACTTTCAAAAGGGATGCAGCTTGGCGAGGCGTTTCTAGATGCCTTCAAGCAGGAGCAGCCGGATGTTGAAATTACACATATGCACCTTTACGATATGGATATCCCGGTCATCGATATGGATATGCTCTATGCAAGAGCGAAACTGAGCTTCATGGGCAAGAAGATGGAGGATTTGAGCGAAGGGGAGAGAAAGCAAGTCACCGATATGCATGCACTCGCCGACCGCTTCATTGACAACGATTACTATGTATTTGTATCGCCGATTTGGAATTTGGGATCACCGGCAATTTTAAAAGCATTTATGGATAACCTGTTTATCGCAGGCAAAACGTTTGATCCGGACCCTGGTAACCGGCATGGGCTGCTGACGGGAAGGAAGGCCATCCATCTGCAGACGCGCGGTGGCGTCTATTCCGAAGGACCATTGAAGGATTTCAACTTCGGTGACCAGTACCTGACAACCGCGCTAAGATTCTTGGGGATGGAAGTACTGCCGACCGTTTATGCGGAAGGCGTCGACCACTTCCCGAAAGAAGTCCCGGCCATCATGGCCGCAGCCAAGGAACGCGCCGCCGAAGCCGCACGTGAAATGGCAAGAGGGATGGTCACAGTAGAATAAAGGAAAGCACCTATGTGAAAAACAGCATACTAATTTGAAATAAAAGGCTTAGAGTAGGATTTTTCCCGCTCCTAAGCCTTTTTATTGAATCCTCTCATTAATGTTTTCCCAGCCTTCAGTACCATTTCCTGCAATCCTATACCCGCTATTTCCTGGGAAATTTGTCGTTCCACGGCAATTTTAATGTCGAGCACTTTATTTGGAAAAACAGAAACTGAACCGGTATTCCCCTCGACCATTGTTGCGCAACAAATAAATCAATATTATTGGGGGTTAATTAAAATGGCTGTACGGTTTCAATAAACAAAAAGCTTTGTCTTGTTTCTTTTTAAAAAACACCCGCCCAGGCCCTGGACGGGTGTTCCGCTTTGAAATTAAAATTTCCCTGTAAATTGAAAGAACAGGACGGCAACGCCCAAAACCCATACATAAATGGCGAATGGTTTCAGGGAGTGGTTCTTTAGGTAGCCAATCATCCACTTTACAGCGATATAGCCAAAGATCGCTGAGGAAATGATTCCGATAGTAAGTGCGGAAAGCGATATTGTCTCAGCGCCGCCTCCCATCAGGTCAAAGGACTGGAGGATGACCGCTCCAACAATTGCCGGAGTGGACAGGAGGAACGAGAAATAGGCTGCAGTTTCGCGGTCAAGCTTTCTCCACAGCGCGGCAACAATCGTAAAGCCGGAGCGGGAAATCGCCGGCATGATTGCGGCTGCCTGGAAGAGTCCGATAATGAAGGAGTCTTTGTAGGTGATGTCCTCCATTTTCTTTTGGCCATTTTTAATCGTATCGGCCATCCAAAGAAACAGCCCCGTGATGAGGAATTCCCACCCGATGGTTGAGCCCGTTTTTGAAATTTCATCAATATAATCCTTCAACAAGAGGCCGACAACTACCGCGGGAATCGTTCCGACAGCGAGCAGCCAGGTGAGTTTGCCGAACGGGTTTTTAATGATTTTAAGAAACTCATGTCTGTAAAAAACGAATACCGCCACAAGGGTCCCGACGTGTAGCATCGTGTCAAGCAACAGCCCTGCTTCCTGGAGGCCAAACAAGTTCCGGCCCAGGTAGAGGTGGCCAGTTGAGCTGATCGGCAAAAATTCCGTCAATCCCTGAATCAGCCCCAGAATGAATGCTTCAATTTTCGTTAACATCGCGTACCTCCAAATTTCGTGGATAAAGTCTGTAGGCAGGGACGGTGCAATACGCTGGGCGGGAATTGCCATCCATGCCGGCTTGGTGAAAGCAACCTGTCCATCCATCTATGTATATGTTTAAAATGAATCCGATAGCCCTGAGTGAAACCCTATATAGGGAAAACTAAACAAGAATTTCCAGTGGCACCATTTCATTTTAGATTCCGTTCTGGATAGCCGTCAAGGAAAAATGTACGTAACGCCATCCAATCATACCGAGTTTGAGGAACCTCAATTGGAGGAAAAGGGAGGAAGGTTGATAAGGAAGTTGGCGCATAAGCCAATATTAGCCAGAATCGCTTTTATGTTGAGATTTCCTTCTGAAAAAAATATAATGAAGTATTGTAGCCGAACCGTTTTAAGCGGGATTTTTCTTTTAGATTTTTTCCGAAAAAGAGGTTCGTTTAAAAAAACTGCCACGCTTAAAAAGGATGAAAGCTTTTGGGTTCTGCCTTGTGCCATCCGTTAAATCAGCCAAGCGGGCAGCCAAACCATAAACGCACACTAAACGCCTTGATGTTCCCGCTGCGGGACGAGGCGAAGGAGAGCGCCACCAACTATGAAAAATACGACTAAAATTGATTATAATCTTGCACTCATCTTGCTCCTTCTCTTCATGGCCAGCTGCGTTGCCATCTACAGCGCGCAAAGTTCCGGCCAGTACCAAGGGAACTTTTTGCTCAAGCAGATTCTTTGGTACGCGGTAGGCTCAGGGATTATTGCCGCCGTTATTTCACTTGATTCCGATCAGCTGAAGAAAATAACCTGGTATGCTTACGGTTTTGGGCTAATTCTGCTTGTGCTCGTTGTGATTGCACCCGAATCGATCGCCCCGCGAATCAATGGGGCGAAATCGTGGTTCAGAGTCCCGGGGCTCGGGTCGCTTCAGCCTTCTGAATTCGTAAAGGTTTTCATCATTCTTGCTCTTTCAAGGCTAACTTGGGATCACCACCAGAAATATCCGGTTAAAACGACCGGCACCGACGTTATTCTTTTGGTGAAATTAGCCGCAGCGACATTTGTGCCGCTCGTTCTCGTCATGCAGCAGCCCGACCTCGGCACATCGCTAGTGTTCATAGCAATCCTGGTGGGGATGATCTTTATATCGGGCATCACGTGGAAACTGCTCGTCCCGATATTTGCGGGAGGACTTTCATTTACGGCTGCGATCCTGTATTTCGTCATCTGGAAGCCTGAATGGCTTGAAAAGTACCTTGGTGTACAGCCCTACCAGTTTGGGCGGATATACTCATGGCTCGACCCGTACAACTATCAAAGTTCAACCGGCTACCAGCTCACTCGCTCACTGCTTGCAATCGGGTCGGGGGAAACGGAAGGAAAGGGGTTTGGCAAGCTTCAGGTCTATTTGCCCGAAAGCCATACAGACTTCATATTCGCCGTGGTCGGGGAGCAATTCGGCTTTGTTGGCGCCAGTATTTTAATTTCGCTGTTCTTTTTACTCATTTATCACATTACAAAGGTAGGTATGGAGACAAAAAACAATTATTACACCTATCTCTGCGTTGGCGTCATCTCGATGATTACTTTCCACGTCTTCCAAAACATCGGCATGACCATCGGCCTTTTGCCAATCACCGGCATCCCGCTGCCCTTCGTCTCATATGGAGGCAGCTCGCTCATGGGCAATATGCTAGCCATCGCACTCATCTTTTCCATTCGCTACCATTACAAAAAATACATGTTCTCCACGAAAGAATAGGTGCCTGGACTTTCCTGGCACCTTTTTTTATGAATGGCGCTCGCCCAGGATAGACGCCTGGTATTCAAATCATCCCGTTTATTGAATGACCCCGCTTTCTACGATGTGGACTGTCGGTTTTATATTTACTTTCAAATTTTTGTAGTCTGTGTTTTTCCACTTTTTGTAGCTGAAGCCCCGGGTTTTTGATTGGACGAATTGTCCGAAGGCGAATGGATCGACCCCCTTTTGTTGAAATTGTTTGACAAGTTTCCCGGAATGCTGACCTATATCGTTTTCCAAGGCGCGTTCAATTTCACTTATGATTTTTTGGTTAAGTTGGTGGCCGGTATACTGAGGAACGTACCCCTTCACCTTAATATGGACATCGATCTCATAAGGATTTCGGCGGACTAATTTCTTTTTAAATTTCGTCTTTATGCTTTCAACCATAGCCTTATTTTTACCAAGAACCACCCTTTGGGTTCCCTCAGCGTAATTCCCGGTCATGATTTTGAAATAGAACATTTCATTTCGGGGAATTTTATCAACAACCTTTCCATCTTTTAAAAGAGCGATCCCGTTAAGCTGGACGGCTTTGTCGTCCTTTTTTTTGATAATGGGAAGGTATGCGGTTTTTCCTGTTTGATAAAAATCGGACATGAACAGATGCATATTCGTTTTCGGCATGTCTCTTGTCTTGATATTATGGTCGAGTAAATCAGAAATATATGAGGAGTTCCCCCTCTTTCCATAATCTCCTTCAAGTATCTCCTGGGCCTTTCCGTCAACAACTACCAAATATGCTTTCGTTCCGACTCCCGGGTCACGTTGGAGAGCGTCAAGAACTTGATAGATCCCTTTTTTTGCAAAATCCATCCCAAACAGTGCCACCTCCAAAGAGCCCCCTACAACCGGGTCCGAAGACATCTGATCAAAGTTGTTAAAAAGATCCCGTGTTGGCGAAGCTGAGGTAGTCAGGGTGTTATTTTCTACATTTTGGTCGGGCATATAGAACGGAATCAGAACTGTTCCGATGACTTTATCCCCTTCACCCTTATCATAGCCAATTCCGGTGACGAGCCGGACATCGTCAATAATCTCCGTTTGCGCGCATCCAGCTAAAAGAAACAAGGAGCAAAGCCAAACCTGGAAAATGGCCCATTTATTTTTTTTCATTGCCTTTCACCTTCCTAGCGATAAGAACTGCGATAAAAAGGAGGGGTAAATAACCGAAATTTAGAACGAATCCCGTTTTTCCTAAGAATGTAGTTAATACAGCCTCCTGTTCCCGGGATTGAATAAGGGTTAAAGAGATAAGGGTCACTACAGCAAGTACATAAACACTGTATCTCTGTTTTATATGAAAGGTACGCTTTAATATTCGTGAGGCAGCCCACAGGCCGATGCAAACAATCGGAAGGACGTTTAGTGCCCAGGTAGCAATTCCGATATATTCAAACCGCTCGATGAAAGGCATTTCCACAATTTTAAACATGGAGAGCGTTGCCCAAATCGTCCGTTGCAGCTGGCCTTCGGAATAATAGCCAAATGAAACCAAAGCGATGAAAACATATTGAATAGTTGTAAACAGAATCGCACGCTGCGCCCATTTATGCGAGGACTGGGGATTTTTAATAAAAGGATAGAAAACAAGCAGAGTCTCCCAGCCTAGATAGGTGAATGACATGTGTAACGCCGCAAGCCCTAAATCCTTAAATGAATGATCCAAAATAGGCAGCAAATCCGTGTAGTCGGAATAAGGAATCGTGTACAAGAAAACGAACAACAAATAAAAAGTCAAGACAATCCCGAAAAAAGCGATCCCAGTAATCGTCCTGAATCCGCCTTGAATGACGTAAATGGCCAGCAGGAGAAACGCAAGTCCAAACCAGAAGGTGCTAAAGCCGGGGAACATCCAAACCTGGACAATTTGAATAAAGCTCCTAAGCGAAACAATGGAAGTTAATATAAAATAAAGGATCAACGGAAGGCTGATTAATCTTCCGAGCAACTTGCCGAAAGTAAACTGATGAATGGAGACAATATCCCCCCCGGCAATTCCCGCCATTTTATAAACCATCCACACTAAAGGATGTATCGCAAGACCGCCGATTAAGACGGAAATCCAGGCATCGTAGCCCGCGTATTTGGCAATGATTCGCTGAAACCCGAGTACCCCAACCCCGAACTGCATTGCGTGAATGATGAAGAAAACGAGGAATGGGGAAACTTTTGCCTTATCCGGAACCATTTCAGACATTCCATCCACCCCTTCTAGTCGTCTATGTCTATCATTTCCCTTAGCTTCTTCATGTTTTTTGGATTGAAACGGAATGGATTTTTCGTACGTAAAAACAGCGGCCTGGTCTTCTCCGCTGGAAACGGGAACCGGATGAGAACATCCTTGTTATCGGCCAGCCGAGGCGGGTATAAAGGCTGAAGAAACGGCCTGTTCATGGAAGTAAGCCTAATTAAATGAGTTAGCAATATACAGAAGCAAAAGACTATGCCCAGCAATCCCCAAAACGAAGCAAACAGCAAAAATGGAAAGCGCAACAGCCGGATTGTATTGCCCATTTTGTAAACAGGCGTCGTAAATGAGGCGAGCCCTGCAAGTGCTACAAAAATGAGCAGGACGTTGCTCGTAAGACCCGCTTGAACCGAGGCTGTCCCAAGGACAATACCTCCTACAATACCGATTGTTTGGCCAACCTTTGTCGGGAGGCGGGCGCCGGCCTCGCGGAGCAGTTCAATTGTCAATTCGAGGAAAAGCGCCTCAAGGATCGGAGGAAATGGGATCACTCTCCTCGAACTGACTAGCGTATAAAGCAGGTCCTTTGGAATCAGTTCGTAATGATACGTCAGGACCGCGACATATACAGGAGTGATTAATACCGAAAACACGATTGAAAAAAAACGGATCATCCTAAAAAAGGTTGCGAGTATCCAGTTCAAGTAATAATCATCAAATGAGCTAAAAAACTCGCCAAGCGTTGTAGGCCCTATCAACGCATGCGGCGATCCATCGACAAGGACGGCGACTTTTCCTTCCGCAAGAATTGCAGCCACCCGGTCCGGCCGTTCCGTATCGAGAAGCTGTGGGAAAGGAGAATACGTATTATCTGAAACCAGCTGCACGACGTAGGAACTGTCGATAATCGCATCAAAATCGATTGCTTTTATCCGGTCCGTAATGGTTTTTACATTGTCAGGGTCGGTAATCCCATCAATATGAATAACAGAAACCCTTGTTTTTGTGAGCGAACCGATAATGATTTCCTCGATAACAAGTTCCTTAATCGGCAGACGCTTGCGGATCAGGTTTGTATTGACCACAATTGACTCCACAAACGCTTCCTTTGGCCCGATGACGCTGAATTCGACCTCGGGCGGGGAAATCGTACGAACATTGGCCTCTATCGTTTCAAAAAGGGCGAACTTCCCCGGGTCTGTCCCGACAGTCAAAAGAAGATAGCCTCTCAGCACCTTATCCTCAAGCTTATCCGGTTTGTCCAAAATCTCTATTCCAGTAATAGGCACCAATGCCGTCACATCATCAATAAACTCGAAGTGCCGTTCCAGCAGATAGGGAAGTATATTCCTCTGCACAATATTCTCGTCTACCAGAGTTGAAAAAAATGATATGTGGAACTTCACACCCGTCTTCCGATTCGAATATTCCTGCTGTACAAAATCATTCGACCGCAAAATAATCTCCGGAAGCGGCACCTCCACTCCAGTCTTCCGCCCCATCGCTTACACCTCCACAAAATCAACAAACTTATTATTTACCGGAAAAGGCAGTTTTATGAAAAGGAAAATAGAGTAGGAGCGTTCCTTCCTCCCACGCCACAAATTGTATTGTGGGTGAAATACCCTGATAAGTAAAAATAGAGGCGCGGGAGCAACCTCTTGTTGCTAAAGAGCAAAAAAAGGCACCCGCAATCGCAGGTGCCAAACGTTTATATAGAAAGGGGAGTTTTCAAGTAAACCGAAATTACTGTGCAAAAATCTTTTCAATGTCATCTAGCATCAGGTTAGCCGCGATGACGCCTCCGGCTGTGTTCCAAATCGTATCACTGACTTGGTGGACATTGCCCTTTTTGGAAACCTCAAGGTTTTTGAAAAGCGGGTCTTCAATCCATTGTTTTTCAACCTGGGACGCCTTGCCGTCGCCTTCTTCATACGTGAAGTAGAAGAGGACGTCGCCATCCATTGCCGGGATGCGTTCCTTCGTTACGTTCTTTTCGGCAAAATCGTCCACGTCCTGGCTTTCCGGACGGGCAAAACCAAGTTCATTAAGGATAACGCCGGAGAATGTGTCCTTATGGTATATCCTGACATCTCCTGCCATGAAACGAACCATGGAAACCTTCATATTAAGCTTATCGCCAAGCGTGCCTTTCAAGTCCTCAATACGCTTGTCGTAATTCGCAAGCACTTCCTTGCCTTTTTCTTCTTTATTAACAGCTTTTGCATAAAGTTCGAAGTTTTGCTTCCAGTCGCCGCGGAGCGTTTCCGCGAAAACGGTCGGTGCAATTGCGCTCAACTGCTCATAAATTTCTTCCTGGCGCATTTTGTTTCCAATGATCAAATCGGGTTTCAACGCTGCAATAGCTTCCACATTGACCTGGCTTTCAACGCCGACAACTTTAGCATCCTTCATATCGTCTTTAATATGCTCGTACCAAGGGTCTCCTGTCCACGATTGAACAGCGCCGACTGGTTTAACGCCAAGAGCTAGCAAGGCCTCGGTTCCTTCATTTGTTAAAATAACGACGCGTTCAGGCGCTTTTTTAAGGGTGGTAGTTCCCATTGCGTGTTCAACGGTATAACTATGGGATTCATCTACTTTAGGCTTTTCGCTGCCTTTCGAGTTGTCCTTTTCATTCCCGCCGCAAGCCGCCAAGAGCAGTACCGCGAAAATCGCCATAAGAGAGAATATGTACCGAATATTCTTCATGATTGTAATGCCTCCTGATAAATGTTAATGATAATCATTTTCAATGACATCCTCATCATAAAATGATAAAATCAACATGTCAATGGTTAATTGAAAATTATTCTCAAGTAACAGGCAGAACTGAAAACAGTGGAAATAAACGTTAAATGAAAATGATTCTCAAAGTCATTGACACTGCACTTGTACCGCCTTAGACTAGATATATGTAACTAGTCAAACAATGTAGATGTGGGAAAGGTTTTCATTATGGTTCTCCTTAAAAATACAGGATTAAAATGGCTTGGCCTTTTAGGAGCCATCGTTTTGCTGCTAGCCCTGATGGTGGCGAGCATCGTCTTTGGCTACACCGATACAACAATCAAAATGGCCATTGACACATTTACCAAGTTTAATGGATCGAATGAACATATAATCATTGAGTCGGTCCGGCTGCCCCGCGCGCTTATCGCCGCAGCAGTTGGAGCGAGTCTTGGCGTGTCCGGGGTTCTCCTCCAGACTCTGACAAAAAATCCGCTTGCATCGCCTGATATATTTGGCGTCAATGCCGGTGCGGGGATGATGGTCGTTATCGCCGTTACCCTTATCAAAGTGGACAGCATCCAGGCTTTCACCTGGCTATCATTCTTTGGAGCGGCTGCGGCTGCAATCGGCGTCTACACAATCGGTTCATTCGGCCGCGAAGGGCTAACACCGATGAAGCTCACCCTTGCTGGCGCCGCGCTATCAGCGATGTTCGCAAGTTTTACTCAAGGCCTGCTCGTATTGAACGAAGCAGCGCTTGAGCAGGTGTTATTCTGGCTTGCCGGCTCCGTAGCCAACCGCGATCTTGAAAACCTGATTGCCGTACTTCCATACCTGGCTGTCGGCTGGATCGGGTCACTCTTAATCGCATCAAAAATGAATGTCCTTTCCATGGGCGAGGACGTGGCGAAAGGTCTAGGGCTGAACACCGCTTTTGTTAAAATTGGCATCGGAATCCTTGTCATCCTGCTTGCCGGCGGGGCGGTCGCGGTTGCCGGGCCGATTGGGTTCATAGGCATCGTCATCCCGCATATCACCCGCTCAATCGTCGGCATCGACCACCGCTGGGTCATCCCGTTTGCCGCACTCCTTGGAGCCATGCTCCTACTGGCGGCGGATATCGGCTCCCGGTACCTGCTTATGCCGCAGGAAGTTCCGGTTGGCGTCACCACAGCGATCATCGGCACCCCATTTTTCATCTATATTGCGAGAAGGGGGTTCAATAGCCGATGAGCCAATTCAGGAATATTCGTATTTTGAAAGGAAAAATTTCTTTCCTTCTTGATAAAAAAGCACTGATTACCTTTACCAGCCTTGCTTTGGCCGCATTCGCCGTGTTTGTTGTGAGCACGGGGATGGGGGAAATGAAGATCAGCCCGCTCACTGTCCTCAAAGTTTTCTTTGGCGGCGGAACCGAGATGGACCAGCTGATCATAAAATCGTTCAGGCTGCCGCGCATCATTATCGCGCTCACCGTCGGCATGGGGCTCGCCGTTGCAGGCGGCATCCTTCAGGGGATGATCCGCAACCCGCTCGCATCGCCAGATATTCTCGGTATTACTGGCGGGGCGTCGGTTGCAGTTGTTGGTTTTCTGGCAGTATTCAGCGATAGAAGCAACGCACTGACAGTCAGCATCGCCTGGCTTCCGGTAGCCGCATTCATCGGCGCCGCGGCTGCTGCCTTCCTTGTTTACATCCTTGCCTGGAAAAATGGCGTCTCGCCAATCCGGCTAGTCCTGATTGGGATTGGCCTAATGGCATTGATGAAGGCATTAACAACGATGATGATGATACTAGGGCCAATTTTCCAGGCAAGCCAGGCAAATATTTGGATTACTGGAACTGTTTACGGCTCGACCTGGGCGAACGTGTCAATCGCACTGCCGGCAACAATCATATTAATAGTACTAGCCATTATCTCAGCAAGGAACTTGAACATCCAGGAACTCGGCGATGATGTTGCAACCGGCCTTGGCTCACGCGTGCAAAAACAGCGCTTTGCCTTGCTTGCGATTTCAACGGGGCTAATCGGAACATCGGTTGCCTTTGCGGGCGGCATTGGCTTTGTCGGCCTCATGGCGCCGCATATGGCGCGCAGGCTTGTAGGGTCATCCTTTGGAGCACTCCTTCCGGTATCAGCCATTTTAGGCGGAATACTCGTCATGGCTGCCGATTTAATAGGAAGAACCATGTTCTCCCCGCTTGAAGTACCCGCCGGCGTCTTCACCGCGGGCATCGGGGCACCCTACTTCATCTACCTTTTATTTAAAACAAGGAACCAGTAGGGGATTATGCGAAGGCGGAAATTGTTAAAGGATAGAGTTGATTTTTAACTGCGTTGATTGGAGCGGAGGGCACCGACTCCGGCGGGATGCAGCGGCAAGGTGGAGACCCCGCAGGCGCGAGCGCCGAGGAGGCTTCACTGACGCCCCGCGGAAAGCGTGTGCCTGTAGTGGAAATCAACAGTTAAGTTTATGAGCCTATTAATATTTCTAATATGAGCAAGTTGACTTTTACCAACCCGCCACCGGATTTGCAAAAACGCGAAAAGGAGCTGTCTGAATTGACGCATGCGCAAGCGATTGAAACGAAAGAGCTGTCCCTTTCCTACGGAGATACATTAATCATCAAAGAACTCGACCTGAAAATTCCTAAAGGTGAAATCACTGTGTTCATCGGAGGGAATGGCTGCGGGAAATCGACCCTTCTCCGCTCAATCGCGCGCCTCCTGAAGCCGAAATCAGGCAGCGTCCTGCTTGAAGGGACAGCCATTTCAAAGCTGTCGACAAGGGAAGTCGCCAAAAACATGGCTATCCTTCCCCAAACACCTGTCGCTCCAGAAGGCTTGACCGTCCTTCAGCTCGTAAAGCAAGGACGCTATCCGTATCAATCATGGCTGAAGCAATGGTCCGAAGAAGATGAGCAGAAAGTGAACGATGCCCTAAAAGCAACAGGGCTTGAAGAACTGAAGGACCGTCCCGTCGATTCGTTGTCGGGCGGCCAGCGCCAGCGTGCATGGATTGCCATGACACTCGCCCAGGACACGGATATCCTGCTTCTTGACGAGCCGACAACGTATCTCGATATGACTCATCAGATTGAAATCCTTGATTTGCTCTACGATCTAAATGAGCGCGAAAACCGGACAATCGTCATGGTCCTCCACGACCTGAACCTTGCCTGCCGCTACGCGCATAACATCGTTGCCATCAAGGACAAGCAAATTTATGCCCAGGGCCGTCCGGAAGTCGTCATCAACTGCTCGCTTGTCAAAAACGTCTTTGGCATGGACTGCGAAGTAACAATCGATCCGCTCTTCGGAACACCGCTTTGCATCCCATACGGCAAAGGGCGCTGCATCCTAAAAGGAGCACTGGCTGCCAACAGTTAAATGGATAAGTAGGAATGGCCTTCAAAAATGGCTCTTTCTACTGGATAGGGAAGTCGTTTTTTATCCAAGTGCGGTGCCAGACACCTGTTTTTATTGTACGAAAGGTGGTGAGTTTAGGATGGTGCTTCAGTTAAGTTTAAGCCAGTTGAACGAGGTGGAAAAGGATGCTTTGAAGGATTACCGTTTTGCGGCTGAGCGACTTTATCGGATGATTTCCGTGAAGGCGCTGCTCGATCCGCTGGAATTAAAGGCGTTCATAGATCAGCTCAAGGTGACGTTCCAAACGGATTCTGAAAAGGTTGCCGCATCGGTCTTTATAAAGCGGTATGCCTTTCTCGCTGTCCTGGCTCTTTATACGATGTCTGCCTGGAACAAAAAACTTGATATCCGGCCGGAGAACATCTATCTCGAACCACCTTCTGCGGATCCGAAATGGCTGCCAAAATTCTATCTAACAAACACCCAAACAGGAGAAGTAAATACAGCAGACCGCCAAGCATTTAGGAGACAAGCTGTTTCCGAGCTATTCGCAGGCCACCTGTTTCCGCTTATCAGTCTGCTCGCCAAAACCACCGGCGTGTCAAAACTAATCCTCTGGGAAAATATAGCCGTTTACATCATGTGGCTGTATGAATCAAAGCTCGAAAAAGAGCCCAATGCCGGCGGCGACCTGGACTTCATTTTCAAAAAAGCGGAAGGGTCCCTGTTTGGAAGCTACAACCACAATCCAATCAAAAAATTTTATTATGAAAAGACGTATGTAGACGATCTGGACGAAATGGTCCGGATCCGCCAAACATGCTGCTTCTCATATCTTACCGGCGGAAAGTCCTCACGATGCAAAACATGCCCGTGCAGGAAGCTGGAAATGGAGGGCAAGTGCTCAAATGGACCAGAAAACGTTTGCGATGCAGTTCGAAGCCTTACTTGAAAAGTATGCTGAACTCCTTGTCGGCACCTCAGACAAGGACATCACCGAAAAAGTGAAAATGTATGCCCTCTACACTCACATCGCCAGGACCATGCCCGCTCTCGCCAAGCACTGGAACGCGCTTTACCCCGAGGCGAAGGACGAAATGAAGGATCTCATGGCCGAAATCAAGAGGCTAAATGAGGAGCATCGGAACAAAAAGCCGCACCCTTAAACCAAAGGGTGTGGCTTTTTTTTATGAATCAAATCAGTGGAATAATGGTATACAACTCACTTTAAGAATGGTAAAATTAGGTAAATATCGATCGTAAAAGGGGGGGGATTCTGATGGGAATTGAAAAAAGAACAATCAACCAAATCAGTTATACGTATGTAGACAACCAGGGCGCGGCAGTTTGCTTTATGTTCTCTGGCGCCGGCTATACATACGATAAACCACTTCTTTATTACTCCACCATGGCTATGCTTGAGCAAAGGTACGACGTGGTCCATATCCACTATTCATATGATTACGGGGCGCTTTTCAAACTCTCATTATCCGAAATAAGCGATACTCTCTGCAGGGATATTGACCCCGTCATAACTGAAGTTCTTAGCAAAAAGAAGTATGACTCCATTCTCTTTTTAGGAAAATCGCTCGGGACTATTCCAATCATCCATGATTTTATCAGGAACAACCGCTATGAAAATTCGAAAATGGTACTGTTGACGCCGCTCCTTAAATACAACCAGATTACAGAAACTTTAACAAATTGCCGCCACAGGGCATTAATCGTCATTGGTAAGAACGATCATCATTTTATCGAAAGCAGAGTCGATGAAATCGAAACCAATCCGTTGGTAAAAATCCAAAGGGTTCCAAATGCCGATCATTCACTTGAAATCGAACCGATTAGCATGCCACTGTCTCTTTCCGTGATGGAGCAGGTTATGGGAAATCTGGCTGATTTTATAAGGAGCGCAAAATGAGACTCTTTTTAATCATCATAATGATGTGTTTTCTCGGAGGCGGCCTGTGGATGCTTGGCCCGATTGGAGGCATCATCGCGTTCGGCATCATCTCAGCACTGTTGTTCGAACTGCTTCTTATATTAAAAGATGTGGAATTCAGGGTATCGAGCCTGGGACCGAAGCGTGACAAAGTAAAGGAATTTGTGGAAGAAGTCCTACTGAAAAACGATGATGTTGATTTAAAGTAGTGCGGAAATATGCCACAGCAAATAGATAAAGCCCCCATTCGGAGGCTTTATTTTTTGGGGGAATTATTCACTTTGAGCTTGTCAAGGGCATCCTATGAGTTACTGTACATTCCCGCCATATGGCAGCTGATCGCGATATCCGGAGAACTGCTGTGACTTCTTCTGCAGCGATTGCGCCTGGGCCGGCTCGACTTTGTACCAGCCTTCCTGGAACATCACGTTGTACAAATGGCGCTGTACATTCTGCGTCTCATTGTAAATATCGAGCACATCCTTGTACAAGCCCATGTGGCTCGCTTCGTTCAAAAAAACATCATAGCCGTGGGTCATATATTTCTCTGTCGCAAGCAAATCGTTGATAAAATCACGGTCGTTCATTGATGGATTTTTCTCAACCTGCGTCGGTTGGTTTGAAATCGAATTGTTGTTCATCGTCCGTTCCTCCTACTGCTGCATGTATTGCTGCGCATTTTGATTCTGGTGGGCATTCAAATGGCCAAGAATTTTCTCATAATGGCGCTGGTGCATCTGGCCAACCTGCTCGGCTTCAGCCCTCATCGCTTCAATCTGGCAATGCTGCGCGTAAAAATGAGCCTTCTTTGCCGCCATTAAATTCCACGTCAGCATATCCGTCAAATACAGTTCGTCCTTCCCCGACAACACATTTGGCGGCTGCTGCATATGCCCCTGCTGATTCTGCATACCTTGATTCTGCTGCTGTTGCATACTAAAACCTCCTGAACAAAATAATCCCGCATCCATTAACATCCCCAAACCTGGAAGGAATATGCGGTGCCTGGCTCACTTGTCCTAGTTGGGTGCCTGCACAATTAATCGATATAATAGAAAAATCAATCGATATAATTGGAAAATTAATCGATAAATCAAAAAATTAATCGATATCCTTCAATCTAACAAGATGCTCAAGAAAAAAGGCCGGTTTATTCAGTGAACTGGACTATTTTTAAGACATTTTTTTTAAAAAATTTAAGCATCAATAGACACTTTCCCTATAAAAAAAAACACACAGAGAGTAAACCCCTCTGTGTGAAAACAACTGCTATCTAACAGTCCACTGCCGTTTTTTCTTTGAATTCCTGCAGGCACTTCCGGCAAATGCACACCTTGTGCAAATACTCATTTGGGATTAATTCAAAAATGCCATTTGGGAATTCTTCATGTGTGCACCAGCATGGTTCGCTTTTCCCAGACATGCACCCGTTCTCCTCCCCGCAAAGCGGGCAAATACTCCCGGACATCGGCAGCCCCCTCCATATCAGTTTTTCTCTATTTTAAACTTTTTTAGAGGATAGTCCCACATTAAATAAAGAAGGCACCCGCATCGGGCGCCTCCGACCTAATCCTTCTTAAATTGATTGTTCTGGCTGTTCACCTTATTCTTCTGATGCCGAATATTATGCGGACCCGCATTTCCCTTCACACTCGCCGCGCTAACCCCAGCCTCCGAAGGATTCTTCTTCAACCTAGCCATCAACATCACCCCTGCACTTAACATGCCCAGTTTTATCATAATTAAAGAAGCCAATTAGGATGCCAAGAAGCATCGCGGGTTAAAAACCTCACAAAAACCGCAAACCATTAATCAAAAAAAATCCCGGCACGAGGCCGGAAAAAAGGGTGGTCTATATATGTAGGGGGGAAGTATGAAAAGCGGGGTACTTTTCATACTTTCATCCTACCCTTCCAATATGAACTTAACATGAACTTAATGTTAAGAATTTCTAAAGATCAGCAAGCTTATGCAAGTACCCGAATCCAAATTAGAGCAAAAAAAGATCCGGCCTAAGCCGGAAAGTAAGACTCTATATTAAAAGAGGGGGGAGTATGAAAAAGTCTGAGGGGGTCCTTTTCACAAATCCATCATACCTCGCAAAGATGAACAAACTATGAACAAACCTTTAACATTTCCTTAAATCGCTTAAAAACGATTCATACCCATCCGAAAAAACTTTACAAAAACCTGACATGACAGCGACGCACCTTTGAGAGGCTTGCAGGTTCTCCTTCAGAAACATGTCACTTTTAAGAGCGCTTTGCTTCGTGGAGACAGTTTCAAGCAGTTCACCGTGCAAAAGTTCCATTAGCAAGTTTGTGAATATGTGGCGTTTTTTCGACGAATTAATAAAGGATTTCCCGCCGCCGTATCGAACCATTACAAAAAGGGGGATCCGAAATGTACCAATACTTTAATGGCCTCGTGATCAGGGAAGGAACAGAAGGCGTTCCGGCTGAGAAAGTCGAGGCTCTTTTCGAAGATGCCGGGTGGGCAAGGAACACGCCCGACTGGCAAAAGGAGAAATTCACCTTGATTTTCAAAAACTCGACCTGGGCCTTTACAGTATGGGATAAAAACGACATGATCGCCATGGTTAGGGTTATATCCGACCAAATTATGGCCGCCACCATCATGGACCTGGCCGTCCGCTCCGACTACCGTGGCAAAGGCATTGGACAAAAACTCGTAGCTCTCTGCCTTCAAAAACTCCCGCATGGGGACTGGTTCGCGCATACTTCCGCAAACAACTTCCCGTTCTACGATAAATGCGGATTCGAGGTAAAAGACCCGGCCAGAAACGGCACCTGCGCCTACTATGGGTACATCCAGGCCCGCCTGAACGGGCACCGTTAAAAGAAAAACTCTGAATGGTTGAAATGATTTTGAAAATGGAAAGGTTGGGGGAAATGGAGTCCAAACTTATAAGAGTAGGAACAATTTACTTGCCAGTATCGAATGTGGAAGTTTCGGCTGAGTGGTATGCAGGCAAGCTTGGTGCAGGGATCAGTTACAAGGATGGGGACAAGGCTATCGTCAATTTCGCCGGACAGAGCTTTTTCTTGGTAAAAGCCGAAGAGGGGCAAAGCGCTAACTTTCGGGATTCCTATGGCAACGAGCGTTTTTCCATTACATTTGAAGTCGATGGCCTTGAAGCGCTTGAAGCCATTCGCAGCGATTTCCTCGAAAACGGCGTAACAGCTGGCGAAATTGAAGACCGGGGCCATACTGGCCGGAACTTCGTCTTCCGTGACCGGGACGGCAACGCATTCGACGTCTGGAGCGAACTAAGCCCAGCCTTTAAAGGATAACTCACCCATGTAAAATTAGCCCACGCCCAACAAACCACATAAGTTGGATGCTTTCTTTGAGAAAGGGCCAGAAATCAATACTCAGCTCAATCTCCATTTGGAAAAGGCTTTTATAGTTGGTAAGGACCCCGTTTACAAGGGGTTTTTTGAAATTCCTACTAAATTCTCCTTAAGTTCCTACTCGCAGATGAAAGTGGTTTGTTTGCAGATAAACTCGTTCTATTCAGTGATTACACCCTGACAAAGGGGGCCTTGCACTAATTTAAATACAAATTGTGAACATTTATTGAAATGCCTACCCAGCAAGGCCGGTTCTGGTAATATACTAACTGAAACGGGGGATGGCGATGCTTTTTTGGAACATCAAAAATCGGTCAAATAACAATTCAGAAAAGGAAGTTGGCAATCTTAGCGAAGACAATCAGGCAATAAGCAGGAATCCAATCCGAAAATGGAAGCTGCTCGTTGGAGCGTTAACGGCCATCATTTGTGTCCTGGGCTTTGGCTATGGGGCTCTCAGTTATGCCTCAACCCCTTCTTTCTGTGCCTCTTGCCATGAAATAGCACCTCAGCATGCAACTTTTCAAGCGAGTGCCCACAATCAGATAAAGTGTGTTCAATGCCATATCAAACCCAGTAAAAAAGATACACTAGTACAAAAAGTTGAGGAAGCCAAGAGGGTAGTAACCCACTTCATCAACCCGCCAACACGGATTGTTACAAAAGTTGCAATCAGTAACGAAAATTGCGAGAAATGCCATTCGACTAACCGTTTAGTCACAGCCACCGGGGACATCATTGTCAACCACGGTGGGCATATTGAAAAACGTATTCCATGTATCACCTGCCATAACGGAGTCGTACACGCAAAAGTAGTTGAACGAGGAATAAGCGACTCTGATACATATCAAGTCTGGACAGAGGAAAATATCGAAAAGCTGGTTGGTGAAAAATACGAGAAACCAAATATGGGCACATGTATTGATTGCCACGCGCAAGTTAATCAGGGAAAGAGGCCATGGAAGGATAGTAGTTATATCCTCCCTGACGCCGTTGGCAGCGAGGAACTGGAAGAAGTACCCCAAAACGGCGAGGAAACTCCGGAAATGAGGGCGGGTACCCTTGAACGACAGCTTCCTGAAAATGCCCAAAAAGTGATTCTTGAAGCAATCGGGCAGCAAAAATCCGATAGCAGGCTATCAATGCAATGCTTCACATGCCATCAAAAAATCAATACACCAAAGAACCACGGCAACAAGGACTGGTCACAAAACCATGGCAGCTTTGCTGTTAATGAGCTCGCCGGGTGCCTTAATTGCCATAAGGATTCGCTTTGGTTGAAAAAATTAGAAAAACAGGACATCCGAGAATTGTTAACTGGAACAAAAAAGGATACCCCTTACGAGCGTAATCTTACAACTGCGACAAAGGAGTCACGTAGCAATTATTTCTGTAGCATTTGCCATGCAGAAAGTCCGGCAAACCATAAAGAACGCTACACTTGGCTATACGATGGACACCGAAAAAATTCAGGTTCTCCTGAGGAAAGGAAAAGCTGCTTTGTTTGCCATGATAATGAAAAGCCTGAACCCGGAAAAGAAACAGAGGCTCCTTCAGATGTCTATTGCGAATTCTGCCATGAAGGCGACTTCCCGGGCGAACCTGCATGAAGGTATAAAGAGAGCAATTAAGCGGCCCTGTTCGTTGGTAATACCTGAAAACAAAAAAAGGTCCGGCACGAGGCCGGACAAAAAAGAGAATTTTTTAAAGGGGGTATGAAAAAGTTGGTTCCTTTCCACACACCTATCATACTGCCCAAATATGATAATTCTATTACCGCCAGATTAAAAATTCGGTTAAAATTGATTACAGCGCAGTAATATTCCCTCTATATGGGATATCTACTAAAAAACTGGGGGAGAAATGATGGCCAAATCACTTTTGAAGGGGATGGAAGGGGTATTCATTCCCGTAAAAGATCCGGCGGCATCTGCTAAATGGTACGAGGAGATACTAGGATTTTCACTTCTTTACATAGAAGCAGAGGCTGCGGTGATGAGAATTTCCGAACAGGCACAGACCGTCGTTTGCCTTGTGAAAACCGAGAACCACCAGCCGATGAAATTTCCCGATAACAATTTCGGGGTCGGAAAGTATTATAACTTCATTCCTGAAGACATTGAGGAAACCTACAAATTTTTAACCGAGAAAAATGTGAAGATCAATCCAATTGGCGGGGAAGGCTCCTCAAGATTTTTCACCTTTTTTGATCCGGATGGGAATCCATTGGGCGTTTGCCAATAATGGGTAAGGTTGCTGCGGCAGCCATTTTTTTAAAAATAGGCACTTGGAAGGAATTGGTGAGCAGTTTGCCGAATAGTAAAATAAGGGAGATAACTGAACTTAATTAGAAATGATTTGAGGGGAGGCAAACTATGACGCATATTGAAATGCTGATGAAGGTAGCTGACTACCTTACCATTCCAGTAGTGATTATAATGATAATCGTTATTTTGCTCACTTTCCGCTCCATCATTGCTATTTTTATGCCAATTAAAAACCGCCTTGTCCAGTGTACGAATTGCATCGAGCTGATTGACGAAACTGCCCTGACCTGCAAGTATTGCAAAACTGTTATTAACAGACCCGAGAAAAAACCGAACCTATTCATTAGGATTGTAAATAATAACAAGTTTGACAGGACCCACGACAGAATCAGAGATTTCCATAAGAAGAACAATGATCCGCGGCCTTAGTCTGAACTCAAACCGGCAAGCCAATTTTGAAAAAACTGAAAAATTAGGTATTGCCAGCAGTGTATAAATATTGTAATATGTGGAAACAACAATAGGAACTTCCGATTTTTAAAAGCGATGATGAGGGCATGGGGTACTTTTTCGGTTTCCAGAGAGGGAAGAAAAGCTGCGATCTTCCTAACGCAGGAAAGTATCTTACCACCTACTGAGCTGCATTGGGGAACCGAAGTATCCAATGCCGTCTTTGCTACGTTACAGCGCCAAAGCCGTAAGCAGCTGGCACTTTACACGGGAATGTTCCGCTTGAAAAAGCGAAAACTCGTGGCCAGGTATGCTTATGGAAAATTGGGTGGAACCACGGGTAACACACTCGTCCCTTTCCGAGGGATGGGTGTGTTTTTTGTTTTTTTAAAAAAATAAGAAATCACGATGATAAGGACATGAATTGTTTTTCCGGTTTCCAGAGAGGGAAGGGTGCTGCGAACTTCCTAACGCAGGAAAACAATTTACCGCCTTGGAGCCGCATCGGTGAACAAGAGTATCCGATGCCGTAAATGCTGCGTTAAAGCACCAAAGCCATAAGCAACCGCCATTTTACAAGGAATGTATCGCTCCGCACAGGCGAGGTTTGCTTATGGGAAATTGGGTGGAACCACGGGTTATGCGCACTCGTCCCTTGCTTAGGGACGGGTGTTTTTTATTTTTAAAAAAGGAGAGGAAAACGATGATCAACGTGAAATTAGCGGACGGTAGCATGAGGGAATTTCCAAAAGGGGTATCAGTCGGGGAGGCAGCGCAGGCGATCAGCGCAAGCCTTGGGAAGCTGGCGGTTGCCGGGAAGGTGAACGGTGAACTGGTCGATCTAAGCTTCAAGCTTGAAAACGGCACGGAGCTTTCCATTATTACGCTCGATTCAGAAGAAGGGTTATACATTTTGCGGCATACATCTGCCCACATTTTGGCGCAAGCCGTGAAGCGCCTCTTTGGTGAGGTAAAGTTAGGAATTGGGCCGGTCATTGAAGACGGTTTTTACTACGACATGAAGCTCGAACGCAGCCTGTCACCGGAAAATTTGCTATCGATTGAAAATGAAATGGGACGCATTGTCGCCGAGAATCTGGAAATCAAGAGGCAAGAGATTTCCTATGAAGAAGCGGAAAGGCTTTTTTCGGAAAAAGGCGAGCCGTTTAAACTGGAGATTTTGAAGGACCTTCCCCACGACGAAAAAATTACACTCTATGAGCAAGGAGAATTCATTGATTTATGCCGCGGGCCGCACCTGCCGTCGACTGGCTTCGTGAAAGCTTTCAAACTGACACGCGTTTCCGGCGCTTATTGGCGCGGTGACAGCGAGAATGAAGTCCTTCAGCGGGTATACGGCGTTGCTTTTAAAAAGAAAAAGGAACTGGAGGAGTACCTGAACTTCCTCGAGGAAGCAGCGAAGCGCGACCACCGCAAACTTGGGAAGCAGCTGGAGTTGTTCATGTTTTCCGAGGAAGCGCCGGGAATGCCTTTCTATCTGCCGAATGGGCAAATCATCCGGAACGAACTGGAGAATTTCTCCCGTGAGCTCCAAAACAGCGCCGATTACAGCGAGGTCCGGACACCGTTCATGATGAATCAGCGGCTCTGGGAGCAATCGGGCCACTGGGACCATTACCATGAAAACATGTACTTTTCTGAGGTTGACGGGACAAAATTTGCGATGAAGCCCATGAACTGCCCGGGCCATATGCTTATTTTTAAAAACAATCTCTACTCATACCGCGATTTGCCAATCCGCTTGTCCGAGTTTGGCCAGGTGCACCGCCACGAGTACAGCGGCGCGCTGAATGGGATGCTGCGCGTCAGGACTTTTTGCCAGGATGACGCCCACATTTTCGTGCGAGAGGACCAAATCGAGGATGAAATCAAGCAAGTGTTCAAGCTAGTTGACCGGGTCTACCGGACATTTGGCTTTGAGTATTCGGTTGAGCTGTCGACTCGTCCGGAGGATTCCCTCGGCGAAGACGCCCTCTGGGAGGTTTCCGAGGCTGCTTTGAAGCGGGTGCTTGATAGCATGGAAATCCCCTATCAGTTGAACGAAGGCGACGGGGCATTTTACGGGCCGAAAATCGACTTTCACATTAAAGACGCCTTGAAACGGAGCCATCAATGTGCGACAATCCAGCTTGATTTTCAAATGCCGGAAAAGTTCGATTTGGCGTACATCAACGAAAAAAATGAAAAGGTGCGGCCAGTCGTCATCCACCGCGCGATTTTCGGATCCATCGACCGTTTCTTCGGTATCCTGATTGAACATTTCGCCGGTGCCTTCCCGGTTTGGCTCGCGCCGGTCCAGGCGGAAATAATCCCTGTTTCAAATGTCCACCTCGATGCCTGCCTGCGAATCCAATCGGAATTGAAGAAGCTCGGGGTCAGGGTGAAAGTCGACAGTAGCGGGGAAAAGCTCGGATACAAAATACGTCAGGCGCAAATGCAGAAAATCCCCTATGTACTCGTGATCGGCGATAAGGAAGTGAATGAAAATGCCGTGAACGTAAGGAGATACGGTGTGCAAAATTCTGAAAGCATTCCGTTTGAAGTTTTTAATGAAAACATTGTCCGGCAAATTAAAGAACGTTCCATCCACAATGAAGCGCCGGAGAGGGAACTTGTATAATTTTTTGGGTGCGTCGATCCATTGGGATTGGCGCACTTTTATAAAACCTGGCAATTCTCCAGACGGGATGTGATAATTAAAGTATCCAATTATAGGGAAATGGAGAGCGCGGAATATGAGAAACATCTATATAGTATCCGGACCGGCAGGCGTGGGAAAATCAACAACGGCAAGAATGCTGGCTGAACAATTTAACCACAGTGCCTATATTGAAGGCGATACGGTAAACCATATGGTGATTGGCGGTTACATCCCGCCCTGGGAGAGCGAGGAATTGCAGTTGCTCGTCTGGGAAAACCTCGCCGATTTGAGCATTAATTTCGTGCAGGCCGGCAAGGATGTTGTCATTGACTATGTCGCCTTCCCGGAGGATGTACGGCGATTTTCGGAAAAGGTTTACAAGGAAGTTGAGAATGTTGAAATTCATTATGTAGTATTATGGGCCGAACGCGACGAATTGTTGAGAAGGGATTCCCTTAGGGAGAAAGCCGATCAAATGGGGGCCAGGTGCCTGGAGCTCGTTGACGAGTTTGTTGGCAAGGGTGTCGAATCTCGCTTTTTTTATGACATAACCGCTCTGAGGCAAGCGGAGCTAGGTGAGGTCGCCAGGACAATTAGGGAGAATCCGGCCTTTAAATTCTCATGAAAGGTGGGCGGCCGCTTGAAAAAATGGCTTTTAGCCGGTATCGGGATAGCTGCAATTACCGCGGTTCTTTTTGCTTTTTGGAAAAATGGGCCCACAAACCCGGTGAGGCTTGGGGAACACATCAACTTGCTTGCCTCCGGGAAAAGCCTCCCCGTCAATTTCGATGAGATCGCCTTTCAGAACGAAGATCATCCCGGTAATGAATATTTAGTGGAAAAAGCCGTCAATCAAATTGGTTATCTGAAGATGTGGAGACATTTTAAACTAGATACTACCGGCATCCCGGCGGTCGATTTTCAAAAGAATGCCGTTATCTTCATTGGCACTTATGAATCGGGAAGCTGCCCATATAAGATTGAAGAAGCAGCAATTCGTGCTGAGGGAGAAGAGTTGTCCATCCGGCTGGCGGCTAAAAGCGGTGTCTGCACAACCGATGCCACACCAAGAACCTTTGTAATTGAAATTGAAAAAGATGCTTCGGAAAAATTGAGGAATTTCGTTGTCGTGCAGGGCCGGAAGGAGACCTCGGTGCCAGTATTGGAGGAGTGAGTTATCTAGAGAGACTAGGGGGGAGATAGCACGTGAAAAAATGGAACACCTTGGCCTCAGAGTATTTGTATAAAACGCCGTTCGGAAACTTGCGGAAGGATACATGCCAGCTTTCAAACGGAATTGTAATCAAAGATTATTATGTGAATGAATATTCGGATTGGGTAAATGCCGTGGTCATTACCGAAGACAGCAAAATCGTCCTTGTTAAACAGTATCGCCACGCTGGGGGCGACTTCTTCCTGGAAATACCTGCTGGTAAAATTGAAGAGAACGAGACGCATGAAGAAGGAATCCTTCGGGAGGTCAGGGAGGAAACAGGATTTTCCTCAAAGGCTGCGCCGGTTAAATTAGGCGAATTCATGGTGAATCCTGCTACCCAAACCAACAAAGTAATCACTTATCTAATACAGGACGCCTTTAAAGAAACTGAACAAACATTGGATTACACCGAAGAGATTGATGTGAAACTGGTTGATTTTAATGACTTTGGCGGGCTGATTGGTGCCGGGGAAATAAAAACTCAATTATTTACAGCGAGTGCTTATTTTATGGCGAAGAATCATATTGAGGGACAGGTTCCTAAAGACGGATAGGAGCAGGTTTTAGGAGTGCATCGGTCTTTGGCAGGGTTCTAAAGACTGTTAGAATCATATTTTCCAGGTGAACCGGTCTTGAGAAGGTTATGAAGACAGTTTCACCAGCTGTTTCCGTTTAAAAGCATCTATAATAATTTACACTTTCATAGAGGTGACAAAGATATGTATCTTTCAAAATTGGATGCCGGGGCGCTGACGGATATGGAGTTGACGAATCTGCTATTCAGGGGGCTTGAGGATGATGGCGAACCTGGAGACTGCATTTTTGTGGCGGGGAGCAGCAAGGCAGTCCAGTACAGGCTTCCGAAAGCAGTTGAGCTTTATAAAGAGGGCCGCGCCGGCAAAATCCTGTTTTCAGGTGGCGTTACGTGGCAGGGAACAGCTTTTCCAGAAGCAATTATGCTGAAAAATGAGGCGCTCGCGCATGGAGTTCCCGAAAAAGATATATTAGTAGAAGACCAATCGCTGCATACAAAAGAAAATGTCCTTGCCTCATTGTTAACATTGGACCGTGCTTTTTACCTTCACAAAATTAATAGACTTATTGTTGTAACTACTTATTATCACATGAGGCGGCTGCATCTTACGTTGAAAACTTATATGCCACCGTGGATCCGCTATACACTGTGCCCTGTAAATGATAACAATACAAAGGAGGATAATTGGTTCCTTAGTGATATTGGCAGAGAACGTGTTGAAAAAGAAGCACAGAAACTTATCCACTATGTAAAACTTGGAGTTCTGGTGGATGAAGAGGTTGAGATTCAAGCTGACGGGAGTGAGAATTGCATCTCAGAGAGTGTAAACAATTAATGAGGCATGATTTGTGTTTAGTTTGAATCTTTCGAAGTTGGCAGAAAAGACTGTGAAACGAAACCTTTCCAAATTAGTTACGTAGATAAATAGACAGGAGGGGAGAAGGATTAAAAGATATCTTGCGTTTATCATTAGCTTTGTTCTTTTATTTATGATTTTCGAGGTGGTTTCGGGCTTTGTCAATACGGCATTTTACACACCTAAATTACATCTGATGGGCAAAAGTCATAGTCAGGAAGTAATGTTTGCAACTCCATCCACTTTCTATTTTTTCGGCACCTTGCTTATTGCCACACTAGCCTATTTTATCTCGCAAAAATTGTTTAAAACCCCATAATAATAAGACCCAACCATTTTTTAATAAAAATTTGTTTGATAATGCCGAAAACAGGTTTTGGTTAAATGCAGAGTGGGTACATAAAACTGAAGGCAAGTAACTTCAGTGAGGCGAGCGCCATGCACGAACACGAACAACAATTACTTAAAAGAGAAATCAGCAGGCTGTCACAGGACCTTGAAAGGTGCTCTGATCCCCAATACCAAGAGCTGATACAAGAATACATTTTGTTCTTAGGAACTGTAATAAAGAATTATAGTTAATCCCTGTAAGGGATTTTTTGTTGGGTAAAATACTATGCGAATGTAAGCCGTTTCTGAATTTGAAACGGTTTTTTTGCGTTGGTAACCAAGCCACAATATTTTATGGTAAAATTAGGATATTGAGCGAGTAGGGGGGAATAATTTGGTTTCTTTATGTAAGGATTGCTCATCCATTGTGTCATTGCTCAATAATAAGAGTGTTTTTCTGCCTAGGAACGAGTGGGAACAACTAAATCATTTTCACCTGATTAAGTATTTTGCAGACGATAATGGCGTTTCGGAAGGCAGTGATTTTTATATTTGCAAAAAGTGTTATCGAACTTTTAAGATGTATATCCACATTAGTTTCAACAATAAAGTAGAGCTGCTGGCAGTGGAGAGTGTCACCGAAAAAGAGTTAGAGATGATAGCGATAGCATTAATTATGGACAATCAGGCTCTTATGATAAAAGAGAAATTGAGAAATGTGGAGAAGATAAAAGTTTATCGATTTTCCGATTTATATAGACCACAGACATTCTTTTTTGGAACGCCGTATGAAACGAGGATGTACAACTTTGAAATTCTCCAAAATTATGGTGTGAATCATGCCCGTTTCTCCGATTTTTCCGGAGTCTATCTGTCTTTGGATGACCTGTATCAGAATCTAGGCTGCAACGATGCTTACTTTGAAAAGACATTTATTGTATCTTTTGAGGTCAGTCCAAGATATTTAGAAATAGAAGCGTCCACTAGTGTATATTCTTCATCAAAGATTTGGATTACCCCTACACGGAAAATACCACCACAAGATATCCTTCTTTATGATATAGAAAATAACACTTTTTCCCCTTTAATAAATGTGTCCATAAATGATTGTGCCAGTCGGGACCATGCATCTTACTTGAAAATGCTGCGGAAGAAGGCCGGACAGTATAAGGAAGATGAAGAAACGAGCCGTAAAATAATTCATAACAAAATGGAGGAAATCCGTACCTTTATACGTGTGAAAACTATCTAAAAAATAGGGGGATAGTTATGAATCGTTTACTAACCTTAGTCGTATTAATAATGATAGTCCTAATTGGAATGTACTTCTTAATTGATGTTAAACCTCATTAAAGGGGGCGGAAAAATGAATGCAATCGAAAGAAGATTCATTATTTCAAATAAAATCAGGAATTTCCTCACGGTTCTCTTTGTTGGTTATATCGTTTTTTGGCTAATTCTTTCGGTTATGAAGTTTCCTATGTCTGTCGCGGGCTTATTTTTCAAGGTGGACCCGCCAGCCTATCTGCCAATCGAGGCGGACCAAAAGTATGCCAGGGTCATCGGTATGAACAGGGTGCAGCTAATTTATGAAAATCAAAACGAGTCAATTGTTGTTTGGGCAACAAGCAAACTCGGGTGGAATAACGTATCGGATTGGGATGAAACGCTCTCCATGCCGGATGGTACCCGTGCCTATTACACACTTGGCGCTAATGACACCCAAATGTTCAGCTGGAAAAGAGGCAAAGTTGAATACACAATCGACTATAAAGGAACCAAGGACTTGGGAAAAGAGGAATTTATAAAAACCGCGTTAAGCATGAAGTGAGATTGCTTGTTTAAAATAAGAATGGCGCGCTATCCAACAAGGTTAGCGCGCTTTTATCGTTAGCCAGCGTCGCTGAGATTCAGTTGAGTGACAATGACTGGGCAATTTCCGGTCCAGTTGTCACATATCTCCCGTTTGAGTGACAACCAAGGGCGAAAGTCCGGTTGGGTTGTCAGAAAAAGCCCCGGGTTGAATGACAGCATGGAGATTAGGGATTCTCCTCCACCAAAAGTGGAATCATGTACTGAAATGTATCCGTATTTGGAGATTCGAATTTTTCCAACTTAACTCCATTGACCTTAAATCCGAACCGGTGCACCAGCCTTAAGAACTGGAAACAGATGAACGGATCATACACGTTGCATTCCAACGTTGCGTAGAGCATTGGCTTCAGTTTTTCAATATACATTTCCTCACCAGCAAACACGTAGGAAGGCTCTGTTAAAATAAACCCTACTTCCCCCGTCATGGAATCGCCTTTGGCTCCCAGGTTCCGAAGAAAAATCCCAGGCCGAACGTCTAGGCCAAGTTGCTTTATTGTTTGTAAATCGAAAACCCCGGGCTAGGCCCGGGGTTCCAAAAAGCTTTCAGCGTGGTATTA
>NZ_LMTI01000004.1 GCF_001510665.1 Bacillus sp. FJAT-27445
AAGCTTCTCAGCGCCGATGGTAGTTGGGGCCTTGCCCCTGTGAGAGTAGGACGCTGCCGGGCAACGCGAAAGGCAACCTTATATAGGGTTGCCTTTTTTGTGTTTCCACGTAACATGAATGGTTCAATGAAAAAGCTTTAAGCATAATTCTTTTTAAAGGTATCAAAATTACCCTGCCTTCTCGTAACTGATAAACTCCTTATACTTGCCAAAAGGAGGTAACATTAACTCCCTGAAAAATGGGTAAATGGACAGAAAGAGAGAAGGAGGACAACTTTATGTATGGTACCATAGCCTTAAAACTGGGAGTGGGCTTTTTTGCCTTGGTTGTAGTAACAAGGCTACTGGGCAAAAAAGAAATGTCCCAGCTCACCCCTTACGATTTTGTTTTTGCTATTTTATTAGGTGGAATTATTGAGGAATCCATATATGACGAAAAAGTTTCCATTTTTCATGTTTTGTTTGGGGTAGCAGTATGGGGAAGCCTCAGTTTTATTGTAGAGAAGCTTTCCGAAAAATTCGAATGGATACGAACCCCGCTTACTGGTAAGGCATCCGTACTAATTAAAGATGGAGAAATCAACCATAAGGAAATGAAAAAAAATCAGCTCGAAATGGAACAACTTAGGGCGCTTCTTCGCTCCCAGGGAGTATTCTCATTACAAGAAGTAAAATATGTCTTCATGGAAACAGGCGGACAAATCAGCATAATGAAAAAAGCCTCTGCTGATACGGTGACTCCAGAAATGTTGAATATAAAGGCCAAGGATGTGGATCCTTCGTTATTGTTGATTGATGAAGGGGAAATCAATAAAGAGGATCTAAAGGAAGCCGGCAAGGATGAAAAGTGGCTTAGGGACGAGCTTGAGAAAGAAGGCATATCAACAATTAAGGAAGTTTATTATGCCGAATGGTCGCCACAGGAGGGCTTTTATATAAAGGTATATGAGAAAGAGCAATAGGCAATTGGAAGTGCAGGTAAATCCCCTGCACTTCCTTTCGTTTGGAAAGATTGGGGTATAATAAGAAAAAAATGAGAGGGAGATTTGTATGGGGAAAAAAATGATATTTGAGGTTAAGGATAATGAGACCATTGATAGCTGTCTTAAACGGATGGAGGAGCAGGGGTATGTCCCAGTGAGAAGAATGGAAAAACCAGTATTTAAGGAGCAAGGAAATGAGGTTGTCCCGGCTGGAAGGCAAATCCTATTCGAAGGAAAACCAAAAGATAAATAAACACGAACAATTAATATAATAATTTCAAAAACGTTCGCTAATTGGTTTGACAGCTTCTGTGCAAGGCTGATAAGATAGGAATGGATTTGCCCATAACCGACAGTGCAACTGGGCCAATGGAGGAAATGTAATTTACCATAAAAAGGGGGAAACGCAATGATTGACCGTTACTCTAGGCCGGAAATGGCTGAAATTTGGGAAGAGAATAACCGTTTTGCGGCATGGCTTGAGGTTGAAATACTTGCCTGTGAAGCGTGGGCTGAACTTGGGGATATCCCTCTTGAGGATGTCCGCAAAATCCGTGAAAATGCCAGGTTTGATGTGGACCGTATTAAAGAAATTGAAGAAGAAACAAGGCATGACGTAGTGGCGTTTACAAGAGCGGTATCAGAAACGCTTGGAGAGGAAAAGAAATGGGTCCATTATGGCCTTACATCGACCGATGTTGTTGACACAGCCCTCTCGTATTTGATTAAGCAAGCCAATGAAATTATCAGGTTGGATATTGAACGTTTTATTGCCATTTTAAAAGAAAAGGCACAGGAACATAAATATACGGTTATGATGGGGAGAACCCACGGAGTCCATGCTGAACCGACAACGTTTGGACTGAAGCTTGCCCTCTGGCATGAAGAAATGAAGCGTAATTTAGATCGCTTCAATGATGCGGCAAAAGGCATTGAGTTTGGTAAAATTTCAGGTGCAGTTGGTACATATGCGAATATTGACCCTTTTGTCGAAAAGTATGTATGTGAAAAGCTTGGCCTCACGGCTGCTCCAATTTCAACACAGACGCTACAAAGGGACAGGCACGCCAACTATATGTCTGTACTAGCGCTTATTGCTACGTCAATTGAAAAATTCGCGGTGGAAGTTCGAGGCCTGCAAAAAAGCGAGACCCGTGAGGTTGAGGAATTTTTTGCAAAGGGGCAGAAGGGTTCTTCCGCAATGCCGCATAAACGCAATCCGATTGGTTCGGAAAACATGGCCGGACTTTCAAGGGTGATCCGTGGACACATGCTAACGGCGTATGAAAATGTCCCTCTGTGGCATGAACGGGATATCTCCCATTCGTCCGCTGAACGAATTATCCTGCCTGATGCAACGATTCTCCTGAATTATATGCTTAACAGGTTCGGAAACATCATCAAAAATTTGACAGTCTATCCGGAAAACATGAAGCGGAATATGGATCGGACCCTCGGGTTGATTTATTCGCAGCGGGTGTTGCTGGCATTGATTGAAAAAGGCCTTTCCCGCGAAGAAGCATATGATACAGTCCAGCCAAGGGCAATGGAGGCCTGGGAGAAACAGGTTCATTTCAGAAATCTCCTTGATGAGGACGAACGGATTACAAAGTATCTTTCAGCCGAGGAACTTGATGATTGCTTTGACTACAGCTATCATCTTCAGCATGTGGATACCATTTTCGATAGGCTCGGCTTGTAGGGAATTAATGGAGTAATAGAGTGAAGCATTTATCCGGTCCAGGGTAAATGCTTTCTTTATTTTGGTAGACCTTTCTTTTAAAATTGCTCAACAATTCACAAATAGTTAATTTACTCTGCAATTCACTTCTCCATGAAATGATAGAATATGGTAATATAAAATGTAAGGGCTTTCTTAAAATAATTAAATTTAAATAGAGATCCTCTTGTTAAAGGGAGTGAATTAAATGGAGCAGCGCTACAGATGGAAAAACAAACATTTGCGGGAGCATATTGATGTCTTGGACGGCAAGCTTTCGCCGACAATCCTCCTAAAAAACGCAACCTACCTTAACCAGACGTTCCGGAGATGGATGGAGGCGAATATTTGGATTTATGATGACAGGATTGTGTATGTAGGCGATAAAATGCCGGAGAAACTTGTGAATTGCAGCACAATCGATTGTTCGGGGCAATTCATTGTACCGGGTTATATAGAGCCGCATGCCCATCCGTTTCAATTATACAATCCTCACTCTTTTGCTGCTTATGCATCAGGGAGGGGTACCACCACTATTATTAATGATAATATGTCACTGGTGCTGCATCTAAACAAGCAACGGGCTTTTTTGTTGATGAAGGATTTGCGGAGCATCCCTGCCAGTATGTTCTGGTGGTGCCGGTTCGATCCCCAGACAGAAATCCTGAATGAGGAAGAGGTATTTTCCCATAGCCATATTAAATCGTGGCTGGAGCATGATGCAGTCCTGCAGGGTGGAGAACTGACCGGTTGGCCGAAACTGCTTGCAGGCGATGATATGATGCTCCACTGGATACAGGAAGCGAAAAGGATGAGAAAGCAAATTGAAGGGCATTTTCCCGGAGCTTCAGAGAAAACTCTGGCAAAAATGATGCTTTTAGGCGCAGATTCCGACCATGAAGCTATGACAGGGAAGGAAGTCTTTGACAGGCTTATGCACGGATATACCGTTTCCCTAAGGCACTCATCCATCCGCCCGGACTTGCCGAATCTGCTGGATGATATGAAACGGCTCGGGATTACAGCTTATGATCATTTGCTGTTTACGACGGATGGATCCTCATCTGGGTTTTACAAGGACGGGATTATCGATCAAATGATCAAAATTGCAATTGATAAGGGCATCCCGGTTATTGATGCTTATAATATGGCGACAATCAATCCGGCGAGGCATTACAATATTAGCCATATCCATGGCAAAATCGCAACTGGAAGAATTGCCAACATCAACATCCTCTCAAGCATGGAGGAGCCATGCCCGGTTTCCGTCCTGGCAAAAGGAAAATGGGTCAAACGGGATGGTGAAATTATCAGAGATTCGTTTAACAGCCTGGATTGGAATGAGTATGGACTGGATCCGCTCCGTCTCGACTGGGAGCTTACGCCGGATGACCTTCAGTTCTCAATGCCTTTTGGGATTAAAATGGAGAATGCCGTCATTACAAAGCCTTATTCCATTTCGCTTGAGGTTTCAAGGGACCAGTTATCTGACAGCCATGATGAATGCTTCTTTATGCTGATAGACCGGCATGGGAAGTGGCGGATCAATACCCTTTTAAAAGGATTTGCCAACAGGCTTCAGGGAATGGCCAGCTCTTTCTCGAACACTGGGGACATTATCCTTATTGGCAAAAGCAAAGCCGACCTCCTCTGTGCCTTTAACCGGATGAAGGAAATAGGCGGCGGAATTGTTGTCTCTGAAGGCGGGCAGGTTATATGCGAGCTGCCGTTAAAGATCGGGGGATTGATGACCGAGCTGCCGCTTGAGGAACTCATGGATATTGAAAAAGTCCTGCTGGAAGTTTTGCGAAAGAGGGGTTATGCCTACTCGGACCCTATCTATAGCCTGCTGTTCTTTTCTTCGACCCATTTGCCATATATCCGGATTACCCAGCAAGGAATGTATGATGTTATGAATAAAATGGTACTCTTTCCGTCAATAATGCGTTAAAATAATAAAGTGAACATAGAATATTACGGCTTAGACAGATAGATGCACAAACAGGGGTGTGAGGATGAGGAAATGGTCTTTGGCGGCGGCAGCAATGTTGTTGCTGTTATCTGCATGCAGCGACAAGGCGCCACCGAAGGATTTGGCAAAGGGCGGAAAAAAAGCTGTAGCCGCAAAAAAGGTGGAACATCCGGTACAAGAACTTCCTTTTTCATATCCGCTTACAGGAATTGGTTCACAAACAGAACCGAATAATAGGGCATTTTCAGTTGTAGTCAACAATTTTCCAAAGGCCCGCCCGCAGACTGGATTGAACCAGGCGGATATTGTCTATGAATTGCTTGCTGAAGGGGACATTACCAGATTCCTTGCTATTTACCAGAGCGAAAAGCCTGAAACCATTGGGCCTGTCAGAAGCGCAAGGGATTATTACGTCGAAATCGCAAAAGGGCTTGATAGCATCTTTATCGCTCACGGTTATAGTGTCGAAGCAAAGAAAATGCTGAATTCAGGTTATATCGATAACCTGAATGGCATGGTTTATGATGGGACACTTTTTAAAAGGGCAAGTTTCAGGAGACCACCGCACAATTCGTACATTCCCTATGAAAATATGGTCAAGGGCGCCGAAAGGAATGGCTTTAAGCTATCCCCTGCACCAAAGCCCTTTAAGTTCCTTACGGAGCAGGAGGTTGCGAACATCGAAGGCAGGATTGCGCTTTCGGCGTTTGTGTCGTATGGAACGAAAAGGTATTCCCCGACATATAAATACGATCCTGAAATCGGAAAATATAAGCGGTACATCAATGGTGAGCTAATGGCTGATTTGGAATCGAAGCAACCAATCCTGCTAGACAATGTTCTCATCGTGGAAATGGTCCATACATCTGCAGGGCCGGGCGGTCTTCGTGATATCGATTTGAAAAGCGGGGGCAAAGGATACCTTTTGCAAAAAGGAAAGCTTACAGAGGTTGACTGGGTGAATGACGAGGGAAGGATTATTCCTGTAAATAGTGGGAACGAGGCCGGCCTTGTCCCAGGGAAAACCTGGGTTAATATTATTCCATCGAATCCAGGACTCTCCAAAAGTGTCACCATTGAAGAAAATTGAATTTCTAACTAATTCTTATACAAGAGAACGGCAATATACATTTTTTATTCCAAGGGGGTAAAACAATATGCAAATCAATAAGCTAAGGGGAAAAGAACTCGATCAGCTGTTCAATTCAATCCTCACATTGAAAGATCTTGAGGAGTGCTACCGCTTTTTTGATGATCTTTGCACGGTGAATGAAATACAGTCCCTTTCCCAACGGCTTGAAGTGGCGAGGATGCTGCGTGAAGGGAAGACGTACCACAAGATAGAAAAAGAAACAGGAGCAAGCACAGCGACAATTTCACGGGTTAAGCGCTGCCTTAACTACGGGAACGATGCTTATGAAATGGTCCTAGACAGGGTCACGGAGCCCGCTGTAACGGGTACAGAAGAATAAACAACGATGGAAGGCCGGGGCAAAGCTTCGGCTTTCTTTTATTTATGTGGGTCTCCTCCCTAACTGGTTATCATTTCTACAACGGCTTTTCCTTCGTTTTCTTTTTTTATCGTTTTGGCAAATGTTATAATGTACTAATGGAATAGTGAATGGAGGATTTTTTGCATGTACGATTTTCGTGAGTGGCGCCATGTGTTCAAGCTTGACCCGGCCAGGGAGATAACGGATCCAGACTTGGAGGCAATTTGTGAATCCGGCACCGATGCGGTGATTGTCGGCGGAACGGACGGGGTGACACTGGAAAGGGTTCTTGATCTGATGGCAAGAATTCGCCGCTTTACAGTTCCATGCGTCCTGGAGGTCTCGAACCTTGAATCGGTTACGCCGGGATTCGATCTTTATTTTGTCCCATCCATCCTGAATAGCAGGGACCCAAAATGGATTAACGGCCTGCATTTTGAAGCGGTCAAGGAATTTGGGGATATAATGGACTGGGAAGAGTTCGCAATGGAAGCTTATGTTATCCTCAATAAGGATTGCAAGGCAGCGAGGCTGACACAGGCTGACACGGAATTGTCTCCGGAAGACATTAGGGCCTACGCGATGATGGCGGAAAAAATGTTCGGCATGCCAATATTTTACCTCGAATACAGTGGTACATATGGCAATCCGGAAATGGCAGCTGCTGCCAAAAGTGGCCTTGATAAAGCAGTGCTTTTCTATGGAGGCGGTATCCGTACAAAGGAACAGGCTGAAGAAATGGCAGCACATGCAGATGTCATTGTTGTTGGTAATGTTATTTATGAAGACCTCAGTAAAGCGCTTGAAACAATCAAAGCAGTGAAAATTGAAAAATAGCTGCATTTTTAGGATAAAGAGCTTACAATAAAAACAGAACATATGTTTTCTTATAGGCGGTGGAGAGAATGCAATACCTGAAGGATAAATTACTTGGGGGCCTTAACCCCGAACAGCAGGCGGCTGTTAAGGCAACGGACGGCCCTTTGCTGATCATGGCTGGAGCAGGGAGCGGCAAGACAAGGGTTTTGACCCACCGGATAGGGTACCTGATGCTCGAAAAGTCGGTCAATCCCTACAATATTTTGGCAATCACCTTTACAAATAAGGCCGCCCGCGAAATGAGGGACAGGATTTCGAGGTTGATGGGCGGAGTCGCTGAGGAAATTTGGATTTCGACGTTCCACTCGATGTGTGTCCGGATTTTGCGAAGGGATATTGACCGTCTTGGATTTAACCGTAACTTTACCATCCTTGACACGACCGATCAGCAATCGGTTATTAAAGGTATCCTAAAGGATCTGAACATGGATCCAAAGCAATTTGACCCAAGGGCAATCCTTGGCTCGATTTCCTCGGCTAAAAATGAATTAATTGGTCCCAGCGAATATGAAAATGCTGCCGGAAGCTACATAGAGCAGAAGGTCGCCAACGTATATAAGGAGTACCAAAAGCGGCTCCGCAAAAACAATGCCCTCGATTTTGACGATTTGATCATGTTGACAATCCAACTGTTCAAGCAGGTTCCCGAGGTGCTTGAAAAATATCAGCGCAAGTTTCAGTATATCCATGTCGATGAGTACCAGGATACGAACAGGGCGCAGTACATGCTTGTTAAAATGCTCGCGGCTAGATTCAAGAACCTGTGCGTTGTCGGTGATTCGGACCAGTCAATTTACAAATGGCGCGGGGCAGACATTGCGAATATCCTCTCGTTCGAGAAGGATTATCCGAATGCCAAGGTCATTTTGCTGGAGCAAAATTACCGTTCGACCAAACGGATTTTGTTGGCGGCTAACGAAGTCATCGCCAAAAACATGAACCGGAAGCCGAAAAATTTGTGGACGGAGAACCAGGAAGGGAATAAACTCGTCTATTATCGTGCAGACAGTGAACAGGGCGAGGCGCAATTTGTTGCCGGAAAAATCAAGGAACTTGTTGATTCCGGCGATTACAGCGCATCTGACATCGCCATCCTCTACCGGACAAACGCGCAGTCGCGTGTCATGGAAGAAGTGTTGTTGAAGTCAGTCATTGACTACCAGATTGTCGGCGGCATCAAGTTCTATGACAGGAAAGAAATCAAGGACATTCTTGCTTATTTGAGGCTTATCTCCAACCCGGACGATGACATCAGCTTGCTTCGGGTCATCAATGTGCCAAAGCGGGCAATCGGGGCGACGTCGGTTGATAAAATCATTGATTTTGCCAATCTGCATGACCTGACGCTCTACCAGGCGCTTGAGTCTGTGGAACTGATCGGCCTTAGCCCAAAAACGGCCAAAGCCGCAGCCGAATTCCGTGACATCATCGCCAATTACACAAGGATGCAGGAATTCCTTTCTGTAACCGAAATCGTGGAAGATTTATTGGATAAATCAGGATATATGGACATGCTCCAGGCGGAGAAGTCGCTTGAGGCTCAGAGCAGGATGGAAAACCTTGAGGAATTGCTCTCTGTTACAAAAAGTTTTGAAGAGACTAGCGAGGATAAGACGCTTGTCGCTTTCTTGACAGATCTGGCCCTTGTTGCCGATATCGATTCGATGAATGACGAGCCGGAGAAAACTGAAAAGGTGACGTTGATGACACTTCATTCCGCCAAGGGGCTTGAATTTCCTGTCGTATTCCTAATAGGCCTTGAGGAAGGGGTCTTCCCTCATAACCGATCTTTGGTTGATGAGGGAGAAATGGAGGAAGAGCGGCGGCTTGCCTACGTTGGCATCACCAGGGCAGAGGAGTATTTATTTATAACAAACGCCCAATTGAGGACACTGTACGGACGGACGAATATGAATCCTCCGTCCAGGTTTATTAAGGAAATTCCCTCCGATTTACTTGAAGTCATTGAAATAGCGGAGAAAAGATTCAGTCCTTCAGTGGGCAGGTTTGGAAACGCTGGACCTTCTCGCCAAGTTGCTGTAAATCAACAGCCAACAATTCGAAAACCGGTCACTCGCCCGGCTGCTTCGGGAGGGGAGTCGATTGCCTGGCGCGCAGGCGACAAGGCTGAGCATGGCAAATGGGGAATCGGCACGGTTGTAGGCGTAAGGGGCGAGGGAGACGGAATGGAACTTGATATTGCTTTTCCAAGTCCCGTGGGAGTAAAACGGCTCCTGGCAAAGTTTGCCCCTGTCAAAAAAGTTTAGCGTGTATTAAACGATTGAATTTTACGAAAAGAGGGATTGATGGATGGACCTGCAACAAGCCGAAATGAAAATCAGGGAGCTGCAGACCTTGCTGCATCAATATGGATATGAATATTATGTTCTCGATAAACCGTCAGTCCCGGATGCGGAATATGATCGGCTCCTTCGTGAATTGATTGAACTCGAAGAAAGTTACCCTCAATTCAAAACCCCTGATTCACCAACCGTCAGAATTGGCGGCGCCATCCTCGACATGTTTGAAAAGGTGCGGCATAAAACTCCGATGCTAAGCCTTGCGAATGCATTTAATGAAGAGGATCTCCGTGATTTTGACAGGAGGGTAAGGCAGGCAGCTGGAGATGATGCCAGCTATGTGTGCGAGTTAAAAATAGATGGGCTTGCCGTCTCGCTTACCTATGAGGAGGGGCGATTCGCGATTGGCTCCACTCGAGGCGACGGGACAACAGGAGAGGATATTACCGCAAACCTGCGTACCATAAAGTCAATCCCGCTCAAGCTGAGGGAAAATGTATCATGTGAAGTCCGTGGAGAGGCATTCATGCCTAAGAAATCCTTTGAAAAGCTGAATGAATTGAAAGAAGAGCGGGGCGAGGAGCCGTTCGCGAATCCAAGGAACGCGGCGGCAGGGTCGCTTAGGCAGCTTGATACAAGCATTGCAGCATCCAGGAAGCTTGATGTTTTCCTATACGGATTGGCCGAGGCGCCAGAGCTGGAAATCGAATCACATAGCGAAGCACTGGACTTTCTGGACAGGCTTGGCTTTAAAACAAATAGGGAACGGCGCCGGTGCGCAACCATTGAAGAGGTTATCGACTATGTAAACGGCTGGGTGGAGAGGCGCCCGAACCTTGACTATGACATTGACGGAATTGTTATCAAAGTGGACTCACTCGATCAGCAGGAACAGCTTGGCACAACGGCAAAGAGCCCGCGATGGGCAGTTGCTTACAAATTCCCCGCCGAAGAAGTGGTCACTACCCTGTTGGATATTGAGCTAAGCGTAGGGCGGACGGGTGTCGTCACCCCAACGGCCATCCTTGAGCCGGTCCGGGTAGCCGGGACCACTGTCCAGCGCGCCTCTCTGCATAATGAGGACTTGATCAGGGAGAAGGACTTGAAGATTGGCGATAAAGTTGTTGTAAAAAAGGCCGGTGACATCATTCCTGAAGTTGTCAACGTCCTTCCTGAGCAGCGGACTGGCAATGAAACGGATTTCTTCATGCCAACTCATTGCCCTGAATGTGGAAGCGACCTTGTCCGGTTAGAGGGCGAGGTAGCATTAAGATGCCTCAACCCGAAATGCCCGGCGCAAATCCGGGAAGGCCTGATCCACTTTGTCTCAAGAAATGCGATGAATATAGACGGGCTAGGCGAAAAAGTCATTTCCCAGCTGTTTGCCCATAAGCTTGTGGAGGATGTGGCTGACATTTACAAGCTGACCGCCGAGGAGCTGCTTGCCCTCGAAAGGATGGGGGAAAAGAGTGTAAACAATCTGCTTCAAGCGATTGATAAATCCAAAGATAACTCGCTGGAACGGCTTTTGTTTGGACTCGGCATCCGCCATGTAGGCGAAAAGGCGGCGAAGACACTTGCCCAGGAATTTGAAACAATGGGCAGGCTTGCAGCGGCAACTGAAAGTGACCTTACATCCATAAATGAAATAGGCGAAAAAATGGCCAGCTCAATCGTGGCTTTTTTCGAACAGGAAGAGGCCAGGGAACTGATTGAGGAGTTGAAGGCTGCCGGCCTTAATATGGAATACAAGGGTCCGAAACGTACGACGGTTGAGTCATCAGATTCAATTTTTGCCGGAAAAACGGTTGTCCTGACTGGAAAAATGGAAAGAATGTCCCGGAATGAAGCGAAAGAAAAGCTGGAAGCTCTCGGCGCGAATGTAGCCGGCAGCGTTAGCAAAAAGACAGACATCCTCATTGCCGGAGAAGATGCAGGATCCAAGCTCGCAAAAGCACAGGAGCTGGGCATTGAAATTTGGGACGAAGAGAGGCTGCTCGAGGAAATCGAATAGTAAGAGGTGCAGGAAACGTGAGAAAGTTATCAATCATGCTTCTTTCCTTATCCCTTCTGCTGGGTGCCTGCGCACCCAACTTCGAACAGCGGGAGGAAGTCGTGGACCAAGTCAAAAACACGAAGGAAAAGGCAATAATTCCAAAATACAAGATTTCAGATAAATATTATCAGACACTCCTCCGATTTGAACCGAGTGGGGCGAGGGGGCTGACCGTCAATAACCTCAACACCCGCTACGATATCAATGAATTTGAAATGGGATTGATGAGGGTTGCCCAGAACGCGTTTGATCCGGATAAGTATGTATTCAGGGAAGGGCAAATCCTGAAAAGGGATACTGTGGAAGCATGGCTCAAACGAAAGTATACGAAAAAACAGCTCGATGAATTAAAAATGAAGGAAGAAGACAATCTTGGCCTAAATCCGGTTGATGAAAGTATCGGCGATATTGAAGCCCGGAATAAAAAAAGCCCAATTTATCTGGCCCATCTCCTGGAGCAGGATTTCCTTGTAAAAGGGGATAACGATAAATACAAGCTCGGCGGAGTGGCGATTGGCCTCGCCCTGAATTCTGTCCACTATTATCAAAAGGAAAAATACGGGGATACATTCCGTGTTCCCATTGATCAGCAGGTAATGGAACGGGAAGGAAAAAAGATTGCCCAGGAAGTACTAAAACGGCTTCGTGGCATGGATGAGTTGAGGAATATCCCGATTACAATCGCTTTGTTTGAACAGGCAAGCATTGAATCGGTTGTTCCAGGGAACTTTTTCGCCTATACGACTGTAAAGCAGGGAGCCGATATCGGGAAATGGGAAAAGGTCAGTGAAAAATACTATCTGTTCCCTTCCAAAGGTGCCCGCGATAAATATCGCGAGGATTCGTTGGCATTTGATAACTTCAAGCAGGACGTTGAGAAATACTTCCCCAACTTTAATGGGGTAGTAGGCAAAGCCCATTATGTGGACGGCCAGCTTAAGGAGTTAAGCATTACGATTCCAATTCAATTTTACGGAAAGGCGGAAGGAATCGGGTTTACCCAGTATGTAACCGGCCTGGTGATGGAGCACTTTCCAAAATACATTTCCGTTTCGGTCAGCGTCACATCGGTCAATGGGCCTGAATCGCTCATCGTCAGAAAGGCGGACCAGGACGAACCATTTGTGCATATTTATTAGGGATTCCAAGTGGATTCGTATAATCTTTTTCACAAACTAATAAAGCTGGTCCGGAAGGCCGTTGATAACGGCTATTCCGGGCCGGCTTTTTTGTATTTTAACGAAACTATAAAATAGAACATTGTGAATAACTCGAAATAAGTTGTTGTAATCCAGCTCCAGCGCCTAGCCCCTCGAGGTCTTAAGCCGGTTCCCTCCGGAGGGCAGGCCCGTCCTGCGGGCCCCGTCTTAATCTGGTCGGGGCTGACCAAGGCGCTTGCGCATTTTGTTCCTTTAGGAGAAGGATTAATCTTGAATTTGTAAAAGAAGAAAGGCTGCCCTATGGATTGGAGGGCAGCCTCTTTAAATTAATAACCGCTTATTTGACCAGTTTTTGGATTGTACTCGTACAGCACTTCTCCATTGTCTTGTATTTTCCTGAGGACCAGCTTTTCACCCTGCCAAAAGTTAGAGTGCGCCTGATCGAACTCTGCAAGCTGGCTCTTTTCCTTTAGATCATAGATGAATACGCTCGGCCTTTCCAAACCAGGGAAGACATCAGCGGCGACATAACGGCCAGATGAATCGACGGAAAGCTGTTTAATCGTCATGTCTTTTCCCGGGTATGATAGTCTGGCAATTGGACTGAATGATTTTGTTTTCAGGTCAAAGGAAAGAAGCTGCACGGAGGGATTCTGGTCCTCCAAGTCATATTCCTGAAGGCTGAATACAATGTTCCCGGTACCGGGAACCTCCGCCAGGGAACTGATTCGGATATTTTCCGCTGTGATGTATTCCTTCGGTATGTCTCCCATGGAAAAGAGCGTTTCTGACTGTTCTCCCTGAATGGCCCGTACTTCATTTTGCATCTCGATGATTTGCCTGCTTGAAATCTCGTTAACTTTTGTGATCCGGTAATGCCCATCCTTTTTCGTGAGGTTAAACTCATAGTTGGAAATCTGGTAATATGCATTAGCTGTATAGGTCCACTGAACTTCAGCATGTATCGTTGCCGTGTTTTGGCTTTCTTCCGACTTGATGATTCGGTACCCGATTTGATGCGGGTTTGAAATGGTAAGAAATTCAGGCGGACTATCCAAATAGGTTTTTGCATAGTCGTCATCCCTGTTGATCAAAGCCTGAAGGTACTGTTCTACCGTTTCTTCCGGGCCCATTTCCTTCTCGCTCAATGAAATTTTCATGACTTTCATTGGAAGATCTACCTGCTGTTTTAAAACAAAAAGAGTATTCCGCCCTGAATCCCATTTGGGCAAATGATAGCTGTACATTCCTTTGGTTGGGTCATCCCTTTCGGCAGGATTGGCTGTTACCTTTTTCTGGGTGTCCAAATCGAGGTCGGCAATCCAGACGTCTTCAAAGCTGGTGGTCTCTTTAATATAGGCAACGTACAGGCCATCCACCGACACGGCGGGGTCTTTTCCCCGGTCAACAATATTCTCTTTACCGTTTTTCAAGTCTTTGACCAGTATATTTCCGCCGCGGCTAAAGGCCAATTTGTTTTCCTTTTTACTGTAGACAGGCGCAGAACCGTCTGTAATGGAAATTTCTTTTTTCGTTAGCAAATCAATCTTTATGATTGCATTTTCGGAACCCGTTTGTTTAACAGCAAATATCTCATCGCCGTTTTTCCATTCCGGAAGTGAATAGTTTGCATTGGAAGTCTTGGAAGCAATGGTTACCTTCTTTTTCGTCTTCAAGTCCAGGCTGTAAATGCTGCCTCCATTTGAAAAGAGCAGTTTTTCCCCGTTATCGGAAAAACCAAGGCTCTCGGCTGTTACATCTGCTGCCAAATGGAGGCCATCTTCTGTAATTTCGAAAATTCCTTTTTGTTTAATCGATACAAACAGGTTGTCATCGTGGATAGCGTAGGCATCGATTTCACCGCTGCCAATGTCAAAAAATGAAATGGCATTTGAAATATTCAGTGTATCGGCCTTAACCTTAACCTCTTCTTCCCTGAGGTTGCCAAGGAACAACGCGATGAATATGCTTGCGGCAACCAACCCGTTAATCCACGGGTTATTCCAGCGGAGGATTTTCTGCTTCCTGACATAATTTTTCCTTAGTTTTTCTTTAAAGGAATGGTCAACAGAGATTTGGTCCCGCAAGGCATTTAATGAGCGTTCAACCTTTTCCTCTTCCATTTAGGTTTCCCCCAAACATTTTTTTACCAGGACGCCGAGTTTTTTCGTGATCCGGCTGGATTTTACACGAAGGGATTCTTCCGTCTTTTTTAAAACGAGGGCGATGTCCTTAAATTTCATATTGGCAAAGTATCTTAAGTTTGTAATCTCCAAATCTTCTTTTGAAAGGTGGTTCAGGCTTTTCTTAAGGCACTCCATTTCCATTGATTCAACAAAAGGGTCCTCAAAGGGAACTGGCGGATAATAGGAGTCAATTTCTTCCCCAATCAGAATGCTCTTCTTTTTTCGATAAAAATCAATAACAGTATTCCTGGCAATGGCCAGGATCCATGCTTTTGGATTTCCCGGATTGTTCCGCCGCCCCCAATTTTCGTAAATTTTACGGAAAACCTCGCTTACAATGTCTTCGGCATCCCATTTGTTGCCTGTCTTTACGAACACATAACGATAAACATCATCAAAGTGCTCATCGTATAAATCGATAAACGTTATACTCAATTGAACCTCCCCTCTCACTAATAAAAACGTATGAGGCTGCAAAAATGTAACAGTTCGGGAAAACAGGATTGTGCGGAATGGGGGAGTCGGAGCGGGCGGCAGGGGGTTTCATTTCCCATTTAATGATGTATAAAATTGATAATAAAAATGATGATAAGAACAGTGAATAATCACTTTGATTATACACAAAGGGTGTAAAAATGAAGTGCTTAATGTAAAAATGGCTCAGATTCTTTATTAAAACAATAAGGGCTTTTAAATAGAGAATATAGATTAGGGGAACAAATAGGATTGGAATTGCTTCTTTAGCGATTGATTGATAGGGGAGATTTACAACCTGCATAGGAGGGTGAAAATGGTGCAACCATACAGGCACGAACCTTTTACGGATTTTACAAATGAGAAAGAACGGAAAGCCTATCTCGAAGCGTTGAAGACAGTCGAGGGCTATCTGGACCAGGATTATGATCTAGTCATCGGAGGAAACAAGGTTACCACTGAAGACAAGATTGTATCCTATAACCCCGCAAACAAAGAAGAGGTTGTTGGCCGCGTGTCAAAAACAAACCGTGAGCTTGCCGAGCAGGCAATGCAGGCGGCAGTGGAAGCCTTTAAAACATGGAAGAAGACAAAGGCTGAAGTGCGCTCTGACGTCCTTTTTAAAGCGGCAGCCATTATCCGGCGCCGTAAGCATGAATTTTCCGCTCTTTTAACAAAAGAAGCCGGTAAGCCGTGGCGGGAAGCAGATGCCGATACTGCTGAAGCAATCGATTTCCTTGAATTCTATGCGCGCCAAATGCTTAAATTGAAAGATGGCGTACCTGTCTTGAGCCGTCCGAACGAGTTCAACCGTTACAATTATATTCCGCTTGGGGTGGGAGTTATCATTTCCCCATGGAACTTCCCGCTTGCCATTATGGCAGGAACAACTGTAGCAGCTATTGTTACAGGCAACACTGTGCTGCTAAAACCAGCGTCCACCACGCCAGTCGTTGCTGCGAAATTCGTAGAGGTGATGGAAGAAGCAGGCCTTCCAGCAGGGGTTTTGAACTTCATTCCAGGAAGCGGAGCGGAAGTCGGCGATTACCTTGTCGACCACAAGGATACTCGTTTTGTTAGCTTCACGGGATCGCGTGAAGTCGGCCTGCGTATTTTCGAACGTTCTTCAAAGGTTAGCGAAGGCCATGTGTGGATGAAGCGCCTGATTGCGGAAATGGGCGGAAAAGATACGATCGTGGTTGACAGTGATGCCGACCTAGAGCTTGCTGCACAATCGATAGTTTCTTCTGCATTCGGTTTCTCTGGGCAGAAATGCTCCGCATGCTCCCGTGCAATAATCGTTGAGGATGTTTATGATCAGGTTCTTAACCGTGTAGTTGAGCTGACAAAAGGTCTTAAAGTCGGCAACCCAGAGGAACAGGATACGTTCACGGGACCGGTTATCGACGGAAGCGCGTTCCGCAAAATCATGGAATATTGCGCAATTGGCCGTGAGGAAGGCAAGTTGATGGCGGGAGGGGAAGGCGATGACTCAAAAGGATACTTTATCCAGCCGACCATTTTTGCTGACCTTGATCCAAAATCCCGTATCATGCAGGAAGAAATCTTTGGCCCTGTTGTTGGATTTTCAAAAGCGAAAGACTTTAGCGAAGCAATTGAACTTGCCAACAACACAGAATATGGCCTGACTGGCGCGGTTATCACAAGGAACCGCAAGCATATGGAACAGGCGCGCGAAGATTTTCATGTTGGAAACCTGTACTTCAACCGCGGCTGTACTGGTGCCATTGTTGGCTACCAGCCGTTCGGCGGCTTCAACATGTCCGGAACGGACTCCAAAGCAGGCGGACCGGATTACCTGTTGCTCCACATGCAGGCTAAAACAACATCAGAAATGTTTTAATTCAGACCCTTGTCCTTATGGGCGGGGGCTGTGTTTTAATGTTAGAAAGGCTCTTCTGTCACATTTAATAGGGAAACATCATACCATCAATACTAACAGGAATGGGGGGGATGGAAATGCCGAAACCATCAATAGATGATGTCCTTCAGCAGGGAATCCACGGGCAAAAGGAGATAAAGCCAGAAGAAAGGCGCCGTTTTTTGGGCACAATCCGTGAACGGGTCCTTGTGGCGCTTACAAAAAAGCAGGTTTACGCGCCTGGCACCTTTCCCGAAGTGGAAAAGCTAATGAAGGACTATCCAGACGCCCATTTATACATGAATGGCCATATGTCGTATGAGGAATTTTCAAAGTATCTGAAGAAGGCCAATGAGCACGATATTGAATATACAATTGTGACGAACAAGGAGCATGATTCGGAAATCGGGCTTGTGCTCGCCTGCCATTATGCGGTTGATAAAGAGGAAATTTATATTATAGAGAACAGCGGAAAGGCTGAAGTGGAAGCACCTGCCCCGGGGAAGAAAGGGTTTTTTGCCAAGCTGGGCGGCTGGCTTAGGAAGTAATTTTAGGGATTACTGGAACTCCGGCAGAAGCCGGGGTATTTTTTTTGCATTTAATAAAAAATGGCTCTATCTTTTTTCGTCAAAACCGATTACGATATGGGTTGAGATGAAAATGTTTGGAAGTTTATTGGAAGTAACATACAATAAAGGAGCCATTGTTATGAACACGGTTGCTTTACGTCCAAAGGACCGCTCCCCGCTCAGGATTAAGGCCGGGAAAGCCTATTATACATGGAAACGGTACCTAGAATGGCTGGCAAACGCAAACAAATATACAAGGACGCGTAAAAGGGTTCTTTTGCCCTATTCGGCATTCAGCCACCAGACGCCGCTGCTTCGCCAGCTGCAGGGAGTTGATATGTCGTATCAATACAATAAGATTAAAAATTTGAAGCTTGCAATCGATCGGCTGGATGGCGTGATCATCCAGCCCGGTGAAACGTTCTCATATTGGAAGCTAATCGGCAATCCGACGAAGGCAAAAGGATATGTGGATGGAATGGTGCTTCATTACGGAAAATTTACGAAGGGAACGGGCGGCGGCCTTTGCCAGCTGTCGAACCTCATTTACTGGATGACCCTTCATACGCCGCTGACCGTGACGGAAAGGCACCGCCACAGCTTCGATGTGTTTCCGGATTCAAACCGGACACAGCCGTTTGGAAGCGGGGCGACATGCTCGTACAATTACCTGGACCTTCAGATTAAAAATGGGACAGATGTGCCGTATCAGCTCCACGTCCGCCTGACCGATTCCCACCTTGTTGGGGAATGGCGCTGTAATGAACCTCCGCTTTATAACTACCGGATTTACGAGAAGGAACACAGCATAACGCCCGCTTACTGGGGCGGCTACATCCGCCATAATGAACTGTGGCGCAAAGTGTACAACCGGCAGCATAAACTGGTACACGAAGAATTCGTTACTGAAAACAATGCGATTATGATGTATGAGCCGCTGCTGGAGCAGCAGTCTGTGAAGTGATTTAATTGGCATCCGGCCCTTTGGGGGCGGGTGTTTTTTTTGCTTAGGACATTGTTGAGAAATCGAAATAAGTTATTGTAATCCAGCTCCAGCGCCTAGCCCCTCGAGGTCTTAAGCCGGTTCCCTCCGGAGGGCAGGCCCGTCCTGCGGGCCCCGTCTTAATCTGGTCGGGGCTGATCAAGGCGCTTGCGCATTTTGTTCTTCATTTAATGAATAGCCTCGTCCTTTGTTTTGTCCGGAAGGGATCAAATTCATGCCTGTTAAAAGTCTTCTTGAAATGTGGGGAGAGGAAACATGTAGCAGCCGGCGGCACATTTCGTTCGTAATGACCGGACTAACGGCCGTACAAAAACCACCTATCCCCCTTGTTAACACCTCCTTCCATTGCTAACAACAAGAATTTTCTGCTATTATCAATAGTATTATGGTTGAACGGGAGGAATAGAGGATGTCAAGGATTTCACTCGATCAGGTGCAGCATGTTGCGCACCTGGCAAGACTTGAAATCAGCCAGGATGAGGCTGAAAAATTCGTCCAGCAGCTAGATGCGATTATCGGATTTGCTGAGGAATTGAATGAATTGGACACAGAGGGCATTGAGCCGACTTCGCATGTTTTGCCAATGACGAATGTACTTAGGGAAGACAAAGCAGGGAAAGGCCTGCCGCGGGAAGAAGTTCTGAAGAATGCACCTGACCACGAAGATGGCTATTTCCGCGTGCCGTCCATTTTAGGCGAATAGGAGGAACGTACGTGAGTTTATTTGAACAGACACTATCGGATTTACATAAACTTTTGCAAAAGAAAGAAGTATCCTCTCTCGACCTTGTCGAAGAGTCATATAAAAGAATTAGCGAAGTAGATGGAAAAGTAGGGGCTTTCCTTACACTTGATGAGGAAAATGCTCGCCAAAAGGCGAAAGAACAGGATGCCAACGGTCCAGCTTCCATCCTATCCGGTATGCCGATTGGAATTAAGGATAATATTGTGACGAAGGGTCTCAAAACGACCTGCGCGAGCAAGATACTTGAAAACTTCGACCCGATCTACAACGCAACAGTTGTAGACAAGCTCGACCAGGCGGGGACGATAACAATCGGGAAGCTGAACATGGACGAGTTCGCGATGGGCTCATCCAATGAGAATTCGCACTACCAGATAACCCGCAACCCGTGGGATTTGGAACGAGTGCCGGGAGGGTCGTCAGGCGGCTCGGCGGCGGCTGTCGCAGCAGGAGAAGTATTGTTCTCACTGGGCTCTGATACAGGGGGATCTATCCGCCAGCCGGCATCGTATTGCGGAGTGGTTGGAATGAAGCCTACATACGGACGGGTTTCGCGCTATGGCCTTGTTGCCTTCGCTTCATCACTCGACCAGATTGGACCGATTACAAGGAATGTTAAGGACAACGCACATCTTTTAAGCGCGATTAGCGGGTTGGATCCGATGGACTCAACATCCGCGAACACCGAGGTTCCTGATTTTGCTGCAGGGCTGACCGGTGATATTAAAGGGATGAGAATTGGTGTGCCAAAAGAATATATTGGTGAGGGAATAGGAGAAGGAGTTAAAAACTCCATCAAGTCCGCGCTTGAAGTACTGGAAAAGCAGGGGGCAGTTATTGAAGAGGTTTCTTTGCCGCACTCAAAATATGCTTTGGCTGCATATTACCTCCTGTCCTCATCAGAGGCATCTGCGAACCTTGCCCGCTTTGATGGCCTTCGCTACGGATACAGGGCTGAAAATGCCGAAAACCTGATTGACCTGTACAAAAAGACACGCGCTGAAGGCTTTGGTGATGAAGTCAAGCGCCGGATCATGCTTGGTACATTCGCTCTTAGCTCTGGTTATTATGATGCGTATTATAAAAAAGCGCAAAAGGTACGGACGCTGATTAAGAAGGACTTTGAGGATGTATTTGAAAAGTACGATCTTATTATTGGCCCGACAGCCCCGACCCCAGCTTTCAAAATCGGCGAAAACATTGATGATCCGCTGACAATGTATGCGAACGATATCCTAACCATACCGGTCAACCTTGCGGGCGTACCGGCACTATCTTTGCCATGCGGATTTGAAAACGGGCTGCCGCTCGGCTTGCAGATCATCGGCAGGCATTTTGGCGAAGAGTCCATCTACAAAGCCGCCTATGCGTTTGAGCAGGCAACTGAATACCATAAACAGCGGCCGGCGCTATAGGAAGGGAGAAGCATTATGAACTTTGAAACAGTCATTGGACTTGAGGTCCATGTTGAATTAAAAACAGAATCCAAGATTTTTTCAAACAGCCCGAATCATTTCGGTGCCGAGCCGAACACGAATACAACGGTCATCGATCTTGCCTATCCAGGAGTCCTGCCAGTTCTGAACAAGAAGGCGGTCGAGTATGCCATCAAGGCTGCCATGGCGCTAAATTGCGAGATTGCGTCCGTAACGAAATTTGACCGGAAAAACTATTTTTACCCAGATAACCCGAAGGCTTTCCAGATATCGCAGTTTGATAAGCCAATTGGCGAAAATGGCTGGATTGAAATTGAAGTGAACGGCTACAAGAAAAAGATTGGCATTACTCGGCTCCACCTCGAGGAGGACGCGGGCAAGCTAAACCATGTGAAGGGAGCCTCTCTCGTTGACTACAACCGCCAGGGGACTCCGCTTGTCGAGATTGTTTCCGAACCGGACATCCGCACACCTGATGAGGCATATGCATACCTTGAAAAGCTTAAGTCAATCATCCTTTATACAGGTGTTTCCGATGTCAAAATGGAAGAGGGCTCGCTTCGCTGCGATGCAAACATTTCCATACGCCCGGTTGGCCAGGAAGAGTTCGGGACAAAGACCGAATTGAAGAACCTTAACTCGTTCAATTTTGTCCGAAGAGGGCTTGAATTTGAAGAGAAGCGCCAGCGTGAGGTTGTCAGCGCAGGCGGAACAATCCAGCAGGAAACCCGCCGCTATGACGAAGCGACTGGTGAAACGCTTCTCATGCGTGTCAAGGAAGGTTCGGATGACTACCGCTATTTCCCGGAGCCTGACCTGCTTGATGTTGTCATTGATGAGGAGTGGAAGGCTCGTATAGCAGCAGAGATTCCGGAACTGCCGGATCAGAGGATTGAGAGGTATGTATCTGAACTCGGACTGCCTGAATACGATGCGAAGGTGCTGACAGCGACCCGTGAAATGGCGGATTTCTTTGAAGCGTCTATCAAAGCCGAAGTGGACGCGAAACAGGCTTCCAATTGGCTGATGGGCGAGGTTTCGGCTTATCTGAAGGCTGAACAGAAGGAGTTAATCGAAACAAAGCTTACTCCGGAAAACCTTGCCGGGATGATCAAACTGATTGAGAATGGCACGATTTCCTCCAAAATTGCCAAGACTGTTTTCAGGGAATTGATTGAGAACGGTGGCAATGCCGAGCAAATTGTAAAGGAAAAAGGGCTTATCCAGATTTCCGACGAAGGCGCCCTTCTGAAAATTGTCAACGAAACGCTTGATGCCAACCCGCAGTCCATTGAGGACTTCAAGGGCGGTAAGAGCAAAGCAACCGGTTACCTGGTTGGCCAGATCATGAAAGCAACAAAGGGCCAGGCGAATCCTCAGCTTGTTAATAAGATTCTTGCGGAGGAAATCCAAAAACGGTAATGTTTTAATAGGACACGGACCTATACGCAGGCGGGGAATATCCTAACGGGTTCGGTTTTGAAGTACAAAATTCGAATTAGCAGTGCTTTTCCCAAAACAATTAGCAGAGGAACCAGCATACAATTAGCAGGTACTTTAGCAGTTAAATTAGCATACAAAAAAGCTCAGAGTCAAAAGCCCTGAGCTTACTTTGTATTAGAGTTTTGTCATGCATAAGCACCCGTTAGCTTAAGTGTAAAGTATCACAAACTTTCGAAACGAATGGTTTCCGTTCTATTTACTGTTTTATAGGTCTTTCAAAAATCAATTCATAGTATGACCCTGCTGCAACTCCTGAAGTTGCAAAGTCAGGAGAGAAAATTTGAACAAAACGCCAGCCTTGATTTGCGTTATTTTTAATTACTTCTCGATAGTCTTCACTAGGTTTACCAGATAACTTTTTAAACTCTATTTTTATAAACTTGTATTCAAACATTTATTACTCCTCCTTTCGATTATGTGTTGTAAACGGGATTTATATAATCTAACTGTTTGTACGATTTGAATTGGAAAAAGTTACGACTTTGCAACAATTTTGTTTAACTAAACTGCATCGTTAGCACAATAAGGAATTCACTACATCATTCTTCAGTAGTTCATCGTATCCAGAGATTTCATTTATTTTCAGGGTTAGAATTCAGTAATTCTGCTTCTATTTCTTCATCTGACACTAATACCTCTTCATTGTTTTGATCCTTACTTTTAGGTATCAGCATTAAAATACCAAGAATAAAAACGATTAAAATGAGCAAAACAGAAACAGTATGCAAACTTTGCCCTGCTGCCATAGCAACTTGCAATAAAATTGAGGCTGTAAGTAGTGATAAACTAATTATTAAAAATCCAAATAACTTGGACATAACTCCCCAACTCCCTTTTTCAATTACCTGCCGTTATTTATATTTATTCTAGTATTTACTACGGATTCCTTCTTCCGCTAAACGCCCCGTTTGTTTAAGTACATTTGAAACCAACAGTTATCCAAAGTGATTATGAAACCACCAAACAATAAGAATCATACTCACTATTCCCCAAGCTGTGGTAATCACTATCCACCAAATTATCGATTTGGCTTTTGTTGAACTTTCCTCGTCATCCATATTTGCTGTTATAAAAGCTAGCTTACTTTCCATACCTTTTTTCATAGAGGTGAGAACAACAAATCCGACTATTATGAAACCGATAGTTATCCAGAGTAATAAGTCCAACTTTAACACCTCCCTTTTTGTATTTAGAATTGGATATTTTTAAAAAGCGAAATGATTAGTATTAGTGTTGATAAGGAACCGACAGACATTAGAGTAATTATTTTTTTCCCATTCTTCTCTTTTGAAGGTTTTACAAGCTCTTGGGATACCGCAATCCAAATAACAATAGAAACTATAGCTACTATGGTAATAACAACTGTAGACACATTTGTTACCTCCCTTAATTAATATTTTATCTGTGTTTTAACATAAATAATTCCTTTAAAGCACCAGCTATATTAATCTGTGTACCCTATGTACGAATTAGAAAAATTAAAGTTGCACTTTTAAACTAAACTGCCCTTATGTTGCGAATTGGACTGCTAATTAGTGTGCGAATTAAGTTTTTGTACTCGAAAACCGTAATTCGGCAATTTTTTCATAAGAAATATGCCCCCAGCCCAAGCACGAAAGCTATTCCGGAAAATTCAATCAAACGTTTGATTGAATTGGGGTTTGTCGGAGTTGGGCGGATTTTTGGGGAAATCAAAATGGAAAATAAAGGTGCAAAAAGTTATAATAATAGTGTGAAACTGCCTTCGCCGAGCTTCAGCTTGCGTGATCTTCCCGAGGCGGGGACACAGAATGTAATTTAAGATTAGGATGCAATATTAACTATCGGGATGTAGCTCAGGTTGGTAGAGCACTAGCATGGGGTGCTAGGGGTCGCAGGTTCAATTCCTGTCATCCCGATTTAATGTACGGAAAGCCTGACCGCGTTGATTTTGACAGCGGCAGGCTTTTTGTTTTTTTAAAAGTAGCGCTGTGATTTTTATAGGTTAGATAATGCTAGTAAATCTCGTAAACAAGTTTTCCTGGATTCAGTGGAATATGGCCCCTTTTTCGACCCCAAAAACTAACCGAAAAGCTTTACTAGTTTGGCCTCCATATATGAAGCACTGGAACTGTCTGCCAGCAACCATTTATAGAGGTTTTTTCCTATGATAGAGACCCGAATTGCGTTATGTTTCACCTTGAAATTTTTATATGCTAAAATGCTCTAGTGGCGGTTAACTTAGTGCCATTGGGGGCAGTATAAATAATGAATTTTTAACTTTTTTTGTAAAAATCCCCTTTCTCCCCAAAGGGGGTTTTTACGTGAAGGATTAAAGGAGGTTTAATGGATGCATTTATTGCCAAGGGAGATTGACAAGCTCATGATCGTTGTTGCTGCCGACCTAGCAAAACGCCGGAAGGAAAGAGGTTTAAAATTAAATTATCCGGAAGCTGTGGCCCTCATCACCTATGAAGTCATGGAAGGTGCAAGGGACGGAAAAACTGTAGCCGAGCTGATGGAGTATGGGGGGACGATTTTGTCTCGTGAAGATGTCATGGAAGGTATTCCGGAAATGATTGATGATATTCAAGTCGAAGCCACTTTTCCTGATGGGACAAAATTAGTAACTGTCCACAGTCCGATACGATAAATAGGAGGGAACGCGAATGTTGCCAGGCGAATACATTTTGAAAGATGAAGACATTATTTGTAATGAGGGCAGCGAAGTATTTACCATTTCCGTTATAAATACGGGTGACCGTCCCGTCCAAATTGGTTCACACTATCATTTCTATGAAGTGAACGAAGCGCTTGAATTTAATCGAGAAGAAGCATATGGAAAACGGTTAAACATTCCGGCAGGTGCTGCTGTTCGCTTCGAACCTGGTGATAAAAAGGAAATCCAGCTTGTTAATTATGCAGGGGAACGCCGTGTATATGGGTTTAACAATAAAGTAGATGGCTCACTAGAAAGTAGGGATGACTCATGAGTTTTAGGATGTCAAGAAAACAATATGCTTCTATGTTCGGCCCAACAATAGGTGATTCAATCCGCCTTGCTGATACGGACTTATTTATTCAAATAGAGAAAGATTATACTAAGTACGGAGAAGAAGTTGTTTTTGGCGGCGGGAAAGTGATTCGCGACGGCATGGGACAGCATCCGCTTGCTACCCGGGAAAAAGATGGTGTAGCGGATACGGTTATTACCAATGCGGTGATTTTGGATTACACCGGAATCGTTAAAGCTGATATTGCCATTCGGGACGGGAAGATTGCCGGGATTGGAAAGGCAGGTAACCCGCTCATATCCGATAACGTCGATATTATCATTGGTGCAGCAACTGAAATTATTGCCGGTGAAGGCTTTATTGTTACGGCCGGAGCGATTGATACGCATGTTCACTTTATGAATCCCGATCAGGTTCAATTAGCTCTTGCAGCAGGGACCACAACATTGATCGGGGGAGGTACAGGGCCGGCAACCGGATCGCGGGCAACAACGGTCACTCCGGGTGAATGGAATATTCACCGAATGCTAATGGCAGCAGAAGGCCTTCCAATCAACGTCGGCTTCACAGGAAAAGGAAGCGCCGCGGCTATGGAACCTCTAGCAGAGCAAGTAAAAGCTGGCGTAATCGGCCTCAAAGTGCACGAAGACTGGGGTGCTACCGCTTCTGCCCTCGATTACGCACTCCGTACAGCTGACAAATATGATATCCAAGTCGCCCTCCACGCGGATACGTTGAACGAAAATGGCTTTATGGAGCATACAATGGCTGCAGTGAAAGATAGAGTTCTTCACATGTACCATACTGAAGGTGCAGGCGGCGGACATGCCCCTGACTTAATCAAATCTGCGGGATATTTAAATATTCTTCCTTCATCAACAAACCCTACCCTTCCTTATACCGTAAACACAATTGACGAACATCTCGATATGGTAATGGTTTGCCATAACTTAAATCCTTCTGTTCCGGAAGATATTGCTTTTGCAGACTCCAGAATTAGAAGAGAAACAATTGCAGCCGAAGACATTCTTCAAGACATGGGTGTTTTCAGTATGGTCAGCTCTGATTCCCAGGCAATGGGACGTGTCGGAGAAGTTATTTTGCGTACTTGGCAAACAGCAGACAAAATGAAAAAGCAGAGAGGGCTTCTCCAAGGTGACAACAAATATGCTGATAACAACCGTGCGAAGCGCTATATCGCGAAATATACAATTAATCCTGCGATTACCCATGGAATTTCCAATCATGTCGGTTCAATTGAAGTCGGGAAAATAGCCGACCTTGTCCTTTGGTCTCCGAAGTTTTTTGGAGTAAAGCCTGAAATGATCCTTAAGAACGGACTGGCTGTAAAAGCATTAATGGGAGATGCTAATGCTTCGATTCCAACCCCGCAGCCGTATATCTACCGCCCAATGTATGCGCAGTTCGGAAAAGCTTTATCAAAAAGCTCGGTTACGTTCATTTCTCAGGCTGCTTATGATGACGGAGTCCATGAAAAGCTTGGCCTTGAAAAAATTATTCACCCTGTGGGTGGAATTCGGACGTTAACCAAGAAAGATATGAAATTAAATTCAGAAACACCCGAAATTACAGTGGATCCACAAACGTATGAGGTGCGTGTCAACGGAGAACTATTGACATGTGACCCTGTTGATACTGTTCCAATGGGACAGCGTTATTTCCTATTCTGAGGTGAAGGAATTGATTATTGAAAAGATTGTCGGAAATATAGGAGACATGGATCAAGAAGAAATCAAAAAACGGCATATTGAAAAAGTTTACCTTGAGAGTGCCAATTTAGTGAAAAGAATCCAGCGGGTAAAAACAGATCATGGAAATGAGCTGGGAATCCGTTTGAAAGAGCTACGCGATCTTTTAGCTGGCGATGTGTTGTATATGGACGAAAAAAATATGATTGTCGTTGATGTGCTATCCGATGATCTTCTCGTCATCAGCCCACGAAGCATAAAGGAAATGGGAACAATCGCACACCAGCTGGGCAATCGGCATCTGCCTGCCCAGTTTGAAGGGAACGATATGCTCGTTCAATACGACTATTTAGTAGAGGAACTACTCCAAGAGCTAGGAATCCCATTTAAACGGGAAGACCGGAAAGTAAAGCAGGCATTTCGTCATATAGGGCACAGCCATGGATAAAAACATCCTTTCTTTATTCCAGCTATGCGACTCGAATTTTCCAACGGGCGCCTTCAGCCATTCGTTTGGTTTGGAAAGTTATATTCAAGATAACCTAGTAACTGACCAAGAGACGTTTTATCGGTGGCTGCAGGTGTACTTGCATGAGCAGCTCATCTATACGGATGGGCTTGCCTGCAGGCTCGCCTACGAGGCCCTATTAAATGAAGATTTTGAGCGCATATGGGAACTGGATCGCCTGTTAACCGTTCAAAACTTACCGCGGGAAACAAGGGAAGGAACACAAATGATCGGGAGCCGAATGCTAAAAATAGCCGAATCTTTATTCGGCTTTCCGGTTCTCGCCAAATACAGAGAAGAAATGAAGAAGAAAAAATCATTCGGGCACCCTTCCATTGTGTTTACGATGGTCGCTCACGGCCTTGGAGTAACAAAAACAAATACAGCACTCTACTATTTGTATTCTTCTATTTCCAGCCTGACACAAAATGGAGTACGGGCAATTCCCCTAGGACAAACAGCAGGCCAACTGATTACACATCGATTCATGTCTGAACTGACAGAGGCCGTTGGAAAAATACTGACGCTGAGCGAAGATGACTTTGGAATTGTGTCACCAGGATTGGAATTAGCCCAAATGAAGCATGAACGAGTCAATATTCGTATTTTCATGTCTTAAAACTATTAAAGAATGATTAAAGGAAGTGTTTTAATGGAACCAATTAAAATCGGGGTTGGAGGCCCTGTTGGTGCAGGAAAGACAATGCTTGTGGAGAAGTTGACCCGCCATCTAAAAGATGAAATCAATATGGCGGTTGTCACAAATGATATATACACAAAAGAAGATGCGAAATTCCTGATTCAAAATGGTGTTCTCCCTGAAGACCGAATTATCGGTGTGGAAACAGGAGGCTGTCCTCATACAGCCATTCGTGAAGATGCATCAATGAATTTCGCGGCCATCGAAGAGCTAATCGAGCGCCACCCTGATGTGGAACTTATTTTCGTTGAAAGTGGCGGTGACAATCTCGCGGCAACATTCAGTCCAGAGCTCGTTGATTTCTCCATATATATCATTGATGTGGCACAAGGGGAAAAGATTCCCCGCAAAGGCGGCCAGGGGATGATTAAGTCCGATTTATTCATCATAAATAAGACGGACCTAGCCCCATTCGTCGGCGCCAGCCTTGAGGTCATGGAGAAGGATACAAAGGTATTCCGCGGGGATAAACCGTTTGTCTTCACAAATTTAAAGGATGAGGAAGGCCTTGATGAAGTCATTGACTGGATTAAGCAACATGTTTTATTAAAAGGATTGGAATAACATGACAAATTGGACAGGCGATTTATCTTTAGACCTGGAATGCCGCAATGGGAGAACTGTTGCAAGAAATGTCTATTTCCAAGGGGCATTTAAAGTCATGCGGCCGATCTACCATGATAATTCCGGGCAGGTATGTTATTATCTATTAAACCCTGGGGGCGGGTATTTGGACGGGGATCGGTATAGAATGAAAATTTCTGCCGCCGAAAACTCTAAAGTAACTCTAACCACTCAATCTGCGACAAAGGTTTATAAGACGCCGAAAGATCATGTCTATCAGGAATCAGAAATTTTTTTAAAAAAGGGAAGTTATCTGGAGTACCTACCGGATCCGCTGATTGCCTATGAAAATGCTCATTACAAGCAAAAAAATATCGTTCATATGGAATCGGGGTCGACGTTCTTATATACGGATATTCTCACACCCGGCTGGTCGCCAAGCGGAGAAAACTTCAGCTATGATACGATTCAATTGAAAACCGAAATATATTTGGACGGCGTACTTGGTGTTTTCGATCATATCAAGTTAGCTCCAGAAAAGAATTCAATTGCAGGCCTGGGTTTTATGGAAGGCTATACCCATTTAGGTTCGATGATTGCGGTCAGCGAAAATACTGATAATGGCCTTCTCGATATGTTGTATGAAACGATTCATTCGGAACAGTCAAACTTTAAATTTGGTCTTTCAAGGCTGGCCATCCCAGGTTTAAGCATTCGGGTCCTTGGGAACTCGACCCAACTCATTGAACGTATTTTTAACCAATGTCACAAAATCATCAGTGAAAAGTGGAACAATACTACGCCAAGTCCTTTAAGGAAATATTAAACATTGAATTCACTTTAGGACAGCCCTCCCCTGTCAGCTCAACCATAAGAAGGGGAAAGCTACCAACAATCAACAGAGGAGGCTCACCGATGCCTGAAGAAAAGAACGAACACCCTGATATTGAAGATTTTGAAGTGAATACTGCATTTGAGGATCGTGTACATGAGAGATTCTCTTTTACGTTTAAAGTCAATAATAATGAGTATAAAGGTTTCTTCCACGAGAATGAAATTCAATGGCACCACCCACACCCCAAACAATTACTTGGTGATGAAAAAATGGAAGCCATGGAATCGAAAATCCATTTATTAATGAGGAAGTACGGAATCTCCAGCGATAGTGGAATAGAAGAACTAGAAATCAAGCCGGCATTTGAAGACAGGGTGCACGAACGCCATCAATTTACCCTGAAAGTAGACGGTGAGGAATACAAAGCGTTTATGACCGAAGGTGAAATTCAATGGTTCCATCCTCATCCTAAACAAAAGCTTGAAGATGAACATGTTCAGGCAATCGAGTTAGAAATACACAAAGAAGTGGCAAAAAAAGAGGAACAACCAGAAGAGGAAAATAAGTAAATTATAAAAAGGAAGGCTTGACGTAGCCTTCCTTTTTATATGGAAGAAAGAATCTACCATGTTACATAATTATTCTTTATCCCATTCCTCAATGTTCCACAAAACGCCGAACCCATGGTGCCCAAGCGTCCTCGTACTGATTCCGGTGACGTCTTTATTGACCCCATAGAGGGCTTTCAGATAGACAAGAAAGTTATACGGCGGGTCTTCCGCAAGTTCTTTCTGGAATTTTTGATAATACGATTCTCTCTCCTGCACTTTAGTTGCCGTACGGGCTTTTTCAAGGAATTCATCTACCTTATAATTTCGATAGGCTCCAAAATTATATTGTCCATCGCCTATTTCGCTGCTATGAAAAAGCCTGAATGTGTGATCATCAGGATCATGTTCACTTCCCCATCCGATAATTAGTGCCTCTTCTTCGTCGTATTTTACCGCATTTCGATCAACTGGTTTGGGTATCGCCTGTATGCCAAGCGGCTTTAATTGTTCCGAAACGACATTGGCGAGCGCAACCCGAATTTTATCTTGTACAGGTGAGACGAGTTCAAACTCGAACCGCTTTCCGCCTTTTACAAGAACTCCATCATCGCCTTTTACCCAGCCGGCTTCAGCCAAAAGCTTTTTTGCTTTTTCCGGATTATACGTATACCAGTCTTTTTGAGGGACTCCTGCCCACGATTTTTGCAAAGGTCCGTAGGCCGGTTCACCATTCCCGGCCAGTACACCTTTCACAAGCGCTTCCCTATCCACCGCCAGGTTCATCGCTTGCCGGACACGCTTATCTTGAAAAAGAGGTAAATTAAAGTTATACATAACTGCCCGATAATCCGCTGTTTCAATTTCGTGCACAGCAAAAGGATCATTTTCTTTTACCCCCGCCCGTTGATTAGGCTCTAACAATGCCAGGTCAATTTCTCTCGTTTTCAACTGGAGGATTCTCGTGTTCACATCAGGTACGGCTTTAAAGACCACTTCATCAAGCTTCGGGGCGGGCCCGTAATAGCCCTCATTGCGCTCAAGGACAATCGTATGGTCACTTTTCCATTCCTTTAGCTTGAAAGGGCCATTGCCGACAGGATTTTGGTTAAAGCCCGTCTCATTCATCGTTTCACCGCTTAATATATGAGCAGGTACGATGCCGATTTTCAGTTTATCCAAAAGTGGCGGGAATGGACGGTAAAGCGTTATTTTAACTTCATCATCCGAAGGAGCTTCGACTGATTTAATTTCATTGAACTCCCCTGCAATAGGTGTGTTTGTTGATGGGTCCTTAATTTTATCAAATGTAAAAACCACATCTGCCGCGGTAACAGGCTTTCCGTCTTGCCACTTTGCGTCTGTACGAAGTTTAAATGTATAAATCAACTGATCTTCCGAGACATCCCAACTCTTGGCTAAATCGGGTTTTACCCCATTGTTCACATCGGGCTTTGTTAAACCGCGAAATAAGAGAGCATCAATTTCTTGGCTTTCATCCAATACTGGATTGATTTTTTCTATTTCCGATCCCGTACCGTAAATGAGTTGCTTTTTATTCGGTATTTCACCTTGTTCCGAACGTTTTTCACTACAGCCCGCCATGACCGCCAAAATAAGTAAAGCCATAACGGCAAAAATCCATTTCATCAAATTCCTTTTCATTCAGAATCTCCTTTACTTCTAAATTTTTTCCGCCCGCGATCCGGGTATAAACGACAAAAGTTCTTTCGTGTATTCATTGGTTGATTGGAATAATTGATATGCGGGAAGCTCGTCGACAATTTCTCCGTTTTTCATAACCATGATCCTGTGGCATAATGCCATGGCTGCCCGGATGTCATGTGAAATGAAAAAAATGGCCAAGCGTTCTTTTTTGATTAATGACCGGATAAGTGAAATTATCTGTGCCTGTGAACTCATATCCAAGTTCGCAAAAGGCTCATCCAGCACAATCAGTTCAGGTTCGACCAAGAGTGCGCGGGCAAGAGCGACCCTTTGTCTCATACCGCCCGAAAGTTCATTTGGATACAAGGAAGCGACTGTTGGAGGAAGACCAACTTTCTTTAAAGCCGACAATACTTGGGCATTTTTATCTCCCTGGCCTTTTTTCCAATAGTCAAACCCTTCCCCAACAATCTTTCCTACCGTCCAACGTAGATTAAATGAGGCAATGGGGTCCTGATGAACCCACTTGACTCCTCTTGCAAGCGGCTTTTCTCCGTGCCAGGATACGATGCCTGTAGTACTTTTTTCAAGCTTCAGAAGAAGACGGGCAAGAGTGCTTTTTCCTCCTCCGCTTTCACCGATTAATCCAACCGCTTCTCCTTGGCATATGTGTAAGCTCACATCTTGTATGGCTTTTATCTGTTCCGTTCGATACCATTTTTTGTTGGTGTATGTTTTTGATATGTTTTTTACATCCATTAAGGGCTTTAGGTCATGGGAGTTGGAGTATTCTGGAGGCCGCGCAAGTAATCGGTATTGCTCGAGCAGCCTTTTTGCCACATTCGTCTTAGGGCGGTGGAATAGTTCCTCTGCCGACGAGCATTCAACCATTCGCCCGGCACTCATAACAAGCACCTCATCCGCTATTTCCGCCACCACGCTAAGGTCGTGTGTAATCAACAGTACTGTCCTGTCCGATTGATTCTGCCATTCATATAGGAGGGAGAGTATTTCAGACTGAACTTTCAAGTCGAGTGCTGTAGTAGGTTCATCTGCAATGAGCAGCATAGGATCGAGTGCAATCGCTAACGCCAGTTGGACACGCTGCCTCATTCCTCCCGATAATTCATGGGGATATGAGCGGAATACCCGCTGAGGATCCTTTATTTTCACAGAATGCAAAAGCTTTATAGCCTCTTCTTTCGCTTCCCGTCTCTTTAAAGGAGTATGGACGGAAAACAGCTCCATAAAGTGTTGTCCAATTGTCTTTATTGGATCGAATGTTTGCCATGTATCCTGGAACACGAACCCAATGTTTTTGCCCCGCCATTTCCTCTTTTGTTTCTCACCCATCAAATGGACATTTTCTCCGAAAAAATGAATATTTCCGGTACTGATAGTGGCTCCTTGCGGGAGCAAGTCAATCAGCGCCCTCGCAGTCAAGCTTTTACCAGACCCGCTTTCACCGATTAATGCAGTAATCGTTCCCTTTTGAATGTTAAATGAGGTGTCAATAATGAATGGAGTCTTGTTTATAGAAATCGTAAGATGTTTTATCTCAAGAAGAAGATCTTTCATACTTTCCTCCTTGTCTGAACTGCGGCCTTGCCAATCGTTCCTGCAATTCATCCCCCAAAAAACTGATGGCAAGTAAAGTTAAGGTAATGCAAATTCCTGGGAATAATGCTTGCCACCATGCACCCGCAAGTAAATGGCTTTGTGCGCTCATAAGCATATTGCCCCAGGATGGCTTATGCGGCGGAATGCCAATCCCAAGAAAGCTCAGCGTTGCTTCCGCAAGAATAGCATGACTCATTCCACTGATGGCAAGAACCGTGATTGTTGGAGAGCATTGGGGAAGCATGTGCCTGATTAATAATTGTAAGGGGGAAGCGCCGATGACGGTTGAGGCCTGAATAAATACTTCCCTTTTCATCGCCATAATTTCCGTACGAATCATACGGGCAACAGGCATCCAGCTTGTTATACTGATCACGAATACGATTGTCATTAAGCCTTGAGATAATAAAAGTTGAAGACCAATCATTAAGATAAGTGAAGGGATGCTTAAACAGGCATCAACAAACCGCATCATCACCCTGTCAACTATGCCGCCGGCAATACCGCTTAAGGATCCATAAATGATGCCTATGATAATGGAAACAGCCATGGCGGCAGCGCCAACTAAGAGGGAAACCCGTCCTCCGTATAAAAGGCGTGTAAAAACATCACGGCCCAGTTCATCCGTCCCAAATAAATGGCCAGAACCAGGTGGTTGAAGTACCTGATCCATCCTGACTTCAATAGGGTCGAATGAGGTTAGAATTGGGGCCATCCATGTGGCAAGGATAAGAACAAAAAGTACACCGGAAGCAATAATTAGCTTCCATGAATAGTGTGGGGTCCGGCTCATTTCTCTCCCTCCCCAAGCATGTTGGCCTGCAAGCGGGGATCAATTACCGCACAAACAATATCCACCAATAAATTGGTGATTATAACAAGTATCATACTGAGCGATATAATTGCTAAAAACACAGGATAATCATGGGCGAGTGCTGATTTTAAAGCAAGCCGGCCGAGGCCCGGCCAGGAAAAAATTGTTTCCACCACAACTGAACCTGCAAGTGCGACCGCAAGCGACATTCCCATATATGATAGAAAAGGTGATAATGCATTGGGCAACAGATGGTTCCACAAAATATGACGATCCGGAATCCCGCGGGCTTTTAAAGCAAAAACAAATCCGCTGTCTTTTGTGAAAGCTATATGATTTCGCAAAAGCTGGATGTAATAACCGGCATGAGATAGTGCGAGGACGAATGCGGGCATAAGCAAGTAACGAAGATGTTCAACCCATCCACCTTCCCCCATTCCGGAAGTTGGCAGAACGCCTAAATAGACGGAGAATATGAGCATGAGCATAAGGGCAAACCAAAAAGACGGAATGGACATAAGAAGGATGCTGACAGCTGTAACGGTTTGGTCAAAATAAGAATGCCGTAACAAGCCAGAGGCGATGCCAAAAAACACGGCCAGAATAACAGTGATTAGATGGGAAGTTAACATAAGTGTAAAGGTCGGCTCAATAGCCCTAGCAACAATGGTGGTTACCGCCTCACCGGAAATGAATGATTGTCCCCATTCTCCGTGGAGTATTTGTGAAAGCCATTTCCCATATTGAATGGGCAATGATTCTTCCAATCCCAAATTTTCCGCGATCCGGGCACGATCGGCATCACTCAGCTTTTGGACCTGTTCACCATACATTGCCGCAGCCGGGTCCCCCGGAAGCAGCCGGATAAAAACAAAGCAAATCATGCTGCCAATCAGCAATACAAAAATTGATTCTACAAGCCGCTTCAAAATGAATTGAACCATTCACATCCTGCTTTCTGTTTAAACTAACTTGACTATTCTAACATACTTTTACCTTGCTTTAACAAAGAGACGATTTACCAAGCAGTTCGGTTTTTACTATGAAACCGGAATTTCAGAACGGTATGTTAGAAAAACAATGTCGGCGGAATCCCTGATAAATTCACCAACCGTAATGTGGAAAGATACCCCATTAAAATTAATGCATTAGTCGAGGCCGATTTCATACCAAAGGGCGGGGAAATCTTGAATGTCTAAATGGCATTGTTTTTGAATGGGGTTTTTCACACTTCTCTTCAAAATGCCATGAAAAAGCCGGACACCCAAGGGCGTCCGGCAGGCTGGCTTATTCGCTTTTCAATAAGTCCATGCTTTGGGTGAATTCTTTTTCGATTTGGTCGTTCTTTTTGTAAGTCATCAAGCTGACTACGTAAGCAACAATCAAGTTGAGGATAAATCCTGGGACGATTTCATACAGAGTCTCACCGAAAAGGACTTTGCCCAGGTTGTAGTTCGACCATACGATTACCGTTACGGCTCCAACGACCATCCCAGCTATGGCTCCCCAGTTGGTCATCTTCCTCCAGAAAAGGCTGAGGATGATGATTGGACCGAAGGAAGCACCGAAACCCGCCCATGCGTAAGCAACAAGGTTCAGGATGGTGTTGTCCTGATCGAATGCTAAAACAGCTGCGATAAGAGAGACGATCAATACCGACATACGTCCAAGGAAAACAAGATGTTTGTCTGATGCATCTTTTTTAACAAGGACTTTGTACAAGTCCTCAACAAGGGCGCTAGATGTAACAATAAGCTGGGAAGAAATGGTGCTCATGATTGCCGCAAGAACTGCTGCGAGCATAAATCCTGCTAAAATAGGGTGGAACAGGATTTGTCCGAGAACGATAAAGACTGCCTCTGGGTTATCCAGTTTCACATTCGTATTTTGCTGGAAGTATGCAATACCTACAAGCGCAACGAAAATTGTTCCAATAAGCGAGAAAATCATCCAGCCCATTCCGATTCGTCGGGCATTTTTAATTTCTTTAACATCCGTAATCGCCATGAAGCGGACGATGATATGAGGCTGGCCAAAGTAGCCCAGGCCCCATGCCGCCGCTGAAATGATGCCGATGAAGGTTGTTCCCTTAAGTAGATCAAGGAAAGCCGGATTTACGGACCTGACAGTTTCAAATGTTTCGGCAGGGCCGCCTGTTGCAAAAATTCCGATAGCCGGAACAAGGAGCAAGGCAATCAGCATCATTAAGCCCTGGATAAAGTCTGTATAACTTACGGCAAGGAATCCGCCAAATAACGTGTAAGCAACAGTAACTCCGCCAACAATATACAGCCCTGTCATATAGCTTGTTCCGAAAGAATTCTCGAAGAAAACGGCTCCGGCAACAAGTCCGGAAGAAACATAGAAAGTAAAGAAAACAAGAATAACAATACCTGAAATGATTCTTAAAAGTTTAGTTTCATCCTTAAACCTGTTTTCCAAATAGCTTGGAATTGTAATTGAATTGTTCGAAACCTCGGTGTAGGAGCGGAGCCGCGGTGCGACCAAAAGCCAGTTGAGGTAAGCACCGGTTGTTAGACCGATTGCAATCCATGCGTCCGCTAAACCGCTAAGATAAATACCGCCAGGCAACCCCATTAACAGCCATCCGCTCATATCGGCAGCGCCGGCGCTTAAAGCCGTTACCGCAGGCCCGAGAGAGCGTCCCCCAAGCATGTAATCAGTCAGGTTGCTCGTTTTACGGAAGGAATACCAGCCGATGAAAAGCATCGCTGCCATGTAAATTCCAATCGATATGAGCTGTAACACCCCATTCGTCATACTATTTCCCCCTTTGCTGAATTGGAAAATATTTTAAATAATATTCAATATATAAAATATTCTCTCATCTTAATTTATAATATAAGTATTTTACTAGTCAACTTGAAAAGTTTTGGTAATATAACAATTTACATATTAAGGGAAATATTTTCGCCAGTAGGAATCGGGAATTTGTAAACGTCGGCCAGGATAGATAAAATAGGAGAAAAGGGAAGGAAGGGTGATTGAAATGGATTTGAATAGCTGGTTTGAAAAAGCAATGCGGGTTGAAGACTACATAGACAGCATGAAAACTCATAAGGAAGGAATGCTTGAGATCTATGAAGAATTTGACTTATCGGAGCCCCAAATATCAAGCCTTGAAGAGGTAAAAGGGAAGCAGCTCCGTGTAATAGGCCTAACGGAGGATTGGTGCGGAGACGCCATGCTGAATAACCCTATACTTTTAAAGATTGCCGAGGCAGCGGATATGGAAGTACGCTTCCTTTTGCGTGATTCGAATCTTGAACTGATGGACCAATATCTGACAAATGGAACTTCCCGGGCAATCCCGATCTATATCTTTATTGATTCGGAAGGGAAGGAACATGCTGTTTGGGGTCCGCGCGCCCCGAAGGTACAGGATTTTGTAGACCGAGGAAGGGCCGAGTTGCCAGGTAAAGATGAACCTGAATACGAAGAAAAACAAAAAGCTTTTTACAGGAACCTTATGGAATCATACAGGACAGACAAAGGAATCTGGCAGACAGTTTCGGAAAGTATGATTCAAAAAATAATTTAATTATATTAAAAAAGCAGCTTTCGTCAATGAAGCTGCTTTTTTTCGTACAACAACTAGCTGAACGGATAGGAGCCGCCTGGAGGAATTCTGTCCTTTTTAATGTTTTTATCATTAATTTTTGGTTCGATACCCAAAATGAGATTGCGTATATTGGATCGATGCAGGTAGATAAGGAACAAAGTAAAACATCCGAACAAAAGACTATTTCCTGCTGTCGGGAAAATAAGAGAGAAAACCAGCAGGGAGAGGCCGACGGAAATAGAACCAAAAAATACATACTTTGTAACATATGTTATAAAAATGAACGAAAGGTATGCGATTAAAAACATTGGCACATTGGCCATAAGCAGGGCTCCAGCGGTGGTGGCTATCGCTTTTCCGCCCCGGAATCCGGCGAAAATGGGGAAACAATGCCCTAGGACAGCAACCATCCCCAGATAAAGAGGATCGATGCCCGTGGGAATAAAAGCCGGGAGGGAAGCTGCAAGCGCGCCTTTACCGGCGTCAACGGCAAGGACAAACAAAGCTGCTTTTTTTCCCATTACCCTAAGAGTATTGGTTGCCCCGGGATTATTGCTGCCATGTTCGCGAATATCAACTCCGTACATAAGCTTGCCCAAAATCAAGGCGGTTGGGATTGAACCGATTAAATAAGCCAGTAGAATTGCCAGCATGCCACCATTCCTTTTATCATTGTACTAGGTCAATATGGAATATATTGTATCATATTAAAGGATGATGTTCCTTTTGAAAATAAGGAACTTGTTTCTACTATTATATTCGCCACATTCTTGTCTACAACATTCATTTAATAGTAAGATAAAAAAATTCTGCCTTTTTTGTAGAAAATTGCATAGTATTTACGTCTATATAACTGGGATGGGAAAAAAGTTTTTTCTAGTTTTAATAGAGCATTTTAGGAATGGACTGCCGAAAGCCCTGTACATAGTTTAATTTGCTAAACCTTTAGATGAGGAGCATGGAAAAAGGGGGAACAAGGGTATGAAAAGAATAAAGTGGACCCAAGTATTGATTGGGATGGCTATGGCCACAGCAGCCTTGCTGGAGCTTGTTATTAAAAAAATAGGGAAAGCGGTAAGCAATGTTTAAGTATCTGTCTGTTCTGGCAGCCTTGTTATCGGTTTTATTGTTCTATTTAAAACCTCTGCCCTATTCAAATTGGTTTGCAGCAGCGGCTGCGATATTTGGTTTTGGCTATGGATTGATCAGCCTCCTGAAGGAGAAGGATAATTGGGGAAAGGCTTCAATTCGTTTAAATCTGCTGGCTATCCTGATTTTGGTCATGGGCCAATAATATAGTGTGGATGCCTGCCTAGGTGGAGGAATCAATTTGGGTACGGTGTTCGGCGTTAATTTTGCAAAAGAGGTGCCCCAAGGGTATGATAGGTATCGAATTCCTCCTTTAAATCCCATTGCGGATGAACATCCTATAGGTTATCATTGAAGATGGATAATGGATTTAAATGGGAAAAAGTACTTTTTGGAAATAGGGATGATATTTTATGATGAGAGCGCGGATTATTTATAATCCTACGTCAGGGAGGGAAATATTCAAGCGAAATTTGCCTGAAGTCCTGGAAAAGCTTGAAAGGGCGGGGTATGAAACTTCCTGCCATGCTACTACTGGTGAAGGGGACGCCACGAGGGCAGCGAAAATTGCTGCTGAGCGCCGCTACGATATTGTCATTGCTGCTGGAGGGGACGGAACGATTAACGAGGTAGTCAATGGCCTTGCCAATCAGGAATACCGTCCAAAGCTGGGTATTATTCCGATGGGCACAACCAATGACTTTGCCCGTGCGCTTCATATCCCAAGAGATATAGAAAGGGCCGTTGACATCATAGTCAAAGGCGGCCGCATTCCTGTCGATATCGGAAAAATCAATAACAGGTATTTTATAAATATTGCAGGCGGAGGGCGTATTACCGAGCTAACCTATGAGGTGCCAAGCAAGCTGAAGACGATGCTTGGACAGCTTGCGTACTACCTCAAAGGGGTGGAAATGCTTCCTTCAATCAAGGCCAGCCATGTTTGCATTGAATACGATGGAAAGCTATTTGAAGGGGAGGCGATGTTCTTTCTTGTCGGCCTGACCAATTCGATTGGCGGCTTCGAAAAGCTCGCGCCTGACGCCTCGCTTAATGACGGGATGTTCACGTTGATCATCCTTAAAAAGCTGAACCTTGCGGAGTTTATCCGAGTTGCCACCCTGGCAGTCCGGGGCGAGCATATCCATGATGAACATGTCATTTATACAAAGGCAAACAGGATAAAGGTTCATTCAAATGATAAGATGCAATTGAATCTTGATGGCGAGTTTGGAGGGCTTCTTCCAGCGGAATTTGAAAATCTGTACAGGCATTTTGAAGTGTTTGCGCCAATTGAAGATTTGCGCCCTGAGGATGTTCCAGCCGACTGGATTCCCGGAAAGAAATACAGCTGATAAGTGGTTCCGTCCTTTTGGGGCGGAGCTTTTTTTATTGGTTTTTCGTAAATCAGGCAATTAATGTTTTAGATCGCCTGAATGTGATATTCTTATTTGGAGTGTTGAAATACCGACAAAAAGGGAAATGGCGAAAATCCATTTTAATGGTACAATGGGATTGGTTCTTATTTTGCGAAACGAGGTGGCAAAATGGGTAGAAGGGCTTTGCTCAATATCGACTATACATATGATTTTGTCGCGGATGCCGGCGCGTTAACATGCGGTGAACCGGGACAGGCAATTGAAAAGAAAATAGTTGAGTTGACCGAAGAGTTCATCAGGAATGGGGACTATACTGTGTTTGCGATTGACGTCCATGACAAGGGCGACGAGTATCACCCGGAAACGAAGCTGTTTCCTCCGCACAATATAAGGGGGACAAGCGGGCGGGACTTGTTCGGGGATCTGCAAAATGTTTATGAAACGAATAAGCATCTGGAGAATGTGTACTATATCGATAAAACCAGGTATTCCGCTTTTGCAGGGACCGACCTTGAAATAAAATTGCGTGAACGCGGCATAACCGAAGTGCATCTTGTCGGGGTTTGTACCGATATTTGTATCCTTCATACCGCGGTCGATGCCTATAATAAAGGGTTTAAAATCGTTGTTCACAAGGAAGGTGTGGCGTCATTTAACCAGGCCGGCCATGAGTGGGCACTAGGGCATTTTACAGGAGTACTTGGGGCCGAAGTTAAATAGCACACATTTCACAAAGGGGTTAACGGAATGAAACACATATATAAAGATGACAGCTATGCCTTGCATACTGATTTATACCAGATCAATATGGTTGAAACTTATTGGAGGGATGGCCTCCACAACCGGAAAGCTGTGTTCGAGCTTTATTTCAGGAAACTTCCGTTTGGGAACGGCTATGCTGTGTTTGCCGGGCTGGAACGGATAATAGAATACGTAAAAGGCTTCCGATTCACGGAGGATGATCTCGACTACTTACGGAATGAAACAGGCTATGGCGAGGATTTCCTGGACTACCTGAAGGGTTTGCGTTTTACCGGGACCATTCGCGGGATGAAGGAAGGGGAGCTTGTTTTCGGCAACGAGCCAATCATTCGTGTTGATACTACCCTTGCGGAAGCACAGCTTCTCGAAACCGCCATGCTCAACATTGTGAATTACCAAACACTCATTGCCACAAAGGCATCGCGTATTAAACATGTCATTGGCAAGGAAGTGGCCATGGAATTCGGAACGAGAAGAGCCCACGAATTTGATGCGGCAATCTGGGGTACACGCGCAGCCTATCTTGCAGGATTCGATGCGACAAGCAATGTCCGTGCGGGCAAGAAGTTCCATATACCGGTAGCGGGCACACATGCCCATGCGATGGTCCAAGCATACCGGGATGATTATACCGCTTTTAAAAAATACGCCGAGACGCATAAGGATTGTACGTTCCTCGTGGACACGTACGATACCCTCCGTTCCGGAGTGCCCGCAGCCATTAAGGTCGCCAAGGAAATGGGAGACAAAATCAATTTCGTCGGCATCCGCCTTGACAGCGGCGACCTTGCTTATTTGTCCAAAGAGGCTCGGAAGCTGCTCGACGATGCAGGCTACAAGGATGCCAAGATTGTTGCTTCCAGCGATTTGGACGAGTATACGATCCTCCATTTAAAGGCACAGGATGCGAAAATCGACAGCTGGGGCGTTGGCACAAAGCTGATAACAGCATTTGAACAGGCCGCACTTGGAGCTGTCTATAAAATCGTATCCATTGAAGACGAAAACGGAAAAATGAATGATACAATCAAGATTTCCTCCAATCCGGAAAAGGTGACAACACCAGGATTGAAACGGGTCTATAGAATCATTAACAATCGTACTGGCTTTTCCGAAGGGGATTACATCACGCTAGAGACCGAGAATCCCCAGGAAGAAAAGCGGATTAAGATGTTCCATCCAACCCATACGTATATCAGCAAATACGTATCGAATTTTACGGCAAGGGAGATTCACGAGGATATTTTCGTTGGCGGCGAGCTTGTTTACGAGGTGCCATGCTTAGAAGAATCACGTGAGTTTCTGAAGAAAAACCTGTCCGAGATATGGGATGAGTACAAGCGGACGGCGAACCCGGAAGAATATCCGGTCGATTTAAGCCAGAAGTGCTGGAATAACAAAATGCGCAACATCGAAGAAGTGAAGGAAAAGGTTACGGCAATGTTCAAAAAAGAATAAAGGGATTGTGGGGCCGGAATTGGTCAGGCGATCTTTGGTGGCGTCCGGTTTTGCCGGGCGCCTTTTTGAATGGATTTTTTAAAAGAAATCTTTAATTAAAAGATAGAGTATTGCCGCGATAATCAGGAAGAGCATACAGCCTGGATTGCCAAATTTGATTCGGTCCTGGTTTTTTCGGTCTGGGTACATGTGGGCGAAGCACCTCCTGGGTATTTTATAAAACAAATATATAACGCTGGGACATTTCATTCTGGCATAAAAATGCGCTAAATCGCCTTCTGACAGGTTTTCAGGATTTCGTGCACATAGAGTCAGAAGTACCCTCGACTTCTGACAGCTTTCTAGGATTTCGAGCGTATCGAGTCAGAAGTACCCTCGACTTCTGACAGCTTTTCAGGATTTCGAGCACATCGAGTCAGAAGTTGCCCCGACTTCTGACAGCTTTTCAGGATTTCGTGCGTATCGAGTCAGAAGTTCCCCACATGATTCTATAGAAACCTCATAAAAAAACATCCGCCCATTCGAAGCAAAATAGGTTCGCAAAAATATGGCTATTCCATTAGAATAGAGTCAAATTAATCCAAGTATTAGCTAGTACGGGGAAAGCAGTAATAGGATAGGGGGATTTCCTTTGGCAAAAATAAGCTCCAAAAAGGTAAACATGATCAATGGCGGGCAGCTACTACTTAGGGAAGCGTCCCCTACAGATGCGGAAGCGGTCCTAGCATATACGAAAGAAATCCTGGCTGATTCTCCATATTTAATGACAACATCAGAAGAATTTAACCAGACGGCAAGCCAGCAGCAGGAGTGGCTCATTCGGATGGCGGAATACCCGAATAAGCTTGTAATTGTTGCGGAATCAAGCGGAATGATTATCGGATTTCTAGATTTTCATAATGGAAACAGAGTCCGGAACATGCATCAAGGGGCATTCGGGATGAGTGTGAAAAGGGAATACCGGAACAAGGGAATCGGTAGCGCTCTCCTCGATGCTCTTTTGGAATGGGCAGAGGGCAACCCCTCCATCGAAAAAGTCACCCTTGAAGTTTTTTCTGAAAACGTTAATGCCATCGCCCTGTATAAAAAAATGGGCTTCGAAATGGAAGGGATCAAGAGAAAGGCTGCCAAGACGGATGCCGGCTACCATAATCTTTTCCTGATGGCGAAGTTTGTGTAAATCGCTTAAAACAAAAAAACTTCAGACGAGTACAGTCTGAAGCCAAAAATCATTCGGGATTTTTTAAATCATATTGCAAGTGTTCCGACAGATAAGGGTTCTGTCCTTGTATATAGACATTTGCAGAGTAATAATCCTCAGGTGCTTCAAACCGGGTTACCGTTGTTAAGTGAAGGCCCACGATATCCTTAAGCAATCCGGGCTGTTTCCATGGAACCGAATAGTATAAGGACGGAGAAGAGTTCGTTTGGAAAAAGGGGAAAGCGTTGTTGTTTCCCATAGGTTGATCTGAAGGACGGATCACTTTAAACTCCCGCTTAATTTTTTCCGGACCGATGGTTGATGCGGTCCACCATACTTGCTTTGCGTAATTCTCAAACACTGGACCTTCAGGTGCCAACTGGATTTCAATCCCCATTGGTTTGATTGGGCCCGCGACATAATCAAAATGATGCTCTGTAATCAAGGTGAAATTCCTGTCTCCTTCATGCAATAGCTTCAAGCTAATCCTTTCAAGACTTGAGAACTTTGGCAAAAAAGAAGTTGAATATGATTTTAGAAGAGATTCATATTCATTTTTTGTGAGGTTATCACTTCGGTCTAAATCATTGATTTCTCTGTAAATATCTATTTCAGAGACAATCTCTCCATCAATCCCCAGTAATGCAGTTCGTTCCGCATTGGCCATATAGCTGATTGCTATTTTGGAAAAGCCAAGCTGCTCCAGATGCCGCAAGTCACGTTCTGATGTCGGTGCATTCGGGTTTTCAAACTTTTTGATATCGGTGATAACCACAGCCTGGGATGTGTAATCCAGATAGGCGGCACCTGTATAAATAAACAAAAGAATTGTCAGCGCACTTGCCAGGCGAAGAAAAGAAAGTCTATTTCTCAGTTCTTCTCCTCCTTTACAGATATTAATAGTATACTATTACCAATATTATACATTGAGGACGGATTACGCGATAGGGGGAATAAGCGTGGGCTTTGGGACAATGATTGTTGGATTCTTTTTCATATTCTTTAATTTTAATCTTGGGCCGGTAAACATCTTCCCGGATTTGGTTGGTTATATTCTTCTTTGTATAGGAGGGGACCGGCTTGCTGGGCGTATCGATAATAAACATTTTCATGTTCTGGGCAAAACCGCACTGTTGTTAATTGCGATGTCGGTACTTGATCTGTTTGTTAAAAACTCATCTATCCTGAATGGGGCAATAAATGCCGCGAATACGATTGAAGGAAAACTGTATATTGGGATAACCTCGCTGCTCACAATAGGCTTGTCTGTATTCTTTTTTTACAACCTTTCAACAGGAATTAGTGAGGAAGCAAGTAAACACGGAAATTCCGAATTGGCGGAGAGGGCTTTAAAAACGAACAAGTTATATATGATTTACCAGGCAGCAGGGGCTATTATATTAATGGCAGGACTCGTCTTTATGGGTGAGACTGTTCATTTTGAGCTTGGTGGAGAGGGCTTCCTCCTCTTTGCTGGATTGATGGCCATTTTTCTATATCTATTCCTAAAAGTCAGGAAAATGCTGAAGATAGCCAAGGAAACCTTTGATAGCGCCTTATCGGACAATCAGTAAAAAACCAGCTTTTTTCGCAATCGTTTCATCGTTATGATAAAATCCTTTTATTACTAAGAGCGAGGGCGAAACAATGACAAAATCAATTCCAGTTCAAAAAAATGAAGTGATAGATGTGCGTTTTGAAGACCTGACCCATGACGGTGCGGGGGTAGCCAAGGTGGACGGATTTCCACTATTCGTCTCAGGAGCCCTGCCGGAAGAATCGGGAAAAATAAGGATTATTAAAACACAAAAAAACTATGCAATCGGGAAACTGATTGAAATCACCGAAAAGAGCCCTTATCGGGTTGAGATTCCAGCTGGCGAAACACATAAATACGGGGGATGCCAGCTGGAGCATATGTCCTATGAAGGCCAGCTGAAGTATAAAGAAAACCAGGTAAGGCAGGTGCTGACACGGATTGGCAAGCTTGAAGATGTGGTTGTCCATTCAGTACTCGGCATGGAAGAGCCGTGGCATTACCGGAACAAGGCTCAGGTCCCGGTCGGCGAAAAGGATGGAAAGCTGATTGCGGGCTTTTTTAAACCGAGGAGCCATGAGATTGTGGATACGGATGAGAGCTTGATCCAGCTTCCCGAGGTCAATGAAGCAATCAATGTGGTAAAGGAAACTTGCAGCCGGCTTGGCATCGAGGCATATAACGAGCAAACCCATAAAGGCGTTCTCCGCCATATTATGGCCCGCTATGGCAAGAAAACTGAGGAACTGATGGTTGTGCTTGTTACAAGAACCTTGGAGCTCCCTCATAAAAACAAGATTATTGAAGAAATTACCGCCAGGCTTCCGAAGGTAAAATCAATAGTCCACAACGTCAATTCGATGCGGACGAATGTCATCATGGGACCGCAAACAACGGTTATTTGGGGAAATGAATTTATTTATGATTATATAGGTGATGTGAAATTCGCAATTTCAGCCATGTCCTTTTACCAGGTCAATCCTGACCAAACAAAGGTGCTGTATGAAAAGGCGTTGGAATATGCAGGGCTGACCGGCGGCGAAACGGTCATTGACGCCTATTGCGGAATTGGGACCATCTCGCTATTCCTCGCACAAAAGGCAGGCCGGGTTTTCGGAGTCGAAGTTGTTCCACAGGCTATTGAAGATGCTAAGCGGAATGCGGAGTTGAACGGAATTACAAATGCGGAATTCGAAGCGGGCGAAGCCGAAGTTGTTATCCCAAAATGGTATAAGGAAGGCAACATGGCGGATGTTCTTGTTGTCGACCCGCCGCGCAAAGGCTGTGACGAAGCTTTACTAAGGACAATTATTGAGATGAAGCCAAAGAAAGTGGTCTATGTCTCCTGTAACCCAGGAACACTCGCTCGCGACCTTCGGATCCTTGAGGACGGGGGATACAAGACGGTGGAAGTCCAGCCAGTGGATATGTTCCCGCAGACGACACATGTGGAGTGCGTAACACAATTGATACTAAAATAAATACGAATAATCACAAAAGTGCCTGTAACTAACCTTTCTAGTCGAATTTTCGACAAATATCGGGGAGTGACAGGCACTTTCTTTAATAATGGTCGATGTTTCCTGAGAGATTTAAAAAATTTAATAACCCTTAAATAATGGCTTCTTCTTAGTTAGGTAGAAAACTTTGGGAATTCACTAAGTATTTCGACATATAAATTAAATTTTTTGGTATATTTTAGTTATAAAGTTGCCTACTTAAAGAAATTTAGAGAACAATTAAAAAAGGGGGATTACTTTGAATACTCCACAACAAACAGAGTCAATCAAAAACTTATTCGAGAACATTGAAAAGGGAAACATAGTTTTACCGGAATTTCAGAGAGATTTCGTTTGGGAAGTAAAAAAATCAATTGAGCTTTTTGATTCATTGGTTAGGGATATTTTTATAGGGTCGATTATTTACGGAAAACCGACCTTTGAAATTACTGTTAGAGAAATGGATACTAGGCCACGCAAAGGAGAAGGGAGTCGTAAAAAATTACAAATTACTTCTTATGACGAAGAAGAGATAAATCTAAAATCGCAAATTGCAAATTTCCGCCTGATATTAGATGGTCAGCAAAGAGCAACATCGATTTATAGAGCATTAAAAGGTATTGACGAAATCTGGTATATTGGAAAAAATGATGAGGAGTTAACGGATACAGTACAAAAAAAGGAGTATAAAAATAGAAGCCTTGAGGAGATGCTGTTTGAATTTTCTCTCCAAGAAGACGAGAGTAGAATTTCAATAAGGTTATCTGAGGCTTATGAAATTTCTAATGGCGATATGTTAGATGAGGATATAAAAGAAAAGTATTTTGATAAATTATCTTTCTTAGCTGGAATGGATGCTTTAGAAATTAGAGAAAATTTTAGAAGGTATAAAACACTTTGTACAAAATTAGGAGAACTATTTAAAAGCGATTTATTGTTATCTTATTATTTGTTAAATATGGACAATGAAAAATTTGCTTTATTTTTCGAACGTAGTAACAGTAAGGGAATACAATTGAATTTTATAGATATATTGGCAGCTAAATTATATAAGGGATTTAACCTTAGAGATAAAATAGATGAATTAGGTGCCCTTTTTCCAAATTATAATTTTGATAGGGAAATTATAGTTCGAACAATTTCCTATATAGTCAGCAATGGTAAAGATATTGATAGAAACTTTATTTTAACCAACTTGAATTATGAACATTTTAATAAGTATTGGGATGAAATTTGTAGCCTTTATAACCAGGTGTTAGATTTTCTATTTAATGAAAATTTGATAATATCCCAGAATTGGATGCCGTATGAAAATATGGTTATACCACTAATGATTTTTTTAAGAGAGTCGAATCAAAAGGACTTTTCTCAAATGAATGAATCTCAATATGAATTCTTAAAATATTGGTATTGGGCATCGATTCTTTCTCAAAGATACTCATCTGGTTCTAACGAAGCAATTTTACAAGACTCAATGATATTTAAAAGCATAGCAAGTAATGAAAGGATAACTGACAGAGTATTTTTTACCCGGCTAAAACTACAAATAGATTCATATGAGGACATCTTATCATATTCTAAAAAGGTTAACGTCATCTATAAAGGGATTTTAAACTTGATAAACTTTAATGCAAAGGGGCTATCCGATTGGAACAACTCAAGTAAGTTATCAAAAAATAAAAAATTAGAGGACCACCATATTTTTCCGAAGGAATATGTAAAACAACAATTTAAAAATGATGAACAAGCAATTTCATTAATTGATTGTGTTGCAAATAGAACTCTGATTCCTAAAATAACCAATATTAAGGTTGGCAAAAAGGCCCCATCTAAATATATGTCAGAAATAAAAGATTCAAATTATAACTTTGAAAAAACCCTCATTGAACATTTAGTTCCTGTAGAAATAATAGAGGGCTTATATGATGAGTTTTATTACGAATTTATTGACGAGCGAGCTAAATCAATATTTAACTTGATAAAAAATAATGTAATTGATAAGGAGAAATCAATAATAGAGCAATATTATCAGCAACCAAAAATAAAAGGGAAAGGGAATATTAAAATTTTTGCCACTTACCATAAAAGAAAATTAGAGGCTACACTTGATTTTGATTCACAAAAAGTTCTTTTACTAGGAGAAAGTCATTCTATATCATCCGCAGCAGATAAAGCGAAGCACACTTTAACCGGAAAAAGTGATACTTCAACAAATGGGTGGAAATTTTGGAAATACATTGATGAAAATGGGAAAGAGAAATTTATTGATAATTTAAGGAAGAGAACATTCTAATGCATTAAACTTAATTAACGAAGTGGAATTTAAAAATGGAAAAACGCTAATATATACAAATCTAAAGCGGCGGGGTCTACCCCCAATGTCAACAGGCTTATCAGAAAGCCGAGATTGCATTCCCTAATTAAACTAATGCTTGCTAATATTCAAAAAATTATTTTTGACAAAAAAATAGAAGAATTGAAGATCAAGGTTCAATAGCCTTGATATGGAGGGAATATGGCATTTTGTTCAAGCTGCGGTGCCAAATTAGAGGATGGTGCAAGGTTCTGCTCTAACTGTGGCACACAAACGCAACAGTCAAATTATAAATATAAACGAACAGAAGAGTATGCAGGAAAAATAATTAAATGCCCGGCGTGTGGTGCTGAGTTACCGAGTTTCACCGCTGTATGCCCAGGTTGTGGGCATGAAATTAATTCATCCAAGGTTTCTGATTCATTAAAATCGTTTATTGCACAAATTGATGATTGTGATAGGCGTATTACAAATAGTCCAGAGGTTTCTAAAAAAGGATGGTCAACCTGGGGTACGGGAAAAAAGATAGGATGGGTTATACTAAATTATTTCCTTGTCTGTATCCCACTAATGATTTATTTGATAATACCATTATTTCGAATAGACAATGTGCCTGCATTAACTAATGAGGAGAAACACAAGGCGACAATTATTGAGAATTTTCCATTCCCTAATGACAGAGGTTCAATATTAGATGCATTAATGTTCATTAAATCAAAAGTTTCCTTTTTAGTAACAAAAAAAGCAAATGTAAATAATGCATATTGGACGGGACTTTGGATGAAAAAGGCAGAGGATTTATATCAGAAAGCAGAATTGATGTTCCCTGGTGATCAGATTGCCAGTGGAGCATATAAAGATATAGTTAATAATAGTGCAAAGGTTAAGAAAAAATTGAAAATCCGTTTGCTAATAAAGGTTGCAATAACAGTTGCGGTTATTATATTTATTGGAAATCTAGTGGCAAATAATAAATAAATCAAATTTAAATTTCAATAAAGATGCACAATCTGAAACACAGAAAGGAGAATAGTCATGGGGTTATTTAGCAAGCTAAAGGCGGGCGGATTTATGGACGTAATTCGTTGTGACGAACCTTCGTATTTAATTTGGAAATGGCATCCACACGGTTCAAAGCAAGGCGAAAACAATAGAGAAAATGCTATCAGATGGGGCTCATCTCTTCGTGTCAAAGATGGTGAAATTGCTGTATTCGTTTATAATCAAGAGAATGAAATTATGCAAGATTTCATTGAGGGACCGTATGATCAGATTCTTGAAACTGAAAACCTTCCTGTTTTGGCGAGTATTGTCGGTTTGGCTTACAAAGGAGAAACTCCATTTCAGGCAGAGGTCTATTTTATCAATCTTGCCAGGGTTATTCAGATTCCATTTGCAGTACCGTTCTTTGAATTATATGATCCAAGGTTCTTGGATTTTGGTGTGCCAACAGCAGTAAGAGGAAAGATTACTTTTAACATTGCTGACTATAGTGAATTTATTAAACTTCATAGATTAAGCAGCTTTGATTTAAATGCTTTCCAAACACAGATCAGAGATGCTGTTGCACGTTATGTCAAAGGCATTGTGGCAAATGTCCCTGCAGAAAAGAATATTCCGGTCGTACAGATAGAACGAGAAATTCCGAAAATCAACGAGCTTGTTGAAGCTAGTATTAGAGACCGTTTCGAGAAAGACTTTGGCGTAAACATCACAGCGGTTGATATTAATTCTATAGAAGTTGATAAGACTAGCGAGGGATTCGTTCAACTGAAGAAAGTAACGCAGGATGTTACCATTGCAACTGCACAGGCACAGACAGAAGTCAATATTAAGATTCTACAAGATATGCAGAGAATTAACGCAGAGAATATGGAAGAAACCATGAGAATCCAAAGAGAAGAAGCACAGTATGCTCAGCGTAAACAGACTCAAGGCGCAAATTTTGTAGCATATCAGTTTGAACAGCAAGCTGCAGTTGGCATTGCTGGTGCTAATGCTATTGGACAAATGGGGGTAAACGGTGCTACAGGAATGACTGACGGTGGCAGTATGAATCCGGCTGCAATGATGACAGGTATGGCAATGGGTGGCGTTATTGGTCAGAATATGGCCGGTATGATGAATAATATGATGGGAGGCGTTCAACGTGCTAATCCAGTAACAACCCCCCCTCCAGTCATTCTAACTGCGTACCATGTAGCAGTTAACGGGCAGGCTACAGGACCTTTTGATATTGCTACCATGACACAAATGGCTACTTTAGGAACTCTTACAAAGAGTAGTCTTGTATGGAAACAAGGAATGGCAGGCTGGGTTACTGCAGAAACGGTTCAGGAGTTGCAGACTATATTTGGAGGAACTTTACCACCTATTCCACCAGTACCGCCAACTTTATAAGGAGTTGCAGTGATGGCGAAAATCATTTTTACTCTATGGATAAACTTGCGAATTTGATAACGCGGGTGTACGAAAAAATTAGTTTAAGGTAAACAACGCTACATCAATATTTATCTGTGACCACCACTCAAGCCATGTGGAAGCGGTCGCGAAAATAGTATTGAAAGAAGGCAACTAACCAGTGTGTATGATAGTTGCCTTTTTATGTAACTTATAAGGTTATTACTCAGCTCTCCAATCATTTTATAGAGTAATGGATGACAAGTGGTTTCAACCCGGAAATAAATTAGTACAATCTGTAGAATTGTGTTTGGATAAATTATACAATTGAATACAGATATTTATATTTAGTACTTTAAAAACCATCGAGGTGTCAATGAATATGGTGAATACTTCGTTTGTGATTTAATCTGCAATTGGAAAATTAAAAAGGTATCTACCTCAATGGAACGAGAAACTAAAAAATATTTTTTAAAATCTAACAGTGATGAATATATCTTTCAATGGATACTGTGTGAAAAATAATAAACCTACGAATACAGTAACCAACTGTACATAATAATACGGATTGGGGAAGAAGAGAGATGTTATTAAAAGAAGTTAAAATATTTAATTACAAGAAGTTTGAGGATTTCTCCTTAGAATTTGATAATAACTACTCAATTATGATAGGAAACAACGGCGCTGGAAAATCGACATTATTAGAAGCAATTCACTTAGCCTTATCAGGGACAATAAATGGGAAACCAATCTTTTATGAATTATCCCCCTACATATTTAATAGAAAAGTAGTAAACCAATTTATCGAGGAAGTAAAAGTTGATAATAAGATTACCCCTCCAGAAACAAAAATAGAATTGTACTTTCCGGTTTCGGAAGATTCTGACCTTAATGAATTAATGGGTTTAGAGAATAGCAAGAATATAAATGTACCGGGGTTCGTATTTTCTATTAAATTTAATGAGCATTATCGTGAGGAGTATCAAGAATATATTAAGAACGAAAATTTTATACATATCCCTACTGAGTACTATACAGTCGAATGGAAAAGTTTTGCAGGGACGACGATTACTACAAGATCAATTCCAATAAAATCTCACCTGATTGATTCAACCACGACAAGTCTCGCTGCTAGTTCTCAAAAATATATTATGAAGATTATTTCAGATGTCTTAGATGAAAAGCAAAAGGCTAATCTGGCTGTTCTATACAGAAGTTATAAGGAGAAATTTGGTGAAGATCCTAACATTGCTTCCATAAATGAAGTATTAAACCAGAAGAAAAATCTTATGTTAGACGATACTAGGAATTTATCGATATCGTTAGATGTGACTCAAAAGGCGACATGGGAATCTGCCATTGCTGCTTTCATGGACAATATCCCTTTCGATTATATCGGTAAAGGAGAACAGAATGTTATAAAGACTACCCTGTCCATTGGAAATAGGAAGCCTGAAAGAAACTTAATCCTTATTGAAGAACCAGAGAGTCATCTTTCTTTTTCAAACATGAGGATTTTATTAGATAAGATCATATCGGAATGTTCTGATCAACAATTAATTATTACTACCCATAGTTCATATGTGTTAAATAAGATGGCGATGGAAAAAGTTATTCTTCTAGGTGAGAACAGAAGTGGGAAGTTAAATCAATTGCCAAAGGATACAAGAGACTATTTCCAAAAGCTACCGAATTATGACACTCTGAGATTTATATTGTCTAAAAAGGTAATATTAGTCGAAGGCCCAGCAGACGATTTAATCATTCAAAAAGCTTATCATCAAAAGTATAATAAACTTCCGTTAGAAGATGGGATAGATGTAATTACAGTAAACGGGCTATCTTTTAAAAGATTTTTAGATATAGCTAAGCTATTAAATATAAATACTGTAGTAGTTACAGATAACGATTCTGATTATGAAAACAATATCAACAGCAAGTATAGGGACTATTTGGGAGGTACTATTAAGTTGTGTTTTAGCACAAATAATGAGCTAAATACACTAGAACCACAGGTATTAAAATGTGATGCTGGTAATTTTGAGAAATTAAAAACAATACTAGGAAAGCCTGACAAAACTGAAAAAGATTTGCTAGAGTATATGCTTAAAAACAAAACAGATTGGGCGTTAAAGGTATTTCTAAACAGCGAAATACAACTAAATTTTCCGGAGTATATAAACGATGCCATCCAATAAAAGAATTGTTAAAGCTGCTGCCGGTACTGGAAAGACTACATTATTAATAGGTGAAGCAGTAAAGAACTATCCAGAAGGCAAGGTACTATACCTCACATATACGAATGCAAATTTAAACTCTATGAAATCTGACCTTATGGAGTCAGTGGGAATAATACCTACGAACATAAAATGTAAGACATGGACGGAGTTTTTGCTTAATGAATGCGCTAGGCCATATAGAAAGGTTCTAGGGGGACCTGAAATAAGAGGAGTCAATTTTTGTTCGTTAGGAGAAATTCCACGCTTGAAAGGTATAACAGCTACTAACTGGAGATATTACTATGATTTCCAAGGAAGGCTTTTTTATGAAAGGTTGGCGCAACTTTGCCATGTAATCTTAGAGGCTTCTCGTAGTGTAATCATTGATAGGCTTGAAAAAATCTATTCTACACTTCTTATCGATGAGGTTCAAGATATGGGGGGATACGATTTAAAAATAATCGAGGCTATCTACCAATCTAACCTAAATCTTGTAGTAGTAGGAGACCATCGACAGGCAACGTATTCAACAAATTCCGGTCCGTTTCTCAGCAGATATAGAGGAGTTAATATCTTTAATTTCTTTACCGAAATATTAAGGCATGACAACCTTGAAAGCTTAGATGTCTGCCACCGTTGTCCACAAATAGTTTGTGATCTAGCAAACACATTATATGATGACCTTAATATGCAATCAGCAAAGGAAGTTGAAGATGAAGATGTAGGTACATACTTGGTTAGTATGGAAAATGTAAATGAGTTTATAAATAGTTTTAAGCCAACGGTTCTTTACTATGATATTAGAGCGTTTAGGAAGTTTAGCTCTCAGATAGATGATGCTCTGGCTTTTGAAGCTATAACGTTCGGTAAATCTAAAGGATTAAGCTTCGATAATGTTTTAATTATTCCAACCAAGGAAATGGAGAGTCACATTGTTACAGGTCGACACAAAATGTCTGATCCAGTAATAGCTCAGTTCTATGTAGCAGTTACAAGAAGTAGGAATAATGTTGCAATCCTTACGGAAAAAACTAGTGTTTTTGACTTTATGAAGACATGGACAATTATCCGTCAACAGCAAGAGGTTACAAGCAAATAATAATATTGTAAAAGAAGGTGTAGTATTATATGACACAAGAAAAAAGACCTTTAAGCCATGTTGTGATTAGAAATCTAATGCTAGAGACTCTAGGTACTGAAATTTTTAAGCAGCATGGTTATAGAGCAAGGCAAAGTAATTTATTCACTGAAATGGAAAAATTGGCAATAGATAAAGGTTTATTAGAGAAAAAGGTAAATATTCCTGAATATGCTTGGGGAGCAGATAGTCACTTATTATATAGTGGCCATAACACAAATTTTACTCCTGAAGAAATTCAGACACTTTATGCAGTTTTTTGGACACTGCTTAATCAACAGGTAATAGCACCTGGAGCATATGGCGAAAGTCCAAATTTACCCCAATTTCATGTTACTAGGCATGGATTAGAATGTATAAGTGCAAATGAAGTATTACCTTATGATATAGATGGATACTTATCAAAAGTTAGATCAATTCCTAATCTGAATGAATGGGTTAAGACATACATGACAGAAGCAGTAAAGTGTTTTAATGCAAATTGTAACCATGCTGCAACAATAATGATAGGACTTGCTGCAGAGAAGTTGACACTTGATTTGATTGATGGATTTAAAGATTACCTTAAGAATAACCAAGCAAAGTTTAATGTAAAAGGAACTATTAATCTTAACGGCAATACAGTAGATGTTGCATTTGAAGATGAGATAAATGGTGTGTGGAAAATATCAGAGCAGTACAGAATTTTTAATGATTATTATGATGGTGTAAGTAGGCACCCCCAAGCGATTAAAGAGGTAATGGATATGAGTTCAAGAAAGGTGTTTCATGAGTTTGCTAGAATGACCAGGAATGAAGTGAGTCATCCTAATGATTTAGAAAAAGACAATACAGAAACCCTCCTTTTATTCATCAGTTTTACTAAATACGCGGGAATTTTAACTACTTTAACAAACTCATTTAAAACAACCACCTTATGATTTCAGTGTTAAATAAGGATATTCGAACGCTCGAACGCTACACTGACTGACATCTAAAAATAAAAAAGAATAATGAAACTAAAGGTGACAATTGCATTGGAAATAAGTATTACAATGCTGTCGCTCTTGCTACTTGATTAACCACGGTAAACCATATCGGTTTGTAATATAAGGTAAACACTACTTCATCAATAAATAACTGCGATCACCATCCAAGCCATGTTGAGTGTGTAACACAATTGATACTAAAATAAATACGAATAATCACAAAAGTGCCTGTAACTAACCTTTCCTGTCGAATTTTCGACAAATATCGGGGAGTGACAGGCACTTTCTTAACATGCAAGGAGCCGTTCCCGCTCCTTCTCCAGCAATCCTGTCCAAACAGCAGAAAAACCTTGACTAATGATTGCTAGTGCTGATTTTCTTTGTCGCGTTGGCTCAGCTCACCTGACCTCTTATTTAGCGTGACTTAAGGGCATTTCCCACGGTTATTCTTGTTTCCGGTTTCGTTCCTGTCGGCACCGGCAAACGACAGCGTTTTGACAGAGGTAGCGGCTCTGACCCTATTGGGATTTATCCTATTATTTGTGACTTTAATAAAACTTTTTTGTAAAAAGAAATCAAGTTTTATTATTAAGACTTTTAAGTTGGTTTCAAACTCATCACAAATGTGATGAAATCATTACTTTATTTGAAATTTTAGTTGAAAAGGTAATTTTTATGTGCTATATTTTGTCTAGAAGGAATTTCCAACGGAGTGAAGAGCATGCAGAATGAATTTAAAAAGAAAAGTATTAGAGGGGGAGTGATTGCGGATTTATTATTTCCGCTTGAAACAATTCGTGATAATACAACTACCATAATAAATGAAGTTCAAGGGTTTGGTGTTAAAGACACAGACAATCGACTGTTATTAATGAAGTTTAGGGTTAGCGCCTATAATATTTTCTTTAATTATGTTGAGTATCTGTTTAAAACCAAAAAGTTTCAAAACAAGAAATTTCGCAATAAAACGTTTAAGGGCTCTAAAATAGTAAAGTTAATGTCACTATTAAGGCTTAGAATTGATGAATGTGAGTTCCATGAAAAATTCTTTGGTGAGTATAATACAAATATTTCCGATTTATATGCGGAACAAAAGAAAGCATTTCAAGAAATATGGGATTTCCTTCAAAAGTATCTTGTTGAAAATTTTGATGAAGCCTGCGATTTTTTTGATTCTTTTTTAGGCAATATTTTTAATGAGGAGGAAAATATTAATGAATAACTTTGAAGAGCAATATGATAAAAATGGGGTAAAACTCACTGGAAAGAAATTATTATTAAGACAGGCCAAACTAGCTGGCGGTAAAGAAGAATATGATCAATATAGAAGGGAAGAAGGTCAGAGGGAATTATGGGCTGAAGTTCGACCTACCCTTGAACGTTTACAAAAAACAATGGATCTACTTGTTGAGGAAAAATCCTTAAATGAAAACAAGCCAGTTTTACGTAGAATCAAATAACATATCTAATTTTAGGGGGAGACCAATGAACCGCAAAGAAAGGTTTTTAAGTTATATTTTAGAAAACGAAGTGCATGAACTTGAATTGTCTTTCGGAAATAATACAGGAATTATCCAACTCGGTATGTTGACGGATTATGAAAAGCTAGCCTTAAAAGAGGAAGGGCTGCCATGCTTGAATGATTTTGATTTTTATCGGATCTTGGATTCTAATTCTATTGAAGAGCAAGATATCAGAAATCTACAGAAAATACTTAACCACAATCATCTTTCCTACCAATGGAATTACGGTGAAACTTTTATTTTTAATCATCCGGTCAAAGAAGTGTGGTAGTCAGTATAAATATTAATTATTGTCTAATTTGAGAGGCTGTTGAAGAAGTTCAGTAGCCTTTTTCTTTTGAAATTTTTCAGAGAAAACTGTAAATTCACCAGCACCCCATGTGTTGCCACATACAATCCGCACATGTGGAGTGTGTGTCGCAGCTCATGTCTCATGTTGAAATTGTAATATAAATACTAGTAGGCTCGGTTTTCGGTATAATAAATATATCCGTTTTCCGAGTCTATTTTTGGCTCTATCCATGCTCTCCAAAAGTTATTGATGAAGTAGTTTTTGCATTTAATAACTCAGACTTTCATTTTAAGGGGAACTTAACATGAATAAACTGACTAAAGACCAAGAATTATATGTCATAGATTTAAATAAATTATTAAACCGATTTATTTTGCATTCTAAAAAATTTGTAGAATGGTCTGCTTTTTCTTACGGTGCTGCGGACTTGTTGCAGAAACGTGAACCTAATAATAAATTCACTTACGACCATGAGTATTTTAATTTTACTAAGAGTACTAAAACATTAATTAGCATTCGTAGTTTGTTAAAAATGGGTCATAATGAGGATGTTCTAATTCTTGTCAGAAGCATCTTTGAGAATTATTTAAGCAGTAGATATTTAAATGAAAATGAGGAACATTTCAACGAATTAACTTTGGTTAATATAAAATTATTTTTTAAGGAATACATATATGATTCCACAGCTAATGTTGTTAAAGATCGTAAAGGTAACCTTATTGTGGAGAGATTGAATCCAAGTAATTTTAAACTAGGAGATGATAAAAAATACTTTAGTGTTTTTTATGATTTACTATCATCTGTAGGGCATAGTAATTTTGGAATTAGTAATTTTTATAAAGATAGCAGTTTAGGGTTTACCATATATAAAAATAATTATCCAGTTGTTACTCGATTTTTTGTGGTATTTGTATATACGAAGCTCTTTGAGCATATTGTTACAGTCCAGGGCGAAGATTTTTATGATTTTAGAGAAGAAAAGCTTTGTTATAAGCTAGTGATAGACTCCCTAATATATCAGGAGAATTTATTAATTCAATTAATAGAAGCAATCACAAAGGATATAGCTAATTACCCAACAAAAGAGAAATATTTTAATGTGAAGATGAAAGAAATGTTTAAGGCTATGCGTAAATCTTTGCGAGAAGAGCTAGGAAGTGTAAAAAAGGATTTTCTTATTTCTTTGTAATAAGCGTTTTACAGTTAACTCATCAACCATGGTCTTTCTTCTTTTTTAAACGGTTAGTTAATAAGTCAAGAATGTTTTACTCAAAACCTGTTGCTATTAAAATTTACTAGAAGACAACTCATCTTTAGGAAAGAGAGTTGTCTTTTCTTATATACACCACCAAAACTTTCTTTTAAAGACACTTACATAATATGGATTTTGGTATAATTGTAGTAAAATACTATAAAATGTGTGGTGGGAAAAATTGAATAAAAAATTACAGGTGTTTGTTTCTTCAACCTATTTAGATTTAAAAAATGAAAGACAAAAAGCGGTCGAAGGAATCCTTAGGTCAAAGCATATACCTGCTGGGATGGAATTATTTATTCCTAGTGATAAAACTCAATGGGAAATCATTAAAGAATGGATTAGAGATTCAGATTTATTATTATTAATTTTAGGCGGTAGGTACGGTTCTGTTGAGCCGGAAGGCGGAAAAAGTTATACACATCTTGAGTTTGAGTATGCTTTATCTAATAATATTCCTGTGTTTGCCATTGTATTAAATGATCAGTTCCTAGCAAATAAAAAAAGTAAGAATATTGAGTTGAAGATATATGAGCACGAAGTCGAAAATCCTTCTATTGAAAAATATAAGGAATTTAAAAAGTTAGTAACTTCCAATTTGGTTAGTATTGTGGAAGATATTAATCAAATAGCTACCGAAGTTTCATTAGCACTTCAAGAATTCATTAGAAAAGATGAACTTGAGTACCATTTTAGAGGATGGGTAAGGGGGGAAGAAAAACGTACTTTAGTGGAGTTAAGTATTGATTATAATGTTAAAAAATATTTAGAGGACAAAAATAGAGAGGGACTAGTTAAAGTAACATTAGATAATTATATGATGCATCTTCGTATTTTTAAGGATTACTTCAACCATTTATCAATAAAAAAAATAAATACTGAGAACATCAAAGATTTCCTTAAGTATAGAGAGAATAATTACTCTGTCACTTCAAAAAGTTCAATGGAAGTTATTAGAGGTATTTTGAAAGGTTTTTTTGACTGGTTAGTCCAAGAAAAAATTATAAATAGTAATCCGGTAAATAAGATACCACCATACAGGTATAGTATAAAAGGGAATAAAGGGTTAAAAAATATAGAACTTCAACAATTAAGAAAATCTTGCAGTACACCAAGAGAGAGGGCAATAATAGAAATTTTTCTATCAACAGGTTGTCGGCTCTCCGAGTTAATAGAAATGCAAATAAATCAAATTGATTGGGAAACTAAAACTATTCATATAAATTCAGGGGTTCGTAGCAGATATGTTCTAATGACACCAAAAGCAGAAAAGTATCTTTCGTATTATTTAAAGACACGTCAAGATGATGTTAGTTATCTACTTATTACAGAAAGAAGACCTTTTCGTCAGATGGGGGCAAGAAATGTAGGACGTGAAATTGATAATATTGCGGCTAGGGCGAACATATTAAGAAAAATTTCTCCAAAAACTCTGAGAGAAACCTTTGCTTCTATTTTGATGGAAAAAGGTATTCCGTTTAACGTCATACAAGCCCTGTTAGGATATACAACTAGCAGTTCAGAAACTTACTTCAAAATTACAAATAAAAACATCTGGGATGTTTTAAAGACACGGCCTGATTTTTAGATAGATGTAAACTCACCAGCACCCCATGTGTTGCCACATACACTCTGTTTTTAAACCAAGAAAATTCCGTAATTAAGTAATCCATTTCAGCATGTGAACTTTCAATTTGCTTTTCATACTCCTCTTTCATTTTATCCAGCTTTTTATTGTTGTTATCGAATAAATTGATAATCCAAGGCTACATTTTTCCATTTTTGAAGTTAATTGCATAAATCGCATAAGTAAATGGAATCTCATTTAAGGTTTTTGCGGCCATATACAATCGTATGACAATAGAGGCATCTATTTAGCCCTTAAATTTCACCAGCATCCCATGTGTTCCCGCATACACTAAACACATGTTGAGTGCGTCTCGCAGATAGTTTAAAAAGTGTAGCCCTTTTCGTAGTTCTCCTGGTCATAAAAAACATTTGGAATGGATATGGGAGAAAAGGGTCTAAAACAGAATCAAACCAAATGCACCAGACCAAAGGTAAACAGGTCCCAGCCTGCAGACTTTCGGTCCTTTTGTTTGAAAAAACGGAGATTGGCGGGGAGAAGAGTGGGAAAAAGGCCCGATTCATTAAAGGATTCAGGCAAGAAAGATGTTCACATCTATTGTACTTAACCTTGAGAACTGCCGAAAGTATATACATTAAAGTGATTCCATCCTTTGGGATCAAAAGCGAGCAGTGCCTGTCACTGTTCGCTTATTTTCTATATTTAATAAGAATTATAAAAAGTAAATTGTAGTTTGAATGGGATCTTTTAGTTATAGTGCTAAAAAACAAACGATAGTAGGAGGAAAAAGTAAGAGATTTATCGAAATATGTAATGTTAAACATTAGAAATTTATAGGAAGATTATCCTAGTACTTTAGGATAGGGTCTTTTCGAAAGGAAGTCATTGTATTGAGCAACACAGAAAAGAGTAATTCATTAGAGTTAATTTTAACAAATGCATTAAAAGTGCCAGGAGTTAAGATTAATCGGACGGAGTTCCTGTCAAAAACATTAGCAGACCATGTAGATTACAATGAGCTTGTAGTTGTATTGGAAAAGGGGCCAATTGAAGCTGGAGTAAACATTAATACACTAGATAAATTGGCTAAATCTCTAATAGAGAAAAGAACTCTTCAAAGTACGGGGGCATCATTTGCGGCTGGACTACCTGGAGGATTGGCAATGGCAGCTACTATTCCAGCAGATACTCTTCAATTTTATGGAGTTTCCTTGCGTTTAGCTCAAGAATTAGCCTACCTATTCGGGTATAAGGATTTGTGGGAAGATGATCAAGTTGATGCAGACAGAGTAAGAGGAGAACTTACTTTATTTTTAGGAGTTATGTTCGGTGTTGGGGGTACTGCTTCAGCATTAAAGGTAATGTCTTCAAAAGTAGCGCAACAGGTGTTAAAAAAACTCCCACAGAAAGCATTAATGAAAACAATCTATTACCCGATCATTAAAAAGGTAGCCGCCACTGCAGGAGTAAAGGTTACGAAAAAAACGTTCGCCCAAGGTGTATCAAAGGCCATTCCCTTATTGGGTGGTGTTATTTCTGGCGGTTTAACCTATGCTTCAATGAAACCAATGGGGACCCGATTAAGAACGACTTTATATGAGTCGGTAAATAATTATTCCAAGGATGATTTAGACAGTGATTTACAAAATATAAAAAGAGAAATGCCTGATTTTATTGATGCAGAGTTTACGGATGTAGAAGAAGACCTCTCAAATTATAATGAGGAGATTAAGGAACACAAGGTGGTTTTTAGTGCTGCTGATGAAATATTAAAGTATAAACAATTGTTAGATTTAGGAATCTTAACCCAGGAAGAATTTAATAGAAAGAAAGAAGAATTATTATTCAATTCTACTCTATAGCTTTGGGGGTAAGTTATTCTATGCCTTAGGTATTGCAGGCTACTGACTACGAATTGTACCCTCTCCTGTAAACATGAATCTTTATTAGACTCGTGTACAGAGGAAGTGGTACAAGCGTACTTGCTTTAGTGTAAAGCGGAACTTGATGGCGCTGCTGTTTAATACCTGGATCTCTTCACCTTGCCATTAGCCAGTTTGGCGCATACAGTTTGTCCGCATGCTTTTTGTAAGAAGGTAAAACTAATTTATGCATGACAACAGTGTATGAAAGGATTCCTACACTAGTCGTCATGCATCTTTTGTTTTTGGAGTGTGCCAGGCACCCTTTATAATCTGATGTGGCATGTTTGAGAAAAAAAGAAATAAAAGGATATCGTTCCGAGACCTTAAAATTAGCCCTTTGTTCCTTTTAAGCGCAGCCTTTCATAGCAACGCGTACGATGTGGTACGATAGTAAAAAACAGACAGAAGTGAGGAACTATGCAGGAGCAAACAAAATGGAACAATGAGCTAGAACAAAAAGGGTACATCGATGACGAGGTAGAAATCCTCGCTTACATAATGGAGCATGATCAAACACTGAACGCAAAGGAAATTGCCCGGCTGCTCGTCATGGCTGGCAAATCCCGCATCCAAAAAGACAAAAGGGACAGACTTGGAATCGTCTGGATGAAGCGGGCTGCCGAGCTTGACCCAGCTAATCTTGAAGCACAGGGATTTTTGAACCAATCCACCTGGCGGACGGCGGCACCATTTCTGGACTCGTTGGATTTTCCACCTATCAGGGAAACGGATAATCGGACGACAAAGAAGAAAATCGCTGAGGAATATTTAATGATTTGCCGTAATTTCCTTGAACAGGCTGATGATCAGCTTGATCAACTGGATAACTCGCTCCAAGGCGCGGTGGACCCAATACAGGCAAAGCTCTATAACTTGATGCTGGATTCAATCAAATCAACGAGCGAACTTTTAAAAGCTGCCGAAGAATACGAACAATCGATTACAGGAGTTTTCCACACAGCGGCATATATGGAAGAATTGTCCGCTAGGCTTGAACAGGTAGAGGCAATAAAGAAAGAATGGGCCATCCAATTTGCTGAAGCGTCAGAACAAGAAAATGAAGCTAACGTAAATGCGATCGATGAATTAAATCAGATGATCGGCCTTGAAACTGTGAAAGGCCGCGTCAAGGATTATTATCAGTACCTTAAGTTTCAAAAAAAGCGTAAGGACATGGGCTTCCAGATGAAAGATGAGCTTAGCCTGAATTTTGTCATAACCGGGAACCCTGGTACGGGAAAAACCACCCTGTCCAGGCTTTTAGCTAAAATTTTTCATGAGCTTGGCTTTTTACCAAGGGAAGAAGTTATAGAAACAAATAGATCACAGCTGGTAGGATCATACGTTGGCCAAACGGAGGAAAATGTCCGTAACATTGTCAGTAAGGCTGTTGGAGGAGTATTGTTCATTGATGAAGCCTATAGCCTTAAACGGGAAGGCCAAACCGGCAATGATTATGGGCAAGCTGCAATTGATACACTCGTTTCATTGATGACCGGAGAGGAATTTGGCGGAAAGTTCGCAGTTATCCTGGCCGGTTATCCTGAAGAAATGAGGAGTTTCCTTGATGCGAATCCGGGCCTTCGGAGCCGATTTCCCCAATCAAACCAAATTTTCCTACGTGACTATACAAATAAGGAACTTGTTACAATAGCTGAGAAAATTTCCGAGGACAATGACTATCTATTAACAAGATCGGCAAAGAACGCATTAGAGGAACGGCTTGAACGTGAAAGGGTAGACGAAACATTTGGTAACGCAAGAACTGTTCATAACCTCGTTCTTGAGGCAATTTTTCGAAAGGGAGCAGCGAAAGATGACAATGTGTTAGACATTTTTCGTTTTTCTATTCTAGATGGAAATGACTTCAGGCTGCCAGTTCAGGAAAACCGCAACCGGCCTCTTGAAAAGCTCGACCGCCTAATCGGATTGCATTCCTTAAAGGATGAAATGAAAACCCAGGCTGCCTTCGTCAAGTTTCAGCAAATGAGAAGGGACAGCGGCCTGCCCACGGTTCCCGTACAGCTGCATTCAGTATTTACGGGGAACCCCGGTACAGGAAAGACAACGGTAGCAAAAATATATGCGGAAATTTTAAAAGAAAACGGCTTTCTAAAACGCGGCCATTTGGTGATTGCCAGCAGAGCGGACCTTGTCGCCAGCTATGTCGGCCAAACAGCCGAGAAAACGAGAAAGAAAGTCCGCGATGCACTCGGAGGGGTCCTGTTCATTGATGAAGCCTATTCATTGCTTAGCACATCTGGAGGGGACTTCGGCAAGGAGGCTATTGAAACACTAGTAGATGAAATGACGAGGCATAATGAAAATCTCGTTATTGTCCTTGCTGGATACCCGAAACAGATGGATGCACTTCTGGAATTTAACCCTGGGTTAAGGTCCCGCTTTAAAAAATTCTTCCATTTTCCTGATTACAATACAGAGGAACTCCTTGAAATTATGATTAATTATGCAAAAACTTATAAATACAGGCTTTCCGGGAACGCTGAGGACTATATACTTGATTCTCTCAAGGGTAAGCAGGTTTCGGGAAATGGCAGGTTTGCGGCGAATCTAATTGAAGAGGCGATCCAGGCACAGTCATTGAGGCTCTCCTTGATGGAGGATATTGCTTTAGCCGATGCCGATGCGCTATCAAAGCTTGAATTGGCTGATATAGAGAAAGCTTTGCAGAAAATACGAAATGGGGAAAAAGAAAGCAAAGACAAGAGTTAAGCAAATCGGAATTTGGAGTCTGATGTACGGCAACGCTTGGGAAGATGTTGAGAAAATAATTTTATGCAAAAATAAATTATTATTTTCCAATAATTAAGTGAATTACTTTGGACGATACAATTGAAAAGTATATTAAAATGGATTAAGGTAAAAAAGATTTTACTTATGAGTTGTTAAATAGTTATTCTATAATGAAAAGTGAAGAAAAGATAGAAATGGAGGAAGAGTATGAGTAATCAAATTAAAGTAGGAATTGTAGGCTATGGTAATCTTGGCAGAGGAACGATTGAAGCAATCAAGCAATGTTCAGATATGGAGCTTGTGGCTATTTTTACAAGAAGAGCACCTGAAGATCTTTCAATAAATGAACCAAATGTAGAGGTTTTGCATATTTCGAGTGCAGAGGAATATAAGGACAAAATTGATGTGATGATCTTATGTGGAGGTTCAGCAACAGATCTTCCTGAACAAGGTCCATATTTTGCTAAAATGTTTAACACAATCGATAGTTATGATACACATGCAAAGATACCTGATTATTTTAGTGCTGTTAATCAAGCGGCTAAAGAAAGTGGAAAGACCAGCATTATTTCTGTTGGCTGGGATCCTGGTCTATTTTCACTGAATCGTTTAATGTCTGAAGCCATTTTACCGAATGGTGAAACTTACACCTTCTGGGGAAAAGGACTTAGCCAAGGACATTCAGACGCGATTCGCAGAGTAGAGGGTGTTGTAGGTGGTGTTCAGTATACAGTACCGATTGATGAAGCGATTGAGAAGGTTAAAAGTGGAGTAAATCCTGAATTATCTACAGGTGAAAAACACCGTCGTGTTTGTTACGTTGTAGCACAAGAAGGATATGACCAGGCAAAAATAGAACACGAAATTAAAACAATGCCTAACTACTTTGCTGATTATGATACAGAAGTAAACTTTATCACAGCAGAAGAATTAAAAGAAAATCATTCAAAACTTCCACATGGAGGATTTGTCATTCGAAGCGGGAAATCAGGAAAAGACAATAAACAAATTATCGAATTTTCGCTTAACTTAGAGAGTAACCCTGAATTTACGGCTAGTGTACTAGTAGCATATGCAAGAGCAGCTTATCGTTTAAATAAAGAAGGACAAGCTGGTGCAAAAACTGTTTTTGATGTTGCACCTGGTTATCTGTCTCCAAAATCCGCGGAGGATTTGAGAAGAGACCTCTTATAATAGAGGTTCCTGTCCCCAAGTATGTCAATGATTTAATGCTTCGGGGGCAGGCACGTGAATATAGATTGATTCTGTTAATGATAAAAACTCACCAACACCCCATGTGTTGCCACATACATCCAATGCACGTGGAGTGTGTCTCGAAGTGAGAACTAAAAAAATATTAGCAAGATTTACATAAAAAGAGTTCATTAGTGAACTCTTTTTATGTTTGGAAATAGATACAAATAACTACCTGAAAGATAAAGACAGAAAGCCATTGAATTTCATCAAAAACATTTGGGGAAAAATAGATTTGATAAGCTGTAAAAGGACTTGTTAAAGAAGGATAGTTTTCAAGTAATTGAAGAGCACCCAGCATAGCGATGCCGTATTCAATAGTATAGAAAGGAACCTGGAAATAATGAAGGTTGTCTGCCCAGCTCATCCCAACTTCCTTCTCAAACCCAGAAGCGACTAATATACAAACTGCTAGGAATGCTAGTGCAACAAAATGTTTTTGTTTGCATTTTCATACAGAAGGTTAATGAATTAGTCCAGGATGGATGATATTATGGATATATGTGGACACGTATATGTTTTAGCATTCTATTAAAATGAAAAACCTCTATATATCCTTCAGGGATAAGTTCGCCTTGTCATCGGCTTAAATTTTCTGAAATTTCAATAAAGTGGTTCTTTGAGATGAATTCTAAGCAAATTAAATTTAACTTAAAGCAAAGTATAGAGATAAGTAGGTGACCTAATGATTAAAAGGATGGCAGTTTTACTACTAGTGTGTATTTTCTTGACGTCCTGTATAGAACCTTCCATTTCAAAAAGTAAAGAAAGAACCTTTGATAAACCAATCGGAAATGTGAATCTTAAAGGTACAAGCTTCGAGAATTTACTGTTGCCTTCCAATTACAATATTAGAAAATTTGAGGGTACCACACTGAATTTCATCGTAGAAAATAATTTATATGCAAATATACTTTCTCATGAAAATGAGGAATTTTCAAAACTCACTGGAATTAATATAAAAATTAAAGCAGTAGATTTCGATACATTAATTCAAAAGATTAATTTAGATTTTATTGGAAAGTCTGGAAAGTATCAGCTGGTTTACGTAGATCCCTATCAGACATTAAATCGTTTTTATGATTACATAGAGGTATTGAATCCCTATATTAACAATAAAAATTTGCCTCAAGCTGAAGGCTTTCCTGATGACTTTTTTGAAAGCCAGACAACTGTAAGCTCCTATTTTAAGGACGACAAGAATTTATATACAGTGCCATTTGATAGTACGACAATGATTTTGTATTATCGAAAAGATATTTTTGACAAGTATCGGTATCGTTTTATGAAAGAAAAAGGGTATGATTGGACCCCTGGAAACAGCCAATTCACTTGGACAAGATATTACGAAGTGGCAAAATGGATTGGTGAAAATGTGCCTAATGAAGAAGTGAGATATGGCAGCGGGTTAATGGCAGAGCAGCATAACTCTATTTTTTGTGAATTCTCAAATATATTGGCTTCCTATGGTGGAGATTATTTTTCTGATGAAAAAATCAATACGTTAGGATTAAAAAATTTTAATAAAATAAATGTACTCGATAAAAATTTTACAGAAGCCCTAGATATGTATAAAAAAATTGCCAGTGTCTCAGCGCCACAAAGTGTAAACTGGAATTGGACAGATTTGGCCAGGGAATTTCGTAATGGCCAGGTTGCGATGATGGCTAACTGGGATGAAAATTATACCTATGTAGAAGATCAAAAAAATTCAAAGGTAGCTGGTAAAGTAGGCTATGCCATACTGCCTTATGGTGACACTAGGAGCGCAAATATTTATGGTGGTTCGGGAATAGGGATAAATAAGTATGCTACCGATGATGAAAAGCAAGCTGCCTGGCTATATATTGTTTGGGCCACTTCTAAAGATATGCAACTTAATGTTCTAAATCATCCTGAAGGCGGTAGTGTACCTACCAGAAAGTCAGCATATCAAGAAGCGCAATTAAATAAACTCAATCGGAATTCAGAGACTTTTACTAATAAAGATGTCATGTTAAAGCATATGGATGCGGTGTTTAATGCATGGAGAGCTGAAAACATATATTTAAGACCTAAACTATCAAACTTCTATGATGTTGAGAAAATACTTATCCGTAATTTGCATAATATGATTGAGTTTGATTTGGACAGCCGCGAAACTGGACAGAAGATTTATAAAGAATTAGAGAATATTAATAGATGATAGTAAACCGGAGGAAGGGCAACTTGAATAACTATAATATATTCAGCTCCTTACGCGTCAAACTTGGCATCATTGCCATATTTTTAATTGCAATTCCTGTTATTGCAATATCGGTTACCTACTCCAGAACAGTGAAAGAAATCATAAAAAACAAATATACAGAAACAGCGGTACAATCGGTATATGAAACTGGTGAGAAAACCAATATGATTTTGGAGAATATTCAAGAATTCTCTACTGTTATTATCTCAGATAGTGAATTTTTGGATATGCTGAATGATAATACTGAATATAAAGGTGAGGAATTTAACAGAAAATTAAGAGGCTTTATTACCTCAAGAAACGATATAGAAGTGATTAATTTTTATTTGAATGGTAGATATTACTCTGTGGGTGCAAAAAAGGTTAATAATATCGAAGCGTTAAGCCCCAACATAAGAATGTCTTCCGGAGAACCCCTTTGGTTGCCTACGAAAAGTGAAGAAATAGAAATTTTGTCAGGTAATTTTAGTAAGAATTATTTTACACTAGCCAGAAAAATAGTTGATTTGAATACTTTGAAGGAATATGGCTATTTGCTGATTGATCTCGAAGAAGTAATATTGGAACAAGCCTATTCAGGTCTAATAGATCATAATAATGTTGAGATAATCATATGCGATAATCGAGGAAACATCATCAGCCATTCGGACAAGAAGAGGATAGGGAGCTCTATTAAAGATGAACCCTTTGCAAATAAGGTATTATCCGATCAAAGCGGGCATAACTATGTGCAGTATAAAACTGAAAAAGACAACAAGGTTGCCATCTATTCAACAATTGAGAATAATAATTGGAAAATTATAAAGACCATTTCTACAGACTATCTCTATGAAGAAATCAATCGAATGCAAACATACCTGATGGTAGGTGGACTGATATATACTTTGGTGATTATTTCGTATATCCTGTTTTTCTCCTTTAGATATACTGAGCCAATGATGAAAATGATGGGGGTTATTAAAAGGGTAGAACAGGGGGATTTAACAGCTAGAACGGAGGTTCATTCCAATGATGAAGTAGGTCAGCTGGGCCATAGCCTAAACAATATGATTGCCCAAATGCAGGTATTAATTGACCAACTGATACGGGAAGAGCAAGAAAAGAGGGAAGTAGAACTTGAAGCTTTGCATGCTCAGATTAATCCACACTTTTTATATAATACCTTAAATACAATTAAATGGATGGCCAAGATCCAGGGTAATACAAGTATCAGCACAGCTATAACTGCTCTTGTAAAGCTTCTTAGAATTAGTATAAATCTAGGCCAGGATATGATCACGCTAAAAGAAGAAGTCGAATACGTCATGAACTATATTGTGATTCAAAAACTTCGTTTCGGTAAAGCTATAAATATTTTCTATCATATTGATGAAAGTTGTACAAATCTTCGTGTACCCAAATTAATCCTCCAGCCCATTGTAGAAAATTCAATCATACATGGGATGGAAGATGAGAGGCTTGAATTAAATATTTGGGTGAATGCCTATAAACAGGAGAATCGTTTGTTTATAGAGATTACTGATAATGGTCCGGGAATTCCCGAGGCTGTTTTGAAGGGCATTATGACCGAGCCATCCAATAAGAACCGCTTCAGCAAGGTAGGGTTAAATAATGTTAATCAAAGGATAAAGCTTTATTTTGGCAGTGATTTTGGTTTGAATATAGAAACCGAGCAGGGAAGTGGGACAAAAACGATTGTAACTCTGCCAATAAATCCTCCTGAGTAACAGTTATGATGGAAGGGTAGGTGTGAAGATGTATAAAGTTTTGATTGTAGATGATGAGTTGTTGGTCAGAGTCGGTCTGAAGACAACGATAGATTGGACAGCAAACGGATTTAAAGTTGTGGCTGAAGCATCCAATGGCGAAGAGGCTTATGAGCAGTACAAGAAATATATGCCGGATGTCATCATTACTGATATAAAAATGCCCAAAAAAGATGGGCTATGGCTGGTTGAAGAAATCAGAAAAGAAAACCGCAATGCCAAGATTCTCTGTCTGACTTGCTACGATGAATTTTCCTATGTTAGAAAGGCATTACAGTTAGGTGCCAACGATTATCTTTTAAAATTTGAGATTGAAGATGATGAGTTAATGGCTCATATGCGGTCAATTAAGAAGTCGTTGGATGCAGACAATAAGTCTAAAAACTTAAATGAAAATTTAATCATGAATAGGAATGATATTAAAAAAGCTATTTTTGCGGACATGATTAAGTTCAGATTCAATATTGATGCCAATTTATCAGATCGGTGTGCCGGCATTGAGTTTCCACTTTTTAATACAAAGTTCGCTTTCGCAAGTGTTTCTATTAACGATAGCTTAGATGATATGCATATGGAAACAACCCAGTTTAAACAGCGGAATCAGGCCATTAGAAACATATTTTTGAATTTATTTGCCGAGCGATCCATCGAATGTTTATACAGTCACCTGACCAAAAAGTATACTTTCATTTTGTCATCACCCAGCTTAAATAAAATCGAATTGAAAAAAATGTTTGAAACGGCAATAAATTCAGTCAAGCAATATTTTGATTGCTCATTAAATATTGTTTATACGGATATTTTCGAAAACATTTTTGATTCACAAAGCATCTATGAATTATTTGACTATAAAGCTCAAATTCTTTTTTATAAAGATGGGGCATCCTATTACTTATCCAGTATAAGCAATATCCACCTGAGTGAACCTAAGATCCTTCAATTAGTGAAGGAATACGATAAACAGTTGATTGAAGTGATTGGCCAAGAGAGCTCTGAAGGTGCAAAACTACTAATTAATAGAGCCAACAGTTATTTTGTTCAGTATAAAGTTAACCCAAAGCTAGTTAAAATATTTTGGTCAAAGTTAATAAGTAATATTTTTAGCAGCTATGGTCTCTTTATTGAAAATAACAAAGAGATCCATAACCTTGAATATTATCATCAACAATTGGAAATTTATGAAAATATAAAGGGCATGACATATTTGTTAACGGAGTTTACAAGCACAATTATTAATTCCATCAAGCAAATGAAATACATAAATTCAAAGCTTTTAATCAATAGAGCCTTGAATTATATTAATAACCATTACCATGAAAAAATATCATTAGAAGATGTAGCTCAGAATCTTCATTTGTCTAAGCATTATCTCTGTAATGTTTTTAAGAAGGCCACAGGGGAGAATATGTCTCTATATATCAATAATCTTAGAATAGAAAAAGCAAAACGGCTATTATTGGAGTCTGATGGTAGGGCAAAGGAGATTTTTGAAGAGGTGGGATACTCAAATCAACAGTACTTCAGTAGGGTTTTTAAGAAGATTACCGGCATGACAATTATGGAGTATAAGGAACAAAAGCTTTTAAATAAATAACATTCCCTAAGAGAATCTTCCTATCTGAAGATTCTTTTTTTATACCTAAAATTCAGAAGTGCTTAATCGGGTGCAAAGGAATATTAATCTAGTGCAAAAGAAATATCTTGGCCAATAATATTTTTATTTTTGAGTAAAATAAGCGACTTAAATCGCAATATAAGACGTTTAACAGCTCCATTTATTCTACTAACATTGTACTTAAGAAACATACAGGATTGAAAAAACTCTGAAGGAGAAACTATAAGCGATGAATCTGGATATAAAATTAAGAGTCTCTAATGTAGAAAAATTTTTTCCAGGTGTTAAAGCATTAGATAATATCAACTTTACGGTAAGAAAAGGAACGGTTCATGTTCTTTGCGGTGAAAATGGCGCCGGAAAGTCCACTCTAATGAAAGTTATTAATGGCATACATAAGCCTGATGCGGGACAAATCTTTATCAATGAGAAGCCTGTAGAGATTAATAACCCCATTCAAGCTAGGAGCTTAGGAATCTCAATGATCTTTCAAGAGCTTAACTACATGCCTGAAATGTCTATTGAGGAGAGCCTTTTTGTAGGCAACTGGCCAAAGGACAAGTTCGGTAAAGTTGACTGGAAAGAAATCCGAAAACGAACAGTAGAGTTACTGAAAAAGGAAAATCTTAATTATGATCCTGAGACAAAGTTAAAGGACCTTACGGTTTCGGATATACAGATGCTGGAAATTTTGAAAGCTATATCTTACAACTCAGATATCATAATTATGGATGAACCAACTTCTGCCATTACAAATAAAGAAGTCGAATTGCTGTTTAAGAAAATTAATGAGCTTAGAGCACGGGGTACATGCATTATTTATATTTCACATAAAATGGATGAAATCTTTAGGATTGCGGATGAAATCACAGTATTTAGAGATGGATGTGTGGTGGATTCAAGACCTATTGATCAATATGACATGGAAACTGTTATCACCCAAATGGTAGGCAGAAAAATAGAAAGTGTATTTCAAAAGGAAGCCATTGAATTAGGCGAAACAATGCTGGAGGTTAAAGGTTTAACAGCAGAAGGAAAGTTCCAAAATATAAGCTTTGATGTTCGTAAAGGTGAGATTGTTGGGTTCGCTGGTTTGATGGGTGCTGGGAGAACAGAGGTTATGAGAGCTTTATTTGGACTCGATGAGTACGAAGAGGGCGAGGTATTCATTAAGGGTGAGAAAGTGAAAATAAAAAATGTCAAAGACAGTATAAATAAAAAAATGGTTATGCTGTCTGAAGATAGACGAAGATTTGGAATCATTCCAATACGAAGCATAAGAGAAAATGTGTCTCTGTCTAGCCTGAAAAAATTCATATATGGCGGAAGATTGCACGCAGAGGAAGAGAAAAATACTGTTGAGGATATTTGCAAAAAGATGAATGTTAAAGCTCCAAACTATGAAACTCCGATTGAATCCTTAAGTGGAGGCAATCAGCAGAAAGTTGTACTTGCGAAGTGGATGGTAACGGATCCGGATATTCTCATTATTGATGAACCGACTAGAGGAATCGATGTAGGAGCGAAGCATGAAATTTACAAATTAATGACAACGCTTACGCAGCAAAACAAGTCTATCATCATGGTCTCATCAGAACTGCCTGAACTAATCATGATGTGTGATCGGATCTATGTTATGGCTAAAGGTGAAATTACCGGAATATTAACAAAAGGCGAATTTACGCAGGAAAATATTATGTTTTATGCAACTGCGTCGAAGGGTTAATAGGGGGAAGGCAAATGGGATCTTTAAATATGGGGAAAATTTGGTCGAATGCAAAAAGCAAATATAGTATTTATTTTGTATTGTTAGCCCTCTTTTTTATTAGTTGGCTGTCAAATGAGAACTTCGTATCTGTACAGAATCTATCGAATATATCTACACAGATTGCTGTAGGTACTATCCTGGCCTTTGGCCAAACCATTCTGATTATTTCCGGAATGTTGGACTTATCCTCAGCAGCTGTATTGGCATTGGCAGGAGTTTTATCTGTATCAGTTTATAAAATGACTGGCTCACTTATTCTAGCGTTTATCGTTGCCATCGTAGCAGCTGTGATATGCAATGTGATTAATGGAATAATGGTTACAAAGTTTAAAACTCCGCCGTTTATTGCAACACTTGCAATGATGGCCATGGCCCGCGGCGCAGCACTTATGTACACAAATGGACAGAATATCTACCAGATAGGTGATTATACAAAGTTTGGGCAAGGCGAAATCTTAGGGATACCAACACCTCTTCTCTTCATGATAGGATTATTGATTCTAACTTGGTATCTGTTAAAACATACAACCTTTGGAAGATCCATTTATGCCATTGGTGGCAATGAAGAAGCGGCAAATGCCTCTGGGATAAATGTAAACAAGATCAAAATGAAAGCCTTCATTATCAATGGTATATTCGTTGGTATTGCAGGGGTAATATTTATGGCCCGTGTAAATGGCGGGATGCCAAATGGCGCCATCGGTTATGAATTTAAGGCTTTAACTGCAGCAGTAATCGGTGGAACAAGCTTTTCCGGCGGTGTTGGAACGGCAGCAGGTACATTGGCAGGTGCCTTTATTGTTGGATTCTTAGACAACATAATGGTTTTAGCAGGTGTTAACTCTTATCTGCAGCAAATTGTGCGTGGTGCAATCATTGCCTTGGCAGTTATGTATGATATCTGGGCAAAAAACAAGAAGTCTAAACGGAAGCTTCTTGGCGGCAGATAAGCAAGCACAATAGTCTAATATAGAGAAATCTATTTAGAATAAACAAACAATTTTAAAGGGGGAAGTAAATTGAAAAAGTGGTTAACAATGGCGCTAGTTCTAACATTAGTTGTCGCGGTTTTCACAGGTTGCAGCAACACTGCTTCTAAAGACAACAAAACAGAAAAAACTGCCGATGGGGAAAAAGTTTATAAGGTTGCTTACATTGCAAGAGCACAAGCAGACTCATTTGCAGCATGGTTGGCAAACGCAGTAATCGAGGAAGCAGAGAAGTATGACAACATTAAGTTGAAAGTATTTGATGGCCAAGCATCTGATGATACTGAAAACGCTCTTATTGAGAACGCTATCACGGACAAGTATGATGTAATCATCGTCCAACCAAACAACGGTGAAGCTCAAAGGCCATATGTAGAGAAGGCAGTAGCTGCAGGTATTCACACGATTACTACAAACGCTCGTATTAGTGGAATTGAAGGCGCATCATCAGTTGACGCTGATCCATATGCACAAGCTGCAGTTAACGCAGCACTTGCAGTTGAGCAAGTTCCAAAAAATGCTAAGGTAGTAGTATTAAAGGGCCCTCCAGGAAACTTCCATGCTGACGAAAGACGTAAGAGCTGGGAAAAAGAATTTTTTGAAAAGAGACCTGACGTAAAAATCGTTGGAGAAGAAATTGCTAACTGGAATAAAGACGAAGCTATGAACTACATGGAAACTTGGGTTCAAGCAAATGACAAGATCGATGCAGTCATCGCAATGAATGATAACATGGCTGCTGGTGCTTTAGAAGTTGTAAAAGATAATAAAAAGTTTGCTAACATCCTATCTTATGGTGTTGACGGTACAGCTGAAGCTGTCCTATTGATCAAAGAAGGTAAAATGACATCAACAAGCTTACAAAGTGCTTATGCTCTAGCAGAAGGTTTAATGACTACAACTCAAAAGCTTATAACTGGCCAAGAGAAGACAATTGATATTGATATCGACTGCCCTCTAATCACTATGGATAACGTAGACGAATTTATTGAAATGCACAAGAAGGCTGGCGCAATTAATTAAATCAATACTTAAATAAGTTAGTATGGTACGTGAATGAAAAATTTGCGTACCATATTTTCAATGAATAAATACAGTAATATGATCCACAGATAGAACATCGATAAATTTGAAAATTAAAGACTTTTTGGTCGTTAAGATATTTCTACTACATAGAGATGGGAGTACAAAAAATGAAGAATAAAGCTATTTTCATGAGTGGTACAAACCATATGGTTTGGAAGGAAGTGCCGATGCCAACAGTAAAAGACAATGATGTTTTAATAAAGGTTGAAGTAGTTGGAATCTGCGGTTCCGACGTCCACTACTATCAACACGGCAGAATAGGAGATTTCATTGTAAACGGTGATTTTATATTAGGCCATGAATGTGCAGGTGAAGTTATTGAGGTAGGAAGCGATGTAAAGAATTTAAAGGTTGGCGACCGTGTGGCGCTTGAGCCAGGTAAGACTTGCGGTAAGTGTGAGTTCTGCAAGACGGGGCGGTATAATCTTTGCCCGAGTGTAGAATTTTTTGCTACACCACCTTTTCATGGTGTGTTGACCAACTATGTAGCTCATCCTGAAGATATGTGCTTCAAGCTTCCTGAGAATGTATCTAGTACAGAGGGTGCATTAGTTGAACCCTTGGCAGTAGGATTGCATGCAACAAGCATTGGTGATGTAAAGCTAGGTGATACTGTCGTTATATATGGCTCAGGCTGTATTGGTTTAGTATCACTATTAGCAAGCAAAGCTAGAGGCGCTTCTAAGATAATAGTAATAGATGTTTTGGATAATAGACTAGAAACAGCTCTGAAGCTAGGTGCAACTCATGTTGTAAACCCAAAGCAATCAGACGTGGTTCAGACAATTATGGAAATCACTGACGGCAAGGGTGCGGAAGTAGTAATTGAAACCGCCGGAGCTGTAGTTACTGTTAAGCAAACAGTTGATTTACTAAAAATCGGCGGTACCATTGTTCTTGTTGGTATGACTCCGGTTGATGAGATTGAGTTTAACTTCATGAAGTTAATGGGCAAGGAAGGCGTAATAAAGCCAATATTTAGATACAGGAATCTATACCCTGTTGCAATTAACGCGATTGCCAGCGGCGCAATCAATGTGAAAGATATCGTAAGCCATGAATTTGACTTTAATGATACTAAAGAAGCCTTTGATTTCGTAGTAAAAAATGCCAAGGATTTAGTGAAGGGCGTAATCAACATAAAATAGGGGTTTTGAAATCAATTGAAGGTAGGTTAGCTATGTATTTTATAGGTATAGATATAGGAACCAGCTCTGTAAAGCTCATAGCAATCGATGAGCACGGCGAAGTTTTAAAATCAGCTAGCAAGGAGTATCCTCTTTATTTTCCAAAACCTCTTTGGTCCGAGCAAAATCCTGAGGATTGGTGGCAAAAAACCATCGAGGGCATGAAAGATTTGTTGGATGGTCTAAATAAAAATGAAGTAAAAGCCATCAGCTTTAGTGGACAGATGCACGGATTGGTGTTACTAGATAAGGATGATCAGGTGATTAGGCCAGCAATCCTCTGGAATGACCAAAGGACTGAGAAGGAATGCAAATATTTAAATGAAGAAATTGGACAAAAGACGATTTCGGAATGGACAGGGAACCTGGCTCTAACAGGCTTTACTGCCCCTAAGGTATTATGGGTTAAGGAAAATGAGGCACCAAACTTTGCTAGGATCAATAAAATAATGCTTCCAAAGGACTATATTGCATATAGAATGTCCGGCGTGTTCGCGACAGATTTGTCAGATGCATCAGGGACGCTGTATTTAGATGTAAAAAATAGAAAGTGGTCCAACCCAATGCTTGAACTGTTGGGAATCACTGAAAATCAGTTGCCGAAATTATTCGAGTCCTATGAAGAAATAGGGACGATTACAACGGAATTGGCAATGGAATTAGGCCTAAAAGAAACCGTGAAAATCGTTATAGGTGGAGGAGACCAAGCCGTAGCTGCTGTAGGTGGGGGAGTAGTGCGACCAGATACCTGTTCCGTGTCTCTTGGTACTTCAGGGGTAGTATTTACTTCTACAGAGAATTTCTTCGTAGATGGCCAAAATAGCCTACACTCCTTCTGCCATGCCAATGGCGAATTCCATCAGATGGGTGTTACCTTGGCTGCCGCCGCTTCCTTAAAGTGGTGGGTGGAGGAAGTCAACAAGTCGGATAATTTTGAAGGATTGTTAAAGGAAGCCGAAGAAGCTGCGATAGAGGATAATGTGTTCTACCTACCGTATTTAATGGGTGAAAGAACACCACACAATGACCCATACTGCAGAGGCACTTTCATAGGCATGAACATGGCCCATGAACGAAAGCATTTGACTCGTGCTGTGCTAGAAGGGGTTGCATTCTCCTTAAGAGATACCTTTGAAATCATGAAAGCAATGGGCATAAACATATCGGAAATCAGTATCAATGGCGGCGGAGCAAAGAGCCAGCTTTGGTGTGAGATCATTGCCAATGTATTAAATGCAAGAGTAGTGAAGCTAAACGCTAATGAAGGACCTAGTTATGGTGCTGCGATACTGGCAGCTGTAGGCAGCGGGTTGTTTCCTTCAGTAAAAGAGGCTTGTGATGCGTTTATTAAGGTAACCGACAGCATAGAACCAAGCAAAGTAGCCGTTGAACTTTACAATTATAAATATCAAAAGTATAAAGCGATATATCCAGCAACGAAAGATCTCTTCAAAATAATAAGCGGCAGCTAAGAAAAGGCAAAGTTTTTGAAGCATCTTCTTTTAGAAGTGACCGGATAGCCGTTGCTATTCCTACCACTATTGTCCCAAAGGCTATACATTGAGGGATTTAGACTTCTCATAACAAAAGGTAATCACTACTACATTATTAAGTCTGCGATAACCACTCAAGCCAAGTCGAAGTTGTTGCAAAAATAGTGTTAAAGTAAACGGAAACCGCAAATGGTTTCTGTTTATTTTTTTGAATTTGGCATCAAAATGTAGTATTCGTGATGGATTTGGAATTGCAGTTCCAATCCATTTGATAAAAGGTGGTTAACCGTGGTATAAGTGTAAAAGGACATTTTGCTTTAATTTTGGGATAAGGGGTTGGCTTTGTATCCCATACTGAAAGGAAATGAATTTTAAAATGAAAGATAATTTTTGGCGTGATTTACCACGGCCTTTTTTTATACTGGCACCAATGGAAGAAGTGACGGATGTTGTTTTTCGGCATGTAGTGAGTGAAGCAGCCAGACCTGATGTGTTTTTCACAGAGTTTACAAACAGTGAGAGTTATTGTCACCCTGAGGGGATTCGCAGTGTGCGAGGGCGTTTGACTTTTACAGAGGACGAACAGCCAATTGTTGCCCATATATGGGGAGACAAGCCTGAAAATTTTCGGCAAATGAGTATTGGTATGGCGGAACTGGGATTTCGGGGAATCGATATCAATATGGGCTGTCCTGTCCCAAATGTGACACAGCACGGGAAGGGAAGCGGCCTGATCCGTCGTCCGGAAGTTGCAGCTGAATTAATACAAGCGGCAAAAGCAGGAGGATTACCCGTAAGTGTAAAGACAAGGCTTGGTTTTACGGATTTAGATGAATGGAGATCCTGGCTGACACACATATTGGAACAAGACATCGCTAATCTTTCCATTCATCTGCGTACAAGGGAGGAAATGAGCAAAGTACCTGCTCATTGGGAGTTGATCCCGGAGATTAAGCAACTTCGTGACAAGACGGCACCAGATACACTCTTGACGATCAATGGGGATATTCCTGACCGTCAAACTGGTTTGAAGCTCGCTCATCAATACGGTGTCGATGGTGTTATGATTGGGCGTGGTATTTTCCATAATCCATTTGCCTTTGAAAAAGAGCCAAAAGAACACAGCAGTGAGGAATTGCTCGATCTCTTGAGACTGCATATGGATCTTCATGATAAGTATTCGCATTTAGAGCTGCGACCGTTCACGGCTCTTCATCGCTTTTTTAAGATATATGTTAAAGGATTCCGCGGGGCGAGTGAATTAAGAAATCAACTAATGAGCACAAAGTCAACAGATGAAGTGCGTGCCTTGCTCGATGACTTTGTGTCAAAGGATCTTGATGTAATCGGGGAACAGTAGGAGTGTCTTGGGTAAAAGTGAGGATGTTAAACGGTGCGCCTACAAAAGCTAGTGGTTGCACTAAGCAGTTAATAGGATGATATCAAGGTATTACTAATCTTCAAATTTTCCTTTATACGTTTGGTTTTAGCTGCTCCTTTTAGCACCCTAAAAAGCCCCGAAGGCAGTAATGGACTTATTGAATGAATTGGATGATTCCGTTTCTCTGCTGCAACAATTCCCTTATTCTTATAGGCTATACCAGCCAATCAAAGATATGGAGAATGAATATAGGCTTTTGCCAGTTAAAAATTATATTGTTTTCTATGTTGTTAAACAACAGGTTGTGGAAATTCACAGAGTTTTATATGGCAAGATGGATTTGGCCAAGGCAATAAAGTGATATGAAAATGTCAGTCTCACGAAAGTAACCTTAAAGTAAGCAAAAACCAAAAATGGTTTTTGCTTATTTTTTTGGTTCTTTACCATATTGCCCGAAAACCGCTTTTTGTGGTGGGGAATCATTTTTTTGCGTTTCTCCATAAAAAGTGGTACTCCTTTTTTAAAAAATCACTATTTTAGAAATGATGAAAGAAAAATGAAACCAATGTAACTCTCCCGATGTCTAAAAGGTGAAGAGAAAGGAGGTTTCATATTGGAAAGCAAAGAACTACATACAATTTACCCAAACAACATTGATTGCCAAGATACAGAAAAAGTTATTGAACAGCTAATGGATCTCTATACCGAGAAGGTCTACCTGCTTGCTTATTCTTTTGTAAAAGATAGAGGGCTGGCCGAGGACATTTCGCAGGAAGTTTTCCTAAAAGTATATAAGTATTTTGATCGGTATAGGGGCGAGGCGGCGCTGGCCACCTGGATATACCGAATCACTGTTAATACCTCCAAAGACTTTTTAAAGAAAAAGAGTTGGAAGCAGCTGTTATTAGAGAGCAGCTTTTTTGAAGGTATCAAAAGAACCGAGAGCACGGAAACCACTTTTTTTAAGGCGGATCAAAATGAGCAACTTTTACAAACCGTTTTAACGTTGCCGGTAAAGTACCGTGAAGTAATTGTGCTCTATTATTTTTATGATGTAACAATTCATGAGCTTGCTAGGATGCTTGATCTAAATACAAATACTGTTAAAACAAGGCTTTGCAGAGGGCGGGATATGCTGAAACGGAAATTAAAAGCTACGAAAGGGGTTGAATTTTAATGAAAAAAGCGTTGGAAAAGGTCTATGAGCATTACCGGAAACATTATATCAATGACCAAATAACAGAGAGGATTAAAAATAAAGTTCTCGATGAAATGGAAAATGGTAATCCAACACAGTTTAAGAAGCAGCGCCCTAGTTTTGCAAAAAAACTATCCTATGCTTCTGCTTTTTGCGTAGTCGTAATCGGTCTTTTTATTGGTACCGCATTCTTTTCACCGGCGATGGCAGAAGTGGCATCTAAAATTCCATTTTTAAGCAAAGTTTTTGAGCAAAAACCGATTAATGAAGTGGTGCGGGAAAGCCTTATGGAGAAAGGCTATAAAGTGAGCGGGGTGGGATATAGTGTCCCAGGGAAGATTTATCATGTAACAGTAGACGGGCCAGGGGACTATTACAACCAAGTAAAAAAAGAAATTGAAAAAATCACAGATGAAGTCATTACTTCGAGGGGATATGATGATTTTAAGGTGGAAGTTGGCCAAGAGCAGAGAATTGAACATAAGGATGATCCCCGTAATCGGGATGGTGAGCTCCTGTTTGATGTAGTGAATGAGATTGTCCCGAAATTACAACACCAAGGCTATAAAATCCATAACTATGGTTCCGGCTATACTGATCCGGATGGAAAAATGATGATCATCACTCTTTACATTGAGGACACGGAAAAACGTACAGCTGAAATCGAGCAAGCGGTCCTCGAAGGCATTCAAAAACTGGATATTAAAAATGAAGTAACGGTCAAATTCAATAAATTCAACGTTCTAAAAAGAGAAATTGAGAATAAGTGGGCCAGTAAGGTACTGCCGGTTATTGGGGAAGGCATGCTGGGCAAAAAAGAGTACAAAACAAAAGGCATCGGTTACTCCTATAAGAAAGGCATTATGAACATTTATATTACAACTAAACTAGATAAGTCGGACAGCGAAGCGCCTGAACTAGCCAACAAAATTGAAACCGAGATTCAAGAATTCCTGCAATCGGATGACCTTAAGGATATCGTTGCCGACACTCCTTATAAAATTGTCGTAAGGGATAAAGGAGGAAAGGATATCAATTAAAAACAAGGCGGTGAAATTCAATCTCATTGTTCCACTTATAGTTTATAGTAAACAGAGACCTTAATGGTTTCTGTTTATTTTTTTTGAACTTGGGAGTTGTTTGCGTGTTATGCTTTTTTAAAATAACTAATTTTTTGAAACTTTTCTTGATGATAGAATCCACTAATTAGTAAAGGGGGTCAAAAAATTGGAGAATGATGAACACCACAGGTTAATTAAAAAAGCGATTAAAGGCAATAAGAGGGCCTTTGAAAAATTGCTTCAACAGCATTATGAGAGAATCTACCGTACTGCCTATGTGTATGTACATAACGAAGAAGATGCGCTGGATGTTGTACAGGAGGCAACTTATCAAGCATTTACTTCTATCCATTCGCTAAAAAATCCGGAGTATTTCATGACCTGGCTCACCAGGATTGTCATTCGCTGTTCGGGACATCTGCTAAAGAGAAAAAGCAATGTTGTGCCGCTGAGTGATGAAATAATATCAAATCTACCGGGTCAGGAAAATCCAAAGATTGAAGAATCATTACAGCTGCTTAATGCAATTGGGCAGCTTAGAGAGAATTACCGTACTGTGATTGTCTTATTCTACTATTACGATTACTCGATAAAAATGATTAGCAGTGTCATGGAAATTCCAGAGAGTACTGTAAAAACTTATTTAAGCAGGGGCAAAGCCGAGTTGAAAAAATCTTATAAAGATGAGGAGGACAAATGCCATGGATAACAAGCAAATAAAAATAGCAATTGATCAAATAGCGGTACCAAAAGATAAAGTATTTGATGCAATCAATAAAGGTATAAATAAAACTGAACATAGAGGAAAGGCCAGAAAGAAGGTTCTTGCAGGGGTGGCGACTGCGGCTGCTCTTCTTGGAATTACCGTTGCCTCAGGATTTGTTAATCCTACAATGAATAGAGTTTTAGCTAACACTCCTTTAATAGGCGGGATCTTTCAAGAATTTAATGATTCAACAGGTGTCGAATTGGCTAACCAGCATGCAGTCACAGAATTAAATCAAGCCATTACAAAAAATGGGGTAACTGTAAAACTGACCAGCGCTTACTTTGATGGAAGTATTGTATCAATTACAGGATTTGTCGATGAAGATGTAGAAAAGGGGGGCAACGAAAAAGGGGAAGTAAGCTTTGATATGAACTTTGAACACTATAAAGGGGATCATGACCCTTGGCTGCGTGGAAAGTCAAATAACATTAAGAAAGTGGAAAATGGATATAACTTCCAATGGAAAATGCACTATCCAAATAAATCATTTAAGGAGAATTCTACTCTTCCTATAACGATTCATACTATTAACGGGATAAAAGGTGAATGGAAATTTGATATTCCAATTAAACAAGAAGAAAATATTACATTTGTTATTAATCAAGAGCAGGGATATCCGGAAGAGGAGGTAAAAATCAAAATTAAAGAGATTTTAACAGCAAAAGCATCATCATCAATCATCTATGAGACCGTAGAGAAGTACAAAGGTGATGATATTAACTTCGTAAAAGCAGTCGATAATAAAGGAAAAGTATATAGGTTTGGGAATGAAACATCACTTGAGGAATCGAAACGAGAAGATGGATATCATAGTACCATAAGAAGAGAAATGACCGAGCTCAATGCAGATGTTACATCACTTACTTTTTATCCGACGTTATCTGCAGCAGATCCGAGAGTACAACAGCTTTTGGATAGTAAATCTTTCACCTTAAAAAGCACAAGGTTCAATTTAGGCATGCAGGTAAATGATATTACGCAAAAGGGCAGCAAGCTGATAATAGATTATCAACTTAAAGGGCTTCCGAAGAATTTGAGTAAAGGTAAACTTGAAACGATTAACCACAATTTGGAGTATCTTATCTGGCTGGTTGATAAGGAATATTTAACCGAGATTAATCCGGAAAATCCATGGCCACCTAAAAACCACGGTATTCCCTTTAATAAAGTAAAAATGATCGATAAGGCAACAGCACACTTTCAATCTACATTCGACTTAAGCGGAGAAGAAAGGATTGAGAATTTTAAGCTGGAAAATACAATGCTGTTATTTGATTTTTCAAGCTTTGTCCCAGCTAAGGAATTAAAACCAATTACTGTCGAGCTCCCTAAGAAAGAATAAACTCACCAGACACCACGAGTGTTGCCACGTACACTCAACACACGTGGAGGCAGTTACGAAACTGGTGTTAAATGAAGGCAAATAGCTTAATACAATTCCTATCCCCTTTCCCGTATATACGGTTGCGCCAACAGATAGAATAAACATTGCCCAGTCGGACCCTGATTCGTTAAAAAATACGATTTTCGGGGTCCTTTTCTCCTTTCTGAAAAGATTCACCGACTGTTCTTTCGTTTAAATTTATCCAAAAGAATGTATGCAGTAAATACAAGAGAGAAAAGAAGTAGAAATATTTTAAAAAAGAGTAATATTTCTGAAAATAATAACAACTTTTGTTTTTTATAATTAAGCTACCAATGAGATTTAAAAAGGAGAATACATAATGGTAACAAAGATAATGGGAAGATATGTGATTGGCTTCGATGGCAATGATCATGTCATTCTTGAAAATGCAGAAGTTGTATATGAAAACGATACAATTATTTATGTAGGAAAGAATTTTCCGGGGGAAGTTTCTGAAGTCATAGATGCTGGAAACGCTGTTATTAGTCCGGGATTTATTGATTTAAATGCATTGGGTGATATTGACCACGATATTTTGCATTTAGAAGCAAGCAGCGATAGACAGAAAAACCTGCTCTGGTCAGAGCGATATGTTAATAACGGATACCATGAAGTCATGACAGCGGAAGAGGAAGCCTTTAAATCACTCTATGCCTATTCTCAATTGATTCTTCATGGTGTAACTACGGCCATGCCGATTACATCTGTTTTTTATAAAAAATGGGCAGAAACATATGAAGAACTGGCCGCCGCAGCCAACCATGCCGGTAAATTAGGATTAAGGATTTATTTAGGGCCAAGTTATCAATCCGGGATCAGAGTTGTTGAATCGGATGGTAGGGTCAAACTATATTGGGATGAAGATGCTGGGAGAGCGGGTCTCGATAGGGCCGTGAAATTTGTTGAAGAATTTGATGGTGCTTATCATGGATTGATCAAAGGAATGCTGGCACCAGAACGAGTTGAATGCCAAACGAAAGACAGCCTCATACAGACGAAATATTATAGTGAGCAATTAGGTGTACCCATAAAACTACATGCAGCTCAAGGAAACTTCGAATATCAAACAATTTTGGAGGAACATGGGGTAACCCCAATCCGTTATCTGTATAATCTCGGTTTTTTAGGACCAAAAACCGGTATCCCTCATGCTCACTTCATTGCAGGGTATAGTGAAGCTCAAGTTGGTGATGGAGATGATTTAGCACTTCTTAAAGAAACGAATACAACGGTTATACATTGTCCCTTGATTATTGGAAGACACGGATCTGCATTGGAGTCGTTTGCCAAATATAAAAGAACTGGAATCAACCTGGCACTTGGAACTGATACATTTCCACCAGATATGTTTCAAAACATTCGAACAGGCAGTATGCTGTCACGCCTTATCGAAAAGGATGTAGAAGACTCAACCTATGCAGACTTATTTCGGGCGGCAACCATTGGCGGTGCCGACTTCCTGGGCAGAAAAGACTTAGGGCGTATTGCTCCAGGTGCAAAAGCCGACATCATTGCGATAGATTTAGATGGATTTCATATGGGAGTACAGGATGATCCAATTCGGACTATGATTGTCAGCGGTAGTGGAAGAGATGTTAAATTATCTATCATTAATGGCCGCATTGTAATGAAGGACAGACTAATACCGGGCCTCGATTTAGAGGAAATCAAAATCAAAGGGCAAAAGTATTTTAATAAGATGAGAAACGGTTACTTGGAAAGAGATTATCAGCAGCATCCAGAGGAGGAATTATTTAAACCTTCTTTTAGGATGGTTCATTCTATATAAAGGGGGAAATTTAATATGATTCAAAGTTATTGGTTAAAGAATGTGCGTTTAGAAACTGGATTTAATAAGGAAAATGATAGAGTAGTTGGCACAAATACAGAGATTGTGAATTTATTTATTTCAGATGGCAGGATAACTGAGGTGGTATACTCTGAGGATGCTGCAACCGGCGGCTTACCTGGTAAAGATGCAAAAGGGTTGCTTTTAATTCCATCTTTTATCGAAAAACATGTTCATCTTGATAAGACCTATATGGGTGAGGCTTGGAGAGCCTGTATTCCAGCATCAGGTGTGATTGAACGCTGCGAAATTGAAAAAAATATCCTGGCATCCATACCATCCAGCACACAGAAGCGTGCAGAAGCTTTGTTGGAAATATTATTATCACACGGATCCACTCATGTGAGAACCCACGTGGACATCTATCCGGAAGTAGGTTTGCAAAATTTGGTAGGTGTCAAGCGGGCACTGGAAACTTACTCGAATAAAGTAAGTTCAGAAATTGTGGCGTTTGCCCAGCACGGATTGCTGGGTCCCGGAACGGTGCAGCTTATTAGAGAAGCTGTAAGAAATGGTGCAGGCATCGTTGGTGCGGTTGATCCTGCAACTGTTGATAATAATATTGAAGCGTCACTAGTTCAGTTAATGGATTTGGCTGTTGAAGGCAATGCAGATATTGACTTGCACTTACATGATCCAGGGCATTTAGGAACATTCACGATGAAACGACTTGCATATTTTACTAAGCAGGCTGGATGGGAAGGAAGAGTAGCTGTTAGCCATGCCTTTGGCCTAGGTGATGTTTCAAAAGAAGAAGTGATTGAAATGGCACAAATTCTACGAGATGCTGGAATATCGATTGTGACCAGTCTCCCAGGAGGCAGGGCCATACCCCCAGTTAACCTGCTTGCTGAACGGGGAGTAAACATCGCTATTGGAAATGATAATATTTATGATTCTTGGTGGCCGACAGGTAACGGTGATGTCCTTGAAAGAGCCGGGCGCCTGCTGGAACGATACAGATGGACAGATGAGGTTTCACTCGCGCAAGCTCTAAAATATATTACAGGTGGCATCACTCCATTGGACAGAGAGGGAAACCAGGTATGGCCGAAACCTGGAGACGCCGCAAATATGATTTTGGTGGATGCAAGCTGTTCTGCAGAAGTCATTGCTAGAAGGTCAACCCGCAAAGCAGTCTTTTATAAAGGAAATATTGTTTCAGGAACTATTAGTTAATGAAAGAAGGAAATTTAGCTGCTGTTTCAAAAAATGTGGATGGCTTTAAAATTAGCCCGGCAGGATATTTAGAAATCAACAATGTTTTAATAAAAAAATAGGGTTCTACACAAATGGGATATCCAATTTTGGATATCTCGGATTGTCGACAAAAGGCAGCGAGAGGATACCCACTCGCTGCCTTTTGTAATTTATATGGAAATTACGAAGGTTAAACGTTCTTCCCCAGAAAAGTGGTTTTAGCGAATGTGTTGATTTGCTCTACGGGCACACGCTTTCCGCGGGGCGTCAGTGGAGCCTCCTTCGGCGCTTGCGCCTGTGGGGTCTCCACCTTGCCGCTGCATCCCGCTGGAGTCCGTGCCCTCCGCTCCAATCAACATAAAAGTTAGGCATATTAATCATAAACCAGCACTTATGGTGAAGAACCAAGTTAAATTAAACTTAAGAGTTACTTCCAATTCTTCACATCATTGGCTTGATTTTTAGTCATCATGGCAGGTCACCCCATATAGTGTCCTTTATATTAAGGAAATTTCAGTTGATTGAAATGGAGGGTGGCGACTCCTGCGGGAATAGCGGGATAGTCGAGACCCTGGACTGAGCGTAGCGAGGGAAGCGGCTCGGCCCCGCCCGCGGAAAGCGTCCACCCGGAATGGAAATCTAGAGACGCATTGTCATTTCAATTTATATTTTAAATTCAAAAAGACTGTAGGCAAAACCCGAAACACTTCGTGTTTGTCTACAGTCTGGGATATCCAATTTTGGATATCTCTTTTTTTTGAAGATTAAATTAGTAGATATATTGTAAAACATAGTAAAGAAATCGAAATTAAAGAGACAGAATATTTCTTATAATTAGACAAACATTAATACGTTAAAACACTACGGGAGGGTATAAGTAATGAGATTACCATCAGGGATAGGGAAATTATTTATTGTTATAATGATATTCCTCGTCATTACTGGCTGTTCAACCGGCCAGAAAACCAGCAACAATGCCACTGGAGAGGGGAAGGCAGATAATGGCGGTACTCTAGTTATTGCACGTTTATCAGACGCTGAGAACTTAGATCATCATTTTATGTCGACCATCAATTCAGCTAGCGTCACACACAACAAAATTTATGAAGGGTTAGTCGGGAGAGATAAAAATGCCGAGATTAAACCTTTGTTAGCAGAAGAGTGGAACCAGCTTGATGATTTAACATGGGAGTTTAAGTTAAGAAAAGGGGTTACATTTCACGATGGCACTGATTTTAAAGCAGATGCAGTGAAAGCGACCTTTGACCGTCTGTTAGATCCAGATGTCGGATCACCAAGAGCAATTGTATTTAAAATGGTAAAAGAAGTAAAGGTTATTGACGACTATACTGTTCAATTTACTCTAAGTGAGCCATTTTCACCCTTACTTTCGATTCTCGCAAGTCATGAAGGCGGAATTATTAGTCCAAAAGCAATTGAGAAATTTGGAAAGGATATTATTAATGAACCAAATGGTACAGGTCCGTTTGTTTTTGAGTCCTGGGCATCGGGTAAAGAAATTGTCTTTAAGAAGAATGACAACTACTGGGGAACGAAAGCTAACGTAGATAAGGTTGTATTTAAGGTTGTCCCTGAAGAGACGACTAGAATCTCAATGGTGGAAACAGGGGAGGCGCATATCGCCGAACCACTATCCGTGCCAATGATGGACATAGTGAAATCATCCCAAGCAAGTAAAGTTTATCGAAGTGAGGGATATGGAACGGAATTTATCGGTTTTAATGTACAAAAGCCACCATTTAATGATGTTCGTGTTCGGAAAGCAATCTCCCATGCCGTTGAAATGGATTCAATTATAAAAGGCGTATTCAATAATGTTGGAAAAAAAGCCGATTCGACAATGGGGTCAAAAGTTTTCGGATATAATCCCAATTTGAAAGCCTATGAGTATAACCTTAACGAAGCGAAAAAATTACTCGCCGAAGCAGGTTATGCAGATGGCCTTGAAATAAACTTAATAACGATGGATAGTAAAGAAAGAATCAATATGGCAGAAGTCCTTCAATCGCAATTAAAAGGAATCGGGGTAAATATTAAGATTGAGGTTATGGAATATGGTGCATTTGTCCAAAAATTATATGGCGCAGATACCCAAATGTTTTTATTAAGCTGGAGAAATGCTACTGGGGATGGAGATTATAACCAATACAATCAATTTCACTCGTCCTCTCACGGAGCATCAGGAAATGCATTTTTCTACAGTAATAAAGAGGTTGACAGCTTAATAGAAGCTGCACGCCGAGAAAAAGATCAGGAAAAACGTATAGAACTATATGCTAAGTCACAGGAATTAGAAATGGAAGATGCGGTATACATCCCAGTCCGTGTAATTGAAAACCTTGCCGCAATTGGTAAAAACGTTGAAGGTTTTTCAATGAGTCCGTCAGGATATTTGGAAATCAATCAGGTTACAATTAAATAATCAATGACCAAAGGGATATCTATGCTGGATATCCCTTTTTACCGTTCCTAGTATTCCTATCTACTGATTTTCAATTCTTTTATAGTTTAGTAATTGATACAGTAACACAACCAAACAAGTAATGGTGGGAATGGCAAAGCTCAACAATACCGCTGCAAAATTATCTATTACTAATAAAAATAGGGATCCACCGCATGCTCCGATAATTGCTGAAAAGGGGACAATGAACGGCTGCACCTTTTTACTAAGAATGATCGTAAGCATCGGACTTATTATAGCTGCATAAATATTCCCAAAGACAAACAATAATTTAACGGGAACAGGAGACTGGATACTGACGATTATAAGTAAAAATAAACATATTGCACCAGAGAATATAATGGTATATTTCCATTTTTCATTATTCGTTAGGGAACGAAAAACTCCCATTATATTTTTTATAAATAGGCTTGTCATTGCGGTTAGCTCCGCGCTCATCGTAGAGGCGATAGCGCTAAAGCAAAATACCACAAATAAGAGAATTAGGACGGTTGATTGAATTTTGTTTACTAATTCAGGAAATAAAGAATAAATATCTTCGAACCCTTTTCCAAATAAAACAATCATTATAAATAAAGAGAATGCCAGCGGGATGGTAGCCCAGATTAATCCTGTTAAGGCAAAGGTTAGACGAATCTTGTTTTTTTTGAGAATAAATATTCTCTGCCAAGTGGCCGGGTCTATCAAAATTTGACCAAAAAAAACGAAAATGGCAATAAAAATAAACCAAAAAGCATCAGTGTTTTTTATATAAAATATATAGGGATGATATAATTTTATTCCGTCATATACAGGGTAAACACCATCTTGGATGAAAAAGTAGACAGGAATAATGAGAACAGCTGCAAAGATGACGGTAACATTCACACCCGCCAGCTGATGCAGTCTCTGCATTCCGCCAATTCCTCCTATAAAAAAACAAAAAGTTAAAAAAAATAACATCCCCATAAAGACGGGAATTGGAAAAATCATTTGAATCAGAATTCCAGCGCCTACTGCCTGGATGAATAAGGAGTAAAGGCTTGTAATCGTAAGCACAGTTACCATACACCAATAGCCGTTAGCTGTTAATTTTTGCTGCAATACATCCCCAATTGTTTGTTGATCTGGAAAATCTCCATAGATTTTTTTTGCCAACAGGCCAAATAAAATAAGGCAAAAAGCTCCAACTAAAGAATACCCTATCCCACCAATCAATCCATATTGAATCAATGTTTGTGGCGAAGAAAGAATCGTATTTCCTGTTACCCAACGGGATAACAAACTAACAACTCCAAAACCCACCCCGAGTTTAATCGTTCCGCTTATATAATTGTTATAATCAATTTTTTTCAATGAAAAGACTCCCTCAGGCGATAATCCCTAGGTGATTGTCCAGTTGCTTTCCTGAAAATTTGGCTAAAATAATGCTGGCTGTTAAATCCGCATTTTTCGGATATGGTACTGATGCTTAAGTCGGGGTATTCAATTAGCATTTTTTGTGCTTCCCTTAAACGATATTCATTTAAATATTCAGAGAAGCCTATCCCGACTTCTTCGTGAAATTTTCTGCTTAAATAGGCAGAGTTAATATGAATCTTTGAAGCCAAGTAATTTAACGTTAATTTTTCACTATATTCCTGATGGATAATTCTTAATGCGCTTACTATTTGGTCTGAATAACGGGCCAATCTCTCATATTTGCCTAATACAGAGATTAGTTCTTCTTCAATAATTGGCTTTGTAATGTAATCGACAACGCCAAGTCTGATTGAGGTTTGGGCATATTGGAAATTTTGAAATGCCGTAACGATAATAATGTCCATGGAGTATGAACTCATTAACTCCCCTGCCAATTCCAAGCCGGTTTTACCCGGCATTTGGATATCAAGGAAGGCAAGGAAAATGTCATGCTGCTTAACGATTTGCAATGCAATCGATGCATCTTGAGCCTTGAAAATTTTCCAATTTGGAAATTTTTTTTGTATTAAGTATTCCAGTTGCTCCAATTCCAAGGGTTCATCATCTACAAGCAGGATATTCATTGAAGCACCTCCTTAAATTTCTAACTTTAGCATAAAAGGAAAAATAGCTAAAACCCTTGTCCCATCATCTTCGTTAATTAACTGTACAGATGTTTCACTGTTTGGGAATAATAAATCCAGCCTTTTAGTAATGTTCTCTAAACCTAAACCACTTTCGTAAGAAAACTCTGCATGATTTTCAACAGAGTTGTTCCATACGGTTATATGGATTTCTTGATGCTTTTTCTCGATGGATATTTTTAAAAAAGCTTCTCCGATAACTTTTTCAAAGGCATGTTTAAAAGCATTTTCGACAATGGTCTGTATTAAAAAAGGTATGGTTATTGCTTGTGTAATGTTTGCATCGAATGAGAATTCATAATGGAGTTTATCCCTGAATCGGATTTTCTGTATTTCTAAATAATAATTTACATAGTTTAGTTCATCTTCAATAGTGATAAAGGTATTATTTGTTTGATACTTAAACTTAAGTAACTTTGATAGAGTTTCAATCGAATGGATTAATTCTGTTTTTCGCTCCAGCCTTGCAAGACTGAGGATCGAGTTTAAAGTATTAAAAAGGAAATGGGGCTGAATTTCTTGGTTTAATTGATTATAAAGAGCTTTTTGTAGCTCCCGTTCTAATGAAATTTCCCTTTTTTGCTTTTCCAGCAAATCAATGCGCTTTTCAAAAATAAACAAAAATAGTAAGGTAAATGCCCCCAGCAAAGGTGCCAGAACAGCAATCATGATACTAAGGGAGAAGGCTTCCACAGTTAACATATACGAGGATCTCCTTTAAATGAAGAAAAGGGAGGCTTATTCTCCCCCCTTTAAATACTATTTTACAATACTTCTATATTTTTTGAAAATACTTTCTATACAAATTTTTCCGCATAATGGCAGCTGACTATATGATTTTCACCCATTTCCCTTAATGCAGGTTCTTCGTTCTTACACATTTCCGTTGCAAATGGGCAGCGTGTATGGAAGCGACAGCCGCTGGGCGGGTTGATAGGCGAAGGGACATCTCCTTTTAACATAATCCTCTCTCTTTTGATTTTTGGATTAGGAACAGGAATGGACGAAAGCAATGCCTGCGTATAAGGATGAAGTGGTGAATCGAATAAATCTTTTTTGTCCGCAATTTCAACTATTTTACCTAAGTACATGACCATGATACGATCCGAAATATGTCTTACTACACTTAAATCATGTGATATGAAAAGAAAAGTTAAGCCAAACTGATTTTGGAGCTTTTTTAATAGATTAAGAATTTGCGCTTGGATCGATACATCCAAGGCAGAAACAGCTTCGTCACAGATGATTAATTTTGGATTAACGGCCAGTGCTCTGGCAATGCCAATTCTTTGGCGCTGGCCGCCGCTGAATTCATGGGGATAGCGGTCAAGCGCTTCTGACGGCAGACCTACATAGCCAAGCAATTCAAGCATTCTTTCCATCCTTTTGGGTTTCGCAACTACATCCTGAATCGCCATTGCTTCATTTAAAATTTGTTTTACTGTTTGGCGAGGGTTGAGGGAGGCGAACGGGTCCTGGAAGATGACCTGCAAATCACCTCTAAGTTTTCTCATTTCAATTCTATTTAAATCGAGAATGTTTTGTCCGGAATAATAGACTTTTCCGCCGGTTGGCTCATCAAGCCTTAGAATTGCCCTGCCGGTGGTTGATTTGCCACAGCCCGATTCACCTACAATACTTAATGTTTCGCCTTCGAATAAATGGAAGGATACATCGTCAACTGCTTTTACATATGTTTTTGGCTTAAAGATGGAGTCTGTTTTAACAGAGAAATATTGTTTTAAATGTTCCACCTGCAATAATACTTTCTTTTCAGCTGCAGTCTGCATTATTTAACGGCCTCCATTTCTTCAGCTTGGCCTGTCCATTGATCTGTATACATCCAGCAGCGAACTTTAACTCCATCAGGTTGTTCAATCAACTCGGGCTGTTTCTCCAAACAGATAGGTTGTTGAAAAGGGCACCTGGATGCAAATCGGCAACCCGCTGGCAGGTTATAGGGACTTGGGACACTGCCTTCAATTGTTTGCAATTCTTCTTGATCCTCGTGGATTTTAGGTAATGATGCCAATAATCCGCGTGTATAGGGATGCCTTGGGTTTTCAAAAATTTTCTCGGTCGGTGCATGTTCAATGATATTGCCGGAGTACATGACTGCAACCGTGTCACATGTTTCAGCTACAACACCTAAATCGTGAGTGATTAATATGACACCCATTCCTAATTCGTTTTGCAAGTCTTTAATTAACTCCAGTATTTGCGCTTGAATGGTCACATCCAGCGCGGTTGTTGGTTCATCGGCAATTAAGACTTCCGGTGTACAGGCAAGGGCCATCGCAATCATAACCCGCTGGCGCATTCCGCCGCTTAACTGGAAAGGTTCTTGTTTTGCTCTTTTTTCCGGAGAGGGGATTCCCACCAGTTTAAGCATTTCGACTGCTTTTTCCCAGGCAGCTTTCTTAGCCAATTTTTGATGCAATCTCAATGCCTCTGCTATTTGCTCTCCAACAGGAATAACAGGGTTTAAAGAAGTCATCGGTTCTTGGAAAATCATCGAAATTTTATTTCCACGGATTTTTCTCATCTCATCTTCGGACAACGCCACTAAATCCTTACCTTTAAAAAGAACTTGTCCGCCAGCTATTTTCCCGGGAGGGGAGGGAATTAAGCGCAGAATTGAAAGAGAGGTTATACTTTTTCCACATCCGGATTCACCAACGATTCCTAATGTTTCACCTTTATGCAGTGAGAAATCAATACCATCCACTGCTTTACTTACACCGCGTTTTGTAGAAAAATGTGTTTTTAAACCTTTTACCTCTAAAATGGGTCTGTTTGTCAAACTCATGAGCGTTCACCACCTATTAATTTAATTCAATCCGTTTATTAAAGAAGCGATAAAGAACATCAACAAATAAATTCACAACCACGAAAACGAGCGAGGCAACTAAAACCCCACCTTGGACCATTGGAAGGTCGCGCATCCGGATTGAGTCAACAATCATTCTTCCTAAACCATTGATAGCAAAAATCGACTCGACTAAAACCGTTCCGCCAAGCAAAGAACCAAACTGCAAGCCGACTACAGTTATTACCGGAATTAATGCATTACGCAATGCGTGCTTATAAACAATCACGCTTTCACGAAGTCCTTTAGCACGCGCGGTTCGTATATAATCCTGGCGAATTACTTCAAGCATACTCGATCTCGTCATTCGGGCAACAATGGCTGCACCGCCGGCTCCTAATGTAAAAGCGGGAAGGATGACATGAAGGATGCTATCCCATCCAGCTACCGGAAGGATTTGTAATTTTACAGAAAAGAAATACATCATCATCAACCCAAACCAAAAGCTAGGTAATGAAATCCCTAATAAGGCAACAAGCATGACAGTTGTATCGGTGAGGGAATATGGTTTTACGGCAGAGATTATGCCAGCAGTCATCCCTAAGACAATGGTAATGATGATACTGAAGAAAGCAAGCTCCATTGTGATAGGTAATCGTACTAGTATTTCATCAAGGACTGGCTGGCTGTTTTTTAGGGAAACTCCAAAATCCCCACGAAAAACGTTCACCAAGTAATCAAAGTATTGAATAAAAAGTGGTCTATTTAACCCTAGTTGATCCCTAAGGCTTTCAATCGTTTCTTTTGATGCACCTTCGCCAGCAAGCAATACGGCTGGGTCTCCTGGTACAAGCTGCATGATAAAAAACACAACAAACGTTACCCCAATTATTACTGGAATGGTTTGCATTAATCTTCGTAATATAAACATCAACATGCTGGTCAACCTCCTCTATTTTTTCATTCTCGGGTCAAATGCATCACGTAATCCATCACCAAAAATATTAAAACCTAAAACTAGTATTGAAATGGCCAGCCCTGGGAAAATAGCGATGTAGGGTGCAGAGAATAGAAAATCCCGGCCGCTGCTTAGCATCGTACCCCATTCCGGAGACGGGGGCTGGGCTCCAAGGCCAAGGAAGGAGAGACCTGCTGCTGAGAGAATAACGGTTGCAAGCCTAAGCGTACCTTGCACAATGATTGGTGAAAGAATATTAGGTAAGATATGCTTGAAAATAATCGTTAAATCATTTGCCCCTAGTGAGCGGATGGCATCAATGTATTCAAGCCGTTTAACTTCTAAGGTAGACCCGCGGACGATTCGTGCAAATAACGGAATAGAGTATGCACCTACAGCAATTGTTACATTAATTAAACCAGGTCCAAGTGCGCTGATAATCGCCAACGCAAGTAATATTCCAGGGAAGGCTAATAGAATATCCATAATTCTCATAATGGTCGAGTCAACCCATTTTCCATAGTAACCTGAAATCAATCCAAAAATAATACCAAAAAATGCACCAAAGATGACCGCTGTTATTCCGATGCCCATTGAAAGTCTCGACCCATATAGGATCCTGCTCAAAATATCTCTTCCTTTATCATCGGTGCCCATCCAGTGATCAGCTGATGGAGGTATTAATTTGTTTTCCAATTTAATTTCAAAAGGATCATAAGGGGCAAGTAATGGTGCGAATAGGGCAACAACTAAATAAAAAAGAATGATGATAGCCCCAACCATTGCTGCTTTATTTTGAAATAAGATGGATAAGGAATCTTTCAATTTAGATTCTTTTGGATGATTTATTGTTTGTGTAACCAGAACTGTTTGTTCCGTTTTGACTTCTAACGCCATGTAAAGCCCCCCTTGTTTTTAAAAAAGAATACTGTAGCTTCCAGGTAATAGCCCTTCTGCCGTAAAAATTTTGTTATTTGAGTTATGTACAAAATTATCAAAATTTAGTGGAAAGTAAATATATTTTAAATTGTTTGTCAATATAGTTAAAATAATCGTAAATATTCTGTAAATATATCGGTAAATCTTCTTCTATAATGCATATAAGGATTTTAAAGAAATGAGGTTTATCAATTTTCTTTTTGAATCCAGAATATTAAAAAAATAAAACATAGGAGAGGCGGATTAAAATGGGGGAAAAAAGACGATCCATAAAAAATGGCATGCTGTTAGTCTTAATTGGTTTAATGTTAGTGATTGCGTCAGCATGTTCAACAAAATCAACTAATTCAAATGTAGGAGTTGCTAAAAAGGGAGGGGAGAAGCAAGACGCTACCTTAACGGTTGTTCGGCTCTCTGATGCAACGAAATTAGATCCACATTTTATTACTGATATTCCGTCAGCAAATATCATCTACCAAAAAGTCTATCAGGGACTAGTGGTTCCCGATAAGGATTTTAAAACTCAACCGCTTCTTGCAAAAGAATGGACAGTAGTCAATGATACAACCTGGGAATTTAAATTAAGAGATGATGTTACATTCCATGATGGGGCGCCTTTTAACGCTGAAGCTGTTAAAGCAACGTTTGATCGTTTATTAGATCCAAATACAGGATCGCCACAGCGTGAGAAGTTTTCAATGATTACCGAAGTAAAAGTAATCGATGATTATACTGTACAATTATTGCTTGAATACCCTTATGCACCATTGTTATCTATTTTGGCCAGTCAGGAAGGAAGCATTATCAGTCCAAAAGCTTTAGCTGATAATCCTGAAGGATTAGCCGATCACCCTGTTGGAACTGGTCCATTTGTATTTGAACAATGGAAGAGCGGCCAAGAGATATCATTAAAGAAAAATGAAAACTATTGGGGCAAGAAGCCTAATATTAATCGCGTGGTATTTAAGGTAGTACCTGAAGATGCTACTCGTCTCGCGATGATTGAAACAGGTGAAGCACACATAAATGACCAAGTTCCTGTCACTGAAATTGAACGAATTGACGCGTCCGATAAGATGAATCTATACCGTACAGAAGGGCTAGCTGTAGAATATGTCGGTTTTAACACAAAGAAAAAGCCCCTCGATGATGTTAGAGTACGTAAAGCAATCAGCCATGCTATTGAAAGAGAAGCAATTATTAAAGGTGTCTATAATAACGTTGGAACTCTGGCTAACGTAGCAATGAGTCCGAAAGTGAATGGGCATAGTGAGAAGGTTAAGCCTTACGATTATGATCTAAATGAAGCTAAAAAACTGCTAAAAGACGCGGGTTATGAAAAAGGACTCAAGATTTCATTGCTAACAAGTGATCGGAAAGAACGTATTAACATGGCTGAAGTTATTCAGTCTCAATTAAAAGGAATTGGCGTGACTGTGGATATTCAAGTAATGGAATATGGTACCTATATTGAAATGGTCAATAAGGGAGAGCAAGATTTATTTATCGGCGGCTGGGGGAATGCGACAGGAGATGGAGACTACAATCAGTATAATTTATTCCACTCTGCATCACAGGGCCCTGCAGGAAACCATTTCTACTATAGTAATCCAGAAGTAGACCAAATGATTGAAGCGGCACGAAAAGAAACAGATGAAACGAAACGTTTAGACCTATATGAAAAAGTAATGCAAAAGGAAATCGACGATGCTGTTTATATTCCAATCCGTAACTATGAGCATATGGCTGTTCATAGTAAAAACGTAAGTGGTTATTGGTTGAATGCGGCAAATTATTTAATGATTGATGATGTAGTGATTAAGTAAATGTTGTTTAAATAATCAGTGGAAGAGTACTTTTGAAAAAAAGTACTTTTCCTATTTCAATAATAGGAGGATTTTCATGACTACTTTTTGGCTGACAAATGTCCGCTTAGAAAAAGGCTACAATTACGACAATCATCGTATTATAGGAACCGAGACGGAAATTTGCCATTTGAAAATTCAAGATGGAATTATCACCGAAATTACAGATGTTTTGCCGTCCTCAAATGAGAACCAGTTCGATGCTAAAACTCAACTTCTGCTCCCGTCGTTACGAGATATGCATATTCACATCGATAAAACCTATTACGGTGGCCCTTGGAAAGCCTGTACCCCCATTACAAAAGGGATTTTTACTAGATTGGAAGAGGAAAAGGAATTACTTCCAAAGCTTTTGCCAACAGCCCAAGAACGGGCAGAGAAAATGATTGAATTGTATTTAAAAAATGGCCATACCCATATTCGGACTCATTGTAATGTTGACCCTGTAATTGGTCTTAAAAATTTAGAAGCAACGGTAAATGCATTGAAAAAGTATGAAGATGTTCTTACCTATGAGATTGTTGCCTTCCCGCAGCATGGCTTGTTAAGAAGTGACTCTGTCCAGTTAATTCGCGATGCAATGAAGAATGGAGCGACTTTAGTTGGCGGTGTTGACCCAGCTACCGTTGACCGAAATATTGAAAAATCTTTATATACAATTTTTGAAATTGCAGTTGAAAACAATAAAGGCGTCGATATTCACTTACACGACCCCAATACTTTGGGGGCATTTACATTTGAACGAATGGCACATTATACGAAAGAGGCTGGACTTAAGGGGAGAGCCACAATCAGCCATGGAATTGCTTTAGCTGATCTTCAAGGGGAAGCGCTGACTGAAATGGCGGCTATGCTAAGAGAGCAGGAGATTGATGTTACCACTACTGTTCCAGTAAATCGTACAACTATTCCAATTCCCACTCTTGATACGTTAGGTGTTAAAGTTGCCGTCGGACACGACAGCATTACTGACCACTGGTCACCATTTGGTACAGGAAATACGATTCAAAAGCTCGGAACCCTTGCAGAGCGCTTCCGTTTATCTGATGAATACTCATTATCTAAAACGCTAAAATATGGAAGTGGAGGAATTACCCCGCTAAATGAGAACGGAGAGCGAATTTGGCCAAAGATTGGCGATGAAGCAACCATGATGCTCGTAAACGCAACCTGTTCTGCTGAAGCAATTGCAAGAAGAGCTTCCGTGCAATCGTTATTTTTTAAAGGGAAAAAGGTTGAAAGTAAATTAACCGAATCGAACCCGATGGAGGTATAAAGGAGGAAATAGAATGGCAACTCCCTATTGGCTAACAAATGTAAGATTAGAAACTGGATATATACAGGTTGAAAAAGGGGCTTATGAAACAAAAACAGAGCTTTTTCACTTGAAAATTGAAAATGGAAGAATTGTAGAAAAGAAGAGTAATGGCTTTGCTATTCCGGAAGCTGAAAAAGTAAAGGATGGAAAAGGATTATTAGCATTACCATCTTTTAAAGAAATGCACAACCACTTAGATAAAACGTATCTCTCGCTAGACTGGAAGGCACCTATACCTGCAAAAAATTTAGAAGACCGACTGCGGCTCGAAGCCATGGAGCTTGGAGAATTAGCGCCAACAGCACAACAACGGGCAAGTGCTATGATCGAATTACTCCTCTCTCATGGTTCTACACATATTCGAACGCATGTAAATATCGATCCTTTTATAGGCTTAAAAAACCTTGAGGGGGTTAAATCGGCACTTGAGAATTACTCTGATAAGCTTACCTATGAAATTGTGGCTTTTCCGCAACATGGATTATTAAGGGATCAGGTGATACCTTTAATGAAGGAAGCGATGAGATCGGGTGCAACCCTAGTAGGCGGGTTAGATCCAGCGGGGATTGACCGAAACATTGAAAAATCACTGTATGAAGTAATGAATCTGGCGACCGAATTTGATGCGGATATCGACATCCATTTACATGATGGCGGGCATGTTGGCTATTATACAGTGGATAAGTTTGCAGAATTGGTAGAGGAGGCAAAATGGCACAATCGTGCAGCTGTTAGCCATGCTTTTAGCTTAGGTGAAGTACCAGTACCTCAGCAAGAAGAAATTGCAGAAAGATTAAGCGGGCTGGGAATGTCCATTATGTCTACCATTCCAATTTCAAGAACCCTTCCGCCAATCGAAATTTTGGATCAAAAAGGCGTTAATGTTTATTTAGGCTGCGATGGATTCTATGATTCCTGGGGGCCATTTGGCACAGGAGATGTATTAGAAAAGGTAACACGCTACAGTGAATTGTATCGTAAGAGCGATGAGCGCTCATTAGCACAGTCACTCAAATGGGCAACGGGAGGCCCGACGCCTTTATCGAAGGATGGCGAAGTTGCCTGGCCGCTTGAAGGGGACGAAGCAAGCCTTGTACTTGTCAATGCATCTTGTTCCGCGGAAGCAGTGGCAAGAACACCAAAACGGGAAACAGTCATTTTTAAGGGGAAAGTAGTTTCAGGTCAGCTTTAAGATAAAAAGAAGTTAAGGTTAGACCTATGGCAATAAAACTGAAGAATACAATTTTAACAAGCAGTTTCTCCAATATGAGAGGGCGGTTTGTTTCTGTTTCGATCAATTCTTGACGTGATACCAGAAGCATGGATTTCAATCCGCTGGATCTTATTGTTATTGCGAATTTTAAAAGCGCTTAATCTAGGTTCATAAAACCCTCGGCTAAAGTGTGTTGCCAATAACTTCCTCGGCTTATATCATAAGGTATAAAGAGAATGTTAAAGGGGGAAGCAGATATAATGATCCCAGCGAAAATAGAGCCCATCTCAAATACTCCAATAAGAGAAAAAAGTGTGGAATCCATCTTTGATTGGTTCGATCACCATAAACAATCGTTTTATATTCTGGGTAGTTCCTATCTTGGGGATCAGCAGCAAATGGAAGAGCTTTTTTACCGTACCATACTAAAAGTACACAAGGAGTTGCCCCGATTCAAAAAGGAAACATCATTCGAAACGCGGGTTACATCCATTTTTATACAAACTTACCGGGAACTTTCTATCGATGGAAGTCCACAAGTTTCAGAGGAAAGTGAACAGGCCCAGGATGTATTTAAATCGCTTGATCAGTTGAAAAAGGATGAGAGGGAAGCGCTGGTCCTTACATATATAAAAGGATTCTCCCGAGAGGATGCAGCACTTCTTCTTAACGTTTCAGAGGAAAAGCTGAAAGAGCAGTTGTTTACCGGAATCCAGACACTTAAAAAAGGACTGGGGTTTGGGCTGAGCGTCAATGGCTGTAAAGAGTATCATAAGAATTACATCGATTACTTAGAAAGAATCATGGACCGGCCGGAAAAGGTTGATTTCGAGATACATATTTATCATTGCGAAAACTGTCAGGAAGATTTGGCCGCCTTTCAGGACGTCATGTTAACGATAAGGGATCTTACTAAAAGGGTTGGCGATTTTCATGTGCCATCCAATTTTATGGAGAACGTCAAGGCCAGGCTGACAGAAAGGGAAAAGCACAGGAAACTGAAGAACAAGAAACTGAAAAGAATCGGGATTGTTTTTGCAAGTATTTTCGCATTTTTAATTGCCATACAAGTTTTTACAGGAACTTTTTCAAACCTCTACTATGCATATACAGAAGAGGATGAGCAATTGCGTCCGTTTCTGCAACAGGGCCTGGGGGAAATGTTGAACCTGGAGGCAGAAAACAAGGGGGTGAAAATCAGAATCAAGAGTGCGATTGCTGATGATGTTCAGACGCTTATTTTTTATGAAGTAGAAGATACAGCTAAAGATCATCAATATGCAATCGATAATTTTGGAGGGGTCTTAGTAAAGAACGAACGTGAAATCATGAACCATGCGACACAACCAAGGTTCTATCCACCAGACCTTAAATCTGATTTTAATGCTAAAGAAAAAAACGTCTATCAAGGAAAGATGAGTCTGCTTCCAATAAAAACCGATAAAGCGATAATGAAGCTTAGGATCACGAAGCTTCAGAAGTTGATTTCTGACTCCTCTAGTCCGTATGGATATAGTTTTTCTGGGAACATGGTATTTGAAAGTGGAGAGTGGAACTTCGAGATTCCCATAACAAAGCAGCCATCTGTTGAATATGCCTTGGATGGAGAAACAGAGATTGAGGGAATCCCGGTTCGATTTGATAAACTAACGATTGCTCCGACAATGACGATTCTGCAATATGCGATTAACCAAGAACAGCGAGATAAGCGAATAGAATTTCTGAATTTTGACAATCTGGAAGTGAACAATAAAAAAGTAAATGCAGAGATGTATGGAAGTACTTTTTTAAACTCTGACATGAATTGGACTGCATATCAAATGCACTTTGATCCACTTTTTGAAGAAAAACCGAAAGAGGTGAACGTTCAATTCAAGTCTGTTTATTTAACGATTGAGGACCTAAAAATCATCGACCTGGATGCTTCACAGGATTATCCACAAACCTTTGAATATGCAGGCAGTACGATCTCCATCGACAAGCTTGAAGTTGGACAGTCAACCAAGTTTGTAATAAGCGATCATGAAATCAAGAATAGGGCATATGAATCGCTTCAATTAGAGTTTATTGATGAAGTTATGAATGGAATTGGTTCAATGACGGAGTCTGAAGGAGTGCTTGTTGATAAAAACGGGGTTAAATACGATATCAATACTCCTGTCGTATATGAGGAAATTGAACAGCCCCGTTATTTCGTTAAAGTTCAAACCATAGTGGTTGACAATCTTAACTCCACAGAGAATAGGATTCCTAAAAGTCTCAGGATTCATATGTATAATACAACAAAATATTTGGATGATGTTGTGAAGATATCAGTACAATAAAACTTTTACTTATCTGCTCTGCAATGCAGGAATGTTAACATCAACTTTTTAAAATAACTAAAGACTTTGCAGGCTGAGTTTCCCTGGGATTGTTAGGTAAAACTAACAATCCCGGGGTTTTTTTCTAACGAATCGACAAATTCTCCTTAACCGAACAACGTGTTACACCCTCGAGGAACTTGACAAAAAAGTTAGAAAAATGTAAAATAGCATAGTTGTTTTTAGGGTTCTGCATCAAATCCTCTCCCCGTTTGCTTTTGTTCACTTTTTTTCTTTATTTCCTGCATGAATCGAATATGAAAAGTAGTTATGATGGACTCGTTTGCTACCCCATAAATTTACACTTTATTAACGCTTTGTACATGACCGCAAAACCCATTCCTCAGGTTTTTTATTCGTCCTACCAGAAATAAGTCTCAATAATCATTGAACAGCAGGGCCATCCGCAACAATTAAATCAGGTGTTTGACCTCCATTTTCCCTCCTTTAATTCATTTATGTTAACACCTTCTTTTCCGTCCAATATGAATGCAGGTAAGGCCCGGGCTGTTCTCTATCGGGAAAGCATTCGAGCTTTGTTTTGTTTTGCCTGGAGAGGTATAAACTTTATTCTTGATAGACAAATTAACTATACATTGCCAGCCGGTCAAAGAAGTACCAGGCGTGGAACGCGCGTCTAGCTTTTCGCACTTGCTGGCGGGGTTGTAGCAAAGTAACATCCTCATTCTCTTTCCTATCCTCATCACTTCCCATACGACTGATTGATGATGAGGGAAATGATTCATCAGAACAAAAGCTGATTCTTAATTTAGCCGGTTTCCGGTGAAATGATTTTAGAGAAGAGGTAGATTTGATGAGTGCAAAAAATATTAAACAAGCCAGAAAAGGTATAGGCCTGGGGGCTACTTCGGCAATTGCCTGGGGTGTAGATACCGTAATCATTGGCATGATCATAGCAAGTACACCATTTAAAGAAGCCATTGTACTTGCTCCAATAATAGCAGCATTCATGCATGACTTTTTTTCTGCTATTTGGATATCGTTGTTGATGATTATAAAAGGCGAATTTATTAACGTTTTAAAGCTGTTTAGAACGAAGAGCGGTTTGATTTTAATTATTGGAGGATTGTGCGGCGGCCCATTGGCTATGACCTTTTACTTTCTTGGTATCCAACATGCCGGGGTAACGTATGCTGCAAGTCTTGCTTCCATATTCCCTGGAGTAGGTGCTGTACTTGCTTTCTTTTTTTTGAAAGAAAAAATGGTCGGAAGAACCTGGCTTGGCGTAGTTATAAGTATCATTGGCGTCATAACGCTGGCCTATGTGCCTTCAAAATTTGACGCCGATAGCAACTTTTTCATCGGAATATTGTTTTCTTTAGGTGCTGCTTTATTCTGGGGCCTTGAAGGGGTAATCAGTGCATGGGGAATGAGAGGAAAAAATGTTGTTCCTCTCTATGCAATTAATATAAGGCAGCTGACCTCGGCACTGAGTTTTGGGATATTAATTATCCCGTTCGTAAAAGGTTATCCTATAGCCCTTGAAGTTGCTTCATCCAATGTAGTGTGGCTGCTCGTTATAGCTGGTTTATTAGGAACCATGAATTATTCTTTATACTACGCGTCAATTGATTTAATCGGTGCTGCCAGGGGGCAATCCCTGAACAATACGTATGTTTTTTGGGCAATACTAACTGAAATTTTGATAATCGGCACCCCTGTTAGCATGCAATTTGTTATAGGTACGGCAATCGTACTAGTAGGTTCTGTCCTTGTGTCTGCGCACCTTAAAGGCTCAAAAGTTGATGGTGATCCCCGATCAAAAGAAGGTGAAGGCATCAATCCGGTTTAAAAAGGGAAGACAGCACAAGTTTCCTTTAAGGTTTACCTTGATTGAAAAGCAGTATCGCGAGGCTTGATTTTAACAGTATGGGTTAAAATGGGCTTTCCGCAAACCAAGGGGAATTTGATGTATTTTTTAAAGAACCCTAAACCCTTTTCAAAATACTAAATGTTTGCCGCCAAAAAGTGGACAGTAAATGAAATGCTACGAGTATCCAGGCAGTTTAGCCTCCGGAGGGGACTGCCTTTAAAAGAAGCTCTTCTATAACAGAAGCGCTTCTTTTTTCATATTAATAATGGTTAGCTTTTCATACCAGGCATGGATACCACTCCCTGTTCTTTATCCATGGAAAGAAAGGGCAAGAATCGCGAAAGTATGATATAATTTTGACGGTGTAAATAAATATATTTATATAATAGTGATAGTATTTTAACAGGAAGGAAAGTGAGAGAATGAGTAACGGAATTTTTACAATCCCAACAGTTAAAAATGAGCCTGGCAATACGTATGCACCTGGTACAAAAGAACGGGAGACGTTAAAAGCGGAATTAAAGCGCCAGTCTGAAAAGGTCGTTGAGATTCCTGTAATTATTAACGGAGAAGATGTAAAGACAGATACAGTGAAGCAAGTGGTTATGCCTCATAATCATCAGCATGTTTTGGCCAACTTTTCGCAAGCCGGGGAGAAAGAACTGCGTGATGCAGTAGAAGCGGCGATGGCTGCGAAAGAAGCATGGGCTAATATGCCATGGGAACACCGTGCATCCATTTTCCTGAAAGCGGCTGATTTAATCTCTGGTCCATACCGTGATGTTATGAATGCTGCTACTATGCTGGGACAATCCAAGACAGCTTACCAATCTGAAATCGATGCTGCACAGGAATTAATCGACTTCCTGCGTTTTGGCGTTGAATGTGCGAATCAAATCTATCAAATTCAGCCTGAGAGCATGAAGAATATTTGGAACCGTACAGATTACCGTCCATTGGATGGCTTTGTATTGGCCATTTCTCCATTTAACTTCTCGGCAATTGGCGGGAACCTGCCAGCAGCTCCTGCAATAATGGGGAACGTTGTTGTTTGGAAACCGGCAACCACTTCTATCCTGGCAAACTACTATTTCATGCGTATCTTAGAGGAAGCTGGATTGCCAAAAGGCGTAATCAACTTTGTTCCTTCCCGTGGTTCACAAGTATCTGAAGTCGTATTAACAGACCCTCGTATGTCTGGATTCCACTTTACTGGCTCAACTGATACCTTCAACACAATTTGGAAAACAGTAGGGGAAAACATTGCAAAGTACAACTCCTATCCTCGCCTGATTGGGGAAACTGGCGGTAAAGACTTTGTATTTGCCCACGAAACCGCACAAGCGGATAAAGTAGCCGCTGCCCTTGTTCGCGGAGCATTTGAATACCAAGGCCAAAAATGTTCAGCAGCTTCCCGCGCATACATTCCAGCAAGCATCTGGGAAGAAGTTAAAGGAAAGATGCTCGAAGAAACTTCTAAGCTCAAAGTTGGCGATGTCCGCGACTTTAGAAACTTCATGGGTGCGGTTATTGATAAACCTGCTTTCGATTCCATTACAGGTTATATCGATTATGCGGCAAATTCTGAAGAAGCAGAAATTATTGCTGGCGGTACGTATGATGATTCTGTTGGCTATTTCATTCAGCCTACAATTATTGTAACAACCAATCCAAACTTCAAGACAATGGTAGAAGAAATTTTCGGACCAGTCTTAACGATTTATGTATATGAAAATGATAAATTAGAAGAAACGTTGGATGCAGTCAATACAGCGTCTATCTATGCGTTAACGGGTGCTATCTTTGCGCAGGATCGCCAAGTGATCATGCATTTGGAGCGCCGTTTATCTGAAGCAGCTGGAAACTTCTATATCAATGACAAGCCAACTGGCGCGATGGTTAACCAGCAGCCATTCGGCGGTTCCCGCGGTTCTGGTACAAACGACAAAGCTGGTTCTATCTTCAACATGATTCGCTGGACAAGCCCACGTGTCATCAAAGAGAACTTTGTGCCAACTACAGATATCGTCTATCCATTTATGGATGAAGAATAAGAATAGAATGCAGAAAAGCGGTTGAAACGAATTGTTTCAACCGCTTTTTAATTTTGCCGGGATTTTTTAAAAATTGGCCCATTCATTAAAAATTGCGCGGTGAAAATGACCCCGGCCGCGTACAGGAGTAGAGCAAAATACGCAGGCAGCAAGTGGATGAAATCGGTATACCCAATAATAAAATGAGTAACAATCCCCGATAAAAATGCTGGAATGGCCCCAATTGTGAAGGTCCACCAAACCCAACGTTCTCCCTCGCGTATTCCCCATAACGCCAGCATCAATACGAGCAAGCCAACACTTAACAAGGCGCTTCCGAAACCGGCGCGGTCATGGGCAATCACCGGAATTAACTTATCGTTAAACGCATTTAGCATTTCCGGAGACATGCATAAATAGGTTATATCCGTCGGGACAAACACACTTGAAGCCCCAATGAAAGAAATAACGGCTCCGCCAATGGTTAAAGAAGCCCCTAATACGATAAAAGCAAGCTGCCCAAAAAGGCTCAGCTTCCAGGACCGGGAATTGAAAAGGTTCGTGCTAGTCGGACTTTCTGCCGCGGTTTTTGTTTTCATATATCCAGCAATAAAAAAGGGCAGCAGTATAAGCCAAAACAATCCATGCAGCCAGTCAAAATACCCATATCCAATAAATAAAAAGATCCCTAGAAATCCAATAATCCCGGCGGTGTTTACGGCTTTTCTAGCCCAATGCAACCCGTACCTGATTCCATGCCTCGCCAACTGCATGTAGATGATGCCACCTGATATCATGGTCCCTGAAAGTGTCATGCGGTCATGCGCCATAAAAAATAAAATCGCGGAATTAAAATCCACAATATCGTCCCTGAACATACCAAGGAACGCTTCATCGTAGGGAAGGATTACATCTTTCATGCTGAAAAATAACGCAATGAATCCAGCAACTGTAATGGCAAACCCAAACAGCCAATACCAGATCCATCCGTCCAAAATGGCGGGCTGCTTTTGGAAAGTGCCACTGTATGCTTCATTTATCCGTTTTGGCAGTCCAGGACCGGAGAATACATATTCTTGCCCCAAAAGAATAAGGGAAGCGCCGCTCTCCAATAATGCCACAGCATTGGCAGGTTCCTTTACTCCACCTGAGGTTATTAGCGGCACGTCCTCACCAAATGATTCCCTTAAAACTGCCAGTCCATGGCGAAGAATTTCAGAAGAAGTCCCTTCAAGAAGGATTCCGATTGGATGAAAGGTTCGAATCCGTTCGGTTGTTGTTCCGAGTTCTGCTGTGCAGTCCAGGATGACGGGTTTATCGATTCTGTTTCTAAAATGGTGAAATTGAGTATCTGATTCGAAAAGAGTGCTATTTAGAATGAATGCATCACCATTAGGAAGAAGGGTATCGCAAATTTGATTTATTTCATTTAACGTTCCCTCGGCCCTAATTAAAAAAGGCATTTTCTTCTTTTTTAATGAAGCCAGTTCTTTTATAACTGTTTCCAAGGCTTGTGTTCGGCCTGATATTCCTGTAATTTGCTCCTTTTCTGGGTCAACGCTTAGAATCTCCTTCTGTGTCGAGCCGTTAAGTGAAACGGGGCCAATTTCAATAAAGCCAAACCCAAGATTTTGAAAGGCCTTCAATCCTGATAATTCGGAATCCAATCTCCCACTCAGTCCTACCGGGGTGGCAAAATCGACATTAAATAAATGATTTTCCAGTTTCTTTGGAGGTGCCATGTGGCCAAGGAATTCAATAACGGCTTCGCCGATTGGCGTAGATGATAACATGCTCATTCCACGGTGAATAAACCCGCGGCTAAAGGCAGGGGGCAGCTTCATGAGAATCGGCTTGAATAAAGTATGGTACGACCAATCCGGCATGGCTAATCCCCCCTCTGCGTATCTGTAAATATAGTATCATACTTGGTAAAGGTTAGTGCCGACCTATTTACACTGTTTACCAATTTGGTATGTTAAAAAATAAATATTCTTACCAGTTTCTTCCCGTGTTAAAATGGAACGGATACATAATATTCGTTCTGTTGTTCAGCCTGGAGGATTAAGATGAAAAAAATAGTGATTTCCATACCTTTTTTAGCAATAATTTTCCCGTATGTTTTATTTGAATTGATTCAGTTGGAGATTTTCAATAATCCTACCTTAGTACATCCCCATGGCCATTTTTATATTGTTTCGGTTGTGTCCATTCTTGCTTCAGGGATTGCACTATTGGTAGGGATATGTGGCAGCAGGCTGAGGAATATAAAAGTCAGTATCCTTTCGCTCGCTTTTATATCCCTCTCTATTATGTTTTCAGTCCATGGCCTTTCAACGCCGTTTTTTATTTTTGGAATTACAAGCCTGCCTGGTGTAGCGGCGCAATTAAGCATGCTGCTTGTAACTGTTTGGCTATGGTTCTCTTCATTTTCCTCTAATAATAAATTTATCGTTTTTCTCGCCTCCCGGCAAAAAGTCCTGGTTCCTTCCTGGACAATTGCCCTAAGCATTTTTTGCACCATCGGCCTTCTGAATCCAGGGATTGTTGACATTGTTCCACTTAACATGAATCCGTTAAAGATTATTATTACCATCCTTATTCTTGTACTTAATGGGGTGACAATACATAGGTATTTCCAATCCTACCGTTTTACGCGGTTTCCATTGCAGCTTGCAATTGTCTTTAGCTCTGGCTGGATTATGGTGTCCCAGATTATTATGGTAAGAGGATTATTGTGGAGCCTGAGCTGGTGGATTTATCATTTCCTTCTTCTTGGTTCAATGGTGGTTATGATCATTGGCTTATACAAGCAATATGCAGTTAAAGGAACGGTATCTGAATCATTGCGTTCCCTGTTTATCACAGATCCGTTTGAGCGTATAACAAATAGCATCCCGTCCAGTATCAGGGCCCTTGTGACGGCTACAGAAGAGAAGGACAGTTATACAGCCGGACATACATTCAGGGTAACCTTATATGCTTTGAAACTAGCGGAGGAAATGGGTCTCAAACCAGAAGAACTGCGAATTATTCTGCAAGGTTCCCTCCTGCATGATGTTGGAAAGATAGGCATTCCAGATTACATCCTGAATAAACCAGGAAGATTGGCACAGGAAGAAAGAATGCTGATTGAGGAACACCCTGCAACAGGATTTAATATGTGCAAAGTGCTTGGATTTTTAAAAGAAGAATTAAGCATCATTCGGTCCCATCATGAAAAGTGGGATGGTACAGGATATCCAGACAGGCTTTCTGGAGAAAACATACCATTATATGCTAGAATCGTAGCCGTGGCGGATGTATACGACGCACTTACATCTGAAAGGTCGTACAGGAAAGCATGGACTCACGGTAAGGCAATGGAATTTTTAAAAGATAGTATAGGAACTCACTTTGATCCTGCCTGTGTGGCTGCATGGGAAGAGGTATGCATAAAGGATCCATTTGTTTATCAATATCCTTCAGAATTCATAAAGGATGGGACAATCGTTAAGAGGGCTCTAGCTTAGAGAAATTTTGCGTATTGCTACATATTCGCAAGCGAAATTCGGGTTGGGTTGTCGGATAAAGCCTTGTCATCTGACAAGCGGAGGCGGAAATCGGGTTGGGTTGTTAGATAAACCCATGATATCTGACAAGCAGAGGGCGGAAATCGGGTTAGGTTGTCAGATAAACCCCGGATATCTGACAAGCGGAGGCAGAAATCTGGTTGGGTTGTCAGATAAAGCACCGATATCTGACAAGCGTAGCCTGAAATCTGGTTGGGTTGTCAGATAAACCCATGATATCTGACAAGCAGAGGGCGGAAATCGGGTTAGGTTGTCAGATAAACCCCGGATATCTGACAAGCGGAGGCAGAAATCTGGTTGGGTTGTCAGATAAAGCCCGGATATCTGACAAGCGTAGCCTGAAATCGGGTTGGGTTGTCAGATAAAGCACCGATATCTGACAAGCGGAGGCAGAAATCGGGGTGGGTTGTCAGATAAAGCACCGATATCTGTGAAGCGCAGGTGAAATCAGGTTAGGTTGGGAACTGTCGCAAAACGGGTAAAATAGGTGTAACTTTGGGTATACTGTTCCCAGTAAAATAGAAATGAAGGAATGAGTTGTTAGGTAATGAATGTAGAAACGAATGATCATAAGGAGAATTGGTTCAGGAATATCATTCTCTTTTTAACGAGCCAGACGATTTCGCTTTTTGGATCATCCCTGGTTCAATATGCGATAATGTGGTACATCACGTTAACGACAAAATCGGGATTAATGATGATGCTGTATATCATTTGCGGTTTCATCCCTACGTTTATTTTGTCGCCTGTTGCAGGCGTTTGGGCCGACCGCTATAACCGGAAAATGCTGATTGTATTGGCAGACGCGCTTATTGCAGTGGCTACATTAATTATGGCTATCCTTTTTTTAATGGGGTATGACTCCCTTTGGCTGCTTTTTGTGATGGCTGCGATCCGAGCCTTTGGTACGGGGATCCAGACGCCGGCTGTCGGGGCTATTTTGCCGCAAATCGTTCCAAAGGATAGGCTGACAAAGGTAAACGGAATAAATGGAAGTATTCTTGCTATTATCATGTTTGTCTCTCCGATGGTCAGTGCGGCGTTACTAGCAATGACTTCGATTGAAATCATTTTCTTCATTGATGTCATTACTGCGGCGATTGCCATTGTTACATTGCTTGCTTTCTTAAAGATTCCCGCGCATAAGAAGGCAACGGAAAAACAAACGACGAGCTACATGAGTGACTTTAAACAAGGGTTGCACTATGTTAATAGCCATGCTTATCTTAAACAATTTTTCCTTTTCTTTGCGGTCTTTTTTGTATTGATGGCGCCTGCGGCATTTTTGACGCCATTGCAGGTGGCCCGCAGTTTTGGCGATGATGTATGGAGACTAACTGCAATTGAGATTGCCTTTTCCATCGGCATGATGGCTGGCGGCGGAATTATTGCCGCCTGGGGAGGCTTTCAAAATAAAGTCAAAACGATGGCATTTGCGAGTGTGATCATGGGTATTTGCACATTCGCGCTTGGCATCATTCCGATCTTTTGGATTTATTTAGTCTTCATGGCCATTTTCGGAGTTACAATGCCAATTTTCAACACTCCGACAACCGTTCTTTTGCAAGAAAAAATAGAAGAAGACTATTTAGGAAGAGTTTTTGGAGTCATGGGAATGATTTCAACCTCAATGATGCCAATCGGAATGCTTATATTCGGCCCGCTCGCCGATATAATCAAAATTGAATGGCTGCTGATAGGAACGGGCGTGTTCATTATCGTATTGGCTATCATGTTAGGGCGGAACAAAGTATTAATCAAGGCTGGAAAACCGGTTATAGAGGAAACGTAAATTTATCTATATATCCAATGATAATAAGAAACATTTAAAAGCCATTCTTAGTTTCCATAGAATGGCTTTTTGCTTTATAGGCAGCGGATACAATGTCATTAACGGAAGTGACAGGCATTCCAAAAGAAGAGTATTATCCTCCAGCCATAAAATAATCCCCTACAGCAAACAGCACTGATTTTTCAGGCTGTCAGCTTTAGGGTTTTATTATCTTTTGAGGCAGACTAACTAACAGACCCATTGTTAAATAAATGCTCTGCGGCCAGTTTCCAATCCTCCAAAAATATGGGCAATAGGTTGGGGCGGCGCCTGACAGCCAATGGATGGTAGGCAACGATTGTTTTGTATCCCTGGACTTCATGGATTTGGCCTCTTAATGATTTTACGTTTGCTTCTGTATTTTGAAAGAAAGATTGAACAGCAATGTTGCCGAGGCAGATGATGGATTGTGGCTGCTTTGTCTCGAGTTGCTGCTTAAGGTGGCCTAGGCAGATTTGCCGGGTTCGCTCTTTATTATAGGCTCGGACAGGCTTTCTTTTTAAAACATAGGTGACGTACAAGTCGTTGGTTGTTAATCCAGCGTGATAAGCAGCATGCTGAAGCGTTTGCCTCGTTCCACAGATAAAAGGCCTGTTTTTTCTATCCTCTCGTGCGCCGGGATTATCCAGCAAGACGAGAATTGGGGCATCTGGATTCCCTTCCCCCCAAACCATTCTCGACCCATGCTCATCGAGGCCGCATTGACTGCAGTTCTTTAAACCTTCTGGGGTTGGATCTTCCGGCCATAATGAAGCACAAAACTCACTCAAACGATAACCTCCTCGAAATCAATTTATTACATTATGCCCACATGCCCTAATAAAAAAGTGTTCAGGTTAAACCTCCAAATCAACTGTGCATTCATCACTTTTTTGCATAAATAGGCCAATTGGCTAAAGAATAATGATGGGCTTTCCTTTTAATTACTTGTAAAACGGGTAAAAGAATAGTTCTATTATTTTCCTGGTGGGATGCGGAATGGAACAGCATTTGAACTATTTTATCGAACATTTTGGTTATATCGGGATCATCATCTTGCTGGTTGGGGGGATTGTGGGCCTTCCCATTCCGGATGAGGTCCTTTTGACGTATGTCGGTTTTTCGATTTTCCGGGACAAACTTTCCTATTTTCCGTCACTAGTGAGTGCTTTTGCCGGGGCGGCAGGGGGAATTAGCCTGAGTTACTTTATTGGCTATAAATTAGGGCTGCCGCTTTTACACAAGTTTGGCCCTAAAGTCCATATTACCGAGCAAAAAATCAATTACACAAAGAAGTTATTTGAAAAAATTGGCCCCGCTGTCCTAGTTGTAGGCTATTTTATACCCGGGATTCGCCATCTCACCGCCTATATTGCTGCCATCAATAAATACCCGATTAAAAAATTTGTTATTTTTGCATACAGCGGGGCTTTTATCTGGACGTTTACCTTTATTACACTAGGAACAGTTCTAGGGAAGGATTGGGATAAAGTAAAGCTGTACGGATCAAAGTACAGTTTTTATTTGGCTTGCTTGTTGCTCATAGCGGTTGTCTTCTATTTCTCTTGGAAAAAGAAAATCAAAAAACAGAAGTGAGAGCGGATTTTTACTCGCAATTTCTTAAAAAAGGTACAATGGAGGATATCTGGCTATGCATTTGGGTGGCTGATGAAGGAGGAATTGAAAATGGAATTAGGCATTAGTACATTTGTGGAAACTACGCCGGATCCGGGGACCGGGAAAGTTATCAGCCATGCGCAGCGTTTGCGCGAAGTAGCTGAGGAAATTGTTTTAGCGGATCAGGTGGGACTAGATGTATTTGGTGTTGGAGAGCATCACCGGGAGGATTTCGCGGCTTCATCACCGGCAGTTTTGCTGGCGGCTGCCGCCATGCAGACAAAGCGGATTCGGCTCACAAGTGCGGTAACGGTGCTTTCATCGGATGACCCAGTGCGGGTTTTCCAGGATTTCGCGACGCTCGACGGATTATCAAACGGCCGGGCGGAAATCATGGCGGGAAGGGGATCGTTCATCGAGTCGTTTCCGCTGTTTGGATATGATTTGAAGGATTATGATGAGCTGTTTGAGGAGAAGCTGGACTTGCTATTGGCGCTGCAAAAATCAGAGAAAGTGACCCGGAGCGGGAAGCACAGGCCAGCTATTAATAATATTGGGATTTACCCGCGGCCGGTACAGGATCCATTGCCAATCTGGATTGGAAGCGGAGGCAATCAGGAATCCGTTGTTCGTGCAGGGTTACTCGGATTGCCGCTTGTCCTCGCCATTATCGGGGGAAGCCCGCTTCACTTTGCCCCGCTTGTCCAACTCTATTGGAAGGCTGCCGAACATGCGGGACACGATCTTTCAAAGCTGAAAGTTGCGTCCCATTCGCACGGCTTTGTGGCGGAGGATACCGAAACAGCAGCGGATAAGTTTTTCCCGTCAACCCAGCAGGTTATGAACAAGCTGGGGCGGGAGCGTGGCTGGGGGCCGTACTCTCGCAGGGCATTCGACTCTGCGCGGACTCTGGAAGGAGCGCTTTATGTCGGGGACCCTGAAACAGTCGCGGAAAAGATTATCTTTTTACGTAAAAATGTCGGGATAACCCGGTTCATGCTTCATTGCCCGGTTGGGTCGATGCCGCATGAAGATGTAATGAGGGCGATTGAACTTTTTGGTACGGAAGTGGCGCCGCGGGTCAGGGAAGAAGTCGCCCGCTGGGAAGCGTCGAACTAATTTTCATTGGTTAAACGGCTCTTTTAGGAATCTAAGGACCGATTTGATTTGGTGAAATTATAATATTGGCAGCTTCTACAACGAAAGAAGGAAACACTCAACGCTAGATTACCTTTCGCCAAATAATTTCAAGAGAAAAACCATTTGTCTTGAAAAGTGATAAGTGCCATTTTTGTACTACTCACTTTTCAAGGCTTACCAAACGAAGTCGTGAAGAAGTCCAAGACTGCTAGCAGGCCGCCACACTAACTCCTCACACACTCACTATTTTTCAAAACAAACCCCACCATCGCAGTCAACAAGCTCTCAGGCTGTTCAAAAATGGCCACATGGCCACACTCGGGAATGATGAGATATTCCGTATTCGGTATGTGCCGTACAAGAATGTCCGAAAATCGGCGGGGGGTCAGCAGATCATTCTCCCCAACCACAACGAGAGTCGGACACTTCACTTTGCAAAGCTCACCGGTTACATCCAAATCATTGATATACGTATCATAGAGGTGGACCTGCCCCTTGAAATAATCCTCTCCAATATCATTCATTAGCTTTGCCCGCTCGGCGAGAAATTCTTTATTTTTCTCAACAAAGGAATTGTAGTAAAGGGAAGGGACCGCTCCCCAGAAAAAAGCTTCTCCTTGAGGACCCATAGCCAGCTGTTTCCAGCCCTCCAAAAACAGCCGAGTCGTTTCGTCAATTTCACTGGCAACATCAATCAACGTCAGGCTAACCGCAATCTCAGGATAATCAATCGCAAACCGAAGTGCCGCCTTGCCGCCATACGACGTTCCGACCAGGTGCACCTTTTTAATTCCCAGCCCATCCAGCAAAACCTTCGCATCTTCCGCATGCTCCCTAAATGTATAAGGGCCATCAGGCTTGGCGGATTTCATTTGTCCTTTAAAGTCATGAAGGAGAATCCGATAGCCGACTTTTTCAAAAAGGGGATAGTATAAGGCCCACGAAGACGTCGTCGTCATCACTCCATTAAAAAACATAACCGTTTCGCGCGCTTCCGAATCCCCAAACACCTCGTAAAACAATTCATTTCCGTTAATATTCATCATTGCCATGCCAACGCCTCCCATCATATGCAAAAAGGCTGAATTCCATAAGAATCAGCCCGACTCAACCTCGAATAACGGACAAAACCCACCTAGTTTTAAAGAACTCTGGTCCGATAACTCACATATCGGACAGATCCAGTCTCCCCCTAATGAAAATTGTCCGATAATCCCCACATGTATTAAAGCACAACCCCGCCATCAACGCTCAATACAGTCCCGGTAATATACCGTGCTTCATCAGAGGCAAGGAACGTATACGCATTGGCAATGTCCTCCGGCTGGCCGAGGACCCCAAGCGGAGATTTTCCTTTCATCATTTCAAGAACCTTTTCAGGCATTTTTTCGACCATCGGCGTCATGATGAACCCAGGGGCAACCGCATTCACACGGATGCCAAACCGGCCAAGCTCCTTCGCCCACGTTTTGCTCATGCCGATGACGCCCCATTTGGTTGCTGCATAGTTTGTTTGTCCGAAGTTTCCATATAAGCCAACAACAGAGGAGGCATTCAAAATGACGCCGCAACGCTGCTCCTTCATTTGTTTTGCTGCGGCCTGGGCGACGTTGAAGACTCCTTTTAAGTTAACATCAATGACCCTGTCCCACTGGGCTTCTTCCATTTTAATCAACTGGGCGTCAGCGGTGATTCCGGCGTTATTCACCACGATGTCAACGCTTCCGAAATGCTCCAACGTATCAGAAACCATTTTTTCCACCTGGACCAGTTCAGTTACATCAACGACCATGCCAACCGCCTCGCCGCCGTCTTCAGTAATAACAGCAACAGTCCGGTCAACGTCCTCGCTGTTTACATCGGCAACGATGACCTTTGCACCTTCTTTTGCAAATTTTATCGCAGTTGCTTCCCCGATTCCTCTTCCAGCTCCCGTAACAATCGCCACTTTGTCTTTTAATCTCATCTCTTGTTACCTCCCAATATATAGTCAATTAAATAGTATGCAAGAATCTTGCCAACCTGAATAATCACTATTTTAAAGAAAAATCTCCACCCGGAATGTAGCCAACGACAAACACTGTCTGAATTTCCTACATTTTTTATAAAAAAGTTCCATTTTGTACTGTTAATTATATACAATAAAGGAATAGAGATGAAAACGGGAGGGGAATTTGTGAGTTTGGATGTTACCAACGTAATCACCACTGTAGATTTGGAAATCCTTGGCTCAGAGGCTTTTCTGAATACAATGGAAAAGCTGTTTGATCCTATTTCAGTTCCAATCATTTTGGTTGATAAAGATACGAAAATCCGGATGATTAACCAAATTTTTGCCGATTATTTAGGTTTCCCGAAGGAAGAAATCATAGGAAAACCGGTATTGGAAGTAGATGAATTTTCAAGGTTCCCATATGTATTATCAAGCAAGAAACCGGAGATAGCCTGGAAACATAAATTTAAGAACGGAAAAACAGCGATTGTCCACAGAATACCTGTACTGGATATAAATCAAGAAGTGGCCTACGGCTTTGGGTTGCTGCTCTTCCAGGATGTGAAAGAGTTCAAGGATATTATTGAAAAAAATAAACTCCTTGAGACAGCGTTAAACTATGCTGAGGAACAGTTGAAGCACATCCATGGTGCGAAATATAGCTGGGAAAACATCCTGGGTACGAGCGAGAAAATGGTGTTGGCGATTTATATGGGAAGAAGGGCTTCCCAAACAAAATCGAATGTTTTATTGCTGGGGGAAAGCGGAACTGGCAAGGAATTATTTGCCCATGCAATCCATCACTCCAGCAACAGGAAGCATGAGAGATTTATCAAGGTCAACTGTGCCGCAATCCCGGCGGAGCTGCTTGAGTCGGAACTATTCGGCTATGTGGAAGGAGCGTTTACGGGGGCTAAAAAGGGAGGCAAGCTTGGAAAGTTTGAACTGGCAAGCGGCGGCAGCATTTTTCTTGATGAAATTGGCGACATGCCGCTCAGCATGCAGGCCAAGCTCCTTCGCGTCCTGCAGGAAAAAGAGATTGAAAGAGTTGGCGGTACGAGGACGATTCCAGTTGATGTTCGCGTGATTGCGGCCACCAATAAAAACCTCGAAAAAATGGTGGAGGAAGGGTCATTCCGTGAAGATCTTTTTTACCGCCTGAATGTCATGTCAATTGAAATCCCGCCGTTGCGCGAACGGGAAACCGATACGGCGGATATGGCGATGAAGCTGCTTGAGAAGCTGTCGAGCCAGTTAGGGGTTTACGTCCGCACCATTTCCAATAATGCGATGGAGCATCTGCTGAACTACCATTGGCCTGGTAACGTCAGGGAACTTGAGAACGTACTGGAGCGTGCCATCAATCTCACAGATACCGATACGATTCATTCTGTCCATCTTCCATTCACGATTACGAGAAACAAGAAGCTTCATAAGCTATCAAAAGGGCAAACGTTAAAAAGTATCCTGGACGAAACGGAAAAAGAGATTATTAAAAATTACCTGGACGAGTTGAACTTTAATAAAGTAAAGGTAGCTGATATCCTCAATATTAGCCGTTCGAGCCTCTACGACAAAATAGAAAAATACCAATTAAAGCCGCCTCTGTCGTGAAACCCTACACCTGTCGGAATATCGGACACTAAAACGAAAGCGCTTACAAACCAAAATGACTTTGAGAACAAATCAAAGTCATTTTTTATTTGTTCAAAAAATTTTTACAAGTCGAAAAACCCTTTAAAATCACGGGTTTTTCGCAACCTCATTCAATCAGCATAACCATTTTATTAAAAATTGGCACGGTATTTGCAATGTAAGAAAGTATAGCTGCACTAAAAAGAAAAGGAGGGCTTGTTATGGTTGAATTTTTTCAAAATGTCATAGCTGGATTGGAAACAGGCAGTTTGTATGCTTTGGCTGCCCTGGGTTTAGTCCTGATTTACCGGACCTCTGACGTCATTAACTTTGCTCAAGGTGAAATGGCTATGTTCAGCAGCTTTATCGCCTTTACAATATTCCAGCAAACGATGTCTTATCCAGTTGCGTTCATCGGAGCCATTTTATTTGCGGTCTTTCTTGGCTTTCTCGTTGAGAGAGTCTTCATACGGCCTGCATCAAAGGCTAACCTGGTAAGTAAAATGATCATCACCCTTGGACTTATTATGATTTTTAACGGAGTAGCATCCGCATTGTTCGGAATTGATATGCACCCATTCAGAAAAGCGTTGACCATGGACAATATCAACATCGGGGAAGTCATTATCCAGCCTAACGCCATTTTCATCATCTCAATTACACTCGTAATCATGGCGATTTTATTCTATTTGATAAAAAATACATTGATTGGCATTGCCATCCGGGCCACTGCCCAAAATGAGACAACCGCAAAATTGATGGGAGTGCCGGTTTCGAAGGTGTATTCCTTGTCATGGATCATCGCCACCGTACTCGGAGCGATCGCGGGAATCCTGATTGCCCCGACAACCAACGTTTCGACGACGATGATGGGAGAAGTGCATTTGAAATCATTCATTGCTGCCGTCCTTGGCGGTTTCGGATCCTTTGTCGGGCCAGTTGTCGGCGGTTTTGTTATCGGGGTTTTTGATAACCTTGTTGGCTACTACATCTCGCTGCAATGGAAAACAGTCATCGTATATGCTTTGTTGATCATCATTCTAATCGTCAAACCTACAGGACTCTTCGGCAAAGTCCACCGGAAGAAGGTGTAAGGCATGAAGGGATTGTTAAAAAACAAACCATTCCTCTATATAGTGGCCGGGCTGATCGTCGCGATGATTCCATTACTGGTTGAGATGGATCGGTCCACGATGACGATGATGAATCTAATCGTCATTTATGCAATCGTTGCAATCGGCTTTAATATCCTGCTCGGGTATGCAGGACAAATCTCGCTTGGCCATGCGGCTTTTATGGGACTGGGAGCCTATTTATCAGCCTATATTACTGCAAACTATGAACTTCCGTTTTTAGTAAGTCTCTTATTATCCGGACTGATTCCAATGGTCATCGGGCTCATCCTTGGATTAGTGGCGCTTCGCCTTGAGGGCCATTACCTCGCAATTGCGACACTTGGCTTTGGGGTTGCCATCCAACAGACCTTTAAGGAATGGATTGCCTTTACGAATGGATTCTCCGGGGCACGGGCGGCCACCCCAGAGATTTTTGGCTTCGCCTTGAGGGAACGTGAACACTTTTTCGTTTTGGCGGTCATCATCTGTGTTTTGCTTATTCTATTTGCCCATAACCTTTTATCTTCAAAAACCGGACGCGCCCTGATTGCGATCCGGGATAGTGAGCATGCGGCCCAGGCGATGGGTGTCAGCTTATTCAAATATAAATTGATTGCCTTTGCACTAAGCGCTTTTTACGCCGGGATCGGCGGTTCTTTATATGTACACTTAATCCGATATACAGAGCCGAATCAATGGGGAATCGACCTGTCACTGAATTTATTGGCGATGGTTGTTATCGGAGGCCTGGCCTCCATACCGGGAAGCGTATTAGGTGCAGCATTTATCGTATTTGTTCCTGAATTCGTAAAAGATATTGAGTGGCTGCAGAACATCAAGAACGTTGCCAGCATTTTTACCGGGGTGGCGCTTGTCCTTGTCATCATGTTTTTCCCATATGGCCTAGCGAGAATAGGATCCCAGCTTAAATCACTATTCGTTGGCAGGCCGAAGCACACGAAACCGACAAAGGGAGTGGAGGGATAACGATGGAACCGATCTTACAGGTAGAGGACCTGTCCATTTCCTTCGGGGGGTTAAAGGCGATAGACAACCTAAGCTTCACCGTTGAAAAAAATGCAATCTATGGCCTTATCGGACCGAATGGCGCAGGCAAAACAACCGTATTCAATTGCATCAGCCGATTCTATACTCCCGACAAAGGAAAACTCACCTTTCAAGGGCATATAAATCTGCTCGATTATAAGGTCCATCAAATGGTCGACATCGGTTTGGTACGGACCTTCCAGAATGTCGAACTTTTTAAAAACTTGACTGTCCTGGAAAACCTGATCATCGGCCAGCACAGCATGACAAAGGGAGGAATCCTCTCACAGGGCTTCCGGCTCCCGTTCGTAAAAAAGGAAGAAAAGCGGATCCGCGAAAAGGCTCTCGATATTATGGATTTCCTGGGCATCCGCGGGATTGAACACTATCCAGGGGCAGCCCAGCCTTACGGGGTCATGAAGCTGATCGAACTCGGGCGGGCGCTGATGTCCAATCCGAAAATGATTATCCTCGATGAACCTGCTGCCGGCATGAATCATAGTGAAACACAAACATTAACCAACCTTATTAAAAAAATTAGGGATGAATTTAACGTCACCATCATCCTCGTTGAACACGATATGAACCTCGTTATGGAGGTTTGTGAAAAAATTTGTGCGATAAACTTTGGCTCCAAGATTGCAGAGGGCAGTCCAAAGGAAATCCAAAATCATCCAGCCGTACAGGAAGCGTATCTTGGCAAGGAGGATGAGGTTCATGCTTAAGCTCGAAAACATCGATGCCTATTATGGCTACATCCATGCCCTTAAGGATGTATCTCTTGAAATAAAGGAAGGAAATATTGTAACCCTCCTGGGTGCGAACGGGGCAGGGAAAACTACTATTTTAAAGGTTATTTCAGGGTTGATGAAGCCGCAAAAGGGCGGCATCACCTTTGGCAATAAGAGTTTGACAGGCCAATCTCCTGAAAAGATTGTGAAATCCGGGATCGTTCAGGCACCAGAGGGAAGGCAAGTTTTCCCCGAACTGACCGTCAAAGAAAATCTGCAAATCGGCGCCTATACACAAAAAGATCGAAAGGAAGCCGCCAAGTCCCTGGAAAAGGTCTATACCTATTTTCCGAGATTAAAAGAGAGGGAAAAGCAGGATGCCGGGACCTTATCCGGAGGGGAACAGCAAATGCTGGCCATTGGAAGGGCATTGATGGCCAAACCTAAACTGCTTTTACTCGACGAGCCTTCCCTGGGCCTCGCGCCGTTGATTGTAAAAGATATCTTTTCGATAATCCGGGAAATCAACCTGCAGGGGACCACCGTATTCCTAGTCGAACAAAATGCAAACCAGGCCCTGTCCATCAGCCATCATGCCTATATCCTCGAGACAGGGAAAGTCATTCATCACGGACCCGCACAAGTGATAAGGAATGATCCGAAAATCAAGCAGGCCTATCTGGGCGGCCATTAACCCACGGCATTTACTAAGCAAATGCTTAGATGCATAGTTGAAAAAAATTTAAAAAAGGGAGATCAAAATCATGGGGAAAATTTTCAAAAAAGGTTCATTGTTGGCTTTAGTACTCACTCTTCTCTTTTCAGTAGCGGCATGTTCAAACAGTGAAAAAACAACGGGCAAGGACGAGAAAGACGAACCAGAAAAGGTCGAACTGGCCCAGGGTGTTACCGATAAGTCGGTAAAAATCGGAACCATTGGCGTCCAATCAGGGGCGTTAGCATTCATTGGCACTCCATACTTTGAAGGAATGCAAGCATATTTGAAAGCAGTGAATGATGAAGGTGGAGTAAATGGCAGGACCGTTGAGCTAATTAAGAAAGACGATGAATTCAAGCCGGATAAAGCCGTAAAGGCAATGGAAGAACTCGTTTACGATGATAAAGTTTTCGCTGTTGTCGGCCAGCTTGGCACGCCAGGAGTCATGGCGACTGAAAGCATTGTCCAAGAAGAAGGAATCCCAGCCGTTTACTTCGGCTCCGGCGCAAAGCAGCTTACACAATCCGGGAAAAACTTCTTCCCTGTCCAGCCAAACTACTACTATGAAGGCAAGCTGATGGCTAAATACGCAGTGGAAAAATTCAGCGCTAAAAATGTTGTTGTCATTTATCAAAATGATGACGTGGGCCGCGATGGTGTTGAAGGTTTCGCGGAAGGCTTAAAAGCGCTTGGCCAGGAAGGAATCCTTAAAGAAGAAGGCAAATTGGCAATCGGTGGCGCAGATACAGACTTCACCGTTCCAGTCCAAAAAGCAAAGAGCCTTAACCCTGATGTCGTAATCGTCTACAGCCTTGCAGGCGCAACGACTGGCATTTTGAAAGAATTCGAGAAAGTGAACTTCAACGTTCCAATGATCACAACCTATTCAAATGCAGATGCATCCTTCCTTGCACTGGCAGCACCAGGAGCTCCGAATGTAATCAAGAACCTCTATGTCATGGGCTGGGTCAATGCCGATGCAGCAAAGCTTCAACCGCTGATGGACGCAATGGCAAAATACTTCCCGGAACAAAAGGTAATCAATGCTTACACAATGGCTGGCTGGGTTGCAGCCGAAACATTTATTGCAGGACTGAAAGCAGCAGGGGATAACCTGTCATGGGAAGGCTATGTTGAAGCAATGAACGGCATGACGTTCACAGACGGACTTGCTCCCGAAATCAGCTATGTAGATGGCAAGCGTGAAGGCGTTACCAAAATGGCACTGAGCAAAGTCGCCCAGGATGGAGGCAACTTTATCTTTACCCTGGATTCCGAGTTCACAGAATTCGAATAAATCTGTGCTACAACTGGCCAGGTGAACCAATCGGACTGCAGGGCACCTAATTTCTGTGGTCTGAAGTTCTAAAAGTAAGGGTTCCTAAATGCTCTATCCTGGCATTTAGGAAACCCTTATTCAAATAGAGGGTCAAATGTTCGATTTCTGAACAGTGTCCGGAAAACCGACAGGGCCCGAAGAAAGGCCAGGAACGGCTTTTGCATTTTTAAGGAAACAAAGCCTTTCATAAACTTTATCTAGCAACCGGTTCCTATAAAAGCTTCAAGAGAAGGGGGATAGTGATTATGCCAAAAGTAAAAGCCAATGGAATTGAATTTTACTATGAAATACATGGAGAAGGCCCGGCCCTTGTCTTATTGGAAGGGCTCGGGTATGCAAGCTGGATGTGGAGACGGCAAGTAGAGGAGTTATCCAGCCATTTTAAGGTTGTTATCTTTGATAACCGCGGTGTAGGGCATACCGATAAGCCTGAAATGGAATACACGATCCAGCTGTTTGCTGAAGACACTGCTGAGGTTCTCAAAGCTTTGAATATTGATAAAGCACATATTTTAGGAGTTTCAATGGGAGGCTTTATCGCCCAGGAATTTGCCATTACCTATCCCGAAATGGTTGATAAATTAATCCTTTGCTGCACCTCATTCGGAGGCGCTAAAAGTATCCCAATCCCGAAGGAAACACTGGAAATCATGCTCCAGGGTGCAAGCAAGGATCGTACTCCTGAAAAAGCGAGATACGCTGTTTCCACCGCTTTAAACGAAGGGACATTGAACGAAAACCAGGACATCCTTGATTTTATCTTACAAGAGCAGAGAAATAATCCACAGCCAAAACAGGCTTATCAGAGACAGCTGTTTGCCGGTGCGTCCTTTAATAGCGAAAACAAGGTAGACACGATAGTCGCAGAAACACTCATACTCGCAGGTCGAGGTGATCGAGTCGTACCTTTTGAGAATGCACAGCTTCTTCTTGAAAAAATTGCCCATTCAAGAGCAATCATCTTGGATGATGCAGGACATCTGTTTTTTATGGAGAAGCCCAAACAAACCAACCACTTAATCATAGATTTTTTGAAAGGTAACAAATGAAACTAGGCGCTAAAAACAGTCTGGATAACTATAGACAGGAGGCGTAAAGAATGACAACCAATGATGTTGGAATTGTCGGAACAGGCATCTATATCCCAGACCATAGAATGACCGCGAAGGATATTGCCGATGCGACAAACGGCGTTTGGACGGAGGAAGCCATCTCCCAAAAGCTGGGGATCAAGGAAAAGCGGGTTCCCGGCGAAAATGACGGGACACAGGAAATGGGCGTCCGGGCGGGCCTAGATGCACTCAAGAACACCGGAATCGACCCGAAGGAAATCGATCTGGTCATCTCAATCGGAGAAGAGTGGAAGGAATATCCGCTAACCACTTCCGCCATTTACATCCAGGAACAAATCGGCGCAACCAATGCATGGGGCATCGATCTCCAGCAGCGCTGCTGTACAGCAGTCTCGGCCATGAAAATAGCAAAGGACATGATGCTTTCAGACGAGGACATTAACACCGTCATGATTGTAGGCGGCTATCGCAATGGCGATTTCGTCGATTACACCGACCGGGCGATGTCGATGATGTATAACCTATCAGCAGGAGCCGGAGCGATTATATTAAAAAAGAACTACGGACGCAACCTCCTATTAGGCTCGCATATTATGACAGACGGAACAATGGCGCGCGACGCAGGAGTGGAATTCGGTGGAACCGAAAAGCCGATTACCAGCGAAAACCTTAACGAAGCCTACAAATCTTTAAGACTATTTGATGAAAAGCATATGAAGGATCGTTTGAACGAGGTTTCCATGCCTAACTGGCTGCACTGCATCGAACGGGCATTTGAAAAGTCGAAAGTGGCCAAAGAAGAGCTCGGCTATCTGGCAGTCCTCCATTTCAAGTATTCCATGCACAAGTATCTGCTCGACCTTCTTGGCCTGACTGAAGACCAATCAATCTATTTAAGCGAATATGGCCATATGGGCCAGGTGGATCAGATCCTTTCCCTACACTTGGCATTAGAGCAAGGCAAGGTAACTGACGGTACCGTGATATCAATGATTTCAGCGGGAATAGGCTATGCCTGGGCAGCGAATGTCATTAAATGGGGGCCGATAGAAAATGAACACTATGTCTAAAACGAATAAGTATTATGACCTTTTTTCTTCAAAAAAAATAACAGTCGAAAAAGCATTGAGTTTCGTCAAAACCGGGGACCATATCGTCTCGGCACTTGCGGCTGCTGAACCAAGGGATATGCTTTCCAAGCTCCATACGATTTCAGAGGATATTACCGATGTAAGAGTCTCGACGTGTTTGCCAATCCTTGAATATCCGTACTTTTGCGACCCAGCCTATAAAAATCAATTTCTGATGGAGGGATGGTTCTATATGCCTGCTGTAAGAAAGATGCACGAGGCAGGCACGGTTTCCTACATCCCAAACCATCTCCATTTTGCAGGTGTAAGGCGAAATGAACACCGCCATACCAACATCTTTATCGGCACCGCTTCACCGATGGATGAGCATGGCTATCTGTCGCTTTCCTTAAGTGCGACCTATGAAAAAGAAATCGCACAGATGGCCGACCTCATCATTTTGGAGGTCAATCCAAAAATGCCAAGAACCTTTGGGGATACAATCATTCATATATCGGAAATTGATTATGTAATTGAAGCCGATTACGATATCCCACTTTTTCCAGCATCAGAGCCAAATGAAAAAGACCGGATTATCGGCAAGCAGATTGCAGAATTGATTGAAGACGGCTCCACGATTCAGCTTGGCATCGGCGGCATCCCGAACGCTGTCTCAGCAGAGCTCATGAATAAAAAGGACCTCGGAATCCATACCGAAATGTTTACCGATGGAATGGTTGATTTATTTGAAGCGGGCGTCATAACCGGCAGGAAAAAAACATTGCAGACAGGCAAGATGGTCGCAACCTTTGCGCTCGGCACGAAGAAGCTGTACGATTTTATAAACAACAATCCAGGTGTCGTCATATTGAATGGCAGTTACGTAAACGACCCATATGTAATCGGTCAGAACTATAAAATGATTTCGATTAATACAACCCTTGAAATCGATTTGACAGGCCAATGCTGCTCCGAATCGATCGGCCACCGCCAATTCAGCGGAACTGGCGGCCAGGCTGACACAGCTATCGGCGCACAGCTTTCAAAAGACGGCAAATCATTCATTGCCCTTTATTCAACTGCCAATATCAGAGTCCCTGGAAGCAACGAGCGGAAAACGATTTCGAAAATAGTACCGAGGCTTACTCCGGGTGCCGTCGTTTCACTGTCCCGAAACGATGTCGACTACGTTGTAACCGAATACGGCGTTGCCCACCTAAAAGGTACCTCCATCAGGGAAAGGGTAGAAAAGCTGATAGCCATCGCCCACCCTGATTTCCGTGAGCCACTAAGGCGTGAAGCAAACGAATTGATGATTTGGTAACTAGCCTGATAGGATAAGAGGAAGGTTTTTACCATTCTCTTATTTTATATGGGAATTATGTGAATTTTTGAACAAACTTAAAGGGATAGGATAGAGAGAGGTAAATCAAAACTGGTGACAAGGCTTCGAATTCAAAAACACTAACAGAGAGCGATGTGTATCTTTTTGCAGGATTGACTGGCGATTCTAACCCAGCCCATGTGAACGAACAATGATCATAGAGTTACAAAGCGCGTTGCAAAAAATAATTTTCCCAACAGGTTTTATGCAAAAATTGAAAAATGAAGCAAATGTCCCAGAGGATATCCTTTGGGGCATTTTTCTTTTGCGATGATTCCATAATTTTGAATTTCCCCACAAATAAACCTTCCTTTCTGCCTGGGAAAAAGGTTGGGTCTATGATTTGCTTCCAATACTTGTAGGTCTTAGGCTGGATGGACAGATCAAATCATGTTTGGATAGGCTAAAAAGAAAAACAGTGTAAGCCCTTACACTGAACTTTTTGAGCCGGAGCTCGGAAAAGGAGGAATCATGAAGAAAAAACCATTAGCAATTACCCTGTCAGCAGTTCTCTGTACAGGGGCGCTCCTTCCTGTATATGCCCTCGCAGGAAATCAGGGCCAGGGTGCAACTATCGAACAAAGGGAAGAAAATTCCGGTTCCCAAAGGGCACACCCCATTTTTTCTTGGGACAGGCCGGGACCGCTGTCACCCGTCCTACACAGAGGTTCCATCAGAGGCGCTGGAATGATCGGGGAGCCCTTGGATCAAATCGATGGCCTTATGAACCAATTTATATCTGAAAAGGCCATGCCTGGAGCTGTTGCTTTCGTTGCGCGCAGCGGGCATATTGTAAAACATGATGCCTATGGATATGCGTACAGGTATGAGGATGATCAATTTACTGAATCTAAAAATCCAATCTTGATGCGGGAAGATACCATTTTCGACCTTGCTTCCATCAGCAAGATTTTCACAACAACAGCCGCAATGATTCTATTTGACCAGGGTCGATTCGGACTTGATGACAGGGTTGCGGAATATATTCCTGAATTTGCTGCGAACGGCAAGGAAAACGTGACAATCCGGCAGCTGATGACCCATACGTCCGGGCTCGCAGCGTGGATTCCACTTTATACAAAAGGGAACAGCCGTGAAGACAGAATCAATCTCGTTTTAAGCCAGCCTCTTAGCAATCAACCGGGCAGTACCTATACATACAGCGATTTAAACATGATAACACTCGGGGTTCTGATTGAACGCTTATCCGGTAAGCGGCAGGATGAGTTTGTTAAAGAACAAATAACTGATCCTCTAAAAATGAAGGATACCATGTACAACCCGCCTGCTAGCCTGAAAAATAGGATTGCGGCAACCGAGTATCAGCCTTTGATAAACAGGGGCATAGTCTGGGGTGAAGTCCATGATGAAAATGCCTGGTCTTTGGAGGGGGTTGCCGGGCATGCCGGTGTATTTTCAACCGCTGAAGACTTGGCGAAATTGGCCCATATGTATTTGAATGATGGCCGATACGGAGGCGAACAAATCCTTAAGGCGGAAACAGTCGGAATGCTTGTTGAAAACCAGATTCCCGAATTTCCCGGCAACGATCACGGGCTTGGATGGGAACTTGCTCAAGGCTGGTTCATGGATGGACTCGCTGATGAATCTTCACTCGGGCATACCGGTTACACAGGCACCTCAATCGTTGTAAATAGGAGCAATCATACAGTTGCAATTCTTCTTACAAACAGGGTTCATCCAAGCAGAAATACAGTTACCACCAATACGGCAAGGAGAGCTTTTGCAAGGCAGGTTGCTGATGCCATTCCGGTTGCGATTCCTGATGGGCCGGCCTGGTTCGCAGGCTACGGCGATAAGCTGCAGCGTTCGTTGACGGCAGCGGTGGAATTAACCCAGCCAGTAAGGCTTACTTTCAATACATGGTACCGGATTGAAAAGGATTCGGATTACGGGTATCTCGAATGGTCCATGGATGGCTTGAACTGGACGAAGGCAGAACAATTTACTGGCAACAGCGATGGCTGGTCTGCCGTGGAAGCAGACATACCGGAAATCGCAAAGTTTATCCGTTTCCGTTATGAAACCGACAGTACGGTTAACGGCCGGGGCTGGTATGTTGATAACATCAAAATTGAAGGTACGGATGGCAATATTGTAGTGCCAATTTTTAAAGGAGATGGCTGGGTACAGAGAAGCTATTAGGTTCGTTCATGGAATGAAGTGAAAATTTTAAAATCAGGAGTGATTGTTTTGAAAAAATGGCTATCCGCAGTTGCAACCGTAATCTTAATCCTGTCATCCTTAACAGTGGCATTGGCAAACCACGATAAGGGTAAAGGAAAAAGCCAGGACCATAAAAAATTCTTGGTTGGCGCCGAGGCCTTGTTAAATGAGCATAAGGATTTGATTAAAGGCAAACGGGTAGGATTGATTACGAATCCGACCGGAGTCGACCAAAACCTGGTTAGTGTTGTTGATTTATTATTCAATGACCCGGAAGTGAAGTTGACGGCATTGTATGGCCCGGAGCACGGGGTAAGGGGAAGCGCCCAAGCCGGGCAGTATGTCGAGTACTATATTGATGAGAAAACGAAACTTCCTGTTTACAGCCTATACGGAAAAACGAGGAAACCAACACCGGAAATGCTCGAAAACGTGGATGTCCTATTGTTTGATATCCAGGATGTGGGGACCCGTTTCTATACGTATATCTATACCATGGCTTATGCAATGGAAGCGGCAAAGGAAAACAACATTCCGTTCATCGTACTTGACCGCCCAAACCCGCTCGGAGGGACAAAGGTTGAGGGGCCAGTGCTTGATGCATCGAAATATACTTCTTTTGTCGGGAACTATCCGATTCCACTCAGGCATGGGATGACCGTGGGCGAGCTTGCGATGCTTTTCAATAAGGAATTCAATATCGGGGCAGATTTGACGGTAGTTGAGATGAACGGCTGGAAGCGCAACATGTACTTTGATGAAACGCCGCTTGAATTTGTGATGCCATCCCCGAACATGCCGACATTGGAAACCGCATTGGTTTATCCGGGAGGAGCTTTGATTGAAGGCACCAATGTTTCTGAGGGGCGCGGAACGACCAAGCCGTTTGAGTTGATTGGCGCGCCGTTTATCAATGCCGATGACCTGGCGGCTAAACTGAACGGATTAAAACTTCCGGGAGTGAAATTCAGGGCTGCATCTTTCATCCCGTCGTTCTCTAAACATTCCGGGGTGCTCTCTCATGGGGTGCAAATCCATATCACAGACCGGAACTCGTTCAAGCCGGTTGAAACAGGACTGCATATTGTGAAGGCTATCCATGATTTGTATCCAAATGACTTCCAATTCCGCGCGCCTGACAGCAAAGGCATTTCGTTCTTTGATTTGTTAGTCGGAAATGGCTGGATCCGGGAGGGCATTGAAAGCGGAAAGTCTGTAGATGAATTGAAGGCTCAGTGGGAGAATGAGCTTGATCAATTCAAGCAGGTTAGGGAAAAGTATTTGATGTATTAATATAGTAGGAAATCGCCGTTCGATTGAGCGGCGGTTTTTTTGTGTCTAATTTCAAGAGAACCTCATCTCCCGCATAGCAAAAGCCGTTTGTTGGGATAGTAAAAAGAAAACCTGAAGGAGGCAGCCGTAGTGGACAAGGACAAAAAACAGCAGGACAGGCAACCAGATAAATCGAAAACGGGCATGATTCATGTAGGGTATCGTTTTACCAGTGAAAAGAGCGAACATGCCCAGGATGACGGCTTTCGCTATGATTATGATGACTCATCCGATTTGCAATAAAGTGAAGCTTCCATCCGTGGGAAATCCTTTTCCCCACTGATGGTTAGCTGAACCAATCGGACCTTAGTGGGGCAAAAGCAAATAGAGCGTCTTTTCGATTAAGAAAGGATATAATGAATCATCTGGAAAAACTTGAATGTAGTAAGGGACTAAGGCATCGAGGAAAGGAGATTCCATGGGAAAAGAAATTGGCTGGAATTTTGACAATAGTTATCCACACTTGCCACAGACATTTTACACGATGCATAACCCAACACCGGTCCGCGCTCCAAAACTAGCGGTACTAAATAGGCCGTTTGCGGAAACGCTTGGGCTTGATGCGGAGGCATTGGCTGGGGAGGATGGAGTTTCGGTTTTGGCTGGCAACCGGGTACCAGAAGGCGCAACACCATTGGCCCAGGCCTATGCGGGCCATCAATTCGGGCACTTTACGATGCTTGGCGACGGCCGGGCTGTCCTACTTGGAGAACAAATTACTCCTAAAGGTAAAAGGCTGGATGTCCAGCTGAAGGGTCCGGGGAGGACGCCTTATTCACGCGGTGGCGATGGACGCGCTTCACTCGGTCCGATGCTAAGGGAATACATTATTAGCGAAGCGATGCATGGGCTTGGCATCCCGACGACCCGGAGCCTCGCGGTTGTTGAAACAGGTGAACCTGTATACCGTGAAACCGAGCTGCCTGGCGCAATCCTCACCCGTGTGGCAGCAAGCCATATCCGAGTCGGTACGTTCCAATATGCTGCTGGCATGGGTGAAGTCGATGATCTCCGGGCTCTCGCCGACTATGCGATTGAGCGGCATTATCCGGAGATTAAAACCGATGAAAATAAATATTTATCGCTGCTAGAGGAAGTCATAAAACGCCAGGCCAAACTGATTTCCCAATGGCAGCTTGTGGGCTTTATCCACGGAGTCATGAATACCGACAATATGACGATCAGCGGGGAGACGATTGACTATGGGCCCTGCGCCTTCATGGATACGTACGATCCGGCGACCGTATTTAGCTCAATCGACAGAGAAGGCCGCTATGCTTATGGCAATCAGCCGTATATCGGAGCATGGAATCTGGCCCGATTTGCCGAAACGCTTTTGCCGCTTCTTCATGATGACGAGGAAGAGGCTCTTAAAATAGCCAATGAGGCTATCTCCGATTTTGCGAAGCAGTTCCAAAAGAATTGGCTGAATGGAATGAGGGCAAAGCTTGGACTGTTGGATGAGGATGAAGCAGATGGAAACTTAATTAGCGAATTGCTCGGCACTATGGAAAAATACCATGCCGATTATACAAATACGTTCCGCGCTTTAACCTTCGACAAGTTGGAGGATACTGCCCTGTATGAAAAAGAGGAATTTAAAAATTGGTACAAACGTTGGCAGGAGCGTCTTGGCAGGCAAAAGGATTCGAAAGAAGTTTCCCATGAATTAATGAGGCGAAGCAATCCTGCCGTCATTCCGCGTAACCATCGGGTGGAAGAGGCAATTGACGCGGCTGTAAAGAATGGGGATTACAGCGTAATGGAAAAGCTTCTGAAGGTGCTGTCAGAACCATATGCCCACTCAGCTGATCAGGAAGAGTACTGCACACTACCAGACCCAACAGGACGGCCTTACAGGACTTTTTGCGGGACGTAAGCTGGGAAATAGTATAACTTCGAAAAGGCGGCTATCCAAATTGGTTGCCTTTTTTTGATGCTTATACTAGATTAACAAAGTAAATATAGAAGCGATTGTCTTGGAATGGAGGCTGGGGATTGGATGGAAGCGCTGGTTCATGGGATTATATTGGCCTTTGGCTTGATTTTGCCGCTCGGTGTGCAGAACGTATTTGTTTTTAATCAGGGGGCAACCCATAAAAAATTCTCCGGGGCCGTTCCGGTAATTGTAACAGCAGGAATATGTGACACGCTTTTAATTTCCCTGGCGGTTGCTGGTGTGTCGGTAATTGTCTTCAATTTAGAGTGGATAAGGAATTTACTATTTATAGTCGGGTTTTTGTTTCTCGCCTACATGGGATGGTCAATATGGAAATCTGGAGGTGACGGAGTCAGGAATGACCAGCAGGCATCCTTCTCTGCAAAGCGGCAAGTCATGTTTGCCGCATCCGTCTCGCTTCTTAATCCACATGCAATTATGGACACCATTGGGGTAATAGGAACAGCCTCCCTGGTTTATGCTGGTTCTGATAAATGGCTGTTCACCTTGGCCTGTATAGCCATATCCTGGATCTGGTTTTTCTCGTTGGCGGTTGCTGGCAGGAGGATTGGGCAGTTTGACCAGAGAGGAACATTCCTCAAACGCCTCAACAAGGCGTCAGCGCTCATTGTCTGGGGGGTGGCACTTTATATGGGGTATCAGATTCTCTCTTTCGTATAAAATAGTAACCCATCAAATGAGCCTTTTCCTTTTGGAGAAGGCTTTTCGGCCATGGAAAATGCCGTTGTTGGATTGAATTAATTTTCATTTTTTGTAAAAAATAGAAAGAATATTGAATTTTTATCCCCCTCATGTATAATTGTTCAGAATGTATCTTGGAGATTTGTCGAAAATCGACATGATTTGGTGGAAATACAAGAATCGATTCGTTTTTCATAAAATAGGAATGCCCGGAAAAGGAGGCTGAAAATGAATAGCTCTGTAATTATTCAATTTAACAATGTAACAAAGCAATACGATCAAGACCGCCCGGTACTGGATAATGTAAGTTTTGAGATTGAACGCGGGAAGTTTTACACTCTTTTGGGTCCTTCGGGTTGCGGGAAGACAACGATCCTCAGGCTGATTGCCGGATTTACGGAGGCAAGCTCTGGTGATATTTATTTTAACGAAAAGAGGATTAACAGCCTGCCAGCCAACAAGCGCCAGGTAAACACAGTTTTCCAGGATTATGCGCTGTTCCCTCATTTGAATGTGTTTGAAAATGTCGCTTTTGGCCTTCGGATTAAAAAGATGAAGGAAACCGATATCAAGGCGAAGGTTCGAGAAGCACTTCAGTTCGTGAACCTGGTTGGGTATGAAAACAGGGAGATTACGGAAATGTCGGGCGGCCAGCGCCAGCGTGTCGCGATTGCCAGGGCGATTGTTAATGAGCCAGAAGTTATCCTGCTCGATGAGCCGTTATCCGCCCTGGATTTGAAGCTGCGTACAGAGATGCAGTATGAATTGCGTGAACTTCAGCGCAGGCTTGGCATCACATTCATTTTCGTCACGCACGACCAGGAAGAAGCACTGGCAATGTCTGACGAGATATTTGTCATCAATGAGGGCAAAATTCAGCAAAGCGGAAGCCCTACTGATATTTATGATGAGCCGATCAACCGTTTTGTTGCAGATTTTATCGGTGAATCCAATATTGTCAAAGGGACAATGGTCCGCGATTATCTGGTTGAGTTTACGGGCAAGCAATTCGAGTGCGTTGACCAAGGGTTGAATCCTAATGAACCAGTTGAAATTGTCATCCGCCCGGAGGATTTGGAAATCACTTCATTGGAAAAAGGGAAACTTCAGGTGCAAGTGGATTCCCAGCTTTTCCGCGGGGTCCATTACGAACTAAGCTGCTATGATAATGCGGGGAACGAATGGCTTGTCCATTCAACGAAAAAAGCGGGCGTTGGCGACCAGATCGGCCTGTATTTTGAACCGGAAGCGATCCATGTCATGCGGTTGGGTGAAACGGAAGAAGAATTTGACCGGCGGTTAGAGGCCTATAAGGACGGAGACGGCGAATGAACCGGAACCTGACCCGCCAGCTATACATGGTCCCCTATACGCTCTGGATGATTTTCTTTGTTATTGCGCCAATTTTATTGGTAGTCTATTATTCTTTCCTGAATATTGACGGCCATTTTTCCCTGGAGAATTATCAGAAATTCTTTACGCCTGTTTATTTGAAGATGGTATTCAGTTCTTTTTGGTATGCGTTCCTAATTACGCTTTTTTCCTTGCTTGTCGCCTATCCGACTGCGATGCTGCTGACGAAAACGAGGCACAAGCAGCTTTGGCTTTTGCTCATCATTGTTCCTTCATGGATTAATTTGCTGTTGAAGGCTTATGCGTTCCTTGGCATTTTCGGGACGTACGGGGCAGCCAACCAGTTCCTTGAGGCAATCGGGATTGGGACGAAGCAAATTCTGTTTACCGATTTCAGTTTTATCTTCGTATCCGTCTATATTTTTATCCCGTTCATGATCCTGCCAATCTTCAATTCGCTGAATGAGTTGAATCCGGTGCTCCTTGATGCGGCAAATGACCTCGGCGCCTCCAAATGGACGACGTTCAAGCGGGTTATCTTCCCCCTGACAATTGAAGGGGTGAAATCAGGCTGCCAGGTTGTCTTTATCCCGGCACTTTCCCTGTTCATGCTGACACGATTGATCGCGGGCAACAGAGTCATCACGCTTGGAACGGCGATTGAGCAGAATTTCCTTGTGACGCAGGATTGGGGCATGGGTTCGACAATCGCGGTGTTTTTAATTATTGCGATGTTTGCCATTATGGCCATGACAGGCATCCGAAAGCGGGGTGTTTCACGTGGATAAAAGATTATCCCCACTCTCAAAGCTATTTTTGGTCCTGATTTTCTTTATTTTGTATTCACCTATTTTCTTTCTGATTTTTTATTCTTTTAACAGCGGGGGGAAAATGTTTGGCTTTGAAAGCTTTACCCTGGATTGGTATAAGGAATTATTCACCGATACCCGCCTGTTGATCATTGTCCTAAATACGCTCGTTGTGGCGCTGCTTTCGGCGCTGTTTGCCACGATTATCGGCGTTGGTGGCGCGCTCGGAATCCACTATATGAGGAAACGGTCGACGAAAAATGCGCTACTGTCGCTCAATAATGTGTTGATTGTCAGCCCGGATGTCATTATCGGGGCATCATTCCTGATTTTGTTTACCGTTTCCGGGTACAAACTCGGATTTTATTCTGTTCTCCTGTCCCATATAGCGTTCAGCGTACCGATTGTCGTTCTGATGGTGCTCCCGAAATTGACTGAAATGAGTCCCACTTTGGTCGACTCAGCGAGGGATCTTGGTGCAAATAGCTGGAACGTACTGACGAAGGTTATTTTGCCCTACTTGTCGCCGGGAATCATGGCCGGTTTCTTTATGGCCTTGACCTACTCGCTTGACGATTTCGCGGTTACATTCTTTGTAACAGGGAATGGGTTCAGTACGCTGTCGGTCGAAATTTATTCATTGGCGCGCCGGGGGGTTTCCCTGAATATTAATGCCCTGTCGACACTGCTGTTCCTGTTTACAACTATCCTGGTTGTGGTCTACTACTTTATTACACAACGGCAGAAGCCGGCTGGAATGGGGGTACGTAAATGAGGCAGCTTATGCGTTTATTTATCGCCATCGTTCTTGTTTCGGCCATTTTGCTCGGGATTATTTCAAAATTGAATGATACAAAAGGGTATTCAGGCGGCAACACGGTGACGATTTACAACTGGGGAGATTACATCGACCCCGATTTGATTAAGCGTTTTGAAAAAGAAACAGGCATTAGCGTTGTATATGAAACATTTGATTCCAATGAAGCGATGATGACAAAGATCAAGCAGGGTGGAACAGCCTATGATATCGCGGTTCCATCGGAGTACATGATTGATAAGATGCGCGAGGAGAAAATGCTGATTCCTCTTGACCATTCGAAACTGCCGAATTTGAAGAATATAGACCAGCGCTTCATGGATTTGCCGTTCGACCCAGAAAACAAGTATTCCGTTCCTTATTTTTGGGGGACGGTCGGAATTGTCTATAACCCAAAAATGCTCGAAGGAAAAGAGATTACGGGCTGGAACGACCTTTGGGATCCCGATTTTAAAAATGAAATCCTTCTTGTTGATGGCGCCCGTGAAGTTATCGGCATGGGTCTGAACAGCCTTGGCTACTCGCTGAATGACACGAATAAAAAGCACCTCCGCCAGGCAAAATCAAAGCTTGATACGCTGACGCCGAATATTAAAGCGATTGTCGGCGATGAAATCAAGATGCTGCTTGCAAATGAAGAAGCCGCAATCGGACTGGTTTGGTCGGGAGATGCCGCGGATATTATGGGTGAAAACGAAGACCTCGACTATGTCGTTCCGAGTGAGGGCTCCAACCTGTGGTTTGACAATATGGTCATTCCAAAAACAGCGAAAAACAAGGAAGCGGCCCACAAGTTTATCAATTTTATTCTTGATCCGGAAGTTTCCGCCCAGAATACAGAATGGGTGAGCTATTCGACCCCGAACAAGGAAGCTCTTCAGTTTATGCCGGAGGAAATGACGTCCGATGAACGCTTCTACCCATCCGAAGAACTGACGAAAAAGCTTGAGGTGTACAAAAACCTCGGCCAGCGGAACCTGGCGTATTACAACGAGTTGTTCCTTGAGTTTAAAATGCACAGGAAATAGTATTGGAGGCACCCGATTAGGGTGCTTTTTCTTTTTCGGTAGAATATACGAACAGTGCCTGGCACCGCCCGAAAAATCTTGTTTCACAGTGGTTTCTTTTACACGATTAGTGAGGCAATGGAAACGTCCCCCGCCTCTTTTTGCGGACTGAGGCAATGGAAACGTCCCCTGCCTCACTGCCTCACTGCCTCACTGCTTCATTTCACATATAGACAGAAAATGTAAAACGAATTATACTTAAGTTCACTAATATTTAAGTAACCTAATTAAATGCGGGGTGATGAAAGTGGCGGAAATGGATAGCGAGGTTGCCCAGAAGTTAATTAATACATTTATGCAGTTTCGAAGGGGTGGCTGGCATGAGAAAAAGATTGCCGGTTTTAATCCGAGCGAATTTAAAATAATGGCTGTGATTAAGCAGGGAATGAAGGACAATGGCGGGGGAATGAAGGTTTCCGAGATTAGCCATAGTCTGCATGTGACTCCGCCAACGGTGACACAGCTTATCAATGTCCTTGAAAAGGATGGGCTGGTAGAGCGGACGATTGACCCGAACGACCGCCGTTCTGTGAATGTTAAGCTGACAGCCGAGGGCATTGATGTCACCAGGAAGGCCAGGAAAGCGTTTAGGGAAACCTTTCTGGGTTTAATTGATTATCTTGGAGAGGAAGACAGCGATAAGCTAGCAGAACTGCTCGCCAAGGTGAATGAGTATTACCAAAACCTAAACCGCAAGTGAGAAAGAAGGAACTAATTTATGAAGAAATTAAGCAGGTTTTTAAAGCCCTTTGCCTTTTCTGTTGGAATCGTCCTCATCCTTGTGTTTCTCCAATCCTTATCCGATCTTTATCTGCCAACCTTAATGGCAGATATCGTTGACTATGGTGTTGTAAAAGGAGATTCGGCCTATATTTGGAAAATTGGCGGATATATGCTGCTGGTTGCTGCTGGTGGGATGATTTGCTCGGTCGGGGCAAGTTATTTTTCGGCTAAAATTGCTTCAGGATTCGGAAAATCACTCCGAAGTAGAGTGTTTTCCCATGTGTCCGGGTTTTCCCTCCATGAATTTGACCAGATTGGTACGTCCTCGTTAATTACGAGGACGACAAACGATATTACCCAGGTTCAGCAGGTACTGGTCATGATGCTGAGAATGATGATTATGGCGCCGATGATGTGCATTGGCGGAATCATTATGGCGGTCTCAAAGGATGCAAAGCTGACTCTTGTGCTGGCGGTTTCTTTGCCAATCCTTGTTTTGGCGATTGCCATTCTCGCCAAAAAAGGGCTGCCGCTTTTCAAAGCCATGCAGGTTAAGCTCGACAGCCTAAACCGTGTCTTGAGGGAAAATCTGACTGGAATCCGCGTCATCCGCTCTTTTAACAGGATTGAACACGAGAAAAAACGCTTTGACAAGGCTAATCTGGATTTGACGGAAACAGCTATAAAGGTAAATAAAATTATGGCGTCGCTCATGCCGATTATGATGATCGTCCTAAACCTGACAACCGTGGCGATTATCTGGTTCGGGGGCATTCGGATCAGCAACGGGCACATGCAGGTAGGAGATATGATGGCGTTCATCCAATACGCGATGCAAATCATGTTTTCCCTGATTATGGTATCGATGATGTTTGTCATGATACCGCGCGCTTCAGTTTCCGCGGGGAGGATTAACGAGGTGCTCGAGCTGACAGCGGATATTAGCGATCCGGTCAATGGAAAGAAACCGGCAGAGGAAAAGGGGATTGTCGAGTTCAGGGACGTGACTTTCAGGTATCCGGGTGCGGAAATCCCGGCTTTGTCTACTATCAGCTTTACGATGAAGCCTGGGGAAACAACCGCTGTTATCGGCGGCACAGGGTCCGGGAAATCAACTCTAGTTAATCTGATTCCGAGGTTTTACGACATCGACAACGGCAGCATCCTTGTTGACGGGATTGATATCCGGGAGATGAAGCAAGAAGATTTAAGGGAAAAAATCGGTTTCGTGCCGCAGCAGGCAGTGTTATTTTCCGGAACGATTACCGACAATATCCGTTTTGGAAAAGAAGGCGCTACTGAAGAGGAGATTCGCCATGCAGCTGAAATTGCTCAGGCGAAGGATTTTATTGAGGCAATGCCTGAAGGATATGAATCCGTCATTTCCCAGGGCGGGACAAATGTTTCGGGAGGCCAGAAGCAGCGTTTGTCGATTGCTAGGGCGCTGGTCAGGAAGCCGGAGATATACATTTTTGACGACAGCTTTTCCGCGCTTGATTTTAAAACAGATGCAAAGCTCCGCGAAGCATTAAAAGAAGAAACAGCGGATTCCACGATGCTGATCGTCGCCCAGCGTGTCAGTACCATTATGGATGCCGACCAGATCATCGTCCTTGATGAGGGTTCAATATCAGGAATCGGTACGCACAAGGAACTGATGGAAACAAATAAAGTTTACCGGGAAATCGTCATGTCCCAGCTTTCCGAGGAGGAGATCGCCTGATGAGTAAAGGAACTGAAAACAATAGCCATAGTCAGGGTCCCCGTGGAGGCGGGTTTGGGCCGCCTGGAATGGGTATGCCCGTCCAGAAAGCCAAGGATTTTAAAGGAACGTTGAAACGGCTGATAGGCTATTTAAAGCCATATAAGTTGAAGCTTCTCGCTGTGTTGGCCACAGCGATTATCAGTACGATTTTTGCCATCGTCAGCCCGAAAATTATGGGAAAGGCAACGACAAAGCTTTTCGAAGGCCTGATGATGAAAATGAATCGCGTACCGGGAGCGGAAATCGATTTTGATTACATCGGGCAAATCATCCTCATCCTTATCGGCCTTTACGTTTTAAGCGCGGCGTTTTCCTATTTGATGCAATACATGATGGCGGGGGTAGCGCAAAAGACGGTTTATAACTTGAGGAAGGAAGTCGAAGAGAAGCTTAACCGGCTGCCGTTAAAGTATTTCGACTCGAGGACGCATGGTGAAATCCTCAGCCGGGCCGTCAATGATGTAGATAATATCAGCAATACGCTCCAGCAAAGTATGACCCAGCTGATTACCTCGGTCGTGACAATTATCGGTGTCATTATTATGATGCTGACAATCAGCCCGCTCATGACGCTAATTGTCATTGTGACCCTTCCCTTGAGCGTTGTTGCGATCGCGAACATCGCGAAGAAGTCGCAAAAGCATTTTATGGGCCAGCAGAAATCTCTGGGAACGCTAAATGGCCATGTTGAGGAAATGTATACAGGCCACAAAATCAGCAAGGTATTTGGCCATGAACGGAAGTCGCTGGAAAAATTCGAGGAAGTGAATGAAGAACTCTACCAATCCGCTTGGAAAGCGCAGTTCATTTCCGGGATGATTATGCCAATCATGATGTTCATCAACAATATCGGCTATGTCCTCGTTTCCGCTGTCGGAGGAATCCTGGTCATGAAAAAGGCGATTGAAATCGGTGATATCCAGGCATTCATCCAGTACGCGAGGCAGTTTTCCCAACCGGTTGCGCAAACGGCGCAAATCGCGAATATCATTCAATCCACAATCGCCAGTGCGGAGCGGGTCTTCGAGATTCTGGATGAAACCGAGGAAGTTCCTGAAGCAGCGGCAACAAAGAAACTTTCCAAAGTGAATGGAGATGTCTCCTTCAATCATGTTTCATTCGGTTATAAAGAGAATGAAATTTTAATAGAAGATATGCATATCCACGTCAGGCCGGGCCAAAAGGTGGCCATTGTCGGTCCCACCGGGGCAGGAAAAACGACGCTTATCAATTTGCTGATGCGATTCTATGAGGTGAATGCCGGAGAAATCCTTATCGATGGGGTTAACATTGCCAGCATGAAACGAAGCGATCTTCGGGGCCTGTTTGGAATGGTCCTTCAGGATACATGGCTGTTCAATAGCACAATCCGTGAAAACATCGCTTACGGCAAAGAAGGTGCTTCGGAAACGGAAATCATTGCGGCTGCCAAGGCTGCCAATGCCGACCATTTTATCAGGACCCTTCCTGAAGGATATGACACAATCCTGAACGAGGAAGCGTCGAATATTTCGCAAGGGCAAAAGCAGCTCCTGACAATTGCCAGGGCAGTTCTGGCTGATCCGGCCATCCTCATTCTTGATGAAGCGACAAGCAGTGTCGATACCCGCACAGAGGTGCAAATCCAAAAAGCGATGGACCGGCTGATGGAGGGTCGCACCAGCTTTGTCATTGCCCACAGGCTTTCAACAATCCGTGATGCCGATCGGATTCTCGTGATGAACCACGGAAAAGTCATAGAGCAGGGGACCCATGAGGAATTGCTTGAAAAAGGCGGCTTTTATGAGGACCTGTACAACAGCCAGTTTACAGGAAAATCGAAAAATGCCGGCTAGTTTTAACGGTCATCCTTGTTTTTCTATAACAAAAATGCTTTTAATACATTAAATAGATTAGTGGCCCCCTCACTGAAAGGCAGCTGACCATTCCCAGGCAGCTGCCTTTTGCTATTTTTCGGAGTTAGCGGAATCAATTAATAAAATGCTCCATATTGGAAATTTTGTGAACTTTTTAAAGTGTGTTGTCCACTGAATAGTTTAGTGTTATAATCTGATAGTGTGATAATATGGTAACGCATTAAAGTGTTTTTAACTAAAATAAATTTAACAAAAAGGATGGTCTTTCACAATGAAACGTCTAGCGATGATTGCATTTCTTGTCTCAGCGTTGTTTATGGTTCTAACAGGATGTTCCGGCAGCTCCACTTCCGGAAAAGGAAAAGGCGATACGCTCGTAATTGGCATTGATGATAAATTTGCGCCGATGGGCTTCCGTGATGAAAACAACAAGCTCACCGGTTTTGATATTGACTATGCGAAAGCGGCTGCCGATGAAATGGGTATGAAGGCGAAATTCCAGCCGATTGACTGGAAAACGAAAGAATCCGAGCTTAGCAGCGGACGGATTGACTTGATTTGGAACGGATACACTATTACAGATGATCGAAAGAAAAAGGTTCTCTTTACAAAGCCTTATCTTGAAAATGCACAGGTAGTCGTCACACTTGCTGATTCAAATATTACCAAGCTTGCTGACCTGAAAGGAAAAGTAGTAGGGCTGCAATCCTTGTCTTCTGCTTCAGATGCGCTTGATGCTAACCCGGTAAGATCACAGATTAAAACAGTAACTGAATTCGCCGACAATGTCATGGCACTCAATGACCTGAAAAGCGGCAGGCTGGACGCGGTCGTCATCGATGAAGTTGTCATAGATTACTACATGGCAAAACAAGCAAACACATTCAAAATCCTTGATGAAAGCCTTGCTCCGGAACAATACGGAATCGGCGTAAAAAAGGGAAATGAAGAACTTCTTGAAAAGCTGCAGAAGGCCCTTGATAAAATGAACGAAGACGGCACCGCCGCCGAAGTTTCGAAAAAATGGTTTGGGGAAGATAAAATATTAAAATAATAGCTGAATAAAGAACAGAACAGGATTTCCGAGGGGAACCCTGTTTTGTTTTCGCTTTTGATTATGGAGGAATTCCAATGTCTCTTGATTATATTATTTCCATCAGCGGGCCGATGCTAGAAGGCGCAAAAATGACAATCCTGTTGTTTTTCATCGCCATTATCACATCCATCCCGCTAGGGTTTTTACTGACTCTTGCAGTAAAAAGCAGCTTCAAGCCGCTCTCTTGGCTGGCCCAAGGATATATTTACGTCATGCGCGGCACCCCGCTTTTACTTCAGCTCTTGTTCATCTGCTTCGGGCTGCCAATGATCCCGGTAATCGGGGAGTATTTGGTGCTCGACCGGTTCGTTGCGGCTTCGCTAGGATTTGTGCTGAACTATGCGGCTTATTTTGCCGAAATTTTTCGCGGTGGACTGCTTGCCATCGATAAAGGCCAGTTTGAGGCGTCACAAGTGCTTGGCTTGAGCAAATGGCAGACGACAGTCCGGGTCATCCTCCCGCAAATGTTCAGGATTGCCCTTCCGGCTGTTGCGAACGAATCTGTAACACTTGTAAAGGATACGGCGCTGCTATACGCAGTTGCGGTACCTGAGCTGCTCCACTTTGCCCAGACCGCGGTTAACAGGGACTTTACCATTGTCCCATTCTTCGTAGCCGGGGTGATTTACCTAGCCATGACACTCGCCTTGACGGTATTTTTTAAATGGATTGAACGAAGCTTTAAATTTGAATAGAAAGGGGTGGGGAAAATGGCTATCATTGAAGTAAGCAATCTAAAAAAGTCCTTCGGTCCTGTCGAAGTGCTGAAGGATATTTCTTTTAACGTAGATAAGAATGAAGTAGTTGCCATTATCGGTCCATCGGGTTCAGGAAAAAGCACGATGCTCCGCAGCCTCGTCCAGCTCGAAAAAATTGACGGGGGCAGCATAGCCGTCGACGGGGAATACCTCGTAAAGGACGGCGTTTATCCAAGCCAGCAGGAAATAAAGAGGATCACCACGAAGATGGGAATGGTATTTCAGCATTTCAACCTGTTTCCTCACCTGACTGTGAATGAAAATCTTGAGCTTGCCCCAAAAGTTGTCAAGAAAGAAGCATCTGAAGGGCTAAAGAACCGGACCGAAGAGCTTTTGGGGAAAATTGGCCTCTCGGGCCATGCGAACGCCTACCCGTCCAAGCTGTCGGGCGGGCAGAAACAAAGGGTTGCGATTGCCCGGGCGCTCATGATGGATCCAGCTATCCTCCTGTTTGATGAGCCAACCTCCGCGCTTGACCCTGAATTGACCGGCGAGGTGCTCCAGGTTATGAAGAAGCTTGCCGAAGAGCATATGACCATGATTGTCGTCACGCACGAAATGGGATTCGCGCGGGAGGTGGCAGACCGTGTCATTTTCATGGATAACGGGGAAATCATCGAGTCAGGGCCGCCATCGGAAATTTTCACGAATCCGCGCAATGAACGGACCAAGGCGTTTTTAACAAGAAGTTTTAAATAAGGGGAATTCTATTTGACCAGGCGTAGCCGGATTAAAGGAAGAGATGCAGTTGGACATAGAACGCTATAAAGATGCCTTGTTGAATATAAAAACTGCCGGCAGCCAAAAAGGGTTTTTAAAATCGATTCATTACCATCCTTATGAACCGACTCCCTATGAGGCGCTTGAAAACCTATTTAATGAATACGAACTTTCAAGCAGTGACAAGCTTGTTGATTATGGCTGCGGCAAGGGCAGGATGGCGTTCTATGCCAATTACGTATTCAACGCATCCGTTGTAGGCATCGAAATGAATGAGGTTTTTTACCATGAAGCGGTGGAGAACAGGAACGATTATCTTGCAAAAATGAAAAGGCGAAGTGACAAGATTGACTTTTGCTGCTGCCTGGCCGAGGAATACCTTATTCAGCCAAAGGACAACAGGTTTTACTTCTTCAATCCTTTTACTCTTTCTATTTTTATAAAAGTGGTGAATCGGATTCTTGCGTCCGCAGAAAGCAGTCCACGGGACATTGACTTGATTCTCTATTATCCGTCCGGGGATTATGTCCAGTACCTTGAATACCAGACGGGCTTTGAACTGTATAAAGAGGTTATTTTACCTGACTTGTACGAAAAAAATCAAAATGAGCGGTTCCTGGTGTACCGGAAGAAAGTTTAATAGAGCATCCCGTCAAAAACGGGGTGCTTTTTGCTTTTTTAGCGTGTTTTTTTGAAGAAAGCCATCTTAAGAAGCGGTGTAAACCAAATTAGCAGGCAGTATTTACACTTTTTATGCACCTAAACCAAACTGGGGAACGTATTTTTAAGACTATAAAAAATTATTCGCCCCGTTATTTGAAGGATTCACCCCATTTTTTCAATTATTCGCCCTGTTATTTCATGTATTCTCCCCTATTTAAATTTTCAGAAAATGTACGGGAGATTCTTGCTGAAAAACAAAAAATGTACTCACTTTGGCTTGTATTATTAGGAAAGTAGAGAAGAAGGACAAAGTTCCTTTGCTTAAAAAACGTCCTTTTGGTAAAATGTTCACAAACTTGATTCTTTACGCTCTAAAACGGTACGGTATACTTAACTTAATGATTTTGAAAGGGGATAACACATGCGCAAGCGGAAGTTTTTGCCGGCTGTCCTGCTCTTAATGGCTTTTGCACTCGTTTTGGCAGGCTGTTCCGGAAAGAAAGTCCTTTTGGATGAACAAGGCAAGGAAGTTTCATTAGAAAATAAGGACAAACCTTCATTAGTCTTTTTCTTCACCGGCAATACCTGAGACTATTGCAAATCGCAGCTGGTCGAGCTGCAGAACAATAAAGATTTATTAGCCGAATTTCCGGGTGATGTCTATGCTTTAAGTGCCGCTTCTCCGGAAGACCATAAGGAAATGAAGAAAGAACTGGGGCTGGATTATACCCTTCTTTCAGATAAATATTTGACGTTGATTGAAAAGGCTGAATTAAAAGATCCAAGCGGCCCTAAGTCAGTAAGGGGCTTTGCCATCCTTGATAAAAATGGGAAAGTCCTCGAGTCCCAGCAGCTGGATCCATTCGGCGACCAGGTCGGCGAAATCATCCCATATGCCTCCCAAAAGGTTGGCGGCCAATAAAAACTATACCAACTGCCTGTTCCATTCTGGACGGGCAGTTGTTTTTTCTATCGATCCTGTAAAAACCACATTGAGGAATTACTGGAAATTTGGTATTTTAAAAGTAATAGAAAAAATGCCATAACGATTCATCGGGCATTAAGGGGAAAACATGAAAAATAAGAACTTCATCAAGAATAAAGGAAAACTAATTTTGCTCTCCTTCACTGGTTTGGTACTGATATCCGAAATTGGTTCCATGCTTCTTCCGTTTAACAAACAGTTTTTTCATGTCACCGCCCTGATCGTTACGGGCCTTTTAATCCTCGCTGTCCTAAAAGGAGTAGATTTGACAGCGGAGGAACTTCAGAAGAACAGGCAGCGGTTGAAAGACATTTTTGATACGCTGGATGTCGCGATTTGGTCCCATGATTTGAAATCCAATCACCTGATGATCACCCCTGGAATAGAAAAGCTTTATGGCTATACCTTCCAGGAGTTTTACCAGGACAATGAACTTTGGCGGAAAGTGATTCATCCGGATGATCTATATGTTCTGCCGGTAAGGGAGAAAGCATTTGCAAGAGGAGAAATAATTACAAGCATCTACCGGATTATCCGCCCTGATGGGGAAATCCGCTGGATTCAGGATAGGGGAATTCCTACGGTCAGGAATGGAGAGCTAGTTGATTTCAGCTCAGTTCTATTTGATATTACCGATAGAAAAGAGAGTGAAAATCGTTATAAAAGCCTCGTAGAAATGTCGCCTGACATCATTGCTGTGTACAGCAGGGAGAAGATAGATTATATAAATGAGACGGGTGCGCTTGTTTTCGGTGCAGCATCGCCAGAAGACTTGATAGGAATTCCGCTTTCAAATCTTGTCCCAAAGAAGGTTCTAAGCGAACTGAGGTACCGGGAATTGACCATTGGCGATGATGTCGGGGACAAGATTAATGTTGAGTTCCAGGCAGCTCGTCTTGATGGGAAGTTGATTGATCTTGAAATGGTCTCCATGCCCATTTTCTTTGAAGGAAGGGCGGCCAGGCAAATTGTGGGCCGTGATATCTCTGAACGGAAAAAGGCGGAGCAGATGATCCAGAATATGGCCTACTATGATGGATTGACCGGGCTGCCAAACAGGAATCGATTCAGGGAGAAGCTGAATGAAGCCCTGCTCAACAATAAGGGGCAAAAGCTTGCTGTACTTTTCCTTGATCTTGATAGGTTTAAAATCATCAATGATACAAAAGGGCATACTGCAGGCGACGAACTGCTAAAATCGGTCGCTTCCAGGCTTGCCGCGGCTGTCAAAAAAGACGGCATCGTTTCCCGCCAGGGCGGGGATGAGTTTATCATCCTTTTAAATGATGGAAGCCGTGACAAGATTGTTAGGGTTTCAAAAAGGATATTGAACGATTTCTCAAGGCCGTTCGGAATTAATGGCGAGGAGTTTTTTGTGACGCCAAGCATTGGGATTAGCGTGTATCCATGCGATGGGGCTGACGGGGAAACGCTTATCAAAAATGCCGATACTGCGATGTACCTGGCAAAGGACCGAGGGAAAAATAACTATCAGTTTTACACATCCCACCTGCATGGGCTCTCTTCAAAGAAGATGGAGCTCGAGACCGGGTTACGGAAAGCGATTGAACTTGGGCAGCTGACACTCCATTATCAGCCTCAGGTTGAATTGGAGACAGGCAATATTATTGGCGTCGAGTCGCTGATCAGGTGGGAGCATCCTCAAAAGGGGTTGGTTTCGCCAGCGGAATTCATCCCGCTTGCCGAGGAAACAGGGCTGATAGTCCCAATTGGGCGATGGGTGCTGAAAAAGGCATGCGAGCAGCATCAGCTTTGGCAGGAGAAAGGGTTTCCTCCCCTTACGATTTCCGTGAATATTTCCGTAAGGCAGTTCCAGGATGATAATTTTGTCGAGTCGGTAAAGAGAATTCTTTTGGAAACAGGAATGGATCCAAGTTCTCTTGAGCTGGAAATAACCGAAAGCATTATGCAAAATTTTGAGCGGTCGATCACCATTCTTGGCCAATTGAACCAATTGGGATTAAAAATAGCTCTGGATGACTTTGGGACAGGCTATTCATCGTTAAGCAACCTGAAACACCTGCCAATTGATACGATTAAAATTGATAAATCCTTTCTGGATGACATTCAAGCTGATGCACTTGAAGGAGCAATGGTCAAGACCATCCTCGATATGGGCTTGAACATGAGATTCCATGTCATTGCCGAAGGAATCGAAAAGCCCGAACAAGTCGGCTATTTACTTTCAAACGGCTGTACGGTCGGGCAGGGCTTCCATTTCAGCCGGCCCCTTCCGCCATCACAAATAGAAAGGCTTTTGAGCAAGCCAATTCTCGTTTCATAAAAACAAGTATAAAAGGCAAATCTCCTCCTTTAGGGGAATTTGCCTTTTATAATTTAGGATAGCCATAGGTTGCAAATATTACTGTTTTGTATGACGATGGCTATGAGAGTTTCTATAATGATCGGACGGGATTTTATCAGATTTACAGTGTAAAAAGGAAATTATAGAGAATAGGAAGATTGAGGAGGGGTTTGAAGTGGAGATAACGAAAAAGCTCTTTGGGGAGCTGGAGGGAAAGCCGGTACATGCGATTACAATAAAAAATCACAATGGCATGGGTATCACTTGCCTGGACTATGGGTGCATCATATCGGCAATCCGCGTCCCGAATTCAAAGGGAGAAATTGAAAACGTCGTTTTAGGCTTTGAAAACCTTGAAGATTATGTAAAACATTCTCCTTATTTCGGGGCTGTCGTTGGCCGGATGGCAGGGAGGATTAAAGAGGGACGTTTTACTCTCGATGGGAAGGAATATACTCTTGCTAAAAATAATAACGGCAATCATCTTCATGGCGGCCTGAAAGGATTGGACAAGGTAATTTGGGATGTTCAAGTCCATATAGAGGGTCCTGTCGCGAAAATTGAATTTACATATGATAGCCCAGATAACGAAGAGGGATACCCGGGAAGTGTTTCCCTCCGTACAGTTTATACGCTGACCGATGATAATGAACTGAAAATCGAATTTTTCGGGACAACAGATGAGAAAACAATTCTTAACCTGACAAACCACACGTATTTTAATTTGAGCGGAAACGGGAAATCGACAATTCTTGGCCATACTCTTCGAATGGATAGCGAGAGGTTCCTTGAGTTGGATGAAAACTTAATCCCGACGGGAAATCTCCTTGAAGTCGAGGGGACTGCCTTTGATTTCCGGCAAGGGAGAAAGCTTTCGGACGGACCCGCTTCCGGCCATGAGCAAAATATTATTGCCGGCAAGGGGTATGACCATCCATTTGTCCTCTCGAAAAAGAAGGAGCCTGTTATTGAATTGATTTGCAGCGAAAGCGGCAGGAAATTGGAAGTAGAAACGAACCAACCGGCTGTCGTTGTCTATACATCCAATCAATTGGAGGGCAGCTTTCTGCTTAGCGGAAATGTGAAACCGGAACGATATTTGGGAATTTGCTTGGAGACGCAGATTTATCCGGACGCCATTAACCAGCCATCCTTTCCTTCTTGCGTGCTTGATAAGGGTGAGAAGTACTATTCCTACACAAAGTTTACCTTCACATGCATGTAAAAGGGGAAGTGATCGACCGTATAGACGGCCGGGCAGCAGCCTAAAAAGATTTATGTCGCCACTAAACTTGTACTAAGAAAAAACAGCAATTGATATCCAATAATGGTACAATTTAGGTCGACTCTACCAAATGGGAGGATGCCTATCTTGGAGCATTGGGATGTTTATGATCGTAATCGGGTAAAGACAGGAAAAACGGCAATTCGCGGTGAAAAATTGGCACAGGGTGATTTTCACCTTGTAGTACATATCTGGATTTTAAACAGCAAAGGCGAATATCTGATCCAAAAACGCGCCCCGCACGTGAAGGGCTTTCCAAATATGTGGGCGACTACAGGAGGCGCTGCGATTAAGGGCGATGATAGCGCCGCAGCATGTATCCGCGAAACGAAGGAAGAGCTTGGGATTATCCCGGATATGGAAAAGGCCGAGGTTGTCTTTACCATTGTCAGGGAGGAGAGCATATCCGATGTCTGGCTTATCAGGCAAAACGTCGATATTTCAGAGTGTGTTCTCCAGGAAGAGGAAGTAAGCGCCGTGAAATGGGCGACAGCTGAAGAAATCCTTTCAATGGCCGAGAAGGGCGAATTCGCCCACTACCGTTATCTGAATGAATTATTTGCACTGGCATTGCCGGCATAATTACCTTCTCTCGTTCGGGAAAAGGAGGCGAGGAACATCGTTAATAAGCCGTTGAGGCTGCTTTTTATCCTGGCTGGTTTCCTTGCTCTAGGACTTGGCGTGATCGGGATTGTTTTGCCGGTAATCCCGACAACCCCGCTCCTTCTGTTGGCCTCTTATTGTTTTATGCGCGGGTCGGAGAAGTTTGAGGCATGGTTCAAAGGTAGCCAATTGTACAGGAAGCATCTTGAGGGATTCGTCAAAAAGCGTGAAATGACCTTAAAGCAAAAGCTTTCCATTCTGCTTTTTGCAGATGTCATGATTGCCATCCCGTTCATCATGACCGACAGTTGGCCTCTTAGGCTGGGTCTTGGGGCAGTTGTCTTATATAAATACTACTATTTTTTTACAAAGATAAAGACCGTCCCATAGAAGGAAAAGCCCTCGGCTATGAAAACAGCGGAGGGCTTTTCAGTTTTGGAGATATCTTAAATTTTGAACGCAAAAAAGGCCAACCCACTAAGGGTTTGGCCTTAAATTGTTTAATCAACAAGCTTTTCAAAATTGATCCGCTTATTAATGGCATACATCAATGGGGCTCCGACCGCAAGGACAACGAACTCACCAAATGCAACTGTCAGCCACGTTGCAAGGAATGGGAATCCCAAGGCAATGTTCAATTCCCAGGCAATCAGGAACATGGTTACGGTGAAGACGACAGTATTAATCGCCATCCGGGCCCAAATCCCTTTAATAAACTGGGATGAAAAAATGGTGATTAAGAGTGCCAGCACCGATTGGCCAAAGCCGAAGATAAGATCAAGGGCCGGTGAAGGGGAAAAGAATAAGTTCGCCAGGAAAACACCAAGAATGATGCCAAAAAAGTACTTCCTGTTAAAGACGATGAGATGATTGAACATCTCCGATAAACGGAATTGGACGTTGGAAAAGCTCAGCGGCTGAACCAAAAACGTAACTGCGATATAAAGGGCGGCGATCATCCCGTTAACCGCCAGTGTTTTAATTTTCATCTTTCTCTCTCCTTAGTTTTTTAGCGTGGGAGGTTCTCGAACCACGTCGGGCTTTGCCCGAAAGTAACATTATAATCCGCGTTTAAATCCCCGTCAATAGGACTGTTGGGAATGTGAATTAACTTACAGTAATGGCGAGCAGAGCTATAATAAAGCATTACTTCCGTTCCTATATCATAAAAATAATATCAAAACTCATAAAGGGTGGATGAAGTGGTCACAGTCATTACCTGTACGAAAAGGCCCGAGTTTCTTCCATTAATTTTTCAAAACTTCGAAAATCAAACCATTGAGGAAAAGGAGCTTGTCCTCGTTCTGCATGGGTTTAGCAGGAATTTGATTGGCAGAGTGGCCGCAAGTCCGCTTGCCAAGATCCTCGAACTTCCAGAAGCAAAATCTCTTGGTTCCTGTTTGAACGAGGCAATAAGCCATGCGAAGTATGATGTCATTGCCAGATTTGATGATGATGATTATTATGGTGCCCATTACCTTGCCGAAGCAGTTAAAACCCTGGAGGAGAAGGGTGCTGAAGTCGTAGGAAAACAATCTTTATTTGTCTATTTTAAAGAAAATCAGTTACTTGCATTGCTTTTGGAGGGGAAGGAACACATGTATATAGAGGAAAGCGGAGATTCGCTGGCGGGGTCAACTCTTGTTTTTAAAAAATCAGTTGCAGAAAAAGTAAAGTTCCCTTCATTTTCAGTCGGTGAAGATGAAGTATTTGTTAAAGAGTGCAAAAACGAAGGGATTCGGATGTATGCGTCCTCTCCCGATCATTATGTATACATTCGCTACACCAATTCACATCACTCCTCGGATTCCAATAATGAACGTATTAAGCGCCATTGTATACCGCTAGTTCGAACTGAAAATTTCCCGGAATTTTTTACTTTAAGAGGGGGGTGGCCGTATGGATAACGGATTTTTGAGTGGAGAACAAATGAGGAAGAACCTTTCCCTCAGGAAAGAGACTATGAAAAGCAGGCGTTTAAGCTTGAATGACCAAATTCTAAATTTGATTCTTTATGAATTGGAGCGGATATTGGAGGGAAATCCCGACAGGATAATCGTTTTGTTCCCATCCTTATTGGATTGGAACATTCCCCTTTTCCAGCGCCCCCAGCATATAGCCTTAAATCTTGCTGAGGAAGGAGTGCTTTACTTATTTGGAACAACAAACACTTACGATAAAATCGGTGCCATTGAGGAAATAGCCCCCCGGTGTTTTCTATTAAATATGATGGAACCGGAAATTGAAGCTGAAATTCTTTCTTTTTTAGCGAAAAAACAAAAAAGGGTTGTTGTCCATTTATATTCAGGAGACATGCAAAGGGGATATGAATTTGTAAAGCGGTGCCTGGATAGGGGCTTTGATATTTTGTATGAGTATATTGATGAGCTTTCTCCTAGCATTTCAGGAATCCCACTCCAAAGGAAGATAATAGAAAGGCATCTGAGTATATTGGCAAATACATCTTGTTATGTGGTTGCGACTGCCGATAAACTCTTCAGGGATGTCCTTGAGAAAAGAGAACCGGTCAGGTGCGCGCTTATTCCTAATGGAGTAGACTACAGCCATTTTAGCTCACAATCCAAGAACGGTTTTCCCAAGATGCTGAATGATTTTAAGAAGAAAGAAATACCGATTATTGGTTACTTCGGGGCGTTGGCCGACTGGTTTGATTATGCACTCATAGAGAAGCTTGCTCTAACCAAGAGAGAATGGCAGATTGTCCTGATAGGGCTGGACTATGATGGTAGCTTGAAGAAAAGCCGGTTATTAAACTTCCCGAATGTCCATTTTTTAGGAGCAATTCCTTATCAAGAATTGCCTTCCTACGCCCGGCAGTTTGATGTTTCCGTTATCCCTTTCCTATTAAACGAAGTGACAATATCCACCTCACCTATCAAGCTGTTTGAATATATGGCTGTTGGAAAGCCGATTGTAGCCACTGCCCTGCCAGAATGCGAGAAGTTTAACCAAATATTGATTGCCCAAGATCATGATGACTTTATCAACAAAGTGAAATATGCACTAACATTGGGTGGCGATGAAACCCTTGCGTTATTACTTAAGGAAGAGGCCAAGAAACATACATGGACTGAAAAGGCCAGATCAATTGTGCATCTTCTCAACACCAAATAATCATCCCTTTCCCTGCTATATAACGCTAAAAAGGAATGATTAATTGGGGTTCATTCTTCTACATTCAAATTCCATTACGGCTAAAATAATGCAGGATGGCTTCCACTATTCTTCTTGATGCAGTACCGTCACCATAGACATTGGACTGGACAGCCATTTCTTTATACAGATGCTCATTTGTCAATAATTCTTTTGTTAGATGGTAGATGGTCTCTTCTTCAGTTCCAGCAAGCTTTAATGCCCCTGCTTCGATAGCCTCTGGACGTTCGGTTGTATCCCTTAATACGAGGACGGGGACTCCCAGAAAGGGGGCTTCCTCCTGAATTCCGCCTGAATCGGTAAGGATTAAATAAGACCTTGCTGCAATATTATGAAAGTCGATTACATCGAGAGGCTCTGTTAAATGGATGTTCGGTTGGCCGCCGAGGATGTCCTTTGCCAATTTTCGGATAGCAGGATTCATGTGAACCGGATATACAATAGCAATATCCTTGAATTCATTTGAAATCCTCCTGACGGCACTGAAGATATTGGCCATAGGTTTTCCTAGGTTTTCCCTTCTGTGGGCAGTAAGGAGGATAAGCTTTTTCGTTTGAATGGATGTGAGCAATTCATGGCTGTACTTTTTTGCAACAGTTGTTTTTAACGCATCTATTACAGTATTTCCTGTTAAAAATAGTGTCGCGGGATCCTTGTTTTCCTTTTGTAAATGGGTTATGGCTGTCTCGGTAGGAGCAAAATGAAGATCCGCAAGCAGCCCGGTCAATTGCCGGTTTAACTCCTCTGGAAAGGGAGAATGCTTATTAAAGGTGCGGAGCCCGGCTTCGACATGACCAACCTTCACATCATTATAAAAAGCAGCTAAAGCGGCGGCGAAGGTAGTAGTTGTGTCCCCATGAACCAGAATGATATCAGGACGTGTATCTTTAATAATGGTATCAAGGCCAATTAATGCCCTCGTCGTAATATCGGCAAGGCTTTGCCCCGATTGCATCAGGTTAAGGTCAAAATCGGGGCTAATTGAAAAGGCCGTTAATACCTGGTCCAGCATTTCCCTGTGTTGGGCAGTGACAGTTACGTACGTTTCAATCAGGCTGGAGTGCTTGGAAAGTTCACTTACTAAAGGAGCCATTTTGATTGCTTCGGGCCTGGTTCCAAAAATGACCATGACTTTAATTCTTCTCTTCACATCTATTGTCCTTTCCCTTTAATTAGGTTCAGATCGAGAAAGTTAGCAAAAAGTATGTGATTAGTGGGAATCAACTTCAAAAGAAATACTTTCGATGTCAAAACAGGAAATAATCACAGCCAATGGCGGAAGCTTTGGAGATTTCATTCCTGGCTGCACAATCACCAGGCAACCTGAACACTTGTCAAAGCACTTGATGGTCCCAATTATTTCATCACCCGTTTTTGTCCTGAATCGAAATGTTTTCTTTTTCTTTTCCAATTCACATAAGACAGAACAAATGCAATTTTTTCGTTCTTTGCAATGGCAGTCTTCCTCGCAATCATCGTCCTTTTTATGATGATTTTTGCTATGTCCGGAAATAGAAAGGAATTCCTCCTCCCAACAAACCTTGTGCTCCATTTTGCTTTTCTTATCCATTTAAATACTCCTCTCCTTTGTTTGCGTGGATGGGTTATTATACCAACATGGTATTCCGCATAAGGAGAATCAGTGTTGGGCGAATTTATTAGTTTAGTGGATGGACAAAAGAAGGAGGCACATTTAGTGCGAATATTGTTCATAAATACGGATTAGTTGTTTGGCAATTTTTTTGCTATTATAATTACTTTTTACCAATTCATACCCTTCCTGTGCACTCTGGTAGAGCAAGTCCTTCTTTTTCAGTATTTCAGATAGATTGTAAATCAATTGAGAATCTGAAATTTGTTTAAACGCAATCCCTGACATAACTGCATCATGGTTGTACTTCGTTATTAATTCTCCGAATCCATCCCACATAGCATACACAGGTACTTTACATGCGAGGGCCTCCAATGCAACCCTTCCGCTTCCAAAAACGAGATCGGACAAAGCGTAGAACTCGGATACGTTCTCTTGCCAACCCAATAATTTTACTCTAACCCCATTTGGCAGTTTCCGAGGGATGGCTGCTTTTACTTCTTTTAATTTTCCTCCGTCACCGATGATAAGGACATTAAGGCTGCCAACACATTTTGCCAGTTCTGGAAGACAACGTAAAAATTGAATGATTGGTACTTCCTTATCATCATCAAATCTGCTAATGATTGAAATAGTAGGTGAGTCGGGATTAAGTCCAAGTGATGCTGCCTTTTGCCTGTTCTTTTTAATTGGATGGAATTTTTCAAAATCGATCCCATTCCTAATAATCGAAATCTTTTCTGGTTCGATTACACGATTTAAAAGAAATAATGCTACCCTTAGATCAACGGCAATAATTCTTTTTACATGGGGGCTGACATCATGGCCGAGAGGTGAATCATCGAATCCTAAGTCATAAATCCCATGCATCGTTACGATCAACGGCTTATTTAGCTGAATCGCTAGTTCCTTTCCTGTAACAATGGCTGTAAAAGGATGGGCGTGAATAATATGCGGATCAAAGCTTTTAATAGCATCAATGGAACCATCGGCCCAGCTTAGCACCTTAAATCTTCCGGAATTAATTTGTGAAAGGACAGACGGGGAGGTAGATGCGGTATATAGAAGAATGTGGTGGCCAAGTTCAGATAAATCGTTAATGATTGTTGTGATATGCGTTTCCAATCCTCCCTGTACCAAATGATCTGCCAGCATTAATATTCTGATAAGGATTCCCCCTTTGAAGAGTATAAACTAGCGTGTTTTATGCAGATTCTCATATTCCAATTCTCTTAATTTCAAGAAATAGTCTTTTTGAAGAATGAAAAGAGAATACTCATGTAAAAGCTCCAATTTTTTTTTGAAAATATCTGAAGGTAATTTTTGATCATGAAAGCCAAATACATATAAATCTTTTTTTACCAAATCATGAAGTACCTGTGAAAGAGCAATGTGCTGTGTATGCCCATATTCTCCGTGCAAATTATGGGTAACGATCTTCTTGTAATTGCACTCCCCAAGCAATTTTTTCAAATCATTGCTTAGGGCCATCCTATCAAAATCGCCGTTCCATTTATCAGGATAATTCCAAATGTCGTACTCCGCATTTAGGAGGTTCATTACTTTTCTAAATTCAGCTGCCCTTTGGGGGTTGCCTCTGTTTGTAACACACACTACCTTCCACCCTTTTTCTGTCAACAGTTCCCCCCCGCCAAATAAAAGTTCATCATCGGGATGAGCGACAATCATCAGTTTATCGGACATTTTAGTGACACCTGCTCATTTTAAGGTTATTGAGTTCAAATCATTTATCATTTCCGCGGCATTCTTATACCGATTTGTTGAACCGGCATTCATTGCCTTTAAAAGGACTTTTCTAAGGCCTGCTTCCTTAACATCCTGTGGAATTACCTTCCCGGTTAGTAGGTAGGTACAAACAGCTGCGGCACCATAAAGATCATAGCTATTATCTATGTCTTTGGAAGAGGGAGGAGAAAAGATCCATCCATCCACTTCCCCTCTATACACGCCTCCGGAATCTTTTAATACGGCTGATTCAAAATCGATAATTTTTAAATCCAACGTACTTCGATTGGTCAGGATAATGTTCCGGGGGCTAATGTCGGTATGCAAGATGCCTTTTGAATGTAAATATTCCAGTCCTTTCAGGATGTTTATCGTTACTTGTACAGCTTGGCTTGTGTTAAGCGAAGAGAGTACACTGCCATTCAGCTGCTCCATAACAATGCAAGCATGATTCTCATGGATGAAAAAATCATAAAATTCAACAAGCCATTTGTTTTTTTCATATAGTTTCATAATCAATGCTTCCTTTAAACCAACGGCAATATCCTTCATTTTTTTAATCGCTACTTTTCTTTTAGTGAGGGGGTCAGTTCCAAAGTAGACAGAGCTTGTTCCGCCATATCCCTGCTGTACCAAGTTCACTTCATATCTCCCCCACATTTCTGTTGGCACATTTTACCCCGCCTTTTTTGTCCGTATAGTAAATAACATGGCTGTTTTTATAGGGAAAGATATTTTTTAATAACTTTTAAGGCCTCTTTACCACGGCAGATCCATGAATTTTTGTTTGCTGTTTGCTGCCGTTCGCTAATTTTTTCTGCTGTATTGGACGAAATTGCAGTTTGTATTTGATCCAATACATTCCTTTCATTTGCGAAGTAGCAAAGGTTGCTGTATATGGCCAATTCCGGCAATGGCGTGCTTACTACTGGTTTTCCTGCGGAGAGGTATTCAAAAAATTTAATGGGATTGGTCGCTTTAATCATGTCAGTCATTTTGAACGGAATAATGGCGACATCAAACCAACTGAGGTATTGCGGCAAGTCCTCATAAAATTTCATGTCAAGGACAGTGATATTTGGATGAGTTATTTCGACTGTTTTTGAGCCTATTAAAACGACTGGATAGTGGGTTGCAATCTTTTCAATCATTTTTACATCGAGCCAGGAATAGATTGCCCCGTAATACCCTATTAATGGTCTTCCTTTTGTATCCGGCAAATCCCTTGGACGCTCGCCTATTGGGGTAGAAGCCTGTTTGAAATGCTCAAAGTCGGCTCCATTTGGAAGGAGAAATACATCCCTGCCGTTATTCTTATGATCTTTATAAATGGGCATGGAAGTAGCGAAGATAATGTCACATTTCTTCTCCATTTCAGGAATAAAATCTTTCCAAACCGCAAATTCATCGGAAGGGAGGTCGCAAGAGTCGAATACTGCCAGATCAGGTTTGAATCGGTCTATCTCCTTTCCCTGATTGACTGCACACCAAAGAACTACTTTTCCTGAAATTAAAGGTTTTAGATTGACATCTTTTTTGACAACCTTAAAATTTGGCAGGGAGGGAAAAGGCTGTTCAATTTGTTTTTCTTGTTTAAAAAACGTTTCCGGATTAATAAACAGCACATTGGCACCAAGGACAGCAAGGACCTTCATCATTTGCTGCGGCCTTTGGTGCATGAATTTATAGTCGATGGCCGGAGGATAAATAACGGTAATTTTTTCCTTCATAAAAAACACCCCAGTTCCACATGTGATAATTAACGCCGCAGCTCTTTTATTATGTCTGCCGCCCTTTGTTGATAGGTGTGATTTTGATATACAAATTTTTGTCCGGTTAAAGCAATTTTTTCCCTTGCCGAATCATTTGCTAGATAAAAGTCCATTAATTCAACTGTTTCGTCATAGCTGCCCGAAGAAACAAGATGCTTATGATTCTCAAACATCGATTCGATTGCTTTCGTCCGCTGGGTTAAAAAGAAGCCGGCACAGCCCAAAACCTCAAAGGTTCGCATGGACTGCATTGTAAGGGAGTCCGTAATGGAATGAACTCCAAGGGTAATCTTTGCGGAGGAGTAGGCATGAACCGATTCTTCGTGGGCCATGTATCCTTTAGCGTATTTGGCTGGTACGTTAAAACGGTGGTTAGGATTTTGCCAATCCATTCCATAGATATGAATGTTTTTTCCTTTATCAATGAATGGTTTTAAAATATAGGTATAAGCCTGATATCGATCATCAAAAACATCGTAATTGTTTCCGATATGGATTGCTTCCAGGCCGGAATAGGCTTTATTGTGTTTTTTCTTATTATAGTAATCGGGGTCTATTGCAAAAGGGATGCATATCGCTTTGTGATTCTTCTTTTTATAATTTTCAAGCATCTCGACGCAAGGGGTAAGTGTAAGTACGGATTTGCTTGCCCATTCCATAGCTAATGAACCATTGGCAACAGGGTCTTCAATGGCCCAATAGATGTGTGGTATTTTGAATTTTTCAAGGATAGGAAAGACAAATCTCTTTGTATCCACTCCGCCTTCTGTAAATAAATAATCTGGCCTGAATTGGTTTATTTTTTCGGCTAGCCCTTTCTCCGACTGTTCAGGAACCTCTAATCTGTCCGTTTTCCAGCCCATTTTTTCAAACCCTGGTTGCATTCCATATTTAATAATTGGCGGAGGATTGGTAAAGAGAATTTTCACTGTGCTGCACTCCTTTTTACATGATGTTGCAAAGGACAATATACAGTCATTATCATTCCTTTTCTTGGCATAGTATGTGGCAATCAGGAAAATGCAAGGGTATTGACATAGAGAAATGAAAAATACTTGTCAATGTGAGTGTCCATTTTTCTTTGCCTTTAGGCTTGCTATATGTCGGGGCATAATCGCAATTTCTCCGGTTACAATCATTGGCCATTCAGGAATTTAGTAAATTTGCCATGCTAGAAATGGATATTTGTTTTGGGTGAAGGGTATAACGAAACAGAGGGTTAAACTCCGTCTTTATCGGAAAGATAAAGAATATTAGGGGTGCGGGGTCTTGCAGGTTTTCCTTATATGAAGTAATAGATTGTTGTATTCTTCTTCGATAGAAAAGACTAATAAGAGGAACCGACAATTTGTAAAAGAAATTCTTTTGTATAGCCAAAAAGAACTCTGGTGATTTATCCATACCTGGGAGATGGTTTTATTGTTTATTGAAATAGTGGTACTGTTCATCCTAATTTTAATCAATGCTTTTTTTGCAGCATCAGAAATTGCCTTCATTTCCTTAAATGACAATAAAATTAAAATAATGGCCGAGAATGGCAATAAAAAGGCGATCGCACTTGAAAAGTTTCTGTCCGAGCCGAGCCGTTTTCTTGCGACCATCCAAATCGGGATTACGCTCGCAGGGTTCCTGGCGAGTGCCTTCGCGGGTAAAAGCTTTGCTGGAAGGCTGGCGGAATGGCTTAAGGAAATAGGCGTTCCACTGCACCAAAATGTATTGGAGTCCTTATCTCTTATTATTATTACACTTGTACTTTCTTATTTCACATTGGTTCTGGGAGAACTAGTCCCAAAGCGCCTTGCCCTTCAAAAGGCGGAGCCGATCGCTTTTTTTGCCGTCAAGCCCTTGGCGATATTGTCAAAGGTAACGTCTCCTTTTGGAAAATTCCTTACTATTTCGATGAATACAATTGTAAGGCTCTTTGGGGTCGACCCGAATGCGGAGGAGGAAAACGTCACCGAAGAGGAAATCCGGATGATGGTCGATGTCGGCAAGGAAAGAGGGACCATCCTTGAAAACGAAAAAGTGATGATTAACAATATATTTGAGTTTGATAATAAGACCGTTTCAGATATCATGACGCACCGGACAAATATTGCCTCGCTGCCAATCAATTATTCCCTGTTGGAAACGGTACGGGTAGTCAATAATGAAAGATATACGCGTTTCCCTGTTTATGAAGAGCATATTGATAATATTGTTGGAATTCTTCATGCGAAGGACCTGATCCAATTCGTTGAAAATTGCTCGGAGGAGGCGTTCAGCCTTAAAAGCCTAATCCGGGATCCATTTTATGTCCTGGAGTCCCAGCGTATTGACCATCTGTTTAGGGATATGCAGGCGAACAATGTCCATATGGCCATCGCAATTGATGAGTACGGCGGTACGGACGGCATTGTGACGATTGAGGATGTCATCGAGGAAATTGTCGGGAATATTTTTGATGAGTACGACGACCCGGGCTTAGATGAGGAAGAAATTATAAGGATTGACGAGAAAACGTATTTGATTCCAGGTACAACGAACCTCTACGAAGTGGAGAGGCTTTTAAAAGTGGACTTGCCGATCCATGAATACGATACGCTCAGCGGGTTTGTCATCGGCCAGCTTGGCTACATTCCGAGCGAACTGGAGCAGCATACGGTCAAGCACGGCAATGTCCTGTTTACAGTGGAAGAAATGAATGACAGGCGGATTACACAAGTAAAGGCCAACGTTCTCGATGGTGAAACAGTTAAAGACGCAATGGAATAACTCAGAATGGCCGGCGATGCGGGTACCCCGTATTGGCGGCCATTTTTTAACAGAGAGGAAGCGTGGAAACTGCCGGTTTCTTTGTAAAATGGAGGCTTCAGGCATTTCATACAATTGGCAGGAAAAAATAAAAATTTTCATAAAATAATATTAACGGATATGGTATTATGGATTGATAATTATTGTGGGTTTTTTTAAAAAAACAACGAGATTCAATTAGAATACCAACTAGGGAATATACAGTGGGGGTTGAAATATGGGGAGTCCAAATCATGAAAAAGAGGGCTTAAAGAGGGGATTAAGCAGCAGGCATATTCAATTGATCGCTCTTGGCGGTGCGATAGGGGTCGGCCTGTTTTATGGATCCAGTTCCACAATCCAAATGGCGGGACCGGCTGTTGTCCTGTCGTATTTGGTCGGCGGCATTGTTATTTTCGCAATCATGCGTGCACTTGGTGAAATGGCGGTTGCCGAGCCTGTCTCTGGGTCTTTCAGTTCGTATGCCAATCGTTATCTTGGACCGTTCGCGGGCTATTTGACCGGCTGGACATACTGGTTTATGTGGGTTGTGGTCGGTATGGCGGAGATTACCGTCGTAGGAGTGTATGTGAACTACTGGTTCCCGGATATTCCGCAATGGGCCAGCGCGCTTGCAGCCCTGGTAGCGATCACTGCCATCAACCTCATTAACGTTAAAGCGTTTGGCGAGTTTGAATTTTGGTTCGCCATGATTAAAATTGTCGCCATTATCGGTATGCTTATTGCCGGGCTGGCGATTATCCTGTTTGGTTTCGGAAATGGCGGACAGGCATTAGGCTTTGACAACCTTTGGGCACATGGCGGTTTCATGCCAAACGGCATAAATGGCATTTTGCTTTCGCTTGTAATGGTCATGTTTTCATTCGGCGGTGTGGAATTGGTCGGTATTACAGCGGGTGAAGCAGAAAACCCTAGGAAGACAATCCCGAAAGCGATTAACAGCGTAATTTGGCGAATCCTTATTTTCTATATTGGCGCCCTTAGCATTATGATGATCCTATTCCCGTGGGATAAGGTTGGCTCAGAGGGCAGCCCATTCGTCCAGATTTTTGACAGCATCGGCATCCCCGGCGCGGCGCATATCATCAACTTTGTCGTCTTGACAGCCGCCCTGTCATCATTCAATAGCGGTTTGTTCAGCACAGGGCGGATGCTGTACAACCTTTCGTTGCAAAAGAACGGCCCGGCTTATTTCGGAAAATTAAACAGTTCAAGTGCTCCAAGCAGGGGAATCCTGTTTTCATCGCTATTTTTATTGGTCGCGGTTTTCCTTAATTACATCGTCCCGGAAAAAGTGTTTATTTACATTTCCGCTGTCGCGACGGTGGCGGTCATCACGAGCTGGACAATCATCCTGTTGACCCAGCTGAAATTCCGGAAAGCCCGGTCAGCCAAGGAAGTGGCGGAGCTTGAATTCAAACTGCCTTTCTATCCGTATTCATCCTGGTTCGCTCTCGCCTTCCTCGCAATGGTCATCGTCCTGATGGCGTTTATCGACGGGATGAGGGTGGCCCTCTTCGTCGGCCCGGTTTGGTTTGCGATCCTGTATGTTGGGTATCGGCTGAAGAAAAGAGCGTAGGTGTTTCAGCTTCTCGCGGTTTGATGTGTGACTGGGAATAGGAAAAAAACCATCTCGGGTGTCGCTCAACCCGGATGAGTGACAATCTCCGGCTAAATTCCGCAAAGGAAGTCACTCAAATCCCGTTGAGTGACAAATCGGCCTAAAACTAACTAAGTTATCACTCAAACCCAATTTAAGAGATCCATACATTTTCTTTTAAATTAAATAGTGCCCTGCTCATTCAATTCACTTGGATGGGGAGAAATATTTGATCAAGACCCGGTTGATAGGTAACCGGGTTATTTTTTGTTTTATTTTCAAAAAGTTGTAACAAAGTTGGCATTAAGCAGGGGGTTCCACCAAATTGAAAGCGTTTACAATAATAGTAAGACTGCTTTTTTAAAAAGAAAGCCTTTAACGGGGTGAATAGGATGAGATATAGAAGCTTTTCTGATGTTGTGGAAGAAGCCCGGAACAGAAAGCCGATCAGGATGAGTATCGCTGCGGCTCATGATTTAGCCGTGCTCGAGGCGGTAAAAGACGCCGCCAGCTTCGGTATGATAGAGCCAATCCTCATTGGGGATGAAAGGCAAATTAAACAGATGGCCAGCCTGATGGACTTCAGGGTTGAAGATTTTGAAGTCATTCATGCGTCAACAGATGAAGAAGCATCATTCTTGGCGGCTAAAATTGCAAGCACTGGAAAGGCACAGGCGATTATGAAAGGACTGGTGAATACAACTCCTTTCTTGAAAGGAGTCCTGAGCAGGGAGCTTTCATTGCGGACAGGACGCATTTTCAGCCATTTATCCGCATTCGAGATTCCTGGCACAGACTCGCTTCTTTTTATGACGGATGGGGGAATCAATATTGCCCCTGACTATTCTCAAAAAAAACAGATTGTCCTTAATGCGCTTGAGTTCCTTGATCAGATTGGAATAGATTGCCCGCGGACAGCAATTCTCGCTGCCAACGAGCTTGTAATGGAAACAATGCCCGTGACGTGCGAGGCGGGCAGGCTTGTTGAGGAATTAAATGCTGAGTACGGCAAGCCGCTTTTAATCGAGGGGCCGCTTCCGCTAGATCTTGCCATCAGCAGGGAATCCCTCCTTCATAAAGGGATTAAGAGCGAGTTGGACGGAAAAGCCGATTTGCTGATTGTCCCTACGATAGAAGCAGGAAATATTTTTGGGAAGGCAATTACGTACTACGCGCATGGGACGATGGCCGGCATCGTGCTCGGGGCAAGGGTACCACTTGTCCTCAATTCCCGTTCCGACTCGGCAAAGGCAAAGCTTGCTTCAATTGCCCTCGCGGTGGTCGCAGCGTCGAATGCGGCTATACCGGTCTAAATGGAGGTATGCACGATGGCTAACTATATTCTCGTAATCAATCCTGGCTCAACGTCTACAAAGCTGGCAGTCTATGAAGACCAAAAACTTTTGTTCTCGGATACAGTGCGCCACCGGGATGAAACCCTTGCCGGATTTTCTAAAATTGTGGACCAACTTCCGCTCCGTTTACAGGCGGTTTTGGAATTCCTTGAAACGTATTGCTTTGAAGCCAATCGCCTTGCCGCGGTTGCCGGAAGGGGAGGTCTATTAAAGCCGTTAAAGGGCGGGACCTATGAGGTTTGCGAGGAAATGTTATATGACGCAAGGTCCAGTACATTTGGGGAACACGCTTCAAACCTTGGGCCGATCCTTGCTTTTGAAATAGCTTCAAAACTTGGGATTCCCGCCTTTATCGTTGATCCGGTCACCGTAGATGAGCTCATCCCGGAATCGAGGCTGTCCGGGTTTGCCGGAATCGAACGGATCAGCCAGCTGCATGCATTGAATATCAAGGCTGTTTCCCGTAAAATAGCCCGCAGGCTTGTCCAGCCGCCTGAAGAGTTGAATTTTGTGGTTGCCCATTTAGGCGCCGGCTTTTCGGTCGCGGCCCAGCGTCGAGGCCGGATTATTGATGTAAACAACGCGGACAATGAGGGACCCTTTTCGCCTGAACGGTCCGGGACACTTCCGGTAAAGCAGTTAATCAAGCTATGCTATTCGAGCAAATACTCGGAGAGAGAAATGGTTGAACACGTTACAAGGAAGGGTGGCCTTTTCTCTTATCTTGGAACGAAAAGCGCACTTGATGCAGAAGAACGGGCCGTGGCGGGCGATGCCCATGCGGAGCTTGTCCTGAGGGCCATGATTCAACAGATTGCAAAGGAAATCGGAGCGATGGCCGCGGTTCTTGATGGTCAAGTGGACGGAATTATTTTAACAGGCGGTCTTGCGTATTCGGAATATATTGTAGGAAATCTCCGTGGGAAAATTGAGTTTTTGGGCGAAGTATTTGTGGTCCCAGGTGAAGAAGAATTGGAAGCTCTGGCAGAAGGCGCGCTGAGGGTGCTGAATGGGGAAGAAGCGAAACGCGAATATAATTGCCTATTCGTATAAAGAAGTGCGGCTTCAATTCAGAAGCCGCACTTCATTTTTTTAGAGAAAGTTATTGATGTTTATCAAGCGCCAATTTTAACCCAAACCCAATCAAGACAATACCGGTCACCCTGTCCATCACTCTTTGTACCTTTGGTGACATTAACCAACCGCGCAGGTAATTTATAAAATGGACATATAAGAAAAACCAGCTGACAGAAAGGATTGTATAAATAACGCCCATCAGCACGAGTTGCCGGGTTGTTTCGCCGCCGGGTTGTACAAATTGCGGTAAAAAAGTCAGGAAAAACATCGCGACCTTTGGATTAAGTACATTCGAGAGAAGCCCCTGCTTGTAGGCGGATCCTGGTTTTTCACCGTTATTTTTGTCTTCAGCCGATTTTTGGCGGGTAGTAAACGAGGTTACGCCGAGATAGATTAAATAAAGGGCGCCGGCGTATTTTACGATTTCAAAGGCCACAGCCGATTGCATAAGGATGGCTGAGAGCCCAAAAGCCGCAGCAAGGGTATGGACCAAAGAGCCGGAGGTAATCCCCAGCGCAATTCGATATCCATCCATGCGCCCGCCGGAAATTGTCCTTTTCGTAATTAAAGCGGTGTCGATTCCAGGACTCATAACGACAAAGAGTGAAAGCAGCAGGAACGTAAAAAAGTCATTCATTGTCTTAGCTCCTCCCGGTTGTCTGAATGTTTTTCTTAGTTTAACACGGCAGGTGACATGAGTAAAAAGAAAAACAGCGTGGGCCTGGGCTCACGCTGTTATGTATTGATTAAGCAAAAAAGTTTTGGGTCTTTGTTTCCCTGTCACGGGAAGCAAACAGAGTGGCCTGTGTTTTTGTTTCCCTGTCACGGGAAGCAAACAGAGTGGCCTGTGTTTTTGTTTCCCTATCACGGGAAGCAAACAGAGTGGCCTGTGTTTTTGTTTCCCTATCACGGGAAGCAAATTGAGTAGCCTGTGTTTTTGTTTCTCTGTCACGGGAAGCGAACAGAGTAGCCTGTGTTTTTGTTTCCCTATCACGGGAAGCAAATTGAGTGGCCTGTGTTTTTGTTTCTCTGTCACGGGAAGCAAACAGAGTAGCCTGTGTTTTTGTTTCCCTGTCACGGGAAGCAAATTGAGTGGCCTGGACTTTGATCTCACGGTCGCGGGAAGCGAATTGCGTTGACTGGACCTTAGTCTCGCGGTCTCTTGAAGCGAATTGATCGGCTCCATAGTCCCCTACGCTTAAGCAGAGAATGATTCCGCTAATAAGCGCCCATTTCAATTTTACCAACTGGCAAACCCCCTTATGGTATATTATACCTACCTATAACTATAATAAATTACAAAATATTCAAAAACAAGTCAAAATATTGTTTTTTATTGGGAAATAAGGATTATATGAACAAAATAGTACAAATTTCAATTTTAGCTGTGTTTCTAGTCAAAAAGATAAGTATGGAATTAAATGAAGTGAGGCAGAGGAAACGTCCCCTGCCTCACTGCCTCACTGCTTTAAACTTAATGCTGCTTATTTGGGAGCTGTTCGCTGGGATTTCCTTTTCCCTGCCGCTTCTTGTTTTGTTCGTCCTTTTTCTGCTTTTCGTGCAGCTTTTCCACAAACTTGTGCGTGTTTTCCAAGGCTCGTTCCTCCTAAAAAATTTAGTGCATGGGCTTATTTTTCCATTAGAGCTCATAAAACATGCGTTGGATTCGAAATAAGATGAATTCCACAAGATTTTCAACGGGTAAGTAGCGTTCGTCTACGGCGAACCGTTCCTTGTACATAGCTGTTGAAGCCGTATCAAACCTCTCATTTCCAATATTTTTCCTCCAAAAAACTGCCAATATTCGATACAATGAAGCTATCCAGAAGAAATGCGGTGACCGAAATGAATCCTACGATGAATAAGGTTGTTGAGGCGAGTTATTTAACCGCCGAGAAGGCGTGGAGCTACAGGACCATTCTCCGGTTCTTTTTTATCCAGCATGAACGGATGAGGGATTACATCACGCCGGAAGAGATTTTTGCCTTTTTAAAAGAAATGCCAGAGTTTTTTACATATACGGAAGAACAGCTGCATATGGACCTTGCACAACTAGTCAAATGGAACAATTTGATTGCCCGCCAGGATATGGGGAGTGCGAAAACGGTTGAGGAATACAAGAAAAAGCGGTTCCGCTATCAATGCACGCCATATACAGTCGAGATTGAACGAATGCTGCAGCAGCTTGAAAAGATGGGCGACAGCTTCCAGGGCTCGCTTGAACGGACCCAATTTGACCGCCTTCTCCAGGCGATTGCTAAGCTTGAATCGGCGGCAATAAACATTAAGGATGAGAAGCCTGAGGAAATCCATCAACTTTGGGAAGATCTGTTTGGCTATTTTCGGAACATCCGCCGGAGCACTGCCGACTATATTGCCTATATTAATAGTGAAAAAGCTGAAGAGCAGATGCAAACAGAGGCGTTCCTTGTCTATAAAAATCAATTCACGGCGTACCTGCGTGATTTCATTGTGTCTCTCCAGAAAACCTCGATGCAGATACAACAGCGGCTGGCGGAACTCGGTCCGGACAAAATGGAGCCTATTTATGAGGCGATTGTCCAACATAAACTTGCTATTCCGAGGCTGGAGGAAGCCGGCCTTTCAAAAGAAGAGCTGCTGGCCGAACATCAAGGAATTTGGCATACGGTTTGCTTCTGGTTTCTTGGCAGCCCATCCCACCAGAGCGAACTGGATATGCTCCAACATCAGACGAACGAAATGATTCGCCGGATTACCCGCTTTGTCCAGCGGATTGGGGAGCGGCACCAAAATTTCCGCAGCCGCCGGAAGGACTATTTGCACTTGGCGAAATGGTTTTCCGGGCTTGAAGAACTAAATGAAGCGCATTGCTTGTCGTCGGTAGTTTTTGGTGCGCTTAAAACGAGGCATATGTTCCATGAAGGGGCGCCGACGGAGGATATTTATTCCGATATATGGGACGAAAAACCGCAGGAAATCCAAATTAAGCCAAGAACAAACCGGTATAGGGAAAAAACGAAACCGGGGGCGATTATTGATACACAAGAACAAAAGAAAGCTGCCTTCGAGGAATACTTGAAGCAGCTTGCCAATGAACGGAAAATGATTGAAAAATATATAACTGAAAACCGAATCATCATTTCAAATCTTCCCGTCATTGAAACGCAGGTACGGAAAATGCTCCTTACCTGGATTGGCAAATCGATGGCCAGCAAAGATAACAAGGTAAAGACGGATTTTGGCATGACAGTAAAAGTCTCCATTAACAAAGGGAACCGTGTCCTCCTCCGGGCTGAAGACGGTTTTCTCGAGATGCCTGATGCTGAATTGCTATTCACGGGGGGAGATGTATAAATGGAGGAAAATATTTTTGATGAAAAGGCCCAGCGGGGACTTCAACTCCTTTTTGACCATTATTGGATTCTCCGGTCCGAACAGCCTGATTGGTACCAACTGGTCCGCGAACGTGAAAAGGTATTGCGCCGCTATATTGATGAAAAGTTTGGGCTTCGTCTGATCATTCACCGCCATTTTGCCAAGCTTGAAAAGATTCCGGTTGAACCGCAGTCCTGGATGGGCATTCCCCATTTTCAGGAGCCGATGGATTATGCGATATTTTGCTGCGCACTCAGTTTCCTCGAGGGGAAGTCAATCGATGAACAGTTTCTGCTCTCGGAGTTTTGCGAAAGCATCCGAGCCGACTATCCGGGTGATTTTCCGCTTGACTGGACCGTTTATGCCCATCGGAAATCACTTATCCGCGCAGTCCAGATGCTGACGGATTTCAGGCTAATGAAGACGATTGATGGCGATGTGAACCGTTTTGATAATGACCAGGAGCAGGAAGCGCTATATGAGGTAACTATTTTCAGCCGGTATTTTATGAGGTCGTATCCGGAAGATCTTTTTAACTATACTGACTGGAGAGATATTTTGGATGAAGAGTGGAAGTTTCAGTCAGAAGACGAGACGAGGAAGCGTGTGTACCGCCAGCTGTTTATGTCCCCGGCCATTTACAGGAAGCAGCAGAATGACTCTGATTTTTATTACTTGCGCAATCTCCGAAACCGGATAAGCGATGATATTGAAAAACATACATCGTTTCAATTTACACTTTATAAAAATGCCGCGATGCTGACGGTCGCCGAGCCAAAGACATTCCAAACAATATTCCCTGATCAGAAGGCATCGAGCGATATTATTTTGCAGCTTTCCGCGGCAATCCATGCCCAGAAAAGCAGGTTCCAGTCTAATGAGACAGGTGAGATTTTTCTGACAGAGTCAGAATTTGACTCGTTTCTTATGGAAATAAAAGATAAAAACGGAGCGGGATGGTCAAAAGCGTATAGGGATGGCACCATTGCTTCAATTCGGCGCGATCTGCTTCAGGTCATGGAATCATGGATGATGGCGGAAACGTATAAGGATTCGAATGTAATTGTTTTGAAGCCGCTGCTTGGTTTGCTTTCGGGAGCATATCCAAAAGATTTTTTGAAGGGAGTGGAAGAGGATGAGCGAGATGAATAGGTGGAAAATGAACCGCGCCGGCCTGCTGAACTTCTGGTATTACGATGAGGAGACATTTGACTTTGTCGATGGAAAGCTGCTTTTGCGGGGCAGCAATGGTTCCGGAAAATCGGTGACAATGCAAAGCTTCCTTCCAGTTCTTTTGGACGGAAAAAAATCCCCGGACCGGCTCGATCCGTTTGGTTCGAAAGCGAGGCGAATGGAGGATTACCTGCTCGGCGAAAAAGGCGTTGTTGACCGTGATGAACGGACGGGCTATTTGTTCCTTGAGTATAAAAAAGAAAATAGCGATCAGTATGTAACGACTGGGATTGGCCTTCAGGCAAAGCGGCATAAAGAAATGAAATTCTGGGGTTTTGTGATAACCGACAACAGGCGGATTGGCGATAGCTTTCAGCTCTATCAGATTTACCAGGGCGAGAAAATTCCGCTATCGGCAAAAGAACTGGAGAACAGGATTGGCACCGGCGGGCAGGTTGTCCGCGGGCAAAAAGAATATATGGATCTGGTAAACAAGCATATTTTCGGATTCCAGACACTTGACGCATATGATGATTTGATTAAGCTATTGATCCAGCTACGAAGCCCTAAGCTTTCAAAGGATTTCCGTCCGACCGTCATCTATGAAATTCTTGAATCGGCGCTCCCGCCGCTCGGGGACGATGACCTCAGGCATTTGTCCGATACAATCGAAAACATGGACCAGTCAAGGCAGCAGCTAGAGCAGCTGGAACGCGAGTACAATGCGGCAAAGAAACTAGTGAATTTTTATGATTTGTACAACCGCTATATCCTGGCGGAAAAAGCTGAAAATATTTTAAAAGTAGAAAAAGGCTTTAAAGCGGTTAGCAGACAAAAAGAAGAAACGGAAGCACGGATTGACAAGCTTTCCGAGGAAATCCGCCTGCTTCAGCAAGACTATGAAATGTATTCCGATCGCCTTCAGGTGGCGAAGGGTGAGGAAGAGCGGCTCAACAGGCACGAGGTCTGGCGGCTTCAGCGTGAATTGAATGAGCTTGAAGAAAAGTTGAGAATTCTAACCTCGGACTTTGAGAGGAAGCAAAAGCAGCTGGATGATAAAAAGGCCCAGGAAAGCAGCCAAAAAAGTAAGCTTAATAAAATCGGGCAGGACATCTATGAATCTGAAAAGGAAGAGGCCAGCCATGCGGAGGAAATGGAACTGGATGCCCGTGAAGCCGGCTTTTTCGGACATGGCCAGAATTTTGAGGATTACAGGCGGAACGGTAAATCTGGCTTTGACTTCACAGTGTGGGACCGGGAAGCGCAAGCCCATGCCAATCTGTTGGAAGATATTCGGAACGACTACCGAAACCAGGAACAATATAGGAAAGAGATGGACGCGAAATACCGGGAAGCATCTGATTTGAAACAGAACATCGATAAGCAGCGGAATGAACAATCCGACCTTGCAAAGCTTTTCGAGGAGGATCGGCAAAATTTGGAGGATGCCATTTTCCGCTGGGCTGCGAATTATCCTGAGCTGCAAATCGGCGATGAACGTTTGCGGGTAATCTCCCGATCAATTGGCGGCCTCTATGAGGAAAATAATTTCGATGACGTAAAGGCACCGATCATGGATGCCATTTATGCCTACCAGCAGGAACTCGCGGCCCAAATTGGTACATTGAAGGCCAGCCTTGATGCCAAGCTTTTGGAAGCGGCGGGTTATGAAGAGGAACGAAACAGATGGAAAAACATGAATGATCCGGAACCGGAGAGGGCGGAAGCAACTAGCCGATTCCGTGGCAGATTAATGGATGAAGGAAGAGCCTTTGTACCGTTCTATGCGGCGGTTGATTTCAAGGATAGTGTTTCGGATGAACAAAAACGCCGGATGGAGGCTGCATTAAAACATTCAGGCATTCTTGACAGTTTGATTATCTCTAATCCGAAGGACTTTGAAAATGACCGGTATATCAAACCAAACCCGTCGATGTTCGGGCATACACTTGCCGATTATTTGAAGCCGGATCTAGAGGAAGGCCATCCTGTCTCCAAAGAGCTTGTTGATGATGTGCTGAGGACGATTTTGATTGGCGAGGAGCCAGGAATTGATACAACCAGTACCATTTCGATTGACGAGCAAGGGTTTTACCGGATTGGGGATCTTTTCGGGCACGCGCCTGATGAAGGGGAACCAAGTTTTATTGGCAGATCATCAAGAAAAAGGTTCCAGCGTGAGAAAGTCGCTGAATTTGAAAAGAAAGCTTCCATCGCATTCGAGGAGGTCGCTGAACTGAAATCGGAGACGGAACGGCTCCAAAGATTAAGCGAAGATGCAAAGCGGATAAAAGATTCTTTTCCAACAGACAGGGATTTACGAGAGATTCACGCCAATCTTGAACGGTATAGAACAAGAATTGAAACGTTGTTGGCAAACCATGACCGTGTTGACAGCCAGTATAAATTTGCGGCGCAGGAGTACCATTCACTGAAACAGGTTATTCAAGAAAAGACGAAACTGCTTAACTTGCAGGCGGGCCTTGAAAGCTGTGAGTCTGCGATCAAGTACATGAATAGCTACAACCGGTTCCTTGGAAAGCTTCAGAATTTAAAAATCATGTTAACGGGCTTTTACCGTGAGAAGGACCTTATTGACGCCCGCCTTGGGGAACTGGAAGAGGAGATTATAGAGATTGCCGGGGAACGGAATAATCTTGAAATCAGCGCTAGGAGAACGAAGGCCGAAATCGAATCGGTCAAAACCCAGCTTCAGCTTGAGGGAGTTGACGAGGTACGCAAACGGATTGCAGAGGTACAGCGTGAATTGGCGGACTGCGGAAAGGAACTCAACCGGATTCAAGGAACACTTCCTGCCCGGAAAGAAAATGCAAAACAGGAAAAGGAGAAACTTGAGACGTTAAAGAGAGAGGTTTCCTTCTGGTCCGCCCTGTATGAAAGTTGGAAGTACGCCTTTAGCGAAGAATTGTCGCGCGGATTTATCGTGGTGGAGGACCCGGCTCCCGGAACTGTATTTAATCTGTTTCAGGCTGAATTGAAAAAGTATGACCGTGCAAAAATGAATGAGCTTCTTTCAAAGGCGTATTACAGTGAGCAGTCGGATTTGATGGAATACCGGCTTACTGAATACGATCAGCCCCTTGATTTGCCGGAGGATTTGCAGTTTATTGATTTGAACCAGACAGAGCAGCTGCAGATTGATAACTGGGTCCAGGTGAACCGGCGGAAAAACATATTGATGGAATATCATGGCCAAAAGGCGAGTCCCTATTATGTGTTCGAAACGCTCGGCGGAGAGCTGGAGACAAAGCAGCAGCTGCTGGATGAACAGGACCGCCAACTTTATGAGGATATTATTTTGAAATCGGTTGGTTCGATTCTGAGGGCACGAATCAACCGCGCAAATGAGTGGATCCGGAAGATGGACAAGCTAATGGCGGGGCGGAACAGCTCTTCGGGACTAACGTTTTCAATTGCCTGGAAGCCTAAGACCGCCGAGACGGAGGAGGAAATTGATACTCAGGAGCTCGTTGATTTGCTCCAGATGAACAGCAAGTTCCTAAAGGAAGAGGATTTCAGCAAAATCACCCGCCATTTTCAGTCAAAGATTTCGAAGGCAAAGGAATTGATTGAGCTACGGAATGAAGGGAACACGCTCCATCAGGTTTTAAAAGAAGTGCTTGATTATCGGAAATGGTTCTCGTTCATTTTGTCCTACCGGCGGGAGGGTGAGCCGAAACGGGAATTGACGAACAATGCTTTTTATAAGTTCAGCGGCGGGGAAAAAGCGATGGCGATGTATATTCCGCTCTTTACTGCGGCTTACTCCCGCTATCAGGAAGCGGCTCCTTCCGCACCGTACATCATTTCGCTCGATGAGGCATTCGCTGGGGTAGATGAAAACAATATTCGCGATATGTTCCAGGTGGTTGAGGAGCTAGGCTTCAATTACATCATGAATTCCCAGGCGCTTTGGGGAGATTATGACACAGTCAAAGGCCTTGCGATCAGTGAGCTCGTCCGTCCGAAAAATGCCGATTATGTGACGGTCATCCGTTACAAGTGGGATGGAGTGAAAAAGATTCTGGATGTTGGCGAGCCTGTATTGCAGGAATAGCCCGTGAGTAATAATGGCAATTATGATGAGGTGGTCCGCTTGCAGTTGGACCGCCTTTTTTAAAAGGGATGCAAGAGGATGTTGTTCAGAACTGACTAGAGAGAGGAGAAGATGGATGGACAAGCGGCTTGAGTTATTGAAAAAAGAACCCGGTTTCCAAAAGCTGCTCATAAGGTTTAGGGAGAAATACAGGTCCGTTGGCAGGGTTGGAGGGACTGTAAAACTGGATGGTTTTTCTGAAATGGAACTTCATTCAATCGCCGGTTTTCTGGCAAAGCCTCCCCATCTTCTTAAGGAAAAAGGAACGTTGGCGCTAAGGGAATTTGAGTTGGGGCTTGAAAGAACCAATTTTACGGGATTGGGGCTGAAGGAACTGCTTGAATTGTACTTTGGTGAGCCGCTTGTTTCGAAGGCGGAGGAAAGGCAGGCGGCGGCTGAAGAAGAAACGCTGTTTTTTGAAAGCTTAATCACCGAGTTTCCACACCTTGAAAAATGGTTCGGGCGGATGCTTGGAAAAAAGCCCGATGCACGGTTTGTTTTTCCGCTTTACCGCGAAGACAGGGATGAATTACAGCGGCTTCTGCGCATGGCCGCGAGTGCCTGGCACCTTTTGCCCGGAGAAGGACTATATGAGCGGCTGCCTCTATTCGCGCAAAAGGTAACCGGAAATCCGCATGCATTTGACAGGAACCAGCCGGGCGGAAGGCTGCTATTGCATTTGCTTTCTGTCATGCGGGAGGGGCAGCCAGGCGGGGAATTGGAAGGAAAGCAGCAAACCGAGCAGGTGAATGAACTCTTGCTTCAGTATGGACTCCTTCGAGATGATTTATGGAGTTTTGTTACATGCCGGGGATTTACGGCGATTGGCTCGGATGGTGGGATTCATCCTGTTTGGCAAGCAGCAGCTGAGTACGGCAGCGTTATGAATGTGCCGGTCCGCGAGCTTGCAGTACTTAAGGGTATCGAGCCTTTTCAAGGTACAGATGTATGGGTTCTCGAAAATTCAAGTGTCTGTTCGGCAGTCATGGATGAAATTTCAGTTGCACCGGTTGTCTGTACGCATGGCCAGTTCAGGATTGCGAGCTGGATTTTCTTCGACCGGATAGTTGAGGCGGGATGCACCATCCATTATGCTGGTGATTTGGATCCGGAAGGCCTCCACATGGCCCAAAGGCTTAAACAGCGCTATCCCGGGAATGTGCTTATTTGGCGCATGGACCCTGAATCGTATAGGATTGCGATATCGGAAGAATCAATTGGTTTGCGGGTGAGCCAACTAGGCGCCATAACCGATCCCATTTTAAAAGAAACGGCCGAGGTAATGGCAAAGGAAGGGAAGGCCTCTTACCAAGAAGGGCTAATTGATCTACTGGTTGGAGATATTAAGAGTCGGCTATGATAGATTTCTGGGCCGTTTCACTATTGAGATGTCTGGAATCGGTTATAATGATAAAAAAGGCGGAACCAGGGGGAGTTATCATGAATTTAAAGGATACCCGATGGAGGCAAAGGTTCGAAAACTACAAAAAATCATTCTTGCTGCTGGAGAAGTATTCATCAGGCGAAATTAATTCCGACCTAGAACGGGCGGGTATTATTCAATTTTTTGAGATGACATTTGAATTGGGTTGGAAGACAATGAAAGACTATTTAGAATCGCAGGGATACTTGGTTAATAGTCCTAGGGAAACAATAAAACAAGGATTTCAAATTGGGTTGATTGAAGAAGGCCATATTTGGCTTGAAGCATTATCAAATCGTAATTTAACTTCCCATACGTATGATGAAGATACCGCAAAGAGGCTTGTGAAAGAAATTAAAAATACTTATGTGCCAATTCTTAAATCGCTCTTTGAGAAATTAGAGAAGGAGTGAAAGGGATGTACGGCTTATTGGAGAAAGACCTTGATTATATCGATCGGGCTTTAAGCAGTTTTAGTGAAATTGATACAGCGTATATTTTTGGCAGCCGGGCAATGGGCAATTATAAGCGCGGATCCGATGTGGATATTGCTATTTCAGGAAAAGGCGTAACAGAAAAAACGCTTTTTCAAGTGTATGATTTGCTAAATGAGGAGTACCCATTGCCATACTTTTTTGATGTTGTTATCTATGAAGACATAAAGAATGAGGAATTAAAGAGGCACATTGATACGGTGGGAAAAAAGATTTACCAAAGGGAAAATCAAACCAACCGCTCAAAAAGCCCAATTTAAAAAGCCTTTGGACAACCCATCGCTTTTTGCCATTCAAAAATGTATTTTGAAAAATTCAATCAAACGTTTGATTGAATTTTTCAAGTAGTGCAGGTTTAATCTGGAGGGGAACCGATGTAGCGGGGAGCAAATCTATTGGTTCTTTTTTCCCGACATATACAAATGGCAGTTTTAAGAGAGGAGGTTAACCGGGTGAAGCTGGAGAATTTCGAGAGTTACATTGATCCGGAAATCCTCAAACGGGGGCTGGATTATTTTGAAAGAGGGTTTGTATCCAGTCTTGTAGAGAAAGAGACTGATTTTTGGTTCGCCCTTGTAGAAGGGTCGGATGATTATGAAGTTGAGGTCCGTCTTGCCGCTGGTGAGACAATTGTGGAATTATTTTGCGACTGCCCCTATGACTGGGGGCCTTACTGTAAACATCAGTCCGCGGTTCTGTACAAAATCAGGAGTTTTAAAAAGTCGGGTACTGTTGGTACTGATATGGAAAAACATCCTAAGAAAAGCTTTGGGGCTATACTTTCGGAATTAACCAAGGAAGAATTGATTGGCATTATCATGGAGCTGGGCCGGGAATATCCGGATGCCAAACGGCGTATCCAGTTTCAATATGCCGAGAATGGCAATGAGGCGGAATCGTGCAGAAAAATAGTTTGGGAATATATTAACCGGGCGGAACATAGAGGCTTTGTCGATTGGGAACATGTGGATGAAGCCGTCCGGGGGGCTGAAATTTGCTTTGAACGGGCCGAAGAAAGTCTTGACCAGGGAAAAGCTGATAAAACCATTGAGATTTCACTTGCTGTTTTGCCAATTATGGTTGAATTGCTGGAATTCTGTGATGATTCAAGCGGCGTTGCGGGAGCAATGGTTGATGACTGGCTTGAATTAATTGGGGAAGCCTCAGAACAGGCTGCGTCTGAGGCTTGAATTAATTGGGGAAGCCTCAGAACAGGCTGCGTCTGATTGTCCGTTGGAGGTAAGAAGAAGATTATTTGCATCTATAGTCTCCGAAGCGGATAGTGAAGTATTTGAAGGATGGAGCGAATGGCGTTTTGCAATGCTTGAAGCTGCGGCGAGCTTTTGTGAAGACCCTCAAACAAGAACCATGTTGGAAGCCATGCTTGATGACTATTTGAATAATTCAGGCGAAGGGTTAACAGCCGATTATAATAGAAACTCGCTTAAATCAATCCAGTTGAAGCTGATTGAACAATTCGATTCCCCTGAAAAGGCAGATGCATTCCTTCTCGAAAATATTTCTGTTAGTGAGTTTCGGGAAATTGCTATTGAAAAAGCAATTTCCTCGAGCGAATTTGCCAGGGCGTTGAAGCTTTCATCGGAAGGTGAGTATACAGACAGGGAGTGGCCGGGCAAGGTGCTGCGCTGGAAGAAACTCCGGTACAAAATATACGAACTGACAGGCGATTTAAAAGACCAGCAGCTTCTTGGCTATGAACTCGTTTTAAAAAATGAGTATGAATACTATGAAAAGCTGAAAGATTTATATAACAGCAGTGAATGGCCCGCTGTTCTTGAAAGCATTTTGATTAGTTTGGAGTCTGAAAGATTCAATTCTATCTATAAAAAAATTCTGATCGAGGAGAACGAGACAGAGAGACTTCTCAACTATTGCGTAGAAAATAAGAATTCGATTTTAGAATTGTATCCATTTTTAAAAGAACCTTATCCGCAGGAAGTAAAAAATATATTCATAGAGGTGCTCCAACAAGATGCAAAAGAAGCATCCAACAGGCGAAGATACCAGGATGTCTGCAACAGGATAAAGGTTTATAGGAAAGCATGCGGAAGCCAGAGTACAGCTGAATTAGTTGAAGAGCTTATGCGAATTTTCAGCCGTAAACCTGCTTTTATTGATGAACTGAGTAAATTAAGATAATTATACCCGGAAAAAATTATAGAATTCAATCAAACGTTTGATTGAATTCTTTTGCTGTGCTGAAACATAAAAATCCCCCTCCCAAAAAGGAAGAGGGACTCACGGAAGGAACAAAAATAAACGATTAAGTTTAGCCATCAGCCGCCATTGCATTGGTTGGTAACCGGTCAAGGGTGAACGTGTAACGGGAAATCGGTCATGGGTTTGCCTTTTGCCATTACAAATTACCAATTAATTTGGGTGGGGCTCCTTCCGCGCCTTGAAGAGGAGTCTCACCTCTTCAAGGCTAGAAATACTTTTCTGCATCGAAATCAAGTTCGATTGAGTAGTTTTTAGCGTTGATTAGGTTGGAGAGCCTGTTGGCCTGTCGGTCAGCTTCAAGCCCTCTCATCCGGTATTCCTCCGGTTCGAAAAGAGCAACACGGACAATGGAATTGTTCTCTCCATACGAATAGGGATAAACTTCCTTCTGTGCCGCGCCGTACTCCTTATATTTCCTGGCTTTTGCCCGGAGCTGGGTAGCAAGCTCGATTGCTTCGACGATGGGAAGCTCTTCCTCATTGAAGGTAACGGTATTCTGGATGTTAGCAGCATACACCATTCTATCCAGGGTACGCATATCTTTTCGGATATCCTCCATATCTCTTTCTACTTCCAAAAGAGTGCGCGGCAGCTTTGGCGGTTTCGCGCCCTTTTCCATCTCTGCAAACGCCACCCTATCCATTTCACTTTCAAGTTCATGTACCCTTTTATTTAAAATACTTTTTAGTTTTACTGCCTCTGCAAGAGAAATTTTCGGCATGTTCCCATTCCCCCTTTGCTCATAAGGATTAGTCTATGCTACCATTAATTGGGTGAATATTCAATTAAATAACCGGTCAAATAGAATAGGCGAATACATAGAGCTGCTAGATTCAAAGAATAATTTGCAAAACCAGAAAAGAGGGGATATAGGATGAGAATCCGGCTTGCCGAAAAGAGAGATATTGAGCAATTGATTAAAATGAGATGGGATTTTACGCTGGAGGATTACCCGGCCGCCGCGTTGGAAAGTGACTATGATGCATTCGAATTGGAATGCAGGGTCTTTCTGGAGAATGCAATGGATGGCGGCCGATGGTTTATTTGGGTTGCCGAGGAAGAAGGACGGATAGTTTCGCACATATACATTGAATTAATCCAAAAAGTGCCCCGCCCGGGCAGGGTTACCCGCCCTTTTGCCTATATGACCAATGTGTATACGGTGCCGGAATACAGGGGAAAGGGCATTGGCAGTAAATTAATCTTAGCCATTAACGAATGGGTAAAAGACAGCAAGTATGAATTCATCATCGTATGGCCGAGTGAGGACGGGGTTCCTTTTTACGAAAGAAACGGGTACTCCCACTGCAAAGAACCGATGGAGTTTTTCCCATCCTAACTTTACTTTTTATAAAAAAATGAGGTGACAACATGGCCAAGATAGCCCTTATAACAGTTGTTCATGACCCGAGCGGAAAAAATATCAAGCTTTTCAAGCAGCTTCAAAATGATTTGGAAGGCATCTATACGGAACTGTTCATTGCGATCAGCGACCAATCCTCCGCCGAATTGATTCATGAAATGGAAAACAGCCGGTTCAATGTGAAAGTCATTCCCAAAAAAGGAGCGGCTGAAGCGCGGAGGGAAGCGGTCAGGTTTGGTCTGACAGGTGATTGCGGGCATTTTCACTACTGTGATTTTGACAGGCTGCTGACATGGGGAAGGAATCACATGGACGAATTGAATCATATTGTCCATGAGATACCGAAACATGGTTATCTGATACTTGGCCGGACGGAACGGGCGTTGGAAACCCACCCGGTTGAGTGGAAGGAAACCGAACGAATCACAAATAAAATCGTTTCCCTTGAACTGGGGCAGGAAGTCGATATAACAGCCGGTTCCTGCGCATTTTCAAGAAAGAATGCTGAATACATACAGGAATACTCAAATGGAAAGATGACCGATGCGGAATGGGTGATGATTGCGTACCGGATTGGAAAATCGAATATAGATTATCGCCCTGTCGAAGGCCTTGAGTATTATGAAGATACGAACGGAATCAGCAGGAAAATAAGCGATGCCGAGAAATGGCTCGGACGCCTCGAATTAAGTTATGTTATTAGTGAAACCGCTGTTCGTACTGGAAAATGATAGTTTATTAGGAGAGGGACCAAGTCGGTTCCTCTTTTTATGAAAAATCAAAATAACCAAAACTTTTTTGATGTTCAGCTGTCTAATGCATAGAAAGGGGGCGGGTTGGTGGAAATTGAACAATTGGCGAGGGATGCCATCAAAGGGGAAGACCAGGCCTTTCTTGAATTAATGCACGCTTGCAAGATCGATTTATACAAAACGGCCCTCGCATTTTTGCGGAATGAAGAGGATGCTCTCGAAGCGGTACAGGAAGTTACATTTCGCGCCTATAAGGGAATTCGCTCGCTAAAGGAGGCTTCATTTGCCAAAACGTGGATGATTCGGATCATGATCAACTACTGCAATGATGTTTTGGACAAAAGGAAACGGGTGGTCCTTGATGAGGCGTTTATTCATAAAGAAGGGCGGCTTGAGCAGCATGACGGACTTGAAATAAGAGATGCGATGGAAGGACTTGACGCCCGGTCGCGTGAAATTCTGGCAATGAAATACTTTCAGGACCTGAAAATCAGTGAAATTGCAGTTGCCCTCAACCACCCTGAAGGTACAATCAAAACCTGGCTGAACAAAGCGTTGAGGTCGCTTAGGGACAAACTGGACGAGAAAGGGGGAGGGTACCGTGCATAGTTTTGAAGAAGAAAAGCTTGCCGATTACAAACGGATTGTGGATGGCCTTCCTGTCCCGGAAGATTTACTGGATGCAGCTATCTTGCAAGGCATTGAAAAGGCCAGGCGTGAGAAAAAGCGGGCTAAACAGCGGATGAGAAGCTTATTCTCCATTGCAGCTGCGGCTATCATTTTAATAAGCTTTTTTGCCTCGATTAGGCTTTCCCCTGCTTTCGCGGGATATGTATCCGAGCTGCCCGGCTTTGCAAAGCTTGTTGATTTAATTCAAGGTGACAAAGGGATCATTGCTGCGCTGGAATCTGAATACGACCAGGAAATAGGTGTATCGAGCACGAAGGATGGGGTCACCTTTACGATTACAAGGGCGATTGCGGATGAAACTGGGCTAGTCTTGTTTTATACGATTGATACAGTGACAGAGCGTAAGGAAATTGCCCTTGAACATGTCACGCTCAAAAATACGGATGGTAAGAGTTTTGTACTTGGGAGTGCGAGCTACGGTATGCCTCAATATTCTCTAAAAGGTGAAAAAAATTTCACCGGTTTCCTGGATTTTTCCTTTCAGGAGCCGCTTGAAGCAAGGTCCTTTAATTTAAATGTAAAGATCGAGGGTAAAGAACATGAGGTTGATTTTAACCTGAATAAGAAAATTTCCTCAAAAAAGGAATACATTTTGAATAAAACCGTTACCATCGAGGGCCAGAAACTTACATTTGAAAAAGTTGAAATCTATCCTCTTAGGGTAGCTATTCATGTCAAAATGGACCCTGATAATACGAAAAGGATTCTTAACTTTGATGAAATCAGGTTAGTGGATGAACATGGCGAGACATGGAATAAAATTTCGAACGGTATTATTGCTTCCGGAGGTCCTGCTGATGACAAAAGAATCCTTTATGTTCAAAGTAATTATTTCATGGAACCTAAAGAGCTCTATTTGATTCCGGGCAAAATCCAGGCAATCAATAAGAGCGAAACGAACCTGATAGTTGATTCCGAAAAAGAGACCATCGTAAAGCAGCCTCATCCCGCGAAGTCTACCGGTGTAAAAGTTGCGGACGACAACTATCTATTAATAAAGATGAAAGCTGAGGAAGATTTCAATTATCATCCTATCGGTATCATTAGAGACGCAGATGGGAAGGAAGTCATAACGGATGGATTTACTAGATATGAATTAGAGGGATATAAGGAGTTTGGGATTAGCATTCCTGGCCTTGATAAATATAAAAACCCATTATCCCTGGAATTGAACTTTTATCCTGCCTGGATTAAATCAGAGGAAAAAATAAAGATTAAATAAAGCGAAGGGCAAAATCCGCGGATGGGTTTTGCCCCTTTTATCATCGTATAATCGATTTCCGTGAAAAATCAATCGATATGTTAGAATAATTAATCAATAAAACAAATTAATTAACCGACAAATGCATTTGAAATAGAAAAGCTTACCAGGTGAGCGGAAATCAGAAGAAAAGCTGCGATTAGTAACCTGCAGCTAATGATGATACACCCATAAATTCCACATCCAAGAAAAATATTTATGGCAAATCTATTGAAAACGATTTCATTAAAATCTATAATTAAATCATTGAAACGTTTCAATGAATCTATTGAGGCGTTAATAATTTTTTACTAGTAATAGAAACGTTTCGAGGAAAAATCTTATTTTTTTTATTCTCTTTTGAAACGTTTCAATTAAACGGAGGCTTGATTTGGCAACTTTAAAAGATGTCGCTAAAAGGGCGGGCGTCAGTGTCTCGACCGTATCTTATTCAATCAATGGCAGCCATTTGATTTCAAAAGAAACGAGAAATAAAGTTTTGAAGGCGGCAAAGGAAATTGGCTATCGGCCAAATGGGCCCGCAAAGAATTTAAAGGAACAGAAGACGAATATTATCGGATTATTTCTAAGTGGTTTTACCGGACCATTTTTCAACGACATGATGGAAGGCATTCAGGACGTTGTAATAAGCAAAGGTTTAGAACTGGTAGTCTGCTCATCGGTGGACAAGCACAGGCTCCTTATTGAGCGTCATGTTGATGGGGCCATCATTTTAAATTATCACATGGACGACAATCTGCTGGCATCTCTGGCTGAAGAAAAATTTCCGATCGTTGTCCTCGACAGGGAGCTGCAGTCTCCATTTATTAAGAATATTCTCCTCCCGAATGAGCACGGTTCGGCAATGGCTGTCCGCCATTTGCTCGACAAAGGGCATAAACGGCTTGGGTACATTGCGGGTTCGATTGAATCGTATGACGGGGAAACCCGCCTGAAGGGCTTCAGAAATGAATTGGAGAGGCATGGAATCGCATTTTTTGAGAGCGACCTTCTTCGTGCGGATTTCACTGAGTTAAGCGGCTATCAGGAAATGGAATTGTATTTGAATAGGGTCGAACCCCCCCTCCCTACCGCAATGGTGTGCGCCAATGATGAGATGGCCATTGGAGCGATTAGGGCTATAAAGGAAAGAGGGATGAGGGTTCCCGATGACATGGCGGTTGTTGGGTTTGATGACATATATCTATCCCAGTACTTCCCCCCATCACTCACAACCATTCAAGTGCCCCGAAAGGAATGGGGAATCATTGCAGCTAGGACATTATTCAGGATGCTGGACAATGAGTTTGAATTCGAAACAGAGAAAGTTCCGGTAAAACTTATGGCCAGAAATTCAGGATGACGGGGTGAAATCATGGTCCAAATTGAAAATGAGAAAATCATCATCAATGGAAAAGAGACGTTTTTGTTTGGCGGTGAGCTCCATTACTTCCGTGTTCCCAGGGAGAATTGGAAACAAAGGATACGAGATGTAAAGGAAGCGGGTGCGAATTTAATTAGCACCTATGTCCCTTGGATTTTCCATGAAATTGAGGAAGGCCTCATTGACCTCACGGGAAAAACAAGGGCGGAAAGGGATTTGGCGGCTTTTCTAAAATTGGTTGCCGAAGAGGAGATGTATTGCCTCGTTCGTCCCGGACCTTATGTAATGGCCGAAGTAGTCGATCATGGCGTGCCAACCTGGTTCATCGACAATTACCCTGAAGCGGTTGCAAAAACCAACGAAGGGTCAATTCACCCAACAAGGGTTGTCAGCTACATGCATCCGGTATTCCTTGAAAAAGTGGACATTTGGTATAAAGCGGTCTGTGAAATCATCGTTCCTTTTCAGGTCACAAACGGGGGACCCGTCATCATGTTCCAGCTCGATAACGAAGTTGGAATGTTCCATTGGGTAACCAACCAGCCGGACTTCAACACGGAAACACTGAAACAATTCCACCGCTATTTACTTGAAAAATACACTAAAAAAGATTTTGAATCTACATTCAATGTTCCTTTTGAAAGCATAGAGGAACTTTCGCTGAAAAAAATAAAGAAGCCAGAGCCTGGTTACGCACATGCGTTGCGAAATGAATTTGGGCTTTTCCTTCGCCTGCATTACCGGTCGTTTCTCGAGAGATTAAAAGGATACGCCGAATCCAATGGCATCAATGTTCCTTATGTGGTAAACATCCATGGTTTCCATACAGTTGATCTTCTAAAGCGGGGGACTATGTATCCAATCGGGATATCACAGCTCCTCGAGGCTGCCAAAATAGAAAACGTCCTTGTGGCTGGAGACTATTATATTGGCAATATTGAGTATGACAATTACATCGACATTGTCATGGCAAATGCTTTTACACGGGCAATCCAGTGGAAGGAACAGCCTTTATTCTCGGCGGAATTCCAAGGTGGAAGCATTCATGATGTACCTAGGCTGCAGCCCACTACCTTTGATTTGACTACCCGGCTTTGCGTCGCTGATGGTATGAATGCGGTGAATTACTATATGTTTGCCAGTGGCGAAAACTATGAAAATATCGGCTTGTTTGGAAAAAGGCACGATTGGCAGGCACCGCTTGGACTGAATGGGGAAAAGAGGCCTCATTACGAGGTTATCCGCCATCTAGGGGGCATGTTCGGGGTGTATGGCAAGCAGCTTTTGAACGCCGCGCCTGTTTCAGATTTACATATAGGATTTTATCCTGATTATTATATGACCGAATTTTACGATGAGCATACAAAAGCGATGGTCGATGAAATTCAGGAGCAACGGGAGGCATTCCTTTATAACGGCCTTGTGAAATCATTGAGGCTGAACAACTATATATTTGAAGCCTGGAACGTAATGGAAGGCGATAGGATTGATCCTGAGCAGGTTTCAACGCTTTGGATGTTCAGTACGAAATGGATGGATGAGGACATCCAAAAAAAGCTGGTCCGCTATATGGAAGAAGGAGGGACCCTTGTTTTGTTCCCGGTCCTCCCTACTAAAACGCTTAAAAATGTGCCATGCACCATCCTGAAGGATTATGCAGGAGTGGAAGTATCCGGACATTTCAAGGAAGGTTTCGCAACGATTGGCTCCATCGACAATGTAAGTGTCAAAAGTATGGAAACCTACGATGTTCATGAAGGTGTATTCGCATGGAGCGAGGAAGAGACTCCAAAGCCAATTGCTTTTGAAAAGAATCTTGGAAATGGAAAGCTTATTATGCTAGGTGCAGCCATAAAGGCTGAATTTAACTACCAAAACCGGATTGCTTCAGAACTTGCTCAAAGGGCAGGAATCACAAACCGCTTTGGGCTCGATGATGAATTGGATATCACGGTTAGAAGCGGCTCTTTAGGTGACAGGTTCTTCTTCATTGAGAATTTCGATGAGTATAAGAAGTACACTTCCATTAGCTATTTCGGCGTACCGCTCATTGGTGGGAAAAAGCTCGAGATAGCCGCAAGGAGCGGGTTAATGCTTCCGCTACACGTTGATTTGACCGATGATATTAAAATTCTGTATGGAACAGGCGAGATTTTTCAACTGCAGGAAGATGAGGAAAAGCTTACTGCCACGCTGAAAATCATGCAGAAAGAGGAAGAATTCCTTTTCTCTTCATCATCATGGATAGCAGATGAAACCAGTCAAGTTAAAGTGGAAATAGGAGAGTATGAGTCATTTAAAGTGTTCATCCGCTCACCTGAAGAAACAGCGGAGATAACCTTCCGCAAAAGGCTTGAAGGGGGGAATGCCTGACAAACCATTTCTCCCAAGGGCATCCATTAGAAAATGAAATGAATGATGAAAAAATTTAAAAATTGGAGTGGAAATAGGATGAAAAAGATTCTCTCAATTTTTGCCATTATGGCACTAGTATTCGCGCTGGCTGCCTGCACCTCAGATAAGACCGATAACAAATCAAAAGAAAAAGATACGAACAAGAATGACAAGAAAGAAGAAGTCACCATTTCATTCGCGAGCTGGGGATTAGGAACTGAAGAAGAGCAAAACCTTGATCGCCTGATGATTAAGGCATTCCAAGATAAATACCCGCACATTAAAGTACAAATTGACGAGTCAATCAACCCTGCGGACTGGAATGGTTCCTTGGCTGCGGCTGCAAGCGGCGGGACAATGCCTGATGTATTCATGCTTGCACAGCTTCCAATGGCAATTTCCAACGACTGGCTGCTGGATGTTAGCGACTTGGCGTCAAAGGATAAGGACTTTGCAAACGTTCCTGAAGCCGTTCAGAATTCTGCGAAATTCGATGGCAAACTGTTCGCAGTTCCATTTGCCCAGCATTTCCTCGGATTCCTTGTAAACAAGGATTTGTTTAATGCGGCAAACCTTGATGCGCCGGAATATGGGGTATCCATTGAAGATTTTGTTAAGAGCATTAAAGATGTGACGAATGTTAAGTCTGGGGTTGCTGGAATCAACCATCCATTTACTTTCCCTGACTGGTATCCTGCGGCTGCCAACGAGAATCTTGGCTGGTTCACCTACAATAATGGCGAGTTCGCGCTTGATAGCAATGAATTTATATCCGCGGTCAACACTGCAAAAGACATTTGGACAAACGGGTATGCGTATGAAACATTGACGGATGACCAAAAGGCCAATTTCAAAGGTGAAAACCCCGAGGAAGTATGGCTGAACGGTGGAGTAGGCCTGAAATGGGATGGAACATGGACGACTGGCCATCTTAACGAGCAGGCTGGATTTGAATGGGATTTCATCGGAATTCCTGGAGGGCGTACTGCCGTAACGAATGACTTTGTTGGTATTTCTAAGTCAACCAAGCATCCGGAAGAAGCATTCCTGTTCTCAAAATGGATGTCATTTGGAAAAGAAGGTTTCCTGAAGAGGGTTGATATTGCCGACAAGGAAGGCAAGACATTGAATTCCCTGCCTGTAAACAGCGATCAGGAAGTACTTGATGCTTACTTTGAGGTCTTGGATATTCCTGGAGTACGCACAGCCTATGAAAACCTTGGCAACGCAATTGTTGAACCTGTAAAAACCGCGCCTGGCTACATCCCTGCAAGATGGGAAGCGCCGACTGGCGTCAAGGTTGGCGATAATGCCAATGCAACAACAGCTGCACTGATTGATAGCTTCATGAAGGGCGAGCTGAAGGCAGAAGACTATGTGAAGCAGTTGGATCAACTTGCTGACCAGCAAGCGAAGGAAGCAACAGATGCGTTAAATAAGTAAGGCCTATTTTCAAGGAGGTAGAAAGTATGAAATCCAGGATATTGATTGGGATGGCGGCGGTACTATTCTTAATTTTTCCGAGCGGGGCTGCTTTTGCAGAAAAAAATGATTCCGCCAGCCGTCCTGTTGAAAATGTCATCGAAGAACGCTATCATACCATCCTTGAACAATGGGAAAAGAATGGGATTGGCAGCGCCCCGACATTCGGGGCCGCTGTCGCCCCTTCTGATTTTGTTTTGGAGAAGAACGAGAAGCCTGCTTTGCTGCCGACAAATGAGAGCAAAGGCTACAAAGATCGTGTTTTCTATTGGGGCAATCAGCAATCCGTATCTTTCATGGTAGAAGTGGAGAACGATGGTTTATATGAAATAGGTTTCGATTATTATCCCTTAACCAGAGAGGTTGTTCCAATAGAGGGTGCAATCCAGATAAATGGAAATTACCCATATTATGAAAGCAGGAGAATCGTTTTTCCTGTCTATTGGCATAGTGAAAAAGAGGAGTTCGAAAAGGATAGGTTTGGCAATGAAATTCTTCCCAAGCAAGCTCCCGTCGCCAAGTGGAGCCATGTTAAAGCGGAAGATGCAAGCGGCCTCCAACCGTCAGCACTGAAGTACCATTTGAAAAAGGGCGAAAATACAATCACTTTGCAAAATTTGCGAGGTGAGGCCCTTCTAGGTTTTGCCTATGTCGATTCCCCTGAAAAACTGGCAACCTATGAGGATTACAAAAAGAAATACACTAATGCCGAAATAGTAGACCAGGTTATCAAAGTAGAAGCAGAAAAGCCATTCATGAAAAATAGCTCCTTTGCAAGGCCAATTGCGGTTCGTGATTCATCCGCTGTGCCGAGCGACACAAAAAGCCTTCTCCTGAATACATTTGGTGAAAATTCATGGAGCATGAGCGGGCAAAGAGTAGACTGGCAGGTTAACGTAAAAAAGTCCGGGCTGTACCGTTTAACCTTTAAAGTGAAGCAAGATAAGATCACCGGCGGAACTGTATTCAGGAAGCTTTTGATTGATGGACAGGTCCCTTTCGAGGAAGTCGCTCACTATCCTTTTGATTTCAATAAAAAGTGGACGAACGAGACCCTTCACGGCGAAAACGGCGAAGAGTTCCTATTCTATCTCGAGGAGGGGGAACATCTAATAGGCCTTGTCGCGGATGCCTCCCCAGCTGAAAGGGTCGTAAACAGAACAAATGAGATTATGAGGGAGATTGAAGGATTATCCCTTTCAATAAAAAAATTGACCGGCAACCAAATTGATAAATCGAGAGGTTGGAAGATAACCGAATTTATCCCCGACATCAAACAGCGAGTTGGGGGCTGGGCTGATAAGCTTGAAAAGGAAAGTAAGTATTTGAAGAGCCTCGGCAAGGCGGATAAAGACTCCCAGGAAATTGTTTCGCTTGAGCTCGCTGTCCAAAAACTTCGTACCCTTGAACGGAAGCCGAATGAAATCCCCTATAGGCTGACGGAGTTATCCGAGGGTTCTTCCTCGGCTGCCCAGCTGTTGGGGAACCTTCTTATTGAGGTTCAATCTCAGCCATTAACGATTGACCGTTTCTATGTTCATGGCAATGAAGGCCTTCCTAAAGCGCAGGCTGGTTTTTGGAAAAAAACAACCGATTCAATTAAAAGGTTCTTTCAATCGTTCTCATCTGGTACATATGCGGCTTCAGAAACGGATTCTGACACAATAGAGGTTTGGATTAATAGGCCGCGGCAATATGTAGAACTCATACAAAACCTGGCCGACCAGACGTTTACGCAGGAAACAGGTATTAAGGTGAAGTTTTCAATCATGCCGGATGAACAGAAGTTGATTTTGGCCAATGCCGCTGATAAGCAGCCGGATGTCGCGCTCGGAATCAGCAATTGGCTCCCTTATGAACTCGCCATCAGGGGAGCGGCGGAGGACCTTCATCAATTTGAGGATTTTGAAACGTTCAGCGAGCAATTTTCACCGGGAGCGTTTCTTCCGATGATGATTGGTGATTCGGTGTACGCACTGCCGGAAACCCAGGATTTCTTTGTCCAATTTTACCGGAAGGATATTCTTGAATCACTGAATATCCCCGTTCCTGATACATGGGACGATGTAACGGAGATCCTCCCGGAACTGCAGCGCTTTGGGATGAACTACTATACGCCTATTTCCGGGGCAGTCGGCTTCAAGCCATTCCAGACGACCGCGCCATACATTTACCAGTTCCATGGTGATTTGTACGATGAAAATGGAATGACAACGGAAATTGACAGCGAAGAAGCGCTAAAGGGAATCCAGTTTATGACCGACTTGAATACCATTTACAGTCTGCCCCTCCAGGTGCCGAATTTCTACAATCACTTCAGGTATTCAACATTGCCGATCGGCATTTCAAGCTTCCAGACGTATGTGCAGCTGACGGCCGCGGCGCCGGAAATTGCGGGCTGGTGGAATATCGCACCGCATCCAGGCACAAAGCAGCCCGATGGAACGGTTGAGAGATGGGCAACAGGTTCCGGCCAATCCGCAATGATTTTTAAAGGGACAAAAAGCCCGGAAAAATCCTGGGAACTCTTAAAATGGTGGATGGGAAAGGAAACCCAAGTCGGGTTCGCCTCCAGCCTGCAAATGTTTTATGGGCCATCCTACTTGTGGAATACAGCCAACGTCGATGCTTTCAAGGAGCTGCCATGGCCTGAAGATCATAAAGAAACAATCCTTAATCAATGGGAGTACCTGAAAGAAGTTCCTAAAACTCCTGGTGCCTATATGGTTGAACGGGAACTAAGCAATGTTTGGAACCGAATTGTATTTGACGGCGTGAACACAAGGTCGGCAGTCGATGATGCCGTTATTGCCATCGACAGGGAAATAGGCAGGAAAATGGAGGAATTCGGATATATGAAAAACGGCAAGATGGTAAAGCCGTATCCGGTCCCTTCGATAGAACAGGTGAAAAGCTGGGGTGGAAAAGAAGATGAACAATAAAATCAAAGATAAAAGCCATTGGGTCTTTCTTGCTCCGTATATTGTGTTCTTTTCTACCTTCATTATCATACCGGTCGTAGCGGCCATCCTATTGTCTTTCACTTATTTTAATGCGATAGAAGCACCATCCTTAATCGGGCTGGCCAATTATGTCAGCCTGATTACCCAGGATGAGGTGTTCATGCAAAAGGTTTTGCCGAATACATTGACGTTTGCACTAATTGTTGGGCCGGGAGGATACATCTTATCCTTCTTGTTAGCCTGGCTGCTTGCCCAGATTCCAAAGGGGCCAAGGACAGTTCTCGCCCTAGTTATTTACTCCCCATCCATGACGGCGGGAGTGGCAATGGCGGTTGTCTGGACAATCATTTTCAGCGGAGACCAGACAGGCTACCTAAACAGCATTTTAATAACCCTAGGGATTTTGCTTGAGCCAATCCAATGGCTTCAATCACCGGAATATTTAATGAAAATCATGATTTTCGTCACGCTTTGGGGAAGTATGGGAGTCGGGTTCCTGGCCATGCTGTCAGGGGTCCTGAACATCAACTCCGAAATTTATGAGGCTGGATATATTGACGGGATTAAAAACCGTTTCCAGGAAATTATCTACATCACTATCCCTTCAATGAGGCCGCAGATGCTGTTTGGTGCTGTTATGGCCGTTGTCGGCACCTTCCAGGCTGGTGCGATTGGAGTCGCGCTTTCTGGTGCCAACCCGACGCCTCAGTATGCCGGACAGCTAATGGTCAACCATTTGGAGGATTACGGCTTTATCCGCTATGAAATGGGCTATGCCGCGGCAATTTCGGTCGTCCTCCTTGTTGTCGTTTACGGTTTTTCAAAGGTCGCCTGGAAACTGTTTGGCGAAAAGGATTAATAACGGGGAGTGTATCGAATGTCATCCTTTCAGGGAACAAAAATAAATCCGTCAAAATTCCATAAAAGCCAGCTGAAATTCTTTATGGTCTTAATCCCGCTGGCGGTATTCATGGCCCTGCCAATTATATTTATCTTCTTTCATGCGTTTAAACCGCTTGATGAACTGTTTGCGTATCCGCCCCGGTTCTTTGTACAAAAGCCGACGATGGGAAATTTCGCTGACCTTTTCGCGCAGATGGATGCGACCGGCGTGCCGATATCACGGTTTCTTTTTAACAGTATTATCGTTACGGTTGCAGTTGTAGGATTGACGGTACTGATTAGCACAATGGCGGGATATGCCCTGTCAAAGAAAGAATTCAGGATGAAGAAGGCCATTTTTGAAATCAATACCCTGGCCTTGATGTTCGTCCCTGCGGCGGTCATGATTCCAAGATACTTGCTTATTGAAAAGCTTGGCCTGATCAATCTATTCATCGTCCATATCCTGCCCCTTTTGGCGATGCCGATTGGTTTGTTTCTCGTAAAACAATTCATAGACCAAATTCCAAATGAGCTGATTGAAGCAGCCAAACTGGATGGAGCATCGGACTTTCAAATTTTCACCAGAATCATCATTCCCCTCGTCAAGCCAGCTATTGCGACAATCGCCATTCTGTCGTTCCAGCTCGTTTGGAATAGCGCGGAAACCTCGGCTTTTTATGTAAATGATGAAGGCCTGAAAACATTTGCTTTTTATATGTCAACATTGACCTCGCAGGTGACGGGGAACAGTGTGGCGGGCCAGGGGATGGCAGCAGCGGCTTCGCTGATCATGTTCATTCCGAATCTCATCATTTTCATTATTCTTCAGAGCCAGGTCATGAATACGATGGCCCACTCGGGAATTAAATAACAGTTGGGAGGGAGGGAAATGAAACAACTTATTAGAATAGTAGCCTGCTATATGATTATCTCCCTATGTTTCCTGCAAAGTGCATCGGCTGAAGTGCCATACGCTACGGAAACAATGGCTGCGGACGGGAGTATCATTCAGACGCAGACGGCCTATAAACCGCTGGGCCGATTTCTGCCTGATGTGGAAGTTAAGAGCCCTGAGGATATATACTCCGATTCCAGCGGAATGATGTATATAGCAGACTCCGGTACGAAGCGAATTATCGCTGCTGATGAAGAAGGAACGGTTAAGGGAGTCTTCGGAGATGGGATTCTTGGCACGCCTACAGGAGTATTTGTCGATGAACAAAGCATTATATACGTTGCTGATTATGAAAAGGAAAAAATATTCAGCTTTTCTCAAGACGGGAAGCTGATCGCTGAATTTGGGAGGCCCACCTCGCCGCTTTTTGGCAAAAACTCCCCCTATAAGCCGCAAAAAGTCAGTGTCGACAGGCGGGGGAATATATACGTCATTAGCGAAGGGTCCACAAATGGAATTATCCAGTTGAGCAAAAATGGTGACTTCATGGGGTACTATGGGGTCAATTCAACCGGGATAAGTTTTTCGTCGCTTCTGCAAAATCTCTTTTCGTCTGAAAAGCAGAAGGCAAGAATGTTCATGAAGACGCCTCCAGCTCCCGATAATATTGCAATTGACAGCCAGGGACTTATTTATTCAGTTACGGAGGGAACGAAAAACGAAGTCATAAAAAAATTGAATGTCGCGGGGAAGAATATGCTTTCCCCTTACATATCCGATGTCTCGAACTATCAGGATATTACCGTTGATGCGGCTGGGAACATTTTTGCCATAAGCGGAAAAGGGAAAATCCACGAGTTTGACAGCTTCGGGCACCTGCTATTCATTTTTGGAGGAAGAGATGATGGCAGCAACAGGCTGGGCCTGTTCAAACAGCCTACCGGAATCGCGATTGGGAAGAATGGCCGCCTTTATGTAACAGATAAGGAAAGGGGCATGATCCAAGTTTTCGAGCCAACCTCCTTTGCGGGTAAAGTCCACGAAGGAATCGCCCTTTTTAAAGAAGGGCTGTATGTTAAAAGCCAGAAACACTGGGAATCAGTCCTTGAACTTAATTCATCATTCGGGCTTGCCCACTATGCAATGGGACTGGCCTATTATAAACAGCAGGAATATGATAAGTCGATAGAGGAATTCAAGTTCGCCGAAGCTGTGGATGGCTATTCGGACTCGTTCTGGGAAGTCCGCCAAAAATGGATGCAAGACAATCTTGGCACTGTCTTTACGTTCCTGATAGGAGCGGCAATCCTTTATTATTCTATTAAATTCCTTGATAAAAAAGCCGGCATCCTTCATTTGCCGAGAAGAAGGTGGGAGTCCTTCAAACGGGTAAAGCTTGTCGGGGAGCTTCTCTTTTTATTCAAGTTTTTCAGGCATCCGATCGACAGCTTCTACGATTTGAAAAGGAATGGCCATGCATCCGTGCTGTCGGCCACCATTCTTTATTGTGTATTGTTCATTGAGTTTTTGGTGAGCCGCTTCCAGACGGGCTTTATCTTTAGGAGCGGCATATCCGAAGAAGTAAGCCTTGGGGCTGAAGTTGCCAAAGTCCTTCTCCCATTGCTCCTCTTTATCATCATCAATTACATGGTCAGTACAATTAACGATGGTGAGGGAAGATTCAAGGACGTTTATATCGGGACGATTTATTCACTCGCTCCGTATCTTGTTTTTATCCTGCCAATTGTCCTCATTTCGAATGTGCTTACTTTGAATGAAGCATTTGTCTATATTTTTTCTACAAGGATTGTTTACGCCTGGTGCCTGGTCATTCTGGTCATCATGATTAAGGAAATCCACAACTACTCGTTTACAGAAACAGTTAGGAACATCTTTGTTACATTGTTTGGGATGGGCATCATGGTGCTTGTCATTTTTATCATTTTTGTCCTGGCCGACCAGGTATATGACTTCGTTTATTCCGTCATTAAGGAGGTGGTCCTGCGTGTATAGAAAATCGTTGCTGGTACTCATCATGCTGATTTTGCCCATCCATGCCATGGCAGAGGGAATATCGGTGGACCAACCCGAATCACCTACCGCACTGGCGGAAAAAGAAGTGGGGGATATCAAATATACTTCCTCCCAATTTACTAGTCCGGAAACGACCGTCCAAAAGCCTGCCTTGGCGGAGCCATCCTTCGAGGGATTTTCCAAGGCTGCAGAAAATGAAGAATTCGTTTTATTTGTAGATGAAAAGTCCTTGGCATTGAAGATTCAGGATAAAAAAAGCGGTTATGTATGGAATTCGGGCCTTGATGCCAATAGGGAATACAGATTGAATAAAACATGGAGGGAACTGGCACAGTCTGCAATAACAATCGAATATACCGACCGGAAAGGAAAACTCAGGACCGAAAGCATCCTTACGAATAATACAAAGCCGAAAATCAAAAAGAAAGATAACGGCTTTACGGCAACCATCAATTTGTTCCAGGCAAAAATCAGCCTGGACATTGTAGTCGAGCTTAGGGAAGATGGGGTAACTGTGTCCATCCCGGAAGAGAAAATCAAGGAAGGAAAACGGACAAAGCTTATTTCCTTAAAGGTTTATCCATACCTCGGTGCAGTTAATGAGGATGAAATGAACGGCTATATGTTTATACCGGACGGCAGCGGCGCGCTAATCCGCTATCAAAAGGGCGGAAAGGCGGCGGATGCTCCTTTTTCCGGGGCTGTTTTTGGCAGCGACCAGGGCTTTAGCCGAAACCTTGGGAGCGAAGAGGATATTAAGCCTGTCCAGCAGATTAAAATGCCCGTCTTCGGCGCGGTTCATGGTATAAAGGAGAACGGCTTTTTAGCTGTTATTGAATCCGGTTATGAATATGGCGAAATCCTTGCCTATCCGGCTGGCGTTTCGACCGATATAAATTGGGTAACCTCCCAATTCCATTACCGCCACGAATACTATCAGCCTACCAGTAAAAAAATGAACGGAATCAATGTGTACCAGAAAAACAGAAACGGTTTTGATGTAAAGGTCCGTTATATGTTTTTGCGTGGAGCTCAAGCCGATTACGTCGGCATGGCCAAGAGGTATCAGCATTATTTGATTGACAGCGGCATTCTTAAAAGAAAAAAGGATCAAGCAGATGTGCGCCTCGAATTCCTTGGGAGCGAGGGGAAAAAGGGACTTATTTGGGATAGTGTCATCCCAATGACAAAGATTGAAGAAATCCCTGGGTTTGTCAAGGAACTCCAGAAGAATGGCGTCGACGATATGTTTGTTGTCTATAAAGGATGGTCAAAAGGTGGTTTGACAGGAACATTGCCTGCAAAGTTCCCATTCGAGAGGAAGCTTGGTAGTAAGGCTGATGTTAAAGAGACCATTTCAATCCTTGAAAAAGCTAAAGTACCAATTTATTTTTACAGTGATTATACAATTGCCTATCAGGGGGCAAGGAAGTTTTCGGGAACGAAGGATGTTGCAAAAAAAATCAGTTCAGAGGCAATATCTTTCCAGGAAAAAGGAAAAACAGCTTTTTATCTTTCTCCATCGAAGTCCCTCCAAATGGCGAAAAAAGATAGCGGGGAGTACAAAGAGTACGGAATTTCCAATCTGGCTATAGATTCAAGCGGCTTTACATTGTTTTCCGACTTCAGTAAAGGGAACCAGTCTACCCGGTCTGAAACGCTAGAATCCTATAACGAGATTTTTGGGGACCTATCCAAAAAGGTAGGTGGACTGTCGCTCTATGAACCAAATATATACGCATTTGCGGAGACAGAACGCTATCTGGATATACCGATGTATTCATCAAATTATGTGTATGAGACGGATACAGTACCGTTTTTACAAATTGTCCTAAAGGGTTATATCCCGTATTACGCACCTTTTTCAAACTTTTTCTCGGATTCGGGGGAAGAGGTTCTAAGGCTGATCGATTATGGGGCGTATCCTTCGTTTTACTTAACGTCGGAATCGCCGCATCTCCTGGCGAAAACCCCATCGAGGGATATATATACTTCCGAATACAGGATATGGAAGGACGATGTAATTAATCAATACACATTCATTAAGAACAGCCTCGCTCTCGTCGAAGGAGAAGAGATCATAGGCCGGCATGTCCCAGCGGCCGGAATTAGTGAAGTAGCTTATTCAAATGGAAAAACCATTATTGTGAACTACACAGGAAACGTGTACAGGAGCCACGGCATTGAAGTGCCGCCGAAGGGATTCGCTGTGGCAGACAGGGGGGATCGGGAGTGAAGCAGCGGTTGCGTTCTAGAAACAGCAGAATTGGCCTCCTCTTTGTATCGCCATGGATAGTGGGCTTTCTCGTCTTTACTGCCTTTCCTCTATTGTATTCGTTTTATTTGAGCTTTCAGAAAGTGAAAATAACGACAAGCGGGATTAAAACGGAATTCATCAAGTTCGACAACTACCAGTACGCTTTTACGGTTGATGCTTCTTTTGTCGAGCGGATGACAAAGTATCTCGAGGAACTAGTCATTTCATTTCCTGTGATCATCGTATTTTCACTAATTATCGCTCTTTTGCTGAACCAGAAAATAAAATTCAGGGGACTGTTCCGGACAATATTTTTCCTGCCAGTCATTATTGCGAGCGGGCCAGTTATCAAAGAACTTATTGATCAGGGAGTAACGACAATCCCGTCAATCGAGCAATACGCAATCTATGAAATGCTTGCCTCGAATCCGGATGGATTTTTGAATGGCATCCTGCTCTACTTAATTAAAAACTTGATCATTATCCTCTGGTATTCGGGTGTGCAGATTCTTATTTTCCTGGCAGCGCTACAGAAGATGGATAAACAAATTTACGAGGCCGCAAAAATTGACGGCGCTTCAAACTGGGAAATGTTTTGGAAGGTTACCCTCCCAAGCCTTTCTCCAATGATTGTTGTGAATACCATCTACACAATTGTCACTTATTCTATTTTTTCATTGAATCCGATCATTGAGCATATTCAAAAAAATATGTTTACAGTGAACACCGGCTTTGGCTATGCATCGGCACTTTCCTGGATATACTTCCTGATTATTGCCATTGCATTGGGGCTGTCTGTGGGGGCCCTGACATTCAGGGGCAAGAGAAAATTCTCATAAGAAGGAAGGATTCTAATGAAAAATAGGAAAAAACGCCAGCTTGACAGGCATTATCTCCGAGCCAAAAGATGGCTCCTTGGGATGCAGGGAACAGATGGCTTCCTTTTTAAATTGCTTGTTTATGGGCTGCTAATTGGAATTGGGTTCGTCTACCTGTTTCCGCTTATTTATATGGGCTCCTACAGCTTCAAAAGCCTTGATGACCTATTGAATCCTCTCGTTAACTGGATTCCAACCCAGCTCTACCTTGATAACTATAAGAAAGCGAATGAGGTACTGGACTTTGTTCCAACCTTGCTTGAAACGCTCTATGTAACGGTGCTTCCGGCTCTCGCGCAAACAGCGGTGGCGGCAGTCATCGGGTATGGCCTTGCGAGGTTCGATTTTAAAGGGAAGAAGGTTTTGTTCGTCCTTGTGCTGGCGACATTCATCATCCCTCCGCAGGTGACTTTGATACCGAGGTATATCTTTTTTAATGAATTGAATATTCTCGGGAGCCTGAATGCTTTTATTCTTCCGGCTATAGGTGGCCAGGGACTAAATAGCGCAATCTTTATCCTGATTTTTTACCAGTTCTTCAGGATGGTTCCAAAAGCGTTGGAGGAAGCCGCGCAAATTGACGGGGCGGGCCATTTTAGGATATTTTTCACCATTGCTATTCCGATGGCGGTACCGGCGATTATCATTTCATTCCTATTCTCTTTTGTATGGTATTGGAATGAAACCTACCTCGCGTCAATTTACTTCGGGGATGCACTGACGACTCTGCCTCTGCAGCTGCAGAAATTTGTCGCCACGTACCAGAAGATGTTCCCGGCTGGAATGAATCCAACTGGAAATCAGCTGAACGAAGGCATAAAGATGGCAGGTACAGTCCTTTCGATCCTTCCGTTGCTAATTGTTTATTTCATTACCCAGCGCTGGTTCACAGAAGGAGTGGACAGGTCTGGCATAACAGGCGAATAAGCTTATGAAAAACTGGTTTCAGGCAGTCCAAGACCAGCCAGTTATTAAAGGAGGAAGTGTGCAATGCAGTTGCCCGCTATAGTGGAAGAGGAAGCAAAAAGAAGCTTTGATTTTTTCTGGAAGGAAGCCAATACGAATCCGGATTCTCCCGGATATGGGCTCATTCTTGACAATACAGGTAATAAAAAGGTTGCCAGCATCGCTTCGGGTGGCTTTGGATTGACTGCAATCGTTATCGGAATAGAGCGCGGTTGGATTACAAAGGAAGAAGGGTACGAAAGAACGAGGGGCACCTTGGAAACCTTCCTGAATAACGTCGAACATGAAGGCGGTTTTTTCTATCATTTTTTGAATATGGAAACCGCAAAGAGGTATGAGGAGTATCATGATTGTGCTTCCATTATCGACACCTCTCTTTTTTTGAACGGTGCCATCACCTCGGCAGAATATTTCGGTGGAGAGATTGCCGATTTGTTTGAAAAAATATATGCCAGGGTTGACTGGGACATGTATTACGATAAATCTGTCAACCAGTTTTATATGGGCTATACCACTGAAACTGGTGGTTTCCATCATTGGGATATGTATGCGGAACAGATGATGCAGTACATTCTTGGGGTTGCCTCCGAAACCCATCCGGTTCCAGTGAAAATTTATGAGGGCTTTGAAAGAATGCTTGGAGAATATGGCGGTTATGAGTTTTACAATTCACCGGGCGGAGCCCTGTTTACCCATCAGTTTTCCCATGCTTGGTTCGATTTTGCAAAGTACCGTGACGGTGATGGAATCGACTGGTTCGAAAACTCGGTAAAGGCGTCGAAGGCAAGCCGGCAATACAGCATTGATCAGAAAGAGAATTTTAAAACATACCATGAAAATTCATGGGGCCTTACAGCCTGTGCAACTCCAAATGGCTATGGCGTCCCGGGTACCCCGCCTTACCATCCAAATGTGAATCCGGAAAATGACGGTACAGTTCCTCCGGCGGGTGCAATTGGATCCATTGTGTTTACACCTGAGGAGTCAATTTCGGCAATGGAATATTATTATGAAAATCATCCTAAGCTATGGGGCGAATACGGCTTCCAGGATGCGTACAACCTTGATGTAACTCCTCCATGGTACGCAGACCATGTGATTGGCATCGATAAAGGGATTTCCCTGTTGATGATTGAAAATTACAGGTCGGGACTGGTTTGGGATTTATATATGAAGAATAAGTATGTCCAGCGCGGCATCGAGCTGCTGGGGTGGAAAAGGGCAGATAAGTAGACTGCAAGTTTAGAGAATTGCATAAGGGCCATCTAACAGTAGGCAGGGAGCTCCATTTTGTGGAGCTCTCTTGCTATCCAAAAAGAAGAAAGAGGTCTTTTAGTATGATTGAAATCAAGAATAAACAAATCATAATTGATGGGCAGCCTACGCTGCTCATGTGCGGGGAAATCCACTATTTCAGGCTGCCTCCTGATCAATGGCAAGACCGGCTGGATAAGCTGAAGCTTGCGGGCTGCAATGCGGTTGCGACATATGTCCCCTGGCTGATTCATGAGCAGGAGGAAGGACGGTTTGATTTTACAGGACAGACAAGGCCTGAATTGAACCTGAAGCGATTCATTGAGCTTTGCGAAGAAAACGGCCTGTATTTTTTCCTAAGGCCCGGGCCATTTATCATGGCTGAAGTGAAAAATGAAGGCCTTCCATATTGGGTCTACGAGAAGCATCCGGAAATCATTCCTGCTGGGTGGGATGGAAATCCTGCAACAACAAAGACCATCGATTATCTTGCGCCGGCGTTTCTAGAAGCCGCCCGTAATTGGTATAAAGCTGTCATTGATGCGGTAAGGCCCCACCTCCATACAAATGGCGGCTCCATTATCGCTTTTCAGCTTGACAATGAAATCGGCATGCTCTCCTGGGTCAGCAATACCCCGGACCTAACTGACAATCTTCTTGAGGATTTTGCGGGATGGCTGCGAAAAACTTATAATGGGAAAAATTTGTTAGATAGGTATCCTTTTAACTTGGACGATCCTCAAGCAAGGAATGGAGGGGTAAGGTCGCCGAAAGAGGCATATGCCGCGCAGTTATTGAAAGACCTCGGCTATTATATGAGAAACCGTTTTGCTCGATATATAGCCACTCTTCGCGGGTTTGCCGAAGAGTTTGGTGTAAGGGACATCCCATTTGTCGTAAACATCCACGGGACAGGCGGGCTTCGCGGCTTAACCTTCCCGATTGGGATAAGCCAGCTATATGAGTCCTATACACAGGACTCTGGCTATCTTTCAGGCTCCGACATTTACTTTGGGGATTTGGAGATGAACAGCTTCCAGGACCTTTACGTTATCAACGGGTTCATGGATGCGGTCCACCTTCCCGATCAGCCGCTAACTTCTGTGGAATTCAACTGCGGGGACGGTAATTTTGGAAATAACTTTGGAGGAAGGTATGACCCTTCAGCTGCCGACTTGAAAGCAAGAATGTGCATTGCCCAAGGGAACCGCCTGATCAATTACTATTTGTTCACCGGGGGAATGAATTTTCGGATGGATCAGGCTTTACACGATGGGAATGACAGGATTGCATTCACGGGTGAGCGCCATGGCTTTGCGGCTCCTGTCAGCCCTGAAGGAAAGCTGAATTACACGTTCCCTCGCATGGCCCGCGGAATCAAGGCAGTCATGGCGGTTGCAGAAAAGGCAGCTGCAATGGACGAACAGCGGGACGGGGTGGCGTTTGCCTTTATCCCCGATTATTATATGACGGAATACAGATACCCGAAAAGCACGAAAATGGCCGAAATTGCCTCCAATCTGGAAGCAAACCGCGCAGGGGGAGGATGGGAAAGCATGGCAAGGTCAATGCTCCTTGCCGGTTACCGTTTTGGGGCGGCTGATATCCAAAATAAGCCTCTTTCAGCAAGTGAGGTTCCAGTACTTGCCCTTCCTTCCGCTAAATATATGAGCAGGGAAATCCAGCAAAAACTTGTTGATTATTTGGATGAGGGAGGCGGTATCCTTCTCTATGGCGAGGTGCCAGAATATGACATGGAAGGCCATGAGTGCTCCATTTTGGCTGATGCCCTTGGGGTGAAGCCAATAGGAGTCCGCCGCGATTCGGGCGGATACTACCTTTCACTCCAGGCGGCAGGATGGCTTGCTCCACGTCCAGAATTAAGGACCCATTTTGCGCAGGTATTTGAAATTGGGGAAGCCATGCCTCTTCTTAGGGTATATGGTACAAATGAAGTATGCGCTTTTGAAGCAGCCAGGGGAAAGGGAAAGGCAATCGTCCTTGCCGCAGCCTACCCTGCCGAGCTGGAATTGTATAAAATGGCGCTTGAAAGGCTTGGTTCAAAAGCGGGACTGGTACATGATTGCAAGGAGCATGGCATCTTCATGACCTCCACAGCCAACAGCGAGGGAGAACGGTTCCTCCACCTTCTTAACCTGGATGGGTTTGATAAGGAATTCCATATATATGAGAATGGGGAAGTATTGTTTGGCGGTCAAAAACTCCTGCTGCAAAGCAGGGATGGGGTCATGCTGCCAATGAATTTGGCAATCGGGGGAAGGAAGATTGCCTGGTCGACAGCCGAAATAACTGGCTTTACACCAGATTCGATGGACTTCCGCCTTACCCAAAGAAGCGATGTAGTTGCCTTCAAGGAAGGTACCGCTATAGCCTGTTCAACTGATTATACAGTCGAAAAGGATGAAGGGTTAATCAAGGTGCTTTCGCTTAAGCATGCGAAGGTAGATGACTGCTTGACAGTCTATTTTAATTAACAAAAAAAGGTGCTGGGGAAACTCCCCGCACCTCAGACTGTAGACAAACTCGAAGAGTAGGTTTGCCTACAGTCTTTTTTAATTTAAAATATAAATTGAAATGACAATGCGTCTCTAGATTTCCATTCTGGGTGGACGCTTTCCGCGGGCGGGGCCGAGCCGCTTCCCTCGCTACGCTCAGTCCAGGGTCTCGACTATCCTGCTATTCCCGCAGGATATTGAATGGCATCCTCGAATCTGCCCACGCACGAAGGAAACGCGTAGCGTTTTCGAGGAGTCGCCACCCTCCATTTCAATCAACTGAAATTCCCTTTATATAAAGGACACTATTTATGCGGTGACCTCCCATGATGACTAAAAATCACGCCAATGAACGTGAACAATTAGAAGTAATTCTTAAGGTTAATTTAACCTGGTTCTTCACCATAAGTGTTGGTTTATGATTAATATGCCTAACTTTTATGTTGATTGGAGCGGAGGGCACCGACTCCAGAGGGATGCAGCGTCAAGGTGGAGACCCCACAGGCGCAAGCCGAGGAGGCTCCACTGACGCCCCGCGGAAAGCGTGTGCCCGTAGCGCAAATCAACACATTCGCTAAAACCACTTTTGTAGGGAAGAACCTTTAACCTTCGTAATTTCTATATAAATTACAAAAGACAGCGAGTGGGTAACCTCTCGCTGTCTTTTGTCGGCAATCTGAGGTGCTGGGGAAACCCCCCGCACCTTTTTACTTGTTTACTTTTTGCCTCACGGAATTTCCTTCGAGAAGGCTGACACGGATTTTAAGAGGATCGTCCGTCTCGGCATTTCCCATAATCAAATTGAGTAGCTCGCGGGCAGCTATTGCACCCCAATTTTTCTTGGAATAGGCGATGGTTGTCAGGCGTGGGTCTGTATAGTGCGACACTTCGATGTTATCAAAACCGACGATCTGAATGTCCCTGCCAATTTTCAGATCCGTACCGGAAAAGAAGTTGTACATTCCAATTGCCATTTCATCATTGAAGCAAAAGACTCCAGCAGGGAAGGAGCCCTCCTTCGCAATTATTTCCGCAGCAGCCATGCCCGACTCTTTGTCAAAGTTCCCATGTATCTCTAAATAGGAAACTTCCGGATATCTATTTATGGCCGCCTTGGCGGCTTCAAGCCTGCGCTCCGAATCATAGGATTCCCCGGGGCCAGTAACAAGATATATCCTGTCCAGCCCGGAAGCAATCAAGGACTCGACTGCGAGCTCCGCACCGGTATTATTATCAAGCAGCACCTGCTTTATATTTTGATGATTGAGCTCACGGTCGAGGACCACAAGCTTATGCCCACGTTCCGCGTAGGACAGCAGCTCATCGTTTTTAAAGGAGGCATCAAGGACGATGGCTCCATCTATCATCCGTTCAGGAAGGAACCGATGCGACTGCTTCCCAGTGCAAACAATCAGCTCATATCCATAATCGGAAAGCATTTCCCGTATGCCGTGGAGGAGGTGGCCGTAAAAAGCTCCGCTGTAATCAGTTAGATAAGCGCCAATTATTTTAGTTTCCTGCTTCTTTAGATTTCGCGCCGCCGCATTCGGAATGTAATCCAGCTCGGCTGCCAGGGCCATTATTTTTGCCCGGGTTCCCTCGGTAACTTTCGTGCTTCCATTTAAGGCGTATGAGACTGTGGAAATAGAAACGCCTGCGCGCTTCGCAATATCTTTTATACTGACCAAAACATTTCCTCCGTCCTCGCAAAAAAGAACTTTATCCTTAGTATAACTCTTATTCCGTTAGAAAAAAATCCAGTGTTGATTGAAATATTTTTATAAAAGGAAGCCGGGGAAATCTTGTTTCCTCCGGCATGAAAATGGAAATTCTTTTTTGGATCTTACAATAGTATTTCGACTAAATTAGTATCCTCGGAAAGCATTCCTTTTAAACTATCGCTGCTAATGAGAAGCCCGCCGCTCCGATAGCGGTTGGAAAGAGTTTCTCCATTCACTGTCTGCCCATTTACCTTTACAGAAATGGCGGCTCTTCCTTTAATGTTGTAAATGAACGTAACAGGCTTGCCGTCAATCCTGAACTCAAAACGCAAGCCATCAAGCTCCTGCGGCAGGACAGGGTCGATGAGCAGGTTCCCTGCATTGCGACGAATGCCTAGGCAATTGGAAATCAGTTGGTTCATGTAAATTCCCGGGCCGCTTGAGTAAATCCTCCAGCCGCCTTTTACTGTGACCTTGCCCTCCTTCAGTTCGCCAAACCTTTCCCGGGCTTCGTACCTCGTTTTAAAGCTTCCGTCCGAGCTGCTGAAATAAGCATTGCTTTGGCGGAAAGCGGCGTTTGGCACTGCGTCCCTTATTCCGACAGGATTGATCATTTCAAGGCCCTTCCATGCTTCGCCGGCTTTTCCAAGCTTGGCCATCGCTTCGACAAAACGAATATGGGCATGGACATATTGGAGGCCGATTTCCCGTCCGAAGTTTGCTGCCTGCTCCGCGCGTTTAAAATTGGTGCTGACTCCGCCTTCATAGTTTGCGGGGCGGTTCATTAGGCGGACGCCATCAGGGCAATATAAGTGCTCCTTAATTAAGTCAAAGTGCGTGTTTGCAGATTCTGGAGGGAGCAGTTCGCTGATCATGCTCCTTGTCATTGGCAGGAGCCTGTATTTGATGCCCGTTTTATTGTCTTCCGGATGAACCATCAATTCCGGATTTTCTGGCTCTTCCATGTAGATGAATCCAGGCAGAGTGCCTGTTGCAAGCATGTATTTTTCAAAGTCGCTCTCAATTCCGCGGGCGAGAGCTTCAAGTTCCGCGGCTTGCGTTGCATTGATCGGGGTGATGGCCTTTGCAAAGCTATTGATGGCCTGATAGGTCAATGCCACTGTCCAGCTGCTGACCATATAGGTTTTCAGCTGGGCATTGGCGGGCTGTAGCGTATCATCCCAGTCGCCATCCCCGTAAGATGAAAGATGCGTTTCATGAAGGAAATGGTTTTTAATATACTCGATTTCCTTTTTCGCGTGGTCAAGAATTGTTGCCTTTTCTGCTGTGGATTCGAAGCTGCCCCTAACGGTATAGGGGACTTTTTCCTCGAGTATGCCAAAATCGCCGGTAGCCGTAATATAGTCGGCAAGTACCTTAAGCGGCCAGACGATGATATCGCCATGGCTTTCATCAGACTGGATACGAAAATAGTTGTCGAACATAAACCATTGCGGCCAGCTTCCAGTATCTTCGTATTGGTGTGTATAAACCGTTTTGATAATTTCACGGATCGGACCGTCATTTTGTGTAGCCAGGAAGTATTCGACTGGTCCCTGGCAAACGTCCCTTGTACCCCATGCTGCGCCGCCGTATTGTTCAAGCCCATGGGGAACGGAGTAATGGACCAGCATATTGTGCGTATACCACCAAGCCAGCGCATTTACTTTTTCAATCGGAATGGCGCTTTCTTCGCTCCAAAGCTTGAAGCCATTCATGACTTCTTTTAAAAATGCTTTGTATTTGGCAATTTCATTTTCCTCATTGCCCGCAAATAATGGGATGGTTTCCCCGTGCAGCATTCCCTGGATTGTCATCGACCATTTGGAGGCCTCGTCTAGTGCGAAAGCAACGATGCCTGTACTTCCGGGAGAAATGCCCTTGGAAAAAACGTGTTCATTCTTTATTTCAAACTTTGCACCCTGGATGTAAACCCGATAAGAGAGGGAAGGGTAGCTGTTGCTGCTGTCCGCATGGCCGTCCGCCTTGAACAGGATGGATTCCTCATCTTGTTCCATCCGGAATGGTACCTCATATTCATTGTTGTTCATTGAAATTTGGTTCGTTACAAGGTATCGGTACTGTTTGCCGCTTTTAGAACGGGCGGAGAGGACAAGCTCCGGCGTATCTACGGCTGTGAAATTCGTTACGATAATCGTGTCTTCGGCGAATTTATAATGCCAGCGGGCGTAATTGAAGCCAATTTCAAAAAGGGACGGCATTGTCAGCAGCCTGTATTTTCCGCCCAATTCAACATAAATTCGCTGGCCCGATGTTTTGAATACGTTTAGCGCATTCCTTGCGTTGGTCATCATTTTATTAAAGGAAGTATTCCCAACGACAACCTGGGCATTGAACATGCCATACATATACGAAGTGGAAGTAAGTGTGTTTTCCTTCATGTTCGCATTGTTCCCGGTCATCACAATATGCCCATGTGGCCGCTCGACAAGCAATTCTTTTTCTTTTAAAACAATATGTTCATACGTATCCGTGAAGAAGCTGAGCAGCGTTTCGCCTTCCCATTCTTCCTCAATCCTTGCCGGGAAAAGCGCGTCTATTTCTTCAATGGACAGCGAATCTGTCTCAAGCGGCTTTCCAAAAGCGGAAGACAAGGTTATTTTATTCTTTGCCGGAGCGTATGGCTTTTGCCTGCCTTTAACCCTGCTCCAGGCTTCTTCAACTTCATCAGTATATTCAAGCGTGGTTACAGGCTCCGGATGGTTTTCTTTGAACAGGCCATAAAATACAACCGTTTCCCTGCCGTCCAGCTTCATTTTCTCTGATTGAAGTGCTGTGAAGGCAAACTCGTATTGGTAGACTTCGTTAGCAAGCATCGGCTTTGCCAATGCTTCAGGATAATCGGTTTCCTTGTAGGAAAGGCCGAAAAACTGGAAACCGTCCGTTGAATAGCCGGCAGAACCTGTTAGAGAACCTTGCTGCAGATAAGGAAATCCGCCTGGCTGCGGCTGGTTTTGCCGCGAACAAACAGCGTAGCCGTATTTATTTTCATAGATAGAGTGATCAATATAATGGGATAAATACGCTTCATTGGAACGGACGAACCCCTGGCTGCCGAGACCAAGATCCTGTGTGTATATTACGTCAACCTCGGCATTCGTGCCCTCAAGCTCAACTTCCCAAAACCAAAGGCCATTGTCTTCCAGGTGGAAGGTAACTGTGTAGGCAATCGTTTTTGCCCTTCCTTCCCAAACGACTGTGGAGCCTTCTTGGCGGACGGTGCTATCGGATTTGACACCGAGCAGGGGGACAGCTTCTATATTTCCGCCATCATGGAAGCGGAGATAGAGATTGTTTAAGGAACCGTCCACCGGATTGCCGATAAGCTGGTTGAGCATGATTTCGCCGTGGGTGGCGAAATAGAGGTCGCCGCTTTCTAAAAAAGTAAAACGGGCATTCCCTTTCTCGATGGTAAACATCGTATCGTTCAAAATAGGCATGGTTTTCCCTCCGGTTGGTTATTTTATAAGCTTGAATTCCAGCTCTAGGCCGTCCCGGCTGTTTGGCCCGATATAGGCATTAAATTTGCCGGCATCACTTTTATAGTCAAAATTGGCATGGTAATAGCGGAGCATTTCTTCGGTAACCGTAAATTCAACCTTTTCCGATTGGCCTGGTTCTAGGAACACTTTTTTGAACCCCTTCAGTTCCCGGACAGGCCGGACAATTTCGGCTGAAATATCCCGAATGTATAGCTGGACCGTTTCTTCTCCGGCTATTGGCCCGTTGTTTTTAACAACAGCAGAAATAGTAATTGTCTCATCTTCCGTCAGCGTGGCTGATGAAATGGCTGCATCACTGTAGTGGAAGTTGGCATAGGTGAGACCAAATCCAAAAGGGAAGCGCGGGCTGTTGGGTATATCAAGGTATTTGGAAACATAGCTGTCCTGATCGCTCATTTTCGGCCTGCCTGTATTGAAGCTATTGTAGTAAACAGGTACCTGGCCAACGGAATGAGGGAAGGACATGGAAAGGCGCCCAGACGGGTTTTCATCACCGAATAAAATGTCAGCGATTGCCGCTCCTCCTTCAGTGCCTGGATACCAGGCTTCAAGGATGGCATTTGCTTCATCGATAACCCCATCAAGATCGAGTGGGCGGCCGTTGAAAAGGACTACTGCCATTGGCTTGTCCAATTTGGCAAGTTCCATTACGAGCTCCAATTGGATTATTGGGAGACGTATATCTGCGCGGCAGTTTGCTTCTCCGCTCATTTCCGATTTTTCACCTAGCGCAAGGAGAATGATATCCGCTTTCTTCGCCGTTTCAATTGCTTCTTTTAGTTGTTGCTCCGTTCCGGTTTCAATGCCGCAGCCCTGGCTAGTTAAAAGGAACGAGGAATCAATTTTTTGTTTAACGCCTTTTGCCAGCGTAATGGCGTCTTCACGTGACCCATGCCAAGACCATGGCCCAAGGATGTCGCCGTTTTCCGCGAATGGGCCAATCAAGGCGATTCTTTTGCTTCGATCCAGCGGCAGCACTCCATCATTTTTTAAAAGAACACACGATTTGGCTGCCATTTGACGGGCATAGCCACGATGGGATTCGGAAAGGACAATCTCTTTCTCCTTTTCTTCATCTGCGCCCCTATACGGATTTTCAAACAAGCCTAGTTTGTCTTTAAGGCGGAGGATGCGGAGAACCGCTTCATCAATCAGGCCCACGGAGACCTCGCCATCAGAGATTAAATTCTTTAAGTTTTTCACATAGCATGGCGTCATCATCTCGATATCGACACCCGCTTCAATAGCTTTAAGGGCTGCCTCTGCTTCATCTTCTGCCGCGCCGTGGCTAATCATTTCTTTTACAGCGCCCCAGTCGGAGATGAGTACACCATCAAATCCCCATTCGTCCCGGAGGATACCGCGCATGAGGGCTTTGCTGCCTGTAGCGGGAATGCCATCGACAATATTGAAGGAAGTCATCACCATTTCGCAGCCTTCATCAAGCGCCGCCTTGTATGCCGGTAAATACGTTTCCCGAAGCGTCCGCTCGGACATATCGACGGTATTGTAATCCCTGCCGCCTTCTGCCGCGCCATATGCCGCAAAATGTTTTACGCAGGCCGCGACATGCTCGTTGCTGTTTTTCAGGTCATTCCCCTGGAATCCGCGGACAAAGGCCCTGGCAAAAAGGCTGTTTAAATATGGATCTTCACCGGTTGACTCCATTACACGTCCCCAGCGCGGATCGCGGACAAGGTCCACCATTGGGGCGAACGTCACATGAACGCCGGAAACGGCTGCTTCCTTAGCTGCGATTGCCGCGCTCTTTTCGGCAGCCTCGAGGTCCCAGGAGCATCCCATTGCAAGAGGGACAGGGAAGATCGTTTTAAAACCGTGAATGATATCCGCCATAAACAAGAGCGGAATGCCGTGAGGGTTTTCCTCTAAAAACGCTTTTTGAATATTCATGACTTCCTTAGCTCCGGAAGCGCCAAGGATTGAGCCGGAGTTGATAACTGTGTCTTCGTTAATGCCCATATCGGCAATCGGCCCGGTAATATGGCCTCCATCCGAGGACCCTTTGTAAAAAGGTGTTGCCAGCTGCATTAATTGCGCGATTTTCTCATCAAGAGACATCTTTTCCAATAACTCGATTAAGTGGTTTTCAGCCATGTGCAGGCCCCTTTCACACTATTTAGTGAAACGTTTCGATTGAATTATAAACGCTTTCATTGAAAGCGTCAATTGGTTTGTCGAAACGTTTCAATTCAAGTTTATAAGGAAAGATTCGTATAATCGATAAAATGAAAAAATTAATCGATATAATTGAAAAATTAATCGATAAGTTGAAAAAATTAATCGATATCTTCCCCAAAAACAAAAAAAGAGACTTAAAAGCCAAATGATTTACAGAATATGTAAACAATTTAACCAAGAAGTCCTGGTTTTGTGGTTAAGAATCGCCCATCTGGTCATAAAGCAGGGACGGATCCAGTGCTTCTTTCGAAAAACGAATGAAGCAGAGGATACGTCCCCTGCTTCACTGCGTCACCCTTCTTCATTCGGCAAGCTTCTTTTCCCATGATCTGGTTTTTTCGGGGTTATCACTATTGATGAAAAGGTGGCCATCCTTTGTTTCGATATGAAGGTAGGGAGGAATGCCTTTTTGGATGAACAGCAGGCTGGTTCCATAGCCAACCAGCTTGAACCTTCCCTTTGCAATCTTGCTCATGCCAAAGCCATCCACTTTCACGGTTGCTTTCGGCATCTCCTCAAGCAGTTCAACTTTTTGTATATCCTCATAAGCAATTTCCTCACCATACATTCCGGTAATTTCAAATCCCTCTTTTTTGAAAATAATGTCAGCATCCTGATAGCCGAAATACATAAGGACCCCTATCGAAACAAAGGTGAATGCGGCAATGCCCGAACTAATGATATAGCTTTTTTTCCTTTTCGCGGGAACTTCATAGCGGGATAGATAGATAATCCCTCCTAGCAAGAAGACGAGCATGAAGCTTATTACAACCTCAATTGCATAGGGGAACGAGGTGAGCAGGAGCGGCAATAAAAGTATCATGCCTGCAGCCGTTGCCACTAACAGAGCGCCAACTTTGTGCGGATACCTGTTTTCAATTAACAGCTCCTGTTCATCCTTTGCCGCATCGCGTATCCAGAGATAAGCCAGTAAGCGCCTTTCCGGACTGCCCAGCCTAGCAGGAGGAACAGCAAAGCAGTGCCCAGTAGAGTAAAAAATAATGCCAGCATAATAAATGCCTCCTTGGTTGATGCCGTTTGTTCAAGAATACTATACTTTTCCATTTTTAGGCCTGTGGCGATGAAAAAAATAATAGTGGAAATGGAATTCCGGCGCGTGGATAGGGAGGCGGTGATGGAGGAAGCAAAGTTATTACGGCTCTTTTTTAAGCCAAAAAAAGCCGGGTCTGATGGGTACCCGGCTTTCAAAATTATTTACCGATGAACATTTGTGTCCAATGGTTGCTGCCCTGTTCGAATCCGACGCCGATGTGTGTGAATTCACGGTTCAGGATGTTGTTGCGGTGGCCTTCGGAGTTCATCCATGCCTGTACGACTTCCTGGGGAGTCCGCTGGCCCATTGCGATGTTTTCGCCGGCGCTTCTATAGGAGACGCCGAAGTCGCGCATCATGTCAAATGGGGATCCGTAGGTTGGGCTGGTGTGCGAGAAATAGTTTTTCTGCTGCATATCCTGTGACTTTTTCAATGCTACTCCGCTTAGCTTGGCATCAGCTTTTAATGGAGGCAGGCCGTTTTGCTGGCGCTGGACATTGGTAAGGTCAATGACCTGCTGGGCCGCTTTGCTGATGCCAGCTTTTGGCGCAGTTTGCTTTTGGGCAGGGGCTTGCTGGGGTGCTCGATTGCCCTGCTGTGGATAGCCTGTTAATCCCTGCTGGGGTGCGGGTGCTTGTCCATACTGATTTGGGATTTGGCCCGGTTGCATGACTGGAGGCTGGGCACCCGAGTTTTGCGGGAATGAAATTTGCCAATCCTGCCAATATTGACCCATCCCAGAGTATTGCTGCATGGCCTGTCCTTGGCCGTCGACACGGATAAACTCGTATCTAGCCGGTTCGATTAATATCGCCTGAGTGTTTGGATATTGATCGCTGTCCATGGTAGTCTGGAGGCTTGAGATGTTGTTCCGGTCGAGAATCCTGTTCCTGTTCTTGCCGCGATTGTCATTGTCGCCAAGCGTACCGAATCGGTCATTCCGGTCGTTTCGGTCGTTCCTATCGTTCCGTCCAACCCGGTCATTCCTGTCATCGTCGTGGCCGGGATTCCATTCTTCCGTCAACAGCCCTTCATGGTCCATGCCGTACCAGTCATTGTTTCTGTCTCCATTGTTGTCCCGGACGTTATATGCACCCGTTCCATGATCCATTGCATTGTTTCTATTGTTGTCGTTGGCATTGCAGGCGGCGAGGCCCAATGTCAGGACGCCTGCAGCCATTATTCCTACAGTCTTTTTTATCAAGTTGTATGCCTCCTCTTGCGTATTGTGTGGTACTCCCTTATTTTCCGACCGTTTGGGTAAAATATGAATGGAAATAAGCTGCGGCTTGCTATAAAAAAGGAAAGCTGTCTTCCTATGCCCAGCCGTACTTTGGTTTGCAAAGTAATGGTATAATAATGAATTAATAAATTGGGGAACAAATCCATGAGGGGGTTGGGGAGAGTGACGGTAGCAGAAGTAATGGAAAGGCTTGCGGAGATGGGGACCGAGCAGACGAAAAAAACATTTTTACGGCATGGGGCCATAGAACCGCTCTTTGGGGTAAAAGTTGGGGACATGAAGAAATTGGTGAAGCATGTTAAGAAGGACCAGGAACTCGCATTGGCGCTTTTCAATACAGGAAATTACGATGCCATGTACCTTGCAGGCCTTTCTGTTAATCCCAAGCTCATGGATAAAGAAACACTTCAGGATTGGACAAGCCGGGCAAATTGGCACGGGGTTGCTGAATACATTGTTGCTGGGGCAGCGGCTGAAAGCAGGTTTGCGCTTGAGCTTGCTAGGGAATGGATTAAATCCGATGAAGAAAATGTGGCTGTTTGCGGATGGAGCACGTATGCCAACTATCTTTCCATTACCCCTGACGACAGGCTTGACCTGGAGGAAATTAAGCGTCTTTTGAATATGGTTGAGGAAACCGTACATATTGAGAGAAACAGGGTTCGGTATGTGATGAATTTGTTTGTAATTGGCACAGGATCGTTTGTTAGGCCGCTCCATGAAGAGGCGATGAGAGTGGCTGGGGCCATCGGCGAGGTTCACGTTAATGTGGGGAATACAGCCTGCAAGGTTCCGCTTGCTGCAGATTACATTAAAAAGGTTGAATCGAAAGGTAAGCTCGGAGTAAAGAAGAAGACGTGCATATGTTAAAGCTTTTGTGAAATGGTGAGAGGTGCGGGAAGTATGGAAAACAATAAATTGAAAAGGGAATTGAGCAACAGGCACATCCAGCTGATTGCACTTGGAGGGACAATTGGAGTAGGGCTGTTTTACGGGTCGGGTGCCACCATTAAACTTGCCGGGCCGGCAATCCTGCTTTCCTACCTGCTTGGGGGGGCTGTCATTTTTATGATTATGAGGGCCTTGGGTGAGATGGCTGTCGCCGACCCTGTATCAGGATCCTTCAGCGCATACGCACATAAATATCTCGGTCCCTTTGCGGGGTATTTGACCGGCTGGACATACTGGTTTAACTGGATTGTCGTTGGCATGGCCGAGATTACGGTTGTCGGCGTCTATATCAACCACTGGTTTTCGGATGTACCGCAATGGGTTTCGGCACTCGGCGCACTTATTGCCATGACTGCGATCAACTTGATAAATGTGAAAGCATATGGTGAATTCGAGTTTTGGTTTGCGATGATTAAAGTGGTCGCAATTGTCGGTATGATCGTTGCCGGGCTGGGAATCATTTTGTTTGGGTTTGGGAATGGCGGGGTACCAATCGGTTTTGATAATCTTTGGGCAAATGGGGGCTTTATTCCAAATGGAGTAACAGGGATTGTCCTTTCGCTCGTCATGGTGATGTTTTCATTTGGCGGGATTGAAATGATTGGCTTGACTGCCGGCGAGGCGGAAAACCCGAAAAAGACAATTCCAACCGCAATTAACAATGTAATATGGCGCGTTCTTATTTTCTATATTGGTGCCCTTGGGATCATTATGGTTCTTTATCCGTGGAATGAAATTGGGACTTCCGGGAGTCCATTCGTACTTATTTTTGATAAAATCGGGATGCCTGCCGCCGCGGATGTAATTAACTTTGTTGTATTGACTGCAGCTCTTTCGGCCTTTAACAGTGGCATGTACGGGACGGGAAGGATGCTGTACAGTTTGGCGGACCAGGGCAATGGCCCGGGCTTTTTCCGTAAACTGAATAAATCCGGGGTGCCTGCCAGGGGCATCCTGTTTTCAGCGGCGATCTTGCTGGTTGCGGTTTTCCTGAATTACATTGTTCCGGAAAAAGTGTTTTATTATATAACCTCTATTGCCACAGTTGCGGCTGTTACAAGCTGGACGATCATTCTTGTAACCCATATGAGGTTCAGAAAAGCGGGGGATAGGGGGAAAGTGCAATTTCGGATGCCATTCTATCCGTATTCTTCTTATTTCGCTCTTGCGGCTCTCGCTGTTGTGGTCGTTGCGATGGCTTTTATCGAGGGAATGGCGGTCGCATTTATCGTGGCGCCTATCTGGTTTGTGATTTTGTTTATTGGCTATAAGATAAAAGGGATTTAAAATAAAATGCCATGCCAGTTTATTTGACTGGCATGGCATTTTTACTATAAAAGTTTTTATACTGATTATATGAATGAGGCAAAGGAAACGTCCCTTGCTTCATTGCTTCATTGCTTCACTCTTGTTGCCAGGAAGTTTTCAGCTTGGTTTGGGTTACAGGCTCCTGTTTTTTGCCGCCTGTGACCATGCCGATCAATGTGCCGACTAATGCGGGCACTACCCAGTCCATTCCAGCAGAAGCAAAAGGCAGAGTATTCCTTAGTGTGAGAATCGGTCCTAGGTTAAGGCCAAATGTACTCAAGCCGCCGATTGCCGCAAAGATTCCGGTGAACAGGATTGCTGTTGCGTATACATGGCGCGGGTTCCTAAAGTAGCGGTGGAAGAAGCTCAATGTGACCAATACGATTGTTAGAGGATATGCGGTTACAAGGAATGGAACCGAGACCTTAAGAATCTGTGCGAGCCCCAAATTGGAAAGTGTAAACCCGATCAGTGCGACAGCTGAAACCACCGCTTTATAGCTTAATTTCGAGTGAAGATTCGAGAAATAATGTCCGCAGGCAACGGTCAGCCCGACTACAGTCGTAAAGCATGCTAGTGTAAAAATCAAGCCAAGAAGGACGGGTCCGCTTTTACCTAGCAGTTGTGCGGAAGCGGTAGTCAAAAGCTCCGTTCCGGTTTCGAATGTCCCAGTAGCGCCCATTTTTCCGCCAACATAGCCGATTGATACATACACAAGCGCCAGAAGGGCTCCCGCAATAACGGCTGCTTTCATAGTATAGCGGGTAAGCTGTTTTTCATTGCTGACGCCGCGCTGTTTGACGGCGGTGAGGATGACAATCCCGAATGCAAGTGAGGCAAGGGCGTCCATCGTGTTATAGCCTTCAATGAAGCCTTTAAAAAAGGCGCCTGATTCATAACCGCCTGTTGGCGCCTGGAAATGCCCGTTCAGCTTTGCGAACCCAGCTGCGCAAAGAGCTACAATTGAAACGAGGAGGACCGGGGTAATCCAGCGTCCCATATATTTTTCCATCTTCTCGTGATTTAAGGCGGCCATGTAGACGACCAGGAAGAAGACTGCTGAATAAGCAAATAATGCGAACGTTTTATTTAATGAATCAGGCGTAAATGGAAGGATACCCATTTCAAACGCAACAGATGCATTTCGCGGTATGGCAAGGAACGGCCCGATAGACAAATATACGATAGCCATGAAAATAGAGCTGAATAGAGGATGGACTCTGTTTCCAAGGGCTTCCGCACCGCCTTTAACAAGGGAAACTGCGAGCAGGACCGCAAATGGCAGGCCTACAGCGGTAAGGATAAATCCGGCCATTGCCAGCCAGTAGGATGTACCTGACAAAGCACCAAGCATTGGAGGGAAAATTAGATTGCCCGCTCCAAAAAACATTGAAAATAACATAAATCCGATGAACAGTGTATCGTACTTCTTCATATCTAACTCTCCCTTTCCGAGAAAAGCCTGCAAGGTACATTGGGCAATTCTCTAACATATATTTTGTTATTGTAAAATAAAAAAACCCGCCCCCGTAAAAAATACAGGGACGAGTTAATACTCGCGATACCACCCTACTTCCGCCGCCAAAATGGCGTGCGGCACTCAGCCAACGTACAATCATACGTGTTCCACGTAACGGCGGAATTCCGTCAAAGCTTACTCCCTTTTCAGCTTTGAATCTCGGAGATGATTTTCAGCCAGGTACTGGACGCCGGCTTTCACCACTTGCCGGCTCTCTGGGGAACAGTCTTCCTAGCTTACTTTTCTCGTCATTGATTTCTTATTTAAAAATAATTTAACAGAGCCCCTGTAAGGTGTCAATCACTTTTTAGACAATTTTAACTATTGCCTCCAGAGGCTGAAAAATGTTTTATGAATAAAAATCCAGCCAAGCCAACAATGAAAGCGGTACCTATATGGAAAAAACTTACGAAAAATTATTTTTAAAAAAACTAACTGCAAACTTTAGGGTTGTCCATACGGTATGGAAAGTGTCCTCGGACGTTTTCCGGGTACCCGTGTGAGAGAAAAAATGTCCCGGGGAGCTTGGCGAACCAATTGTCTGGATGAAGTTATTTTCCTATAGAACATATAGGTAGACGCTGAGAAAGTGGGCGAGGCTTCCCAGTAGAATGAAGATATGAAAAATTTCGTGAAAGCCCATGTGTTTTGTACGAAGGAAGTTTGGTTTTGCAGCGTAGATGATTCCTCCGATTGTATAAAAGATGCCGCCGATTACAAGAAGGCTGAGCCCTCCATCATGGATGCTGCCGGCAAGCGGCGAAGCCACGAAGATGACCATCCAGCCCATGATGATGTACAGGGCCGTCGACAGCCAGCGCGGGCAGTTAAACCAGACCATTTTAAAGACGATTCCGCTAATAGCTGCCGTAGCTATAATTCCAAACAAAACCCAGCCGGTTGCTCCATTCAAGCTAATCAGGCAGTAGGGTGTATAGGTTCCGGCGATTAAAACGAATATCATTGAATGGTCGACCCTGCGGAGAAAGGCGATGGCCTTGTCCCTGGCGATGACCATGTGGTAGGTAGCCGATGCTGAATATAGCAAAATCATACTGACGCCAAAAATTATCACAGCAGCAATGGCTAATGGAGATGCCGCTGTTGATGCTGCCTTGATGACCATGGCCAAAAGGCCGATGAACGAAAGGACTGCTCCAGCAAGATGGGTTAATCCATTGATGGGCTCTCGGATATAAGTATTCATTATATAACCTCCAATTAAGTATTACGTAGTTTTGATAACTACTTATAAAGATACGCCTATTACGTAACGTAGTCAACATTTTAAAAATAAAAAAATTCCTGTTATAATAAATTGAATCTACTTACATTGGAGGCTGCTCATGAACAATATAGATGAATTAATTGATAGCCTTGGTCTCGATAAACATATACAAATAGGGGATATGCCCTCAATTGATTTATATATGGACCAGGTCATTCAGCTTTTTGAAAATGCATTCGCCCAGTCAAGAAGGAATGAGGACGAAAAAATTCTCACCAAGACCATGATCAATAATTACGCAAAGGGAAATTTATTCTTTCCTGTAAAAAAGAAAAAATATACACGCGAGCACCTCATGGTAATCAGCTTGATATACCAGCTAAAGGGCGCTTTGTCGATAACCGATATAAAAGGTGTTTTAAGCGGTATCAATGAAAAAGTATCGAAAGGGAGCATTAGCCTGGAGGATTTTTATGCCGCATTTCTTTCTCTCTCAGCCCAAAATACCGCCAGTTTCAGGAAAGAGCTTTCCAGGCGCCAACATTCGGCGGAAAGTGAAATTGAACATATATGCGGGGGCGATAAGCATGCAGAAAAGGTTTTGCTGATTGCATCGCTTGTAAATATGAGCAATATGTACAGAAGGGTTGCTGAAAAACTGGCCGATGAGCTTCAGCAGGAACATCCTGACGATGAACAAGATAATCAAGGATAATACAGACTGGAAAGGACAAAAAAGAACCTGGAAAATCCAGGTTCTATAATGGAAGGTATTCAATTCGTATTAGCTGCTTGTTCTTCCCAGAATGGCATACCCTTTTTCGGGACGCATTTGGCTGGGAACTCAATCATCACGATTGTTCCTTTATTCAGCACGCTTTTAAAATCTATCTTCCCAAAATGCGCCTCAACAATTTTCGAACTCACAGTAAGCCCGAGGCCTGTCCCTTTTTCCTTCGACGAATAAAAAGGTTCGCCGATTTTTTCCAGCCGCTCCTTTGAAATACCGACACCTTCATCGGTAATGGAAATACGGACCTTTTCATCCTTTCCGCAGTCAACTGAAATGGCAACCTTTCCGCCAGGGTGCGAAGCTTCAATGGCATTTTTAATTATATTGATAAAAAGCTGCTTTAATAGATTCGGCTCGCATTCAATAATACTATCCTTATCCCCAAAGGAAGCACATATCTCGATATCGTGCGAAGCAGCCTCAGGCTTAAGGAGTGAAATGACATGGCCCATCAGGGAATGAAGGTCCGATTGGACAAAGTTCAGTTTCTGCGGTTTAGCCAGTAAGAGAAGCTCGCCTGTAATATGGTTAATTCTGTTCAATTCGTCCGCCATAATTGAATAGTAATATTGATGCTTTGCATCCTCCGATTTTAGAAGCTGAACGAAGCCGATTAATGACGTAAGCGGGTTGCGGATTTCATGGGCGACGCTTGCCGACAGTTCCCCTACGACCGAAAGTTTTTCTGACCGCCTCAGCTTCTCCTCCGTTTCCCTCAGCTTCGTAACATCCCTCCCATAGCCGATGATTCCCTTTGTTTCACCATTGATAATCATCGGAACGGAAGTACATTCAAGAATAATTTTCGCACCGTTCTTGTTTTTAACTTCAATTTCAATCAGCTGTGGTTGATTATCGTTACTGACGATTGAAAAGTAATTTTTAAGCTGCTCCTGGTATCTCCTTGGAATCAGCTTTTGAAAATGCCTGCCAATCACGTCATCAGGGTCATATCCTGTTACTTCCTTGAACCTCGGATTAAGATCGATGAATTTCCCTTCAAGGTCAGTCATATAAACAATGTCCGGGCTGTATTTAAAAAGGGATTTATATTTCTGGCGGCTCTCCTCGAGCAAGTTGATGAGCCGTCTTTTTTCAGTAATATCCCTTCCTATGATGACGAGGCCTTTTCTGCTTCCGTCCGGATTGAAAAGCGGAACTTTAATGGTGTCAAAAAATCTTTCGCTTCCTTTAGGGCAAACGAGGACCTCCTCGACACGGGTGATTTTCCGGTTTTTCCACGTTTCCTCATCAGATGTCTCGCAATAGATGAGAGCTTCCGCATAATTTGTGCTATAGGCTGCGAGTTCCGAGTCTTTCTTGCCCCGATAATCGATACCTTCAATGCCGAAAAGCTTAAGGCCGAATTCATTAGCTTCTACCCATCTTCCCTGTCCATCCTTGAAGTTTACGAAGTCAACCATTGAATTGATAAGCGTCGAAAGCCGTTGTTTGTCCATTTTCGTTGTATTCAGTTCTTCCGCCTTTTTAAGGGCAAAATAAAACAGGATGCTCGTTGCAACGACAAAAAACACTTCTTTTATATTGCCGATCAGCCTGATGAAAGGAGAAGGTTCAAATTGCCCAAGCAGATGATTGGTACCCGAAATCCAAACGATGCTGCAAATAATAAAATAGACAATCAGCTTTTTTTTCTCCATAAGACCACCCCTGGAAAAATGATTTTGCGCTAGACTTAGAAACAAATAGCTGTACGGCCGGGAAAGGGCTGTACAGCTTTCGCTTATAACCGCGTTTTAATTTTTTGTTTCCTGTATAGTTTCTTCCCTGAAGCATTCCACTCTTCAATAGCGCCCGAACCCAACATGACCCCAAATAGGATCAGAATGAATCCAGCCAGGTGGGAATACGTAATGGTTTCATTAAGGAATACTGCTGCTCCAATTAAGGAGAAAAATGGGCTTAAATTAATAAATATAGCCGATTCGGCTACGCCTACTTTGCTGATTGCCGAATTGTAAGCCATATGTCCGAGCGCAGTGGCAATGATTGCAGATGCAAAAAAGACTGGCCACACTCCAGCCGGTGCTTTGAAGATGCCGCTTAGTGCCCCCGGTTCCTGTACCAAACTGATTAGGAACAGAATAATGGAGCCGAATAGTAGCATATACCCGGTCATCAGGCGGGCATCCATTGTCCTGGATACTTTTTTTATTAAAATAAAGCTTCCCGCCTGCGTTAGGATCGAAAGAAATATGAATAGGTCGCCAATCGAGACAGACCCAACGCCCGTACCATTTTCCAGAACAATAAAAGAAACACCCGCCAGTCCGGCAAGTACACCGGCCGTGCGGAGGGCTGTGAAGCGGCTGCCTAGGAATATTGCCGCGAGGATAGCGGAAAGCAAAGGGCCAAGCCCGAGTATAAGCCCTGCATTTGAGGCGGTTGTTTTGGTCAAACCCAAAGACAGGAAATAATGGTGGCAGACAACATTAAAGATGCTCGCGATAAATGTATAAATAAATTCATGCCGGGTTGGCTTCCGAATTTTTTTAAGCAGGGCGAGGACAAGGAATACCGTTATTCCTGCTACCAAAATCCTAAGGGAGGTAATGGCCACCGGCGAAAACGTAGTAACGATGATTTTTGTTGCAATTACGTTCAATCCCCAGGCTGCCATCACCGCTACAAGGATGGCATAAATCCGGAGATTCTTCTGTCGTTCCACTCTCTTTTTTCCTTCTTTCTGCTGCCTTGGAAGGGGTCATTCCTGGGGCAGGATAATGATAAAGAGGGGAGGATGCGCGACATCCTTCCCTCTTCCAGTTGGATTCTATGGTCTTTAGTATAACAGGTTTTTCTAAAACAGGCACCGCGAAAATTTAAACCAAATTTTTGTTAACTTCATTTTTATCGCTGCTTTTGGCCAGGACAGTCCCTACGCTGGCCTTTTGAATGCCTACTCCAATTTTGATGGCTTCACGCGCCGAGTTTCGGACGGTCAGTTTTCCAATTGCGACTGAATCGGTGCAATTGTCTCCTCCAAATAGTTTGATATCTGTTCCTGCGGTACGAAAGCCGCTGATTGAGACGTTATCTAGCGCTATATTCCTTGAACGGTACTGGACCGCCATAACAGGCTCGCCGCGGTAATCATAATTAGGGTCGCCGATGGCGGTAAAATGGTTAATCGCGACATTCCTGTAAGCCGATACAACTAGGGCCCTTGGCTTAGAGCCTTCATATAAGGTCGTGTGGATCGGCGCAACAGAGATTAAGTTTGTGGCCTTAATATTGAATGCGGTCTTCGAGATTGGATCCGTGCTTTTATGATGGCCGATATGGCGCCAGTTAAAGGATCGGTTGTCATTGATGGAAAGGTGGCCGATAATATGGACATTTGAAGCGGCAGAAGAGTTTCCGTGTGCCTTGATTTCCACCCCTCCGAAGCAGCACGCAGAGGAATTATTGACAAGCCACACATTGCGGGAACCGTCATCCGCTTCGAACCCGTTTGAATTGGAAAACCCTTTTTTATGGGCCCGGCCGCTTGGGTCACACATATGGCAATTGGAAATAAGGATATTGTCACTATGGTGGGTTGTAACTCCGTCATCGCCAAACCCGTACCCATTCAGGCCGTCCAGCCAGATGTAATTGCTGCCGCCCTTTGCCCTGTAGCCATCTCCTGAATAATTGTAGATGGTTGATGATACATCAAAACAATGGAGCCCGGGATTAATCGCTTCTACATCCGCTACCCAGCCAAATGTAACATTGGCGTAAAGCAGGCAGCTTGAAGAATTATTCCCTGCTGCAGTTTTCTCTGCTTTACCGAGCCGTTCAACATTCCAGTCAAGCGTCATTCCACTGACTAAAATATTTCGGTTGCCTTTCCAATGGGAGGAATTTGTCACAAGCTGGGAAGACTTCGGTGCTTCGTCCTGTAGCCTGAGAACCGTCCTGCCTTTTCCTTCCCCGACAAGGCATGTCCAAGATGGAAGCCGGATTTCACTTGTTACGAAAACGCCATTGGGAATCCTAACAGTGACTCTTCCATTTCCGATGGCCTTTTCGAAAGCTTCGGTATTGTCCGTCACCCCATCCCCGACCGCGCCGTAATCCTCGACATTTACTTCCCTTTTCGCAATTGCCTTTAAATGCCTGTATTCTTCATCAAGAATTCCTTTCCAAGAGGGGTACACAAGGCCGTCTTCATCTACGACAGTTTCCGAATCTACAAGTGCGGGCGTTGCTTTTTTGGCAAAAAAGAAAACGGGCATGGTTGTAAAAAACTGCTTCAGTATGCTTGAAAATGGCCTCTTTTGGGCAGTTTCAAAAGAATAGCTGCCGGGATTTGCACTATTCTCCCTGAAAAGTTTTTCTGTCCAGGCAACTGCCTCCCGGATATCAGGGTTCTCTGCGGAAAGCTGCGAAATTAGTTTGGCATTTTTTCGGGGATCGTGGTTTTTATCCAAATAAATCATTTTTCCACCCTCCTCTCTCCCTAAATCGATCTTTTTATTATTCCCAGTCCATAAAGAGGTAATCATTAGTAGGCGCAGGGCCGCTTAGAAGGAACCGGCTTCCTTGCAAAAATAAAAATTGTAATGGCTAAAATTCCCCGTCAAAAGGGGTGAACGGGATATTGAACCTGTTTTTGAGGACGCGAAGCCGCTGAATAACCCGGATAAGGCGGCGCGAAATGCACTCCAGCTGATTATTCAGCCGAGTGGCTTCCTTGCTCTGGCGGTCATTTTCACGCTCTATCAATCCCGCTCTCCTCTTGAGTAGGGCAAAACTCCTTTATCTTTATTATAGGTGAAAGTCCCTATAACATATGCCTGGAAACCGGCGAAGGCACGGCTTCTGCCCATTTTTTTCAGTCGGAAGGCCCATAGCGGGAATTACCTGAACCTCAATATGGCTGGCCCTATTTTTTTGAAAAGCCAAAGCTTTCGATTGGAATTCATAAGTTGTTCTATCGATTTTACTTTACCTGAATAGGTCCTGCCCGGTCGCGGACTGCTTCCGCTTCGCTTCTTTACTATTACTTTGTTAAAATAGAATGTATATTGAAAATACAAACTTATTGATTTTTAAACAAAAATATACGCGAGTATCAGGGGGGCGGCTATGAATCTCGAAAAAATGTTGATTGAAAAGACGTACTATGAAGGTTTTATGGAAGGAAATGAAGAGAAACATCCCGCGGGCGTACTGGCGGAAGGTTTTCTGGAAGCTAGGCAACAAGGAGGTAAGGGGCTTCCGGAAATCAGGTTTGCCCAAGGAGAAGTGTATTATGCTTTCCGCGACTATGAAGCTGCCATCCATAAATGGGAGAGAATCGATGGTTCATTAAAGGAGTGGGCTGTAAAAAATACCGCCGATTCCTATTATGAGCTTGGGGAACTGGCAAAAGCCGAGGATCTCTACAAAGCGGTTAATTCCCAAAATGCTTCCCTGAAAGCGGAAGTCGCGCTGCAATTATTTTCACTCTACATTGAAAAAGGGCAAGAGGCATCAGCTTCACACACAATAAAGGGGCTGATTGCAGAAAATCCCGGTTATCCCGACGCAGCTAGCCTGGCACGTTCGTTTTTTGAAGGGAGTGCGGACTGGGACAGCGCAACAGAGCTGGCAGTTAATGAAATTGTGAGAACTAGATCGGCTGACTGGGCCGATATCCTAATCTCATATGTGGAAAGGGAAGCGACTGCCGCCTATTCTCCCTCCTACTTCAAGCGTGTGCTTACCGTACTATATGAAACGGATGAAAACAGGTTTGGCCAGCTCGCTGGGGCATTATGGAAAAGCTATCAGGGACGGGAGAGTTATTTTACCTGGATAGAGGAGTTTAATAGCCTGCTGGCAGGCTTCGGAAACCTTCCTTCAGGCATATGGCCGGAGCTGTCAATACTTTATAAAGAGGCCTATCTCGGCTTCACAACCTCCGGGAACTACTCGATTCAGTCATTGGCGCCAATTATGCCTTCCTTGCTGTCGAATTGGATTGCGATCGAGGACAGAAAGACAATTGCGCTGGCAGCGTCCGCGCTCCTTGCCTGGAGTGGAAGGTTCCCAGCCGGAGTTTCAAGGGAGTCGATCGAATCGGCGGAATCTTTCCTAGCTCTTTCACAAAGGACCGAAAATGATTTTGCCGAGGGACTTGCCCTTATATCGGAAATTTCAGCATGGGCAGGGAGCCAGGGATTGCAAATTGGCCCGCGCATTGAGTGGATTGCAGAAGAACTTGCCAATTTCAGGACAAGGCATGTTGTTACAGCCGGCCTAAAGGGAAGCGGAAAAGCACATGTACTTAGCCTGATACTCGGGGATGCCTATCCTGAAGAGGATGATGCATCTTCCGCGGCACTGGCATTTCAATACCACGATGAAGCCGCTGTCAGTTGGGTGACAGATGAAGCCATTATTGAAGCCGAAGAACTTGGCGAGCTTGATGGAATGAACAAGGGGAGTGGAATATGCACATTCTCCCTGCCAGTACCATTTTTAAAGGATTCAGGCTTGTCAATCATCGACTTGCCGGAATTTGAAGGGGAATATTTGGGTCCGGAGGATTTTGATTATCTTCATCTTGCGGACAGCCTGTTTTTTACGGTGGATGCATCCGATCCGCTGACATCGGAGGAGCGGATGGCCCTGGGCCAAATTCGCGAACAGGCGCCGGGGCTGCCGGTTCACTTTATGTTAACCCAGTCTGGAGAGCCTGATCCGCATGCTTTTGAGCAGGCTGCTTTAGTGATTAAAGGCTCTTTTCCAGATTCGGAGATCATTAAGGCCGGACCTTCTCCAAACCGGCAACGGCTATTCGAAAGCATTGTAAAAGCGGTCGTAATCGGCACCCCGGAGCGGAGCATTTTAGGCAGCAGGACGGATAAGCTGCTTCTCTTGATCAGAAAAACACTCGACCATCTTCTGAACCAGAGGGCCGAACGTGAAAAGGGTATCCTGGAAACCATCGAAAGCCAGGAACAAAAGGCTGCAAAACTTACTGGCGCCATCCATCAGCTGGATGATATCGAATCAGAAAGAATTGAAAAAGTCCGGAAATCGTACCGGAAGCGGATTGACCAAGCTAAGGCGGACGCTTTGGCGGATATTCCCGAGCTTCTACGAGGAACAGCAGACTTTCTGAAAGAGGACAGTGATTTCAGGACAATCCATCTCAGCCTGAATGATGAGATGAACAGGCGGCTTAATGCCTATCTAAATGAAACCGCCCTTCCAAAATTGCGTACAGCGATTGGAGAGTGGATAGAGGAGACAGGTGGGGAACTGTCCCGTATTCAGGAGTTTCTTGATGAAATGGCTGCGAGCTTCAATACCCTTTATGGAAGGGATTGGGTCAAGCTGGATTGCGATTTCCGTGTGCTTGACGACTGGCAAAGGGATATTAGCCGAATGGCCGATAGTTATCAGCTCGACAAGGTGAATGTGCTCCTGAGGAGGACCCCGTCGCAGATCTTTTTGAAAGGGGCCGGCAAGCTCCTGGGGGCGCTCCCGCAAAATAACGCCATGCTTTATAACAGGTATAAAAATTTCGTTGAAAATGAAGACTATCTAGATACAGCCAAATTGGTGAACGACCGCTTTTTTATCCAATTTGATTTGTTTGAAAAAGCGATTTCCCGGGATTTGGCGCTTTTCTTCCTTAATCCGCACCAGGTACTTGCAGGAACGCTGGCAACAACACAGGCACAGCTTGCGGATAGCAGGCAGCAGGCTGTGGAAATGAAGGAGAATCCCACCAGATTCCACGACCCAATGTCACTGTTTGGCATCAGGCTAAGGCAGTTGGAATGGCTGGAAATGGCAGGGAGAGGCAACGGATTGGATTAACGTAATTTCAGCCCTTCGGCAAGCAGCCGGAGGGTTTTCTTTTTGGCTATTAAAGGGAAACATGAATATATCCATTCTGTTTTGGGAAGGAATCCTATATAATGTGGATATTCTATCACAAACAAAATTAGAGGTTAATTATGAAGATTAAATTGGATGAATTGACTGCACGACTTTCATCAGTCCAGATTATCGTTCTTTACTATCTTTCCGCGATCATTGTGTCGACCTTTTTATTAATGATGCCGATTACGCAGAAAGAGAATGTGAAGCTTCCATTTATTGATGCCTTATTTACCGCAGTCAGCGCAGTCAGCGTAACCGGGCTGTCGACGATTTCCCTCCATGAAGTATTAAGTTATCCGGGAACATTTATCCTGGCCTTCATTTTACAGATTGGCGGAGTTGGCGTAATGACGCTTGGTACGTTTATTTGGCTGATTTTAGGTAAAAAAATCGGCCTTAAGGAACGGATGCTGATCATGGCGGACCAGAACCAGTCTGCGCTGTCAGGCATGGTAAATTTGCTGCGTGAAGTTCTTTTCCTGATTGTTGCTATCGAACTTATCGGGGCAATCGTCCTTGGAATCCACTTCCTTGACTATTTCCCGACATGGCAGGAGGCGTTCAGGCAGGGGTTATTTGCCTCTGTCAGCGCTACTACGAATGCCGGCTTCGATATTACTGGGCAATCATTAATTCCATTTGTAAATGATTACTTTGTCCAGACTGTCAATATCCTTTTAATCACTGTTGGGGCAATTGGATTCCCGGTCCTGATTGAATTCAGGGAGTTCCTGGCCCACAGGGGAAAGAAGCAGTTCAGGTTTTCCCTTTTTACAAAAATTGCTGTAAGTACCTTCCTTTATCTCCTTGTTTTTGGGACGATTTTCATCTATATATTTGAATCGAATAATCTATTTGCCGGAAAAACGTGGCATGAAGCCTTTTTTTATTCTGCATTCCATTCGTCCTCGACAAGGAGTGCCGGCTTATCCACGATCAACATCAATGAATTTTCGACCCCAACCCATTTGCTGCTTAGCCTGCTCATGTTTATCGGGGCATCGCCAAGCAGTGTCGGGGGAGGAATCAGGACAACGACATTTGCCATTGCCGTGCTTAGCATCATTTCATATGCGCGTGGGAATAGTACTATTAAGGTATTCAATCGTGAGATTATGCCTGAAGATGTTGTGAAATCGTTCATCGTCATTGTGACGGCGTTTTTGATTTGTGGATTTTCGATCATTTTCCTAACGTTTATTGAACCTGAATATTCGATTAAGGAAATATTGTTTGAGGTTTCATCCGCGTTCGGGACAACGGGTATGTCACTCGGCATTACACCCGAACTTGGGACGCTTGCAAAGTCTGTCTTGATGGTCCTCATGTTCATTGGCCGGATAGGCATTTTCTCGTTCCTGTTTTTACTTAGAGGAAAACCGAAGCAGGAGAAGTTCCACTACTCGAAGGAGCGCGTCATTATCGGCTAATTTTTAAGCTTAAAAGGCAGGGCCTACAATAGAAGAATTGATGGTTAAGTATTTTGAAATGAAAAAGGGGAGAGCCATTTAATTGCGGCTCTCCCTTCCATTTTTCCCTGTTGAATTGGATAAATCAGTGTACCCCACTTTTTGATAAATGCATCCTCCGGGTAACGGACAATAAGGTTAGCCCGCTGATCAGAAGCAAGACGCTTGTTACGATGAATACTGAAGAGAAACCAAGGCTTCCCGCGAGGAATCCGCCAAGCATCGGGCCGACGATGTTCCCGAGGAAACGGAGGCTTGTATTGTAGCCGAGCACCTCGCCCTGGATGGCAACCGGTGCTTCCTGCCGGATATAGGCCATCCTGACGGGGATGATGCCGCCGATTGTTATGCCAAGGCCGAAGCGGATCAGGATCAGCTGCCAAACCTCTGTGACAAAGGCGCCGAACGAATAGATGGCTGCCCCGGACAGCAGCAGGATAATCAGGATATTTAAATAGCCTTTCCTGTCGGCCAGTTCGCCCCATTTCCGGGCCATCATCAAATTCCCGACACCCGCCGCCGAAAAGGCAAGGCCTGAAATAAAGGCGAGGTTTTCCGGTCCGTGCATTGTGCTGACGAAAAGCGCCAGGATTGGCTGGATGCTGAAAAGTGCTACCTGGATCAGCATAGAAATAAAGAGAACCGTTGCAAGGGCGGGGTTCCTGAGTATGTGCTGAATGACTTCCGTTCTTGTATAATTGGTTTTTATGTCTTCTTTTGGTTTGATTTTATATTCTCGTGCGAAGAAGATGAGGATAACGGATATTAGGATAATGGCAGATGTTCCTTTAAACGTGAGTGAATAGCCAAAGGAGTCGGCTAGAAAACCGCCAATCAGCGGGCCAAGCAGAGTCCCGGCGATGCTTCCTGTCTGCAATGTTCCCAGTACTCTCCCTGCCATATGCTTTGGGGTCTGAGTAGAAATGAATGCCTGCGTAATTGAAACCATCCCGGCGAAAAAGCCCATGAACAGGCGAAGGGTAAATAGCTGCCAGACGGTTTCGACGACCCCCATGAGAAAAAGCGAGACCGACATTCCGAGCCCGAGGGTGATGAGAATTCTTTTCCTGCCGTACCTGTCCCCAAGCCTTCCGAGAATTGGGGAAAAAAAGAAGGCTGTCACAAACGTCGCTGCAAAGGTAATTCCGGCCCAGTGCTGTACGTATGTTTCCGTAAAGTTCCCAAGTGTTTTGATATAAAGGGAAATGAACGGGAGAACCATAGTCATGCTGCCGCCGACAAAGAAGTTTGAAAACCACATGATCATTAAATTCCGTTTTAGCAATTTCTGTTCATCCAAAGCGGACTCACTTCTTTCATGGTGCTGTTATAGGGGGCAACCAGGATCGATTATTTCGCCTCCCTAAATAGAATACCAGAAAATCTCATTTATTTAAACGGTGGAGCTTGGCTAAATTAGGAAACATTTTTGTGACAGGACCAGGGCAAATTGTGATACTTAAAGTTGTTTTATAAAATATCTTTTCAGTTTTACAATGAAACAGTATATAATAATTTGAACTATTTACGTCATTCTAAAGAGGTGGAAATGGACATGCAGCGGAGTGAACTATATGGCGTGATGGAAGTTTGCTTGAATGCGGGGAAAATCATGCTTCAAAGTGGAGCTGAAACCTACCGTGTCGAGGATACCATGACAAGGATTGCATCATCATTCGGTATAGAAAAGTCGCACAGCTATGTCGTTCCCACTGGCATAATTTTTACTGCTGAAGACGGAGGGCCGGGAATAACGAAGCTCATCCGTATTTCAGAGCGTTCGACGGATTTGCAAAAGGTAACGCTTGTCAATGCTGTTTCGAGAAGAATAAGCGATAGAGAAATCGGCATTGATGAGGCCGCGAAACTTCTCGCCGATATTGATGAAATGAGCCATACGTTTCCAATAACCTTGCAGGCTGCGGCTGCCTCGTTGGCAAGCGGCTGCTTTATCATCATGTACAATGGAGTCTGGATGGATTTTATTCCGGCGCTTGTTGCGGGGGTCCTTGGTTTTTTAACAGTTACCTATTTGACCGAGATTGTGCCGATTAAGTTTTTTGCGGAGTTTTGCGGTTCATTGGTTATTGGGATTGTATCATACCTGTTTGTTTATTCCGGATTTGGAGTTCAGCTAGATAAAATTATCATCGGTTCGGTCATGCCGCTTGTTCCGGGACTCTTGTTGACAAATGCTGTGCGGGATTTAATCGCAGGCCACCTTGTTGCCGGGCTTTCAAAAGGGGCGGAGGCTGCTTTGACCGCCTTCGCCATTGGGTCGGGCGTAGCGATTGTCCTGATGCTGTTATAAGGAGGGGGGCATTACGATGGAAATTATCGAACAGCTTATAATGAGCTTCATTGCGACAGCGGCTTTTGGCATTCTCTTCAATGCCCCACGGAATTCACTTGTAAAATGTGGATTAGTCGGGATGGCCGGCTGGATCGTTTATTATCTTTTGGAAAAGTACATTTCCAATGTTGTTTCAGCTACCCTGACAGCGGCGTTTGTCGTCGGGGCTATCAGCCATTTGCTTGCAAAACAATACCGGGGCCCCGTTATTATATTTAGTGTCGCAGGAATCATCCCCCTTGTTCCTGGTGGAACATTCTATAACGCCATGCGCCATTTTGTGGCAATTGATTACAATTCCGCTTTAAGCCTTGCGGGAAGGGCTTTCTTGATTTCTGGAGCCATAGCAATGGGACTTGTTTTTTCCGAAGTGATAAACCATATATACAGGCGCACAAGTTCGTTAAAAAAGTAACCCTTTCCCACCTGAACGATGGGAAGGATTTTAAGCCTGGTTTTAGCAGGGGCTGGCGTTTTGCAGTCCCTTCCCAGTAACAATGGAAAAAAAATTACACTTACCCCCAAGGGTGGAATAGTGGAAATAGCCCTCTAAAGGCTGTTCGTTTTCTCTCAAATTTAGGCCGGTTCCTCATTTCTAATTGGCATTTCGCTCAAACTTTTTCGCTCATTTTGATTTGTTAGTCTGATATTGAGAGAAAACGGCGGCTGAAAAAATATTGTTGCCGTTGTCCAGCCGTGTTAAAATTTAGATAATTTGAAAAGTTTAGTTGCGGGATATGCCGCGGCTTTTGGAGGGATGGGCAGCATGGCAGTTTTTACAGACGGCTATTTTAAAATGAATGAAGGGCATGCCATAGAATACACGAAAGCAAAGCTTGGATTTTTCCCGGCAGATGCCGAATTAACGTGCAAGGAAATTGGCGATGGCAATTTGAATTATGTCTTCCGGGTAGTGGATGGGAAAAGCGGGAAATCGATTATCATAAAGCAAGCCGGGCCAGTGGCCAGGATATCGGATGAGTTTAAGCTATCCCCTGACAGGAACCGGATTGAGAGCGAAATCCTTTCGCTTCAGGACAAGCTTGCACCAGGTTTCGTTCCAAAAATGTACCATTATGACCCGATTATGAATTGCTGTGTTATGGAGGATTTATCCTACTATGAAATCATGCGAAGCGCCCTTTTGAAGCATAAGCAGTTTCCAATGTTTGCAGACCACATTACAACGTTTATGGCTCAGACCCTTTTGCTTACAGCGGATGTAGCTATGGGGCATAAGGAGAAAAAAGAGCTTGTAAAATCATTTATCAATCCAGAGCTTTGTGAGATTTCCGAGGACCTTGTCTATACGGAGCCGTTTTACGATTGCCCGCGGAACGATGTTTTTTCTGGTTCAAGGGATTTCGTAAAAGAGTTCATTTGGGAAGACAAAAAGCTTGCCCTTGAAACAGCCAAGCTAAAATTCGAGTTTTTGACGCATACACAGTCGCTCATCCATGGCGATCTCCATACAGGATCCATTTTTATAAAAGAAGATTCAACAAAAGTAATTGATCCCGAATTCGCCTTCTATGGCCCGGCTGGATACGATGTCGGAAATGTGGTGGCTAATCTAATATTCGCCTATGTGAACGCTTTATTCACCGGGCCATCAAGCCAAGCCGAATACCTGGAACACACGATATCAGAAGTGATTGACTTGTTTAAGGAGAAGTTTTTAGTTTTATGGGAAGAGAAGGCTATTGAGCGTGTTGCCCGCTATGAAGGTTTTAAGGAGTACTATCTCGATTCTGTTCTACGTGATACCGCTGCCGTAACAGGGCTTGAACTGTGCCGCCGTATTATCGGCCTTGCCCATGTAAAAGATATTACGTCAATAGAAAACCCGGAAACCCGCGTGAATGCCGAAAAAATCTGCCTTGCTGCCGGAAAAGAATATATTTTAAATCGTGATTCGTTCAAAAACGGAGAAGATTTTGCGAAAACAATCCGGGAAAGCGCGGCATTATTTTCGCTCTAGCAGTTTCCTGAACATCCGCCACCTGGCGGGTGTTTTTTTGTGGACATGGGGCAAGCATTTGAAATCAAACTGTAATTTATTGGAGGATTAATGGACAGCCTGTAGGGGTAACTAATCTTTGTATCAACCTTTAAAGGAGGAAGATCAATGGATAAGCGAGTAGTAGGAGTATTTGACAGCGGAGATGAAGCTGTACAAGCGATTGATGACTTAAAAGCACAAGGCTATGACAGGGATGCAATTTCTGTAGTTGCCAGAGACAGAGACGAAATTGACGACATATATGATGAAACTGGCACGAAAACGGAAGAAGGGCTGGCAACTGGGGCCGCAACGGGCGGAGTACTCGGCGGACTGGCGGGATTCCTTGCCGGGGTCGGCGCCTTGGCAATTCCGGGCGTAGGGCCGATTCTAGCGGCGGGGCCAATCGCGGCAACGTTGACTGGAGCTGCGGTTGGAGCAGGCGCTGGCGGATTGGCGGGTGCGTTAATTGGAATGGGCATTCCAGAGGATGAAGCTGGCCGTTATGAAACCGATGTAAAGGCAGGGAAAATTCTCGTCCTCGTTGATGAAGACGGAAGGAACCTTGGAGCCGGCGAAACAGGCGCAGTGACTGGAAATACGAATGATTGGTCGGGAAGCACGACAATGAATGACCCGACGATGAGGTCAGGCAATGAATTCGGAACCGGAACGGTTGACGCGAACTATGATACGCTAGGCGGAAATTTGAATACCGGAGATAGGGCGGGAAACCCAAAAAACTGGAGTGATGATTCGGCGAGCGGAATGATGTCTGGAGGGTCCTCGGTTGGAAGGTCGAGCATGATGGATGATTATCCAGTCGGCTCTAGCGAAATGTCTGGAAAATCAGATTCATCCGCTATTAACCGGAATTCAGCCGGCGCGGCGTTTGGAACCGATGAAGATACGATCATCGGCGGCGGAGCAGGCGGGAATTCTACAATGGGGACAGGCGGCAATACGACCATGGGGGCCGGAACAGGCTACAATGCGGGGCTCGGTTCAGATCCTAATTTCTCGAATGTGCCGAATGCGAACCCGGAGTCAAGCATGGGCGATTCATTGATCAGCAATGACCCGTTCAGGGGAACGGACGACACGCTGAGGGAAACGAATAAGAATCGAGACAGCTTTGATGACAGGTTCAAAGGCGAAGGAAGAGACAATACGAAACGGTAACTCTTTTCTAAAATAGCAAAAGGCAGGGAAATGGCGACATTTCCCTGCCTTTCTATGTTGTGGCGCAAACTGCGCGCCTTTGGTTCGCGTGGGAGCATCCTTAATGTCCCCACGCCATTTCAAGTAACTTGCAGCATGTTGCAAGGCAATAGTTTAAAGTTAGGATTGTTTAGAGTTAACAATCATTTGCCGCGGTTCAATATTCCACCTGGTTGTTTAAAACCTAAACGATGTAAGCCCTACCTCTCTTACATCCTTGCGGCTCCGAAGCCGCGCCAGTGTGAATAAGCCCATCTAATAAAACAAAAGCAGAATGCCAGTCTGTATTACGTTGCAATCCGCGCGTTCAAGTTACTCGAGTGAACAATTACTAATATTACCACACTAGTTTAAGTCTGTCAACAATCTTTTTGATAAATAATTTTTACATAATTATTTTAAAAAATGGAAAAAAGCAGTATGATTGATTTGCAAGAATATTTAGATTTCCGAAGTATTGCCTGGTACTGGCATCCGGTACCGCAGCTTAGGATATATCCAATCAGGCAGGTGGCAAACCGTGTCAAAAATCTTTTCTTATTTAAAGGCTTACCGTATCCATATGGCAATCGCCTTGTTCCTAATGCTCGTCGAATTGATTGTGGAGCTTTGGCAGCCGTTGTTGATGGCTAAAATTATTGATGAAGGCGTTATGAAAAAAGACCTTGATCTCGTCTTGAAAGGTGGGGCCATCATGCTGGGGGTTTCGGCGTTAGCATTTGCGGCTGGAATCCTCAATTCCTTCTACGCTGGCCACGCCAGCCAGAGCTTTGGTTACGAGGTGCGCAAGGCTCTCTTTGAAAAGGTCCAATCCTTTTCTTTTTCAAATTACGACCGGTTTTCGACGTCCTCCCTTGTAACGAGAATGACAAATGATGTTACGCTGATTCAAAACACTGTGTTTATGAGTTTAAGGATTATGCTGAGAGCTCCGCTGCTTATTATTGGCGGGCTTGTCATGGCCATGATTGTTGACTTGAAGCTTGGCCTCATATTGGCTGGTGTGACTCCATTTCTTGTTTTTTTCCTCTCTTGGGCAATGACTAGGGCGCGTGGATTCTTCCTTTCCATGCAGAAGAACCTTGACCGGGTCAACTCAGTCTTGAGGGAAAACTTGATTGCAATGAGACTGATTAAGGCATTTTTACGCGGAGGGCATGAAATTGGCCGGTTTACCAATGCGAATGGGCGCCTAAGGGAAAAAACCGTTTCCGCTTTCAGGCTCATCGAATACACCACCCCGATTTTGATGCTTGCCATGAATGCGGGCATCCTTGCGGTATTGTGGTTCGGGAGCTTTGAGGTCTCGAGCGGTAAAACAACGGTAGGGGAGGTCGTGGCAATCATTAACTATGGCACGAGAATTACGTCCGCCCTGTCGATTGTTTCAATGATTATCATGATTTTCTCCCGGGCTCGCGCATCCGGCCAGAGGATTGCCGAAGTATTCGATACGGAGGTTGACCTGCTCGATGCGCCATTTCCGAATAAAGACAAGGCCATGCCATTTGGAAAAATTGAGTTCAATTCCGTTTCCTTCCAATATCCAGGTACAAACGCGCGGGTGCTCGAAGATGTTTCATTTACCGCTAAAGCTGGAGCAACCGTTGCCATCATGGGAGCGACAGGGGCGGGAAAGACATCTTTATTCCAGCTTATTCCGAGGCTTTATGATGTAACGGAAGGCGAGATTCTGATTGACGGGACCGACATCCGGAAAATGAAATTAGAAACCTTGCGAAGGCAAATTGGCTATGTTCCACAGGATGTTCTTTTGTTCACCGGGACGGTTTCGGAAAATATTTCGTGGGGGAAGGAAAACGCATCGGAACGGGAACTGGTTGAGGCGGCTGTGAATGCCCAGATTCACGAGTCGATAGAGAAATTTCCAGAGGGTTACGAATCGAGGATTGGCCAGAAGGGGGTTAACCTGTCTGGCGGCCAGAAACAGCGGATTTCAATTGCCAGGGCTCTCGTACGAAAGCCGAAGATTCTTCTTCTGGATGATAGTACTAGCGCACTGGATTTGAAGACTGAGGCGAACCTTCTGAAGGCGCTGAAGAAATACAAATGTACAACCTTAATCATTACACAGAAAATCTCGACAGCCATGAGCGCGGATTCCATTCTATTGATGGAGGATGGGAAGATTAAGGCGGCCGGGACCCATGCCATGCTGATCCGCACTGAACCGCTGTACAGGAGAATTTACGAAACACAGCTTGAAGAGGAGAACAGACTGTATGCTGAAGGTATTAACTAGCCCCTTTATGTATCCAAAGCCATCGCTAAAGGCTAAAGGTGCGCCGGAACCAAAGAAAAACCAAAAAGCAAAAAACTGGGCGGGTACGATTAAAAGGCTATGGGACTATCTGTCCGTAAAAAAAGGCGGCCTAACTGTTGTTCTTTTCATGGTCCTTTTAAGCACTGGCCTATCCCTGTTGGGACCGATTTTGATTGGAAAAACGGTTGATAAATACATCATTCCAATGAAAACAGCGGGGCTCCCGCTTCTGCTTGCGGGGATCCTTGGGGTTTATTTCTTATTCTCTTTATCGACATTCCTGCAGGGCTATCTGATGATTGGCATTGCCCAGGATACCGTATCAAGGCTAAGGACGGATTTATTCAGCCACCTTCATAGTCTGCCTATATCCTTTTTTGACAAAAGGCAATCAGGAGAGCTGATGAGCCGGGTGACAAACGATATTGAAAATGTCAGCTCCACTCTCAACAGCTCGGTCATCCAGGTTTTTTCAAGCGTGCTTATGCTAGTCGGAACGGTTTCTGTAATGGTATGGCTGAGTCCGCTACTGACGCTGATTTCACTCATTATTGTCCCGCTTATGTTTTTCGGCATGAAGTGGATTACAAACCGCACTGGCGTCCTTTTCAAGGAGCAGCAGCGGAACCTTGGCGAATTGAACGGGTTTATTGAAGAAACCATCTCGGGCCAGCGGATTGTCAAAACCTTTTCACAGGAAGAAAAGGTGATTGAAGCGTTCCTTCAAAAAAACGGACGGCTGCGCCAGTCGGGCTTTTGGGCGCAAACCTTCTCGGGATTTATTCCTAAGCTAATGAACGTCCTGAACAATGTCAGCTTTACGATTATCGCGGCGATTGGCGGAGTCTTTGCCTTAAAAGGAATGATTACAATAGGTGTCATCATTGTCTTTGCTGAATATTCCCGCCAGTTTACAAGGCCGCTAAATGACCTCGCTAACCAGTTCAATACCCTCTTATCCGCGGTTGCGGGTGCGGAGCGGGTGTTCGAAATTCTTGATGAAGATGCTGAATCCGTGGATGAATCGGGTGCAGCCAATCTTGAGCAGGTAAAGGGTGAAGTCGAGTTTCGGAATGTTTCTTTTTCCTATGAAAAGGAAGGGAATACGATCAAGGATATTTCGTTCGTTGTCCAGCCAGGGGAAATGGTTGCCCTCGTCGGACCTACAGGTGCAGGGAAATCAACGATTATCAATCTGCTATCACGCTTCTATGACCCTGATAGCGGGGCTATTTTAATCGATGGCCATGATACGACCGCTGTTAAACGGAAAAGCCTCCGCAGCCATATGGGCTTTGTGCTCCAGGATTCCTACCTGTTCGAGGGGCCGATCATGGAAAATATCCGCTATGGAAGGCTGGATGCAACGGATGAAGAGGTGATTGAGGCGGCAAAAATGGCAAATGCCCATTCATTTATTGGAAAAATGCCTGAAGGCTACAATACTGTCCTGAAACAGGATGGAAGCGGAATTTCCCAGGGACAGAAACAGCTATTGTCCATTGCAAGGGCTATCCTTGCCGATCCGTCGATATTAATTTTGGACGAAGCGACCAGCTCCATCGATACGATTACCGAATTGAAAATTCAAGATGCGCTTGGCCGATTAATGGAAGGCAGGACTAGCTTTGTTATTGCCCACCGTCTGAACACAATCCGGAATGCTGATAAAATACTTGTTCTCCAAAATGGGGAAATCAGTGAGGAAGGAAACCATGATTCGCTCCTTCGCAACAAAGGATTTTATTATGAACTGAATAACAATAAAAACTAGGCTGGCTGATTTTGCCAGCTTTTTTTGTTTATTAGAGTAACATTTTTCATTAAAAAAAACATTATTATTCCAGTGACCCTAATAAAACAGCATTTTTATGCGAATTAATGTTAGAGAATTTAAAATAGTGTGACATAAATAGTTGTTTAACCAAAATTATTATTTTATAATTCAGAATGAAACGAAAATTCCGCAACACACGAGGGGGATGTTTGTGAACGAATTTGTTAACACGTTGGTTGGCTGGCTTTGGAGTACGCCAATGATTGTATTTTGCCTTGGGGTGGGGCTATACTTTTCATTGCGTACTCGCTTTCTTCAAGTAAGGCACATCAAGGATATGGTCATGTTGATGTTCCAAGGGAAAAGTTCAGACGCGGGGGTTTCATCTTTCCAGGCGCTATCGCTGGCACTGTCCGGGCGTGTGGGAACAGGTAATATCGCGGGTACTGCAACAGCTATCGCTATGGGTGGGCCTGGAGCTGTATTCTGGATGTGGGCGATTGCCTTCATCGGAGCCGGAACCGCCTTTGTTGAATCGACTCTCGCGCAGATTTATAAAGTAAAACAGGATGGGGAGTATCGCGGGGGCCCAGCCTACTACATTGAAAAAGGCATGGGGATGAAATGGTACGGAATCCTGTTTGCATTATCGGCGTTGGCTGCAATGAGCTTATTGATGCCGGGAATCCAATCCAATTCCATTGCAATCGGAATTGAAAACGCTTTCAAAGTGGACAGGTCAATAACCGGACTTATCATTATTGCTATTTTAGGCGCCATCATTTTTGGCGGGGTTAAAAGGATTTCGATAGTTGCTTCGTACGTAGTTCCTTTTATGGCTCTAGGCTATATTCTGGTTTCCCTTTATATTGTGGCAGTGAATTTTACAGAAGTTCCGGCTGTTTTCTCGCTCATATTCAGAAGCGCATTCGGCGCGGACGCGGCATTTGGCGCGCTGCTTGGTCTGGCAATCCAGTGGGGGGTTAAGCGGGGTATTTATTCCAACGAAGCAGGACAGGGGACAGGTGCGCACGCAGCGGGCGCTGCTGAAGTATCCCATCCGGCAAAGCAGGGGCTTGTCCAAGCTTTCTCGGTTTATATCGATACATTGTTCGTTTGTTCGGCAACAGCTTTCATGATTCTTTTTACAGGCATGTACAACACAGTCGATCCAAGTGATGCGACAGGGAAGACGTTTATTATGCAAAACCTCCCGGGGGTGGAAGCTGGCCCTGGATTTACCCAGGCGGCTGTTGATACCGCATTGCCTGGCTTCGGTGCAGGATTTGTTGCGGTCGCATTATTCTTCTTCGCATTTACAACAATTATGGCATACTACTATATTGCAGAAACGAACATTGCCTACCTGACAAGGAATATGAACAGCAAATGGCCGATGTTTATTCTCAAAATTGTTTTAATGGCCTCAACTTTTTATGGTGCAGTTAAAACAGCAAACCTTGCCTGGGCCCTCGGAGACGTTGGGCTCGGGATCATGGTATGGCTTAACCTGATAGCGGTCGTCATATTGGCCAAACCGGCTCTGATAGCGCTAAAGGATTATGAAGCACAGAAAAAAGCTGGACTGGATCCTACATTTAACTCCACAAAGCTGGGCATCAAAAACGCCGAGTATTGGGAAGATGGTTACAACAACTCGACTGAAACTGAAAAAGTATCATAATTTGTTTTTAATGGAACGGGATGCCAAGCATCCCGTTTTTTCGTGCCCGAAAAGTTTTCCAATGTCGTTTTATAGGAGAATTGCTAAGTAATTGTCGGACGAAATACGGGTGAGATGTGAAGGTTTCGCAAGAGATTTGTCGTAAAATATACATAACAAAAAGTATTTTGGAAATTGGGTGCATATGAATGATCGAGGAAAAATTGCTTCTCCAGGCCCTTCTGATATTAGCGCCTGTTCTCCTCTTTAGCCTATTGCCTGAAAACAGGCGTCTGGGGGATAACAATCTGATTTTTGGTGTTTTTCAGGGCGGTGCCGCATTTTTATGCCTGGTGTTTTCATACCAGTTTGAAGGGTTTTATTGGGATTTGCGATATGTTCCATTCGTGCTCGCCCTGCTATATGGAGGCCCGGGAGCGGGCTTGATCGTTTTCGTTGTCATTCTCGCAACAAGGACTTTTCTTGGCGGCGAAGCAGTTATCTATACTTATATTACAAGTATCACGACGATTGTATTTACAATTTTTTGGTACAAGAAGTTTTGGCTATATTCACCTTCAAAAAGGATTAAGCTTGCCATCCTCGGGAGTGGCTGGTCCATTTTCTTTTCCTTTGCAATGTTTGGTGTTTTCCGTACCATTACAGGAAAGCCTTTGGAAAAGGAGCTGCTCTTTTCTACGGATATCCTTTTATTCGGGGCAATCAGTATAGCAGGTATTGGTTTTGCAGCAAGGCTTATTGAGGAAGTCATTGAAAGGGAAAAAATGAGGGATGATATACTCCGAACCGAAAAGCTGAATACCATGGGGGAACTCGCCGCCTCTTTTGCCCACGAAGTACGCAATCCCTTGACGGTAGTAAAAGGGTTCATGCAGCTCATGCACCAAAATGAGACTGGAAAAAACCATGAGTATCTTACTCTTGCTTTAAGCGAAGTGGGACGGGCTGAAATGATCCTGAGCGATTACCTTAATTTTGCCAAGCCGCAGTTTCATAAGATTGAAGAGTGTTGTTACCATGAAGTTGTCTCGGAAATCGTAGCCTTGCTAAATCCGCTCGCAGCTAAAGGCGGGGTAACGTTAGAGGGGAACTTTCCAAAAGAAGATCTGCATATTGCCACTGACCGTAATCAATTGAAACAGGCTATTGTCAACTTGATAAAAAATGCGATTGAAGCAACCCCTGAAGGCGGAACCGTTTTAGTCAACCTTAACACGAAGGAAGGAGATGCGGTAATTGAAATTGCCGATAATGGAAGGGGAATGTCACAGGAGCAGCTTTCAAGAATCGGTACTCTATTTTATACGACGAAAGAAAGGGGAACCGGGCTTGGGACGTGTGTATCCCTTCGGATTATCCATGAAATGAACGGCCGTGTCTTTTATTCGAGCGAACTAGATAAAGGGACCAAGGTAACCTTGCTTTTGCCAGTAAGCAAGAAAAGCAGTAGCCTTCAAACCCAGGGAGTGTTGCAATTAGCCAAATGATCACCACAAAAAAACAGGCTTTCGCCAAATCGGCGGAAGCTTGTTTTTGTTATATCAGAATAATGATATTCGAGGTTTTTCCTAATTGGGAAATCGAAAACATCAGGGATACAGTGGAAACCGTATGGATTGTTTGGGAATATTTAAAACGAAAATAATTTTTGAAAATTATTGCAATAATAATAAAATGAGTATATCATGTCGTTATGAATTTTTTTAGTGGAAGTTTTCGGAAAGTTCCCAAAGATTAGTCAAGGAGGACGTCATGAATTTATTCAGAAAAAAATCGATTAGTAAGCTCCTTCAAGAAGCTGGAAATAGAGATATTAAGCTTAAAAAGGAACTCGGGGCATTTGATCTTTCGATGCTAGGTATCGGCGCCATAATTGGCACGGGTATATTTGTCCTGACAGGGGTGGCGGCGGCCACGCATGCTGGTCCGGCCCTTATCATTTCGTTTATTTTATCAGGTCTAGCCTGTGTTTTCGCGGCCTTATGCTATGCTGAGTTCGCCTCAACCGTTCCCGTTTCTGGAAGTGCCTATACGTACAGCTATGCTACATTTGGCGAACTAATCGCCTGGATTCTTGGGTGGGTCCTCATTCTTGAATACGGCCTTGCCTCATCCGCTGTAGCAAGCGGGTGGTCGGGATACTTCCAAGGGTTGCTTGCCGGATTTGGCATCCATATCCCGGAAGCTCTTTCAAGCGCATATAACCCAGCAAAAGGGACCTATGTCGACCTCCCTGCGATTTGCATTGTTTTACTGATTACTATGCTTCTGACACAAGGGGTAAAGAAATCTTCACGGTTCAATGCCATAATGGTGTTCATCAAGATGGCTGTCATTCTGCTCTTTATCGGGGTTGGCGTATGGTATGTCGAGCCTGCGAACTGGACTCCATTTATGCCATTTGGCTTCTCCGGAGTTACAACTGGGGCTGCGACTGTCTTTTTTGCCTATATTGGGTTCGATGCGGTCTCGACAGCGGCAGAAGAGGTAAAGAATCCACAGCGGAACATGCCGATCGGGATTATTGCTTCCCTCTTGGTTTGTACGGTATTGTATATTGTCGTTTCACTTATTTTGACAGGAATCGTCCCTTATGACCAATTGAACGTTAAAAATCCTGTGGCGTTTGCGTTGAACTATATCCACCAGGATTGGGTGGCCGGCTTCATCTCGGTTGGCGCCATTACCGGAATTACTACCGTCCTTCTTGTCATGCTTTACGGCCAGACTAGGCTTTTTTATGCTATTTCGAGAGACGGTCTTCTTCCAAAAGTTTTTTCAAGGATTGACCAAAAGAAGCAAACTCCGGTTGTTAATTCGTGGATTACCTTCGTGATGGTCGGGGTATTCGCAGGGGTTGTCCCGCTGAACAGGCTTGCTGAGCTGGTAAATATCGGTACCCTGTTTGCTTTCATGACTGTATCCCTGGGCATATTGTATCTTCGGAAACATCATGTGCCGACAGGCAAAGGATTCAGGGTGCCTTTTGTTCCCGTCATTCCAATTTTGGCGTTCCTGTCCTGCGGTTATCTTGCCCTTCAGTTGCCATTAGCTACCTGGAAAGGGTTTTCCATCTGGCTGGCAATCGGAATCATCGTTTACTTTTCCTACGGAAGGAAGCATTCTGTTTTAAACAACTCAACGGAAGATTCATAAAGAAAACCACCTTCATATAGATTTTTGGATTTAGGCCCCTTGATAAAGGGGTCTATTTTTGTGGGCTTATTTTTTCATATTTGTCGAAACTTTACGATGTGGAGGCGGAATTTGACGAAATTTGGAGTATTTATAAAAAATATGTAATTAACTATCGTGGAAGATGGTAATATAAAGAAGGAAAAAAGTATTTTAAGGAGACAGCCAATGAATGGAAAATTACAAGACGTTAGAATGATTCCAGAAGAAGTGAAAGCTCTTAAACTTTTTTTCTATCTTTTTTATCCTACCTTTTTAGGAGTGGACCTCCTTTTATTTCTAGCTTTTAGAGGTAGTGATTCTTCTGCACATTATTTATACGATCCTTTGGAAGTTGCTTGGTACTATTTAATTGTATTAGGATTACTTCCGTTATCAATTTACTGGACCAAAAGGCGCTCTCCTTTTACAGTAAAATATTTGTTTTTTATTTGTTTTTCAATTGTTGATTTTGCCTATTTAATTTTTTCTTATTTAAACTCCGAGAAAAACTTATTAGTCGGAAATTTTGTAGAGCTTATATTCATTATGCTTGTCCCCATTTTTGTGAATAAAAGATATTTCTGGGTAGTGGCTATAGGAACAATAATTAAATATTTGACATGTGGAATTGTCCTGCAGACAACAGAAGCTTTTATGCCAATCGTTCTATACATGGTCATCTCATTTGTAGCCTATATTATACTTAATCGATTTTCATCCTATTTGAACGCCATTACTGAAGTATATGAAGAATTAAGGCGAAATGAAAAACTGGTTAGCATTGGCCAAATGGCTACCGGAATTGCTCACGAAATTCGCAATCCTTTAACAGCCTTGAAAGGATTTATCCAGCTTCAGCAAGAGTCAATGCATGAGAAAGACTACTCAATGATTATGAAACAGGAAGTTGACAGACTAACCACCATCGTAGACGATTTAATGATTTTGGGTAAACCCAAAAAATCCAACTTTAGTAAAATTAACTTGAAGGAAACCGTTGATTATGGGCTTTCGGTTGCTGAACAATTTGCGCGAGGGACCAACATTACGTTTATCAAAGAATTTGATGCAAATCCTGCTTATGTAAATGGAGATGATAAGTCGCTAAAGCAGGTTATTATCAATCTAGTCAAAAACTCAATTGAATCAATGCCACAAGAAGGCGTAATTAAAATTTCTCTAAAAACAACAGATAAAAACCAAATCATGTTATCGGTTTCCGATGAAGGCTATGGCATTCCGGCTGATCACATTAAAAAGCTGTGTGATCCGTTTTTTACAACGAAAAAAGACGGCACTGGCTTGGGGTTGATGGTAACCAGTCAAATTGTGAAGGACCATGGCGGCGATATTCATATCGATAGTGAAGTAAACAAAGGGACAAAATTTGACATTACTTTTCCAAAAGTACAATAAAACTCATTTATTCGAATAAAATCCATAAAATCAGGAAAAATTTCTACCATTATACATATTTAACCGATATGAGCTATGTATTGATAGTAGAAATTGTTTTATAATGTATTAGATACTGTATAAAATGGGAAAAAAACTAGAAATTAGTAATATATTTAAAGAAGAGGACTTTTACTTGCGAGGTATATACATGCAGAAACCTATTTATCAAAGCTTATTAACAGAGGAACAAAGGACATTGAAATGGTTTATTGCACTTTTTTATATCATTTCATTAGCCTTTGAATTCTTTTATGGATATGTATTGCCCAATTTTATGTCTGGTTTTAAAGACAATTCTCCTCCGGATTTATTGGGTAATTGGTTCTATGTTTTTATGTTTTTATTAATTCCCATATCTATTTATTTGAGCAAGGATAACAAGCTTCATTGGATTAAATATATTTATTTTATTTCCTATACATTTTTTTCATTGCTAAAAGACATACTAATGTTTTTCGGACATCCAGAACTTTTTAAAAGTGGAAATCCTATAGAAATTTTTTGGCTTTTAATGACACCTATTTTTGTTAATAGTAGGTTTTTCGTTGTAGTGGTAGTAGGTTTGATTCTTAAATATATAATTGCTGGATTTGTAATTCAATCCCCCAATGTAATAGGTGCAATAGTAATGATTGGTGCATTAGCTGTTTTTTCATATATATTGCTGAATCGATTTCAATCATATATTAATGCTGTTAAAACCTCTTATGATCAACAATTGGTAGGAATAGTTAAAGGCGTTATTTCTACCCTTGAACTAAAGGATCCTTATACAAGGGGGCATAGTGAAAGGGTTGCTAGTTATGCTTTATCATTAGCAAGAGAATTAGGTGAGTTTAGTAAGGAAGAGTTAAAAACATTTAATTATGCTTGTTTGCTTCATGATATCGGGAAGGTTCATATTCCAGACAATATACTAACTAAACCTACCGCACTCACAAAAGAGGAGTACGAAATTATTAAATCTCACCCAGAGGTCGGGGAACGGGCGGTAGCAAACGTTGATGGATTGCAAGGGAGCATATCTGTTATTCGTTCCCATCATGAACGCTGGGATGGCAAGGGATACCCTGATCAGCTAAAAGGTACAGAAATTCCTTACCTAGCAAGAATTTCTGCTATAGCAGATGCCTTCGATGCAATGACAAGCTCGCGTTCTTATCGAGATGCCTTGCCGATAGAAGAGGCTTACAAAAGGATAATAGAAGGAAAAGGAACTCAATTTGATCCGAGATTAGTAGAAGAGTTTATAAAAATATATCCCTCATGGGAAAAAATTCATTCCGAATGGAATAGTAAGCCGGCTGGTAATTTTACAAGTATAAATATTTAAATTTGAAAGGGAGGTGATTACATGAAAATCCGCAAGCTTAAGAAAGTAAAAGCAACAGCTGTTCCGTGCTGGTGGTGCTGGTTCATGTAATAAAATTACAACCTAAACGGGGGTGCATGCTATAGGCAATGCATCCTTTTTTATATAAGAGATAAGGTGATAGTATGAAAATAACAAATTTATCAAAAATCGAATTAGTCAGGATTGAAATTCGTCCGGATAAAAAGAACTTTATAGTAGAAGCTTTGGAAGCCAGAGAATTTTATGAAATGCCCGAGCCGGCAGTTGAAGCAATACGGTTGATAGAGCAAAAAATGCCCTTAAATGAGATAGAGGAAAAGCTGAGATATCATTATCCTAAAGAAGATATCGACATTTTGGATTTTGCAAACCAGCTAATTGAGCTTGGCCTGGTAAGTAAGGTTGACGGAGAAGAAGTTCATACACAAATAGATAAGAAGGAAGACCTTGGTTTCACTTGGATTCCAGCATGGGTTGGAAAAATGTTATTCAATCGAGGGAGTTACATCTTATTTGGGTTCATTTTTCTAATAAATATTCTTTATTTCATTGTGAAGCCGGATCTTTTCCCTAATTATAAGGATTATTTTGTATTTTCATGGATGTCCTTAAATATTCTGCTCTGGATTGCAATAGGGATGACGCTTTTGATCATTCATGAATTTGGCCATATTTTGGCAATGCGGTCTAATAATTTGCCGACCCGTCTAAGTATAGGCCATAGATTGATGTTCTTGGCTCTTGAGACAGACATGGAAGGTGCTTGGAAACTTCCTGCTGGAAAACGCAATGTTCTCTATCTCGGCGGCCTTTGTTTTGATATGACCATTTTGGGCATTGCACTTTCTGTCCAGTATTTTTATCCAACAGCTCCCGCTTTGCTCCTTGCAACTATGAAAATTGTGGTAATTGATATATTCATCCGATTCATTTTTCAATGCGGCGTGTATATGAAAACAGATTTCTACTTTGTGCTTGAGAGTAGTACCGGCAGTTACAATCTAATGGAAAATGCCCATCACTACATAAAAAGCTTCTTTAAAAAAGAAGCACGAAAGGCAGGGGAAACTGCCTATGAGGAAGAAAAAAGGACTATTAAGTGGTATAGTGTCATTTACTTCCTGGGAGTGATTTTAACCATTATGGTCTTTGCTTTCTATTCAGTCCCGCAGATTATCATGACAATGAGCCGTTCTATCGAAAGGCTCGGCAGCCCAATATTCTCAAAATCTTTCTTTGATGGGGCGATAGTCTCGATTCAAACCGTGATTGGATTAAGCCTCCTCCTCTACTCCTGGAACAAAAAGTACCGCCTTAAAAAAGAATAAGGGATTTTACGCCATTTCGGATCATGAGCCGGGATGGCTTTTTTGTGCTCTGAAAACGTTAAAGTGCTGTAATTCTGCGCCTAATTGCCCCTTTGTGTCTAATCTTTGTCAAATCCGGCGGAACTCAGGGGATTTTCCCCAGAGGATGGGGGAATACCCTGATACAGGCAAACAGTCTATATTTCCTACAATAAGAGTATCAAATTGAACTGTGCAATTTTTTAAGGAGGAACTCTCATGCAGGCAAATCTTGAAACTGAAAAAAAATCCGGCCGGTCGGTAAACGATGCTTTTGCATCCCATTTTGCCAAATCGATGTTTTTGGCGGTGAGCGGGCTTGTGATCCTGTCTTTCATCGGTACAAGGATGTTCACACATGTTGATTTAAACCTTTATGGATATATGGTTGGGACCATTGTTTTCCTTGGCGGATTTTTCTATCGGTTCATTGCTTGGGGAGAAAGGCCTCCGACAAAGATTTTTATAAAAAAGGGTATCAAGCTTCTATTCAGGAAATCGACTCCTAAAACAGCAACCGAGCAGCTTGTTACATACCGGTTCATCTGGAATCGCGGCCTGTATCGATGGACACAGCATATTATGATGGGCTGGGGCTGCGTAATAGCCCTACTTGTAACTTTTCCACTTGTCTTTGGCTGGATGTACTTTACGATGGCCGATAATGGCATGTACACCATCGTCTTAATGGGAATGAACATAATGACTGTCCCGGCAGACGGCTTCATCGCCTTCTTATCCTATAACGCTTTGAACATCTCCGCATTTATGGTCATCACCGGAGTATCAATGGCGCTGTATCGCCGCCTGAAGAATATGCAGGCCCGGGCGGAGCAGACATTCATTTACGACTTTCTGCCGCTGTATCTGCTGCTGTTTGTTTCAATAACAGGGCTGGCACTGACATTTATCAATATCGCGCTGCACGGCTTCGGCCATCAGGCGATGTCACTGATTCACCAGTATTCGGTTATCTTGACCCTGATATATATGCCGTTCGGAAAACTTGCCCATATCCCGTTCCGCCCGTTAAGCGTATTTGCGAGGAACTACCGAGAGCACTATGCGGAACAGGCCACAAAGGAATGCAAGGTTTGCGGTACAGGGTTCGTTTCTATCGAGCAATCAAATGATGTTATCGATGTGCTAGGGATGAACAATATAGAATTTGCGTCAAAAGAAGGCTTCCAGCTTGCGGAGCTCTGCCTTCCATGCCGCCGGAAATACCGGATCGCACAGTTTTCCGGAATTGCGACCCATCATGTGAAAGTAAAGGAGGCCAACCAGAATGCAAAAGGTTGAGTTCAGAAACGAACGGGATAAATTTTTCAGGGAAGTTGAAAACCTGACGCATCCGAATGAGACGCTCGTCAAAACACATTGCAGCTATTGTGCGATGCAGTGCGGGATGAACCTGAGGGTGAATACAGTAACCAATAAAATCATCGGCGTTGAGCCGCGCTATGACTGGCCTGTGACAGTTGGTAAAATGTGCCCGAAAGGCGTGACTGCTTACCAACAGGTCAATCACCCGGACCGGATTCTAAAGCCTTTAATCCGTGATGACGCATCCTTAAAAGGAACGAAAGAAGGTTTCCGGGAAGCAACGTGGGAAGAGGCGTACGACCTGATCATAAAAAACTTCAAGAAACTCCAGGCTGAATATGGCAAGGACAGCTTGTCCGTATACGGCGGCGTTTCAATGACAAACGAAAAATGCTACCTGACAGGGAAATTTGCCCGTGTTGGCTTGCAAACAAGATACATTGATTACAATGGCCGTTTCTGTATGTCGAGCGCGGCTGGCGGCTTGAATCGTTCTTTAGGGATTGACCGCGGTTCGACTGTTCCGTGGACGGATGTACATGAAACAGACTGCCTGTTCATCGCTGGCAGCAACACCGCTGAATGCCACCCGACCTCGATGTTCCGCATCTGGAATGTACAGGAACGGGGCGGTTATCTGATCATTGCCGACCCTCGTGAAACACCGATTGCGAGAAGGGCGGATGTTCATCTTGATCTTAAGCCGGGTACAGACCTTGCGCTTGCAAATGGTATTGTAAATTTGCTAATCCAAAACGGCTATGCGGATGAGGAATTCGTAAACAGCCATACAAATGGCTTTGCGGAACTAAAGGAACTTGTTAAAGAATTCACACCGGAATACACAAGCGAAATTACTGGAGTTGCAGCAGAGAAAATTATCCGTGCTGCCGAACTGTTCGGAAAGGCTCCAAATGCAATCGTTATGTTCGCCCGCGGGATTGAGCAGCAGCAGAAAGGCGTCGACAACGTTTCGGCTTATGTAAACATGTCACTAATCACTGGTAAAATCGGACGTCCAAAATCAGGCGTCGCAACGATTACCGGGCAGGGCAACGGCCAAGGCGGCCGGGAACACGGGCAGAAGGCTGACGCGCTTCCGGGTTACCGTAAGCTTGCGAATCCTGAGCATGTTAGGGAAATTGCAGAAGTATGGGGAATTAAACCGGAGGAAATGCCTCTCCCTGGCGTTTCCGCTTATGAAATGTTCGGACTCATGGAAAATAAGACAATCCGGGCATTATACCTGCTTTGTTCAAATCCGGCAGTATCCGCGCCGAACCTGAATTATGTAAGAGAGCAAATGAAAAATCTTGATTTCATGGTCTGTGTGGACTTCTATATGTCTGAATCCGCTGAGTTCGCCGACGTCATCCTGCCGACAACAACTTGGGCTGAGGATGAAGGAACGACAACGAATGTTGAAGGACGGATTATTAAAATCAACCAGGCGCAGGCTCCGCTTGGAGAATCCAAGCCAGACTGGCAGATTCAAATCGAAATTTCCGAGCGGATGGGACGTGGAGAATATTTCTCCCATCTCAAAACGCCTTTGGACATTTTTAATGAACTGCGCCGCGCATCAAAAGGCGGAATCGCGGATTACTCCGGAGTAACATGGGAAAAGATAGATAAACAGGATGGCGTATTCTGGCCATGCAAGAGCGAGGACGATACTGGGACACCGCACTTGTTCCTCGATAAAAAGTTCTACCATCCGGACGGGAAGGCAAAGCTGTTCGCCCTTCCATATACACCGCCAGCGGAGGAGCCGGACCAGGAATTCCCGCTTCGCCTGACGACCGGACGTGTTGTGTACCATTATCTATCAGGCAACCAGACTAGAAGAATTCCATTTTTACACGATATGTGTCCGGACCCGTTTGTCGAGGTCCATCCGGAAACAGCCGCGAAGTATGGCATCGAGCATGAGGAACGTGTTCTGCTTTATACCCGCCGCGGTGAAGCGGTCTATCAGGTGAAGATAACAGAAGCCATCCGAAAAGATACAGTCTTCGTTCCCTATTCATGGGGACATGAAAAATCTATCAATCTGCTAACCATCCCGGCGCTTGACCCGATTAGCCGGATGCCGGAATTCAAGGCCTGCGCCGCGCAGATTAAGAAAGTGCAAGCCGAAAAACACGAATTGAAGAAGGTGCAATAATGGATAAGAGGCTTTATATAGAACTTGAAAACTGTATAGGATGCCGCTCATGCCTAGCTGCCTGCACACAGTGCGGCGGGCATGAAGAGCGGAACAGGAATTACGTTTACGACGTAAACCCGCTTGTAGACCGGCAGACGATGCCTCTTATGTGCCTTCACTGTGTGAACCCGGCATGTGCGCGGAGCTGTCCTGCCCAGGCAATCCAAATCCATGAAACAGGCGCAGTCCTTTCCGCCCTTGTTGAAAAGTGCATCGGCTGCCAAAATTGTACAATCGCCTGCCCGTATGGCATACCGAAATTCGATACGGAACAGAACCTTATGTACAAATGCGACCTCTGCATTGACCGCTCGAAGGATGGAATCCCGCCAATGTGCGCGAGTGTTTGTCCGACCAATACACTGCAATGGCTGTCAGAAGAGGAAATTGATATGAAAAGACAGCAATTCAACCTCGACAATGGCGGGAAGTGGGTAACAAGCCTGCCATATCTTGAAGGGGAAACAAACGTAAAAGTAAACCTGCCGGGCATCCTGCAGGGCGTTACGAAACTGTTTTAGGAGGGATTGGCATGGCAGAGAAAAATAATAAAATCCCGTTCGAAGAAGATAACTATACACATAATATAAACCGCAAAAACGAACGAAAGCTTGACCGGCGCGGCTTTATGAAAACACTTGTCGGCGCGGCCGGCGTGTTCGCCGTCTCGTCCCTTCCATGGGGCGCGATGGCCGCCAAGGAACTGATGGGCCTCGGCGAAAAGGAATATCCGCGTAAAAAAATCGCCAGCCTTGATTCAGTGGCTGTCGGTGACGCAGTTGAATTTGCTTTTCCCGGCGAACATGACAGCGCGATTATGATCAGGCTGTCCGAGACAAAATTCGTCGCTTACCAAAATGCGTGTACCCATTTGCGCTGCCCTGTTTTCTGGGATAAAGCGGAGAAGGACCTGCTTTGCCCGTGCCACCATGGAAAATTTGACGTCGAGACAGGAGCGCCGACTGCGGGGCCGCCAAGAAGGCCGCTTCCAGAGATCTTTGTAAAGGTCGACAAAGGCGCAGTTTATGCAACAGGGGTGAAACGCTATGAAGCCTAGTAAGGTGAACTTTTTCATCCTCTGCGCCGTCCTGATGCTGAACATCGTATGCACCCATTTCATGGTCCAGCAGTATTTTTTCGAAAACTATGCCAACTCGCTCATTTTTGGCGCTTTGAACATCGTGCTCTTCCCATTTGCGCTATACATTTATAAAAGGGACAGGAAGCAGGAGCGTGAAAGCCGATGATGAACAGCGAAACATACATCGACTTTTGTTTTGCCAGGAAGGAAGCGGGGAGTTTTTCGCAGGAAGTGGATTCCTTGCTGAAGGAACTTTTTTCCGGCAAGCGCCTGAACTGGTACCTTGAAGAAAAAATGGTTGACGGTGCGGACGTGGTCATTGCCGAAATTAAAGGAATGAGCCCCTTCCAGACAGAGGAAGAAACGATTCATTATATCGAAACAAAAGCCAGCGAAGCATTCTGGGAGTACCTGCAAGGCTACAAAATCTTTGTTTATCCCAACAAGAGAGGGTGCGGCAGTTGTGGAACCCATTAACCTGAAGGAACTGAAGCATTTTGAGGGAGCCCATGTCGAGCTTGCGATCAAAGACAGGGATGGCGGCGAACAGGCCCCGGCAATCCGGAAAACAATCAAGTATGTATTGCTTTGCCCGGATGGAACGCATATACGATTTTATTTTGATAAAAATAAATTCCTGGCCGTCCCGATTACCAGTGAATTCGGCGGCTCTGAACAAGAATTGACAGCCTATGATGCTGGCAGCGGACTTTCGTACTCGGTTAAAATAACGGGCTAAACAGCCGGCGTGCCGCATTGAATAGAAGGAGGAAGCCTGATGGATGCTATGGCAGGGAATAAAGAAATCAGCTCGTATATCATTCACTCCCAGGAAGACGAATTAAAAAGGATTGCGCTCGACTTGCATGAGGGAGTCGGCCAAAATCTGTACAGCGTCTTCAATGGCCTTCAGTTTATTCAGGCTTCGATACAGGACCAGGGAATGAAGGCATATGTGAACGAAATGTCGCAGCTCATGGAGAGGACAATCCAAGAAATCCGCCTTCTATCCGTTGAATTGCATCCTCCAACTTTAAGCACTCTTGGATTCGTACCTGCGATGAAAAGCTATATTAAGCTTTATACGTCCACATTCGGCATTCTTGTCGATGTCGAGGCGGAGGGCGAAGAACAGGCTATTTCCGAAAAAGGAAGGATTGCCGTGTTCCGGGTTTGCCAGGAGGCTTTGGCGAATATTGCGAAATACGCGGATACATGCCATGTCCGCCTCCACATCCACTGGTCGGCCGATTCCCTTACAGTTTCCATCAAGGATTTTGGCAAGGGGTTCAATCTTGAAGATAGCTTTCTGCCCTTCCAGTCATCAGGGCTTGCAGCAATGAAGGAAAGGATGCTTCTTGCTGGCGGGAATTGCCATATTTCCTCTACAATAGGGGAAGGGACATTGATTGAATTGACCCTGCCGCTTAACTAGCCGGCCAGGGTATTTTTATTAAAGAAAGCTGTCCATAAGTAAAAGGGGGATTTGCTTTGATTAACATCCTGCTTGTAGATGACCATGCGGTCGTTCGGATGGGCCTTTCCATGCTTCTCAATTCTCATGCGGATATGAGGGTGGTGGGCGAGGCATCCGAAGGGAACGAAGGGATTAAAAAAGCGTTGGAGCTCAAGCCAAATGTTGTCATTATGGACCTCAGCATGCCCCATGGAAAGGATGGGCTATCAGCAACAGGTGAACTGAAGAAACTGATGCCTGGCGTCAACATCCTGATCTTGACGATGCATGATGATGAGGAATATTTATTCCGGGCGATCCAGGCCGGTGCATCGGGCTGTATTTTGAAAAGCGCCCCGCACGATGAGCTTTTGTCCGCAATCGAGACTGTTGCGAAAGGCGATGCTTATCTGCACCCATCCGCAACAAAGCGGCTGATGGAGGAATACATGGGCGCTGTCAGGCAGGGAAGCGCGGATATCTTCAATCTTTTATCAGATAGGGAAAAGGAAGTGCTAACCCTAGTTGCAAAAGGATTTTCGAACAAGGAGATTGCCGAACAGCTCGTAATTTCCGTGAAAACGGTTGAAACGCATAAAAGCAATGTGATGGAAAAACTGCAATTGAAAACGAGGCCAGAGCTCGTCCAATACGCCATTAAAAAAGGGCTATTGGGATATGGCCTTTAAGGGGAGTCATCCGGCATGGAAAAATTAAGGGGCCTTCAGCCTGTCATTGAAAAATGCGAACAGCTTCGGGAAGCAATTGGCTGCGATTTTGTCGGACTCGCCCTCCAAAACAGGGTAGGCCTTGATATCCGCTGGCATTTTGCATCCGGGAATCTAAATGATAAGTACGAGCGGATCACAGTCCGATATGGAAAAGGAATTGCCGGTAAGGTGATTTCTAGCGGAAGCCCCCTTTTGGTGGAAAATTTCCCGGACAACATTCTTGGCAAAGCGACCGATTACCCAATCATGCTGGCGGAGAAATTGAGGTCGTCCTACGCGGTTCCGTTATTTTTTAAAGGAATGCCCAAAGGGGTGCTTCTGGCCGGAAACAGGACAGCCCGCTCATTCAGCGTCCAATGGTGTTCAGCGGCTAGGGAGACCGCGGTTGCGCTTGAGAAAATTCTTGATGGGCAAATTTACTTTGAATGACGGAGGCTCTTTATGGTAAAAGAAAACGGTTGGGGACAGAGGCAGGATTTTGGTGACGGGGTTTTGCTTGTTGATGACGCCGGCAAAGTCCAATACATAAATGAACAAGCGCGATTGAAATTCAGATACAATCATGGAACACGCCCGGAGATGGGGCTATACTTTGGTGATTTCCTTCCAGATATTGATTTGGGAACAGTGGCAGAAGGAATCGTGACAAGTGCATATGGACGCAATGCAGAGGGGGAGACATTTCCGCTCTTTTTCAGTATAAACAGCTTTTTGCTCGATGGGAAAAAATATGTCCTCGTCATTTTTCAGGACATTAAAAACAGGGGCAGGCTCGACAAGGAACTTTCCGAACCGCTGAACGAATTAGTCGACCTGAAATTCGCGCTTGACCAATCAGCGATTGTTGCCATTACGGACAGGCGCGGGACGATTAAATATGTCAATGACAAGTTTTGCGAGATTTCGAAGTATAGGGCCGAAGAGCTGGTCGGACAGGATCACCGGATAATCAATTCCGGCTGCCACCCGAAGGAATTTTTCACTAGGCTTTGGCAGACAATTTCAGCGGGGGAAGTCTGGCAGGGTGAAATCAAAAACCGGGCAAAGGACGGGAGTTATTACTGGGTGGATACGACGATTGTTCCGTTTTTGGATGAAGGAGGGAAGCCGTATCAATATATGGCCATCCGCTTTGAGATTACGGAACGAAAACGGATGGAAGGCGAGCTGCAAAAAATGATGACCCGGATCATCGATGTTCAGGAGGATGAACGAAAGCGGCTGTCGCGTGAGCTCCATGATGGCCTCGGCCAGAATCTCTACAGCCATCTGATTACGATTAACCGGCTGCTGTCGGAAATCGAACATCCCCTCCTTGTCCAAATGCAGGAGGAAACAATGGAGATGATTGAGGAAATTCGGGACCTTTCGTGGGAGCTTCGTCCATCCGTCCTTGATGACCTTGGCCTTGTCCCGGCCATCCGATCCTTTTTGAACCGTTATTCCAGCTATTACAATATTTCTGTCCATTTTGAATGTGTCCTTGGCCGCCGGCTTCCGGCAAGTACGGAAACGACGATTTACCGCGTCATACAGGAGGCGCTTACCAACACCCGGAAATATGCGGATGTTGATGAAGCATTCGTTGTAATCCGTGAATACAACGATGCCGTCCGCGTGATGATTGAGGACCGCGGAAAAGGATTTACCGCTGGGGTGGGTCCGCGCGGTGTCGGTCTTTTCAGCATGGACGAACGTGCCAAGGCTTCGGGCGGTGAACTGCAAGTTACATCGGAACCGGGAAAGGGGACGAAGGTTATCCTTGAGGTCCCGATTTTGGGACAGAGAACAGACAAACTCTGAATCTCTGTAACGAATTGGGTGTTATGCGACAGTAACGACCAGGAAAACGGTAACGGGAATTCTGCTTGTTATTTAAAAATATTAGTGAGGTGCGGAATGTGAAAACGGAAAAACAGAAAATGCTCGCGGGCGAGATGTATAATCCTGCTGATCCTGAATTGCTAGAAGGTCGGTTCAACGCGCGCAGGCTGACGAATGCCTATAACCGTACAGCGGAAACCGAACTTGAGAAGCGGACAGAAATCTTGGAGGAGCTTTTGGGTTCACTCGGCAAAAATACCTTCATCGAACCTAGCTTTCGATGTGACTATGGCTCGAATATTTATACCGGTGATAACTTTTACGCCAATTTTGACTGCGTCATACTTGATGTATGTGAGGTGCGGTTCGGTGATAACTGCATGCTGGCCCCCGGTGTGCACATTTACACGGCAACCCATCCTTTAAAGGCTGTAGAGAGGAACTCTGGCCGTGAATTGGGCAAGCCTGTAACGATTGGCAATAATGTTTGGATTGGCGGCCGGGCTGTTATTAATCCGGGAGTGACAATCGGGGATAATGCCGTTATCGCATCTGGAGCGGTTGTCGTGAAGGATGTTCCTGCAAACGCAATTGTCGGCGGAAACCCGGCAAAAGTTATTAAATTTATTGAGGAATGATTGTGAAACGGCAGTCAGGAACCACGGCATTGTACGTGGCGATTCAGCTGCTGTTTTTTTGTAGTTGTGTGAGAGGAGGGAATATCTCAAGACCGTTTGGAGTGATTTTTTGAAGTGAAACGGTCTTGACATAGTTTCTCAAGACCGTTTGGGGTGATATTTAGAAGTGAAACGGTCTTGACGGGGTTACTCAGGACCGTTTGGAGTGATTTACGAAACGAAACGGTCTTGATGAGGATTTTCCCATTGGAGTGGCTTTTACAAACCAAGCAGTTCCCTAAGTAAAAGAAGGAAACACCAAAAACCGGCTAGGGGTTGCCACTAACGGGTTCGGTTTTCGAGTACAAAAACTTCATTCGCATACAAATTAGCAGTCCAATTCGCAACTGAATTGGACTGCATCTTTTTGCTGATATTTCAACGTTTGCTGTGCATTTAATGGTGTTTTAGCACTTCAATTCGTACCCCTTTTAGCGAGATGCCAAAATTGCTATGCGAATTGGTGTGCTAAAAATGATAAATTGGTTTTTGGATATTTATGTTAAAATGATAAGAGAGCTTTTTCAACATAAGGTTTGTTGAAGAAGATTAAGCTATAATTTAGATAATACTTAACAGAAAGAGGTTCCTTTTGCACGAAAACAATCAGGAATTAACTTCACAAGAACAATGGATTGAGGCATTTCCAGTCCAAAATCACGCGCGAAACTGACTTAGGACTCGGAACGTATTTTATTCAGAAATCCTAACAACATTGCTTTTTGGGGATATGTTGCTCAAGGAGTGATTGACCTCCATTTTAATTACAATTAACGGAGGGGAAGTTTAAGACTTGCTGACATTAATATTTGATACACCCAAAAATATTTGATACACCCAAAAAAATACAATATATTGCTTCTTCCGAATGATACAATTTAAAAAAATAATCACTTTATGTTCAATGGAATGAGGTCTATATGTTTTTATTAATGTTTTTTCTCAGATATGTCATGGAGCAGCCTCTTTTGTGTTTCGGAACATTGTTTCTTTCTGTGTATGGTATTATATTATCTAGTATTAGTCTCATATTTAGAAAATCATCTATTGTCCAGGTAAGTCGAATTCTGCTTTGCTTGGTAATTCCATTTACAAACTTTACAATGTATCTATCTAGCTTTGTTGGAAATGCAGCAGATGGGTTTAAATTTGTTCCATTTAACACTGTGGACAAATTAACGCTCGTATGTCAAATCTTGTTTATTCTCTTACCTGAATTCTTTTGGATTCTCTCCCTAAAAATAAACACAAAGCATTACCGTTTTTTACCTTGGTTTTATCCTATTGGATTTATAGCTGTATTTAAAATCCTTTCTAACTACCAATAAGGAAAAAGTATCTTTTTATCACTTTAATCACTTCAAAGGTATTTCGTCCATAATAATCAAGATAGTATTAAAATCCTTATTTTATGAGTGTTTTGTGAATAGTTATACTTAAACTATAGGAGGCCTATATACAACAATGCACTACTATAAAAAAGCTCAGAGTAAAAATGGCTCTGAGCTTTTTTGCGTTCTAATTTTACTGCTAAAGTGTCTGCGCTAATTCAGTTGCAATTTTCTGTGCTAAAAGCACTGCTAATTTGAAGTTTGTACTTCAAAACCGAACCCGTTAGGTTGCCACAGCCGGTTTTTCCTGTTTTTAAAGGCCGGTATTTGCTCTTACGAGGATTTCATCAAAATTCCGTGCATCCTCTTTCTTTGTGGAGAGGAGGGTCCCGACAAAGGCTGCTAAAAAGCCCATCGGGATGGAAACGATGCCCGGGTTTGTCAGGGTGACAAGCGGCTTGCCAACAAAAATGGCCGCTCCGGCTTCAGGGGACCAGATATTTGGTGAAATCGCCACCATGATAAGAGCACTGCCTAAACCAACAACCATCCCGGTGATGGCCCCGGTAGTGTTGAGCTTTTTCCAAAAGATTGTCAGTAAAATAACGGGCAAATTGGCGCTTGCCGCAACGGCGAAAGCAAGGGAGACAAGGAACGCTACGTTCATCTTCTGGGCAAATAGAGCCAGCAAAATTGAAAGGACCGCTACCCCGACAGAAGCATAGCGCGCCACCCGTACCTGCTGTTTCTCTGTTGCCGAGCCCTTTTTTAAAATATGTGCGTAAAAATCATGCGCAAACGCGGATGCCGCTGAAAGGACGAGTCCGGCTACCACCGCAAGGATTGTCGCGAAAGCAACAGCCGAAATGAATGCAAACAGGAATTCCCCACCGATCGCCTCGGCAAGCAGCGGCGCAGCCATGTTGCCGGCAGCATTGGCGGCGACAATTTTATCATAGCCGACGAACGCCGCCGCCCCAAAGCCGAGAAACACGGTCATGACATAGAATATGCCGATGATCCAGGTTGCATATATTACCGACTTCCGGGCTGTAATCGCATCTTTCACAGTGAAAAAGCGGATCAGGATATGCGGTAGCCCTGCCGTTCCCAGTACAAGGGCAAGGTTCAACGAAATAGTATCCAGCGGATTCTTGAACTTATTGCCTGGATTCAAAAAGGCTTCCCCAAGCGGTGTCGACGTCTTCATTTCGTTAAACATCTTGAACACGCTGAAATCAAATTTTGCGAAAACGATGAATGAAATAATGAATGTACCTGCCATCAGCAGGACGGCTTTTGCAATTTGCACCCAGGAGGTAGCTGTCATGCCGCCGAAGACAACATAAACGGTCATGAGCGTTCCCACAATGAGAACGGAGTACACATAATCGATACCGAGAAGCAGTTTTATAAGTGCGCCGGCACCGACAAGCTGGGCGATCATATAAAAAATCGAAATTGTAATCGTGTTAAGAGCAACGACGCCGCGAACCTTCTTTTCCTTAAAACGGGCTGCAATCATGTCTGCCATTGTATATTTCCCAAGATTCCTTAATGGTTCCGCAACAAGATAAAGGACGACAAGATAGGCGACCAAAAACCCAATGCTATAAAAGAAACCGTCGAATCCGGAGAGCGCAACCATCCCCGCGATGCCGAGGAATGAGGCAGCGGACATATAGTCGCCGGCAATCGCGAGACCATTCTGGAAACCGGTCAGGCTGGAATCGGCTGTATAAAAATCACTGGTCGTCTTCGTCCTTTTCGAAGCAAAATACGTGATGACGAGCGTAAGAAGGACGATGGCCAAAAACAGGGAAAATGCTACAGTGTTCATCGCTGGGCCCTCCGTCCAACATTTTGTTTAATTTCATCAACAAGGCCATCAAACCTGGCTGCCTTCTTCGTATAAATAATACATAATGCCCATGTCATGATGAATTGCGCAAACGCGAATACCCAGGCCCAGCTGACCGGGCCGAATGCGGGGTTGTTTAGGACCGTCGAATATGCGGTCATTACTGGAAGTGTGAAGTAAAAGGCTAGGAAGAACAAACAGGCCGGCAGTATAAATTGCCGTTTTTCCCGGAGCAGCTGCTGAAATAAAGTCGATTGGACGATTTTTGAATAGTCTAAAGAGGGGGGTGAAAGATCTGTTTGCTTTAAATGCTTTTCCTTAAGAGCCATGAGTAATTCCTCCTTGTTGAAAAGTAGTTTCTATTAAAATCAACGTTATTATATAACTATCAAAATAGTTTGTAAATTCTGAACAAAAGCGGTTTTTAAAGGAATCTATCCGATTTTCCCAATGCCATTTTAATAGTAAAAGCTTGTCTTTTTAGTCTTCAAATGGTTGGAATCAGGACGGATTTACTAGACTTCTATACTTTTTAAGGGCAATATGGGAAAAAATGTTGACATTTCCCGTGGTGGGCATAAAAATAAAAGTCACTTAATAGGGAAGGGTGGAATCCGCATTGAGAACGATCTTCCTTATCCGCCATTGCCAGGCGGAAGGACAGGAACCGGAAGCAAGGCTTACCGAAGCTGGGGAAAAACAGGCGAGGGAGCTTGCGGCATTTTTAAAAAACAGCCAAATCGATTATATCGTATCAAGCCCTTTTGAAAGGGCGGTTTCCACAATCGGGCCCTTTGCAGTGGAAGCAGGAATTGAAGTTGAAACAGACGAACGGCTTTCGGAGCGGGTATTGTCTGGAGCGCCACATCCCGACTGGCTCAACATGCTGAAAAAATCGTTCAATGATCCGGATTTAGCTTTTGATGGCGGGGAGTCTGGTGGTGCCGCAGCAAAGCGGGGAGTGGAAGTCATTATCGAGGTACAGGGAAAACCCGCGGAAAATGTTGCGATTGTTACCCATGGAAACTTAATGGCACTAATCCTCAAGCATTATGACGAAAGCTATGGCTTTGAACAATGGAAGGCTCTGTCAAATCCAGATGTGTATGAAATTCACATTGATGGAGAAAAGACAAAGATTAAAAGGATTTGGGGATTATAGCGTACAGTACTTATAGAAAAGAGTGGGCCGGGTTTTTGCCCGGTTTTTATTTTGGCGGTTTTAGCGAGTAGACACGGCCTTTATTGATTCCGGAAGCGACTAAACCCATTGAAACTAGCAATCTTCTTGCTACTTGGCTGGATGGCAAATGAAGGAACCTGCAGCACTCTTTAACGGAAATAACAGGACTTATAATGAGTAAATAAGCAGCAATAATCTCCTTGTGAACATCCTTTGCTTTTGTGTGGCAATTAAGACATTGCCAATAGGCCTTTTTCCTCTTCATTGGCCTGTTATCACAATTAGGACATGGATTGCCTGTAAGGAATTCATCTTGGTTTAATTTAAAAAAGTCCATAATTTTAATAGGTTTCGGAGAGTGTGCTTTTTTGAGGGCTTTTGCAGTCCTTTTAAGTTCCTTATCTGTGAGCAACTCTTTTTTGTAGCGTTTGGAAAGCTCCATGACCTTTAGCGGCAGGCTTTTGTCAGTGCCGACATGGTTCGCTGTTTCGCGATTGCTGCATCGGATGACGGATTGCGTGTTGCTAATAATTGCGAGGTGCTCCATTGACATATCTTTCAACTTATGGGTAATGAGCCAGTCCTTTAGCTGGTTGCAGTGATTTAATGCCTGGACAAGCGGATTATCCGCGCCGGAAATGGTTTCATGGCGCGAAACCGTGAGCTGGCCGGTCTCCCCGTTGAAAAACAACTCGCCTTCAAGGGTTTTTATTTCGATAACTATAATGAATCTAGTAGTCAAGATAAGGGAATCGATTTGAAAATGGAGTCCGTTGTGATCGAGGCATAAATCATGGAGGATGAGAAAGTGTTTTGGATCGAGGAGTTGGGCGTAGTAATCGGAACTTTTTTCGCCTTTGTAGCCTTTCCTCCGGTATTTAAGATTCCGCCGGATATCGGGGATAAGTCGGTGATCCTGGGGCAGCAATTTCAGGAGTGCTTCAAGGCATTGGATCCAAATAGGGACCCCACGTGCTTTTATTAGCAAAAAAACCATCACCTTTCATTCTTTTTGGATAAAATTCTTTAAAATTGGTGCGTTTTCCTTCTAATTCTTGCGGAGAGGGAAGATTCTCGGGGGCAATTTCACAATAAAGACACATTTATATAGAAGAAAGCATTATTTTACTTTGATTTTCATTTATTTTTTGCCAGCAGACTGCACCGAGAAATTAAATCGTTCAATTTTAAAAAGATATCGATTAATTTTTTGTATATATCGATTAATTATTTTCGGATATCGATTAATGCCCGCTAATAGGTGGATTTTCTCTTGATTATTGGGCTTATGTTTATAGTAAGATTAGGTAAGTAGTGCCACAAACGGCGCATGTTTCCGTCTACTATTTAAGGGGAAAGCGGAGGAAAGCTGATGTCAAGGAAAGAGATCATATCAGAGTGGTTCCGGCAATACAGCCATGATGTGTACAATTTTTTGATTTACTATACGGGGAAACGGGATGTCGAAGACTTGGTGCAGGAGACGTTCATCAAGGCGCTCAAGGGTCTGGAACGGTTCAATTACAATTCGAGCCCAAAGACGTGGCTGTTTGCGATTGCGCGGAACCTCGCAATTGATGAGGCAAGGAAAAAGAAAAATAGAATTTGGGATAAAATAGCCAGATTTGATAAATCCAATGAAGGTATTGACGGTGAAACCCCCGAGAAGATTTTCGAAGGGAATGAGCAAGCGCAGGAGCTGATGTCCGCAATCCGGGGGCTGAAGCAAAGTTACCGCGATGTCGTCATTCTCCGCGGAATCAAGGAATTAAGTGTTGCGGAAACAGCCGCCGTGCTGGATTGGACGGAGGATATGGTTCGGACGAATTACCACCGGGCCTTGAAAACGCTCCGGCAAGAAAAAGGAGGTGGCCCCGATGAACAGCCAGGACGAATTTCGTGAGTTGGAATCTCAATTAAATAGCCTTCCTTCTAAAAACTTGACTCCTAAATCATTCGAAGAAATCCATCATCGGCTTTTGAATGAGGCCGAAGCGCTCGACCGGAGGGAGAAATGGGGTTCGATTCTGAAAAAGACGGCAATGGGGATGGCAGGAGCCGCGGCACTTTGCCTTATGCTGTTCCTTGGGTTCTCGATGGGCAATCAGTCAAGTTCCGATCACTCAGAATTCGCAAAAAGTTCTGATCAAAAGAATGCTGTTGGTGACTATGGGGAAAAGGGAGAAGTTGAACGGGACTATTTTTCCTCCGAATCTAGCGTAAAAATAGTGGTTGAATCTGCACTCGGGGAACAGACGGAAATTACAGATGAAGCTGAAATTGCTAAATTGGCCGAAATATTTAGGGAAGCACATTGGGAGAATGCGAAGATAAAAAAGGTGAGCTCCCCTGATTACAAGGTGAATGAGCGTTACTTGGTTTGGCTGACACCACAAAGGGACCGGCTCGAAATCATTATATCTGGTGAAAATAAACATACCGTATTGTCCGAAGAGGCATCGAATGGACTGTATGAAATCCTTACAGGGGGAAAACTTGGCGACTAGTGATTTTGTAAAAGCTGAATCCTAAGTACTAATAAAGATAAGGGGGATAGATATGGAAGGCGGCATCTTGATAGCGTTGCTTCCACTGGGGCTGATGGTATTATTCTTTGTCTCGATCGGCCTTTTTGTAAGAAGCATACTGCGGTATCTAGAGAGACGGGCGGTTTCCGCCGAAAGGATGGAAGAGAAACTCGACCGGATAATTGAGCTGCTGGAAAAACAGCCGACATAAAATAAACCCCTGGCTAAGATGATTAGCCAGGGGTTTTCGTATTGAGGGGGAAGGGTCAGGTGGCTTCTTTATAAGGCTGGGGATTTCTTTTCGTAAACAGCTCAATCGTAAGTGCAATCAGTGTACCGACGACCAGCCCGTTGCTCAACAGGGTGACGGCAATTGGCGGCAGCGCCGAAAAAGAATTAAGCGGAATAAACATTAAACCGATGCCTGTGAATAAAGGTATCGTTGCTTTTTTAATCACTTTTTCGGCATCCTCGCTATGGAAGAGCTCTCTCAATCCAAGCGTCAAAATTTCCACATAAACTGGCAGGATAGCCGCATAGCCCACCGCAACCGGCAGGGTTGAGAAAAATGACATGATGGGTGAAAACATGCTCGCGGCAAGCACAAGGACGGAACCGATGATAAACGGGCTCCTTGTAAATGTTTTATTCGTCTGAATAAAGCCGGCAGCTCCTGAAATGGCCACTGTGCCCATAGTAGAAAAAAGTCCGCCAAGCATTTGGCTGATGCCCATGACGACCCCGGCTTTCATGGTGTTTGGCTTCAGCGGGATTTCGGTATGGGGCTGGATGACCTTCTCGACAACCTTTATGCTTGCAATCATATTCGTAATCAAAAGGATGGTGATCATGAAAATAATCGGCAGCATGCCAGGTTCAATTCTCGGTCCGCCAAAAACGAACATGGAAGGAAGCTGGAAGATATGGTCCGTATTTGCAACAAACGATGAGCCGAGGCTGAAAATTGAGTATAATGCCCAGCCGGCGCCGAGGCTAATGATGATGCTGAACTGGCCTAGCCTTTTGCTGCGGCTGAGTGCAAACGAGAGTACAGCCGTAATTGTGGATACGAGCAAAATTTTCAGGCTGACGGCGCCTTCAGATGTAACCCCTAGCATTCCATTCAAAAATGAACCACTCAGCTGTACGATCAGTAAAATCAAGTATGTTCCGATAACGGTGGAAGTAAACAGTTTTGATAATCGGCTCACAAGTCCGAGAGATGTCATCAGAATGGCGACAATCCCGCTGCTGATTAACGAAAACTCCATTACCTTTAGGGTTTCGAGCGATGAACCATAAAGCGTCTTTCCAATCCCTGCATATAAAATGAAAAAACCCCACCACAATCCGGCAGGCCCTTCGTTGATTTGCAGCTTGTGGCCAAAGGCGACTTGGAGCAGCCCCGTTAAGGCAAGGACAAAAAAAGTCCTTGAGATGAAGTCGATTGAGTCCTGCCCGGTAATTCCATACAGTGCACCTACTGAAACTGGAACAACAATGCTGCTCGAAACGATATATAAAAACCATTGAATAGAGGCAATTATTTTCCTCAAAGTAAAATCCCCTTCGCTGTCCGATTCACTTGATGCATAAAAGAAAATTATCACATCCGCTTCGGGACGGTCAACCTGATAGGGGGTGTTTTCGCGGTTTTACCGAAATTCATTTTTTCTGAAAAGTTAGGATGTAGAAGGATACAGTAATGGTAAGTTGAAGGATTTCCTGAGGAGAACTATCCATACAGGAAAAAACACACTGGATTTCAACAAATTAGTTTATCGCAGATTAACGGGCTGTAAGACCCCCAATTCAAGAAGTTGAGTAAAACAAAATTTTCTAAGTGGGGGGTCAACAGCCCGTAAAGGCCCGATTGGTTCAACTAACAATCAGTGGGGATGAAGAAACTCCCCACTGATTGAAGTTTCACTTTATCGCAGATCAACAGCCCGTAAAGGTCCGATTGGTTCAACTAACAATCAGAGGGGATGTAGAAAATACCCACTGATTGAAGTTTCACTTTATGCCCACACCTATATATGGTAAGTTTTTCATAAGGATAAAAGAGGGGGAACAACAATGGAAACTCAAATTGAAACAAATGAGAAGAAGCCATCGCCATCACTGATTGGGATTTTTACAAGCCCGGGTGAGCAATTTGAAAGAATAAGGGCAAACCCGAAAATCTGGGTGCCTCTCCTGATCGTAGCGGTTGTCAATGTTGTTGGAATGGGGCTTATGGCAATGATGATGGATGCCGGAACACTCATCAAGCAAGGGGTGCCGGAAGAAAATGCGGAAAGATTCCTTGGATATACAAGGATTGCGATGGTTGCGACAGGGGTTATCACGCCCGCCATTGGCGCGTTGATTTCAAGTGCAATCATGATTGCTATCGCTAAGATTGCCAATGCGCAGGTTACATTCAGGCAGCTGTTTTCCATGAATATGTACATAACATTTGTTACCGCTGTTGGCCATCTGCTAAATATGGCAGTTGGATCCTTAATTGGTACACATGCGGAAACTCATGTAACAAGTCTTGGGGGCTTGCTGGGAAAGGATGAATCCGGTGTTCTTGGCGCGATTGAATTGTTTGCGATTTGGGCAACAGTACTGACGGGGATCGGACTTTATAAAACAGCCCGCTTTCCAAAAGGGCTTGCATGGGGAGTGGCCATTGTTTTCTTCCTTATCGGAATTGGAATTGCGGTAATTGGTACTTTACTGCAAGGAGCACCTAAATTGTAGTCAATAACCAACCATTTTCCTAGCGGTAAAAATCCATACGTCTGACGCTTTTAAACGAATACAGCGACTAGAGTGTGCCAGCACGTATTTATGTGAAAGGAATTGCCTATATATGATGAATAAGAAAAAGAAACTATTAATCGGCTCAGGTATTGTCGTATTGCTTTTATCCATGATCAGCGTAAGCGTCTATCGCGAAGTTTATGCACAGGGACCTTCAGTGAAACTATTTAAAGTCAAGGAAGACAGCATTTCCGCTTTCCTGCTGGTGCCAGGCACCGTAGCCCTCGAGGAGGAGCAGGCTGTGTATTTGTCGCCTGAACGGGGGACACTGAAGGAAATTCTCGTGGAAGAAGGCCAATCCATTGCTAAAGGGACCGCAATCGCACGCTTTGAGAATCCCCAGCTCCAGCTGGAAGAGGAACAAAATGCGCTTTCTATGGAATCCAATGAAATGAAGATGGCTCAGCTTGAAGATCAAATCAGTAGTTTGAAAGACCAGGAACAAACATTGGCGGGTGCACCCGTTCCTGACCAGGCCGCGTCTGCCCAAATTGCTTCACAAATCTCCCAGCTTGAAATGGAACTGAAGGTGGCGGAGCTGGAGCGAAGGCAGGCGGAATTGCAGAAGGAAAGCATTGAGAAACGAACCGCAGAGTTGGAGATTAAGAGTACGATAGATGGCACTGTTCTTGTGGTAAATGAACAGGCAACCTTACAAGGGGGCAGCCCGATTGTTTTAATTGGAAAAATGGAGGGCCTTGTCGCCAAAGGCCTTTTATCCGAATATGACACATTGAAGGTTAGCGTTGGGCAAATAGTCACAATCCGTTCAGACGCGGTCCCTGACCAGAGCTGGCCGGGTGAAGTGGTGAAGGTAAGCTCTATGCCGGAATCACAGACGGGCATGGCTGGGAGCCAGGCTGTCCAATATCCTGTCAGAGTAAAGCTTTCCGGCAAGAATCCAGTCCTGAAACCGGGCTTCCAGGTCATCATGGAAATTGAAACGGAGCAAAAGACTGCCCTCGTTCTGCCAGATTCCGCGCTCGTTGACCAAGGGGATTCCCAATATGTTTTTGTTGTCGAAAATGGGATCGCCCATAAGCGAAAGGTAAAAACAGGTATTATGTCCGGGCCGAAAGTGGAAATCCTTAAAGGAATCAAAGCAAACGACAAAGTAGTTGCCAATCCGCCCGAAAAATTGGAGGACGGCATGGAAGTGACCGTTAAATGATAGAACTTAAATCGATCACAAAGTCCTACACCGTGGGTACGGAAAAAATCGATGTCCTGAAAAATGTGTCGGTCACGATTGAAGACGGCGAATTTGTTGCCATCATGGGTCCATCGGGCTCTGGGAAATCGACGCTGATGAACATTATCGGCTGCCTCGATATGGCATCCGAAGGCTCCTATTTTCTTGATGGTGAAGATGTTTCCGGGTATAAGGAAGCTGAATTGGCCAGGGTCCGAAATGCGTCAATCGGGTTTGTGTTTCAGCAGTTCCACCTGTTGCCAAGGCTTACCGCGCTAAGAAATGTCGAGCTTCCGATGATTTATGCCGGTGTGCCAAAGCCGGAGCGGGAGGAGCGGGCCGAGGAGGCACTCGTAAAAATGGGCCTTGGCGACCGGATGGCCCATTTACCCAATGCGCTTTCCGGCGGGCAAAAGCAGCGGGTCGCGATAGCGAGGGCAATCGTGAACAGGCCTTCACTTATCCTGGCCGATGAACCGACGGGAGCCCTTGATACCAAAACTAGCCAAACAATTATGGAACAGTTCAGGGCGCTGAATGAAGAGGGCGTAACGGTCGTTGTCGTCACACATGAACCAGAAATCGCCGAGTATGCCAACAGGACCATACTCGTCCGTGATGGGGAAATCGTTTCGGCCAGGACCCGGGAATGGGGGGCTGGCCAATGAGCGTGATGGAGAATTTGAAAATGGCGCTTGGTTCGCTCAAAGCCCATAAAATGAGATCGATTTTAACCATGCTTGGAATCGTTATCGGCGTTGGGGCGGTCATCATTGTTGTCGCCATTGGGCAGGGGGGCGAGGCGATGCTGAAAAGCCAGATAACCGGCCCGGGGAACACAATTGAAGTATTTTATCAGCCATCTGATGAGGAAATAAGGGCGAATCCAAATGTTTTTAACAAAGCGCCCTTTACCCAGGAGGATATCCGCGCCCTTGAAAGGATTTCCGAAATAAAACGGGTCGTTGCATCGAGCTCGCAGTTTTCTTCGGCCAGGCTGCAGGACAAAACCGTTGATGTGTCCGCGACCGGGATAACGGGTGAATACATCCGCCTCCACGAGTTGAAGGTGAAAAAGGGAAGGACGTTTTCCGCCACGGACTTCCTTGGCGGGAGACGGGTGGCGCTCGCAAGCCACAAGCTACAGGAAGAGCTGTTTGGAGGGAAGTCGCCGATAGGCAAAGTCATCCTAGTCGGAAATCAGCCTGTTGAAATTGTCGGGGTTTTGGAAAAGCCCGAGGGCCTGTTCGCCTTTGGTTCAATGGAAGTGTATCTCCCGTTTCAGACATGGCGGACCATGTACGGGAAATCCGACTATACACAAATAACGCTGCAGGCAGCCAATCCTGATAAAATCCAGACTGCAGGAAAAAAAGCCGCTAAAACACTGAATACGCTCCATAATACCGAAAAATCATACCAGGTTATCAATATGGAGGAAATCGCCGCTGGCGTCGGGCAGGTTACGAAAATCATGACGCTTATTATAGGCAGTATCGCAGGGATTTCGCTGTTTGTTGGAGGCATTGGTGTCATGAACATCATGCTCGTCTCGGTCACAGAAAGGACGAGGGAAATCGGTATCCGAATGGCGCTTGGGGCAACGAGGAACCAGGTCCTCACCCAATTCCTGATAGAATCAATCACATTGACACTGATTGGCGGAATCATTGGCATCGGTCTTGGCTGGGGAGTCGCGACACTTGTCAGCTTCTTTGCCGGATGGCCATCGCTCATTTCATGGCAGGTCGTCCTGGGAGGAGTCCTTTTCTCCATGGTGATTGGCGTCGTCTTCGGCATCCTGCCAGCAAACAAAGCATCCAAACTCGATCCAATTGAATCGTTGAGGTATGAATAACAAAGTTAAGCACCCCTCCTTTCGGCAGCAGCCGATCTGAGGGGTGCTTTGTACTTTCCGGAATCGGAAGCGTTTTTAAAATTTTGTGTTAAAGGACAGTTTTGATATTCAACTACGTTGATTGAAGCGGAGGGCGCCGACTCCTGCGGGATGCAGCGGCAAGGTGGAGACCCCACAGGCGCCTGCGACGAGGAGGCTCCACTGACGCCCCGCGGAAAGCGTGTGCCCGCAGTGGAAATCAACAGCTAAATTTAACTGATCCTTTTTTAAAAAACCCCCTTCCCGCCGTAAACCTCAGGCAGAAAGGGGATTCCTTTTATAGCTTGAATGAACTCTTCAGTGATACGATTCGGTTAAATACCGGTTTCTCAGAAGAAGAATACTTTGAATCAACATTGAAATAGCCGTGGCGGAAGAACTGGAACTTATCCTGTGGCTTGACATCTTTCATGTTTGGTTCAATAAAACCCTGCAGCACCTCGAGTGAGTTAGGGTTTACATTATCGAGGAAGGACTTTGCATCCTCTTCTCCGTCCTCCTCACCGTTATCATCCAGAATCAGCGGCTCGTACAGGCGGAACTCAGCAGAAACGGCCTGAGTGGCTTCCACCCAGTGAATCGTTCCCTTTACCTTGCGGCCGGTGAAGCCAGAACCGCTCTTTGTTTCAGGATCGTACGTGCAGCGAAGCTCAATGACATTGCCGTTTTCATCCTTGATGATTTCTTCGCATTTGATGAAGTACGCGTGCTTCAGGCGGACTTCATTGCCAGGAAAGAGGCGGAAGTATTTTGGCGGCGGATTCTCCATGAAATCATCCTGCTCAATGTAGATTTCACGAGAGAACGGAATCTGGCGGATTCCCATGTCAGGGTTTTCCGGATTGATCTCGGCATCAAGCATTTCCACTTCGCCTTCAGGATAATTCGTAATAACCACCTTGAGTGGATTCAAAACGCCCATCGTTCTTGGCGCTTTCAGTTTGAGGTCTTCGCGGACGAAATGCTCGAGCATTTGCTCATCAACCGCGCCTGAACCCTTGGAAACACCGGTTTCAAGGACAAACGCGCGGATTGATTCAGGCGTATAGCCGCGGCGGCGCATTCCGGAAATCGTCGGCATTCTCGGGTCATCCCAGCCGTCAACAAAGCCTTCTTCAACAAGCTGCTTCAGCTTTCGCTTACTCATGACGGTGTTGGTGATGTTCAGGCGGCCAAACTCGATTTGCTGAGGAGTCGCTTCCATTTCACACTGCTCGACAACCCAGTTATAAAACGGGCGCTGGTCTTCAAATTCAATCGTACAAATGGAGTGGGTAATTCCTTCAATCGCATCCTCGAGCGGGTGGGCAAACGCGTACATCGGATAGATGCACCATTTATCGCCAGTGTTGTGGTGGGCCGCATGGGAAATCCGATAGATGACCGGGTCACGGAGATTGATGTTTGGCGATGCCATATCAATTTTTGCGCGCAGGACCTTCTCGCCGTTCCCGAATTCACCGGCCCTCATCCGTTCGAACAGGTCAAGGTTCTCTTCGATTGGGCGATCCCTGTACGGGCTGTTCTTGCCTGGTTCCGTTAGTGTCCCACGGTATTGGCGGATTTCGTCTGCGGAAAGGTCATCAACATAAGCAAGCCCTTTTTTTATTAAAAGAACCGCCTTGTCGTACATTTCCTCAAAGTAATTGGACGCAAAGTGAAGATTGTCCCATTCAAAGCCGAGCCATTGGACATCCTGTTTGATCGATTTGACGTATTCGACGTCCTCCTTCAATGGGTTCGTGTCGTCAAAGCGGAGGTTTGTTGTTCCTCTGAATTCATCGGCAAGCCCGAAGTTCAGGATGATTGACTTCGCATGGCCGATATGTAAATAGCCGTTCGGTTCAGGCGGGAAGCGGGTGGCGACTGTTTTGTGTTTTCCCGATTCCAAATCCTTGATAATGATGTCGCGGATAAAATTTGACGTATTGTCCACAGTTTTCTACCTCTTTCAAAAACGCGATAAATGATACTTGTATATATATCATAATTATTGTTATTTTTCCATAAAACCGGCTATTTAATAAGGAAACCTTCTGTTTCATCCGAAATAATTCCAATAATCCGCGACAAAGTCTAGAATGAAAGAAAATCATGAAAGCAGGTTTGATGGATGATCAACTTTGGAACAATCGGCACAAGCTGGATTACCGCCGGATTTATTTCAGCGGCCAGGCTGAGTGGCAGGATGGAATTGAAGGCGGTTTATTCACGGTCCCCTGAAAAAGCCCGGCAGTTTGCTGAGCAGAACAATGCTGAGATAACCTTTACGGACCTTGATGAAATGGCATTAAGCCCTGATATCGACGCGGTGTATATTGCTTCACCCAATTCGCTGCACTTTGAGCATGCGATTCTTTTACTGAAAAATAAAAAGCACGTCATTTGCGAAAAACCGCTATTCTCTAACTCAGAGGAGTTAGAAGAAGCGTTCCGCGTTGCCGAAGAGAATGGCGTCTATTTATTTGAAGCCATTCGCAATATCCATTCGCCAAATCTTGCCGTTTTAAAGCGGGAACTCCATAAAGCGGGAAAGCTGAGAAGTGCAATCCTCACGTATATATCCTATTCGTCCCGCTACGACCTTGTTCTTAAGGGGGAAGAGCCGAATATTTTTTCGGCAAACTATTCTGGAGGCGCGCTTGTGGATCTAGGGGTTTATCCGCTCTCCCTGGCAGTGGCCCTTTTTGGAAAACCAGAAACAGTTTCCTATTCACCGGTTATTCTTCCAACAGGCGTAGATGGTTCTGGAACTCTTGTCCTGACATACCCGGGATTTGTCTGTACGATTCTATGCTCGAAAATTTCCCATTCCACCATTCCATGCGAAATTCACGGTGAAAAAGGTACGTTTGTCCTCGGGGACGCAGCTCCAATCACAACCATCTCCTTTCTCGACAGCCGCACAAAGGAGCGAATCGAACTCGGAGAAAGGCTGGAAGAGCAGGATATGATGTACGAAGCTGCCCGTTTTGCCGACGTCATTGAGATGAAGGACGACGGGGCATACAAAGAATTAAAGAACCTAAGCCGGACCGTACTTCAAATAACCCAGCAAGCAAGACACGAAAACGGAATCCGATTTGGTGCCGATAAAAAGTAGCAGCCAAAGGTAAAAGGCACCACCGAGTGTGACAGTTTATTGACATTGGCCGGTGTGTTATCTATATCACATACTTCCCGCGGCACATTCCCTATAGTGGATATATAGGAATGTAATGGAGGGATAGGTGTGGCTACTCTCACCCGGTTTTACAAAAAAATGAAGCGGAATCCGATACAATATACCCGCATGGCGGTGCAAATTGTGTTTGCGCTGTTCCTGCTGTTCGTTGGGATTCGCTTTTATCAATTTTATGAGCATTTTCATACTATGGGTGCGGAACCGTTCGTAGAAAGGCCTTCTGCTGTTGAGGGGTTTCTGCCCATCAGTGCGCTTGTAGCCCTTAAGGTGTGGATTACGACCGGGATATTCGACCCAATCCATCCCGCGGGACTGGCGCTGTTTGCCTTTTTTGTTGCCTCGGGCTTTGTTTTCCGAAAGGCGTTCTGTGGCTGGATGTGCCCGATTGGGACAGTTAGCGAGTGGATAGGAAGGCTTGGAAAAAAACTGTTCAAGCGGAATTTTGACGTTCCAAAGTGGCTAAAATGGGTATTGGCCCCAATCAAATATTTGATTTTGTTTTTCTTTATTAAGTTCATCGTAATTGACATGCCAACATATTATGCGATTGATTTTATGGCGGGTGATTACAATAAGATTTCCGATGTGAAAATGATGCTGTTTTTTCTCAATATGGGAGGCTTAGGTCTGAAGGTCATTTTAGTTCTCGTTGCTCTGTCCCTTTTTGTGAAAAATTTCTGGTGCCGCTTTCTTTGCCCGTACGGTGCAATCATTGGCCTTGGCTCTGTATTCGGCTTGACCAAAATTAAACGCAATGAGGAAACCTGCATCGACTGCAATGCTTGTACAAGAGTCTGCCCGCAGCGGATTGTTGTTTCGAAAGTGAATGCAGTCAAGGCGCCGGATTGCTCGGCATGCATGTCGTGCGTTGAAGTCTGTCCGGTAAAAGACACTCTGAATATGACGGTTGCGGGTAAAAAAGTAAACAAATGGTTCATTCCTGCAGCCTTTTTCGTTACCTTCTTTCTTGTGGTCGTTATTGCAAAAGCAACCGGCCATTGGAATACGATGATTTCCTATGAAGAATTTAGAATGCTCATTCAGAATGTGTACAACATCGGCCACTAAAGAATGCCAAAAGAGGCCTGCCCTGTAAATAGGGCAGGCCTCGATTATTGTTGCGGTTGCGGTTTTAGGAATATTAGCAAACTCGGTCCCTTCCGAGCTTCTTTGCCAGATACAGCTGTTTATCCGCTTCCTCAATCGTTTCTTTCAAATGGGAAGCATTAAACAGTTCGGCAACACCTATTGAAAGGGATAGCGTAAAAGGCGGGGTTCCCGGAATGGCTTGGTTTGCATGCTCCTTTGTATCTTTCCGGATTGATTCGAGCTTTTGCTTTACATGAAGAATTCGCTCTGAGGCCATGAACAAAATGAATTCGTCCCCACCATAGCGGGCAATGACCATATCCTCCCCGCAATTGGAGAGCAGGATTTTTCCAACATTGCTGATCGTGGCATCACCAACCTGGTGGCCAAATTTATCGTTGATCTCCTTGAAACGGTCGATATCAATCATGGCGATGAACATCCGTTTTCCTGGATGAATCTGTTTCCGGAGCACTTCCTCAAACTTCCTCATATTATACAAGCCCGTAAGCGGGTCGCGCTCGGCATGGAATTGGAGTTTTTGGTTCGACTCCAAATGGCGCAAGCCCATAATGGCAAACAAATACATAACAAAAAACGCTACTACGAGTGATGCCAGATGCATGAAAGCAATTTCATTTGGCATGGCCAGCCGGATTTTTGGCGAAAAAAGATCAGAGACAGCCCAGGAGGCAAAGAGCACACCCAAGAGGTTCCAAGGCGAATGAAAGCCTTTTGCCTTTCTGTTGGCTAGAAGTGAAAAAAACGCAGGCAGCAGGATGCCAAAAAGAGCTCCATGTAAAGCAGTCGGCCCTCCCAGGCCAAGTCGGTACAGCGAAGTGATGGCAACCACCGGCAAAACATATTTCCAGCCATGAAGGAAACCGAGGAGAATAATCGGGATAATCCTAAGATCGACCCGATGGCCTCCGCTCATAAAAGGGAAATAAAACATCGCAATGACGGCCAGTGAAACGATGGAAATATGTATAGCAGGCAATAAAGCCGTGCGTATTTTCTTCTCCGCGCTTAAATGGTAAGCGGTATTAATGCTTAAATGCATGAGCAAAAGGATGCCCAGGTTGGCTAAAAAAGACTGTAGGATAGGTATCACTCCATTCACATAAAACAATTATAATGCCGATATCCCATTTTTACCCTACCCTATTTATGAAATTTATTGGAACATTTTCTGTATCCCTGCGAAAAGTGATAAAAGCAATTGCAGTCATTTTAAAAGAAGGGTCAGGGAAAAACGACGACAATGCATGAATTGTACTAAAGGACAGTAAAAATGGGAAAACAAAAACCAGTCCGTCGTGAAAGGACTGGTTTTGCATCGTTATACGACTTTTTTTCTGAACACAAGCCAGTAGGACGCGAGGCCCCCAATAATTAAAATGCCGGCGATACCGGGGAGGATAATTGCCTCGAGAGGGGAGTGTATTTCTTCTGCCTTAACGGCCTCCAGCTTTGGCGCTTCTTTACCTGCCGATGCGGCATAGGCGATTGGCTGCAGCTTGCTAGTTTGTGTTGGCGCTAGTGCTTCGTTGGATATAAAAAGGAACAAAAGTCCGATAATAGCTAGAATTTTCTTTAACATTGTATTCAACTCCGATATGGTGTTATCGTGATGTTCTTATTTTAGCATCGATTAATGGTCATGAGGGGCTGTGCATCCAATGTTCACAATAGTTTCATATTTACCCCGACGAAAATGACAAATTTGCCGAAAGAGTGATAAGAGAAGCTCGCTTTTTTTCGATGCATGCAAAAAGTTGCGGAGAAACGAAGGTTAGTGTCTTGATGATATGGCACCATTTTTTAAAAATGCTTTGCCCCTAAATGGATTTATGCGGCGTTTATCCTTATAATAAGGACAATCAACAGCTGAAAAGGAGCAATATATGCTAAATATAAATGAAACGTTCAAGCCTTATATAAATGAAGCGTGGGAGAAGTCAGGGTTCAGCCGTCCGACGTCCATCCAGGAAGCGGCCATTCCAGCTATTCTCGAGGGGCGCGACTTGATTGCCGAGTCGCCGACCGGAACAGGAAAGACGCTGGCTTATCTTCTGCCGGTACTTAATAAGGTAGACAGCTCGAACCAGGCGCTTCAGGCGGTCGTGCTTGCATCAAGCCAGGAGTTGATCATGCAAGTGTTCCAGGAGTTCCAGAAATGGTCTGAGGGGAGCGGCATCCGCGGTGCGACTTTCATTGGAGGCGCGAACGTGAAACGGCAGCTTGAGAAGCTGAAGAAAAAGCCGCACATCGTTTTTGGAACGCCAGGCAGGATGAATGAGCTCATCAAGCAGAAAAAACTTAAGATGCATGAAGTGAAAATGATTGTCTTGGATGAAGGTGACCAGCTTTTGGTCCGCGAACATTTCGGCCCTGTGCTTGATATTGTGAAATCAGCCTTGAAGGATCGCCAGGTTGTCCTGTTTTCGGCGACGATGAAGCCGGAGACCGAGCAGCTTGCAAAGAATTTGACAGAAAATCCGGAGATTATCAGAATCACGAAGGATGAAACAATTGAGCAGGGGAAGGTTGAGCATATTTATTTCTCATGCGAGCCGAGGGAAAAGATGCTCTTGCTTGAAAAAGTAGCCCGCTTGGACGGCATCAAGGTGCTGGCATTCATTAATGACATTACCGAAATCCCCGTTATTACAGCAAAGCTTCAGTTCAAGGAACTCTCCGTGGGCCTATTGCATAGCGAGCTTGGGAAAATGGAAAGGCAAAAGGCGGTCAAGGACTTCCGCGACGGGAAGATCAAGATGCTGGTGGCGACCGATGTTGCCGCAAGAGGATTGGATATTGAGGGCGTCACCCATGTTGTCCATGTAGACTTCCCGAAGAATATCGATCAATACATCCATCGTTCCGGCCGCACAGCGAGGATGGGCGCAAGCGGAACGGTCATTTCGCTGGTGACGGAACGGGAGGAGCGCGAGTTGAAGGTGTTTGGCCGAAAGCTGGACGTCCCTGTCGAGAAGAGGATTTTTTACAAAGGAACTATTGCCATTGAAAACATCAGGCAGGTCGAACGGACCAAAAGGAGATAAGGTAGAGGGCGTCCACCACAGGGGTGGCGCCCTTTTTTAATCTATAAGGCTTTTTTAAAAAAGGATTCCAGGGATCTTTTATTGAATGTAAGGAAACGATGGTATTTTTCAAAAACTCTTTTAAAAGAGAAGATAGGGGGCTTTCGTTTGCAAAATCCAAAATTAAAAGAACTGCACGATACATGGCTTGAAGAAGCGACGATTGGCGATATGCAGGAAAAAATGATGATGGGGGAGTTGACGTCAAAAGAACTTGTGCTGATGTATTTATACCGCATTTCAAAGTATGACCGGAAAGGCCCGGAACTTAAGTCGGTCATTGAAATCAATCCGGACGCCATCCACATCGCGGCGGCTCTGGATGTTGAGAGGGAAGTATTCGGAGCACGGGGTCCGCTGCATGGGATTCCTGTACTAATAAAGGATAATATTGATACGGGAGACCGAATGCATACAAGCGCGGGCTCAAAGGCGCTGGCCGATTCGTATGCGCCGGCCGATTCGGAAGTCGCGCACAGGCTCCGTGAAGCAGGAGCGGTCATTCTTGGAAAAACAAATATGACAGAGTGGGCCAATTTTATGGCAATCGGTATGAAGAGCGGCTACAGTTCAAGGGGCGGGCAGACGCTTAACCCGTACGGCCCGGGCACCTTTGACGTTGGCGGTTCAAGCGCAGGATCGGGTGCGGCGATTGCCGCCAATTTTGCCTCCGCTGCGGTCGGAACAGAAACTTCGGGTTCAATTCTTAATCCATCCGCGCAAAATTCTCTTGTCGGCATCAAGCCGACTGTTGGCCTGGTCAGTAGAAGAGGAATCATTCCGATCGCACATACCCAGGATACGGCGGGCCCGATGGCAAGGACGGTTACAGATGCGGCGATTTTGCTGACTGCGCTTGCCTGCGAGGATAATGAAGATCCGGCGACAATGGCAAGCTGGCTCAAAGAGGTGGACTTCACCATTCATTTGGAAGAGGACCTTTCCGGCAAAAGGCTCGGCGTTGCCCGGGAGCATTATTTTGCAAAAGCGGGCGAAAAAAGGGCGGCTGTCGTCGATAAGGCGATTGAAAAGCTGAAATCTCTGGGTGCGGAAGTGATTAATATTTCCATTCCTTCCGCTAAAAAACAATGGGATTGGGAGGTCCTCACCTTTGAGTTCAAGTCAGGAGTGAACGCCTATCTGAAAGGCCTCAGGCCAAACGTGAAGGTGCGGACGCTTGCAGATGTCATCCGTTTCAATAAGGAAAACGAAGCGGAAATGCTCAAGTATGGCCAGGAAGTCCTGATCGGCTCGGAAGCAACCAGCGGAGGACTGTATGAGGATGCCTATATCCGCTCACTCGAATATAATGAGTACAATGCAAAGGAAAACGGAATCGATTTTGTGTTGTATGAACACCAACTTGATGCGATTGTTTTCCCTCATGATGAGGGTGCGGATCTTTCGGCGCGCGCTGGCTATCCGTCGGTTGTCGTGCCCGCCGGCTTCACGGAGGAAGGCGAGCCTGTCGGCATTACGTTCGCCGGGACGGCCTGGAGTGAGCCGGAGCTAATCCAAATTGCGTATGCGTTTGAGCAGGAAACCAATGCCCGCAAAGCGCCTAACCTTGGATAAAAAGTCACGCTGGGTAATTTTTTTATAAAAAAAGGCCTTTAAAACAATACAGAAACTCCCACTCTACAACGAGAATAATCCCGTATCTCCTGCCCAAACTATAGAATATCCTGAAAAAGGAGATGTGTTAAGGTATGGGCAGAAAAAAGCTGGGAAACCGGAATGCGCAAATCAACAACAACAAAAGTGTGGGCAAAACAAGCTCCGAACTAGTGAAGTTTACAACCGGGCAAGACAGGCTGGTTCGCAACCGGCCGAATGATGACTGAACATAAGCGCCACTATTTTAATGCATTAATGATCTAGGTATACGAGGGATGCCCGGGATAAGGTTCTGGGCATTTTTTGTTTTGGCTTTGCGGCCTGCCTAGTTATATTGGTCTATTCTCCCTTGGGGGCAAAGGAGCTATACTAAATACAGAAAAAGGCAAACCTGCCGAAAGACAGGGACGCAAAGCGATGGGCCTGCCCGGGAAAATCGAATGGCTGCCACGCCGCCGGACTTCTTTTTGGATGTCTGGGACAATTCCAAAAAGGAGTGGAAAAGAAATCTATGCGCAAAGCTCTTTTGTGTGCAATTTTATTTTTTATGGCGGCGGGGTCAATGGCAAATTCAATTGTAAAGGCTGAGGGGACGCCGAGGGCAACCTGGCTATGGGATACCTCTCTCATCGAAACGCAGCCGGACGAAGTGTTCGCTTTTCTTCAGGAGAACAACGCAAATCAGGTCTATTTGCAAGTCAACCGGGGCATCAGCATTAATTCATACAAGCAGTTCATTAGAAAAGCTACTTATTCGGGGATAAAGGTCCACGCCCTGGACGGCGCCCCAAACTGGGTAGCCGCGAAAGGTAGCACGTATTTAAATCAGTTCATGGCCTGGGTCGATGCTTACCAGGCGGGAGCGGCCCAAGAAGAGAGGTTCTCCGGAATTCATCTGGATGTGGAGCCGTATTTGTACAGTGGCTGGACGTCAAATTACAAAGCCACAGTCCTTGCCTACCAAAACCTTCTTATAAACGCTAAGGCGCAAGCTAGCCAGTTTGGCCTTCCCATTGGAGCGGACATGCCGTTCTGGTTTGACGAGCATACTTTTAACAACAAAATCGGCAAAGGGAACCTGGCCAATTGGGTTATTCAAACCGTTGACTACCCAACGATCATGGCATACCGCGACACGGCGCCGGCAATTACCGATATTATTAGCAATGAAGTCCGCATGGCAAAGAATGCGGGTAAAACCCTTGTCGTTGGCGTGGAAACAGGCGCTACTTCAGAGGGGAATTTCATTACCTTCCATGAAGAGGGGAAAGCCTATATGGAAGGCGAACTTTCAAAGGTCGGTGGCAATCATGTTTTTGCCATCCATTATCTTGAAAGCTGGATGAAAATGAAGCCTTAAATAGTAAAAGAGCAGCCGTGCCATAGTGTGCGGCTGTTTTTGGTGTTTATTGGTGAGGGGTGGGAAATAAACAATTGTGAAAATTGAGATAAACTAGAATCCCTGAAATAATGACTAGAATAATTAAGAAAATGACTAGAATCATTGTGATAATGACTCGAATAAAACGACCAAAAGAAAATTCAGAATGCTAAGGCATAAGAATTAAGGGGAAAGTGGCTTTTTCCATGCAGGAAATAATAAAAAAGCCAAGCGAGGCACACTGCTTCACACAAAAATGAGGCAAAGGAAACGTCCCCTGCCTCACTGCCTCACCTCACGTCCCCTGCCTCACTGCCTCATTCTTTCAACCTTCAAGCTTTGTAAGGTTTTCGATTGCCGGGCCTTCCACAACTTCTCCGTTGTAAGCGAATCGTGAGCCATGGCATGGGCAATCCCATGTCTTTTCGGCGCTGTTCCATTCGCACTCGCAACCAAGATGGGTACACGTCGTATCAACAAGATAGAGCTTGCCAGTTTCGTCTTTATAGCCGCCGGCGCGCTTACCATCGACCAGGACAGCTCCGCCCTCGCCAACCGAAAGATCGCCGGGGAACTTGGGGATAAACTCCAATTTCCCTTTTATGAGATGGCCGGCTACAGACGCATTAAAGCTGACCGCTTTCTTCAATGCCGGGTCGAGTTCGAATCGGGATGGGTGATAAAGCTTTTTGTACGGGCTTTCAAGATTGAGGACATAATCCGCTAAAATGTGGCCGGCGAGCGTGCTTGTTGTCATGCCCCATTTTTTATAGCCAGTCGCGACAAGAATCGTTTCCTCATCGTCCTTCAACGGCCCAATGTATGGAAGCTTGTCGAGCGTATCCAAATCCTGTGCCGACCAGCGGTACATATAGTGCCCGTTTCCAAACACATCCTCCGTGAATTTAGCGAGCGCCAGATAATGCTTCTCTGTATTCTCACTTTTCCCGGTACGGTGGTTCTCCCCGCCGATAATTAGCAGATTATCCCCATCATGAGGCGTATAGCGGATTGAGCGGGTAGGAGAATCGGCGCTTATGTACATGCCTCCGGGATACTCCTTGTCCGATTTTACGCCGATTGCATACGAACGGGACGCGTACATCCTTGCGAAATAAAGCCCTCTTTTATCAAAAAATGGCCAGTGCGAGGCGATAATTGCATGCCCGCAGGAAATTTTCCTGTCCTCTTTCGTATGCACAACGGTGCCGCCTTCAAGCGTGATATCCTTCGCGGTCGTATTTTCAAACACCTGGCACCCGGCATCAATGGCTTTTTTCAAAAGCACTCTTAAATATTTAAGAGGGTGGAACTGTGCCTGGTCTTTCATTGCGAGCGCATTTTTGACTTCGATGTTAAACGGAATGCTCTCGCTCAATTCGTGCGGAATACCAAGCTTTTTATATGCTTCTGCCTCGGTCTCGATTTTCGATTTGTATTCATCGGTTACCGAGTAAATGACCGCATCCTGGCTGCTGAAGTCGCAGTCGATGTTTTCTTCGTTAATGATCCTTCTGATAAAGCCGAGCGCATCGGAATGGGATTCATAGTAAAGCTTCGCGTTTTCCTCGCCAAAATGGCTGATTAATTCATCGTACAGAAGACCGTGTTGGGCCGTGATTTTCGCGGTTGTATGCCCTGTCGTCCCGTTAAGAACACTGCCGGCCTCGATAATTGCTACCTTTTTGCCTTGTTTAGAAAGCAGGTAGGCCGTTGTGATACCGGTCATTCCCGCCCCAACGATAGCGACATCAACAGAAAGGTCCCTCTCAAGCCTGCCAAACTTGGGAAGGTCGATTTCTCGCCAATACGATCTCGGATACTTTGGCGTCCTGCTTTGTCCGCTCATGTTATTCCTCCTTCATCTTGATAAGTCCGCTTTTCGGAATCTGTAATTCACACTATCCCACTCTTAAGGGACAGTATGTGTATGAGGGCAACTGTCCCTAAAGGTATGTTTGGTTCAACCTAACCATCATCAGAAAACCACCGCTGATGGAAGTTGCACTTTATTGTTCCCTGTTTTGGGAAAATAAACTCAACAATTCCCAGGGTTCTGCCACTATCTAATTTTTCGAAGGATTAGCAATTCCGTTGACGCTTAATGCCCGGGCTGATATACTCACCCTCATATATAAGGATAACCAATAGAAGAAGGTGGATTGAGTGGCAAAGGAATTTGAAACAAAAGTATTGCATGGGGACACAAGAGGCAGGGAAATCGCAAGCAAGGTGACACCGATTTACCAGACGTCTGCCTTCACATTCAAGGATCTCGATGAACTTGAAGGGTTCTATGAAGGCAATGGACGCTACCTGTATTCGAGGGTCGGAAACCCGAATACGGATGAGTTTGGCGCGGCTGTAGCCAGGCTTGAAGGCGCGCCTGCCGGAGTGGCTGCTTCATCCGGATTGTCCGCAATTCTCGCCGGGGTGCTTGCGGCAGTGAAAAGCGGCGGCCATATCATCGCGGCTGATGACGTGTATGGAGGCAGCTATCATATGCTGAAGGAAGAACTGAAGGACTTTGGCATAGAAACAACCTTCGTTTCATTTACGGACCTTTCCAATGTTGAAAGCGAATTACGGGAAAACACCCGCCTGATTTATACAGAATCGATCACGAACCCGCTTCTCCGCGTCGAGGATCTCGAGGCTGTCATTGCTTTTTCGAAAAAGAAAGGCCTGCTCACGCTTGTGGACAATACGTTCGCGACACCGCTGCATGTCCGCCCGTTTGAGCTCGGTGCGGATCTCGTTGTCCACAGTGCGACAAAGTATATTGGCGGGCATAGTGATGTTACATCCGGCGTTGTAGTCGGCAGGGAAGACCTGATTGCTAAGGCTAGCGGTAAAATCGCCAACCTCGGCGCAAACCTAAGCCCATTTGAAGCCTGGCTAACTTCCCGCGGTTTAAAAACGCTGGCGCTCCGGATGAAAGCTCAGTCCTTAAATGCAAGGAAGCTTGCTTTGGCGCTAAAAGAAAACACCAATGTCAAAAAGGCTTATTATCCTTTTGAACATAGTGAGGAAGGCTTCGGCGCCATCGTTACGGTCGAGCTTTCTGAACAAGCGGACATGAACACATTTTTCAGGGCGTTATCCTGGATTAAAATTGCGCCAACTCTGGCCGGCGTGGAAACAACGGTTTCCCACCCGGAAGTGACGTCACATCGCGCCCTATCTCCTGAAGCGCGTGCCGCTCTCGGCATCAACCGCCAGGTCGTCCGCATCTCTGTTGGAATCGAGCATGCGAACGACATTATCAACCAATTCGAATTGGCAATCAAAGAATCAATCAAAGGTTCATAAAACGATAGCTCCGTGCATCGGCACCCTACAGGCCGATGCATTTTTTATTTCTCAAAAATCTGCCATGTTTCATTATCCCCTCAAGATTGGTAAAGAAGGAGGGGATACTAGTAAATGTAAGGAGGCAGCCAATGGCTCATAATTCAAAAGAGATAAATCGGCAAAGGGAGAGGTCCGAACGTTTTGAAGTGGCGTTCAACCAAATCCACACCGAATTAAAAAAGCTCGAAAAAAATGCCGATACAGATCATTTCATCGAGCTCCTTCATAAAGTAAAGAACAGGCATGCGCCCATCCGCCGTTACTTTGATGATTTGAAGAGTTATGCGCGACTGCGAAATGCGCTTGTCCATGAAAAAAGCCGAAAAAATTTCTATATTGCCGAGCCTCACCCGGAGGTGGTCGAACAAATTGAAGCAATCGCCGAATTCCTGCAAGTCCCGCCATCGATACTTACCGTTGCTTCAAGGCGGGTAAAGACATTCCAGGTGGATGAAGAGGTCAAGGACGCGCTAGTTGAGATGGAAAAGCATGAATTCACCCAGTATCCAATTTATCAAGGTGAAAATTTCAAGTTCTTGATGACCGAAAGCGGGCTGCGGAGCTATTTTGCCAGCAGGCTGAAGGGTACTTCAATTGATCTTGAAGGGCAAAAGCTAAGCGATGTCCAGAAGCATGAAAAGACGAATACGGTTAAAATTGTGTCGAAGGAAATGAATATTTTCGAACTCCAGGACCTGTACGACTCGCGCCCGGAAGATGAAAACAAGCTGGAGGCGGTCATCATAACCGAGAACGGATCCCATAAGGAAATGCCGATCGGAATCGTTTCATCGTGGGATTTGATAAAAATGGAGACGGATTAATAATGGATTTAAAAAAGCCCCCAAACCATTACAGTTTTTCGGCTATTTTATGGCTTGCTTCTTTGGAATTGTCATTGTCCTGATGTTTATTTTACACGTATTAAAATAGCGAAAACTCGCCTCCACGGCGAGTTTTTTTGTGCAAATTATTATCCCTTTGGATGTTCCTTTGGCGGGTCAGCGGCAGGAACTTTGTCCTCGTGTTCCTTGGCTGAGTAATAGGCGACCTTTTTAATGTTGACGCCGACAAAGGTTTCGATGACGGACTGCCCTCCGGCAATGGCGAGAATCAGGGCGAGGACAAGGAATGGTTTTGGAAAAAGAAGATAGCCGCCACCAAGGAAAAGTGCGCTCCAAATGCCCGCGCACCAATAACAGTTAAGCAGATAGCCAAACATGTTTTTCGGAACATCTTTCATCTCGCTGCCATGGGCTGTCTCAATCTTCTTCTTTTTCATGAATGGCTTACGGATGAACTCGGTTATTTTGTCAAAAACAATCAGGTGGGTCAGACGGTAGCTAGCTAAAATAAGTATGATGAGTTCAAACCATGACAGGTTATCCATGATGCGCCTCCTACAAAGCTTTCGTTTATAGCCTTCCCAAAACAGCTGCTGATTCTCGCACGTTTGGTTCCCACTTTCTGTTTTCCCGCCAGGAAAACGAATAACCATGAAATCTTCGTTTTGTGTATATTTTTGTGGATAAAACACATTCTATCCCGAGGAGGCGATAAAGATGAAAAAAGGAATACTGTTTCTGATGCTGCTAATGATGGCCTTAATGGCAGCGCCAACGATTTCCAATGCCCAGACCAGTCATACCGTTGCCCGTGGTGATACATTATGGAAAATTGCGGTCCGGTACCATGTGGGCTTGCGTGAAATAATTCGTGCGAATCCACAATTTAAGAATCCGGATTTGATTTATCCGGGACAAAAGGTAACAATTCCTACGATTGGGGCAAAATCCGTTGAGCAGCAGGTGATTAGCCTGACGAATCAGGAGCGCGCCAAGCACGGGTTAAAGGCATTAACGCACGATTGGGAGCTTTCCAGAGTAGCCAGGTACAAATCCGTCGATATGAGGGACAAGAATTATTTTTCCCATACGAGCCCTACATACGGTTCACCATTCACAATGATGAAGAACTTCGGCGTTGCCTACAGGTCGGCTGGAGAAAACATCGCGGCCGGGCAAACGACTGCTGCTGAAGTGGTCCGGGCTTGGATGAACTCGCCAGGCCACAAGGCAAACATCTTGAATAAAGGCTATACGCGAATCGGAGTCGGCTATGCCGCAGGAGGGTCCCAGCGCCATTACTGGACACAGATGTTCATTTCAAAATAAGTTCAATCTTGGCATCCGCCACCCAAAGCGGATGCTATTTCTTTTTAAAAAGGCCAGCACAGCCTTGCTGTTAGACGGAGTTTGACTGCAAAAATAGAAGTTGCACCGAAATCCCCCCTCGAATAGACCAAATCCATCCCTATAAATACAATCTGAAACCGCCCAACCATTGATCCGGAAAAAGTAAAATCCACGCGAGTCCGAGCCAGTCCTCCGCCTCAAGTCCTAGAGCAAAATCTGGCTTGAGCACGTTATTGAAAATTCTCTCTGAAGGTAAGATAGAGACATGAAAGGAGAGGAATTGAACATGAAAAAATTTGGTTTACTTGTAGCAGGAGGAATCGCGGCAATGGTTCTGTTGTCTACCATCGGCCCGATTGCGGGAATGGTGGTCAGCTTGGCGATTCTGTACTTTGTAATTAAGCAGTTCCTAAAAACGAAATCAACAGCGGCAAGGATTGGCCTCGGAATTATCGGCCTCATCGTGTTGTCGGCAGCAGCTAGCAATGCACCTGCCCTGGTCGGATTCGCAGCAGCCTATATCCTGTACCTTGTGTACAAAAACTGGAATGAAACAAAGTATACCGAGCCAGTTAAGGAAACAGAAACAGATCCATTCGTAAATTTTGAAAAGCAATGGAGCGAACTGCATAAAGGCTAATGTTGAAAGATTTGGGAACAAAGCGCATGAAAATAATAAATTTTAAGGAGAGATAAGAAAATGGCAAACTTATTTACTAAACTCAAAAACACAGTAATGGCGGACCTGCATGAAGCGTTGGATCAGAAGGAAATGAAAAATCCGATTGCGATGCTGAACGAGTACCTTCGCCAGTGTGAAAAGGAAACCGAAAAGGTCCGGAAGCTTATTGAACGCCAGTATTCGTTGAAGGAAGAATTCACACGTGAATATCACCTTGCAAAAGAAATGGCCGAAAAGCGGAAGCACCAGGCGGACGTAGCCTCGCAGGCCGGGGAACATGGTCTCCAGGAATTTGCTGAAAGGGAATACCTGCAATATTCGGAGCGGGCTACGCGCCTTGAGGAAGCGATTGCCCATGCAGCCAGGCAGCATGATGAGCTTGAGGCAAGATACGAGGATATGAAGCACAAGCTGAAGGACATGAATATTCGCCGCCTTGAATTGATGGGAAGGGAAAATATGAACAGGGCCAACCACCGCATCAGCCAGGTTGTTGAGTCGGGCGAAATGAAGTCGGCAAACCGGTTCCAGGAAATTGAAACCTATCTCGACACAATTGAGCAAAAGTCTAACAACAACTATATCCGTAGCACAATTGATGCAAGAATTGCCCAGCTGGAAAAGCAGCTTAAAAACCAGGACGGACAGCAAAGCGCTCAATAAGGCCGGGAAAACAGAATGGGGCGAGTCCCGGGGAGAACCCGGGATGGCCTTTTCGCACAACATCTTAAAGACAACCTCTGGTGGAAAGTGATATCCTAAAGAGGACGATATAACAATATTACAGATGTGGCTTTTCGGGGAGGAAGAGAGATGGACAGGAAAATGACAGGAGATTATATGGGCTGGCTAATCTTTGGAGGCGGAATTATTCTCCTACTGGAAATTGCATTTTTTAATAGTGGCCTTGTCTTCTCCCTCTTCCTTGCGGGAGCCTTGATTTATATCGGCCGGAAAAAGTCGCCTTCCAAATTCGGGAGGTTCCTCTTTTGGGGCGGGGTTATTATACTGGTAGCCAGTCTGATGAACATGATTACCTTAAAGCTGGTACTGATCGGAATGCTTATTATAATATTTATCCAGTTCATCCAGTCAAAAAAAGCACCGAAGCGGATCGCCCCAGCCATCGAAGTCCCTGAACCTGGAGCGGCTCCAATCCAGATGGCCAGGACAAAGCCGCTTTTTGAAAATATCTTATTTGGCCAGCAAAAGACCCCAGAGCAGGTCTATGACTGGAACGATATTAACATCCAGGCAGGCATTGGCGATACGATTATTGACTTAAGCTATACTGTTTTTCCAAAAGGGGAGACGGTCATTTTTATCCGCAACTTCATTGGCAATGTCCAAATACTTGTCCCGTATGAGATGGAGGTCAGCATCAATCATTCCGTAATGGCGGGGTCCACGTCTATTTTTGGCGAGGAAGAAGCGAAAGTATTCAACCAGGTCTATCAGTTGAAAACAGCGAATTATGATGAGTCAATCCAGAAGGTGAAAATCCTTACATCGTTAATCGTTGGGAACCTTGAGGTAAACCGGATATGAGCGCAATCCAAAGACAAGTTGTCTGGAGCCTCGGGTTCGCCTTTGTTCTACTAATAACTAGCTCAGTGGCCTTTTTTATCGTTTTCCCGATTGATGAATGGTCCTATCTTTGGCATAGGGAACTGATGGGCATCCCGTTCATCATCTTTATACCTGCATTCAGCGGAGCATTCGGAATCATGTTCGGCTTGATTTCAGGTGTTTACTGGAAAGCTCAGCTATCAATTATCGATCAGTCGCTCCGCCAGATTGAAGAAGGGCACCAAGCGGAACTGAAAGAGGCTGGTTCGCTCTTTGAAATGCAGGAAATCCATGAACGCTTTAAAAAATTGAACACGCAACTGTCGGAGAAAGCCAAGCTTTCACAGCGGCTTGCGACCGAAAAAGCGGAAGAACAGGAAACAAGAATCCAGGAAATCATCTCCCAGGAACGGAACCGGCTTGCCCGTGAGCTGCATGATTCGGTGAGCCAACAGCTGTTCGCCGCATCCATGCTCATGTCCGCGATTACCGAAACAAAAGCGGATGGAGAAGGGCACGAAGCCAAGCAGCTAAAGCTTGTAGAAGAAATGATTCACCAGTCGCAAATTGAGATGAGGGCACTCCTGCTCCACCTCCGTCCGGCAGCCTTAAAAGGCAAATCGCTTCAGGAGGGTATAGCGGAGCTACTAAATGAGCTTTCCCAAAAAGTCATGATCGGGATTAACTGGAAGGCTGAAGATTTTTCAATGGACAAGGGAGTCGAGGACCACCTGTTCCGCATCCTACAGGAATCGGTCTCGAACACGCTCAGGCATGCGAAGGCAAAGTCGCTGGAGGTTCTTTTAATCAAAAGAGATGGCCTGATCATCCTTCGGGTTGTCGATGACGGTATCGGTTTTGATGATGGGGATCGGAAGGCTGGTTCGTACGGACTGCAAAATATGCATGAACGGGCATTGGAAATCGGAGGCACACTGAAAATTGTCTCGGTAAAGAATAAAGGGACGCGGCTTGAAGTGAAGGTTCCGGCTGTGTCGAATGGGGATGGGGAAAATGATTAAAGTTGTATTTGTTGATGACCATGAGATGGTCCGAATCGGTGTATCATCCTATTTGTCCGCCCAGCCGGATATCGAGGTTGTCGGCGAGGCTGACAATGGAAAACGCGGTGTCGAGCTTGCCCTGGAACTCAGGCCTGACATCATCCTGATGGACCTGGTGATGAAGGAAATGGATGGTATTGAAGCAACAAGGCAAATCATTGAACAGTGGCCCGAGGCAAAAGTAATTATCGTCACAAGCTTCCTCGATGACGAAAAAGTGTACCCCGCCCTTGAAGCGGGTGCAACAAGCTATATGCTGAAAACCTCGAAGGCAAGTGAAATTGCCAACGCTGTCCGTGCTACATATCAGGGCCAGTCCATCCTCGAGCCCGAGGTTACCGGCAAAATGATGCTTAAAATGCGCCAGAAAAAAGTACTCCTGCCCCATGAGGAACTGACGGAACGGGAAATGGAGATATTGCTGTTAATGACAGAGGGTAAAGCAAATCAGGAAATCGCTGATGAACTGTTTATTGCACTGAAGACAGTGAAAACGCACGTGAGCAATATCCTTTCCAAGCTTCAGGTCCAGGATAGGACCCAGGCGGTCATCTATGCGTTCAAGCATAACCTTACTGAGTAGAAAGGGCATTCCTGGTGAGAATACTATGTTTCTTTGAAAAAGCTTCCGTATTGGGGAAGCTTTTTGTTTTTCGGGTTTGAGGAGGGAGGAGGGCTAGTGATAACTAACTATCCGTTTCAAAGCAAAGTAGTCGGTGTAAGACGCCTACTAGTGAACAGTAGAGAGTATTGTGTTCCAGCAAGGAAGTGCCTAACTCTGACTAGTGATAATTCACTATCCGTTTTCAAGGCAATGTAGTCCGGGTCAGACCCCTACTATTTTTTCAAAAATGCATAGCCTTTGTTCACTAGTTATTTTTTATGAAAAACCATTCATAGAAAACGATACCTTAAATATTCATACATGGACCGCAGGAATCCCACCGCGTTCAAGAATGCACTCAAAATGGGTACGTTCTACGTGAGTTGGCTTTTCATTTCTGGGTCTTTAAGTTTTTTTTCATAAGCCTCGATTTCATCGGCGAATTTTTCATTTAGGAGTGATTTGTCGCCATACAGCACTACCTGGTCGCCGGCCTGAATTTTTTCATCATTCCGGTCATGGCGGATCATCACATCACCCCTTTTGATAAAAAGAATGTTAATATCCTCCTCCGGCCTAATTTCTTCACTTAAGGTTTTTCCGATTAGGACTGACTCTTCGTGAATGTGAATTTCGGCGATATAATCGTCTTCATTGTGCAATAAGACATCCTTAATGGGCAAATCCTCAAGTTGATAGTTCTGCTCCATCTCCTTTTGAAATTTGGACGTAAGCCTTGTCTTAACAAAAGGCGTTTTCAAGGAAAGCAATAACAGGATGAGGAACCCAGCTACTAGGCCTAGTTCGGTTATATGGAAGCTTTTTTGCAAGATTCCGCTAATGGCGGAAATGATGACCGCGAGGGAAAATGCGCCGAAAAGGATTAGAAATGATCCGAGCCTTCTTCTGATTGGATGGTCGATGATCAATTCGGATTCACCGGTTGTATAGCCCGTGCTCGTCAGCATTGAAATTACCTGGAATCTGGCAACGGGTTTTTCGAGGCCGGTCAATACAAAAAGGATCGTACATAATTCAATCACGGCTAAAATTATCCCTACATAAATCAAAATAAATAAATAACCCATCCTAATTCCTCCGCATCCAAAATCGAAGTCACTTAATCCAGCACAATAGTTCCCCACACAACAAAAAACCTAAAGGAATTCTCCTTTAGGCTTTATCCTGCTCGTTCTGGTTATAATATTGGACTCCGTATTGCGAACCTTCGCTTACCATTTTATTGTCATCCAGGTCCATTGGATCCGACAGGCCGGCTTTCGCGACTACGGGCTCAGTTTCAGTTTTTCCAAAAGGAAGTTTACTTGAGACAGTATCAACCATTTCTCTAAGGTTTACTTTCGAAGGCTTGAAAGCGTACAGGAGAAGCGCGCCAATCCCGGCCCCTGCAACCAAATAACGGCTATTCTTTTTCATGCCAGTCCATCTCCTTTTCGAAAATTATTTCTCTCTAGAGTGTACTATTTATATTACCCTGATTCCTTTCCCGAAAAACATTCATATCTGAAAAGTTTTGAAAAGGAGAGTTGTGGGGATGGTTAAGAATAAGACTAATTTCTTATTTCAAAAATTGAACAGGATGTGGCTGAATGAAGCATGTGTTTAAGGATGGGGCCTGGACATGGCATGAAGTTCCTCCTGGAGAAACGAGAGGGCTGAAGGAGCTTGCCAGGGAAAATGCTTCCTATCATTTAGAAGGCTGGATCAAGAAAATAAAGGAAATGAACACAAATAATATTATTGTCGATACATTCCATGAAGGGAAGGAATGGATTGCCGGGACGCTGGTCTTTAAACAGGACTTGAAAGAAAAAGAAGACTATCATTATTTTCATTTCTGCATTGCAGAAAATTTTATGATTACAGTTGGTCTGGACTTTAACGTTCTGGGGGAGAAGGATTATACCCTAATCAAGGAGCAAATGGGTAACAGTGGAAATGCAATTGAAGGATTTTCGGTCCTGCTAGGGGAACTGACAACCAGCAGCCTCCTCGAAATCGACCCATTTGAAGTAAAGCTAAACGACCTTTTTTGGAAAGTGAAAAATGAAAACAGTACTGGACTTCTTGAAGAAATTTATCATGCCCGCCATGAGCTTCTTGTCCTCAAACATCTCATGATTCCTCTTCAGGAAATAAGGATTGCAATGGAAGAAGCATTCGGCGACAGGGCTGCGGGAAAACCTGAATACAAGCGGGCATGCTTGAAAATTGAACGGGGGTTTAAACTCGCCAGCGAATACCAGTCTGAAATTGATACACTCATTAAACTTGAGGAAGTCGTTTCATCGCACCGTGGAAACGAAATTATGAAAACATTGACAGTCCTGACCACACTGTTTACCCCAATCACCGCGCTTGGAGCTTTATGGGGAATGAACTTCCGGAACATGCCGGAGCTGGAATGGAAGTATGGATATGTTTTCGCAATAGCACTTGTAGTTATTTCCACGCTAATCCTCTACATTGTCCTGAAAGGGAAAGGCTGGTCGGGGGACATTTTGCGAGGGAAAAAACGGAATTCTTTTTTTAAATAAGCAAAAGGCAGGCCTGGGGGAAGGCCTGCCTTTCCTATCTATTCAAAAGAGGGGGAAACACAAGAATTTAATCGTCGCTCGACAATATGCCGAAAATGCGCAGCAGATTGATGAACAGGTTTACAAAATCAAGGTACAAATTAAGCGCCATGAGTGGAACTTCTTCTGCTGTAACGCCATAATGCTTCATCCTATTAAAATCAAATAGGATGTAGCCGCTGAAAACAAGGACGCCGACGAATGAGAAAGCGAGCATTCCAGTCGAGCTAAGCGGCCAAATCAAATTGAAAATGGAAATCGCGATCAAGGCGAGCAGGGAAGCCATCAGCATGCCGCCCATCCAGGAGAAATTGCGCTTCGTCTTTGTTGCATAAACGCCAATTCCTGCAAAAACAACCGTTGTTGTCGCCAAGGCAAGCAGGACAACATCGCCGCCGGATTGTGACGCGTAATGGGCAATGATCGGATAAGTAGTAATACCAGATATGAACGTAAATGTATAAAGGAAAGTGTACGAAATGGACTTCTTCCTACGGATTAGGAATGCGAAAAGCAACATGCCTACTTCGAGGATAATCAGTGGTAGGAATAATGCCGGCGGAACGTATACACCAGCCATTGCGCCAAGGAGTGCGAACGCAATCGACATCGCGAACGCCCTCATAACGGATGGCAAATACTCAGTGCTGGATTGTACATACATCAGTGCTTCACCTCATAATTTAATTGGAATAAGTGTAGTACGATTCGAAAAAATAAAAGGTTTCACCTTTTTCCATACGAAAAAATATTTTTTTAATTGCGTAAAGCCAACGGAACCATTTGAGGGCATCTTTTGATGTGGCTGGCGAAAATCTTTCGAGGATTAGACATTGTTGCGGTTTGTGAAAGCTATAGGCTAATAAATACTTTAGGCCCTGTCTCCGGAACGCTGGGACTGTTCTTTTAGAAGATCCCTAATTTCAGCGAGCAATTCCTCGGTTTTATCTGCTTTTTCTTCTAGTATCTCTACTATTTCTTCCTCCTGTTTATGCCTGAAATGGTGGATGAATTTTATGAAAAGGAAGATTGAAAAAGAAATGATGAGAAAATCGGTGACAGACTGAAGGAACTGTCCATAGAGGATTTCCGCTTTCCCAAAAGGATATTTAAGGCTTTTTAGGTTAATTCCCCCCATCAGCACGCCGATAATTGGCATCAGGATATCATTTACAAGTGAAGTGACAATTTTTCCAAAAGCCCCTCCGATAATGACCCCAACGGCCAGGTCAAGCACATTACCTTTCATTGCGAATTTCTTAAATTCATGCAGCATTATGTATCCCCCATTTTAGAATGATAAGCATACTGTATCAGTAAAATGGGGAGTTGTCACTGGTAGAAAAGCCAATTTTCCTATAAAGGAAACCTGCATTTGAATGGTGCAAAACATTCATGAAAATTTGCCGCTCTATTTGTAAACATTCCGTCTCTTTTCATAAAAAAAGCAGGCAGGGACTATGATTTCATCCCGCCTGCTTTTTCAATCAAACGTTTGATCCCACTCTTAACGGGCAGTAAGACCCCCCACCTGAAGATTCAGAGGATTCTAAGAAGATACGTGGGAGATCAACTGCCCGTAAAGGTCCGATTGGTTCACCTAACCATCAGCGGACAAACACCGCTGGTGGAAGGTTCACTTTATCAAATTGTTAAATTGACCAGTTGCCGCCGCGGAAAACTGGTTCCGATTTGCCGTCCTCTGTGATGCCGTCGATATCCATTTCGGCGGAGCCAATCATGAAATCAACGTGCGTGATGCTCTCATTCAACCCGGCTTCTTTAAGCTGCTCGGCGTTCATTGTTTTACCGCCTTCTATACAGAATGCATAGGCGCTTCCGATAGCAAGGTGGTTTGACGCGTTCTCGTCAAAAAGTGTATTGAAAAATAGGACGTTAGATTGCGAAATTGGCGAGTCGAATGGAACGAGCGCGACTTCCCCAAGGTAATGGGAGCCTTCATCGGTTTCCACAAGCCTCTTCAGGATTTCTTCGCCTTCTTCGGCCTTCACATCAACAATGCGTCCGTTTTGGAATGTCAGGCTGAACCTGTCGATGATGTTGCCGCCGAAGCTAAGTGGTTTCGTGCTAGAGACAACTCCGTTTACGCCGGTTTTCAACGGAACCGTGAAAACTTCCTCGGTCGGCATATTGGCCATGAATTCGAAACCTTTTTCATTTATGCTGCCGGCTCCGACCCAAAGATGGCCTTTCGGAAGCTCAATCGTCAAATCTGTTCCGGGCGCCTTATAATGAAGGAACTTAAAGCGCTTTTCGTTCAGGACGCGAACCTTTTCGTGGAGGGTTTCATCATGCTGCTTCCACGCCTGGACAGGGTTTTCTGCATCGACACGGACAGCTGTGAAAATGGCATCCCAAAGCTTGTCAACCTGCTCGGATTCCGGGACATCCGGGAATACCTTCGCGGCCCATTGAGCGGATGGGACAGCGATAACGGTCCAGCTGACCTTATCGGACTGAATCATCCTGCGGTAATTGGCAAGTGCGGTACCCGCCGCTTTCTGGAAGTTGGAAATGCGCTGCGGCTGAATTCCTTTCAGAAGGTCAGGGGATGAAGAAACAATCGACATGAATGCCGCGCCATTTTCAGCCAGATCTTCGGTTTCCTTGGCCCTCCATTTTGGAAATTCATTGAATGCTTCATCGGGCGCTAGCTCATATTTATGGCGGGAAACCGTGTCATCCGTCCAATTGACGATGACGTTGTAAGCACCCACTTCGTATGCTTTTTTAGCGGCAACCCTTACAAATTCAGCTGCATCAAGCGTTGCATTAATGACCAGTGTCTGGCCAGGCTGGACATTAACCCCAACCTTTATTGCAAGCTCCGCGTACTTGTCCAATCTTGTTTGAAAATCACTCATCATATGTACCCCTTTTCCTGTTTCATCTTACTCAGTTTATCTCTTTTTTGGAAAAAAAAGAAATAATATACACGCACGTTCTGAAAAAGATGTATTCACCCGATTTTGCACATCTATACAAAAAGGAAAAACAGCAAAACAAAAAGCAGGAGGCCGACGCCTACTGCTCGATATCGTTATATAATTTTATATTTAAGTAAATACCCCAGGAAAACAGTGATGCGAATGCGATAATCCCTGACAAAGAGGTAGGAGACATCCAATCCATCATATCCACCATCCTAACGTGGTTAAGTATCTGTTAATCTGAAGTATACGCTCATTTCTCAACCAGTTCAATCAAAAGTTCACCAAATATTCAAAAATGATTATTGACAAAAACTGCGGATAATTTTAATCTCGTCGCAATTTGTTCCTGCCAAACCCGTTTTATTAAAAAAAGAAAGAAGGCAACCCAAAAAGGATTCCCTTCGCTCCTGCAAGATGAAGCAGGGGAAACGTCCCCTGCTTCACTGCTTCATTGATGAAACGCATGCCGGACAAGTTTTTCGAGTAGTTCAGGCAGCGTTTCGAATGAAAAGTTCAGCTCTAGCCGTTCAGTTTTTTGGTGCGGGTCGGCTCCGTATGGTCCAAGGTTAAAAACGGGCATATCGAGCTGATTGATAGAATCGAAAGGAATCGTATAGCCATTACCGTAGAGGGGCATGTTGCCAATCAAGAGCCTTGCGTCCTTTTCGGAAATGGAAGAGGAGGCGAAGCTTAAATCGCATAGCCCAGGGAAAAAGCTTCTTTCGACGATTTCCTCATTTTCATTTTTAATAAAAGAAGCAATTGATTGAACAAATCTGGAATTCCTGGATGAAACAGCCGGATAGAAGGGAGGGCTGAAATAAAAAACGATAAACGGCCGGGTTTCGGAGAAGGCGGATAACTCCTGAACAATCCGGAGGCTTTTCCCCCGCTCATCCTCTCCTGCTGAAGCGAGCAGCGTGGCGGCAATCAGTTCCTTGACGCCATCCGGACCAACCGATTCCACAGCCTTCGAGTACAGTTCGTCCCATGTGTAAACGTCGATGGTAAACGGCAAGCCCTGTACGCCGGCTTTACTCGCTTTTAAGCGGTAATGGTCCAAAATTTTCTCGGCGGCCTGGTGGGTACTAGCGAGAATTCCCTCGACAAGTTCTCCCGGCGATTTCTCCATATACAAGAGGTTGAACATCGCCACAGAAGAGTTCGGCGTCTGGACATTGTAGCCTTGCTTCAAATCCCTCATCATAAGACTGGTGAGGGCCGGCGTCTTTTCTTCGCCAACCGTTTCGGCAAACCCGCTGTTCAATTCAAACTCCAACGTCAGCGCAGCAGCCATCAAGGAAGCATTCAAGCCGCCAAACGGTTCACCGACATGGGTTTCCTGGCCGACGCAATAAAAGCTCGGCATCATTTTTCCGATTGTTCCGGTATACATATATTTATTTGTATCATGGGGATGTTCCTTGAACGACGGCTCCGAATTCAGGCAAAGGATGTATTCAAGCCCCAGTTCTTTTTTCAACCGCAAAATTTCATCAATGGCCTTCAGCATTCCCTTTGAACTGACTTCTTCGTCCGAAACGGTCACAAAAAGGAGATTGCCGTCAATTTGCCCCGCAGCAGCCTTCTCCACTAATGACAACTGGGCGACGATGCCGGCCTTCATATCCATTGAGCCCCGCCCGAAAACCCAATCCCCTTCGTTGAATTCATCACGGAAAGACTCGGGCAGCAGCTCAGGATACTCGTTATACTGCTCTGTCAGTTTTTCGATATTGAACGCATAATCCTTTAGCTGGCCATAATCGTCGACTCCAACGACATCGAAATGGCTAATCATGACAATTGTTTTCTTCGTGCCCTTCTTTTCCACAAAGGCAGCCAGGAAGGAGCCGTCTGGTGAATTGTGGACATTGAGATGATCGCCATTCTCCTGGAAGTAGGGGAGTTTTTTTAGCTCATGCGCCAGTAAATCGGGGAAAATGGCCTCCGATTCGGTCCCGCTGATACTCGGGATGCTGACGAGCCGTGCCAGCAAATCTACTAATTGTTGCTTTGATTGCCAAAACATGTTGGAGGCCCTCCTTTATGCTGTAACCGCTTTTTTCCTATCATAGCTCTTAAAGGTCGCCCAGTAAAACACAGCGCTCAAAAGCGACAGCAGGCAAAGGGTAATGAAAGTCCATTCAAAGCCAATCCACTGAGTGAGCGGGATTGAAAGAGGGGCGATTGTCCGCCCAATTGTATAACGAAGGCTTGCCGCGGCGAAATACTGGCCGCGCAGGTGTTCCGGTGCGAGTTTTGAAACGAATCCCTGCTGGATGCCTGCCGATGCAAGCTCTCCTAGCGTAAACACCCCCATTACGAAAATTAGTCCCCAAATCCAGACCGTCTGGCCGAATAGGATAATCGCAATGGCATATAGGATCGATGACGCCATAAACACATTCCGCTCATTGAATTTTGACATCCACCTTGTAACAACCACCGTAAATAGGGCAACGAGGAATCCGTTTTCTGAGAGGATGATGCCAAACGCCTGCTGGCCGTCCACCTTGAGGGACCAGTCGCCAAAGCTGAACAGTGTCTGGATTTGAACGAATTCATTCATATAAACCGGAAACAGCAAATCGAGCTGCATGAACGTCTGTGAAAGCAATATCCCCGCGATGATGAACAGCAGGAAGGTCCTGTCCGCCATAATGACCCCGTAATTTTTTACCTGGCTTACCAATCCCGCATACCAGCTGCGTCCGCTCTGGCTGGCGTCAGCCATAGTTACCGGAAGTGTTTCCCGGGTCCATTTCGCAAGAATGAAAGAGAGCAGCAGGCCAATGAGACCGGATACGAGTAAAACCTCGAACGGGTAGCGGACGAAAAAGATCGACCCGAAAATCGGTCCAACGACAACGGATATGTTGATCGATGTGTAAAATACGGCGAACACTTCACTGCGGTCCTTTTCAGGCACCAGATCGGCTACCATTGCCTGGCTTGCGGGCCAATAAAAGGAGCCGAAAACTCCGGCAAGCGCAAAACAAATAAAGCCAAGCATCGGCGAATCCAGCCACGGCGACTGGGCAAGCCCGAACACCAAAAACGACAATCCCTGGCCGGCGGCGGAGAAAACCATCATCTTTTTCCGGCCAAACCGGTCGGCGCAATATCCCCCGAGCAAATTTGCGGCAACCGAGAAAACCTGGGAGAAGACTAGCAGGAGCCCAGCCTTGCTTTTCCCGAACTCCCCGGAAAAATAAATCGCCAAAAACGGGAAGAACATCCAGAACATTGTATTGAGCAAAGCCTCGGCAGCAAGCCGGACCCGTAAATTTGTATCCCAATCTTTAAGTCTCATAGTAAACTCCATTTCTTTAAAACAGTAGGCAGCTTTCTTATCATACTATCCTAAAGGAAGAATTTTCAATAATGAAATTTTGCACGAACTCTTTGCACGGGAAAGGATTTACGGTCACAAAGAACGAACTATAAAAATGTAAGTAAAGTGAGGGGGACTAAGGGATGGAAAGTAAGATTGCAAGGATTGCTGAAGACATAGCGAAAGCCAATCCGGACTTTTACTGGCCTGGCTATGAATTTGTCGCGTTTGCGCTTTATGATGAGGAGAACGTGTTTTTATTTAACCATCCGAACTACCAGGCAGACGTTGAAAAGCCGTATTGCGTTTTACCCCGTACAAATTCATTTATTGGCGAAACCTTAATACTCTTTGAAGAGCACCCAACCGCTATAGTGAATATGTCCTTCCATCATGACTATGAAGGGTTGTTTTCCACCATCATCCATGAATTATTCCATGGCTATCAGTATGTAAGAGGGGAAAAGCGCTTCCCGAATGAATTACTAGGAATTATGTATCCAATCCTTAATGAGAATATTGAGGCGAGGAACCAGGAGAGACAAGCCATTTATCAAGCGCTCACTGCCGGCAGCGAGGAACAATTGCACTTATATATTAGCAGGTTTATTGCGCTCAGGGAAAAAAGGGCAAAACTGATTGGTGAAACCATCGAATACGAAAATAGAATTGAAACAGTAGAGGGACCAGCAGCATATGTCGAGGTAAAAGCGAAGGCACTAACCAGCCCGCTCCCCTACGACAATATCGTTGAAAGCTATGCAAAATGGCTAACGGACACGTACGAATCGTCCCTTCATATAAGAAGAAGCTGCTATTACTCTGGACTTTTTTTAACTCTTGCGCTGGACAAGTTATTGCCAAACTGGAAAGAATCCTTCATGGAGTCTGAAAAAACACTGTATACAATTTTAAAAGAAACTGTACAGGTGCAGACCCCGCTTGAAGGAAGTATTGAAATAAGTAAAGAGACAGAGGAAATCGCACGGCTCATCAATGAAAAAAGAGAAAAGGAGTTCGAAGAGTTTTATAAAAAAACAGGAACCCATGTCTGCATAGCAGGGGCGATATCGGCTAAAACTATTGACCCTATGAATATATTCCGGCATCAGCACAAGCTTCTGCATAAAAATTATATAAAGGTAGGGATTAAACAAAAAGAATACCTCATCAAGCAGCCGGCAATTGCGGTGATTAAAGGAAATTTCAGGGAGATTATAGAGCTTCATCTCATGCTGGAAAAAAAGCCTACCCAATCGGATGATTCGCTTTTCCTTGACGGTATCGGAGAAATAAAAGGAAGGGTAAGCATACAGAGTGATAGTATTTACCTGTACGTCGATTAATAGGCAGGAGAGAAAAATGCAAAAACTAAAACAATGGGCGAGGCAGCTCAAAAAACAAATCATGACACTTTATATCGCGGTTCGAGACCCAAGGGTGCCATGGTACGCGAAGCTGGTTGCGGCCATGGTTGTTGCTTATGCGCTCAGCCCGATCGACCTGATCCCCGATTTTATACCAATTCTCGGGTATCTCGATGACGTCATCCTACTGCCGCTCGGAATTTGGCTTTCACTTAAACTTATTCCGGAAGAAGTTAGGAGGGAGGCAGCCGAAAAGGCCGAGTATGCCAAAAGGCCGGTCAGCAAAGCTGGCGCCGCTGCCATCATTTTGCTCTGGGTTGCAGGAATTGTGGCATTGGCGGTACTGTTTTTAAAATAATGAATCACTTTTTATGAAAAAAGAGCGGGCTTTTGCCCGCTCTCTGCCCACGCCCGCTATAAAATTATGTCATTGCGCACGCATCCCGGCTATCTTTCCTTAGCAACGCCCTCTCCTGGAACTTCCATAGCAACATGAAGACCGTTTCAGATGAAGCGAACAATCGAAACGGTCTTCAAAAAGCGTCTCAAGACCGTTTCAGGTGAAGCGAACAATCGAAACGGTCTTCATAAAGGTTCTCAAGACCGTTTCAGGTAAAGCGAACAATCGAAACGGTCTTCATAAAACGTATCAAGACCGTTTCAGATGAAAAAGCCAACCGAAACGGTCTTGATGTGGACAACTATGAAATTTAAAGATTACTTCAGGTTAAAAGGCGAGACAATTGTTACGTTTTACGCGAAAAGGTTGCCATAAAAGCGACAACGTGGATAAGACAGGACTTATTCGTCTTTCTCCAGCGCTTTTTTAAGCAAATCGCCGAGGCTTGTGCCGAAGTCTTCCTTCTGGGTATACTTCTGGACAAGCTTTTTCTCTTCGTGCTTATTTACCGCCTTTTTCCGCTCTTCCGCTTTTTCTACGACATTGCATGTCCGGCACTGGAAGTAGGTGCCGGCTTTGCCATTATGAATTTCCATTTTCTTACGGCATTGCGGGCAGCGGCGGTTCGACAGCTTCGCATCCTTCCGTTTCCGGTAGGAGCAGTCAAGGCTTGAGCAGACAAGGATTTTGCCTTCTTTTGTGTTCCGCTCCTTTAGGAAGGAGCCGCATTCCGGGCATTTCGAACCGGTCAGGTTTGGCGGGCGGTACGCCTTGCTGCTCGTTTTGATTTCGGAAACAAGCTGCTTCGTCTGTTCACGGATTCTTTTACCAAAAGCCCTCGGATCGCCTTTCCCTTTAGCGATTTTTTCGAGTTCTTCTTCCCATTTAGCGGTTAATTCGGGTGACTTCAAGTCATCATTCACCAGCTCAATCAGCTGCTTGCCTTTTTGGGTAGGGTGAAGGCGTCCATTCTGCCGTTCTACCACTTCCGTTTCAATAATCCGCTCGATGATTTCAGCGCGGGTTGCCGGAGTGCCCAGACCGAATTTTTCCATCTGGCCGAGAATATCAGACTCGGAATAACGGGAAGGCGGCTCGGTCCATTTCTGGTGAACGTTCGCTGCAGAGGCCGTTAATGCCTGGCCCTGCTTAAGTGCAGCGACCGCAGGCTTCAATGGCACCGTTTCTTCCTTGCCGAGGACTTTCCTGAAGCCCGGTTCGATTGTAACCGTTTCTCTTGTCGCAAATGTTTCGCCGGCAGCCGTTACTTCAAACGAAATCGTTTCGAATTCGTATGCCGGGTAGAAGAGCGCTAGAAAGCGCCTGACAACGAGGTCGTAAATTTTACGTTCATCCGGATCAAGCTCTGACAGGTTTGGGCGTTCCTCGGTCGGGATGATCGCATGGTGGTCGGTTACCTTCGAGTTGTTGAAAACACGTTTGGCCAGGACCTGGCTTTTCCCCAAAACCGGCCTTGCCTCTTCCTTGTAAGCCCCGGCAATTGCGCCAAGCCGGTCAGCCATGGTCGCTTCCATGTCAGTTGTGAGGTAACGTGAATCAGTCCTTGGGTAGGTAACGAGTTTGTATTGCTCATACAAGCGTTGCATTGTATTCAATGTCTTTTTCGCGGAAAAGCCAAAGCGTTTGTTGGCATCCCGCTGAAGTTCGGTCAAATCGTATGGGAGTGGTTGAGGTTCTGATTTCGTCTTTCGCTCAATTCTGGTAACGGTAGCTTTGGCGCCTTTGACCTTGCCGGCAATTTCTTCGGCTTTCTCTTTGTCAAAAACGCGCTTCTCACCATTCTTTTCCCACTCAAGCGAGAGCGGGCCGGCTGAAAGCGAAATGGTCCAGTATTCCTTTGGCTGGAATTTCTGAATTTGGTTCTCGCGCTCCAACACCATCGCCAGTGTCGGCGTCTGGACACGCCCGGCTGAAAGGGGATCCTGGTATTTCGTCGTCAAAGCCCTCGTCACATTCAGGCCAATCAGCCAGTCGGCTTCAGCACGGCAAACAGCCGATTGATACAGGCTTTCGAACTGGGAGCCAGGTTTCAGCTGGCGGAACCCGTCCTTAATCGCTTTGTCTGTCTGGGATGAAATCCAAAGGCGTTTGATTGGCTTCCGCCAGTTGATTTTCTCAAGAATCCAGCGGGCAACGAGCTCGCCTTCTCGCCCGGCATCAGTCGCAATGATAACCTCGCCAACATCCTTCCGTTTGGCTAGGTTCTCGATTGCCTTGAACTGGTGGCTCGTCTGTTTCATGACCTTAATGCCCATTTTATCAGGGATAATCGGCAGATCCTCGAGGTTCCAGTTCTTGAATTTTGTATCGTAATGCTCAGGCATCTTCAATTCGACAAGGTGGCCAAGCGCCCAAGTGACAATGTATTTATCGCCCTCAATAGAGCTTTTAGATGATTGCCTGCAGCCAAGCACCCGGGCAATTTCCCGCGCCACACTTGGTTTTTCAGCAAGTACCAGTGATTTCACAGCATTCAATCCTTTCGTAAAGGCTCTTCTGCGCACAAACCAAAGCTGTGTGCATGTTGGCTTTTTACAAGTATACCGGAAAACGCGGTTTTTTTGTAATCAGGTTGCATGGGTCCCTCGCTTTTTACATCAGCTAAAAATAATTAATCGATATCTTCCAATAATTGAACGATATATCCAAAAAATTAATCGATATCCGGAAAAAATTAATCGATATATTTACAGGAACCGAAAGTTCAGCCACATGTAAGGTGCTTTTAATAAAAAAAGCTCTTTCATTAAGCTGACTTTAGCTATTTTTCATAAAAGACTATGGATTCGACATCCTTTATCCATGGTTTCGCGGCGCCTCCATCGGTATTGGCCAGCCACACAGTCCAATTTGAATCCACAATCGACCTGCCCCTCAGCCAAGCTAGTTTATCAATTGCTTCTACATATTGTGGAGAATAGTCCCCAAATCCTTTTGGCGGGGTTGTTATTTTTGCTTGCCTTTTTGACGTGATATCAATGGAATAGAGTGATGGAAGCGGGTGCTTGCTAAAGTCATTTGTCCATTCTTGTTCTTTGATCCGGGAGGCGACCAGCGATTTATCGGTAACCCAATCAAAGTAGAGATCAGCGTAGTTGGGTGGGGTAAGTGTTCCGGAAGCAGGCATTTCCTTTACCTTTAAGTCTTTATTTTTAAATCCGAACACAATTCTTCCGCCGCCAGCGATAAAGGCAATCGTATCGGTTGATGGCGCCCATTTTGGTTCATCTACACCAAGAATTACCTCATCCAAAACCTTGAAATGCTTACCGTCAGCCCGAATGGTACAGAGCATATTGCTGTCCATGGACCAGGAGGCGGTTGGGGATACAATGAATGAAATCCATTTGCCGCTAGGGGAATAGGTTAGTTTCTCGGCATAAACGGCAATCAGTTTGTTCTCTTTGGTCGTACCGATTTCCCTAGGCAATGTGAAAAAGGGTTCGACGCCCCCAAAAACCTGGATGTTGCTATAATTATTATCGGTTTTTTTCGTAAATAAAGTGGCGCTCGACCAGCCATCGGGACGAAGAGTACCAGCGGCCGAAAGGAGGAATCCCTTCCCGTCAGGAAACCATGTATAGTTATCAACACCTGTAGCAATGTTGAAAAATTGCTTGAAGTTAGAAATGTTTAAAATGCCTTTTGCATTAAAGGCTACCACATTTTTATGCGGAGCCCAGGCGGGGGAATACCCGTTATAGAAAAGCTTATTCTTTTCACCAGTGTCTGGATTGTAAACCCAGACCTCAGACTGCTGTTCCCCTTCCTCGAATTGTGAAGGTGCACTAAGCTGGAAGACAAGCCATTGGCCGTCTCTTGACCAATTCGGTTTACCGATTACTCTTCCAGTGGACGTAACCCTTTTTTCTTGGCTGTTTTTAAAAATCCACAGGCTTCCTTCACGAATAAACGCTGCTTTAACATTATCTTCAGGGGCCGCAGAAACCATGGCTGGATAAATGAGTAAAATGGCCAGTGCCAAAAATATAACCCTTCTCATTCAAACTTCTCCTTTCAATATTGCAGTGTTCTTACTATTTGCCGCAAAAAAGCTTTTATGTGAAACCAGCTATCCTCCCCGAAAACAACTCTCCGTTGACACCAAACACTGTAACGCATACAATGAATGTAATTTCATTATTTTCTGACAAACAAGGATGATTCCGATGAAAATAAAACATTACGCAGGCATATACAAAAGGCTGGACTCCAAATCTTAACCGGTTTGGAAGTCCAGCCTTTTTCTTTATCCTGCTAAATTGGTAGAGGTGAGAACTATGATAACGTTAACAGGAAATACATTGACATTAGCTGAGGTTAAAGAGGTTCTTTATAATGGAGCATACGTGAGCGCTTCAAAAGAAAGCATGGAGAAGGTTAAGAAAAGCAGGCAGGCGGTCGAGCGGATTGTCACCGAGAAGAAGGTTGTCTATGGAATAAATACCGGTTTTGGAAAGTTTAGCGACGTCCTGATAGATGCCGCCAATGTCAAAGACCTGCAGCTGAACCTGATTCGTTCCCACGCATGTGGCATTGGAGATCCATTTCCGGAGATTGTATCAAAAGCGATGGTATTGCTTAGGGCAAATGCGCTGCTGAAGGGTTTCTCGGGAGTGCGCCCGGTTGTCATTGAACGGCTGATCGACCTCGTGAATACCGACATCATTCCGGTCATTCCGCAGCAAGGATCGCTCGGCGCGAGCGGAGACCTTGCCCCGTTGTCCCATCTGGCGCTTGTCCTAGTTGGGGAAGGGGAGGTTTTCTACAAAGGGAACCGAATGGATTCAGCCGCAGCGCTGCAGGAGGAAGGGATTTTGCCAATTTCACTGGAAGCGAAAGAAGGACTTGCGCTGATTAATGGAACGCAGGCGATGACCGCGATGGGAGCGGTCGGCTACCTTGAATCAGAGCAGCTTGCCTTCCAAAGCGAGCTGATTGCAAGCCTGACAATTGAGGGACTGACGGGTATCATGGATGCCTTTGCCGATGAAATCCACCAGGCAAGGGGATATGTACAGCAAATCGAAACAGCTGCAAGGATTCGCAATTACCTGAAGGACAGCCAGCTGACAACATCGCAGGGAGAACTGCGCGTACAGGATGCCTATAGCATCCGCTGTATTCCCCAGGTCCATGGCGCGTCGTGGCAGGCGCTTGATTATGTGCGTGAAAAGCTCGAAATCGAACTGAATGCGGCAACCGACAACCCGCTTATTTTCCATGACGGCGAGATGATTGTCTCGGGAGGGAACTTCCACGGCCAGCCGATCGCCTTTGCAATGGATTTTATGAAGATTGCCGTTGCTGAGCTTGCCAATATTTCCGAGCGCCGGATTGAGCGCCTTGTCAATCCGCAGCTTAATGACCTTCCGCCATTCCTGAGCCCCGAACCGGGACTGCAATCGGGCGCGATGATCATGCAATATGCGGCGGCATCGCTCGTTTCAGAAAATAAAACCCTTGCCCACCCGGCAAGCGTTGATTCAATTCCTTCATCCGCAAATCAAGAGGATCATGTCAGCATGGGTACGATCGCTGCACGCCATGCATGGCAAATCGTCCAGAATGCGCGGAGAGTGCTGGCAATCGAACTCATCTGCGCTCTTCAGGCAGCTGAATTCCGCGGACCGGAAAGATTAGCCACTGCCACCCGCCAGATGTATGAAGAAGCTAGGGGGATCGTCCCTAGCATCACCCATGATCGTGTCTTCTCGAAAGACATCGAAGCGGCAGCAAGCTGGATGAAGCAAAAGGAACTTGGAGCAGTCCTGTTGCCAAAGGAGGAGCAGGTGTAATTCCCACTAATCAAAGCGGTTCCGCCAATTTTGGCAGAACCGCTTTTTTGAAATGAACTATACTTTTCATTAATGCCAGTAATCCAACAGTGAAACTCTTAATGGAACCGGTTCCCGTCTCCACGCTCGACCCGATTTTTAAACGCTTCCCTGACAACCAAAAATTCCTCATCTCCAATTGCTTCTTTTACATGTTTTTCAGTTAAGGCATCTTTCGGGAAATCCCCGGGATGCCCCTTCTTTTTATGGTCAAAATTCTTACCGCGGCCCATATCTGTACCCCTTTCATCTGCAATCGTATCACGGTTAGTTTTCCCGCTAATTGCCCGTTTATGAAAGGATTCGGAAAACCAATCTGTTGTTTTTCAATCATGGCAACTTGAATGGTTAAAACTGCTTTGCCCAGTGGAAAAGTGGTATACTTAAATTGACAACATGCACATTCATACACATTCCTATTTGAGGAGGAACAAGGGTGGATTTTTTTCAAATCATTTCGGAAGAACGAATCAAAAAGGCGTATGCTGATATGGAATTTGAACATTTGCCTGGCTTCGGGAAACCGCTGCCGCCTGATGAACTTGCGGGTGTGCCCGATGAACTAAGAATGGCCTATCGAGTCCTCAAGAATGGCGGTTATACGGATGAAGCCAAAACGCTCCGCCAGGAAATGGCGTCGATTGAAAGCATCATTGTCCAGTCTACAGACGACACTGAGCGCGCATCCATGCAAAAAAAGCTGAACCAGAAATTGCTCCAGTACAACAGCCTCATGGCCAAACGCGGTGCCAAAACCAACTCCTCTGTTTTTAAAAACTACAGTGCCAAGGTCATCAAAAAATTAACCTAATAAACGTCCTTATACACAAAAAAGGGCCAGCCAATGCCGGCCGGCTCTCTCTCCTGCTACAAACCGTTCATTCCCTAATTCGGCTTTCTCCTGCAAGCTCCTGTTCGGCAGCTTTAGACTCCTGGGCCGCAGGAGATGGCCTGCACATCCAATCAAGCAAAAATCCAAAGAAAATCATAAACGCAATCGGGATTGTGTAATTTATTATATGGATAACTGTCAACTCAATCCCTCCTCCTTAGAGAGTCTTAATTTCCTGCATTAATATGTTGTTTACATTATATTCAAAAGGACATAAAAATTCAAAAACTTTTCGAAATATTCCCGCAATTTTTACGGACCGGCTAAAACAAAATTTTTTCGACTTTAAGGCCCTTGTCAGTCCATTAAAACAAACTGTTCTACATAGCTTTTCGACAGAATTTTTTCATTTCTTTAACGGCATCCAAATAATAATAGATTAATTTGCATAATACCGAATTATCAGAAAATTATATGTAGATTTATGTATAAATATTGTGGGATATTCTGCTTAGTGTAAGACAAAAACCAACACACTACTCCGAAAGAACTATTTATAATGAACTTATTACTACTACTTAAGTAGGTGTCCAGGTGAGAAAGTAAAAGACAGGGCGCCGCTTGGGTACATAAACAGAAAAAGGCAAACCGTTTGAAAGAACGGGACGCAAAGCTTCGGGTCTACCGCAAGAACATTTTTTGCAATGACGGCTGGGCTGCCTGGAATACGAATTCGTATTTTAGGGGTGAGAAAGTTGCAGGTTATAGAAAGAGGTAAAGAGGGATTAGATCAGGAATGGATGGCACTTATCATGGAGGCAAAAGAAATTGGGCTGGGAACAGATTTAGTGCGGGACTTCCTCAGCAGAGATGACAGAACGGCTTTAATGGGTGCAGAATAAAAAATAATCCAATGGGATTGGACCCATTGGATTGTTTTTTTTGACGTTTTTTCAATTATCATTGTTGCCCTGGTTCAATCGCCATCTATTAAATTCCAGGAAGTCCCGGAACTGATCCTTGGAAACACCCGAATCCATAGCCTCTTTCACCAGATTCAGCCAATCGCTGTCCAATTCCCCCTGGTCTGCCATATCGTGGATAAGATGGTCGACAGGAACATTCAGTACTGCTGAAATCTTTTCAAGGAATTGGATGGAAGGATTCCGCTGCAAATTCCTTTCGAGGGAACTAATGTACGACTTTGCAACCCCAGCCTGTTCGGCCAACTCCGATAACGACATTTTTTTCTCCAAACGAATCTTCTTAACGCGATCACCAATCATCAACGTTCACACACCTTGGAATATATATCTTTAATCCATGATAACAAATTGATGTAAAAAGTACCAGACCAACAAATTAATTAAGTGAAAAATCCATCAATTCCAAGTATGTGACACAGTTGACGTTTTGTTACGGATTTCGAAGGGAATGAGAATATAGGACAAGATGAAAATAAGCAAAGGAGCTGCAAAAAATGGCAAAAAAGATCGCCTGCCTGATTACATCTATGTTTGAAGACTCCGAATTCACAGAACCAGCTAAGGCCTTTGTCGAAAACGGGCATGAAATCCTCACGATTGGAACCGAAAAAGGAAAAGAAGTCCAAGGAAAGCAAGGCAAAGCCACAATATCGATTGACTACAGTATTGATGAAATTACTCCCCAGGAATATGATGCCTTATTTTTACCAGGAGGATTCTCACCCGATATTCTTCGCGCTGATGAGCGGTTCGTCCAATTCACAAAGCATTTTATGGACGAAAGCAAACCTGTTTTCGCCATTTGCCATGGGCCGCAGCTGCTCATTTCTGCAAAAACATTAGAAGGTCGGCAAGTAACCGGCTATAAATCCATTAAAGTCGATCTCGAAAATGCAGGTGCGACGTACAAGGATGAACAAGTGGTCGTCTGCGGAGACCAGCTTGTCACAAGCCGTACCCCCGATGACATTCCGGCCTTTATCCGGGAATCAAGCAAACTGCTGGAAGCATAGGGTTTTACGCATCCCACCAAGACAGAGGCTGTAGCCGGCAACCACCGGGACAGCCTTTTTGCTTGGTTAGAAAAAATAAAATCGCACAGTGTGAATAACTCGAAATAAGTTATATTAATCCAGCTCCAGCGCCTAGCCCCTCGAGGTCATAAGCCGTTTCCCTCCGGAGGGCAGGCCCGTCCTCGGAAATGCTCGCATTTCCTTCGTGCGTGGGCGAATTCAGGGATGCCATTCAGTGTCCTGCGGGCCCCGTCTTATGCTGGTCGGGGCTGACCAAGGCGCTTGCGCATTTTGTTCTTGGATGAAACAACAGGAAGCCAATTGCGCAAAACAAGCACTTTGAAAATGAGAAAAAGAACGATACTATAGGTATGACAGCATTTAATCGTGAAAAGCATATAGTAAACGAGAAAATGAAATTTGCGCAAAGGCGGGAAAAGCATGATTGTCCTTAAATCACCAAGAGAAATCGCCATGATGAAAAAGGCGGGTGAGGTCCTGGCTGCTTGCCATAGGGAGATAGCTGGCATCATTAAGCCTGGCATAACCACATGGGAAATCGATCAGTTTACGGAAGAATTTTTGAAAAAGCACGGAGCCACTCCCGAGCAGAAAGGATACCGGGGGTATGAATTTGCCACTTGTGCAAGCGTCAATGATGAAGTTTGCCACGGATTTCCGAGGAAGGAACCACTGGTGGATGGTGATATTGTTACAGTCGATATGGTCGTCAATCTAAACGGCGCGCTTGCGGATTCAGCATGGAGCTATCCGGTCGGTAATGTAAGTGATGAAGTGAAGCGGTTGCTTGATGTCACGAAAGAATCCCTGTATAAAGGAATTGAACAATCTGTCATCGGGGCAAGGATAGGCGATATCGGCCACGCTATCCAGCATTATGTTGAGGGGGAAGGCTTCTCTGTCGTCCGGGATTTCATCGGGCATGGCATCGGTTCCTCCATCCATGAAAAGCCCGACGTGCCGCACTTCGGGTTGCCAGGCAAAGGCGCTCGCCTGAAAGAAGGCATGGTCTTCACTATTGAACCAATGGTCAACATCGGCGCATGGGCAACCAAAATGGATATGAACGGCTGGACCGCAAGAACCGTGGACGGCACCTACTCTGCACAATATGAACATACCATCGCTATCACCAAAGACGGCCCACTCATCCTGACTAACCAAGAATAACACTATGTGTCTGGCACTTCGTTGGGACGTATTCTGTCCAAACCGGGTGCCAGGCACCAAAAAAAAATGATGCACCAAATTGATGCATCACGAGTGTCATTGTTTTCGGAGGTTTCCGAGTTCTTCTGCGAGTGCCTGCATTTCGCTTGTGGAAAAGGAGTTTTTCCGCATGACCATTTCATAAATTTCGGTTAGCTCTTCATACATATTTTCATCGAAATGGGAGGGCTTGATTGCTCCCAGGTTCATTACCTTTAGTTTATCTTTTATTTTTTCAATCATATATGCAACGTTTTCGGTTGATTTCTTTGATAAGTCCATTCCGTTCACCCTTCCTGTTTTTCGTAATTTCATCTTTCCATGGGGAAGGGAAAATGTCAACAGCGGAGGCTGTCCCGCGACCAATTAGTAGACATCTTTCAACAGACAGAGAAGAACGCACCATGTTTGCCTGTCCCTGAAAGCGGGAAGGATAGTACCAGGAATTATGGCGTAGGAACTGATGGTTAATTGAGTAAATGAGTAAAAGAGTATGTGTAGGAAAACGTGCAGATGAAGGAGAGATTGCTGATGGCAGGTACAAGCAAATTTTGGAAAGCAGTTGTCTGGGGGGCACTCGCGGGCGGTGCAATTAGCCTTTTTAACAAAGAGACGCGCACAGCCGTTTTTGAAGGGGCAAAGAAAACTACCACCAACTTATCCTATGCAGTGAAAAACCCTGGCGAAATTACAAATTCAATCCGTGACGCTGCTAAGAAAATTCAAACCACTGTTGAACAAATGAACGATGATATTGTTTATATTGCAGGAAAAGTAGAGGAGCTGCGCGGCACAACACCGCAGCTGGTTGGCATCCTGAAGGAGACGAAGGATACTTTTGTTAAAAAAGAAGATAGCAATGCTCCGGAAACTGTGTCTGCCATGGCGGGCGGTGCCAAATCCGATAGCGATGGCGATGAGCCGGTATTAAGCGAAGTAGTCCTCAAGGAAGCTGATACTGTTGGCACATGAGGCAATAGAGGAAAGAGTCGAGAATGTCAGCCGTTTGTTCAGCAAGAATATCTTCAAACAGCTCTGGCACCGAATTCAGGAGGATGACCTGCCTGGGCTGGCAGCACAACTGGCCTATTACTTCCTTCTTTCCATGTTCCCATTGCTGATTTTCCTGTTCACGCTTCTTCCGTATTTGCCAATTCCCCATCATGACATCCTCGAGGCAATCAGCCGGTACGCACCGGAAGAGGCAATGGCCATGATTGAGAAAAACCTTGCGACTGTATTGGAAAAAAGAAGCGGCGGGCTGTTGTCCATCGGGATCATCGGGACAATTTGGTCCGCATCAAATGGAATCAACGCACTCGTCCGCGCGTTCAATAAAGCCTATAACGTGAAGGAGAGCCGTCCCTTCATTGTGGCACGCGGAATGGCAATCCTCTTCACCTTTGGAATGATCACTGTCTTTATCGTTGCACTAGTACTGCCTGTATTCGGTAAAGCAATCGGGCTGTTTTTATTTTCGCAATTCGGCCTTAGTGAACAATTCCTGGCCGTTTGGGCGGCCCTACGCTGGATTGTCAGCACTGTGATTCTTTTTGGCATATTCACCGTCCTTTACTGGGTAGCGCCAAATGTTAGAATGAAATGCAAATCCGCTGTGCCCGGCGCCATTTTTGCAACGGTCGGCTGGACAGTCGTTTCACTGCTCTTTTCATTCTATGTAAACAATTTTGGCAATTACACCGCAACATACGGCAGCATCGGGGCAATCATCATCCTAATGATCTGGCTCTTCCTGACCGGTTTGATCATCATAATAGGCGGGGAAATTAACGCCTTCTACTCGGAAAAAGCAAAAGAAAATTGCTAATCGAAAGGATGCTGTGCCTTTTTATAGGGGCAGCATCCTTTTTTCAAGTTTAAAAGATTTGTGTATTTCCTCATAGTGAATGGCTAGTGATTAATCACCATCGTTACTTTTGGAAAATAGTCGGTGTCAGACACCGACTATATATCCTGAAACCTCATAGCCATTAATCACTAGTTATAAGTAGACTTTGCACCTGGTTTTACTAGTAAACTAACGGTTTCAGGGTTCTGTTCACTAGTGAAATACAACTATCCCTTTTAAAAAAGGTAGTCCGGGCCAGACCCCTACTATAAGAGATAAAACTTTATAGCCATTAATCACTAGTCGTCTACCCCTGACCACTCCCAATTTCATAATCCAAGTCCAAGAAAAAAAGCAGCCAACACCGAAGTGCGGGCTGCCTTTATCTGCAAAACTCTTAACTTACGACCTCAACAGCCTCAAGCTGTTCAATATAACTAAAATTGTACTGCCTTCATGCCCGATAACTCCATAAGGCAAATCCAAAACCTGTAGGAAGTTCGACGCAATCAGCACCATAATAACCAAAATCGAAAACACAACGTTCTGCTTGATGATCCGGTTCATCCGGCGAGAAAGGCGAATCGCTTCAGCTATTTTAGGCAAATCGTTTTTCATCAAGACAATATCCGCTGTTTCAAGCGCAACATCCGTTCCTTCCCCCATTGCAATCCCAACATTTGCAGTTGCGAGGGCGGGGGCGTCATTGATTCCATCGCCGACCATAGCCACGGTTGTATACCGGTTCATAAGTTCTTTTAACTTATTTACCTTCTCTTCGGGCAGGCATTCGGCAAAATATTCATCGACACCACTCTCTGCGGCAATCGCTTTGGCAGTCGTTTCACTGTCGCCTGTCAGCATCACCGTATAGATGCCTTCATTGGCCAATTCGCCAATGGCACGCATCGTTTTCTCGCGGACGACATCCTTCAACGCCAGCATCCCGGCAGGTACGCCATCAACACTGATATAGACAAGTGTATTTCCTTCAGCCGCAAGCCGTTCAGCCCGTTCGCCGCCAAGCACAGCGGCTCCCTCGCCAATAAACCCCGCCTTGCCAATCTTCCACGATTCTCCGCCAATTTCAGCCGAAATGCCCCAACCTGGCATATCTTCCATTTTATCCGGCTGGACCATCTCATTTTCAAAGCGTGTTTTTGCAAAAGAGACAATCGCCTTCGCCAGGGGATGGTTGGACTGGTTTTCGACAGAAGCCGCCTTCCAGAGCAGGTCGCTTTCAGAGAATCCATCCGCAAGAATGAATTCAGTCACTTCGGGCTTTCCTTTCGTCAGCGTTCCGGTCTTATCAAAAGCAATCGCGTTCAGGTTGCTTAAATTTTCAAGATGGACTCCGCCTTTGACAAGGATTCCATGCCTGGCCCCGTTTGAAATCGCGGACAAGGTCGCTGGCATGATTGAAGCAACAAGGGCACAAGGCGAGGCAACGACCAATAGGATCATCGCCCGGTAGAAGGATTCCTGCCAGCCCCAGCCAAGTACGAAATTTGGTACGACCATCATCAGCGCCACAACCGCCAAAACAATCTTTACATACGAACCTTCAAATCGTTCGATGAAAAGCTGGGAGGGGGACTTTTCGCTTTGGGCCGTCTGGACAAGCTGAATAATTTTATGAAAAAGTGTTTCATTGCTCGCCTTCGAGACTTTGACGGTAATTGCGCCAGTCATATTTACCGTTCCGGCAAAAACCTCGTCGCGCAAGCCTTTTACAACCGGGACGGATTCACCGGTAATCGCGGCCTGGTCAATGCTGGATTCGCCTTTTTCAATGATTCCGTCTGCCGGGACACGCTCACCTGGTTTTACCAATATCGCATCGCCAACCGCCAGTTCCGAAACCCCTACTTTCCTTTCACCGCTGCTAGTAATCAGGAGGGCTTCCTCGGGCTGGAGTTCCATCAACGACGAAATCTCTTTGTGGCTTTTGTTCATTGTGTACGTTTCAAGGGCGCCGCTGACCGCGAAGATGAAAATCAAAATCGCACCCTCCGCCCAGTAGCCGATAAGTGCAGATCCGATCGCGGCGAAGACCATCAGCATTTCGACATTCAGCTCTTTATCCTCGATCGTCGCCTCGATGCCTTCCTTTGCCTTTGCAAAACCGCCAATCACAAACGCGGCCAAATACGATGTGACACTCGCTGCCTCAAGGCCATTTTTGCCAAGCAGCCAGCCAGTGAGGATGAGGATTCCGCTTATTGCAGCGGCTATCAGTTCCGCATGGGGAAGTATTTTTTGTAAAAGAGCGCTCTGGTGGCCTTCCCGTTCATTAACTCTAGCTTCCGCTTCCATTTTCGTTTCCCTCCTTCTAATTGAGAAAAAGAATCATAATCAATACCCTTATAAAATGACGAAAGCTGCCACCGACAAGCGATAGCAGCATAAAACATTTAATTTCTAATTTATAATTATTCTATCATATAGTATATGCAAAGGAAAAGGAAAACAGCTCCGTTTGATAAATCTTTACCCGGCTATGCCACACCTTGAGCTGGTTCGGGCTGTTTGAAAAAGTAGAGCGCGGCAAAAATCACAAGCAGCAGCGCACTGATCATATAAAAGAACGTTGCGCCATCAGTGAACTGGATGGCCAGTCCGCCAATGAATGGGCCTGACATACTGCCGAGGCTAAAAAAGATTCCGCACATCAGATTCCCGGCAGGAAGGAGCTGTTTCGGCAGCAAGTCCGCCATATAGCTAATTCCGAGCGAGAACGTTGTGCCTACTGCCATTCCCGCTAAAAAGAAGCAAATCAATAGGCCAAGGGCGGTAGTATGAAAAATGCCTGCTGCAATAAAGCATAAAAAGCCGGTCAGCATAATACCCATTAATACGTTCCGCCTTCCGAACCTATCGCTCATGATGCCAAGCGGGAACTGGAAAAGGATCCCGCCGATTGAGAATGCTGGCAAGATGATTGATACCGCGGAAATATCGAGTCCGTTCCTCAATGCCAAAACGGGGAAGTTCCCATTCAGGGAGGCTTCAAGGAATCCATACCCAAGCGGAGGCAGCAATGAAACCCATGCAATTTTTAAAACCTGCCCGAAACGGGAAAAGGTGCCCAAATAGGAACCCGTATACCCCGCTCCATCCGTATCCGGTGAATCGTTCCGCAACAGCCAGACAAACAGCCAGGATATGATCGATAGCACAGAAGAAACTATGAATGGAAGGGCCTCGTTGATTTCAACAAGCCTTGTTAACAGAGGCCCAATGGCAAAACCCATCCCAAAGAAAAGTCCGTACACTGACACATTCCTGCCGCGGCGGTTTTCCGGTGAGGATGCCGTTATCCATGTCTGTGCGCCGAAATGGAGCATATGGTCACCGACACCGATAAGAAACCGCAGCATAAACCAAAACCAGAAACTTTTCCAGACCGGGAACAGGGCCAGGGCTACAGCGACGCTAAGCCCCCCTGCGAGGATAATCGGCTTATAGCCAAACCGCCTAAGCGGCGCCTCCATGAAAGGGGAAGCCAATAATATTCCAATATAAAGGGCGGTTGCGTTCATTCCATTCAAGGATGAAGAGAGCCCATCGTTTTCAAAAATAATTGCGATAAGTGGAAGCAGCATGCCCTGTGAGATACCAGAGATGCCGACTGTGCTGACGAGAATCCAAAAATGGGCAGCGGGATTTTTTTTCATGATGAAAACCTCAATTTACTAGAATGTCAAAGTTGATGGTATCTGTTAACGCTCCTTTTTGCAAGCGGGAAGAGGGAAAAAACTTTTCCGTAAAAACGATTTGTTGTACTCTCTAAACAAGATACTTTTGGAGAAAATAATATGAAGAGGTGATCTTGGTGAATTTTAAAATGAAAGAAGTCGGTTTTTATACGGAGCTCCCGTTCGGGCGCCTGGACGTATCGGGAAATGAAGAGGCAGGTTTCAGGCCATATCAGCTGATGGCCGCATCCGTAGCTGTATGCAGCGGAGGAGTCCTGAGGACAATCCTTGAGAAAAAGAGGCTGCAGGTCGAGGATATCGAGATCCGTACAGAAGTCGACCGGAAAGAGAGCGAGGCAAATAGGATTCAAACCATCCATATCCATTTCACAATTACCGGTAAAGGTCTAGACGAAAAGCAAATCCACAAAGCCCTTGAGCTTGTCGGGAAAAACTGCTCGATGGCCCAATCTGTAAAAGGCAGCATCAACATTAAAGAGACGTTCGAGCTGGTCAATAGAGAATAAATGTAGGAAACGCGGGTAAAGGTAGAATTAACATCTACATATGGATTGAGAGGGAATTTTGTGGCGAATAAAATTTTTATGATAATGACCTTTATCGGCGTTCCACTATCCGTTATTGGAAGCCTTATGCATTGGCCGAGCACAATCCTATTTGTCATTTACTGTTTAACCATCATTGCACTGGCAAGCTATATGGGCAGGGCGACAGAAAGCCTAGCCATCGTCGCAGGGCCGAGGGTTGGCGGACTTTTGAACGCTACTTTCGGGAACGCGGTCGAGCTGATCATCTCGATATTTGCCCTCAAGGCCGGCCTGACCGGCGTTGTACTGGCATCTCTGACCGGTTCCGTTCTTGGGAACCTGCTGCTGGTTGCCGGGCTATCCTTTTTCATTGGCGGAATCAAGTTCAAGCGCCAAACCTTTAACGTCTATGATGCGCGCCATAACTCAGGATTGCTGATGTTTGCCGTCCTCGTCGCGTTCGTTATCCCGGAAGTGTTTTCGATGGGGATGGATGAAGGAAAGACGATTTCATTAAGTGTCGGGATTTCCATCATTCTGATTGCACTGTACCTGGCTGCGCTCTTCTTCAAGCTTGTCACCCATCGCGGGGTTTACCAAAGTGAAAGTGGCGGTGGCGGACATGAGGAAGAACCGGAATGGAGCAAGAAGAAGGCAATCATCATCCTAGCCCTTGCTACAGTCACGGTTGCCTATGTATCCGAAAACCTTGTCCATACATTCCAAGCGGTTGCGGAATCTTTTGGCTGGACCGAGCTGTTCATTGGGGTCATCATTGTGGCGATTGTCGGTAACGCGGCCGAGCACGCATCCGCCCTCATTTTCGCCTGGAAAAACAAGATGGACATAGCGGTTGAAATTGCAATCGGTTCGACATTGCAAATCGCAATGTTTGTCGCGCCTGTCCTAGTCCTTATTTCTTTGCTGTTCAAGGATTCTATGCCGCTCGTATTCACCCTGCCAGAGCTAGTCGCAATGGCTTCTGCCGTCCTGTTGATGATCATTATTTCAAATGATGGGGAATCAAACTGGTTTGAAGGTCTAACGCTTTTAGCGGCTTACATTATCATGGGAATCGGTTTCTTCCTCCTTTAAAATGCATCGAGCAACACAAAAATGGCCCTGAGCATTGCGCCCGGAGCCATTTTTTCTCAACTATTCAACTTGCGCCTATAAGGGTCGTCAATCAATTCGCTATTATTTAGGGAACAACCACCAACCTTCATGCTTAATATGGTAAAATCATTCTCAGTCAACATAAATTAGTGTATCCCTGCCTCCTTTTATGGAAAGTTGCCAGCGAGTTGATCCTGCCCTCCTTTTATAAGATAACGTTAGTATACACTATTATTTAATTGTTGTAAACATTCTGAATATTACTTTTTCATTATTTTTAAAAGGAGAGTAAAATGGCGCTATTTTATCGTTTTTCATTTTTTTTCATAGGGTTAATCATCTTAACGTTTGGCGTCTGCATGACAATTGTCGCTGATTTTGGAGCGGGAGCCTGGGATGCGCTGAACGTTGCTTTAACAGAATTAGTCGGCTTATCGATTGGGCGCTGGGTTATGATTGTCGGAGCCATACTAATCGGTGTAAATGCCTTTCTTCATAAAAGCAGACCGGAATTCCTTGCAATTGGAATCATTTTCGCCATAGGCTCAATGATCGATCTATGGATGTTCTTATTCCTTGGAGGCTGGGAACCTTCAGGGCTCATTGAGCAGCTTTCAATGTTCCTCTCTGGCATCATCGTCATTGGAATAGGCGCGGCCCTTTACCTTCAGCCAAAATTCCCTCTTAATCCAATTGATAATTTAATGATGGGCATTAAGAAAAGGATGAATGTTAACATCATGACGGCTAAAACGATTGGGGAACTAATCGCCCTTATCCTCGCGCTGATTTTAAGCGGACCTATTGGGCTCGGAACACTGATTATCACCTTTGCAATCGGCCCAGTCATCCAGCTTTTCTACCCTCCATTTGAGAAATTACTGAACAGGCTGCTCGCTTCTACCAAAAAAAGACCTGAAATTGGATAATATCACCGAACTCCGAAAACACTAAGGGCAATACAAATGCACTTTGTGAAAGGAGTTCTTTTTTGTGGGAAAAAAATATGTCATTTTTATTCTGTTTACATTAGCATTGTCAATCATCTCACCGGCCTCCGCCGAGAAAGCGGTGCCGAAGAGGCTGGTTCCAGAAGGGGTCATGAATATTACGAAGGAAAACACGTACCCGAACCCGAACCAGGACGAGCCGCTTCTCCAGCCGAGTGAGTTTGCAAAAAAGCTTATAGAGTCATCTAGGGTGAAAATCGAAAATCCGAATCTGATCAGGATGCTGAACGAAACTTCTGTCAATAGCACTCCGTTTGCCCTTGGCTATAAGGCCATCATCTATCTTGGCCAATGGCCGCTGAACTATGAATCATCGGAGACATCGCCAAATTGGGAATACCAGCGAATTAATACTAATTACTTTGACAACAGAGGCGGAGAAAAGCCGTACCAAATCCATTATGTACAGGAAGCCCAGAAGGTCATCAAAGGCGGCCTGACGGCAAAAGTCCCGAATGCCGATGAAGTGAAAAAAATGATGCTTATAAAAGCTGCCAGCAAATCAAACCTGCCGCTAGCCTTCGAAACCGTCATTGGCCTCGGTACGAAGAAGGACCAGATTTACAATATTCCGAGGAAACGGCTTGGCTATCTGTATGCGTACGCGCCAGCGATCAACGAAAAGGGGAAAATCACTTACGGCGAGGTTTACCTGATGCTAAAGGGCAACAAAAAGACACTGGTCATCAAAAACGTTACGTCCCAGGGAATCGGAGCCTGGATTCCAATCCAGGACTACGTATCCTTCAGTTTTGCGGCAAGCGAACGGCCAAGGTAAGTGAATGTTTTGTAAAAAGGCTATTTCGGGTCATACCGAAGTGGCCTTTTTTAATGGTTACTTTGTTCAGTCTCAGTTTTTTTTGTTATGCCTTTCTTTGTCCAAAAGACCTGACAAAAGTTTGTGGATTTTGGCTTAAAGGGCCTGCTAACCCTATTGTATATCCTGGAAATTCCCCGATTGTTTGTTTAGGTAAGCCCCAGACCGGGAAATACACAAACAGGCTAAACTTTACTTATAAATGATTTAAGGAGGAATAGGACATGAACGAGTATGAAAACCAAAACAACCAGAATTATGGCTACTCTGAAAACGAAAAGAACAGCAAATTGCTGAAAGGAATCGTAATTGGCGGTGTAATTGGAGGAGTTCTGACCCTTCTCGATTCTTCAACGCGAAACAGCTTGAAAGAAACAGCTGTAGACCTGAAGAATACCTCTAAGAACATGTTTACGGAAGTAAAGCAAAACCCCACTGAGGTAAAGGATCAGATGGTATCACAGTTCCAGCAGGCATCCAACGTTCTAAAGGAAGCAATTGCTGACGCGCAACAGCTGTACGACCGCCTGAACAGCGACCTATTCGGAAAAGTGTCTGATGTGAAGGATATCTCAAAGGATGCTCTCGACACTGTCATGGGCTTTAAAGGTGAAGTAAAGCAAATCGGTTCAAAGGTAGCGGAAGCAGGCTCTGAATTGAAAGCTGCAGCACCAACTGGATCGGGTACTGACAACTCCTTGTCATCGCAATCAGGAAGCTCGGTGAAATCATCGATGTCCGAAACCTATTTAGGAAAGGCATCAGGCTCGTTGACTGGCTCAACCGGACTTGACAACTCATCCGTATCGTCCGAATCGGTTGATATGTCGGCGAGTGATGATTCATTCGAATCGGAAAAATCAGGCGGGCTTGGCTATTCGAACGATAAAGGCAAGCACACAACTGGCGGACAGGAGTCGCCGAACCACGACAAAGACGAAAAGTATTAATACAACCTGACCATAAATGAACCAGCGGGATTATCCCGCTGGTTCATTTAGTTTCCCAGTCTTTATTGCATAAAAAACATCTTGTAGAAACTGGTCGTAAAGGGTAAGTTTGGTTTAGCAGAATAATAGGGAGGCATATTAGTGTATTTTCCATCAAAGAAGGATGCTTGGCTTACATTGATTATTTTGTTATCGATACTTGTGTGCTTTATTCCACTGTTTTCAAAGGGAAATGGTTCACCTATTACAACATTGCCAATTGCCGCGTTTTTGCTTTGGCTTTGGTTTTCAACAGGCTATAAGATTGAGGGAGATCTGCTGATTGTCCGAAGCGGTCCGTTCAAGAGGAATATTCCGATTAAAGAAATTGAGAAAATCAGAAGAAGCAACAGCCTGCTCGCTTCCTATGCCCTTTCCATAAAAAGGCTGGAGATTACGTTTAGCAAATATGGATTGGTTTACGTTTCCCCAAAGGATGAGCAAGACTTTATAAACCTCCTAAAAGAAGTTAATCCAACCATTCAGACAGATTCAGTCAAAACTTGAGCAGCCAACGGGCTGTTCTTTTTTAAAAACAAAAAGCCAGCCAGATTGTCTCGATTTTGCCATTGACCTCCAGTTTCTATAAAAGGAACAAAGGGTACTAACTTGGTATAAGACTATGGACGTAGAGGGGAGACGAGGCATTTGGCACGATCAGAAAGATGCTGCATAGAAAGAGAAACAGCAACAGGGAAATACGGGATGGTGGCTACAGCCCATCCGTTGGCGACCGAAATCGGAGCCAAGGTTCTTGAAGAGGGTGGAAATGCCATCGATGCCGCCGTAGCTATCCAGTTTGCCCTGAATGTCGGCGAGCCGATGATGACGGGCATTGGCGGTTCAGGCTTCTTTATGGTCTACCATAAGGAAAGCGGGGACATTAAAATTTTTGACGGTCATTCGGAAGCCCCGGCTGCAGTTCACCCGGAAATGTTCCTTGACGAGAACGGGGAGGTCATTCCTTTCAGGGAACGATCTACCCACGCAACCGCGGTCGCCATCCCTGGAATCCTGAAAGCGATGGACGCAGCCCTAAAGGAATATGGGAGCAAGCCGCTTGCGGAACTCATTGAACCTTCCGCAAAAGCCTGTGAGGATGGCATTCCGCTCAATTGGGTTTTTATGAATGCACTTGATGAATTCGAATATAGGCTAGGTGATGAAGCCCGGAAGTTTTATTTTACCGAAGGGACAAGGCTTCAGGAAGGCGAGCCGGTGAAAAAGCCGAACCTTGCGAGAACGTTCCGTATATTGCAAAAAGATGGCGTTGCCGCTTTTTATGAAGGGGAAATTGCGGAAGCGATTGTCGATGAAGTTCAAAGCCTTGGTGGCTTCCTGACGCTTGATGATTTGAAAAAGTACCGACACACTGTTGATGAACCAATCCGTGGCTCCTACAGAGGATATGAAATTGCAGCCGCAAGCCCGCCAACCGCAGGAGGGCCAAGCCTGCTTTATATCCTAAAGCTGCTGGAGAAGTTTGATCTCGCTTCCTATGGGCCGCGTTCTTGGGAGAAGTATTATTTGTTCACCGAAGCGATGAGGCTTGCTTTTTCTGATAAAATTGCTTACATTGCCGACCCGCGCTTCAACAAAATTCCATTGAAAGGGATGGCGGACGAACGCTACCTTGCCGAGCGGTTAGAATACATCAACTTTGAATTCAGGAATCTGGATATCGATTTTGGAAATCCATGGAAATATGAAAAGGGGGAAGGGCGTCCGGTCGTCAGGCAGCCGAATGACGAGGAAAAAAGCGAAACGAGCCACTTTACGGTCGCCGACCAATGGGGAAACATTGTTGCATGCACGTCAACGGTTGAGCATCCATTCGGGACTGGCATCATGGTTCCAGGCTATGGTTTTTTCCTGAACAATGAATTGACCGATTTCGATGCGATTCCAGGGGGAGTAAACGAACCGAGACCAGGAAAACGGCCGGTCAGCTGCAAATGCCCGACGATTCTATTTAAAGATGGCAAGCCGGTTCTGACGTTAGGCTCACCGGGCGGACCGACAATTATTGCATCCGTTTTCCAGACAATCGTGAACTTCATTGATTTCGGCATGGATTTGAAGGACGCGATAGAAGAACCACGTATCTTCTCTACGCCAGGTATGCTGCTGTCCTGGGAAAATGGAATCGACATGCTGGCCAAAGGGAAGCTTGAATCAATGAATTTCGAGTTTGGCAATGAACCGCATGTGATCGGGAATGTCCAGGCGATCCAGTTTGGCCTGGAGGCGGGAATGATGTACGGCGCATCCGATTCAAGCCGGGAAGGGACGGCAATCGGGATTGATTTTTTGCCTAAAGTGGAATAATAGGACTAGAAAAACAGTTCGTTTTCGGATAGGATGGTAGTCGAGACGAAAGGAGCGAAACACTTGGGCAAAGACATTACTGATAAAGACACACAAGTAACCTTCCTGAAACAACGCCTGAACATGTTCATGGAACTGCTTGAAGCGATTGAACCTGAAGAAGCGGACGTCGACGACATCGACCGCCTGCTCGAAATCATTGACGACATCGAATCCAAAGTACGCGAATTCAATAATCGCGACCTCTAAACCCCGCCGCGAGCGGGGTTTTTTAAATGGCTGAATGAATTTAAGAAACAAACATACTTTAATCCCCTCCCCATTCGGAGTATAATGAACAATGATGGGAATTATTTGCACTACATATTTTAGCTGTTGAAACAAGGGGGAGAAGACAGTGAACATAGAAAATTTTCGAGAGAGCATGTACAAGCTGATTGTGGAAACGTCTACAAAGCTGCCAAAGGATGTCCGCCGGGCAATTAAGGGTGCGGCAGAGCGTGAAAATGCCGGAACTCGTTCGGCAATGAGCCTTGCGACGATTACGAACAATATTAAAATGGCGGATGAACAGGTCTCGCCGATTTGCCAGGACACGGGGCTGCCAACGTTCAAAATCAAGACCCCGGTTGGCGCGAACCAGATCCAGATGAAGGCTGCAATCCAAGAAGCAATTGCTTTGGCTACAAAGGCCGGCAAGCTTCGCCCGAATTCCGTGGACTCGCTGACAGGGGAAAACAGCGGCGACAACCTCGGCGGTGGAACGCCTGTCATTAAGTTTGAACAATGGGAAAAGGACTATATCGATGTCCGCTTGATTTTGAAAGGCGGGGGTTGTGAAAATAAAAATATCCAATACAGTCTGCCTTGCGAGCTTGAAGGGCTTGGCCGTGCGGGCCGTGACCTCGATGGAATACGCAAATGCATTATGCATTCCGTCTACCAGGCACAGGGACAGGGATGCAGCGCAGGATTCATCGGCGTTGGCATTGGCGGTGACCGTTCTTCCGGTTATGACCTTGCCAAGGAACAGCTTTTCCGTTCCAATGATGACGTGAATCCCAATGAAGAACTTCGCAAGCTTGAGGAATATGTTATGGAAAATGCCAACAAGCTTGGCATCGGCACCATGGGCTTTGGCGGGGAAACAACCCTTCTTGGCTGTAAAATTGGCGTTATGAACCGAATTCCTGCCAGCTTCTTTGTGTCGGTTGCCTACAACTGCTGGGCATTCCGCCGCCTTGGAGTCAATGTTAATCCTGAGACCGGGGAAATTAATGATTGGATGTATCAGGAAGGCGAGATGATTGATTTTAAACAGGAGCAAACGCTCGCAGCACAGGAAACCGCCGCTGCCTCCGAAGGGGTTATCACACTTCAGGCACCAATCACCGAAGAACAAATCCGCAGCCTGAAGGTTGGCGACGTTGTCCAAATTAACGGAATGATGTATACAGGCCGTGACGCAATCCATAAATATTTGTCGACCAACGATTCCCCAGTCGATTTGAACGGACAGGTCATTTACCACTGCGGACCGGTTATGCTGAAGGATGAAGAAGGAAAATGGCATGTGAAGGCAGCCGGCCCGACAACAAGTATCCGCGAAGAGCCTTATCAGGGCGATATAATGAAGAAATTCGGCATTCGCGCCGTTATCGGAAAAGGCGGAATGGGGCCGAAAACACTTGCCGCTCTTCACGAACATGGCGGAGTTTATTTGAACGCAATTGGCGGTGCGGCACAGTATTACGCGGATTGCATTAAATCTGTCGAAGGAGTCGACCTGATGCAGTTCGGAATCCCGGAAGCAATGTGGCATTTGAAGGTTGAAGGCTTTACAGCTGTTGTCACCATGGATTCTCACGGAAACAGCCTTCATGCAGATGTCGACAAGTCCTCGCTCGAAAAGCTTGCAGAGTTCAAAGAACCGGTATTTAAATAAGAATATTCTGATAAAATGACAGTCCTGACCTAGTTAGGCTGTCGTTTTTTTGCAATATTAAAGAAAATGACGGAATTTCCCGGGAAATACGTGAGGATGGGAAGTCTGTCGGATATAGAGAAAATATTGCCATCAGTATAATCGACAATGATTCCAAACACTAAGGGATATTGGGTTTGGAGGGATTTGCGAATGAAAAAATTGTACATGCTGTTGATTGCAGTTTGCATAATGCTTGCTTTTATTCCCAAAAAGACACACGGAGAGACATCATCAACACCGTTCGGCTGGGGTTTCAAGCGCGGCCAAAATGAACAGCAGGCGGATGCAGGCTGGCAATATGAAGCACTCCTCGAAAAAAACGGAGCATTTTACAAGGGAAGCCCGGACGAGAAAATCGTCTATCTCACTTTCGACAATGGCTATGAGAACGGTTATACAGAAAAGGTTCTCGATGTTCTAAAAAAAGAAAAAGTCCCCGCAGCATTTTTCGTTACGGGCCACTACATCGAGAGCGCGCCGGAATATGTGGAGCGAATGGTAAAGGAAGGGCATATTGTCGGAAACCATTCGTGGGGGCACCCCGATTTTACAAAAATTCCTGACGCAAAAATAAAGGAAGAACTTGAGCGTGTCCGAGCTGCCTATCAGGAGCTGACCGGCAAAAAGAAAATGGCCTATGTCCGTCCGCCCCGTGGAACATTCAGCGACAGGTCAATGGCGGTTAGCAAGGAAGCGGGTTATACACATGTGTTATGGTCGCTGGCATTTGTTGACTGGAATGTAAACCAGCAAAGAGGTTGGCAATATTCGTATGACAATATTATGAAACAGATTCACCCAGGCGCGGTTATCCTGCTCCATTCCGTCTCTAAAGACAACGCCGACGCTCTCGAAAAAGTGATTGTCGATCTTAAAGCCAAAGGCTACAAATTCAAAACCCTCGATCATTTGGCAAAAAAGCAGAAGGCAAATTGATCAAAAGAACTGCAGCGATGCAGTTCTTTTTTATTAATAATAGGCATATTAAACCCAATTATTGTTAAAAAGTGGTACAATAATTTCCATAAATCTATTGTAGGGAGGGACATGGAATAAGTTTTAAAAAACACGATTAGACCTACGGAGGTTACACATGAGCAACTTAATGACGAAAACTGAAAAAAGCCCTGCGGTAATGGTTGTTTGGGCGATTATTTTGCTGATCAGCAGTTTTTTTATGCCCTTTATAATTGTTTTTCTGATACATAATTCTTTTTTTCAAAACCGTGAGCAATGGCTATTTGTGGCGCCAGGCCAGGGGTATATAACATTTATGGCGGGGATGGTTTGGATTGCGCTTGTCATGTTTATGCATCTTTTTATTCAATACAGATACGAGCTGAAATTTATGAAGTGGATTACATTGGTGCTCCTATTATTTAGTATACCCGTGTTCATGGTCGGGGCTACCAACTATTACTACTTCGATGATAAGGGGCTTCATTACAATGAACTGAAATCGTTCAACCATACAGATACCTATGAATGGAACAGTTTTAAAGAAGTAAAACAAGTTCATGCAGTAAGAACCGGCGACAACGCAAAGTACTTGGAGAGCTATGAGTTCATTACGACTAGCAATAAACATTTCGTCGTCCCATATGAGGATTTTAGGGGAATTGAGAGCAGAGTTTTAGAAAAATTGGAAAAAAATCAGGTTAAAGTTACAGATAATTATTATGAGTAAGAAAGAATTCTCCTGTTTTAGAATAGATTCGTAAATTTTCCCTAGAGGTGATCGTATGAAAAAATCCAAATGGGTATTTGCCTGTTTTTGGCCGCTGCTCATTTTCGTTTTATCGGGATGCCTGGAAAACAAAGATTATGCAGGCGCTAATACCAAGAGTCAGCCTGTAGCTGAAGATTCCCGGCAATGGGAGCTGTCACCTGAATTTACAACTTCCGAAGGAGATTTACTAATTGGAGAGGATAAAAAAGTAGGGATTGTTGGACCGGAGTTTATCGAAGGAGAAACAAACAAATGGCTTTGGCATTTTTGGAGTGATGAACAGACGATAGAAGGCGGCGAATTCAAAGTTGTCGCGACACATAAAGAGACCGGGGTAAAGGAAAAAGCACTGGTTGAAAATGCCGGTACAGCGAATGTGAAAAAAGTATGGAATTATGGAAAGCTGGACTACAGCCCAGACGGGGTTAGAGGTTCTGACAGTTCAAGGCCTTCCAATATGTCATTATCCAAACCGGGGACGTGGCGTTTGGAAGTATCCATTGGCAGTAACTATTTTGGCACAATTGTGGTCCATGTTAAAGGGAAATAGAATGGGGTTCCGAAATTAAAAATTAAGGCTGTAGAAGAGCCAAAGAATACCGCAAAGATAGCAAGGAGTTTTTTAAAATGAAAAATACATCCAGTGATGGCCGTGGGATAAAGTTTGTATTCCCTGAAGACTGCGGTAACTCTCCTAAAAAAAGATTTCTTATAGAATTTATTATTGCCATTGCCAAAAAGGATATAGAGTTCATTGCAGATAGTGTCACAGATCATATCCATTGGCAACTGGTTGGAAACACAACGATCATCGGGAAAGATAAACTTGCAGATAAACTAAAAAAAGATTTTATTTGGAAAATAGTCGAAATAGAAGTGTTAGATATTATTACACATGGCAAATCAGGTGCTGTAAATGGAACGTTTAAAATAGAGGATGGCCGCCAGTACGCATTTTGCAATGTTTATAATTTCGTCAGTGCTGGCAAAAGCATCGTAAAGAAAATAGCAACGTATATAATTGAACTTTAAGTTTGGATAGGTGGCTATGATTAGAAGATAAACTTCAGGGAGGTTTAAAAAATGAATCGTTCGATAGCTGCGATAACACAATGCCCAAAATGCGGTGGAACTGAACTAGGTAAGGGGAAGCATAGTGGACAGGGGGTTATGTATCCGATGAATAAAATGAGTCTAGGTTCGGATGTAGAATATATTCTTTGTACAAGATGCGGGTATATAATTGAGAGCTATGTAAAAAAACCTGAGAAGTTTAAGGGTACTTTATAATAACTTCAATATAAGGTAAAGGGACACAGCCATTTAATACTTTCCCAAAAAATACGTCCCGTGATTGTGGGGAGAAATGGTAAGCAAAGGCGGATTGCAAAGGGGGAAGCAAACGATATGCGAATAGAGACATTTGAACAGTTGGCAGTGGCGATTGATACACTTCCGAGAAAGCAATCGACGTTACTTATCGGGGTTGATGGATGCGGGGGTTCTGGCAAAAGCACTCTTGCCAGAAAGCTGAAGGAAGCTAGAACAGATACAATCGTTGTCCATATGGACGATTTTTACTTTCTTTCGGCCCAAATCATAAAAGGACCGCCACAGGAAAAGCCTGTTGGCGCAGATTTTGACTGGCAGCGGGTATTAAATCAGGTGCTGCTGCCGTTGAGCCAGGATAAAGAAGGTAGCTACCAGCGTTACGATTGGAATAGTGATCAGCTTGCTGAATGGCATACCGCCCCTGTAGGCGGAGTTGTCATTATTGAAGGGATATCCTCGACACGGCATGAACTGGCGGATTACTACGATTTCACGATTTTCGTGGATTGCCCGTATGACGTCAGGCTACAAAGAGGGCTTGAGCGGGATGGCGAAGGGGCTAGGGATCGTTGGGTAAATGACTGGATGGTTGCGGAACAGATATATGTGGAAGCCCATAAACCGCATGAGCGGGCAGACGTGGTAATCGATGGGATGAAGTAATATCGTGTTTAAGGCATTCGGGATGAGATGAAATTGGCAATTAGCGGCATTATTCCATTAATGATTTATTCAATTTTGTTAATATTACTGGGTCATATTCACTTAATGGTGATGATTTAGAAATACATTTACCAGAGGTTGCACGTCAACAACTCATGACTGAAGTCACGAGCTTGTGAAGGCAAAAATCGCCTTCTGGTATCAACAGCCCAATATACGCCCGTTGGCATACCGAATTAATCACCTTCTTTAAGAGGTGAACTGTTTGACGAGGAACCAAGCAAACCCCGTTTAATCTATCACATGTGCTTGGCTATCGCTACATGTAACGGTTTTTGTTCTTGTTGCTTGAACATTTGACGATGCAGAGCTTTTCCTGCATCAACCCTGTATGTTCAGTTTTCAAAGAACAATTTCTAGTTATATTATAGCATCTATATTGAGCTTTACGAAAGATTGGCTTACCTGTCGGATACTTAGTCTAGTACAAAAACCAAATGATTTATAGCACTAGACCGTATCCGAAGGTGATTCATCTCATGACTGAAGTCACGAGGGTTCTCGCCTAATTCTAAATAGATGATTGGATGCTGGTTAAAGATATTATTCTTGGCCAGCATCTTTTTTTTAGTTATTGACCGTGTCTTAGGCCATCGCAGGAAATCATGCTATAATCAGGGAAAATGGACAAAGGGGAAACTAGTGTGTGGCAGGAATCAATTCAAATAGACGGCCCGTATAATTTTGACAGGGTCCTTGACCGGCTATCAATGGACCCGCTCAATGCCCTCAATCTTGAAAACAGGACAATTAAGGTTCCAATCAAACAGGCTGGCGGAGCTTTTACGGCTACCGTCACCGCGACTGGTACAACCAATCAGCCAAGCTTCGTAATCGAAGCCGAAAGCGGGGATAAAGAGCGCATCATCAAACGGCTTGCCGAGGTATTCCAGTGGGAAGTGCCGTTAAAGGATATTCACGAGCATTTTGGTAAAACTGACCTCAACATGATTTTTGATGAGCATATCGGCACGCCGCTTATTCTTGACTTCGATCCGTTCGGATGCCTGCTGAAATGCATCATCCACCAGCAGCTCAATTTGGCGTTTGCGATTAAGTTAACGCAACGATTCGTCATGAAATACGGGTTTGAAAAAGACGGTGCCTGGTTCTATCCGTCACCTGAGACGGTTGCCGCGCTGACAGTTGAAGAACTCAGGGAGATGCAATTCAGCGGCAGGAAAGCGGAATATTGCATCGACATTGCCAAGGCTGTCACAGAGGGCGGTTTGGATATCGAAGCTTTAAAGCATGAGGATGAGCAAGTTATTTTTGACAAGCTGATCAAAATACGCGGAATCGGCGCATGGACCATCCAGAATTTCCTGCTTTTTGGCCTCGGCCGTCAAAACCTGTTTCCAATGGCGGACATCGGCATCCAAAACGCACTCAAAAAACTATACCAGCTCGAACGAAAACCAACCAATGAAGAAATGGAACGCTACAAAACCGGCTGGGAACCATACCTAAGCTACGCATCCCTCTACCTATGGAGAAGTATTGAGTAAAGTGAAGCAATGAAGCAGGGGACGTATCCAGTGCCTCATTTTATTATGAGGGAAGTAAACGGAGTTGAACAACATGAAAAAAGAACAGGCAATTAAAATAGAACCAAAGCAAACCTTTCCGCTAACAATCAAAAGGCTCGGCATTAATGGGGAAGGCGTCGGTTATTTCAAAAGGCAGGTTGTCTTTGTTCCCGGCGCGCTTCCCGGTGAGGAAGTCGTCGTCGAAGCGACCAAAATCAATCCGAAGTTCGCTGAAGCCCGAATAAAAAAAATCCGCAAAGCGTCACCGTTCCGGGTGGCGCCGCCATGCCCAGTTTTTGAACAGTGCGGTGGCTGCCAGCTTCAGCATCTCAAGTATGAACGACAGCTCATCGAAAAGCGCGACATCGTCCTGCAGTCACTCGAGCGCCATACAAAGCTGAACCTAGATGAACTCGATGTCCGCTCGATGATCGGCATGGAAGACCCGTGGGCATACCGAAACAAAAGCAGCTTCCAGATCGGCGTCGAAAAAGGCAAGGTGCTCGCTGGCCTATACGGACTGAATTCGCATAAGCTCATCAACATTGAGCAATGTGCCGTACAGCATTCCGCGACGACCGAAGCAACATTAAAGGTACGGCAAATTCTGCAGGATCTCCACATTCCGATTTATAACGAAAAATCTCGGAAAGGAATTGTCCGGACCATCGTCACCCGCGTCGGCATCCAGTCCCAGGAGCTCCAAGTTGTCCTGATTACCACGCAAAAGGACATTCCCAAAAAGGAAATACTAATAGAAGAAATTACGAAGAGGCTGCCTGGCGTTAAGTCGATTGTCCAAAATATCAACGGAGAAAGAACGTCTTTGATTTTTGGAAAAGAGACAGCCACCTTGTCCGGAAGCGACTTTATCCAGGAAACACTCGGCGATTTGCAGTTCGAGCTTTCAGCAAGGACGTTCTTCCAGCTGAATCCTGTTCAAACAGTTAAGCTGTATGATGAAGTGAAAAGGGCGGCCGAGCTGACCGGGGTGGAAAAGGTCGTCGACGCATACTGCGGGGTTGGAACGATTGGCCTTTGGGTCGCAGGCCAGGCAGGCGAAATCCGGGGAATGGACATTATCCCCGAATCAATCGAAGACGCAAAGAAAAACGCTGCGCGCCACGGCATCAAACACGCAAAATATGTAACAGGCAAAGCGGAAGAATGGCTGCCGAAATGGACGAAAGAAGGCTGGCGCCCGGACGTTGTCATCGTCGACCCGCCACGGACAGGTCTCGACGGCAAGCTGCTTGAAACACTGTTAAAGGTAAAACCAAAGAAAATCGTCTATGTGTCCTGCAATCCATCAACGCTTGCGAGGGATATCCAGACATTAAGCACGAAATTCAAAGTTGAATACATTCAACCGGTTGATATGTTTCCGCAGACGGCTCATGTGGAGTGTGTGTCGAAGTTAGAACTGAAAAAATATTAGCAAAGTTTACATAAAAAGAGTTCATTGTTGAACTCTTTTTATGTTTGGAAATAGAAATAAATGATTACTCTCCTGAATTCTTATTGAACAATCGGGTCAGATTGTGGAGGAACTTCTCTGATATTCTAATAAGAACCGTCTCCGTGCTCCCACTTTGTTAAATATCCTGAATCGTTTTTTCTAGGAATTCACCCATACGCTTAACAGCCGGCTCTGAAAAATCAAAACTGACTCCAGTTTCTTCAAAAATAGATGCGATGGATTGATTGTAGTCTGCACTTGCCCCTTTTTTAAAGGATTCCACAGCCTGATCTGGATTTTTCTGATAGTTTTCAAGTAATTGAAGAGCCCCCAGCATAGCGATGCCGTATTCAAGAGTATAGAAAGGAAAATGGAAATAATGAATAGTGTCTGCCCAGCTCATACCAATTTCCTCCTCAAGCCCGGAAGTATCCACTGGGTTGAAGCTATAACGTTTTGAGATTTCAAAGAACTTGTCATCACGCTCTTTGGCAGTGTGCGCAGGATTTGTATACATCCAATGCTGGAAGAGATCCCCGGTTAATGGTTTTAATAACATTGAAAATGCCCATCTTAGCTCTTCACGCTGTGCGCTCTTAAAATCCTCTTGATCTGGATAAAAACGATCTAACTTATCCAATAAGAGCATTTCCATCCCAAAAGAATACAGTTCAGCAACTTCCGCTCGTAGTTGGTATTCTTCTAGAGGCCCATGTTCTGAAAACTCGAGGTACCCATTTACCGCATGGCCCATTTCGTGAATCAATGCGCTTAGTGAATCAAAGGATGGACTGAAATTCGCGAAAACAAAAGTATCCCCGGAAACAGGTAAGAAGGTACAGAAAGCTCCTGGGCCTTTTCCTTTCCGATCTCCAAGATCTAGTAACCCATGCTCCCTCATGTACTCGAAACGCTCTCCAAAATATGGGTCGGTCTTCCCTAACATTTCGGAAACGCCATCCAAAAGAGTAGATACTTCGGAGTAAGGTGGGTTTTTCAATAATTTAGCGGTGTTATCCCAAGGACGATACGTATCAACACCAAGTTTGGACTTAAAGACATCTGCTAACCTATTCCAAGCTGGGACAATATGCTTTTCTACATTATCATGAAAGTCATAACAATCTTGAACAGTATACTCACGATTATTAACCATAAACATATAATCTCGATAATTTTCAAAGCCTGCATTCAAGGCAATTTGATGGCGCAGTTGAACAAGTTCATCCATAATGGCATCTATATCGGGCTTAATCCCTCGATGGGCTGACATCATGGCGTGATAAGCTTTTTCTCGCACCTCTCTGTCCAGGTGATCGAGCTTAGATTTGATAGAAGGATAAGGCCTTACCTCTCCTTCCCATTCAACTGTTAATCCTCCCATAATTTCACTATACTTCGTACAGAGCTCTTGTTCTTTTACCATTAAGGGTATGTTTTCTTCTCTGAACAATTTAACTTTGGATTCGCGAAAGCGTCGCATTAAGCCGTAACGGTTTTCATCTAATTGATTTAGATAAGCAGACTCGCAGCATTTCTCATTCAATTTTGCTTCATATTTCATTAAGATTGGCTGGATAACTTGCTGATCGTGAAGATGAGTTGATTTGAAGTCCGCATCCTCTGTGTTTCGGTAGAAATCGACTTGGTGGCCTGTCATCGCCTCCGTGATTTTCATCATTAAATCCTTTTCATCTTTTAACCACTTTTCCAGGTCAGAAATGGATTCAATCGGAACCTCAAGTAAACTTCGAAATTGAGCCTCGACCCCTTCTGCATCTTGTAAATCGATTAATTCTTTATAATAATTATGGGCTATATCTTTTGTCATGGATAACTCTCCTTACCTTTAAATTATTTAAATTATCTTAATATTCATAATATAGTTTTCTGGTAATTAAATCTAGATAAATTTGTCTAAACTTACCAAAAACCCTATGTGTTACCACGTACACCGAAATCGAAACTTTATCCGAATTCAATAAAAAGCATACAAAAAAGAGGGGAAAAGGTAATAAGAGTGTGGACAAAGGGGAAAAAGAAGGGGACGTGTGATTTTCGGGAGACTTTATTCTAACTATGAATTGGAGGAATGCTCGGTTTGTTAATGATTAATCGGGTTGAGTTCTGACAGTATAGTTGAACGATTTAGTAAAATGTATAAACTCATAGAAAGGATATTAAAATGACAGAAATAAAAGATGAAATAATTTTAAGAGGACTTAAAGAAAACAATTTAAAAAATGTAGATATAAACATCCCAAAAGAAAAAATCATCGTATTTACTGGTCTTTCAGGATCAGGTAAGAGCTCAGTGGTTTTTGATACCTTAGCAACGGAAAGCAGAAGATATTTTGATAAATCTCTTCGAGAGTATGCTGTCAGATTTAAGCCATTATCTCCTTCAGGCTGGCAAGGTAATTGGATGATGACCTGCGGATTATTTGATCCGGATAAACCCATAAAGGACTACTCAGAAGAAGACCTCCACCTACTATTGTATGGTCCTCGGGAAGGCGAGAGAGCCTATGCGCCGTTTCACACAAAAAATGGACCCCACAATGCAGAGTGGGATGGGTTATTGCCTAGATTTACGCGGGTCTATATTAATAGAGATATCTCAAAGCTAAAACAAATATCCCAGGATGATGTTTTAGCAGTGTCAACACATTCATTGTGTCCAATGTGCCAAGGTTCACTGGATCATAGAAATGGGTCCGGGAGGAGGAAAACAAGGCGGACAAATTATATTTGAAGGCAGACCAGAAGAGATGCTAAACGCAGAGACATTGACAGCGAAATGGATAAGTCCCTAAAATAAAACGCTTGAGAAAAATTAGTTCTTTTTCCAACTGCTTTTGTAAAATAATTATTTAGGTGCCTTCAAAAGTTAGCGACTTTTTGAAGGCCTTTATTTCATAGTTATTTCAAAAAGTAATGAGGATAAAATCTTTATTTTACCCCACAATAAAATGTATTGTCAATAATAAAATTGCGATATTTCCGAAAAAATGTTACAATAATCTTTATAATTGCTTTTTTAAATCGTATCCCGAATTCAGCTGTATTTTTTGCAGATAGAATTATGGATACGTTTTTTAATATCCTTTTTTTAAACCGAAGAAAAAATCAAACAGTTTTGTGAGCTTTAAAGGAAGTTAATTGAATAAAAATATCAATTTGTTATCTAATTGTAACCGAGTTTTTATTCTAAAAGGAGGACTAGAGAATGAATCTAATCAATAAGAAAGTCACACACAAGCGTTTTGGTATGGGGAGTATAGTTAAACAAAATGATTCTGTTATTGAAATTACCTTCGCATCGGAAAATAAAAAGTTTGTTTTCCCCGATGTATTTGGAACGCACCTAAAACTGCATGATAAAAATGTTGCTAATTCACTTGAAAAAATTATACAAAAAAGGGAAGACGAACGAAAGGAGGAAGAATGGAAGAAGGAAGAGGAAAAAAAACTACAACAAAAAAACCAGCAACTTCAGTTGGAACATGAAAAACTTATGAAAAATCATAAACTTCATCCCGAATCGCAAATGGTTTTTTGGTGTGACACAGAAGAACAGAATAGTTCTTTTTCAGAGTGGAAGGTTTTCTCAGGCATAATAAAAAGTGGTAATAACAAGGGAAAGCCAAATAAACCCATCCGGTTGCACCAAAATAGTGCTGTTCTGTTAACAGCAATAGATTCAAGCATGCCTGAAAAAGACAGACGAATCTTAGGTGTCTATATGGTGAATGAAGATTTTATTGGTAAGCTCAGTGAAGATGGTTATATTCCTGCTCATTCAAAATACAGAATCCAGCTTACAGAACAAGAATCGGATCAGATGCTTTTCTGGAGATATTATGTAAATGAAAAATATCCCCAAAAAATGACTTGGAATACAGGTAAATACCGTTATTTTGATAATTCATGGATGGCCCAAATTTTGCTTGATATTATTTCGTTGAAAAGTGACCCGAAGGAACGAGAGCTTGCACAACAATTTTTTGAACATTTTTGTAAAATGAATCAGATAACAGATCAAGAGTTAGAAAAGCCTAATGGCGCATTATTACGTATTTAATCGTTAGCCCACAGATAATAAGACTGGCAGGGAATGACACAATAAATAGGGATAAAATTAAATAAAAAACTCTTATTAAAGTGCAAGACGATTCCAATCTATAGCATTTGCACTATTTAGAAATTAAAGCAATTAAATTGAAAACTTACCTCATATTGTGTTCCACCTACACTTAACACATGTTAAAGCGGTTACGAAACTAATATTAAAAGAAGGCAACTAATGTTATGGAAGTTGCCTCTTTAACAAATATCAATTCGCAAATACATATCTACATTAACTTTTAACTTATGTGAACCAATAAACTTACTAACCCGTAACAATAAACTCTTCCGATTTGCAGTTATGGACCAATATTATCCCGGTTATTCCATTATAGGAATCCGGGTTTTTTTCTTCTATTCAATACAATCTCAATATCTTTTCCATTCTTTTTTCATACTCTTTTCCCCGTTATCCCTTGTCAAAACTAGATTTATCCGATAACTCAATCATGTATTTTATCAATAAAAAAACCAGTTTAATCCAATAACAACCCCCTGTATTTCTTCTCTCCTTTCTCTTACTTCTCCCATTCAATTTCCTTTCCACTACACCAAGAAAATTGAGATTTCTATTTTAACTCCCGTGAAAACGTGAAAAAATGAGGTGAATTTAGGTGAGAAAACGGCTTTTAGCGGCAGAGCGTACAATAACTATACTCTTGAGGTTGTAGACCGGTTGGGTGCGGACTCTTTCACACAAGATTCTGGTGTATTGATTGCCAAGACGAGAAATGCGGAGACTGCACCAGGTATACACGTTGTTGATTCACATCCGGAAGATATTAATATACCTAACTATGTAAAACCAGATGGCTCAACATTTATGGTAACTGTAGGGGATTCCCGCTAGCTTGGCGACGCTATAAGGGGACCTTTACGCGCCGCTACTGTCTGTATGGCCGCTTCCAATCTCTTAGTGAAATGTTTTTATCTTGGCCACATTCCGACAACATTGTGAACTGGATCGAATCACATCACTGTTGTTTTTGTCTACGCATATATGTGTGGAATAAAAGTAAAGGAGCGGTTCATTGCTCCAGGCAATACCCAGATGGCTGTTCGATTGCTATCAGTTCTATTGGAAGTTCCTTCAGCCATCATGATTCGGGGCGGTAAAGGCGAGACGATTCCACTTGGCTGGGCGATCGATAAGAAAGGGAACCCGACAATAGATGCGGAAGCGGCACTTGAAGGATCCGTCCTTCCCTTAGGGGGGCCAAAAGGATATGGCATTTCCATGTTTATTGATATATTGTCCGGTGTCCTTACGGGGGCAGGGTTCGGACGCCATGTGAAAAATATGTACGACAATTGGGAGGAACCCCAGAATGTAGGCCACTTTTTTATTGCAATCGATTTAACCGCTTTATACCGGTGGAGAAATTCAAGGAACGGATGGACCTGTATATAAGGGAAATCAAAGCCGAACCTACAGCCCCGGGTGTCAAGGAGATATTGGTTCCTGGGGAAATTGAATACTTGCGTATGCTGGAACAGACTGAACAAGGAATTGAACTTCCTGAAAATCTCTTTACTGAGCTCGATGAAATCGGGAAGCGGTATCAGTTGGATTTGCGTTCTTTTGCCCTTCAGACTGTGTAACAGAAAAAGCATAGCTCCCATTACGGGCAGTTATGCTTTTGTTATATCCTCCACAGTCCGGACAACTGGGGTGCCTTTCTCCTTAATAGAAAAAATTCGGCAGAAGAAAAACCAGGTTGCTGGGAATACACAAGGTATTCTATTATTTTAAGAATGGATGATTGTGTTTGCGGTCGCACTAAATGATTCTTATTCCGGTGAATCTTTTGAATTAGTTTGAGGTCGTGATATTATAATAGACACATGAAATTATTACGCATTTTGGAAAAACAAACAGTTGCAAAAAGAACCAAATGGTTTAAGTGGCAGTTTTAAAAGCAGGCTAAACATAGTAAACGAGGAGAATTGATATGGAAACTGAAAAAAGGTTATCGCCTAAACAACATGAAGAAATACTCGGTACATTGAAAACCCGTTTTGAGAAAAACATGGACCGACATCAAGGACTTGAATGGGATAAAGTACAGGGAAAACTGGACAAGAATCCTGCAAAACTGTGGTCGCTTAATGAAATGGAAAGTACCGGTGGTGAACCGGATGTTATTGGGCATGGTGAAAAAACCGACGAATACATTTTTTATGATTGTTCGGCGGAAAGCCCAAAGGGACGCAGAAGTATTTGTTATGACCGGGAAGCGCTGGAGTCAAGGAAACAACACAAGCCTCAAAACAGCGCTATGGATATGGCTGCTGACATGGGTATTGAGATTTTAACGGAAGAACAATACCGGGAGCTGCAGAAACTTGGAAGTTTCGATACGAAAACATCGAGCTGGGTGAAAACACCTGAAAATATTAGAAAACTTGGTGGAGCCATCTTTTGTGATCGCCGCTACGATACAGTCTTTGTGTACCACAATGGAGCAGAATCCTATTATGCCGCCAGGGGTTTCCGTGGGTCGCTAAGGGTCTAATTTAGTTGTCGCTCGCTGCCTTGTGAGGTGGCCGAGGTGCTTATACCCAATCTTTTTCATAATAAGGAAAAATATCTACCCTTTGTTAGAATTTTCTATATAATGGATTTAAGCGGGAGCACTCAGTGGATCTGTGGTGCTCCATTCTTATTAGATAAAGATGGAGGGGGAGCATTCGATGGCTAATGATCCTGAGGTTTTATTGGATAAAGGGAGACAGCCTGATTTAAAAAAGAAGGTGGAGCGGAAAGAGGGGGAACCGACTCCGGCTTTTGTGGGGGCTTCCTGGGCGGCGCTTTTAGTCGGTGTTACGGCTTATCTCATCGGCTTATGGAATGCAGGGATGCAGCTGAATGAAAAGGGTTATTACTTTGCTGTTTTGGTATTCGGCCTTTATTCCGCGGTATCTTTGCAAAAAGCGGTTAGAGATAAAGAGGAAGGCATTCCTGTTACAAATATTTATTACGGTATCAGCTGGTTTGCACTTATTGTAGCGATTTCATTAATGGCCATCGGTTTATACAATGCGGGAAGTATTGTTTTAAGCGAAAAGGGCTTTTATGGTATGTCATTTGTCCTTAGCCTATTTGCAGCAATCACGATTCAAAAGAATATTCGCGATACACAGAGAGTAAGAGAAAGAGATTGATTCTTATTTTAAAAATACTATGGTATTCGAATGAGCACATTCGGATACCATTTGTCGTTATGAGGATAGTTGCGCTATTTATCTAACTAAAGTAGAATTCTGTAGGCTAGTTGAGTAATAATAGAAGAAACAGGATGGACACGGGAGGTTTTTCGTTGGAAAACAATGATATTTTAATCAGAGTTCGGTATGCGCTGGATATTAAGGATAACGACGTGGTAAAGATTTTTAAACTGGGCGGAATTGAAGTTACCAAGGATGAAGTGAAAATGATGCTCACGAAAACGAAGGACGACTACGAGGATGAAGACGGCTTTGAAGAAGACGACAGTATTAAAATCAATAATACCAAGCTTGAGTCCTTTTTTAACGGACTGATTATTTTCAAAAGAGGGCCACAGGAGCAAAGGCCGGGACAGGGTGACCAAACCCCAGCGGCTTTAAAAAGTAATGATCCGGTAAACAATATGCTTTTAAAAAAGCTGAAAATAGCCCTGGCATTAACGAGTGAGGATATGATCGATATTTTGGCTATGGCCGGAGTCTCCATAACAAAAGGAGAACTTAGTGCTTTATTGCGTAAAAAAGGCCATAAGAATTATAAAGAGTGCGGGGATAAGTTCGCGAGGAATTTCATAAAAGGGTTGGCTATAAAGTATAGAGGTTAAGGGCGAAGTGCCCGAATAAAAATAAGTGCCTGTTGCAACTGAATGTATCTCCTTTAGATTGTGGCAGGCACTTTTGTTATTAGATTGGATGAACATCTTTAAGATGTGCTATATTATTCTGAATATTGTATATATTTGCTTGTCCGGAGGTTATAATTTAAATAACAACTTGAAAAGCGTATATGGCAAGGGGAATTTTAGAAAAGGTGGGTGCTAAGTTATGGGAAGATTAATTCATTTCGAAATTCATGTGGATGAGATGGAACGCGCAAAGAAGTTTTATGGCGAGGTATTTGGATGGACATTTCAGGATTGGACTGAATATGCGGGAATGCCTTATTTTGGAGCTGTGACTGGTTCCGAGGATGAAATGGGTATCAATGGGGCTTTAATGAAGCGGCAAGGCGCCCGGCCTGAACCGAACCAAGCGATGAACGGCTTTGCATGTACAATGGGAGTGGAAGATTACGATTCAACAGAAGCAAAAATTCTAGAGAATGGCGGCCAGGTCGCAGTACCGAAGCATCCCCTTCCTGGAATGGCGTGGCAAGGCTACTATCTGGATACCGAGGGCAATGTATTCGGAATCCATCAGCCAGATGCGGATGCAAAATAGGACCCATTCCAGGTGGAAAATATGATTTCAAAAGACTCAGACGCCATGTTGGAAAAATTGCGCACTATTTGTCTTGCGCTTCTCGAAGCAGGTGAAATTGTTGACGGATTCGGCCACAAGACGTTTAAAATCAACGGAAAATCATTTGTAATTTCAGGTGAAAGCGAAAAGGGATTCAACGTGTCATTCAAGTCGGACCGGGAATCTCAGGAATTTTTGCTTCAGAAAGAGCATTTTTTCAAAACTCCGTACATAGGGCATCACGGCTGGGTATCCATCCAAAATCCCGCTGGGGAACAGTGGGATGAATTGACCGGCCTTATCCAGGAAGCCTATTTACTCGCTGCACCAAAGCGTTTGGTTAAGCAGTGGATGGAGTCACGGCAGAAGTGAAGGATTAATGTTAAAGGGAGAGCATCTTATTCATAGGTGCTCTCCCTTTGTAATTGAATGGCCTTATTGGAAAAGCTGGTCGCTATCGCCAGCCGTTGGGTTTTGATAAGTGGCCATATACTGCTTAATCATAATCTTCATAACTCACTCATAAATTAACGACAAGAGTTTTCTGCGGTACACGCTTAACATTAATCCGATGAGAAAGGAATTTAAGACTATGGATGCTAGTCCGTAGCTGATAAACGGCAGTGCCATCAGGATAACCGGAAAAAAGCCAAGGATCATACCCGCATTATAGACAAACTGAATAGAAAGGAGTGAACATACTCCGAGTATCAGTTGGATTATTTTTCAAGAGTAGAGATTGAAGATAACAAAACCCGAATTAAGGTATCTAATTTATCAATACATATCTAAGGTGTTTAAAGGAAATACAGATTAGGAAGATTTCGTGAAGATTTTAATATGTGGTAAATTTAGTGGTATAGTGGATAAAGTTCCAATAGAAAGACAGATTGACTTCTAATCTCTCTGGTGATAGATTATTCTTATTGGAAAACTAGGAATTAAAATTTAGGTAGGAAAATCAATAGATTCATAGGAGGTAAAAAAATGAATAAGAGATTAGTATCCATCTTGATTTTAGCATTGTTGCTAACTTTGGCAGCTTGCTCAGGTGATAAAAATTCATCAAAACCATCTGGCGGGAATGAAAGTAAAGGTACCGCAAAAGAAGGCGGAACATTGACAATCGCGGTTTCCGACAACCCCCAGGTGATGAACCCGCTCTATGCAAATGACCGCGTCACACTTACAGTCCAGCAGGCACTTTATGCACCTCTTTATTTCTTGGAGGATGGCGGCAAAAAGAAGTTTGTCCTGGCAGAGAGCTTTGAACCGTCAGAGGATCAACTGACATGGACATTAAAACTAAAAGACAATTTGAAATGGCATGATGGCCAAAAGATAACAGCGGATGACATTGTGTTTACAATCGATTCCATTCTGGATGAAAATCAAAGCAGTTCCATTCGCGGCAGCCTTGTTTTCGATGGCCAGCCTTTAAAAGTGGAAAAAGTGGATGAATTGACAGTAAAGTTCACCCTACCACAGGTAACTGCTTCCTTTGAAGGAGCATTGAACGACTTCTTCCCGATCCCGAAGCATGTTTTTGAAGGGGAAACCGATTTGATGAAGAGTGAAAAGAACCAAGGGCCAATCGGCTCCGGTCCTTTCAAATTCAAGGAGTTCAAATCGGACCAATATGTCCAGCTTGACCGTTTCGATGATTATTTTGCAGGAAAGGCGAAATTGGATTCCATCGTTTACAGGGTTGTGAAGGATCCAAACACTGCGAATATTTCACTTCAAAATGGCGAAGTAAACATGAGGCTTATCGACCCTCAAGATTATAAGAAGTTGGATGCAACAGGAAAGTTCAATATGCATCGATTCCCTGAAGGCCGTCTCTTTTATATGGCGTTCAACCTGAACAGCAAGGCTGTCCAAAGCAAAGAGCTTCGCCAGGCTGTCGCCCATGCACTTGATAAAAAGGAACTGATTGATTCAGCGTTTATTTCGGCCGATTTTGCTGAACCTGCTGCATCGGTCTTGACTCCTGATACAATGCACCACACCCAGGACATTACGACGTATGACTATAGCCAGTCGAAAGCAAAAGAGCTTCTGAAAAATGGCGGTATTAAAGAAGGGCATACTCTCCGTGTAATTTACGCAAACAACAATAAAATCATGGAAAGCCTGGCACTTTATACACAGCAGAAGCTTCAGGAAATTGGCTTGAAGGTGGAACTGACGCCGATGGATCCAAGCGCGTACGGCCAGAAGACACTGGATATGGCAACCACTGATTATGATATCAGCTTTGGCGGATACATCATGGGGCCTGAGCCGGACGTCTATAAGTCACTGTTCCAGAGCGATGCCGCATACAACTTTGCCCGTTATAAAAACGCTGAATTCGATAAGCTATGGGATAAAGCGGCAGTAGAAACGGATAAAGATAAGCGTGCTGATTTATACAAGCAAATCCAGGAAACTGTTGCACAGGACGTTCCTTACTTACCGCTAGCCTATCCAAAGGCAAGCCTTGCGGTTGATAAGAAATTTGCCGGCATTGAGGATGCAAAACTGATTCCTGTTACTATGGTTGAAGATCTTTCGAAAATTTATCAAGTTGAATAGTCCCTTTGCAAAAAAGCTGATAAAAGCATCAGCTTTTTTGCAGTTTTAATACGTATGGGCGGTACTCAGCCTGCCAAAGGGCTTTTGGCGTTCCATAAGGAGGTACACGCGTGAAAAGAATAATAGTGAAGAGGCTGCTCAATGCGATCCCGCTTTTAATCATCATTTCCATGATAGCCTTCCTTCTTATAAAACTGGCCCCGGGCGACCCGGTGAGGAGCTTTGTCACCCCGGATATGGCCCCTGAAGATGTCGAGCGAATACGCATAAGCCTTGGTCTTGATAAGCCGATTTATATTCAGTATTTTTTATGGCTTCAAAACATTGTAGTCGGAAATTTTGGCTATTCCTTGATTACCAAGCGCCCCGTGCTGGACATGATTCTCGAGCGCCTGCCCGCAACAGTCGGATTGATGGGGGTTTCACTTATCGTAACCTTGATTATTGCCATTCCCCTCGGATTGTTTACGGCGGTGAAAAAGAATTCGCTCTTTGACCGCATTGCAAATTTAATCTCGTATATAGGGATATCCATCCCGATTTTTTGGTTTGCCTTAATGCTGATTTACCTGTTTTCACTCAAATGGGGACTGCTGCCGAGCATGGGGATGCGTACGGTTGGCAGCGATTCTGCGTGGGATATCATCAAACACGGAATTCTTCCTTGTACAGTTCTCGCTTTTCAGAATGTATCAGTCTATATGAGGTATATTCGTTCGAGTACAATCCATCAGCTGGAAGAGGACTATGTCCACATCCAGTACGCTTATGGGGCCAGTAAGACAACGGTCCTGTTCCGCCATGTCTTGAGGAATGTCCTTTTGCCAATCATTACGATTGTCGGATTGTCGATACCCGGGCTGGTTGGAGGAGCGTTCATCACGGAGACTGTCTTTTCTTGGCCTGGACTGGGGCTTTTGGGCGTCACTTCGATTTTCTCATTCGATTATCCCGTGATTATGGCCATTACCCTGTTTTCGTCATTAATGCTTGTGGTCGGGAACTTGTTTGCGGACATCCTCTACAGTGTTGTCGATCCGCGGATAAGGCTAAGGGGGTAAGCCAATGAACAAGAGAAGATGGAATAATGTTAAAAAAGAACTGTTAAAAAACAAATTTGCCTTGATGGCCCTGATAATCCTTATACTCTTTTCAATTCTTTCGCTGTTTGCATTTTTGTCGCCGTTTGATCCTAATAAAATGTCGATACCGGATCGGCTGCAGCCTCCAGGCGCCAAGCATTTGTTTGGAACGGATGATTACGGCCGGGATTACTTGACCAGGGCACTTTATGGCGGCCGCGTGTCGCTTGCCGTGGGCTTTCTGTCCATGGTTGTCGCAGTCACAGTTGGGACAGCGGTAGGCACCATTTCGGGATACTTCGGCGGCTGGATTGATAATATCCTGATGAGGCTTGTGGAAGTGCTGATGTCGATTCCATCCTTTTTCCTAATGCTTCTTTTAAATGCCTATATGAAACCAGGAATTAGGACCCTCGTCATCATTATCGGCTTGATGACCTGGATGGAGATTGCGAGAATTGTAAGGTCCGAGACGCTTTCGGTAAAAGAACGGGAGTATGTCATGTACGCAAAAGCGTCCGGACAGTCGTCGGTGTTTATAATTTTGAAGCATATTATCCCGAATATCGCATCGACCATCATCATTGCCGGGACTCTTAACATTGCGACCGCCATATTGATGGAGTCCTCCTTAAGCTTTCTTGGGCTTGGCGTCCAGCAGCCAAACTCATCGTGGGGCAGCATGCTGAACAATGCCCAGGGCTATATCGGAGATGCCTGGCACCTGACGTTGTTCCCGGGATTTTTGATCTTATTTACCGTTCTAAGCTTTAATGTCCTTGGAAATGTCCTTCGAGTCGCATTCGAGCCAAAGGGTACCATACTGCAAAAAAAATAACGCATATGTGTTTTATATAAAGGGGAGTAACCAAAGTGCCAGAGAAGCTTCTTGAAATCGAAAACTTAAAAACTTCTTTTTACACAGAAGCAGGGGAAGTTCAGGCAGTCCGTGGTGTTGGCTTCAGCTTGAAAAAGGGGGAAGTGTACGGGATTGTCGGGGAGTCAGGGAGCGGAAAAAGCGTCATGGCTAAATCAATTATTTCCCTCATTCAGCCTCCGGGAAAAATAAAGGAAGGCTCAATCCGGCTTCGTGGCGAAAATCTTCTGCAAAAGAAGGAAAAGGATCTGCAAAAGATTCGCGGCAACGAAATCGCGATGATTTCCCAGGACCCGATGTCCGCGTTGAATCCAGTTGTAAAAATCGGCAAGCAATTGACGGAAGTAATCATTCGCCACCGCCGTGTTGGAAAAAAGGAAGCCTACCTAATCGCGGCTCAATTGCTTCGCCAGGTAGGAATATCTTCTCCTGAGGAACGGCTTCAACAATACCCGCATGAATTGAGCGGCGGGATGAAACAGCGGATTATGATTGCGATGGCGATCAGCTGCCGTCCCGAGGTATTGATTGCGGATGAACCGACGACCGCACTCGATGTGACGATTCAGGCCCAAATCCTGGATTTAATGAAGGAACTGATAGAGAAGGAAAACATGGCGATATTGCTGATTACCCACGATCTTGGGGTAGTGGCGCAGAATTGTGAACGGGTACTCGTCATGTATGGCGGGCTTATCATGGAAGAAGGACCGGTAAAGGACCTTTTTCAAAATCCGAAGCATCCGTATACAGAAGGATTGCTCAAGTCCCTCCCGAAACGTTCAGATACCGGGAAGGAAAGACTCATCCCGATACAGGGATCGCCCCCAGATCTGCTTAACCCGCCGAAGGGCTGTCCATTTGCCGGGCGCTGCCCTTATACAATGAGAATTTGTGAGGAAAAGATGCCGCCTTATTTTGATGCCGGTGAAGGAAGGCGGACAATGTGCTGGCTTCACGACGATAGCCGAAAAGAAGGTGAAGTTCATGAGTGAGACAATTTTGGAAGTAAATGACCTTAAAAAATACTATCCGGTCAAAAGTGGCATTCTTGGACGGAACCAACAGTATCTGAAGGCTGTCGACGGTGTAAGTTTTTCTATCCAAAAAGGGGAAACATTCGGCCTTGTTGGCGAGTCGGGCTGCGGGAAGTCGACCGTTGGCAGAAGCATCATTAGGCTACATGATATTACCTCAGGGAATATATATTTTGATGGGAATGATCTTGCCTCTTTAAAAGAGAAGGAACTTAAGAAATACCGCCGGCGAATGCAGGCCGTTTTTCAGGACCCTTATGCATCACTCAATCCGACCATGAATGTATTCGAATTGATAAGTGAACCAATGAAAATTCATAGCTCTTCATCTGTTTATGAACGGAAGGAAATCATTTTGGACCTCCTCGAGCGAGTCGGCCTGAAGGAGGATCATTTATACCGCTATCCGCATGAGTTCAGCGGTGGGCAGCGCCAGCGTGTGAGTATCGCAAGGGCGCTTTCGGTCCGGCCTGATTTCATCCTGTGTGATGAACCGATTTCCGCCCTCGATGTTTCAGTTCAGGCCCAGGTGGTCAATATGCTCGAGGATATCCAGCAGGATACCGGCGTGACATACTTATTTATTGCCCATGACCTGTCAATGGTCCGGCACATCTCAAGCCGTATCGGTGTCATGTATTTAGGCAATATGGTTGAAATCGCGGAAAGCAACGAGCTATACAAAAATCCTTTGCATCCTTATACACAGGCGCTGCTATCGGCGATTCCGGAACCGGATACGACAAAGGCAGCCCGGGAGCGCATCATCCTGAAAGGCGAGGTGCCAAGCCCATTGAACTCGCCATCAGGCTGTAAGTTCCGCACCCGGTGCCCATTCGCCATGGAGATTTGCGCCCAAGTTGAACCGCCGATGCTGGATGCTGGAAACGGCCATCACGTTGCCTGTTATCTATATGGAGGAAAATAGGGGAGGTAAAAAACATGCAAAAAGAAAGGCTGGCATTGAACCATGCTCTGATGATTGAAATGGTTCGCTCGAATGGCGTTCAGGACAGTGAAATCCTGAAAATGGTTGAAAACGGGAATTCTACAGAGTTTGAGAGATTTGGAGAAGGAATCCCAGATTGGCAAACGCTGATTGATTTTTACAATAACAATCCCGAGAAGATCAGAAGTGCTATCCTAAAGGGCTATAGGATCACCTTTTTAACAAAAGGCGCTCTGAAGTCGCTGCTTGGGATTAAGTTCGGGCTGGAGAGAGATGTCGAATTCCGGGACGGCGGCTTTTATCTGGATCAGGTGAAGCTGTCGGGGAATCAGCTGAATGAACTCAAAGAAATCATTTCCGCCAACTGGCAGGTAATCGAAGAGCATCAAACCGATGGAATGTATGAACTAAAAATTGCGTTAGTAAATCCTCCAATTGAATAGGAGGAACAAAAAGGCTGCCTCAACAACGAGGCAGCCTTTTTGTTAATGAATCATATTTCCTCTACTGGCTAATTGAAGTACAAGGAATTATTAACCTGGATGGTGGAGGAATAACCTTTGAGAAAAACGAATATTCAATTAAGGTGGTCTTAAGTAGTTCAATTTTAATAGCGGGAGGTTTATATGCTAAGTAAACATGTGATTGAGGATGTACTCGCAGCAGCTTTAACGACAGGCGGTGATTTTTCCGAGATATTCATTGAGGACCGGTTTACGAATAATCTCACCCTTCAGAGCGGGAAGATTGAAACAGCATTGTCCGGACGCGATTTTGGTGTCGGGATTCGGGTGTTTAAAGGATTACAGAGTATTTATGCGTATACAACAGATTTTAGCAGGGAAGGCCTTTTAAAAGCAGCAAATAATGCGGCCCAGGCTATTAGAGGAAAGGCGAAATCCCGGCTGGTCCCTTTTTCCCAGCAGCCTGTTGAATCCATCCACCCAATTCACATTTTGCCTCGGGAGGTTGAGAAATCCAGCAAGGCAGCAATTATGACAATGGCATATGAGAAGACCAAAAACTATCATTCTTCGATTTCCCAGGTTACCGTACGGTTTTTGGATGAAGAACAAAATGTCCTGATCGCCAACTCGGAAGGAACATTCATTGAAGATAAGCGGGTTCGTTCCCGGCTTGCGATTCAAGCTGTAGCTGTCCGAGGAAATAAAATGGAATCTGGCTTTTACGGCCCCGGTGCCCATCAGGGATTCGAATTCTTTGAAAACCTCAATCTCGACCATTATACGAACGAAGCAGCCCGCATTGCGGTGACGATGCTGGATGCCGCCCCATGCCCAAGCGGAAAATTCCCTGTCATCATTGATAATGAATTCGGCGGGGTCATCTTTCACGAAGCTTGCGGCCATGGGCTGGAAGCTACAGCGGTTTCCAAGAACAACTCCGTGTTTGCCAACCGGATTGGGGAGAAGGTTGCGCCGGAAATCGTTTCATATATCGATGATGGTACGCTGCTGAATGAGTGGGGTTCTATCAATATCGACGATGAAGGTGAGAAAGCGCGAAGAAATGTTCTGATCGAAAATGGTATTTTAAAAGGATACTTAATTGATAAATTTAATGGACGGCGAATGGGGATGGCGTCCACGGGTTCTGGAAGAAGGGAATCCTTCCGGTTTGCGCCGACTTCAAGGATGACGAATACCTATATTGCCCCTGGAAAATCAACGCCTGAAGAAATCCTTTCCAATACCGAGCATGGCATTTATGCGAAGTATATGGGTGGCGGGCAGGTCAATCCTGCAACCGGTGACTACAATTTTGCGGTCATGGAGGCGTACGAAGTAAAAAACGGAAAGCTCGGGCAGCCATTAAAGGGGGCTACTTTAATTGGAAACGGCCCGAAAACCCTCCAAATGGTCGATATGGTTGGGGACAATTTGAGCCATGGGGCAGGGATGTGCGGTTCCCAGAGCGGAAGCATCCCGGTGAACGTGGGCCAGCCGACAATCCGTGTCAGCGAAATCACTGTCGGCGGGACAAAGGGGGAATAGGTGATGACGATCCAGGAATTGCTGTTTCAGGAGGCTGAAAATAACGGGTTTACCGAAGTAGAGATTTATTTTGAAAAGAAAGAAGTATTTGGCTGCCAGGTGTACAATGGGGAAATCGATCAGTATGAAATTGCTGAGGATGGCGGCCTGTCATTTCGCGCGAAGATGAATGGGAAGATGGGTTACGCCTATACGGAAAAGATTGAAAAAGCATCCATCCCCTATCTGATTGAGAATGCGAAGGAAAATGCCGGGATTTTGAATGATGAAGAGACTGAGGAAATTTTCTCTGGAAGTAGCCATTATGAAGATGTGGAGTTCTTTTCGGAGCCATTACAAGAAGTAGGGATTCCGGAGAAAATCCAATTCATTAAGGACGTTGAAAGGGAGCTCCTTGCCATCGACTCAAGAATAGAGGCCACAGATTATTGCGGCATCCGAACCGAATCGGTTATCAAAACACTTGCTAATAATAAAGGTTTGAACGTAAGCGAAAGGCAGAATTTTTTATATGTATTTGTTGAAGCGATAGTGAAGGATGGTGAGGAAAAGAAAACGTCCTTTGAATTTAAAGTGACAAAGGATTTTCATAAGTTAAACGCCAGGGAAATTGCCCAAAAGGCTGCCGAGGAGGCCCTTGCTCAATTAGGTTCGAAGTCAATTGAAAGCAGGAAATATCCGGTTCTGCTCAGAAACGTTGCGGCGGCTCAGCTTTTGGCTGCATACTCCGGCAATTTTTCCGCTGAGAATACACAGGCCGGCACCTCCCCATTAAGGGATAAATGTGGAAAAGAAATTGCTTCGGCCAAGGTATCAATTGTGGATGACCCATTTCTTGAAGAAGGCCTTGGCTGCCGAACCTTTGATAGTGAGGGGGTAGCAACTAGGAAACTGAAGGTTGTAGAGTCAGGAGTGCTGCAATCCTTGCTCCATAATCTAAAGACTGCTAAGAAGGATCAAACGTCCACCACAGGGCATGCTTATAAAAATTCCTATAAGGCGGCTGTCAAGGTCGGGCCATCCAATTTTTATATCGAGCCGTCATCGATGGAGTTCAATGAATTGCTCGGCAGGATGGACGAAGGGATTTTGATTACGAGTCTTTCGGGGCTCCATTCGGGTGCAAACACCGTATCAGGAGATTTTTCGGTCGCTGCGAATGGGTTCTATGTGAGGGACGGTAAAGTACAGTATCCAGTCAACTTGATGACGATAGCCGGGAATTTTTACGAGATGCTGAAGGATGTTGTGGAAATAGGTTCCGACCTGACATTCCCGCTCACACCAATCGGCTCTCCGTCACTATTGGTGAAATCTTTATCCGTTACGGTTGAATAAAGGCCAATCGGTGTTTCGAGGCACCATATGCTTGTTTGCTAGAAGCTGTCTCGCCAACAGGCTGTAGTTGAACCACAATTGGGAGATCTGAAACATGCAAAACAAGCATAAAATGAAGCAAAGGGACGGAATCTGCTGCCTCAAAGAGGGTGCAGACCGCCCCTTTTTCGTTTTACAGACTCAGTAATTCCAATGGTGGAATGGATAACCTCCGTGCCAATGATGGTGATGGTGCCAAGGATAGCCGCCATAACCATATCCTGGATAACCGCCGTATCCCATGCCGTGACCATGATAACCGCCGAATCCCATACCGTAGCCAGGATAACCGCCGTATCCCATACCATAGCCTGGATAGCCGCCAAAGCCCATCCCGTAACCCATGCCTCCAAACTGTCTCTCCATATTTCTCTCTCCTCCTCAAATTCATTCAGAACATCATATGTTTAATTGGGTGGGCTGGAATGGACATTTGCCTAGGTGTAGGAGATATTTTAGCAGTTCCTTATTTTTCACTCTTTCATGTTCTTACATGAAACAGAGGACGTATCCAGTGCATCAATGAGGCACTGGATACGTCCCCTGCTTCACTGCTTCACTTTCTATAGGATTTGGATGTCCAGTGAGTTGACTTGTGAGACGAGGAGTTCTTCATATTTTTTTTGGGCAAGGTAGTTGATTTCCTGTTCATTGGCTTTTGGGTTTTCTTTTTTTACTAGTGAGATGACATCCTGCTGTACTTTTTGGGTCAGGACAATCATTTCGTATTGGGTTTGCTGTTGTTTCCAAAACTTCTCACTGCCATATTCGGCAATCATTTGATTGGCAATTTCATACTTTTCATACTGCTCTTTTATATCCTCCAGCTGGCTGTCCACTTCTGCCGCGGTTGCTTTATGGCCTTTTTCTTCTGCAAGCATGGCTGCCGAACGGAGCCGGATGATCTGGGTGAGCAATTGGTTCTGATTTTCATTAACCTTGTCCTGGGCATCCCAGTAGGCGAGGGCATCCTCAAGCTCTTTCCCGCTATATTTCTCCTTGTCCCTTTCCCGGTTTATTGCCGTATGAAGCTTGTTGATAAACCGGTAAAATTCTATGTGTTCCTTCGTTATAGGTTCGCCGTTGATGGTTGCGACGCCATCCGGCTTTTTCACTTCAGCTTCCAGAATCGTTTCAGTTTCATGGCCATCCTTTTTGAACTTTAGGGCAATAGTATACTTACCCGCCATGGGGAGTTTTGCTTCTGTTTTATAAACTCCTTTTTCACCCTCTATAAAATCCGCCTTTATTGTCCCATGGTCCATTTCGGCCATCTCCAGCTCACCGGTAATATCCAGGTTTGAAGCCGGTTTCCCTTTTTCGGTTACAGCAATTTCAATGGCGGTAGCCTTATTGTTAAGAAATTGGATCGGACGTGTTAGCTCTGCGTCATAATCAACTTTTCCGCTGCAGCCTGTAAGGGCCATTGCGGCTAAAACCATCCATATCAGCTTCTTCATCATTATCCAAGCCTCCAAGTTTTTTCTTTTTCAAAAATTCGCCGACTTCATATTTTTCCATTTCCCCGTCTTCAAGATAGGCTACATGGGTGCAAACCTGCTTGATTTCATCAATATGGTGGGAAGACAAGAAAATTGTTTTTCCCTTCAAGGACTTCAGAACCTCAAGAATTTCTTTTCGCCCAATGGGGTCAATCCCGCTTGTCGGTTCATCAAGAATAAGCAATTCCGCATCTGAATAGAGAGTGATGGCGAGTCCGAGCCGCTGGAGCATCCCCTTGGAGTAATTTTTTACGAGCTTATCCCGGTCTTCCCAGAGGCTGACGGACTTCAGGAGTTCCTCAGTCCTGCTATCATCTACCTTCCCCGTGGCCGCTTGCGCAAAAAAACCCATGTTTTCCGCGCCTGTTAAAGACGGATAGAGGAGAAATTTCTCCGGAAGGTAGGACACCGACTTTTTCCAGTTCTTGTTTTTGGCCTTCACTTCTATTCCATTAATAAGGACGCGTCCTTCATTTACCGGGAGGAGGCCTAGCATGCTATTCAAAAGAGTTGATTTTCCGGCCCCGTTTCTGCCGACTAGGGCACAAATCTCGTTTCTGGAGATTTCAAGATTGATATTCTTTAAAATCGCCTTTTTTCCAAATGATTGGCTTAGATTTTCAAGAGAAATCATTCTATACCCTCCTTTTTATGAAAAACAGCAGCCCCAATGAATGAAGCGGCAATCCAGAATACGGTGCTCCCGAGATAAAAGTAGACAGGTTTTGCCCACATGAACGATTGGAGCAGCCTTGACATATGGCTGTAGGAAGTTACATTCATTGCGGTCTCCAGAAAGATCCTTACCGATTGCAAAGGGCTAAGGAAATAGGCTAGGGAAAACAGTTTCACATTTTCGTACGTCACCTTAGGTAAATACGCCAATAAGAGGAAATCATGCAGAAAGAAGAAGTAAAACCAAATGAAAATGGCAAATCCGATAATCTGCATTCGGTTCCGGCTGATACTGCCCACAAACACCCCGAGTTGCATGAACACTATGGCAATAGTGAAAATTGATAAAAGAAAGATGGCATATCCGGTAAAATTGATTAAAAAATTAAATTTTAAAAGAACCAAATAAATAATAAACCAGACGGCAAGCGGGACCAGGAAAACGGCCTGGAGTGCCAGGGATTTTTTTAGTAAAAAAACGGGAAAGGTATCCGTTTTAGTTAAGAGCATGACCAATGTCTTTTGCTCTTTTTCCTGATAGACGCTGAATGCGCCGATAAAGAGGCATAAAATCGGAATTAAGTACATCAGTGTTTCAAACAAATTAATCAGGAGTACATAAAAACCCTGGTCAAACGAAAGGGAGGAGGAGTTGAACAGAATGCCGGCAGAAACGGCGATCATGACTGCCAATGAAAGCCAAAGCCCTTTTCCTCTTACGGTTTCCTTCCATTCTTTCCAAATATAATGCATAGCTGATGTCTCCCTTTAAAAAGTAATAGTAAGGCTGCGAAAAAGGCTGCTGCACCGAACATCCATAATCTATTCCTATTGTCCGGGCTAGTTGAAATAAGCGGATGGGCATCCGTGAACATGATTTCGTCGCCATTCAGCAGGCTGTTCAGCTTCTCGTAAATTTTCAGGGCTGGGCTTTTTAAAAACAGGAATGAAAGCTCCTGATCTTCTAATAATTGAAAGAGGGAAGAGCGGTACGTAATGGGGAAGTCCCCTTTTCCGTCCTGGTCCAGGTCAGGGAGAGGGAGAGTCTTTCCCCAATAGTTCCCTTTATCCTTTAAGCTCCACTGGTTATTGGCTCCCTGGCCGCCAAGGGCAACCGCGGGAATGGTATTTTCCGAGACTGTATTTTCTGTGAAAACCTGTCCGCTTGAACTTGCCCAAAGCTCAATGCCGATTTGGTTCTGGGTGATCTGGTTGCCGATGATCATTGTTCGGTTTGCCTGATCCGAATAAATTCCGCGCTGATTAAGATAAAATATATTATTTTCAATAACAATGTCATTTGTCTGCTGCAGCAATATACCGAAGGACCGGTTGCCGTAGTTGAAAATGAATTGGTTTTTTTTGAGTTTAATATCATCCGACTCCATGATGGCAGCTCCGCCGGTATTGAATGTGAAAATATTTTCGCTGAGGCTGTTGTTATGTGAGTACATGTAATGAAGACCATAGCGGGTATGGCTGATTTTATTTCCGACTATTTTGTTTTGATTGGAATAATCGAAGTACATTCCGTCCCGGGTGCCTTCAATCGTATTTCCCTTAATTGTGTTCTTATTTGAATAATAGACATGGATGCCATTTCCCTGGGCGGCAATTTCATTTCCGCCTGTACCAAGGATTTTGTTGTTTTTCAAAACATTGCCGTACGCTTTACTTAAATAGATTCCGTGAAAAGCATGGCCGATTTTTACATTCTCAATTTTATTGTCGTTGGTAAAAACTTTAATCGCAGCATATTCTTCAGGGGCATTCCTGTCCATCCCGCCATTGTTGACTGTCAGATTGGCAATCGTTACCCCCGGTGCTTTAACCGAAATCACGTTCCCTTTGCCGTCCCCTTTAATGACTGTTCCTTTTGTGCCGAAAATTTTAATGCTCTTTGTTATAACCAAATTTCCGAGATATGTTTTTCCTTTGAGGAACAGGGTTTCTCCATCTTTCATGGAATTGATTCTGTTCTGTAAATCTTCTGCTGCTGCGGTTTTTTCAGGCCCAACGGCTATTAGTAAAAAAAATAAAGAAAGAAAGAAGAGTTTTTTCATCATTATACTTTTCTGTCCTTCCATAGAGGAACCAGAAGCAAAACAAACGCGATTAGGATAAAGTAAGCGCCCTTATCAAGGTAGCTTGTTGTAATGAAATTGGCCAATGTATTTTCTCCTATAATGGGCGGTACAAAGGGATCGATTTTAATGGGCGCGTCCGGGCTTAAATTCGTTCCAAAATTTTTCAGCCACCGATGCAAATCATACACTCCCAGGATCCCCCCAATACAAAACAAGCCGATCAGACCGTAAAGAACCGTTTTTCTCCGCAAGAGGGCTGTCAGAAGAGTAAGCGCGGCCAAACCCCAAACTAAATAAGTAAGAAAACTCAGTTCCGGGAAATTTTCTTTGCTGAATTGGGCCATCCCAATATAATGGTTCAAACCGTTTACGATATCTATTTCTCCTTCTAGCTTGTTGGGATAAACAATAATGTTCAGTCCTTCGGGATATTGCGGGGCCACGAATTTCATCCCCCACCAGGGAAAATAAGTGGATAGAAATATGATTAGCGCGGCAATCCCGATAAGGAAGGCCGATATAAGTGAAAGTTTATTGCTTTTCATCTCGCATCACCTTTCTTTAAAACAGAGGAGGTATCGGTTTTTGCCTGATACCTCCTCCTGAAATCCATTTTTAAAGGAACATGTTTATTTTTTTGGCTTCACCAGGAAATAACCTGTCATTTCCTGATGAAGAGCCGAGCAGAAGTTTGTGCAGTAGAGCGGGAATGTTCCAGCTTTATCAGCCGTGAACGTTACAGTATTGGTCTGGCCTGGCTGCACTTCCATGTTCAGGTCATAGCTGTTAATTGCAAAGCCATGTGTAATGTCCTGGTCAAAATCGATATTAGTCAGGTGAATGATAACCTTGTCACCTTGATTCACTTCAATTTGGTCTGGGCGCTTTGCTTTTGCGTCAAAAACAAATTTCGAACGCATCGCAATCCCGTATACATGGACTTCATTTCCTTTGCGGACAATTTTTGTGTCCTCTTGTTTATAAACCGCGTCCTTATTCTTTTTATCTTCAGGATAAACAGTAATAGTTTTTATTTTATCCGCCTTGATCATCTGGGCATAATGCGGCTCAGGGTTAACGGGTGCCGATTGAATGACCTCCATTTTTTTGCCGGACAGGTCGATCAGCTGCATGGACTCTGGATGTGAAGGGCCAACAGACAGATAGCTGTCCTTGGCGATTTTATTTAGGGCAATGATGTACTTTCCATCTGGAGCAACCGTATCGCCTTCAGCTGCAACAGAATGGCCTGGTGAATATTGGACCGGTACACGGTCGAGCGTTTCACCTGTTTGTGGATTCCATTTTACAATTTCGGAGGTAATGAACATGGTTGTATAGGCCATACCTTTATCGTCAAACTGAGTGTGAAGCGGCCCGAGTGCGTTCTCCGGATTGACCTCGCGTTCCATAACGGATTCATAATTCAGTACAGGAATGCCGTTTCTTTCCCCTTTAAAATCCTTATTTTCGACCGCTTTGAATGCCTTTTCAAACGAAAATACAGTCATCGCCGGAGCCAATTTCCCTGAGGCAATAAAGTATTTCCCGTCTGGAGTTACATCCACACCGTGCGGGGATTTGGCGACAGGAACGAGATATATGCCGCCTTTGTGTTTTTCAGGAAAAATCATTTTTTGCCCTGTTACAGTATCATATTCGCCGTCCTTGACCATTTTTTCAAGTTCTCTCCAGTTGAACAGAACGACGTAATCACGGTCCGCCTTTGAGGCATTAATTTCAAGATTGGTTGTCGCTTCTTCTGTATTGTAGGTTGTCAAAACGGCCCAATCCTTGGACATTTTCTTTCCAGCGTCGGAAAGATCAAAGGACCATGGCGGAAGAGCTACCTGATATGCGATATTGAGCTTTTCCTTTTTTTCATCAAAAGTAACGGCAGACATTACACCGCGGTATTTTTCACTGTAATCATCCAGCTCGGCGTATTCGCTTCCGATTGGGACCGCGAATCGTGTTGGCAGAAACATGTACTCCGTGTTTTCGGTTACGAATGCCGCGCAGTGTGGGCCGCTTGTATTCGGGACATTGATGATATCGCGTACAGTGAATGTTTCAAGGTTCATAACGGCTGCCCGGCTATTGCCGACGTCGGTCGCAAACATATACTTTCCATCATAGTCCCCGTTCGTTTCGGAAAAGGCGGGGTGATGGAGATCTCCCCAGGTATAGCCGCCGAGCATTTTCTTGGAATGATCATCCCAGCCGTAGCCGGTTGCTGAATCCTGTGAAAAAACCGGGACGGTCCTAATATGCCTCATCGATGGAACGCCGTAGATAAACATTTGGCCGGAATGGCCTCCAGATGCGAATAGGTAATATTCATCCTTTTTGCCGAATGGGACATATACTTTCTCGGCATTCGATTTCGTATCAGCAACCTGGCCTTCTTTGGCGGTACTAGGTGAAAAGTCGCCAAAGAACAGTGTCGCCGCCGTAAATCCCGCGAGGAGTCCCGAAGCGGCAGGAATCCATTTTTTCATGTTTTATTGCACCCCTTTAAAGTAAGTTTTATAAAAAATTGGTTTGGTCCAATCCGGAGTTTATTTTTTCTCGGATGCTAGCTTCAAGAGATCAACGATTTGGGTAATTTCCTCATCCTTTAACGGATTGCCGCCAATAACTCCCGACATTACCGCGGATGTTGGTTCCTTCATGAATTCATTGATCGGTTTTCCATGCTTTCCTTCTACATTCTTGAAGGCATTGGTCAAATCCGGGCCGGTTGCGCCTCCCTGAAGATTCAGGCCTTCCACTGAGTGGCAGCCGAGGCATCCTTTTACGGAAAGGATATCGGAATCAGCTGAAGTAGAAGTTTCCTGCACCTTTCCTTGGTCATTATCTTCCTTTACTGCTTCCTGCGGGGATGCCTGTTCTGTTTTTGCTTTGGAGACATCCTCCCCGCTCCCGTTAATCACTTCAAAGACGACATAGCCAACACCCAGTCCTAAAAATGTACAAATGATGAATGTAAGTATTGAACCTTTCATCCTTCCCCCTCCTCCTATGCGTTAAGCAATTTCATTCTAATTGAGAAGGAAGTATCAAATTGTGACCTATTGCACACCTAAGTGGGAATAATGTGAAGATTTTGTGAAGATAGGAATTCGCTTTTCACAAGATTCATCAGGGGGAAAACAGTCGGAAAAGTTCCTCTAAAAACCAGTTTAGGCAGGGGAGGTGTGGAATCCATCACACCCTTGGAAAATCATTAAGTATAAAATTGGAGTGTTCCTTACTTTCCTCGGGGGAGAGATGCTGGTCAGAAATATCATAAAGATTAGCGGTATGTGGTGGCAGTACCTTTCCGTCAACCATCGTTTATCAATTGAGACTGAAATGGAGGAGTTTAAGCTTGTTGAAATTTCTTGTTTTTGTTTTACTGCCTATTACACTAGTATTATTGGCTATTTTCGCCCAAGAGCTTTTTGAACTACATAAACAGGAAAAGGAAGAGAAAAAGAGCCTTGTAAGGGAAGGGATGGAAGGATACCTGGATCAACTATTCGGATATCGGAATGCGAAGGTATTCAAAGTTGTTTACGATGCCGATGGCAATGAAAGGTATATGGTATATTTCCCATCCTACGCCTGGTTTAAGGAACCAACCTACAAGTGGTACGAAGTCTATCAGGTTCAAAACGGCTACCGGCACAGTGAAATCACAAAATAACAAACGTGATCCAACTTGTAAGGCCATTTTTACGAACTCGGAAACCCGAAAAAGAATAAAGCAGTAAAGCAGGGGACGTATCCAGTGCCTCAATAAGTCACTGGATACGTCCCCTGCATCTCTGTTTTCATCTCACTTAAGAGATTTGCGCTATGTATTCGGCGTTTGATTGGTGTTCGTCTTTGCTTTGGACTTTATCGATTTTCTCGACAAACATGTTGAAGACCCTTTTCTTTTCTTCAAGGTCCTTAATTTCTGACTTTAGTTTATTGAATCGTTCCTCAAACGGTCTATGGTAAATTTCGCGGATGGTTCGGATAATCTCTTCGTTGACTGTGGACTGGGTGACCTGCTTGGTAATGCTGAACTTATAATTGTACACCACGAGCTCCTGCTTTACCTTTTCGTATTCCTTATCGATCTCCGCGAGTAATTCTAAAATTTCCTCTTTCCATTCATTCAGTGATTTTTTTAAGTATGATGAATCCATAACCCTTCTCCTTCACGGTAAAATATACGAGAAAATGCTTCTTCCATTCTAGCATGCGTAAATTACAAGGAGTTTTCGGGCAAGTTACAGTTTTGGGCCAGTAGATTAAAAAGAAGTAACAACAAAGCTACTAAAGCTACTTTTAAAATCCGGATTAGCGACAAAGATTGGCCAAGATCCGGAAAAGGTGTCCCTCAAATCAGGATGAGTGACAAAGTATGGCTAATATCCGGAAAGGATGTCACTCAAATCCGGATGAGTGAAAAAAACTCTGGCTAAAATTGTCGTGGCAGAAATCAACACATTAGTTAAACACTTTTTGTAGAAGTGTCAATCCTTTTTGCCACCCTCATCTTCCTCCACAACCTCCTGGATATCGACGTCCTGATGCGCGATGATTCCCTGGGCGTATTGATTGAGGGTATCCAGGCCAGTATCTTCACCCAATTCATAGTTGAATGAGTCGTTTGTCTCTCTTTCCTCCAAAGAAGCAAAAAGGTCGTGTATATCGGCATTGTCTCCGGAAACGGTGCCGAATCCCTGGTTATGCTTTTTATAGCTCGTAAAGCCGCTGGGAAGATTGTTTCCGAGATTTACGCAAGAGGCGCCCTCGACTGTTCCAATGTTGATTTTGCCGATAAAAAATGATGGGGAAAATTTATTCATCGTTTTTATCCTTTCCGTCAATTAGGGAATAAGAAACCGGGTTGCCACTAATCAGTACCTGAATATCCAAGTCGCTGGTTTCTGTTTCCGATGATTCCATAACATTATCCAACTCGGGCTCATCCAGTTTCTTTTTGGTATGCACCTTTGGGGAAAAGGTATTGCCAAGGTTCAACATCCCGCTTAATTCCTTAATATCCAATTTCTCTAGGTGAAAGGCGAGTTCCTCAAGGTTCAGTTCATTTAGATGAAGATCCTTTATCTGAATATCAAAATGGAATTTCGCATTCTTAGAATCTTTCATGGCATTTTCGAGCCTGTCCAATCTTTCAGCAAAATCCTGGAGGCTTTCAATGATTCTTTCTGTACTCATTAACCTCAGATCCTTTTAATAGTCCATTTTTATCCTGAAGAAAGAGAGAATGGTTATTATCAACCTTGCTGCCCTTTCCTTTAATCGAACCGAAGCCCTCGTTTATTTCCGTTTTGCTGATTCTTCCGTCTTGAATGTTTGTCCCTAAAAACAGGCCTGATGAAGAATGGATTCTGTTGATTTTCAATCCGCTGTATCGAATGACCGTCATGGCGCTCCTCCTCGCAGGTATCGCTTTTAATGGTATTAAAAAGGAATGGTAATTGTTAAAATTCCGTTTTCCAATTCTGCCTTCATGTTACCTGTTAAACAGTTTTCAGGAAGGATGATTTTTCTTTGAAAAGGGCCGTAAAACCTTTCCTGCTGGAGCATCTGTTTGAAATCGTCAAATAATGGAGGGATAACTCCGCTGATGATAATGCTGCCGGCGCTTATACCAAGCTTTACATCCTGAGGCTTTGCACCTGCTAAGTCCGCTGAAATAAAAAGCGAGTCTTCTGTACGGATGCAATCTATACGCGGGCCAATTAAAGGGGCGACTTCTGTCAAAAGCTCCATGAAATCACTGCCCAGAGTTTTTTTTATTCGGGAACGATGGCCCTTCTTTTTCACAGGTTCACAACCTTTCGAATGAATAAGCGGAATAAGCTTTACTATTACTTATATGTAAAAAAAGGGCTCTAATGCTACGAGATTCAATGTTTTAGAGAAACTGCGCCTTCCTCCAGTCCGTTTCAAGAGGTAAGCGGGTGATTAAAGCGGAAATCAGCAGCAAAGTTTAACAAAGCCATTAATAAAAAAGCAGCCTTGCCGCAACTTGCGGCTAGGCTGAATTTCGCTCTCTTACCCTTAAAGTGTCTGGCCTTGCCCGCTTGGTGATATGTTAGCATTATTCATTTGGCCATCAATAAAGTCCAGGTCGTTAATGACAGATCCGTTAGCTGAATTAAAAACGTTCCCCGCGAAAAATCCTTGCCCGTTATTCACCTTCCTGTGGGCGGCCCAGCCTGGGAGTTGGTTCTGTCCAACTGAGACGGCTGAATTCGTATTCTGGGAATTAATATTGATTGCTCCAACTCCGAAGGTAATTGCCACCTAAATCCCTCCTCCTGAAGGCCGGTAAAAAATTATGAGTGTGTGAATTGATTGATTTGGGAATCAATTATATCCTGGTCAGAAATATAGGTAGCATTTCTTTCGTTTTGTATGTTGCCAATCATTCTTCCCTGGCCGGCATTTCGTTTGCTATGCGAGCTCCATCCATTTAGGTCATTTTCACCAACGGTTAGGGCTGCACAGGAATCAAGCACATTTACATTTATCCCAACGACATCAACATGATTAAGACTGCTATTGGGCCCGCGTTCTATAATGCTGAAGGCATTACTGTTAATTGGGGTATCCACTAAATCATTGTCAATGACATAGCTATAGTTCCCGGAAATCTGGCTATTGCTCATTGACCCAAAGCCGTAATTCGTTTTACGGTGGGAAGACCAGTTATTGGCATAATTAATGCCAACAAAAATTCCTGAGGCTGTATCAATGGAATTCACATCAATATGATCAACAATTACCCGGTTCCTGATTCGATTCCGTCCCATTTTCATACCAATCTCCTGGTTTTTATGACAAATATATAGTGTAGACTATGCTTCAATCTAAAAAAAAGTTCGTTATCCTAAATGAGGGACGATGGTTCCTGGCAAAGGATGTTTCGTAAAAAATGGAGCAAAGCTTTTCCTTTGAAAGCTGCTTAAACTTACGCATAGAAAATGCCCGCTGTTTTTCCTTGACTACTCATTTACCGGGGGTATACTTCTTAATAAGGCAATTGGGAAAGGGTTTACAATTTAAGAAAGTGAAGCAATGACGTCTATTTTGCCGCACGATATAAAAGAAGAAAATAAATTACGGCAATGGGGGCAGCCATTCTTGTCCTCCGAGGATAGAATTATGGAGATTATCTCAGAAGGTGACGTGAATGGTATGATCCGAATTTTTAATAGTGAACAGGAAGTTGCTCGCCAAATTGCCAATGAAATGAAAGAGCATGTAATCAGCGAAGCAAATCCAGTTTTATGTTTGGCGTCAGGCAGCACTCCCAAAAAATCCTACCAGCTGTTTGCTACCGACATGACAGGACAGCATGAGCTGAAAAAAGTGAAATTTGTAAGCCTTGATGAATGGGTCGGAATCCGCCGTGAATTGGAGGGCAGCTGCTATCAAATGCTTAATCAGGATTTATTTTCTCATTTGGAGCTGAAGCCACAACAAATTGAATTCTTTGATGGGACCGCTGATGATCTGCTGGAGGAGTGTTCGAAAATTGATCGTTTCATAGAGGACCATCCAATAACGTTCAGTTTAATTGGGGTGGGCATGAATGGCCATATTGGCTTGAATGAGCCTGGGTGCCAGTTGTTGGCTCATAGCAGTGTGGTCGATTTATCTGAAACAACAAAGGAAGTGGCCCAGAAGTATTTTTCAAAACCAACAAAACTTGAAAAAGGCATTACGTTGGGATTAAAGCAGATAAGGCAAAGCAAGCGTGTGATTGTAGCGATTACCGGTGAAAGGAAAGCTGAAATCGTAAAGGAAATGGCTTTTCTAAAGGAGAGGAAACTGCCTGCCCAGGAGCTACTTGGCTATGAACATATTGATTTCTATTTGGATAAGGCGGCAGCGAAACATCTAAAGTGTAATTAAGAGAGTTATAGAGGAAAAGTCGGAAGGAGAAGCATATGAAAAAAGTAAAAGTGGCATTAGTCGGGGCGGGCAGCATCTCGTTTGCGCTTGGCTCCCTTCAGGATTTGGTCCTGTCACATAGGCTTAAAAATGAAGTGAACCTCGAAATCGCCCTTATGGACATTGTCGATGAAAATTTAACAAAATCCTTTGCCTACGCGAGGGAAATGTTTACGGAATTCTCGCACCCGGCAAAGCTTTGGAAAACGACAAATCTGGAAGAAGCACTGGCCGGGGCTGACTTTGTCATTTCTGCAATAGAAGTAAACCGATATTTTTACTGGTCACAAGACTTCCATATCCCGCGGCGGTATGGCAGCAAACAGATTTACGGCGAGAACGGCGGCCCTGGGTCGATGTTCCATACACTAAGGAATTTGGGCCCGATGCTCCATATCGCCCGTACAATGGAAAAAGTTTGCCCGGATGCCTGGCTGCTCAACTACACAAATCCCGAGGCGAAACTGGTCGAGGCAATATCTAAATTAACATCTATTAAAATAGTAGGCCTGTGTCATGGACTTGATATGGGGGTTGACCAAATCTCGAAGTTCCTTAAAATGGGCAAGAGTGACTTCGGCTTCGAAGGGGGAGGCCTGAACCATTTTGGTTTCTTTACGAAAATATGGGATAAGAATACGGGCGAAGATTTATATCCGCTTTTCCAAGAAAAAGAAAAGCAGGCCAACCGCCTCGCCCAGTATGACCATATTTCGCTGTCCCGGACGATGTACCACATTTACGGGCTCTATCCATACCCTGGCACAAACCATATCGGGGAGTATGTCTCATTTGCAGGTGATTTTTACGCCGGGCTTCCGTTGCAGTTTCACTATGACCCGGTGAGGGAAAAGCTATGGGAAAAAGATTCGAGGACACCGGAATTTGTTTACTGTGCCAATGGCGGCGTACTTGATAAAGGCTTATTTGAAGAAAACATGACCTATGAAGAATGGGCGGAAACCGTGTTCGTTTTTAAAAAGGAGAATGTCCATAAGAGCGGCGAATATGCGGTTCCGATTATAGAGGCGATTTTCTTTGATGATGAAATAGAAATCAATTCAGCTAATTTGCAGAATTATGGCGCCATCAAAGGCCTGCCTGACGATATGGTTGTCGAAACGCAGGCTGTCGTGAATGGTGAAGGGATCAGATTGAAACCGATGACGGTTGAGTTGCCAACAGCTATCATCGGAACGATCCATATCCAAGGAATGATCCACAGATTGCTGATTGAGGCTTACGAGGAGAATTCAAAAACGAAGCTTTTGCAGGCGATTTTGCTTGATCCGCAGGCGCCAAGCTATTATCAGGCATGCGCCATGATTGATGAAATGTGCGAACTGCAAAATGACATCCTTCCTTTGCTGGAGTGGAAATAATTAAAAGAGCCGCCCTTCGTATTAAAAGAAATGGGCGGCTTTTTCGTATGTAGGGATGCTGGACTTCATCATCAAATTGGATTGCCGCTCCTGGAGGGCTTTGCTCCCGGAATCAAGCTTTTTCCAAATGGCCACGACAAATAGAAACATCAGCAAAGGGATGAGGTAACTCTTTGCCTCCAGAAAAAGGGAAGTAGAATTGTGCGTGGTGCGATAGAAAATACCGCCTTTATCCTGGCCGAGGGTGCCATTGAAACCGAATCCCCACGTCCTTGAAACCATCTAGCCCGGTCCATTTTAACAATAAATAAAGGAACGGGAAAAAGCCGGCAACCAGCAGAAGCTGAACAATCATACTGCCCGATCTGGCGATAGCTACATTTAAATATACATCCAAAAATATTACCCCAAGTAAAGCTTTTATGAAATGGATTGTCTTCAAAAAAACCACCCGCCATCCAAATAAGATATTCTCTATAATATCACGGTGAATAAATAGTTAAAACTTTCAATTAATGGTTTTTTAAACCATAATAAAAATACATAAAGATTCATAATTTCTCCCAAGATAAATACCTTTAACCTGATTAATCTTTTTTTGCGAGGAAAAACCAATACGAGGGGGAATCTTTATTAAGGCGATTGTTTATGGCAAGTATGGCCCGCCGGATGTTTTGGAAGTAAAAGAAGTGGAGAAGCCAGAGCCTAAGGAAAATGAAGTATTGGTTAAGGTACATGCGGCATCGATGAATTTTGGGAATTTGGTTCTTTTAAAAGGTGAACCGTTCCTGGCCCGGTTTGCTTTTGGCCTTTTAAAACCGAAATACCCTATACCCGGAGGCGACATAGCTGGCCGGGTGGAGGCGGTTGGAAAAGGCGTCAAACTGTTCAAGCCGGGGGATGAAGTGTTTGGTGACTTATCCGGGAGCGGATGGGGCGGTTTCGCGGAGTATGTAACAGCTTCAGAACAAGCCTTGGCGCCAAAACCATCAAACCTGTCGTTTGAGGAAGCCGCCTCGGTTCCAATGGCGGGGGTCACAGCCCTGCAAAGCCTGCGTAATAAAGGTAAAATCAAGTCCGGAAAAAAAGTTTTAATCAATGGGGCCTCTGGCGGTGTCGGAACGTTTGCGGTGCAAATCGCCAAATCCTTCGGCGCGGAAGTAACCGGTGTTTGCAGTACTAGAAATGTGGAGATCGTTCAATCGATTGGAGCCGACAAAGCAATTGACTATACCAAAGAGGATTTTACAACGAAAACGGAGCGGTATGACCTCATTATCGGCGCTAATGGGCACCATCCTATTTCTGCTTATAAGAGATGTTTGAACCCGGACGGGATCTTTGTTCATGTGGGAGGCTCCGGGGCCCAAATGGCGCAGGCATTGCTTTTAGGCCCATGGATTTCGATGGCCGGAAGTAGAAAGATTGGCAGCTTCTTGCAAAGGCCAAACCAACAGGATTTGTATTTTATGAAAGAACTGCTTGAGGCAGGCAAGGTAAAGCCTGTTATTGATAGAAGTTACACGTTGGATGAGGTTCCCGAAGCTTTCAGGTATTTTGCAGAAGGGCATGCGCAGGGAAAAGTAGTCATTACAGTATAAGGCTTAAAGAGATAGCTCTTTTGGCAGGATTAAAGCAATGAGCGAATCAGGAGGGGGGAAGTGGAAATCAACCGGCAAATTCAATTGTTTAATAAACAGGCTAACCGGTATGCGAAGCCACTCAATCAAAATTCATTCAATTACCGTTTGAGGAAAAAACTTTTGCATTCGGCCAATGGAGACATCCTTGAACTTTCGGTTGGAGCAGGAACAAATTTTCAGTTTTATCCGAGAGACGCGAAAATTACTGCTGTTGATTTCAGCCCATCCATGATTGAAAAAGCCAGGGTAAAGGCATCGCAGGAAAGGTTCGCTGTGGAGTTTTTGAGTGCCAATATCGAAGAAGCTGAACTAGAGGCCAACCGGTATGATACAGTCATCTCTACCTTATCGTTATGCTCTTACCCGAATCCCGAAAAGGTACTTGAACGGATGGCTCAATGGGCAAGGCCGGATGGCCAAATTCTTTTAATGGAGCATGGGCTCAGCTCGAACCCCATTTTTGGCTGGCTGCAGAAAAAAGCCAATCATTTTCTTTTGAAAAAGTTTGGCTGCAATCACAACCGGGATATTGTAAAGATGGTTGAAGCATCCTCATTCCAGGTTAAAAAAATCGAGAGCTTTTGGATGAATTCGGTTCACCTAATTTGGGCAAGCCCCGGGAATAAATAAGCAGGGAAGGTTCCTTGAATGGACACCTTCCTTTTTTTTATTGGAAAAAGCCGTGAGGAGTCTGCCCCCGTTGATCCTACTCTTAACAGGCAGTAAGACCCCCCCACTGATGAAATTTTTCTTTATCCAAAATTCTTCTTGAAAAAATCGAGCTCCATAACGGTTGAAATTTCTCTGAAACCGAGCTTTTTATACATGGCTTTTGCCGGGTTGCCTGCAAACACGTTGAGCTGGATGGTGCCGATGCCGCGGGATTGAAGTTCTTGGATGGCTGCCTCCATCAGCTTCTTCCCGATGCCAAAGTTTCTGTATTGTTGAAACACGTATAACTGGAGAAGTTGGCCGGTCACATTGCCGGTCAGCGGATTCCAATCAGACCCAAGCAAAATCCAGCCCCTAATCTCGCGGTTGTAGTCGTCAACCAGATAATAAGCACCATCTTTCACAATTGGCTGAAACATGTTGTAAGCATTCGCCATATTGTTGGGGGCGTATCCCGCGGTGCTTTCCTCGACCACATGTCCAGCAAATCTAAGAATATAGTCTGTCTCTGTTTTACTGGCTTTTCTAATTGTCATACAGCACCTCAACAAGAAAGTAATATGTAATACTATATCCCCTAACCACCCTACATGTGCCTATCCGACTGATGCAGTGAGGGAGGGGATGTTTTCTACTAAATGGAACGCTCCCTGTCCGCGTAAATGAAGCACTGGATACGTCCCCTGCTTCACTAGATCCGCCCCCTTCTTCTGCTTCATCCTGTCATGAATTTGGTGGGACGGGCATATAAATAGGCAGAGATTAGTTGGGAGGTGCGGGGATGGAGGAGAGGCTGTCATTAAGAGAAGTGGCCGTGGTCTTGCGGAAGTGGCTTTGGCTGATTATTGTCTTGTCGCTTTCAACAGCGCTCATTGCAGGAGTTATGAGTTTCTTTGTCATTGAGCCTCACTATCAATACAGCTCGCAATTCCTTGTCAATCAAAAAAGTCCGGATCCACGCGGAGTGACAGGGGATGATATTCGGACAAATGTTGAATTAATCAACACTTATAAAGGAATCATTCACAGTCCGGTCATTTTAGACGGGGTCATCAAGGAATTGAAATTGAAGCTGCCAACCGAAAAACTGAGGGAGAAAATAAATATATCGAGCGAAGAAAGCTCCCAGCTTGTAACAGTCAAAGTAACCGATCCGGATCCGAAACGCGCTGCTGCGATTGCAAATTGGACGGTCCGGATTTTTCAAAAGAAAATCCCGCAGCTTATGAACGTGGATAACGTAAAAATCCTGTCTGAAGCAAAGGTGGAGGCCGATCCCCAGCCGGTCTCCCCTAATATGGGCTTGAATATCGTGATTGGAATCATTATAGGCACAATGGCAGGTGCCGGAATCGCCTATGTGCTTGAGTATGTAAACAACACGATTAAAACAGAAGCTGATATTTCGGGAAAATTGCATGTCCCTGTGCTCGGGGTGATTCCCCACATAAAAGACCAGGATATTGCTTCTGGGAGAAGGTCGCAGGATGCGCAGGGGAAGGGGAGGCGGAATGAAGTTGGCGCATCGTAAAATCCATAATAGGAACAACACCCAAAAGAATTTGCTGGCGAATTTGAACCCAAAATCGGCGATATCCGAACAGTATCGGACGGTTAGGACAAATATTCAGTTTGCCTCTGTAGATAAAAAGATACAGGTAATCGTTGTGTCTTCGCCATCCCCTTCGGAAGGGAAGTCCATGAGCGCTGTGAATCTTGCGGTCGTTTATGCCCAGCAAGGGAAAAAGGTTCTCCTCGTTGATGCGGATTTGCGAAAACCAACGGCGCATTATACCTTTTCTTTAGAAAATCATAAGGGCCTAAGCTCCACATTAGTCGGAAATACAGCACTGAGAGAGGCAATTGTCCCAAGCGGGATTGAAAATCTTGATGTATTGGCATCGGGACCTATCCCGCCAAATCCATCAGAATTACTTGCATCGAATAAAATGCTTGAACTTTTGGAAGCAGTCAGGCAGGTGTATGACATTATCCTCTTTGATACGCCTCCCTTGTTAGCAGTCACGGACCCGCAAATTCTTGCATCACTGGGAGACGGGACAGTGCTGGTGATTCGCAGTAAGAAGACCGAGATTGAAGATGCGCGAAAAGCAATCAACATGATTCATTCCGCCAATGGAAATTTGCTCGGGACAATTTTGAATGATGCCCGTATAAAAGAGGGGCATTACTACTATACTTAAGGTCATTCCAGCCGAAAAGGCTTCGATCAAAGATCGGAGTCTTTTTTGGTTCGTTATTAAGTATGCGTGCTAAGCGTGCAAAAGGAAAAATGTCCAAGGAAAACCTGGTAATAATCCACCGTTAACCTCCATAAACTGAAATAAACCTAGAGTGCGGCTTACAGCTGCATAAAAACTCACTTCCCCGAACGGCAATGAAAGACAGAAAGGAGTACATACCATCAGATGGTTTAGACAGGATTAGTCGGAAACGTTCGGTAATCAGAACAACTTAGACAGTGGGGGATAGCCTAATGATACGAACGGAAAGTAAAGGCATGAAATCGCCGACATCAAGTGCATCGGTTGCGAAAGAGGTACTGGCACCGGTTTCGGTTCTTTACTTAATTGGCAAACGGGGTCTTGATATTGTTGGGGCAATTATTGGTTTAACCCTTGCGCTTCCCCTTTTCGTGATCCTCCGAATCCTCTTTTGCTTTGGAGAAAACAAAGGCCCGCTCCTTTTCAGACAGAAGCGGTATGGAAAGAATGGGAGGCTCTTTTGCATTTATAAATTCAGGTCCATGATTGTAAACGCGGATGAATTTCTGAAACAGAACCACGCGCTCTATGAAAAGTATTTAGAAAACAATTATAAGCTCGAACAAGATGAAGATCCTCGGATTACAAGGCTGGGCAGGTTTTTGCGCAGAACAAGCTTGGATGAAGTACCCCAATTAATAAACGTTTTAAAAGGGGATATGAGCCTTGTCGGACCACGTCCAATCGTTGAAGAAGAGTTAAGAGAATATAAACATAAAAAACATCATTTTCTAGCGGTAAAACCCGGAATGACAGGTTACTGGCAAGTATGCGGCAGAAGCAGCGTCGGTTATCCGGAGCGGGTGGCTGTTGAACTTCATTATGTGTATAACCAGTCAATGTTTTTGGATATGAAAATACTCTTTCTGACCATATCAGTTGTTTTATTAAAAAAAGGTGCCTATTAAACTATTTCTTTACCGATAGGAGGCTTGAATGAATAGGATAGCTGTTTTAATACCTGTCTTTAATAATCAGGAAGGCATTTCACTTACCATTGCTTCATTTGTCAATGAAAAAGAAGAGGCGGTTGATATTTATGTGATCGATGATGGAAGCATCCCTGCCATCACCTGCCTGGATAAAATAAACCAGCATACTGTCCATGTGGTCAGAATGTCTGAAAACGCGGGAATTGAACACGCGCTGAACCACGGATTGAACACGATCCGTAAAGGAGATTACACATATATTGCCAGGATAGACGCGGGTGACAGTGTAGTGGAAAATCGCTTCAGCAAACAGGCATCCTTTTTGGAGGAAAATAAGGAAATTGCATTAGTAGGCTCCTTTTCGGATTTTAAAACGAGTGAAGGAACCTTGCATTTTACGTATAAACCGCCAACAACCCATAAGGAAATAAAAAGAAGAATGCATTTGAACTCCTGCTTCAGCCATCCGGCTGTCATGTTTCGGTCCGGTATTGTCGATAAGGTTGGCCTTTATTCGCTGGAGTACAAAAGTGCGGAGGATTACGAGTTTTTCTTCAGAATCGTAAAAAGTTACCCAACGGCAAATTTAGATGAAGTCTTGCTCGAGGAGGAATTCAATCATACGGGGATTTCGGCAACTAGGAGAAGGCAACAGCTTATCAGCAGGCTGAAGGTGCAGCTGAAGTATTTTGATTTCACTGAAGTATACAGCTATCTTGGATTTTTTAAAACTATTGCTCTGCTCTTTATCCCAAGAAACTTCATAGAGCGGTTAAAGTCCTCTGGTTCATTGACAGTACAAACTGTAAACGAGGGAAAGCAATGAGGAAAAAGGTGCTGCTCATTTGTGAGGCTCTAAGCGGAGGGGTGCGCAAACACCTCGTTACAATCCTTGAGAATCTTTCATCGGAAAAATTCGATATTGCCGTAGCTTACGGAGAGGCGCGGGCCGACTTGATTTTTTTGAAGTTTGTAAAGGAAAACAGCGATAAATATTCGTTTTACACTATTTCCAATTTTGTAAGGGAAATAAGCATCGTCGAGGATGTAAAGGCGATTCTCCAATTAAGAAAGATCATCAGGGAGTTCCAGCCGGAAGTCATCCATTGCCATAGTTCCAAGGCAGGCGGAGCCGGGAGGTTAGCGGCCCTGTTTAGCGATTCCTCGAAAGTTTTTTATACGCCGCACGGCTATATTATGCAGTATCCATATATCAGCAGGAACAAGAGGAAGATGTATGGCTTCATTGAGAGGAATCTAGGCAGGATAACGGATTATACGATCAATGTGTCAAAAGGGGAACATGAGGCTGGACAGCGTTATAATCTTTTCCGCTATCAAAAAAGCAAGGTGATCTACAACGGGGTCGAAGATAAAGGCTTTTTCAGGCGGGAGAAAAGAAATGGAAAGCTTATTGTCGGGACGTTGGCACGATTCGACCAATCCAAGGATCCAATGAGCTTTTTGAAAATAGCTAAAGCGGTTACCAGTCTTAACCCGGACATCGAGTTTTGGTATGCGGGTGGCGGCGATTATTTTAAGGAGGAATTTCTTGATTCGATAAAAGGGTGCGCAAACATCAAATATTGCGGTTTCCTAAGCTCCATTGAGGATTATTTGGACGAGGTGGATATTTACTTATCAACCTCCCTGCATGAAGCCCTGCCGTATTCGGTCATTGAAGCAATGGCTAGGGGAAAGCCGATTATTGCAACGAATGTGGAAGGGAATAATGAACTGGTCATCCATGGCTTTAACGGGTATTTGTACAGCCCCGGAAACATTGAAGAAGCTGTTTTTTGGATCAAAAAACTTGTCCAGGATGAATCGGGCATCGGGAAATGCCAGTTGAACAGCTATAAGCTATTTAAAGAAAATTTTCACATCCGGACAATGATTCAACGATTGGAAGAGGCCTATGAACAGTAAATTTCCGAGCAAAGTCCGTCACAATCACGGGATGGAGTTCCTTTTTGCCGCTGAAATAATCGGAGGTCCGACATAATGAAGCTGCTAGTGAACATGAAAAATACATTCATTGATAACCCATTTATGAAGAGTATCTCAATCCTTGCAGCCGGAACTGCCATCTCCCATTTATTCATTTTTTTAACAACCCCCATATTGACCCATTTGTATTCACCGGAGCAATTTGGGATTTTTTCGATTTATTTATCGCTTCTTTACAGTATTTCAGTCATCGCTTCCCTTATGTATGACCAGGCCATCCCGCTGCCAAAAGACGACCAGGAGGGCTGGGATGCGCTTGTCTTATCCTTGATGATTGCAGTAGGGATTAGCATCATCGTTTTTGTTTGTGCTCTTATTTTGCCGATTGGGAAATGGGTTGGCGCACCCGAATTGGACCGGTATGCCTGGCTCCTCGCAATAAGCGTTTTTGGGATTGGCTGGTTTCAGGCCTTCAATTCATGGAGTATCCGGGTTCGGGACTTCACATCCATTTCGAGGTCGAAAATCAATATGAACAGCGGACAAATGGTGTCCCAAATTACTTTTGGGTTTTTCCATGCGGGCATTTTTGGGCTGCTGGCTGGTGAAGTTATTGGCAGGATTTCAGGCTTTCTAACCTTTTTAAAGTATCTTTTTAAAAATAAGCCAAAGGTCAAGCTGTTTTGCTTTCAAGGTATAAAAAGGGCTATCATTCGCTACAAAAACTTCCCGCTCATTTCAAGCTGGTCCGCCTTCATCAATATATCCGGAGCCCGGATTCCGGCTATTTTCCTGGCTGCTCATTACGGTCCTGCGGTAGCAGGATGGTATTTGCTGGCGGAAAAAATTCTGACCGTTCCTGAAGCATTGCTTGGATATTCGGTAAAGCAGGTGTATATGTCGGAATCGTCCAGGCTTCACGCAAAGGGGGAAGAATTCAGCTCCCTTTTTTGGATGACTGTCAAGAAGATGTCCATCATTGGCGGGGTAGTAATCGGAATGATCGCACTCGCTGTCCCGCCCTTCATTCCCCTGCTTTTTGGCCATGAGTGGAAGGAAGCCGGCCCCTACTTGCATATGATTTCACTCTTATTCTTTATGAGAATGGTCGTAAACCCAATCGCCACGAATTTTTATGTATTAGAATCACAGGCCCTTCAAATAATCAGTGAAGTTATCCGGTTTTCTTTGATTTGCCTGTCGATGATTGTTTCCTATTTTTACATTGAAAGGGCCGATATGGCCATCCTTGTTATCAGTTTGCTTTCTTCATTGGGCTATCTGTCATACGGAATTGCATCCTGGTATATCGTGAAAATTCATTTCCGGAAGGCAGAAACATCTGTCTCCGTGGAACGAATCAAAAGCTGAGCTGCTAGGCGTATTTTCTAATCTTGCGGGTTTTCGCTATAAGGGAGTGACCAGGGTGTTATCCATTTCCAGGAAAAGATGGGGTATTCAAATCCAGCAAATCTATTTTCCAAAAGGAACAAACTTTCAGATTCGTTCTTCGGCAGATTTAGTTGGAATCACACAATCAATTGTCCCGATTGAAGGGTTAATGCCAATCGAGACGTTGCAGAAGGATTTAACGAAAAGTGAAGAAGAATTGTTTATGGAAATATCCAAATCAACAAGGAAGCAAATTAAGCAGTCCCAAAACAATCCGGATCTACAAACTTTCATTAATCCCGACCCTTCTGATGAAGATATCCTCGTATTTCAGGAATTCTATAATAAGGCTGCCGATAGCAAACGGACCGACCGCTGTACGGACTTCCATGTAGAAAAATTAAAGCTGCTGAGGGATCAAAAGGCGCTTGTCATGACAAAAACGGAAGGGGAGGGCCAACATCCACTTTGTTATAGGGTATATGCCGCGGATGGGGAACGAGCGATGCCCTTTTACTCGGCGTCCCACTTCAGGCTGACTGATGACAGCAAATTCAGGAAGCTGGTAGGCAAAGCGCACCGGCTGCTTAAATGGAAAGACATCCTTTGGTTTAAAAACAACGGGTACTTGATTTATGATTCCGGAGGCTTAACGCCTGATAAAAATGTCCGCAGTTTCAAGCTTGAATTCGGAGGCAGCATCAAAACCGAATATTCTGGCTACCTGCCCTATTCACTGGCCGGAAAACTTGTGCTGAAGGTACGGAAAATGAAGAGCCATTGGTAAAGAAAGGTGAACCTTCCATCAGGGGGACTTTTTTCCCCGCTGATTCCGCTATTTCAATAAATGGGGTTGAAGCCATGTATTCAGTAAAGCATATTTTCATAAAAGCGATATTGATCGGACTGCTGGCTTTGCTTCTGGGATGGCTGGCGATTGCGTTCCCGCAGGCCATGAGCGGAACATCCAACCTTGTATTTCCCTTTCTTGTATTGGCAAGCATTGCTGGTCTATTTGCCGCAGCTTTCCTGCTATTGCTGAGGTGGGAGCATCACCTGTTCATTTTTGCATTGAGCGCCGGCTTTCAGCTGTATGATCCTTCCCCTTATGAACTAATGTTTTTCATCTTGGTAATTAGTGTTTTTATCAAGCGTGTTCAGCTGAACAGGGACATGTTTAAGAATGTTTTGGCACTCTTGCTGTACATTTTTCTGTTTTTCGGCACGGTTTCCCTGTTCTTCGCAGCAAATTTTTCAAAAGCGGCTGTCTGGCATGGGATAACGGTGTTCCTTGTTTGCAGCGGGCTCTTTCTTGTTTTGGCCATCAAAAATGATAAGCATCTTGAATTTTTTCTGAAAGGATATATTGCAGGAGCGGTTGCCAACAGCGTTCTAGGCATAGCCGGTTACGTGTCCAATAAGAATCTTGGCAATAGCACCCGCCTTGAAGGATTTTTCCAGGACCCGAATATCTTTAGCCCGTATTTGATCATTGCGCTCCTGCTTGTTCTCGAGGATAGCCTGAATCCAAAATTATTTGCGTCAAGGTCGTTTAAATACCTTTCGATAGCTTTATTGGCAGGTGCAGTTGTATTGGCTATGTCCAGGGCCGGCTGGATCAATCTTGCTGGTTCACTGGCGGTGTACCTGGCCATTAAAATGCTAAAAGGGGAGCTGAAGCCCAGCTTTGTTATCAAATCGTTCTTGGTTCCGTCATCCCTGCTTGTGTCCGTTTATTTTTTGTTCCCGGCCATTACGAATCAGTTTATAAAACTGCTGGTTGAAAGGACAACGCTCCAAACCTATGACAATGAACGGTTTAATGCGCAGCTTTTCGCGGTGAAGGTTTTGAAATCCAATTATTTTGGCATAGGGCCCGGAGAGATGACATCGATTTATTATATGGACCCCCACAATACGTATCTCCGCCTGTTTGCCGAATATGGATGGATTGCGGGCATCTCCCTATTGCTGCTTCTTGTAATCCAGGCAGGCTTTCTGATAAAGAGGAGCATATCCTGTGATAAAAATAAATTCAATTTCCATCTCGTGCTCTTGTGCTCCATGGCAGGTTCACTTGTCAACATTCTGGTAGTGGATGCCCTTCACTGGAGGCATTTCTGGATTTTATTCGGCCTTTGCTGTTATGCGATTCTTTATCAAAAGGATGAATCTGCTGAGGTGATTCGAACTGAAACTGGGTGTTTGGAGCAGAAATCCGCTTCAATTGGGGATAGCCTGAACAATTTTCCAAAGCAAAGGGGTTGAAGCGTTTGGCGAGCAATGAATGTGGAACCTTCATCATCTCCCTGGATTTCGAACTGTTCTGGGGAGTCCATGATATTTATGAAAAGAATGACTATGAGGAGAACGTCCGTGGGGCCCATACAGTCGTCGTCTCACTGCTAGAATTGTTCTCCCGTTACAAAATTCATGCCACCTGGGCCATTGTCGGTATGATTTATTTTAAAAATATGGAACAGCTGAAAAAGATGATTCCGGCCAATAAACCGGCCTATAGCCAAAAAAAACTGTCTTCGTACCATTACATGGAAACCCATTCAATTGAGAAAAACGATATAAATTTATTTTTTGCCCCCCAGCTTGTTGAACGCATTGCTTCGGCCCCGGCTCAGGAGGTGGCTACACATACATTTTCCCATTATTACTGTTTGGAAGAAGGACAAACATTGGAACAATTCTCGGCCGATCTCCAACTGGCTCAGTGGCTAAACCGGGAACGCGGCTGGGAAATCAAATCAATAGTGTTTCCGCGAAATCAGGTTAACGAAGAGTATTTGAAAGAGTGCAAACGGCTCGGCTTGGCCGCCTACCGTGGAAATGAGGACAGTTGGGCATACCGGATGGAATCTTCGGAAAGAACGCGGTATGTGAAGCGCGCTTTCCGGCTTTTGGACAGGTATATCAACCTTTTTGGCCATCATACATTTGAACTGGCTGCCGAAGATGCCAGTTCTATCCTCGTTAATATAAGATCTAGCCGTTATTTGGCGAAGGTTTCGGAGCGGCTGAAATGGCTGGAGGGTTTGCGCCTGCACCGGATCAAGAGCGAAATGTCCCATGCCGCAAAATACGGCAAGGCTTATCATCTTTGGTGGCATCCACATGATTTTGGGCGGAATATCGAGGAAAACATGGGTTTCCTGGAGGAGATATTGAAGCATTTTGATTATTTGCAGTGTACGTACGGGTTCAGGAGCAGGAATATGAATGAGCTTACGGATGAACGAACGGCCGGAAAATTGCCCCGGGAGGAGCTTGAAGATGCATATCAAATGGAAGAAGCGACTTTTTGAAATAAACGAAATTTACGGGCCGAAAGATGAGGCCGCTGCTCTCCCTGCTGCAGACATGATTGCCTACTTTCAGCAAACTGAACCGGTTGAGCCTGATCGATGGAATGCCATCCACAAACAAGCGCTTACTCTTTGTATCGACCTGAGAAAGGGAGAAGAGCATCTGAAATCGGAGATGAATAAATCAACCCGTTACCAAATTAACAAAGCGGGAAGGGATGATTTGGCTGTTCAGTTCATTGAAGAACCTGGAAGGGATGACCTTGAAGCCTTTAAAGCGTTTTTTGATCCCTATGCCAAAGAAAAAGGAATTGAACCGTTCCAGGACGAGCGGATAGAGGGCATATACGCCCAGAACATGGTTACGATTACGTATGTCTACCACAAAAGCGGGCCAAAACTCGCCGGCCACTTGTACTTTGCAGACGGTGTCCGGGCTCGGATGTTTTATTCGTCCTCCGGGAGGTTTGCTGACAACGGAATTCCGAAAAATGAAATAGGGCGGGCCAACCGCTACCTTCATTGGCAGGACATTCTCTATTTTAAAAAGAAAAACTACAGGCTGTACGACTTTTTTGGCCTTTCCATAGATGAAAGCAATATTGACCAGCAAAATATCAATCAATTTAAAAAAAGCTTTGGCGGGGAAGAAATCGTCGAATACCGCAGCTTCATCCCCAAAAGCCTAAAAGGAAACCTCCTTGTCCTCCTCCTCAAACTAAAATGGCGCAACCAGCCCGAACTCATCAAAAAGTGAAGCAGGGGACGTACCTTCTGTTTCACTTTTCCAGCTTGAATGAAGCATTTATATCAATTTGTCCAGGTGGAGCTGAAAGATGGGGCCGTCTACCAGGGCATCCTTCACAGCTACGATAAGGAAAAGATGTATCTCATCATGCCGAATATGCATCACCCCAGTATGAAATTGGAATCGATGGATGAAAGCAGAATTTTTCCCTTCTTCGGGCCATTTGGGCTATTCGGCTTCCCGATTTTTGGTATTCCATTCTTCATCTGATAACCACAAAAAAGCTTGCAGCAAAATTATTTGCTGCAAGCTTTTTTATATCCCTAATCGATTATTTCGTACACGAAAGAATCCGAAAATCCAGGATATCCTGGTATTTCAGCATAATTGTGAAATGCTGATTGAATATCTCGTAAAGCTTCGGATCGATCACATCCGAATAATGAAATTCGGGCATCTGATGGGTTTGGTAAATGGACTGCTTGTTCCTGTGAATGGCGATTTTTTCAAAACCGGCCTGATTGAGTAATAAAGACCAGTCAGATTCCATTGGAAGGGAATCAAATCCGTAAAATTGCTTAATTTCCTCCGCCTCAATTGTCCCAGGTTGTTTGTTAATCGTCAGTTCATTCGCAATAAATCTACCTCCGCTTTTTAATAAACGGTATACTTCTTTAACCGCCTGTTGTTTATTTACAAATGAGAGGACAGACTCCGAAATAATAAAATCAAATAACCCATCCCCAAGAGGTATATTTTCTATGGAACCTTGAATAATTTGCACTGGCAATTGGTATGTCGCCATTCTATTTGTGGCTTTCTCCACCATAATCGGGCTGATATCCATCCCAGTTACATTTGCCCCATAGTGTGAAGCAAGATAGGCAGCTGTTTGCCCAGTGCCGCAACCAGCATCCAAAATAGATGACGAAGCGTTAATTTGTTCCCCCTTTAGCATTTCTTTTGTAAGATTGAAGCCGCCAGGATGCGCGCCGCCAATGCCAAATTTGGACAAAAAATCTAAATACAAGGAAGCACCAATTTGAAACACCTTCTTCAATTCAGCTTATTTGCATCATATGGCTAGACATTTTAGAAGGTTCCTGATGAGATAAGTTTACAAAAAATACCATCCAAAACCACTGTGAAGCAAGGGACGTATCCTCTGCTTCATCTAACAGATTAGTATCCTTCTTTCTTTACTGCATACTGAAAAATGAATCTTAATTTAGTCCTATCCGTATGTTAGAATACTAAAGGGGGGAGCTCGATGGCTCAGTTGGTTAAATGGCTGGGGTATTTGGTTATTGGTTTTGCGTATTTTATGGGAATGATTGCATTCGATGAGTGGCTTGTTAACAGGACGCCAGGATATCTCACCGCTTACTTGATAATGGGAGTGGGTGTTTTCCTCGTTGGCCTGTTTATTTTAATAGGAACAAAAATGTTTTCTTCGTATATTTTTAAAAGTAAATCTTTGCGTTCGTTTTTATTTTTGACTACTGTAGGGCCTTTTTCCCTAAACCTGTTGGATTGGTGGAGGAATGGCCAATATAGAAACCTTGCAAACTTGAAGGATGTTTGGCTGATGCCTGGCTCCTTTGGATGGCTGGATTATTTTTTGTGCGGTACAGGGGTCGCATTCCTTTTTACAATGGGAGCTATTTTTATTTTTGGCTCTAAAGAAACTGGGAAATACGTGATTTCACTCTGTGTCGTTTCTTTATTACTGACATCTGTACTCTTTTATATAACAATGAATGACTATGAAGCAATCAGGGCGGATGGGATTGTCATCCAAAAGCTTGGAGACAAAGAGGAGATCGCCTGGTCTAAGGTAAGGCATGTGGATATTCTTGGTTATCTTTCACGGGACGGTGCTTCAAAAACCAGTACCCGCAGCTTTAAATGGGAGTTCGTTTTTTACCTGAACGATGGAACAAAAAAAGCAATTGGTCCTTTTAAATATAACGACTATTTCTTAACGGGTTCGCTTGATATAAAGAAATTAATAATGGATAAGAAAATACAAATGGCGACGGATCGAATAACAGAGGAAGAATGGGGTTTCATTAAAGTCGATATGAAATACGAAGTGGGAAACCGGGATGATTTCTACGAAATATTTCAATATGACCCAAAAACAAAAGAATATTATAGCATCACTTATGATTAATGAAGCAGGAGATACGTCCCCTGCTTCACTTTGCTGCTTCACTTCATTATTTGCCGATGAATTCCTGGGTCCAGTAGTTACCTTGGGCAATGTGGCCAACACCTATATGAGTGAAGTTTTTATTAAGGATGTTTTTGCGGTGGCCTTCGCTGTTCATCCAAGCGGTGACAACTTCCTGTGGTGACCGTTGTCCCATTGCAATATTTTCGCCAGCATAAGAATAGCTGATGCCGAATTTCTTCATCATATCAAAAGGTGATCCGTATGTCGGGCTGTTATGGTCAAAATAACCATTTGCCGACATGTCACGTGATTTTTCACGGGCCATCTTGCCTAGATTGCTATCTGCTTTCAGGGCAGAGAGTCCAGCTTTTGCGCGCTCCTGATTCGTTAGAGAGACAACCTGCTGTTCATATGCGCTCAACGTGCCTGCTTGTGGTGCAGCTGGCTCTTGGTTTTTAGCAGGCTGCGGTTTTGCAGATGCCGGGGCAGCTGTCTTTTCCGGAGCTTTTACCGGAGCTGCTGGCTGGGCCAGTTTTGGTGTAGCTTTTTTTGCTGGTGCCGGGGCAGCAGCTTTTACCGGAGCTTTTACCGGAGCTGTTGGCTTGGCCGGTTTTGGTGTAGCTGTTTTTTCTGGTTTCTTTGGAGCAGGGGCAGCTTGTTTTTCTGGTGCTTTAGCTGGCTGCTTTAGACCTTGTTTAAAGTAATTCTCCAGTCCACACCGCTGAAGCGTTTCTTCAATAAATTTATTGATTTCATCTAACTTAATAGATTGGTTATGATAAACGTAAACACGTTCCTGTACATTCTGAGTACCAGTCGATGCTTCAGCCTTATCCGGCATTTGTCCGGACATCCATAAAGCCGAAGCGACTGCGAAGGACAGGATTACTTTTTTCTTATTCATCATGCATTCCTCCTGTTTGCTAATTTAGTAGATTGTTCGCTTGCAGGACTATCGTACCATAGCTTTTTTGTCATATTTGTGGATAATCCTGTTAATACTTACCTTTGTGATATGTACCTAACTTATTAAAAAGCTATCTATCATTGATATGGCGGGATTTTTAGCGTGAAGGAAGCAGACGAATGGGAACCCCGCTTTTTCTTAAAATCTAGCATGCGTGCCATATATTACAGTAATATAAGGGTTGACAGCCACTTGGAGACAGCATTTATGTTACAGTTTCTTTAGAATTATGTAACAAAGGCTTTGAGTCAGGATGTGAAGCACTTGCCTGCCCAGAGGCATAGCGCTTTCCTCGGGTAGTTCTGTGAATTTCCTCACAAAGGGAGGCGTCCTTGAACTTAACATCAATGAATATAATTGGACGCTGGAATCAAAATAAATTCAGGTATCACAGCGACATAATAGATAGTTGGGTGATTCCAACCTCTAACACATAGATTAATTATTTCCGATTTGTACTGGTTGGTCTGTTTCATGTTTACCGGGCGGGTAACTCCGCTGATTGTCCACTACTTTACAGAAGGGGGTGAGGTGGTTGTTTTACCTAAAGCAGGCACTTCTTTTTTTAATCCAATTATTTTTTATTTGGAGCATTTATTCGGTTTCAGTTTATATTACAGGTATTTTTCGTTTGCCCATACCGGCGAGCGTATTGGGGATGGTCCTTTTATTCTTGCTTCTTGCGGGAGGGATTGTGAAGATACCCCAAATAGAGAGGGCGGGTACCTTTTTAAACAAGCACCTCGGCTTCTTTTTTGTGCCTATTTCGGTGGGATTAATGGATTTTGGCGGTCTGATAAAAACAAGCGGACTCCAAATACTCATAATGATCGCTGGTAGTACTATTATTGGGCTTCTGGTTACTGGAGGCATGGCCCATTATTTTTCACGAAGGGAACAGAAGCAGCATGAGCGAAATAACCCTCTTTAGCATTATTCTTACAATCATTGTGTATATCGGGGCACTGAGTCTTGCACGGAAGGTTTCGTCTCCTCTCACATCACCTGTACTGACTTCCACCGCCGTTATCATCCTCGTCTTTTTAGCAGTCGACATTGATTACAGCCAATATACACCCGCGAAGGATTTGATGACCTTCCTATTAGGTCCGGCAACGGTGGCGCTTGCCCTGCCATTATATAAGAGCAGGGAAATACTCTTGGAAAAATTCAAGTCCGCCATGCCGGGATTGGTAATTGGTACGATCGCGACGATCCTTTCTGCCGTTTGGCTTTCAAAAACATTAGGTCTGCCTGAGGACATTCAGGCTGCTTCTGCGGTCAAAGCTGTGACAAACCCGGTCGCAATTGAAGCCGTGCAGTTGATTGGAGGAAATCCGTCTATTGCCGTGGCATTCGTAATAGTGGCAGGCATTTTAGGAGCGGTTTTTGGCCCGCTAATTTTAACATTGGCAAGAATAACAGACCCATTTGCCCGCGGGCTTGGAATCGGAACAGTTTCCCACGGAATCGGCACGAGCCAAATCATGAAGGAGGGCTCGGTCCAAGGGGCAGCGTCCAGTATAGCGATGGGGGTTGCAGCCATCATCACCTCGGTAATCCTTCCGTTGCTTTACCCGCTAATAAAATAACAAGGGACGGTTCCTCCGCTTTATTCGGCAACCGATGAGGCAGGGGACGTATCCTTTGCTTCATTCGGCAACCGAAAGAAGCGCTGGATACGTCCCCTGCTTCACTCTTCATATTGTTTCTACATGTTGGCCATGAGCCTTTTAAGGATGCGATCATAGTCGTCGCGGTCGATGCCTGGAGCGAATTGCTCGGGTTTTTCCTCGAAATCCGGGACCGGGGCACCTTCAGGCATGCCGTCAATGACGCGGAGCGGTTCGCCGGTCTCGGGATTCGGGCCTTTCCAGATTCGGTCGATATCCCGGTATTCCGGCTCTCCCCACGTGTAAAGGACATTATAAAGACCTTGTGCCATGAATTTTTTTGCATAATCGAATTTATTGTTATCGAGGCTAGGCACCGGGAGCATTTTGCCGACTTCCACACCGGTTGCGACTTCCAGGGCTTTGGCATAAGCGATAATATGTGTGCCGCCGCGTACGAGCAGGTAACCGATCATTTCCCTTGCGACAGGGTTGGTAGTCATCTCATAAACTCGCATTTTATGTGTCCTGGCGCCGATTTCAAGTAAGTAATTATGGAGAAGATCTGCAACGAGGTTGCCGCTATTTGTAACAAATTCCCCGTTCCATGGCCGTCCCATCCCGTCACCTGGATAGGCTGTTTGGGCAGTCGTTGTAAAATGAAGGGAGTAGCGTGCATCCTTTCCGTTCATGAGCGGGGCCAAATCCGGGTCGGCTTCAAATGTATTGCCGAAAGAGAGCAGGTTAATCGTATTGGCAACGAGCTCAACATGGCCGAATTCCTCGGCTGTGATGCTTGCGATGATATCGTAAAAGGGTTTCAGTTTCTTTTTGCCCCGAAAATTAAAGGACTGGAACATGTAATTGTTCAATGTCGACATTTCACCAAATTTTCCACCCATCAATTCCTGGACTGCGGCTGCCGCATTCGGGTCCCCGTGTTCGGGCCTCGGCAATTCAATCGCAATCCTATTGACACGCTTCATCATATGGGCCACCCCCAATAAGGTATTTTAATCCGTTCCGTACTGATTTAGGCAGAAGGTTTTTCCGCAGCTTCATCCGCGAATGAGGCAGAGGATACGTCCCCTGCCTCACTCCATTACCAAATCGGGGTTTGGAACGACCCAAATGATTTGGGCTGTACGGATGAAGAAGGAGTTTCGCCCAAGCTCCACAACGATATGGTCAGGCTGTACATTGGCAAGCCTTCCCCTCACCCCGCCTCTTGCCGTTTCAACCGCAACATTCGAACCGACAATTCCTGAAAGCGCCTGAAATACATATGGGTCACTGATCTTCCACTCAATATTGTCCATTTTGTCCCCTCCTGTAGGCATATCTAAGGAAGTATATGTGTGAAGTGAGAAATTTATTTTGAAATCGGCAACAATACGTTGAAAAGTGAAGCAGGGGATACGTCCCCTGCCTCACTTTTTTTGTTTCCTACTCTACAGGTTAAAAAAGTACAGCAGATATTAAAAGAGTGCTAGTGATAGCGCTTTCATTAGGCCTTTTTCTATAGAATAATTGGTTTATAGGCACTTAATGCTTTTTTTAAAAGGAGGATTATGATGAAGAGAAGCTGGAAGTTTATTTCTTTACTTATTGCTGTGATGATGTTCATGGTTATTGCAACAGGCTGCAACCAGTCAACTGGCGGTAAAAGCAAAAGCAAGGTGAGTGTCGGGATTGTTCTGCCGACGAAGGATGAGCCTAGGTGGGTGCAGGACGAGCAAAGGTTTAAGGATGCTCTGAAAGGTACGGAGTATACGACTGAAATCCTGTTCAGCCAGGGATCCTCGGCCAAGGAAAAAGAAAACGTTGAAACTCTTCTTAACAAAGGAATCGATGTTCTGATTATTTGCCCGCATGATGGCGATGCAGCTGCTGCAGCGGTTGCAGAGGCTAAAAAAGAAGGCGTTAAGGTTATTTCCTATGACAGGCTGATAACCAATACAGATGCAATTGATTATTATGTTACTTTTGACAGCCTTGCTGTAGGTGCCGCACAGGCGCAATACCTGATTGACAAAGCAAACGGATCCGGCGTGCCTCTTTACCTTTATGCGGGTGCTGCTTCCGACAATAACGCATTCTTGTTCTTCCAGGGTGCATGGAGCGTCCTTCAGCCAAAGATTGCTGATGGAACTTTCAAAATCGCCAACTCAAGCGAAGCGATTAAACTAAAGGATACTGCTGAACTTACACGCGACCAGTTAAGCAAGATTATCGGCCAGGTGACAACTAACTGGGATGCGAACGAAGCGAAAAACAAAGCACAGACGCATTTGACAGCGGCTGCATCGGATATGAAAGGCGATGTCGCAGTACTTGCTCCGAATGATGGAACTGCCCGTTCAATTGCGGACGTTTTTGCAACGGATAATGAAGTTACAAGCTTCACAGTAACTGGACAGGACGCGGAAAAGGCGTCAATTCAGTACATTATTGATGGCAACCAATCCATGACTGTCTTTAAGGATGTCCGCACACTTGTTAAGGATGCAATGGGCATGGCAATCGACCTTCTTGATAAAAAAGACCCTGAAACAACTGGTTCTTATAATAACGGCAGCATCGATGTAAAAGCAAAGCAAACGGATGTCATTGTAGTAGATAAGGAAAACGTCAAGACAGAATTGATTGATTCCGAGTATTACAAAGCAAGTGACTTCACAGGACTCTAAGATAAAAGCATAGCATGATGCGGAATAGTGATAGATACGTCTATCACTTTTTCGGCATTGCGTTAGCTGTTTGCAGGGAGGGATCGTGTTGAGCGGATATATTCTGGAAATGAATGATATTTCCAAAGAGTTTACCGGGGTTAAAGCGCTCACCAACGTCAATTTCAAGGTAAAAAAAGGAGAGATTCACTGCCTGATAGGGGAAAATGGGGCAGGTAAATCAACGTTGATGAAAGTACTGAGCGGGGTGCATCCTTACGGCACCTATGAAGGCGATATCGTGTTCGAGGGAGAGGTACAGCAATTCAAGAAAATCAACGACAGTGTCAAAGCGGGCATTGTAATTATTTATCAAGAGCTTGCGCTGTTTCCGGATCTCACTGTCTATGAAAATATTTTTGCGGGAAACGAAGTGAGGCGCGGCGCAATCGTAGACTGGAACCAGACAATTGCCAAAGCGAAGGAAATGCTGCGAAAGGTAAAACTGGACGTTAATCCTGAAACCCTTGTAAAAGACTTGAGTGTAGGGAAGCAGCAATTGGTCGAAATCGCCAAAGCACTTAGCAAGGATGTCAAGCTGCTGATTCTGGATGAGCCGACTGCTGCGCTCAATGAGGACGACAGCGAAAACCTGTTGAAGCTGCTTGGTGAGCTGAAAAATCAGGGCATTACCTGCATAATGATTTCCCATAAGCTGAAGGAAGTTATAGCGATTTCAAATCAGGCAACGGTTCTTCGCGATGGACGCACGATTTGTACGCTCGATGCTTCCAAAGGGCTAATCTCCGAAAACGTCATTATTAAAAACATGGTCGGGCGCGAAATCGATGACATTTACCCAAAGAGGACAAACAAGAATTTTGGTGAGAAAATACTTGAACTGCGGAATTGGTCCGCTTATTCCCAACAATTAGGCAGGCAGGTTGTAAAGAACGTCAATTTCCACGTGAAAAAGGGGGAAATTGTCGGGATAGCCGGCTTGATGGGTTCGGGACGCACGGAGCTGGCATTAAGCATTTTTGGAAACCCCAAATCCTATAAGATACTGGGCGAACTGCTGGTGGACGGTTCGCTAAAATCGTTCACGCATCCAAGTGAAGCCATCAAATCAGGGATTGCCTATGTTACTGAAGACCGGAAGGGTGACGGGCTGTTTTTAATCCAGGATATTAAGAACAATGTTTCCGCTGCCTACCTGAATAAGGTTTCCCAGAGGGGCATCATCAATGAGAATGAAGAGGTCAAGAGTGTAACGGAGTATAAAAATAATTTGTACATTAAAGCCCATTCCCTGGAACAGGTCGTTGGTAATCTTAGCGGGGGAAACCAGCAGAAGGTTTCACTTGGAAAGTGGCTGTTTGTCGGGCCAAGGCTGCTTATCTTGGACGAGCCGACACGCGGAATTGATGTTGGGGCAAAATTTGAAATTTATACGATCATGAACCAGTTAATTGACCAAGGCATGAGCATTATCATGATTTCCTCGGAGCTTGGCGAAGTGCTGGGAATGAGCGATCGCGTGTATGTCATGGCAGAGGGAGAAATTAAAGGCGAGCTGTCGTTTGAAGAAGCAAACCAAGAAAATATCATGCAGCTTGCTACGCAATAGGAGGTAAAACCCTGTGAACTTTTTTATTGAAGCAAAATCATTAGTGAAAGAAAACATTCGTGACTACGGGATGTATATTGCCTTAATCTTCATTATGCTCACCTTCTCGATCATGACGGATGGATTGTTCATGTCGTCCCGAAATATTAGCAATTTATTGGATTCGACCGGCTACATCGCCGTCCTTGCTGTAGGAATGACGCTCGTTATCGTCATCCGGCATATTGACCTCTCCATTGGTTTCGCAGCTGGATTCATGGGGGCGATCGCTGCGATTCTCCTTACAAAAGTCGGGGTGCCTTTTTATTTTACCATTCCGATTATCCTTGTCCTTGGGATCGTAATCGGCCTTTTCAATGGCTTGCTTATTGCCTGGTTCGGGATTCCCGCCTTTGTCGCGACCCTTGCCGGAATGCTTATCTTTAGGGGTGCACTGCTTCAGGTAACCGAACAGACGGGGACAATCATTATTAGGGATAAAGCCTTTAATGCCATCGGCAACGGATTCCTTCCTTCCTTAATGGAAGTGAACGGCCTCCATCTGCTCTCCTTGATTTTAGGCGCATTGTTCATTGTATTTTATATATACAGTGAATTGTCCACGCGCAAAAATAAGGTTAAATATCAGTTTGATGTTGTTTCAAAAGGGATTTTTACACTGAAGCTGGTTTTAGTTTCCTCTATTATCGCCTATATCACGTGGATTTTGGCAGGCTATAACGGCTTTTCATGGACAGTTGTCATTATGCTTCTAGTCGTGGCCATCTATCATTTCCTTACAAAGAAAACCGTGCTTGGCCGACACATATACGCGGTTGGAAGCAACCCGGAAGCAGCGCATCTAAGCGGGATTAACGTAAACAAAATTACGTATATCGTATTTGGGTCCATGGGAATGCTTGCGGCACTGTCAGGAATTCTGTTCACCTCCCGGCTTCAATCCGCAACGACAACGGCAGGGACGTTGTTCGAACTTGACGCTATTGCAGCCGCATATGTTGGAGGCGTATCGTCCGCGGGCGGTGTTGGCAAGGTTTCGGGGGCGATTATTGGAGCAATTGTTATGGCCTCCCTTTCAAGCGGAATGAACCTATTGGGGGTTGGAGTATCGTACCAGTACATGATCCGCGGTGGAGTGCTGGCAGGCGCGGTTATTTTTGACGTTATGACCCGGAAGAAGCGAGGCTAACGGCAATTTACCGGGCAACTGAATATGGGCGAGGGGTACCTTATTAATGATAGGGTACCCCTGCTTTTTAGTTAGTTTCCATAGACTGCCGACATCCTTGGGTAAAACTCCTTAATTCCAAGAGGGCTCTTATTTAAGCACCTTAGAAACTATTGAGAAAATGCGGGTAGATGATATGATGAAAATAGTCGATTACTGGAAAAAGGAGAATTCTCTTTTGCGAAAAACAGGCATGATCGCACTTTGTATAGCTGGCATTATCCTAAGTTATTTTACATTCTTATCTGCTGGGAAAGCATTTCGTTCTGATTGGAAGCTTCCCCAGGCAACCTTGCAAAAAAAGGAACAATATCGCCTTGTATTGATAACAAAGGAATTGGAAACCCCTTTTTGGGATAAGGTTAGCATAGGCGCCCTGAAACAGGCGGAAAAAGAGGGCGCAAGCATCGAGATATGGGGGAGCTACGGCAATAACCAGGAAGAGTTTTTGAAAAAGGTTGAAATCGCCATCCAGTCAAAGGTGGATGGCATTATTGTTCAGGGGCTTGATACGAAAGAGTTTAAGGATTTGACGAAAATAAAGGCGGCTTTTTACGGAATCCCGGTGATTACTGTCGCGAACGATGTGCCTAAATCGGAGAGCTTGCGGAGAACCTATGTGGGCTCAGACCAATTATTGGCGGGGAAGATGATTGCGGAGGAGCTTGTCGCTGATATGGGGGTTTTCGGTGATGTGGTCCTTATGTACGACAGTCACCACGATTATTATCAGGAGCAGCGGCTGGCTGGCATCCGGGAGGTTTTGAAGGAATATCCGAATGTCCGGACGATTAGTGTGGACACTGCGAACTCAAGGGAACAAATCATTGCTGCGACTCAGGAAGTGCTGAACGAATATCCGGACGTGGCTGGTTTTATAGCCGTTAATGCAACGATAGCAGGCCCGATGATCCAGGAAATCGGTAGGCGGTCCCAGGTTGTGCCCTATTATCTTTTTTCCTTTGATGACGGTCCAGAATCTTTATCATTGCTTATGCAGGGAAAACTTGATGCAATGATTGAGCAATCACCTGTGGAGATGGGGGAAACAAGTGTTGAATTATTGATAAAATGGCTGGAAGGAAATGCTGTTCCCCTTGACATGGACGGGTATCTTACCGATATCAAGATTTTGAAGGCGAATGATACACGATGAATAGAATACAAAAGAAAATCTGGATGCTTGCCGCTGTCGTACTTTTTATCATGGCCGCAATTTGGATAACGCTTACCTTTTACAATCAAAAAACACAAAATAAATATAATGATATCCTGCAAAGGTATTTACATATGAATGAAGTAACCACAGCAAGCCAGCAGCTAATAGCAGATTTAAATAATTATTTGCTCATCCCAACGCCGGCCAATCTTGAAAAACTGAATGGAAGCAAAGAAGATTTTCGGAAATCAAAATATAAAATCACCAGTCTCCGAAACTCCGAAAATGATTTTGCCTTAACAAACTATAAAAATTTAATTGATAGCCTTATAGAAACAACGGATAGATCTATTATGTACCAGACAGAAAATGAAGCAGAGGCCTCCGCAAAGGAATTCTCGGAAGCTACGAGGATATCCAAGTATATATCAGAGATGACACTCACGCTGATTGATACGGAGCTGAAAACCTATGAGCGTTTTTATAGGCTAATCATTGAACAATCCGCGGCCTTGAAGAAGCTCGGCATCTGGCTGCTGCTGCTGATTACGTTCCTATTGCTCCTGTTGACATACTGGTTCTCACTAAGTATTACGAGGCCAGTGCAAAAGCTGACCCAGGCGGCCAATGATCTTTCAAAAGGGCGTTTTGATTTAGAAATAAAAGTAGATTCAAATGATGAAATCTCCTTTCTGGCTGAAACCTTCGACCGGATGCGGATCAACATCAATAACCTGATATCTGAAATCCAGCAAAAAGCGCAGCTTGAACATGAGCTCCAGCAAAGCAAGCTATTGCTAAAGGAAAGCCAGCTCCGCGGGCTGCAAAGCCAGATAAACCCGCACTTTTTATTCAATACCCTAAACACATTGTCAAAAAAGGCCTATCTGGACGGCTCGGAGGAGACAAGCGATTTACTTGTCAGCGTCGCTGGCTTGCTGCGCTACAACCTTAAAAGAATGGACAAGCCAGTTACATTGCATGAGGAATTGGTGGTCCTTCGCCAATATATGGATATTCAAAAAGCCAGGTTCACCGATCGCTTAAATCTCTATATGGAGGTTGATGAATCATGCCTAGAAGTACAGATTCCCGGCCTGACGCTCCAGCCCATCATTGAAAATGCTGTAATCCATGGAGTAGAGCCAAGGGAAGAGGGCGGAAATATATGGGTGCGGATTCTGGACGAAGGCGAATTTGTGAGAATTGAGATTGCCGATGACGGCCCCGGAATCCCTAGCACAAAAATTCAGCAAATCCTCCAAGAGAATGCCTTCCAAACGGATGGCGAGTCAACAGGAATCGGTACTGTGAATGTGGTGAAAAGGCTGCGGCTCTTTTATAGCCTGGAGGATGTATTGGAAATTGAAAGCAAAGGAAAAGGCACTACGGTAGTGATGAAAATACCGAAAACAAGGAGAATTGATTAGCATGTTAAAGCTCCTCATTGTAGATGACGAACAGATTGAGAGGGAAGGATTGGAGGCTATTTTGCAAAAAGCATTTCCCGACCTCGTCATCAGCCAGGCGAGGAACGGGAAAATCGCTATCGAAATGGCGGCAGCGTTCATGCCGGATTTAATTTTGATGGACATTAAGATGCCTGGAATGACAGGGCTTGAAGCGGTAGAGCTAATCAGTGCGGACTTCCCGGAGATAAAATTTGTAATGGTAACGGCTTTTGACACCTTTGAGTATGCCCGCCAGGCAATTAAGCTTGGCGTCAAGGATTATTTGTTAAAGCCCAGCAAGGTAAGCGAAATCGTCGCGACAGTGGGCAAGGTACTCGAGCAAATAAAAGAAGAGCAGGAAAAAATCTCGGCGGAAAGGCTGCAGCAGGCTACTCTGCAAAAAGCGTTGTCGCTCGCTGAGACGGATATCGTTACGCAGCTTCTGTTCGACCATGTACATGAAGTCCATTTGGACATGCTCGTTGAAATGCTGGACATCCGGTCAACGAATGAGCATTTTGTAATGAGCATTCTCGTTCCTCCGGGAGGGGAGAGTATGTATGCGGCAATTAAGGAGAAGGTCAGGAATTCGGGAAGCGCCTGGGTCGGCGCTCTGTATGGACGCCAGCTTCCAATTATTGTTTTTCGTGAGAAGGGCAAGCGGTTCCGCTGCCAGGCTATATTCCTTGCCAGAGAAATTTTGTCTCTTGCGAAATCAGACAGGGAATCTGGCTGGTTTGTCGGAATCGGGAATACATGCAACGCGCAAAATCAAATTAGGCAATCATACCAAGAGTCGCTAATAGCAACGATGGATACAACATTGCCCGCAAAGTATCGGTTCTATTCAGATGTTCCTACCATGGATACTGCCGCTGACTTCCAGCTTGCTAAACAAAGGGAAAAGCAATTTTTTGACCATATTAGGCTTGGCAGGTGGGAAGAAATCAAAAAGGGAATAATGGAATTGATTCTTCGTTATGAGAATGAATCCGCCGACCTTTTGCAGGCGCAGCAGCGAATTCTTGAATTGCTTTGGATCGCATCTAGAATATTAACCGAAATAGGGGTAGAGGCAGATTCACCTTTCTATTCTTTCCAAGCCCAGGATTTCCGGCAGCTGCGTGCGGAAACCGGACACTTGCTTGACCGGATGAAGCAAGCCTATGAAGAGAATGCTGGCCGGCTCGAGGCGGATACAATCCACAGGATCAAACAGTATATTATCAGCCACTCCCATGAAGACATCTCATTGGATACGCTGGGAAAGAAGGTAGGCTTGAGCCCGATTTATATAAGCAAAATGTTCAAGGAGAAGCTAGGTGTCAATTATATAGATTTTTTAACAGAGTGCCGGATTGAGAAGGCAAAGAAACTAATGGCGAATCCTGGGACGAGCCTTAAGGAAATTGCCATTGAGGTTGGCTACCATGAACCGAATTATTTTAGCAAGGTGTTTAAGAAATTGTGCGGCATTTCACCGACGGAATACAGAGGATTGCTGCAGGGGAAAAAGGATGAAGTAAAAAGGAGCGTTGCCAATGGAAAGGGCTTTTAGTCGATGTAAGCTTATTCTGCTTGCGTTTGCTCTTTTTTTTACGTCAGCCGGCTGCGAAAAAGTGGGGAGCCGGACCTCTACTGAAAAACAGCCAAAACCAAATCAACTTGCCAAGCCAACCAAGAAAGCAATAGGGAGGGAACCTCTTAAAATCGGTTTCTCTATGGACACTTTATTGGAGGAACGCTGGCAAAAAGATCGTGATTTATTTAAAGCAGCGGTGGAAGCGCTCGGAGCGGATGTGGAAATTTTGGCAGCAAACGGTGACGATGCCTTGCAAATTGCCCAGGCGGAGACACTAATCAGCCAAGGGGTCGACCTACTGGTTGTCGTTCCGCATAATGCAGAGGCAACCGCAACGATTGTCAACAAAGCCCACAAGGCCGGCATTAAAGTGATCGCCTACGACCGGCTCGTTAAAAACGCCAATATCGACCTTTATGTTTCCTTTGATAACGTGCAGGTTGGGGAACTCCAGGCAAAAGCCATAACGGAGTTGGTTCCAAAAGGAAAATATGTTTATATCGGCGGCGCCAGTACGGACAACAATGCCCATTTATTTAAAAAAGGTGTCTTTAATGTTCTTCAGCCGCTAATTGACAAAGGAGATATTACGGTGGTATTCGACCAGTGGAGCAAGGATTGGACCCCGGTGAATGCGCAGGCAAACATGGAGGCAGCCCTTAAAGCAAATAATAATAATATTGATGCAGTGATTGCTGCAAATGATGCAACAGCGGGAGGCGCCATTAAAGCGCTGTCATCACAAGGCCTTGCAGGCAAAATACCGGTTGCTGGCCAGGACGCGGAGCTTGCCGGTGTCCAGCGAATCGTTGACGGCACCCAGACGATGACTGTTTACAAGCCGATAAATGCCCTAACTGAAAAAGCAGCCGAGGTGGCAGTCATGATCGCAAAAGGCGAGCATATCGAAGCAGACAGAAAAATGAACAACGGAAAAATTGAAGTACCATCCATTCTTCTTTCCCCAATCGCGGTAAATAGACAAAACATAGACCAAACCATCATCGCCGACGGCTTCCACTCAACGGAGGATGTTTATCGGCAGAAGCAGTGAAGCAGGTGAAGCAGTGAAGCAGGGGACGTTTCCTCTGCTTCACTTTTATATTGGCGCCAACCGTTGAACTGAAAAAATATCTTCCGTTTTGCTAAGGAGGACGGTTTTATTACCACAAATATCCAGTACTTCCTTTTCTTTAAGGTGCTAAAATAAATTGCCGATTCAGGCAATTTTAACTAATTATGAGGCAGGGACATCGATGAAAAGCAGAATCCTATTAATTGTAATGGCAATTTTCTTTTTTACCGGAACCATGGGAGCAATGCCGGGCATGGCCAAATCCTACACTTCGTACCAGCTAGTCCGAATTTCGGAAGGGTACGCGAGGGAGCTCTCTCCTCTCATTAACAGGTCTCCCCGGATGGGAAGTATATTTTCAATGGATCCGGCGTTGTCCTGCAAACCGGCTCAAGTTACGGTGAAGATATGAAGTATGTGGGGAGCCTGTACAGCCCTTTTGAAAAAATCGCATTTGACCTGAAGAACAACCGGGTCTATGCAAGCTCGGGCAAAGGGCTCGACATATATGATTACTCAACCTTTGAAAGAATCAAGCATTATGAATTGAATTATAAAATTGATTACCTGGCGGTAACAGGCAGCAGCCTGCTTGTCACTTATAAAGAGGCGGCGGCAGGAACGCTCCTTCCTAAAAAAACTGTCATGAAATACGTTTTGGCGAGTGACGGAACTCTGGCCATGCAAGCCCAATAGCCTGGGAAAACCACCCGGTTAAGGTTTGAAACGGATGGTTTTTAAAAAGGGACAACGGAAAATACGTCCGTTTTCCAAAATAAATCCATTGTGTGTTCAATTTCCTTATGCTACTATGAAAAAAATATAATTACCTTTAAACCAGTCCAGAGAGGCTGAAAAGGGCGGCATTAAAAGCGATATATTCTTTAGCTATGGTTATCCATGCCCTTTTGTCCTCCGCGGACGAAAGGGCATTTTATTTTGTGGAAAAAAACTCTTTTAAGGGAAGTCCAGAGAGGCTTACAAAGAGGATGGATAAATACATGCTCCATTCCTTAAAAGAAGGTCCTGCTAAGAAAAATACAAAGGAGTGGTAAAGAATGGATTATCGAAAAAAAACAGTAGTGGCATCGGTAGCGGGTTTGACTCTTGAGGGTATGGATATCATGTTCATTTCCTTTGCGATGTCGATGATTGTCTCGCAATTCAACATTAGTCTGGCGACTGGCGGATTAATTTCTTCCATTACAAATATGGGGATGCTGATCGGGGGAATTATTTTCGGAATTATGGCGGACAAATTTGGCAGGGTCAGGATTTTCACGTACACAATTATCCTGTTTGCGATTGGAACAGCGCTAACAGGCTTAGCGGCAAATATTGAACAGGTCTATATCTTCAGATTTATCGCCGGGCTTGGCGCCGGGGGGGAGTATGGAATTGGGATGGCGCTAGTCGCAGAGGCTTGGCCGAAGAATAAGCAGGGAAGGGCTTCTTCCTATGTAAGTGTTGGCGCCCAGTACGGGGTTATCCTCGCGGCACTGCTTAGCGCACTGATTCTGCCGACGCTAGGTTGGAGGGCGCTGTTCTTCGTTGGCATACTGCCTGTGATCTTTGCTTTCATTGTCCGAAAAAATCTAGAAGAATCTCCTGAATGGCTTGCCTCCCAGAAAAATAAAAAGGCAAAAAGTAAGGAAAAAGGAAAGCTTGCACAGCTGTTTGAATCGCCACGGGTCGCATTTACAACAATGGGCCTGGCACTTATGGCAACCGTCCAGATTGCAGGCTATAACGGGCTGATGATCTGGCTCCCGTCCATGCTGCAGAAATCACAAGGCCTATCGGTTTCAAGCTCCGCGCTTTGGACGATCAGCACAGCAGTCGGAATGATTCTTGGCATGCTCGTCTTCGGGCAATTCATGGACAGACTAGGCGCAAAAAAGGCCTATGGAATCTTCCTTCTGGCCTCTGCCGCTGCTGTGTTCCTGTATTCCTTCGCAACAGGCAGTGCTGGAGTCCTGATTGGCGGCGCGATTGTGGGCTTCTTTTCGAACGGAATGTTTGCCGGATACGGCGCCCTTATAAGCAGCTTTTATCCTGTTGAAATCCGTAGTACGGCAACAAACACAATCTTCAACTTCGGCCGCGCGGTTGGCGGGCTGTCGCCAATCCTGGTAGGCTATATTTTGCAGCATTACAACATGACAACAGCGATGGTTTACCTAGCAATTCTATACTGCATTTCATTTACCGCCATGATTACCTTAAAAAAGGACCAATCCGGCAGTCCGATATCCCCCTTGCATACTGCAGAAAAATTATGAAATCTAACCCAAACCACCGGTTGCATTGCAGCCGGTGGTTTTTATTTTAAATAAACAAAACCAGGACAAAATTAATTCTGTCCCGGTTTCCTGGGTCCTCCGAATGTGCTAGGAACGTCGGCAGTGTCTGCGGCGGCGTCTGTTCTCGTTCTCGGCAGCTTCAAGCAGGTCGTTAATTAGGCAGCGGCGGACTGCACGGCAAAATTCGCGTCGGTTTTCAAAAACGCCTGCAACATTTTCAAGCTCCCTTTCTCTGGATTCGCTCCTCTTTCTCTTGTGGCCTGTAGTTCGTCCCGAAAGATTATTGTGATTGCATCCCATTTGTTTTCCCCCCTTTCTCCTTTAGATAGGATATTCTATGCCGTTTTGTACAAGCTGTCTGGGGCTTGTCCCCGATTTAATAAAAATAGGCAGCTGATTTTTTAAAAAAGGGATGGAATATTTATGGGTGCCTGAGGAGTAACTATTCCTAATGGGATAGAAGGGATGGACGATGATGAAAAAGTGGGCGTACTTACTGGCCGTGTTGAATTTCCTGGACGGTGCCGCTACCTATGCGGGGATGAAAGTAGATTTGATCCATGAAGCAAATCCTACGTTGTCCAGTATGCCTCCCGGAACAATATTGTTCTTAAAAACAATATTAAGCCTTGCCCTTTTTTATTTAATAAAAAAAGTTAATCTGGCCCAGCCTGTTTTTAGGCTGATTATTATTGTAGGAAACAGCCTATATTCCTCTATTGTGGCGATGCATCTTTATTGGATGTCGCTAATATGGGCCAGTTGAATTAGGAGATGGCACGCCTCCTGATGGACAGAGTCCCCTCCTAAAAGCGGGAAGGTTTACATGTTTTTCACCAGTTCCTTCATTATATGGTCAATTAATTGAAATGGTTGAAAAGAAGTAGGAACATACCATGCCGTTATCTCTGCTCAATGAGAGGCTGGGAGAGTTCTCTTTATGGCTTGAATACTTGCCGATTTGGGAACAAAATTTCGGCCTGTCCCTTTGGGGCTGAATAGCTTTGGGAAATTCAAGTAAAGTTTAACTGCATCATTAGCGATATGAGGAAAGAATTTTGTGATAGTAAGTAAATACAAGAATCGAATGTAGGGTGCGGAATGCCTGCAAGTAAATGACCTTAAGCAAAAAAACCACCTTCGCATAGGGCAATTGGTGGTTTTTCATGGATAATAGTTACATTTTTTCGCCAAATGGTTGACAATAAATTGAAGATTCAAAATAACTAATTGCGAGTTGGTAAAATTTTCGTTTAAAACAGAACTAAACAATTTAACAATTGTTAAATTGTTTAGCAGCGAATATTATAATCCATGTTTAGAAACTCATTGCTTGCCGATTAGGTATAAGGTCCAGGCGGCGTAGAAAATAACTCCCTAAATCATTCAAACTGTGTTTTTCTTGAAGGTTTCTTAAATTAGTAGTTCAGATATCTACTCTTAGTACACTTGATCATACTGCCGTTATTATAAGAATTTAATATATGGTACTTTTTCACTATATTAACTTCGTTTCTAAATGTATCTTTTCCCTGATTTTTCTGGCAAGAATAGCCAAATGTTTATAAAAAGAATCATTCGGCTCCCTATTCTTTAGGAATTAGAAATAGTTTAGAGTGTAAAAATAGGATAAATGGATAGTTAAGGAAGATTTTCTAACCAGATAACCTAGAAATATAGTAAATTGTTTAATCGGAAAATGTAGGCAATTTTTCCTATTTTTATAGACTAACTTTAAAATTTAAAAAAGATTTTATGAGTCAATTTTATTAGAAGTCACAAAAAAACCAGAATTAAGTGAATATTTTGTTAGAATTTTGTTAAACTTAAGTTGAATTTTTGTGCTGCTATATTGTTTTTTCGATAATAATACCCATTTTCCCATATAAATTGTGGAAAATGGGCAAAACTGCTTTATGATTCAGAATCTTTCGCCATTCGAATTAGTATGATAATTGTTAATCTTTTTTTAGCGAATCGAGAGTATTTTCCAAGGAAATATATGTTATAAATACTATAGAAGTATCGCAATTTTCCAATAAGTACAAAAAATAGTAAAAGGAGGGCTTCAAAGTTTAGAACTGAATCTTAATCCAGATAAAGAAAAAGAAACAAGAGAGGGGAAACCACAAAATGAATTTTAAGAAGTTGCTTGTAGTTGGAGCATTATCCTGCTCCCTGATCCTGCCTAGCTTCGCTGTAACAAACAATGCCTACGCAGTAGAATTTGCTGATACGTCAGGTTCCCAAAGTGAAGTATCCATCAATAAACTAGTTTCTTTAGGAGTCATGAAGAATCCAGGAGATGTATTCGATCCTGAAGGCGATTTTACAAGGCTTGATTTTGCTTACATGGTTAACCAGGTTATGTCCCTAAGCGCAGGCAAGAGTGTTGCATTTAAGGATTTGTCCTCAAAGAACTCCAATTATACGAATACTCTCAAATTGGTGAACAATGGTTTCCTTTCTGTTGATAAAGGAAACGTCAAGCCAAGCAAGGGTGTTACATATGCGGAAATGAGCAAAGCATTGGCTCAGGGATTAGGTTTGAAAAAGGGTTGGACGAATCGCCCGATTGACTTCTTGTTCTACCTTGTCCGTAAAGATGTCCTTGATATCGATGTGGACCTGGATGCAGTTGTAACAAGGGAAGCCGCTGCAGTTGCTTTTGACAAATTCATTACCCTTAAAGGGAACTTCACAACAGAAGAAGGAGTTGTAGTAGCAGTTACGGATAAAGGATTCACAGTGAACTCCGCTTCCGGTACAACCGACTACACTTTTGCTTCAAATATCTCAGTATTTGTTAGCGAGCAGGCAGCCACAACCGAGGATATCCAGGTTGGAAGCCCGGTTACAGTCGTGCTTAACAAGAAGGGCCAAGCTGCATACTACGGCGGCGAACTTCTTGACGCTGAAGAAGGCGCCTTGAAACTAACAGCTGCGAAGTGGGAGCTTGGAACATTTAAGAAGGAAATAAATCTTGACGCATTCGTTGCTTCCCTTCCTAATAATCCTGAAGGCGAATTCTCCATCAAGCTAATTGACGAATACATTAAGAATGGCGCTGAATTCGGTGCACAGGCATTCTTTACAAAGGATGACGAAGTAACTGCGATCTATCCTTTCGTCTCCAAGGCGACGAACAAAGATATCGCCATTAACGGAAAGCAATTGACAGTTACTCTTGCTGCCGCTTACAAAGAAACATTCGTAATCAACGATGACGTGAAAGTTACCCTTGATGGCAAAGAAGCCAAGCTCGTAGATTTGAAGGGCGCTCTTACCGCAACCATTACCGCTGAAAAGTTTGGTTCGGTACTTACCATCGACGCAACAACGAAAAAATAATTAAGGGGGAATCAACTTGTTCAAGAAATTTAAAACATTACTGCTATCAGGAATCGCACTCATCCTGATTCTGTCAACATTCGCGATGCCGGCAGACGCAGCCTACCGCAAAGGGTTCGATGCGAAAAAAGTCGGTGGAAACCTTGTATTCAGTACTTTTGCTGACGCTACCCGCCTGACTCCTGGTACGACAAGCGATGCTGTATCCAACCGCCTTCAGGGCATGATGTTTGATGGACTGGTAACCACTGACATCAAAAACAATATCATCCCTAGCCTTGCAACAAGCTGGAAAGTTGAAAACAATACGAAGAAATACACGTTCACCCTCCGCAAGGGTGTTAAGTTCCATGATGGCAAACCTTTGACTGCACATGACGTTGTCTTTACATTCGATATGTTTATGCATAAAGATTCCATCAACCCGTATAAGGGAACTTATACGATGATCGACAAAGTAACTGCGAAGGACAACAATACGGTAGTTTTCGACCTGAAGGATCCATCGCCGCTATTCTTATACGCTGCTGGTAGTCCTGGAATCCTACCGAAACATAAGTTCCCTAACGGAGTTAAGAGCTTCAATGACTCAAGCTTCCACCGCAACCCTGTAGGTTCAGGAATGTTCAAGTTCAAAGAGTGGAAAACTGCACAGCGCGTCGTCCTAGTTGCCAACAAGGACTACTGGGATGGCCGCCCTTACATGAACCAGGTCACGATGAAAATCCTTCCGGATGCGAACGTTGAAGTAGTTAACCTTCTGAAGTATCAGGTAGACTTCGTTGAATCCGTCGGCCCGAAAAGTGTGGCAACGGTTCAAAAGAACAAGAACCTGAAAATTGTTAAGTATGACCAGGGCCGTTATGACTACATCGGCTTGAACCAGAAAGATCCATTGTTTGCTGATATGAAAGTTCGCCAGGCGCTGTCTTTTGGCCTTAACCGCCCGGCAATCGTCAATACTGTCTTGTTGAAGAACGCTCAATTGGCAAGCGGTCCAATCCATCCGATGGAAGCTCCATACAACAAAAACGTAAAGCCACTTGCGTACGATGTGAAGAAGGCCAATGACCTTCTAGATGATGCAGGCTGGAAAATGGGCTCAAGCGGCTACCGCGAAAAGGGCGGCAAGGTAATGGAAGTTACCCTGACTTACAACAATGGTAACAAAGTCCGTGAAGACATTGCCAAGATGGCCCAGCAAGATTGGAAGAAAATTGGCGTAAAAACGACTATCCGTTCTTACGACTTCTCAATCTGGCTCGAGAAAATCGACTCAGGCGAAGTAACTGCACACGTTAGCGCATGGTCTCTTGGAACTAACCCTGACAAGTATGGCCTATGGCATTCAAGCCAAATCCCGGCTAACAACAACCAAGGCGTTAAAGATGCACGCGTTGACAAAATTATGGAAGATTTCCGTAAAGAGCCAAATGCCGCAAAGCGTAACGCCCTTTACCAAGAGCTTCACAAAATCCTTAACGACAACGCACACAGCCTGTGGCTGCACCATCCAAAAGGATTTGCCGGTATGCACAAAGACTTGGCTGGAGTCAAGTTCTCACTTTATAGCCGTTACTTCAATATGATTGACTGGTACTGGAATGATCCTAAGAAGAGGAAGTAGTACCGAACTTGGCCAAAAGCCAATGCGCACCAATTGAAACTTAAAGCTAATAACTAGAAATGACCTGACATAAGCAGCCGTAGGTGACAGTCTAGTCCCTACGGCTCTTATTCTTAAAAGGTTGAATAAATAACCATTCGTGCAATGGAAAGTGGGGGAAGTTTAAATGTGGAAATATATCATACGGCGTAGTCTCCAAGCTATTCCTCTATTAATCATCATCTCTATAATCTCATTCATGTTAATGACATTGGCTCCCGGGAGCCCTCTCGATATGTACCGAAGCAGTGAAGGCGCGGATGCAGTTGATACTACAGCAATTGAAGAAAGACTGGGCTTGGACCAACCAATTTACATACAGTATCTCAAATGGTTAAAGCTCCTTGTGTTAGAGGGGGATTTGGGTTACTCCTTTGAAGATGGCCGTCCCGTTACGGAGAAAATCATTGAACGTATTCCGGCTACCATGCTCCTGATGGGAGTAGCGATTGTATTTTCAGTCCTTCTTGCTGTTCCAATCGGGGTTTATTCCGCAGTTAAAAAATATTCTTTGTTTGACAACTTTTTCACTTCATTCACTTATGTAGGGATTGCGGTACCTTCGTTTTACTTGTCTTTAATGGCCATTTTAATTTTTTCACTGAAGCTAGATTTATTCCCTCCCAGTGACATGATGTCAGTCTATGATCGCTTCGATTTCTTAGACCGCCTAAAACATCTGATGTTGCCGGCTTCTGTTTTGTGCTTTGGCTTGATTGCAAGCAAGTCGCGTTATATGCGCTCCAGCATGCTTGAAGTCGTCAAGCAGGATTATGTAAGAACAGCGAGAGCAAAAGGAGTATCGGAAAATAAAGTTATTTATAAACACGCACTTAGAAATGCCCTTCTTCCACTAATTACAATATTAGGGCTTCAGCTGCCTGCTCTATTTGGGGGCGCATTGTTTGTCGAGCAGATTTTTGCATGGCCGGGAATGGGTCGCTTGGCTGTAAATGCGATTTTTCTTCGGGATTATCAAATAATTATGGGGACAACAATGTTTGCAGGGATAATGGTTGTACTCGGGAACTTGCTTGCCGACATCCTTTATGCAATCGTAGACCCGCGCATCCAGTATGGAAAGAACTAGAGGAGGTAGCCTAAGATGAGTGTCCCAAAATTGGCGGATAACCAGGAACCAGTTGTTTTAACAGAGTGGCAGGAGCAAGGAAAATTGGAAAGCCGTTCTGCCGTTGTTTGGAAAAGATTCAAGAAAAATAAATTGGCTGTTACAGGCCTTATAGTCTTCAGCACTTTAATCCTAATGGCGATCTTCGCTCCATTGGTTGCACCGCATGATCCGTATGTCAATGTTTATGAGGAAGCAAATTTAGCGCCAAGCCTGAAACATCTTTTTGGAACCGATAGCCTTGGCGGGGATGTATTCAGCCGGGTGGTTTATGGGACAAGGGTTTCGCTGACCGTTGCCTTGGCAGCTATGGTGTTCACATTGCTCATTGGGATTACGTATGGAGCGGTTGCCGGATATTTTGGCGGGGCTGTTGATAACGTCATGATGAGGGTTGTCGATGCCATCCAGTCCATTCCGTCGCTATTTTTGCTGCTTATCATCGCTTCAATAGTTGTTCCGTCAATTTGGACAACCGTATTCGTATTGAGTATCGTTGGCTGGACAGGTATGTCACGTATCGTCCGCGGCGAAATCCTGACACTGAAGCAACGGGATTTTGTTGAAGCGGCCCGAGCAACGGGTGAACTAAAGCCAAGTATTATTTTTTATCATATTCTTCCGAACGCAATTGCCCCGATTACTGTAATTGCTACATTGGACATAGCAGGAAATATCCTGGCTGAAGCCGGCCTTAGTTTCCTTGGACTCGGAATACAGGCACCCACGCCAAGCTGGGGAAATATGCTTACCCAGGCACAGGATCTTTCAACATTAATGACTTATACATGGGTAGCGATTTTCCCTGGACTATTCATCTTAATAGCAGTAATGTCTGTTAACTTTATCGGAGATGGCTTGCGCGACGCATTGGATCCGCGTAACAAGAACTAGGAGGGAGGACAAGCATGAGCACAACAGTTACAGCCAAAAAAACACTATTGGAAATTAAAAACTTAAAAACGCATTATTTCACTGAAGATGGTGTAGTGCCGGCAGTCGATGGAGTTGATTTTAAGATTAAAAAAGGTGAAACGCTGGCGATTGTAGGAGAGTCTGGTTCCGGAAAGAGCCAGACATCGTTATCCATTATCCGCTTGATTCCTTCTCCTCCGGGAAAGATAGTAGCAGGAGAAATCAACTATGATGGAGAAAATCTGCTCGAAAAAAGCGATAACGAGATGCGCCAAATCAGGGGAAATAAAATCTCGATGATTTTCCAAGAACCGATGACATCACTTAATCCGGTGTTCCGTGTAGGCGACCAGATATCGGAATCACTTATTTTGCACCAGGGAATGACTCCAAAAGAGGCGATGGAGCAGTCTATTAAACTATTGAAACTTGTTGGTATTCCTGAGGCTGAACGCCGTGTACAAGCATTCCCGCATGAATTGAGCGGCGGGATGAGGCAGCGTGTCATGATTGCGATTGCACTTGCCTGCAACCCTGAACTGCTAATTGCGGATGAGCCGACAACTGCTTTGGACGTTACAATTCAAAACCAGATTTTGGAGCTGATGAAAGACCTTAAAGCTAAGCTGGATACGTCGATTATGCTCATTACCCATGACCTTGGGGTAGTAGCGGAAATGGCTGACCGCGTGGTTGTTATGTATGCGGGACAAATAGTCGAGCAGGGCGATGTTTATACAATTTTCGAAAATCCAAAGCATCCATATACAGAAGGCCTGTTAAAGTCAATGCCAACCCCGGAGAAAAAACAGGGGAAACTGTATGCTATCGATGGCATCGTTCCAAATCCATTGAATCTCCCGCCAGGCTGCCGCTTTGCGCCTCGCTGCGAGTATGCAAGGGACTTGTGCCGTGGGGAAATGCCTGAAACGGTTGTCATTTCAGAAGAAGAACATGTACGCTGCTGGAAATATACTAATCGCTGGGAGGCATAAGGAGTATGCTGAATACTATGTTAGAGCAGGAAAAAGACACAAAAAAAGAGTCTTCAGTCATTCTAAGCGCCCGTGGCGTTACGAAACATTTTCCGATTAAAGGCGGCCTGCTTGGCAGGGTACAGGGGTATGTAAAGGCTGTAGAAGGTGTCAGCCTGGATATTCATCGCGGAGAGACTTTGGGGCTGGTTGGAGAAAGTGGCTGCGGTAAGTCGACAATTGGCAGGGTTCTGCTCAATTTGCTTGAGCCTACTGCAGGCAGCGTGGAATTTGAAGGCCAAAATATTTTCGATTTATCGAATGATAAAATGCGCCACACCCGTAAAGATCTACAGCTCATTTTCCAGGATCCCTATTCATCACTAAATCCGCGCCTCAGTGTAGGTGATACAATCGGCCGGGTACTAAAAATTCACGGAATGAAGGATCCGGTCGCAAGGGAAAAACGGGTCCAGGAGTTGCTGGAAACGGTCGGCTTGAGCCCTTACCATATTAGAAGGTATCCGCATGAATTCAGCGGTGGCCAAAGGCAAAGGATCGGTATTGCAAGGGCCTTGGCATTGAATCCTAAATTCCTAGTCCTCGATGAAGCGGTTTCGGCACTGGACGTTTCAATTCAAGCGCAAATCATTAACTTATTGGAAGAGCTTCAGAGAGAAATGAACCTTACATACTTATTCGTTTCACATGGGTTGAACGTTGTAAGGCATATAAGCAACCGTGTTGGGGTAATGTACTTAGGTAAGCTTGTGGAATTGGCGGAAGTCGATGAACTTTTTGAAAATCCAAAGCATCCCTATACATTGGCATTGATTTCTGCCAACCCGATCACAAATCCAAGATTAAGAGACCAAAAGAATAGAATTGTACTTGAAGGGGATGTTCCAAGCCCAATCAACCCTCCTTCTGGCTGCTATTTCCATACTAGATGCCCATTTGCCCAAGCCAAGTGCCGAGAGGAAGCACCAGTGTTTGAGAAAAAAGAAAACAACCATTTTGTTGCTTGCCATTATCCATTATCATAGGTAATATTTACCGCCATCAAAGCAACTGCTATAATAATAAGGAGGCATCGCTGCCTTTAGTGCTGTTTGGGGGCGTACTAAATGGAAAAGAAAATTTTAATAATAGAAGAAGATAGTCAAAGATGCGCAAAGCTTTTGCAATTTTTCGGATCTTACTTCTCGGTCACCTCCTATAACAATGGGTTGCAGGGGTTAATCAGTGCGATTGAATGGCGGCCAAACGTCGTCATTATCAATCATTCTTTAATAGATGTGAATAGTATTGAACTTTGCCGCCAAATCCGCCAAAAGTTTCAAACGATAATTGTCATCGTAGGAAAGCCATTGCCCGAAGAACAAATTATCAAGTATTTTGAAGCAGGCGCGGATGACGTTGTACTCAACCCGATCAGCTATCCTATCCTTTTATGTAAAATAAAAGTTTTGCTTGATCATGTTTCTTTGAAAAGGAGCAGTGAGGAAGAGGTTATCCAATTCGGCAAGCTTAAGATGAATCGAAACAACTACAAGGTGTACCATGGGAAAAAGGAATTGAATTTCACGAAAAAGGAATTCGCCATCCTATGGATCCTTGCCAAAAAACAGGATGTTGTCGTGACCAGGGAAGAACTCCTTAAGGTCGTCTGGAGCTATGAGCATTTGGAGGATGACCGGATGATCGACACCCACCTCAATAGGATCCGGAAAAAACTCAAGCAGAATGAAGTGAACCTTACCATCAAAACGGTTTGGGGAATAGGATATAAACTGCAAAACGAGGAAGTGGATGTAGTAGATTCCATTGCAATACCAGCTGAATCACAAAAGTGAAACCCCTGAAAAAGGGGTTTCAGACTGTAGGAAACCTCGATAAAATCGGGTTTTCCTACAGTCTTTTTATTTCTTATCTTTTCTCTCAGTTTAATGCCCCGAAAGACTAATTACCCTTGATGGAACATTTGTAAACATATATAGGTAACATTATTAAACTTTTTTAGTAAGTGACAAGCCTTTTTCCTTCATTAAGAATTGAAGTGCAGATTTGAAGGTGGAGAAAGTATTTAATTCTTTTATAAACTGGAATTGTGACTTGGCAAGTTCCTGAGCGAACTGGGGATTGATGCCGACAACGATTACCTGCGAACCGACGAGGCGGAGTGAAGATGAAATGGTAATCAGGTAATGCCCCAGTATATTTAAATCATCCAACCCGTTTAAGTTAATCGCTGTAAAGTCCAGAATAACCGTATCGATTTCTTCCTTGCCGGCATGTTCCAACAACTCGGGAATGATAAGATCGAACCTGGTTGCTGATACCTCACCAGAGATTGGAATTAAAACCACCCCAGGAATGACAGAAGGAATAATCGGGATGGAAACAGACCGAATCAGTTTTTTTAACTCAATCACTCTCTCGGCCAACACTTTATTTTCTTCCCGCAATAAGTCGATTTCATTTTTATTTTCAACCATAGAAACCTCGCGTTAAATGTACTTTGTTCAATGCATTAAGTATATACTCTTTTTGAAAATTTAGAAAACGAAACACAGAGATCAAAAAAAACAATTGCGACCGCTTTCAAATTGCGTTATTCTTGAATTATAATAGTACCAAAACGTTTCGGAGGATTAGATGGCTACGACAATCAAGGATATTGCAAAAACTGCTGGGGTTTCGGTTACAACGGTTTCAAGGGCGCTAAACGGTTATTCCGATGTAAGTGAAAAGACAAGGAAAAGAATCATGGACATCGCCAAGGAACTGAATTACAGTCCGAATACACTTGCGAGAGGGCTCGTAATGAATGTTTCAAGGACAATCGGGCTTCTCGTTTCAGGTTTGAACCGGGAAAGTGCAAAGGATCAAATCATCTTTTCAATCCTTTCCGGAGTCAATGATTCGGTATCAGAAAAGAACTATGACCTAATTTTATTTAATACAGATACATCCAAACAGCGCGAAAAAACCTACTCCCAGCTATGCAGGGAAAGACGGGTGGACGGGGTTATCATCCAGGGAATAAAAACGGATGACCCGTATTTAAAGGAAGTAGTAGAAAGTGACATTCCCTGTGTACTAATCGATATACCGGTCCATTCTGAAAACGTCGGCTATGTAACGGCAGATAACGTCACCGGTGCACGGAAGGCCGTAGAGCATTTGATTAGTCTTGGCCACAAAAATATTGCGATGTTAAATGGCCATGGGAAAGCTTTTGTCAGCCAAAAAAGGCTTGAAGGATATATGGAGGCACTAAAAAATCATGGATTGCCCGCTAATCAGGACTGGATTTGTAATGGCCGATTTGAGGAGGAGAAAGCTTTTGAAGAAGCCAAAAAGCTCCTGCTCAATCAAAAAGATATCACGGCCATTTTTTGCGCCAGCGACCTCATGGCTCTTGGCGTGCTGAAGGCTGCAAAGGGCTTGGGATTGAGGGTTCCAGAGGATTTGTCGGTGGTAGGATACGATGATATCATTCTTGCTTCTTACTCAGATCCTTCGCTGACAACCGTATCCCAGAACTTTTTCCAATTGGGGTACCAGGCAGCCCACCTTTTGGTTAATATGCTAGAGGGAAGGTCGGAGCCGCAAATTGTAATGATGCCAACGAAGCTTGTAACCAGAGGGTCGGCAGCAAAAAACAGCAGGAAGTAGTTTTTTGCTGACTTTATCCGAAACGTTTAAGTAAAATGGAAATTACTTTAACACTTATTAAAGGAGAAAGGAATATTATTTATAAAATCCGAAACGTTTCGGAAATAATGGTTTATTGGGGGCGCATATGGACTACCGTGTAATTAAAGAAAATGATTTGTTTTTATTGACCGATAGCAAAGGGGACATCCCGGTCGACCATCCATATGGATTGGGGCTCTATACAAAGGATACCCGTTTTCTTAGCATGTTGAACCTTTATATTAACGGGGAAGAACCAATCCTGTTGTCTTCTGATGCAGCTGAAAATTATATGGCAAAAATCCTTCTTACAAATCCCCATATGGAAAATAACAAGAGATTGATCTTATGGAGGGAGTCCGTCGAAATTGAAAGGACCCGATTCATTTCGAACAATGTTCTCTACGAAACTATCAAGGTAAAAAACTACTTCCCAAAACCAGTTTCATTTGATATCACCCTTGAAATGGATGTTGATTTCAAAGATATGTTCATAATCAGGGGCTTCCAGAACGGAAAGGTCGGAAGCAGGACCGGCCAGAAGTTTAGTGGGAACTCGCTTGTTTTTGGCTATGAAGGCTCTGATCAATTAACCCGCAAAACAGTTGTGGGCTGGGATAGAGAGGCCAAATCAGTAGAAGAAGAAGGCCGGGTAACATTCGAATTTACGCTAGGGCATTGTGAGGAAGATACGGTGACTATTTTCATCCAGCCGGAGATTGGAGATTCCAATCCCGTAAATCCTCTCCCCTCGGCAAAGGCCCTGGCCCAATTGAACAAGTCGTATAAAATGTGGGCACAGGAAACCACTAAGGTCAAAACGGATTTCGCTCCGTTACAAACTCTTGTAGACAGGGGAATCGACGATTTAAGGATTCTACTTACTGACGTCGGGTTTGGCCCGTTCCTGGTCGCAGGGCTTCCATGGTTTGGAGTTCCGTTTGGCAGGGACAGCATCATAGCAGCTTTGCAAATGCTAGCCTTTAACCCTCAAATAGCGAAAGGCACCATTTTGACAATGGCAAACTACCAGGGGACGAAGCTTGATCCCTGGCGTGATGAACAGCCAGGAAAGATTATGCATGAAATCCGTTATGGTGAATTGGCGAGCACTGGACAAATTCCATTTACTCCGTATTACGGTACCATTGACGCTACCCCGCTTTTTCTAATCCTGGTGAAGGAATATGTGAACTGGACAGGGGATTATGAAATTCTGGCGGATATTGAAACCCATATTGAAAGCGCTTTAAATTGGATTGATGCTTTTGGGGACCGTGATGGGGACCAGTTCATTGAATATCATCAGGAAGCAAGCAAGGGCATTGCCAACCAGGGCTGGAAGGATTCAGGGGATTCAATCGTCCACCGAAATGGGGACTATGCAAAATCACCAATTGCATTATCAGAAGTGCAAGGCTATGTATACCAGGCGAAAACAGGTATCGCTGACTTATATGAACATATAGGGAAAAACGAACAGGCAGAAAAGCTCAGGCTGGACGCTCAAAAGCTAATGAATAAATTCCATGAAGCTTTTTGGATGGATGATCAGGAGTTTTACGCAATCGCTCTCGATGCAGAAAAGAAGCAGGTCGGAACAATCACATCGAATCCAGGGCACCTTTTGTACTCAGGAATTTTAAATCAGGAGCAGTCCGAAGCGGTAAGCAATATGCTTTTATCTCCAAAAATGTTTTCCGGATATGGCATCCGGACCATGGGGGAAGGGGAAGCAGGCTATAATCCGATGAGCTATCATGACGGCAGTGTCTGGCCTCATGACAATAGCCTAATTCTTTTAGGATTAAGCAAAACAGGGCATCAGGATAAGGCAAATACAGTTATTGGTGGGCTAATTAAGGCCTCGGAATATTTTGAATATAACCGCTTGCCTGAACTGTTTTGCGGGTATGACTCTTCGCTAGGCAAGGCTGTAAAATACCCCGTTGCATGCTCTCCGCAGGCGTGGGCAGCAGGTACACCACTGGTTTTTGTCCAGACCATTCTTGGTCTGTTCCCAGACAGCGTTAAAAAGGAAATCTCCCTGTCGCCGCAATTGCTTCCAGAGATGAATGAGCTAGCTGCTTATAACATAAGGATAGGTGAAGGCCTGCTTTCCATCAAATTAAACCGTTCAAATGAGGGCACTAAAGTAAACATCATTGAAAACACAACCGGTTATAGGCTTGCCCCGCGCTAGTAAGTAAAAATAGTCTCTAGAGATGAACTCTCTTAAGATATAAAAAATAAAATATTGAAAGGGGCTCTGAAAATGAAATTGAGAAAGTGGCTTTCGACAGTGGGGGTAGCATCCGTACTGATGGCAGGAATTCTTGCCGGCTGCAGCGGCAGCAAAGAATCATCTGGAAACAAAGATAATGAGGGGTCGAAAGAAAGCGGAAAACCAGTCCAGGTTACGCTGGCAGGCTGGGGGGGCAACCCTACTGAAGAAAAACTATTGAAGCAGGTAATTGCGGACTTTGAATCGAAGCATAAAGATGTAAAGGTAAAATATGAGGTCATTTCCGAACAATACATGGATGTCATGAAAACAAGGCTGATTGGCGGTGAAGCCCCGGATGTTTTCTATCTTGATGCATTCGAAGCGCCAGCTTTGATCGAAACTGGTGTCCTTGAGCCGCTTGATGAGTACGTAACGGGCGATTTCGATGTTGAGGATTTTGAAAAGCCATTGGCTGAAGCATTTATCCAAGGTGGAAAGACTTATGGTTTCCCTAAGGATTACTCCACACTTGCACTATTTTACAACAAGAAAATGCTGAGCGATGCCGGTGTTGAGGTTCCGAAAACATTTGAAGAATTCCGCGAGGCGTCAAAGAAACTGACCAAGGATGGAGTTTATGGATTTGGGGTCGCGCCTGAGCTTGCGCGCATGTACTGGCTTGGTGAGTCGACTGGTGGCGAAATCGTGAAGGACGATAAAGCAAACTTCGCTTCCCAAGAAGTTGTTAGCGCCCTCCAGCCAATTATTGATATGCACAATGTAGACAAAACAGCAGTTGAACCGAAAGAAGTTGGGGTCGGCTGGGGTGGGGAAATTTTCGGACAAGGTAAAGCGGCAATGGTGATTGAAGGAAACTGGGCTATTCCATACCTTGCTGATACATTCCCGGATATTGACTATGGAACTGCAGAGCTGCCGTCGGTTGATGGTAATCATTCAACTATGGCCTATTCTGTTGCTTATGTTATGAATGCTGCGTCAGAAAAGAAAGAGGCTTCATGGAAATTAATTTCTTATCTGACAGGCAAGGAAGGCATGGAAACGTGGACAAGTTTAGGTTATGCCCTTCCAACCCGTAAATCGGTTGCCGAAAAGCTAGGCTATGACAAGGATGAGTTGCGTTCTGCACTCGTCGCCGGGGCTTCGTACGCGACAGTATGGTCAAAAGGAACAAATCTTCCGATTATCATGAACAACTTCAACAATCAGTTTACGAGTGCGTTTCTTGGTAAACGTCCTCTTGGTGAAGCACTTAAGGATGCAGAAAAACAGGCAAATTCAGAAATCAGTTCAAAATAGTAATGATGGCAGGGAAGGGAAATGAGGTTGTTTCCCTTTCCTCCTTTTAATAGAGGTTTTGGTGAAGAAAAACCAAATCCTCCTATATAGGGACTGAACAAAGCGCTTCCGCTATTCTTTTCTGTAGATATTTTTGTGTTGAAGTCTGGAGTGGACTTCTACAGAAAAAGTTCTGACAGAAAATGGGCTTTTACTCAATTTTGAAAAGGGAGTGGTGCAATAATGAAATCTGCATTTTCCAGAAGAAATCTCCGTGAAACTGGAACGGGGTATGCCTTTATTTCACCTGCCATGCTAGTGCTGCTTGTATTTATTATTGGCCCCATCTTTTATACTCTTTTCCTGGCTTTCCATAAAGTTCAGCTGCTTGGAACAGCTAGCTTTGATTTTGTCGGAATGGACAATTTTACGAGGATATTGGATGATACTCGGGCAAAGATTGCGTTATGGAATACGTTTAAGTACGTAATCATTGTCGTTCCATGCCAAACAATCCTGGCAATGATACTGGCCTCGACCCTCAATGCGGGGATTAAAGGCCAGAACTTCTTTCGGATCGTCTACTTTTTGCCAACCTTAACATCTTCTGCGGTTTTAACACTCATCTTTATGTGGATGTATAACAAGGAAGGCTTAATCAATAACATATTGGAATTTGTGGGACTGCCTACATATAACTTCCTTGGTGATCCAGCCATTGCGTTAAATGCGATTATGTTCATGAATATCTGGTCTACCGCGCCTTTCTTCATGGTAATTTATTTGGCAGCTCTCCAGGACATACCTGATTCTCTTTATGAAGCGGCTGAGCTTGATGGTGCAAACTTTCTCCAAAAGTTTTTTAACATAACAGTACCGCATTTGAGGCCCGTAACATCATTTGTTGTCATTATGGGGCTGATTGGCACCTTCCAATTGTTCGACCAATCGTATATCTTTTCCGCTGGGTCAGGCGGACCGGATAACTCTACCTTGACGATTGTTTTACTAGTTTATCAATATGCATTTAAAGCAATGGGGACGATGGGATATGCCTCTGCGCTTGCCTTCTTATTGGCAATAGTCATTCTTATTGCGACATTGCTGCAGCGAAAATTTTCAAAAGAAGAGTCTTTGTATTAAAAGGGGGAGGAAAAAATGAAGAGGAAATTAAGCATTGGAAAACTTTTGCTTTATCTTATTCTATGTGGCTACGCCGTTACTACAATTGTGCCGTTTTTATGGGCATTGTCTTCATCATTTAAGACACTCCAGGAAATAGTAAGTGGAACAATGAGCTTTATTCCAAAAAATTTCACCCTCGATAATTATAAGCAGATCTTCATAGAACAGGAGCACTTCCCGCGATGGATGTTTAATAGCCTATTTATTGCAAGTGTAGGTACAGTATTAAACCTTACATTCAATTCGATGGCTGGCTATGCTTTAGCGAGACTGAAATTCCCCGGCAGGAAGCCGATTTTCATTATCGTACTTGGGGTACTTATGATTCCTGCGCAGGTGACAATGATTCCAAACTATTTGATATTGAAGGAATTAGGCTGGCTGAACTCCTACCAGGGCATGATTGTCCCCAGCATGATCAATGCGACTTACATTTTTATGATGCGTCAGTTCTTCGTTAATTTTCCAAAGGAACTGGAAGAGGCAGCTGAAATGGATGGGCTTAGCCGCTTTGGCACGTTCTTCAGAATAGTTCTTCCTTTGGCAAAACCAGCACTTGCCGCGCAGGCAATTTTTATCTTCATGGGTTTTTGGAACGACTTCATGAGGCCGTTGATAATCATGACAGATATCGAAATGTTCACTCTCCCTTTAGGACTGAACACTTTTAAAGGTCAATTCATAAGCTATTGGAATTATATTATGGCTGCTTCAATGGTATTTACTTTGCCGGTACTGTTAATCTATGCATTTTTTAACCGCTATTTTATTAAGGGCGTCTCCTTTACCGGAGGAAAGTAAGAAAATAGTGGCCCTAATCGTTGTCAAAAGCAGGGATTAGAAGACATTAGCTATCTTACAAATAACCTGGGAGTGCATGACTATCTGCAGGAAATGAACAGGGAGGTATTCAGCCACTATGATATCCTGACGGTTGGCGAGGTTGCCTTTGTTTCCCCGGAAGAGGGGTTGCTGTATGTCGATGAGCAAAGAAAAGAATTGAATACCTTGTTCCACTTCGATGTAGGCGATGAAATGCCAACATGGGACTTAAAGAAATTTAAGGAATTCCAAAAACGCTGGTACGAGGGATTGTGGGGGAAAATGTGGAATTCCCAGTTCCTGAATAACCATGACCATACAAGGCTTGTCACAAGATACGGGAATGATGCGGAATACAGGATTGAATCGGCGAAGCTATTTGCCGCGATGCTGCATTCTTTGCCGGGTATGCCCTATATTTATCAGGGTGAGGAAATCGGCATGACCGGGGCACGTTTTGACACGATTGATGACTACAATGATATCGCAATGAAGAATAAATTCCGGGAATTGGTGGATGCCGGGATGAGCCCGGAACAGGCGCTTTCCGTTTTGCAGGCTTTGAGCAGGGATAACAGCCGGACGCCAATCCAATGGGACAGCAACGGAAGTGCGGGTTTCACCGCGGGTGAACCGTGGATAAGGGTCAACCCGAATTGTAAGGAAATAAATGTGGAAAACGCTCTGAAGGATCCCGATTCCATTTTTTATTTTTATAAAAAGTTAATAGAGTTAAGAAAGACTTATAAAGTGTTTGTATATGGTGATTATCAGCCAATTCTTGAAAACGAAGAGCAATTGTACGCTTTTACAAGGACGTATGGAAGTGAAACATTACTGTTCATTGCAAACTTCCAGGAAAGCGAATATTTAGCCATGCTTCCGGAAGGCTTCAGCATTTCGGAGGGAAGCTTGTTGATTGGGAATTATAAACACGTCGGCAATGAAAAAGAAAATACATTACAGATGAAAGCTTATGAGGCGAGGATTTACTTTTTTGCGGAAAAGTAAGCGGGGGAATCCATGAGGTTATCCCTCCTAGAAAAAGGGTAATGTCCCTGTAACCTTATTTTTAGGAGGTATTCCCTTTGAAAATAGAAGTGAAATGCAATGTAGAAAATTGTAAGTACTGGGCTGAAGGCGATGAGTGTGTTGCCGATTCAATCTTTGTCATCGGCCAAAATGGCAGAGTGGCGGACAGTGTAGAGGAAACAGCCTGCAAAACCTTTGAAAAACGAGAGTAACGTGTAAACCCGGACGGAATGCCGTCCGGGTTTATACGTTACTTTTACTTTTAGCAGTCTCCATCTGTCTCATTGCTAAATATTCACATTTTCTACAAAAATAGCTAAAGCGATAATTTATTTACGATTAAAAAAACAGGAATTGGAAGATTTTTATAGAATTTAGAACAATATGTAATATCGTGCGGTAGTGCCACTTATTAAATAAGGAGACTGTCCCATGCTGCAAAATATACATTATGTTTTAAATCAGGTTCTTGTACTCTTGTTTCCAATCTGGTTTTACCATTTGTTTCTCCATAAAAAAGGCAATCAGGAAAAGGGGTTTAAACCATGGCTTTTAATGGTCCTCTCCCTCTCTCTTCTTCTTACGCTCATGTTTTCTGTTAATTATTCAAATAAATTAATATACGATTTAAAATTGATTCCCATCATCGTTGCCTTTTTGTATGGAAACAGTCTTACGGGACTGGTTCTTCTTTTAATTGCCATGTTCTATAAAATCCTCTTCCAGGACGGAACCCCTGTTGTTACAGCGCTCAATTTTATCATAATGGGCGTAATCTTAGTTTTTTTAGCGAAAAAGTTCAAGGATTATTCACTACACTTTAAGATTGTCATGATAAGCGCGCTGCATTGGATTATTACCGTTTCTAGAGGAATATATCTTATTCACATTAAGCACTCTGAAGATATCGGGATTGTTTTCATCTTTTCATTTATCGCCTGGCTTACTTTATTGTCAGTCGTATTTATCTTTGAGAATTTGAGGGAACAAGTAGAGCTGGAGGAAAAAGTCCAGCGGGCGGAACGATATAATGTCATCGGCCAACTGGCTGCTTCCGTCGCCCATGAGGTTCGTAACCCAATGACCGCCGTACGTGGATTCCTGCAGCTAATGAGAAAAGATGGCAATCTAACGGATTCACAAAGAAGGTATATTGATATTTCAATAGAGGAATTAAACCATTCCCAGGCAATCCTATCGGAATACCTCTCCCTTGCAAAGCCGGCCATAACAGATTTAAAGCTGATTAATTTGAAAAACGAACTGGAAAAAATCATCGAGCTGATGAAATCGTATACCAACCTTCAAACTGTTACAATCACTTCTTCAATAGCAGATGGCCTTTATATAAAAGCGGACAGTTCCGAAATAAAGCAAGTATTTGTGAATATTATGAAAAACAGCATTGAAGCAATTGGGGCAAAGGGTGAAATTGTAGTTAGAGCCTTCAAAAACGGGGAATCAATCGTTGTTGAAATAGAAGATACCGGCAACGGCATGTCAGAAGAACAGTTAAAATACCTGGGAACACCGTTTTATTCAACTAAGGATAAAGGGACTGGAGTAGGGTTGTCGGTCTCCTATAAAATCATTCACTCCATTAAAGGAAGTATTCAGGTGGAGAGTCACCGGGGAAAAGGAACCAAGTTTGTCATTCAAATGCCTGCATATAGTACAGATTAACACTTGCCATGAAATTGGGAAGGCTGCAAAGAGGTCCAGTTGGAACAATCAAGGATTGTGCTAAGGCCGTATGAAACGGTTGTTTTTTTAAAAATGATCAATTAATTTGAAAAAGGCAGCTGCCCGTGATTCGGCGGCAGCCTTTTTTTGTGGGACATTTAAGGAAGTGTTATTATTTTTATATACAACTTGGATAAAAAGGAAGCCGAAAATGGAAATAAATTTAAATGAAATTGAGATAGAAGAGGGGAACCTATCTGATCTTAGCCGGGTATACAGGCAGCTTCAACGTGATTTTCCCCCTGAAGAATTAAAGGAGTATTCCCAGATGGAACGCCTAATCGCAAAGGGGAAATATAAGATACTTCTTGCCAAACATAAAGGTTTGGATGCTCTCGTCGGATATGCGTGCATATATGAAATCCATGAAATAAATGGACTTTGGCTTGACTATATTGCGGTGGATTTGCCATTCCGCAATTCAGGCTATGGGTCGGCCCTTTTCAATGTAATTGCGGGTTACAAGAAGGAGGAAGGTTTCCTTGGTGTCTTTCTTGAGGTTGAAATTCCAGGAGAACAGGACGGGCCGGAACAGGAGATTCAAAAACGGAGAATACGATTTTATGAAAGAAACGGCGCAAAGAGGCTCGCGGTCGGCTATAGGCTTCCAACAAAGGAAGGCTTCATGCCTATGCATCTCTATTTCAAGCAAGCGGAAAAGTCTAACAACACATTAACTGGAATCAAACTAAAACAAGCCATCACCTCCGCACTGGCCTACATCCACACAGACATTCCCCATACCAACGGAATAATTAGCAAAATAACGAGGGCCATACAGTGTAAAGGGGAATAAAACGTGCAAGTAAAAAAGTGCCTGGAAATAGGTGAGATAAATAACATCCGTTTCAATGCATGGTACATCTGTCCTTCAACCGCTAACTGAATGCAGGAAATCTTCGTCCTTTTGGAGGAAAAGGGCAACCCATCTAGAACTATTTAAAGGAGATGGTGCTTTGCACCACAAAAGCACCACAAATTGAAAGGGAGAGGGTTGTATGGCAAGGAAAGCGTACGAGTCGAAGGATGTGAAGGCGGTTGGGCCTTATTCGCATGCGGTGGATTCGGGAGAGCTAGTTTATTTATCCGGCCAGACGCCGATTGATCCGGTGACGGGGGAATTGGCTACTGGTGGCATTGGGAAACAGACGAAGCAATGCTTTGCGAATCTGTTTGCCGTTCTTGAAGCTGCCGGGCTTACACCGGATGATGTAATGAAGGTAAATGTCTATTTGACGGATATGAATAATTTTACTGAAATGAATGAGGTTTATAAAACACAGTTTTCCGAACCATTCCCTGCAAGGACGACGGTCGCAGTTTTGGCGCTGCCGCTCTGGGCTGAAGTGGAAATTGAGATGATTGCAAAGAGGCCCTGATAGCGGTGATGCGATGTCCCTATTCTTATGGAATGGGGCATTTTTTTTGTTGAAATAACCCTGCATTTCTAAATAATTGGGCAAATCCGGGGAAACAAGTTCCATTTCATCTAGAGGATAATACAATGGATTATGTGTACATTTCGCACAAAAGGGGCGGGAAAGCATGAATGAAGAACTTCAAAAGCTAATGAACAATCTGATCCAAATTGAACATATTTCATCAACACTTTACCTGGCGATGTCTGCCCACATGGGAAGGCTGAATTTTACGGGTATGGCAAAATGGCTCCGGTTGCAGTCCGAGGAAGAACGGACGCATATGCTGAAGCTGATTGATTATGTTGTGGACAAGAATGGCATGGTCCAGCTTGCCAGTATCCCGGCACAGCCGAGTGATTTTGGTACACCGCTTGAGACATTCCAGAAGGTGCTAGCCCATGAGCAATTCGTAACAAATGCATACAGGCAGGCCTTTAATTATGCCAATCAGGCGGATCCCCAGGCAGCCGTCATCATCCAGGAATTTTTAAGGGAGCAGATTGATGAGGAGGCCCAGGCGCAAACGATTGTATCCCGATTGACATTGGCAGCAAATAATCCATCCGCGCTCTTACTGTTGGACCAGGAGCTTGGACAAAGGAATGCCGGGGGAGCTGCCGCTACACCAGCGCCCCCAGCGGCGGGCTGACCCATTTTTCTTTAAAAAAAGTACAATAATAAAATCCAGGGAATCAACATGCTTCCCTGGATTTGCTTTTTAAATCATAACCCCGCCAAGCGGCTTGAGGCTGAAATACTCCAATGCCTCGTTAACCTGGTGGATATCATAAATTCTCTTATCGATGCAAAATTGAATTACGAGGTCGGATGTATCGCTGTCCGACAGGGAGTAGCCGGCCGAGCTTAATAGCTTGCCGGTTTCTTTTTTATCCAGTTCCAGCGCGAGCGCTAGGGCGATTACTGTATTTTTTCCTGGGCGGTAGTCTGGATTGGAGCGGATTTTTGAAAAGTGGCGGCGGTCGATCTGCGCTTTCTTATATATATCGGAGTCCGGCACCCCTTTTCTGTCAATAAAGTTGAAAAGGACTTCCCTCAGGACGGGCTTCCGCTTCCCTTCGATAAACTCTTTAATCTCGATGGGCGAGATGCTCTCCAAAATAACATCCCGTTTAAAGTTTTCATGAAAGCTCTGGGATTCTTCTAAAATCAGTACCTCAAGGTGGTCATTTACATATTTCTGCAATTCCATATAGAACTTTTGATCGAGCATCCTGGCCGACCTCCATATTTGTCGCCCGGCAGGCGACCAAATGATTGGCTTATCAAGTTACTATTATATCAATTAAACCAAAGGAGTTGACGCATTGTGAACAAAGATTTAACGGAAATTATTTTTCTCATCGACCGCAGCGGTTCAATGGCCGGGCTCGAGCAGGATACGATTGGCGGGTTTAATTCCTTCCTTAACCGCCAGGCAAGTATGGAAGGAGAAACAATTGTGACAACAGTACTCTTTGATGACAACTATGAGACATTAACGTGCGGGGTTGACGCGAAAAACGTGACCCTGACGGAAAAGGAATATTTTGTGAGAGGTACGACTGCCCTCCTGGACGCGGTGGGAAGGACAATTGTTGAAGTCGGCTGCAGACTATCCAAAACGGAGGAGGACCGGCGCCCTGGCAAAGTTATTTTCGTCATCACCACGGATGGGATGGAAAATGCAAGCCGGGAATTCACCTATGAAAAAGTAAAAGAGCTTATCCGTCACCAGCAGGAAAAATACAGCTGGGAGTTTATCTTCATGGGGGCGAATATCGATGCGGCTAAGGAGGCGGGAAACCTTGGCATCGAAGAAAAGCACGCCTACAGTTTTGAGGCATCCCATACAGGGGTAGAAAAAATGTATGACATGGCCACGGAAGCAGTATCGGAAGCCAGGAAAAGATGGTAGGGGGGGGAATAAAATGACGGGAGAGTATTCCGTTATTAGGGAGCGGCCAGTTCTGGCTGCTCCTTTTGGTTGTATCAGGAAGAACCCCTTTATTCGACAAAATTCGGGTAGTGACAGGGACTGTTCGCATTTCGAATGAAAATCCGTTTTCGGGGTTGTGATTTCTCCCGTTTTTGGCATATAATCACAGGAAGAGCAGGGGGGATATATAGAAATGATACGGCGCTTTTTTACGTACTACCGGCCTCACCGCAGGCTATTTATTATTGACTTCGGCAGTGCCGTCATTGTTGCGGCGCTTGAACTCGCTTTCCCGCTTGCGGTTAGTTGGTTCATCGATAAATTGCTGCCCAGCGGCGATTGGAATGCGATAATTGGGGTTAGCATAGGACTTCTTCTATTATATATCGTGAGTACGATGCTCCAATTTATTGTCAACTACTGGGGGCATAAGCTCGGGATCAATATCGAAACCGATATGAGGCAGGAGCTCTTTCAGCATGTCCAAAAGCAATCGTTCCGCTTTTTTGACAATACGAAAACCGGCCACATTATGAGCAGGATCACCAATGATTTATTCGATCTTGGAGAGCTTGCACACCATGGCCCGGAGGACTTGTTCATAGCGGTTATGACGTTTGTGGGCGCTTTTTGGATCATGCTGACAATCAATGTCAAGCTTGCGTTCACAGCAATGATTATCGCTCCATTTCTTGTTTGGCTGATTTCTTATGCGAACAAGAAAATGAATGCCGCATGGAAAAACATGTACAGTGATATCGCCGACGTGAATGCCCGGGTAGAAGACAGTGTTTCGGGAATTCGCGTCGTTCAGTCTTTTACAAACGAAGATTTCGAAATTGAGCGCTTTACGAAAAATAACCGGAAGTTCCGCAGGGCGAAGCTGGCTGCCTACAAGGTAATGTCATTCAGCTCTTCCGGAATCTACATGTCGACAAGGCTGATGGTCCTTGTGGTTCTCGTCTATGGATCATGGCTAAGTTTCACAGGCAAATTAAGCTATGGGGAATTGGTCGGGTTTGTCCTTTATGTCAACGTCTTGTTCAAGCCTATTGATAAAATAAGTGCCATTCTCGAGCTTTATCCGAAAGGCATGGCAGGTTTCAAGCGGTTCACCGAGCTGATGGACCAGAACCCGGATGTCGTGGATACACCGAATGCAATCGATGTACCGCATTTGAGGGGAGACATCCAATTCAGGGACGTGACGTTCAGCTATGACAATAATAAGCCTGTTCTTGAAGGGATTAATCTAGATATCCATCATGGTGAAACTGTTGCCTTCGTCGGTCCGTCTGGAGCGGGGAAGACAACGATTTGCTCCTTAATCCCTCGTTTTTATGATGTCGATGGCGGCGGCATTTATATTGATGGTATCGATATTCGCGATATGACAAAAAAATCGCTCCGTTCGCAAATCGGCATCGTGCAGCAGGATGTTTTCCTGTTCACCGGGACACTTCGCGAGAATATTGAATATGGTTCACTTGGCGCGGCACAGAAAGACATCGAGGAAGCCGCAAGACGGGCCCATCTCGAGGATTTTATTGCAACACTGCCCGATGGCTACGAAACCCAAATAGGTGAACGAGGCCTTAAGTTATCCGGAGGCCAAAAGCAACGGATTGCGATTGCCCGTATGTTCCTGAAAAACCCGCCAATTTTGATTCTGGATGAGGCAACGTCAGCACTTGATACTGAGACCGAGCGAATCATCCAAAGAGCTCTCACGGAATTGGCAAAGGACAGGACCACTCTAGTCATTGCCCATAGGCTCGCTACAATCCGCAATGCCGACAGAATTGTCGTTGTGACAGAAGATGGGATCGCCGAAGAAGGCAGCCATGCTGAACTGATCGAGCAAGGCGGAATTTTTGCGAACCTCCATAAAGTGCAGTTTGAAACATCCTTAACAAACTAAATGCACAGCCCATTGGATTAGCCTGCTGATTGGTTAATTCAGTGGGCTGTTTTTAAAAATTGAGGATTCAGGATCCGTGATTCGGGGCAAAAGGCTATTTTTAAAAAAAGAATAGACATCAACTGGAAAATGCACTAGAGTAGGGAAGCGGCATTTAAGCCCGCTAGCGAAGTTTTTAATAGAAGGTGGATACATGATAGAAACAGCTAAGAAAAAGAGCTTCATAGAACCTGGATTATTTGCTTTGACATGGCCAATTTTCATTGAGTCATTTTTGCATATGCTAATGGGCAGCACCGATACATTCATGCTTTCCTATGTGTCTGACGAAGCGGTGGCAGCCGTTGGGGTCGCCAATCAGCTTGTGTTTTTTACGATTCTTATATTTGGATTCGTGGCAACAGGGACAACAGTTCTTGTCTCGCAGAATCTTGGCGCCGGCTTGGTGAAGGATGCCAGAAGGATATCGGGAATCTCCATATCCCTGAATCTCATCTTTGGGATTGCGATTAGTGCGCTTGTCGTCCTGTTCAAAGGATATTTTTTAAACCTTTTTGGCCTTACTCCGGAAATCCACCGGCTTGCTGAACAATACCTTGCAATCGTAGGGGCAACCTTGTTTTCCCAGGCACTTCTCGTAACAGCATCATCGATTCTGCGCGCGAATGGCTTCTCGAAGGAAGCAATGATGATTTCAATCCTGATGAACATCATCCATCTGGCCGGAAACAGCCTGTTGATTTATGGCCTGTTCGGGATGCCTCAGATGGGAATCCAGGGAGTGGCGATTTCTACCGCCGCCAGCAGGGTAATTGCGGTTGCTATGATTTTCTGGCTGCTGTATAAGCGACTGCCGGTCAGAATCAAAAAGGAAGACTATACGAATTTCAGCCCGGTATTTATTAAAAAAATACTTAAAATCGGAGTGCCTTCCGCTGGCGAAAACCTTGTCTACAATACAAGCCAGATGGCAATGACAGCCATTATCGCCATGATTGGCGCGATGGCTCTGACAACAAGGGTGTATACTTGGAATATCATGGCGTTCATGATGCTCTTCGCAATCGCACTCGGGCAGGGGACGCAAATCCTGGTTGGATACCGAGTTGGGGCGGGGGACTACGACGGTGCATACCATCGGCTTTTGAAAAGCCTCAAATGGAGTCTGTTGATGACGGTTGCTGTCGTTATCCCGATGGTCCTGTTCAGGAAATCCCTTCTTGGAATTTTTACGGATAACAACAAGATTATTACAGAAGGCGCAAAGCTTCTTTTACTAGGAATCATTCTTGAGCCTGGGAGGACATTCAATATCGTTATCATTGCGGCACTCAGGGCGGCCGGGGATGCAAACTTTCCGGTAAAAATGGCCTTTCTTTCTATGTGGGGGATTGGCGTTCCGGTTGCCTATTTCCTCGGGATTACAATGGATTTCGGGCTTGTTGGGATCTGGATTGCCTTCATTGCGGATGAATGGTTCAGGGGAATTGTCATGTACTTCAGGTGGAAGAGCCGGGTATGGGAAAGCAAGTCCCTTGTTGATAAAAAAGTGCAAACAGCTTGAAACACTAGAGGCAATTATCGAGCATTTCTATATAAGAAAAGCATTCAAGGATTTAGGTCCCTGAATGCTTTTTGTTGTTAAGGATGGATTGCCTTTACCCTGCCAACCTGGCCGTCCGTGAGCCGGACCTTAATGCCATGGGGGTGACTGGCTGATTTTGTGAGTATATCCTTTACAATTCCCCTTGTAAGCTTACCGGTTCGCTGGTCCGCTTTCAGGACAATATCGACTGTTATTCCTGGTGTGATGTCCTTCAGGTTTTGTCCGTTCATTTTAAGAGCCCATTTTCCTGCGTGTATTGCTTGGTTTTTTCGTCATCTGGCTCTTCATTTTTTTCGCCGATGTATCTGTGGCGCCCTTCCCCTTTGCCGCGGCCGCCTGGTTTTTCTTGTTGGCAAGCTGCTGTTTCATTGCCTCCTGCAGGCTGATCTTCTTTTTCTCAGTTTCTGGATTTGTGTTTTCTTCCATACGAATGTCTCCTTTTAAAATAGATGTTAGTTCATAAAGTATAATCTATTTTCAGTTGTTTGGGAAATAAACGCCATAGGAAAAATCTGAAAATGCCTCATTGCTTGCTGATATCGCTTTTATCTATAAGAGAGTAAGATTTGTATCAGAAAAATCTACTGGTAAAAAATTGATATGGCAGTAGAATCAGAGTAAGAAGAGTAAGAGGAGGAGTTTGGATGAAGGCTGGAAGAACGAATATTGTTACATTCGGGGCGCTATGCATAGCGCTGAATGTTGTACTTGGAACTGTAGTATCATGGATGAAAATACCGCTTTTGTTCCTTGATACTATCGGTACGGTTTTAATGGCCGTCCTCTTTGGCCCTTGGTGGGGGGCGCTTGTCGGAGTTTTGACAAATCTTGTCCTTGGGGTTACAACTAGTCCGACAGCCATCTTTTTTGGGCTTGTCAATGTTGCCATTGCACTTGTTGTCGGTTTTGCAGCTCGAAGATTTGATTTTACGAAGTGGTATATTGCCCTGGCTACCGGACTAATTTTATCAGTAGTTGCCCCGTTGATTGGGACTCCAATTGCTGTTGCCGTTTTCGGCGGGTTGAACGGAAGCGGAATGGATGTTATTGTCCTCTGGCTGCGGGCCGCTGGGGAAGGCATTTTCGCCTCAACATTTATTTCAAGAATTTCAAGCAATCTTGTTGATAAAATAATTACCTGCCTATTGGTGATGGCAATTATCACTAAGCTTCCAGTCTTTAGAAAAACCTATAAAGGAATAAAAAAGAATGCCGCGTAGTAAACGGATTATCCTTACATCCCACTGCATTCTGAATCAAAACACTGTAATTGATGGAGAAGCCAGGGCGCTGGGGGCAATCCCCTCTGCGGTCCATTGGATTGTGGAAAGAGGATACGGAATCCTGCAGCTGCCTTGTCCGGAATTCACGTTTTTGGGGCTTGACCGCCCGCCAATGACGTATGAAGAATATGATACGAAAGAGTACCGCGCACATTGCAGGCACATATTGGAGCCGATCATTAGCCAGGTTAAAGAGTACTTGGGTAACGGATACATTATTGAGGGGATTCTCGGCATCCAGAGCAGTCCATCCTGCGACCAAACGCGAGGCGTGTTTATGGAGGAAGTCCACCAATTATTTTTTGAAAACGGAATCGAGATTAAAACACTTTGGTACCTTCCCAACAATGAGAATCCTGTCTTTGATGGAGATGCTCATAAATTATAACTTTCAACACGCCATCGGCAAGCCGGTGGCTGTTTTTAATTTCCTTGTAAAAATCCAAATGCAATGCCCGTTTGGGGCGGAAGTTATGAGTGAAACGGTCTTGACAGGGCTTCTCAAGACCATTTGGGGCGGAAGTTATGAGTGAAACGGTCTTGACAGGGCTCATCAAGACCATTTGGAGCGGAAGTTATGAGTGAAACGGTCTTGACAGGGCTTCTCAAGACCATTTGGAGCGGAAGTTATGAGTGAAACGGTCTTGACAGGGCTTCTCAAGACCGTTTGGAGCGGATGTTATGAATGAAACGGTCTTGACGGGATTTCTCAAGACCGTAGGGCGGTTTTACCTCTGAAAGTGTCTTCATTAACTGTAAGCCCGCCATGTTCACAAAGCCGATGCTTTTTTAAAAGAAGAAAGCCAACTTATCGTAATAATAAGTCGGCTTTCTTCTATTATATATCACCACGGCTCAAGCTAAACAGGACAAAGTTCCACTCTGGGCCAGTTGATGAATAACCCCCAGCTTGGAAAGATCCATGTTGCCTCCGCTGACAATGATGCCGCAGTTTTTGGAGCGGATGGTGCTTTGGTTGGCTAGGAGGGCGGCGAATGCTGCGGCTCCGGCGCCTTCGACTAATGTTTTTTTCCTTTCTAGCATGTAAACAATGGCAGTGGCGATATCACTCTCGCTTACAGTAATCATATCATCTACATAATGCTGGATAATGGGAAGGGTCAACTTTCCAGGTTCCTTGACGGCAATGCCTTCCGCGATGGTTCCCGCAAACCGGCTGCCTGGAGCGGGGCGATTATGAAAATGATCATACATAACCTTTGCCCCTTCCGCCTGGACACCGATAATGCGGATATTCGGCTGCATATGCTTTGCGGCAACCGCAACCCCACTAATCAGGCCGCCGCCTCCAACCGGGACAACTAGTGTATCAAGAAAGGGCTGCTGGATCAGCATTTCAACCGCTATCGTTGCCTGTCCAGCCATGACATCATAGTCATCGAATGGATGGAGAAAGAAACTTCCCGTCCTTTTCTGCTCAATGCACGCTGCATCATACGCTTCCTGAAAGGAGGCCCCGGTAATGACGGCTTTCGCCCCGTAATATTCCGTCGCACTGATCTTTGCCTGAGGCGTATTTTCCGGCATGTAGATTTTTGCTGTAATCCCTCTCTTTGAAGCGGCGAAGGCTACACCTTGGGCATGGTTGCCTGCAGATGCGGCAATAACGCCTTTTTGCAATTCCTTCTCCGTCAGGCGCGACATTTTATAGCTGGCGCCCCGGATTTTAAAAGCCCCGGTCTTTTGCTGATTTTCCATTTTAAAAAAGACATTTTTCCCGGCAAGCCTATTCAGAAATGCAGAGGTCGTAAGCGGAGTGCGATAGACGGTTTTTGCCAATTGTTCCATCGCATCGGAAATCATGTTAGTCGTTAAAGAATCCCCAAGGGGTTCACGCTCCTTCATTTTTCATAAGTTTCACCAATTAAAGCCTGCTTTCAAACTGTGTAATTTTTTCTTCATATAAAAGAGTAATGCCTATATCATCCAAGCCGTTATAGAGCATTTCCTTTGAATACTCCTCAATGTCAAAATGATACGAGAATCCTTCCCCGTCCTGGACGGTTTGAGCAGCGAGGTCCACCGTTAACGAATAGCTTCCTGCTTCCGCTTTTTGCATAAGCTGTTGGACTTGCTCATAAGGCATTTCAATTGCAAGAATCCCGTTTTTTACGCAATTGTTTTTAAAAATATCAGCATAGCTCGGGGCGATGATAATCTTGAAGCCGTAATCGAGAAGAGCCCAGGGGGCATGTTCCCGGGAAGAGCCGCATCCGAAGTTTTCACCTGCAAGCATGATGGACGCACCGCCATACTTTTTATCATGGAGGGGAAATTCCTCGATTGGCTTTCCTGAATGGTCGAATCGCCAGTTGTAAAACAGGAACTCTCCAAATCCCTGGCGCTCAATCCGTTTTAAAAATTGCTTCGGAATAATCTGGTCTGTGTCCACATTGCTTCGGTCCAGCGGAAACACAAGCCCGGAATGGATTGTAATTGGTTCCATTTATAGCACCTCCAGGGCGGCGTATTGGCGTATGTCGACAAAGTGGCCTTCAATTGCAGCTGCTGCTGCCATTTCAGGGCTGACTAGATGGGTTCGCGCGCCTGTTCCCTGGCGCCCTTCGAAGTTCCGGTTCGAAGTCGAGGCACAGCGCTCGCCTGGAGGTACGATATCGTCATTCATGGCAAGGCACATGCTGCAGCCCGCATCGCGCCATTCAAAGCCTGCATTTTTGAAAATTAAATCCAGCCCTTCCTGTTCGGCTGCAGCTTTCACGCTTTTCGAACCTGGGACAACGATTGCTTGGACACCAGAATTAACGTGACGACCCTGGATGACGGAAGCGGCCCTGCGCAAATCGCTCAGCCGCGAATTTGTACACGATCCAATAAACACATGTTCGACAGGGACCGAGGTGATTGGTTGTCCGGCTTCAAGGCCCATATAGTCGAGGGCGCGTTCAATCTCCTGTTTTTCACTTTCCGAACCTGCTGATTCCGGAGTAGGAATCGTAGCATCGACCGGGATGCACATTCCAGGATTGGTGCCCCAAGTAACCTGCGGTGCGATTTCAGAGGCTTCAATCTCGATTGTCTTGTCGTAAACTGCTCCTTCATCCGTTGCAAGCGCGCGCCATTTCTCCACCGCCTTGTCAAAATCAGCCCCGTGCGGAGCATATTTTCTGCCGCGAAGATAGTTGAAGGTAGTTTCATCTGGAGTAATCAAGCCCGCGCGTGCACCAGCCTCAATCGACATGTTGCAGACGGTCATCCTTTCCTCCATTGAAAGTGAGCGAATGGCTTCGCCTGTAAACTCAATCACATATCCTGTACCGAACCGGACCCCATTTTGAGCAATGATGGCCAAAATCAAATCCTTCGCAGTCACGCCAAACCCAAGCTGGCCGTTTACCTTGATATTCAATGTTTTCGGCCGCTTCTGCCAAAGTGTTTGCGTCGCAAGGACATGCTCGACTTCGCTTGTACCAATTCCGAATGCTAGCGCACCGAATGCACCGTGTGTCGAAGTATGGCTGTCACCGCAAACAATTGTCTTGCCTGGTTGGGTAAGGCCAAGTTCCGGGCCGATTACGTGGACAATCCCATTGTCGGGATGGGTAATGTCCGCAAGCGGGATATTGAATTCCTGGCAGTTATCGATAAGTGTATCGATTTGTTTTCTCGAAATTAAATCTTTTATAACAGACTGGTCCTTTGTCGGAACGTTGTGGTCCATTGTAGCAAAGGTTAGATCCGGCCTGCGGACAGTGCGACCATTCATCCTCAAGCCTTCAAAAGCCTGGGGAGAGGTTACTTCATGTACCAGATGTAAATCGATATACAAAAGGTCCGGCCTGCCATCTTCCCGATGGACAACGTGCTGTTCCCATATTTTTTCGACAATTGTCTTTGGTGAGTGCATGGTTATCCCCCTTCTTTAGGCGTAGCAGTCCATAATGCAGTTGGCTGCGTTTCTTGTTTTAAGTGTTTCAATAATTTTTTGGGTCAACTCTTTCGTTCCAACCTTTTGCCCACTGACGGCTCTAATATCCGATGTGTGAAACCCGTCATTTATAATGGATTCGACTGTTTCCTCAATCACATTTGCTTCTTCATTCAGACCAAAAGAATGCCTCAGCATCATCGCCGCTGAAAGAATCATTGCAACCGGATTGGCGATTCCTTTACCCGCGATATCGGGAGCAGACCCGTGGACAGGCTCATAAAGGCCGAATCCATCTTCCCTTAAGCTTGCGGACGGAAGCATCCCAAGCGATCCTGTTAAAACCGAGGCTTCATCGCTAAGAATATCGCCAAACATGTTCTCGGTTACGATGACATCGAACTGGGAAGGGTTCGTGATCAATTTCATCGCTGCCGCATCGACAAGGACATGTTCAACGGCAACATCCGGATACTGCTGCTTCTTTTCCTCGACAACTTCCCGCCAAAGCTTGCTCGATTCAAGCACATTTGCTTTGTCTACAGAAGTCAGATGCCCGCGCCGCTGCTGGGCACATTGGAAGGCTTTGTCTACAATCCTTTCAATCTCGGCACGTGTATAAAAAAGAGTGTCGACAGCGGACTGGCCATTGTCGCGCCGCTCGCTTGGAGTTCCGAAATAGAGGCCGCCGGTAAGCTCCCTGACGATTAGGAGGTCGCTACCTTTTACAACGTCTTCCTTAAGAGGAGATGCATGGAGCAGTTTTTCAAATCCTTTTATCGGCCTTAGGTTTGCAAAGAGACCAAGTTCCTTCCTGATTCCCAATAAACCTCTTTCCGGCCTTAAATGGGAAGGGTTCGTATCCCATTTTGGCCCGCCGACCGCTCCAAGGAGGACAGCATCGGCCTTTTTACAAGCGGCGGTTGTTTCGGCCGGAAGCGGGGTACCGTGCCGGTCGATAGCAGTTCCGCCAATGTCGTGGCTTTCAAAGGTGAAAGAATGGTTGAATTCTTCGGCAATTGCAGCTAATACAGCCTGGGCCGAGGCCATTACCTCCTGGCCTATACCATCTCCGGGCAGCATGACGATATGTTTTTTCATGGATTTGGCCTCCTTCATCATTGTTTTTTCGTCCCGGCTCTTAGCTATTCGCTGTTTGCAGGACTTTCGTCGTTTGTCCGTAAAAGACCCGGTTGACAGCGTTTAAAAATGCTTTGGCCGAAGCTTCGAGCACATCCTGGGAAGATCCGCGTCCGCTTACCGGCATCTCATTAACGGTCATTTTTACATGGACCTCAGCGAGGGCATCGCGCCCCTGTCCCACGGAGCTTAATTGGTATTTCGTCAAATGTATTTCTTCTTTTATCAGCGCTTCAAGCGTGTTGTATAAAGCTTCGACTGGGCCCTTTCCAGTCCGGGCTGTTTCGGCGCGTATCCCTTCCGGCGTTGTCAGTGCGACAGTCGCTGTTGGGAGGTTGATGGAACCGGATTGGACCTGATAGGCAAGCAGTTCATATTTTTTCACATCGGACACAGCCGTCTGGATGTCAGTGAGAATTGTGAACAAATCTTCGTCGGTAACTTCTTTCTTACGGTCTGTCAATGACTTAAATTGCCTGAAAGCTTCTTCCGACTTTTCCTCGGTCAGTGAAAAGCCGATCTTTTCAATTTTCTCTTTGAAGGCATGGCGCCCGGAGTGTTTCCCGAGTACAAGCTCATTCGATTCGATGCCGACCATCGATGGATTGATAATTTCATAGGTTTGAGGGTGTTTCAGGACTCCATCCTGGTGGATACCCGATTCGTGGGCGAAAGCATTCTGTCCAACCACTGCCTTGTTCGGGGCAATCGGCATCCCGGTAAGCTTCCGGACCAAATCGCTCGTCCGCTTGATTTCCTTTAAGTTCAGTCCTGTTGAAAAAGGAAATTGGTCCTGGCGGATACCCAGAGCTACGGCAAATTCCTCAAGAGCGGCATTCCCGGCGCGTTCTCCAATTCCGTTGATCGTTCCTTCCACCTGGGTCGCCCCATTTTGGATAGCGGCAATGGAATTGGCGATGGCAAGCCCAAGGTCATCGTGGCAATGCGCCGATAAAATCGCTTTATCAATATTTCGGACATTTTCCTTCACATAGCGGAACATCCGGCCATATTCCGCCGGGGTCGCATAGCCGACAGTGTCAGGCAAATTGATGACAGTCGCTCCGGCGTCGATAACCTTTTCGATGATTTGGACAAGGAAATCAAGGTCGGAGCGCGAGGCATCCTCGGCGGACCATTCAATCTGCGGAAACTTGGACTTCGCATATTGGACCATCTCGACAGCAAGCTGGGTGACTTGTTCGGGCGATTTTTTCAGCTTGTATGTCATATGGATGGGGGAGGTGGCAAGGAAGAGATGGAGTCGCGGGGCTTCCGCTTCCTTCAGTGCCTCCCAGCTAATATCAATATCGCTTTTCGTTGCCCTTGAAAGGCCAGCGATCGATACATTCTTGACGGTTCGGGCTATGGTCCGTACAGCTTCAAAATCGCCTTGTGAAGAAGCGGGAAACCCGGCTTCCATTACATTCACGCCAAACCGTTCAAGCTGCTTGGCAATCTCCAGTTTTTCGAGCTGATTCAAATTGACACCGGGAGATTGCTCCCCATCGCGCAAGGTTGTATCAAATATGTGAATGTTCTGCACCACTTGAATTCCCTTCCTTCTTTGTTAGGTATGGCCCCTTGCCGTAATAGGAGGGAAGGGGCCTTGTTTATAAAATCGGTTCTTTTACAGTTTGATCTATCGGGACATTGCCTTTTGCTTTGGCTTTACAAATGGCATTAGCTCGCGGAGTTCGCGTCCGACTGTTTCGATCGGGTGGCTGTTTTCCCGCGCATTGATTGCATTGAACTGCGGGCGATTCGCCTGGTTTTCAAGGATCCAGCCTTTCGCGAAGTCACCAGTTTGGATGTCGTGAAGGATTTCCTTCATGCGCGCTTTCGTTTCTTCGTTGACGACGCGCGGGCCGGAAACGAAGTCACCCCATTGGGCGGTATCCGAGATTGAGTAGCGCATGTTTTCGAGGCCGCCTTCATACATGAGGTCCACAATCAGCTTCAGTTCATGAAGGCACTCAAAGTAGGCGACTTCTGGCTGATAACCTGCTTCAGTCAAGGTTTCGAAGCCTGCTTTGACAAGGCTGGTCAGCCCGCCGCAAAGGACAGCCTGCTCACCGAACAAATCGGTTTCGGTTTCTTCCTGGAATGTAGTTTCCAAAACGCCGGCACGGGCGGAACCAATTCCTTTTGCATAGGCAAGTGCAATTTCTTTTGCCTGGCCGGAGTAATCTTGATGGACTGCAAATAGGGCAGGGACCCCGGCGCCTTCCTGGTATGTGCGGCGGACAAGATGGCCCGGGCCTTTAGGAGCGACGAGGAAAACGTCCACATCCGCTGGAGGCACAATCTGATTGAAATGGACATTGAAACCATGCGCGAAAACAAGTGCGGCTCCAGGCTTGAGGTTATTTTTAATGCTCTCCTCGTATACCTGTGGCTGCTTTTCGTCAGGAAGGAGAACCATAACAACATCCGCCTGTGCGGTTGCTTCTGCAACGGAACAAACCGCTACGCCATCTTCGGCGGCTTTGTCCCATGACTTTCCTCCGCGAAGCCCGACAACGACGTCATATCCGCTTTCCTTCAGGTTCAATGCGTGGGCATGGCCCTGGGAACCATAGCCAATCACTGCGATTTTTTTCGATTTCAATACCTCTTCAAAAATGTCCTGATTATAAAGTACTTTTGCCATTTGTTATCATCCTTTCGAGTATGCTTGCATGTATATTTTTAAATTCTTACCTCTGGAGCGAATAAGAAGGTAATTCGGATACTTGCGGCTGGCTTCCGCGCAAGAGGGCGGTAATGCCGGTCCGTGCTATTTCCTTGATTCCATATGGCCTGAGCAATTCGATTAACGCTTCAACTTTTTCAGGTTTCCCGGTCACCTGGACAGCCAGGCTTTCCTTGCTGACATCGATGACGGACGCGCGGAATGGATCAATGATTTCCTTGATTTCCCGGCGGAGCTGGCCGCTGATCGCAACCCTGATTAGGGCAAGCTCGCGAGAGACAACCGCCTTATCGGTAATATCGGAAACTTTTAAAACATCAATCTGCTTATGAAGCTGCTTCGTCAGCTGTTCAACCTTTTGGCTGTCTTCAACCTCGACAACAAGTGTCATTTTTGAAATGCCGTCAATTTCTGTCGGCCCGACCGAAATGCTCTCAATATTGAATTGCCGCCGCTGCAGGAGGCCGGTAACCCGGTTAAGGACGCCGCTTTTGTTTTGGACAGTGGCTGTAATGATCCGCTTCATGGTTTCACTCCTATCATTTCGTGCAGTCCCTTGCCTGGGGCGATCATCGGGTAGACATTTTCTTCAAGGACAACCCTGCAATCCAGTACGACAGGACCGTCATAGGCAAGCGCTTCGGGAAGGATGCGCCACAATTCTTCCTCGGTTTTGATTTTTGCGCCTTTGATTGAATAGCTCTCGGCCAATTTGACAAAGTCCGGCTGTACGGGTAAAAGCGATTCCGAATAGCGTTCCTCGTAAAATTCCTCTTGCCATTGACGGACCATTCCAAGTGCGCCGTTATTGACAATGATGACTTTTACAGGCAGTTTCAGCTCCTGCAGGACGCCGAGCTCCTGAAGTGTCATCTGGAACCCACCGTCACCGACAAATGCGATGACCGTTTTATCTGGTGCGGCAAGCTGGGCGCCAATTGCAGCGGGGAAGCCGAAGCCCATCGTACCAAGCCCGCCGGATGTTACCCATCGGTCAGGGTTGTCCAATGTGTAATGCTGGGCCGCCCACATTTGGTGCTGGCCTACGTCAGTCGTGACAATCGCTTCGCCGCCCGATACTTCATATACCGCCTGAATAACTTTTTGCGCACTTAGCCTTTGATTATAGTCGGTATACCAAAGAGGGTACTCGCCCTTGTTTTCTCCCAGCTTGTTCAGCCACTCCGTATGGTTTTCTATCTCAAATTCGTGTTTCATCAGTTCATTCAGCGCTTCTTTCGAGTCAGCGACAATCGGAATGCTTGTTGGCACGTTTTTGCCAATCTCCGCCGGGTCAATATCGATATGAGCTACCTTCGCCTTCGGTGCGAAGTGCTTCAGATTGCCTGTTAGGCGGTCATCGAATCTTGCGCCGATGTTGAGAAGCAGGTCGCATTCATATAGGGCCATGTTGGCTGTATAGGTCCCGTGCATCCCAGCCATTCCAAGCGACAACTCATGGGTGCCAGGGAAGCTGCCCAGCCCGAGAAGTGTGGTTGTAACCGGAATCCTGTGCTTCTCGGCAAGTGATTTCAATTCCGCGGTTGCCTTCCCGTGGAGGATTCCAGCACCAGCGAGGATAACAGGCTTCTTTGCTTTTGATAACGCATCGGCAAGCTTGTTGATTTGCAGCGGGTTCGGCCTTGTTGTCGGCTGATAGCCCGGCAGATGAAAGTCCGTCTCCAAGTTGCTTTCGTAAACAAGATTAGCGGAAATATCCTTTGGCATATCAATGACAACTGGTCCCGGCCGTCCAGTCGAAGCAATGTGGAAGGCTTCCTTAATGATTCTCGGAAGATCCGCGATCGACCGGACCTGGTAATTGTGTTTTGTAATTGGGGTGGTAATGCCAATAATATCCGCTTCCTGGAAAGCATCGGTTCCAATTACACTAGTTGCGACCTGGCCCGTAAAAACAACGAGCGGCAAAGAGTCCATCATTGCATCTGCAATTCCTGTGATAAGGTTGGTTGCGCCCGGGCCGGAGGTTGCAAGGACGACGCCGGGCTTTCCGGTAATGCGGGCATATCCTTCGGCAGCGTGGATGGAGCCCTGCTCGTGCCGGAACAATAAATGCTTAATTTGTTCTCGAGCGCGGTAGATTGCATCGTAAATTGGCAAAACGGCTCCCCCGGGATAGCCGAATATCGTATCGACTCCCTCATTCACCAATGTTTCAATCAGGACATCGGCACCCGTTTTTGGGGCAACAACTGTCTCCATGGCCGGCATTGTCTCCACTTTCACATGAAATCCCTCCATTTTTTAAAAGTAAGGCATAAATAGTTGCCAGTTAGGCATTATTAATGGCTTGTTTGGCATAAATAGTTGCTTGTTTGGCATTAATACCGTCAAGTTCGGCATTAAAACGATCTCAGGTTAGGCATTAATATGGCCAAGTTCGTCGTAAATCGCGGTTTGGCATTAATACGGCCTGGTTTGGCATTAATACGGTCCAGTTCGGCATTAATACAAGTGCAATCGGCATAATTAAGTGGAACTTGGAGTGTCATAGCTTAATAGAAAATGGCGCGGCACTATTTTTTCCAACAAAAAAACCTCTTCTCCCGCGAACATCCCGCCGTTTTAAAAACAGCAGGAAATTCGGGGAGAAAAGGCCTATGTCTTTCCTCGGTACCACCCGGATTCACGGCAGTCTTGCAACTGCCGCCTCATGAAACGGACAATAATTCCGTTCCGTTTTAATAACGAGTGCCGAAAACACCCGATTAAGCCTAGTGGGAAGGACCGTTCAGCTTAATACTCAGGGACGATGTCAGAATAAGTAGTATTGCCGGCTTCCAGCTGCCCCGGCTCTCTGTGAATACTTGGATCTTATTCCTTTGTTCCCGTCAACGATTTACCGTTATGAGTCTTGTTAAAATTTCATGATTCCGCCAGTGCTTGCAGAAGTGACTAGCTTGGCATATTTGGCCAGGTATCCGGTTTTGATTTTGGGCTCCGGTTTTACCCAGTTTTTCTGTCTTTCCTCTAAAACTTCCCGGTCGACAATCAGGTTGATTGAGCGGGCCTCAAGGTCAATCATTATGAGGTCGCCATCTTCAACAAAAGCAATCGGGCCGCCCTCGGCTGCTTCCGGGGAGATATGGCCGATTGATATGCCGCGGCTTGCTCCTGAAAAGCGGCCATCCGTGATTAGTGCGACTTCCTTATCAAGCCCCCGGCCTGCGATGGCGGCGGTAGGGGCAAGCATTTCGGGCATTCCCGGACCACCTTTTGGCCCTTCATAACGGATGACCACAACATGGCCGGGCTTTACTGCTCCGCTATCAATTTCTGCCTGCGCTTCCTCCTGTGATTCGAAAACGATCGCTTCACCGGTAAATCTCTTTATCGAGGGATCAACTGCTCCGACTTTAATGACCCCGCCATCTGGGGCGAGATTACCAAATAGGATGGATAATCCGCCAACAGGGCTATAAGGATTATCCTTTCTCCTGATGACCTGGTCGTTTGTGATCTCGGCATCCTTTACATTTTCATAAAGAGTTTTTCCGGTAATGGTGATAACGTCCTTGTGAATCACCCCGTCCAGTTTACACAATTCGTGAATAATCGCACTAACTCCGCCAGCATGATGCACATCCTCCATGGAATAGTCGGATGCAGGGCTTATTTTTGAAAGATATGGCACTTTTTCCGCAATCCTGTTGATCTCATGCAAGTCATAATCGATTCCTGCCTCGTGGGCGATGGCCAATGTATGAAGGACGGTATTGGTGGAGCCTCCCATTGCCATATCGAGTGCGAAGGCATTATCAAATGCTTTTTTCGTCATAATATCGCGTGGCTTGATATCTTTTTTGACCAGGTCAATTAAGTGTTTCGCCGCCTTCTTGATCAGCTCGTGCCTTGTATTGGAAGTCGCAACAATCGTTCCATTGCCAGGCACAGTCATGCCGAGCATTTCCATGAGGCAGTTCATTGAGTTCGCTGTGAACATGCCCGAGCAGGAGCCGCAGGTAGGACATGCGTTTGTTTCAATATCGAGCAATTCCTGCTGGGTAATGGTGCCTTTGTTGTAGGCGCCGACCCCTTCAAAAACAGAAACGAGGGAGAGCGGCTTTCCAGTCGAGGAAACGCCTGCTTCCATCGGCCCTCCTGATACAAATACGGAAGGGACATTCGTTCTTGCTGCTGCCATCAACATCCCGGGAGTAATTTTATCGCAGTTCGGGATGTAAAAGACTCCGTCGAACCAATGGGCGTTTATAACGGTTTCGGCACTATCGGCAATGATTTCCCTGCTTGGGAGTGAATAGCGCATCCCGATATGGCCCATTGCAATACCATCGTCAACGCCGATTGTGTTGAACTCGAATGGCACGCCGCCCGCTTCCCGAATCGCTTCTTTCACCACTTGGGCAAAAACATTAAGATGCTTATGCCCGGGGATGATGTCGATATAAGAATTGCAGACTCCAATGAAGGGCTTGTCCAGGTCGCTTGTTTTAACGCCGGTTGCATAAAGCAGGCTCCGATGCGGGGCCCGGTCAAATCCTTTTTTAATCATATCGCTTCGCATAATTGCCCTCCTTTAACCTACTACCGCTTTCGCTTTGGTTTCCGGATAGCATTTGACTCCATCCTCGGTAACGAGCTTCCTGAATTCAGCCAAAAGATGGTCTGTGATTGGCCCAGGCTTGCCATTGCCAATCTTCCGGGTATCCACATCGATGACAGCGATGACCTCGACCGCCGTTCCTGTCAGGAACACTTCGTCAGCGATATATACATCATGCCGCGTAAATGGCTGTTCCTTAATTTCGTAACCGTTTTGTTTCGCCAGGTCGATAATGGCGTTGCGGGTGATTCCTTCCAATGCGCCAAGATAAACGGGAGGAGTGAGAATCACGCCGTTTTTGACTATGAAAATATTATCGGCTGAGCCTTCGGTGACATAGCCTTGGTCATTCAGCATTAGCGCTTCATCAACGCCTGCCTGGTTTGCTTCAAGTTTTACAAGAATGTTATTTAAATAATTGAGTGATTTAATTTGCGGGCTAAGGACATCCGGGCGGTTCCGCCTAGTTGCAACCGAACCGACTTTCAAGCCGCGTTCATACAGCTCTCTCGGATAAAGCGCCAACGGCTCCGCAATGACAATGACCCTTGGCTGGGAACAGGATCCCGGATCAAGGCCAAGATTTCCTTTACCCCTTGAAACAACGACGCGTATGTAGGCGCTCGATAAGTTGTTTTTGCGTACTGTATCAACAATGATTTGGGTCATTTCCTCAAACGTATAAGGAATTTCCAGCATGATGGAGTGGGCTGATTCATATAGCCTCTTTAGGTGTGCATCGAGCCTGAACACGTTGCCGCTGTATACCCGGATACCTTCAAATACTCCGTCGCCATAGAGAAAGCCGTGGTCATAAACTGAAACAACCGCATCCTCCTTTTTCACAAACTCGCCGCCAAGAAAAATATACTTGCTTTCCAAAAAAATCACTCCTCCTAAACAGATGCTCGTAAAAAACTCTATCTCATAAAAAAAATTAAGTAAGTTGAACCCTGAAAAGCTTCATTTTATATTTCAAAAAAATAGTACGTGAAATAAAATACGAACTTTTCTGAGATTTCCGTTAATGATACTCTCATCTTTTAGAATATTCAAGTGCAAAAAGCCTATATATCTGACAAATTGGAATTTTCTATTAACTTGGTAGCGTTTACAATGTTGATGTTTCAAGGATAATAATTTTTTAAAAATTTTTAAAAAATTTTATAAAATCATGCTTTCAGGAAAAAGATTCGTGGAAATTAAATTGAAGCAGATACTGAAGGGGATTTTGCCAATAATGTTCCTGAAGGCAGAAAACCAAAGTTTTTCTTAAAGTGGCGTATACTATATTCATGTGAATTTTTCGATAGTAAGGAGGCTTTTGCTCTGGAGCTTGGTTTCTGTGGCAAAGAAAAAAGATGGACAAACTTGAACGAACATCGAGACAAATAATACTACATACATTTAAAAACGCGTTCGCAGTAAGGAAAAATGCTTTTCCATGGGGAAAAGCATTTTGCGCGGGACTCGCGGCTTCATTGCCAATTGTAATTGGGTTGCTCTTTGGTAATTTTCACTATGGCATTGCGGCGGGGATGGGAGGATTCGCGTATTTGTACGTATTCAACCAGCCTTACGCACAGCGGGCAAAATTGATATTTTTTGTTGCTGTCGGGCTGGCTTTGTCCATGTCTCTTGGCATCCTTCTTTCCCCGTATCCTTTTGGGGTCGCCATTGCGATGGGAACGATCGGTGCAATTGTGATTTTTGTGTTTGGCGCTTTAAGGATCACAGGCCCATCCGCAATTTTCTTCGTACTTTGTTTTTCAATTGCAACGGGGATTCCGACTGACCCGGCGGATGCCCCTCTTCGTGGCGGGCTAGTTTTATTGGGTGGTGCCCTATCATGGCTGATCAGTATGCTTGGCTGGTTTTTTAATCCGCACGGGCCGGAAACAAATGCCGTTAAAAAGGTATACACCCAATTGGCCGTTTTTGCCGATTCTGCGGGGGGAGAGGATATGAATATTGCCCGCCATAAGACAGTCTCCGTTCTAAGGGATGCCGAGGAAATTATTTTGGCAGGCTACTCGCCATGGACAGATACGGACTTGTTTAAAAGGCTTTACTTACTGAACGACCATGCCAATCGCATGTTCCTGGAGATACTTGAGTTAGCGGAGAACAAGAAGAACGGGCTTCCTCCTGAGCTTGGCAGGTCATTGCGTGCGCTGGCCGAGTCAATCGGCTCATCCAAAAAGAACAGGGCGAAAATCCTTCAACCTGACACAGATGATTTGAAAATTGCCGGTTTATTTAGGAAAATTTACGACGCGGATGCCATCCTGAATGAGCCTGCTGGGAAAATCGAAAGCGATGTGAAAATCGCGAAGCTCTCAATCCGGACCATGTTCACGGGGGCGTTCGATAAAAACTCCATCGTTTTTATTTCAGCAGTCCGTTTTGGAATCATTCTAATGGCAGCTTCGCTTATTGCATACGTCCTCCCATTTGAAAGGTCCTACTGGGTACCGCTTTCCTGTGCGGCGGTTATGAGTGGGTCAACAATCATTTCCACTTTTCATCGGGCAATCCAGCGGACGTTCGGTACATTGGCAGGGCTACTGATTGCCGGGCTAATCTTGATGAATGTACATAACGGCTTGGTTGTGGCTTTACTTATTCTATCCCTTTCGTTTCTTACTGAGATGTTTATCGTCCGCAATTACGCGCTTGCCGTCCTGTTTATCACTCCTTCCGCATTGATCATCGCGGAATATTCCTCAGAGATACATAACTTTCCCTTCTTCGCAGCGGCGAGGGCGATAGATATCATTGCGGGGAGCCTCTTTGGGCTTTTGGGAGTTTGGCTTTTTGGTCGCAAGACAGCCTCGGCAATGCTGAACCATTTTATTGTGAAAACGCTACGGAGCCAGGGCCAGTATGTACTTGGTCTGTTTTCGGAAAACAATGAGAAGATGGACTTCCACGAGAGCTGGGAACGGAGGAAAATGCACACAAACCTTGTTAACCTCTCAACGTTGTACACAACTGCTTTAGGGGAATTTTCCAGTAACGAGAAAAAGCTTGAATCGTTTTGGCCAGTTATTTTCTCGATTGAGCAGCTCGGTTTTTACCTTGATGCAGCGTTAAAATATGAAAAAAGGCCTGTTCTTAAAGACGAAGAACTTTCAAGGATTTTATATATTTTCGAAACAATGGCTAGGGCTGCCGGGCAAAATCTGCCGCCAGCCGGAAAAAAGGTACCTGATATGCCCGGTTTTGAAAAAATACGAAATGAAATTGTCGACCTTCAATCTTCGCTCCGTTTCGGGGAGGAAGTGGCTAAATAAGGGTTGGATTGAAGTAATTCCAGTTTTCAATTTTTTGGCCCTTTAACGGGTCTTTTTTTATATCCATTTGGCAGCTTTTTTAAAAAAATGATCCATGTTAATTAGTCAGGTTTCAGAATATGTTACCCTTCCCTTTATTGGAAATCAGGCGTATTTCCTATGTTTTTAGGTTGTTTTTGCTAGATCTGATTTTTTATTAAAAAAGTTATTGACATCAAAAATAAATTTATGATATTATAGTTTATTTGATTAAAAAACCAACCTGTGATAACATTAAGAATGTTAGCATTTATGGAGGTGGATTTTATGTTTGAAATTGGCGATAACATTATTTATCCAATGCACGGTGCAGGTAGAATTGAAGCAATAGAGGAAAGAGAATATTCTGGGGAAAAGCAAGAATATTATGTGATAAAAATGTCAATTAGTAATATGCAGGTTATGATTCCAACACGCAAAATAATGAGTTCCAATATACGGCCTGTTACTGATATACTTGCATTAAAAAACATCATGCACATTTTTCAAAATGGTGATTCAGGTAGTGTACTACCGTGGAAACAAAGGTTTAAAACAAACACGGAAAAAATAAAAACGGGTGAAATAAAAGAAGGTGCTGAAGTTGTACGCGATTTAATGCGTATGAAAAAAGAAAAAGCGCTGAATTCAAGTGAAAAGAAAATGTTGGATAATGCTTATGAATTTTTAATTAGTGAACTGCACTTAATTAAAGGAATCACCGAAAAACAAATAGAAAGTTTCCGTGTATCAAAAATAGTATGATTAAAAGCAAATCATTTCAAAAGTATCCTTTTTCTTCAACTTACTTTAGAACATTAATCCTCTCCTTGTGATTTCCACCATCTCTAATCCTTTTTAAAAACTCACTAAAATAGCCAATTGACTAAAATAGCACTCTTTTTTAAGGGCGCTGAAATAGCAATCATACAATTAGAAAAGGTATAACCCCTCATTATCTGAGGGAGTTATACCTTTTTTGCCGTAAATAATAATTTCAAACGGATGGGTTTCACTCCTTTCTATTCTTTGGCACGCTTCTTGCATAGGTATTGGATGTGTGAGTGGATCGGACTCACTGCCACAAAAATAGTTGGGGGTGTGTAAAAGGTGAATAAGGTTATTTCTAAAGAGGAAGCTGCGTCTTTATTTCGGGACGGGATGACAGTAATGGCGGGCGGTTTTATGGGTGTCGGAACGCCTCAGGACCTTGTTGAGGTAATGCTTGAAAAAAACATTAAGAATATCACGCTAATTGCTAATGACACCGCTTTTATTGAAACGGGAGTTGGACCTCTTATTGTTAACCATCATGTAAAAAAGGTAATTGCCTCACATATCGGGACGAATCCGGAAACAGGAAGACAAATGATTGCAGGAGAAATGGAAGTTGAACTCGTTCCTCAGGGGACTCTGGCCGAACGCGTCAGGGCAGGCGGTTCAGGGCTTGGCGGGGTGCTGACTCCTACAGGAATTGGTACAGTGGTCGAGGATGGGAAACAGAAAATCACCGTTGACGGGCGCGAATTTTTGCTTGAAAAGCCTCTCCGGGCAGAAGTGGCGATCCTTAAGGCGTATAAGGCTGACAAGGCAGGCAATCTTGTTTATCACCGTTCTGCCCGTAACTTCAACCCGTTAATGGCGCTTGCTGCCGACGTTGTAATCGCCCAGGTTGAAAAGGTCGTTGAAGTCGGGGAAATCGACCCGGATGAAGTTATGACCCCGGGAATCCTCGTTGATAAAATTTTGGTTCAAGGGGGCTGTAAATAATGACGATTACACTTGTAAGCCCGAAACAGCTGATTGCTGCACGTGTTGCAAAGGAATTGAGTGACGGAGATGTTGTGAACCTGGGAATTGGGCTGCCAACAATGGTCCCGAATTATTTGCCTGAAAACGTGAACGTCATTCTCCAATCAGAAAACGGATATGTCGGGTTGAAGCCTCTTGAAGGTGAGATTGATCCTGACCTAGTAAATGCTGGCGGCCAGCCCGCGGGAATCATTCCAGGAGGAGCATTCTTTGACAGCTTGTTTTCCTTCGAACTGATCCGCGGTGGGCATGTTGACGTAACGGTACTTGGGGGCCTTGAGGTTGATGAAAAAGGAAACCTCGCCAATTGGATGGTTCCCGGCAAAATGGTCCCGGGCATGGGCGGTGCGATGGATCTGGTAACCGGAGCGAAAAAGGTTATCGTTGCAATGGAGCACTGCGCAAAAAGCGGGTCATCTAAAATTCTGAAGGAATGCCGCCTACCCCTTACTGGCAAAGGTGTCGTCGATATGGTTGTCACCGAGCTTGCCGTGTTCCGTGTAACTGCGAAAGGGCTGGTTCTTGAGGAACTCCAGGTGGGTGCCACATTGGAAATGGTTCGCGATAAAACGGAGGCTTCGTTTACCGTTAACCCAGCCATCTATTAAATTTTGAAAAATGCTAGCATCACTAAAAGATTAATTGGTTTGGAGATTCTAAAAAGGGGGAAGCAAAATGCGTGATGTTGTAATTGTTAGTGCAGTCCGGACAGCAATTGGTAGTTTCATGGGAGCGTTAAGCAATACGCCGGCTACCGAGCTCGGGGCAATTGTTATAAGAGAGGCATTGAAACGGGCAAAAATCCCAGGAGAACAGGTTGATGAGGTGATTATGGGCAATGTCCTTCAGGCGGGGCTTGGACAGGGACCCGCCCGCCAGGCCGCACTCAAGGCGGGGCTGCCAATCGAAATCCCATCAATGGCAATAAATAAGCTGTGCGGCTCGGGGCTGAAGGCCGTCCATCTTGCCGTCCAGGCAATCCAGACAGGAGACGCGGAGATTGTTGTCGCTGGGGGAATGGAAAATATGAGTATGGCCCCGTATCTTTTGCCAAATGGCCGGAACGGTTACCGGATGGGCGATGGCAAGGTGCTGGACAGCATGATGAAGGACGGCTTGGAGTGTGCGATTAACAGCTGCCACATGGGAATAACGGCTGAAAACCTGGCTGAAAAATATAGCCTTACACGCGAAGAACAGGATGAATTCTCCGCTTGGAGCCAGCAAAAGTCGGAATCGGCAATTAAAGAAGGGAAGTTCAGAGATGAAATCGTCGTTGTGGAAATTCCGCAGCGGAAAAGCGAGCCAATTCGTTTTGAGACAGATGAATTTCCCCGACCCGGGGTCACCGCGGATAAACTTGCAAAGCTGAAGCCTGCTTTCAAAAAAGAAGGCACCGTTACTGCAGCCAATTCTTCAGGGATTAATGATGGGGCCGCGGCTTTGGTGTTAATGAGCAGGGAAAAGGCAGCTGAAATGGGCATTGAAGCAATGGCCGTCATCAAGGCAAACGGGACAGCAGGAGTCGACCCGGCAATCATGGGTATAGGACCGGTACCCGCGGTAAGGAAAGCATTAGGAAAAGCTGGCCTAAAGATGGCGGATATTGATCTTGTCGAAGCAAATGAGGCGTTTGCCGCACAGGCTTTAAGTGTCGGAAGGGAACTGGATATCCCGGAAGAAAAATTGAACGTAAATGGCGGCGCAATTGCATTGGGCCACCCGATTGGAGCAAGCGGGGCACGTGTCCTTGTTACTCTTCTGCATGAAATGAAACGAAGGGGGTCCCGTTACGGATTGGCTGCGCTTTGCATTGGAGGCGGACAGGGAATCGCCACAATCGTAGAAATGGAACCAAAATAACTTTTTTGAAAAAACTGAAGATTCCGGAATTACGGAATAATCGGCTTCGGTTTTCCGGAATTCCGGAATCTTTAAAAGAATAATAGTAAATTTCCAGGGGATTATTTATTGTTAAAACGGGAATAAACTTAGTGTTTATTCAAAATTATTAAACAATTCATTCTTGGCATGAAACTTGCATTCTAATTAGAATGTAAGCCTCGTTTTGTAAACGCTTACTTAAGGGGATGGAATGGGGCTAACAAAATAAAGGGGGATTTATATGGAATTATTCAGTATTCTTTTGGCGCTGGGCCTATTGATGTTTGTGGCCTATCGTGGTTTTTCGGTTATCCTTTTTGCACCAATTTGCGCACTTTTGGCTGTTGTCCTGATTGACCCAAGCCATGTGCTGCCATTCTTTTCAGGGGTATTCATGGAAAAGATGGTTGGATTCATTAAATCTTATTTTCCTGTCTTTTTACTGGGTGCAATTTTCGGTAAGGTGGTTGAAATGTCCGGAATTGCAGAATCAATTGCCAAGACGATTGTTGGCTGGCTTGGCGCCAAGCGGGCAATTTTAACAATTGTATTGCTCGGCGCGATTCTTACTTACAGCGGAGTAAGCCTGTTCGTTGCTGTTTTCGCTATTTATCCATTTGCTGCCCAAATGTTCAGGCAGTCGAACATTCCTAAACGGCTTATTCCCGGCACAATCGCACTGGGGGCATTTACGTTTACGATGGATGCGTTGCCGGGCACACCGCAAATTCAGAACGTTATCCCGACCCCATTCTTTAAGACGAACATTTATGCCGCTCCAACCCTTGGGATCATAGGTGCGATTTTCGTCTTTGCAATGGGGATGCTCTACCTGGAGTGGAGGAGGAGGAAGGCCGCAGACGCGGGTGAAGGATACTTCGGCTTTGATTCGGAAAATGCTGCGGCGCTGGAACAGGCTGAAGCGGAGAAGAATGTTGCAGTTCCTAATATGTCACTTGAGCAATCAAGAGCTAAGCAATTATTGGCATTTGTTCCACTTATCCTCGTTGGCGTTACGAACAAGCTGTTTATCACACTTATTCCAAAATGGTATCCAGAAGGCTTTGATTTTGCGAAAATTGGGCTGAATGCCTTTACAGTCGATGTTTCAGCAGTAATGGCCATCTGGGCAGTTGAAATGGCGCTCGTAGTCGGAATCATCACTACGCTTGCTTATAACTGGAAGCGGGTAACGATTAATTTCAAGGAAGGCCTGAACCTTAGCATTGCTGGCGCGCTTCTTGCCACAATGAATACAGGTGCCGAATATGGATTCGGCGGAGTCATCGCCTCTCTTCCGGGTTTTGCGAAAATAAGCGATGGAATTTCCAACACATTTACGAACCCGCTTGTAAACGGAGCGGTGACAACCACAACCCTTGCAGGGATTACTGGTTCTGCTTCCGGCGGTATGGGAATTGCTCTTAGTGCGATGGCTGATAAATACAATGCAGCAATCGCCTCTGCGAATATCCCGCCCGAAGTCATGCACCGTGTCGTTTCGATGGCATCGGGAGGAATGGATACGCTCCCGCATAACGGGGCGGTCATCACCTTGCTGGCTGTTACCGGATTGACCCATAAACAGTCCTACCGTGACATTTTTGCTGTAACAATCATCAAGACAGTTGCTGTATTCGTCATCATTGGCATCTACTCACTGTTTGGCTGGGTTTAAAAAAAGAGACTGTTAATCCAATAGGGAGGTTAATGCATGAAACAGTTGGAAGGAAAAACAGCGTTTATTACCGGTTCAGCTAGCGGGATTGGGCTTGAGATCGCTAGGACGTTTGCTAATGAAGGAGCAAACGTTATCATCTCGGATTTAAACCGGGAGAAATGCGACCAGGTTGCAGAAACATTGCGGGGTGAAGGGTTTGAAGCTTTTTCAGCCCCTTGTGACGTAACAAATGAAGAAGCCTATAAAAATGCCCTTGGGCTGGCGGGAGAGAAATTCGGGAAAATTGATATCCTGATTAACAATGCCGGCCTTCAGTATGTTTCCCCGATTGAGGATTTCCCGACGGAAAAATTCGAACTGCTTGTAAAAGTCATGCTGACTGCACCGTTTATCGGCATTAAGAATGTTTTCCCAATGATGAAAAAGCAGGGCTTCGGCCGCATTATCAATATGGCCTCGATTAATGGGGTCATTGGGTTTGCCGGAAAGGCTGCCTACAATAGCGCCAAGCACGGCGTGATCGGCCTGACAAAGGTGGCTGCCCTCGAAGGTGCTGCTGATGGAATTACTGTCAACGCCCTCTGCCCGGGCTATGTCGACACCCCGCTTGTCAGAGGCCAGCTTGGCGATCTTGCCAAGACGAGAAATGTACCTTTAGAAAGCGTTTTGGAAGAGGTTATTTATCCGCTTGTTCCGCAAAAAAGGCTTTTGTCGGTTACGGAGATTGCCGATTATGCAGTCTTTTTGGCCAGTGATAAAGGCAAGGGGATTACCGGCCAGGCTGTTATCCTCGATGGGGGCTATACCGTACAATAAGGCTGCCGGTTTATTTTATAATGAAGAAGGAAAGTCCCGCCCTATCCCACCGGCGGGACTTTTCTTTTAAAATAGTCTGAAAGCTTCGCACATTATCTGGAATTAGTTGATATAATTATCTTTAATAGTCTGACAAAGGTGGGAGAATGGTGAACGTGCGAATCGATGATATCCCCATGAACTGGCTCGAAGAAATCTTGAACCTATCGGCCGAGCGGATTGTTGTCACCGACCGGGACGGGGTCATCATTTATATCAACGAAGCTTATTGTGAATTTCTTGGAACCACAATGGATAAGGCAATGAGAAGGCCTGTCCAGGAGGTAATTGAAAATACGAGGATGCATATTGTATCCCGGACCGGCCAAGCTGAAATTGCCGCTGTCCACCATATTAATGGGAGTGAAATGATTGCCAACAGATTCCCCCTGATTGTTTCCGGAGAATTGGTCGGGGCTGTTGGAACAGTCATGTTCAAAAATCCGGAGGAACTCCATTCCTACAAGAGCAAAATCCAGAATCTCGTGGACGAGCTGAAATACTACAAAACAAGAGCAGAGAAAGAGTTGACGAGCAAATATGCCTTTCCGGACCTGATTGGGACGAGCCACGATTTCATGGAAGCAAAAACGCTTGCCGAGAGGATATCGGGAAGCAAATCGGCTGTCTTGCTGCTGGGTGAGTCCGGAACAGGAAAGGAATTGTTTGCCCATTCCATTCATGCCAATAGTATTCGGGCCCCATATCCATTTGTGCCAATTAATTGCGCCTCCATTCCGGAACATCTGCTCGAATCCGAATTATTCGGGTATGAGGACGGAGCGTTTACAGGAGCGAAAAAAGGAGGCAAGAAGGGGCACTTCCAGGTTGCCAATAGGGGAACCATCTTCCTTGATGAAATAGGCGACATGCCACTTGCCATGCAAAGCAAACTCCTCCGTGTATTGCAGGAAAAGGAAATCCAGTCCGTTGGCGGGCAAAAATCAGTCCCGGTTGATGTACGGATTATTACGGCTACCAATCGTGACCTTGAAAAGATGGTAGCTGAGGGGAAATTCCGCCAGGACCTTTATTACCGGCTGAATGTCATAAAAATCGAAATCCCGCCGCTCCGGAAAAGGAAAGACGACATTGAGCAGATTGCCCTGAACCTTGTGGAAAAACTTGAAAAGAGATTCCAGAAGAAGTCCGTGCAGCTGTCCACTGAAGTGATCCGCCTGCTGGAGCAGCATTCCTGGCCGGGGAATATACGGGAGCTTGAAAATGTCCTTGAACGCTGCATCAATGTACTGGATGGAAGTGTAATTAAAACAAATCACCTCCCGTTATATTTACGGGATCAGGAGGCATTGCCATTTACCCCAGCTTCTCAAACTGAAAATGCTGGCGAAACAAAGGTAAAGCCTTTAAAGGAAACAATAGCGGAAGCCGAAAAGCAGGCAATCCTTGCAGCCCTCGAAGCAGCCGACGGAAACCGCCAGGAAGCAGCCAAACTCCTCGACATCGGCAAAACAAGCTTTTACGAAAAATGCAGGATCTACTCAATTAAATAAAGGTACCGGGCATGCCGTTTTTTGGCGCCTGGTACCTTTATTTATCCCGCCTAATCATTAGTTATTTACTATCAACTCGGAAATTGGTTTTCCTTCAACAAAGTCGGGAATGTCAATTTTCAATAATTTATACAATGTAGGAGCAATGTCCAAAGTACTGATTTTTGATTCAATCCTTCCCTTGGTAATTCCTTTCCCGGCTGCCAAAAAGACAGGGATTAACTCCTTACGGGAAGGGTCGCCTCCGTGGTTGCCAAGGTCATTAACCGTCATTACTTTGTTGCCATCGTCCTGCGCCATATAGTAGCCTTTTTGGGCAACTAAAAGAACATCCCCTGCGTTTTCATGGCTATTGAGAATCGGGATGACTTTTTCATATGGTGCCACTTTTTGTTTTGATGGAGAGAGCAGTGCAGTATTTTTTATTGCCATTACCGAGCTGAAAAAGTCATCCTTAATCGCGGCATTGTTGTTTGATAAGTTGGAGGATACAAAGGATAAATAATTCTTGAGTTTGATTTTCTTTTTTTCAACTTGTACATTTTCAAAAATCACAGCGATTCTCTTTTGGAGTGAGCGATAATCCTCTTGTTCGACAATCCCCTTTTTTTCCCGCCCTTTTAAGTTAATATAAACATGCGCGATTGCCCCGCTGGCAACGGAGAACGCTTTTGATTTTTCGTAATCAATCTCCCCGTTTTCATCCTTCACCAATAACCCTTCCTTTTCCAATTCCTCATTTGGCGAGAGTCGAGAATGGACTGGCTCCATCCCGTGATCAGACACAAGATAAATGCGGTCATTTTTATTTAACTTTTGAAGGACCTGGCCCAACATTTTATCAGACAAGCGGTATGACCAGCGAATATAGTTCATATATCGTTCCGACTTTTCCTTTGAATAGCCAGGCTGCCTTGGGTCAACGAGGAGGTAGTTGTGAGATTCATGGTCGACTTGTGGATAATAAAAGAACATGATGTCCGGCTTGTAACGTTCTTTAATATACAATGATACATCTGTTGTCCACTGTCCGAAGCGCGTACTAATCTCCTCATATTCCTTCCGGGTAATCCATTTGTTGGCCAATGCTTCATCGTCGTCCTGGACAGGGAAGTAGCCGAACTTCCTGTTGATGTCATCTTTAAAATCTCCGGGGCCTTCGATTTCTGCTGATGTCACTGCCGTACGATACAATTTGGCATCGGAGAGGTCTGGCTTATTTGCTTTTATTTTAAAAGAAAAGCCTGCCAAGTCTTTGTCTTTTGTCATGAATGAGAGAGAGCTCCATTCATTCGCATGAACAGTCGATGCATCTTTCATATCCGGATTCAATGAAACCTGAAGGGTATCGTAATTTCCTTTCTGGCCTTTTGTGGATGTGGAAGCAACTATATAGATAGTACGTGTATCGTTTTTGCTTAATTTCAATGGAAAACTGGCCTTTTTATTCGACTTCTTGGATTGGGTCTTTTGAAAATCAAGGTCTACTAAATCGCTTTTAGCCAAAGTCTCTCCGTAATAAATTGCGTAATCTGCGTGATTTCTGAATTTTGGATTTGAACCCGGGAAGAGGATCGTCGCAGTGGTCTTTCCTTTTTTACGAGCCACAGACCATACGGCTTCGGAATCAAGCGGGGAGAAAAAGGCGCTGTCGCGGTTCGTCAGTTTTTTGTGTGGTTTATGGATTTCGTTGCTGACCATGCCAGATTCACTTGGCTTCGTTCCTGTTGCAATAGCAGCATGGGAGGCTGACGTTAAGGAAGGAAAAATAGTTTGTATATTTTCTGCATACATCCCTTTATCAGATACATCTTTAAAATTCGGCATGATTCCCTGCTTCATATATTCTTCTAAAAAGTCCTGGCGCATGCCATCAAACGAAATTACTACTTCAGTAGATTTGCTGTTTCCGCTCCCAAAAGCATGGGATGGAAAGCTTGTCATTAATAAAACAGAAATACAAATAACCCATTTTCTCATATCATTCACACCTTATTTCTATCTAGCTGTTGTAATGAATATTCCCTTTATGGGCTTTGGTAAAACAATAGATTGGTAAGGGTGAGGATATAATTGACAAGAATGAAAAGTAGTGATTATGTAAATATATGTTAATATTTTGGGGGGAGATTTATGTTGGACTACATTGCCCATATTCGAAGCAGTGACAGAAAAATTCAAACTGTTGGAGAGCATTTAAAAGAAGTGAAAATCCTGGCTGAACAGTTTGGCGAAAAGATTGGGATTAAGCATTTAGCAGGCTTGGCGGGTATGCTCCATGATATGGGGAAATACACAAATGATTTTAGAAATTACATATTAGAAGCTGTAAACAACCCAGACAACCCGCCGAAAAGAGGAAGTGTCGACCACTCAACCGCTGGGGGAAAACTCCTATTCGAACTGTATCACTCCTCAGAAAAACGAGACCCCTATAAATGCATTATTGCCGAAATAGTCGGGAACGCCATTATCTCCCACCACTCGTATCTCCATGACTTTTTAAATCCGAATTTGGAATCACCTTACCTCAACAGAGTCCACCAAAAAGAATTAAACGAATATGAAAATACACGAACCCTTTTTTTTGAAAAAGTAATTACTGAGCCGGATTTTCACAATTATGTTGACAAAGCAGTTGCAGAATTGAAGAACACACTTGCAAAAACCTCATCCGCTCTCGTCGAACAGCAATTAATGTTCCTCACTAAATTTATCTTCAGCATCTTAATCGACGCCGACCGCACTAATACAAGAGAATTTGAAGAGAATGCAGCAGAATATCCACCGGTGGAAACAGCCCCCATCTTTGAAAAATATTATGAACGGCTTATGGAAAAAATCAACTCCTTTAAAATGAGCAATCACTCCGAATCACCTATCAATAAATTAAGAGCCAACATGTCGAACCAGTGTGATGAGTTTGCCGCCAGGCCATCAGGAGTCTATACTTTGTCGATTCCGACCGGCGGTGGCAAGACATTGGCCAGCCTTCGCTATGCACTGAAGCATGCCAAAATCCACGGGAAAAAGCGGGTTGTATTTGTTGTGCCTTATACAACGATTATTGAGCAAAATGCGGAGGAAGTGCGGAAAATCCTTCAGGACGATGCCAACATACTTGAACATCATTCAAATGTAGTTATTGATGACCAGGATAATGATGAGAATCAGGACGGGTTAATAAACATAAATCAAAAGCTTAAGCTTGCAAAGGATAATTGGGATGCTCCCATAATTTTTACAACAATGGTACAGTACCTGAACGTCTTTTTTGCAAAAGGGAGCAGGAATATCAGAAGGCTGCACAACCTTGCTGAGTCTGTAATCATCTTTGATGAAGTGCAAAAAGTTCCTATTCATTGCGTGTCGCTCTTCAATCAGTCATTGAATTTTTTAAAAACAAATAGCAAGGTGAGTATTGTACTTTGCACAGCCACGCAGCCTGCATTAGATTTTGTGGAGCACAAGCTTGAAATAAATGCTGATGGAGAAATTGTTCAAAACCTGAAAGAGGTCGTAAGCGCTTTTGAAAGAACAGAAATTGTGGACAAGGCAACAGGGAATATTTTTGATAGTGAAATGCTTTCAGACTTCGTGATTGATAAGATTCAAGAAATAAACAGTGTGTTAGTTATTTTAAATACTAAGTCTGTTGTTAGAAAACTTTATTCTTTATTAAAAGAGAATAATATGGGAATACCGATTTACCATTTAAGCACTTCAATGTGCGCCTTCCATCGGAATGAGATTTTAAGGAAAGTTAGGAAAAATCTCAAAAACAACAATAAAATAATATGCATTTCGACCCAGCTTATTGAGGCAGGGGTAGACGTGAGTTTCGAGTGTGTAATCCGTTCATTGGCTGGGCTCGACTCGATTGCCCAGGCGGCTGGGAGATGCAACCGCCACGGTGAAAAACCGCTCCAGCAGGTTTATATTATTGACCATAGTGAAGAAAACCTGAAGAATTTGAAAGAAATAAAGGTTGGAAAGCATGCAGCCAGGAAAATCTTTGCCGATTTAAAGAGTGACAAAACTGTTCACGGAGGAAGTGTGCTATCAACGAAAGCGATGGAGAGGTATTTTCAAGAATTTTATACAGATCTTCACTCAAACTTAAATTATTTTATACCTAAGCTTGGTAAAGAAATGATGGAATTACTATCTACAAATAAAAGAGAATACAGTTACCACAAAGCTTTTAAACATGCGACTGGAAATGATTTGCCTCTGTTCCTAGCTAATAGTTATAGAACTGCGGCGGAGCATTTTCAAGTCATCGACCAAATTGCAACAGGGGTAATAGTCCCTTATGGGGAGGGAAGAGAGATTATAACAGAGCTGAATGGAAATGGAACCATAGAGGACCTATCGAAATTGATGAGGAAAGCCCAACAGTATACTATTAACCTTTTTCCATATGAATTGGACCATTTGGATAAAGAAGGCGGACTGGTACCGTATTTAAATGGGAAGGTCCTGGCTCTTAAGGAAGGGTCATACAATGAGGAATTCGGCCTTGATTTGGGGGGTGGCAGCCAATTGACAATAAATATATTTTAATAAAGTTCCATTTCATAAGGGTGATTTTTCATTTTCTACATTTAATTAAGATGGCAATAATTAAAAGTGGGAAATTTCTGATATTTGTTGAATTGGACCTAGGACTAAGCTACCATTAAATTGTAGAAAAAGGGAATTTTTCACAGAGGAGGTGATATCAATGAGAAACTCAATCGAATTTGAGGTGTGGGGCAAGTACGCTTTATTTACAGATCCTCTTACAAAAATGGGAGGAGAAAAACTTACCTATCAAGTGCCTACCTACCAAGCTCTTAAAGGCATTGTCGAATCAATTTATTGGAAACCCACTTTGCTTATGGTGATTGATGAAGTCAGGATTATGAACCCTATTCAAATGGAATCGAAAGGGGTCCGGCCAATTGAATACGGAGGGGGCAATACACTTGCGAATTATACGTATCTGAAGGATGTTCGCTACCGTGTCCGTGCCCATTTTGTTTTTAATCAGCATCGCCCGGATTTGGCTTACGACCGAAACGAAAACAAGCATCATAACATTCTAAGACGCTCGTTGAAAGCAGGGGGACGGAGAGATATCTTCCTAGGGACTAGGGAATGTCAGGGGTATGTAGAACCTTGTGTTTTTGAAGAAGGTAAAGGGTTTTACGACAACTATGATGAAATCCATTTCGGTACGATGCTGCATGGTATCAATTATCCCGATGAAACCGGCCGGAATGTCATGGAATCGCGCTTGTGGAACCCGGTTATGAAAAACGGTGTAATTAAATTCTTAAAGCCCAATGAATGTACGATGGTACGAAAAATTACCGATATGGCTCCCAAGCATTTCGACAGAGATAACATTCTTTCAGCGGAAGACCTGATATTTCAATTAGATGAGGGGGTGAATGGATGAGCTGGCTTTTGAACTTATACAAGACCTATGATTCCAACCTAGATCTCGTAGGTAAACCGGAGAAACGGTATGGGGACAGGGAATTTACATTATTGCCAATTTCCCATACTACGCAAAATGCCCATATCGAGGTAAGGGTCACAGAAGAAGGAGAGTTTCATTCGGCGGAAGTAATTGATAAAACAGATGCCAATACCCTCATTCCTTGCAGCGAAAAATCAGCCAGCCGTGCCGGCATGGTGATTGCCCCGTATCCTCTGCATGACAAATTGAGTTATGTCGCCGGCGATTTAGCGGCCTATCACGAAAAAATTAACAATCGTGCCCAATTTGATGAATATATTAGACTGCTTTGCGAGTGGGCTGATTCTCCATATGGAAACAGTAAGGTGAAGGCTATTTTTACATATTTAAATAGAAGGAACCTTATTGGAGACCTGATTAAAGAGAAAATTTTATATACAGATGCCAATGGAAAGCTTGTAGGGGCTTGGGATAAAAAATATGAATCTCTGTATGGTACAAAACCTCCATTGTTTTCAGTCATTGCAGGTGAAGTTGAAAGCGCTTTCGTTAGGTTTGATGTCTATTGTGCCGAGAAAATACTGACCAAGGTTTGGAAGGATCCTGGAATGTATGACTCCTTTTGCGAGTATTATAGCAAATCGCTTGCAGGGGAAGACCTTTGTTTTGTTACCGGAAAAATGCTTCCGGGCACGGAAAGGCATGGAAATAAAATACGGAACGCTGCCGATAAAGCAAAGCTCATCTCAGCCAATGATTCCTCCGGGTTTACTTACCGAGGTCGATTTAATAAAAGTTCCGAGGCAGCAGGAATCAGTTATGAAGTATCCCAAAAGGCACACAATGCATTGAAATGGCTTATAAACCGGCAGGGAAAAACGATTGACCAAAGGGTTTTCCTTGTTTGGGGAAACGATGAACCTGAACTTCCAGATCCAACCGAGGATACCTTTGACATACTCTCGCTATTTTCGGAAGAAAGCGGACCTCAGAAAAGAGAATCGTATACCCATCAGGAATTTGCCCGGGAAGTGGCTAAGGCGATTGATGGATTCAAGGGTAAATTGGCGGCTCGTTCCGATGTCAATATTATGATTCTCGATTCCGCCACAACTGGCCGGCTTGCAGTTCTCTATTACCGGTGCATGGATAAGGAGGATTATTTGGACAGGCTTGCGGAATGGCACACAAAAGGTGCTTGGCTCCATCGCTATCGCAAGAACGCAAATGATAAAACTTCTAATTTTTTCGGATCCCCTTCATTAAAAGATCTAGCATTTGCTGCTTACGGACCGAGGGCCGGAGATAAAATCGTTAAAGGCCTGATGGAGCGGGTTCTTCCTTGTATTATTGATGGGAGAAAAGTCCCGGAAGATATTGTGAGAAGTTCGTTTAACCGCGCGGGCAACCCGGTTTCGATGGAACGGTGGGAATGGGAGAAAACACTGAGTATTGCCTGCTCGCTAATCAATAAGAGGGAGGAAATGGATGTGGCATTAGATAAAGGGAATACCGATCGGAATTATTTATTTGGCCGGCTGCTTGCCATTGCGGACGTACTTGAAAGAAACGCTTTAGGTCCTAACGAATCGAGAGCAACCAACGCTATCCGGTATATGAATTCCTTTTCGAAGAATCCCGAAAGGACCTGGGCGACAATCCAGGCAAGTTTGCAGCCCTATCAGGCCCGTTTGGGAACGAAGGTCAGATATTATAACAGTTTAATAGATGAAGTGGCTTCAAAATTCAGTAACGAAGATTTTAATAATAAACCCCTAACAGGGAAATATCTATTGGGCTTTTATAGCCAAAGGCATGATTTGTATCAGAAAAAAGAACAATCCGAGCCTGTAGAGGCTTAGGAATAGGGGAGGAATACTAATGTCAGTCCTAGATCATAAAATTGACTTTGCTGTAGTTCTGTCCGTAACAAAAGCAAATCCAAATGGAGATCCCTTGAACGGAAATCGCCCACGGCAAAATTATGATGGGCACGGGGAAATTTCCGATGTTGCCATTAAGCGTAAAATCAGAAACAGGCTTCAGGATATGGGAGAGTATGTCTTTGTGCAATCTAACGATCGGAAAAATGATGAATTTACTAGTTTAAGGGAAAGGGCGGCTGCCAATCCGGAACTTGGTAAAATGTTAAGCTCAAAAAACAGTTCGAGTGACGAGTTTGCAGCCATAGCCTGTAAGGAATGGTTTGATGTAAGAAGCTTTGGGCAGGTGTTTGCATTTAAAGCGGGCGCAGGATCAAGTGTTTCTGTAGGAGTAAGAGGTCCGGTATCCATCCATACTGCCACAAGTGTGGATCCAATAGATATTACAAGCATGCAAATCACAAAGAGCGTGAATTCCGAACCCGGAAAGGAACGGGGATCGGATACGATGGGGATGAAGCATCGAGTTGATTTCGGAGTCTATGTTTTTTATGGTAGCATAAATACCCAGCTTGCCGAGAAAACCGGATTTACCAATGAAGATGCAGAAAAAATAAAAAATGCACTCATCACATTATTTGAGAATGACACTTCTTCCGCAAGGCCAGACGGCAGTATGGAAGTCCACAAGGTTTACTGGTGGGAACACAATTCAAAGCTTGGGCAATACTCTTCAGCCAAAGTTCATCGGCTCTTGGAGGTAAAACCTGAAGTGGAAGAACCAAGATCAATAAATGATTACGCCATTGGAGTTGGGGAATTGGACGGTTTAAGGGTAGAAGTCCTCAATGGAATATAATACAGAAGATGAATACTTAATGTTTTCAGGCATTCAACATTTTCAATTTTGCAAAAGGCAATGGGCGCTTATCCATATCGAGCAGCAGTGGGAGGAAAATGTCCGGACGATTGAGGGACAGCATCTTCACAGGAAGGCTGATAAGCCGTTTATCAGGGAGAAACGTGGAGATACTCTCATTGTCCGGGGGATGCCAATAAAATCAAATGAATTAAAAGTAACAGGGATATGTGATGTCGTTGAGTTTGTAAGAGACAGCTACGGTGTGGAACTCTCTGGCGCAGAAGGAAAGTACCTAGTTTATCCCGTTGAATATAAGCGGGGGAAACCAAAGATTGATGATTCGGATGTCCTTCAATTAACAACCCAGGCGATGTGTCTTGAGGAAATGCTACTTTGTGAAGTTAAGATTGGATATATGTTTTACAATGAAACGCGCCACCGTCTCGAGGTACCGATAACAAAAGAGAAAAAAGAAAAGGTACGTGAGATAATGGCTGAAATGTACAGCCTGTATAGTCGCAGGCATACCCCTAAAGTAAAAACAGGTTCATTTTGTAAAAGCTGTTCCCTTCAAAATGTATGTATGCCGGATTTAATGAATAAGCGCTCGGTTAAGAGTTATATTGAAGGGCGGATAAAAGAATGAAAAAATTCTTAAATACACTTTATGTAACCCAACCGGACGTTTATTTATCATTGGATGGCGATAATATAGTCCTGCTTAAGGAGAAGGAGAAACTCGGTAGGCTTCCATTGCATAATCTCGAGGCCGTCGTTTCGTTCGGATATACAGGTGCAAGCCCGGCACTTATGGGATACTGTGCTGAACGGAATATTTCGCTTGTATTTTTCACAATTAATGGCCGGTTTTTGGCCAGGGTAATTGGGAAAAGCAGGGGAAATGTCGTCCTGAGGAAGAAACAGTATCAGATTTCCGAGAATGAGGAATTATCCGCTAACATTGCCCGTAATTTTATTGTTGGCAAAGTTTATAACAACAAGTGGATACTTGAAAGAATGACCAGGGATTATCCAATGAGGATAAATGTTCCAATATTTAAGGAGATTTCTAAACATCTTTCTTCTCTCTTGTATGAAATAAGGGGATGCGAAGATTTGGAGAGGTTACGGGGGCTGGAAGGACAAGCGGCAATAAGTTATAACAAATTGTTTAACCAAATGATTCTCCAGCAGAAGGAAGATTTCTTTTTCCATAATAGATCGAGGCGTCCCCCATTGGATAATGTAAATGCAATGCTTTCGTTTGCTTATACGTTGCTAGCAAATGATATGGCAGCTGTCTTGGAAGGGGTAGGGCTTGATGCATATGTAGGTTTCCTTCACCGGGACAGGCCGGGAAGAGTATCTCTCGCCTTGGATGTAATGGAGGAACTACGTGGAGTCTTTGCAGATCGATTCGTTTTGTCCCTAATCAATAAGAAGGTAGTTAATAAGGACGATTTCCTAAAGAAAGAAAATGGAGCGGTCATCATGACAGATGAAGGCCGTAAGAAATTTCTTGCTGCCTGGCAGACCAAAAAACAGGATCAGATTACCCACCCGTATCTTGGTGAAAAAATTGCCTGGGGCCTAGTTCCCCACGCCCAGGCACTTCTACTTGCACGGTATTTAAGGAATGATCTTGACGAGTATCCGCCGTTTCTTTGGAAATAGTGAAGTTAAGGTTATCAAGACGTTGGCTATAGTCTGATTGAAAGTAGGTGTCAGCTTGCTGGTATTGATTACGTACGATGTCAGTACTTCCAGTGGGTCAGGGCAAAAAAGGCTAAGGAGAGTCGCTAAAGTGTGCCAAAACTATGGGCAGCGTGTCCAAAACTCGGTATTTGAATGCATTATAGATGCAGCCCAGTTTACAACTTTAAAACTTGAGCTTGAAGACATCATTGATAAGGATAAAGATAGCCTTCGATTTTATCGGTTGGGGAATAATTATAAGAATAAGGTGGAGCATGTTGGAATTAAAGAAACAATTGATCTTGAAGGCCCTTTAATTTTGTAGTGCGAAGGTAAAGTACCCATGGTTTTCCTGGCAGGTTCGCACCAGTTTTTCTGAGGGTTTTCATGAAAAAGCAATTTGGTTTTAAAATAATCCTTTACTTCAATAAAGGGGATAGTGGTTTTTTGGCTGAATTTATGGTTTTAAGATGAATTTTGCATGAAAATCGCTGTCGCACCCTACATGGGTGCGTGGATTGAAATCTGACATCCTTCAGGGCTTGCTTGTATTCCGCGGTCGCACCCTACATGGGTGCGTGGATTGAAATTTAATTGGGGTAACAGTGTATGAAACCGATACATTGTCGCACCCTACATGGGTGCGTGGATTGAAATACCCATTCTCATGTTATCCGAGCAGGAAGCCGAGTCGCACCCTACATGGGTGCGTGGATTGAAATTATTAGCACAAATAATGCTTGAATCCAGCGGGGGTCGCACCCTACATGGGTGCGTGGATTGAAATTTTTTGAGATTGAGTTTGTGGCGCGGGATTGGTTGTCGCACCCTACATGGGTGCGTGGATTGAAATGGAACTAGGATCGCTTTGTCGTATGTTTCGTGCATGTCGCACCCTACATGGGTGCGTGGATTGAAATTCCGGCGGTCATATCGTCCTGCTCCTCGTATTGGGTCGCACCCTACATGGGTGCGTGGATTGAAATCAGTTACGGAGCGTTGACGTCGAGACTCCCAATTGTCGCACCCTACATGGGTGCGTGGATTGAAATAGCACCAACAAGAGCAGTAAGCTTCTTTGCAAACGTCGCACCCTACATGGGTGCGTGGATTGAAATTAAACCGTATGTCATGGGTGCTTCTCCATTGGTGTCGCACCCTACATGGGTGCGTGGATTGAAATTCCCATACTGCCCACGTCATGCCATATTAGCGACGTCGCACCCTACATGGGTGCGTGGATTGAAATTGGATGTAAGCAAAAAAGAAACTAAATCATACGAGTCGCACCCTACATGGGTGCGTGGATTGAAATCTTCGAGCGATTGGAGCAGCGCATTGATTTTGTGTCGCACCCTACATGGGTGCGTGGATTGAAATCGGCCGATTTCTCTCCAGCAGTATCCTTCAGACCGTCGCACCCTACATGGGTGCGTGGATTGAAATAAAAGTTCCTCCACCGTTACTTTTGTGATAACGTACGTCGCACCCTACATGGGTGCGTGGATTGAAATAACATCAACCCTAACCGCAACATCCAATGTGCCTGGTCGCACCCTACATGGGTGCGTGGATTGAAATATGGCGCAAATATCGCTCAATTTATAACCCAAGTCGCACCCTACATGGGTGCGTGGATTGAAATTGAAAGAGTAGGACCACGGCTGGCGGGAGCAAATCGTCGCACCCTACATGGGTGCGTGGATTGAAATATGTGTACCCATTGCGGCACAAGCTATGCCCTGGTCGCACCCTACATGGGTGCGTGGATTGAAATTAAGGAGGAAATTATGACCGAGCTGCTTATAAAAGTCGCACCCTACATGGGTGCGTGGATTGAAATGCGTCCCTCCAGGAAGGCAAGCGCCAATTCCAAGTCGCACCCTACATGGGTGCGTGGATTGAAATTTTGCGCTCTTTTTCCCCCGCAACCAACGGCAATGTCGCACCCTACATGGGTGCGTGGATTGAAATATCCGAACAGTGACTTAATCAAAATCTCCGTCTAGTCGCACCCTACATGGGTGCGTGGATTGAAATATGACTACTTGGTTTGCAAGACTTCAGACGGTAGTCGCACCCTACATGGGTGCGTGGATTGAAATCCATATCCTTCCGATCAAGCCGCCAGCGATCAGGAGTCGCACCCTACATGGGTGCGTGGATTGAAATTTCTCTCGCCTGATGGGGCATACAGGAGACGAGCAGTCGCACCCTACATGGGTGCGTGGATTGAAATAGCGAAGGGGATTGGCAGCGTTACATGTTCTCTCGTCGCACCCTACATGGGTGCGTGGATTGAAATATCTGCGCCTTTATCGATAAAGGGATGTGCGGACGTCGCACCCTACATGGGTGCGTGGATTGAAATACTCTATGGATGGGTCCATAAGGATACAGGTTATGTCGCACCCTACATGGGTGCGTGGATTGAAATACCATGCAGCTACCGCAGAACCGGGAAAAGTTGACGTCGCACCCTACATGGGTTCGTGGATTGAAATGCGTTTCCCATCGGCCAACAATTGCAACGCGGCAGTCGCACCCTACATGGGTGCGTGGATTGAAATTTCGAGCACGACGATTCTGTTCTTTCGTGGTTCGGGTCGCACCCTACATGGGTGCGTGGATTGAAATAGGGGATGACAAGGAACAAACATATGGAAGGGAAAAGTCGCACCCTACATGGGTGCGTGGATTGAAACAATAAAATTAAACCCAGACGACCTATGTAAGTGAACAAGAGAAACAATCAGTGTTAATTTTCAAACCCGCTTTACTTAGAAATAACGAAGGGTATTTTTTGTTTACATCCAATATTAATCTCTATAGTCCTCACTGGGGCCCCCCGTAATACACGGAGCATTTAATGCATATACAAGTAGTAGTTTAATCGCGGGGGAGGGCCCGATTTGAGGAAAATCAGGAGAAGCTATCGCAAGCGGGGACCGCTGCCATTGAGACATGTACTATTAATTACATTAGTGGCATTTGTATTTGTTACGTACCAAAGTTTAAACATAATTAATAAACAAATTGAACCAAGGTTAATTAAAATTGCCGAAACAAAGGCCAGAGAGTTTGCATCACAGGCAGTAAACAAAGCCATATCTCAATATGTAGTGGAAAATATTGATGTAGGCGAACTCATTATCGTACACCGTAATTCCGATGAGGTAGGTTACAGCTTTAACCCAAGACTATATAGCCGGGTAATATCTGATATAACCACAAGGATTCAGCGGTACCTCAACCTCCTTGAATCCGGTAATATCGAAGATCTCGAAGCCTTTAAGGAATTCAATGTCAAAGATTCGAAAAACAAACAAGGCTTAATATATGAAATTCCAATTGGAATGGCTACCGACAATACATTGTTTTCAAACTTGGGCCCTAAAGTTCCCGTCCGGTTTGAAATAATCGGCGATGTTACCGCTAATATTGAAACAAAAATAAGAGAAACTGGGATAAACAACACATATCTTGAGATTTACGTTAAAACTCATGTCCAGATGGGAGTTATTATCCCTTTAATAGACAACGAAATTAACGTTACAAACTCCATTATGATAGGCGACCTATTTTTACCCGGCAAAGTGCCGCAATATTACAACGGTGGTGGTGGAAGCGGCGGAAATGAGGTTAATCCGATTGTCATTCCAGATGGAGATGGCTAAAGCCTGCGGAATCTTAATCCCGCAGTTTTTTTACATATGGCCAAGCAACTAGGGCACCCTATGGATGGAGGTGCGGTATGAAAAAAATATTGATAATTATTGGCTTATTTTTAATTATGATTTTGCCGCCGGAAGAAACATCTGCAAAACAAAGTCCAGACTGCCGGACACTTGAACAGATTTTTAAAACAAAAGTCAAGGAAGCGGATGGTGTTTGCAAGGTTGAGATTGAACGAAAAAATCTGGAGGTCACACATATGGGGAAAAAAGTATCTCCGGAATCGATCGATCTCGCCTATGATTTTGCTTTTGAAAAAGCGGATGGACAGACAGAACTAATAGGTGAGATGGCCTTGCTTGAGGAAGAGGTCAATCCTGTAATTGACGTCCTGCGCAGAGGTGGACTGGAGGTAACCGCCATCCACAATCATATGATGTACGAGCGCCCGAGGATTATGTATCTCCATTTCCAGGGGAAAGGCGACATGATTAAGCAAGCGAATACCTTAATCAACGCAATCGCCGCGACAAAGGAATTAAAACAACTTCAGCAATCCACAGGGCCTCATCACTAAGAGGCCCTTTATATTGACAGCTGAAAAAATTCGTGATAAATTTATCTCGAATTAAAGATATTTTTATTAAGAGTAAATTCCGCAATAAGTGGAAAAGAATAAATTATGCACCTTAATAGGAGGTTTTTATAATGAATCAATTAAAAGGTATACACCATGTAACGGCAATTACAAGCAGCGCCGAAAAGAACTATGAGTTTTTCACCTATGTGTTGGGCATGCGGCTTGTCAAAAAAACAGTTAACCAGGATGACATCCAAACGTATCATTTGTTTTTCGCAGACGATGTTGGCAGCCCGGGAACGGATATGACCTTTTTTGACTTTCCTGGTATCCCCAAGGGCAGCCATGGCACTAATGAAATTTATAAGACATCCTTCCGAGTGCCAAGTGATGCAGCTCTTGATTACTGGGTAGAGCGTTTTGACAGGATGGAGGTCAGCCATAACGGAATCAAGGAGCAATTTGGCAGAAAGACGTTGCCGTTTGTGGATTTTGATGACCAGCATTACCAGCTTATTTCGGACGAAAATGTACAAGGTGTTTCGCCGGGTACCCCATGGCAAAAAGGGCCTATCCCGCTTGAATATGCCATCACCGGTCTTGGGCCAATATATGTACGTACGGCGCATTTCGATTATTTTAAACAAGTAGTTGAAAAGGTAATGGAATTCAACGAAGTTGCCCAGGACGGATCCCTCCACTTGTTCGAAGGCGGTGAAGGCGGAAACGGCGCAGGGATTGTAGTTGAAGCAAATACAGTACTACCGCAGGCGCTGCAGGGGTTTGGCACGGTCCATCATGCCGCATTCAGGGTGGAGGATGGGTCGGTGCTTGAGCACTGGATGAAACGGATGGAAAGCTTCGGCTTCCAGACATCAGGGCTAATCGACCGTTTTTTCTTCAAATCACTCTATGTAAGGGTCGCTCCGCAAATTCTTTTTGAATTTGCGACAGACGGACCTGGCTTTATGGGAGATGAGCCATATGAAACACTGGGGGAAAAATTGTCTCTGCCGCCATTTCTTGAGCCGAAACGGGAACAAATTGAAGCGATGGTTCGTCCAATAGATACAGTAAGAAGTACAATTGAGTTTTCAAAGGAATAAAACCGAACGCAAAACAGGAACCAAAACCAGGTTCCTGTTTTTTGTCCTAGAAAATCTTCTTTGTATTATTTTTATAGACTAGTAGCGATGTGTTTTTATGGAAAAACATAAAAGCAAACTGGATTTGGGGGAATGGGGATGGCTAAAGTTGGGTTTATTGTTTTTGAAGATTTTGCGATGTGGCAGGTTGCCCTCCTGCAAAAGTTTTTAAAAGACAAAGGGGTATGAGATTGAGACTCTATCAATAGGGGGAGGGCAAGTCAGGACGGATGGCGGTGTCTTTGTGGCATCCATGGAATTGGTAGGCCGTGAAGCGAACGAGTATAGGATGCTCCTTCTACCTGGGGCAGGGGGAGCAATCCCCGAATCACTTCTAGAAAATAAGGAACTCCAACTTTTTCTGCAAAGCTATAAGGGATTAATTGCGGCCAGCTGTGCCTCCACAGCCATTGTCGCTTCCGCGGGAGTGCTTGAGGGTAAATACACAACCATGCCTCACCTAAAGGACCACTTTTCAAAGTATTTTCCTGAGGAAGGGTACCGTGATTGTGATGTGGTTGCCGGTGAAAGAATCATATCTGCCCGAGGGTACGCCCACTATGAATTCATGATGACAATACTGGAGCGGCTTGGGCTATTGGAGGCGGATTCAAGACTCGGGCGGATGGCGCTGAAACTATCAAAAAACCAGTGAAAGAACGAGCATGAAACGGATGCCGGAACTAGCGACAAAACGGTAGGGCCGCTCGATGAGCCGATTGGCATCCTTTCAGTGAATTTTACCTGGAAGTACTTTTATTAGGGAAAGGAGGAAACTCTTGAAAAAATTGCGCAGGCTGGCTATGGTATCTGCTATCATATTTGCCCTGCTGGCGGGAGCGGGCTATTCGGCGTTTTACATAAAGGGCCCGGATGTTCATGCAAGGGCGGCAATTTTAATCGATTCGGAAACAAAGGAAGTCCATTTCGCGAAAAATGAGGACACGCCATTTCCGGCTGCAAGCATGACCAAGCTAATGACGGCTTATCTCATCTTGGAAAAGATCCAGGCGGGGGAATTTGGCTGGAACGATGGAGTTAAAATCAGCGGGAATGCTGTTGGGAGTGAGGGGGTAGCAATCCCAGTAAAATTGGGTGATACCCTAACGGTTAGGGATTTATTCATGGCCATGGAAATCGCATCGGCAAACAATGCGGCTGTCGCTCTGGCAGAAAAAGCAGCGGGAACAGAAGTGGAATTCACGGAATGGATGAACCGAAAAGCTAGGGATATAGGGCTCTCGGAGCATACACGCTTTGTAAATGCGACGGGGCTAGCGAACCGTAACGGACATGAATCGGTGATGACAGCTGCAGACGTTGCCCAGATGGCGGCAAGGCTGATAGAGGATTACCCTGAAATTCTGGCCATTTCAAGCAAGATAGAATATCAGCTTCATTACGATCAATCCATTGTCCGCTCGACAAACGCCATGCTAATTAATCCGGATTTTGCCTTTAAAGGTGTCGACGGCTTAAAGACTGGTTTTACGGATGGTGCCGGTTATTGCTTCGCCGGAACAGCGAAAGTGGGCGGGACAAGGCTGATAAGTGTCGTGATGGGGGCGGATGGTAAAGAAGCCCGGTTTTCCGAAACAAAAAGGCTTTTCGCTTATGGTTTTAAAAAGCCGTATTTCCCGCCGATAAAACAAGTGGTTGCAAATGAAATAAGCCGTTTTGGACTTTAATCTTCCAGCATTACGAAAACGCAGTTATTTCCACTATAAAGACGGTGGGAAAAGTTATTGTGGAAAAATTTTAATCGAATTAACATTGAGAATTTTGAAAAGAGGCATGATATAATAGAGAAAAAACAGCAAGGAGCAAAAGTGATGCTTAGAGACTTATTTATTGGACTTTCTAAAAACCAACTTCTAAACACTGCGGCCAAAAATTACGGATTGAAGCTTGGGGCACAAAACGTTGTAGCGGGGACGACTATTGAGGAAACGATCGAAAGCATTAAAGAGCTTAATAGATTTGGAATTTCTGCAACCGTTGACAACCTTGGCGAATTCGTCTTCAAAGAGGAAGAGGCGACTGAAGCCAAAGAGCAGATTTTAAAGGTCATTCAGGCAATCCATGACCATCAAGTTGATGCGCATATCTCCCTCAAGCCTACCCAGGTTGGCCTCGATATCGACTTTGATTTCTGTGTGCAAAATGTAAGGGAAATCGTCGCGAAAGCAAACGAGTTTGGTATCTTTGTCAACATTGACATGGAAGATTCGGGCCATCTTGATGCGACTCTTGAACTTGTAGACATTCTTTCTTCTGACTATGAAAATGTTGGCACCGTCATCCAATCGTATCTGCACAATGCTCAGGAACAGGTTGAGAAGTATAAAAACATGCGGATCCGCCTCGTAAAAGGCGCCTATAAGGAGCCTGCGGATATCGCCTACCAGGACAAAAATGAGATTGACGCCAACTATGTCCGGATCATTGAGTGGCATTTGCTGAATGGGAAATTCACTTCCATCGGGACACACGACCACAACATCATCAACCATGTAAAGCGGTTCGTTAAGGAACACAATATTCCGAACGATAAGTTCGAAATCCAAATGCTTTACGGATTCCGCCGGGAGCTTCAGCTTCAGCTTGCGAAGGAAGGCTATAACTTCTGCACATACGTGCCTTTCGGAAAAGACTGGTACGGCTACTTTATGCGCCGCCTTGCTGAAAGGCCGCAGAACCTGAACCTTGTTTTCAAGCAAGTATTCAACAAAAAGACGAACACCGTGCTTGGCGTTGCGGCAGGAGCGTTTTTGATGGGCAGGCTGACAAAAGGGAAAGACAAGAAAAACAACCGATAATAAGTATTTTGGATAAATGAGTAAAGTAGGAGCCGGGGCCCTTGGTGGTTACCCGGCTTTTCGCCGTTGTTTGGTAAGCCAAGTTCAGCACTGAGCACGATTCTTCCGTTTTTTTCTTAGAAGGCTTACTAGAAAAAGAAGTGGAATGTAGGCATAGAAAAAGATTAGGGTAAAATAAGTGCCGGCGCGATTTATCTTCTGCCCGAAAGAAATATCTTCAAGGCCAATGTTCAAAAGGAAATATGCGGCTAGAATGCCCAGGAGGGCCCTCGACGGTTTAAAGTTAAACGTAACTTTTAACGCCCTCGTACATGACCAGAGGAAGATGCAGACCGCTGAGACAATGACTATAAAAAATACAAAAATGAAGATAAACTCAAAGCTTTCGACAACCGTAAAAGAAATAATCTTTATCATTGTAAGTGTAGGCCATTTTGTGCTAAGGAGCTTTCCCTGCGAGTAGTATAGAAATGTAATGACAGTCAAGGCAAAATAAAACAACGTTGTCGCCAGAAGGCCTAAATGAGCCCATTTGATTGACTTGTTACTGTTTTTTATAAAAGGAAGATAGATAAGCACGCATTCAAACCCCCTAAACAAATAGACGGATTCCTTGGCGGATTTTACATAATCGGAAAAGCCATGATTAAAGATTGGCATAATATTTCTGAGCTGAAGATATTGAATCAAAACTAAGAAAGGGAGGGCAAAGATAAGGGGAATGATTACCCCCCAAAAAACCACTCCAGTTACAACCCTGAAACCGCCTGAGACTATATAATAGAGCACCAGGCACATAGCAAAAGTTAATTCCCAAATAGGAATCCTGTCAAATGCAAAGGTTTGCAACAGGTCAATGTAATTATAGACCTGCAAAAAACCGCCTAACAATAAATATAAGACAAGCAGAACATTAAGGAAGCTGCCGATATACTTTCCAAACGCCTCCATATGAAAAGAGATTAAATCTCCCCCTGAACTATTTTTTATAACATAATAACCAAGGATTAACAGGACATTCATACTTAAACCAACCAAAAGGACGGACAGCCATGAATCCTGGCCAGACCCACTGGCAATTTTAGCTTGATAATTCAACACTCCTTCCCCAATTTGCGAGGAAATCAGAAGGAAAAATAGAAAAAATGGAGAAACTTTATATTTTTCCTGAATTTCAATCATTGGGCCACTCCCGTTTCCATTAACTCATAATACCAGCTTGGATAATCGTTAAGTTAATATCGATGTTTACTTTAAGCTTGCTGTATTGTTCCTTATAGAACTTCTTTTCCTCCCAGGTTCTGTCAGAGGCTCTGGTCCTGTCGCCAAAACCTAAAGGATCCACTCCTTTTTCCTTAAAGGATGCAACCAACCGGGAAATCTCGCCCTTAAAATTCCTTTTAATTGTTTTCTCAAGTAACTGAATATCCCCTTCTTTATGCAAATCGATCCAATTTGGATATTCCCTGATAATGACAAATACATTGAGGAATAAATCGATTTCTGGATTTGGCCCTGACTTTCTCACTTTCCATTCCGATTTGTTGTCCATAATTCGTACTACTAAGGTGCCTGTTTTTGAATCCTTTGTAAATGGGATCTCATGTTGGCCCATATGTTTATATTCATCCAGTAGGCCGAGGAAAAAAGTCTGCTTGTTGTTCAGGGTAAGTTTAAGCTGATCATCCTTAAATAGCGCTATCCCTCCAACAGAGACATTTTTATCTCCCCCTCCAAGCATCAAAATTGGCATGTAGGGATCTCTGCCTTCTCCATAATAATTATTTAAAAAAATATGAAGATTGGTTCGCGGCAGCAGAGAAGTTGTATAATTTTGAACGATTGTATCGGCAATCCCAAGGGTGCCATTTTCTTTGACCCCCTCAAGATACTTTCTCGCAGTAGGTGTGACAACCGCTGTTTGGATATCGGTGGCGATCATAGGGTTATTAAATACTGTATCAATAATATGGCCAATGCCTTTTTTCGCGAATTCTTCCCCAAAAACAATTTCTTGCACCTTGGACAGCTCAATCGAATTTTTTGTCTGCTCGTTTGCCTTGGAAAAAAGTATGCTTGAAGTGCTGCCTCTTGCTTTTCTTATTTGGATATTTTCCTGGCTTTTGCTTTTCGTATAATCAGGATATAGAATAGTTCCCCTATATTGGCCATCTTCCTGGATATCGTAGCCGACGGTGTGGATGATGCTTATTTGGTCAATTATTTTTGTCCTCTCGCATCCAGGAATGGCCAATGTGAGGAGAAGTAAAGCGAATGGCAATGCGCGGGCCATGGGAGCAGCCTCCATTTCCTTTATTCCGTGTTTAAGTCTTTTTTGGCATCGTTATTCTCTGAAGGTGAGTACCTTTTCCTAGTCAAAGTTCTTAAATAACCGGGACGCTTATTCATTTTCGAATAAGGATACCTTATGTACGAATCGCCTATCCCTTTAGTCCTAAAAGGAAAGAGAGGGACCATATATGGGCTTCCAAGGGACTTAAGCCGGAAAAGATGGCCAAAAAGTAAAACAATGCCGATCACTAGCCCGTATCCGCCCCATATTGCGGCAAGGAGAATAAAAGGGAATCTTAGAATCCGAACAGTATTGGACATTTTGTAAATAGGGGTCGTAAAAGACGAAAGGGCTGAAAGTGCAACGATAATTAAAAGGATATTACTCGTCAAAGCGGCCTCTACAGTCGCCTGCCCAATAACAATGCCTCCGACAATTCCAAGTGTCTGGCCGATTTTGCTTGGCAGACGTGCCCCTGCTTCACGGAGTAGTTCTATTGTGATTTCTAGAAAAAGTACCTCAAGGAATGGCGGAAAAGGTACATTCGCCCTTGAAAAAATGATTGGGCCAATCAAATCGTCTGGAATGATTTCGTAATGGTATGTTAAAACCGCTACGTATAATGGAGTGGCAAAGATGGAAAAGGAAACTCCAAAAAAGCGGATTAGCCTGAAAAAAGACCCTTGTATCCAGGATGCGTAATAATCTTCTGGTGAATTGAAAAAATCCAGGATTGAAACAGGGCCAGTGAGCGCGTAACAGGATCCATCAGACAATATGGCAATCTGGCCGAGCAATAAAGAATGTGCCGCCTTGTCCAGTCTTTCTGTCGAAAGGAAGAGAGGGAACGGCGTTGAGGAGTGGTCGGCAATCAATTGCTCGACAATGGTATTATCATGTATAACTTCAAAATCCACATTTTTTATTCTCTGCCTGGCTGTCTGGACAAACTCGGGATTGGTTACTCCTTTTAAATAAGCTATTACCACCCGTGTCTTTGAAACGCTCCCCACCTCGAATTCTTCAAATATGAGGTCGGATGTAACCAATTGTTTCCTCAAAAGGTGTAAATTTGTATCAATATTTTCAATAAAGCCTATTTTGGGACCGATGACGCTAAATTCGTTATCGGTTTTGTTGTTCTGCCGGATTCCTTTCAATGGCCCGGCAATATTGACGAGTGCACATTTGTTCCCTTTGCCCAGCTGGACGATGGCATGGCCGGCATTAAGTTTTTTTTCAGCCTCCATCGCGTCATCCGTAATTTTTATGCCTTCCACCGGAACAATATTTTTCAGCTCGGAAATGTCAGACAATTCCGCGGAACCTTCCTGGATGGACTTAAGGACCAAACGGCGCAGCAGCTTTTCATCAATCAGAGTCATATAACAGCTAACTGTAACCTGGCCCTTTTCCAAAAGGGAAAACGATTGGAAGTCGGCTGAAGCTTTAGCCTCTTCCAATATATCTTTAATCCTCTTTTCGGGTTTCTCCTGTTTTTTTGAAGAATTTTTCCGTTTCCATTTGAACATTTCGGGCCCCACCATATTCCAACATATTTAACTATCTGGTTATTTCTGTATTATGTGTTTTTACCTGATTAGTATGCATGTTTGCCAATAGAGGAGGATTGAATTTATCCGATTGATGTTTACAAAGAAAAAAGCTTCCGGATATTGCCCGGAAGCTAAAAGGTTTTAGTGTATAGTTTATTCCTCGCGATCGGAGGGATTTGAAAGGATATCCGCAGCTAGTTGTTCTATTGCCTTTAAGATTTCAAAGTCCCGTATTTCCGTCAATCCGCCTTTCAGAGAGTTAAGTGCACTTTCAATAAGGAAACCTCTTGGCGACTTTGACTGGAGAAGTTCTTCTTCAATAAAATCAAGGAGTCCAAAGTATTTCTCCTGCTCATTGGAATGATGGAGAATTTTCTTTAATTCAATAACAGAACTGTGGAGGTTTTCCCGAAATGCTGTGCTCCTTTTCATCCTTTTTGGGAGCCAATGTGTTAGAAGGGTTGGGTCAAGCAGTTTATCATTAGCAATCGAAACTTCCTCCACAATGTTGACAATCCGTGCTACACAGTAGCGGACAATTTCATGGTTACTCAGCAGCGAACCGTTTACCATGGCGTTAAACTTCAGGTGCTGCTGCAGCATTCCAATGAACATAATAGAGCAATCAAGTAGGTAAGGCTTCTTTTCTTCGCCAAAAATGTCAACAAAACGGCTATAGATCCAACTTACATTACGTAAATGATTTTGTTTCAGGTATTCTTTTAAATCGGGATCATTTGAAACCATGACCTCTTCGAAAAGGAAGAGGAGTTTATTGGCACGGCTTGTTTTAAGGTGCAATTCAATCTGTTTGATTAAGATGCCAATATCAGATGCGTCCTGCCCGATTAACATCTCATTTGTATCCTTGTCGAGCTGCTTGTAAATTGATTTAAATAAAGCGATTAATAGTTCGCTTTTTGAGGAAAAGTAGTTGTAAAATGTTCCTTTTGATATTCCGCTGTAATCAAGGATATCCTGGATCGATGTGGCCTGGAATCCTTTTTCTATAAAGAGTTGATGGGCTATCTTGATTACACGCTGTTTTCGGTTGTTCAATAGTATCACCTTGCCTTATTGTACTGCCGGTATAAAAAGTATACTACACTATTGTTAAATAGTGTACAAACTCAATGGGAATACGAATTTATTGATTGAAATTATTGGACTGATGGTATATGATAAAGTGCATGTGTAACGGCAGTCTATAATTTTGAACCGGAAGTATACAGGAGGAACAACAATGGATCAAACAATAAATAAACACGGCCGGCCCCCTTATGGGATAATCGCCGTTTTAATGATTGGCGCTTTTATAGCATTCTTGAATAATACATTACTGAATATCGCTCTTCCTTCCATTATGAAGGATTTAAAGATCGAGCCGCCAACAGTCCAGTGGCTCACAACAGGATTTATGCTTGTTAACGGAATATTAATTCCTGCTACAGCCTTCCTGATTCAAAAGTATAGTGTTAGAAGGCTTTTCCTAGCGGCGATGGGCCTGTTTACAATAGGAACAATAATCGCGGGAACTGCACATATTTTCCCTATTTTGCTCACTGGCAGGATGTTGCAGGCCTCGGGTTCAGCCATTCTGATGCCGTTGTTGATGAACGTTATGCTTATCAGCTTCCCCATAGAAAAGCGGGGGACAGCGATGGGCATTTTTGGTTTAATATTAATGTTTGCACCGGCAATCGGGCCTACTCTTTCAGGCTGGATCATTGAACACTATGACTGGCGAATGCTGTTCCATTTTGTAACGCCAATTGCAATTGTTGTGCTTTTAATCGGATTCTTTCTTCTTAAGGATAAAAAAGAAAAAGTAGATATCCGGCTTGATTTCGTTTCACTCGTATTATCAAGTGTGGGTTTTGGGGGTATACTCTATGGCTTCAGCTCGGCGGGAAGCAAAGGCTGGGATAGCCCCTATGTATACGGCACGATTGCTATAGGGGCCGTTTCCCTTATTGTGTTCATTTTGCGCCAAATAAAGCTTGAAAAACCTTTCTTGAATTTCCGGGTTTATCGCTATCCGGCATTTGCGCTCGCCTCCGCTATTTCAATGGTCGTAAATATGGCTCTTTTCTCCGGTATGGTTTTATTGCCTATTTATGTACAGAATCTGAGGGGAATATCTCCAATGGATGCAGGGCTTTTATTAATGCCTGGCGCAATTCTGATGGCAGTGATGTCGCCAATTACAGGCCGGATTTTTGATAAAGTTGGCGGAAGGGTCCTGGCGATTATCGGGCTGGCCATTATTGTCATTACAACATATGACTTAAGCAGGCTTACCTTTGAAACATCTTATACACACCTGCTCATTTTGTATTCAGTCCGGAGTTTAGGAATGTCGATGGTAATGATGCCGGTTTCCACTAACGGCTTGAACCAGCTGCCAACCCGTTTTTACCCGCATGGAACCGCGATGAACAATACATTGAACCAGGTAGCTGGGGCGATTGGAACTGCGCTTCTTGTCACCATCATGACAAACAGGGCTGAATCGCAGGCAAAAGAGCTTGGCAAGGAAGCGATGAAAAATCTTACCGAGCAACCGACTCCGGAGGTCCTGGCCCAAATGAAGCAGCATATTTTGGCACAGGCCATGCTAAATGGGATAAACTTCTCTTTCCTAATTGCAACATTTATTGCCGTTGTCGCACTGGTCCTCGCATTTTTCATTAAGCGCGCCAAGCAGGCGGAGGATCCAATCCTGGAAAAATCGGATGGCAGGCAGCTTGCACAAAATTCATAATTCTTTTAAAGGCAACCCTCATTTGAAGGTTGCCTTTCTCTATTCGGATTATGTGTTTAAAAAGGTTGACAATATACCTATAGGGGTATATCATGGAAATTGTCATCAGCATCGCATGCATAAAATAGGAGGGTCTTGGATGTACATCGTTACCGGCTCAGCACTTGCTGGAATCCTTTTTTATTTGCTATACAGAAGATATGTCCCGGTTTACGGGATACCCTGCAAAGAAGTAATTGAGGTAGAAACAGTTGGGAATGATATACTATTGGATATCCGTGATTATGCCACGTCCTCAAAAAATCCGGTTAAAGGTTCTTTGCCTATCCCAGCGGCATATTTAAAAAGGTACATGGAAGAAATTCCGGCTAGCCAGGTGTATATCATCGCCTCCGACCGCCTTGAGAAAAACTGGGGAATCAGGCTATTAAGGAAAAAGGGCTTCAAAGTAATCGCTTATACTCTGGCAGGCTGCGGCTGTCGGTAAAAAGGGAGGGAATCGAGATGAAATACGATGATCAAATGAAACATCGTGTAAAACGGATTGAAGGCCAGATTCGAGGCATCCTTAAAATGATGGAAGAGGATAAGGACTGCAAAGATGTCATTACCCAGATGTCCGCGGTCCGTTCAGCCGTTGACCGTACAATTGGGGTTGTTGTAAGCTCGAACCTTGTTGAGTGTGTCCTTGATGCGGAGAAAAACGGCGAAAAGACAGATGAATTGATTAAGGAAGCGGTAAACCTACTTGTTAAAAGCCGTTAATCCGCTCTTTCAATATCATATATTAAAAAGTGAAGCAAGAGGTACGTCCCTTGCTTCATGAATAAAAGGGTGGCAACCCTTTTTTATTTTCACGATTATATACCCATACCCGTATTAGTAAAATTAATTAAGGAGAATTTTATATGGAATCAACAAAAGTATTGGATGCAAAAGGGCTGGCATGCCCAATGCCGATTGTGAAAACGAGGAAGGAAATGAAGGGAATGGAGTCCGGCCAGGTACTTGAAGTACATGCAACCGATAAAGGCTCAAAAGCGGACATCGCCGCATGGGCTAATTCCACAGGGAACGAGTTATTAAAACAGGAGGAAGAAAACGGAACCTTTAAATTCTGGATTAAAAAGGCATAATTTTTTTACCGAAAACTATACCCCGCGGGGTAAATGAGGAGGCGTAAATATGGAAAAGAAGAAAACGACAATTATCCTCTTTAGCGGAGATTATGATAAAGCGATGGCAGCCTACATTATTGCCAATGGCGCCGCGGCTTATGACCATGAGGTGACGATCTTTCACACCTTCTGGGGATTGAATGCCCTCCGCAAGGATGAACCGATTCACACAAAAAAGAGTTTCATGGAAAAGATGTTTGGCTGGATGATGCCGAGGGGCGCTGATAAGCTGGGGCTATCCAAGATGAACTTTGCCGGGATGGGACCAAAAATGATTAAGGAAGTAATTAAGAAGCATAACGCCATGACGCTTCCACAGCTGATTGAGATGGCTCGTGAACAGGATATAAAACTGACCGCCTGCACGATGACTATGGATTTGCTTGGGCTTAAGGAAGAAGAGCTACTTGATAATATTGAATACGCGGGGGTTGCAGCATACCTTGCCAATGCAGAGGATGGGAATGTCAACCTGTTCATTTAACAAGTAAGTAGAGGAGGCAAGTCAATGGAATATGCAAACTGGCTCTTAATCGGAATGGTAGGACTTTTTCTGTTAAAGCAGTTTCTCCCGGCAAAAGGGGTCCGCACGATCGGTACGGAAGAATTAAAACCTTTGCTGAAGGATAAAAGCATTCAGTTTATCGATGTAAGAACGCCTGGGGAATTTGGTGCACGCCATATTCGGGAGTTCAAAAACATCCCTCTGAACCAGATCGGACAAAAAGCGACGCATCTGGATATGGAGAAAGAAGTGGTTGTCATTTGCCAAAGCGGGATGAGAAGCAACAAAGCAGCAAAACAGCTAAAAAAGCTTGGTTTTAAAAAAGTCATCAATATTAAGGGGGGCATGAATACCTGGCCCTAATTCAAAACAAAGGAGTTAATCGATATGAAACAACTAACCCCAAGTGAAGTGGAAAAGCTATTGGCTGATGGCGAAACACTTACTATAATAGATGTCCGGGAAGCGGAAGAGGTTTCTAAAGGCAAGATTCCAGGTGCGGTAAATATTCCACTTGGCCTGATTGAATTCAGGATACGTGAGCTTGATAAAAACAAAGAATATGTGATGGTTTGCCGTTCAGGGGGACGAAGCGGGCAGGCATGCCAATTTCTTGACAGCAAGGGCTTCAAGACAGTGAATATGGCTGGCGGTATGCTTGCTTGGGAAGGAAAAACCGAATAACTATTTTACCCTTGAGGGTATAAAGGAGATGGTATACCATGATCAAAGCAGATATTCAATTGGATGCGAAGGGCCTTGCCTGTCCGATGCCGATTGTTAAAACAAAAAAAGCAATCGCTACAATGGAAGCCGGGCGTGTCCTGGAAGTAGAAGCGACCGACAAAGGGTCAAAGGCAGACTTGAAAGCCTGGTCTGAAAGCTCGGGCCACCAATATCTTGGAACAGTTGAAGAAGGAAATGTTCTGAGGCATTACATTAGAAAAGCTTCCGGGGAAGAAAAGGCGGAAATGAGCTTTCAGGCTATTATCAGTAATGAAGAATTGGACCAAATGATAAATGGAAACGAAGGATTTGTGATCCTTGACGTAAGGGAAGAGGCTGAATTCGCATTTAGCCATATTCCGGATGCAATGAACATTCCGCTTGGTGAACTTGAAGAACGAATTGGAGAGCTAAACAAGGAAGATCAGATTTTAGTCGTATGCAGGACGGGCAGCCGGAGTGACCTTGCTGCCCAAAAGCTAACTGAAAAGGGTTTTGGGAACATCAAGAATGTCGTTCCTGGAATGAGCCAGTGGAATGGAAAAGCTGAAACTTTATAATTGTATATTTTCAATGGGGAGTTCATATGGATTCCTCAAAATTTTTACAGAAAATAATACGATGGGGGGTATATAAATCATGGCGGTTAAGCCAATGACACCAAAAGAAGTAACAAGGAAAATCATCAATAAAGAACCGTTATTTATCCTTGACGTGCGGAATGAAGCCGATTTTAAGGATTGGAAAATTGAAGGGCATACTTTCGAGGATTTAAATATTCCATACTTCGAGCTATTGGACGGAGTGGAAGAGATTCTTGGGAAAATCCCTGAAAACAAGGATGTCCTTGTTGTTTGCGCGAAGGAAGGCTCATCCATCTTGATTGCCGATATGCTATCCGAAGCTGGAAAGAATGTTTCCTATCTCGAAGGCGGAATGAAAGCATGGAGCGAGCATCTCGAGCCAGTAAAGGTTGGCGATTTGAAGGACGGTGGAGAGCTTTACCAGTTTGTCAGGATTGGAAAGGGATGCCTTTCGTACATGGCGGTTTCAAATGGAGAAGCCGCCCTGATAGATGCGACAAGGATGACGCATGTATATCTCGATTTTGCAAACGAAATCGGTGCTAGGATCACACATGTGTTTGATACCCATTTACATGCTGACCATATTTCTGGAGGCCGGGCAATAGCAGAAGCGACTGGGGCTGTTTACTGGCTTCCGCCAAAAGATGCCGCGGAAGTTGCATTTTCATATGAACCGCTTGAGGAAGGCGATGAGGTGGCAATCGGGACAACAAGCATTAGCATCCACGCCATATATTCACCTGGACACACAATTGGTTCTACTTCGTTTGTCATCGATGGTAATTATCTGCTCTCGGGCGATATTCTGTTCATTGACTCAATTGGGAGGCCCGATCTTGCCGGAATGGCGGAGGACTGGGTCGGGGACCTGAGGGAATCACTTTATAAAAGATACAGGAATTTACCGGGAAAATTGCTTGTCCTTCCAGCTCATTTCATGATCATTGATGAACTGAATGAAGATGGCACTGTCGGCAAGGAGCTGGGAGTCCTTTTTGCGGAAAATCATGGCCTCAATATTGAAGATGAGAAAGAGTTCAGGAAGCTTGTGACAGAGAATCTTCCTCCTCAGCCAAATGCATACAAGGAAATCCGCCAGACAAATATGGGGAAACTTAACCCGGATAGTGAACAGCAGCGTGAAATGGAAATTGGCCCTAATCGCTGTGCTGTTCGATAGGGGTGGACTGCAATGGATATCCCGTTTATTATTACTATCTTTTTGATTGGTTTTATCGGCTCATACATTTCCGGAATGCTCGGTATTGGCGGCTCGATCATCAAGTACCCGATGCTCCTTTACATCCCGCCTCTTTTTGGCCTTGCGGCGTTCAGCGCCCACGAGGTTTCGGGGATTTCAGCTATTCAGGTGCTATTTGCAACAATAGGCGGGGTGTGGGCATACCGGAAAGGCGGTTACCTGAATAAGCAACTGATCATGTACATGGGCGGAAGCATCCTTGCCGGAAGCTTTATCGGCAGCTTTGGCTCGAAGATCATGTCGGAGGCTGGGATAAACATCGTCTATGGAACCCTTGCATTGATTGCTGCCATAATGATGTTCATCCCCAAAAAGGCAATTGATGAAATCCCGCTGCATCAGGTGAAATTCAATAAATGGCTGGCGGCAGGCCTGGCTTTAATTGTCGGTATCGGTTCGGGAATTGTCGGTGCGGCGGGAGCGTTCCTTCTTGTGCCAATCATGCTTGTCGTCCTTAAAATTCCAACTCGGATGACAATTGCATCATCGCTTGCGATAACGTTTATTTCCTCGATTGGCGCAACTATCGGAAAAGTGACAACAGGGCAGGTAGATTATTTCCCGGTATTTATAATGGTCATCGCCAGCCTAATTGCATCGCCGCTCGGTGCGATGGCGGGCAAAAAAATGAATACAAAAATTCTCCAGATTATTTTGGCGGCCCTTATCTCGGCCACCGCTCTTAAAATCTGGCTGGATATCCTGTAAAAAAGTAAAACGGCAGCCGCTTAATAGGCTGCCGTTTGTTTATCAAGTGAGTGTATCAGCGGGAAGTTTTTTGTTCAAGAGCCTGAATATTTTTAGGGATAGCTGAATTTGCAGGAGCTCTTCCGCATTCTTTAAATCCGTATCCATAATTTCTTTAATTTTTTCGATCCTGTAGATTAGCGTATTTCTATGCAGGAACATGGCTTTCGCGGTTTCACTGATATTTTGATTGCATTGGAAAAAATTCTCTAATGTTTCAATAAAACTAGTTCCATGGAGGGAGTCATGCTCATAAACTTTTCCCAGCCTTTTCAAAAAGAACTCTTCCATTGTATGGTTATTTATATTTGTATCTAGGAAATGGTAGATTGAGTGGTCTTCAAAATGTGAAACTCCACCCTTTGTTCCAAATCTCTCCATTAGGCGGACTGCTTCGTTTGCTTCCGAAAAACTTTTATCAATGGAATGAATCCGTACGTATTGCCTTCCAATTCCAATATTCAATGTTGCATTTTTAATTTGCTTTTTTAGAAGTTTATAAATTTCCTCACCATAGTGCTTGGCATTGTTCACAGTGAGCGGAGGCCGGTTTTCGTTTTGGCCAATCAAGGTAATAATCCTATTGTTCCTGAAAAAAGAAGTGACTTCCCCGGCAGCAATATTGGAATGCTCATAAATCAGATCGACACACTTTTTTGCGGTCTGTTCCATTTGGACTCTCCGGGCAACTAAATCCTCAATTTTTTCAGGACTTTCAGTTTCAACAGTAAGGACCATGCAATGATAGCGATAATTCGTTTTTAGTCCGTGCAAATCACAAAGGGATTGGATTGAATCGCTGGAAGTTATTTTTCCTGTAAGTAAATCATCGAAAAAGTCATCTCGAATCTTCAGTTTTACCTCCTCGATTTCCTTTGCTTTAATCATTTCGAGAGCTGTGATGGTCGATGCCTGTTCAAGGATTATATAATCGAACTCGCTCAATTCCCGTACGGTTTGCCAGACGACAATATAGCCGTAAAGGTGATTGGAGGCTGCAACGGGCAGAATTCGGCACTTTATATCCATATGATCAAGCTCATAATTCCGCATAATTGATTTTTTAATTTCTTTTATGTTTTTTGGAATGGAATCGATAAATTCTCTTTTAAATACAGGCCGTTTCTTTGAAAGATTAAGGCAGTACTCAAGGGGGACTGGATTTTGCGGATGCTCGGTATAATGAATCAGCCGCCAGTCCTTGTCCACCGCGATAATCGGGTTGTTAATTGTTCCTGACAGCAGGGAGGAAATTTTCTCTATGCCGCCGCCTTCGAGGGTAACGCGAAAGAAAAGGTTGTGCATATCAAGCGTTTTCCGGTTAAGCAGGTCATATCTCCCGGAAGCTTTTTCATTAATGATCGAAATAACCTTTGAAAGAGTGTACTCGAATGGCAGCTCAATCAGAGGCATGCCAAGGCGGTTTGCTTCCTCAATCATCCTCTGGGGAATCTTCTCAAAATAGCGTCTCATCTTGACAACAAGGCCGGCGCAGTTAATTCCGGAAAGTTCTCTGATTACCTGGACCTGGTAGTCGATATTGTCTTTGAAGATATAACCGGTCGTCAAAAGCAGCTCATTTGGCGAAAGCCAATCGAACGAATCCGGATTTTCGATAATATTTACAAGTGATATTTCATTGTCGATCCCTGCTTCTCCAGCAACAATCCTTAATCCATCCAATGCTTTTATTTCAAAAAGTTCTTTAACCTTTAGCAAACCAATCCCCTCCTCCAGGAATCTTTGATATACTCATTGTACCCTTTGCACAATGCAAATCAATATTTTTTGGCTTTGGTACATAGTGACCTATATGTATAATGAGCCTAGAATAGTTTTTGTAAAAGTGGCATCAAAATTTTATAACGGCTAGGAAATCTGCAATGTGAGTGCCGGTTTTCAGCTGCTAATGCTTTAAAAGTACCTATTATACTTTCATTCTTTCTTTTTTAGCTGGTCTTCAACAACTTTTATGGCAATCTGCCGTTCGCGGATGTGCCGTTCCTCTAGAAGGGGTGAGTTTATGTATTTTGCAGTCTTAGGGGATTCAAGTTTCATTAAGAGAATTAGCCGCGGAAAGTTTATGGGGGTTGTCCATAGCGTCTTTGAACGGACCATTAACCTTGAAGACCAGGAAAATGGCGAGTTATATACAATCGGATCCCGCAGCCTGGACAACGCACCTAATACTATCATTGCTGATATCCATGGCTTCAGGCAATTTGGCATCCAACCCGGGATGGGGGTTTCTACCGATGGAAACGCCATCCATATTGAAAAATTGCTTTCAATATCAGTAGAGAATGCCGCCTTTTGGATTTCCAGGCTTCCGGTATATCCAAAGGATACGGCTATTCTCACCGGGAATGTTGCCAGGTTGAAAAGCTTTATCGATACATTCGGGAAAGCGGGAGGAATGAAGGACGATCCTAACAACGCGACTCTTTTTGGCAAGGAAATATCCAGGCTCCTTAAAGAACGGTCAAAAAGCCTCGTAATGGAATTATCCGAAGGGAAAATCGGCCCAGCAATAGAAAGTGCGAGAGGAATAATCGGACTTGGACCGGGCCTTACCCCTTCAGGAGACGATTTTTTAACAGGGATGCTCGCGGCCTTCAGCATACAGGATAGCCCGGCCCATACATTTTCGGAATTTGGCAGGCAGGTTGTTGAAATTGCAAGGCCTTTGACCAATGTAATCAGCTGGACGGCTCTCCAAAAAGCTTCTCAGGGACTTGTAAGGGAATCGACCATCTCTCTTATTCAGGCAGTCCTTTACGGGAATGAGGATGACCTTTTCAAAGCCTTAAACGAGGTTTTAAAGATTGGATCTACATCGGGGACGGATATGGCACTCGGGCTAGCGGCTGGTTTTGAAATTAATTTACTCTACAATTAAGGGATAGTAAGATCCCCACTTCAAGATTCAGAGGAATCGTTGAAGATAGTAGTGATCACATGCAAATACTGTATAAATTGCAGCATAATGGATAGGCAGTATAATGTGGCAACCTGCTTATCACAGATTTTGGCAAAAGGAAGGTATAGCACAGGAAAATGGACAACGAGACGAATCATCTACAACTTATAACTGCAAGTGAACAATGGGATATAGCCGCGATTCAGCAGTTATTGGACGCAGGAGCAAGCGTTGACTTCAAGGATAACGGCGGGCGAACCGCGTTGATGGCAGCTACGCAAAAGAATAATATTGATGTTGTTAAATTGCTGCTTGAGGCAGGCAGTGATGTAAATGCTAGCGATATTACTCAATTGACCCCTTTTATTTGTGCCGGCGCAAATGGGTTCCACGAAATCCTCAGCCAAATGCTTCATTATGGAGCGGATTTGGGCAAAGTCAACCGCTTTGGCGGGACGGCTTTGCTGCCATCAAGTGAAAAAGGGTATTTGAAGACCGTACAGCGATGCCTTGAAGCGGGCATTCCGGTAAACCATGCAAACAATCTTGGCTGGTCGGCTCTATTGGAATCAGTCATTTTGGGAAATGGCGGCCGCCTGTATTCACTCATCATTGAGCTTCTCTTCAAAGCTGGCGCCGACCCACATCTCAAGGACAGGGATGGAAAGTCTTCACTCCTACACGCAAAGGAGCTTGGGCAGGATAAGGTTTACGCCATATTGTCGGGTACATACAGCGAAGAAGATAACTTCATTCAAGAAGCCAAGTCTCTTTATCTTCAGGACCGGTATGATGAAGCTATTACTATGCTAAACGAGGCAATGGACAAAAATCCCGAAAACAGGGACTATTATTTCTATAAAGGATATTGCCTGCAAGAGCAGAAGAACTATCATGAAGCTCTTGCAGAATTCCAAAAAGCTCTTACCTATGATTCAAATGACCATGATTTCTACTTTTACACCGCGAATTGCCTGAGGCTTATGAAAAAAGCGGATGAGGCGCTCGCCGAATATGATAAGGCGGTTGAATTAAATCCAAGCGAAACCTTCTACCGCTACCATAAATCCAATTATTTGAGGGAATTAGGAAGGCATGAGGAAGCCGTTGTGGAAATGGACCGCCTCCTCGCGCTGCAGCCGAATCGGTATGATTTCTCTTTTCACAAGGCAAACAGCTTAAGGTCATTAGGAAAACATGAGGAAGCAATTGAAGCGATAGAAAACGCAATTGCCAATGACCCGGAAAACCCTCTTTATCAATTGCATAAAGAACAGTCACATGAAATGCTCGCGCTTCAAAAATAATAGAACAAATTTATTCCTTGGAGCCAGCCTGAATTCGGGTTGGTTCCTTTTTTTTCATCGGGACAGGTGGCCGTAATTAATAGAATCCTCATTGTGCAAAAAGCCCAAGGGATGAATGCGGGTTTTGGTTACCTTTATCAATATCCCATTGTGCATCCTGTCTGAAAAGTTCATGTAAAGCAGAAATAGAATGGCGGCTATTAAAGGTGGAAGAGAGGCGGGTTTTTGTATGCGGCCACCTTAAAGTTTGCAGGGGATACGATGAATGATTGCTGGAAATATGCTACAATGAGTGGGATTTTTAATTTTGGAAGTTTCTTATATATATATAAACTATTTCCTATATTCTGAGGTGTGAAAATGAGCAAGAAGTGGTGGAAAGAATGTATTGCGTATCAGGTGTATCCCCGCAGTTTCATGGACAGCAATGGAGACGGAATTGGCGATTTGCAGGGCGTTATCCTGAAGCTGGATTATTTGAAGGAACTCGGGATAGATGTAATATGGCTGTCTCCAATGTATAAATCGCCGAATGATGATAACGGGTATGATATTTCCGATTACCAGGATATTATGGAAGAATTCGGGATAATGGCAGACTTCGATGAACTGCTGGAGGAAGTGCATAAACGTGGCATGAAGCTAATTTTGGACCTCGTCATCAATCATACAAGTGATGAACATCCTTGGTTCATTGAATCCCGGTCATCAATAGACAATCCAAAGCGCGATTGGTACATTTGGCGGGACGGGAAGGACGGGAATGAGCCAAACAATTGGGAATCGATTTTCAGCGGCTCTGCCTGGAAATACGATGGCCGAACAAAGCAGTATTTCATGCATCTCTTTTCGGAGCGGCAGCCTGACCTGAATTGGGAAAACCCCGAAGTCCGGGAAGCACTGTACGGCATGGTGAATTGGTGGCTAGATAAAGGGATTGACGGCTTCCGTGTGGATGCGATTTCCCATATTAAAAAACAGCCGGGCCTTCCGGATATGCCAAATCCGGACAACCTTGATTATGTTTCATGCTTCGACTATATGATGAACGTAAACGGAATAGATGAGCTCCTGACAGAGTTTTCGAGCAGGACGATTAAGAAGTATGATGTAATGACAGTTGGCGAGGCAAACGGGGTTAAGCTTGTGGACGCCGATAAATGGGTCGGTGAGGAAAAGGGCCATTTCAATATGATTTTCCAATTTGAATTTCTTGACCTGTGGGACAAAAAAACGAAGGATTCGGTCGATGTGAAGGCCCTTAAGCGCGTCCTGACAAAATGGCAGAATGGGCTAGATGGCAGAGGCTGGAATGCGCTGTTTATTGAAAATCATGACCAGCCGCGCCGTGTATCGACCTGGGGAAATGACGGAAAGTATTGGAAGGAAAGCGCAAAAATGCTTGCCACCATGTATTTTTTGATGAAAGGAACCCCATTTATTTATCAGGGCCAGGAAATCGGGATGACAAACGTTAGATTTCCTTCAATTGAAGAGTATGATGACGTTGGCATGATTAATTTTTACAAGGTGGAAACGGCAAAGGGCCGCCAACATGAAGAAATTATGGAGGTTATCTGGAAACGCGGCCGGGACAATGCCAGGACTCCGATGCAATGGAATGATTCGCCTATGGGTGGTTTCACTTCAGGCCCTAAAACCTGGCTTGGAGTAAATCCAAATTATCAGGAAATCAATGTTGAAAGGCAGCTTACCGAATCTGATTCAATCCTGAACTTTTACAAAGGCCTGATTCGCCTTAGGAAAGAAAATCCTTTGTTTATCTACGGAAAATATGAGCTATACCATCCAAACCATCCAAAGCTGTTCGTGTATACACGGACATTGGGTAGGAAAAGGGCAATCATCATTTGTAATTTCCACGGGACGCCCACCAGGTTTAGGATGCCTTCTTCAATAGACTATAAAACTAGCACGCTTTTGATTAGCAACTATGAGGCTGGCGAACGTAAAGTCAGGAAGGAATTTACGCTTAAGCCATTTGAAGCAAGGGTATATTTGCTGGGATAACAGGATCACTTTTAAACAAGGGGGATGGAAATGGAACAGACGGTTCAAACCATTTATTGGACGATATTTGAAAATGAAATTCAGCCTTTGCTTCTCGCGGCAACGGATAAGGGATTGTGCTATGCGGGAGCCCCTGGTAATGGCAACGAAGCATCCGAAGAACTTATCCAAAAACGCTATCCTTCTGCAAGGCTGATAAAGGATCAAGAGCCTTTGAATCCTTACATGGCTCAATTTGGGGAATACCTGAAAGGAAGCCGAACAGCATTTTCCCTTTGTTTGGATAGCGAGGGCACAGTGTTCCAGGAAAGCGTCTGGGTTGCGTTGCGGGAGATTCCTTATGGCAAAACAGTCTGCTACAGCGATATCGCTAATAAGATTGGCAAGCCAACCGCCGTCCGGGCAGTTGGGGCGGCAATTGGCGCCAACCCCGTATTGATTGCTGTTCCATGCCACAGGGTAATTGGTAAGGATGGGAGCATGACGGGCTTCCGTGAAGGCTTGGAAATGAAGCAGTTCCTGCTCGAATTGGAAAAGGTGAATACAGGTTTGGTACCATCATAGTAAAAAACAGGAACTCTCAAGGGGTTCCTGTTTTTTTAATGTGAGGTTAAGTCTTATGTAGGAATGGTGAAAAGACTGTTTTCCCTCTAGGTCCCGAGACGTATAGAAAAATATGGCAAGGGGCTGTATTCCAAACTTCACATCTATATTAAGATGGGATTATAACATTGGTTGGGGGAATTCAATATGAAAAAATTAATAATCGTTTTGTTGGTGGCCACCGTCCTCGGTTTCACGGCAAAGTATGCAATAGGTGCTATTTTTGGCGGAGGGAGTGAAAGAGACCTTCTTGTCGAAAAGGATAAGGCGAAAAGCCTTGAGGTTGAAATAAATATGGGTATTGGAAAGCTATCTGTTACAGGGGGCACGGATGAATGGCTTGAAGGAACGGTGCTTGAAAACAAGAGGTTAAAGCCTGTGGTTTCCTACAATCTATCTGGGAAAACAGGAAAAGTTACCATTGAACAGAAAAAGAAAGGCTTCCTGAATTTCAGTTTAGGCAAGGATGACAACGACTGGAAGATTGCGTTAACAGAGGACATCCCGGTCGATTTGCGGGTAAATGCTGGCGTATCCGATACCGAGCTTGATTTACGCGATATTGAACTCACAAATCTGGAGGTCGATGGGGGTGTGGGTGATATTGAAATAAACCTTGGTGGTGAGCGAAAGAAAGGCTTCCATACTAATCTGAACCTTGGTATTGGCAAAACGACAATCATAGTGCCGAAGGATATCGGCGTAAAAATTATTGCGGATAAAGGGATTGGAAGTGTAAACTTGGACGGATTTATCAAGAAGGGCAAAAATGTTTATGTAAACGAAGCATTCGAGGAATCAGGCACCGTTATTGTGGTAGATGCCAATATGGGCGTCGGAGAAGTCAATTTCAAACAAGAATAATGAAAGGGCAGGCCATGGCACGGCCTGCCCTTTCTATACATTTTATAAAAGTGACTCAGCCCCATCAATGTAAATCTCCGTGCCGGTAATATGGCTGGAGAGGGAAGACGCCAGAAAGAACACTAGATCGGCAACCTGCTCGGGCTTTCCTGAACCCTGTTCGAGCGGCTGGCTCCCTTCTGGGTATACAACTGGTATTTTAATTTCTTCAAGTTCATCTTCGGCAGGGAATGTATTTTTATCAATATTTGTTTCAATGGCGCCTGGGCAGATTGTATTGACCCTTATTTTATATTTCGCCAGCTCCAGTGCCGCCATTCTCCCGAAACCTGTCTGTCCGATTTTTGAGGTGCTGTAGGCGGAGAAGCCAAAATTTTTAAAGATCCTGTTTCCATTAATTGAGCTTGTGATTATGATGCTTCCCCCCTCCTTCTTCAAATGAGGTATAGCGTATTTGGCAGTAAGGAAGGTTCCTTTCAGGTTCGTTGTTATCGTTTCGTCCCAATCGTCCGGGTCTAGCGTTTCAATCGGTGCGATAACCCCGTTAATGCCGGCGTTTGCAAAGACGATATCCATTCTTCCAAACTCGACAATGGCTTTCTTGTACGCAGCTTCGACGTCCCCTGGCTTTGAGACATCGCACTCCAGCGTAATGGCGGTCCCTCCATTTTGTTGTATAAGTTCCCTTACCTCTTCCCCATTATCCGCTTTTACATCAACCAGCGCGATTTTTGCTCCTTCTTCGGCCAGCTTGATTGCCGCGGCGCGCCCGATTCCTGAGCTCGCTCCCGTTATGAATGCCGCCTTGCCTTCCAATAAACCCATTGCTGCCCCTCCTTTAAATAGTGCTGTACTCTTTCTTATCCCCATCTTTTCATGAAAGAAACATAGTTGAAACTCCATACAAAATATAGGAACCGTACAAATTGCCGGTTGCACATCCGATTTTCGGATGTGGAAACCTTGCCAATCCATTTTCGACATGAATAAAAGTCTGTAATCTAACTTGAATTGGCTGAGTATACTGTAAAAGCAGCCTGTACAAACAGAAAAAATTGGGCGGCAATACTGGCAAAGGGTGAGGGAAGTGGCTGAAATGGCAAAAAGAGATAGCTTATTGCTATATTTTCTTTTTTCGTTGGTTTTCATGGAATTTATTTTCCGGGCAGGGCTGGGCGAATCAATTCAACTTAGGGATTTACTGCTATCAACCATATTTTTATTGGCGATTTCCATTTTTCTGTTTATCGTTGCGGGCTTTATGGATGGAAGGACTGGCTTTGGCGTATCCTTCCTCATGATTGGTATCATTTCTTTCCTGTATCTCTCCCAGTTCATTTATTACAAATTTTTCAAGACCTTTTATACCGTATACTCGGCAGGAAATGGTGCTCAGATTGTTGAATTCTGGAAGGACATTGGCGTACTCGCCTGGTCAAATGCCTTCTGGCTCTTTATGCTGCTAATCCCGCTCATGCTTTTTCTTATCTTGGGACAGCGTTTTATCCTGTTTCAGAAACAGGACAAGTTCAACAGAGCTATGCTAATTTGCAGCTTTGTGCTCGTTCAGCTAGCTGGAATAGGCACGTTATTTGCAAGCGGGAAGGGTGTTAATTCCGCTTACGATCTTTATTATATGACCAGCATGCCGCTGCTATCGGTTGAACGGCTAGGACTTCTAACAACCATGAGGATCGATCTGCAGAGACAGGTTACAGGGTGGGAGCCCAAATTAGCGGTTTCGGCTAAAAAACCGCCTTCTATTGGAGGAGGAAGCCAAACCGGCAATCCAGATGGAGGCAATGCGGGGGCGGGGTACAATGCCATGGAAATTGATTTCGAAAAGCTCGCGGCAACCGAACGGAACAATGAGTTGAAAGAAATGTACTCCTATTTCAACAAGGTTGAGCCCACTGAAAAAAATAAGCATACAGGAAAATTCAAGGGCTACAATCTTATCTTCATTACAGCGGAGAGCTTTTCACCCTATGCGGTACACAAGGAGATTACTCCGACATTGTATAAGCTGGTCCATGAAGGGTATAACTTCACCAATTTTTACAACCCGGTTTGGGGCGTTAGTACGTCAGATGGTGAATATGTCGCCTGTACAGGGCTAATACCGAAAAGTGGTATTTGGAGCTTTAAGAAATCCAGCGTTAACTATCTCCCTTTTACAATGGGGAACCAGCTGAAAAAGCAGGATTATAAGACCATTGCCTACCACAACCACACCTTTTCCTATTATGGAAGGGATTTGTCCCATCCAAATATGGGTTATGAATATAAAGCCCTCGGCAAAGGCCTGGACGTAAAGGAAACCTGGCCGGAATCGGATTTGGAAATGATCGAAAAGACCGTTCCGGAGTTCATTGGGAATCAGCCTTTCCATGCCTACTACATGACGGTTAGCGGCCATATGCAATATACGTTTACCGGAAATTATATTGCCTGGAAAAATAAAAAATATGTGCAGTCGATCCCGTATTCAAGCCAGGCCAAGGCTTATTTGGCAACCCAGATAGAACTTGACAGAGCTCTTGAAAAACTGCTGAACAAGCTGGAAGAGGCCGGGGCCGCGGAGAAAACGTTAATTGCGATGAGTGCGGACCACTATCCATATGGCCTAGCTTCTGAAACGATAAGCGAGCTGGCGGGGCATAAAGTTGAGCAAACGTTTGAGTTATATAAAAGCCCATTTATCCTCTATGCAAAAGGAATGAAACCGGAAGTGATTAGTAAGCCTGCATCAAGCCTGGATATCATTCCTACTTTGTCAAACTTGCTCGGATTGGAATATGACTCAAGGCTGCTGATGGGAAGGGACATTTTTTCCCGCTCGGAGCCGCTTGTCATGTTTGTCGATAAAAGCTTTATCACTGAAAAGGGAAAGTACAACTCCGTCACAAGGGAATTTACTCCTTCCGGGGAAACGGATGTTGATCAAGACTATATCGACATGGTTTCATCTGTAGTCCAAGGGAAATTCCATTATTCCGCAAAAATACTTGAAACTGATTTTTACAGGAAGGTGTTCAGCAAGTAAGGTGCTTACTACTTTTGGAGTAGGGAATAATCCTTTTTGATAAACTTGATACACCTAAATATGTATCTTGAAAAAATACCCATTCAAAACGTTTGCAACCTCCGTATAAGTTAAGTAGAAGCAAAGCCGAGGGCAATGTTTCCACATTACTTTTTTGAGGAGGGACCAAGCGTGAAGGGTAAATGGCTATCCGTTTTAGGCACGGCGGTTCTCGCGGGATCACTATTGGCGCCACTGGGATCGTTTGCAGGGAAGGTTGTGGGTCCGGTCGAAGAAGCAAACCTGATTGGCGGAAATACTTTAGAACAGCTTTATGACTCGAGAAATGTACTGAATAAGGTCCTGCCCAGCCCGATTCAGTTGAAGGCTGCTGATGAATTGATTACAAGGGCGGGCTCGGGTACTAAGATACAATGGAATTTAAAGTTTGGCACTCCTTCCATCATTACAAAGGAAAAAGGGTATCTTTCGGCTCCGGCGAGCGGAAATGCCGAAACGATTGCCCGCAATTGGCTTAAGGAAAACAGCGCGCTTTTTGGATTAACAGAAGTGGAAATCGATTCCCTGGCGGTTGTACGGAATTATAAATTGTCCGGGACCGGTCTTCAGCCCGTAACCTTCCAGCAGACATTTGGCGGCCTCGAATCAGTCTTTGGAGGAAGGGTGATTGTTTCGGTAAACAAGAACGGGCAAATTTTATCAGTCACCTCAAACGCGACCCGTGCCAAAAATCAGGCGGTGGATTTCTCCCTAACTTCACTTGATGCTTTAAAAAAGGCGGCTGCTTTGTCAGTGCCATCCTTGCAGTTGTCTTTTAAATCCCTAAAACAGGAAAAAGGATGGGATGTTTTTGATGCGGGGAATGCCCTGCCGACTGTCCAAAGAGCCAAAAAGGGAGTTTTTATTAAAGGAGAAGAGGTGCGGCCGGCGTTCAGGGTCCTTTTTGTGGAAAAACTCGACAAGGCCTATGAAGTCATTATTGATGGAGCGACCGGAGAAAAGCTGTTCCAGCGTTCCCTTGTCCAACACCTTGATCCTTCTGGCGCTGTATTTGAAAATTATCCCGGCGCTCCAAAGGGAGGAACTCAAGTTTCAAAATCATTTAAAGGCGATCCAAAAGCCTCGCCGCTGGGATGGTTCCTTCCAGCCAATGACATCGGCATGACCACAATCGGCAACAATGCCAACACCTACGCGAACTGGAGCAATTTCCTTGCGCCTGTCGATCAGATTGTCCGCCCTGTAAGCCCGCTTGGACAATTCAATTACTTTTTCGCGAACGCCTGGCAGAAAACAAATGGGCAGACCGTTCCGCCATCTTATGCCCAGGATGTAAACAGTGCGGCGACCAGCCTCTTCTACCACCATAATTTGTTCCACGATTATTTTTATAATCTGGGATGGACGGAGCCTGCGGGCAACCTTCAAACATCGAATCTCGGAAAAGGCGGTGCTGATGGGGATGCCATCCTCGGCCTTGTGCAGGCTGGGGCCTTGTCAGGCGGTGAGCCCACGTATACAGGCCGGGACAATGCCTATATGCTGACACTGCCGGATGGCTTGCCCGCTTGGAGCGGAATGTTCCTTTGGGAACCGATAAAGGGTTCATTCCATGGGAATTATGCGGATGGCGATTATGATGCGGGTATTATCTATCATGAGTACAGCCATGCGCTTTCAAACAGGCTGGTTGCGGGCGGCGAATCGCTGAACAGCCATCAGGCCGGTTCGATGGGAGAAGCATGGGGAGACTGGTTTGGCATGCATTATCTCGCTATGAAAGGCCTCCAGGATAAACCTGTCGTTGGAGCCTATGTGACTGGGAACACAGAGAGAGGAATTCGCGGCTGGGCCCTCGATGCCAACCCGCTGAATTACGGCGATATTGGTTTTGATGTCACCGGCCCGGAAGTCCACGCCGACGGGGAAATCTGGGCGGGAATTCTATGGAGTGTCCGTGACAGCCTGATCCAAACTCTTGGAAAGGAAAAAGGCGGGCAAGTTATTGAACAGCTTGTTATGGACGCGATGCCGATTTCCGCACCGGACCCATCCATGGCCGATATGAGAACCGCAATCATCACAGCAGACTTTGAACGGTATGGCGGGGTACACACCGACCTCCTCTGGAGCGCTTTTGCAAAAAGAGGGCTAGGTGTCAGCGCGTTTTCAAATGGCGGTGACGATACTGACCCGGTTCCGGGCTTTGACCACCCTGCTAAAGTAAGGAATGGCCATTTTGCGGGAACGGTTATCAATGCGGCAACCGGAAAGCCGGTTGAAAATGCACGGATTATTATCGGACAATTTGAAGCCAGGACCAGTGCGGCCGCAGTGACAAGTGGAAAAGGCCAATTTGCGTTGCCAATGGTGGCGGGAACTTATGATGTTACAATCCAGGCCAAGGGCTTTGGGGCGAGAACCATAAAAAATATATCGGTAACGGCTGGCAAGGGCAGCACCCTTCGCTTTAATCTGGAACCGAATGCAGCTTCATCTTTTAACGGCGCGACGATAATCGCTTCGAGCGAATCGGATAGCCATCCGGCAAAAAATGCAATCGATGACACGGAAGGAACGGTCTATGCCTCGGAAACGAAAGATTCCGGGTTTACGTCAGCGGCATTGGTTGTAGACCTGGCCGGTGATAAGCCAGTCAGGATATCCCATTTAGAAGTTAGTGCGTTCAAGGATATCGCGCTTGGCCGTTTTTCAACGTTAAAAGATTTCGAGATTCATACTTCCCTAGACGGACAGACCTGGACCAAAGTACTCGAGGACCAAATTGTTACAAGAAAACCAAGGCCTTCCGCGGGTGACCTCCACTACAAGGGAATGGATTTTAAATCACCTGTCGAAGCGAAATTTGTTAAGTTGATTGCCAAGTCGGCACAGGACGATAGCGCAAAATTTGTGCAGATAGCCGAACTTCAAGTATTCGGCCCTGGCAGGACAAAAATTGAACCTGTCACGCTTGAACCGGAGGAGCCATTTGTTGCTGAAGGGACCGTCAAGGCAGGAAACCCGGGAACAGGGATTGGAAGCCTTGCAGATCTCCCGTTATCCCTTGCTGTAACCGAGAATGAATTTGTTACGACCCAAAATCCTGAACCGTCAACCCAAGGGGCGGATGGCTATGTCATCACACTGCCTGATGGCTATGGCGATGGAATCCATACCTTTATCCTGGAGGGGCAGGGAGACCCGTCTATGTACGACTTTGATGTTTATTTTTACAATAAAAAATTCGAGCAGATTGGTTCTGCGGCAAGTTCCGCTGCTAATGAAGCAGGAGTTGTGCCTGGCGGAACAAAATACGTCTATGCCGGATTGTACACTGGGGCAAATATTCCATTCGTGATAACAGTCAAACAGCCGTATTAAAGAAATGAAAAACAACATATTTGTATAGCAGGAGACGAGATGCCAAAGAAGCATAAAAATATGCTTTTTTGGCATCTTTTATTTTTAAATTCATTTATCGACAAGGTGGCGTGGCATTAGGTAAAATGGGAGTAAATTGAACGAAATGTAAATTATTTCTGGACTAAGGGCGGTGCCTGGCACCTGGAATACAGTTCTTCATCCCTTGTACACAGGCCCCAAGCTTCAATTAATAGGAGGCAGGAACCATGTCCAAAAGCTACCAGCTTTTCGGCAATACGAACGGATCCATTAATATTGATTCGGAAAAATTGGCGGACTTGTTTTTCACCTGTACACCGGACGGCTTTGTAATTGTGGACATGGACAACCGCTTCATACGGGTAAATCCGATGTACACCGCCATTTTCGGTTATGAAGAACAAGAACTGTTGGGAAGGAAAATCGAGGATTTTGCCTATCCGGAACGCGACAGTGAGATTTTAGAGGAAGTGAAGCGGGGCAGGACATTTACTAATTTTAAATCAAAAGGCTACCATAAAAACGGCCATATTCTTGACATTGCCGTTTCGTTTTCGCCTTTTCTCGATTCAACAGGAGAAGTAGTTGCCGTTATAGGGATTTTCCGCGACATTACCGAATCGAAAACCCTGGAAAGAGAGCTGAAGAAGAGCCGAGAGCTTTATAGGCTCATAACCGAAAATACAACCGATTTAATTAGTATTTTTACCAATACACGCAACAAGACCTTTTTATTCGCTTCGCCATCCCATGAAAAGTGGTTTGGGAGATCACCGGAGCAAATTGTGGGCAGGAGCCTTTACGATTTTATCTCGGCTAAGGAGGCTGAGGGCTTCGAAACACTCCTTGACCGATACAAGAGGGATGGACAGCCAATTTTTTTTGAAAAAGAACTGGGAACGGTTAGCGGGGAAACTATATTCCTTGAATACAATATTTCCCCGATTTATAACGAAAAGGGAGAAATAGAGACCTTCCTGGCGGTCGCGCGAAATATTACGGACCGGGTCAGAAATGAAGCTGCCCTTAGAAATCTTGACAGGCTCTCAATTATTGGGCAGCTTGCTGCTGGCGTGGCTCACGAAATCAGGAACCCGCTCACGTCACTTAAAGGTTTTTCAAAACTGCTTCATGACGGTACATCACCGGATAAACAGCAGCAATACTTGGAGATTATCCAAAATGAACTTGAACGGATTGATATCATTGTCAATGAGTTCATGTCGCTTGCCAAGCCGCAGGCAATCCAGTTTAAAAAAGTGCCATTGATTTCGGTCATTGAAAGCACCATCAATATCCTCCAGCCGCAGGCACTGCTCCATAATGTCCAGATAAAGACGAATTATTCGGCTGAAAATATTGAACTGAGGTGCAACCCGAACCAGCTGAAGCAGGTTTTTGTAAACTTTCTTAAAAATGCTTTTGAAGCAATGCCGGATGGGGGCAATGTGTATATTAGTGTGGAAAAGGCCAAACCGGACAGGGCGGCCATTATTATTAAAGACCAAGGGATAGGGATTGATTCCGATATCATCAGATACCTTGGCACCCCGTTTTACACAACGAAGGATAAGGGGATTGGTCTTGGCCTGACTGTGAGCAATAAAATTATTCAGGAGCATGGCGGTGAAATGAAAATTGACAGCCAGACCGGGATTGGCACGACAGTAAGCATTGAATTGGAATGCTTATAATCAGAAAAAGGCGCATTGGAAAAATTCCATGCGCCTTTTACTATGGGGTTGAGATAAATTTTAATTTTTAGTGTATGAATTTTCGAGCTCGTCAATCAGTGAACCGACATATGCGACAGCATCCTTGATTGGCTGTGGAGTAGACATATCGACTCCCGCATGCTTCATTAGCTCAAGAGGTTTCATTGTACCGCCTGCGCGAAGGACTTCGAGCCAGCGGTCAACCGCAGGCTGTCCTTCTTCCTTAATCAGCTTTGCTACAGCAGTTGAAGCTGTCAGGCCTGCCGAGTACGTATATGGATACAATCCCATATAGTAATGCGGTTGGCGCATCCAAGTCAGGCTGGCGCCTTCATCAAGTACTACGCTGTCTCCCCAGAATTCCGAGAGGACATCTCCCTTGATTTCGGTCAGTTTCTTTGCAGTCAGAGCTCCGCCTTTTTCGGCGAACGCATATACTCTGCGCTGAAATTCTCCTTCAAGCAGATGCGTCACAAAGTTATGGTAATAGGTTCCCAGCAATTGCAGGATGACCCAGCGGCGCATCCGCGTATCCTCGGTTTTGTCCATCAGGTGCTGAGCAAGCAGCATCTCGTTCATCGTTGATGGCGCTTCGACGAAATACATAGACGGGCGCGTATTAATGATGCGCTGCTCTTTGTTGGCAAGGTAGAAATGCCCGGCATGCCCAAATTCATGGGCAAGTGTGAACGCTCCGCGCATATTATTCTGCCAAGTGATGAGAATATAAGGATGTGCTCCATAAGGGCTTGAGCAGAAAGCCCCGGTCGACTTTCCGACGTTGTCAGCGAGATCGACCCATCTTTCTTCAAAGCCGCGCTTAATAATTTCGCTGTATTCAGGTCCCATAACCTTCAGGGATTCCATAATGACCTCGCTTGCCTCTTCGTAGGTAGTTTCCGGGTTGAAGTCGGGGTCAAAAGGAGCCTTCAAGTCGCAAAACCTTAGTTCGTCCAGGCCAAGGACCTTTTTCTTTAATTCGGCAAATTTTCGCATATGAGGTGCCAGTTCATTAAAGATAATATCAAGCTGGTTGTTGTACATTTCAGTTGTTACTTTTTGAGGTTCAAGGAGCATGTGTGTTACGGACTCATAGTTGCGTAGCTTTGCAAGGGCTACCTGCTTCTTCACTTCCGTTGAATATGTACCCGCAATTGTATTCCTGTATTGCTTTAATGTTTTAATAAAAGAATCATAGGCCTTCCTGCGAAGGTCGGTATCGGCGGAAAACTCATACAAGTTTTCAAATAAAGCAAATGAAACAGGCAATTCATTCCCGTCTCCATCCTGGATAGGCGAGAACTCCATATCTGCAAGCTTGGTCAGGTTGTAAATGGTATAAGGAGCGGAATGCACCTCGCCAAGGGCGGCCAGCGTTTCCTCGGTTTCCGGTGAAAGCCTGTGTTTTTTTGTCTCCAGGAGATCAAACAGGTTTTTCCGGAAAGGCTCCAGGCCGGATTCCTCGCTTATGTATGAATCGATTGTACCTTCAGGAAGGGAAAGGATTTCGGATTCGATAAACGATAATGCGGCATTTACCTCAGTCCTCACCCGGGCGGCCCGAGCTGAATTTGCCTGATTGATAGGATCAGTGCCGTCCGCTGATTGGTTCAGGCTTGCATAGGTCATTACTTTAATAAGCTTCATAGCCAGGCGCTCCTGCGCGAGCAGGCATTCCAGCAGGACAGATGCCCCATTCACAAGCTTTCCTCTGTATTGCTCAAAAACTTGGAGATCTTCCTGAACACTTTCAAGCTCAGCCTCCCAAGCGTCTTTGCTTGCGAAAAGGCTGGACAGGTCCCAAGTTTGTTCTTCTGGAACTTCAGAACGGGTAAGGCGTTTTACCATTGTCTTAGTCATTGTATATCCCTCCATTTATCTAGCTCATTAGGACAGTAAGCCCTTAAGGTTCAACTATCCATTCACGTTCATTCAACCATAAGTGAACCCCTGCTGAGCAAAGGTCACTTATTTCGTGCCTCTAAGTAATATCTTATAATATGTGAAATTTCTGTCAACTACTATTTTCCTTTTACAAAAACAAAATTGGGCAATTATTTTAGAATTATTGTGTTGACCTTTACGCAGCGTAAAGGTGTAAAGTGAAAGCATGGAGGTGGCGGAATGGAATATACGGTCCACAAACTAGCGGGAATGGCAGGCGTAAGTTCCAGGACATTAAGGTATTATGATGAAATCGGGATCCTTAAGCCGGCAAGGATCAATTCATCCGGATACCGGATATATGGAGAGACGGAAGTGAATAAGCTGCAGCAAATCCTTTTTTACCGGGAGCTGGGCATTTCCCTCGACTCCATCAGCGAAATTGTAAATTCGCCTGCCTTTGATGGCAAGGCCGCCCTCCGCGACCACCGAGAAAAGCTGCTTGAAAAAAGGCGGCAGTTGGACACGTTGATCGCCAATGTCGAGAAAACAATTAGCATGGCAGAAGGAGGCGCTATTATGAGCGACAAAGAAAAGTTCGAAGGATTTAAACAAAAAATGATTGATGAAAATGAGAAAAAGTATGGCACTGAAATCAGGCAGAAATACGGAGAAGAAGCGGTTGAACAATCGTATGCGAAGGTCAGGGGAATGACAGAGGAACAGCACCGCGAGGCAGAGAGGCTTGCTGAAGAAATCCGCCATGCCCTGGCTGATGCGTTTGCCGGTGGAGATCCGGCAGGCGAGCTTGCGCAAAAAGCGGCCGAACTGCATAAAAAATGGCTGATGCACTATTGGGGAAGCTATAGCAAGGAAGCCCATGCCGGCCTTGCCCAAATGTATGTAGACGATGAACGCTTCAGAAAATATTATGACAAGGACCAACCTGGTACAGCTGAATTTCTCCGGGATGCAATCCATATTTTTACCGGAATGAAAAAGTGATTTGCGGGCTGATGCTTTTTGAATAGTCATTACTTAGGCTTACCGAAAGGACGCTTGGCGAGTATTGTTATGCTGAATGGTCTTGATGCCCCCTCTAAAGACCGTTTGGCATAAGTTTATCTATTGAAACGGTCTTGACGGCCCTTCTCAAGACCGTTTGGTATAAGTATTTCAGTTGAAACGGTCTTGACGCCCCTTCTCAAGACCGTTTTGGATAAGTTTTTCCGTTGAAACGGTCTTGACGCCCTCTCTCAAGACCGTTTTGGATAAGTTTTTCCGTTGAAACGGTCTTGACGCCCCCTCTCAAGACCGTTTTGGATAAGTTTTTCCGTTGAAACGGTCTTGATGCCCCCTCTCAAGACCGTTTGTTTTTTAAAAAAAGAAATTCCTTGAAAATTTGGAAAGGGTGGGAGAACATGAATCTATAGAAGATAAAGGGGGAAAGCAACAGGTGAAAGCGGAACAATTGGCTGCGCCGTACGTCCGGGGGAAGGGAATCGCTCTTGTGCTTGTCGGTGCAACTCTATGGGGTATATCGGGAACCGTTGCCCAATATTTATTTCAGAGACAGGGCTTCAGTCCAGCATGGCTTGTTGATATCAGGCTTCTTCTGGCTGGTTCGATTTTGCTTGCCATTGGCGGTGCAAGGAATCCAGCCAAAATATTAAGTATCTGGAAAAGCAAGCGCGATGCACTATCTCTCCTATTATTCAGCCTATTGGGAATGCTGGCAGTTCAGTATACTTATTTTGCAGCGATTGACCATTCAAATGCGGCAGCTGCAACTGTCCTTCAATATCTGGCGCCAACGATGATAGCGGCATATTTGGCAATCAGGGGGAAAAAGCTTCCGACTGGAAGGGAGATTTCGGCGGTTATACTCGCGCTCGCGGGAACACTTCTCCTTGTGACTAAGGGAAATATCGGGACCTTGTCGATTTCCGGCCTGGCCGTCTTTTGGGGAATCGCATCCGCGGCCGCGCTTGCCTTCTACACGCTTCAACCTAGAGAACTTCTTGCGAAATGGGGTTCCATAACCATTACAGGATGGGGGATGGTCACAGGTGGATTATTTTTTAGTTTCATTAACCCGCCCTGGATGTTTGAAGGATCTGTTTCGTTCCAATCCTTGCTGGCGGTCCTGTTTGTAGTCATATTCGGGACACTGATTGCTTTTTATTGCTATTTGGAAAGCCTGAAATACATAACCGCTTCCGAGACAAGCCTGCTCGCTTCCGTAGAGCCTCTTTCAGCTGCATTTGTTTCGGTCATTTGGCTGAGTGTCCCGTTTGGCCTGGAAGAATGGCTCGGCACCTTTTGCATTATCAGCACGATTGTTATTTTAGCAAAGAGGCGTGGTTAACTAACGATCAATAAATCCGTTTTAAGTCGTTTTAAGTCTTTTAATAAAATAAAACCGGGCGGCACAATCATGCCGCCCGTTCCATGCTATCTTCCGAAAACTCCGCGCATTGTTCCTGTAAAGTCGTTAAACAGGCCGCTGCGGTTCCTGCCATCATTAATATTATTGGCATAGCCGTTCATTGTGTCGTAAAAATCAGGGTTGAAGGAAATGTAGACTTTGTGGATGCTCTTGTCAGCCTTCCGGACCTGGTCTGCTATTTTCTGTTCAAACTTTGTGTTGACGCTAGTGTAGTTTGGATCGCTTATGACATCGCGGTTGTTGTCGTTCCCATAGCCGGTGATTGTACCACGGTTGTTGTTGTTGTTGTTGTTTAGGTAGTTACCGTTGTTATTGCCAAGTCCTCCCGCCATTCCGTCTCCGGCTCCGTATCCGCCTGTTTCACCGGTGCCATATCCGTAATCACGGAATCCGCTTCCCGCACCGTTGCCAGCTCCGTATATCCCGGTATTTCCGTTCATACCGCCGTTACCAGTGTTATATGTCCTGCCATCCCGGTTTTTGTTTCCTGCATCGCCTTTTCCATTGATGATGCCGTCATTGCCATGCTGATCAATCCGGCCGTTATCAAGCATATTTCCATTGTTGCCGTCATTGCGATTTCCATTATTAAACGTTCCAGCGCCATTTCGTCCATTATTATCATTCATCCGTACTGCGACATAGGCATTGTTGTTGGAAACGATAACATGGGCCCTGTCGACTTCCTTAAGTCGTTCAACTGCCCGTGCAGCGCGGTCGGATACCCGAAGCTGCTGGTTGTCGCCAACATTATTAATCCTTGCCCTGTTTGTCTGTACCTTGTTCTTTCCGTTATCGTTATTGTTAGCGCCGCATCCAGCCAAGCCAATTAGCAATAAAGCTGAAAGCAATACTTTGGACCCCTTTTTCACAAACCTCACTCCTTTTATGGTTGTTCGGAATTTAGTTTGTGTGATAGGGGAGTTGCTTATTCACCTAAGCCCTTTGGAAAAATGAAGTAAATCTTCCATCAATGGGGTTCTTTTCCCCAATAGCAAGGACCCCATGAATGGAGTCCTTTAATTAATTTGAGTTAACCCTTTTGGACCTCTCTCTGGCTTGCGGCGGCATCCATATTCCGCTTTGATGGCCAGAAGGCCCATTTTCCCAAAAGAACCGTGATGGCCGGAACAAGGAATGGCCGGACAATGAACGTATCAAGGAGAATGCCAATAGCTGTTATCGTTCCAAAGTGTACAAGAATCTGGATGGGCAAAGTAGTCAGGACCATGAATGTACCGGCTAGGATCAATCCTGCTGATGTAATGACAGCGCCCGATTCGGCAACTCCTTCCTTTACCGCCCGCCATAACGGCATTTCTTTGCTTTTCCGCCAAATACCCGAAACCATGAAAATATTGTAGTCCTCACCGAGAGCGACGATGAATACAAAGGCATAAAGCGGTATGAACCCTTGGATGGCCTCAACGCCAAAGCCGTAATGGAGGACAATCCAGCCAAGTCCGAGCGCGCTGAAGTAGGAAAGGACAACTGTTCCAATCAAATAAGCAGTAGCTGTTATGGAACGCAGATAGCCGAGAAGGAGAACGGCAATCATCGCAAGAATAACTGGAATGATAACGTCGCTGTCCCTTACGGTAATTTCTTTGGTGTCGTACTGCTCGGCGGTCATGCCGCCGATCCAAACCTTTTCGGAAGAATGTTCAATTCCAGCTTCCTTAAGCGCCTCAACTGCTTTGGCCCTAATGTCGGTAATATGTTCCATGGCTTCGTTTGAATAAGGGTTTTTGGCGAGTTTTACCTCATAAAGCTCCATCCCGGAATCCTTTTTTCCTAGCTCAGGACTCGCTACACTTGCGATAAAAGATAAGTTTTCAAGTACTTCCCTGATATCGGTCTGTTTTCCATCTGTATCGGCAATCACATGAACGGGGGCAAGGTCCCCTGGGCTGAAATGATCGGAAATCAAAGCAAATCCTTCACGTGACGGCATTTCCTTCGGGAAGGAGGATAGCGTATCGTACGTATATTCTATCCTTGTGGAAAAAAACGCAAAGACCACTAGAAGGAGCGTGGTTGCCATTGCAATCTGCCACGGCCTTTTCCCGATCATACCGCCGATTTTAAGCCCCAGCCCTTCATTTTTCTGTAAAGGCGAATATACCTTTCCTCCTTTTTCGGCGCGAAGCTTCTTCATCCCGGGGGTCCTAGGGATAAATGGATAAAAGGAGCTGCGGCCGAGAACGCTAAGAATTGCCGGAACGAGTGTCAGGCTTGCCGCCATCATAATCAGGATTGATAAACTGAACGGAATTGCGAACCGATGAATCGAGCCGTACTTGGCAAGAAGCAGGGCTAATAAAGAGAAGACGACCGTCAGCCCGCTCATCGCGATGGCTCCTGACGAGCTGCTGATCGCCAGCCGCATGGCGGCAAATTTATCTTCTTCTTTTTCAAGATAGCTTCTGTAGCTTGAGATGAGGAACAAACAATAGTCTGTTCCGGCACCGAAAAGAAGCACGGTCATAATCGAAAGCCCCTGGCTATCAAATTCAGCCCAGCCATTTTCCCCGATCCAGCCGAGGAGGGGACTGATGATTCCATAAGCAATGCCAACGCCTACCAGCGGGACAAGCGCAAGAATGGGGGATCTATAAATAAGAAGCAAAAGAATAAGCACAATGGCCACAGTACCAAAAAGCAGATTCAAGTCTCCCTGGCCGAAAAGCTTATTGGCATCCAAAGAAATACCTGCCGGCCCTGTTATAGAACTTGCCCGTAAAACCACGCGGGCTTGCCCCGTGGATGTAAGGGCATCTAGGATGGTCTTTTGACCATCCTATTTGAGCGACTTTAGAGGTGTTTCCCTTGCGAACGAATGTTCCTATATGATAAAATAGATGTATAAATTTGGATTGAAACTATGGAACTTAGTTGGTAAATATCAATGTATACTACACTTTAAATCATTGTAAGTTTCTAGTCCAGTACCATATAAAATTTTTAATTTAAAGAAGCTTTAATCTCATTCTGTTGTTTATGGAACAAGTGATATTTTGTAAGTACAGTTGGCGGGGTAAGTGAAGCAACGGTGAAACGCTATACATAGGCGCAAAAGACCAAAACTTTATAGAAAGGAGTATGTTTTAAATGAATACAGCAAAAGAAACAAAGAAAACAAGAAAAAAGAATCCGCCTTCCGAATTCAAAAAAATGTTACATGTCATTCGCAACATGCATACTCCTCTTCATATTATCGAGGTCGAACTTGATGTTTTGCCTTTGCAGCACTATAGAATGAAACGAATCGGCGAGCACTTACGAGTCATTCGAAATACAGTGTTGGGTGAACTATACAAAAACTATCTTCAAATGGCTCGAACGAAAAAGTATAACTCGTTGTTAAAACGATACCGTTCGGTGTCGGCTGAAATAACAAAAAACGCTGATGATGCTAAATTACTAGAATATGAACTCACTCAACTAAAGGAACAGCTTTTTGAATTGCGGAATTCCTATCAGGTCACATTTGATTTTGCCAGAAATTATGGTGCAGGACTGAGAGAAAAGAAGTTTCATTTGCCGGACGCTGTGACCGTTTGGTCCGTGTGTGAAATGGCGTGGAAGACGATGGAAAAAATAGTGTTTAGCGACGGAGAAAAACCATATTTTTATAAAAAAGGTGATTTCATTACCTTTCAAGGCAAACAAGCAGAACGCTGTATTATCTTAAAACACAACAAGAAGACGAATGATTTCTATGTAAGCCACAGTGGCATGAACTTCCCTTTGAAAATAAGGCAGAACGATTTATTCATTTTAGAAACTCTTTCCCATATTCGAAATTACATGGTGAATTGCGCTGAAATTGAGCAAATAAATGTAGAACGGCACTTGGCAGGTGAAAATGTCCTTCCCACTTACCGGATTCGCAACAATCGAATCGTAAGAAAAGAAATTAGGGGCAAAATCAGGTATTTTGTTCAAATCACACTGGAAGGCAATCCAGTGTCCAAGCGTAGAAAGGACGGCTCTTTCCGCCACACTCTCGGTACAGGGAGAATCGGCGGGGACATTGGTACCCAGTCCATCGGAATCGTTTCAAAAGACCAGGTACTTTTAAAAAATTTAGCCGAACGTTCTTCGGAAACATTTCATACCGAACGAAAGATTGTAAATATCCAAAGATATCTAGACCGATCCCGAAGGGCGACGAATCCTAAAAACTATAACGCCGATGGAACGATAAAAAAAGGAAAGAAAGAATGGATATTTTCAAAGAAATATAAAAAAGCCCAAAGGAAATTACGCAATCTGCACCGAAAAGCAGCCGATAGCAGAAAGTACGCACACAATGAAGACATTAATCGATTGCGTTCCGCCGGGGATGAATTGATTATCGAAACCATGAACATCAAGGGACTGCAGAAGAAATCAAAAACTGCTGCAAAAAGCGAGAAAACAGGAAAATGGAAACGAAGAAAACGCTTTGGGAAAAGTATTTTGAGGCGAAGTCCCGGCTATTTTATTCAACAAGCCAAATATCGTTTTGCCTTAACCGCCGGAAAAGTCACGGAAATTAATACGTGGACATTTAAAGCATCTCAATACGACCACATGTTAAATACAACGAATAAAAAGCAATTATTGAAACGATGGCATGTTTTACCGGATGGAACTAAATTTCAACGTGATTTATATTCCTCTTTTTTACTCTATTGTTCAGATGATGAAGGACAAAAGCCCGACCAGGAACGGTGCCAAATTGGATTTGAAAACTTTCGATTATTACACGACGGATGTATTCAACGAATTAAAAACAACCGTAGAATTGTCCTAAATAGTGGCATTAAAATCTCTTAAAACAAATCTGGGGGTATGACTTAGCCTCCATTTTCGAAAGAAAAGAAAACAAACGCTAATGTGGTCAACGGACTGCTTGTTTGTTGGTTCTCACCCCTATAGCTAGTGCGTAACGCCGATGGGAGCTTGACTCTATGTACGCTTACGAGAAACTATATGTGAGAACCCACGGGGCTCGCCTCGTGGAGTAAGTCAGTCTTACTAGAAGTTTATCCTCCGTACCTGCTTTTACTGATAGTGGATTTTCCCCAAATGTGCTCTTAATAGTTTTTTCAATATCCCCAATGCCTTTTTCAAGCTCTTCCGGCCCTGTTTTTTCCTGAAAGGATACAGGAATGATTAGGGTCGTCCCATCCTTTGAAATTAAACGCCTTAAGGCTTCTGGAGGCATTTGATGAAATGGGGGAATACTTTCCTGATAGCTCGCCGGATGATCGTTGAGTTTTTTTACGACTGTCTGGATGGCTTCCAAATCCACGTTTTCCAAGCCACTGCCACGGTGCCATGCTAGCAATGCGGGAATTCCTTTGTCAGCAGGAAACTCCTTGTCAGCAATTGCTTTTGCCAGCTGGGATGGTGCAGTCTTTTCCAAATCACCGGCCGTTTCCGTCTTTTGCGAGTTTGCCTGCGGGAAAACAAAGTTCAAGATTGCTAGAAGCGCAATCCAGATTAACAGAGTTGCCCACCTTCCTTTTTTTCCTCCAGGATACTGCCACAATTTTTTACCCATGTTTTCCCTCCGGTAGCTTTCCGTCATTTTAAAAGAGAACATCTAGCTTTTCTAAGCAACAACCTGTGTATTGCCATCTTTATTATAGATTATAGCGTTGAAGGGGTTGGGAAATTTTTTTATTGTTTGACAAATTTAGACACACATATGAAAATCATAGTGTCATAATAGTTTATGAATTCAGTATAATTAAAAAATTCTCTCAATAACATAGAGTTGAGGCTGAGGTGACGCAATGGAAAAAGAGGCGATTTTGAAAATAAAGGATTTAAAGATTTCCTTTCAGACCAGTAACAGGCTTCTTCCTGCCGTAGATGGCATCAGCTTTGAAGTCAAAAAGGGAGAGATCCTCGGAATAGTTGGCGAGTCGGGAAGCGGCAAGAGTGTGACTTCACTTGCCGCAATGGGGCTAATCCCTTCCCCGCCAGGCATTATTGAGGACGGTGAGATTCTGTTTGAAGGAAGGAACCTTGCCGGGCTCCCCGAGAAAGAATGGCGCAAAATCCGTGGTAATCAAATCTCAATGATTTTTCAGGAACCAATGACCTCATTAAACCCCTTATTCACAATCGGAAACCAACTAACGGAAGCAATCCGGCTGCATACAAGCCTTTCCAAGGCAGAAGCAAAGGTAAGATGCATCCAATTACTTCAATTGGTAGGGATACCGAGAGCAGAAGGCATCTTAAAGGAATACCCCCACCAGCTTTCGGGAGGAATGCGCCAACGGATCATGATTGCGATGGCGATGGCCTGCAACCCTAAGGTTCTAATCGCGGATGAACCTACTACTGCTCTGGATGTGACGATTCAGGCCCAAATTCTTGCCCTAATGAAGGATTTAAACGAAAAAACAGATACAACCATTATTCTGATTACCCATGACCTTGGCGTCGTCGCGGAAATTTGTGAGCGGGTCATCGTCATGTACGCGGGACAGATTGTTGAAGAAGGAGATGTCAGGACTATTTTAAAAAACCCAAGACATCCCTATACGCTAGGACTCCTGAAGTCGGTTCCGGACTTGCGGATAAAAAAGGAGCGGCTGTATAGCATTCCCGGCAATGTTCCAAGACCGGGCGCAATTATGAATGGCTGCAGATTTGCCCCCCGGTGCGCGGAGGTTTTTGGCAGATGCCTCGAAGAGACGCCTTTGTTGTATAAAATGGGACAGCCAGGGCATGAAGTCCGCTGCTTTTTGTATGAAACGAGCGAGAGGAGCGGGGAAAATGCAAGAGTTACTTCTTGAAGTAAACGGTCTGAAAAAATATTTCCCAATATCAGGCGGCCTGTTCGGAATGAAGGTCGGCGAGGTTAAAGCGGTCGATGATATTTCCTTTTATGTAAGGAAAGGAGAGACACTCGGCATTGTCGGGGAGAGCGGCTGCGGAAAGTCAACGACAGGCCGCCTGCTCATGAGATTAATCGAGGCGAGTGACGGTTCAATTCTCTTTGAAGATAAAGAGATTACGAGAATGTCGCCGACAGAATTGAGAAAGGTTCGCCGTGACATCCAGATGGTTTTCCAGGATCCCTATGCTTCCTTAAATCCGCGCCATTCAGTTGAAGAAATTTTGGAAGAGCCTTTGATTGTCCATGGAATTGGATCGAAGGTGGAACGGAAGAGACTGGTGAAAGAAATGCTCGAGGTGGTCGGGCTGAGCAGCTTCCATGCCCGGCGTTATCCTCACCAGTTCAGCGGCGGGCAAAGGCAGCGGATTGGCATAGCAAAGGCGTTGATGACAAAACCAAAACTCATTATTGCCGATGAGCCTGTTTCTGCACTGGATGTCTCCATCCAGGCCCAGGTATTGAACTTAATGAAGGATATACAAAAAGAATTTGGTCTTACATATATATTTATCGCACACGATCTGGGAGTCGTACGCCATATAAGTGACCGGGTAGGGGTTATGTACCTTGGCCGCCTCATCGAACTGACAGGGAGCGAGGAATTGTACGAAAATCCGAAGCATCCGTACACAAAGGCGCTTTTGTCAGCTGTACCAGTACCCGATCCTGATTTGAAGAAAGAAACCATACTGATTGAAGGGGAGCTGCCGAGCCCCGCCAATCCTCCGTCGGGCTGTGCATTCCACACAAGATGTTCCGCTTGTATGGAGGTTTGCACAACAGTCCGGCCGGAAGGTATCACGAATGATGGTCATTACGTTGCATGCCACCTGTATGGCGAGGGGAATGCAGCGGGATTGATAAATTCAAAATTAGAAAACGGGGGTAAAAAAGGCTATGAACAAAAATCTTAAGGTGCTCTTGATTGCACTGCTGGCAGTTGGTTTATTGCTGGCTGGCTGCAGCAGCGGGGGTGGCACAAAGAAATCCACATCGGGAAAAGGTCAATCTTCGGGCGAAACTAAACCGAAACAGGATACGCTGGTTTATGCCCGAGGCGGTGACTCGGTAACGCTTGATCCGATCACAACGACTGAAGGCGAAACCTTCAAAGTGACAGAAAATATTTATGACACCCTGGTAAGCTTTGGTGATAGCGATACATCCACCCAACCTGGATTGGCAGAGGAATGGAAAATATCGGATGATTCTCTGACTTATACGTTCAAACTTCAAAAAGGCGTAAAATTCCATGATGGCACCGACTTCAATGCCGAGGCGGTCAAATACAACTTTGACCGATGGGCCGGCGGCAATGAGGATCAATTCCCTTATTACACTATGTTTGGAGGCTATAAGGGAGACGAAGGCCATGTCATCCAGGAAATAAAGGTTGAAGATGAGCATACAATCATTTTCACTTTGAAAAGGCCGCAGGCTACCTTCCTTGTAAACCTGGCGATGTCATGCTTCGGGATTGCCAGCCCTGCAGCCCTAGAAAAGCACGGCGATAATTACCGAAAAAACCCGGTTGGAACCGGCCCGTTCAAGTTCGTTGAATGGAAAGAGAATGACACTATCACCCTTGAAAAGAATGAAAATTACTGGCAAAAAGGCTTCCCGAAATTGAACAAACTCATTTACCGGGTTATCCCTGAAAATACAGCCCGCCTCAATGCGCTGGCAAATGGGGAAATCGATATGATGGACGGCTTGAACTATGCTGAAGTTGCCCAAGTTGAAGGCAATGAGAAACTTCAGGTTATTGAGCGCCCATCCATGAACGTTGGTTACCTTGGCTTTACTACCACGAGGAAACCGTTTGACAATAAGCTTGTCCGCCAGGCGCTGAACCATGCGATTGATAAGGAGTCCATTATCCAGGCATTCTATGCCGGAATGGCTAAACCGGCAGTCAATCCGATGCCTCCGTCAATCCAGGGGTACAACGAAGCAATCGAAGCGTATCCATATGATTTGGATAAAGCAAAGGAATTGCTGAAGGAAGCAGGCTTTGAGAAAGGATTCAAAATGGATCTGTGGGCAATGCCGGTAGCACGCCTTTATATGCCTGAAGGGCAAAAGGTCGCCGAAATTATCCAGGAAAGCTTCAGCAAAATTGGCGTTCAGGCGGAAATTAAGACTGTTGACTGGCCAACGTATCTCGACAAAGCGAAAAAAGGCGAATTTGACGCGTTCATGCTTGGATGGACAGGCGATAACGGCGATGCCGACAACTTCCTCTACACGCTCCTGGATAAGGATAGCATTGGAGGAAGCAACTATTCCCGTTATGCGAATGATGAGCTTCACGATATTTTAATCAAGGCCCAATCGGAGACGGATGAGGAGAAACGCGCCGAAATATACAAGGAGGCACAAGTCATTATCCACGAAGATGCTCCTTGGGTGCCGCTCGTCCACTCGAGGCCGCTATCCGCAGCTGTAAAAGAAATTTCCGGTTATGTGCCTCACCCAACTGGTTCTGAATCGCTCATGAAGGTCGAATTTAAATAATTTGGCGGCCAAAAGGGGAGCTTGCTCTCCTTTTGGCCTTAATGGGAATCTTAGGAACGTAAAGCCATTTTGTATAAAACTGATCAAAGGCGAATTGCCGTGAAAGGAATCAACATAGCACTTTTGAAAAACGGAAAAAAGGAGGTGCGAGAAGATGTTGACATACTCCATAAGGAGAATCATATCACTTATTCCAGTCCTGATTGGGATGACCCTCATCGTTTTTGCGATTATCCATGCGATTCCGGGGGATCCGGCACAGGTTATTCTTGGGCAAAGGGCAACAAAGGAATCCATCGCAGCGCTGACAACCCAGCTTGGATTGGACCGGCCATGGTACATACAATATTTTGACTATGTTAAGTCCCTTTTCCAGGGGGATTTGGGAATTTCTTTAAGAACAAGGGGCCCGATAAATGAGGAAATTTGGCCATATCTTGCAGCAACCGCCGAGCTGGCGTTTGCCGCAATGTTAATTGCTGTCATTATCGGGGTAAATGCCGGGATTGTTTCCGCCTGGTTTTCGAATTCATGGTTCGATTACGCAGCCATGGTGATTGCGCTTGTCGGGGTGTCGATGCCGATTTTCTGGCTTGGCTTGATGGGGCAATGGCTTTTTTCCATAGAACTGGGCTGGCTTCCGACTACCGGGAGGGAAAATGTAAGGGATCCAGTAACGGCAATAACGAATTTTTATTTGCTGGATACACTGCTGCAGGGACGGTTTGACCAATTTGTCGTTGTGGCGAGGCATCTAACTTTGCCGAGTATGGCACTTGCGACTATACCGATGGCTATTATAGCGCGAATGACCCGGTCTTCAATGCTTGAGGTAATGAAATCCGATTATATCCGTACAGCAAGGGCGAAGGGATTGCCAATGTTCTGGGTTGTGTACAAGCATTCTTTAAAAAATGCCGTCATCCCCGTTTTAACAATTATTGGACTTCAAACGGGCCTTTTACTCGGAGGGGCAATTCTGACAGAAACGATATTCGGCTGGCCGGGAATTGGCCGTTATTTATACGATGCCATCGGCTTCCGTGATTATCCGGTCATCCAGTCCGGAATCCTGATAATCGCAGGGATATTTGTTCTAATCAACCTGATTGTCGATCTTTTATACGCATTCGTCGATCCGCGAATCAAATACAATTAAGGATGGGTGGGAGGAACATGGCAGAACTAGTAAAAAATACAGGCGGCATGCCCACCGCAGCGCTTGATGATGAAGCGGCATCCCCCTGGAAGGAAGCATGGCATTCTTTTCAAAAAAACAGGCTTGCACTCATTGGCCTTCTAATCGTAATATTCTTTATTGTCATAGCGGCTCTCGCTCCTTATATTGCTCCATACAGTTTCCGGGAACATGTTCTGGCGGACAGGCTTATGCCTCCATCCGAAAAACACTGGTTCGGGACAGATGATTTTGGCCGGGATATTTTTTCGAGAGTTGTCTATGGCGCCCGGATTTCCTTGTGGGTCGGCTTTTTCTCCGTTCTGGCCTCGGCGATTATTGGGACATTTTTAGGAGTCATTGCCGGCTATTATGGGCGTTGGGTGGATGGGCTGATCTCCCGTATATTTGATATCCTGCTTGCATTTCCTAGCATTCTCCTGGCCATCGCGATTGTGGCAATCCTAGGCCCGTCGCTCCAGAATGCGCTAATTGCAATTGCAATTATCAATATTCCCAATTTCGGGAGGCTTGTCCGATCGAAAGTACTGAGTGTAAAGCAGGAGGAATACATTATGTCAGCCAGGGCGGTCGGGATGAGGGACAGCCGCATCCTGTTCAGGCATATCCTGCCGAACAGCGTGACTCCAGTCATCGTCCAGGCGACGCTTGCAATTGCAACGGCCATAATTGAAGCCGCGGCACTTGGATTCCTTGGAATGGGAGCTCGGGTGCCAGACCCTGAATGGGGAAGAATGCTCGCGGATTCAAAGAACTATTTGACCCAGGCCCCGTGGACCTTGTTTTTTCCCGGTATGGCAATCATGCTGACAGTCCTCGGCTTTAATCTTATGGGAGACGGGCTTCGGGATGTGCTTGATCCGAAAATGAAACATTAAACCAGAAGGCTCAGGAGAGTCTTCTTTTTTTTTTTCTAAAAATCAAGGGGACCCCTACTAATAAAAAGGCCCTCCAACCGCTACGGGCCGTGAGTGGATAAGGGAAGCCACCATTGTTAGCAAAAAGTAGATACAAAAGGAGCCGCCCTACTTAGAGGATGGCTCCTTCATTTTTATTGTAATGCGGCTCGGTTTCCTCTGCAAAAGCAACGTCGATTTCAATTATTTCCGAACGGCTTCCAAGCCTGAGTGGCGGCCCCCAGAAGCCAAAACCGGAGGAGACGATTGTGTGCAGTTCCCCTTTTTTCAAATAGCCCCAGTCGATTTCAAATAGCTTTTTTGTAATAAAATGGTTTGGTGCCATTTGTCCGCGGTGGGTGTGGCCGCAAAGTAGAAGGTCAACGCTATTTTCCGCAGCAATCGAGACCTCCGCGGGCTGGTGGTCCATCATGATGATCGGCATGGACGGATCCGTGGCGGCCAAAAGGTCATTCATCCCCTGCCTAAATTTATCGGTCTTATCCTTCCGGCCGGCAAGGAAGAAAGAATCGTCTATTTCTATCACGTCGTCCTGGAGGATTCGGATGCCGACCCTGTCCATTTCCTGGACAAACTCGGGGATGGCTCCGCCATAATATTCATGGTTGCCCAGCACCCCATAAACACCGAGTGGGGCGGACAATCCTTTCATCACTTCACCCATTTTTTTGCGGATGAATGGCTCAAGGTCATCTTCTATGATGTCGCCTGGCAAGAGGATAATATCCGGCTTAATCCCGTTTGCTATTTCGACCAGCCTGCGGAGGTGGGCAAGCCCGGACAAATTGCCAAAATGCATATCAGAAGCCATCGCAATCTTCAGCTTTTGCCGCCCGCCGGCCTGTTTCGGAATCGCAATTGAATAGTTTCTGATTACAGGGCTGTATGCATTATAGGTCCCATAGACGAAAAGAACGGCAAAGACTGCAAGTACAATCAGGCCTGTCCAAAAAATAACTTTACCCGAGGGAAAACCCGTTTCTATCAGAATGAATGCAGCCACGTCGGCAAGCGGCAGCAGGAGCAGCGCATATTGGAATATGCCGAACCAGTAAGAACCGATTATTGTGAAAATCGGCATCCTGAACTTCGCCCGTCCCAGGAGATAGGAGAAAGCCAAAATAAAAACAATAGCGCCGTACAATAGAACTGAAGGCTGCGGCACCCCGACCGATTTAATCCAAACCCAGCCATTCCAGCCAATATATAAAACAAGCAACGAATAGATGATAAAAAAGATTGTAAAACCGGCAATCATTCTTAACTTCATGAAGCGGCTCCTTTCTTGGAGGAAAACTCTAAACTATAAAAGTAGAATAATATAATTGCATTTTTACGTAAATCCTTACGACTTCGTCCGCTCACTCTAACCTTTTGAATTCAATATATATAGTTTGGCATAATTATAGCGAAGTTTGGCATAATTATCGGCATATTCGGCATTATTATCGGCATATTTGGCTTAAATATTGGCTTGTTCGGCATTAATACTGGCATATTTGGCATTATTAAGCCGTCACCACTATTTGCAGGGCTATCCCTGAACGCTTAGGTTTTACTCTGGAAGGAATCTTAAGAAACGATCCCCTTTCCGTTAACGGGGAATTGCGTGATACGTGCGTTTTTGCGAAAATAATTTAGCCTGCTTTAAGATGCCACTCCTGTATGCTATACTGCTTGAGAAACAAGCAATCGGGAGGTTACAGTGATGAAAAGCGCAAGCCCATATGTTTTAGTAAACAACTGCCGTGAGGCGATCGAGTTCTACCAGGGAATTCTTGGCGGTGAGGTAAAAGTACTGAATGAACATGCGGGAAATCTCCTTCACGCCGAGCTTCATTTCGGCAACGGCTCCTACATCCATTTTGCTTTCAAATTTAAGCAGGAACCTGTCCCTGGCGACATGGTCAGGATTATCCTCACGTTGGATACGGAAGAAGAAATCAGAAGCGTATATGAAGCGTTAAGTGAAGAAGGCCAAGTAACGGTTGAATTGCAGGATACCTTCTTTGGCGCGATCCATGGCCAGGTGACCGATAAAAACGGAATCAATTGGGCAATGAATTATTTCAAACAGCAGCAGGCATAAGATGGAGGAGGCATTGTCCAAATGGTGGGCAGTGTCTTTTTTGCTAATAGGGGGAATGTTTATGAAGAGGCGAAAAATTGGGAGGCGTATAGCTGTATTCCTGGCAGTTCTAACCGTGTTCATTTTTTTAAACAATACATCCATCTTTAGCGGCAAGGGTTCCGGGAGCCCCAAGCTTCTTGCCCACAGGGGAGTGGCCCAGACGTTTGATATGTCTGGGATCACGAATGAAACTTGCACGGCTGAACGGATATACCCGCCGGAGCATGGCTACCTGGAAAATACAATCCCTTCAATGGAGGCAGCCTTTAAAGCCGGGGCTGATGTAGTCGAATTGGATATCCATCAAACGAAGGATGGGCAGTTTGCAGTGTTTCATGACTGGGAATTGAACTGCAGGACGAACGGTTCGGGCGTTACAAGGGATTATACGATGGCGGACTTAAAGAAGCTGGATATCGGCTATGGCTACACGGCTGACGGTGGAAAAACCTTTCCATTCAGAGGGAAGGGCATTGCACTGATGCCCTCGCTCGATGAAGTGTTAAAACAGTTTCCTGATAAAGAATTTCTGATTCATATAAAGAGCAATGATCCCAAGGAAGGGAAAATGCTCGCAGACTATTTACGGGGTTTCTCGGAGGAAAGGCTTGGACAGCTAACGGTTTATGGAGGGGACGAGCCGATTGCTTCTCTTAAAGAGGAGCTTCCAGATTTGAGGGCCATGTCAAAGGCTACACTGAAAAGCTGCCTTCTCCCTTATATAGCTGTTGGATGGACGGGATATGTGCCGAAGACGTGCGAGCGGACACAGGTTCACATCCCTGAAAAAATCGCTCCATGGCTATGGGGCTGGCCTGGGAAATTTGTGAGCCGAATGGACAATGCCGGGACGAGGGTAGTCCTTGTTGCCGGCGATGGAGGTTTTTCGGAGGGATTTGATTCTAAAAAGGATATTGAACGGCTTCCAGATAATTTCCCGGGCTGGATTTGGACAAACAGGATTGACAAGGTTGCAAGTGAGTTTGTGAAATAGTGAAATTCTAGAAAAAAACAGGCTGCGAATTGGCAGCCTGTTTTTTGGTGTCACCGTTCCTTACTAAAATTTACTACATATATATATTTATACAGTTAAATGTATAACGCTTTTTTCTTCAAGCTGAATTATTAAGGCTAAAGGCCTGATTTTTAAAAAAAATAAAGTTTTTTAAAAGACAACTTGCATAATTATGAATATATAATTATAATAATTCATTATTGGGGGGATGAAAAGTGAAAGCAGCAATAATAGGCGGCACTGGCTACAGTGCGCTCGAACTGATCAGAATTATCAACAATCATCCATATTTACAACTTGGGCCAATCATATCGAGTTCCAATGCAGGTATAGGGTTCAGTGATATATTTCCGCATACAGCCGGAGTAATTAACCAGGAAATGACCAGCTTTAACGCTGATAGCATATGCAAGGAAGCCGAAATTGTGTTCACTGCCGTTCCATCCGGCATTAGCAAAACACTTATTCCCCAACTGGCGGAAAACGGTGCACGGTGCATTGATTTATCGGGGGATCTCAGGCTGAAATCACCGGAAACCTATGAAAAGTGGTACAATCATTCGCCAGCCGATGAGCAAACAATTAGCCAGGCGGTTTACGGATTAAGTGAAATCTATCAGGAAAAAATAAAGAGTTCGAATATCATAGCCAATCCGGGCTGTTACCCGACAGCTTCCCTTTTGGGGCTGCTGCCAGTTATAAAGTCCGGTCTTGCAGACTTGAAGTCTATCATTATCGATGCGAAATCAGGGGTTTCAGGAGCAGGGAGGGGAGTATCCCTGGGAACTCATTTTTCAGAAGTGAATGAAAACATGAAGGCCTACAAGCTTGGTACTCACCAGCATATTCCTGAAATTGAACAAATTCTTTCCTTTGAAGCTGATGAGCCTGTAATGGTGACCTTCACAGCCCATCTTGCTCCGATGACGAGAGGAATCCTGGCCACGATTTATGTGAACTTATCACAATCGGTCAAGGTTGATGAAATACAGGAGATTTACCAAGAATTTTACGCAGGCCATCCTTTTGTCCGAATAAGGCCAGTCGGCAATTTTCCGGCAACGAAGGAAGTAGCCGGGAGCAATTACTGTGATATCGGGCTATATGTGGACGAACGGACCCAGAGGCTGACGATTGTCTCTGCAATCGACAACTTAATGAAGGGTGCGGCGGGCCAGGCAATACAAAATGCAAACTTGATGAATGGTTGGGATGTCCGGGCAGGACTGGAGGATATCCCGCACTATTTGTAGCAATAGAATCGAACTACTAAACAATCAGAATATGAATGCTTTTTAAAAAAAAAGGAAGAGGGAGGAATATCACCGTGCAAGCAACAACGAATGGGGAATCAAGTTTGAAAGAAAAGGGTGGCTTCTGCCTCCCAAAAGGGTTTAAAGCCGGGGGAATGCACTGCGGAATCAAAAGAAAACGAAATGACCTTGGGTATATTGTTTCGGAAGTCCCAGCAGTTGCGGCAGGAGTCTACACAACAAACAGTTTCCAGGCGGCCCCTCTTGCCGTTACACAAAAAAGCATTGCTGTTGAAAATAAAATCCAAGCACTGATTGTAAACTCCGGGAACGCAAACGCCTGTACAGGTGAACAGGGAATTCAGGATGCTTATGAGATGCAGCAGCGTTTTGCCTCCAAGCTGGGAATTGGAAGCCACCTCGTTGCGGTAACCTCTACAGGTGTCATTGGTGAACTGCTTCCAATGGATTGCATTCGACATGGAATAGATTCAATCCTAGAAACGGGCTTTGAAGGAGAAAACGAGTTTCAAAAAGCCATTTTAACGACAGATACATGCGTAAAAAGTGCAGTTTCAGAGATTGAGATTAACGGGAAGGGCGTAACAATCAGCGGAGCGGCCAAGGGATCGGGAATGGTCCATCCGAATATGGCCACCATGCTTGCCTTCGTTACAACCGATGCCAACGTCGAACAGGCAGCACTGCTTTCGGCTTTGAAGGATACAACGAATAAGACCTTCAATATGATTACGGTCGATGGGGACTCAAGCACGAATGATATGGTTCTCGTCATGGCAAACGGCCTAGCGGAAAACGAAGCCCTCAATGAGGCCCACCCGGATTGGCAGGCTTTTGCAGCTGGGTTGAAGGAAGTTTGCGAATCGCTTGCAAAGCAAATCGCCCGCGATGGTGAAGGAGCGACAAAGCTTGTCGAGGTAAAAGTCATCGGTGCCGAGAACATGGAAGCAGCAAGGGCGATAGGCAAAACGATCATATCCTCGAACCTTGTCAAAACAGCCATTTACGGCGAGGATGCCAACTGGGGCCGGATTGTTGCGGCAATTGGCTACAGCGGCGTTCCGGTTGTTCCTGAAAAGGTAGCGGTCTCGATTGGATCCTATCCGGTTTTTGCAAACGGATTGCCACTCCCTTTTTCCGAGGAGGACGTGAAAACGTATCTTGGAGGAACCGAAATAGATATTCTGGTTGAGCTGAACCAGGGCGATGCCGAGGCGTCTGCCTGGGGCTGCGACCTTACGTATGACTATGTGAAAATCAACGCATCCTACCGGACCTGATTGTCCAGCGGGATTAATGAGAAAAATTTTGTCAGGAGGAAGAGGATGCGCTACATGGTAATAAAGTGCGGCGGGAGCATTATGGATGACATGCCGCAATCGATATTTGAAGACATTGTTGCGTTGAAAAAATCAGGAGAATGGGCACCGGTCATCGTCCACGGTGGCGGACCGCTGATTACCTCCCTTTTGGCAAAATTGAACATTGAAACCGAATTTGCCGGAGGGCTTAGGGTCACGAGCCATGAGGTGCTGGACGTTGCGGAAATGGCGCTGAGCGGCCTTGCGAATAAACAGATTGTCCGGAATTTTTCCCAGGCAGGCGGGAGCGCCATCGGCATCAGCGGGACGGATGGCGGCCTTCTGGAAGCCAGGCCTGCCGATAACGCCGGAATGCTTGGCTTTGTCGGTGAAGTTTCCAGGGTGAAAACCTCCATTATCGATCATCTAGTGAATGGCGGCTTCATACCGGTCATTTCCCCGATTGGAGTGGATGGAACCGGGCAGCGGTACAACATTAATGGCGACACAGCTGCCGCGGCAATCGCAGCTTCTCTAGGTGCCAGCCTTTGTTTTATTAGCGATATTCCGGGAATCCTTGTTGAAAAGGACGGAGGAAAAGTGAAAATGGACGGGGCCACTCCAAGTGATATTGAAGAACTCATTGAATCAGGGCAAATTTGGGGTGGGATGATTCCAAAGGTTCGCGCTGCGTCGAAGGCACTCAGCCACGGAGTCCGGGAGGCGGTAATCATCAGTGGCCTCGAGCCAGGCAGCCTGCTATCATACGCCCGCGGAGAATCGGAAGGAACGAAAATTTCCCTTGAACAGGAGGCCATCCATGGCAACTCATAATACAGCCGAACAAGAATCGGCAATCATGCAAACGTATAGCAGATTCCCAATTTCCCTCGCAAAAGGGAAAGGGAGCCATGTGTGGGATACAGACGGGAATCAATACCTTGATTTCACTTCCGGGATTGCGGTGTGCAACCTGGGCCATGTACCCGACTCGGTCAAAAACGCAATTGAAATACAACTGAATGAATTATGGCATTGCTCAAACCTTTACCATATTCCGGGCCAGGAACAACTAGCTAAGATTCTTGTTGAAAACAGCTTCGGTGATTATGTGTTTTTCTGCAACAGCGGAACCGAAGCGAATGAGGCGGCTATCAAGCTTGCTAGAAGGTATGCAAGGAAGGTAAAGGGAAGCGACTCGGGTGAGATTTTTACCTTTAGGCAGTCCTTCCATGGCAGGACAATGGCGGCGCTGTCGGCAACAGGCCAGGAAAAAATCCAGGATGGATTCAGTCCGCTCCTGCCAGGATTTAGTTACCTTGGATTCAATGATATGGCTGCGCTCGAAGAAATTAAGGCCAGCAGTGCCTGCGCAGTCCTGCTCGAGCTAGTCCAAGGGGAGGGCGGAGTTATACCGGCTGATCCTCTGTGGGTGAAAGAACTTGAGCACATTTGCAAGGAAAAAGGCATCCTGCTAATGATCGATGAAGTCCAGACCGGAATGGGCCGGACTGGAACCTTGTTTGCATACGAGCAGTACGGAATCGTGCCTGATATCATCTCCATTGCAAAAGGGCTTGGCTCTGGGTTCCCTATCGGTGCAATTATTGCCGGAAGTGAAGCCGCTAAGGGATTTGAACCGGGAAGCCACGGCAGTACATTCGGCGGCAATCCGCTTGCGGCAACAGCTGGCCTTGCAACCGTAAAAACGTTGCTTGAGGGCAGCATCATGACAGAAGCGGGTCAACTGGCAAGCTATCTTGATGAAGGGTTATCCGCTTTGAAAGAAAAGCATACATGTGTGAAAGAAATCCGCGGCTTGGGGCTTTTAAAAGGAATAAAGGTTGAGGGCAACGCTCTTGATATTGTCAAAGAGGCTTTACAGCAACGGCTGCTTATTTTATCGGCTGGCCCGGAGGTTGTCCGGATTCTCCCGCCTTTAACGGCAACGAAAGAAGAAGTGGATAACTTCCTATCAATTCTTGATAACGTGCTCGCGAAATTTTAGCGATATTGGTGATGGATTGTCTGATTGAATATAGTGAAACGCCCGTTCCAAGATAATGCGGGATGAAGAAAGTTACTACAACGGAGGGGAAAAGCATGCTCAACGCAATTAGAAACGGAGAATCATTTGTACCGAATTTAAAAGGGAAGGACTTCTTAAAGCTGGCGGACTTTACATCGGAAGAGCTGGGCTGGCTGCTTGAAACGGCAGTTCAGCTAAAAAAGGCCCAAAAACAGGGGAAACCTCAGCCATTTTTAAGCGGAAAAGTTTTAGGGATGATCTTTGAAAAGTCTTCGACACGGACACGTGTATCTTTTGAGGTTGGGATGATGCAGCTTGGCGGCCAAGCCATCTTTTTAAGCACAAAGGATATCCAGCTTGGACGCGGAGAAACAATTGCCGACACAGCAAAAGTCCTGTCAAGGTATGTTGATGCGGTGATGATCCGAACTTTTGGGCACGGGCGAATTGAGGAGTTTGCCGAGCATGCTTCCGTCCCAGTCATCAATGGGCTGACTGACCTCCATCACCCAGCCCAGGTATTGGCCGACCTGCTAACAATCTATGAACATAAAGGGGAGCTTGAAGGCTTAAAGCTTTGCTACATTGGGGACGGCAATAACAATATGGCGCACTCCCTTCTTGAAGGGGCTGTCAAGATGGGCATGGATATCAGAATTGCGAGCCCGGACGGTTACGCTCCAAACAGCGCGATTGTAAGCCAGGTGAAAAAAGAGGCAGGCTTGACGGGAAGCAGCGTTTTAATAACCGGGAATCCCCAAGAAGCGATTTCCGGTGCCGATGTGGTCGTCACGGATGTTTGGACGAGCATGGGACAGGAAGAGGAAGCACAGGAACGCCTTTCCAAATTCGCTCCGTTCCAGGTAAACGATGAGCTTTGCAGCCTGGCCAACAAGGATTATCTCTTCCTGCACTGCCTGCCTGCCCACCGCGGCGAGGAAGTTACAGCTGAAATCATCGATGGTTCTCATTCCGTCGTGTTCGACGAAGCGGAAAACAGGCTCCACGCCCAAAAGGCAATCCTAAAAGCGTTGCTGGTTGGATAATAAAACGGATTTTTTAAAAAAACGAAACAGAAATAGCTCTTTCCTATAAATCAAATCAACTAAAGAGGTGCAAACATGGCAAAAGAAAAAATCGTTTTGGCATATTCAGGTGGATTGGACACATCCGTTTCTGTTAAATGGATCCAGGAAAAGTACGGGTATGACGTTATTGCGCTCGGACTCGATGTCGGGGAAGGCAAGGATTTGGAAGCCATCCGTACAAAAGCGCTGAATGTCGGCGCAATCAAGGCCTACATGATTGATGCGAAAGAGATTTTAGCAAAGGAATATATTGTACCTGCCCTGAAGGCGAACTGCCTATATGAAGGGAAATATCCACTCTCATCCGCGCTGTCAAGGCCGCTTATTTCAAAATTACTCGTTGAAGTTGCCGAAAAGGAAGGCGCGGCCGCTGTAGCCCATGGCTGTACAGGGAAAGGGAACGACCAGGTCCGCTTCGAGGTTTCAATTCAGGCGTTGAACCCGAACCTCAAGGTCATCGCTCCTGTCCGTGAATGGGGAATGACGAGGGACGAGGAAATCAAGTATGCCGAGGAAAAAGGAATTCCAATCCCTGTCGACCTCGATAATCCGTTCTCGATAGACGCGAATATTTGGGGACGCGCCTGTGAGGCCGGCGTTCTTGAAGATCCATGGGCCGAGGCTCCAGAAGCGGCATTCGACTGGACGAATCCGATTGAACTCACTCCGGACGCGGCGGAATATATTGAAATCGATTTTGAAAAAGGTGTTCCAACAGGGCTGAATGGCGAGCAGCTGCCGCTTGTCGAGCTGATCGAAAAGCTGAATGAGCTCGGCGGAAAGCATGGCATTGGCCGTATCGACCATATCGAAAACCGCCTTGTCGGCATTAAGTCGAGGGAAGTGTACGAAAATCCTGCCGCTCTGATCCTTATCCAAGCGCACAAGGAGCTAGAATTCCTGACACTTCCGCGTGAGGTAACCCAATTCAAGACGCAGGTCGATCAGCAGATGGCGAAAATCGTTTATGAAGGCCTTTGGTACTCACCGCTAAAAGCCGCGCTGGATGCGTTTGTCGACCAGACTCAGGAAGTCGTGACTGGTACAATCCGCGTCAAGCTCCATAAAGGGACCCATATGACTGTTGGCCGTAAATCTCCGTACAGCCTGTATAACGAAGAACTTGCTACTTATTCGAAGGGCGACGCGTTCGACCATCGTGCGGCTGAAGGCTTCATCAAAATTTGGGGTTTGCCGACAAAGGTCTATTCCGAGGTTAATAACAAGCAGTCCGTCCTGAAATAGGCATTGTGCCGGCTGGACGATTCCAATTAAACAACAATCCAAACTAAACGTGCGGCTTCCTCTGAAAAATGGGGAAGCCTGCATGTATCATCAGGAGGCAGGCTTATGTCAAAATTATGGGGCGGCCGTTTTACAAAAGAAACAAATAAATTGGTTGAGGAGTTTACCGCTTCAATTTCTTTTGATAAAAAGCTGGTCGCGGAGGACATTGAAGGAAGCCTTGCCCATGCAAAAATGCTGGGCGAGTGCGGAATCATTCCAATGGAAGACGTCGAGAAAATTGTAGGCGGGCTCCAAAAAATCAGTGAGATGGCCAAAAACAACGAGATTGAGTTTTTTATAGAAGATGAAGATATCCATATGAATATCGAGAAAAAACTGATTGAACTGATCGGCCCAGTTGGCGGAAAGCTGCATACCGGCAGAAGCCGGAACGACCAGGTCGCAACGGATATGCACCTGTATCTCAGGACCAAGACCAATGAACTGATTGGCCTTGTCGGGAATGTCCAGGAAGCGATTGTCGAGAAGGCGAAGCAGCATATTGATACGCTGATTCCTGGCTATACCCATTTGCAGCGCGCCCAGCCCGTTTCATTCGCGCATCACTTAATGGCGTATTTCTGGATGCTTGAACGGGACAGGGAAAGGCTCCAGGACAGCCTGAAACGAGTAAACTGGATGCCGCTTGGAGCGGGTGCGCTTGCGGGGACCACTTTTCCGATCAATCGGGAACTGACGGCCGAAATGCTTGGCTTTGAAACGATTTACCCGAACAGTATGGATGCGGTTAGCGACAGGGATTTCATCCTTGAGTTTTTATCGATTGGCTCCATCATCATGACGCATATTTCGAGACTCTCCGAAGAATTGATCATCTGGTCTAGCCAGGAGTTCCGTTTTGTTGAGCTCGATGATTCGTTCTGCACAGGATCAAGCATCATGCCGCAAAAGAAGAACCCCGATGTCCCGGAGCTTTTGCGCGGAAAAACAGGAAGGGTATATGGTAATTTGGTTGGCCTCTTGACTGTTTTGAAAGGCTTGCCGCTTGCCTATAACAAGGATTTGCAGGAAGACAAGGAAGGCATGTTTGACACGGTTGAAACGCTGGAAGGCTCATTAAAGCTGCTTGCCCCAATGATTGAAACGATGAAGGTGAACGGAGAAGTCATGCGCCAGGCGCTGAATGAAGATTTCTCAAACGCGACCGATATCGCCGACTATCTTGCGGGAAAAGGTATGCCATTCCGTGAAGCGCACGAAGTGATTGGGAAAATCGTTCTCTATTGCATCCAGAACAACAAATACCTTCTCGATTTATCCATGGATGAATACAGGTCCTTCAGCGAACACTTCCAAGGCGACATATACAAAATACTAACACCAGAACACGTCGCCGGCGCCCGAAACAGCTATGGAGGAACCGCACCCGGCCAAATCCAAAAACAAATCCAACTCGCCGAATCCTTATTGGCCTAGTTTGAGGGTGCCAGGTACCACTGTGGACATTTTTTGTTCCACTATGGTGCCTGGCACTTTTTGGTTTGTAATAATGCAAATCGGTATCCGTTTTCTCTTATTTAAGGCATAATATAGGAAATCATTTCTTGGATAGGGGGAGTTCATTCCTATGAAGCTTAGGGTTTCTGCGGTTCAGTATCATCTTCATACGATTTCGTCTTTTGAGGAGTTTGCGGCACAGTGCGAGCATTACATAAAAACGGCGGAGGAATTCGGATCCGAGTTTGTCTTGTTTCCCGAGTTTTTCACCACTCAGCTTCTTTCAATTGGAGATGAATCAGGTAAAGCACTGACAATCAATGATCTTCCGAATTTCACGGAACAGTACCGCGAGTTATTTGCCTCTTTCGCGAAAAAAACAGGCATGCACATCATTGGCGGCACCCATGTAGTCGAAAGGGGAGGCAAGCTCTATAATACAGCCCATTTATTTTATCCGGATGGGAGAATAGAAGAGCAGGCGAAGCTTCATATCACTCCCACCGAGGTTCATGAATGGAATATGGAGAAAGGTGACAGCTTCCGGATTTTTGACACGGAAAAAGGCAAAATCGCCATTCTTACATGCTATGATATCGAGTTCCCGGAAATTGTCCGAATGGCCAAGGCGAAGGGAGCTGACGTCATTTTCTGCCCATCGTGTACCGATGACCGCCACGGATTCCACCGCGTCCGCTACACAAGCCATGCGCGGGCAATCGAAAACCAGGTGTACGTGGTTTTGACAGGGACAGTCGGAGCCCTGCCGACCGTCGATTTCATGCGCCTTAATTTCGGGCAGGCTGTCGTCATAACGCCGAATGACATCCCATTCCCGCCAAAAGGACTGATGGTTGAAGGGGAAATTAATGACGATATGATTGTGACCGCCGATTTGGACCTGGAGCTTTTATATGAAGTTCGTGAGCGCGGCTCTGTTACAACGTGGCGAGACAGAAGGACCGATTTGTACGTGGATTGGGAAAAATCTGAATCGGAAGGGTGAGGAGGATGTACAAAAGCGAATTTTTTGTATACGAGCAGGACAAGCCGTTTTCCGTATGTATCAGGACTTATAATGAGGACGATTTTGACGGGCTCATAAAAATCCAGTCCGAATGTTTCCCGCCGCCATTCCCATCTGATTTATGGTGGAATAAGGAACAGCTGGCCAATCATGTAGAAATTTTTCCGGAAGGCGCGCTCTGCGTTTTAGTGGACGGGGAACTTGCAGGCTCACTCACCGGTTTGCGTGTCAATTTTGACCCAGCCCACCCGGAACACACGTGGGAGGAAGTAACGGACAATGGCTATATCCGGACCCACCTGCCTGAAGGGAACTCACTTTATATAGTCGATATCAGTGTCAGGCCGAAGTACCGGAAGCTTGGCCTTGGGAAATTGTTGATGCATGCGATGTATCATGTGGTCATAGAACAAGGCATCGACAGGCTGGTTGGCGGGAGCAGGATGCCGGGCTACCAAAAGGTTGCTTCATCGATGGCCCCTGAGCAATATCTTGAAAAAGTGATGGCGGGCGAACTGAAGGACCCGGTCATAACCTTCCTTCTCCGTTGCGGCCGTGTCCCTGTAGCCGTAGTGAAAGATTACCTTGAAGATGAAGAATCGGGCAACTTTGCAGTAATCATGGAATGGAAAAACCCATTTAAAAACGAAGGAGTACCTGGAAATGGAATATAAACGCATAACAAGCATTGAAGACCCCAACTTCCGGAAGTTGCATAACCTGATGGGAGAAATTTTCCCACCGGAGGAGGTGCTCGAATACAGCCTGTGGAAGGAACCGCTCGAGGACCCAGGCATCCGAGTGTTTGTCGCTGTCGATGGAGACGAGGTAGTTGGCGCGACCGAATACCGTTATTATGAAAACTGGAACATTGCCATGACCGACTTTACGATTATCGGCCAGCCTGGCAAGGGAATTGGCCGCTTCCTGGCCGTGAACCGAATGAAGGACTTGAAGGAACTGGCTAGTAAAAATGGCAAGGAATTATACGGCATGTTCGCTGAAATTTATAATCCTTACCGTGTAGAAGACTACGAGTTTGGCGGTGTCAAGGTAATGGATCCTTATGTCCGCCGCGAAGTACTTTCCCATCTCGGCTACAAGCGCCTTGATCTTGATTATGTCCACCCATCCTGGGAAAATAATGGGGAGGCTGTTTCCGGATTGGACCTCGGCTTCATGCCGGGCGACGACAGCAAGGATGCCATCGAAGCTGCACTCGTTGTCGATTTCCTGACTACCTATTACTCTGTCCTGTCCAACAAGCCAAAGGAATGGCTGGATATGATTGAATCACTAAGGGCAAAAGAAACCATAGCCCTCCTGCCATTGTAGGAAATAGGACGCGCCGCCCTTTTGTTAATGGGCGGCGCGTTTTTTCTGGTTGGTGGCTAAACACGGAACTTGTATTAAGACGTTCCAGGTAACAGAAGGGCCATCCAATTGGCTGTAAATTTCTGTTAGGCAGAATTATTCTCTAATTTAGCATTAATAATTCTTCGTTTGGCATTAATAATTCCTGATTCGGCATTAATATTGGTGATTTCGGCATTATTACCGCCTGATTTGGCATTAATGCCAAACATATCAATAAATATAGGTGTCATTTAACCATGTTATTCCTTAGCACGCCTCTTAAACTCCACCAATCTATCAGATAAAGCCAGTTCGACAAGTATGTTCTGAAAAGCCAGCACTGACTCGATGTCCACGTATTCCTCATCACCGTGCCAATCCCCGCCAGCGGGACCGAATTCAATCGCCGGTATTCCGTGTTTTGCAAAAAAGACTGTATCCGCACTGCCATGCTGGCCAAAATAATTGGCTTCCCGCCCGGTATGCCGTTGCACGATTTCGCCCAGCAGTTGCAGGAAGGGGTGGCTGCGGTCTGTATCGACGGGATTTGAAAACATTCCAGGAAACAGTTCCGCGCCCTCAATCCCGCTGATTTGGCCTAGAATTTCATCCTTATTCTGACCGGGAAGATAGCGGATATCGAACCCCATCGTGCATTGATCAGGAACAACGTTATAGGCCCCGCCTGCATTTATTTTCGCCAAATTGATCGACGGTTTGTCATAGTATTCACTGCTTTCGCGGGCAAAAGGGAGGCCGAGAATTTCACGGTAAATTCCATATGCCTTCTCAATCGCATTAACCCCTTCCCATGGGCGGCTTCCATGTGCCGGCTTTCCGGCTGCCAGTACATCTGTACGGAGAACGCCCTTCGCCTGGTGGGCGATGCCAAGCCCCGTCGGCTCACCGCAAATAGCGAAATCGCCTCTGTAGCCGTTTTCGACAAGGAAGCCTGTGCAATTGAATCCGCCAATTTCTTCATCTGAAACTATCTGCAACTGAACCTTAATTCCGAGCTCCTTCCCATTAATTTGGGCAAGTGCGGCCATCATTGCCGCGACACCGGCTTTCATATCAGCCGATCCCCTTCCGTAGATCTTGCCGTCTCGTTCAAAAGGGAAGAACTGGCTGGGCTTTGCGGCAACCACATCGACATGCCCATTCAGGACAAGGGTGAAATCGCCACTGCCTATTTCGGATACAAGCATAGTGAAGCCATTGTTTTCGAAAAAAGATACAGGAAGGCCTTTTCCGCGGAGCCAGTCACCGCAAAATCGTACTGCTTTATTAGCCCCTTCAACCGAACTGCTGTCTATGGAAATCAAATCGTTAAGCAATTTAAGTACCAAACTACCCATCTCCATTCAACTATCTAATCAAATTCTTTCTTGTAAAAAAGCCCTTAATACAGTTTGCGTTAGAGAGATCCGGGAAAGCAGCTTAGAAAATAGTAAATTCCCGCATTCTCCCTCACCTAAACTAATTTTTGGGATTCCTACAGTTATTCAGAGGGATATCCACAAAAAGAACGTTATTTTAACAATCATCAACAGACTTATCCACTTTATCCACAGACATATCCCCAAATGTTATGCACAAAACCCATATTTAACACTCCCTTATTTTCTTATCGCCACCAAACTTATCCACAATATCCCCGATATCCACAGTTGTTCACATTTTATTCATATACACACTATAAACATAGTAAAATATATAAAAACATATTGAAAGTTTTTAATCGACGGAGTATAGTAAGGGTGTAGAAAGTAAGTGAAAACATTCACAAACTTAAGCCATAAACGACAGAACTTATCTCGAAACTATATTTTTTTCTTTAAGTATGTGAATAATTTCACAAAAAACTAAAACAGGAGTTGGTTAAGATGAAAAAATGGTACGAAACACCACAAGCCGCAGCACTTTGGACAATCGCCAGAATCTGGCTTGGCCTACAATGGGTTGAAGCAGGCTGGCACAAAATTACCGGAGGATTTGATGCAGGAGGTTTCCTTCAAGGAGCCATGGCAAAAGCCGGCGGAGATCATCCAGCCGTCCAAGGCTGGTATGCTGATTTCCTGCAAAGCGTAGCAGTTCCAAATGTAGACCTCTTTAATGTCCTGATTCCTTGGGGTGAAACACTTGTTGGAGTTGGGCTGATCCTTGGAGCAGCAACAATCCCGGCCTTAATCGCAGCTGCGTTCATGAACCTGAACTTCTTGCTTGCCGGCACAACTAGCACAAACCCAATCCTTTACACAGTAGCATTTGTCCTCTTGTTCGCTGGAAGCGGCGCAACCTACTGGGGCGTTGACCGATTCGCAGTCCCTTATCTAAAGGCGGCAATCAATAAGAAGGCAGCCGTAAATAAAGCATAATAGTACACAAAAAGAAGCAGGGCATACCTGCTTCTTTTTTAATTTGTTTTTTACAGGTAGAACGAGCTAGAGAGCAGTAGATTTACAGGGCTTAAAGAGTGGTGATGGTTTTTATACCATATTTAGTATTTACAATTGATACTTCATGAAGTACTATTATGCCATACGATATATCGCGATACATAATAGTAAATATCTTGAAAACCGAAAGAAGGAGTGTAATGGATGGCATATAATGGAGGTCCAATGACTGAAGCAATGTATTATGTACTATTAGCATTAATGCATCCTAACCACGGTTATCAACTGATGCATGCAATTACAGAAGTTTCGAATGGCAGATTAAAAATGGGACCTGGGACACTTTATGGAGTACTCTCACGGATGCAAAAAGATGGCCTTATTTCATTAGAAGAAGATGATGGCAGAAGAAAAACCTATCAAATTACAGCAGAAGGAGAACAAGCTCTACGTATAGAGTACAGTCGGTTAAAGTCCTTGATACAAGACGGCGGCATTTTAGATGGAGGTGATGAGAATGAATAAGGTTGTCTATAAACTCCGCCCAAGTGATTATTGGCGTATCGGTGAGCATGAAAGCTGGTTTGCAGACATGGCGACGAAGGGATTCCATCTAAAAAAGATGGGGTTACACTTTGCTAAATTTGTTAAAGGTGAATCGAAAAATATGAGGTACAGAATAGATGTATCGATAAAAAAGAAGATTACACCAGAACAAATACAGATGTATGCGGAAAATGGATGGGATTATGTAACAAGCTATAATTTTTTTCACGTATTTTCATCACCGGTTGAGCTTAATGCACCAGAGCTTCATACAGATCCTGCTGAGCAATCTTATACATTAAAGGAACTGGACAAAAAATTAGCTCTGAATGCAAGTATAGTTGTGGGTGGAATGATCTTAATGATCGGGATGTTGACTTCTATCTGGTTCCTAGATGGGACACCTACCTATATTTTAGTAGAAGGGTTTGCTATTCAACAAACCATTTTTTCAATCTTCATCGGATTTATGGCCTATACTTCGCTACAGGCAGCAATATCCATCCGTGCTTTGCGAAAAGCACTTATGGAAGGAAAGCCGATTGATCATCATGCTCCCTGGAAGAGGCACCACCGGTTACATTCCACCATCGCTTTTCTTTTTACAGTAGTGGTCGGATTGAGTGCTATCATTCCATTCGTACAGCTTGTAAAAATGGATACGAAAACATTGCCCGAAGCAAGCATTGACTTACCGTTTGTCAGATTAGCAGATATAGAGCAGAATCCTGCTTTAGTTCGAGAGGAACCTACCTATATGAGTGACAACGTTGATTGGGGAAACCGGTATACGTTTGATTGGAGTCCGTTGGCACCCGTGCAATATGAAACAGATGAAACCGGGGTGGTTCCCGGGGAAATGTGGGAGGACGGGAGCGGTGAATATTCACCAAGTATTTACACAAGGGTTTATCAGCTAAGTTTTCCAAGTATGGCGGATAATCTGATTTCTAATTTAATAAAGAGATATAGATTTGAAGAGAGCGATAAAGATTTTGTTGAAAAAAAGCATCCGAATTTTGACCTTTTGATTGTTAATGAGAAAAAGGAATCCAAACAAGTATATGCTTCTAAAGGTAATGCCGTCATACATGTTCGCTATTATGGCTATGCAGACATAAACTCAGTAATAAAAAACATTGCAGAGAAGATTGAGTTAATTTCAGAATAATGCTTGAGTCCGAATTGATATGGTTAGCATAGTTTACTCAAAATGAAAGCTCAAGGAGTAAAGCTGAGAATAATCTTGCAAAAGCAGGGCAATAAAAAACGAGCATTCGCAAACCTCAGTCAGGCGAATGCTCGTTTTTCTAAGGATTATTTCCGCCTGCTTTTCGCCCTCTGGTCCGCGGCCTTTGACCGGGCCATTGCCTCCAGGTCGTCGTGGTCGGCAAGGTCGCGGTCGAATTCGACGTCACGCCCATCGGTAATTTTCAGGTTCTTTGGAGTTTGTGGCAGGGAAGCAGTGTTCTTATCGCGATTCCTATGTCCGCGTGAACGGGCCATCACTTAAAACCCCTTTCGGAAATAAATTGCGGATATCCCGCAGTATTATCGTTTCCGAGAAGGGCCGGACCATAAGTGGGAAATTTTACAGTCAGCCAGGAGGTGAAAACGCCTAACTTTTGTAAACCTTATCTCTTCCTTAGTTTCGGCCCCTCAATTCCCGCCGCTCTGTCCGCCGCTTTGAATTCCCGCTGATAAAGAACCTCCTGAGTAGACGTTAACGTAACTCTCGCTTTATCCTTCTTTGGTTTTTCCATTGTTGGTCCCTACCTTCAAGAAAAGTATGCTGCTATTCCAATCCTTTCCTTAACAAGGGGGAATGATTCAACTTTTGTATATATTTTTAAGAGCTGGTTCAAGTACAGGATGGCGGAAGCTATATCCCGCATCAAGTATTTTTTTCGGCATGACCCTTTGTCCTTCAAGGACGAGGGTGCTCATTTCACCAAGCATAAGCTTCAGTGCGAAGCCGGGAACCGGCAGCCAGTGCGGTCGCCCCAAAACCTTTCCAACCGTCTTTCCGAACTCCTTCATTGAAACAGGTTCAGGTGCCGTAAAATTGACCGGGCCACTGACCCCTTCATTTTCAATGGCAAAAAGAATTCCGCCAATGGCATCATCAAGATGGATCCACGACACCCATTGCCGGCCTGAGCCCACTGTCCCGCCCCCGAACAATTTGTATGGAAGGGAAATTCTTGGCAATGCGCCTTCTTCGCTATCAAGGATGATTCCAAACCTGCACAATACCGTCCGAATCCCTAAATCACCTGCCTTGATGCTTGCCTCTTCCCAGCGCTTGACAAGCTCTGCGAGAAAATCGTTTCCTGGCGCATTTTCTTCGGTAAATGTTCGTTCTTCCGAGGTTCCGTAAAACCCAACCGCGCTAGCGGCAATATGGACTTTCGGCTTTTCTTTCATAGCTGCCATAATCCGCACAGCCTCATTGGAAGCCGACAGCCTGCTTGTCAAAAGCCGTTCTTTCCGTTCCGGGGTCCACCGTCCGCTGTTCAGTGACTCACCTGCAAGGTTGATGAAAGCTTTTACTCCTGCAAGTTGATGTTCCGGGCGGCATCCCTCCGAGAGCCACTGTACATACGTAAGCTCTTTTCTGCCACTTTCTTTTTTCCCTCTTGTTAAAATAAACACCTCATGGCCTTTTGCGAGCAAATCCTCCGCAAGGGCGCTACCCAAAAACCCGCTTCCCCCGGCAATTGCAATCTTCATTCCAAATCCTCCCCTCTCAAAAACCTGTTATTTCTATTTTACCTTCTTCCCATATGAAAGGCACTCCCCGGGTATGGTACAGTGGAGAAGAGGTGAGGAAGAATGGCAACTATTACGAAAATCACCACCCAGAAACGTGATACAGGAAGATACAATATTTATATGGATTTCGGCAAGGGAGAAGAATACGCATTCAGTGCCGACGAAGCCGTAATCATTAAGTTCAAATTGAAAAAAGGAATGGAGCTTGACGAATTCGCGCTGGCGGAAGTTGGCTACCATGATGAAATCCGGAAAGCCTATAACAATGCAATTAACTACCTGTCCCATAAAATGAGGTCGGAAAAAGAGGTCCGTACGCATTTGAAGGAGAAGAAGCTGGAAGAAGCGGCCATCAATGAAGTCATCCACAGGCTGCTTGAACAAGGGTACCTGGATGACACCGAATATGCTAACGCATATGTAAGGACGCAAATCAGCACAACGGATAAAGGCGCTTATGTTGTCAGGATGGAGCTGAGGGAAAGAGGCATCGCCGACCAGCTTATTGAAGAGGCGCTAAAGCAATTCACGAACGAAGAACAGTTCGAGAAGGCTAAGACGCTTGCCGAAAAATATGCGCGTAAGTACTCCTCGGAGTCAGAGCGAATCCTTAAACAAAAGCTTGATGGAATGCTGCGCCGGAAGGGTTACCAGACGGATGCCATCCAATTTGCGCTTAGCGAAGCTGACTTTGGCAGGGAAGAAGAGGATGAACTGGAAGCAATCAGGCTCCAGGGGGAAAAAGCCCACCGCAAGCATGCCAAACTAAGCGGCTATGCTTATGAAAGAAAAATGAAGGAAACTTTGTTCAGGAAGGGGTTTCCAATCGAGCTGATTGACCGCTATCTTGCATCACAAAGCGAGGAGTGAGCTGATTTAACCAAGTGCAACGAGAATTAATTGAAAATCGTAAAAACATAGCCATCCTGTTCTGCGAGGATGGCTATAGCTCGTTAAATAGACAACGCAATCTATTTTTGCCTTTCAATGATGATTTCCTTTTTTCCCATACCCTCAACAATCAGCTCAGCAACTTCCCGCGGTGACGGGAGCTTTGAAGCATCAGCCACATGCGTGCTGCCTTCCCAAAAAGGCGTATCCATCCCGCCCATATAAGCGGCGGTAAAGGTTATTCCGCTTCCTTCATATTCTTTTTGGAGGCTTTCAGTAAAGCCGCGGACCGCGAATTTGCTTGCCGCATAAACCGCTTCATTGACTTTGCCGCGCAATCCTGCCGTTGAAATGATATTAACCACATGGCTGGATTCTGCTTTTTCGAGGTAGGGCAGGACTTCTTTCGTCATATAAATGGTCCCGAGCGCATTCGTCTGAATCATTTCGGCAATTTGCTCGTTATCCATTTTTAAAAAGGGGCCAAAATGGCCGATGCCCGCATTGTTGACAAGGCCGCGGACCGTTTTGCCTGCAAGCCCCTCGGCAAGCTTTTCTGGCAGGCTTTCCGGATTAGAAACATCCAGGGTAAGAACACTTGCCGTGCCGCCAGAAGCCTCAATATCTTCTTTTACCAAGAGGAGTTTTTCCAAAGTTCTTCCCGTGAGCAACACATCCCATCCTTCTTGCGCTAAAAGGAAGGCAATTTCCCGCCCTAGCCCAGAACCCGCCCCTGTTACAATAAATGTATTCATCCAGTAATCCTCCCATTTAAATAAGCACTATCCTTTTAAAACTCCCTATAATTTACTATACTGAATTTATATTAACAAATAAGGTGGTTGCCTTGATGGAACAGGAAAAACGGTATAGCGCCATGACCGAATATGAATTAAGGCGGGAAATAGCCGCTTTGAACGAAAAGGCAAGGAAAGCTGAACAAATGGGCATGGTTAATGAATATGCCGTGCTTGAACGGAAGGCTGTAATGGCAAAGGCCTATCTGCTAGATCCAAAAGCGTTCAAGCCTGGAGAAATTTACGAGATCGACGGCGATCCGGGTTCTTATTTTAAAATTGATTACCTGAATGGGGTTTTTGCGTGGGGATACCGCCTTGGCGGATCAGGAAAGGAAGAGGCACTGCCAATCTCGATGCTGATCAATAAAGAATAACCAGGCAAAGGATTGCGAATGCCTGGTCTTGGATGGAAATTTAAAATTGAATTTAATCTTAATACGATTTAATCTGGCCGGGGTCTCTTTGTGAAGAGGCTTTCATTCTTTCCTGGGGATGGGTATTGATAGAACCGTCCGCCCGTGTTGACGCATATTCCGCCTTTGCCCGTGGTTCACCTTCGAATTTGTTGTCATTTCCGTATGGAAAACCTTTAGCTTTGTTTCTCATTGCTCCTGCCTCCATCCGTCAGTTTTTTTCAGCAGAGCAAAGAACTCTGCGTAATTTTAGTATTTGTTCGTACTTTATCAATATGCAGCCACTTTTCTGCCAGGAGGTGAAAAGGTGAACGACTATCATGAAAGATTGACCAAGGTATTGCTCGATAGAAATGACCATTTATCTTATGGGCAGGCGCGGACCTGGGTAGAGCTTCTTTGGGAGGATTTCGAAACTACCTATGCAAAGGCGGGCAGGGAGTATCAGGGCAGTGAAATGACTGAAAAAGTTATCCGGCAATGGATTGAGCATTACGGAGAAAGCCTCCACGAATTTGCGGCCCAGAACCCAAAATATGCCCATTACCTAAAGCAGGACAAGAATAAATTACATTAAGAAAAAAAACGGCAGCCCGCGGAATAACGGCTGCCGTTATATTTTGCTATTTTAGCCCGGAAGGATTTCCAGTTTCTTCCGTAATTTTTCCTCGCTGAAAATCCAGCCAGTATAGGAATTGATTACATTCAGGTCAGGATCGAGGTGGGCGACCGCGACGAATGGGTAATGGCCATTGCTTCGGTACCGCAGGTCGATGAACCTGACTTCATGGAAATCATCAAATTCCTTTACCTCCCACCTGTAAACAGGAGAGAAGGACAGGAATGCCGAGATGTTCGAATCTTTTTTTGCTGCATGGATGACAGGAGTGTCAGGAACAGGGACACGGTTGAATTTATCAAGGATTCTTACGGTCGTCCCCTGGGCCCTCCCGACAAAAAATTCGTTTTCGTTCATGACGGCAACCTTCCAGTGGTTATACTTCATAGTTGGCGTGACGACAATCTGGGTTGCATCAGGCACAATCTGTTTGACGGCGTTCACAACCTCCCGCTTTACGGAAAACCTCAGCAAATAATAAAAAATGAGGATTCCGTACACGACGAGGAATGTATATCCAGGATGCGCGCCCATGATCCAGGCGACTATGCCTGCCACATGCACCCCGAATATGAATGGATCGAACGTATTAATTACCCCGAGCGCCACCCATTTGCTAGAGAATGGCCTCAAGGCCTGGGTTCCATAGGCGTTGAAAATATCCACAAAAACATGCAGGAAGACGGCGAACTGCGTCCAAAGCCAGAGATGGAGCAGATTCGCATCGGGATTAAAGAAAAAGATGATCCCTGTAATTAAGAGCGGCCAAAGGAGCACAGCAGGAACTGAATGGGTGATTCCACGGTGGTTCCGTATATATACTGCATTGTTTCTCAGCTTTAAAACAGTATCTATATCCGGGATTTGAGATCCAATGATGGTTCCAATCATAACACTGCTGGCTGTTGCTGTATGTGGTGCAACGGCCGGATCAAGAGTGGCCAAGCCTCCTAGGGCAAGCCCCATAACGACATGTGTGCCAGTATCCAAGGTGCCGGTTCCTCCTTTTTGGGAATCGTATTCCCTTTCAAAATTCCTTGCCAATGGCCAATCATTATTTTACGGTAGTATATGGCGGCAAGTTTGCCATTGTTGAAATAATACTATTATATTCCCACTTTACTTTGTTTTTTAACATACGGGAGGATAAAACTCAAGATGAACCAATTGGAAAATGTTGAAAAGATAAACATAAAGCAATTCCGGGAAGACCTAATTTCCTGGTTTCGTGCTGAACAAAGGAGCCTTCCGTGGCGGGAAAATCAGGACCCATACAAAGTGTGGGTTTCAGAAATCATGCTCCAGCAGACGAGGGTTGACACAGTCATTCCTTATTTCACAAGGTTCATGGAACAATTCCCGACGATTGAAGCCCTGGCCGAGGCTGAAGAAGATAAAGTCTTAAAAGCGTGGGAGGGCTTAGGATATTACTCCAGGGCGAGGAATCTACAGGCTGCCGTCCGGGAAGTTAAGGAAAAGTACAATGGGGTTGTCCCAGATTCCCCCAAGGAAATCGCCACGTTAAAAGGGGTTGGCCCTTATACCGCGGGAGCGATTTTAAGTATTGCATACGGCATTCCCGAACCCGCTGTCGATGGAAACGTCATGAGGGTTTTGTCGCGGATTTTGCTGATTCGTGAAGATATTGCGAAGCCGTCCGCACGCAGAATTTTTGAAGAAGCTGTCAGGAAATTGATATCCCATGAGTCGCCTTCGGACTTCAACCAGGCGCTGATGGAACTTGGCGCGCTCATTTGTACCCCAACTTCGCCGTCATGCCTGCTTTGCCCGGTCAGGGAGCATTGCCATGCTTTTCATGAGGGTGAGCAACATGTGCTCCCAATCAAGGCTAAAAAGAAGAAGCCAAAACAGGTCCGCCTTGCAGTTGCCGTTGCCGTGGACGGAGAAGGAAGGATTTTAATCAGGAAACGTCCAGCAGAAGGGCTCCTGGCTAATTTATGGGAGCTTCCCTCCATCGAGGTGCATCATCCGATTGGAAATGCCCGCGAGGAACTGGAGCGTTATTATAAAGATTCATTTCATGCCGAATTGATGATTGGCGAGTCGATCGGCCAGATTCAGCACGTCTTTTCCCATCTTGTCTGGGACGTTACCGTCTTTTCGGCCAGACTGGATGGGCCTATTGGGGAGAATGAAAGCCTGCGCCTCGTGCCGCTTGAAGGGCTGGCGGACTTTGCGTTCCCGGTTCCACATCAAAAAATGCTGGCGCTTTATGCAGTACGGGGTGAGGAGTTCCATCCTTAAGGCCGATATACAATGAAAAACGGCCGGAAAGACCGGCCGAAACATTAATCATATTGTACCTTTGTACCATGGGTATAATCTGCTTCGCCCCGGTTCAGGCCGCCGCGCCTTTCAATTTCTTCAACTATTTCCCGGTGGATGGTCTGGCCCTCGGAATTTAGATAAGGGACTACCTGCTGAAGGGAGTGGTGAAAGAACGCAAGCTCGCTGTCTTCCCATTCGCTTTTGGATTTCATTGTCAGCTCGGTCATATCCCGTCCGACATACATGGCAATTCTCCTTTCAATGGATCATTCCCGGTTAGTTTTTGGATTCAATTGTCTTCTATACCCGGAAACGCTAAAATAAAAACAAATCAAGCAGGAAAGGAATTACGTCTATGTCTCAAAAAGTTGCACTTGTTACTGGAAGCAGTCGGGGAATCGGCAAAGCTGCCGCCATTCGGCTTGCAAAAGAAGGATATGATATTGCCATCAATTATGCGCGGAGCAAAAGCGCCGCGCTTGAAACTGCTGCCGAAATAGAGGCGTTGGGCCGGAAAGCGGTTATCATTCGGGCAAACGTCGGGGATGTTGAAAAAATCCGCTCGATGTTTGCCACGATTGAAGAAGAGTTCGGGCGGCTTGACGTATTCGTCAATAATGCCGCTTCGGGTGTACTCCGTCCTGTTATGGAGCTCGAGGAATCGCATTGGGATTGGACTATGAACATCAATAGCAAGGCGCTCCTTTTTTGCGCCCAGGAAGCTGCGAGGCTTATGGAGAAACACGGCGGCGGGAAAATCGTTAGCATCAGCTCCATCGGATCCATCCGCTATCTTGAAAATTACACAACAGTCGGAGTGTCGAAAGCGGCCCTTGAAGCGCTCACCCGTTACTTGGCAGTCGAACTGGCGCCTAAAAATATTGTAGTGAATGCTGTTTCAGGCGGGGCCGTCGATACCGAGGCACTAAAGCATTTCCCAAACCGGGAGGAGCTTTTGGAGGAAGCCAGGAAGAAAACTCCTGCGGGAAGAATGGTCGAAATCGATGACCTCGTCGATTCCGTCATGTTCCTTATATCGGAACAGTCGAGGATGATTTGCGGGCAGACCATCATCGTCGATGGCGGAATCTCATTACTCGTTTAAATTTTTTCCTGCGAAATTTTTAGGATAGAGCCTCACCTTCATGGACAAATTAATAACCGTGGAGGTGATTACAATGGCAAAATTCAACCAACAAGCAGGAAAAACTTCTTCTGGAACAAACATTCAGGAAGTACGACAGCAAAATGCACAAGCTGGCCAAGGCCAATTCGGCACTGAATTCGCGAGCGAAACAAACGCTCAAGAAGTAAGGCGCCAAAATCAGCAAGCTGGACAAGGCCAACAAGGCCAACAAGGTCAATTTGGTGAGTTCGGAAGTGAAACAAACGCTCAAGAAGTAAGACGCCAAAACCAACAAGCTGATAGCCGTAAAAACCAAAACAACTAATCAAATGCACCGAAAGGCGCCCTTTAGAAGGGTGCCTTTTTCTGTTTTACAGGAAAGCTGGCTTTCGGGTCTGAAGATCATTCGACAAAACTTCTTTAGAAGCAACAGAACTAGTCAAAGGAGATGGGCGTTATTTCAAGAATACATAGAGGAACAATTAAAGCGGGGCGGTGGAGTGATGAAAACCTTTAATCAGATGGTCTCAGAACAGATGAAAACGATGGAGAAGCTCCTTTACTTGCAGGCGGAACTAGAACGATGCCAGGAGATACAGGCGCAGCTGCATAGACTGCAAAATGAAACAGAACTAGAGTCCGTTCATGAAGAAATTATCGGAATGAAAGCTGAACTTAGAGAAATCCAACAAATATTCGAAGAGCAAACCGAAGAGGTAATACGCTCCTATCAGGATGGAAGCGGGGATATGTCGGAGATCATCGGGTAAAGGAAAGGATAAATTTTAAGAGCCATTTTCCTTCAGTTAATGGCTCTTTTGTTTTAAAATAGCCCTTTAACCGTTATAATAGGAGAAAACAGGAATAGCCTTTTGTTGCCTTTTGTCGTTTTTTTGGTTTATTATAGGTTGCAAAGCGTTCGGGAAATGAAAGTAGGGGAGATTCATGGGTTTACCCATTGAAGGAGAACCAATGCAAATACACAGCTACAAACATAATGGGCATATCCATCGCATTTGGGATGAAACCACCATTCTTAAGGGTACCCAAAACCTTGTGATTGGCGGCAATGACAGGACGGTTGTCACGGAATCCGATGGAAGGACCTGGCTGACCAGGGAACCTGCCATTTGCTATTTTCACTCGGAATGCTGGTTCAATGTAATTGGGATGCTCCGTGAAGATGGTGTCCATTATTATTGCAATATCAGTTCTCCGTTCATTTTTGACGGGGAATCTTTGAAGTATATCGATTATGATCTTGATATCAAAGTGTTTCCGGATATGACCTTCAATTTGCTTGATGAGGATGAATATGAGCGGCACCGCCGTGAAATGAATTATCCAGATGTCATCGACCAAATCCTGAAGAAGAACGTTGAAAAGCTAATCAGGTGGATTCGGCAGCGGAAAGGGCCTTTTGCCCCGGACTTCATTGACACCTGGTATGAACGTTATCTCTCATTCAGGAAATGAAAAGCCCTGTTGATTCTATCAACAGGTTTTTGTTTGATAAGGGGGAGGAAACAGTTTGGGCAGCATTCGAAGGTATCTTCATTATGTAAAACCGTATAGATGGCAAATAATCGGGACAATTTTAATCGGGGTCATTAAATTTGCGATTCCGCTTATCATCCCAATGCTCATAAAATATGTCCTCGATGACATTGTCGGAAGCACGATGCCGAAACAGGAGAAGCTCGACAGGCTATTTTGGATCATGGGTATCATGATTGTTATTTTTGTTGTAGTTCGTCCGCCAGTCGAATATTACCGACAATATTTTGCCCAGTGGACCTCAAGCAAAATCCTCTATGATATCAGGGATAAGCTGTATTCACATATGCAAAAACTCAGCTTCAAGTATTACTCCAATACAAAAGGCGGCGAAGTTATTTCGCGGGTCATCAATGATGTGGAACAGACGAAGGCGTTTGTTATTTCCGGTCTCATGAACCTGTGGCTTGATGTTGCGACAATCCTGATTGCAATTGCCATTATGTTTACAATGAATGTAAAGCTGACAATGGTTTCGCTCATTCTGTTTCCTTTATACGCCTTTTCGGTCAAATATTTTTTCGGAAATTTACGGAGCCTGACAAGAAACCGTTCCCAAGCCCTCGCGGAGGTGCAAAGCTATCTACATGAGCGCGTGCAAGGCATGTCGGTGATCAAAAGCTTTGCGATTGAGGAACATGAACAAAAACAGTTCGACCGGACGAACAAGAACTTTTTACAAAAAGCGCTTGAGCATACAAGCTGGAACGCAAAAGCCTTTGCGGTTGTCAATACGATTACGGACATTGCACCACTTATCGTCATCGGTTACTCAGGCTACCTCGTAATTGAGGGCCAGCTGACGGTCGGGACGATGGTCGCGTTTATTGCTTATATTGACAGGCTTTATAACCCGCTTAGGAGGCTTGTGAACTCATCGACCACGATTACCCAGTCCTTTGCTTCAATGGACCGTGTTTTTGAATTCGCGGATGAAAAATACGACATTGTTGATGAACCTGGTGCGATTGACTGTACAAAGGTAAACGGCCATATCTCTTTTGAAAATGTCAGCTTCTCTTACGGGGAAGGCGAAGAGATGGTGCTGAAAAACATCAACCTTGAAGCGAAAAAAGGTGAAACGATTGCCCTTGTCGGCATGAGCGGAGGCGGAAAATCCTCGCTAGTCAGCCTGATCCCCCGTTTTTATGATGTAACTGAAGGCCGAATCCTGCTTGATGGGATGGACATCAGGAAATTCAAAGTCCAGACGCTCAGGGATAAAATCGGGGTCGTGTTCCAGGACAATATCCTGTTCAGTGATTCCGTCAGGTCGAATATTTTATTGGGCAAACCTAACTCAAGTGATGAAGAAGTAGAGGCTGCTGCGCAGGCCGCGAATGCCCAGGAATTCATCGCTAATTTGCCTGAAGGGTATGAAACGAAGGTTGGCGAACGCGGAGTCAAGCTTTCTGGCGGACAAAAGCAGCGGGTTGCGATTGCAAGGGTGTTCCTGAAAAACCCGCCGATTTTAATTTTGGATGAAGCGACTTCTGCCCTCGACCTCGAGAGCGAACATCAAATCCAGGAGGCGCTCGAGAAGCTGGCGAAGGACAGGACAACCTTCATCGTCGCCCACCGCCTGTCCACGATTACCCATGCCGATAAAATCGTCCTCATAGAACATGGGGAGATTGTCGAAACCGGCACCCATGACGAATTAATGGAAAAGCAGGGCGGCTATTACCGCCTATTTCAGGTACAGCAGCTCGAACAGAAAACCGGAACGGAGTAACTACTCCAAACCGGTTTTTTTGTTTTTATTAAAAGCAGGGGACTCCGTATCCAGAAATAATTGCTCGATATATTTAGCATAATCGCTGATATATTAAAATAATCGCCGATATATAAAAATAATCACCGATATATAAAAATAATCGCTCGATATATTAAAATAAATGCTCGATAAAAATGTACCCAGGAAAGAAGGAAGTCTGCCCGCAGTGGAAATCAAAAGCCTAATTTTATATAGCAAAGAAAAGAAGCACCAGCGGACCGATGCTTCTTTTCAAACAACTACTATTCCAAAACCTGTTCCTCAATCGTAATTTCATTATCATCCTGATGATAGGACAGAAAGCTTGTGACCAATGTGTCTAAATGTTCAGCGTGTTCACCGTAGTCAAGAATGGCAGATACAATTTGCATCGTATGGTAAAGGTGGTTGTCGTCCTCTTCCTCATACTCTTTTTGCCTTGTAATGAAAAGGCGGAACACTTCCTTTTTGTCGAGGCATGGGACCGGGCTTTCCAGTACAGCCTCAGGTCGTACTTTCCCGATGAATTTAAGCATAGTATGCTCATGGTCGGTAATTAGGCAGTCCAACTGTTCCAGTAATGACATCTTGAACGCATCCGGCAGCAAATGGTACTCGTTTTCAAAACGATGGAGGCGGTTCAATGTCTCAAGGGCCGCTCTTGAAGTGGAAAGCATTTGCCTGTAGATGACAAGTTTGCGTGCTTTAACCGCATCCTCACGCTTAAATAAGTTCCGCTCCTCCTTATACATGGAATAGATAAGGTCGGCTTTAACCAGTGTATCCTTCAGCTTTTCGATTTCGTTTTTCAGCAAATTGTGATCGGAAGCGTTCCGGGCAGCCAGCCTGATCCAGCGGATAATGTCCCCTGTTGCATCCGATATTTTATGGTACAGCCTGCTTTCATAGCGGGGTGGAAGGAAAACAAGGTTAACGATAAATGCCGAGAAAACCCCGAGCATGATTGTTGAAAACCTGATGGCGGCAAACTCAATGAACTGATCGCCAGGCGATTCCATGATGGAAATGAGTGTCACGAGCGAAAGGCCGATTGTATTCCCAAGCTTTAGTTTAAGATTAATTGTAATCACGATTACAACGGCAATTCCAATGACTAGTATATGATTTCCCAGAAGAAGGACAAAAACCGTGGCGAATAACGCTCCGATAAAATTCCCCTGCACTTGTTCAAGGATGGATTGATAGGACCTGTAAATGGTCGGCTGCACGGCGAAAATCGCGGCAATCCCGGCCATTACCGGTGATGGCACATCCAGTAGTTCGCTGAGCAAAAGCGCCAGCATAATGGCGATCCCCGTCTTTAAAATACGTGCACCTAACTTCATTGAAAAAATTCCCTTCAAACTATTCTTTAATACAGCAAGTATAGCCCAATTTAAATAACTGTCCAGCCGAAAAGTTACTTTCAAGCTTGAAAGTTCCAGATTTCAAGAGGAGTTCTTATTATTTTTTCACCTTTTGGGGCAAGGCTAAACAATACTGTACTATACAACAAGTGGGGAAGCTAAGAAAGTGAATTTTTTATGAATAAATCCAGGAGCCTGTAAAGCCCCTGGATTTTATTGAAATTTAGCTATTCATTCATTAAAGAATAAAATGCATTGTCGACAGCGTGCAGCGTTGCTTCGATATCTTCTTCGGAATGGGCAATGGTTACAAACCATGCTTCGTATTTTGATGGAGCAAGATTGATGCCTTGATGGAGCATCAGTTTAAAGAACCGAGCAAACATCTCTCCGTCAGTGTTTTCCGCTTGCTCGTAGTTTACGACTTTTTCTGTTGTAAAATAAATCGTCAGTGCGCCTTTAAGGCGGTTGATGGTGATTGGCACGCCATGCTTGCTTGCTGCTTCAAGAATGCCTTTTTCAAGCATTTCGCCAAGGTGGTCGAGATACTCGTAAACGCCTTCCTGCTTAAGGACCTCAAGGCATGCGATACCCGAAAGCATCGAGGCAGGGTTTCCAGCCATTGTGCCAGCCTGGTAAGCCGGCCCGAGCGGGGCAACCTTCTCCATGATTTCCTGTTTGCCTCCATACGCTCCGATTGGCAGCCCGCCGCCAATAATTTTTCCAAGCGCGGTTAAATCGGGAGTGATGCCAAGAAGGTCCTGGGCACCTCCATACATAAACCTGAAAGCGGTTATTACTTCATCAAAAATGAGCAGAGCGCCAGCTTCATGGGTAAGCTCTTTTACCTTTTCAAGAAATCCGGGCTTCGGTTCAACAATGCCGAAATTGCCGACAATCGGCTCAATCATGACCGCGGCAATCTGGTCTCCCCATTTATCGAGTGCTTCCTTCAATGGTTCTGTTTCATTAAATGGTACGGTTATGACTTCCTGGGCAATGCTCTTTGGCACGCCGGCGGAATCGGGTGTCCCAAGCGTTGACGGGCCGGAGCCAGCGGCAACTAGGACAAGGTCGGAGTGCCCATGATAGCAGCCGGCAAACTTGATAATCTTATCACGGCCGGTATACGCACGTGCAACACGGATGGTGGTCATGACCGCCTCGGTGCCAGAGTTGACGAAACGGACCTTGTCCATCGCCGGCATCGCTTCCTTCAGCATTTTTGCCAGGGTAATCTCATGTTGGGTAGGCGTTCCGTAAAGGACGCCGCTTTCTGCCGCCTTTTTAATCGCCTTCGTGATATGCGGATGGGCATGGCCGGTAATGATTGGGCCATAGGCTGCCAGATAATCAATGTATTGATTTCCGTCTACATCCCAAAAATAGGCTCCCGCAGCTCGTTCCATTACAACGGGCGAGCCGCCGCCGACCGCCTTGTATGAGCGCGACGGACTATTGACTCCGCCAACAATATGTTCAAGTGCTTCCTTATGTAATTTTTCAGAGTTCGAAAAGTTCATGTGCGCTGGCCTCCTCTTAATTTACTTACCTATAATAGCATTCTTCTGCTTTATGATTGAAGTTTTGGCATGAAAATACTATCATTATCCTTCATAAGAATGCCAGAAAGTTGTTTTGCTCAAAAAGATTGGATAAACTGTTTTGTTAGAGTGCTGTTTTTGGAGGATTAAAAATGAATCATACGAACGCTATCGAAGTAACCGGGCTACGGAAGGAATTTAAATCGCATTCAAGCCGGTCAGGCCTTGCAGGTGCTTTTCGCGACCTGTTTACACGGAATTATAAAATTGTTCCCGCCGTTAATGATATAAGCTTTCATGTAAAACAGGGGGAGATGGTCGGCTACATCGGCGAAAATGGAGCGGGAAAGTCGACGACCATCAAGATGCTTACAGGCATTCTGACGCCTACATCTGGCAAAATCATCGTCAATGGAATGGATCCGCATAAGGAAAGGGAGCGGTTCGTTCAGACAATCGGTGTCGTTTTCGGTCAGCGTTCCCAGCTCTGGTGGGATATTGCTGTCCAGGAGTCGTTCCGTCTTTTGAAAAAAGTCTATAAAGTCTCCGATGCTGATTACAATTCGCATATGGATCACGTCATCAAAACGCTCGAGATCGGGCCGCTGCTGGACAAGCCGGTCAGGAAGCTGTCGCTTGGACAAAGGATGCGCTGTGAGCTAGCGGCCGCCTTGATCCATAACCCTCCGCTCCTGTTCCTTGATGAACCGACCATCGGCCTTGATGTGTTAGTCAAACTGCGAATCCGCGACTTTTTAAAAGAAATAAATGAGAAGTACAATACGACAATTCTGCTGACTACGCATGACCTTTCGGATATTGAGGCGCTTTGCGAGCGTGTAATTATGCTAGACGAAGGCAGCATCATTTATGATGGCCCGCTGAATGACTTAAAGGAAAAATGGGTTGAAGGGAAGGAGCTTCAATTCGAATTCCTCGAAAAAGTGGAGCTTGCCGCCCTTCAGCAAGTGACCGCCGATATGCCGGTGAAATGGGAAATGGACGAGAAAGGCCAGGTTTTTACAGCCCAGACCGAAGATGTGGATGAAGTCATTTCCAAGGTTATCTCACGAGTTGTTTCGGCTTTCAAAATTAAGGACTTTAAAATCAATGAAACCTCCACTGAGGAAATTATCCGCAATATTTATGAAAAAGGCTCAGCATAAGGGAGGCAGCAGATGGACAAGTACCTAGAAATGGTCCGGATCCGGTTTTTGATGATGCTGGCCTATCGGACAAACTACTATACCGGAATATTGATTTACAGTATAAATATTGGAGCTTACTATTTTCTTTGGAATGCCATTTACGGCGGGAAAGAAAGCATCCAGGGGCTTTCGGTCGAGCAGATGACTACTTATGTGGCAATAGCCTGGATGGCGAGGGCGTTTTATTTCAACAACCTTGACAGGGAAATGGCGCTTGAAATCATGGAGGGGAAAGTCGCGATTGAACTGATCCGCCCTTACAGCTACCTAGGCATGAAGACGATGCAGGGTCTTGGCGAAGGGATTTTCCGTCTGCTTTTTTTCTCCGTGCCCGGAATGGTAATCGTGTCGCTGATTTTCCCGGTTAAGCTGATTTGGGATCCGGCTGTCTGGGGGCTTTTTGCCGTTTCCATTTTCTTTAGCTTTCTGATCAACACACAGATCAATCTGTTAACAGGGATAACAACATTTTTCCTATATAATAACGCAGGGTTAATACGAGCAAAAAGGGTCGTCATTGATTTGTTTTCCGGCCTGCTTTTGCCAATGAGCTTTTTTCCTGGTTGGGCTCAGGAAATCATGAAGTATCTCCCTTTCCAGGGGATCAGCTACACCCCTAGTATGATTGTGACGAAGGGTTTTTCACAAGGGCAGGCGATTGAGGCAATCCTTCAGCAGGCGGTTTGGGTTCTCATCCTGCTTGTTCCAATTTTCATCCTTTGGCAGCTTGCCAAAAAACAGCTTGTCATTCAGGGGGGCTGACCGTGTTTTATGCATCGATGTTTTTTCAATATGCAGGACAGTATATGAAAACAAGGCTCCAGTATCGGGCTGACCTGCTGGTTGAAATTGTCTCCGACCTCCTGTCCCAGGCGGTCAATTTCATTTTCATTCTTGTCGTTTTCGGACATACATCGTTTCTAAACGGCTGGAGCAGGGATGAAATCATTTTCATCTACGGTTTTTTCCTAGTTCCATATGCGATTTTTTCGGCGTTCTTCAATATTTGGGATTTTAATGAGCGATACATTGTTAAAGGGGAGCTGGACCGGATTTTAACAAGGCCGATCCACAGCCTGTTCCAGATTATCCTTGAAAGGCTTGAACTAGAAGGTCTTTTTGGAGCGGTTACCGGAATAGCGGTTATGATTTACGCGGGTAACAAGCTTGGCATTGAATGGTCATGGGCAGATCCGTTTATTTTCCTGCTATTTGTGGCAGGCGGTGCGCTCATTTACGGCGGTGTCTTTGTCATGCTCGCCTGTGTAAGTTTCTGGGCGGATGCCCGGACGTCAATCATGCCGATGATGTACAACATCGGAAATTACGGGCGCTATCCAGTCGACATATACAACAAGGCCATCCGTTTCGTTTTGACGTGGATTTTGCCTTTCGCATTTGTAGGAGTCTATCCCGCCGCCTATTTTCTCGGGAGGGAAGAATGGTTCGGATACGCCTTCCTTACTCCAATAATGGGAATCCTTTTCTTCACGGCTTCAATTTTCCTATGGAATCAGGGAGTGAAGCAGTACAGGGGAGCGGGGAATTGAGAAAAGCGAAAGCGCCCGTTTAGCGCCGTATGGACTGGAGGGCTCCGATGGAGATAAAGGAAACACGATGAGCGCAAGGGAATCGATGTTGACTTATCGTAGCGAGGGGACCGAAGTACACTAGGCGCTGGGCGCTTGAGCTAGACAAATTTTATGCATTTTTTATGTCTTAGAATAAAAACGCCTGCCAATTTGCATCAATCGGCAGGCGTTTTTATTATGTTAAAATAGATTTGGAGCGTGGATGACTATTGCCTCAGAATAACGATTGTCACCCTGCGGTTGGCCTGGCGGCGTTCATCCGTATCGTTTGGAAACAACGGATGGTATTCGCCGAAACCTGAGAATTGGAGTCGGCTAGATTTGACATTTTTTGACTCAAAATAGTATAGAACACTGGCGGCCCTGGCCGCTGAAAGTTCCCAGTTTGTCCTGTAAATGGTATTGGTAGCAGGAACATTGTCTGTATGGCCTTCAATGCTAACCATGTTAGGAACGGTATTGATCAGCCCGACCATTCCATCAAGCGTTTTAAAGGAACGTGCCTTCAGTTCAGCCCTCCCTGAATCGAAAAGGATGACATCCTTCAAAGACACTTCAACGCCTTTTTTTGATTCCTGCAGGGAAACGACCGCCTCCAATTTATTATTCTTAATATAATTTTCTAGCTTGATTTTCAAAGCGTCAAGCTCTGTATCTTTTTTCTCTTCCTGCTCCTCCTTTTGAGGCAGCCCTGGAGTCGGCAGCTGCGGTGTAAGGCCTTCGTTTTTATCGGGGATTTTCGTTCCAGTCAGCTCTGATTTGAACGATTCCATAATCGACTGGTACTTTGCGGCGTCAATATTACTTGCCGCATACAGGACAATAAATAAAGCCAATAAAAGGGTCAATAAGTCGGCATATGGAATCAGCCAGCTCTCGTCGATATGGCCTTCATCACTGTTGTCAAACTTTCTTCTTCGCTTCCTCATGCGGATTTCTCCTCAAAAAGAGCTTCCCTGTCAAGGCTTTCATACTCCTTGCGCTCGGACAAAGGAATATGGACGGTCAATTTTTTTTCCAATGCGCCTGGCAAAATCCCCTCATAGATTGCGAGCAGCCCTTCGATAACGACAAGCTTGGAGTCCTGTTCCTGCTTGGAAATCCGCTTCAGTTTGGTTGCGAGCGGGTGCCAGAGGACATACCCTGAAAAAATTCCAAGAAGGGTCGCGATGAAAGCGGCCGAGATAGAATGACCGATTTTTTCAATTTCCGAAAGGGAACCAAGTGCGGCAATCAGCCCGACTACTGCGCCTAGAACGCCAAGAGTAGGGGCATAAGTTCCAGCCTGGGTGAAAATAAGAGCACCGGATTGGTGCCTTTTTTGAATTGCATCCACTTCCTCAAATAAAACTTCCTCGATAAACTCAGCTTCGTATCCATCGATGATCATTTCCAGTCCCTTTTTAAAAAAAGGATCGGTTGTCGACTCGGCAATTCCCTCCAGAGCAAGAAAGCCTTCTTTTTTGGCCATTTCTGCGCATGCAATTAATTTTGCAATTGTTACTGCCTGGGAAGGAAGCTTTGGTTCGAACAACGCAATTTTCAACAATTTAGGGAACTTTTTCATTTCCCTGAACGGAAATGCGACAAACAGGGCTGCCGCAGTTCCCCCAAAAATAATCAAAAATGCGGCGGGGTTATTCAGGGAAGCAAGTGGAGCGCCCTTTAAAATCATCCCAAAACCAACAGCCAGCAATGCCAAAATTATTCCAAAAATACTAGACATGAATTTCTCCTTTGGTTTATCTTTAATTTAACTTGATACTTGCCATTGTAAAGGACAAGGCAAAATTCGACAATTGTGTTTTGAAAAAATATTTTTTAACCGATTGGACGGAGGAGGGCCAAATTGAAAATACAACAAAGCCATGGAATCGGCCAAGAACGCCATTTGCCAGTAAGGGAACGAGGCATAGAATCACCCTCTTTCCAGCAAATATTCCATGACAGGCAGCTTGGCCTGAGCAAGGAACGGCTCGAGTCTCTGTTGTCGCAATTGGACAGAAATGGAAGCCGGCTAACTGTTTCGAGGTCGATGCAGGATTTATTGGCATATAAGCAAACGATAAGGGAATTTCTTCAGGAAGTAGTCCATAATGGATATACACTTGAGGAACACAGGAATTTTCAGCAAAACGGCCGAGAGAAAAAGCTGATTTTGATAAAACAGGTAGACCGCCATTTGCTCGAATTGTCCGACCAGGTATTCGACCAGCAAACGACAACGGTCGGTCTGCTGGACAAACTGGGTGAGATAAAAGGGCTTTTAGTGAACCTGTACATGTAAAGAGGGGGAGACGATATGCTAAGAGGAATTGATTCCGCCGCATCCGGTATGATTGCGCTTCAGCGTAAGCAGGATGCGCTGACAAATAACCTGGCCAATGCGGAAACGCCTGGCTTCAAACAGGACGCAAGCCCGCTCCGTTCATTTCCCGAGGTTTTGCTCGAGCAAATCCGCGGCCGGGAAAAAGGAGTACAAGCAAGGCTTGGAACATTATCGATGGGCGTTTACAACCAGGAGTCGCTGCCATTGTTTTTGCAGGGGGTGCTGACAGAAACAAATATGCCATTCGATGTCGCAATCAATGATCAGGGAATTACACCGGTTCAGGTGGATGGCCGAACTGTTAAGCCGGCTGCATTCTTTGCGGTACAAACAGAAGAAGGCACCATGAGGCTGACCCGGAATGGCCGTTTTTCCGTGAATGAAAACGGAGAGCTTGTAACGGCAACAGGGGATTTTGTTTTAGGGCAAAATGGGAACAGGATCACTGGGCTTGACCCGCTCTTGAAGGATGTCTCAATTTCATCGAATGGGGACATCGTCGCTTTTCCAAATGATCCGCAGCGGACAAGGACAATAGGATCGATTGGGATGGTGATTGTTGAAAATCCCAACCAGCTGAACAAAAGGGACAATGGCCAGTACGAGCTTGAAGGACCAGGAATGGCGATGATTACCGGCAATCTGCCTGCCGGGCTCCAGCTGCACCACAAGATGCTGGAACAGTCGAATGTTGATATGTCACAGACAATTACAGAAATGATGGCCAACATCCGCCTGTATGAGGCAAACCAGAAAGTTCTGCAGGCCTACGACAAAACATTAGAGCAATTGAATACGATTGGAAGGGTATAAAAACCATGAGCTCATCTTTATTTATCGCTACTTCAGGCATCAAGGCATACCAGGGTAAGTTGGATACAATTGCCAACAATATCTCGAATGTGGATTCCGCTGGATATAAACGCAGGGAAGCCGCGTTTTCCGAAAACCTTGCAGCATCCATCCGGCAGCAGCCGGAAGCGGAAAAGGAAATAGGGCGGCTGTCGCCGGACGGACTGCGAGTTTCCTATGGATCCCGAATTGCGGCAACGCCGATGGATTTGACCCAAGGCGCGCCAAAGCAAACGGACCAACCGTTCGATTTCATGATTGAAGGGGAAGGCTTCTTCCAGGTTCGCCGTACTACTGGCACAGCCAATGAAATTTTATACACGAGAAGCGGGGCGTTCCAGAAAACCCCTGTTGGGCCGGGAAGGTTTCAGCTAGTCAACGCCAATGGCGATGTTTTGCTCGGCCGGAACGGAAACCCAATTGAACTGAATGAGAACGACACGCTTACAGTCAGGGCTGATGGAACCATTGAAGGGACAGGCCAGCAAATCGGGCTCGTTGGGTTTTCGAATCCGCAGCTCTTAAAGAACGAGGGCGGGGTTTACCGGCTGACGGGTGGGAATGTGTTCCTTGTTCCAGGTGACACCTACCAAATCAGGCAGGGCTTCCTCGAAGGATCAAATGTCAGCCTGAATCAGGAAATGACTGATATGATCAAGGCGCAACGAGGATTTCAGGCAAATTCAAGAGCGCTCAGCTATGCTGACCAGATGATGGGAATCGCGAATGGAATCATGAGGACATAGCATCTAAAGTTACGGCGGTTGGCACCGAGGATTAGTGCCCGCCGTTTTTTATTATTTTTTCGTAAAAAATCGTGGATTTACCCTAGTCGGTTGTAGATTTCCGGCCGATACATGGGGTAAGAGAAAGTTTGAAAGGAGTGGGCCGTTATGAAAATCAATCCATTTAATCGAATCGATACTGCCTATCAGGCTTATCGGAAAAATCAGCCCAGCCGCACTGAAGGAACAAAGAAGGATAAGGTTGATACAGTAGAGTTATCAAGCGAAGCGCAACTTCAGATTCAAAAAGATAAAGAATTGAGAATTCAGCAACTGAAATCGCAAGTTGAAAATGGCACATACAAAGTGGACAGTGAAAAAATCGCTGATAAATTGATTTCGCTGTGGAAGACCGGAGCTAAGCTGGATGAATAGGCTTCTTGAAGTATTGCAGCTTTTGGCGGACTTGCACAACAAACTTCTTGAGACAGCAAAAAGGAAACAGGAAATCTTGGTTTCAGGCGATGTCAATCTGCTTCTTCCTGTCATTTCTGAGGAGTCCAAACTTCTCAAAAAAATCAAACAGGCGGAGGAAGAGAGGACAAGAGCACTCGGCGAGGATGTAAATCTTTCGTTTACCAGGCTAATTGAACAACAGCCTGACGGAGACCTGAAAGAAAAATTGAAATCGATATTAAGCGTTCTTCAGCAGCGGTTCGAGGAAATTGGCCGGGTGAACCACCTGAACCAGCAGCTCCTCGAGCAATCGCTGACATATACACAATACATGATTAATCAAATCTTACCTGCATCAGAAGGGCCTGGCCTTTACAGCGCAGGGGCAAACCCGAAGGAAATGAACGAATCCGTTCGGCTGTTTGACGCAAAAGCATAGGGGAGAAGGAAATGTATTCTACCTTTCACGGTTTGGAAGTAGGGAAAAGGGCAATCCTTTCACAGCAAACGGCCCTTAGTGTCACAGGCCATAATATTGCAAACGCGAATACAAAAGGCTACACAAGGCAGGAAGCCGTCCTAAAGGCAACCAACCCGCTTGCCTCGCCTGGCATCCAAAACGGAACACTCCCAATGCAGCTTGGAACAGGAGTGGAAGTTTCCGAGTTCAGGAGAATCAGGGAAGGGTTCCTGGACAAACAATACCAAAGCGTGCAGCAGCAGGCGGGTTATTGGGATGCCAAATCGGGCAGCCTTTCCGCTCTCGAAAGCATTTTCAATGATTTGTCGGACGCCGGGTTGGATGGTTCAATCCAGCGTTTCTGGCAAAGCCTGCAGGAGCTTGCGAAAAGGCCGGATGATTTATCGGTCAGGGTTGTCGCGGCCGCATCAGGCAAAGAAGTAGCCGACCGCCTCAATCAAATCCATTCGGATATCGGGCTAATTGAAACAAGCATTGCTGACCAGCTAAATGTTAAGGTGAACGAAATTAATTCGACGGCAAAGGAAATTGCCTCCCTTAATCTGAAAATCGCCCAAGTCGTTGCCGGCGGAAACCAGCCGAATGATTTGCTCGACAAGCGCGATGTGCTTCTAGATAAGCTTTCACGGCTTGTTGATATCGAAACAGTGCCGGGGCAGAATGGGCAGATCAATGTGTTGGTCGGCGGCGAGGAACTCATTAAAGGCGATAAAGCAAAGGATTTTACCATCAATCCTCTTACCGGAGGAGCGGCGGTTGACGGGATTTCCGTTACTTTGAAGGGCGGCGAAGTGCAGGGGCTTCTAGAAACCCACGGCTATACAACCGGTGGAACAACGGCCGGCACGATACCAGCACTTAAGACGAAGTTGGATGCGCTGGCAAAGGCAATCGCAGACAGCATCAATAAAATCCATTCAAGTAGCGATGCCAGAAGCCTTGAGTATTTTGATAAAAAGAAAAACGACCCTTCCGTTCAGCCTGAACCACTGCTATTCTTTGTTGATAAAAACGATCCGACACAACCGCCTTCAAGCGCGGACAGCATCATGGTCAATCCGCTTCTAAAGGACTTTCCGGCGAAGATTGCCGCGGCAGCCGCCGAGAATATTGGGGACGGCTCTAATGCTACGAAGATGAGCGATGTGCTCCAAGGGAAACTAACAATTGGCGGAACAATCGCGTCACTTGGCGACTTTTATAAAACAATTATTGGCGAGCTAGGAACCGACATACAGGCGGCAAACAATTGGAGCGATAATGCCAATGCGATGGCGCAGCAGGTCGAAAATCAAAGACAGTCTATATCCGGCGTCTCCATCGACGAAGAATTGACAAATATGGTCCGGTTCCAACAGGCATACAATGCCGCTGCACGTTATGTATCCGCGGTAAATGAAATGCTGAATGTGCTGATTAATGGAATGAAGTAACGGCAGGCCGGAAAGGAGGGCTACAATGCGTGTAACACCATTGATGATAAACCATCAATTCATTAAAAATCTTCATAAAAATAACCGAACAGTTGAAGCGCTGCAGGGGCAAATAGCATCCGGGAAACTGTACGATAAGGTTTCGTCCAACCCTGGGGCTGCATTAAAAAGCCTTTCGTACAAATCCGACTTGGCGAAACTGGAACAATATCAGAAAAACGCCCAGGACGGAATCAATTGGAGCTTGGCAATGGATGATGCGCTTGACGATGTGACCGGAGTCATGCAGCGTGTCCGTGAGCTTGCAGTCCAGGGAAGCAGTGATTCATTCAGTCCGGCTGACAGAAAGAGCATCGCGATTGAGATGCGCTCGCTCCTTAATCAGGCGGGAACCATCGCCAACACCCGATTCGGCAGCGGCTATTTATTTTCAGGGACTGATATTGAAAGCCAGCCATTTATGAATGATGCTTTGCAGCCTGTAAGTGCTGAGGGCATGAAATGGCAGATTGGCAAAGGGCTAAATGCTGAGGTGAAAGTAAGTGCGGGATCGGTTTTCGGCCATACGGAAAGCGGCAGGGACCTTTTCCAAACTCTTACTGCTTTTGCTGAAAAACTGGAGAGCGGGGAAAACCCTGGGAACTTCCTGTCGGAGATCGATGGGCATCTGGACAATGTCCTTGCTCAGCGGGCAGTGGTCGGCTCCAGCCAGAAACTTCTTGAGCAAGCCTCAAGCCGATTGGAACAGGCTCATTTTTTAACAGAGAAAATGCTGGCGGAATTGGAAGGAACCAATATCGCCAAAGCATTCACAGAGTTATCTTTACAGGAATCGGCCATCAAAGCCTCGCTTTCAGCCGGTTCGAAAATGATGCAGCTAAGCCTTGCTGATTTCCTTCGTTAAAATAATCAATCGGCAGAGCCGGCAGGTACAGGGAATACGATTTAATAGTTTGATCATCCCCATCCAGCCAACAGGAGATGGGGATGTTTTATGTTCAGCTTACCTAATAGGGAGAGTGCGGGGGCATGCAGGATCAACAGCTTATCATACTAGGGGCTTTAGTGGTTTTATTTCTCATAGCGGCTATATTTCTCTTTTTAAAAAATCGAAAGAATCATAGCCAAAAACAGACAATGAACGAGGAAAAAGCTGACAATAAAAGAGAGAATTTCAGAATCCATGTTGAAATTGAAGAATCCGTAATGGAAGTAAAAAAAATAGGTTCGGAAGAGATGGACAAGCCTTATACGTGCAAAGTTACCGACGTGAGCGCAGGTGGAGCAGGGGTCTTGTGTGAAGAAGACTTTACGTTAAGGGATAAAATATTTGTCACGCTCCATTTCTCCATGAACAAGGAACAGTTCACATTCAACGGCAGGATTGTCCGGAAAATCGAAAACCTGGGAAGAAAACAATCGCTCTACGGAATCCAATTCCTCGACATGCCCGTAGCGGACGAGAACAAGCTCATAAAAGAAATCATCGCCATCGAAAACAATAGAAGAAAAATATCAATAAAATAAAAAAATTTATCGAAAACCCTCTACACTTTTAAAAACAGTGTCGATACATTAAAGTACAGAGGGAAAATATTTCCTCAATAAAAGGAGGGTACATAAAATGATTATCAACAATAACATTGGAGCATTAAACACTCACCGCCAAATGTCCATCAACACTGCCAACCAGTCGAAAAACATGGAAAAGCTTTCTTCCGGACTACGAATTAACCGCGGTGCGGACGATGCTGCTGGCCTATCAATCTCTGAAAAGATGCGTGCTCAAATTCGCGGTCTCGATCGTGCAGCACAAAACGCTCAAGACGGTATTTCACTGATTCAAACAGCGGATGGAGCTATGAATGAAGCACATGCCATTCTTCAGCGTATGAGAGAGTTAACCGTTCAGGCAGCTAACGATACTAACGCAGCCGATGAAAGAGATGCTATATCAAAAGAAATTACAGAACTTTCAGCAACCATTACGAATATTGCCGAGACCACCAAGTTTAATGGTGAAAACTTGTTGGATAAATCTGCAGGAGTTAATACTGACGGAAAAATATTAATTCAAACAGGGGCTAATAAAGGAGAAAATTTCGAAGTTGATTTAGGGCAAGCAGATTTGGCTACTATCGCATCAACTGTAGGTGCAATTGATGTCACTACCCAAGCTGGTGCAGATAGTGCATTAGATGTTCTTGACAAGGCTATTGCAGACGTGTCTACTGGTCGTGCATATCTAGGTGCGGTTCAAAACCGTTTGGAATACACTATCAACAACCTGAACTCCAGCTCCCAAAACACCCAAGCAGCTGAATCCCGTATCCGTGACGTTGATATGGCGAAAGAAGTTGTTGAGAACAGCAAGAACGGTATCCTTGCTCAAGCTGCACAAGCTATGCTTGCTCAAGCTAACCAACAGCCACAAAGCGTTCTTCAATTGCTTCGTTAATTTTAATTTAAAATGGCCATTGGGTTTCCGATGGCCGTTTTTTATACTCTTTTTTACATATAAATGGAATTAATTGTATGCAAAACTCGAAACATACTAAGTTTTTAGGAAAGGCAGGCCAAGGCTATGGGAAAGAAAAAATCCATAATCCCTACATTTTTACTAACATTGATTCTGCTCTATCAACTGGTTTTGCCGTTTGGGAATATCACCGCTTTTGCAAACACCACCATGCTTCCGCCAAGTAATCTTGCGTATCAATCGATTACTCCAGATGACGGAAAGCTGACCTGGAATACAGTTTTTGGGGCCACTGGCTATAAAGTCTATGAAATTAAGGATGGCCAAATTGTCCCTCTAGCAACAGTTACTGCAACAAACTATAGCCTCAATGATCTTGCAGAGGGCAATTACAGGTACGTTGTTTCGACATTAAGCAGTGGAGGAGAGTCGGGACCGTCCGCACCTGTAAGCGTCGAGATCATATACCCCAATATGGTAGCGCCGGCAAAAGTAACTTCAACAATAACCCACGGAAATGATATTGTCCTCAACTGGGATGCATCCCAATATGCAACAACCTATAACGTTTATCGAATTAATGAAGCTGGCGAGAAAAACTTAATTACTAGAACGTCTTCCAGGTCATATACACTGGCAAAAGCTGAAGAAGGATCATATACTTTTGCTGTTTCAGCATCCCACAACTTGTACGGGGAATCCCCGGTATCAGCTCTAGTTAATGTGGATCTTGCCTACCCTGTAATGGTGCCTCCTGCTAATTTGTCATTTACGGTTAGTAATGGGACGGACGTTACACTTAAATGGCAAGCTTCATCATATGCGATGAACTACAGGGTTTATGAAGTTCTCGACGGACAAAAACAATTGCTAAACACCGTAACTGGAACTTCGGTTACACTTAAAAACGTCTCTTCAGGGGAACATAGCTACATTGTTCACACCTTTAGCGACCGGTTCGGGGAATCAGCCGAAGGCAGCCAGATAACTCTTACGGTCAGCGAGATCGTGATGCAGCCTCCTGGGACGCTGACGTATAAAATTCAAAACACAAACGATGCCACCATCAGCTGGGCAACGGCAACTTATGCGACTTCGTATAAAGTTTATCAAATCATGGATGGCCAAAGGATCCTGAAAAGCACTGTATCAGGAACATCTGTTACGTATGCAAAGCTATCTGCAGGCAGCTATCAGTATGAGGTTTATTCTTACAGCAATAATTTTGGAGAGTCAGAAACAGGAGCTCCAGTATCGTTCACAATTGATTCGGTCCAAATTTATCCGCCTGCGGAACTAACCTATAAAGTACAAAACGGCAATGATATCGTCCTGAATTGGACTTCATCATCCAATGCCGAAAATTACAATGTCTATAAGATTGCCGATGGAAAAAGAACTCTGTTAAGGAATGTAACCGGAACGACAACTACCTTGTCAAACCAGCCGGCAGGTGAGTATGTTATATCGGTAACTGCGAACAGCAGCCGTTTCGGTGAATCTGCCGAAGGAACAATGATTTCTTTTACTTTAGATCAAATCATCCTTCAAGCACCGCAAAGCTTTGCATATGAAATCAAAAATGGAAATGATGTTTATTTTACATGGTCTTCAGTCGAGTTTGCTACGAATTACAAAATCTATCAAATTGTCGACGGCCAGAAGATTTTAAAATCAACAGTTACAGGAACTAATGCCACCTTGGCTAATCTTCCTGAAGGAGTGCATAATTACAGGATTTATACGTACAGCACCCGTTTTGGTGAATCGGGTGAAGGGACATCTGCTACTATTTCGATTGTCTATCCTAAAATGGCGGCTCCGGAAAATCCTGTACAAACCGTTACAAGCCCAACTTCCTTTACTTTAAGCTGGGATTCAGTCAATTTTGTAACAAACTATAAAGTTTATCAAATCGTAAATGGGCAAAAAGTGTTGAAGAGTACTGTCACCGACAAGAAAGTTTCATACAGCAATATGACTCCTGGATTATATAACTATGAAGTTTACTCCTACTCATCAAGGTTTGGAGAATCGTTGGTAGGCACTCCGTTTGCCGTAAAAGTAGATGGTCAATTTTTGCCCGCTCCGGATAACATATCCTTTTCGATTAAAAATGGAAATGACATAACGCTTCAATGGTCCTCCGTCCAGTATGCAACTGGCTATAAAATCTACCAGGTTGTCGGAGGGGAAGAAACCCTTGTTCGAACGCAATCCGGAACAACAGTTACTTTTACGAATCTGCCCGAAGGAGAAATCAATTACATTGTCAGGGCTTACTCCACTTTGCTCGGTGATTCTCCTTTCGGCGCGGAAACCAAACTCACAATTGTTTATCCAGTATTGGAAAAGCCGGTAAATGTAACAACGTCCATCTCGAATGGGAACGATATTACAATCAAATGGAATGCCGTTACTCATGCTACAGCCTATAAAATCTATCATATGAATAATGGCGAAAAAGTTTTGCTTAGGTCAGTTACAGGAACCTCTTCTACTTTCACGAACATGCAAGAAGGAAATTACGAGATTATAGTCCACTCATCCAGCGACCGGTTCGGCGAATCGCCAGAGGGTAGCGCAGTTCAATCCAATATTGTATTCCCAATTATGCAGGCACCTGCAAGTGCAACTCATTCTATTGCAAGCGGAAATGATGTTACACTCCGCTGGAATGCTTCACTTTTTGCAAAGGAATACAGGGTATATCAACTTGTCGATGGGGAAAGAATTTTAAATAGAACCGTAACCGGAACTTCAACTTCTTTGGTAAATCTGCCTGAAGGTGATTATACCTTTGTAGTTCATTCCTATAGTGATCGATTTGGCGAATCACCTGTAGGAAGCACTCTTGCTATTAAGCTGGTTTTCCCAGTCATGCAAGCACCAGCAAATTTCACCCAATCAATTTCAAATGGGAATGATATAACGCTTCGCTGGAATTCATCAACTTATGCGAAGGACTATAGGATTTATCAAATACAAAATGGTGAAAAGAGTTTGATTCGAACACTGACAGGGACATCCGCCAGCTTCACAAATATGCCCGAGGGCGATTATACTTACGTCGTCCATTCATACAGTGACCGTTTCGGCGAGTCGCCTGCAGGAAGCTCCATCGAGTTTAACCTGACATGGCCGGTTGTCCAAGCCCCTAAATTGAGCGGAACTGTGTTTGACGCGAACAACATCACCCTTTCGTGGCCAGTTGCTATATGGGCGAATGAATACCGGGTCTATAAGGTTCAGGGAGATAACAAAGAGCTCCTATACAAAGGGCCAGCGCTAACTTACAAGGTTTATAACCTGAAAGAGGAAACACATTCCTTTGAAGTAACGGCTTACAGCACGCGCTTTGGAGAATCGGTTCCTTCAAACCGCGTTGAGCAGAAAATTGTGTATCCGATCATGGGAATTCCAGCAGCGAGCCTCAAACTATTAAGCGAAACGAGCGCGCTGATCTCATGGGATTTCGTCACTTATGCGAACGGCTATAATATTTATGAGTTAATTGGCGAAGAACGAGTGCTTGTTGCTGGAAAAATCAACAACCTCAGCTATACACTGCAAAACCTGACATATGCGAACCATGAATACATTGTCACTTCGTACAGCAATTCATTTGGGGAATCAGATCCGTCAGAAATTTTGCTTGCAAAGCTTATTGTTGACACAACTCCTCCGGAAACTGCTTTTGATGGGCCGGCGGGCTGGTCAGCTGAAAATGTAATCGTGACTCTTAATCCGACCGATGATGAAACAGGCGTGAAAAGTACATTCTACTCTTTGAATGACGCGCCGATTACGGTAGGAACATCAATTTTAGTAACATTGGAAGGCTACAATAAAATTTCCTATCATTCTCTCGACAATGCCGGAAATATGGAACAGGTAAAAACAGCGTTTGTCTGGATTGATAAAACCGTTCCCGAAACAACGATTAATTCGTTTCCGGAGTATTCACAAAGCGTATCAATCGAGTTGACAGGATTTGATGGCCTCAGCAAAATCGGCCAGACGTTCTACTCGATTAACGGTTCTGATTTCATCGAAGGCGCTTCTTTTACAGTAGAAAAAGAGGGAGTCAATAAGATTGCGTACTTCTCGGTCGATCAGGCAGGGAATAGGGAAGAAGCAAAAACAGCAGAAGTACTAATTGATAGAACCGCGCCAACAACTGAAACTTCCATTCCGGGTTCATGGGTAAATGAGAACGTCTCGGTTTCCCTAAAACCGGTTGACGAGGCAAGCGGTATTAAAGCGACTTTCTATTCGATTAACGGTTCTGACTTCATCGAAGGCGCTTCTTTTACAGTAGAAAAAGAGGGAGTTAATAAGATTGCGTACTTCTCGGTGGATCAGGCAGGGAATAGGGAAGAAGCAAAAACAGCAGAAATCAAAATCGATAAAACGGCACCTGTGACAAAAGCAACTCTTCCAGCCGGTTGGGTTAAAGAGGACGTTCTCGTGTCATTATCTTCCGCTGACAACAACAGCAAATATGTGAAAACATATTACTCAATCGATGGTTCCGACTTTGTGGAAGGCACTGCTTTTAAAATCAGCAAAGAAGGAATTTCGAAAATAGCTTATTACTCTGTTGATGAAGCCAAAAATGCCGAAGTAATTAAAACAGCCGAAGTGAAAATTGATAAAACTGCTCCGGAAGCAGCGATTGTTACAAAAACAGAATTCGAACTTGGTTCTGTTATAACGCTGGATTATACGGCTTTTGACGGAATCTCGGAAATAACTTCAAAAGAATTGAAAGTTAACGGAAAAACATATTCTAAGGGTGACCGCCTTGAGCTTGATCAGCCTGGGGAATACAAAATCCAGCTTTCGGTGACCGATGCCGCCGGATGGGCAACGACTCAGGAAAAAACGTTCACAGTGTTTATTCCAGTTTCCATCGAAGTGCTTCCGAAAGTAATCACAGGAAATAAAGGCATCTTTACCGTAAAAGCAAACTTGCCGAAAGAGTTCCAGTCTCTCTCCTTTGATGTCCAGACGGTTACCTTGAATGGTGTTTTTGCAAAAGCCGATAACAACGGTTTGCAAAAACAGGCTGAAAAAGGCCACTTCAAATTTGAACGCGAAGACTTCAAATGGGAAAAGGGAGAAGTTGTAGTAGAACTTCGAGGCTATCTGGACAATAACTACTTGGTAGTAGCAAAAACAACGATAAAAGTAAAATAAGTTATAGGTCCCGGAATTCATTCCGGGGCTCTTTTTTTTGCTAAAAAATACCCGTCGAAATTATTTTCAATTTACCTCTCTACTTTTGGAATGATTATGTCGATACATGTAGTTAAAAGACACTTTACGCGAGGTGAAGGTGGATGAACACATCCTCTGTTACGAGAATTACCGGGCTTGCATCCGGATTGGACACAGAATCAATTGTAAAAAAACTAATGGATGTTGAAAGGATTCCGCTTAACCAGCTTAAGCAGAAACAGCAGAAACAGACATGGCTTCTAGACTCCTACCGCCAATTGAATTCCGACTTCCTGGCTTTTCGGAATTCAACATTGTTCAATATGAAACTCTCAAGCTCCTACAACACATTTGAAGTTACTTCAAACCTTCCGAATGCCATTACTGGGACCGGGACAGGAAGCTCAATCCAAGGCTCTTATTCAATTGGAGTGAAACAATTGGCTAGCCAGGCAGCGTTTACGGGCAAAAATGTCCAGCTGGATCCAACAAAAACACTTGGGGAACAAGGAAAGTTATCGCAGGATACCTCTTTTTCCATTAGCGTAACAGATCCTGCGAATCCCTCTGTGGTCCAAACGGCTACAATTCAAATCCTAACAACGGATAAAATAGGCGATGTCGTTTCGAAAATTAATGGCGCCATCGATGGTACAACCAAGAAAAGCCTTGGCCTCCAGGCCTTCTATGATGCCAATCTCCAGCAGTTCACGATGAGGACAAAGGCGACCGGCGAAGCGGCGAAAATAGATTTGAGCGGAAATACAGACCAAGCGAGCCTTGATCTATTAGGTAAAACACTTGGCCTGGACACAGCTAATCTTATTGCTGCCGGGAAAAATGCCCATGTTGTTTTTGATGGAAAAGACATAACAAATCTATCAACGAACAATGCAACGATTATGGGAATTAACTTCAGCTTCAAGAGCACGACCCTCGACGGTTCCGGCAACGTACAGACAAGCAATGTTACGGTAACGCGCAGCGTCGAAGCGGAAGTAAAGAATATAAAAGATTTTGTAGAAAAATATAATTCCCTGATTGATCGCCTGAACAAGCTTGTAACTGAACCGGTTTATAGGGATTACCAACCGCTTCTTGATGACCAGAAGACAGACATGTCGGAAAAGCAAATCGAGAAATGGGAAGAAAAAGCGAAGAGCGGTTTGTTCCGGAATGACAGCATCCTGTCGGGGGTACTGAACAAAATGCGGGGGATTATGAACTCAACTGTCAGCACAGGAAGCTCTTATAATTCGCTAAGTTCCATCGGAATTGGTTCCAAAAGCTATCAGGATCGCGGCAAGCTGTATGTGGATGAAGCAAAATTAACCGCTGCCATTCAGGCGGATCCGGATGCGGTTCAAAAGTTGTTTTCGCAAATTGGCGATACAACGGCTGGCACAAATGGGCTAGTAAACCAACTGTCGGACGAGGTGCAGACGGCCATGTCCCAATTGACGAAGAAAGCGGGAGTGACGGGAAGTTCACAAATGGACCAAAGTACGGTTGGCAGGCTACTGGCTAGAATCCAGAACGATATTACCCGTCAAACCGACAGACTATTCCGGAAAGAAGACCAATATTACCGGCAGTTCACCGAAATGGAAAAAGCGATGTCGAAATTTAACTCTCAAAGTTCTTGGCTGTACCAGCAAAGCGGTATGTAAGAGAACAAAAAAAGAGACCGGTTTTATGCAAAATCGGTCTCCGTCGTAAGGGCGGCAAATTGTTTATTTACGCCTTTCACCCAGTGGTTATTCAAATTTGTTGGATCATTGGCGGCTCCAATCGGGGCATATTTCGCGCCAATTTGCGAAATCGTCAATTTTCCTTTATCAAGATAGTTTTGGCGGAGGTTTCTCGCCATATCGAAAATGCTGTCCCGGATGGAAGGATACGTTTTTAAGCCATCCTTGCCCATCATTCCGGCAACGTTAAATTTAAAGCGGGCCGCATTCGAGGTTCCATTCCCGGTTTCATGGATGGAAATGGCGGCTAGCAGCGCCGGGCTTATCTGATATTTCCGGCCGGCCTCTACAAAAAATTCACCACTTTTTTCAAGGACTCCGCCAAGTCGGCGGTCCAGGGTGGGTGCATCTATACCGGTGCTTGTTATATCGGTCTTCGGGGTGGTAAATCCCGTTGTCGATGCCGGAGTTTCCAAAGTGCCAGGCATGAGAGATGCAAGGTTGTTCGTAAACGGGTTGGCCGGATTTGGATTTTGCTCGGAAAACTGATTGCTTTCAGCTTTGAGCAACGCCTGCTCTAGAAGCATCTGAAATGTACTGCTTGATAAACCTAGTTGGCCAAGGCGATTGTTCGATCCAAGTAAGGCCGTGTCCATAAGCGTTTTATATAAAAACCAGTTGCTTGATAAAGGTCCGATGGTCATTGCATACGCTCCCTTTTGTAATTCTGCTATTATTTTAACTTGTTTTCTTCCAAAATCAACAGGATTCGTTAAAAAACTACACTATTGTTATATATTGTGAATTCGATTACTATATCTAGTATCCTCGTTTTGGCCATGGTAATTTCAGATAGTAGGTGGATAAATGATACAGCCAACAGCGTTTGGAAATGTAAATAAAGCCGCTTCCATCAAGGGAAAGGAGACGGAAACAGACGGGACACAGCCTTCCTCCTTTGACTCCCTTTTGCAGATGGTTAGCGCGATGGCAGAAGGCGATGCGAAAACTCATACAGAAACTGGCAACCCTTTTAACCTTATGAATCAGGTGCTTCTGCAAAATCCACTAATAAATTCTTCAGGACTTGAAAATGCTTCACCTGAGGAAACAGGGGCATCAGATAAAGGTGGAGCTGGAGTGCAGCTGTTAGGGCTCCAACAAGGAGAGGCAATAACCCCACAGAACGGTAAGCAATGGGATCTTTCGATTCTCAACCAAAGCATCGAGGCGAATGGTAAAAGCCCGTTAATTGCAGAGTTACGGGGAATGATAGACGAAAAGATAAATAACGTCCCTGAAGATTTACAGAAAACAGGCGGCCCGGTTATTAATAGCGGGGGGCAAGAGGCAGACCCAGCGAACATACTTAAGCCAACTATTCAGGTCCACTTGAACAAGGAGACGACAAGCTTTCTAGCCGTAAATCCAGTTCAAACGGAAAATCCTTTAGTGAACGGTTTGAAAATTCCAGTAGAAAAAGTTTCTGCCGGAATAGAAAACGAAGCGGCCATCTTGCCTGAAGAAGCAGGACCAACTGCTGACATTGAAGCAGATATAACAACTAGTGAAGGCAAGCCGGCCCATTCGCTTCAGCCGCCTATTAACCGAGATGCTCCACCTATCCTCAGGGCAAGTCATTTTGAACAGGATATAAAACAAATTATTCAATCCGCCTACCAGGGACAGGAAGTTCCCGAAGGCCTGGATGGAATGAAAACGGCAATCAATGTCCAAAGACTGGCTAACGGGGTAGAAGCGATTATCAAGCTTTCACCAGAAAATCTGGGAAACATTGAAGTCAAGTTGAATATCCAAGAGGGGCAGATAAAGGCGGAGTTTTTAGCCGGGACAGCCCAGGGAAAGGAACTACTTGAAACGCATATTAATGCTTTGCGTTCCGCCCTTGAACTACAGGGTCTCCAGGTTGGCAAGATTGATATATCCCAGCAGGCCGGCAACAATTTCATGGGTGCTTTTTCACAAAAAGGCGATGCACATCCTAGACAGGGACAACACGATTCAAGAAAACGCAGCGAAGAAAAAGTGCCTGCCGAAGAAAAGTACCAGGATTACGGATTGGATACAGGAACCTATTCGCAAATAAATACAACAGCCTAAGGGAGGAAGAAGCTTGTCATCAATTCAATCAATTAACTCCTATTCCACGGCCCGGGCGGGAAACACAAATAATCAGGAGCTTGGAAAAGAGGCTTTCCTGAAAATTTTGGTTACCCAGCTCAAGCACCAGGACCCGACACAGCCTCAGAAAGACGGCGAATTCATTGGGCAAATGGCCCAGCTCAGTGTTCTTGAACAGCTTTCAAATTTAAACAAGTCTCTTACAGCCTATTTGGAATCATCAAATAACATTAGCCAATATTCTTACGTCATGGGAAATAAAGTAACCTGGACAAACCCGGAAACGAACGCGCAGGAAAACGGAGTTGTCACAGGAGTTCACTATAAGGACAATCTTGTCTATTACAAAGTCGGGGATCAGGAGATCTTGTCTAGTGCCATCACTTCCATGGAATTGGAAAAATAATAGGGGGAAAACATTATGCTACGTTCACTAAACTCTGGAGTCTCAGGCCTTAAAGCCTTCCAAACAAAGCTGGATGTCATTGGTAACAATATCGCAAACGTAAACACAGTCGGTTTCAAAAAAAGCAGGGTAGTATTCGAGGACATTTTTAGCCAGACAGTCAAAAACGCTTCCGGACCAAATGCAAATACTGGTGGTACTAACCCAATCCAGGTGGGACTAGGAACAAAAGTGGCAAGTATTGATACAATTCATACGCCTGGAAGCCCTACTACAACAAATATCGGAACGGATTTATATCTTGATGGCGATGGATTTTTTGTGGTACACAAACTTGACAATGCTAACAACAAGGAATTTTTCCTAACCAAGGCAGGCAACTTCATGTTTGATAAAGACAATCAACTGGTAAACCAGAACGGAATGTACGTAACGGATAGTACAGGTGCAAAGATTTCATTCACACCAGGCACTTACGTTTCACTTTCAATTAATCAGGATGGTTCCATTATCGGAGTTAGACCGGATGGTACCCCAGTAAATACAAATGTGAAAATTGGAACGGTAACTGTAAATAACCCTGCCGGTTTGAAAAAAGAAGGCGGTTCACTCTATTCTTTAACCCAAAATGCTGACACTCGGACAGCTATCGCATTACTAGGCACCGCCAATAATAATCAAATCGTCTCCGGCGCTCTTGAAATGTCAAACGTTGACCTTTCGGAAGAAATGACGGATATGATTACCGCTCAGCGTGGCTTCCAGGCAAACGCAAAAATAATTACTGTTTCTGATTCTGTTTTAGAGGAATTAGTGAATTTAAAACGTTAATAGATTCTTTTTAAAAAGGTGGATGCCTCAATGGAGGTATCCACCTTTTTTATAGGTAATTGGAAAAAAATCCCTCAAATATGTATATATTTCGATTGGTTTCGAGTTTTTATGACCGTATTTTTAAAAATCCCATTGAAAAATTTTTTTCCAGGTGTTATATTGCAGTTAAATTACATTTGTGAAAATTTCCAAAAAGTTCATTAAAAATTCGAAAATGGCAAACCTGGGGAAATTCAGGGACGCAAAACTAAAGGGGCTAAATTGGGAATACCAGTAAGCCAGCCAGTTGCCGAAATTAGGTTAGTCCTGAAAAATTGAAGGGCGAGGCTATTCTTCGGGATAGCCTTGCCCTTTTTATTATTAGAATTAAGGGAATTTAAATTGTTTTCCGAAAAGGTTGAAGGAAGGAGTGGTTGAATGGAACTGAAATATTCCCAGAATCAAGCCGTTTCAAAGATAGATGGAACTGCTGCCATTAAAGTCTATGACTTCAAAAAAGCATTGCGCCTCTCAATGGAACAGGTAAGGGTTTTAACAAGGATTCATGAGAATTTTGCCTATCAGCTTGCTTCCTATATTTCTGCTGAGCTTCGTTCCATTGTACAGGTGGAGGTAAGCTCTGTGGAGCAAATGCTTTATGAAGAATTTATTAACGAACTTCCGGTATCAACGGTATTGAGCGTTTTTGAAGCAAAGGAACAGGAAATCCGCATGGTTCTCGATATGAATCCGGGAATGGCATACGGAATGATTGACCGTCTATTAGGTGGAAAAGGGGGAAAAAAAGAGTGGGAACGGGCTGCCTTGACCCCAATTGAAACCAATGTTTTGAAACATTTGCTCGAGGGGGTCGTCAAAACCCTCCAAAAAGCATGGAATGATATTATTACCCTGCAACTCAGATTATTAAACCTCGAAACAAACCCGCAGTTTTTGCAGCTGGCGATTCCAACAGAAACGGTCATTGTGGTCACTTTTCAAATATCTATCGGTAACACGATTGAGTACATGAGGCTTTGTATTCCCTACATTTTACTGGAGCCGTTCATCCCAAAACTCTCCTCCCATAACTGGTATGGGCATAACAAATGGGTCAAAAACAAGGAGGAGAGCGAGTATTTGCAAGACCGGATTGAGCACTTGGCCGTTCCGCTGGTTGTAGAATTGGGCCGGGCAACAATTACGATGGAAGAGCTTCTCGGATTGGCGGAAAATGACGTTATACAACTAAGCCAGCTAGTTGACGACCCGCTCCATGTAAAAGTAAATGAAGAAACGAAGTTCCTGGCGCATCCTGGAATAAGGAAATCCCGGGTGGCTGCGAAAATTGAAAAGGTGGTAGAAGGAGGAACGGGCCATAGTGGAAAATGGGAAACTTACTCAGGATGAAATAGATGCGCTTCTTGGAGACACAGTAGGTGAAGCCTTCCAGTTCAGCGAGCTTGAAACGGATGTTATCGGCCGAAGTTCGGAGGATAGCATGAATATGGATCTTTTACTCGATATTCCGCTCGAAGTAGTAGTTGAATTGGGACGAACGAAGAAAAAAATAAGTGAAGTGCTTGAACTGACAAGCGGTTCAATCGTAGAGCTGGAGAAGATGGCTGGTGAGCCAGTGGATGTTTATGTAAATAATAAACTAATTGCAATTGGCGAGGTAGTCGTAATTGATGAGCACTTCGGGGTACGGATCAAGGAAATCATGCGGTCCCCTGTAAAATAAACTACGGCAGGTGAGTTTAGTGCTCGAAGAAAAATTTGTACAGCTGAAAAAGTTCGGTAGTATTTCGGAAAAGCTCCTTGAGTCTTTAAAAAATGGAAGGAACGATGAAGTACCTGCACTGCTTGAAGAAAGGGATGCTTGCATTTCAGCCATCGACCGTCTGGATCAAGCATCGGGCGGACCATTCATCGATATCCGGATCAAGGAACTACTGATGGAATTGGCTGAAAAGGAAAAAGTCTTGAATGGCCGGTTCAAGGAAACCTTGAGCAAAATGTCAAGAAGTATCCGGGATGTCAGGCAGGAACAATATGTAACAAGGCAATATGATGATTGGGTCAACGTAACTGAAGGCTATTTTTACGATAAAAAAAGTTGATTGGAGGCTATATGGTGCTTAAGCCAAATGAAATTTACCAACGAAACCAGGTAACAACCGCAAGGCCAGAGGAACTGACACTCATGCTTTATAACGGCGGGATAAAATTCCTCCAGCAGGCAAGGGTGGCGATTGATAAAAAAGATATCCCAAAAGCCCATTCATTGATTACAAGAGTCCAGGATATCGTAACTGAACTAATGGTGACCTTGAACATGGACTATGAAATTTCAAAAACACTTCTCCCTTTATATGAATATATGAAAAACAGGCTCGTTGAAGCAAACGTTGCCAAGGATTCCGAGATTTTAAGTGAAATAGAAGAGATGTTCCAGGAGCTTAGGACTACTTGGGCACAGGCTATAAAGCAGTCAAAATCCATGTAATCTTGTTTTAATGCAAATCAATAAACAGGCAGGTGAATGTGTTGACAAATATTAGTCTGTTATCCAGCGCGCTAAATGCTTCAGCTCTTAGGCAAAAATCGATATCCAATAACATTGCCAACGTAGACACTCCCAATTATCGGACGACAAAGGTTGCGTTTGAAGAAATTCTTCAAAAAGAAGTAAACAGCACGTTTACGGGGCGCCGGACGGATGAGAGGCACTTTACAATCGGCGCACAGGGAGGCATCCCATCTGCAAAGCTGAAACAGGAAAACATAGTTTTCCAGAATAGCGGCAACGGAGTGGATATCGATTATGAGATGTCCCAGCTCAGCCAGAACACCATCTGGTATCAATCACTGACGTACGGCATTAATGAAGAGTTCAATCTCATAAAAACAGCAATCCGGGGAAGGAGCTAGTGTATAAATGTCTATTTTCCAATCTTTATCAATTAGCGGCTCGGCACTGACTACACAGCGTTTAAGGCTCGATGTAATTTCCTCCAATATTGCGAACGCAAATACAACAAGGGGAGAGTTCGTCAACGGTGAGTGGGTGCCCTACCGCAGAAAAATGGTCGAGGTTGCCCAAGGGAATGCCCCTTCCTTCGCCAACTATTTGCAGAAAGAGCTTACCGGCGTCCGTGCAACAAGGATTGTCCAAGACCAGACCCCATTTAAGGCTGTTTACGATCCAACCAACCCTGACAGCAATGAACAAGGGTATGTTTTCATGCCGAATGTAGACATCACAAAGGAAATGGTGGACTTGATGTCCGCTTCACGGGCATACGAGGCGAATGTAACAGCGTTCAATGCGGGCAAAGCAATGCTTGTCAAAGCACTTGAGATAGGCCGATAAGGAGGATTTTGAAGAATGAATATTTCCAGCATCCAACCGTATAATCCCAATTTCCTGACAACCAACAAACAGCAAGGTGCCGCAAATGAAGCCTCATTCGGGACGATGCTGAACCAATATATCCAGGATGCCAATATGGCAGTCAAGAATTTTGAAGGAAAAACCGCCGCTCTTGCAAGGGGTGAGGCTGTGAACCTTCATGATGTAACGATTGCGGCCCAAAAGGCGAATATCGCGGTAGCTTTGACAACCCAGGTGCGCGACCGGGCTGTGGAAGCATATCAGGAAATAATGAGAATGCAAATCTAATTATGGAAATACGTAGCATAGTGGAGCGGCCATGAATCAACAATTACTGCAATTCAAACAAAAATATCAGGGATATTGGAATTCAACCGGCAAAAAACAAAAGTATTTATTTATCGGATCCTTTATTGGAATTTTCGCAGTCCTGTCCTTAACCATTTACTTTCTAACGAGGACGGATTATGTACCCTTATACAGCAATGAAATGAGCCAGAAGGAAATTGGCGATATCAAGGCTGTGCTTGATAAGGAGGGTTTTTCCAACTACAAACTTGACAGCACCGGGACACGGATCATGGTCCCTCGTGAAAACGCACCGGACCTGCAAGTTTCAATGGCGGCAAAAGGGCTTCCGAAAACAGGGTCAATCAGCTTTTTTGACATGACAAAGGACCTTCAGTTCGGAGCGACGGATCGCCAGCTTGATGCGATGGAACGCGAGGCGCTTCAGAGCGAAGTCGCCGATTTGCTTAGGCATGTCGAAGGTGTTAAAAATGCCGCGGTTGTCATTTCCACACCACAGGAAAGCCTTTTCATCAAGGAGGACAAAAAAGCCGCATCCGCTTCGGTAGTGGTTGAAATGGAACCGGGCTACCAATTGGAGCAGCAACAAGTCCAGGTGCTTTACCACCTGGTTTCAAAAAGTGTCCCCAATCTGCCGAAAGAAAATATTGTGATGACGGACCAGGATGGACGGGGCCTGAATGTTCAGGACGAGTCGACCAAGGTTCTCGACAATTATGAAATGCAGAGAAAAATTCAGAAGGATATCGAAAGCGACATCCAATCGAGCCTTCAGCAAATGCTTGGCACGATTATCGGCCAAAATAAAGTGCTTATCCAGACTTATGTACGCTTGAATTTTGATCAGGTAAAGACCAATGAAACTCTTGTCCAGCCTGCGAATGATGCATCCAAGGAAGGCATTGCAATTAGCGTCGAAGAAATATCGAAGAAATATAACGGAAAAGACGCCATGCCGGCAACGACTGGAACGGGCGAGACAGATATTCCAGGTTATGCTTCTCCAGGCGACGGCCAGGAAAATAGCTCCGAGGAATTGGAAAAGCGTGTTAACTATGAAGTAAACAGGATTTCCAATGAGATTGTCCAAAGCCCTTATAAGATTGAAGATATTACGATAAATGTTGGCGTCGAACCGCCAGACCCTCAGAATCCAGACTCACTGACGCTTGTCACGCAGAGAAGCATCCAGCAAATTCTCGGAAATGTTGTCAGGACGGCATTAAGCGATAACCCTTCCCTTCAGGATGAGGATATTGATTCCAGAATCACTGTTTTTGCAAGGGAATTTAGTGGTAAAGCGGAGTTGCCAAAAGCTGAACAAACAGGAAGCCCGTTCCCAACATGGGCAATCTATGCGCTTATCGGCGCGGTTATTTTAGCGGTCCTCCTGGTTATATACCTCGTTAGGAGAAGGGATAAACCTGAATATGAAGAAAATGATCCATTTTCTGAAATTCAAGTTGCCCGGCTTGAAGCTGCAGCAACGGTTGAGGATGAAAAAGTTGTTATTAAAAGGCAAATTGAGGATATGGCCAAGGAGCAGCCTGAAGAATTTGTTGGCCTGCTAAGGAATTGGCTATCCGGTGATTAAGGGGCGATAAGATGGAAAAGTATACAAACACCCAGAAGGCAGCCATCTTACTGCTTTCTGTAGGACCGGATGTCTCAGCCGGCATTATGAAAAATCTCGATGAGAAAGAAATCGAGGCGATTACAAAGGAAATCACAAGCTTGCGCAGGGTTACTTCCAATGTAAAGGATGAAATTATAAAGGAATTCCATCAGCTTGCCGTTGATGCAAACCTCGTTTCCTATGGAGGAATCGATATTGCGACCGACCTGCTCAAACGGACTTTTGGTCCCGATAAGGCAGCTGGCTTCCTGAAACGTATGGATGGAAGCGCCGATGACAAACCGTTCAAATTTATTCAAAATGTTGAACAATTGCAGATTTTCAACTTGCTTCAATACGAAAATGCACAGACGATTGCTCTTGTTTTATCCTATCTCGACCCGGAGAAGGCAGCTGCAACGCTATCAGCCTTCCCGCCTGAGCGCCAAATAGAAATCGCAATGCGAATTGCGATGATGGATACAGCCTCACCGAATATTGTCCAGCAAGTGGAAAAGGTTTTGGAGGAGAAGCTGACAATGACCAGCTCGCAAAAGCATGATGCGCAAAACGGCATTGATTCCATTGTCAGTATTCTCAGCAGTGTCGACCGGGGAACGGAAAAGAATATCCTCGACACGCTCCAGGAGGAAGAACCGGAGCTTGCAAATGAAATCAAGCAAAGAATGTTTGTATTTGACGATATTGCCTACCTTGATAACCGTTCCATTCAGCGTGTGCTCATGGATGTCCAGAACCAGGATCTCCCGCTTGCACTCCGCACAGCTTCACAGGGAGTCAAGGATGCGATTTTCCGGAATATTTCCAAACGCCGTGAGGAAAGCCTTCAGGAAGAAATGTCTTCCACAGAGCCGGTTCGCCTTAAGGACGTGGAGGATGCTCAAGGCCGAATTGTGTCTGTAGTTAGGAAGCTGGAAGAGGAAGGTACAATTATCATTTCTCGAAATGGGGCAAAAGACCTTGTCTTCTAGACTTGTGAAATCCTTCAATGTTAAAACCGGAAATGGCCAGGTTGTTGTCGGCGCTCCCGATCCAGTACGCGAACCGTTGGAACAAGAAGAGTATCGGCAGCCAGAGATTAGCTTCGTCGATATCGAGCTTGAACTTGAAAACCAAAGGGAAGCTGCCAGGATTGAATTGGAGGAGTGGAGAAAGAGAGAGCAGGAAGAGTTTATCATCCAACTCGAAAAGGAAAAAAGGCGCGGTTATCAGGAAGGCTACCAGCTTGGCATTGAGGATGGAAAAAAGGACGCGATGGGGCAATATGTGTCCAAGCTGCAAAAGGCCGCTGGAGTTTTGGAGCAGGCCTATGATGAGAAAGAAAAGTTAATTCAGGAAGCGGAGCCGTTCGTTCTTGAGCTGGCTGTCGATATTGCCAAAAAGGTGCTGCAGCAGGAATTGAAAACCAATCCGGATGCCCTTGTTGGCTTAATCAGGCAAACATTGTCTGAGGTTTATGAGACGGACTCCGTTTCAATTGGGGTTGCCCCGGAGGATTTTTCTTTCGTCCAAAAACAGAGAAAACAGTTGTTGGCTGTAGACAATGGGCAGCTGGAAGTCAAAATATTTCCCGACTACTCTATTGAGCAGGGAGGCTGCGTCATTAGGACATCTTCTGGAAGCATTGACGCCCGCCTTGATATGCAGCTGAGCGAAATTAAAAAAGCGCTCCTTTCTTACCAGCAGGAGGTCAGGTCCGGTGAGTAAATGGGATATTAAAGCCTACCGTGATGTGCTTGAAACGGTAAACCCAATCAAAATGAACGGCAAAGTCACCCAGGTCATCGGGCTTACGGTCGAATCGCAGGGCCCGGATGTGAAATTGGGCGACATCTGCCATATTTTCTCTCCGCAGCAGCAAAAGCCGATAAAAGCGGAAGTGGTCGGATTCAGGGACCACAAGGTTTTGCTAATGCCCCTCGATGTCCTTCATTCGGTCTCGCCAGGGTGCGATGTCGTATCGACAGGGAAGCCTTTGACTGCCAAGGTTGGAATGGATCTTTTGGGGAAAGTGCTGGACGGCCTCGGCAACCCAATGGATGGAAGCGCCCTCCCTTCCGGACTGCTTGAAGCGAAAGCAGACAACCTCCCGCCCAACCCATTGTCCAGGCCGCGGATTACCGAGCCGCTAAGTGTTGGCATCCGCTCGATTGATGGCCTGATGACCGTTGGAAAAGGGCAGAGGGTCGGCGTCTTTGCAGGAAGCGGAGTCGGAAAGAGCACACTGCTCGGCATGATTGCCAGGAACACCGAAGCTGACGTGAATGTAATCGGCCTTATCGGTGAAAGAGGAAGGGAAGTACTCGATTTTATCGAACGGGACCTTGGAGAGGAAGGATTGAAAAAGTCTGTTGTCATTGTGGCTACATCCGACCAGCCAGCACTAATCAGGATTAAGGGTGCCATGATCGCTACAGCGATTGCCGAATTTTTCCGTGATCAGGGAATGAATGTGAATCTAATGCTTGACTCTGTCACACGTTTTGCGATGGCCCAGCGGGAAATCGGCCTAGCGATTGGCGAGCCGCCAACAACAAAAGGATATACACCTTCCGTTTTTGCGATGCTGCCCCGTCTCCTTGAGCGGGCCGGAACCAACTCGAATGGCAGTATAACTGCATTTTATACCGTTTTGGTTGATGGTGACGATATGAATGAGCCGATAGCGGATACGGTGCGGGGGATTTTGGACGGGCACATTGTTCTTGACAGGAAGATAGCGCAAAAAGGGATATACCCGGCGATTGATATCTTAGCCAGCATCAGCCGTGTCATGAAGGACATTGTCGACCCTCAACATTTGCTTGCTGCTGAAACATTAAAAAAACATATGAGTGTTTACCGGAAGGCCGAAGACTTGATCCAGATCGGAGCCTACAAACGAGGGACGGACCACGATATTGATAAAGCAATGGATGTGAAAGGCTGGATCGACGATTTTATTAAACAGGGTACACTTGAGACATCCACCATCGATGTGACTGTAAGCCAGCTACTATTTCAATTCGGGGAGAATAGCCTATGACGTTTCAATTCCCATATGAGCACATCCTCTCATTGAAAGGAAGGGAAAAAGACCTTTCCTACTCTGAGATGGGGTTGTTGATGATAAAAAAGGAAGGAATTCAGAAGGAATTGGATTCCCTTATTCAAAAAAGGCAGGATTGCATCCTCCAGTGGGAGCAGATGGAGGAAGGCACCTATATATCCGCCATTTTGCAGCAAAATGAATACCTTGATTTTCTGGCCGGAAAAATCTCACGGGTAGAGGAAGAACTTAAAGCAATTGAACAGGAAATTGCCGAAAAGGAAGAAGAGCTCCTTTTAAAGCAAAAGGAAGAAAAAACATGGCATCGTTTGCGGGAGAAGTCATTTGATGCCTATGTCGAACAGCAGAAAAAACTGGAGCAAGACACGCTTGATGAAATAGCCGCAATCCGGCACTACCATCAAAGAGCTACATTATAAAATGAAGCCGGGGGCCGTGGGAAATGAGTTTACGGCCAAATTTCAGGGCTGAAAGGGGCAGATAACATGAAGGATAAGAAGACAAGCCACTATGGTTCTGTTCAATCGGTCCAATTTTCGCCGATAACAGAACAGCCTCCAACCGCAGCGGGACATAACGAGATTAACATGCTTACTGATGTTTCACTACAGCTTGGATTCGAACTTGGGCGGGCAACAAAAACGGTTAGGGAAATCCTCGAGCTGAAAAAAGGCTCTGTAATTGGCCTGAACAAGCTGGCCGGAGAATATGTAGATGTACTTGTGAATAACCAGCGGATTGCCACTGGTGAAGTTGTCGTCATGGATGAAAAATTTGCCGTCAGGATCACCGAAGTGATTTCAGAACGGGATAAAGAGAAAAAGATCAGGTGAGAGGAACAGGACTTGTGAGTTGGAGAAATGCAATAGTAATATTGGCCGCGGCCCTGCTATTTATCCTCGTACCGCTAAACGAAGCGGCAGCTAAGGAAAAAAGCATATATGAAAAGCTCGAACAAAAATCCGAAAATGAAAATAATGAAACTGTTGAAATAAATGAACCGGTACAAACGTCAGTTCTGCCTTATGCGCTGAAATTTATCGGTTCCTTCCTATTAATAATAGCTCTTCTTTATTTGGTATTAAGGTATCTCTCAAAAAAGACAAATCCGTATAACCGGGGAGGCCTCTTTCATGGAATCGGCGGACATTCACTGGGGAACAACCGGTCGGTCCAGCTATTGATGGTGGGGGACACACTTTACATTCTAGGAGTAGGCGAATCTATCAATCTTCTTAGGATGGTTCCTCCAGGTGAAGAACAAACGAGACTTCTTGAAATGGTCGCTGAAAAGCAAGGCGACCCGATTGCGGATTGGGGAGCGAAGCTGAAAAAGACTTCCCAGGAAAAATGGAATGAACTCCTTCTAAAACAGCTAAAGGATGGGAAGCCAAAATCAGGCGAGGAGAACGGCAAGCAATGAAAAGAAAAGAACTTGTTAAAAAAACAGCCATTCTTGTCCCGTGCCTGTTTTTCCTGATACAAAATACCGCTTTTGCCCAGACGCCCATCCCCGGAATTAATTTGGAGATAGGGGGGACAGGGGCGTTGGAAGACACAGCGACGTCTATCAAGCTCCTGCTCATGCTGACTGTTCTATCCGTGGCGCCGAGTATCCTTTTGCTGATGACTTCCTTTACAAGGATTGCGATCGTCCTATCCTTTGTGAGGACGGCAATCGGGACACAGACGATGCCTCCTTCCCAGGTAATCATGGGGCTAAGTATGATACTAACCTTTTTCATCATGGGCCCGACATTCCAGGAAATCAACAAGGAAGCCTTTCAGCCGTTTCTTGATGGGAAAATGGCCCAGGAGGAAGCATTTGAAAAGGCGAGCGGACCAATAAAGGTTTTCATGGCAAAGCAAACCCGGGAAAGTGACCTCAAGCTTTTCCTGGAATACCGGGATACAGGAACAATCGACAGCATCGATGATATCCCTCTTACCGCACTAGTTCCGGCTTTTGCGATAAGTGAATTAAAAACTGCATTCCAGATGGGTTTTTTAATTTTTATTCCTTTTATCATAATTGATATGATTGTTGCCAGTGTTTTGATGGCGATGGGGATGATGATGGTTCCGCCATCACTGATCTCGCTGCCATTTAAAATCCTCCTCTTTATCCTTGTCGATGGGTGGCATCTAGTCGTCAAATCTTTGTTTGTGAGCTTTAGTTAAGGAGAATTGTTATGACACCTGACAGCATCATGGGGCTTGCGCAAAGCTCGATTTATCTAACCTTAATGATTTTGGCACCCGTTTTGGGGGTGGCTCTTGTTATTGGGTTATCCGTCAGTATTTTTCAGGCGGTCACCCAAATCCAGGAGCAGACACTTGCCTTTACCCCGAAAATTGTAGCGGTTTTTGTAAGCCTCCTCTTCTTCGGGCCTTGGATGCTTACCCATTTGGTCGATTTTACAAGGAATATCCTGTCCAACCTGACAAGTTACATAGGATAGAGTGACGCATATGCTTACTCTACTTACCTATTGGCTCCTGATATTTGTTCGGCTGGCCGGTTTTTTCCTGGCGGCGCCAGTTTGGGGACATCGGCAAGTTCCTCCCCAATTTAAAATAGGCATTGCATTTTTTGTTACCGTCATGGTTGCGGGCACGGTAGAGCCGGTCCATATTCCAGAAATGGATTCTATCTATCTATTGCTGATATTGAAAGAAACGGTAGTCGGGATAACCCTAGGATTATTAACTACTATTCTCTTCTATGCCGTCCAGCTGGCAGGAACCTTTGTCGACCTTCAGAGTGGGCTGGCGATGTCCACACTCTTTAATCCACAGTCAGGGGTTCAGGAGCATATTACCGGCCGATTCTATTATGCCATTGCAATCCTGTTCTTTCTTGCGGTGGATGGCCACCATATCCTTCTCAAAGGCGCGGTGGCAAGCTTCCAATGGATACCGGTCGAATTATGGCTCCCGGCAGGAACAGCCGGAAGTATAGCGCAGCTTTCTGTTTCAATTACGAAAAACATGTTCTGGATCGCAGTCCTAATCGCTTCCCCGATAATGGGGACGATTTTCATGGTCGATATCGCCCTTGGGTTGCTATCCAAAATGGTGCCGCAAATGAATCTGTTCGTCGTCGGCATACCAGTAAAACTCATTGTCCACTATATTATGTTATTTATTACAATGCCCGTTTTCTTCTTTGTAATGGGGAAGCTGATTCGCACAATGACCCATTCAATTGAAAGCATATTGAAGATCCTGGGGACGTAAAGGAAGGTCATCATGCTCCTAAGGCTCGATTTGCAGTGTTTTGCTGAAAAGACGGAAAAGGCCACCCCGCGAAAAAAACAGGATGCCAGGAAAAAAGGCCAGGTTGCCAAAAGTACGGATTTATCCAACGCCTTGATTTTGCTCGGATCCTTCTCATTCCTATCCTTTTATGGGAAGCTGGCCGGACCGAGGATACTGAGGATTTTTACGAGTGGCCTATCGGATGGCCTTCTATGGGATTTAACGGAAGAGTCGACCGTACTGCTGTTTAAAAACATCCTGATTGATGCTGTTTTAATCGCAGCTCCGGTAATTTTTATCGCATGGCTCGCGGCAATTGTTTCTACCTTGTCACAGGTTGGGTTTTTGATAACGGGAGAATCCATTAAGTTTGACCTGAAAAAAATCGATCCCATTGCAGGAGCGAAGCGCATCTTTTCGATCAGAAGCCTTGTCGAGCTTTTAAAATCAATTCTCAAGGTAATTTTGATAACAACCGTAGCAGGCTTGTATCTCTGGAACCAAAAGGAAATAGTGCTCAAGCTTCCGCAAATGGACCCATTCTTAATCGTTTCGACGCTAACTGCATTGACGGTGAAAATGGGGATGATTGTTTCAGCCGTGTACCTCATTCTGGCGGTTGCCGACCTTTTTTATCAAAGGTACGAACATGCTAAGAACTTAAAAATGTCCAAGCAGGATATTAAGGATGAACACAAAAAAACAGAGGGCGACCCGTTAATCAAACAGAAAATCAAGGAAAAACAGCGGCAGGTGGCAAGCGCAAGGATGATGCAAGATGTTCCGAAAGCTACGGTTGTCGTGACCAACCCGACGCACTATGCTGTTGCGATTGCCTATGAAGCAGGGAAAATGTCCGTTCCGGTAGTTGTTGCCAAAGGTACGGACTTCCTGGCTCTCAAAATTAGGGAAATAGCAAAAGAACATCGCGTCATTATTATGGAAAACAAGCCGCTGGCAAGGTCGCTGTATGCCGGAGTTGAGATAGGCGAAGAAATACCGGAAGAGCTGTTTAAGGCAGTAGCCGAAGTACTGGCCTACGTATACCGGGTTAAAGGAACTTTAAGCAAGTAGAGGGTGACGGAATGACGATGAAAAACCTGAGTGTCCTGGTGGCTGTCATACTGATTGTTGTAATGATGGTTATCCCGATACCGACATTTATGCTTGATATTTTACTCATATTGAATCTTTCGATGGCCATCATGATTCTCTTGATCACGATGAACACGAAGGAAGCACTGGAATTTTCAATTTTTCCATCCATTCTATTGCTGACCACTTTATTCCGTCTTGCCTTGAATGTTTCAAGCACGAGGTCGATTCTCGACAAAGCTGATGCAGGAAAAGTTATCGAAGCATTTGGAAACTTCGTCATCGGCGGAAAGCCCGTCGTCGGATTCATAGTCTTCCTTATCCTTGTCATTATTCAATTTATCGTTATTACAAAAGGGTCGGAGCGTGTCGCGGAGGTTGCCGCCCGCTTCACCCTTGATGCAATGCCTGGGAAGCAAATGAGCATTGATGCCGATTTGAACACAGGGGTGATAAATGACCAGGAGGCAAGGGCGCGCCGCAAAAAGATTGAACAAGAAGCGGACTTTTACGGCTCTATGGATGGTGCGAGCAAGTTTGTTAAAGGGGATGCCATTGCCGGTATCATCATTCTAATCATTAATATTACTGCCGGGTTTGGAATCGGAATGACAACCCACGGTATGAGTTTATCGGAAGCGGCTAGTACGTTCACGCTCCTGTCTGTAGGGGATGGGCTGGTCAGCCAGATTCCGGCCCTGCTGATTTCGACTGCGATGGGAATCATGGTAACGAGGGCTTCCTCGGAGGGAAACCTTGGCGATGACCTGACAAAGCAAATGTTTTCCTACCCTTATCTTCTGTATATCGTTGCGGGGGTAATCGCCCTCCTTGGATTGTTTACTCCAATTGGGTTATTCCTAACATGGGGAATTGCCGGGCTGCTTGCATTCGCCGGGTATCAAATCCAGAAACGGCAGTCAATCGGGGAGTCGGCACTTGAAGACCATCAAGTCGAACAGGAACTTGAAGAAGTTCGGAAACCTGAAAATGTCTTTAATCTTCTTCGCGAGGATCCAATAGAATTTGAATTTGGGATAGGGCTGATCATGCTGGCCGATACCAACCAGGGCGGCGATTTGCTCGACCGGGTGGTGGCCATCCGCAGACAGATTGCGATGGAGCTTGGGTTGGTTGTTCCAGTCATCCGGATTCGGGATAACATCCAACTTCAGCACAATGAATATGTAATTAAAATCAAAGGCAACCAGGTCGCAAACGGTGAAATCCTTCTCGACCATTTCCTCATGCTGAATCCAGCTGACGAGGATCATGGAATTGAAGGGATTGAGACAATCGAGCCGACATTTGGCCTTCCCGCCTTGTGGATTACAGAAGATCAGAAGGAAGAGGCTGAATTGTTCGGTTATACAGTCATTGACCCATCATCCGTCATTAGCACCCACTTATCTGAAACGATTAAAAAATACGCCCATGAAATTTTGGGCAGGGAAGAAACAAGCCAGCTGATCAATCATGTTAGGGAAACGCATCCTTCTTTAATCGAGGAACTTATTCCGAATGTCCTAAGCATTGGGGATGTTCAAAAGGTTCTCCAGAAACTCCTGAAGGAAAATGTATCAATCAGAAGCCTCTCCGTCATTTTCGAGTCGCTCGCGGAGTATGCATCCTATACGAAAAATACCGATATCTTAACAGAATATATCCGCCAGTCACTGTCTCGCCAATTGACCTACCAGCATGTGCAAAATGGTGTCATCCATGCGATTCAGGTAGGAGCGGCAATCGAGAAGAAATTGGCAGAATCTATTCAGCGTACAGAACAAGGCGATATCCTGGCGATTGACCCCGAATCGGCAAACCAATTAATCGGTACTTTTACAGAATCGATTCAACAAATGGCGGAAATGGGCATCCGTCCGGTCATATTATCATCGTCCGGTATCAGGATGTATGTCCGGCAGCTTCTTGAACGGGCTTTCCATGATATTCCTATCCTTTCTTACAATGAATTAGAACCGACTGTCGAAGTGAAAAGTGTTGGAGTGGTGAAGGTATGAAAATAAAAACATACATCGTCGATAATGTACAAGAGGCCTACCCGTTGATTTTCAAAGACCTTGGTACAAGTGCCTTTATCTTGAATTCCAAAGAAATCAAGATCGGTGGATTGTTCGGATTCTTTGGCAGGAGGCGTGTTGAAGTGGTCGCAGCCGCAGACATTTTGAAAGAAAGCGCTCCTGCCGAGACCATACAAGAGCCGGAACAACCGCTGAGGATGCAACCACTCCGGACAGAGAATGCGAAGCTGGAAAATCCTCCTGAAACGGAAGTGCTTAAAGAGATTTCCGAGGTAAAAGGCTTGATCCATTCCATGTTGAAAAGCGGCGTCGAAGAGAAAAAAGTGCCTGGGCCATTGGATAAATGGGTGACTCATCTTGAAGACCAGGAAGTCGACCAGGAAGTTATCCAGTACATTGCAAAAAAGCTGGACCAACCGGGAAGAAGGGTTGGTGAAGAGGAACTCGGAAGACAACTTTTGGGCATCGTCACCGAGCTTTTCAGGGACGGGATTGCAACCGAAACTGAAAAAAACACTCCTGGAGGGCCGCCATCACTTATCACGCTCGTCGGACCGACCGGAGTGGGAAAAACGACGACGATTGCCAAACTTGCCGCAGTAAGGGCGTTCCAGAAAAAACAAAGGGTTGGCCTTCTAACTTCGGATACCTTCAGAATCGCAGCGGTAGAACAGCTGCTGACCTATGCGGATATCCTGAATATCCCACTCGAAGTGGTCATGAAGGAAGATGAGCTGGAAACAGCAATGAAAGTGATGAAAGGCCGCCATGTTGTGTTCATGGACACCGCCGGAAGGAATTACCTGGAAAGACAATATATCAATGAAGTAAGCCAGTTTTTGCGTTATGATACCCGCCAGGAGAATTATTTGGTATTAAGCATGGCAACTAGATGGAGAGATATGAAAAAAATCGTTGAGCAAATGAAAGCCGTTCCCATCGACAAGCTGATATTAACAAAATGGGATGAAACAACCTGCTATGGAGCAGCCCTCAATATGGCATACCATTATCCGTACCCTCTAGCCTATATATGTACGGGGCAGGAAGTTCCGCAGGACATAATGCCCGCCGACGCTGAATTCATGGCAAAAAAACTGTTGGGAGTCGATGAAAAAAATGCAGCAGGATCAGGCTTATCATTTAAGGCGATTGTCTAATACCCTCGCACTAGGCGAACAGAAACATTCACGGGTCGTGACGATAGCAAGCGGAAAAGGCGGCGTCGGAAAATCAAATTTCACCTTAAATTTCGCCCTGTGTTTAATGGAGCAGGGGCAAAAGGTTGTCATCATCGATTTGGATATCGGGATGGCGAATTTGGATATTTTAATGGGAGCTGCGCCGAAGGCTAATTTGATGGATATGATCAGGGAGCGAAAAAGCATATGGTCCGTCTTGGAGAAAGGCCCGCTCGGCTTGGAATACCTTGCAGGCGGTTCTGGCTTCAATAGCCTGTTCCAGCTGACAGGGGAAGACCGGGATTACTTTTTCGAAGAGCTTGGAAAACTCCATGGTTATACGGATATTATCCTAATTGATACGGGGGCGGGACTGACCCTCGAAGCACAGCGCTGCCATCTGGCCGCGGATGATATTATCCTCCTTACGACTCCAGAACCAACTTCAATGGCAGATGCTTATTCAGTTGTAAAAATTTTGCACAGCCAGAAAAAATCGTTATCATTCCACTTGCTGATAAACCGGATCTCCCATCAGAAGGAGGGAATGGAAGCAGCCGGAAAATTCAAAATGGCTGTACAATCGTTTTTAAATAAGGAACTTAAAATTTTTGGTGCCATGCCGGACGACCCGAATGTGACCAAATCGGTTTTAAAACAAGTACCTTTTTATCTCGAATACCCCCGCTCCCCTGCATCCGCCATGCTTAAAAAGCTGGCCGAACGGTTTGTTACAGGAATGCCTGTCCAGCAGGAAAGTGGCGGAATAAAAGGATTTATTCGAAGCCTCTCAAAATTCCTGCAATGATGAGGGTGGAAAAAACGTTGCTAAAGTGTAAGCAAAGGGGTCAATGGAAAGGGGGAAGCGTATATTGGCTTGGAATGCGGAAAAGGAATTAGATCAATATATTCCATTGGTTCATATGGTTGTATCCCAAATGAAGAGGAAATTATCCGACAAGGCCGATGAAAGCGAACTGTTTTCATTTGGGATGACAGGGCTTTGGGATGCAGGCTTGAAATATAATCCTGAGCAGGGAGTAAAGTTCGAAACCTATGCTGTCCAAAGAATCAGGGGTGAAATCCTTGATGGGCTGCGGCAGACCGACCATATTTCCCGTACCTTGCGTTCAAAGGAAAAGAAAATCCGCAAAGCTGTCGAGGAACTTGAACAGGTATATCTTCGCCGTCCCACGACTGCCGAGGTTAGCGGGTTTCTAGGCATCAGCCTGAAGGAGTATGAACAAACCCAAATGCAGCTTTCCTTCATTAACCAGGACTCTCTGGATGAGCCCTCTAACCAGGAGGAATCCGGGACAACGAGACAGGTTGAAGACCAGTCAATGCTAAGCCAGGAAGAATGGATTGAGACAAAGGAGCGTAAAAAGATTCTTGCCGAGATGATCGATTCACTTCCTGAAAGGGAAAAGCTCACCCTTGCGCTCGTCTATTATGAAAACCTGAACCTGACGGATGTAAGTGTCATATTGGGTGTACATAAATCCAGGGCATCCCAGCTTCATCAACAGGCTATCAAACGCCTCCGTAAACAGATGGAGCAGCTTGGCTTTGAATGGTAAGGAGAATAAATTGTAATAGAGCCTGTTTCCGGCAGCCGGGAACAGGCTTTTTCCATTGGTGCTCTAAATTCGGACAAGTTAGCATATGATTTAATGGCTTTAGAAATTCGGGGTGGTGGACCAATTGTATTATGCGCTGTTAATTGGCACGGGGATATGCCTGTTTATGAGCCTGCGGACCCTGTTTGTTCCCAACAGGATGAGAGGAAGCCTATTGTCGCTTGAAAACTTCCTTTATCTCGGGATGGTTTATTTTACTGTGCTTGTTGGTTTCGGGATGGTGTATCTTCTATTTGGACTATATTCGGTACCGATACTTGCGGAAATAGGAACAGGCGGAGGGGAGACCTTTTTGAAAAGGGCAGGGACGGCGGTTTATTTTAGCGCGATGACTCTCTTTTCAGTGGGGCATGGAGATGTGGTTCCCCTTGGTTTTGGCAGGTTTGTCGCAATTCTGGAAGCCCTTGTCGGCTATACAATACCGGCTGCATTTGTGGCGAGGGCAGTGATGGACAGGGAGTAACCACTTTGTGAGTCTATGTAATTTTATTATTTCTTTTCATTCGGCCAAAATCATCAGTCAGAATCGGAAAAGTTGTACAATCGCTCCCATTTGGTTAGTCTAAAGGCAGAATCAAATCTAGAATGGAGTGAATGTGATGACTGTTCAGACAGGAACTGCTGCGCCAGAGTTCAGCCTTCCTTCAATGGATGGCAAGCAGGTAAAGCTTTCGGATTTTAAAGGAAAAAATATTGTCCTTTATTTTTACCCAAAGGACATGACTCCGGGATGTACGACGCAGGCATGCGATTTCCGGGATATGCATAATAGCTTCGAGGACGTGAATGCTGTTGTCATCGGAATCAGCCCGGATCCAGTCGAAAGCCACAAGAAGTTCATCGACAAATACGATTTGCCCTTCCTGCTGCTCGCAGATACGGACCACAGTGTGGCCGAAGCCTACGGAGTATGGAAGCTTAAGAAGAATTTTGGCAAGGAATATATGGGTATTGAGAGAAGTACGTTTGTGATTGACAAAGAAGGCCGGATTGCAAAGGAGTGGCGGGGCGTCAAGGTTAAAGGCCATGTGGAAGAAGCCCTGGAATTTGTCCGGGAAAATGCCTAAGGCCTATTTTTACAGGAAAAGGCTACTGTCCATGCATTTCGTTCATTAGGGAATACGTTATAGTAGGGCATACCTCCTCAGATTAAATAACTTAAGGGCCGGAAATCCGGCCCTCTTTTTTGTTTTAAAAAAGGTTTCGAATATTTCAAGAAATCAATTTAGGATGGTATGATGGAGAAAAAAATAGGGGTGTTCTAATAATGAAGATATTATTTACCTTCGTCCCGCCTGAAAAGGTCCAGGACGAGCTGCGGGAAGAGTATCCGGGGTTTCAACTCCATTTCAGCAGAATCGGGACGGCGGGAGAGATTTTACCAGATGCGGAAATCATCGTTACATACGGGGAAGATTTAAACGATGGCCATATTCAAAAAGCCGAAAAGCTTAAATGGATTATGATCATGTCTGCGGGAATGGAGAGGATGCCATTCGAAGCCTGTGCGAAACGGGAGATTCTTGTTACAAACGCAAGGGGAATCCATAAAATCCCCATGGCTGAATTTACAATTGGCACAATGCTCAAACATGTAAAGCAATTCCCGCTAATTGAAAAGAATGAAGTACACGAGGAATGGGACCGGAAAGTAAAGGTGGGCGAGCTTGCCGGCAAAAACATTCTTGTCCTTGGAATTGGTGCAATCGGCGGCGAAACTGCGCGGCTTGCAAAGGCATTCCGGATGAGTGTAACCGGCATTAACCGAAGCGGCCGCCCACATAAGGATGCTGACCAAACCGATACATTTGCCAATATTGGATCCTATTTGCCTGAAGCTGATTTCGTCGTTTCGGTTTTGCCAAGTACGGATGAAACCCGATATTTGCTGGCAGAAGAACATTTTCGGATGATGAAAGACTCCGCTGTCTTCATTAACATTGGCAGAGGGGACCTCGTAAAGGAAGAGACCCTCCTGAAGGTAATGGAGGAACAGGTCATCGCGCATGCCTACCTAGATGTCTTTCAAACCGAGCCGCTGCCTAAAGGGCATCCTTTCTGGAAAATGGACAATGTGACTGTTACTCCTCATATATCAAGCATAACCGAACGCTACTTGCCTAGGTCACTAGAGATTTTTAAACATAACCTCCAGGCATATAGGAATAATGATGGAAGCTATATAAATGAAATCAATTTATCGAGGGGGTATTAAGGTGAAAATCTATACGAAATCCGGGGATAAAGGAACGACCTCACTTATTTACGGCAGCCGGGTCCAAAAGAATGATGCCCGGGTGGAAGCGTACGGATCTTGCGATGAAACGAACTCTGCCATTGGCCTTGCCCTCTCGCTTTTGCAAAATGAATTTTTTGCCGGCAAGGAAGAGATCGAAACTGTCTATCATAAAATCCAGACACAGCTTTTCCATGTTGGGGCGGAGTTGGCGACTCCCGAAGGAAAAGAAGTAAAATGGTCGCTTTCGGGAAAAGATATTGAGGAAATGGAAAAGCGAATTGATGAATGGGATTCCAAGCTGCCGCAGCTAACAAATTTTATCCTTCCGGGCGGTCATTCAGCAGGGGCCGCTTTCCATGTTGCCAGGACGGTGGCAAGGAGGGCAGAACGTGCTGCGGTGACTCTCGGTGATTCCGTTAATCCTCTGGTGCTTGCATATTTAAACAGATTATCCGACTTGCTCTTCGTAACAGCGCGGTTTGTAAACCTGAAGCTTGGGGCAGAAGAGAAAACCCTTCATCAGCCTTAAGTTTAAAAGTGTTCTAGAGCTGGCATATTGACAAATGCACCTACTTGCATATAAACTAATTATAACAATTACAATATAAGAATTTTTGTATAGAAGAGAGGTGCATGTCGGTGCCACAACAATTAAAGGAAGCGTTGGATGTATTAAAGGAAACAGGTGTAAGAATGACCCCCCAGCGTCATGCAATACTTGAATATTTAATTCAATCCATGTCGCACCCGACTGCAGATGACATTTATAAAGCACTTGAAGGCAAATTTCCGAACATGAGCGTTGCGACAGTCTATAATAACCTCCGTGTTTTTAAGGAAGTTGGCCTTGTCAAGGAGCTTACCTATGGAGATGCTTCTAGCAGGTTTGATTTCAAGACGTCAGAACATTATCATATAATATGCGAAAAATGCAACAAGATTGTTGACTTCCTTTATCCAGGACTGGATGAGGTCGAGCAGCTTGCATCTCATGTGACAGGATTTAAAGTTGCTCATCATAGGATGGAAATTTACGGTGAATGCCCGGAATGCGCTTCAAAGGAAACACATTAATTTCATAGACACAAAAACGCCCGGATGAAATTCATCCAGGCGTTTTTTTGTCATGAATTCTTTCTATTATAAGATTCATCAAATTCTTTTCCTTCAAGGTTCGGGTCAAGAGTAAGCGGTTCGCGGCAATACATGCACATATCAACCCTGCCAAGCATCTTGGTTTGCCTTTCGCAATTCGGGCATACAACCTGGACTGTTTTCGTCGAAAGCATCCCAATCCAGAAATAAACCACTGTACTGGCGATAATGAATAAAAAACCGACCAGCATAAAAATTGTCATAACAATCGGTGAAGTCCTGAAAAAGATACCACCATACATGATGATGAATCCGATAAATATTAGGCTAAGCGCAAAAGTGCGAATTTTATTAATTTTACTCGAATACTTCCCCATGCAATTCCCTCCCGATTTCTTACTATATCATACCTGTGCAACCGGGGAAACTTGGTTGTGCGGGATTTTCGTCAAACAAATAAAAATTGGTTATTATTTGAGGAAGGAAAAAAAGAAATAATTGTCGAAACTATATTTATCAATGATTTGGAGGAAAGACCATGAAAGATATCCTTCGCCCAATATACCAGGAAAGGGCCAGCCAATCGAATACCCTAGGCATTTTATTGGTTGAAAAGAAAGTAAAGTACAGCCCTGCAACCGATTTTTTTGATGCGATCCTGCTTGTAATTGTTAATGAGGCTGATCAACCTCTTACAATAAAACATTATTCCTATGGCGAACAAAAGGCTGCTCTGCATACAATCACAGAGGCCAGGCTAAGGGAGTGGATGCTGTTAGGAACAAACAGAAAAATTTTTGAATGGCTGTATACAGCAAAAATTGTTTTCGATCGGAATGAATACATAAATAATTTGCTTACTGAGTTCAGGGATTTTCCTTTTTACGGACGAAAAATAAAAATGGGAATTGAATTCGCCAAACTAATCCGCCGCTATTTGGATGGTAAGGCGTTTTTCGAAAATGGACAATACCTTGATGCCTATAATCATGTAGTCCATTCTCTTCACCATTTAGCAAGGCTTGCGGTAATCGAAAATGGATTCCATCCTGAATTGACTGTATGGAGCCAGGTGAAACAGATTGATCCGGAACTTTTCAAGCTTTATGAGGAGCTTATTACAAGTGAGGAAGCCCTTGAGAAGCGGCTCGAGCTTTTGTTCCTCGCCAGTGAATTTCTTATCCATTCAAGAACGCGTGTCGGCGCCGGCCATCTTCTTAATGTATTAAAAAAGAAAGATACCTGGACAATCGGGGAAATAATGAAAGATGAGGAACTTGTTCATTACTCAGTGGACTTAAGCGTCCTGCTGGAGTATCTGGCAGAAAAGCATATGATAGAGACTGTACCTGTTGAAACGAAAAGTGAAGGGTTGTACCATAGACATTACAGTTTGCTTTAAAGAAGGAATAAATATTATTTTAAAAAAGTAAAAAGCTATTGACCTTTTGGAGGAAACTTGTTATATTAATATCCGTCGCTGCGATACGAACTTGAAAAACTTCGTAAGCGGCGGATTAAAAAAGTTATTGACACAGCATGAACGACTATGGTACATTATAAAGGTCGCTTCATTGCGGCGAGGTCGATTTTTCAAATCAGGAAAATCATTATTGTTCTTTGAAAACTAAACAAACAAGCGTCAACAAACAATATTATAGTGATCTTCGGATCAC
>NZ_LMTI01000005.1:0-1161 GCF_001510665.1 Bacillus sp. FJAT-27445
GTGGAAGCGCGGCGACGTGTGGAGCTGACTGATACTAATCGATCGAGGACTTAACCATATAGAATATAGATTACTCGTTCTTCAAACTTCTTCTGCATTATCCAGTTTTGAGGGAATGAAATTTTCTCTTGAAAAAACCTGAAAAGGCATTATAATAATATATGTCTGATTCATTGTCTGGCGACAATGGCGAGAAGGCCACACCCGTTCCCATACCGAACACGGAAGTTAAGCTTCTCAGCGCCGATGGTAGTTGGGGCCTTGCCCCTGTGAGAGTAGGACGTTGCCAGGCTATAATTATTCCGCAGTAGCTCAGTGGTAGAGACGAGCATCTCTTCCACGAGTAAGCTGCGAGTTGTACCCGCCGAGCCGCTTCTTGCGAGTCTTCCTGAGGCGGGGACACAAATGAAATACAGGAGTATAGTTATACTAAATATTCCGCAGTAGCTCAGTGGTAGAGCAATCGGCTGTTAACCGATCGGTCGTAGGTTCGAGTCCTACCTGCGGAGCCAAAAAATGGAGAGCTGTCCGAGTGGCCGAAGGAGCACGATTGGAAATCGTGTATACGCTAACCGCGTATCAAGGGTTCAAATCCCTTGCTCTCCGCCATACATATTTTTAATATTGGCCCCTTGGTCAAGCGGTTAAGACACCGCCCTTTCACGGCGGTAACACGGGTTCGAATCCCGTAGGGGTCACCATTCATATGGAGGATTAGCTCAGCTGGGAGAGCATCTGCCTTACAAGCAGAGGGTCGGCGGTTCGATCCCGTCATCCTCCACCATAAGTTTTATTTTATCGTCGCGGGGTGGAGCAACGAGCGTTGCATCACCGAATGAACTGCGAGTTGTACCCATCGAGCCGCTGCTCGGCTTAGCTTTCTGAGATGGGGACAGCCGATGCCTGCAAATGGCATAGCGTAAAATAATTTTAGTTATCGTCGCGGGGTGGAGCAGTCCGGTAGCTCGTCGGGCTCATAACCCGAAGGTCGCAGGTTCAAATCCTGCCCCCGCAATTTGGTCTGGTAGTTCAGTTGGTTAGAATGCCTGCCTGTCACGCAGGAGGTCGCGGGTTCGAGTCCCGTCCAGACCGCCATTTATGGCTCAGTAGCTCAGTCGGTAGAGCAAAGGACTGAAAATCCTTGTGTCGGCGGTTCGATTC
>NZ_LMTI01000005.1:1171-1328 GCF_001510665.1 Bacillus sp. FJAT-27445
TATTTTTTAATTAATTGGGCTATAGCCAAGCGGTAAGGCAACGGACTTTGACTCCGTCATTCGTAGGTTCGATCCCTGCTAGCCCAGCCATTATGCGGAAGTAGTTCAGTGGTAGAACACCACCTTGCCAAGGTGGGGGTCGCGGGTTCGAATCCCG
>NZ_LMTI01000005.1:1338-1669 GCF_001510665.1 Bacillus sp. FJAT-27445
ATTTATTTTGCCGGTTTAGCTCAATTGGTAGAGCAACTGACTTGTAATCAGTAGGTTGGGGGTTCAAGTCCTCTAGCCGGCACCATTTTTTGGTGGGGTAGCGAAGTGGCTAAACGCGGCGGACTGTAAATCCGCTCCCTCCGGGTTCGGCGGTTCGAATCCGTCCCCCACCACCATTTTACAGGGGTATAGTTTAAAGGTAGAACGAAGGTCTCCAAAACCTTTGGTGTGGGTTCGATTCCTACTACCCCTGCCAATTTCATATTTATGGCGATTGTGGCGAAGTGGTTAACGCACCTGATTGTGGTTCAGGCATTCGTGGGTTCGATTC
>NZ_LMTI01000005.1:1827-108558 GCF_001510665.1 Bacillus sp. FJAT-27445
TATATATATCGGCGGCATAGCCAAGTGGTAAGGCAAAGGTCTGCAAAACCTTTATTCACCGGTTCAAATCCGGTTGCCGCCTCCATATGAAGTCCAATTCATTTTATTATGCCGGTGTGGCGGAATTGGCAGACTCGCACGTCCCAATATAGTGTGCGAATAAAAACACCAGCATTTTAACTTTGCCCGAGTGGTGGAATGGCAGACACGTCGCACTCAAAATGCGATGCCGCGAGGCGTGCCGGTTCAAGTCCGGCCTCGGGTATCTTTGAATGTTTTAGGTTAAGGTTAATAACCGTAAAAAAGGCTCAAGAACGTTGATGTACCAACGTTTTTGAGCCTTTTTTGTATATCTTTTATATGATGCTAATCTAAACATTACTAAATATCATTATAATAATGATTATACCGTTGATTTTACCAGTGTCATCAAGGCCTCCAACAATACCAATAATTAGTATTGAATTCATTAGTATAGAAATTCTACGGCATTTAAAATTAATTTCCGTTAGACTCGACCAATTAATTCTACTTTAAGTCTTCTCTGATTGACTTTAAGTAATTGTAATGTAAAATGGTAGTCATTGAGTTATAATATTCTGATTTTTAAGAAAAAACCTCCATACCTCTTGAAAGGTGCGTGCTTAAATTGGAACAAGAGAAGAAAGTACAAGAAGAACAATCAGGTAGTCTGGAACGTATGGGTATTTCGTTAGCTAATTGGAGTGAGAAGTGGTTTCCAGATGCGTATATTTTTGCTGGCGTTGCAGTTGTAATCGTTGCCATAATTGCTTTGTTAATGGGAAGGACACCTGTCGAGGTGGGGGTCGATTTTGGAAAACACTATTGGGATTTGATTCCTTTTACAATGCAAATGGCTTTTATTATTATTACAGGCTACGTAGTGGCTTCTTCAAAACCTGTTCATAAGCTCATTGCTAGGATTGCGGAAATCCCTAAATCACCGAAAGTGGCTGTAGCTTTTGTAGCTTTCTTTGCCTTAGTTACATCACTAATTAGTTGGGGCTTTAGCTTAGTGTTTAGTGGCATCCTGATTAAAGAAATTAGTAATCGAGTCAAAGGTGTCGATTATCGAGCGATGGCAGCAGCAGGATTCTTAGGCCTTGGAAGTATTTGGGCATTAGGGCTTTCCTCATCAGCGGCATTATTAATGGCAACGAAATCTTCCATTCCTCCTGAATTGTATGAAATTAGCGGTACGATTCCAATGTCGGAAACGATTTTCACCTGGCAAAACTTAGTCATGATTGTTGTTCTAATTGTCTTATCCGTTTGGATTGCTTATGTGTCTGCACCTAATAAGGACAAGGCAAAGACTGCGGAAATGGCTGGTCTTGATTATAGCCGAGTAGAATCTCTTGAAAAGAAGAAGGCTGATAGACCAGGAGAATGGTTGGAATATAGCCCAATTTTAACTATTTTATTAGTTACTCTAGGCTTTCTTTATATTGGAAAAATTATGGTGGATACAGGACCAATCGCAGCACTAAATCTCAATAATTATAACTTCATACTTTTAATGTTTGGGTTACTTTTGCACTGGACACCGAGAAACTTTTTGAATTCAGTTTCTAACTCTGTGCCTGCTATTAGTGGAGTACTTATACAGTTTCCATTATATGCAGGGATTTTCGGAATTTTAATGAATTCAGGACTTAACGATGTATTAGTAAACTTCTTTCTTTCCATTTCGAGTGAAAATACTTTCCCAGTCATTGCAGGAATCTATTCAGCTGTTCTAGGACTCTTTTTACCTTCAGGCGGAGGAAAATGGATTGTTGAGGCACCGTACTTGCTCGAGGCTGCGAAAGAGTTAAATGTTAGTATGGCTTGGATCGTGCAAGTATATAATGCGACAGAAGCACTTCCCAACATGATCAACCCGTTCTTTATGTTACCGTTGCTGGGAGTATTGGGGATCAAGGCAAAGGACCTCGCTGGTTATTCAATATTACAATTGATTTTTCATGTTCCAGTTGTACTTTTCTTAGTTTGGATTTTAGCAAAAACAATGCCGTATGTTGCTCCTGTCTTCCAGTAATTTATTTCATTGCAAAATTCAGCCCAAAATAAAATTTCTTACATATATTCACAATTTTTTCGCCAATCCTCAAAGAACCCTTATACATCAAGAAGTTAGAGGGAATATTATACCCCGGCGACCGGTATTAACTAACGAAAGAATATTGTAGTATCAAGGCTTTTCACTTCATTGTGAGAAGCCTTTTTATTTATTTTCACTATAGAATATCCACAATCCTCGGTTTCACTTCAACTGCTCATAAAATAAGGGAGAAGGCTGCTTGATACCCGATTTTACAAAGCAGGGGCAAATCTCACTTTAGGTACGTAAGTAGGTTACATTACGACTTTCTATTAAGTTAATTACCAAAATTCTCATGCCAAAATACCTATTCCTCTATTCGTACACCTTTTACACTGAAAAACTTTTCGAAGAATTCCCCTTTATTTCTCGTAAGTTTTCACTTAAAAAATTAATTTCAAGCCCAAAAGCATCTTAGATTCGACTAGAGTCGCTCTTTTTCGGGAGCCAACAGTCAATATTTGTAGCTGAGGCTGAATAGCACAACTTAAGACCTACGACTTTTTTCGCTATCCCTAAAAATAGGAATTTAGTATAGTAATATTACTGAAAATTTTATGTTTTCAGTTAAAATTCATTGAAGGAGGATAGTATCTATTATTTTCTTTAGCAAAAAAGATAAGGGGGAAGGACATGAGTAAAAGAATTACTGCAATAATATTCGTTTTTTTGTTAGCATTTGGCAACAGTGGATTTGCCTCAATAGGCAATGTCACGCCGGAGCAATTGGATTTACATAAACCGACACTTCAAAAATCAAATCTTACAGCAACTGACCAACAAAGCGTTGATCCGGACAAAGAGGTCCGTGTAATTGTTGAATTGGATGGCAGCGCACCTGTTGAAACAGCAACAAAGAAAGGCGTAAAGTACGATAAACTGGCCAAAGCTGAGCGGAAGCAGCTGGAAAAAGCTGCGAAAGACAAGCAAAAGGCTGCAAAGGATAACATCAACGGAAAAAAACTCGGCATTAAATACGAGCAGGAATTCAATGCCATAGTAAACGGCTTTAGTGCAAAGGTAAAGTACAGTGATATTGAAAAAATCAAAGAAGTGCCAGAGGTAAAACAAGTATACCTCGCAACCGAGTACAAACTTCCTGCTGAAAAGCCGGATATGAAATACAGTAAAGAGTTGGTCGAGGCCCAGAACGCCTGGCGTGATTTCGGCTATAAAGGCGAAGGGTTGGTTGTCGGGATTATTGACTCTGGGGTTGACCCGTCCCATAAAGACTTCCTTTTAACTGATTCTTCTTCCGCTAAACTATCCAAAGGCGCGGTAGAAAACGAAATCACTGAGTCAAGCCTTCCAGGACACTATTTCAATGACAAGGTTCCATATGGCTGGAACTACATGGACAATAATGATGACATTCTTGATGGTAATGCCGATACGGGGATGCACGGAATGCACGTGGCCGGAACTGTAGCCGCCAATGGTGACGAAGAAAATGGCGGCATTAAAGGCGTTGCTCCAGAAGCGCAATTGCTTGCTTTACGTGTCTTTGGCGAAGAACAGGCATCTACATGGGGCGATATTTATATTAAAGCGATTGATGATGCGATTAAGCTTGGCGCTGACGTATTGAATATGAGCCTCGGTTCGACAGCTGGGTTCGTAGATGCGAATTCACCTGAACAGCAGGCGATTACACGTGCTGTGGACAACGGAGTAGTGATGTCCATTTCTGCTGGAAACTCAGCTTACTTTGGAAATGGCTATTTCTACCCATACGCTTCAAATCCTGATTATGGGTTAGTTGGTTCACCGAGCGTATCCAAAGATTCCATTTCTGTCGCATCATACGAAAATACTCGCATGGATGTAGATGCGGCTAATGTTTCAATTGATGGCGGGGATGCTGAACAAGTAATGTTCCTATCTGCCAGCCAGACTGCCCCTACAGTGGGTACAAGCTTTGAAATGGTGTATGGAGGATTAGGACAACCTGCCGATCTTGAAGGAAAAGAACTGAAAGGAAAGTTTGCATTAATACAGCGCGGGGGAATTGCGTTTACCGAAAAAGCAATAAATGCCCAAAATGCTGGAGCAGCCGGTGTAATCATTTACAACAATGCCGGTGGAACCGTTAATATGGCAACCGATGCTGCAATTACGATTCCGCAATTGTTCATGTTAAAAGCGGATGGTGATCGCTTTGCGGCAGCACTCCAAGCTGGGAAAGCTGTTACAGTGAGCTTCGATGGCGGAAAAATGACTGTCCCTAACGCTGAAGCAGGCAAAATGAGCGCCTTCACATCGTGGGGTATCACGCCTAACCTTGATTTCAAACCGGAAATCACCGCGCCAGGCGGACAAATTTATTCTACTGCTGATGGTAATGAATACCAGATTATGAGCGGCACATCAATGGCGGCCCCGCACGTATCCGGCGGTTCTGCATTGGTTTTGGAAAGAGTGGATAATGAATTCGGGCTTCAAGGAGCGGATCGTTCCAAACTTGCGAAGAAATTCTTATTGAATACTGCTAAGCCAGTTGTATTTGGAAAAGCACCTGTTTCACCACGCCGCCAGGGAGCAGGCCTAATGCAGCTTCATGCAGCATTATCAACGCCTGTAACCGTGACTGACTCTAAAACGGGTGAAGCAAAGGTTGCTCTGAAAGAAGTAAAGAACAATGTTGTAACGTTTGCGTTAACGGCGGAAAACTACTCTGACAAAGCCGTAACATACGATGTCAGTGCAAGTGCTCAAACAGATTCTCCTGTTACGGCAAGCGGTGTATTGGTATCAGCCGCGAACCTAACAGGTGGCCTTGATTTAGGGGCAATAGCGACAGTTAACGGAAAGACAGTCAGCACAATCGAAGTGCCTGCCAAAGGTAAAGCAACTATCGAAGTGTCTGTTGATGTCAGTGGCTTGGATGCAACGTTAAAATCCTATTTCACAAACGGCTATTGGCTGGAAGGGTTTGTTAAGTTGACTGACCCAACTGATACGAACCCTGATTTGGTTGTCCCTTACGTCGGCTTTAAAGGCGACTGGAATGCGGCTCCAATCCTTGATACTCCTGCTTGGGATCCTATGTCCTACTACGGATACACAGGCGTTCTGACACATGTTGGCGGCGGCAGCTACGACTATTTAGGTGTTGACCAGGCAACTGGTAACCTCAACCCTAATTTGATCGCCATTTCGCCAAATGGTGACGGTAAAAACGATAGTGCGACTTATATTCTATCCTTGATCCGTAATGCCAAAAAATTCGATTTAAATGTATTGAATGCTGACGGCAAGGTGGTAAAAGAAATCGCGTCTGAAGAATTTGTGCGTAAAAATTACTATGACGGCGGCAGGGGAGCCATGTACTACCTTTTCTCTGACTGGACATGGGATGGTAAAATGCATAACGGCAAAGTGGCTCCGGAAGGACAATATTACCTGCAGGTGAAATCGACACTTGATTATGAAGGTGCCAAACCGCAAATCGTGAATCTGCCTGTGAAGCTGGATGTTACTAATCCAAAACTTAAAACAGAATTAGGGAAAGACGGAAAAACAGTGGCAGTCGATATTTCCGATAAAACTAGCGGTGTCGCCTACTGGTATGTAAAAGTTGACGGAAAACTTCTTACGGAAGACCCATTTGTAAATGGGGAAACTTCCTTCGTACTCAAGGACCCAGTGAAAAATGGCCAAACTGTTGAAGTCATTGCCGTAGACAATGCAGGGAATGCATCGTCCAATACAGTTAAAGTGGGCAGTAACGGCAACAACGGAAATTCTAAGAAATAAAAATTAATTCTAAAAAGGAAGGCAAGCAACCATTCAGGCTGCTTGCCTTTTTACTATCTTCTAACAAGGATTTTTCCGTACCCGCCTAAAACATTCCGTATTCATTTGGCGAATCCTCTGGTAGGGGTTGGCCTACATCCCATAGTTCAACGATTTGATTATCTTGAAAACGAAAGATATGTACAACAACGCCTCCAAAATCATTAGGATTCTGCTTTACATGGGAGTGAACCACAACGATATCTTTTTCTTCAATTGCAAGTTTGACTTCAAGTATCTTTTGGGGGTTTTGAGCCGCATTTTCTTCCAATGCACGCATTAGCGATTCTGCATCCCCACGGAAATAGGGATTATGATGGCGGAATTCAGGTGCTATGTAGCTCTGGTATGCTTCACGGACTTTTCCTGAAGCGACCTGTTGCAGAAATGATACTGCTATCTCCTTTAGAGAGAGGTTGGATTTCTTATTCATATTCAATGCACTTATCCTTTCCAGGCAAGCATTATCCTATAATAGAGTTAATAGGAGTTTAAGGTATATGAAAATTTTAGTCAATTGAGGAACAATGTAGTAGGTAAACAAGCATAGTATGTTGAAAGTATTAGTATGATAAACCCGAAATGGGATAATGATTAAATTCTTATCATTAAGGAGGAAATCAGCATGGGCATTCGCTTTGAAGTAAAAAGAACCGCCAAGGTGCCCTTACAAGCAGCCTACGAGAGTTTGCTGGATCTTGATTCTGCACAGCATTGGATGATGGGATTTGTAGGAATTGATCGATTGAATGATGGGCCAATGCAGGTGGGGAGCCAGTGGAAGGAATCGAGAAGGATGTTTGGGAAAGTGGCGTCGGAACATTTTGAAGTTGTTGAACTCGAAGAACCAACTAAAATTGTCCTTCGCTGTGATGGAACAAAAGGAACAACGGGGAAAGGAGAATTTTTGTTTACATACAAACTTGCACCTTCAAATGGTCATACAGAGATTAAATTAAGCGGAGAAATAAAAGGGCTTACTGGTTTAGCAAAATTTTTCGGGAGAATGTTGGCTGGGACTTTTAAAAAAGCCTGTGAAAAAGACTTAGATTCGCTTATCGGTTATTTGGAGAAATAATATGATTAAAAAGGCCAATTTGCGAATAAAGAGATAAAGGAGTAACCATGACAATTATAAATAAATTAAATCTTGGAAAGTATAAAAATTTGGCTGTTTTAAATCAACCGGAAGATTATGATTTGTTTCATGGTTATAAAACGGAATTAACAGGAGGCCATGATGCCATTTTCATTTTTGTAGAAACGATGGAGGAAATGGTTAAACACACTCAAAGCATTATCAAAGAGCAGCAATTACTTGCAAAAGGATACTTGTTTTTCGCATATCCGAAAAAAGGCAATAAAAGGTATGAGACCTATGTTCACCGGGATGAAATCTTTCCAGCAATGAAAGTCGGCAAGGATGGCTATGTAGGCGACAGCGATTTAAAATTTTCGCGGATGGTAAGTATGGACGATGTATTTACTGTTGTGGGATTAAAACGTGAAAAAAAGACAGCTCAAAAGTCTTCAGCCGCAAGTCAGAGTGTTGGAGATTATGAGGAAAATGTAAAAGATATAGAAACACTGCTGGTTGACTATCCAAATGAGCTAAAATCATTTTTAGGACTAACCCCAGGCTATCAAAGGGATTGGGCCCGTTTCATTTTTTCCGCCAAGCAACAGAAAACACGTGAAAAGCGCCAAGAGCAAATGGTTGAAATCTTATCACAAGGGTATAAGTCTGTTGATTTATATCGGCAGCAAAAGAAGTAAATACAAAAATACCAAGTACCATTAGCAATTGGATAACGTAAATTTCAATGGCTTTTATTATGTTTTGAAGGAATGACAAATAAAATATTTAACTAACGCAAAACATTTTATTGTTTTCCATAGTGGAAACCTTTATAATTCTCATTAAAGAACTTGCTGTTCTTTAAATTAGATGAATGTGAGGGATTTCTTATGGCTAACAAACGAAAAAGTTTAGTCCGTATCCTGCTCTTGTCATCTGTCTTTACCTTCTCAACGGCCGCGGTTGCTTCTGCCCATTATTGCTATGTTGCAAACAAGCCTAACGGTGCTGGAGCTGTAACTGAGGAGGATTTAAAAGTTACTGGCAATGGAAAACTGGTTGCGCCGGGCGCATTTATTGATTTATCCTCAGAAGGGTTAAAAGATGTTTTTATCCGCGGGGGAGAGAAGTCTCCTGAACCATTTGTAGTTGGTGAAGGGTCGTTGCATAATTCACCTGCTACAGTAAAGGGCAGCCCGAAGAATGGAGTTCAGAAATATCCTTTTGATGAATAACACTGAGAGAAGCGTTTACCCTTTATAATCCTTGTTCTTATAACATGAAATTTTTATAAAAGATATTCACCATTGAGACCCATCGGAAAAGCTTAATAGCACTCTCCGATGGGTTTTTATGTAATCTTTTTTACATGGAGATTTTGCTGTTTCGTATAGACCTTTTTGTATTAAAAAATGGAGAACCGATCTTATTATCTTTTTCACATGAAATTCTCACGAAATAGTATTGACAGTAGTGTGTTCAAAGAGTAACATGAAGATTGTCATTTTTAATTTTTTCGACAAAATCCGCTAAGATTCTACTATGCGGGTGTAGTTTAATGGTAAAACATCAGCCTTGCAAACTGATGTAGTTGTTTGATTTACATCACCCGAAAAACTTAACTTTTTTACTAACGCAGTGTTTCGTAAAAGACGAGGCATTGCGTTTTTTATTTCCCTGAAAATATGACCTCATAAGATGCTTCTCCGCCGTGTATCTGGAGGAACATGTCCATAAGAGATTTCGATAACTCTTCGGCCTTTTCGCGTTCGATGGAAGGACGATGGTAAATAATTTGGATTGCGTTTTTTGTTCCTGTTGTTACAGGTGCACGGTCTGAGTCTACGAATGGGCTGCCGAATGGACCTTTATCATCAGAGGAAATAATGAGGTTTTCCAGTGAGTTCGTTCTTCCGTTTAAACCCTGGTATTCCTCTCCTTGCCCGCCGATTCGGACTGTAATGCTGCCCGAAAGTTTATCCAAATCGTATACACCAATCGGTACCTGGTACTGGAGTGAGAAGAAATTATTCAAGTCAATCGCGCTCTGGACGGAGGGCAGGTAGTTTTGTTTCTGGACCCGGCGGTAAAGCGCTTCAGCGGAATGCCTGTAGCGGTTCGGGTCCTTACCCGTTTGTTTGAAAACAGACCGCCACTCCTTGATCCCCTCCATGTCGGTTACGTTCTTATCCTCCAAATCAAAAAAGATGGATTCTTGAAAAAGCTGAAGCCTTCCCTTAACCATTTGCGGTGACTCGCCGATCGTGATGTTCCTGTATTGAATGATCCCTAGCTTAAAGCCGGTAATCTGTTCCGAAAGTTCGTTTGAAATGCTGATTTCCAAGTAATACACCTCCAAATTTGCCTGAAAATAGTTTATCATATAATGATGCGGAACTTTAATTTCCTGAACTATTATATAGATGATTCCAGTAAGGAAGGAGGCGCGAAAATGGATTACCGCCAATTGAAAAAAGATCTTATTTCCTATAGTAAGGAGATAGGGATTGATAAAATTGGTTTTACAACAGCGGCCCCATTCGATGAGCTGAAGAACAGGCTGGTCCGCCAGCAGGAGCTTGGCTATCAATCAGGATTTGAAGAGCCTGATATTGAAAAGCGGACAAATCCAGCACTCCTGCTTGAAAAACCGCGTTCGATTATCGCAATCGCGCTTGCCTATCCTTCTAAAATGTCCATAAGGGTCGAAAGTAAAAAGGGTTTGCGGCGCGGCATCTTTTGTCGGGCATCATGGGGCCTTGATTACCATCATATCCTGCGCGACAGGCTTGCCAAGCTTGAGGCGTTCCTTTCCGAAAGGGTGCCTGGGGCCCTTCTGAAATCTATGGTCGACACCGGGGAGCTTGCCGACCGCGCCGTTGCTGAACGGGCGGGAATTGGCTGGAGCGGTAAAAACTGTTCGATCATCACTCCTGAGTTTGGCTCCTATGTGTATCTTGGTGAAATGATTACGAGCATTCCGTTTGAGCCGGATACCCCAATAGAGGATAAATGCGGTTCGTGCACGAAATGCCTGGATGCCTGCCCGACCGGAGCACTCATACAGGGAGGCCAGCTAAATGCGCAACGCTGCATTGCCTTTTTAACGCAAACAAAAGGATTTATCCCAGAGGAATTTAGGGAAAAAATCGGTAACAGGATTTATGGCTGTGACTCATGCCAGACAGCCTGCCCTGAGAACAAGGGCCGTGACTATCACTTCCATGAGGAAATGGAGCCCGATCCCGAGATTGCAAAGCCTCTATTGAAGCCCATCCTGACGATTAGTAACCGTGACTTTAAGGAACGTTTCGGAAAGGTTGCAGGCTCGTGGCGAGGTAAAAAGCCGATCCAGCGGAATGCCATTATTGCTTTGGCCCATTTTAAAGATGAAACGGCGGTTGAAGAGCTTAAGGAAGTTGTCGAAAAGGATCCCCGTCCAGTAATGAGGGGAACGGCTGCCTGGGCGCTTGGAAAAATTGGCGGCAGGGAATCGTCATTTATTTTACAAAAGGCCCTTACGATTGAAAAAGACGAAGATGTTATTGCGGAGATAGAAAAAGGGATTAGCATGATTGAAGAATGAGGATGGCGCCGATGCCATCCTTTTTTGGTACACTTTGCAAATAGGTTCAACTTTTCTTACCTAAACAATAGCGCTGCTACATATGAATGGTAGGAAAGGGGGCGGTGAAAATGCGGGAGGCGCTTCAGGCACTGCTTGAAAAAAGGATTAAGGAATTTGTGAAGGATAAAGCGGAAAGGCATGCAGACGAAAAGGATGAGCGGAAGATACAGGCATGCTCCGATAGGAATGCAGCGATTGTTAAAAGCTATGCACGTGGAAAGATACTAAGACAGCATTTCAGCGGTGAAAATCAGACAGTCCTGTATGAAATTCATTTTCAACACCTGATAAAACAAAAGGAACATCTCTATTTAGAGGAAGAAGTTGAGGTCAGAGAGGCGAGCTTTCACAGAGGAATGGTTGTGGATGATTATGAAATCGTCCCGTCCCAATTGGAGGCGGCCATTTCTAGTGATTTATTCATACTGGAAATGGAGAGCGGTGAGCGGTCTTCGTATACATACGATAGGAGGAAGGCCGTCCAGTATGCGGAGCGCTGGTGGAACTCCTACAATCCCGCCTTTAAAAAGTTCGAAGTCGATTGTACCAATTATATATCACAATGCCTGCATGCTGGCGGCTCACCCATGAGGGGTTATCCCAACCGGGGGCAGGGATGGTGGATGCGGGGCAATAACTATAGTTACAGCTGGGCGGTTGCAAATTCACTTCGCTGGTATTTGGCTGGTTCAAAGGGAGGCTTGCGGGCGAGAGAAGTGGGGAGCGCGGACGAGTTGATTCCTGGGGACGTGATCTGCTATGACTTCCAGGGGGATGGCCGCTTCGACCATAATACAATTGTCGTTGCGAAGGATGCGAACGGGATGCCGCTCGTGAATGCCCACACCTATAACAGCCGAATGCGGTATTGGGAATACACTGATTCTTCGGCCTATACCCCGAAGATTAAATATAAATTTTATTCAATTATTGATGACAGCCGTGAATGGTTGTAAGGGAAAGCTTGAGTGGTATAATAACGGAGTGGAGTTTTATATGTATATAGAACACGTGGCGCCGCAGAATCGGCGTTCACGCAAGTAAAGTATGGGGTGAACCTTCTTGGCAGTGCATGTTGTATTATACCAGCCGCTAATCCCGGCCAATACCGGCAACATTTCGAGGACTTGCGCCGGCACAGGCGCCTGGCTTCATTTAATCAGGCCCCTTGGCTTTTCGACGGATGATAAGCAGCTTAAACGGGCGGGGCTTGATTATTGGGAGCATGTTAAACTTGTTTATCACGATTCCCTGGAGGACTTTTATGAGGCCAGCAAAGGCGGGGAATTTTACTATATAACAAAGTTCGGCGATAAACCGTTCTCATCATTTGATTTCAGTGACTCGGAAAAAGATTATTATTTTATTTTCGGCAAAGAAACGACGGGGCTTCCACAGGAAGTGATTGAGGCGAATCCGGAGAGATGCCTTCGCATCCCGATGAACGGGCACATTCGCTCATTGAATCTGTCAAATACCGCTGCAGTCCTCGTGTATGAGGCATTGAGGCAGCAAAACTATCCGGGTTTGATATAGGGCCTGATTGACAGGCTTTTAATAAAATCTTATAACCCTATCCTAGTTCCAGAATAATTCGCAGCAAGGGGGAGCGTTTGCCATGAATGAAACTATTTCGACCATCCTCGGCCACAGGTCGATCAGGAAATTCGAGGACAGGCCTTTATCGGATGAACAAATTAAAACCATTGTAGAGTGTGCCCAGGCTGCGTCAACTTCGAGTTTTATCCAGGCATATTCAATTATCGGCGTAAAAGACGCGGAGAAGAAACAACGGCTTGCCGAGATAGCAGGCAGCCAAATGTATGTTGAAAATAATGGGCACTTTTTCGTATTCTGCGCAGATCTATACAGGCATTTCCTTATCGGGGAAAAGGAAGGCAGGGAAGTGCTCGAATCCATTGAAAGCACTGAAAAATTTATGGTGGCCGTCATTGATGCCGCGCTTGCAGCGCAAAATGCAGCCGTTGCAGCAGAATCGATGGGCCTTGGCATTTGTTATATAGGAGGCCTTCGCAACAATTTGGAAGAGGTGCAGAAGGTGTTATCCACGCCGGAACGTGTCATTCCGTTGTTCGGCCTGGCTGTTGGCTATCCTGTACAGGACCCTGGAACGAAACCGCGCTTGCCTCTCAGGCATATATATCACGAGGATAGCTATGAGCAGAACCTGGATGCCTATAAGGCGGGTCTCGAAGAATATGACAGGCAAATCTCGGTCTACTATGAGGAACGGACAGCTGGGAAGCGCCGGGATACATGGAGCGGACAAATTGCGGGCATGCTGGAAAAACAGAGCAGGATGTATATGAAGGAATTCGTCAACAAAAATAAGATGAATTTGAAATAATAAAAAGTAAAAAGCTGCCGTTGCTGGCAGCTTTTTTTGTAACCATTATTTGCTGTTCGATCCCGGCTTATCATTGTATCCGGACGTGAAGATGGCTGCGAGGAATGCAGCGGTAACACCCAATATTAAAATCAGACGCATGTTATGTAAGCCCCCTTTGTCCTGGAAAATCAAAAGTTAAAGATATACACATCCATTATATCCTAACAAGGCCAATCTGGAAATGAATATACTAGTTTTTTTCAATACTAGGGAGACCAGATTTTTCCTGGTTGCCTGTTTGCATGTTCAAATCAGTGCCCGCATAGAGTATAGTAATCGTCTCTGATTTTAGCGACAGGGGGAGGACTTTATTTTATGGATATTTTAAGGAAAATTGAGATGTACAGAGAAGAGGAAGAAAAGCTGCGCTGGGAAGGCACCTTTGCAGAATACCTGCAGCTGCTGAAAGAAAAGCCATGGGTTGCCCAATCCGCGCATTCCCGGGTTTTCAATATGATTAAGGATGCGGGGATTGCAAAAGAGAAAGGCAAAAAGACATACGAATTTTTTAATCAGCAGCTATTTGGCCTTGAGGAAGCGCTAGAGAGGCTGGTTGAAGAATATTTCCACCCTGCCGCAAAACGGCTTGATGTCCGCAAGCGGATTTTGTTGTTGATGGGGCCGGTAAGCGGCGGGAAGTCAACGTTGGTGACAATACTGAAGCGCGGGCTTGAAGCATATTCCCATACAGATAATGGAGCGGTTTTCGCAATAAAGGGCTGCCCGATGCACGAGGATCCGCTTCATCTCATTCCGCATTATTTACGGAAGGATTTTTTCGAAGAGTATGGTATCCGGATTGAGGGGAACCTATCTCCGCTTAATATGATGCGGCTTGAGCAGGAGTATGAAGGCAGGATTGAAGATGTACAGGTAGAACGGATCTTTTTTTCGGAGGACAGGAGAATCGGAATCGGCACATTTAGCCCTTCAGACCCTAAATCCCAGGACATTGCAGATTTGACCGGCAGCATCGACTTTTCTACAATTGCCGAATATGGTTCAGAGTCCGACCCAAGAGCCTACCGATTTGACGGCGAGCTGAACAAAGCAAACCGGGGAATGATGGAGTTTCAGGAAATGCTGAAATGCGATGAAAAGTTCCTGTGGCATCTCCTTTCACTCACTCAGGAAGGCAACTTCAAGGCGGGAAGGTTTGCGCTAATCAGCGCGGATGAACTTATCGTTGCGCATACGAACGAAACGGAATACCGTTCGTTTATTTCAAATAAGAAAAATGAAGCGCTTCATTCCAGGATTATCGTTATGCCAATTCCATATAATTTGAAGGTTTCCGAGGAAGAGCGCATTTATGACAAAATGATTCGGGAGAGCGATGTTGCGAATGTGCATATCGCACCGCACACGCTAAAGGTTGCTGCAATGTTCACGATACTAACCCGGCTAAAGGAGCCGAAGAAGGGCGACATTGACCTTGTGAAAAAAATGAGGCTTTATGACGGTGAAAATGTTGAAGGCTATAACCAGGCGGACGTCGATGAACTGAAGAAGGAATACCAGGATGAAGGGATGAGTGGCATAGACCCGCGTTATGTCATTAATCGAATCTCGTCCACAATTATCCGCAAAGAGGTGGCCGCGATCAATGCGCTTGACGTGCTCCGATCATTGAAGGATGGACTGGATCAGCATCCTTCCATTACGGCGGAGCTGCGCGAGAAATATATGAATTATATTTCGCTTGCACGGAAAGAGTACGATACGATTGCCAAAAAAGAAGTCCAAAAGGCATTTGTCTATTCATATGAGGAGTCCGCCAAGACGCTGATGGACAATTATCTCGATAATGTTGAAGCTTATTGCAACAAGGCAAAACTGCGGGATCCATTGACAGGGGAGGAGATCTCTCCGGATGAAAAGCTAATGAGGTCAATTGAGGAACAGATTGGCATTTCCGAGAATGCGAAAAAGGCCTTCCGCGAAGAGGTGCTGATCCGGATTTCCGCCTATGCGAGGAAAGGGAAGCGGTTCGATTACAACTCGCACGACCGCCTCCGTGAAGCAATCCAGAAAAAGTTGTTCGCTGATTTGAAGGATGTTGTCAAAATAACGACTTCCTCGAAAACGCCTGATGAGCAGCAGCTGAAGAAAATCAATAATGTCGTGGCTCGCCTCATTGATGAACATGGCTATAATTCAACGTCTGCAAACGAGCTGTTAAGGTATGTTGGAAGCTTACTGAATCGTTAATCTTACACTCTAAAGAGCCGGGGACTTTTTCCGGCTCTTAGTTTATGCTTTTTATTTTCGGGGAAAAAGGTTGGTAGAGGTGAATCGCATGGATAAAAAGAATAAAGATGTAGGGCTTGATAAAGATTACCAGCCGGAAAATGGTTCAATGGCTCCAGATATGGAGGATATCAAAAATCTTGGCAAACAAATGGAAAACCGCCGCTCAAACAAAGAATTAAAAGAAGACGGTAAAAACCCGGATCCAATCCAGCATGTAAAAAAGGATGATTACCTCCGCTAAATGGCGGAGGATTTTTTTAATACCAGGAAATTTTAAAATAGAGGATTGTGGATAACTCAAAACAAGTTATTGTAAGTTACAGCTCGAGCTTCCGAGAATAATCATCGCAGGGACAGGCGATTCTTGCCTGTCGCGAAGCGGTCTGTACTTGTCGCGAAGGCGCTTACGCATTTTGTTCTTTTCCAAAAATTTTTCCGCGGACAATTTTCGAAATAATTTGTAAATTATCCACAGAAACGGCATAGGATAGAGTAATCAATATTACCAAAGTGTTTTGGAGCAGGTTTAAAAGAGGAAGGAAAAATTGAATAAGGGAGGGGTTTGGAATGATCGACGAGAGCAATCACCATTTTGTGATCTCAAAGGAAGATTGGTCCCTCCACCGAAAAGGCCAAGATGACCAGCAACGGCATCAGGAAAAAGTCCAGGAGGCAATCCGCAACAATCTTCCAGACTTGATTACCGAGGAAAGTATTATTATGTCAAATGGCCGCGATGTTGTTAAAATACCAATTCGTTCACTGGACGAATACAAAATTCGTTATAATTATGATAAAAACAAGCATGTCGGCCAGGGAAATGGCAAGTCCAAGGTAGGCGATGTTGTTGCCCGGGACGGGTCGGGCGACAAGAAAGGGCCCGGTAAAGGCCAGGGTGCAGGCGACCAGGCGGGTGAGGACTATTTTGAGGCGGAAGTATCGATGATGGAACTGGAGGAAGCCCTTTTCAAGCAGCTTGAACTGCCGAACCTGAAGAGGAAGGAACAGGAAGAGCATGTCGTGGAACATATCGAGTTCAATGACATAAGAAAGACTGGCCTGATGGGGAACATCGATAAAAAAAGGACAATGATATCGGCATTCAAGCGAAATGCGATGCACGGTAAGCCGGCGTTCCACCCAATTTACAATGAAGACCTCAAATTCAAGACATGGAATGAAATTATTAAACCTGATTCAAAAGCTGTCGTCCTCGCGATGATGGACACGAGCGGCTCGATGGGATTATGGGAAAAGTATATGGCGAGGAGCTTTTTCTTCTGGATGACCCGCTTTCTTAGGACTAAATACGAGACAGTCGAAATTGAGTTTATTGCCCACCATACGGAGGCGAAGGTTGTATCAGAAGAGGATTTCTTTTCAAAGGGCGAAAGCGGCGGAACGATTTGTTCATCTGCCTATCGAAAGGCACTCGAACTAATCACGAATAAATATGATCCTGTTAAATTCAATATATACCCATTCCATTTCTCGGATGGGGATAACCTTACCTCGGACAACGCCCGCTGTGTGAAGCTTGTCGAGGAACTAATGAGTGTTTCGAACATGTTCGGCTACGGGGAAGTGAATCAGTATAACCGCCATTCAACATTGATGACCGCCTATAAAAACATTAAAAATGAGAACTTTAGATATTATATCCTTAAACAAAAGGCAGACGTCTTCAACGCAATGAAAAGCTTTTTTTCCAATGAAGAAGAAAAGAAGTATGCTTGATAGAGAAAAAGCCAGCAAGAGCTGCTGGCTTTTTCATTTTTTACAGGAAGGCAAGTCTGTCAACCCATTCTAAGTTTCGTCCGCACCCCCGACCAGATGCCGATTGCTAGTCCGCCAAGTGTATCGGCAATCAGGTCTGTCATTGTATCCTTGTTGCCCCCTCCCTGCAGGTCCATCCCAAATAGCTGGTCTGAGCTGAATTCATAGATTTCCCAGACGACTCCGCCGAAAACGGCGAAGGAAAAGACGAATAGGAATACAAACCATGGGGAAATCAGGTTTCCCGCATCCCGGTGAATCATTCGTTCATACAGGGCTACACCCGCAAATCCTAGAATTGCTCCGCTGATGGCATGAAGGAAAATATCCCACCAACCAAGGCCGTACCATCCCCTTATCGAACCAAGGTACTGGGCACAGAAAAGAAAGATGATATAAGAAAGGACAAGCGGGAGATTGAATTTCCATTTGATGAAAAACCCTAGGATAAGAGGAACCGCTCCACAGCCGATTCCAGCGGCCGCTACGGAAAAACGGAACGAATCATTCTCGGCATGAAAGCGGAAAGCGAGCCAGGCCATGAACACCATGTAAAGCAGACTGAAAATAACAACAAGCTTGCGGCCCATTTAACCGCCTCCTTTATAAATGTGCCTTCCTTGCAGCTGCATAAATGCCAGCAAGCAGGCCTCCGGCAGTCCCGGCGAGCAGGTCGAACATCGTGTCCTTGTTGCCACCGTGCTGCATTGTATGGGTAAAAAGCTGGTCCCCTGTAAATTCATATATTTCCCAAATTACACTTGATGAAACCGCGAGCGAAAACGCAAATAAAAAAAGGATTGGCCGTGACACCGCATTTCTAGCTCGGCCAGGAACCCATAGCTTATAGAGAGCAATACCAATTAAGCCGACGAGGATTCCTTTATAGAAATGAATCGTTGAATCCCACCATTTATGCTTTAGGTAAAAAGACGCAATCGAACCGAGATAGATTGTACAGAAGATAAAAACATAGTAGCCGATAATTAGCGGAAGATTGAAAGGGTTCCTTTTGCTAAAAAGGAGCAATAGAGGCAGGGCGCTTACTCCAATCCCGCCTAAGGCTACCTGCCATCTGGAGTTGTCCCCTTTATGAAAATAAAAAATAAATAGGGCTCCTATGAATACTATAAATAAGAGGCTTAGCCCGATAATCCATTTTCGTTTCATCCATTTCACCTCATACAGGTCAGTATCCTTTAGTATTGCCAGTCTCAAGCAAAATGATGATACATTCCCTTCCAAATGGGATACTATTGGTGTATGAGACTTAGGAGGGAGGCGGAGCGGATGTGCCTCATTTTATTTGCGTATAAGGCCCACCCGCGTTTTAGGCTGATTGTGGCGGCGAACCGGGATGAAAGCTATGCGAGGCCGACTGCCGCGGCGGATTTCTGGAAGGATGAACCTGAAATCCTGGCAGGGCGGGACCTTGAAAAGATGGGAACCTGGATGGGAATCACCACGGACGCGAGGTTTGCGGCGCTGACCAATTACCGTGACCCAAAACAAATGAATGCCGTGGGAATGCTGTCGCGCGGTGAGCTTGTGGCCGGATTTTTAAAAGGGAAAGTGAAGGCAGGGGATTATATGGCTGGCCTTTCCGCGACAAGGGGACTGTACCCCGGCTATAATTTGCTGGCGGATGACGGCGAAAGCCTTTATTATTACTCCAATATTGAAGGTATAGTCCGGGAAGTGGAGCCTGGAATCCACGGAGTTAGCAATCACCTTCTCAACACGCCATGGCCAAAGGTTGAGCGCGGCAAAAAAGGGCTTGGTCAACTGCTTAAGGAGGACGCGGGCAGCCTGGAGCAGGAACTGTTCTCCCTTTTGCAGAATGTCGAGCCCGCCCCGGACTTAGACCTGCCGGATACCGGGATCGGCTTAGAATGGGAGCGGGTCCTCTCTCCGCTGTTTATCCGGAGTGAAGGGTACGGTACGAGGTGCTCCACTGTCCTGCTAGTAGAAGAGGATAAGCTATCTTACTCAGAGAAAGTATATAACTTGGATGGAATTGCCGAGAATAAGTTTAGTTTGCCTTTAACTTGATTAGGAGGGATTGAAGATGGGTTTTTTGGACGGATTAATGGGAAATGCTTCTGAGGTCAGCCTGCCGGAGGTTCAAAAGGAATATGCGAAGGTTCTGGCGCCAGGGGAGTCGATTGAAAAAGCGTACCAGCTTGTCAGGGACATGTTTATTTTTACAAATCGGCGGCTTATCCTTGTCGATAAACAGGGAATTACAGGGAAAAAGACGGAGTACCATTCCATTCCTTACGGTAGTATTACCCACTTCAGCATTGAAACGGCCGGCAGCTTTGACCTGGATGCGGAGCTGAAAATTTGGATTTCCGGCAATCCTATTCCACTTCAAAAACAGTTTAACAAAAGTTTGAATATATATGAGCTCCAGAGTGTTCTGGCAGCATATGTGTTGAAATAGCCAGCCGCATTTTCCTTTTAAAAGAGAGTCTATGGGGAAGCATTCTGCTATCATACGATTAAGTAGAATAAGGGGGAAGGAATATGAGTGTTTTGCCAATTGCATTTTCGCTTGTGGTCGTCGTCCTCGTTTTGGTGGCTTTTTATAAGGTATTTGTAAAAAAGAAAGGCATAACCCCGTCCTATACACCTTTTGATGAAATTACTGGACATTCACCTACAGCTTTTCGTGAAAACAGCGCGGAAGTTGTAATTGATGAAGGCTCGGGGGATGGCAAGGGGAACGGATAATGGGCAAATGGTTTGCGTCTCTATATGACATAGGAATGAGCGGTCTTGAAAAAAGGTCCTTTAGGAAAATACGGGAAAAGCTGTTGGAAAATGCATCGGGAAGGGTGCTAGAAATTGGCTCCGGCTCGGGAATCAATTTCCCTCTCTATAGGATGGCTGAAAGAGTTGACGCGATCGAACCGGATCCATTTATGATTCAAAGGTCTGAGCAAAGGGCAAACCAGGCAAAAGTGCCCGTTACAGTCCATCGACAAAATGCTCAGCAGCTTGAATTCCATGATAATAGTTTCGATGCGGTTGTGGCAACGCTCGTTTTCTGTACGATTCCGGATCCTGCCCAGGCACTGTCGGAATTGAAAAGAGTTTCAAAGCCTGGCGCCACGCTTCTATTTTTTGAGCATGTAAAAATGCCTCAGCCTGCTCTTGCAAAATTGCAGGAGATACTTAACCCGGCATGGAGGGCAGTGTGTGGTGGATGCAACTTGAATAGGGATACGGTTTCAGAATTAAAAAGGGCCGGAATAGAGATTGAAAAAACGGAAACGTATTACAATGGCCTTTTTATTACGATCCAATGTACGAATAATAAGTGTTAAAACGCCAGATGCCGGGAATGGTATAAGGAGAAACGTTTGCTGGGAGTGTTTCAGGATGCCAGTCTACTATATCCATATAGCCGTTCCGGTCGAAAAGCCAGGAAGTACATACATGAATGGAATGGAAAAAGTGAAAGCGGAGCCGTTCATGTTCGATATTCGGGACAGGTTCCGACTTTTCCACCGAGAGGGTGACCCAGTCCTGCAGCTTGCTGAAGATGACCGAGGCAATTGGTATTTTATGACCTTCTTTACCTCGAAAAGTTTATCAGGCTTGAAGTGGTCCAGACAATCAGCGCGGCCCGCGTATGTGGAGGAGGGGACAACCCTCCCGCTTATCAGCCTGCTTGAAGAGGAAGGGTTGAAGCCAAAGGAAGATGGGTTCGACAAGGCATTTGCCCATACGAGTGTGTTAGTGGAAAATCTCAGTAATTTCCCGCCGGAAATGCAAGCACGCCTTGCGAACACGGACGGCGAGGATGATCCAACCGTAGTCGGAAACATCCATTTCCTAAGGAATACTTTTGAAGGGAAAGAAACACGGTATATTTGCGGAGCGGAAACGGGTTCGTTTGCGACTGCGACCGAAAATGGGCCGTATTTCAAGGACATTCATCTTGAAACGAATGCATTCTTATACCTGCTTTTTTTCGTGTACTTTCAGGAAAACAATGAGCTGCCGTCTAAACAAATGGTCCCAAGGCTTCTCGGTAATCTATGGGCTTCGAAGCAGATGTTAAACTCAAACTGGAATCCCACTTTGCTGGAAGCGGAACAATTTTAAAAAAACGGGCAAAACCGACTTAAAAGGAGCTACAAAAAATGAAGGTGAAAATGAACCGCAATGCCGCAAAAGTATTGAAGGAAATGCTTAACAATGCGGAGGAGGGCAAAATATTCCGCGTCATCATTACACATATGCACGGCGACCATGCCCACTACGACCTTGTTCTAGATACTCCCAAGGAGCATGATGTGGTAGTAAAGACTGACAAGGATATCGACATCATCCTAGATTCGCGTGAGGAGCATTTGGACGGGGTTTGGATTCAGTATTTCTATGTCCCTCGTGAGGAGTTTGTGATTACGAATCCTTCGAAAGGTGCCCATCATCACCATTAAACGGGTGATGGTGCATCTTCCCCCTGGAAAGAAAAAATAGGAATTGACTTTCCAATAGTAATGCGCTAAAGTAGATGAAATTGAATAGTTATTCTTATCGAGAGAGGTGGAGGGAACGGCCCTTTGAAGCCTCGGCAGCAGGCCTGTACGGGTACTGTGCCAATTCCAGCAGGCAAATGGCCTGAGAGATAGGAAGAGAACGGACATCGCCCTCTTTTTATCAAAAAGGGTTTTTTTAATACCCGAAATGTGAGATGAGGAGAGATAACCAGATAAACTAACAGGCCTCTTCCTTATCGGGAGAGGTTTTTTCATAAAATCTTATAGATAGGAGAAGGAAGGAAAGTGGCAAAATTATCACAATTGGTCGAGAAGAGGAAAGAAAAGCTGATTGAAGAACTGCTCTCAAGGAATGTGTACAAAACATCGGATGAAAAGCATCTTTACGACGCACCTCTAAAGACTCTTGAAAACGAATACATGCTAATTTTGAAAAAAGAGGCCAGGCGATAATTGATACCGGCCTCTTTTTTCTTATTTCCATTCTAAAGACAAAAGCAATTGGTTTTTAAAAAGCTGGAGTAAAAACTCCGTATAGTACTCCTGCTTTAGGGAGACTTTTGCCTGTTTGTCCAGGCTTGTATAAAAGTAGGCATCAGTCAGGTCATCATTCCCGTAGAAATAGTCGCGGACTGAGGAAAAACTTTTTTCAAGAGCAGGGTCTGCAAAATTAAGCGTGAATTCTACATCTGTTCCATCCTGCTTCTCAACGATTTCTAAACGGGTCCGATCATATGTGTAAAGCAATTCCATTACAGGTTTCCCCCTCTTATTGTAGGTACCTAAAATAAACATAGACCGTACAAATGGCAATTGTCAGTAACATGAGCGGGAATGCGACGATAAGGTATTTCACGAAGGAAATTGGATGTTTTTCCTTAGCGGCCATTCCGGCAACAATGACGTTGGCGCTCGCGCCGATCAAGGTTCCGTTCCCGCCAAGGCATGCCCCGAGCGCAAGGCTCCACCACAGCGGTTCAAGGTCGGTAATTCCCATCGAGCCCATGTCCTTAATCATCGGAATCATCGTGGCGACAAATGGAATATTGTCAATGAATGCGGATGCGATGGCGCTGACCCAAAGAATTAGCAGCGATGTTGCTGTAACATCCCCACCGGTAAGTTCCATCGATTTTTTAGCGAGCAGTGAAATAACTCCTGTTTCCACTAAGCCTCCGACCAGTACGAATAAACCGATAAAGAAAAAGATGGTTAGCCACTCAACTTTTTTCATCGAATCCTCAAGATAATGTTCCCCGGTCATAAGGAGGAGGAGGAAAGCGCCGGCCAATGCGATCGTTGCGTTTTCGACTTGGATGAACTGGTGGATAAAAAAGCCGAAAATTGTTACCGCGAGAGCAAAAAGCGATTTCTTTAGCAAGACTGTATCGGTGATTTCCGCTTTTTCATCAAGGTTCATAATGCCTGCTCTAAGTTCTTCAGTGGTATGAAGCGATTTTCTGTAAAGGAAACCCAGGATCACAATATTAACGATTAGGGTAATAAACGCAATCGGAGCCAGGTTTACGATGAATGCTGAAAAGGTAAGCTCCTTTACCGCGCTTCCAATCATAATATTCGGAGGGTCTCCAATCAGCGTTGCGGTTCCTCCTATATTCGAGGCGATAATTTGAGTAATCAAATACGGCATCGGATTCACTTTTAGCTGCCTTGTGATACTGAAGGTAACTGGGACAATCAGCAAAACGGTCGTAACGTTATCTAGGAATGCGGAAGCCAGTGCGGTAATCAGCCCTAAAACTATGAGAAGCTTTAAAGGGTCACCTTTAACTTTCTTTGCCGACCAGATAGCCAAATAACGGAATAATCCTGTTTCAGCCGTGATTGCAACGATCAGCATCATCCCTGTCAACAGGCCAAGAGTGTTAAAGTCAATGTGCTGAAGCGCTGATTCCTGGTCGAGTATGCCCAAGAGGACCATGGCGATGCCCCCTGCCATCGCGATGATTGTCCTGTGGATTTTCTCGGTTACGATAAATGCGTATGCAACCAGGAAAACTCCAATGGCAAGCAATGCTTGGTTTGTCAAAATCCCCATCTCCCAATATTATAAGTTTAATTAAAAGCTTTTGAATTTTTAAAAAAAGCTTTTCTAAAATTATATTTAAATAAAAGTAAAAAAACAATAGCCCGAAAGAATGGGTGTAGAAGAATCTATCAGTTTTAAAACGATAAAGTGATGCCGGCCAGGTAAACCCTGGACCGGCTTTTTCATTGGAGAGTATGTGGAAAAAAACTTAAACAAAATGACAAAATCAAGGAAGTTAGAAATTTTGACATGAATAAACCGAAATTTTTATGAATTTTTTGTAAACATCAAGCTATACCAATTACCGCCATTATAAAATGTTGGTATGGATTTAGATAGTTGCATGCATTCTAATGGGCATACAAACGGACTGCACTTCTTCGTTTTAGCAATTCAATGAAGATTAGTAGAGCGGATACTTATGAGAAAAAACAAGTCAGCGCAAAAGGGCTACGGACTGGATGGATACGGGATGGAGACGATTGAAAAAATCAAGGCGGAATATCATGGCTTGCTTAAGCGCGTGAATGAATTGGAGCGAAAAGAAAAAGAACTTGCCAAAAAACTGCGGATAAGCGAGTCAATGAAGCTTAATATTCTTAATTCCCTGCCTCTTAATATATTTTTGGAAGACAGGGAAGGCAGGACGCTGTTCGCGAATGCGGAAGTTTTGAGAGTCCATAATATGCAACCCGAGGAACTGAATGGAAAAACGGTCTTTGATTTTTTTCCAAAGCATATAGCGGAAATCAACAGGAAGGATGACCTCGAGGTTTGGAGGCAGAGGAAACTGATATCAAAGGAGGTTCCGGTTGGTTTCCAAGGCGAGGAAAGGGTCATGTATACCGGAAAAACGATCATCCAAACAGAGAATGAGGATTTCTTATTGGGATTCGGACTCGACATTACCGATAGGGTCAATGCGGAACAAAAGCTGCGGGAGAGCGAGGAAAAATTCAGAAATGTGGTAGACCAGGCAGCAGACAGCTTTTTCCTAATCGGTCTAAGCGGTCAATTCATTAATATTAACGCCGCGGCCATTGAATTGCTGGGTTATGGTATGGATAAGATGCTTGCTATGAATGTCCGCCATATCTTTGGAATCCTTCCTGAAAAGATGGAGGAGCTCCTGGACAAAGCGGGTAGTCATTTTTCCTGCCATTTTGAGGATAGAATGGCGGCAAGTGACGGAAGAGAAATCCCGGTGGATATTAATTTCCGTCTAATCCGTATCGGTGAGGAACAAAACTTCCTTGCCCTTTGCAGGGATATCAGGGACCTGAAAAAATCCCAGGAGGCCATCCAGCATATGGCCTATCATGATGCTTTAACAGGCCTGCCAAACAGATGGTACATCCAATCTTTTTTAAAAGAATACTTCAGGGGCCTGAAACAGAAAAAACTTGGACTCCTTCTTCTTGATTTGGATCATTTTAAAGTAATCAATGACAGCATGGGCCACCACGCGGGCGATAAGCTGCTCCAGGAAGTCGCCGGCAGGCTTCACTCGGTTTGCTGCCAGGGCAATATTGTCGCCAGATTCGGGGGGGATGAATTTGTCGTGCTAATGCCTGAACTGAACAGCAATGAGGAAACGATTGTCGCGAGTGAAAAAATCAATCAAATCATGGCACAGCCCTTTTCCATCAACGGGCGTAAAATCCTGATCACGACAAGTATCGGGATTAGCATAAGTCCGAGGGATGGCAGCGAAATAAATATGCTCCTCAGGAATGCGGACCTTGCCATGTATGAATCGAAGGAGAATGGTCGAAATTGCTACCGGTTGTATGATAAGTCAATGGATACTAGGGCAATGGAAAGAATGGAAAAAGAAATCAGGCTGCGGCAGGCCCTTGAAACGAGTAGCTTCCTGCTTCATTACCAGCCCAAGCATAACCTGAAAACAAATGAAATGGATGGATTTGAGGCGCTAGTCCGCTGGAACCGGGAAGGTAAAATTCTTTATCCTGGAGAGTTCATCGATGTTGCCGAGGAGACGGGGCTGATTGTTCCGTTAGGGGAGTGGGTTCTCCGGGAGGCATGCAGGCAGTGCAAGGAGTGGCATGATCTAGGGTATGGCCATCTTTCTATCAGCGTTAATCTATCCCCGCTGCAGTTTCGGAAACAAAATCTTGAAAAGCTGATTGCCGGCATTCTCGAGGAAACCGGCCTACCAGCCCATGCTCTTGAACTGGAACTAACCGAAGGAACAGTCATGCATGAACCTGAAAAGGCTGCAAAAGTACTGTGCAACCTTAAGGCGCTGGGGGTAACAATCGCCATAGACGATTTTGGCACAGGCTTTTCTTCCTTGAGTTATTTGAAGTATTTTCCAATTGATGTTCTAAAAATTGACAGGTCCTTTATTATGGATTTAACTTGCCATAATACAGATGAATCAATTGCCTTAGCTGTCATAAATCTTGCAAATAGCCTTAAGCTAAAGGTGGTGGCTGAAGGGGTCGAAACGTTCGAGCAGCTTGCTTTCCTGGAGGGCAGTACCTGCAATTATGCACAGGGCTATTATATTAGCAGGCCTCTGGAAGCAGAAACGGCACTTTCTTTTATAAAAAAAAGCCAATTGCTTGTTTGAAAAAGGAGGAAGGCTCCGTTGAACCCGAGGCCTTCCTTCTACATTTAGTATGCTTTTTTCGTGAAATAACTTCTTTTCACCGGGGCACTTACATTACTGGGAATCCTAAACGCTTAAACTGGAATGGTAGGAAGGAAAATTTTAATATCCGTGCCTTCAGCGGGTTTACTGGAGACTTCAATTTTTCCTCCCAGGGACTGGACAATCCTCCAGACGACCATTAAGCCAAGACCGGTCCCCATTGATTTTGTTGTAAAATAGGGTTCGCCTAACCGCGATAGTTGGTCCGTATCCATGCCTGTGCCATTATCAAGGAAGGTGATTTCAACATTTCCATTCTTATTTGCCATTTCAATAATTAATACGCCTCCTTCAGGCATGGCTTCGATTGCATTTTTTCCGAGATTGACCAAAACCTGGCGAATTTTCTTTCTCTCGCACAATAAGACGGCTTCTTCGGGTGCGTTAATTTTGATTTGGACATTGTGCATGGTTGAATACGATTGGAGAATATCTTCCACCCAGTAGATTTCATCCTTTAAGGCCACCTCTTCCGGGGCATTCGGATATGGATTCGCAAGGATAAGGTACTCGTCAATGATATCCTTTGCACTGTCTATCTCCTGAAGAGCAAGGTTTATATAGTTTTCCCTATCCTCTGAGTCAGTTCCAGATTCCTTGAGGAGCTGGATGAACCCCCTGGAAACAGTAAGGGGATTCCGGATTTCGTGTGACACGCTGGCAGCCATTTCACCGATCATCTGCATTTTTGCTGCTTTGACCAGTTCATCTCTTATATTAATATTCTTCTTGATATACTCAAGAATTACTGCAGTTATTAGAATGCCTAACAGCTGCATTGCTACAAATACATAGGCGAATTCCCCGTACGTGAGCGGGACACTTGCCATTGACTTTGACAAGGCGAGCGCCATGGTGGAAAAGAAAATCGAAAATCCTGAAACGATGAGCAGCCTGGTTGAGAATGCTTGTTTGAAAAAACTTGGCCTGAATAAAGGAACAATAAGGAAAATGGCAGTCTGTGTGATCAGGTAAATATAAAAACCTTCACCACCCATTAGGAATCGGTAACCAAGTGTAAGGACAACGAGAAGCAGGCTATTTCTATATCCAAGATAGAGGCATGCGAAAATGATGGGAATCTGCCTTAAATCAAAAATGAATCCAACGGAAAAATTCACGGGAAACGTCATGCATAGAATGGCGGATCCGGCCGCAATTAGGTTCGCCAATAATAAATTCAACCGGTTTTTTGATAAATTCAGTTTATCTTCCCAAGTGCTCACAAGCAAAAGGGGAAGAAGGCTAATAAAAAATACGTTTAAGAGCAAATCTTTAACGACTTGATGCATAATTCGGCCTCCATTTCTTTACAGACTTATTGCTCTATAAAGGGTATAGGAAAATTTCTTTAGGAATTTAATATCATCGTTACACTAATAATAGTGGAAAACAATGTGGTAATGGAGCATTTTGGGTGTTTTCCACAAAACTGACAGAAATTCGCCACAAACATATGAAGATTATTCGAATTTCTGATGAAAGGAAAACAACATGGTGGAGTTTTTTTTATAATGGACCTATACAATACGGAGGTGGAAGAAAATGAATATTACCACGATCATTGAACTTGAAAATAGGGAAGTAGAGAATATGGCTGGCGGCAGGCTTGTCTTCGCGCAGGAGCGGATTGATGAAAACATCGTTGAAACCTGTGTGGATTGTTTCCAAGAGACTGGCACAGATGAAAAAATACCGACAGATGATGCCATGCAGCGTGTGTTTGACAAGCTAAAAGAGGAAGGGGTTATCCCCGAAAAGGTTGCAGAATTTTCTTATGAAATGCCTTCATGCGGCCAGTTGAGGAAAAAATCTGAAACTTCATTTGATATTCCGCAAAAAGTCATTCTGTCATTCATGAGCTAAAAAATAGCCGTGTACCAGCTTCCGTGCTCTAAAACACATCGTTGTTGAAAAAAGAAAACATGGAATTGCTTGCAGCCATCGAAGAGGAAATTGAAAACTGCTGGCAGTGCCGGAAGGAAAAGAACGACAGCCCATGCTGTAATATGGACGGGTTGAATGAATGCAAAGCGGTTCTTATTCCAATAAAGGACCGCTTTTTTTTTTAGGAAAACGGGATTAGAATGTTTTTTAGGGAAATTTCCGGTTTCGATTTCACTTTGGCCATCATTGATCATATTCAGTTCATCTAAAACTTCCAAATGAGCTGTTTTAGGATACTAGGAAATATATCGAGATTTTTCGTTCCTTTATCGAAAATTTTAAAGATATATCGAAAAATTTTGGGTGGATATCGAAAATTTCAATGCAGATATCGAAAACTATTACGATTAGGACGAATCACTCACTGAGTTATGGCGGTCGGCTTACGCTCTACTTATCAGGTGTGACAAAGGTCAAAGCCAGAAGGAGTTGCAGTGATTTATAATGGCATTGACTGGATTACCGGAAGAAAATATGTAAGCGTTTACAAATGGAAGAGAGTTGGGACAGCAATGAGGATTGATACTAGGATTACCATTCTGGCGGGGCATTTTGGAAGCGGAAAGACAGAGCTTGCCCTCAATTTGGCCCTCCGGGAACGGAAGGTACATGAAAAGGTCGCGATTGCTGATTTGGATGTAATAAATCCATATTTCCGGTCCAGAGATGTTTCAGGAATATTAACAGAGAATGGCATCGAACTGATTGGCCCGTCTGCAAGGCTGGCATCATCCGATCTCCCAGTGGTTTCAGGTGAAATATACAGAGTAATTCATGACCCTTCCTATCGGGTCATCATTGATGCGGGTGGAGAAAAAGACGGGGCAACCGTTCTTGGCCAGTATTACCACGAGTGGAAGGATATAGGGGCAACGATGCTGTTTGTTTTGAACGCGAACCGCCCCTATGTGAGCACCGAGGATGGGGCCATTGATGCGATAAAAGGAATTGAAAAAGCGGCTAGGCTCCGTGTAAGCGGAATTATTAACAATACGAACCTTGGCGGAGCGACAGCACCTGAAGATATTTTAAAAGGGGATATCCTTTCAGGAAAGGTTGCGCGATCACTCGATATTCCTGTTCTGGCTACAGCAGTTTCAAGGCAACTGGAGGACATGTCCAGCTTTGCAGGAAGGGAAGATCTATTCGTCATCGACCGCTTTATGAAATTGCCATGGGAATGAGGAGGAGAAAAGGTGGAACAACGAGTTGTATTTAATGAAATGTTTTGCAAATCTTGCAGCCTTTGCGTACAGGTATGTCCTGTAAATGTCATCTTTCTGGCAGATTACCTGAATGGAAAAGGTTACCGTCCCGCAACCGTAACCGAGCAGGAAAAATGCATCAGCTGTGCGAAATGCGGACAGATTTGCCCAGATGGAGTCATTACGGTATACCGTCCCGAGAAAAAGAAGCAGACCGTATAGGATAGATTGATAGAGTTGCGATAAACAATTTCCTATCGGCCAGGAAAGGGGAAAGACAATGGCAAAAGTGTTGATGAAAGGGAATGAAGTCATTGCGGAGGCAGCGGTCCATGCCGGCTGCAAGTATTTCTTTGGCTATCCGATTACGCCGCAAAGCGAACTTGTGGCTTATATGGCAAGAAGGCTGCCCGAAGTAGGCGGGGTGTTCCTCCAGGCAGAAAGTGAAGTAGCAGCCATCAATATGGTATACGGAGCGGCGGGAACAGGTGTCAGGGTAATGACGTCCTCCTCGAGCCCGGGATTCAGCCTCAAGCAAGAAGGGATTTCTTATCTTGTCGGGGCGGAGCTTCCAGCAGTTATAGTGAATGTTGTCCGTGGAGGCCCGGGTCTAGGGAATATCCAGCCCGCTCAATCGGATTATTTCCAAGTAACGAAGGGCGGAGGGCACGGGGATTATTATACCCCTGTCTTAGCTCCTTCAAGCCTTCAGGAAATTGTTGATTTAACACAGGATGCATTCAATATAGCAGATCGGTACCGGACCCCGGTGATTGTGCTTGGTGATGGAATGCTTGGACAAATGATGGAGCCTGTTGAATTTGGCGAGCGTAAGGAGAGGGCTGCAGTCCCTAAGGAGTGGGCAACGACTGGCACCCGCGGGGATGGGAACCGAAGGGTGATATCTTCGCTTGACCTCGATGCGGATGCGCTTGAAGCACGTAATATCAGGCTGCAAAAAAAGTTTGATGAAATTAGGGAAAATGAAGTGCGTTACGAGACCTATTTAACAGATGATGCTGAATTTATCGTGACAGCCTTTGGAACGGTGGCCCGAATTGCGGTGAATGCGATTAACAGGGCGCGCCAGGAGGGAATCAAGGTTGGCATGATTCGCCCGATTTCCCTATGGCCATTCCCCGTTCAGCCTTTTCATGAAACAAGGGACCGAGTTAAAACCTACCTGTCCGTTGAAATGAGTGCCGGGCAGATGGTTGAGGACGTTCGCCTTGCAGTGGAAGGGCGTGCGCCTGTCGAGTTTTATGGCCGAAATGGCGGGGTAGTGCCAACCCAGGAAGAGATTTTCGGCAAGATCTTTGAAATGGCGGGGAGGGTGTCTGTATGAGCATGAAGACTGTTTTTGAAAAGACAACGGGGCTGACTGAAAACCCGACCCATTACTGCCCTGGCTGTACCCACGGAATTATCCACAGGATGGTCGGGGAAGTGCTTGAGGAAATGGATATTCTTGAGGATACGGTGGGGGTTGCTTCCGTTGGCTGCTCCGTACTGTCCTATGAATATTTCAATTGTGATATGACCCAGGCTGCGCACGGCCGAGCACCCGCAGTTGCAACTGGCATTAAGAGAGTACTGCCCGACCGGTTTGTCTTTACTTACCAAGGAGATGGCGACCTTGCCTCAATCGGAATCAGCGAAGTGATCCACGCTGCGGCCCGTGGCGAGAATATTACAGTGATTTTTGTGAATAATGCCATATACGGAATGACTGGCGGGCAAATGGCACCAACGACCTTAATTGGCCAGAAGACCGCAACAAGCCCATTTGGACGGGATCCGCGCCTGCAAGGATCGCCAATCCGGGTAAGCGAAATGATTTCAACATTGGACGGGGCGGCTTATATTGAACGGGTATCCTCCCATGATGTCCCGAACATAATCAAAGCAAAAAAAGCAATCCGGCGCGCTTTTGAGACGCAGAAGAAAGGTCTCGGCTTTTCCATGGTGGAAGTCCTGTCAACATGCCCGACCAACTGGGGCCTTGACCCGCATGAATCGCTAGATTGGGTAAGGGATAGCATGGTTCCGGTTTACCCTCTTGGTATTTACAAAGGGGGGAATTAAGGATGCTTGAAGAAATCATCATCGCAGGCTTTGGCGGGCAAGGAATCATGTCTATGGGACAGTTGCTAGCCTATGCCGGTTTGCATGAAGGGAAAAATGTTTCCTGGCTCCCTTCTTACGGGCCCGAACAACGAGGCGGGACTGCAAACTGCGCTGTCGTGATAAGTGGGGAACCAGTGGGATCGCCGTTGGTCAGTTCACCGTCAGCGGCAATCGTCTTAAACAATCCTTCGTTTGAAAAGTTTGAGTCGAAGGTAAGGCAGGGCGGGGTTCTGATTACCAATAGCTCGCTTGTCACAGTCAAGTCGGCCCGCAATGACATACGGACGATTGAAATTGACGCGACCGGAATTGCAAACGACCTGGGAAATGGCAGGGTTGCAAACATGGTCTTGCTAGGGGCGTTTATCGAATCGACTGGAATCCTTGACTACAATTCGCTAATTGAATCGCTGAAAAAAGTTTTATCCTCTGATAAACACCATTTAATCGACCTGAACAGGCTGGCCCTTGCGAAGGGCGCCGCAATTGTCAAGGAAGCTTCCATGAGTTAATAATAGAGTGCCGGGGCTGTCTATAGTTGCTCCGGCCTTTTTGCGTTTTATTGTTGTTTTGAAGTAATTGCTAGGTTATTTTCCTGAAAGCGTGATACACTTCACTTAATTGAAAATCATTTTCATTTATGATTGAAACAGAAGGACAAAATTTTTAGGAGGCGTTTTGGAATGGAAAAACATTCACTTTCTGCATATATGGAGTACAACAGTGAAAAGTTTACAAAGAGGGTAGTTTTTAAAAAAGGTGAAAGCACCGCTTTTGTTCTGAACTTTACTCCAGGACAGCAGCTGCCACCCCATAAGCATCCCGGAACGGAAGTGTTCCTGCTGGTTTTGGGCGGTTCAGGAACATTCATGATTGATGGGGAGGAACTGCAGACTGCCGCAAATGATGTGGTCCATTGCAGCGGAGAAGAAACACTCGCATTCGCCAACAACGGCAGTGAGCCAGTCAGCCTGTATGTGGTTTTGACCAAAGTTCCGTCACCCGAGTATGCAAAGGATATTTAATGAGGAAAGTGCCTGGCCCTTGTGATGGGGCCAGGCACTTTGGTTTTTGCGATGTTTTATTCACTAAGTCGAACGAAAAGATGCTGATTCGGTCAAAACGGGCAGTGATTCGGTCAAACCAGAAAACGGGACCAATCCCCGTAAAAACCACAGGCGGCCCGGAAAGCGGACCGCCTGTGCTGTTCTGTCTCAAAAATATATTTTAAAGCCCCTATTCCCTGTCGCCAAGCGCTGCCTTTTTCCTCCCTTTTCCGAAGAACCACCAATTCCAGTCGCCGAGCAGTTTCATTAGCGATGGGACCAATACCATCCGGATAAGGGTGGCATCAATAAAGATCGCAATCGCAATCCCGACTCCAAGTTGTTTTACCGGCATGACGCCAGTAAATGCAAAAGCGCCGGTAACGACAATCATGATAGCTGCGGCAGAAGTAATAATTTTGCTTGTTGTTGTGAGGCCAAGGATTGTCGCCTTGCTGTTGTCGCCGGTTTCCAGGTAGTACTCCTGGATACGGGAAATCAGGAAGACCTCGTAGTCCATCGACAATCCAAAAACGAGCGAGAAAACAAACACCGGCAAAATCAGGGCAATGTCGGCCGGGTCCGCCCCAAAATGGCCCTCCTGGAAAATATATACGACAATCCCGAAGGTGGCTCCTAGACTAAGCATATTCATCAAAATCGCTTTAATCGGTATTAGTACCGATCGGAATGCCAGCATAAGGATGATGAAGGTGGAAATGAAAATTAAAATCAAACCGTACGGTGCTTTTTTGTAAATTTCATCAAAAATTTCCTGTTGGAATTTTATTTGGCCTCCGAAATATGCCTTCATGCCATAATCCTTTTCAGACCAGTCTCTTACCCACTCACGTGCCTTATCCGAATGCTCGCCTGTTTTCAAATAAACATTTACCAGCATTTTATCTCCTTTAATATAATGCTCCTTTACTTTTGAAAGCAGTGCTTGTCTGCTTGGATCTTCAGCGGACACCATCTTTAGCTGGCTATACTCCTTGCCATTGGCTATTCCCACTGCCGTAAAGAACGATTCGATTGAATCCACGGATTTGCTGTTTTCAAACTTGGCAATGGCCTCGCTTGCTGTATCGAGGTTTTTTTCTTCGTCCATTCTGCTGTCCGATTCCAAAACGACGGTGATTTTTTGGTAATCACGCTTTCCCTCAGGCTGGAACTCTTTTCGGAAAGTCTCGTAGGCAACCCGGGATTCGTATTTTTTAGGCAGCGAATCGGTACCAGGTATGGTTAGATGCATATCCTTTGCTGGAATGATTCCCGCCAGCAAAATGGAGAATGCGGCGAGCATCATGATAACCGGATGCTTCATCACAGTTTTGGCGAACGAATGCCAGCCGCTTTTTGTCTTATTTCGAGGTTTAATGACTGTAAATTTATTGATTCTCTCGCCAAGGAGGGAAAGAAAAGCCGGCAGGAACGTGATTGCGCATAGTGCGGAAACAAAAACGACAATCATTCCGCCAAGGGCAACGTTTTGGAAAATATCTATCTGGATGAATAGCAGTCCAGAAAGCCCGATAAAGACGCAAAAGGCAGAAAATACGATTGATCTGCCAGCTGTGGCTACAGTCACTTCGATGCTTTCCGCAACTGATTTGGTCTGCAGCTCTTCCTTGTAGCGGTTAATGATTAGCAGGGCAAAATCGATGCTTAGTGCAAGCCCAATCATCGGGACAATATTTAATATAAAGATTGATAAATTTGTGGTATGGCTGAAGAAATAGACGATTCCCATCGTCATCAGAATAGAAACGATACCAATTATCAATGGGACCGATGCTGCGACCAGCCCGCCGAATGCTAGGACCAGGACAATGAGGGCGATTGGCAGGCCAATCATTTCAGCCCGGGCCAAGTCCTTTTGGCTCGCTTCATTTAGGTCCCTTACGATAACCGGCTCCCCCGTCATACTTACACTTAACCCTTTTTTGTCCTTCAGATATGGTTCCAGCTCACGGATTTCATCCGCAAGGCTCCCAGCATCCCTGTCAAACGTTATTACGCCATAAGCATACTTCCCTTTCATCATGCCATCCAGATTAAAAGGAGATATCAGCCCTGATGCCGGCTTATATTTCTCAAGCCTTGTAAACGTTTCTTCAATATAAGAATGCCAATTTTCATCCGTCACACCCTTATCTTTTTCAAAAAGGAGGATAATGGTCGATTCAGGCTGGCCGAAATCTTTTTCAAGTATATCCCTTGTCTCATTATATTTACCGTCGTATTCAAAGCCGTTGCCGCTTAAGACCGATGGCAGCTTAAACGCGAAAACCGCCAAAGTAACAATTGCCGCCACCCAGACCGCCAACACCAAATATTTATATTTGTCTGCAAACCTTCCAAGACGCCTCACAGCCTTACCTCCTCATTCTCTTACCCAATACCTCCATTTTGTCATAATTCCAATTGCATTAAGATAGGTTTTTGCTATTTTTCCTAAAATCGTAAAGATTTCCGCCCAATCCTTTACCCATTTCCACAGTCTTCAAAATCCTTAAAAGATACAGTCCCTCTGTCAATTGATTGTTTTTTTGGTAAAATAAAGTGAACCTTTCCTCAGTGGGGTCTTCTTTCCCACTGAGGATTAGGTGAACCAATCGGACCTTTAGTGACAGTTGCCCTTTAGGGCTTACTGTCACTAAAGTGTGGGGTAGAGCCATGATACAGGATGCAGGTGAGGTATATGGAAAAAGACAAATTGTCCAAAATAATCGAAGCGGCCAAGCTTTATTATCTTCTTGATTACAATCAACATGATATCGCAAAAGTGCTAGGTGTTTCCAGGCCAACAGTCTCAAGGCTTTTACAGGCTGCAAAGTCGGAAGGCATTGTCCAAATAACGATAAAGGATCCAATGGAAAATGTCGAAAGCCTGGCTGACTCCCTTGAGAAAAAATTCGGCCTGAAAAGAGCGATTGTTGTTTCTATTCCCCAGTACGAGGGAACGATAATAAAGACTTTCCTGGGGGAAGCGGCTGCGGCTTATCTACATGATATTGTCAAGGATGGCGATATTATCGGAGTCACATGGGGGACAACCATATACCATGTTGCCGTTGAATTAAAGCAAATAGCTGTCAACAATGTGAAGGTTGTCCAGCTTAAGGGCGGGGTAAGCCATTCGGAAACGAATACATACGCATCCGAAACCCTTTACTTGTTCGGGAAAGCGTTTAATACCGCTCCTCATCATCTTCCGCTTCCCGCGATTGTTGACCACCCGGTGGTGAAGCAGGCAATGGAGGCTGACAGGCATATTAAACGGATTCTTGATCTTGGCAAACAGGCCAATATCGCCTTGTTTACGATTGGCCCGGTAAGGGAGGAATCTCTCCTGTTCCAGCTGGGTTACTTTTCACAGAGCGATTTGGACTCCTTGTATGGAAAGGCTGCAGGGGATATATGCTCGCGTTTTTTTGATAAGGATGGGGCTATTTGCAATGAAAGTCTGAATGACCGGACGCTAGGGATTGATCTTGGCGAGCTGAAAAAAAAGGAACATTCCATCCTGGTCGCCGGCGGGCAGAATAAGGTGGAGGGAATTTATGGGGCATTGAAAGGCAATTATGCAAATATACTGGTTACCGACCATTTTACTGCCCAACTTCTGCTTGAAAAATCAGAAGAAGTATAGTTATTGATAAGTTTTACATTTGTTCAAAATTGATTTTACAAATGTTCTTGATTTTTGTTATAGTTAAAGTGAAGAAAAAGGAGGTATTAGAATGTCTCAAAAAATTGCAGGCATGATTGATCATACATTATTAAAGGCAAACGCGACGAATGCGGAAATCACAAAGCTTGCCGAAGAAGCAAAGGAATTTAAATTCGCTTCGGTCTGTGTAAACCCAACATGGGTGAAGAAAGCGGCAGAACTGCTCGCTGAAGCACCAGAGGTGAAGGTATGCACAGTCATCGGTTTCCCGCTAGGCGCGAATACGCCTGAAACGAAAGCCTTTGAAACAAAAAATGCGATTGAAAATGGTGCCGGTGAGGTTGATATGGTAATCAATATCGGTGCGTTGAAGGACGGAGACTACGAATTGGTCGAGCGGGACATCCGCGCGGTAGTAGACGCCGCAAAAGGAAAAGCACTGACCAAAGTCATCATTGAAACAGCGCTTTTAACAGATGAAGAAAAAGTGAAGGCTTGTGAACTTGCGGTTAATGCAGGGGCGGATTTTGTAAAAACCTCGACTGGATTTTCAACAGGCGGAGCAACCTCCGCGGATATCAAGCTGATGCGTGAAGCTGTTGGCCCGGAACTTGGCGTAAAAGCATCCGGAGGCGTAAGAAGCCGCGAAGACGCGCTTATGCTGATTGAAGCGGGAGCAACACGGATTGGGGCCAGCTCAGGCGTGGCCATTGTAAAAGGCGAAACATCCGACAGTGCTTACTAACTTGACAAAATAATGAGGGAATAAAATGAAGGAAGTTCTTTTAGCATTGGCCGGAGGGATGGCAGTTGGAATCGTGTTTAAATTTATCAAGCTTCCACTGCCTGCGCCGCCGGTGTTTTCCGCTGTGGTAGGTGTATTCGGGGTATACTTCGGCGGTGTCGTCTATGAATGGCTACTAAGATTTTTCCATAGTTAAGCATACGGGGAGTGAACAGGATGAATGAAAAGGAGTTAATTCAAGAAGCTATAAAGGCAAGGGAGCTTGCGTATGTCCCTTATTCAAAATTTGCCGTCGGAGCCGCCTTATTGTCCAAGGATGGGCAGGTATTCCGTGGCTGCAACATTGAAAATGCTGCTTATCCGATGACAAACTGCGCCGAACGGACCGCAATTTTTAAAGCGGTTTCCGACGGTGTTACAGAATTCAAAGCAATCGCTGTTGTTGCCGATACCGACAGGCCTTGCTCACCATGCGGAGCCTGCCGCCAGGTAATAGCCGAGTTATGCGGTCCGGACATTGATATTATCCTTACAAATTTAAAGGGAGATATTTTACATGTTCGTTCGGAGGATATTTTACCAGGGGCTTTTTTGGCTAAAGATTTGACCTAAGAGCTCATTTTCGATTACACTAGGCAATTTCTTATGCAAAAATAAATAGGCAAATAATTAGAGCCGGCCATTAGCCAGCTCTTTTTTTAATGGACTATTTTGATACGTAAGGATTCCCTGTTATCCAGAAGCGCCAAGGATACTCCCTTGCTTCGCCGGAATTTCCGATTCCTATTCTGGGTCCCTCCGAAATGGATTCGGTAATGCGGCCCTTTGATATGAAAAGAGGCGGTTCAGTAAATTTTTTTCCGTAATCATCCATTGAAATTCCCAGCGCCTTTGTAAGCTTCCCCGGCCCGCTAGTCAATTTGACGGTTTCAGCCACTCCTCTCCGTTCATGCATTAGGGACTCTCCGTAAACCGGCTCTACTGCCCTTATGAGTACCGCTTCAGGATTGCCTTCACCCCCACTGACAACATTGACAAGGCAGTGGGTATGCATGACATAGGTATATACTCTGCCTGATTCACCGAACATAATTTCTGTCCGCTTTGTCCTTCGGTTCATATAACTGTGTGCCGCCCTGTCGCCGGGGCCAATGTAAGCTTCAGTTTCAACAATATATCCGGCTGCCAGTCCTTCGCTTGTTTCTTTTGCCAACACGCAGCCTAGCAGGGAACGGGCCAATAACAGGGTCGGCATCTCGAAAAATTCCTGGCCAAGCGCCTTGAATCCCGAAATATCCACTCCATCGTTGCTTATTTCCATAGGAACCTCCAAATTAATGATGCTTTCATAACACTTCCCTTACTTGGAGGATTTTAATCAAAAAAAACAGGGAAATGAATCCAAAGGTACAAAACCCTTTCACAAAATGTCTTTTGTTCTAAAAATATCCTTCGTTATGCAGTTGTTTCCAAGCTGTATAACTACTAAACTAGGAAGTGCAAATACTTAACTAAATAATGACAATAATCGGGAGAAATCCCTAAAATGGGACATGTTGGAGTTGGTAAGAATGGATATGAAGAAATTTGAAAAACTACTTTTGAATAAGGTAAAGAATCAATTGTCGGACTGGTTCGACGTACATGAAGCATCCCTGCCAAATGAAAATGAACTTTTTCGTTTCCTTCATTCAATTAAAGGAACTGCCGGTTCGGTCGGGCTTGAAGCTTTATCGGACATCGCTGAAGACTTGATGGCGCAAATCAGTGAAAACAGTAAACGGCAATGGAAACCTGACGATTTGAAAACTTTTTTAAACGGGCTCATCAGCCATACCTATGAATATGAGAATGACTCCCGTCTGAAAAATAGCGAGTCTCGGGAACATCTACCGGTTATCCAGATTATTAGCGCCGATGTTTCGAGAATTGTTCTAGCTAAAGAGGCTCTTGAGAAAAACGGTTGGATTGTCATGCCTTATACTGCCTTGGAAAAAGCGCTTAGGAGCAAATACGACCTTAGGCCGGACCTTATCATTATTGATAACAGGGAATCGATGGGACTTGCTATCCTGGATGAACTTGAAAAGCATCACTCAAAGCACTTTATTCCTAAAGTCGTGATTGGCCATGGAGGCAGATGGAAGGAAAGAATGGATGCCTACAAACGCGGGGCTGATGATTTTATTGAAATGCCGTTTGAGATGGAAGAACTTATTGCCAGGGTCGGCCGCCTGCTTGATAGAAAAGCACTGTTTGACCAGTCCGCCTTATTGGATGAATTGACAGGATTATATAATCGGAAGTTTCTGAAGGATACTTTTAAAAGAAACCTGGCGGCTCTTTCCAGAACAAAAAAAGAGTTTTGCCTTGCTGTATTGGATCTTGACCATTTTAAAGAAATTAATGATGAGTTTGGCCATTTGGCGGGAGACCAGGTACTCTCCTCATTTGCTGCATTTATAAAGGAAAAGACAAGGGGAACGGACAGCGTTTTCAGGCTGGGAGGCGAGGAGTTTGCAATAGTCTTTTCGGGAACTAGTATCAAGGAAGCAGAATCCATCCTGAACAGGCTGCTTGAAGGAATGAAGAAACTCGTGTTTTCAGAAAAAGGCAAATCGTTTTCGGTTACTTTTTCGGCCGGCCTCTTCTTAATCAACAGTGAAGCGACAACACTGGAGGAAGCCATAGGCGAAGCAGACCGGTCATTGTATTCAGCAAAAGCAAATGGCAGGGCTCAAGTAGTAACATCCGACGAGAAAATCGGAGAGGTATATAAAAAACCACTTCATATCTCTGTCATTGATGACGATGCAATTATCAGGTCCATGCTCTCAAAAATTATTAAAGGAATGGATGCCCCGAATTTCCAAACGGATGTTGAGGTATTCGAAAATGGACGCAAATTTTTGGATTCCAACCGCCTTGGGATGAAAGGTGACCACTTCCTAATTCTTGATGGTGTAATGCCGGTGATGGATGGCCTTGAAGTTCTCCAGAGGGTAAGGAAAGAGGCCGTGGGCGTGCCGGTAAAAGTCCTTATGTTAACCGGCCGGAAAAATGAATACGATATTGCCAGGGCATTGGAGCTTGGAGCGGATGATTATGTTACAAAACCTTTTAGCATCACCGAGCTGGAAGCAAGGATCAAAGTTTTGATCCAGAGGCCGAATTAATGGCGGCTGAATTATACGCATTAGCCTTACTGACAGCTGTATTCATTAGCACTCTTTTCCTGCTTTTGCTTTATCTCGCCTTGAGAAAAACAATGGCGAACAGAAATCGGAAACAAATTGAGCAATATAAAGAAAGATTTAATCCGTATCTTTTTGAGTACATCACGGAAGGTACGATAACAAGAAAGCTTGTCCCAAGAAGAGATGCCGAGAAGAAAGCAGTAGAAGAACTACTCGCGAAATATGCCGAAATCCTCGAGATGGGAGAAGAACGGAAAAACCTTGCCGATTGGGCAGGACTTCACCTCACTGATTATTACCGGAGCAGGCTGCAAAGCCGCAAATGGAGTTCTAGAATGAATGCCCTCTATTATATAGAGGATTTTAAGATGGATACCCTCCTCAAGGACCTCTTTAAGATGCTTGGGAAAAAGCGCACATCCCGCGACGAACTTATCCATATTTTAAGGATTCTTGCCAATTTCCAGTTCATTAACCTCTATGACTATTTGAATAGGAAATTTTCCTTTCTATCAGAGTTTGAATGCCGGAATATCCTTGTCAGGCTGGAGGATGGGCATTTTGATCAATTCACGCTTGGCTTCCATCAGGCAAGGGCAGAACTGCAAAATGCTTTACTGGATGTGATTGGCGTAAATAAAGACATTAAATATTTATCGTTTCTTGAATCCATCTTCCAATCCTATAGAGGGGAAACAAGATTGCGTGCGCTTAAGGCAATAGGATCGATTGGATATGTGAGCAATCTTGATGATTACCTGCCGCTCTCATCTTCCAGCAGCTGGGAAGAACGGATGCTTGCTGCAAGACTCATAGGTTCAATGAGGGATGAAAAAGGAATAGCGAACTTAAAAGAATTGATTCATGACCGTACGTGGTGGGTCCGTTCCCAGGCAGGTCAGGCGCTTTCAAAATTTCCAGGCGGAGGTGCGATTCTCCAGGAAATTGTTGATACAACAAAGGATCCGTTCGCCAGGGATATGGCCCTCGAATGGATCAATAAAGGAGTTTAACGATGCCGAATCTTGAGTGGCTCGATTTTGTAACTTTTTTTGGCTGGTTTATTGCCATTTATATGTGCGGGGTCATTGTTTTTTATTGTGTCATTCTGTTTTTCTCTGTTGTGCAGCTTCGAAGAGAATCGCAGCTTGATAGGGACCAGGCTTATATGGAATATACAAACGAGATTTATACGAAGCCGGTATCGATCATTGTCCCGGCATATAACGAGGAGGCGGGGGTCGTCCAAAGCGTCCGTTCCCTCCTGTCATTGAATTACCCGCTTTTTGAAGTCATTGTTGTGAACGATGGATCAAAGGACCAAACACTTGGAAAAATGATCGATCACTACGAGATGAAGGAAATCAGCAAAGTGATCCGGAAACAGCTTGACTCGAAACCGATCAGGAGAATATATCAGTCTTCCTTGCTCCCAAACCTTTATATGATTGACAAGGAAAATGGAGGGAAAGCGGATGCCCTGAATGCGGGGCTTAATTTTTCCAACTATCCTTATGTTTGCTCCCTGGATGGTGATTCGGTCCTTGAACGCGATGCTTTCCTGAAGGTTATGAAGCCTATCATCGATTCCGATGAGGAAGTAATTGCTTCAGGGGGAAGCGTCAGGATTGCGAACGGCTGTGAAATCAGGGATGGCCATATCCTAAAAATCGGGATCTCAAGCCATCCACTTGTTATTATGCAAATTATTGAATATTTGCGGGCGTTTTTAATGGGAAGGATTGGTTTGAGCAGGCACAATCTGCTGCTGATCATTTCCGGCGCGTTCGGAGTATTCTCCAAACGCTGGGTCATGGAAGCAGGAGGATATAAGACCGATACGGTCGGGGAAGATATGGAACTGGTGGTCAGGATGCACCGGCTAATTAAAGAAAAGGGATTGAAGAAAAAAGTTGTCTATGTCCCAGATCCTGTCTGCTGGACGGAAGTGCCGGAAGATTTGGCCACTCTCCGCCGGCAGCGCAGCAGATGGCACCGCGGATTATTTGAAAGCCTTTGGGCACATCGCAAACTGACTTTGAATCCGAAATACGGATCAATCGGCTTTGTTGCCTTCCCTTATTTCTGGTTCGTCGAGTTCCTCGGCCCAATCGTTGAGCTATCTGGCTATGTGTTCGTCCTGCTCTGCCTGTTCTTAGGCGGAAGCTATTTTGAATTCGCCATCCTTATCTTATTGCTTTCGCTTCTTTATGGTTCGGTCATTTCCATGGCCGCTGTCCTGCTTGAAGAATGGTCATTGACAAAGTACCCTCAAGTGCGGAACATTGTGAAGCTCTTTCTGTATTCACTTACCGAAACAATCTGGTACAGGCCTCTTACGGTCCTTTGGCGTTGTGAAGGAATATGGCAGGTAATCAAAAGGGATAAGAGCTGGGGAGAAATGAAAAGAAAAGGTGTATCTCAATGAGACTAATTAAAAATAAGCCCCGAATTATTGTTGTCCTGATTACAGCACTGTTTTTAGCAATGCTGACTGCCCCTTTTTGGCTCTGGCAGCTAAAGGCTTCAAAGGAACTGAATGTTTTCATTATCGATAAAACCGTTCCAGACAAGTCTTATCGGGAACATAACGGGCTCGTCTGGATTTTGAACAATGAAAAATACAGGACTGATGAAGGAGAGGCCTATTCAGCCAAAACAGGCTATAGCGGCTTTAAGCCGGAGGAAAATGGAAAGTTCAGCACAATTGGCCTGCCCGAGAATTTAAATAGGCAGGATGTAATCTACCTTGCAGACCAATATGGCGTATATGAGGAAGAGTTTCTTGGAAAAAACCAGCTTGGCAAACGGTCCGATATGCTATACGGCGGACTTCAGCCGGAAGAACTCGACCAAATTGAGAAGACACTTCATACAAGCGAAGGTATGACGTTTATCGCAGAATTCAATACATTCGGCAGCCCGGCAACTGCTGAAGTTCGTTCAAGGATGTCCAACCTTCTCAACGCCGACTGGACTGGTTGGATTGGCCGCTATTTCCCTGACTTGGCAAGCAAGGAGGTTCCAGTCTGGGCAAAAGAAAAGTATGGCGGGCAGACAGGCGGCTGGACTTTTTCCGGTCCCGGCTTCGTGTTTGTGAACAAGGAAGACTATGTGGTGGTTGCTCCTGAAAAGGAGTTGACCGGAAACGGAGCGGATTTCACTTTTACAAAGGCTGGGGAAAAAAGGTTTGGACGTAAGATCAATGCCACGTACCAATACTGGTTCGATGTCATTGAAGCAAGGGACAGTTCAGAAATACTTGCTTCCTTTAGCCTGCCGTTAAAGGCTAAGGAAAGGGAACGGCTGGAAGGGTTCGGGATTCCTTCTGTATTCCCCGCAGTCGTTTCCCATGTGAATGCACGATTCACTTCGTATTATTTTGCCGGTGATTTTGCTGATGAGGGTGAAGTTCCATCCATTTATCAAACCAAAGGTTTCACTGAATGGAAGGAGCACTTCGGGACAAAGGATTCGTTTTATTGGAAGGCATACGTTCCAATGATGAAAAACCTTTTTACACATGGGCTTCATGCAGGTGTAAAGCAGGATAAGGTTGAGATTGCCGAAAGTGGCGGTGTAAAGACAAACAGCAAGACTGGCCGTGATTATATCCAGATAAAACGGAAAGGCAAATGGGAAGACATACTCATTAAAGGGGTCAATATGGGGATTGCCAAGCCTGGGTATTTTCCTGGGGAGGCAGCCATCACGAAGGACGAGTATGCGCGCTGGATCAGGGCGATCGGCGCAATGGATGCCAATGCAATCAGGATCTATACGCTGCACCCGCCTGCATTTTATGAAGCATTAAAGGAATATAACGAAACGGCCCAAAAGCCTCTCTACCTGTTCCATGGGGCCTGGGTGAACGAGGAAGAACTTGTAAAGGGCCAGGATGCCTTCTTAAGTACAGCGGATATTAAAACCGAGATTACACACTTGATAGATATCATCCATGGGAACGCTGATCTGCCTGAGAGGAGAGGGCATGCATCAGGTTCGTATACCGCTGATATTTCAAAATACGTTCTAGGAATAATCGCCGGCATTGAGTGGGACCCGCAAATGGTTGTGTCAACGAACGAAAAGCATAAAGGGATGGAGCAGTACAATGGGGGCTATTTCAGGACGGCAGCGGCTAGCCCATTTGAAATTTGGCTCGCCCAGGTGCTTGATTACGCAACAAAATATGAAACGGATAAATACGGCTGGCAGCATTCCATGAGCTTTACAAACTGGGTGACGACAGATCTTTTGAAGCATCCTTCTGAGCCGCTTAAAGAGGAGGATCTCGTTGCGGTAAATCCAAACCACATTTTAGGAAAAAAAGAGTTTAAAGCCGGTATGTTCGCTTCTTATCATATATATCCGTATTACCCGGACTTCTTGAATATTGAGGAGTCGTATTTGAAGTATAAGGATGCTGATGGTAATCCGAATAACTATGCGGGTTATCTGAACGAGTTGATCAAGGAACACGACATGCCTGTTGTCGTGGCCGAATTCGGTGTGCCTTCTTCAAGGGGCCTGACGCATTCCAATCCGTTTGGAATGGGACAGGGAAAGCATTCGGAACAGGAACAAGGGGAAATAAACTCCACCCTGTTCAAATCCATTGTTAACGAGGGTTATGCCGGTGGAATGGTCTTTTCCTGGCAGGACGAATGGTTCAAGAGAACATGGAACACAATGGACTTTGACAATCCCCACAGAAGGCCATTCTGGAACAATCTGCAAACGAATGAGCAGCATTTTGGGCTTCTCAGTTTTGATCCTGGAATAAAGGGCGCTTCCCTTTATCCGGATGGGAAGGCCGAAGACTGGACAAAGCTTGGCATTAAACCTGCCTATGAAGGCGGAAAGGGGTCCATAAAGGAAGCCTATTTTGGAGCGGATGCTGGCTATCTCCATTTCATGCTGAAGCTTAACGAGCCTGCCAGCCTTGAGAAGAAGCCAATCCGGCTCTTATTGGATACGGTACCGGGCCAGGGCCAGACAAGGATAAAAAATGAAGTTGGCGAAGTGCTTGAAGCCGCGACGGGAGTAGATTTCCTTGTAGAACTCGCCGGTGAAGGTAAATCGAGGATAAAGGTTGACAGTTACTATGATTCTTTTTACTACGAATATGGAAACCGGCTGAAAATGATACCTGAAAAGCCGAATGCGGGTAAAAAGGACAATGGTGTATTCCATCCAATCAGGCTCGCCCTGAATAAAAAAATGATCCATCCCCTTACAAAGGATATATTGCCTTTCGAGGATTACGAAACAGGTCTGTTGGCTTATGGAACCGCTAATCCAATTGACAAGAATTATAATTCCCTTACCGATATCAGCATAAGCAGTAATGGGGAAATCATCGAAGGCAGGATAGCTTGGCAGCTATTGAACATAAAGGACCCTAGCCAGAAGGAGGCAATGGGTGACTTTTGGGCGGGAGGCCTTGAAGAAAATAGTGTATCGATTGAGGGAATAAAGATTGCTCTCGCTCAGACCGAGAAAGGAAAGATGGAAAAGGCATTTCCGGCAAATAATGGCGATTGGTATGATTTCAATTGGAATAAATGGCAGGAGCCTTACTTCCATGAAAGGCTGAAGGCATCCTACTACATCATGAAGGGTATTTACAAATCGATTGGATTGGAGGGGGAACGGAAATGAAACGCATTTTATTGGCGGAAGACGAAGAAATTTTACGGATGCTGGTAATGGACACGCTTGAGGACAGTGGCTTTTCAATTGATGAAGCCGCCGATGGCCAGGAAGCGCTCGATCTTATCAAACAGAACACATATGATTTAATCATCCTTGATTACATGATGCCAGTGTACACGGGGCTTGAAATTATTGAAATGATCCAGAGCAAGGCTAGGAGCGAGGGGACGAAAATCGTGATGCTGTCAGCGAAAAGCCAGCAGTATGAACAGGAAAAGGTACTCGCCGCTGGGGCGGATTACTTTATTTCAAAGCCCTTCAGCCCCGCGCAGCTTTTAGGGAAGGTCGAGGAAATACTGAATGGGGAAAATTAGGGATTACGTAAATAAAAGCCTCTCGAGAAGATTTGTCGTTATGATGGGCGCGTTCCTTGTCTTTTTCCTCGTTGGCACTGGCATTCTGCTTTCCATTCTGAATGTTCTGAGCAGTTCTTATACAGAGGAAAGGACCGCCCTTAAGAAAAAGACAATGGCAGCCCAGGATATTAGTGAATCTTTCAACCAGGCTTTCTTTGATGCCAGGGGCTATATGGCCTTCGGCAATAAAAATATGAGAGATAGTACAATTGCAAAGGAAGAAGAAATTAGAAGGTTTTCAGATGATTTTGGACTGAAGGCATCATCAGAAAGGGATTTAGTATTCCTTCAAAAAGTAAAGGGTTTCTCCGACTATTATTTTGGCGAAGTCCTTCCGCCTGTATTTACGGCATATGAAAATGGGGCGAAGGGGCATGAGCTTGCGGAGGCAAATCCTGAAGTTACCAAGAGGGTAAGGGACTTTAAAATCTACCTTAGCGATTATCTGACCGGTCTCGAGGATGAGTTGGACAACCGGTACAGCAAGCTGATACGAACGCAAACGTATGTGATGTTTACATTTATCTTATTTATTGTTGGAATCCTCCTTACGGTTCTGGCCATAACAAGGTTGATGCTAAACCAGGTTGGCAAGCCGCTTTCCGAGCTTTCCGCCGCCGCAAATGACATTGCCGATGGTAAACCGGCCATCCTGCCAAGGGCGGAAAACAGGGAGGATGAGATAGGGGTTCTTTCACTCGCCTTCCGGGTCATGACCGAAAAAGTAATGGAAAAGGAAAAGGATCTGCTTGAGCAGAACAATACGCTGATAGACCAAAAGGAAGAGCTCCATGCCCAGCAGGAGGAGCTTGAAAAGACGCTTCTCGTATTAAGAAAAAATGAGGCAAAGCTTAGCAGCAGAAATGAATTGATAAACAGGATGTCCAGGTCGATGAACAAAAAAGAAGTGCTTGGCAGTGTTATTTCAAATATGTGCAAAATCCTGAATGCGGATAAAGGGATTATTGTGCTGATATCCGATTATTCCTATGCCGCCGAGGGCGTTTCCCCGGAGGGAAGCAAAAAATTTATTGGGCACTTAAAGGAAGGGATGCTTGAAAGGCTTGCCGCTGAAAAAGGAGCTGTTTTACTCAGCAGGCGTACACGGCCAGAGGAGGAAGGCCTGCATGAGGAAAGCTTTTATTGCCAAGACCTTTATTTGCCAATCTTTTCTAATGAAAAAGAAATAGACGCGGTAATGTGCTTCACCCGAATGGGTCAGCCTTTCAGTGAAGAGAATTATGACGATTGGCGTGTATTATCTAAAAATATAGGTATAGCGGTTGATAAAATTGCCCTTTTTGAACTATCCGAAAGGGAAAGAAGTCTCAATCAAAGCATTCTTGATACAATCAAGGAAGGAGTCCAGCTCGTTGATAAAGCGGGTATGATTCTCCAGGTGAATGGCCAATTTTGTGAAATGTTTAGTAAGAAGGGCAGACTGCAACAAGGAATGGACCGGGAGCAATGGACATCCATGCTCGATTTCTTTATTGAAGAAAGCGATGACTTTTTCGTCTACTTAACTGAAGCCTTGTCAGGAGATGAAATAGGAGAGTCACAAACCTTTACCTATACAAAAAAGGATACTGGCCAGGTTATCAAGGTTTACAGCAAAGCGGTTTGCCACGGTGGTGAAAGGCTTGGAACTGTTTTTGTCCATAGAGATATTACAAAGGAATTCGAAGTTGACCAAATGAAATCGGAATTTGTCAGTACTGTAAGCCATGAATTAAGAACACCGCTCGCCAGTATTCTTGGCTTTAGTGAGCTTATGCTGAACAGGGAACTGAAACCCGAGCGGCAAAAAAAGTACACAGCGACAATTTTGAGCGAGGCCAAACGGCTGACCAGCCTGATTAATGACTTCCTTGACGTGCAAAAAATGGAAGCCGGGAAAATGAATTATGATAAAAAGCAGGCGGACATAAATGAACTACTTAATCATGTTGTTGAAATATACAAGGATATGTCTGCTAAGCATGAAATCCACTTAGATGCTCCGGAAGAGGCACTCGTTGTCGGGGACAAGGAAAAGCTTGGCCAGGTTTTCAGGAACCTGCTCAGCAATGCGATTAAGTATTCACCTGATGGCGGAGTGGTCAATGTCTCGGTTTATCGGGACAAAAGCAATATCCATATTGATATCACAGACCCTGGAATCGGGATTCCGGAAGAAGCAATTGGCAAGCTGTTCACCAAATTTTATCGGGTGGACAACTCAGACCTTCGCAAAATAGGAGGGACAGGCCTTGGCCTGGCTATTGTCCAGGAAATTGTCAAAGCGCATCGGGGCACTATTAAAGTCAGTTCCGTTCCGAATGTGGGTTCTACCTTTACTGTAACGTTCCCTGCCTATATGGAAAAAATAGAGGAGAAGCTTGAAACAGAGGAAGGCAACGGTTCTGGTTACCGGGTAATGGTGATTGAGGATGATTCCAGCCTTGGTGAGCTTATTGTCCAAGAACTAAAAGAAACTGGCTTTCGAGTCAACTATTTTGCCAATGGAGCAACCGCTCTTGAAGCAATGGGGAAACAGCCGCCAGACGCTCTTGTCCTTGATATTGTCTTAGAGGGTGGGGGGATGGACGGATGGGAAATAATGAACAGGATGAAGCAGAGCGCCAACCTGAAAAACATTCCAATAATTATTTCCAGTGCCCTGGATGAAAAAATACGAGGGCTGAATCTTGGTGCCCATGAATATCTTGTGAAACCATACAAACCGAGCCAGCTATCAAAAACCATTATGCAAACCCTTTTGAATTTGGGTAAATCAGGTCAAATTTTCATTCCGGGCAATGGCATTCAAGAATAAAAAGTGAAACAAGCAGCCCCCTGCATTTAGAGGTAATTGTCACTGAATCTTCCTGATTTTATCTGCTCATTTGAGGTATAATAAAGTGAATCTTCCATCAGCGGTGGTTTTCCGCTGAGTTATTGTAAATGTGTTTAAGGGATTTAAGATGGAAGGGACTAACAAAGGGGCGGAAAAAATGGACATTAAGAAAGATTATCGAATCGAAAAGGATTTCCTCGGGGAAAAGGAAGTTCCGAATGAAGCCTATTATGGAGTTCAGACGATGCGGGCGGTTGAAAATTTCCCGATCACAGGCTATAAAATCGATTCGAGCCTAATAAAATCAATGGCAGTCGTGAAAAAGTCTGCTGCCATGGCCTGCAGGGATACAGGGCAGCTTGATCAAGGTATCGCCAACGCAATTATCGAGGCTTCGGATGAGGTAATTGAAGGCCAGTGGCATGACCAATTCATCGTCGACCCGATCCAGGGAGGAGCCGGGACATCGGTAAACATGAATGCGAATGAAGTGATTGCCAACCGTGCCCTTGAACTGCTGGGAAAACCAAAGGGCAGCTATCAATATATCAGTCCGAATACGCATGTAAATATGGCTCAATCCACTAACGATGCATTTCCTACAGCAATCCACATCGCTGTGCTGTCTTCGCTTGAAGGGCTGCTTGCCAATATGGAAGCACTTAACGCGGCATTTGTGGAAAAGGCGAAGGAATTTGACGATGTCATTAAAATGGGCAGGACACATTTGCAGGATGCGGTTCCAATCCGGCTTGGCCAGGAATTCCAGGCGTATGCGAGAGTGCTTTGGCGTGATGTTGAAAGAGTACGGAATTCACGTAAGCATCTTTACGAGGTCAACATGGGTGCGACCGCTGTCGGGACAGGCTTGAATGCGGATCCTGCCTACATCGAAATGGTTGTCGGCTACCTTGCCCAAAATAGCGGTTTTCCGCTCGAGAAGGCAGAGCACCTTGTCGATGCTACACAAAATACGGACTGTTACCTGGAAGTATCCGCGGCACTTAAGGTTTGTATGATGAATATGTCAAAGGTGGCGAACGATCTAAGGATGATGGCTTCAGGTCCAAGGGCGGGCCTTGGAGAAATCATGCTGCCACCGCGCCAGCCAGGTTCATCAATCATGCCAGGAAAGGTAAACCCCGTCATGGCTGAGGTGCTGAACCAGGTGGCATTCCAGGTTATCGGCAACGACCATACCATCTGTCTCGCCTCGGAAGCGGGCCAATTCGAGCTGAATGTCATGGAACCAGTTCTTGTATTTAACCTCCTCCAGTCGATTAAGATCATGACAAATGTGTTTGATGTATTCCGCAAGTATTGCCTCGAAGGTATCGAAGCAAACAGGGAAAGGCTTGAAGAGTATGTCAATAACAGCGTTGGAATCATAACCGCAATCAACCCGCATGTCGGCTATGAGACGGCTGCCGCCATTGCAAAAGAAGCCATTGAGACCGGAAAGTCGGTCCGTGAGCTATGTCTAGAAAAACAAGTTCTTACAGCATCAGAACTCGATATCATTCTTCATCCATTCGAAATGACCGATCCGGGAATTTCAGGGAAAGAATTGTTAAAAAAGAAGGTATTGGTTGAAGCTTAATTGAATGGCAAAAGGCATCTTCAAAACTGAAGATGCCTTTTTCTAATTTATAATAGTTCTCCGGCCATTTTGTAAATGATACTGCGGGAAAGAAGGACAGGCTTGAAGGTATGGGCCTGTGCAATTGATTTCATATTTTCGGTATAGCCCATGCAATCAAGGACAATTGCCATGGCGGGAAGCCTGTCCAGTTGCTTTACTGCGTCTATCAGAATTTGTTCGTTAAATATATAGGGTGAGCAGGCTGCCGGGAGGGCATTAAAGCCTGCTCCCATCCATTTATTAATAATTTCTCCTCCCTGTTCGGGAAGGGGAAGAATTACTCCGAGAGGACCGCCTCTTAACAATCCTTTGACTGCAAAATTGAGTAGAAAGTCTGGATAAATAATAGGAATTTCACTTTTAAATAAAGGGAATCTCCCGGTACAGGCAAGTATGATGAGGGAAACTCCTTCTCCGTGCAGCTCATCTATCAATTCTTGGATGATCGGTAGAACCTTTTCCTTCGCCATAGTGGCACTTTTTCCATTGCGCAGGCGGGAAATGAGGACTGTGTGTCCTTCTTCCGGCTTAAGTGTCCGAATTTCTTCAACTGTTTTTCCATCCAGGACACCCTTTTCCACAATCCTCGTTCCTGCAGGAAGGTGCTTCCGAATATCCTCGGTCATATCACCTCTTGGGGTTTGGCCAATGGTAATCACGCCGACCGTTTTTTGCATGCCAATCACCTCTGTATACCATAGGCTTTATTCCCATTGATATAGGTGGCCACAACTGTTGAGCGGCTGTCGAAAGGGTGGTGCGACCAGAGGACAAAGTCGGCATCTTTACCGGCTTCGATAGAACCGACGCGGTCCTGTATACCAACGAGCCGTGCCGCTTCGCTTGTTATGCTCTTTAAAGCCGCCATTTCATCAAGCCCGAATTTTACCGCTTCCGCCGCGCAAAGGATTAAATATTGAATTGGGATAAACGGATGGTCGGTCATGATGGCGAAGGGAATTCCAGCTTCATGAAACATTTTTGGAGCGGCTGGCGTTGAATTTCTCGTTTCATACTTTGTAGAAGGAAGCATGAATGGCCCAAGGGTGACGCTGGCGCCGCTATCCTTTATCGCATCAAGCATCAGATGGCCTTCCGTGCAGTGCTCGAGGGATAACCCAATTTGAAACTCTTTGGCAATCCGGATTGCCGTAGCAATATCATCACCACGATGGCAGTGAAGGTGGAGCGGCATTTTTCCCTCCAATACTTCAATAAATGGGCTGAGGTCAGTCCTTTTTTCCATGTGGGAAGCTCGTTCCCCTGCAGAAAGATCCATCGCTTTTTGAAAACCATTTCGAATGATTTGCGCAACACCCATCCTCGTATAAGGGGTTTTATTATAGGATTGCCCAAAGACATTCTTTGGATTTTCTCCGAGCGCGCCTTTTAATCCGCTTCTTTCAACAATTAACATTTCTTCGAGTGAGGAACCTCCTGTTTTAAGAATGCTCCATACACCGCCTATCGGATTGGCGCTCCCGGTACCCGTTTGAACGGTCGTTACCCCGCCTTTCCTGGCGAATTGAAATGAAAAATGGTTTATATTGATGCCGTCGATGGCATCCATCAGCGGAGTAAATGGCTCGGAGTATTCACATGCATCGTTGACATGCTCATCAATTTCACCCCAAATGCCGACATGCGTGTGGATGTCAATCAGGCCGGGAGTGATAACCATCTTGGCGGCGTCTTCAATCCTTGCATCAGCGGGAATGTCCGTATTTACCCCGGCCTTGATGATTTTTCCGTCCTTTACCCATAAATCGGCGTTTGACAAGACTGTATTTTCCTTATCCATTGTATAGATTTCAGCGCCGCGAAATATTGTAAGCATCTAATCACTCCCCCCTGTAAACTTCTTTACCTTTTATAAACGTTCGTTCAACTCGCGCTGTTAACTCAAGAGGATGCCTATTCCAAAGAACGAGATCCGCAAACAGTCCTTTTTCGATTCTTCCAGTTAGATGATCCACTTTTAAAAGTCTGGCAGCATCCTGAGTAAGTCCGTTTAAGATTGTTTTCACGGGAACCCCTGCCTTGAGTGCTAAAGCCCCTTCAAGCTGCAAGTGTGTAACCGAACTTACTGGATGGTCGGTTGAAAAAGTAAAGGGCACATGCTGCTCATAAAGTGAACGGAAGAGTGTCCAATCCAAATTCCTTAGTTCACCTCTGTCCATGGGCTGAAAGCAAGGGCCAGCAATAACAGAAGAGACGATATTGGATGGCAGTCCCGCACAAAGCGGGAATTCCGTTCCATGAACCAGGTTGAATTGGATGCCAAATTCTCCGGCAATCCGAAAGGCAGTTGCGATATCATCAGCGCGATGGGAACGGATAAAAATAGGGGTTTCCTGCAAATTGTATTGAATTTGGAGGGCCTTTAACGATTCCCTTATCTTTTTCGCAATCCCCATACGTGTGAGTGGAGTTTTCGTTTTGCCCCAAAAGGCATTTTTCGGAACATCACCCATGGAGAAGGTGAAACCAAGGTTCTTCTTCAATACCATTTCATCCACGGTTGTCCCGTGGGTATGGATAACCGATGATTTTGCCCCGACAATGGCCTCGGGGCTGGAAACTACATGAGAAGCGGTCACCCCTGAAGCAACTGCATCCTGAAAAGCCTTGTCAAATGGGTAAATCCCGTCGATCACATCCATATCCCAGCCTTTTTCCACGTTTGGCTCGTATCCATCATTGCCTTCCCAACGGACGCCAATTTCCTTTAAGCCAATTTGGGAACATGAATCAATCAAGCCTGGCGTTAAAAATAGACCGGCTGCATCGATTATTTTACAATCAGGCAAAGGCGAATCAGAAGGGAGGATTGAAGATATTAAGTTATCTTCAATCAGAACGGTATTTTTGGAAAATTCACCAGTCTGGTTATTATAAACATTGGCGTTTATAATGGCGGTCATTGACATGAAATATGCCACCTTTCAATTTTAGAATAAGAACAAAATGCGTAAGCGCCTTGTTTAGCCCCGACCAGATTAAGACGGGGCCCGCAGGACACTGAATGTCATCCCCGAATTCGCCCACGCACGAAGGAAATGCGAGCATTTCCGAGGACGGGCCTGCCCTCCGGAGGGAACCGGCTTAAGACCTCGAGGGGCTAGGCGCTCCTCGAAAAAGCTACCGCTTTTTCTTCGTGCGATGCCTATGCTTCCGAAGCTTACTCTTGTGGAGCTGGATTACAATAACTTATTTCGAGTTATTAACAATGTTCTAATTTATACTGGTAAGCAAAGAAAAAGCAGAGAGATTTCCCTCTCTACTTTTCTGTATCAAAAAATAAGAATGCTTATAATTTGTCTAGCTCCAGCGCCCAGCGCCTAGTGTACTTCTGTCCCCTCGCTACGATAAGTCAACATCGATTCGCATTCGCTCATCGTGTTTCCTTTATCTCCATCGGGGCCCTCCAGTCCATACGGCGCTAAACGGGCGCTTGCGCTTTTCTTTATTTCTCCATCCATACGTTTGTTCCGTTAGGTGAAACGATTTTAATGGAAGAGTCAGGTGAGACTTCGAAGCCATGCACTTTTTTGCTTACTCCTGCTGTAGCGTCCATGGTTTCAAGCTCAATTCTTGGTACATCCTTCATAATGATTTCAAGGGCCTGCTGATAAAGCTTCGCGCGTTCGTTCTGATCGACTGTTTCGGATGATGCCCGGTTCAGAAGTGAATCAACCTCTGGATTTGAATAGCCTTTGCCGTTTCCAAGAGCGCCAAGCTGGTCAGTGTGGAACAATTGATACAAGAAGAAATAAGGATCCGGATACCAGGTCCACCCGCCAATTGACATCGGCGCATTTCCTTTCGCAACTGTGTCGCTGTAAGTTCCCCATTCCACCACTTTCAGTTCAACATCGATGTTCAGGTTTTCCTTCATCTGGTTTTGGAAAATGGTCCCGTATGGTACACGGGCTTCGGCCAAGTAGAGCTCTGTTTTAAATCCTTTTGGATAGCCTGCTTCGGCAAGAAGCTTCTTCGCTTCTTTTGGATCGAATGTTGGAGTAAGTTTTTCTAAGTCTTTGCTATATCCCCAAGACCCTTTTGGAAGCGGCATGAACGATTTTTCTGCTCCGCCCCATTTGTTTACTCCTTTTACAATTTCTTCAATATCTGTACCTTTATAAATTGCCTCACGTACTTTAGGGTCGGCTGTTGGGCCTTTTTTATTGTTTAAATCCAAGTAGGTAATTGCGAGAGATGGTGTGGATTGCAATTCAAGCTTAGCATCGGTTTTAACCAGTTCACGGTTTTGTCCTTTAATGTCCATTCCGATATCAAGGTCGCCGGAACGGAGGGAGTTTGTCATCGTGTTTGGTTCAGGGATAATCGTGAAATTTACTCCATCCAGATGGGGTTTTTCTCCCCAATAGTTTTCATTGCGGACAAGCTTGATCTGGGAATCCTTTTGCCAACTCTTGATTTGGAAAGGACCAGTGCTTATTAAATGGCTGCCAAAAGAATCTCCCCAGCCTTCAACCTCTTCCTTTGGAACAATGAGGTTCCCGCCATCTGTCAGCATTGCGAGCAGGGCGGCATTTGGCTCGCTCAAATGGATGGCAACCTCGTTTTCTCCTACTACTTCAACACTTTCAACACCGCGCAGGCGGTTCATTGCTGATTCTTTTGCAGAGCGTTCAAGGCTGTACTTTACGTCCTCAGCTGTCATTTTCCTGCCGTCTTGGAACTTACCAGGCTGGAAGAAAACATCGTCACGAAGTTTGAAATTATATACCTTCATATCATCTGAGACGGACCATTCGGTTGCAAGGGAAGGGACGAATTCACTTAGTTCCTTGTTGTAAACAACCAGTGTATCCCCAATTTGAAGCATAACCTGCGATTCATATAGACCCGTATACTTTATCGGGTCCAATGTTTTCGGGTTGGCGGATAGGCCCACCCTTAAAGTGCCTCCATCCTGTGGCTTTCCTGTAGCAGCAGATTTTTCTTCATTAGAAGAGGATGACCCGGAATTGCTTCCCGAAGAACATGCGCTCAAAGCTAGAATGACTACAATGAGAGCCATAAAGAATAGACGACTGCGAAACCTTTTTTTCATCTTTGTTGCTCCTTCCATATGTTTCTAATAGTGAACCATCAATTCGAATAATGAATTTAAAAATAAACTTAACATATTCAAAAAATTAAGTAAACAAGTATTTAAAATATTTTAATAATAATCTTTTTTAAATTAATTCATTATTTACAAAAATTAATCACGGTGCTAAACTTACTTTTAATTCATTAAACGAATCAATGTTTCAGATAGTGAAATAAAAGGAGGTTGCTTATGGGCAAATATATAATTAGAAGATTAGTTGATTTGGTACCCACGATTTTTGTCGTGGCAGTTATTGTCTTTATTATTACGCGGATGATTCCTGGAGATCCTGCGGCTGTTATGCTCGGCCCGCAAGCAAGTGTGGAAGATATAAAAGCTCTAAGGGAAAGCCTGGGATTGAATGATCCTATATATGTTCAATTCTTTCATTATATCGGTGAGTTGTTAACTGGTAATTTTGGGGTTTCGCTTACCTATAATGAACCGATTGTTCAACTAATAATGGAACGTTTCCCAAATACCCTTATTCTTGCTATCAGTGCTCTGATTATTGCGTTCCTCATAGGGGTTCCGGCGGGCATCATTTCCGCTTCGAGGCAAAATTCTTTATTGGATTACTCCGTCATGCTCGTTTCCCTAATAGGTGTTTCAATGCCGATCTTTTGGCTTGGGGTTATGCTGGTCCTTTATTTCAGCGTAAATCTTGGCTGGTTTCCGGCAACAGGAATGGGGGACATAAGCGAAGGGATTATACCTTACTTAAAGCATTTGGTTTTGCCAAGTATCACGCTTGCAACAATTCCCATGGCGACCTTTGCCCGGATTACCCGGTCAAGCATGCTTGAAGTCATTTCGCACGACTATATTAAGACCGCCCGTTCAAAGGGGTTAAGTGAGTTTATTGTAATTTGCAAGCACGCTTTTAAAAATGCCTTAACTCCGCTTTTGACCGTACTTGGTATGCAAATTTCGGCCCTGCTTGGCGGAGCTGTACTTACAGAAACAATCTTCAGCTGGCCAGGAATGGGACGTTTGATTGTCGATGCAATTGATAAAAGGGATTTTGTTGTCGTTCAAGGAACTGTCCTCTTTATCGCAGTAATCTTTGTCCTTGTTAACTTGCTGGTAGATGTCATGTACAAAGTAGTGAATCCAAGAGTGAATTACTCTTCCGGTAAAGGAGGGAACGAATAGATGGCTGGAATACAAAGTTCAGTTACACCGGCTCAGCCAAATGAAATTCAGGTTAAAAAGGAAGCGGGATTATTTAAGAAGCTTATCCGAAACCGGCTGGCTGCCGTAGGGCTTACGATAGTAACAACAATGGTTCTCGTTGCTATTTTCGCCCCGCTGATCGCACCGTACCCTCCCAATAAAATGGATATAGCGAATTCATTGGCTGTTCCAGGTTCTAAAGGGCATCTTCTCGGAACGGATAACTATGGGAGGGATTTGCTAAGCCGTTTGGTTTATGGGGCAAGAATTTCCCTGATCGTTGGGGTCTCAGCTGTCGTTTTCGGTGCATTTTTTGGCACCCTGCTTGGACTTGTGTCCGGCTATTTTGGAGGAAGGCTTGATTCGGTCATTATGAGGACCATGGATGGCTTATTTGCATTCCCGTTCATCCTTTTGGCAATCACGTTAATGACAGTACTCGGCCAGGGGCTTGTAAATGTAATCATTGCCATTGGAATCGCCAACGTGCCAGGGTTTGCGAGAATTGTACGCGGGCAGGTGCTTAGCGTGAAGGAAGAGGAATTCATTGAAGTAACTAGGTCTTTGGGAGCTACCCATCCGCGTATACTTTTCCACCATGTTCTTCCTAACTGCCTTGCTCCATTAATCGTTTATGGAACGATGAGCGTCGCTGGCGCAATCGTTTCAGAAGCCGCTTTAAGTTTCCTTGGACTCGGGGTACAGCCTCCCACCGCTTCATGGGGAAGCATTTTGAAAGACGGGAAGGACTTTTTAGTATTAAGTCCGCATATGGCGACATTTTCAGGCTTGGCCATCCTGCTAACGGTTCTTGGCATTAACTTATTTGGTGATGGATTGCGTGACGCACTGGATCCTAAAATGAGAGTTTAATAGGCTGGAGGTGAAGAGTATGTCAGATTTGTTAGTAAAGGTTGAAGATTTGGAGGTTCATTTTCGCTCATCTTCTTCCATTGTAAAGGCTGTAAATGGAGTTAGTTTTACTTTGAATCGAAAAGAAACGATTGGCATTGTCGGTGAGTCCGGATCTGGGAAGAGCGTGACAGCAACGGCTCTGCTTCGCTTGATCCCAAACCCGCCGGGGAAAATTGCAGGTGGGAAAATCCTTTTTGACGGGAAGGATCTTCTGTCCCTTTCAGAAAAAGAAATGCGCAATGTGAGAGGCAATGAAATCTCAATGATTTTCCAGGACCCAATCACAAGCCTTAATCCTGTATATACAATTGGAAATCAAATCATGGAGGTAATCCGGGCCCATCGCAAGGTTTCGAAAAAAGAGGCCAAGCAGGCAGCAATCGATATGCTGAAGCTGGTTGGTATTCCGGAAGCCGAGAAACGTATTGAAATGTATCCTCATGAATTTTCAGGAGGGATGAGGCAAAGGGTCATGATTGCGATTGCCCTTGCTTGCAACCCGAAATTATTAATTGCAGATGAGCCAACAACTGCCTTGGACGTAACGGTTCAGGCGCAAATTTTGGATTTAATGAGAAACCTGCAGGAGACAATCGGCACTTCCATTATTATGATTACCCACGATTTGGGAGTTGTTTGGGAAATGTGTGACAAGGTCATTGTCATGTACGCCGGCAATACCGTTGAATCCGGAAGTGTGAAAAATATATTCGATAACCCGCTTCACCCGTATACATGGGGCTTACTTGATTCACAAATTACTAGCGAGGTTGGCGAAGGTGAGAAGCTTTCCGCTATCCCCGGCACCCCTCCTGATTTGCGCCAGGAAATCCTGGGCTGCCATTTCGCGGACCGTTGCCCTTATGCCCAGGATATTTGCCGTTCGGTAAAGCCTAAGCTCATTGAGGTAGAAGAAAACCACTTTGCTTCCTGCCACTTCCAAACGAAAGAAATGAGGCTGGAGAGAAAGGAGAGGGCTTACCATGGCTGAAGCAATATTAAAGGTCGAAAATATTAAAAAACACTTTCCGATTGGTGACCCGCTTCCTTTTAAAAAATCAACGCAAAGTGTCAAGGCAGTTGATGGGGTTAGCTTCGAAGTATACTCGGGAGAAACGCTGGGCATTGTCGGGGAATCCGGGTGTGGAAAGTCAACGATGGCAAGATTGATTAACCAACTCATCCGCCCTACTGAAGGGAAGGTCCTTTTTAAAGGGCAGGACCTGGCAAAAATGGCTGTGAAGGACCTTCGTACATCCAGAAAATCGATTCAAATGGTTTTCCAGAACCCGTATGCCTCGCTTGACCCGAGAAAAACAATTCGGCAGCTGCTTTCAGAGCCATTGGAAATCCACCATGTTGGGAACAAACAATCTCGGCATGAGAGGGTTAACGAGCTACTGGAAGTAGTTGGTTTAAGCAGCTACCATGCCGATCGTTATTCTCATGAGTTCTCAGGTGGGCAGCGGCAGCGAATCAATATTGCCAGGGCGCTCGCATTGAATCCGGATGTCATCATTTGTGATGAACCTGTTTCTGCCCTGGATGTTTCCGTTCAGGCACAGGTTATTAACCTTTTAAAGGATTTACAGAAAAGGTTCGGCTTAACTTACATTTTTATCTCCCATGATTTAAATGTAGTGAGATATATGTGTGACAGGATTGCGGTAATGTACCTGGGCAAAATTGTCGAAATTGGAACATATAAAGAAATTTATGAAAATCCGCTCCACCCATATACAAAAGCCTTGCTTTCAGCTGTCCCAACAGAAAGCCCATATGAGAAAAAGGAAAGAATCATCTTGAAGGGCGATGTGCCAAGCCCCGTAAATCCGCCATCGGGCTGCCATTTCCACATGCGGTGCCCGTTTGCGATAGAGATGTGCAAAACAGCGGTGCCGGTATTGGAGCAGCAGGGCTCACAGCAGCAGGTTGCCTGCCACCTCTACCAGCCATAATGGTCCGATTGGTTCAACCAAGACACAGAAAGGCGTAACGGCAAAGTTTCACGATAACCAGCTATAAAAATGGAGGAATAGATATGTCATTTAAGCATGTACTTGAGGTTTTAGAGGTAATGGACAGTATCCATGTAACAGGGAACGATATAAAAGAATATCTTGAAGGAATTTCTTCTGATGGGAACATTACCGTCCAAACCGTCGAGGGGAAAGCAGGGTCAACGGATTTTGTTAAAATTGTGATTCAAGGGGAAGAAGGAAAATCAAAAGGCGGTTCAGCCCCAACTTTAGGAATCATTGGGCGCCTGGGCGGCATAGGTGCACGTCCGGAAGTAAAAGGATTTGTTTCCGACGGCGACGGAGCCCTATCATGTATCGCTGCAGCTGCGAAACTCCTTGATATGGCTGGAAAAGGAGACAGGCTAATGGGCGATATTATCCTGACCACCCATATCTGTCCAACTGCGCCAACTTTACCGCATGACCCGGTTCCGTTCATGGATTCTCCAGTGGATATCCTGACAATGAACCAATACGAAGTGACAGAAGAAATGGATGCCATTTTATCGATTGATACGACAAAAGGGAATATGATTACAAACCACAAAGGTTTTGCCATTACTCCAACTGTAAAAGAAGGATATATTCTGAAAATAAGCAGCGATCTTCTGCATATCTATACCCAATCAGCAGGAATTCTCCCAGTGACCTTGCCAATCACCACCCAGGATATTACTCCTTATGGAAATGGAGTATACCATGTTAACAGCATCCTTCAGCCTGCAGTCGCTACTAAAAGCCCTGTGGTTGGAGTAGCGATTACAACCGAAACAGCAGTTGCCGGCTGCGGAACAGGCGCTACCCATCCTGCAGATGTTGAACAGGCGGTCCGCTTCGTCCTTGAAGTTGCCAAGCTTTTTGGCGAAGGGAAATGCTCGTTCTATGATGAAAAAGAATATGCCCGCCTTGAAGCACTGTATGGGAAAATGTCTCACCTACAAACAAAAGGAAATCAGGTGGCATTGGGATGAGCGATCTGAAGGAATTAAAGCAGAGATTAATCGAGGAAGTTGAAGCAAGGAAAGAGGAACTCATCGAGCTTTGTGGTTCATTGATAAAGATACCAAGCGAAAACCCGCCAGGCGATTCTACTGAAATTTCTCAGTTCATTGATGGGTATCTGCGCCAGTATGGGCTTGAAACAGAATGGCACGAGTCGACAGATAAAATGTTTAATTTGATTTCCAGCATCGGCCCGGAAGACGGAAAGCATTTAGTTTACTGCGGGCATACGGATGTAGTACCAGCAGGCGACTTAACAAAATGGGACTTTGATCCATTCTCTGGCGAAGTGGAGGATGGCTGGCTGCTTGGAAGAGGCGCCAGTGATATGAAGGCCGGGCTTGGAGGCATCATCTTTGCCTTTGCGCTTTTAAAACGATTAAATGTTGAAATTCCAGGAAAGTTAACGCTGGCGATTGTTCCAGATGAAGAAACCGGAGGAGAATTTGGTGTACCGTGGCTTCTTGAGCGAGGATTGGTTAAAGGCGATGGCTGCCTGATTGCCGAGCCCTCTTCCCCACTAAATCCAACCATTGGCCAAAAGGGGTCTTACTGGTTTGAACTCGAAGTATTCGGGACACCGGGACACGGAAGCTTATCACCGGTTGCGGGCGGCAATGCAATTGTCGATGCAATCGCTGCGATTGAAAAAATCAGGTCGTTATGGGATTTGGAAATCACCATTCCAGAAGAGGTAAAAGACCTTATCGAAGTATCCCAGAGGTATATGCGCGAAGTAGAAGCCGATCGGGAGAAATTCCAACCTGTTTTGGAAAGAGTCACGGTCAATATCGGTACGATCCAGGGCGGAACAAAATCCAATGTGATTCCTGAGAGCTGTAAGGTTGAGGTCGATTGCCGGCTTCCATTTGGTGTTACCCAGGATGAAGTTACGTCTTACCTTAAAAACGAACTGGATGCGCTGGGCATTCGCTATGAAATCCGCCAGTTTGGCTTCAGGAGCGAGGCCAACCATACATCTGCCGCTGACCCTGTCTGCCGTGCGATCGTGGACAATATATCCTTTGTAACCGGGGACGAAGCATATGGTGTCATGCAATGGGCCAGTAGCGATGCACGCCATTTCAGGGAGTACAATATTCCGGTACTGCAATACGGTCCTGCCTATCTGCCAAGCATCCATGGCTACAATGAAAAAGTTCTTGTTGAAGACATCGTTCGCTGTGCGAAAGTGTACGCAGCGGCTGTGATTGATTTTCTTTATGAAAAATAAATAAGATATAGCTTTGTAAGATTCAGCTTGTCTTTATCAACAGTTATCCTGCCTAAATTATTCACTCCATTTGGAGTTTGGCAGGATAACTGTTTATTATTGAAAAAATAATTGCTTTTTACCAGAATTAGAGATGTAATGGGAATTGTCGAAAGGTTTTGAAGGGGGAGGAATTATGTGCTAAAGACTTTGGATTTGGCATTGAAAGTCTTGAAAATGTTTACAAAGGAACGCCCGGTCTGGGGAGGACGGGAACTGGCAAATGAAATGGGCCTGAACCATACGAATATTTACCGCATTCTTGAAACATTAGAGAAAAATAGATTCATTTCAAAGGATAAGGTGACAAAGAAATATTCCCTTGGGTATGCTACATGGGAATTAGGCATGATTATGTATGAGAGCCTTAATGTTTCAAACTTAATCCGTCCGATTTTGGAACGGCTTCGGGACAAGACCGGAGAATCGATTTTTTTGACAGTTCTCGATAGGGATGAAGCGGTTACACTCGATGTAGTCGAACCGGAAAACAAAGTGAAGTTTTCAGTTTCCGCTGGAAGCCGTGCCCCGTTGTATGTAGGCGCTTCCTATCGGACCATTTTAGCTTATATGCCGGAGGATTTCATTGATTCCGTCATCCAATCGGAGTTAATAAAATACACAAAAACAACTATGACAGACGCCGACGAAATTAAAGCAGAGCTTGAGCATATTAGGGAACGAGGATGGGCACAGAGCCAGGGTGAGTACACATGGGATGTTCTTGCTGTTGCCGTTCCATTGTTTGACGGGGGAGAAATCATTGGATCCATTACTGTTTCAGGTCCGGTTTACAGGATGACCGAAGAAAAAATAAACGAATACCTTCCTTTGCTAATGGCAACAAGGGATGAGGTAGGCAGCGTCATCCAACGGTATCAATTGAAGTTTAAAGTTTAGCGTCAGGAGGGATAATAATTGTCGGATTTAGTAGAAGTAGCCAAGTCAATATTGAAGTCAAATTTAAACATCCAGGATAATGAGCATATTTTAATCGTTGCCGACCCTGAGTCTTGTGAGGTTGCCGACGTTTTTTATGAAGCGGGTATTGCCTTGGGCAATGAAACAATGCTGATGAAGATGATGACCAGGACAAAGTCCGGGGAAGAACCGCCTCAGGCTGTCGCGAGGGCTATGAAAACTGCTGATGCAGTCCTTTGCATTACACTTCATTCACTTACCCACACAAAGGCAAGAAAGGAAGCGTCAGCCTCAGGGGCGCGTGTTGCAACAATGCCGGGAATAACAGTGGATATGCTGAAGGAAGGCGCGATAACAGCTGACTATACGGAAGTAGAGCAGCTTACCAAGGAATACTGCCGCCTGCTTGAAGACGGAGAAACCGTAACCATTGCGAAAGGTGAATCCGAATTGACTCTTTCCATCAAAGGGAGGAAGGGTATTCCAAGCACAGGCGTCTTCCGAAATAAAGGAGAGTCAGGGAATCTTCCATCCGGTGAAAGTTATATTGCGCCAATCGAAGATTCAGCGAATGGGACGATTTTGGTAGATGGGTCCATTGCCGGTATTGGCGTCGTAAGTGAGCCGGTGTTATTAACAGTTGAAAAGGGTAGATTGACGGATGCGACCGGAAAAGAAGGAAAGCGCTTGCTCGAACTTCTCGGGGACGGGAACGGCAGAATCATCGCCGAATTTGGGATTGGCACGAATAAAAAAGCGAGATTGACGGGCAATGTTTTGGAAGATGAAAAGGTATTTGGCACCGTGCACATCGCTTTTGGCAGCAACAAACCGTTTGGAGGGACGAACGAGGCAGGCGTTCACATTGATTGTGTGATTACCGGTCCAATTGTAAAGATTGATGGAAAAGAGTTAGGTATAAAATAGACTCGTATAAATATAAAAGGGGGCCTTCACAAGTTTGAAGGCCCCTTTTTATTATAGGAAAAGGTTCAGAATATAATAGAAAGCTGCTGCAAGCGTCGCTGAAATTGGCAGGGTGATGACCCATGTGAGCAGCATCGTTTGCGCCGTTCCCCATTTTACGCCCTTCAGGCGGTGGGAAGCACCAACACCTAGGATACCGGAAGAGATTACGTGGGTCGTGCTGACTGGAAGATGGATGAAAGTCGCTCCAAATATAATCGCCGCTCCAGTTAAATCGGCAGCAACGCCATTAATCGGCCGGATTTTCATGATTTTACCGCCAACGGTCTTAATGATTTTCCACCCGCCTACAGACGTTCCAAGCCCCATTGCTGTCGCACAGGCAAACTGTACCCAGAATGGAATATCTGAAGTTGTTACATAACCATTGGCAATCAAAGCCATTGTGATAATCCCCATTGCCTTTTGAGCATCGTTTGTTCCATGTGTATAGGATTGCAATGCTGCTGTACCGATTTGGATAAACCGGAAGTTGCGGTTTGTTTTTGTCAAATTGGCATCCTTGAAGACAAATTTAAAAATGGAATACACGATAAACCCGACAATGAAAGCAAGGATTGGAGAGAAAATAAGGGCCTGAAGAATTTTCAGGAAGCCTTTGTATTCAAGTGTGCTAAATCCTGAAGAAGCAATTGCCGCACCTGCAATCGAACCTATTAAGGTATGGGATGAACTGCTTGGGATTCCAAAATACCAAGTCAAAAGGTTCCATGTTATCCCGGACAGGAGGGCGGCCATAATGACGACACTCCCGTTCTGAAGAGTGAATGGATCCACAATATCCTTCGTAATCGTTTTTGCGACCCCGGTGAATGTCATTGCACCAACGAAGTTCATGACAGATGCAAGGATAATCGCATGCCGGGGCTTAAGCGCTTTAGTGGATACGGAAGTGGCTATCGCGTTAGCGGTATCGTGGAAACCGTTTATGAAATCAAACGCAAGGGCCAAAATGACGATTGCTAGGGTTAAAATAAATGCTAATTCCATAATAAGCTCCTTACGCGTTTTTCATGATTATAGTTTCGAGCGTATTCGCTACACCCTGGCAGCTGTCTGCGATATCTTCAAGTGTTTCGTAAATTTCTTTATATTGAATAATCCGGATGGGGTCCTTTTCAACAGAGAATAGATTCTTGATTGACTGCCTAAGAATTCCATCACATTTTGATTCATAATCCTTGATAGAAATTGCATGCTCACGGATTTGCAGAAGCTTCTTGGTAGCAAGAAGGGTGACCGCTTTTTCAATTTCAAGTACACTGCTTTGGATTGCGTTCGTAAACTGCAGCATAAAATCATCAGCATCTGTAATAGAGTACATTTCAAACAGCGCCGCACAATGCTCCAATCCATCCAATACATCATCCATGCTGTTTGCAAGATGGAGGATATCCTCTCGCTCGATCGGAGTAATGAAGGCATCATTCAGTTCCTTAATGACTGAATGGACAAACGTATCGCCCTTTGACTCATACTCCTTCATGCTTTCGGAAAACGTTTTAAGGTCGCTGACGTTTTTGAGCTTATAGTCGGTAAAATAATTGACGCTTTCTTTTAAGTTTTCAGCAATTTCACTAAGAAGCGTGGTGAACTTGTCATTCTTTTTAAAAGCCATTATGGATAACCCCCATTTTTTATTCCAAAATTCCAAGAACTAGCTAATTGTAAATGAAAATTAACTAAAATGAAAAGGTATTTACGCTGAATTTACAAAAACTTAACATTTGGGTTGAAGGATGAGAGTAGGAGTAGGGTCCTTTTTCATTTTGGCTTTGTGTTTTTCAAATTCCTTCTATATATATCCTTCATTTAGCCAATGAAACGCCAGCTGAGAATTTTTCTTCTTTATATTGTGCTTATTTCCGGTTTCAAATGTAACGTTTGTGTGAGGTCAAAGGAGGCCGATTGAAAAGGTGAAATCAATTATAGAAATTCTTAAAAAAAATTCGGCATTTCAAAAGTCGGTTGCCTTATTAAGAATTCAAGTAAAAGCAAACATAATTGATTTACTATTCGTTGAAGATTAGGGACTATAGGAATGATACCAGTGCCCTTTTAGATTGGACAGAATATTTCGTTATTTCCAGAGTATGACGGTGTGTGTTTATTTTAAAAAAATGGGGGTAATTTATAGGTACAAACAGTTAGGAAAAACAACGTTGAACAAAGTCGTTCAGTTTGTTGCCCCCAAAGCTGTTTGTGGCTGCAGCAGCCGAAAAAAAGGCGCACTTAAACAAACAACTAACTTTTTAAGGAGTGAATTTACATGAGTTTTCTATGGGCATTAATCATCGGAGGTATCATCGGTTGGTTAGCAGGGATGATCGTCGGCAAGGATATTCCGGGCGGAATTATAGGTAATATTATTGCAGGTTTTGTAGGTGCATGGTTGGGTACAGCGATTTTCGGTGACTGGGGTCCTGTCGTTGCGGACTTTGCGATAATTCCGGCCATTATCGGAGCTGTCATTCTGGTATTCCTGCTAAGTATGATTATGAGAGCATTCCGCAGGTCAAATCATTAATAAATAGCGAGGCCTCCCGAAAAACGGGAGGCCTGTTTTTATTTTTGGGTTCATACATAGCTGTATTTGGAAAACGTTCTACAGGCAACTTGAAGCCTTTGCTTTCTAAAATCTCAAATACTTCCCACGTCAATTCCGCGAAAAATGGGAGGGTTGTCAAGGAATGGAGCATGGATAATGAGTTCTTCCATTGTAATTGGATGGCTGAACTCAACTTTTGACGAGTGGAGGGCAGGCCGGTTAAAAATAGGCTGTCCCCCGTATAGCTCGTCCCCAGCCAAGGGATGGCCAATGTGGCTGAAATGGACACGGATTTGGTGGGTCCTGCCTGTTTCGAGCCAGCATGAGATCCAAGTTAAACCTTTTGAAGGTTCTGCTTTTAAAACCTTGTAATGGGTAATGGCCTCCAAGCCAGTTTTGGAAACACGCCGCCGGGTAGGGTGGTGGCGGTCGCGGCCGATTGACTCATTAATTGTTCCTTTTTTCTTAAGTGCCGTTCCCTGAACTCCCGCGAGATAAGTTCTTTTAATGGCCCGTTCCTCCAACATCTTGTCAAGAACGGCTCCGGCGAGCGGATGTTTCGCAAAAATAATGGCGCCGGATGTATCACGGTCAAGACGGTGTATTTGCTGGACATTCCCGCCTTCCCCTGAAGCCAGTAAGTGCGCTGCGACAGCATTTACCAACGTTTCAGTATCTTCAGGTGAATTTGGATGGGTAGTGATGAAAGGAGGCTTATTAACAATAAGCAAATGGCTGTCCTCATACAAAATGCCCAAATCAATGTAAAAAGGCTGAACTGCTGGAAGTGTATCCTCAAATAGCAAGATATGGAGTTTCGTTGCAGCAGGCAAAGGTGTCTCCCACCCAGCCCGTTCCCCTTTTAGCAATACTTTTCCTTCCATCCTGAAATGATGGGATAGTTTTTTCGGAACCCTCCATTTTTCCTTGAAAATTTCCGCGATTGTTATTCCGTCCCATAAAGCGGGAATAGCCACTTCAAGATAATTTCCTACTCTTTTTGTATCAAGCATCGCAAGGCTCCTTTGCTTTCCCAAATTTGGTTTTACGTGGATGAAATTACCATCCAATTTACAGTTCTGAATGTGCTATTCTAATGATATATTACGTCAGTATTACAAATGTAACAAAGGTGGTTTTTCCGTGAAAATCGTTTTTGCTTCGACGGCCGGCCAGGATGAAGAAATTGGTGACCTGATTGAGTATTTTTTTTCAGGGGTTATGCCCAGGTATTTTTCGGACAGGGAGATCAAAGATTATGAAAGGCTGGGGGTGCTACATAAGGAGAGCTGCCAGGACGCATTTGGAACGCTAAGGGATGCTTTTTACGTGATGACCAGCCTGCAAACGCTTATATCTATCCTAGACTCTCCTGTTCCTGGTGACCACCACAGGGCTCTTTTTATGAAAAATGTCGAAAACCTACGCTTCTATGGGTTTTATTTTCCCTTCCAGTATGATTCATTCCTGCCTGGCAAAAAATGCAATGATTCCATTTTCAGTGTTTTTACCCCCGCAGCAAACCAACTGCTCGTCTAACCTCATATGGTCTAAAACAAAAACGCCTGCTTCAGGCGTTTTTTGCATGTTGATCACTCCGCGGCATTTTCCTTCAGCCATTGCTGGTATATTTCCTGGTCCTGTCCTCCCGCAATCCTTGCAGTTTCACGGCCATTTTCAAAATGAATCAATGTCGGTGTCCCTTCGATACTGTAGATATCCCAGGCGGAGTCATACTCAAGTACATTCAGCTGCAGGATATTTATATCCATTTTCTTTGCGAGCGGCATTAAAATAGGAGTAGCTTTTTTACAGTGCGGGCATGTTGGGCTATAAAAATAAACAGTTAGATTTTCCTGATTGGCAAGCTTTTTCTCCAAATTATCCAAGGTGACAATATTTTGGTAATTCGGATCATCCAGCTGCGCAACTGTTTCAGGATGGAGTGATTTGTTGCCGTACGGATTTTTTCCCCCTGCATTTCCTTCATTTTGTTTGTCAGTCAAATACCAAGTCCCAACGAATAACAGGACAATGATTCCAAGAAATATGAGTACTTTCTTCATGATGTAGGTTCCTCCTTATATTTTTTCAAAATAATCATGCTGCAAATAAAAATAAGTGTAAACGCTGTAAAGGCGAGAAATGGAATCGTAACGAAGCCAAGCCAGTTTATATATTGGCCAGTGCATGGAACCCTCCCGCAAGTTGGGGCAGCCTCGGCCATGAACGGCAGCTTCTGAAGAGAATAATGGTAAGCAGAAATTACCATGCCAATTGCAGACATCCACTTGCTGTACAAAGCAAACCGGTAATCTTTCTTCACAATTGCAATTCCTAATTGCAATGCTAAGGGATACATAAGAATCCGTTGATACCAGCAGAGCTCGCAAGGTTCATACTTACGGATTTCTGAGAAATACAGGCTTCCGAACATTGCTACAACGGATACGGCCCATGCAAAAAATAAAACATTCTCCCGGTTGTCTTTGTTCATTTTTTTCACCTCTTTTTCAATATATTAAGGGAAAAATTTTATTTTGTACAATCCTTGGACAGGTCGAAAAATGACGAATGTGGAAAAACCCGCCCCAACCCGATAGAATAAAGATGATATGTTTCGCAGCGGCCTTTTCGCTACAAACTGAAATAGAAAAAAGCTTGCCAGAAGCGGAGGAATTGCAATGGAGTGGAGACAAAAAGCGGCCAAATGGATGGACTTTGTGAACCTGGATACCGAATTACGGGCCGAATTGGATTCAATGAAAAAAAATGATAAACTGCTCGAGGATTCTTTTTATAAAGACCTTGAGTTTGGTACCGGAGGAATGAGAGGGGAAATCGGTGCAGGCACAAACCGGATGAACGTATACACAATTCGAAAAGCCTCCAATGGCCTTGCCTCTTATATTGAGAAAAAGGGCGAGGAAGCGAAACGACGCGGTGTTGCCATAGCGTATGATTCTCGGCATAAGTCACCAGAATTTGCTATGGAAGCTGCGAGAACGCTTGCCTCGAGAGGAATAAAAGCGTATGTATTCGAAGAGCTTCGGCCAACCCCTGAGCTTTCATTTGCTGTCAGGTATCTACACGCCATCGCCGGCATCGTTATTACAGCGAGCCATAATCCCCCGGAATATAACGGTTTCAAGGTTTATGGCGATGATGGCGGGCAATTGCCACCCGAGAGCGCGGATGAAGTCATCGCGAAAGTGAACGAGGTGGAAAACGAATTACTTATTGAAGCCAGGAGCGAAGAGGAATTGCGTTCCGCCGGTCTAATCGAGACGATAGGAAAAGAAATCGATGACGCATATACAATAAAGCTTGCGACCATTTCGGAAATCCCAGGAATTGCAGCTGAGTCGCCAATCGAGATTGTTTTTACCCCGCTGCACGGGACGGCGAATAAGCCTGTCCGCGCGGCGCTTGAAGCCCTCGGCTATAAAAATGTCCATATCGTCCGTGAACAGGAGCTTCCGGATCCGAATTTCTCCACAGTCAAAAGCCCAAATCCGGAAGAACATGCGGCATTCGAACTGGCCATTCGCGATGGTAAAGCGGTGGATGCAGATATCCTAATTGCCACTGACCCTGATGCGGACAGGCTCGGCATTGCTGTAAAGAACCATGAGGGTGAATACGAAGTGCTGACAGGAAACCAAACTGGAGCCGTTTTGCTTGATTATATTCTTGAACAAAAGAAAGCAAAAGGGAACCTGCCCGAGAATGGTGTCGTCCTGAAAACGATTGTAACATCGGAAATCGGCCGAAAAATTGCCGAGGCATACGGGTTAAAGACAATCGACGTCCTGACAGGGTTTAAATTCATTGCCGAGAAAATCAATGAATTTGAAAAGTCGGGTGATCACACTTTCCTGTTTGGCTATGAAGAAAGCTATGGCTACTTGATTGGCGATTTTGCCCGTGACAAGGATGCGGTCCAAGCGGCACTTATGTCTTCAGAAGTGTGCGCGTACTATAAGAAAAAAGGCTTGAGCCTGTATGACGGCCTAATGAACGTGTTTGAGAAATATGGATACTTCCAGGAAGGGCTTCAGTCTCTGACCATGAAAGGCAAGGATGGCGCTGAATTGATCGCGAACATCATGGCTGGATTCCGTTCAAATCCGCCTGCAACGCTTGCTGGACTGCCAGTTGTCAGATCGGAGGATTATCTAGAGAGTGTACGGGTCTCCGAGGCGGGAATCGAAAAAATCGATCTGCCAAAATCCAATGTACTGAAATATTTCTTTGAAGACGGTTCATGGGTCTGCTTGAGGCCTTCAGGTACCGAACCAAAAATAAAGTTTTACTTTGGGGTAAATGATAGCAGCCTTGAAGCGAGCAAGAAAAAACTCAAGCAAATTGAAACTGAGTTCATGGAATTGGTCAATACAAAGTTATAATGAGACCACCCGGCAGCCAAATTGGCAAGCCGGGTTTTTTTAGGAAAAGCAAGTAGCGAAAAAGCACCCCCGCCTTATCAGACTTTTGTCGTAGTGTTTCCCATCCGATTGGCTAAAGGCAATCATTATTAAAAGAGGTATAATGAAAGAAAACGGTGGCCGGGGGGACATGGATGGAAGCTGAATCAAGATTGTTGGAGCTAGGAATTTTAAAAGATATTGCCGAACTCTTAAACAAAGGGACGGAAACGGATGAAATCCTTTCAGACGTGCTGGAAAAACTGCTGAATGTAACCGGGCTAAAGACTGGATGGATTTTTCTAATCGATCAAGATGGATTATACAAGCTCTCGGCAAGGAAAAACCTGCCCGAGGCATTATCGCAGTCCAACTTCGCATTGATGTGTTCAGGCGATTGTTGGTGCATTGAACGGTACAGGGATGGCAGGCTGGATAAAGCAACAAACATCATTGAGTGTAAAAGGCTTGAGGAAGCAATCATGCATAAGCTCGGTGATACGGCATCACTTACCCACCACGCGACAGTGCCGCTAAGGGCTGGTGAGGAAAAGTTTGGCATTCTGAATGTGGGCTCGCCAAACAAGACCCATTTTGACAAAAGGGAATTGGCACTCCTGGAATCGGTCGCCCTCCAAATTGGAACTGCACTTAAAAGAATAAAGCTTTCCCAGAAAGAGCAAGAATTGGCTCTTACTGCCGAGCGGAACAGGCTGGCACGTGATTTGCACGATTCAGTAAACCAGCTTCTGTTCTCAGTAAGCCTAACCGCACGGGGTGGGGCAACGATGGCGGAAAAAGCGGAGGTCAAGGAAACGTTCTTTTATATCCAGGAGCTTGCCCAGGAAGCCTTGAATGAAATGAGGGCACTCATTTGGCAACTGCGCCCTCAAGGGCTGGAAAACGGGATCGTCAGCGCTTTAAGGGGATATGCGCAAATGCTGGGATTGGATCTGGTTATCCATGTAAAAGGGGTGCTGAACATGCCCGGGAAGATTGAAGAAGGAATTTGGAGGATTGGCCAGGAAGCGATGGCCAACTGCAAAAAGCATTCCGGCCAAACAAAAATAGCAATCGATATAAATGTTGAGAAAAATTGGCTCATTGTTGAAATTAGCGATCCAGGTTGTGGTTTCCACTATGATGAAGTAAATGAGCTTCCATCGCTCGGATTGAAAAGCATGAAGGATAGGGCGGAAGGGTTAAATGGCCAATTACGGATTGAAAGCGCAGAAGGCCATGGAACGATGCTAGTTGCCCGGATTCCGGTTTGAAGGGGGAGAGAGTATGGGAATTCGAATTTTAATTGCCGATGACCATAATGTAGTCCGGAGAGGCCTGGCCTTTTTTTTGAAAACACAGGAGGATTTTGAAATTGCCGGGGAGGCTAAAAATGGCAAGGAAGCAGTCGCCATGGCTGAAGAGCTCAAGCCTGATATTGTGTTAATGGACTTGGATATGCCAGTAATGGATGGGATTAAGGCGACAGCCATAATTAGGGAAAAACAGCCAGACATGAAAATTATGATTTTGACGAGTTTTTCGGACCAAAACCATGTCATTCCCGCCATTGAGGCCGGCGCGACTGGTTATCAGCTCAAGGATATTGAGCCGGATGAACTCGCCGCATCAATCCGGAGACTTTGTTCTGGGGAAAACCAGATCCATCCGAAGGCGACATCCCATCTCCTTTCACAGCTTTCGGGTAGCCAAAGGGATGCTAGGAAGCAGCTTGACGAGCTGACAAAGAGGGAGATTGAGGTATTGAATGAAATTGCGAGTGGCAAAAGCAATAAGGAAATTTCTACAGCCCTGTTTATTACGGAAAAAACGGTGAAAACCCATGTTTCAAGCATCCTTTCAAAACTCGAGCTAGCCGATCGGACCCAGGCGGCTTTGTTCGCCGTCAAAAACGGTGTGGCACGAGAATAACATGTTTAAAATGGCGGGTAATAGCAAATAAAAAAAGCACGGCCGAAGCTGGCCGTGCTTAAATGTATCCTGGTGGTGGAATTCGCTTGTTTTGATTCAGGAAAAACTGTAAGCCGGAACTTGCTGCGGCTCACCTTCGGGCATCACAGCCGCATGGTCAATGTAATGCAGCAGTGAGTAGAGCTTTTTCTCAAGGACAGCATAATCACGCTCAAAGTGGTAGGCATGGAGAAAATGCTCAATTTTCTTTGACAAAAAGTGGTCCCGTGTCCGGACCATAAGAATCAGGAGGTTGTCCCATTGGGAGCGGTGTATATAATACAGCGCCCTGTCATAATCCGGTTTATTCATTTTTTCTCCTCCTTACTAGGAGTTGAATTTAGTGTATGGATTTCGAGGAGAATGTTTCGCTGAAAATGTTGGAGATGCTTTTGTTAAGGGATTTGAAACAACTGGCAGAATAATTAGCGCTGTCCGCCCAAAGGCGATGTATAGGAAATTTTCCTTCGAGCCACACTACATCATGAGTAAAACGGAAAGGGATGACTGCATGAGAAAATTGATTGCCACACTTATTGCCGTCCTGGCATTTGTTGCATTACAGCCGAACCAAATTGAAGCGCAAAATTTTGATTATGAAAAATATGGAAGGATGGCTTTGGCCATAGTTAATGTTGACTATCCAGGCGATCCAATTACCGACTACGAATACCTGGGACGGAAAAAAGTAAATGATTCGGAAGTAGCTGATACTTTCCGTTTTAAGGTCGTGGAGAAAGGTACTCCCTTATATGTCCGTGTGATTATTTCGCATAATTTAAAGGCTGAAAAACTTGTCACGTTAAAGGTTGTATCGGAGAAAAGATAAGTGGAGTAAGGGGTCTTAAGACCATTTGGAGATTTTTTTAGCGTAAAACGGTCATGGCCGGGAAACCCATTCAAAACTGTCTTCATATCCCCGATAAAGACAGTTTCAACCGCAAAGCCCATTCAAATCTGTCTTCATACACCTGATGAAGACAGTTTCAACCGTAAAGCCCGTTCAAATCTGTCTTCATACCCCTGATGAAGACAGTTTCAACCGGGAAACCCGTTCAAAACTGTCTTCATAACCCCGATAACGACAGTTTTAACCGCAAAACCCTTTAAAACTGTCTTCATAACAATCCACACTCCATAAACCTTTTACAAAAATTTTGACATTTATGGGAAATTTCCATTATATTCATTGAGTGACATTGAGGAATTTTTGCGCATGAATCCTTTTTCCTGATTTTTTAAAAGGCCTTCTAGCGGAAATTTTAAAATGGGAAGGTGGGAGACATTTGGCGGTTAAAGATAAAAATTTAAAGCTGGTCGTTTCTGGTTTGTTGCTTGGGATATTGATGGCCGCAATGGACAATACCATTGTCGCAACGGCCATGGGGACCATTGTTTCCGACCTTGGCGGGTTCGATAAGTTTGTGTGGGTCACAGCTTCCTACATGGTAGCTGTTATGGCCGGTATGCCGATTTACGGGAAACTATCTGACATGTATGGCCGGAAAAGGTTCTTCATTTTTGGCTTGGTTGTATTCCTTTTGGGCTCAAGTCTTTGCGGGCTGGCACAAACGATGGACCAGCTGATCATCTACCGTGCTATCCAGGGAATAGGCGGGGGAGCGCTTCTTCCTATCTCCTTTACCATTGTGTTCGATATTTTCCCTCCGGAAAACCGAGGGAAAATGACGGGACTCCTTGGAGCCGTTTTCGGGATATCCAGTGTCCTAGGGCCTCTTCTGGGTGCTTTCATAACGGACTCATTCGGCTGGCATTGGGTGTTTTACATTAACCTTCCTATCGGTTTGGTCTCTTTGGTCTTGATTTCCTTATATTATAAGGAGTCACTCGAGCACAAAAAGCAAAAAGTGGATTGGTGGGGAGCGATCACGCTTGTGGTAGCCGTTGTGGCGCTTATGTTTGCATTGGAGCTCGGAGGCAAGGAATATGAATGGATTTCCTCACAAATTATCGGATTGTTTTCCGTCTTTTCTGTATTTATTATCGCCTTTTTCCTAATTGAACGAAAGGCGGAGGAACCAATCATTTCATTTTGGATGTTCAAGAACCGACTGTTTGCAACGTCTCAAATCCTCGCTTTCCTCTATGGGGGGACGTTCATAATCCTGGCAGTTTTCATTCCGATTTTTGTGCAGGCGGTGTACGGAGGGTCGGCCACAAATGCCGGTTTTATCCTAACCCCGATGATGCTTGGATCCGTTGTGGGAAGTATGATTGGCGGCATTTTCCAAACGAAAACGAGCTTTAGGAATCTAATGTTTGTATCGATTATTGCTTATGCTTCTGGCATGTTTTTGCTCAGCACGATGACTCCGGAAACATCGCGGATTCTGTTGACCGTCTTTATGGCGATTGTTGGATTTGGAACAGGGTTTTCCTTTTCGCTGCTCCCGGCTGCCTCAATCAATAATCTGGAGTTCAAATACCGTGGGTCGGCCAACTCTACGAATTCCTTTTTGAGATCATTTGGAATGACACTCGGAGTTACGATTTTCGGAACCATTCAAACGAAAGTTTTTGCGAATAGGTTGGAAAAGGCATTTTCCGCATTTCCAGGTGCAGGTTCAGGCAATCCAACGATGAACATGAGTGACCCAAGGCAGATTTTCAGTGGGGAAGGAAGGGCAAGGATTCCCGGAGATATCCTTGAAATCATCGTGAATGCCATGTCGGACTCCATTACGTTTATATTTCTGCTTACCATGATTCCGATTGCCTTTGCCGCCATTACTATCTTTTTTATGGGTAATGCGCGGGTAGAAGTAAACAAAGAAAAAACAGCATCCTAATAAGAAAAAATGAAAGTGTAAAGAGCAATTTGCTTTTTACACTTTTTTCATCCTATAAGGAAATTTTAAAATCCAACATTGTGTATAACTCGAAAAAAGTTTTAGTAATCCAGCTCCACAAGAGTAAGCTTCGGAAGCATAATCCTCGCACGAAGAAAAAGCGATAGCTTTTTCGAGGAGCGCCTAGCCCCTCGAGGTCTTAAGCCGGTTCCCTCCGGAGGGCAGGCCCGTCCTCGGAAATGCTCGCATTTCCTTCGTGCGTGGGCGGATTCAGGGATGCCATTCAGTGTCCTGCGGGCCCCGTCTTAATCTGGTCGGGGCTGACCACTAAGGAAAGCTCCTTAGAATAATCATCGCAGGGACAAGCGGTCTGTGCTTGTAGCGAAGGCGCTTGCACATTTTGTTCTTCCACTATTTCACATTTCATCATTCCCCCCCGCCGCTCATACATTGTTGTAAGAGGAAAAGGGGGAATAGCTACATGAAAAGCGATGACAGGAAGCAGCTTGAGCGCGCAATTGGTGAAATTACCGAAATCGCGAGTGGCTTCGGCCTTGATTTTTACCCAATGCGGTACGAAATTTGCCCAGCCGACATTATTTATACGTTTGGTGCCTACGGTATGCCGACCCGGTTTTCACACTGGAGCTTCGGCAAACAATTTTACAAGATGAAACTTCAGTACGATTTGGGCCTTAGCAAGATTTATGAATTGGTAATCAACTCAAACCCCTGCTATGCCTTTCTTCTCGACAGCAATAGCCTGATCCAGAACAAATTGATTGTTGCCCATGTCTTGGCCCATTGTGACTTTTTCAAAAATAATGTCCGTTTCGAGAACACGAAGCGTGATATGGTCGAAAGCATGGCTGCGACTGCCGAGCGGGTCCACCATTATGAAATCACATACGGAAAAAAGGAAGTCGAAACATTCCTGGATGCCGTCCTGGCAATTGATGAACACATCGACCCGTCATTAATGAGACCGAAACTTTCCTGGTCCATAGGCGATGAGGAGGAAGAGAGCCCAGATCGCCCGCCAAGCCCGTATGATGATCTTTGGAAGCTGGATGAGAAGAAGTCCAAAAGCCAGAAGGACAAAAAGAGGGTAAAAAAGTTTCCTCCAAGGCCGGAAAAAGACCTTTTGTTATTCATTGAAACCTACAGCAGGGAACTGGAGCCGTGGCAGCGTGACATCCTGACGATGATGAGGGAGGAAATGCTGTATTTCTGGCCGCAGCTTGAGACGAAAATCATGAATGAAGGCTGGGCTTCATACTGGCACCAGCGGATACTCCGCGAGATGGATCTGACTAGTTCGGAGGCAATTGAATTCGCCAAGCTGAATGCCGGTGTCGTCCAGCCTTCGAAAACAGGGATTAACCCTTATTACCTGGGGATCAAAATATTTGAGGACATTGAAGAGAGATACAACAAACCGACCGAGGAAATGCAGCGCCGCGGTGTCAAGCCTGATTCAGGCCGGGAGAAAATGTTCGAGGTCAGGGAGATGGATTCGGATATTTCTTTTCTGAGGAATTATCTGACCAAGGATCTCGTCATGCGGGAAGACATGTATCTGTTCCAAAAGCAGGGAAAGGACTACAAGATCGTTGACAAGGAATGGGAGCATGTCCGTGACAGGCTTGTCAGCATGCGGGTGAACGGCGGCTTCCCGTACATCACCGTGAATGACGGCGACTATATGAAAAATGGCGAGCTGTACCTGAAGCATTGGTATGAAGGAATTGAACTTGATATTAAGTATCTGGAGAAGGTGCTTCCTTATATTCATCAGCTTTGGGGAAGGACAGTCCACATTGAATCAATGATTGAGGAGAGGAACATGCTGTTCACGTATGACGGCAAGGGCGTGCATCGGAAGTATTTATAGAGAGTGTGAAGGCAGCATGGAGAATGCTGCTTTTTCTTATGCAAAAAAAGAAAAGGAAAAAATTTATAACAATCATATTAACAACTTAACTAAGGGCCAGACCTTAATTATTACAAAAAATTGAATAAAGTATCCCGCTTACCCGATTTCACAATATCTGCACAAAAAACACAGAAAAACTGCACAGTTTCCCTATAAATTCAAGCTATACGAACAGCGGAGGTGAAGACAGTTGAAAAGAGGTGTATCACTTTTTATCGGTGCGGTAATCATGCTTTCATTTAATATGAATGTACTCGCGGGCGAAGGACATAGTCAGGATCAAAATGTCATCAAAGCTGTGGAATCGTTCCGCGAAGGCAAAAAAACAGAGAAAAGAAATCACGATGAGCATGCTTCGTCTAATCAAAACGGGGAGGCCTCTTCAAATCACTCTCATGATAATGGGGCTGAACAAGGGGGTCATGGTCATGGACCAGTAACTGAAACTCCCCCGAATCTAAAAATACTTGGAACATTTGGAGGGATTAATCTTTCGTTCATCTTGGTAGGTATCTGGAACAGAAGGTTTAGAAGGAAGGTTAACATTAATGGGAATTCCTAAGGAAAAGCTCACAACCCAAAAAGGAAATCAATCAAACAAATCATCTCAATCCGATATCCAATCAGCCAAAACACCGTTTAACTTGTTGTCTATCCCACTGGTGAAAAAATTCATTCAAAGCCGATGGTACCCTGGTATCTTCCAATGGATTGTCATTTTGGTCTTCTCCTTTATCGTTTTCGAGCTTGTTGCTGGAACAGCTAATCCATCCAGAAACTTTGGGACAACAATGACCTGGGTACTTTGGTGGCCAGTCATCCCCATTTTGTTCGTTGCCCTTGGCCGTTTCTGGTGTGCAATCTGTCCGTTCGGAAAACTAAGTGACATTGTCAGGAAGCTTGTCGGAAGCGAACGCCCAATGCCGAAATTCCTGAAAAAATATGGAATTTGGATGATTGATATATTCTTCATTTTGATAACATACAGTGACCATGTTTGGGGTATTGTTGAATCCCCTCGGGGATCGGGCTATCTTCTATTGGTACTTGTTACTATGGTTGTCGCCACTTCCGTTTTCTATGAAAGAAGAACGTTTTGTAAAACTCTATGCTTCCTCGGCGGACTGGCAGGAAACTATTCCCGTGCAGGAGCGTTGGAAGTCAGGGGCACCCCTGAAATCTGTAGAACTTGCACAAGCCAGGCTTGTTTCAAAGGCAGTGAAAAAGCGGAAGGGTGCCCGATGTTCCAATTCGTAAGGACAATGGATTCAAGTGCTGAATGCAACGTCTGCGGAAACTGCATCAAGAATTGCCCGAACGATTCAGTTAGGCTGTCTTTCCGCCCTCCAACAAAGGAGCTTTGGTTCATTAAAAATCCTAAACTAGAACATGCGGCTCTTGCGGCAGTCATCATGGGCATTGTATTTGTTCAAAATATCACAATGCTTGAAATTTGGGGGGATATCCTTAAAGCAATCGGAAGTGTAACTGGCACATCCAGTTATGTAATAAATTTCACAATTGCTTATGTCTTCTCAATGGCACTACCTATCCTTCTCCTGCTTGGAACGGCGAAATTGTCGGCGAAAATGGGGATGGCGGAATCGGTGAAGAGGAATTTTATCCGATTTGGATACGCCATCATCCCGCTTGATCTTGCAGGCCATCTCGCACATAACCTGTTCCATGTCATAACAGAAGGTAAGGCAATCTGGTTCAACACAGTAGGCCTATTTGGATCAACGGCACGTCCTGAAAGCCTTGCATTTGCACCTGCTTCTTCCGTACAGTTAATTCAGTACGCAATTATTGTCATTGGATTGATTGGATCAGGCTATGCCGCGTACAAGATGGGCAATAAGAATACCTTTAAATCCTTGTTGCCAGTCTACGGGCTGATGATTATATTGGCCCTAATAAATATCTACCTGTTCTCTCTCCCAATGAGCCACAGGGTATAAAAAACAGAAAGAAGGATGTAATATGAAAAAAATAGCGATTATCTCTGGAATTTTATCAATAGGATTGATTATATCTGGCTGCAGTTCCTCTCAAACCAAAGCAAACGATCAGAAATCAACTGCCCTCGCAAAAGGTTTTAAAGCGGAACACCTCCATGGCATTGCCTACTCGTCGGATGAAAATATTTATGTGGCAACCCATGAAGGAATGCTTGCAACAAAAGGGGGAAAAGACTGGCAACTAAAGGGGAATTACGACTTTGACTTTATGGGCTTCACCGTCATGAGCGACGGGTCCATGATTAGCAGCGGGCACCCAGGCAAAAATTCGAGTCTTCCAAACCCTCTTGGATTTATGATGAGTAAAAATAACGGGAAGAAATGGGAACAAGTATCGATGCTCGGAAAAATAGATTTCCATATCCTAACCTCCAACTACACAAATCCTAAGGTCATATACGGAGTAAATCAAATGGACAGCGGCAGATACAAAGCAGGGCTGTACAAGAGCATCAATAAAGGTAAGGACTGGGAAATACTAAAATCATCTGGACTTCCACAAGATCTACACACCATCTACTCAATTATTTCAATACCTGATAATGAGGATGTTCTCCTTGCTGGAACTGATTCAGGAATCCTTAAATCAGAAGATGGGGGAGTGAATTGGACTGTTTTTGACCAGTCAAGATTAATCACGGCATTCGGTGTGCTACCAGATACGAAGGAACTGATCGCATACTCCATTACAAATGAAGAAGCAGGCATCGCAACTAGCAGTGACCAGGGCACTACCTGGGTGGGGAAAGGTCTTGACTTAGGACAGGATGCGGTCGCCTATTTTGGCATAAACCCTAAAGATTCAAAGAAAATCGCTGTGTCAACGTTCGAGAATACTGTCCTATTTACAGACGATGCAGGCAATAATTGGTCGAAAATAATGGAGAGCGGAACCATACAGTAACGTGTTTATGGCATTGGAATGGGTTTTTGAAACACATTCCAGTGCCTTTTTAAAATACTCCTGGAAAGGTAACTGATATGAGAAGAATATTGCTGGTTGATGACGAGTCTTTAATGCTGGATTTGTTGGAGCTCTATTTAAAACCGAAAGGCTTTCACTGCATGAAAGCAAGATCAGGAGAGGATGCAAAAGCAGCTGTATCCGAGGATAATCCTGATATTATAATTATGGATGTAATGATGCCTGATAAAGACGGGTGGGAAACGGCTAGTGAAATAAGGGAGATATCATCAGCCCCGATTATCATGCTCACGGCAAGAGACCAACCTGAAGATATTCTAAGAAGTTTCCATTGTGGAGCGACTAGCCACATATCGAAACCTTTTGATGAAGAGACGCTTCTGATGCATGTTCAGTCAATTGTAAAAAACTTACAATAGGATGAAATCAGAATAGAGGGAAAAGACTCTTTCAATGATTGTTGGTCTAGCATAACTTTAACCCCAGCAGTTTTTTTAGGGAATCCAATTAGAACGCCTGCCTCGGCAAATCCTTTTTAAAAAATATATCCCATTCCTGTATTAAGAGGTAATATTAGTTATTAAGGTAGAAAAGAATGGCAGGAGGAGAAGTAACGGTGGGAGGGCCAAAAAAAATTAGGATTGCAGTCAATGGGGGAATAGGGTTTGGAGCTAAACTTAACTCGAAGCAATTAATAACCATCGCTAAATATTTGGATGAAAACGAAGAATTGGAGCTAACGACATTCCAACAAATTTATATAGACATACCTGAAGAGAAACAAGCTGAAATAATGGAAGAATTCAATTCTGTGGGTTTATCCTGCTATCCTGTCGGGAACTTTGTAAAGAGCTTGAGGACCTGTAACTTTTGCAAAGGGGAAGAAGAAGAAGGAATGCCAGTTGCGAAGGAATTAAATCGCAGAATTGCTGGGAAAGCCGTCCCATTCACCTTAAAGGTCGCCTATACAGGATGTCCAGTTGGCTGCGGGGAACCGATGCTGAGTGATTTGGGTGTTATGAAAATGGGTGATCGGTTCAACCTCTATGTCGGAGGCAAGGCAAAGGGGAAAGATGCAGAAGTGGGAACATTGATAAAGGAGAACCTCACATCCGAGGAACTGTACGATGCTGTAGAAAAGATTATCGGGCTCTATTCGCAAATGGGCAAAAAACGCGAAGCATTTCATAAATTTTTAAAACGGATAGACAAAGGTCTAATAAGCTAACCCTTCAAGAAAACTAAATATTTCTCTAGTTGGAAGAAAGGCACCAGTAAATTCAGGAATGAATCTCGCTGGTGCCTTCATTATTATTTTGCTGATAGTTCGCTTTCTGTAACCCATTTATGATTTTTTACCGGTTCTCCACCGGTAGTCGGTATAAAGTCAACCATGTATACAGTCGTTTGTTGTGCAGAATCGATTGTTGCAGTTGCACCTTTCATCCCCTCCATATGGTCGGCCTTAAGTACAACTTCATCTCCGGCCTTGTACGGTGAGTCGCTTGCGTTTTGAATTTCTTCATGTATGACCCATTTATGATCTGTTACTTTTTCCCCCCCGGCAGTCGGTGTATAAGATACTGTGTACACAGTGGTATCGAACGCTCCTACGATGGTTGCCTCGGCGCCATTCATTCCTGGCATGTGGTCATCAGTAATAATCGCTTTACTTCCGACTTCATATTTAGGGGTCTCGGCTTCTTTCAAGCCTTCAGGGACTTCACCCGAACCTGAATGATTCATTCCTTCGTGCCCATTGTGTCCTCCACTCTCCTGTTTTTTCCCTTGCTCCTGTTCCGCATCCTCTCCTACATTTGTATTATTCTGTTTGTTTCCCTGATCATCGTTTCCGCAAGCTGCCAAAATTACAGAGAGAATCAGGGCCAGAAAAAATAATGTCACTTTTCTCAACATTTTCACCATAATTACCTCCTTAATGTATTTAACCTCATATTACCCACAATATTTGCAGAAATTGTGAAGGACGATTTGAAACTAAGTTTAATTACTTCGGAAAATAACAATTTCCAATATGAAGGGGGGCCAGTTAAAACAACCTAAAAAGGATGTCTAAGATAGACATCCTGTTTCCATTAGATTTTTGAAATCGTCATCATTCCAATGATTAGCCTAGACTCTAAATAACCGAAAAGGGGCCACTAAAAATCAAAAACTTCAAATTATAGTGGGACTATTCGCCTTCAGTACTCCATTTATACCCTACACCCCAGACGGTTTTCAGATGAACGTCGACTGGGAATCCAACCTTACGAAGTTTATCCCTAACGTTTCTAATATGGGAATCGATTGTCCTATCGTCCACATTAGAATTATAACCCCATACTGTGGATAATAAATGATCCCTCGTGAAAACCTTGTTTGGATGACCAACAAGCAAGCCTAAAAGAGTGAACTCCTTCGGGGTCAAAGAGATTAATTCATTTTTAAATGATGTACTATAAGATTCCTGATCCAGCTTCAATCCATTGAACGTCAAAAAGTCTTGGGAAGTATCCTTTGTCCTGCGCATTACTGCTTCCATTCTTGCAAGTAATTCTTTTTCGTTGAACGGTTTTGTCAGATAATCGTCCGCCCCAATTTTCAATCCCTTGACTACATCCTCTGTACTGTCACGGGCTGTAAGCATAATGATGGGCACATCATATGTCTCACGGATTTTTTTGCACGTGGCCAAACCGTCCATATCAGGCATCATGACATCCAAAATAACAAGGTTAACTTTTTTGTTTTCCAAATAATCGAGGGCTTCAGCCCCCGATTGTTTTTTTACACAGAAATAACCATTAGGAGTGATATATAAATCCAAAAGATCAAGCATCCTTTTTTCGTCATCAACTAATAAAATGGTTTTCACGCTGATTGCTCCCATAATACAATTTTGAAACAAGCCCCTTCTCCAGGTTTGCTTGTTACGGAAATTTCCCCATCATGAGCCTCAACAAGCTCTTTAACAATAGCCAACCCAAGACCGAAACCGCCTGTTGCCCTCGAACGCGATTTTTCTACTCGATATAAACGTTCAAAAATATAAGGCAAATCCTCTTCAGGTATACCAATGCCCTCATCCTCGATAACGATGTTCAGGCTTCCATTCTTCTTAAAGGCATTCAATTTGGTCGTTGTGTTTTCCTTTGAATATTTCAATGCATTGTCCAGTAAATTTATAAGAACCTGCTCAAAGCGTTTGGGATCGAAATAATAAAATAACCCATCTTGACAGTAAAGTTCTAACTTTATTCCTTTATTACGAAAAGCGGGCAATACCCTTTCATAAATGGTTTGTAAAAAAGGTCTGATTTGCACTCGTTCCTTCTGAATTGTAAAGGTGTTTTGGTCTAATCCGGCAAGTTCGAATAATTCTTTGACCAATTGGTTAAGGTTCTCGGATTCTTCATGGATGATTTCGAAAAAGTGCATCCTTTCCTCTTCTTTAAGCGAGGGTCTTCGTCCTATGTCAGAGTAGCCTTTAATATAGGTTAACGGGGTCCGCAATTCGTGGGATATACTAGCTAAAAATTCATTTCTTTCCTTCTTTAAATGATTCAAATCATTGGCCAAAGTTTGAATGGATTTTGATAGTTCCCCTATTTCGTCATTCCCCATGGCTGGCAAAGACACAGAGAAGTTGCCGTTGCTCAACTTCTTTGTTGCTTCTTTCATCTTTATTAGGGGCTTGGTAAGGAAACGGGATAAAATGAAAACTGTAATAACCATAAATAGCAGGATTAAAAGTGAAGCCCAAATAAAATGGCTATTTAGCTGCGAAATCATGGATTGAACCTGTTCGGTCGTTCTGAACATATATACGAAACCGCTTTTCCCATCTCTTGATTCGAAAGGAGAAATACTTGCAATATACTCATTATCCTCCAGGTCGTCTTGCAAAATCATTCCGTTTCGTGGAACATCGCCAAGGGGTTCCTTTATGATGGATTCCATGCTTGTATCAATATTGCCTGAAGATTCGATAATGGTGCCTTCTCTATCGATAATAACCACTTCGGTATCGGTTTTCGACTCCATTAACGCAATATGGTGCAGGGTAGCTTGATCCCTTGAAATTTCCAAAACATCCCGATGGCTATTTCCCCTTTCCCTAAGGGAATTAAGTTGCTGCATTGCATTGGAGCGAAGGACAAGGCGATGCAAATACATCATAGAAAAGGACTCAATAACCAAAATGCAAACAAATATCCATATCCCAAATTTAACAGATATTTTCATACTGGGCTCCCGGTGGTTTTTATTTGTAATAGTAATAGAAATATGTGAAGAAAATGTGCAGATGGGATAGTTAACACTATCTGAATGAAGATTTTAATGAATATTGCTACTGAACTTCTTTTTTTGCAAAATATATTTATTATATCATAACATTCCTTGCATTAATGGGGTGCAGCAAAGGGTTTGTAAGTAAGAAATATATTTTCGGAGATAGCTTGAATTACTTTCTTCTCGTCATCAAGCCACATATAATGAAGGTGAGGTGATAATATGTGCTTATCAAACGACAGCCACAATCTTAGGATGTACCCTGTAATTAACAAAATAATTGAGGAATCCACTTATCATGTGGTGGGGCTTGAAATCAGCGGAGGAACTGTTTTGGAATTTAATACGGGAGACACACAAGCGCTGAAACAATCAGACATCATAAAAAGTGTGATTTTATCAGATGGGGCGGGTATGCTATTTTCTGTTGCTCCCGACTTAACTGGCTTGAAATTTGCAAGCGGCAAAATATCATATGAAGAATATAAGAGGCTAAAGAAAAAAGCCGACAGACTAAGTTTCGGTTTGTTCGGAGGGATAGTAGCCTTCCTTTTTGCAACAGGATTTCTATTTTTAAAATTGTACTTAACATAAGGCTAAAAAGCACAAGATAAAAAAAGTTAGAGAATCCTGTTATGGACTCGCTAACTTTAGGGATAAATCCTTTTATGCAATCAACTGTCGGCATGCTTCTGCACACTTTAAGCAGGCTTCTGCACATTTCTGGCAATGGTCATGGTCATGTTTCCTGCACTCGTTTCCGCATGATTCACAAATCTTCGCACAAACTTCAGCCAATTCAGCAATAAATGGGGTTCCTCTCACGATTGCTTGCTCCAGGTAAGCACAGATATCCGCACACTCCCTATCCAAGCGGATGCACTCAGCCATCATTTTAACATCTTCCTCTTTCAGGCATGCATCATAACAACTATTGCATGCAACCATGCATTCGTGAAGTATTTCAATTAGTTTTTGGTGTTCATGTACCATATTTAATTTGTCTCCTCTCAAAATCTTTTCATTTTGGTTTTCCCTTTGCGTATGAAGGTTAAACAGGATTGTTGAAAACGGAGGACATGTAAGTGCTTAAAAGCAGGGGAGTATACAGGGACGTCAACATCTGTTGACATCTTTGCCAACAGATGATACTATTATCTCGAATTAAAGATAATTTAATTAAAGATAACTAACGACAGATATTTTTTTACGAAACAGAACAAAATAGTCCTATCTAACAAGGAGTGAAAAGATGAGTAAAAAAACAATGGGAATTCATCATATTACAGCTATTGTCGGCCATCCTCAGGAAAACGTAGATTTCTATGCAGGAATACTGGGCTTGCGTCTAGTTAAGCAAACCGTCAATTTTGACGATCCTGGTACTTATCACCTTTATTTTGGAAATGGCGGAGGGCAGCCTGGAACCATAATCACTTTCTTCCCGTGGGCAGGTGCATACAAAGGAAGAATCGGTGATGGCCAGGTAGGTGTAACTTCTTACGCGGTCCCTACAGGAGCCATGGAGTTTTGGGAAAAGAGGCTTGAAAAGTTTCATATTCCATTTAAGAAGACAGAGAGATTCGGTGAGAAATATCTGCAATTCGAGGACACCCATGGATTGCGTCTTGAGATTGTTGAAAGAGAACAAGGGGAATTAAACCAGTGGACTTTTGGCGAGGTTACTCCGGAAGTAGCCATTAAAGGGTTTGGCGGGGCGACTTTATTTTCCGCTCAGCCCGACAAAACGGCAGACTTGCTAGAAAGTGTTATGGGTCTTGAATTCGTTGGCAGTGAAGATGACTTCCTTCGCTTCCGCTCTTCAGCCGAAATTGGAAATGTAATTGACTTAAAAGCAACTCCAACTGGACGGGGACAAATGGGAGTGGGAACTGTCCATCACATTGCATGGAGGGCTATCGATGATGAGGACCAATTAGATTGGCAAACATATGTTGCCGCAAATGGATATGGTGTCACGCCTGTTCAGGACAGGAATTATTTCAATGCAATCTATTTCAGGGAACATGGTGAAATCCTTTTTGAGATCGCAACTGACCCTCCAGGATTTGCCCATGACGAATCACAGGAAACAATGGGCGGAAAATTGATGCTTCCTTCGCAGTACGAACAGTTAAGGGAGCGAATTGAACGGAAGCTTCTGCCGTTTGAAGTCAGGAATTTAGACTGATTAAAGGAAAAAGGATGATACGAGTGCATTCTATAGATCCGTCCAAGAATACCGAAAGAGAAAATTACAAGTTCCTTATCGGGAGTATCATACCCCGGCCTATTGCTTTCGTTACTACCTTATCAAAAGACGGCGTTCTGAATGGTGCACCCTTCAGTTACTTTAACATTGTTTCTTCCAATCCCCCGATGATATCCCTTTCGATTCAAAGGCAAGGCGGGAGACAGAAGGATACTGCAAGGAACATCATTGAATCCAAGGAATTTGTTGTCCATATCGTAGATGAGCAGAATGTTGAAAAAATAAACCAAACTGCGGCAAGCCTTCCTTCTGACCAAAGTGAAATCGAGGCTGCGAATTTAACACCGGTTAATAGTGTCAGAATTTCAGTTCCTGGAGTTAAGGAAGCCAAGATTAGGATGGAATGTCGATTGGAACGCAACCTGGAACTGGGTGATGATGTTTCGGTAGGGTGTGACATGATCATAGGGAGAGTTGTTCAATTCCATATTGAATCTGATATTTATAATAATGGGCGAATAGATCCAAAGGGCTTGGCTGCTGTAAGCCGGTTGGCAGGGACCAATTATGCGAAGATAGGTGAGATATTTTCAATTGAGCGGCCAGAATAGGTTCATTTACAAGCTCCGGATTGGAACTAGCCCTGCCGGGTATACTTTTTAAGAGAAAAGAATCAAAAGAAACCTTGCCATTTATGGAGGTTCGTGTTTTGGAGGGAGAAAAATGAAACATATATTTAACAGGGGAACAGATGTAACAAAACCGACTTTGCTTTTGCTTCATGGCACTGGAGGAAATGAATTGGACCTGCTTCCGCTTGCGGAAAGAATTGACGATGAGGCTTCTGTTTTGAGTGTCCGGGGGAATGTACTTGAAAACGGAATGCCGCGTTTCTTCAGGAGATTGGCAGAAGGTGTGTTTGATGAAGAGGACCTTGTTTTCCGAACCAAGGAACTAAATGAATTTCTCGATGAGGCGGCCAAGAACTATGAATTTGACCGAGACAACATTGTTGCCATTGGTTACTCGAATGGAGCCAATATAGCTGCAAGCTTATTATTCCATTACCAAAATACTTTGAAGGGCGCAATCCTTCATCACCCAATGGTACCGTTGCGGGGCTTGGAACTTCCCGATTTGTCAGGAAAGCCGGTGTTTATCGCCGCGGGAACAAATGATCCAATCTGTTCACCAATGGAATCGGCTGAACTCCAATCTTTACTGGAAAAGGCGAATGCAAAGGTTGAGGTTCATTGGGAGAATCGTGGGCATCAACTGACTGCGTCAGAAGTCGAGGCGGCTGCAGATTGGTATCGAAAGGGCTTTTGAATGAAAATAAATAATTAGGGTAATATATAAAAGGGTGATATTAAAATGGGTTTTTTATCCAGGTTATTTGGAAAATCAGGAAGTAAGGAGGAAGAAAAATTGTCGAATGTCAAACTAGCAGTCATTTTTTACAGCATGGGTGGTACAAACTTCCAACTTGCAAAGTGGGCTGAGGAAGGTGCCAGAGAAGCTGGGGCCGAAGTCAAGGTGTTCAAAGTACAGGAATTGGCTCCTGAATCCGTAGTACAGGGAAATGAAGTTTGGAAACGGACGTCAGAAGCAACAAAGGATGTTCCCGTTGTTACCTCTGACGATCTTGAATGGGCCGATGCCATTATCTTCAGCGTTCCAACAAGATTTGGAAATATGCCTTCTCAAATGAAGCAGTTCCTAGATACCCAGGGGGGACTATGGGCCACTGGCAAAACAGTTAACAAAGTTGTCAGTGCAATGACTTCTGCTCAGAATCCTCATGGTGGCCAGGAAGCAACAATTCTTTCCCTTTATACGTCCATGATGCACTGGGGCGCTATTATCGTACCACCTGGCTACACCGATCCAGTATTATTTGGAGCAGGCGGCAATCCATATGGAACCAGTGTCACAGTAGGTGAAGATGGAAAAATGAAAGATGCTTCCCAAGCAGAACCAGCAGTTAAACACCAGGCAAAACGTACTGTTACCGTTGCGGAATGGGTAAAAAAAGCTAATCAATAATGTAGTTAGGAGCTAATCAAATGATATTTGATTAGCTCTTTCTTTTACTATGGAATTATTTTTATATTAGGGAGGTGGAGGTTTTGAATGAAAAAAAGGCGGTTGGAGAAAAAGCTGTAGAATTTGTAAAGGAAGATATGGTAGTTGGATTGGGAACAGGCTCCACGGTTTTTTACACCGTAAGTTTACTCGGAAAGCTTGTTCAGCAGGGTTTCTCCATTATAGGAATACCAACTTCAAGCCAAACGGCAAAATTAGCAACCGAATTAAACATCCCTTTAACATCATTCGATGAAATAGATGAAATTGATATTGCTATTGATGGGGCCGATGAAGTCAGCAGGAGTTTTGATTTAATCAAAGGTGGCGGTGGTGCATTACTACGCGAAAAAATAGTTGCCAAATCCGCAAAGAAACTAATCATTGTGGCAGATTCCAGTAAATTGGTTGATCAATTGGGCTCTGCTGCTTTACCAGTAGAAATTGTCCCTTTTGGGGTGGAGGCGACGAAAAGGCATATTCAAAAAATAGGCATCCACCCCGAGTTAAGACTGAACAATGGCGCCCCTTTTGTGACGGATAACGGGAACTATATTTTGGACTGTATATGCCCAAAAATAATCGTACCAAGTGAATTGGAGAGTAATTTGAATATGATTCCAGGCGTAGTGGATAATGGGCTTTTTATAGGGATGGCTGACATGGTCATAACAGTCGATGAAAATAAGGAAGTCATAATTAAGAAGCGGGAGCAATGAGTTCATCAACGAAAAAGCCAACATCCATTGTTGGTGTTTTTTCATTGAGTCAAGAAATAAAAAAAAAAGGCACCTTTATAACTCTAGGTACCAAAATGAATTCATCATTTGCAGCATTTTTCACTTGATTCGCTGCCACAGCAGAGTTCCCCTCCGTTTTGATTATCTTCAACCTCTTTGATTTCTAATGCACAGCAATCAGCTTCAGAGTTCTGCCCTAGAAATTTTTTAATGAAGTTAAGCATTCGAATTCACCTCCTTTTAATTAATCGATTTAATATGCGTCTTAAACCAGGAAAAATACGAACCCTGAGACCGTACTCATCGTAATCACAGAAAGAATAAACGCGATGACAAGCTGTTTGCGGAAGATGGATTTTAATAGGACCACCTCCGGAAGGCTTGCACCGGCGGAAGAAATCATGAGCGCCATAACAGGGCCAAGAGCCATGCCTTTTGCAATCAAAATCTGGGAGATTGGAATCATACTTGATAATCGAATATACAAAGGAATACCGATGATGGCCGCTATTGGGATTAGCCACCATTTGTCCTGTCCGAACCATTCAGCGATATAGTGTGTTGGAACCAACCCATGAATCGCCGCCCCGATAAACGCTCCGATCAGAAGATAAGGGTAGACACTTTTCATGAGGGTAAGTGTTTCGCTCACCGCGTACTTCCAGTTGAATTTCTGGTTGGATTCTTGATATCCCTTCATGACAACATTCTTAACATACCGTTCAAACCCGAGTTTATCGAGCGTAAAGCCGATTACAATAGACAAGATAGAAGTGATTAACGTGTAGAGAACCGTTACTTTCCAGCCCATGACGACTCCCATGATTGTCAGGATAGTCGGATCCAGGACTGGCGAAGCGAATAGGAAGACCATTGTGATTGAAAATGGAATCTTGTTCTTCAGCATGTTCACGACAACTGGAATGGTAGAGCAAGAACAGAATGGTGTGATAAAAGCGAAAACGATGGCGATGATGCTTGCTGTGAATTTATTGCTGCCAGTCAGCTTCCTTTCTATTCTCTCATACGGGATATAGCCTTGAAGCAGGCTGATGGCAAAGCTGATAATGATAAAAAGGATGGTCAGTTCGGCCGCGATCCCAAGAAAACTATTCAAAAAATCCATCATAACTTAGCCTCCTATGCTTCGCACAAGCATGGGTGATCGTTAACCTGTGCTTGAGGCTTATTTTTTTTGAAAAAGTGAAAAAAGTTTTTTTCTTCCTTTAGAACGGAATACTTCCAGGCTTCCTTTGCGTTCTTTTCAATTTCCTGTTGTTTAAGTTCAACCATCAGTTGGATATCGTACATTGTCATTGCTTATTCCTCCTTAATCAAATAAAGTTGATTTTTTAATCAAAAAAAATTGATTTATAATCCAGCCTGAAGGCCTAACAGCACGTAGGCCTGAACAGGCAGCACAGCTCGGGTGACAGCAAGTGATTAATTTCCTTTTGGTTAATGGCGTAATAACTCCATGTTCCCTTCGTTTCCTTCAAAATAAGATCAGCGTCAAGCAGAATCTTCAAGTGGTACGACAGCTTTGATTGCTGCATATCGATCATGTCGGCTAAATCGCAAACACAGATTGATTCCTGCTGGCAGAGCAGGTTTAAAATCTGCAGCCTTTTTTGGTCAGCGAGTGCTTTGAACTTTTGCTCATAAGCAACGAAGCTATTTACCAATGATATATCGGTCAGCGGAATTGTCTTTTCCATTGTTATTCCCCTTTCATCAAATTTACTTGATATTTGTATTATAATTCCATGTTAGCCAGAATGCAACATATAAATCAAAAAAAATTGATGAAAAAATTTCTTGAGTATATAAGCAAATAGTTATATTTTAATAAAGATGAGGAAAGGAGCGAAATCATGGGGCATGTGAAACAAGATGTTGAAGATGTTTCCTTGGTATTCAAGTTGCTTGGGGACAAGACCAGGCTGACGATCATGGCTCTATTGTTTATCCGAGAGCTCTGCGTTTGCGAACTTCTTGAAGTTTTTGAAATGAGCCAACCCTCGATTAGCCAGCATCTTCGAAAACTGAAGGATGCGGGGCTAGTTAAAGAGGAAAGGAAAGGACAGTGGATTTTCTATTCTATTAATGAGGACAGTAAACATTATCCGTTAGTTGAAAACGTACTTCATTTCATACCGGAACAAACAGAAAAAATGGCGCAAATATTAAAAAGCAATCCAACAATGCGTTGTGGATGCTAGAATTTAATAGGATTAATTGGAGGTTTGAATTTGGTTTCATCACTGCTTGCTTCTTTAATTTTTTTAGTTACCCTCATAATGGTTATATGGCAGCCAAGAAATTTATCAATTGGATGGTCTGCATGCGGCGGTGCCATTCTTGCTTTGATTGTTGGAGTTGTTGACTTCAATGATGTGATCGATGTTACGCAAATCGTATGGAATGCAACATTCTCGTTCATTGCAATTATTATCATTTCTCTAATATTGGATGAGATTGGATTCTTTGAATGGGCAGCCTTGCATATGGCAAGGGGTGCAAAAGGAAATGGCATCAAAATGTTTGTGTACATTTGCATACTTGGAGCGTTGGTTGCCGCACTGTTTGCGAATGACGGGGCAGCACTTATACTCACTCCAATCGTACTTGCGATGGTTAGAAACCTGAATTTCGAGGAGAAGATGATCTTCCCTTTCATTATAGCAAGCGGCTTTATTGCGGATACAACTTCATTGCCCCTTGTGGTCAGTAACCTTGTGAATATTGTTTCCGCAGACTTTTTTGGAATTGGCTTTAATGAGTTTGCATCGAGAATGATCATACCGAATCTATTTTCATTATCGGCAAGCATCCTGGTGCTTTACCTCTACTTCAAAAAGAACATTCCCAAAAAATATGATCTTGGGCAGTTAAAGAAGCCAAAGGATGCTATACGGGATGAGAAAATGTTTCGCCTATCATGGGTTGTTTTATCCGTATTGCTTGCGGGTTATTTAATCAGTGAATTCTTGAATGCTCCTGTATCCATTATTGCAGGCATTGTTGCTATCTTCTTCTTGTTCATGGCTAGGAAAAGCAATGCTGTTAATACCAAAAATGTTGTAAAAGGGGCCCCTTGGGGTATCGTCTTTTTTTCAATTGGAATGTATGTTGTAGTCTATGGCTTAAGAAACGCCGGGCTTACCAACGTCCTGGCAGACCTAATTCAATGGACTGCAGACCATGGACTGTTCGCAGCAACCATTGGAATGGGATTTATCGCCGCCATCCTATCTTCGGTTATGAACAACATGCCAACAGTTATGATTGATGCCCTGGCCATTGCTGATACTGATACATCAGGAGTCATACGGGAGGCATTAATTTATGCCAACGTAATCGGATCAGACTTGGGTCCGAAAATCACACCGATTGGTTCCCTCGCAACATTGTTATGGCTCCATGTCCTCTCTTTAAAAGGAGTCAAGATCTCTTGGGGGACCTATTTTAAAACAGGAATAATATTGACGATTCCCACCCTTTTTATTACCCTGGCAGGGCTCTTTGTATGGCTTTTGATTATTTCTTAGAAAACAATCTAGAAAAGGAGTGAGTCACCATGGCGAAAAAAACGATTTATTTCTTGTGTACAGGGAATTCGTGCCGAAGCCAGATGGCTGAAGGATGGGCGAAAAAATATTTGGATAGCGATGAATGGGAAGTCAAAAGTGCCGGCCTGGAAGCACACGGCCTAAATCCAAATGCGGTGAAAGCGATGGGGGAAGCGGGAATTGATATTTCAAACCAAACTTCAGATGTCATAGACCTTGAAATCCTGAACAATGCGAACCTGGTTGTAACCCTGTGCGGCCATGCGGCAGACCATTGCCCGGTTACCCCTCAACATGTAAACAAAGAACACTGGGGATTTGATGACCCTGCGAAAGCTGAAGGAACCGATGAAGAAAAATGGGCATTTTTTCAGCGTGTTCGTGATGAAATCGGGGAGAGAATCAAAATATTCGCTGAAACAGGCAAATGAATAGAGATGCAAAAAGCTCAGAATAGATCTGAGCTTTTTTTGTATTTTGTCCAAAAACCCACTGGATTGAAATTCACACTATTTCATCCATGTATTTTAGATAAGCCGGTCATTTCATAGAAATTTCAGCCAAGCTAATCCAAAGAAATAAAAAGGTGCTTTTCTAAAGTGGTTCCACATGTACATGGACATCATATACACCATGCTCTTCCATCATTATTTTCTCAACAAGGGTTGCGATATCATGAGCCTCTTTGATTCCAAGCGTAGAATTTACAAGAATCACGCAATCAATGACCTCATTATTCCCGTAATTTCGTCCCTTGATTTCTTTGATGCCTTTCACATCTTTAACGTTTAAAATAATTTCTTTGTAGAGCTGAAGCTTTGTTTCATCAAAACCATCCGATAGTTCGTGTGAAGCTTGTCTGAAAATATCCCAGGCAGTTTTGCAAATCAAAAAACCTACGACCATGGCTGTTACAGTGTCAAGCCAAGGCATGTTCAGCTGTGATCCGAAAATACCAATTGCCGCACCGATACTGACCCAGGCATCCGATAGGTTATCTTTCGCTGCAGCCGCAACTGAATTGCTATTAATTTTCATCGCCAGCTTATTATTGTACCGATATACAAAATACATCGCCAGCGCAGAAACAAGTGCTACATAAGCTGCGATAATATCCGGGGATTCCGTCCGACTTTGAAACATTGAAGTGAATCCGTTACTCAGCACCTGGATTCCCACAGCAGCCATGATGAAGGAAGCTACCATTGAAGCAATGGTCTCGCTTTTCCAGTGGCCATATTTGTGATTTTCATCTGCCGGCTTTTGTGAAATTTTCAGCCCGATCAGCACAGCGACGGAGGCTATGATATCGGTTGTATTATTTAGCCCGTCCGCTTTTAGGGCGGCAGACTCGCTCATATACCCAATTATCAGCTTCAAACAGGAGAGTACGAGGTAGGCCGCTATGCTTATGATGGCCCCGCGTTCCCCGAGTTTTAAATCTCTATATCTCTGTTCTTCCACCGAACCCATCCCCTCCTAAAAAACTCCTCCATAACCATAACATCCAGTATCCGTGTGGGTCTAGGGCAAGATTTTTGTGTGTTTTTAACTAAATAAGGCATGGTAAAGAAAGTTAACCTGAAGAAAAAGTGCGGAGGAACTCCTTAAGAGGCGCTCAACGCCTGATATGACAGAGGACATGTTCCAAAGAACTATGGGACTTGAATTCATTGGCCTTGCCAAATGAAAAAAGCCAACTGCAATTGTTGGCTTTTTAATATTTTTTTACACACGCTATTCGGCCATTTTCTTTGTGTACAGCCTTTCCAATATATGAATCATATAGAGGAAGTGGTCGGCTTCCCGTATAAAATGGTCTGCCAATAATGGTAATAACATTGCGCTCTTTTCATACTGGTCTAGATTTTCTGCCCTAACCGTTTAAGCATGCTCTCAATAAACAGGCGGCAGCGGGGGAGATCTGTATCCTGTGGCGCAAGTTCAACCTTCAATGTCGCGGCAAGCGTTGTCTTAACGAACAGCATATCCCTGAAAGCATCCACAGCCCCGCAAAAGTGAGGATAAAAGCTATCTCCGGTTCCGGCAATTCCGGTAATAACGTGCTTTAAGTCCTGCAGTTCAATTGCTTCATAGACAGTTTGCATAGGGGATGGGATTTCTCCGCTTCCCCAAGTGTACGTTACGATGACGATGGCATCGAAGTCCTTCAGTTTTTTGAGTGGAAATTGGCTTGTTTTACAAAAGAGAGGGGAAATGCCGTATTGGTAAAAAGCATACTGCAAGCTTTCCGCCAGATCTCTTGTATTTCCTGTTACGGATTCGTAGACGATTCCAATTTTGTAATCATAATTCGTCAAAGCCATTTGACTGGGTAACTTTCGTATACGTACGCGATTTTTGTTCGAAAAAATCAGACTTTGTCTCATTGATCATTTCGTCACTGAAGACATGGATCCAGGGCATTGAATTGTCCCTGTCCTCATAGAGGTTTTTTAAACCCAGCTGGCGGAGGCGCTTATTGGCCAAATACTCGACATAGCCCTCAAATTCAGCCAGGTTAATCCCGTTTATATCCTTCAGGATTGCGGCAGCCCATTCTTTTTCCAGCTCCACTGCTATACTTATTGCTTCGTAAATATACTGGACATTTTTTTCGGTATTAAGGTCTGGATTTTCTGTGAGGAGAATCCGGATGAATTGTGAAATAAAATAGGCATGCTGCATTTCATCCCGCTGGATATAGCTGATCATCGTGCTCGTCTTCAGCATCTTTTGATGGCGGGCAAGATTATAGAAAAATGCAAACCCCGCATAAAAATAGATACCCTCCAGTATTATTGAGTTTACCCCAAGCTCCAGCAAATACTGAGGGGAAGGATTTTGGCGGAATTGTTCATAGGCATTCAAAATTTGCCTGTTTCTTTTTTGAACAATTGGATCTGCCTTTGCTTCATTGAATCTTTTATTCTGTTCACTCACTGGCACCAATGAACTCAAAATATAGGAATACGATTCGTTATGGACGGCTTCCTGCTGGGAAATAACCGCAAATATCGCTTTGAAACTGGAATCAGTTACATAGTCCATTACTTGGCTCATCGTCGGGGTTTGCAGGCTGTCTAGAGAGGCAAGCTGAGTGTTAACCCGAAGGAAAATATCCTGTTCGACAGCCGAAAGTGAATCCCATTGCTTGATATCATCCTGCATATTAATCTCCTGGGCTTTCCAGAAGTTTGACAGCAGTGTCTGGTATAGATCATACATTTGCGGATAGGCGATGTCATTCCAATTGAGCAGTCCTGATGACTGGCCGTTAATGATTCCAGTTGAGCGATTGGGCTCATCGTGGTTTAATAAGTTGCTTTTCTTCAAGGGTGCATAAATCTCCATCATCGTTCTCCTTTCGTTGAAACAAAAGAATTTTAAAAATTTGTCTAGCTCCACAAGGAACGCTACGGCAGCAAAGCATCGCACGAAGGAAAAGTGTTCTTCTTTTCCGAGGAGCGCCCAGCGCCTAGTGTACTTCGGTCCCCTCGCTACGATAAGTCAACATCGATTCGCTTTCGCTCATCGTGTTTCCTTTATCCCACCGTTAAGGGATAGTAAGCCCTAAAGGGCAACTATCCCTAAAGGTCCGATTCGTGAGATACAGTGAAACTTGCCGCTGGGTTTTTCAGCGGCATAGTTGAACCAATCGGAATCGTAATGCCGCTTGGCCGGCGCGAAGGCGGCGGGTTTAGCGGCAGTAGATTCGGACTAACCATCAGCGGAAAACCACCGCTGATGGAAGTTTCACTTTATCTCCATCGGGGCCCTCCAGTCCATACGGCGCTAAACGGGCGCTTGCGCTTTTCTACCTAGCTATGGCACGCTTCACATTCCTGGATTTCTTCCTGTGATGTACTCCTTACATAGTAAGTGGTCTTTAGGCCCTGTTCCCATGCCTCCAAATGCAGGTTCAAAAGCTCTTTTGCTTTAATGTCGTGCCGTACATAGAGATTGAAGCTGATTGACTGGTCGATATGCCGCTGCCGTTTTGCATTTTGCCGGATGCTCCATACCTGGTCGAGTTCATGCCTTGCGCGCAGGTAAAAATTATAGGTGATATGGTTCAGGTCTGGAGCTGTCACTTTGAATTTGAAATTTTTCTTTTCCTCCGCGTATTCAACGGAATAAAGAGGGTCGATTCCATCCGTTGAGCCGCCGATTTTGGCTGTCGAGGAGTTTGGCGCAACTGCCATCAGCCACCCATTGCGGACTCCATGTTCCTGGACTTCAACCTTCAGTTCCCTCCAGCGGCTGGAAGAGTAATTCCTCCGCTCAAAGTATTTTCCCGTTTCCCATTCGGATCCATGGAATTTGCTGTAGGAGCCTTTTTCCTTTGCAAGTTCCATGGAGGCGCGAATTGTACAGTAGGCAATGTCTTCATAGAGCTTATCGGCATATTCAACAGCGTCGCCGCTTTCCCAGTGGATTCCCCTGAGGGCGAGGAGGTGGTGCCACCCGAATGTGCCAAGCCCAACCGCCCTGAATTTTTGGTTCGTCTGCTGGGCCTGGCCAACAGGAATGGTATTTAAATCGATTGCATTGTCTAGCATTCTTACTTGAATTGTAATCAACCTATCTAGTACTTCTGCCGGAACGGCTTTTGATAGATTGATGGAGGATAGGTTGCAGACGACAAAATCACCTGGCCTGCGGACGATCACAATGTCTCCATCCTTGTTAAAAAATTCTTTTACAATCGAGGTAGGGGACATATTTTGCGCAATTTCAGTGCATAAATTGCTGCAATAGATCGAAGTCCTGCCTTCCCCGGAAAGGTGTTTGTTCGGGTTTTGCCTGTTCACTTCATCCCTGTAAAACATATAGGGGGTGCCTGTTTCAAGCTGTGCGACCATAATCCTTGCCATAATATCCATCGCCCGGTACGTTTTCCTCGGCAAAAGCGGATTGTTTACCGCTTCGTAATATTTTTCAGTGAACAACCTTCTGTCCTTTTCATCATAAAAGTCCTCTAGGCCAAGCGAATGCCCATCTCCATCGTACCAGCCCATTAGCTGCTTCACCTGGTAAGGGCAAAAGGTGTGCCATTCGCCAATGCTTCTGCCGTTTTCGTCGGTTTCCAGCAGCTTTTCCATGAAAAGGTCCGGAATTGCTACCCCAGTAAAAATATCGTGAGCCTTCCTTCTTTCGTCGCCGTTGTTCGTTTTTAAATCGAGGAATCCATTCATGATATCTTTATGGAAAATATCAAGGTAAATAGCGATGGCGCCTTGCCTTTGCCCAAGCTGGTCGACGCTGACGGCAGTATCGTTGATTAGCCTTATCCACGGCACTACACCGGAAGACATGCCTTTGAAACCTTTAATATCGGAACCAAGGGCACGTACTTTTCCAAAATAAATGCCGATTCCGCCGCCATCCTTGCTTAAGCGCGCGATATCCCAATTGTTCAGGTAAATGCCATCAAGCGAGTCCTCAACCGTGTCAATAAAACAAGATGAAAGCTGACCGTAGTTTTTCCCCGCATTGGAGAGGGTAGGGGTAGCAACAGTCATATATAAATTGCTCATCGCCCAATAGGCCTCTTTGACAAGTTCGAGCCTTTTCGCTTTGTCTTCTTGCATCATCAGCGTCATGGCAATGACCATAAACCGTTCCTGCGGGAGCTCGAATAGATTACGTGCATAGTCTCTGGCAAGATAACGATCCGCAAACAAAAATAATCCTATGTAGGTAAAAAGCTTGTCTCTTGCCGGCTCTATCTCCCGTGATAACTCATCAATCTCTTCTTTTGAATAAGAGTTTAAAAGAGATGGGGAATAAATCTTCATTTCGGTAAGTTTCGTTATCAGGCTGTAAAAGCTGCCGTATTTCAACTCGCTAGAATAACTACGGGTTTCAGCCGCTTCCCTGTATAATTGCTCCAGGTAAATTCGGGCGGCAACGAATGTCCAGTCCGGCTGGTCAATGGTGATATTGTTCAACGCGTAATACAAAGCCTGCTGGCCGGCTTCATTTTCGGAAGCCTCCAATTCTATCAAGTTATCTTTTATCTGTGAACAGTCCAAACCATACTCTTCAGCCGTTTCTTCAAGAGCCTGCAATATGCTTGAATTCCCAGCTTGTAGTTGTTTTCCCATCATCATCCCTCCAAAAAAATAAATAAAAAAATCCGCTCATGAACTGAGCGGATGAAACGATCACATCAAAAGGAGGGAAGAGATACTGAAGCAATAACCTGCCTTCTGATTGCCATCGTTTCATCTTCCCAATCCCCGAGGAAGTGAAACAGCTTAAGAGAGGACAGGTCTCCTGACTCATGCGTCATCCTACTCTGGACCCTTCCCTTACAGGCACCTTTTTAAAGCACGTTGTAAAGTGGTTTGTCCATTTCGTCTGCATTTACAGTTGCGGGGGCAGTTCCGGATTCTCACCGGATTCCCTATTAAGCCTAACGGCATCCAATCTCAAGGCAATACTATATATAGTTATATCGATTTGGTTTTGTATCAATATATTGAATATGTTCTCTATGGTATCTGAATCACTCCTGGTTGGCAAGCAAAAAATATTTTCTTTTTTAAAAATGCGTTTTAAACCAGCGCCTGAACTGTCTTATTAATGAAGACACCTTCGAAGGGAAAATGCATTCAAAACTGTCTTCATTACCTTGATGAATTATGCCCTTCTTTTGAAAAGTGCAGTCCAAAGACCATTTACGCCAAAAAGCCCTTCATCCTCGTTCGCTTGCTTCATTTTCCTCAATTCAACAGCCTCAAAGTCCCGAAAAACATATCTTATTTTTTCTTCTGTAAATCCGAGGCCTCCCTGCATCGTCCGGAGCTTGTATACCTCGAGGTCTGAAAGAGAAGAACCGCCAAGTTCCCCGCCTTCGACAAAGCAGGTAAGACCAAAGTGTCCTCCCGGCTTCAATGCATTTGCAACCAGCTCAAGGTAGCCCATTCTCCGATGCGGGGGAATGTGATGAAAACACCCGGAATCATAAACAAAATCATAGCTTCCATCTACTAAGTTAAATTCAAAAATATTGCCAAGAATGAAATTCACATCGGTTCTATGTTGTCTGGCCCTTTCCATTCCCCATTCCAAAGCTTCACGAGACGAATCAATCGCATCTACTTGGTACCCCATTTGGGCAAGAAAAAAAGCGTTACGCCCAGGGCCGCAGCCAAGTTCAAGCACAGTCCCGGGAGTTATAAGCCCTTTTTTAAAATAGCCTACGAGATTTTCATCAGGAAGATTCCTGAAAAAAGGGACGTTCCGATCCCGATTGGCATAAAACTCGTCCCAATTGAACTTGGATTCCTCTCTTAACAGCTCATCAAGCATGAAAAGAAGTTCATCGTTGCTTGAGATTATTGTTGCCATCAACATCACCACTTTCCGAATCGTATACTATTCCATTCTACCTTTAACACTATTAATTTCCATTACAGTGTTATTAAGGGAATATTAATAATTCTAATCTACCCTAAGCGGAGGGGGAGGACAAATAAAACTTTTAGTGTATATGCTGGCTCGTTTTTACGGTTTTAGGATCATTCTAATGTGATTGTCTTTTGAATAAAAAGAATGGCTTAGGAATGCTGGAAGCCATGCTAAATGAGGTGGCCAATTTTATATTTTATTATAATTTATTACAAATATTACAAATATGACAAACGGTTTTGAGGCTATTTCACTGTACGGCTCTAGTGGAAGAAAGGAGGGGGCAACTATCTATCATAGGTAAATGTACTTGGATGATAGGAGTTGATTTTACGAGAAATGGTTCAATCGTTTAGTACAAGGCTATTTGCCGTGGCGTATACATACAGTACATCCTGTAAAAGAACTGAACAAGGAGGGGAAGGTTTAAACGAAAGCTACGATTAACCTCTAAAAAGAGAGGATTGCATAGGTAATGGGCACTGAAGTGTTCGTAACGATTATTTCTTTTATTTTGACAATGCTTTTTATATTCTGGAGGCCTAAAGGATTAAATGAAGCAATTCCTTCAACAATCGGGGCACTGGCAGTAGTCTTTTGGGGAAATATCACTCTGGCAAACTTAATGGATATTAGCTCGAAGGTAAGTGGTGCGGCGATTACCATCATATCAACCATTGTCATGGTGCTTGTACTAGAGAGTGTCGGTTTCTTTACATGGTCGATTGCGGTCCTTTCAAATCTTGCGCGGGGAAATGGCAGAAGATTGTTTTGGCTGACGAATCTATTTTGCTTCCTGATGACCGTTTTCTTCAATAATGATGGAAGCATTCTTATCACCACTCCAATTTTAATACTTCTATTAAAAAAGCTTAAACTGAAAAGGCGCCAGAAAATCCCCTACCTTTTAAGCGGAGCCTTAATTGCAACCGCTTCAAGTGCACCCATAGGAGTAAGCAATATCGTCAACCTTATTGCCTTGAAAATAATAGGGATGGATCTTTATCTTCATACGCTACTCATGTTTGTTCCAGGAATACTTGGGTTACTATTTTTAACTGCGCTCCTTTATCTTGTATTCAAAAATGACATTCCCCTTAAAATAGTGCATATCACCCTGACAAGTGATTTAAAAGAACACCACTATCATCCGCTTCAGGATAATCCTTTAGCATCGGAACATAAAAAGCAAAAGAAAATCATGATTGGAATTTTGATGTTTGTCTTTTTAATAAGAGTGGGCCTCTTTATTGCTTCCTATGTTGGTATTCCAATGGAAATAATCGCAGTCCTTGGCTCGGTTCTTCTTTTGGGGTGGAGGTGGATTTACCTGAAGGTGCCCCCTGGGGATATGGCTGCAAAGACGCCCTGGCATATTTTAATCTTTGCATACACAATGTATATTTTGATTTATGGCCTTCATAATATAGGGCTGACTGACATCCTTATCGTCCATCTCCATGGATGGGTAAATGAAAGCCTATTCCACGCCAGTTTAGTAATGGGTGGTACCCTTTCAATTATTTCAAACATATTCAATAATCACCCAGCCTTGATGATAGGTACATTGGCGCTTACAAATATGGGGTTGGATCCAATCACCGTAAAGACTGTTTATCTAGCAAATATCATTGGAAGTGATATAGGAGCGTTATTCCTTCCAATCGGAACGCTGGCAACATTAATGTGGATGCATATTTTGAAAAAAGGAAAGGTTGCAATCAGCTGGGCGGAATATATTCGTGTCACGGTCAGGGTTATCCCTGCAACCGTTCTGTTTACCCTGGTAATTTTATATCTGTGGATTGAGCTTGTATTTAATGGAAAGTCACTCTAATGAAAGTTGAATGGGAACATTACTACGCAAGGGGCATTGCCTGCACGGTGTTCCTTTTTCCCTTTTGAACGCCTTAAAGCCTGCCCTCCACACGTAGGACAGGTTTAAGGTGCATTTTATAAAAATTATGGCCAGTGAATCATTTTAATATGAGGTACTTTCCAGTAGATGGTTTCTCCGCTTGCAATATTTAATTCTGCTATATTATCATGGATCAGTTTTAACAGTCCGATTTTTTTGGGATGGTCGCCCAGATCGAATACAACCAATTTTCCTTCAAGCTTTTTTAGCTGCTCCTCAAATGAGCGCTGCAATGGGATGCTGACAGGTTTTACGGGCAGTTCTTCGTTTGGAAGTGTATAAGGAGTTGAATTGGTTTGATAGGGTGTAAGCCATTTTAAATGATTTAACGAGATTAACATCGTTTTGTAAATAGGAGAGTAGAAGACAAAATAATCATTTAGCACGCTAAGGATATATCCATGAATGGACTTGTTGCCTGTTACAAAAATTTCAATAAATTTACCTTTGGCATTGGTAAGTGTCTTACGATAAGAAATTGATTTTGTTTCTTCGATTATAGGCATTTCAGGAGGTTCACCCTCATATTCAAGTTCAATCTGATCATCTGGCCGTAAATTATGAATATGTGAAAAAGGAATATACAAATAATCCTTCCCATTAAATAGAACAATAATGTCCTGGCCTATATCGATAAGAATCCCCTGAAATAATGTCTTTCCAGAAATCTCAATTTCTAGCTTTTGCCCTTTTAAGGCTAAAACATTTTTCACTTTTAATTCCCCTTTTCACCAAAGAGAGGGCAGTTGGCAGGCTCTCTATAGTATAAACTCCAAGAAATATCTTATGGGCATTCTCATAAGTGCTCCAGGCATTCCGCATAATTGAAATGCCTGGACTGTATGAACAGGGGTTATCTCGGCTTCCAAATATAATCGATCGTTTTAATAACTTTTTCGAAGTGATGGTCCATACAACTGCTTGAAGAGCTGCTTGAAGTTCTTCGGGAAGTTCTTCCGGAAGTTCTTCCGGAAGTTTTTCTGCCTGAACTTTTATGGTTCTTTTGGCCGCTTTGGATTGACATGGTTTCATCGGAGGATTCGAATTCTTCGTTTTCTTCATTTTCTTCATTGGATGATTTTTGATGGGACTGTTTTGTTTTTTTAAAGGAGCCTTTTGGGCCGCAGCTTATGTTTTTAATATGAAAGGGATTGATTCTTAAAACCTCATCATTATTGACAATTGTATAATGGCCACCCATTCCCTGGACGAGTACCCCTTCAACCGCTTGAGGCCCTCCCCTATTGATAGAAACCCATTTATGGCTCATCTTTTCGAATAAATCATGGAAATTATCTGCTTCAATAAATTCTGGAATGAGGACTTCCTGCCGGTCCTTTTCCCTTTGTTTGTGGTTCGATTCACTGATGCTCTTAATGTGGTGGATATTGTAATATACGACTCCATCATCCTCGGTCAATAAGGCGATATAGGAACCTGAAACGGCCAGCACCATGCCACTCTTGGATTCCGGGCCTCCAAGGTTCATTTGTGCGTGTTTCCTGATAAAATGTTGCATTAATGCGTTGAAGCTTCCAGCACTATGAAACTCACAAGTATCAGGTTCTTCCTCATGGAAACGGTGCATGGAATTGGACTTGGTATTTTCACTGACACTTTGGAGATGTTCGGTACGGTAATAAACGATGGAAGGCTTTTTCTTATTCTTGTCCTTTTCCTTATCCTTATCCTTATTCTCATCCTTATCCTGGGCTTGGAGGCAGATATAGTCTGATTGAACATCCATTAATCTTCCTTTTTTACTTTCAGGGCCGCCCTTATACACTTGCACCTCCTGGCCAACTAGTGATCTTAGAAAGGAGTGATAGGAATCCAAGGGAGATGATTCCGAAGAATGTTTATTTTTTTTTCTTTCCATTTAATTTATTTCCTCCTTGTCATTTATCCATAGGGGATAGATATACTCCATATATACGTAACCTAGTATTGTGATGCATGAAGAATTGGCCTATTTAAATAAAACTTTGCCTTCTGCCTATTAAAGGTCATGTATATGAGTTTTTAGGTAGTTGTGCCTGTCGTTTAGAAACTGGAGGATGAATTCAGGCTCCTTGTCAAAAATGTCAATCCGGTCACGTACATAAGGGTCCTGGTTTAAAAAGGGTCGGATGGAAGAGTGAAGGGTTTGAATCTGGGGTTCAATTGATTCTTTCGTAAAATTTTCATCTAATATCTTCCGCATTATACTAGCATATTGCTTTCTGAATTTATCGATGTTCAATAGCCTTGCCGTCAAAGTATTAAAGCCTTCGATACGAAGATAGTCATATCTCATCTCCTCACCATTAATATCCCTTCCCCATGTGGCATCATAATCCCAAGGGAGTATTTCAAAAAGGCCGGTCCTTTCATTGCGATAGAGGGCATAATTATGGACAAATCCATCAAAATTTTGTGTACAGATTACACCAGCCAACCATTTAAAATATTGTTCAATATTCAAGTGTTTAGGAATAATCGTTTCAAACTCCTGTTTTCCCGTTGTATTCAAAAGGTAGATAAATTCAGCCAGGATAAGCGTATCGCTTTTTAATCCTGTTTTTCTTTCATAACCCGCGTAAAGATCATCTTTTACCTCATTATCGATAGGGCTAATTAATGAAAAATTGGCATCATCATTAATTGCATAAAAAATTGGGCCTTGGGGAAGTCCGCGTTTTTTTAAAAAGTTATGGTCGACCGATTCCAATTGAAGATAGACTCCCTCTGTTTTTCCATTGATTGATAGAAGGACATGCTTGGATGAAGGTGACAGGCAGCCAATGTTTGAAAAAAAATCGAGGGAAAGTTTATTGCGAATCAATGAAGGATCCTTATATTCAGCGTTTAAATGGAGTTCGTTGATTCCCTTGAAATTGAAAAGTGAGATATGATACGACTTCTTAATAAACTCCCTGATATGTGAACCTCTATAGGAAAGGTCAATTTCAACTCTTTTTTTATTGATTTTCAAGGACGCAGGAACGGGTTCATCGTTCCAGATATCTGACTTTAGCTCCTTTAGATCAATAGGGTTAATATAAATTTCAAATTTAGGTAAATTCATCGCTAGCCCTCCTTTTGCATTCTCTAAATCGTATGTCCCCACTCAAAAAGAAGTTCTTTAGACTAGAGTATATTTTTATAAAAACAGTATGTTTGTCTATGCAAAGAAATATCTAAAACGTACATTGTAATACAGGATGAAGAAGGAAATGCACTTCTTCTACTGATAATTGATTGGAGGGTTAGTTATGAAAAAGTTAGGGGGAAAGGATATCCAGCAGGCTGTTAGGGATATTACATCTCGCGGCATGGATGATTTTTTGCATCAGGAACCCGTAGCTAATAAAAGATCACGGCGTTCTTGCCGAAAAAGCAGTGTAGCGGGAACTGGCCGTCATCGTAAATCTTGCCGTTCACACGGACCAGGGCACCACCGTAAATCCTGCCGTTCTCACGGACCAGGGCACCACCGTAAATCCTGCCGTTCTCATGGACCAGGCCGTCACCATAAAAAGCGCCATCATCACAGGACCGGCCGCCGCCGCACAACCGGGCGTGTTGGAGGAACGGGTCGCCGCCGGAGAACGTGCCGCACACGCGGAACGGGCCGTCAACGCACAACCG
>NZ_LMTI01000005.1:108582-568378 GCF_001510665.1 Bacillus sp. FJAT-27445
TGTTGGAGGAACGGGTCGCCGCAGGAGGACGTGCCGCACACGCGGAACGGGCCGCCAACGCACAACCGGGCGAGTAGGAGGAACGGGCCGCCGCCGGAGGACGTGCCGCTCACGCGGAACGGGCCGTCAACGCACGACTGGGCGTGTAGGAGGAACGGGCCGCCGCCGGAGGACGTGCCGCTCACGCGGAACGGGCCGTCAACGCACGACTGGGCGTGTAGGAGGAACGGGCCGCCGGAGGACGTGCCGCTCACGCGGAACAAGTCGGTCAAAAGCACATTTTACCCGTGAAGAACGCTTCTGGCATAATGGCAGCATGGTAGAGTTAAGATTAAAAAAATAGTTTTTTAGAATGATAGAGAGTCCAAAAGTATCTGAATTCTCTATTCTTACATGAAAAACCTCCCTTTTGGGAGGTTTTTGCATGGGTGCAACTTGACTCGTCTAATTATGTCTAAAGCTCTTCTGGCTTTTCAAAATCTTCGCTGAATCTGTCCAGCATCGTAATCGTATCGACAAGATGATTATTAAAGATTTGGCGCGCGACAGCGAGCAATTCAATGATTAGGGGATCGCGGAGTGAATAAATCACACGGTTCCCGTCTTTTTTTCCTGAAACAATATTCTTAGTCCTTAATATCATTAATTGCTGCGAAACGGCAGAGCCTTCACTCCCGACCAGGCTTTGGATTTCATTTACACTTTTGTCGCCTTCCCCAAGCAATTCAAGTATCCTGATTCTTAGGGGATGAGCCAATGCTTTAAAAAAGTCAGCTTTAAATTTTTGCATTTCCAAATCCAATACTTTTTTCCTCCCTTTTACCCCTGCGAATGAATGAGGGCTTGTCTTTTTGAGCCTGCCTTTTGTTTAATTGCTGATAATGTGGCGCATTCCCTGAAAGCGAAATGTTTGCATCCAAGGCATTGGTCTTTATTTAAATGATTCAGTGCAAACTGAATGGCATCTCCCGTTTCAATGAAAAAGTGCTCTTCGCCAATAAAATCATACAAGCCTGTTTTCTTCAGCAGCTCTCTTGGCCCGGGTTTTATCCCGGTGACCAATACTCTTCCGTGAGCCGAGAAATCTTTAACGATGCTGGATAGATGCGACTCACCGGTCGTATCCATAAATGGGACTTTGCCAAGCCTTAAAATAAGGACCTTTGGTTTATAGTTTATTGTATTTAGTATCGTTTGTTCAAATGTTTGTGCCGCTCCAAAGAAGAGGGGGCCTTCTATACTGTAAATACTAATCTGAGGGCAATCATGGGAATTGGCCGTGGCCGGCATGTTTACAGCTTCAAGTTTGCGATTGTTGTTCGGCAAGACTTTTGTGGTAACCAGTGCTTCGCTCATCCGTTTTGTGAAAATAATGACTGCAAGAAGAAGCCCAACCTGGACTGCGACTGTAAGATTGACAAATACCGTTAATAGGAATGTAACGATTAAAATGAATGAATCAAGTGTTTTCGTTTTGAGAACATTGTAAAATATCGTCTTTTCGCTCATATTCCATGCGACAACCATCAGGATCGGCGCCATGCTGGCTAACGGAATCTTTGAAGCAAAAGGCGCAAACATGACAAGTACAACGAGTACAACGAGTCCATGGATGATGCCCGACATTGGGGAAACGGCCCCGTTCTTAATATTGGTGGCAGTCCTTGCGATTGCACCCGTTGCCGGAATCCCGCCGAACAATGGGGCAATCATGTTGGCCATACCCTGGCCCATCAATTCCCGGTTACTATTATGCCTGCTGCCGCTCATCCCATCGGCAACGACAGCCGATAATAAAGATTCAATTGCACCAAGAATGGCAATGATAAATGCGGGTTTAATGAGAAGCTGGATTCTTTCCATCGTTAGATCGGGAAATTGGAATTCCGGCAGCCCGCTAGGAATATCCCCGTAAGTTGACCCAATAGTTGGGACGTGGCCCGGATAGAGATACGCAGCAACCAGAGTCGATAGGATTAGGCCGATTAGAGGGCCAGGAACTTTTGGAAAAAGCTTTGGTGTGAAGAGGACAGTTACTAGGCAAATAGCAGCTGTCGCAATGCTGTATAGGTTCATGCTCTTGGAGTGGATGATTATCTCCCTTACATTGTCGATAAAATATTCATGGTTTTTAACCCCAGCCAGCCCAATGAAATTCGGGATTTGCCCGATGAAGATGATAACGGCGATTCCAGCAGTAAAACCAATTGTTACTGGTCGCGGAATGAATTTTATTAGTGAACCAAGGCGTAGTACTCCCATTAAAAAGAGGATAATTCCAGCCAAGAATCCGGCAATCAACAGATTTTCGAATCCATAGGTCATGACTATTCCAAACAGGATAGGTATAAATGCGCCTGTCGGGCCGCCAATCTGATACTTTGAGCCGCCCAGCAACGAAATAAGAATTCCAGCAATGATAGTTGTATAAATCCCGTATTCCGGCTTCACTCCAGAAGCGATTGCAAATGCCATCCCAAGCGGAATGGCGATAACGCCCACGACAATGCCTGAAATAAGATCTTTTTGAAAGGAGTGAAGAGAATAATTCTTAAATCTTCCGTCAAACGCCAACTTATGCAGCACACTTACACTTCCTTAGTATTGATATTTGTATATTTGATTATTTGAATATACACTAACTTATTTTACGCCATTTAGTTAGCATGTCAATGCTTTTGTTTTATGTCATGACTTTACAATTGCTCATAGGATGATATTCTGAACCAAAAGGCGTGAAAGGAGCTGACAATGTGTTAATTGAATATATTGCCACAACTTTTGAAGATGCCATGCGAATCGAGGAATCCGGGGCGGACCGGATAGAACTTGTATCCGCATTGACAGAAGGAGGGATAACCCCAAGCTATTCCCTTATTGAAGCGGTTGTTAGAGGCGTGAGCATACCGGTGAATGTTATGGTGAGGCCCCATTGCCAATCGTTTGTCTATTCGGCTGCGGACGTAGCAATAATAAAAAATGATATCAAGGTAATCCGGACCTTGGGTGCAAATGGTGTTGTAATAGGAGTGCTTAACGAGGAAAAAGAGATAAACCGTATCGCCTTGGAGGAATTGCTTACGGAGTGTGGCGGTATGGATGTTACTTTCCACCGGGCAATTGACGGGACAGTCAGCCTCAGCCATTCAGTCCGGCTCCTATCCGAATACAAGGAAATTACCAGTATATTAACCTCAGGCGGAAATGGCGATTTAGCGGGCCGCCTTAAGGCTGTCAACGAGATGAAAATCGAATCAGGGAAGGCTGCCATATTGGTTGGCGGCGGTTTAACAAGAGAGAATATTCTATCTGTACATTCCGAAGTAAACACTGGGCATTACCACTTTGGAACAGCAATACGGAAAAACAATAGCCCGATAGAGGGTGTGAACTTGAATAAGGCAAAGGAAATTGTACAACTGTTAAAAGGATGAGAAAAGAGCCTGGATTAGGCTCTTTTTTTCTTTTTAAAAATTATTAATCCGCCTTTAATGGATGCAATTTTCTCTCGGTTCCGCATGGTTTACCTCTTATTGATCGCCTTTACCCAACTTGGAGGCAATGAATGCGTCCAAACCTTCACTGACTTTCTGATTTATTGGGCTCGCATAAACGGCCATGCCAAGCCCGAAAAAAGAGGCGCAACTCAATAAGATGATAAGGATTCGCTTCATCTTTCTTCTCCCCCCATGTTAGAAAATGGTTATTGTTGTTTTTATTTTATCAATTTCTTAATAGTGGAAACTATATATATATGTCCAAAAATCAACGAATGTAAAAATTGAAATGCGGCTTTTTTTTTTTGAAAAAATGAAAAATGTTTGACAATCAAATGCCCATTTGAATATTATATACTCAAATGAATGTTTGAATGAGGTGCAAGATATGGTTCAGCATGATATATGTGAAGTTACCTGTGTCGAGCGAGAGAAAGTAGAGAGGGTTAAGGTCAAGCTTCAGCAGCAAAGTACCGTGGGTGTAGCGAAAATCTTCAAGGCTCTTTCTGATGATACGAGGGTTAGGATTGCCTATGCCCTCGCAATGGAGGATGAGCTATGCGTCTGTGATGTAGCCAATATAGCCGGTTCATCGCTGGCGACGGCTTCCCACCATCTAAGGACACTACGGAACCTGGGCATCGCAAAGTTCCGAAAAGAGGGAAAGCTTGTTTATTATTCCCTGGACGATGACCATGTTAAGCAGCTCATCGAGATTGCATTTGAACATCATGAGGAGGTGGCGGGGCGTGGCAGAAGTTAAACAGACTTTCCGGATCCAGGGACTTTCTTGAGCCAGCTGTGCAACGAAGTTCGAAAAGAACGTAAAACACCTGGATGGTGTTTCTCATGCAGCAGTCAATTTTGGCGCTTCGAAAATAACCGTTTACGGACAAACAACTATTGAGGAAATTGAAAAAGCGGGTGCCTTTGACCGCCTGAAAATCTTGCCGGAGAATGCCATGGAGGAAACAGCGGGGCAAGGACACTTTTTAGAAAAATATGCAAGGGTCCTGGTTTCAGTGGTGTTAGTCCTGCTAGGCTATGTCTCGCATTTGCTGAATGGGGAGGATGCGACTTATACAATTGTGCCATTTTTGGCAGCTATTCTGATCGGCGGATATCCATTATTTAAGACCGGCTTGAGAAACTTGTTCAGGCTTGAATTTGATATGAGGACCCTGATGACAATCGCAATCATCGGGGCGGCGATTATAGGTGAGTGGAGCGAGGGTGCGGTCGTTGTCATCTTGTTCGCTATCAGTGAAGAACTTGAAAAATTTTCAATGGACAAAGCAAGGGCTTCCATCCGTTCACTAATGGATATTGCCCCAAAGGAAGCGCTGATTAGACGGAATGGCAATACATTGGAAATACCTGCAGACGAAATTGAAATTGGCGACATCATGATTGTAAAGCCTGGCCAAAAACTTGCCATGGACGGGATTGTAGTAAAGGGCCATTCCTCGATTAATCAGGCAGCCATCACCGGTGAATCTGTACCTGTTGAAAAAAAGGTGAAGGATGAAGTATACGCGGGAACCTTGAATGGTGAAGGCATCCTTGAGGTAAAGGTAACAAAGCTTGTGGCAGACACAACCATCGCAAAGATTATTCATTTAGTGGAGGAAGCCCAGGCTGAAAAAGCACCGTCCCAGGCGTTTATTGACCGTTTTGCAAAATACTACACCCCAGTCATCATGGCAATCGCGGCACTGGTCGCGATAGTCCCTCCGCTTGCTGTCGGGGCGGAATGGAATACATGGATTTACCAGGGGCTCTCTGTGCTGGTTGTAGGATGCCCGTGTGCCCTTGTCATCTCAACTCCAGTTTCCATTGTAACAGCAATTGGCAATGCGGCCCGAAACGGGATTTTGATTAAGGGAGGCATTCATCTCGAAGAAACCGGGGCGCTGAATGCCATTGCGTTTGATAAAACAGGCACTTTGACAAAAGGGGTTCCGGCTGTAACCGACATCCTGGCGCTTAATGGAAATGATGAAAAGTCCTTGTTTTCCATTTTTGCTGCGCTTGAATACGGCTCGCAGCATCCGCTTGCTTCGGCAATTTTAAAGAGAGCGGATGAGCTAGCATTGGCCTATAAAGATATTCAGGCGGATCATTTCACTTCCATGACCGGAAAAGGAATCACAGCGGAAATCAACGGCATTTCCTATTTTGCAGGAAGTCCGGCCTTTATTTCGGAAGTATGTGAGGAAAAGGTGGATACCCAGCTGCAGGCTCAAATATATAACCTCCAAAAACAAGGAAAGACGGTTATGGCTCTTTGCACTTCTAAAGAAATTCTCGCACTAGTGGCCGTTGCCGATGAAGTGAGGGAAAGCAGCCGGGAGGTTATCGCCAAGCTTCATGATATGGGCATTAAAAAGACAGTGATGCTGACAGGAGACAACGCGGGAACGGCTTCTGCGATCGGCAGCCTTGCCGGAGTAACGGATATCCAGTCAGAACTTCTCCCGCAGGATAAACTTTCGATCATAAAACAGTTGCGGAATGATTACGGGAAAGTCGCCATGGTCGGCGATGGAATAAATGATGCTCCGGCCTTGGCAGCGGCAACTGTAGGTATTGCAATGGGAGGTGCAGGCACGGATACCGCCCTTGAAACTGCTGATCTCGCCCTCATGGGAGATGATCTAAGGAAACTTCCTTTCGCCATAAAGCTTAGCAGGAAGGCATTAACAATTATTAAACAGAACATTACGTTTTCGTTGGCCATTAAACTCGTAGCCCTGCTTCTCGTTATTCCAGGGTGGCTGACTTTATGGATTGCGATATTCGCAGATATGGGCGCGACAATATTGGTCACACTGAACGGCCTCCGTCTGTTAAAGGTAAAGTGAAACTTGCCGCTGGTTCTTCCAGCGGCTTAGTTGAGCCAATCGGACCTTTAAGGCTTAATGTTCTTCTATAGGCTCTTCTGGGGGTATGGCAATGAATAGCAAATGGAACCTGTATATCTATAAGCTATGGTCACCTATTTATGACGTTTTTTTCAATCGCGGCTTATTTTTAAAAGCCCGAAGAGACGTATTTGGATCTTTATCTTTTAAGAAAGGCCAGCGTGTCTTGTTTGTCGGAGTCGGGACCGGAGCGGATTTCCCGCACGTTCCCCTCTCCGAATTAGAAGTAACAGCGATCGATTTTTCAAAGGAAATGCTTGAAAAGGCTCGGGAAAAGACCATAGGCTCGGATATTAATTTATTGGTAATGGATGCGCAAAATATGGCTTTTCCTAAAGAGTCATTTGATTGGGTGATTGGCAGTCTGATTCTATCGGTTGTCCCAGACGGAGAGAAAGCTCTTAACGAAATGGTTAGGGTTGCAAAAGGTGATGGCCATATCCTCATATTCGATAAATTCACACCAAAGGGAAAAAGCCTCAGCCCGTTTAAGAAAATTTTCAGGCCAGCCATCCGTTTTCTCGGGACGGATATCGGGATTTCCTTTGAAAAAATACTTGAAAGCTCAAAAAAACGGGTAAGGATAAAGGATGACAAAGGGATCCTGTTTAACGGGATGTACCGGAAGATTGTCCTGCAAAAGGTGAAAAATCACCAGGAGCATATACATTGGGAGGCTGCTGGACATAAATAAGGAATCTCCCGCTGCTGGCGGAGGGAATACACCAGGGAGGAAACCAGCATGGGACATCATCATTCCCATTCACATGACCATGGGCATGGGCACCATCACCATACAGGAAATAAAAAAGCGCTGCTTTGGTCGTTTGTATTAATTGCATCGTTTATGTTTGTAGAAGTGGCAGGGGGGATTATAACAAACAGCCTTGCCCTGCTGTCCGATGCCGGACATATGCTGAGCGATGCGGCGGCATTAGGTTTAAGCTTTTTTGCGATTAAGCTTGGGGAAAAGGCATCGACACCGGACAAAACATACGGCTACAAACGGTTTGAAATTATTGCCGCTGCCCTAAATGGTTTAACGCTGATTGCGATTTCAATCTATATTTTTGTCGAAGCTTTCCACAGATTCAGGAACCCGCCTGAAGTGCAGAGTTTAGGGATGCTCACGATTTCCGTCATCGGCCTGCTTGTAAATATCGGAGCCGCTTTTATTCTGATGCGAGGGGATAAGGACGACAACCTTAACGTCAGGAGCGCATTCCTTCATGTCCTTGGCGACATGCTGGGATCGGCCGGTGCGATAGTTGCCGCGCTTCTGATTTATTTCTTCGACTGGGGAGTTGCGGACCCTATTGCAAGTGTTGCAGTCGCAATCCTGATTATCATTTCCGGCTGGAGAGTGATAAAGGATTCAATCCATATCTTGATGGAAGGCGCGCCTTCACAAATTGACGCTGCCAAGCTGCGCGCTGCCTTATTAAACATTCCTTATGTAAAAGACGTCCACGATCTTCATATTTGGTCGGTGACATCAGGGATGCCAATGCTGAGTTGCCACATTGCGATTTCTTGCGATGGTTTGCATGATACCATACTGCGGGAGGCACAATCCCTTCTTCATGACCAGTTTGGCATCGACCATAGTACCATTCAGGTTGAAAGCGAAGACGAGGGCTGTCCTAGCAATCATGGCGTTTGCAACTAAATGAACGGAAAGACCTCAGTTTTTATTAAACTGGGGTATTTTTTTGTTGGCCCCCAATAAAGAACATCCCATTTTTACACTTGAAGACCATTTTGATCTCTTTCCTGGTTTAAAATGGTCATCATTAGCGTTATGAAAACCGTTTTGTCAGGCGTTTCTGCTTGAAACGGTCATTCATTTACCATGTTTTGAAAAGTTAAGAGATAAAAAGTAACTATTTCCGGTTTTTTTGAGGACTTGATACCGGATATCGAAAATATTTTTAATTTATCGAAAGTTTAAGGATGGATATCGAAAGAATTTTCAATATATCGAAAGTTTAAGGATGGATATCGAAAACCGTCAAAATTCCGACACATTTTTACAGCGGGACAGTAGTGATGCAGCTCGCTTTTGCGCACAGCCACTGTGGAGAAATGGATGATGAATAATACCGAGTAATTATATAGAGCATAATAAAAGCTATCAGTATGTCCCTACTAACGCTAATTGTAAAAAAGCGTTTGATTAGACACTAAGTATGGAAAGAGGTACATTTATTACAGAATAAGTGGGTTGAAAGAGTGAATTGCCCGTCGAATAGGAAGAGGGGAGCAATCTAAAGTGGCTACTGAAAAGCAAACTGCCAAACAAGAAATGAATGTGGGCGGCCTGGACTTTAAATGGAATCTGCAGGAGGGCCGATTCATTTTCGAAGGTGAAGATGCCGTCCTATTTTGGATTACTTCTGCGATGAGAACATTTTTTGATACGATAGAAGAGGTTTCCGGCGAAGAAGCCGGCGCTTTGGTGCTTGAAACTACCGGTTTCCGCCAAGGGCTGGTTGTAGGTGAGTATTTTGCTAAAAATCATGTGTCACCTGAAGAAGCATCCAGGCTAATTCCTTATACATATGCATCGGCCGGGTGGGGCAGGGCGGAAATTAAACAACTTAACCTTGAAGATAAAAAGCTATCCATTGAACTAACGGATAGCTGGGAATATAAAATTAATAAAGAACAGGGAAAAAGCGCAAGCGGTAAATATTTGGCCGCCCACTATGCGGGAATTTTCACAGGACTTCTGGGAACGAACATTTGGTATAGGGTAGTGAAGGACCAGTTAACAGGCGCCGAGTGTACAATTGTGGAGTATTTTCCATCTGAAATAACAGTTTCGAGCAATATCCATCAGCTTGCCAGGAGAAGAGAATCAGAAAAAATCCGTGAACTTGAACTATTGGTGGAGGAAAAAACAAAGGATTTACAGGATCTTGTAAAAGAGATATCGTCTCCAATTATTCCTGTCTTAGAGGGAATCGTCGTTGTTCCGTTAATTGGGAAGTACGATGAAAGCCGTTCCGAAAACCTTCTTGTTAAAACACTTTTCAATTTGCCTAAACACAATGCGAATTATTTGATCCTCGACTTAACGGGGCTTGACCATAATCACGATATGGGGGAGTACGGCTTTGACTTTATTCAGAAGCTGGGCTCGGCTGCCTCCCTTGTCGGCATTGAAACAATCCTTGTAGGTATTTCTGCCGAGCTAGGGGCTTTGGTCACACACTCCCAAATCAATCTATCCAAATTCCAATGCTACCAAACCTTGCAGTATGGCATTTATTATGCGCTATCCCAAAGCGGCAAGAAAATTATTTAAGTAACAATTGGCAATGCCAGCAAGTGGTGTTGCCTTTGTTGTTCCAAAACAAAAAGGCCGCTGCCGGCCTTATTTTAACCTCAAGGATGAGGAATCAGTTAAGTTAAGTTGACACACCAACTCACTGAGTGCAATTGTGACTAAGTCACGCTCTGTGTAGTCAAAAGTATCCAGAGGAGAGATTTGGTTTCGTTCAGCTAATTTTTCTCTTATTTGCTGGCACATCCAAAGGTGATAGTCTGAAAGCTCAACCTGTTTAAACAATAATCAATCCCTCCTTTCTGATACTTCCGTCCTTATGGAAGCCTCCTTTTCATTATCCCCAAATTAAAAGTACAGCAAACCTTTGGGAACGGCCAATGACCTGTTTTCTATCAGGAAATATTTGGGATACCGTTAATTTCAGCCTGGTTTTTTTACAGGTTTGATATGAGTAACAAGGCCATCGTAATCCGTGATATAAAATTGGATTTTTGGTTGTTCCTTTAAATAATGGTTCTGCAAAAGCTGATAGTAATTCACCCGTTTGCTGGGATCGAAGGGGAGCATTGGGTATTCGCGTTTTTCCTTGACATACAGGTCCACAGCTATTTGTACCCTATCCATTTCATAAGATATATCCTTATCTGATTCTTCAAACAAATCATACGTCTCCTTGGACATATAAAATTTCTTTGAAGGGATTCCGCCTAAAATGTGGGTGAGTTGGCTAAAGTCAACGCTATTGTCCTCATTGACTAGGATGGTCCTGTAAACACCTTTTGGCAGACTGTCTGAAAATTTTCTGACCGCCTTGCGTACTTCATCAATGCCGATATCGATTTCCGGCCAATCAATCGCTGCCTTGCCAAGGGGCTTTTTTTGTTTATAATTTTGGTTTGTTCTGAAGTATTTCAATGCCATCGAATAAACGGCAAACCCGCCAAGTCCAAGGCCGGCTGCAAGTCCAAGCAGGGTGAATATGGGATAGATGGAAAAATAACCGTCAAGGAAATCACCGGCCATATAGCCCAGGAGAACAGAAAGTGCGATTGCCACAGCAAATACCATATAGAGAAACAACGCTTTCACGGGAGAGTTTGTAAAATCGGTCCACTTGTTTCCTTTTAAGAACCCGGTTTCTTCAAGAAACTTTGAAACATCTTCATTTAATTCAGAGGATGCATTGTTTTCTTTAAGAAATTCGCTCAGGCATTCCTTAAGAGACTTGGTTTCATTTTTCAAAATATTGGCCGAAGTTTCAAAGTCGCCATTTTTGTAATGGACGTACAGTAGATCTTTCTCAAGGCGAAGCTCAAAATGTTCCTTCACTTTTCCAAAGTTTTTCGAGAAGGTTTTGTTCATTTTAATAAGCCCCCTGATATAGTTTTGGCTGGCGCGAATTTTTCATGCCATCATGATGGAAAGGCACTGTGAAATAGACAAACTCCACGAAGATACTGGATTGGCCCTCTGTTTCAATAGAAAACGGGTCGCTAAAGCTGTTTGAAATTAATATCGATAAAGAAGGTGGGATATTCTCCGTCCGAAGCGGTTAAACATTTGTGGAAAGGGTATAAAATGTAAGAGGCTCTCTGAGGATTTGTTGCTAAATTCTGCATTCTACAGTTTAATAGTAACACTATTCACACATTTTTTGTAACAGATTGACTTAAGTTTGTAAAATTGGAAAATAGAGGTAATTCTGGTGCGCTCTGAGTTATTTCAATAAAAAACCGGAAGCAATGGATGCTCCCGGTTCTCAAACCCAAATTCATTTAAGCCGCCTCTTCTTCATACCGAATGGCTAACTCCTCAATGGATTCATCATAAAAAAAGAACGTATTGGTTTTTTCAAAAAACCAACTGTCGCTCGCCTCAACATAAAAGGTTACGCCATTTAATTCCCTCAAATAGCAAGGGTCGGTTGGGGGTTCGGCAGAAAGGGCAAGGCTGAATCCTTTGTGTTGAAGTCCGAAACCATCATATTGCGGGTGCAAACGGATGCTGATTGGTTCTTTAATTCCAAATTCATTCGCAAACCAGGAGAGAGCCTTTTTATCAAATGATAAATACATATTATCCACCAGCCTTTGCGGAATTTTTTAGAAAAACTGTATTCTTGATTTAAGAGTACTCTCTTGTTGAGCAGCATAACTATGATAATTTTCACACCCATGGCGAGTTATACCCACAGTTCATGAATCGTTCATGATTTTCTCTGATTTGTAACATTATTACAGGGTTAACGGTGTTAAAATGAGAAAAAAGCGAAGGAGCTTTCACAAAATGGACGATACTAACAACAAGTTTCAAGATGCGGTAAATGATATAAAGAAACTAATCGACTCGTTCGGTTCTACATTGGAAAATATAGAAAAACGGTTAGCACGGCTTGAAAAGGTAGACAGCATTGAACACCGTGTTGCCGTAAATCAGATTGATTTGTCTGATATAAAAGAATCACTCCTGAGGATTGAAGAAAGGCAGACGGATGAAATTTTGAAGACTGTTAAAGAAATAAGGGAAGCGACTGGCGGGCCGGCGCGCGAGGAAATCAGGCATATTAACCGCAGGCTTGATTCTCATCTAGTCAAGCTGGCAAAGGCGGAAGAGGAACTAATTATTATAAGAAATAACCGTTAGGTCTTCACGAAATTTGAAAAAGTCGAGTGTCATCAATCGAAAACTGCCGGATAGGACGGCAGGGAGAGAGTTGCTCCCAAAAAGTAAAGGCACTTCCCGAGTTATCGGGAGGTGCCTTCTTTTGCTTATTATGACAGGATGCCGGGATTTGCAATCGGGACCTGTGATATGGCTGGTTCTGTTTGTTCTGCCAGTTTAGTAACTTCAATGTAGCGAATGTGATGTTCTTCCATCTCAATGATTTTGAATTCATAGGCACCGCGGGTAATGATATCCCCTTCGCGTGCTTCGAAATTTTCAGTCAGGATCCATCCGCCCATGGTATCAACATCGTCCTCCTGAAGTTCCAGGCCAAGCAAGTCGTTGATTTCGCTGACAAGAACTTTGGAATCTATAATATAATGTCCATCCTTCATTTTTCGAACCATCGGAACTTCGTCCATGTCGAATTCGTCTCTAATATCGCCGACGATTTCCTCGAGGATATCCTCTGCAGTAACAAGGCCTGAAGTGCCCCCATATTCGTCCATCAGGATGGCCATGTGAATCCGATCCTTCTGCATTTTGACAAGCAGTTCATGGATAGGGATAGTATCAATGACGCGGATAATTGGCCTTGAGTAACTCTCAATTGTTTTATCCGGTATTTTCGTTTCTCCTATTAGGTCTGTCAAAATTTCCTTAATATTGATTTGTCCAATAATATGGTCCTTATCGCCATCAATTACCGGATAGCGTGTGAATTTTTCCTCTTTTATTATAGCGAGGATGCTTTCAAGCTTGTCATCCTTGGAGAGGGAAACAATTTCTGTCCTTGGTACCATGATCTCTTTGGCGATCCGGTTATCGAATTCAAAAATCTTGTTCACATACTTAAACTCTGATTGGTTTATTTCACCACTTTTATAGCTCTCGGACAGTATAATCCGAAGTTCCTCTTCCGTGTGGGCCAGTTCGTTTTCTGCAGCTGGTTTTAAGCCGAAAAATCTGACAATCACCTGTGCGGATCCATTTAAAGCCCAAATGAATGGATACATCAGCTTGTAAAAGAAGATAAGCGGCCTTGCTGTTAAAAGTGTGATTGCCTCCGCCTTTTGAATGGCCAATGTTTTTGGGGCAAGTTCGCCAACTACCACATGCAGGAACGTAATCCCCGCAAAGGCAATCGAGAACGTAAGGATTTTTGAAACACCTGCCGAAACATTCATTCCATGCAAAATTGGTTCGAGAATCCTTTCCATGGTCGGCTCGGCAATCCATCCAAGGGCGAGCGCCGTGATGGTGATGCCAAGCTGGCATGCTGAAAGGTATTCATCTAGATTTATAATCACTTTTTTTGCTGCGGCTGCGCTGGAACTTCCTTCTTCAATCAACTGGTCAATCCTTGAACTCCTAACCCTGATAATCGCAAATTCCGATGCGACAAAAAAGGCTGTCAAAGCAATAAAAATGGCTATTAAAACCAAGTTTAATATGTCCAATAAATTTCCTTATCCCGCAATTACGGGTAAAGGAGTCACCTCCTGGTAATATAGAAAATCAACTTGTAAATTCCTTCAGGGACTGAAGCAGGGCATTGCCCTCATCATTCAGGTTCTTTGAAACCAGGCCCCTTTTGTGTGTATCTAGTTTTTGGATAAGCGGCAGCAGAGCCGTTAAATCGTCCTGGAGCTGCTTCATTTGCTGAGCAACTAAATAGGCCTGGTCTTCCACTTCCGACTCGCGTATTTTTCCGGCTTTCCTAATTTCCAGCTTTCTCTTAATCTCTTCAAGAGGGAAATGCATATGTTTGCATTCCTCTATATATTTTAGGTCCCAGAGTGCTTCCTCGTTATAAAGCCGGTAGTTGGCTCGGGTCCGATCAGCGTTCAGGAGTCCGATGGAAGTATAGTAATCAATTGTCCTCTTGGATACGCCGGCCCGGTTTGCTAGTTCGCCAATACGATAGATAACCCCATCATACCACCTCGACATGTAAAATTAAGAATAATTATAAATGAAAACAAACTGTACAGTCAAACGTTGTGGTTGCTGTTCAGCATCTTGCTAGCTTGCCAGGCTTGACAGCTGGCTCTCCTAGTCTAGTTCGATTCTTTATCAGTTTATTGTTCAGCTTCCACCCTTATGAGAGAAATAAACGATTCTTCTTTAAAGGCTTAGACATTTGTATGATTCCAGTCCCTGGCCAGCATTCCATAGATAATCAAGTCATGGAATTCATTATACAGCATTTCTCCGTCCCTGACTCTTCCTTCAATTGTAAATCCAAGCCGCTCTGGAATCGCCCTGCTTTTTAGATTGAATTCGCCGCAGCGGATTTCCACACGGTTTAGGTTTAAATCGTTAAACGCATAATTCAAGAGGGCTTGGGTTGAACGGGTCATAATGCCTCTTCCTTCAGCATTTTGTGCGAGATAATAGCCAATGGTTGTATGCTTGTTTCTCCAATCAATATAATGAAATCCAATGGAGCCGACCAGCTCGCCACGATAGCGGATGCCAGTATTGAAACCATTATTATCGGAAAATTGTTTCAGCCACATCGGAATGATTGTTTCATACTGGTAAGGGCTGGACATATCATCCACCCAAGCAAGCCATTTCCTTAAATGCTTCCTGTTTGTATCGACAAGCCGGTATAATTCCTTGCAATCTTTTAACTGAAATAATTGCAATTCTATTTCCTCATCCACCTTAAAGGTAAACATCTTCCATCCCCCTTTTTAACTCTCAACCTAGTATATAACCAGATTATGCCTGTTTGTCCATGTTTTAAAACGGGTATTTAAACGGAAATTATTTTTTTGTGGACATGTAGGGGTTATCTTTTACATTCCAACTAAAAAGACAAAAGGGAACACAATAGGGAGGTTAAAGGTATGAAGTTGACAACAAAAATTATTATCGGACTTCTTGCAGGGGCGATTACAGGTCTTTTATTGAACTTATTTGCTCCGGGGGTTTTCGGTATTCTGGATAAGTTTGTATTTGCTCCGATGGGAAAGATTTTTATTAGCCTTATTACTATGCTTGTAGTTCCAATTGTTCTATTTTCTATTATTCTCGGTGTTGCGGGGCTTGGCGATCCTAAAAAGCTTGGCAGGATGGGATTTAAAACGATTTCCTATTTTCTTATTACTACGGCAATTGCGATTGTGATCGGCCTTATTTTAGCGTTTACTATCAAACCGGGGAATATGGGCACATTTAATACGAAAACAGCAGATTTTAGTGCGGAAAAGGCCCCGCCAATCAGTGACACACTTTTAAATATTATTCCGACAAACCCGATTGACGCATTGGCGAGCGGAAATATGCTCCAGGTCATCGTGTTTGCGATTTTCATTGGGCTTGCCCTCACCGCGCTAGGCGAAAAGACAAAAGGGTTTTACCATTTTGTTGAGCAGGGCAACGACATAATGATGTATCTTGTGAACATGGTAATGAGATTTGCACCCTTCGGCACGTTTGGATTGATTGCTTCAGCGATCGGGAGCCAGGGGTTCAGCGCAATCAAATCAATGGGGGTATATATGATTGTCGTGCTCCTAGGCTTATTTATTCACGCGTTTGTTACGTATGGAGCCGCTGTTTATTTTCTTGGGAACATGAACCCGATTACATTTTTTAAAGGCTTTTCCCCAGCAATGGGTGTAGCTTTCAGTACATCAAGCAGCAATGCGACGTTGCCTGTTTCTATGGAAGCTGCACAGAAAAACCTAAAGGTACCAAAAAGCATTTCAAGTTTTGTTCAGCCGCTTGGAGCAACGATTAACATGGATGGAACAGCCATCATGCAGGGAGTAGCGACGATCTTTATCGCACAGGTGTACAACGTTGACCTTAGTATGACTCAAATTTTGACTGTCATTGTAACCGCGGTTCTCGCGAGTATTGGGACAGCAGGGGTACCGGGTGTCGGTCTTGTCATGTTAGCGATGGTCCTGCAGTCAGTCAATCTTCCGGTAGAAGGAATTGGGTTGATTCTCGGGATTGACAGGCTTCTTGATATGGTCAGAACTGCTGTGAATATTACAGGTGATGCTTCCTGTGCCGTCATTGTCGCTGACGGCGAAAAGCGCCGCGAGGAAAGGGAGAGGCAAAAGGAAAGGCGTGTAAAACAAGCGCCGTCCATCATTCATGAAAAATAACTAAACAGCTGCAAAATTAAACAAACCCGCACTTTGCGAAGTGCGGGTTTATTCTGTTCAAGATGTATACGGGCCGTTATCGGTACGGGCATTTTTCGATTCAATGTAAGGCTCGACATGGATGATCGCATAACGGACACCATGCTTTGATTGCAGCCCTTTTTCGATTGCTTCAGTAATGGCATGTCCCTCAATGATGGTCAGGGTTGGGTCCACCAGGATTGTTGATTCAATCAGTGTCTGATTGCCATGGGTTCGAGCCTTGATTTCCGTTACGCCCTTAACGCCAGGAGTCCCTTTGATGGTGTGTTTAAGTTCGGGAACCTTGCTTACATCAAAACCGTCGGTAAGCGCGTGTGATGCATCCCGGAAAATCTCCCAGGCTGTTTTACAAATGATAAGCCCCACCACAATAGCCGCCAGCATATCCAGCCAAACGATGCCAATTCTTGAGCCAAGGATACCTATTAGGGCGCCAATGCTCACCAGGGCATCCGAGCGGTTGTCCTGTGCGACTGCGTGAATGGCCGCGCTGTTGATTTTTTTGGCAAGCCGTTTGTTATATGAATAAACTCCCAACATAATACCTGCAGAACCTAGTGCAGTCCAGGCAGTCAGCCAATCTGGAACCTGCTTGTTGTCCTCAAAAAAAGATTGGAATCCATTCACCAAAACTTCGATGCCAACACCGAGCATAATAAATGCGGCAACGAGGGAAGCAATTGTTTCCGCACGGTAGTGGCCATAGTGATGGTCTTTATCGGGTGGCTTTCTTGATATTTTTAAGCCAACCAATACTGCGATGGAGGCAACCACATCGGTCATATTATTCAGGCCGTCTGCGATTAAACCTTCCGAGTTTCCAAATTTCCCGGCCGCCAGTTTGCAGGATGACAGCAAAATATAGGCGATGATGCTGATCCAAGCGCCTGTTTCTCCTGCCTTTAATTGGCTGTTTCTATCCATTGGCTGTCCTCCCATAAAATAGTACATGTCTACATTAACAAAAAAAGGAAACCATAATCAACTAGGCATGGTATCAAAGGACTATTATGAAAAAAAAGTGGGGAATACCTTAATAGTCCAATACCCCATGCCCTCGCTGTTAATCCCATCCCGACAGTGTTAGTGTTGTCAGAAGCAGGAAAGAATAGTATAGTAAAGATGGATATCAATTGAATACTTCCACAAGGGGAGCTGCTAAAGCGGCTGAGAGTGAACGATTTTTGAGTTCTGACCCTTTGAACCTGTTAGTTAACGCTAGCGTAGGGATGTGGCATGCCGATAAATGGCAATACAAAATCCTTTAAAAAGCGTTTTTGTATTGCTTTTTTATTTGGCCAAAAAGCCTTCACTGGCACACCCATATCGAAAAGGAAGGTTTCAAACGGATACCCAAAATTATGGGATGATTCATATTTCATCCCGGACAAAGGGGGAAACGTTTATGGAACAAAAACAGAAGACATTATTTTTAGTAGAGGTTGCTGTATTTTCAGCGCTTGCCTTTTTACTCGACCTTGCAGCCAGCTTCTTTTCTTTTAAAATTTGGCCGCAGGGCGGTTCAGTTTCAATTGCCATGGTCCCAATCTTCTTGATGGCTTACCGCTGGGGTTTAAAAGGAGGCTTGCTTACTGGATTCCTGCTTGGCCTTCTGCAAATCGTTCTTGGCCAGGCGTATATCATCCATCCGGTCCAGGGCGCGCTTGATTATCTTGTTGCCTTTACTGTTGTAGGAACCGCGGGGATTTTTGCAAATGCTGTAAGAAATTCAAAGGCTGATGGCAAGAAAACAAAATGGCTTTCCTATATGAGCCTGGGCGTCGTACTCGGCAGCGCTCTAAGGTTTCTAGCACACTTTATCGGAGGAATTGTGTTCTTTGGTGATTCCGCGCCTGAAGGAACTCCAGCAGCACTTTTTTCATTTTTATATAATGGCACTTATATGCTCCCGAACGCAATACTCAGTGCAATTCTAGTGGCCTTGGTTTTTGGGGCTTCACCACGGCTTGTTGCAGGACCGGGAAAATCGCTTAATAGTAATATGTAAAAAAAGGAAGGGCATGCCCCTTCCTTTTTTCTCTATTTAATGCCATTGCAAGTGATCAGCGTGCTTCAAGCATGCTCCGGAATGGCGGGCCCACAATCATGATTCATTACGGAAGACTCCATATATTCCCTTGGAACGCGCTTGCCTATTGAGCAAACAACTTCATAAGGTATTGATCCTATCAGGTCGGAAAGCTCTTCTGCCGATTGAAAACCAATCCCATCCTGGCCGAATAGTGTCACTGTGTCGCCGATTTTGCAGTGGCCAACACCTGTAACATCGATTATTGTCTGATCCATGCAGATTCGGCCGGCAATAGGAGCAAAATGGCCTTTTATCAGGACTCTCCCCCGGTTGGATAGCAGCCTTGAAAAGCCATCGGCATACCCGACTGGCAAGGTGGCGAGCATTGTTTCATGCGGCATTTCCCATGTGCAGCCATAGCTGGCAGGCTGGTAAGGAGAAACTTTTTTTACTGCGGATATCTTCGTTTTAAACGACATTGCCGGTTGAAGCCTGATTGGATGATCTTTTAAGGAAGAGTCCGGATAAAGCCCGTACATGGCAATTCCTATACGAACCATATCGAGATGCATTTCCGGGAAATTCATCGTGGCGGCACTATTGCAGCAATGCCGGAGTGGTATTGAAATCCCGGCACTTTCTATACTCTCCAGTACGTCCCGAAACTTCGCAAACTGAAGCAATGTATAGGGAGAGCAGGAATTATCCGCATTCGCGAAATGGGTGAAAACCCCTTCAAGTTTTACTTCTTTTGCAGCATTCGCCTTAATGGCGACCTCAACCGCTTCCTTGGTGGAAGTTAACCCAAGCCTTGACATGCCGGTGTCAATTTTCAAATGGATGGCAGCCGTTTTATTCAGGCTGCGCGATTGAGATATGATTTGCATAAGCATTTCTTCGCTGAAAACCGTTAGGGCTATCCTGTGTTGAATGGCTGCCCGGATGGATCTTTCCGGAGTATAACCAAGCACAAGGATTGGGTGCCCGATGCCAGCTTTCCTTAATTCCAATGCCTCGTCCAATATCGCAACCGCCAGGTAATCAGCTCCCGCGGAAATGGCAGTCTGTGCAATTCGAACAGCCCCGTGGCCGTACCCATCCGCTTTTACAACCGCCATTAACTTAACCTTTTTTTCGATAAATTGTTGAAATTGCCCAAGGTTGCTTTTGATATGATCCAGTGAAACCTCCGCCCAAGTGTCTCTGAAGCTAGTGAAACCCACCCAAATAATCCCCCTTATTTGAACGTATTGCCCTTTTTTATGAATTCTTAGTAAGGCCGCCTTCAGAATTTTTTTAAAAAACAGCCCCTCTTTCATCCAGAGGGGCTGTTCAATTTGATTATATTAAAGCAAATTCCTTTTCAAGCGCTGTTTCAACTGGAACATACACATATCCAAGATCACGGGCTACCGCTTCATACGTAACCTCTCCATTTGCTGTATTGACGCCAAGCTTTAAATGCGCATTGTCCGAAATTGCTTTTATGACCCCTTTGTTGGCAATTTGCAGGGCATAAGGAACGGTTACGTTTGTCAGGGCGATTGTTGAAGTCCTAGGGACCGCGCCAGGCATATTTGCAACTGAATAATGAACTACCCCGTGCTTTTCATAAACCGGCTTGTCATGTGTCGTTACATGGTCGATTGTTTCGACAACGCCGCCCTGGTCGATGGCGACATCCACTATGACGGAGCCTGGTTTCATCCTCTTAACCATTTCTTCTGTTACAAGTTTTGGAGCTTTTGCACCAGGAATGAGAACAGCTCCGATGAGTAGGTCTGCTTCAGCAACCGCTTCGGCAATATTGAATGGATTTGACATCAGTGTTTTAATTTGCGCGCCGAAAATGTCATCCAGCTGGCGGAGGCGGTCCGCATTCAAGTCGATGATGGTTACATCAGCGCCAAGCCCAATCGCCATTTTAGCCGCGTTGGTACCAACGATCCCACCGCCAATAATTGTCACCTTGCCGCGGTTCACGCCGGGTACGCCAGACAGGAGGATGCCAAGCCCGCCATTTGTTTTTTGTAAAAATTGCGCGCCAATTTGAGTGGCCATTCTTCCTGCAACTTCACTCATAGGTGTAAGAAGAGGGAGTGTCCGGTTTACTTCTACCGTTTCATATGCAATCGCGATAACTTCTTTTTCAGTCAGAGCCTTTGCCAGTGAAGGCTCGGCGGCGAGATGGAGGTAGGTAAACAGGATAAGCCCCGGCCTAAAATAGCTATACTCGCTTTCGAGCGGCTCTTTTACCTTCATGATCATATCTGCCCCGCCCCAAACATCGGAAGCGCTTTCAATTATTTCGGCACCGGCACCAATATATGCCTCATCGGTAAATCCGCTGCCTTGGCCTGCTCCTTTTTCAACAAGTACCTTATGTCCTGAACCAACGAATGAAACGACACCTGCAGGTGTTAGCGCCACCCGATTTTCATTGTTTTTAATTTCCTTTGGAACACCAATAATCATTGCTGTTACCTCCCCTTTGTCATAACCATACGAATTGGTTTGGGATTAGTATAAAGGGATTTAACTATTATTTCATTGTAAAGAATGGAAAAAGGAAAACCACCCTTTTGTGGAATTCCACAAAAGGGCGGCTATTCGAATTTTGTAAGCTTAAGGTCCAGATAAAGAAGCATTTTCTGATTTGGATCCCTGAAATTGATTTCTCCAATTTCAGATATCCGCTTGAGTCTGTAGTTTAATGTGTTGGCATGGACGTTCAGCGTGCGGGAGGCATCATTTACATTTCCGTCCTTCGTAAGGAACACTTCAAGCGTTTCGACAAGATTGGTATTGTTCTTTTTGTCATATACCGCGAGCTGGGAAATTGAATGGTTTTCATAACGGCTATCCTTACGTTTCTCTAGGACAATATCCATCAGCTGATAGATGCCCAGTTTCGAATAGCTATGGATTTTCCCGGTTTCCTCTGGGAATTTATCCTTGATTGACAAAACGGCAAGTGCTTCCTGATATGCCCGGGCGGACTGGCAGTAATCAGAAAAGACGCTGCTGAATGCCGGGCGGACGGCGATAGGGCTGCTAAGATGGCTGGCCAATTTTCCCGCAAAGGAACCGTAGAAGCGGTCCACCTTGCACGAGTTCCCAGTTTCGTCCTGAATCCCGATGAGCAGGATTAAATGATTGCAGTCGATGGTGTGAAGCATAGGCTTGATTTCCTGGTATGTGTAAAGCAAGTAGGATATCCGCTTTTCCTCCTGGATTGAAATGTTTTTTGCAAAGTCAAACGCGGCAATGACAAATGCCGGAGCAGGGTTAATCTTTAGCTGTTCGAAATTATCAGTGATTTCCAGGTTGTCATTCAAATGGCCGGTTAGCAGCTTCCAGAATAATTCCTGCTTTCGGTCCTCTTTCCGGTTTTTTCGGATTTGGAGTTGGAGGAGCTTGCTCTTGGCGGACTCTGCCGCACTCTTTAAAAGGAGAAAATCCTTGTCTTCGAGAATCCTGTCCACTTCAAGCGCCCAAATGAACCCAAGTACTTCTTCCTGGTTCCGGATCGAAATCGCAACCCTGTTCCCCAGGCCAATTTCATTATTGCATTTTACACGGACAGGGTCAGTGCTTTTCAGAAGGGAAGGAATGGTTCCATCCTTCCAAAGCTGATTCACAACTTTTTCAGGCACACGCCTGCCAATAATTGTAGAGATTCGCGCGGGGTCCGTCCGGTCATCATGGCTGCTGTAGGCAAGCAGCCGATGGTTGGCATCTTCAATCGTTATCGGGCACTGAAGCGCGGAACTGATGGTTTCGGCAAATTCCTCCAGGCTATCAAAGGTTGTTTTAAACAAGTCCTTTACAATGTTGGGCATTCCGGACACCTCCATGGAACAAATAATCTGTCTAAAAAGGACGATTGGTGAAATCGACAAATGGGCTAGAGAATTTTTTTGTTTTTCCACAATAACTCTCTTTTTTGGACATGTTACAATCTTTCCAAGAAATATTCAATATTTTTGAAAGCGCTGTCAACTTGTGGGAAGGGAGAACGAAAAAAATAGGTTTATAGCAATTGCTTGTACAGCTGATTGGGGAATTGGCTGTATAGTAGAAATTATAGCAAAAACGCCATGGTTATTGCATCGGGGCAAAGCCCGCAATTGCGTCTATTTTCTAACGATTGGTTGAATAGGGAAAAAGGGAGAAACTAAGGGAGACAGGAATCTGGATTAGAATGCTCTTTCCTGGGTAAAGGAGAGAGTTGCAAACTCCGGCGACAAGCTGGTTATAAACGGGGGGAAGGCAGATGAGTAAGACAGCGGAAGGGAAATCTTTGCACCGGGGGCTAGAACAAAGGCATATTACGCTTATGTCACTGGGTGCGGCAATAGGGGTAGGGCTATTTCTTGGGTCGGCAACAGCAATTAAGATGGCTGGGCCGGGAATACTGTTTGGGTATGCTTTTGCTGGGCTGATGATGTTTTTCATAATGAGGGCGCTTGGGGAAATGGCGATTCAAAAGCCGGTTGCAGGGTCATTCAGCCAATATGCGCGGGATTACCTTGGACCGCTTGCCGGATACATAACAGGCTGGAATTATTGGTTTTTATGGGTTGTCACCTGTATGGCGGAAATAACTGCGGTCGGAATCTACATGAAATACTGGTTTCCGAATACAGAGGCATGGATTTGGGCGCTTGCCGCACTGGTCATCATGGCGTCAATAAACTTCCTGGCGGTTAAAGCGTATGGGGAATTGGAGTTTTGGTTCGCTCTGATAAAAATTGTGACCATCGTTGCCATGATTATCGTTGGAATCGGAATGATCGTTTTTGGTTTTGGCAACGGCGGCATCGCGACAGGCATCAGCAATCTTTGGGAAAACGGGGGTATTTTCCCGAATGGGCTAAAGGGAGTTCTTCTTTCACTCCAAATGGTTTTGTTCGCGTATCTGGGAATTGAAATGATTGGGGTAACGGCCGGGGAAGTCAAGAACCCTGAAAAATCCCTGGCACGCGCGATTGATACTGTGTTCTGGCGTATCCTGATTTTTTATGTGGGTGCATTGTTTGTCATTATGTCCATCTATCCGTGGACTGAAATTGGAACAAAAGGAAGCCCATTTGTACTGACCTTTGAACAAATTGGGATTCCGGCAGCAGCTGGCATTATTAACTTTGTGGTCATGACAGCCGCACTGTCCTCCTGCAATAGCGGGATTTTCAGTACAGCAAGAATGCTTTTCAATCTGGCTGGCCATGGTGAAGCACCGAAGAAATTCAGCAATGTTACTAAGAACGGCGTCCCGGGCTTGGCCATCATCGCATCGGCATCGGTTCTGCTTGTCGGCGTGGCCCTAAACTATTTGGTTCCGGAAAAGGTTTTCTTAATCGTAACAAGTGTAGCGACATTTGGTGCAATCTGGACTTGGGGAGTCATTCTTCTTTCGCAAATAAAATACCGAAAAAGCCTTGGCGAGAAGGATACAGCTCGGCTTAAGTATAAGGTTCCATTGTTTCCATACAGCTCCTATATTGCCTTGGCATTCCTAGCATTTGTGGTGGGAATTATGGCGTACAGCGCGGATACAAGGATTGCTGTCATCGTCGGGCCGCTCTGGCTTGCATTTTTGACCGTGGTCTATTACATGAAGGGCTTCCACAAGCGTAATCTCCATGAAACAACAAATAAGGGAAGTTATTCGGACGAACGAGTTGGATAGGCTTTAGAGATTTAATAGATGTGGCCGCTGGGTAAAAAGCCCAGCGGTTTTTCGTTGTATTTTATTGTAGTTAAAGCTAGCTCTCAAAGGCCAATTCCGAAACATGTTTAACACAATATTCACAAACAATATGGCGTTATCCACTATTTGGGATGATAAAATAAAAGTATAAGAAAGAGAATCATTCTCATTTAAACTCGTTAGGGTGATAAAGCATGCTGGCACATTTAAAAACAGGGGAAAAAGCGACGATAAAAGATATTTCGCTGGTTGACAGACTTGTAAGAAGAAGGTTGCTCGATCTTGGAATTACCGAAGGAAGCGAAGTGTGCATCAAGTGTATTTTGCCTTTCGGAGGGCCCATCATGATTGAATCCTGCGGGCAATGTATTGGAATAAGGCGCAAGGAAGCGAAATGTATCGAACTGGAGAGGGTATAAATGGAAATTGCGTTGATTGGCAATCCCAATACCGGGAAAACATCGCTATTTAATAATCTGACTGGATCCTATGAATACGTCGGCAACTGGAGTGGTGTAACGGTTGAAAAGAAGGTCGGTGTTTTCCGGAACAAGAGGGACCGCCTAATCGATTTGCCGGGCATTTATACTCTCAATCCTCTATCGAAGGATGAAGGGGTTGTAACAAATTTCTTTCTTGATGGCCCAGTCGACCGTATGCTCAATATTCTTGATGCTTCACAAATTGAACGGAATCTCCATTTAACAATCCAGCTAATTGAATTCGGCAAGCCAATCCTGATTGGCCTAAATATGATTGATGTTGCTAGCAGCAGGGGAATCCAAATTGACTCAGAGAAACTATCCGGCCTCCTTGGCATCCCTGTTGTCCCAGTTGTCGCCAGGAGCGGAAAAGGCTGTGAGAAGCTTCAGGCAATGACAGCTGCTGAAAGCTCACTCCCTCCAAAAAAGAACCTTGTGTATTATGGACACGAAATTGAAGAAGCCATTGTGGCAATAGCTGCCTTGGTGGAGGGGAAAACTGCCCATTCTCCAAGATGGCTCGCCCTCCAGCTTTTTGAAGGAAATATATATGTTGCCGATTACCTGCAAAAAATTGTGGACAGAGCCTTCCTTCACGAGATTGTTGGCAAACTTGAACGAGAGTTGGCTTCCAAAGGCGGGAAGGCATCTCTTGCCCATATCATCTATGAAAAGAGAAAACAGGCTATTTCAAGAATAGCGGCTGAAACAGTCAGGAAAAAAGGTGCGGTAGTTCCGCTTACCGAACGGATTGATGCCATCGTTACCAATAGGTTCCTTGGCATGCCGATTTTCCTTTTGCTCATGTACCTGATGTTCATGCTCACATTTGACTGGCTGGGATCTCCGCTATCAGACTTTCTTGATGGATTTATTAATGGTCCGCTTGCTGGTGCGGCTGATGGTGTACTGACTGCTGCAGGGGCATCGATGTTCCTTCACGCCCTGGTCAGCCAGGGATTGATTGCGGGCGTAGGCGGTGTTCTAGTATTCGTACCACAGATCTTTATTCTATTTTTCTTCATTTCCTTGCTTGAGGATTCGGGCTATATGGCCCGTGTGGCACTCGTCATGGACAGAATCATGGAATCTGTCGGCCTGAATGGGAAGGCGTTCATCCCAATGATGATTGGCTTTGGCTGCAATGTACCCGGCATTATGGCTGCCAGGACAATAGAAACGCCTCGTGAAAGACTGCTCACCGTTCTCTTGACTCCGTTAATGTCATGTTCCGCAAGGCTGCCTGTCTATGCCTTGTTTGTCGGGGCCTTTTTCGTGAAAAATGGGGCGGGAATCGTGTTAAGCCTTTATGTCCTGGGTATTTTAATTACGCTTATATTAGCAAAGTTGTTCTCAAAGACTCTTCTTAAAGCGGAAACTTCTCTCTTTGTTATTGAACTCCCCCCTTATCGTCTTCCGCAATTCCAGGCATTGTGGAGAAGTACGTGGGATAAGGGAAAAGGCTTTATTAAAAAAGCCGGTACATTCATTTTTGCGGGTTCGGTTTTTGTTTGGCTGCTTTCCTATGCCGGGCCAGGCGGGTTCAATGTTGAAATGGACCACAGCTTCCTGGCAGCGATAGGCGGAATCCTTGCTCCACTTTTAGATCCGATTGGCTTTGGGACCTGGCAGGCAGGCGCTTCCCTCTTAACAGGCTTTTTAGCAAAAGAAGCAATCGTCTCAACGATGAATATCATTTATTTCGCACCAACCGAATCACAGCTCCAGGGACTTATGGCAGGCTATTTTACACCCCTTTCAGCTTACAGCTTCATGGCCTTTATTTTGCTCTACATCCCATGCCTCGCAACGGTAGCGACAATCTACAAAGAAACCAGATCGAAGAAATGGACGGCTTTTTCCATCGGGTACGCTCTGTCTATCGCATACCTTTTATGCCTGGTAATCTACCAGGGAGGAAAATTGCTCGGCTTTGCCTAATTTGGAGGAAGGAGAGGATCATCAATGATTATAAACGTTCTGCTTGGAGGAGCCATTTTTGGATACGCCGGTTGGGCACTGGTCCGGTTCATAAACCGTTCGAAGAAAGGAAAGTGTGCGGCTTGTGCAATCCAGGAATCCTGTGAAGGAGGCTGCGGGCCTGCCGGAAAATAAATTTTGACGGTTTTTACTGACCCGCTTCAGCTTCATGGTAGTTGATAAAGTGTCCATTTAAAGACTGCTGTTTTGCGACAGTAGTTTTTATTTTTTTCAATATAGCAGGTGGTGGCTTTTAATTTTGAATATTATTGTGTAAAATTACACTTAAGAACGATGAAGGAAGGTTTTTTTGTGACAAGGGATGACATAATCGAAATGGTTTCCGAAAAACTTCGCCTTATCCGTACAGAGGCGGGATATACCCAGGACAAAATGGCTGATATCATCGGAGTTTCCAAAAAAACATTAGTCCAAATCGAAAAGGGAAGGGTCATGGCAGGCTGGTCAACGGTCGTTGCCGTGTGTGCCCTGTTCCGTGAAACAGAGACTGTTCAATTCCTGTTTGGAAATGAGCCCCTTGAAGTGCTCGAGACTGTCGCCAGAGAAGGAATTGATTATCGCCGCGGAAAGACTTTTGGCGGAAAAATTTGGTGGCGTGAACTAGTTAGGAAAAACGGTTTTATATTGCAGCAAAATATTTTAAGCAAACATCTTCGCATCCTTGATGATGAGCATTATCGGATATTCAGCTCCTTTGACGAGGAAACTGCCAGGCATCGTTTCAGCGAGCTGGCAGAAGGTAAATAAGCCGGGACGGCCGGCTTATTTATTTAGCAATCAAAACATTGCAAGGAGCCAGTTTGGATACTTTTTCCGTGATGTTTCCAATGAAAAATCCTGTAATTCCGCCTTTTCCAGAACTTCCGATAATAATTATATCTGCGTTTACCTCCTCGGCATATGCACAAATACTATCGGCTGGATTTCCTTCGAGCACCTGATAATTTGCATTAACCAAGCCTAACCTTCTTTTGGCTTCAAAAAAAACCTGGTCCACACTATTGCTTATAATTGTCTGGGTTGATGCCTCAGACTGACTGTATCCTAGTGTTGAAGGGGGAGCTGGCATCCCTTCGATCAGATAGCCATGAAGGGCTAGCCGCGAATCCCCGGAAATATCTACTCTTCTCGTTTCAATTTTTTCATCATATACGTTTACGACCGTCAAATGGGAATCGGGATTTCCTTGTATTATGGCTGCCGCCAGGTCAAGAGCCTTATCGCTGCCCTCACTTCCGTCATATGCCAAAATAATGTTCCGCAACTGGAAAGCCATAAAGAATTCCTCCTTTATATTTTTGACTTCAAATATATTCAGAAACTTCCGTCTATTTCTTTACCCTAAACTTCTTCCGCTTACTCCTTCCGAAAACTTCTGGTGATTTACATGATTTTCCCATTTTTCACCCCCAAAAAGCGAAATTCTTCTTCGAATCTTTTAGCAAAAGGGGAATGAGGTGATTTATGATGGGCACACAAGTGCATCCCATCATTAGGAAATGCCTACAACATTTAGATATCATAGAAGCGGATGATAAGGTTAAACAAATTGTGTATATGTATATGCAGTCCCTTTATAAAGAAATCAACGCCCAAAAACAGGAAGAAGAGCCGAAAGCAAGATTTTTGAGGTAAAAGCAGACGAGAAATCGGATGCTTTTTGTTTTTTTGTCGTCTAGGAAATTTCAAAATCGAACACTGTTGATAACTCGAAATATGTTATAGTAATCCAGCTCCAGCGCCTAGCCCCTCGAGGTCTTAAGCCGGTTCCCTCCGGAGGGCAGGCCCGTCCTCGGAAATGCTCGCATTTCCTTCGTGCGTGGGCGGATTCAGGGATGCCAATCAATGTCCTGCGGGTCCCGTCTTAATCTGGTCGGGGCTGACCAAGGCGCTTACGCATTTTGTTCTAAAAGGTGAAGCGAGTGCCGTTAAATTACCTTGGCTTCGGGGTGTAGAGTATTCAGGGCTTGGGTAAAAGATACTAAGAATGAGTTTGGTATAATACATGAGAACAACAAAATTAAAGCAAACAACCAAGAGGTTTTCATGCAGGAGGACACTATGAGAAGGCTATTATTCAGCGGACTATACGAAAATTGGAAAAAGTGGCACATGAACCAGATAATCATTCTGACACTGTCGACAGTTGTCTTGGGATTATTGGGTTCCTTTCACGTTTTTTCAAAAGGCGCTGATATTTCCGCGTTAAAAAATGAATTAAATCAGGCCACGGTCATTTATGATGTCCATGAAAAGGTGGCCAGTAAGGTTACTGCCAATAAGAGTGAAGGTACGCTTATCCGCGATGTACCGGAGCATATGAAAAACGCGGTAGTTGCGATAGAAGACCATCGTTTTTACAAGCATAACGGAGTAGATATAATCGGCATCTCCAGGGCTTTTTTCCGGAACCTTATGGCTGGCGGGGTCGTTGAAGGCGGAAGTACGATTACCCAGCAGCTGACAAAGAATGCAATCCTTGATTCTGAAAAAACATACAGCAGGAAGATAAAGGAAGCATTCCTTGCCAGGGAAATCGAAAAAGAGTACTCAAAGGATGAAATTCTCCAAATGTACTTGAATACGATTTATTTCGGTGACGGGGCTTGGGGAATCAACCGCGCAGCAAAGAAATATTTCGGCAAGGAAGTAAAGGATTTGACGTTGGGGGAATCCGCGATGCTTGCCGGGCTGATTAAGGCTCCATCTGCCCTGAACCCATACAAGCATTTGGAAAAAGCGCTTGAGCGGAGAAATGTCGTGCTCTGGATGATGGCGGAGCACGGTTTTATAACAAAGGACCAGGCCGGGAAGGCAAAAGAGGAAAAGGTAACACTCGTAGATAAAAGTGCCGACCCATTTAACGGCAAACATCCGTATTATGTTGACGCGGTACTTGAGGAAGCTATTAAGGCTTATGGATTTACCCAGGACGAACTATTAACGGGCGGCTATAAGATTTACACGGAATTGGATCCTAAGATGCAAGGCTCAGTTGAGTCGACCTACAAAGACGATTCTCTTTTCCCGGGCGGAAAGGAGCAGCTTGTTCAAAGCGGCGCCGTACTGGTCGATGCAAAAACAGGGGGAATCAGGGCTTTGGTTGGCGGCCGCGGCAAGCATGTATTCCGGGGCTATAATCGCGCAACCCAGCTGAAGAGGCAGCCTGGCTCCGTAATCAAACCGATAATCCCTTACACGCCGGCACTTGAAGAAGGCTGGAAGATTACTGATATGGTCAAGGATGAAAAAATGAAGTTCGGCGATTATGAACCGAATAATTACAACGGACAATTTGCCGGAGAGGTGCCTATGTATGAGGCGGTCAAAGATTCGAAGAACGTTCCAGCTGTTTGGCTCTTGAATGAAATTGGGATTGAAAAAGGCCTTGAAGCGGTTAAGAAATTCGGGCTCCCGCTTGATAAGGAGGACCGCAACCTCGCGATAGCTCTGGGTGGCCTTCATAGCGGAGTTTCCCCGAAAAATATGGCTGAGGCATTTTCCGTTTTTGCCAATCGGGGTGAAAGGGTCGATGCCCATACAATTGTCCGGATTGTGGATGCCTCGGGGAAAGTAGTCGCAAAACGGAAGGAAGAGAAGACAAGGGTTACAACGCCTGAAGTCGCTGACAAGATGAATACAATGCTGCTTGGGGTTGTGGAGCATGGTACGGGAAAAGGCGCCAGGATCGAGGGCCGGGAAGTTGCCGGAAAAACAGGGTCGACCCAGGTTGACATCCCTGGGATCAATGGCGTTAAGGACCAATGGTTTGTGGGGTATACTCCTGATTTGGTAGGAGCAGTCTGGGTAGGCTATGACAAGACTGATAAGGATCACTATCTGACGACCACGAGCAGTGAAGGAGCGGCCGTTATTTTCCGCAGATTTATGTCTGGCGCGCTTGAAGGGACAAAACCGACAAGCTTCAACGTCCAGCACATTGGTGAATTGATTGAACAAAGGAAGCGCGCCGAAGAGGATCGGAAGCAGAATAAACTTTGGAACGAGCTAAACGAAGGCGCAAAAAAATGGGAAGAACGAGTAAAAAAAGAGCGCGAAAAGTGGGAAAAGAAAAAGAAGAACAAAGAAAAAGGTAAAGGAAAAGATAAAAAGGATAAAGGAAAGAAGGATAAGGATTGATGGAAGGCGGGGGAACCCGTCTTCTTTGTTGTGCTGAGGAAAAAGTGTTTGTAAGTTTGAAGAAGAAAAGTATATAAGAGTTGGAGAGCCATCAGAATTAGCCTCCGCATCTGACAGAAAGCTGGCTTTTTAGAGGAAACGAGTCAGAAGTAGCCTGCGCTTCTGACAGGAAACTAGCTTTTTAGAGGAAACGAGTCAGAAGTAGCCTCCGCTTCTGACAAGAAAACTAGCAATTTAGAGGAAATGAGTCAGAAGAAGCCCCCACTTCTGACCGGTAACTGGTATTCTAGAAGATATGAGTCCGAAGCCCAGTAACATTCAGCCGCACCCCAAAATAAAAAACAGGGCCCGCGCCCTGTTTTTAAAATTTCGGCAGTATATAGTTGATCAAAAACCAGAGGACTCCGAAAAAGATGATAAGGTATGCTGCATACTTGATGAAGGTGCTTCCCACACGGGAGCTGTCGGAATGTTCCTCTTTCCTCACTTCGACATTACGCTTTTCTTCCATTCTATACACCTCGTTTCCCCTGGGGTCAGCCCAGCCAGTTAATGAGTAAATAAATAACAACGATTGCCCCAATTAGTGTAAGAATTGTCCGAATCATGAGGCACCCTCCTAGATTTGGAACGTTTCACTTGTGTTGAGGAAACGTTTTTTGCTCTTTTGCAAAATAGAGAATTCGGACGTGCAGATTTTTTGAATGCCATCCAAGTGTTCTTGGACATTTTCGCCTTCCGCAATGATTTTCAAAGCTGTACCCGGTTCAATCATAAGCAGAAAAGAAACGAGTTTTGGAAGATTCGCTGCATCGACCGCACGGTTCCTGCAATATAGATAAGTAGAACCGTTAAATTGTTTTGCAGCCTGGAAAATATCCATCATCTTCTTCATCATGAATCTATTGAGGATAATAACATTTGCTGACATGATTTCTTTCATCGTTTATTCTCCTTTGCCTTTTGTCCTATAAGTACGTTGTGATACTTATTTACCCAGCCTGCTGTTTACTGAAACCTTCCCCCTTTTTCCAGGATAGGACCTATCTCCCAAAGTGCGGTTTTAGCTGATTGCAACGCCGGGTATCTTTTAGGTATAGTAAGGAAAGCGGAGTCACCCTCTTCTGCATGGGCGGGAGAGCTATTGCGAAATCGTTCTAGAGAGGAGAGAAATAAATTGCTAACCCTCATTAAAAACGGGGAAATTTACTCCCCACATTACCTTGGTAAAAAAGACCTTCTTATCATTGACAGGAGGATTGGCTGCATTGGGGATAAAATCGATGTTCCTGAAAATTTCGCGCCTGTTAAGGTAGTCGATGCGGAAGGGAAATACATTGTACCAGGTTTTATTGACGCGCATGTACATATTACTGGCGGGGGGGGCGAGGGAAGCTACCGCACCCGCACTCCGGAGTTGCAGCTGACTGATGCGACTCTTGCCGGTGTAACGACAATCGTAGGTGTCCTCGGAACCGATGGAACAACAAGGACGATGACAAATTTGATAGCCAAGGCGCGAGCGCTTGAGGAAGAAGGCATTACCTGCTATGTCCATACCGGCTCATACCAGGTTCCTTTAAAGACTTTAACCGGAAAAATAGAAGATGACATCATCCTGATCGATAAAATTATTGGGGCAGGGGAAGTGGCGATTGCTGACCACCGTTCCTCGCAGCCAACAGCCGAAGAAATGGCGAAAATTGCGTCAGCGGCCAGGATTGGCGGACTATTATCAGGGAAATGCGGCATCGTGAATGTCCATGTCGGCGACAGCTATAACCATCTCAAGATAATAGAAGAAGTGGTCGAGAAGACGGATATTCCAATCAGGCAGTTTTATCCAACCCATATTAACCGAAACCACCACCTATTCGAAGAGGGCATCCGGTTCGCGAAAAAGGGCGGATATATCGATTTTACAACCAGCTCAATTCCAAAGTTTTTTGAAGAAGGAGAAGTCAAACCTTCGATAGGCTTGAGAAGGATGCTTGACCAGCAAATCGATATCTCCCAGATTACGTTCACATCCGACGCCCAGGGCAGCCTCCCGGATTTCGATGAATTTGGCGAGCTGCTTGGCCTGAAAATCGGCAAGGTTTCAACTCTCTATGATGAAGTCAGGGATGCCATCGTCCAGGAAGGGATTCCTATGGAAATTGCGCTCAGGGTCATCACGCAAAATCCAGCGGCAATCCTTAAGCTTTCCAGTAAAGGCATGGTCACGGAAGGAAAGGATGCCGACATAGTCATGCTTGATAAAGAATCCCTCGCGATTAAAGATGTTTTTGCGATGGGAAGAATGATGGTCCAGGATGGGAACGCCATCGTTAAGGGCACGTTTTCTTAAAAATAACTTCTTTTCAGAAAATAAAACCTATTTTGGAAATTAAAATTGACAAACAGCAAGTCCCAGTGTTAACCTAGCAAAGTATAAAAAAGGAAAAGGTAAAGGAAAAGGAGGGGCGCGACATGCTCAGATTTGTGGATAACCATAATACAGCTGAATATGGATGGAATTGCACCCTGCCCCTGTTTCCGCCCTTTGCCGCCCGTTTATAAAGCGCGAGGCAAAGCTATTCAGGCAGGCATGGCTGCGTTCCTATTGAACGCAACATGGTTTGTCTCCCAAAGTAAATGAATGTTCAGGGACATATCGCAATGCTGCGGTATGTCCTTTTTGGTGTTTTCGGAAAAAATCATTGATACGGCAAGGGCACGGTTAACAAAGAGGAGTTGGTTTTACATGTTTTCTGTTTTGAAAAAATTAAGTTGGTTTTTTAAAGAAAATTGGAAAAGATATACGGTTTCAATTATTCTGCTGGTCATCGTGGGGCTAATCGATATCCTGCCGCCAAAACTGATCGGGATGGCGATTGATGACATCCAGACAGGGACGATGGTGAAGGAAATCATTCTTCGCTACGTTGGGATCCTGTTGTTGGTAACGGTTCTTTCGTATTCAATCACGTATATTTGGCATTATAAGCTTTTTGGCGGCGCGTTCCTTGTCGAGAGGAAACTCAGAAGCAATTTCATGCGCCATCTCCTTAGAATGGCACCGCCTTTTTACGAAAAGAACCGGACAGGGGATCTAATGGCAAGGGCTACAAATGACATTAAGGCGATATCCATGACCGCTGGGTTTGGAATCCTTACGCTTGTCGATTCGACTGTCTGGATGTTAACAATCCTTTTAACAATGGGATTTTCAATCAGTTGGAAATTGACGCTCGTATCCATCATTCCTCTTCCAATCATGGCAGTGCTAATGAATGCGTACGGAAAGAAGATTCACGGAAGCTTTATGAAGGCGCAAAATGCGTTCGGAGAGCTGAATGACCGGGTGCTTGAATCCATAGCGGGAATACGCGTCATCCGCGCATATGTCCAAGAGAAAGAAGAGCGGGAGACATTCCACGGCCTGACAGAAAGTCTTTTTGAAAAAAATATTGCTGTTGCGAGAATCGACTCGCTCTTTAATCCCACGATTAAAATTCTTGTCGGGGTCAGCTATATGATTGGCCTTGGCTACGGTGCGAAGCTTGTTTTCAGCCAGCAGATAACTTTAGGTAATCTTGTTTCGTTCAACGTTTACCTCGGGATGCTGATTTGGCCGATGTTTGCCGTCGGTGAGTTGATCAACATCATGCAGCGCGGCAACGCGTCACTGGATCGCGTGCAGGAGATCCTCGTTTATAAGGAGGATGTTAAAGACAAGGAAGAGACGGTTAGCGCTGAATCGCCTGACAGTATCCACTATGAGGATGTAACATTCCGTTACCCAAGCTCAAGCCAGGATAATCTTACCAATATAAATGCCCGCCTGAACCGGGGGGAGACGCTTGGGATTGTCGGAAAAACCGGCAGCGGGAAAACAACGTTCATTAAACAGCTTTTGCGTGAGTATCCGACAGGGGAAGGCAGGCTTGCAATTGCGGATGTGCCGATAGAGAATCAGCCACTTGAGGAAGTCCGCGGCTGGATTGGTTATGTTCCACAGGACCATGTGCTGTTTTCAAGGACAATCCGCGAGAACATTTTGTTTGGTAACCGGGAGGCAAGTGAAACTGAGCTTCAGCAGGCAATCGACTCGGCAGATTTCCGCAAAGACATGGCTAATCTTCCGGAGGGGCTTGAAACGCTTGTCGGCGAGAAGGGCGTTTCCCTGTCCGGCGGGCAGAAGCAAAGGATTTCGATTGCCCGCGCGATGATCAAGAATCCCGAAATCCTAATCCTCGATGATTCGCTTTCCGCGGTTGATGCGAAAACGGAGCAGCAAATCATTGAAAATATCCGGAGGGACCGCGCCGGAAAAACAAATGTCATCACAACCCACAGGATGTCCGCCGTGCAGCATGCCGACCGGATCATCGTGCTTGATAACGGGCGAATCATTGAAGAAGGTACACACGAACAATTGATGGAAAACGGCGGCTGGTACAAGGAGCAATACGAACGCCAGCTTGCCGAAACGGCTGCGGAGGAGGGAGTATCCCTATGACAACGGGAAAAAGATTATACAAATACGCGCTTCAATTTAAAATGATCATTTTTGCGGCCCTGGCGATGCTCACCATTTCCGCGGCGGCGGACCTTGCCGGGCCGTTTATCGCCAAACGGATCATTGATGTCCATATTCTCGGCATTGAATCCACCTGGTACGAAACCTCTAAAGGAAGTGAAGCTGTCGAGTTTGACGGCAGCTATTATAAAAGGGATGTTTATTTTAACAAAGGTGAGGAAAAAGGGAAGCCTGTCCAAATTCTCCAGGCAGGCTCGAAGTTTGTCCTTGTGGGCCAGCCGGTTAAGGCGGACGGAAAACGGAGCTACCAAAACGGGGTCCTGAAAATTGAAAAAGACGGCCGGATTGAAAGCTATCAGTCAACACTCCTGTCTGCAAAAGACGTAATGAAGTTTTCGGCGCCTGAACTGCCGCACATCTTCCGCCTGTTGGCAATGTATTTCGGCCTACTGCTCGTGTCAGCATTTTTCCAATACTGGCAGAGGTTCACGCTGCAAAAATCCGCCAACCGAATTATCCAAAAAATGCGGGAGGACGTTTTCGCGCATATTCAGAAGCTGCCTGTCCGCTTCTTCGATAATTTGCCGGCCGGAAAAGTGGTTGCGAGGATCACGAACGACACCGAGGCGGTAAGGGAGCTATATGTTACCGTCCTGTCGACTTTCTTTACAAGCGCGATATATATTGGGGGCATTTATATCGCCCTGTTCATCCTGAGTCCGAAGCTTGCAGCGGTCTGCCTGCTGCTTCTGCCAATCCTGTATGCATGGATCCTTGTTTACCGGAAGTTCGCATCGAAATACAACCATATCATCAGGTCACGCAACAGTGAAATTAATGCGACGGTAAATGAATCCATCCAGGGGATGAACATCATCCAGGCATTCGGCAGGGAAAAAGAAACCGATGCCGATTTTGAAAAATTGAACACGGACCATTTCAGGAACCAAAACAAACTCCTGAACCTTAATTCCCTGACTTCCCATAACCTCGTCAATGTCCTTCGGAACCTCGTTTTCGTCATGTTCATCTGGTACTTTGGCGGGGAAGCGCTGAACGCTGAGGCGGTTATATCACTAGGTATGCTGTATGCGTTCGTTGATTACATCAACCGCCTGTTCGAACCCATTGTCGGCGTTGTCAACCAGCTTGCGAACCTTGAGCAGGCACTGGTCGCAGGCGAGCGGGTGTTCACGCTGCTGGATGAATCCGAAGAGGAGGACAATGGAGCCAACCTTCCGGATTACAAAGGGAATGTCCGTTTTGACAATGTGTCTTTTGCCTACAAGGAAAACGAGTGGGTTCTGAAAAACATCGACTTCGAGGCGCGTCCAGGAGAAACGGTCGCGCTTGTCGGCCACACCGGCTCTGGAAAAAGCTCGATCATGAACCTGCTCTTCCGGTTTTATGACTGTCAAAAGGGTGCCATCACGATTGACGGAGTTGATGTCAAAACGATTACCCGGAATGCGCTCCGCCGCAATATGGGCATTGTGCTGCAGGATCCGTACCTGTTCACAGGCACAATCGCTTCGAACGTCAGCCTCGGTGATCCTTCAATTTCAAGGGAACGGGTTGAAAAAGCGCTTCGCGATGTCGGTGCGGAGGAAATCTTCAAGCATCTTGAAAAAAGCTATGACGAGCCGGTCACCGAAAAAGGCGCGACTTTCTCTAGCGGCCAGCGCCAATTGATTTCGTTTGCCAGGGCGCTCGCGTTCGACCCAGCCATCCTGATCCTTGACGAAGCGACGTCCAGCATCGACAGTGAGACGGAAGCCGTCATCCAGGAAGCGATGGAGGTGCTGAAGAAAGGGCGGACCACGTTCATCATCGCCCACAGGCTGTCGACCATTCGCAATGCCGACCAGATCCTTGTTCTGGATAAAGGTGAAATCGTCGAAAAAGGAAATCATGATGAATTGATGGAACAAAAAGGCCGCTATTACCAGATGTACCAGCTCCAGTTTGGGAAAGGGAATCTGGCCGTATAATAGTTGCAAGCCCGCCATGGCGTGATGGCGGGCTTTTTTGTTCGTCTAGGAAATTTTAAAATCCAACATTGTGTATAACCCTAAATAAGTTGTTGTAATCCAGCTCCAGCGCCTAGCCCCTCGAGGTCTTAAGCCGGTTCCCTCCGGAGGGCAGGCCCGTCCTGCGGGCCCCGTCTTAATCTGGTCGGGGCTGACCAAGGCGCTTGCGCATTTTGTTCGGGGGGTGGTCAACGTAATATATTAAACCTATCGAATAATGGAATAGAGAATGCAGTCTAAAGGACTATTTAGTTAGAAAGGGCTTTATAGTAATAATCTAGCTATTTCCCAATAAATATAGTGAATTAGAATTACTGTTCCACTACTAATAATTGTAAAAAAAACAGGAAGGATAGTCGATTTTTAAAAGACTGAATATTCACTATAATAAATGAAACCACACTACCCCTCTGAATCATCTTCATTGCCACTCCTATTAGTGTGAGTCCATCATGACCTACATAGCTGCTTGTCCATTCTATTTTAAGGGAGGAAACTGAATGAAAAAAGGTATTTTCTTAAATGCTGCGATGGTGGGAGTACTAGTGTTTTCCGGAACTGGAACGGCCGTGTTTGCCCATGATGAATTTGGGGGTGGAGAGGAAAAAGGAGAGAATCTGGCTGGTGTCGAATTGTCAGTACCGCTGCTTGAAGGAAGCAAGAATGTTGGCAACTTAAAGGAAGTGGCTGCGGTTCCACTTAAGCAAATTCGGGAAGGTGTTAATAATACAACCGGGGATGTTTATGCTTATAAGGGTTATGCCTATCTGGGAACGCATTCTGCTAATGGGGGCGGTGGAGGAGTAAGGGTTTTTGATATGAAGAATCCTGCCAATCCAGTTGAAGTTTCCTACTTTGCCTCCATCCTAGGCACCTGGCAGGAAAAAGTCATAGTGAAATCGGTCAACACTCCGAACTTTAAAGGCGATTTGGCTGCTGTTAGTGTTCAGAAGGTAGACCGGAACAACCCTAATGCAAAGGGCGGATTTGCCTTGTACGATGTCACGAATCCCGCTAACCCTAAAGAACTCGGTTTTTGGGAAGACTCATCCGGCTCGCGAGGAACCCATGAATTGTATTTGACTGTACAAGGAAAAAACGTATACGTCCTGACAGCGAATTGTTATGCTGACTTTTACTCGCATGGTGAAAAAATGGATGTAAACATTGTGGATGTTTCCAATCCGGCTAAGCCCAAAACCATTTATGAGTTTGATCCGCGGGACCATATTGGCGAAGTAAGCGATGAAAACTATGATGGCTACAACTGGACAGATGAAGAAGGCGTCAAACGTATGGCATTTGCCCATAGTGTAAAAACCGATGTAACAGGCAAAACGGCATTCCTGTCATATTGGGATTTGGGAACCATTATTCTTGACATAAGCAATGCGGCTCAACCAGTTTACCTTGGCAGGACTGATTTTGCCAATGAAGTACAGGGTGCAGCACACTCAATGGACCTTGCAAAGGGTGGGGATGTCCTTGTTGAAACCAGGGAGGTATTCGGCCCGACAAGGAATGGCTTTGAATCCGCATATGGATATACGATGATCTATGATATTAAAGATAAATCAAAACCAAAGCTCCTGAGCACATTCAGGACAGACTTCACCGAAAAAATTCCTGGAGGAGCAACAGTCCACGATCCAAAAGTCCACGGTAATACTTTGTATTTGTCCCATTATTCAGGCGGGGTAAGGACAGTTGATATTTCAGACCCTTCTTCACCAGTTGAAACGGGCGTATACATTCCAAGCAAATCGAATATTTGGGGAGTTTTCGTGGACCGGAATTACGTTCTGGCTTCCGATATCGGTTCAGGTTTGAAAGTTCTGCAAAAAAATGGCTCCACAGCCAAAGGTGAAATAAAATAGGTCAATTCTGTGGTAAAAACCCGAATAGCTTTCCGTTATTCGGGTTTTTGAGTTGAGGATTATTGAAAAGTGAATTAATACGTCAGCGCCGCCCGGCAGTGGAGATAGTCATCGCTCCCTAGCTGGCTGAACGCAAAGTCACCTGTGTCATAAATTGAAATCGAAGCCGGGTTTTCGGGAAGAACGTTGCGGCCGACCCGGTATGTGCCCAGCCGTTCGCCGACTGGCAAATACGTTGGGCAGACAGCGGTCCAATCAAGGCCCGAATCCTTCAGGATAAGCCATGCCTTTAAATGTTCTTCCGCATCCTTTGTACTTGTCCTCCGTGACTCCGGCGATTGGAAACGGTAAAGCTCAGGCGCTGTCCGGGCCTGGGTGATGCCGGCTGTGCTAACCATGATGATTCGTCTTATTCCGTTTTCCTTCATGGCAGAAACTATATGCGGCATGGAATCAGAAAGGACGGTAGAGCCGCCTGTGTTCAGCGAGCTAATTACCGAGCCGCAGCCTTTCATTGCGGTTCGTACATTGTCTGGGTTTGTTGCATCTCCTTTGAAAATTTTGAGCCCGGGGCCGGTATGCTTCAGTTTTCCTGGACCCCGTACAAGCGCATGGACTCTGTAACCGGCATTCAGGCAGTTTTCGAGGATGACCGAGCCGACTCTTCCGGTTGCGCCAAACAGGCATATGTTCATGAAAAATTCACCTTTCTGTCACTGGATTGTGATTTTGCCACTCGCCATTCATGGTATTTTAGGAATGAAAGAAACTATGTCAAACAGGGGTGCTGTAAAATGTTTTCAGTAACGCTTACGATTGGCAGTCTTATGATCCTTGTCTATTATATCGGATATATGATTGCAAAACCCTGATTCTGCAGACGGCTGTCTGCAGTTTTTTTTTCGCTCCGGCTTGAGCCTTTTTATAGCCCGTTGTCCAGGGTTAGGAATTCCTCGGCATCCCTGGCACATAACCGGAGCCCTTTCTCCCAAAAGCCGGTTGTGGTGATATCCTCGCCCAAGTGCTTACTTACCAGTTCTTCCGCCGACATTTTCCCGGAATCACGCAATAAATTAATATAGCTTTTTTCAAATTCAGGACCCTTCGTTTTAGCGGAGGCAAAGATGCTTTGAGAGAATAAATATCCAAACGTATAAGGGAAATTGTAAAAAGGCGATTTGGTCAGGTAAAAATGCGGCGTCCAGATCCATGAACGGAAGGAGGGGCTGCCGAACGAATTCATATATGCTTCATCCATTGCTTCCCGCATGAGCTTATTCAACCGTTCCGCTGGTACATACCCACTTTTTCGTTCATGGAAAAAGCGTTCTTCAAATAAGAAGCGAGCGTGAATATTCATGAAGTTCATGACACTCCGCTTTAATTTTTCATCAAGGATGAATCGTTTTTCCTCCCTGCTATCGGCCTTTTCGTAAGCAGCATTCAGGATTGCCAATTCAGAAAACGTGGAAGCCGTTTCGGCCAAGCTCAATGGATAATACCGATTCAGCCCGCGGACAGGTTTCAAGGCATGGTTATGGAAAGCATGGCCAAGTTCGTGAGCGAGGGTCAAAACATTTGGAATCCTGCCGCCATAACCCATGAATATTCGTGACTCGCCGGACAGTGGAAAGCCTGCGCAAAAGGCGGAGCCAGCTTTTCCGAGACGGTCCTCCGCTTCGACCCAGCCGTTTTCAAAGGCGTGGTGTGCAAAGTCTTTCATTTCTGAGCCAAAAGCGCCGAATTGTTCCATGATGAAATCCGCCGCCTCGTCAAAGGGAATCTCGTGATGCGAGGATGGGGCGGGAGCCCAAAAATCATAGGATTGCAGTTTTTCGCTGCCAAACAGCTTTGCTTTGTGGTTAAGATATTTGGCGAAAACAGCTTTGTATTTCGTAACGGCACTCCACATTGCGCCGAGGGTTTCCTTTGTAATACGGTTTTCGTGTAAAGGGACCTCCAATACGTTTTCGATGCCCCGTCTTTTATACATCTCAATCCGGAAGCTGGCAATGTGGTTAAGGATTTTCGCGAAAAGTTCCTCTTTTTCCTCCAAGGCACTTTCCAGGGCAACATGCGCCATTTTTCTCACAATCCGGTCCGGGTGGGAGCGCAAATTGATGGCCTGGCCAACAGACATTTCCTTTTCCGCTCCGTCAATTTGGATAAAGACTTTAATACTGCTGATTAGTGTTTGGTAAAACTGGCCCCACGCATGGTACCCGTCGACACTTAAATCTGCAAGTAGCTTTTCCTCTTTTTCGGGGAGCTGCCACTTCGCTTTTTCCCGCCATTCATTTAAAAGTAATCTGTAATCATCCAACTCTTCAGATGCAAGCATCTGCTCCCAGGCATCGCTGTTTAAGGTTGTCATTCGGCTCTGGACAAGTTTTTTCGATTTATCGTATCGGGCATTCAAAGCGGCGGTCTTGCCCTGAAGGGATAGGGCATACGGGTCTCTTGGATTTTGCGCGATAAGACATATGGTAAATGAAGATGCCTGGGAGAGGTGGATGCGGATGTCGCCTAGGGAATCCAAAAGTTTTTTAGTTTCATAGGAATTATGTATATTTGCAGTTTCTGCTTCAGCTTCTAAACTATCAATCATATCTTCAGTATGAGCAATGTGCCCGGTGAGTTCTCCGGAATTTTTAAAAAGGCTTTCCAAATCCCAGTTTTGCGGATACTTATTTTTTTGCATAGTTTACCTCCGTGCTATTTATTACGAACATATATTCCTGTTTTAATCATCTCGTAAATAGGAGTTTTTTGCAAAAATAAGAGATGTTATGATGGAATTGGTGAAAGGAGATGAATATATGGACATTTCAATCAGGCAGGAAAAAGAATCGGACCATCAAGCTGTGGAAGAAGTGATTAAGCGGGCGTTCGCCGCAGTGGAAATCAGTGACAAGACAGAGCATCAGCTTGTAAAAAGGCTCCGTGGCTCCGAAGCATTCATCTCGGAACTCTCGCTTGTCGCGATCCATGAAGCGACTGGCGAACTGGTTGGACACATCCTTTTTACCAAAGCTCGAATTGGTGATGCCGAAACGCTCGCACTCGCACCGGTCTCTGTCCTCCCGGAGTACCAAAACCGTAGGATCGGCGGAGTTCTTGTAAATACGGGGCTGGAGGCGGCAAAGGAGCTGGGTTATATGTCTGCAATTGTCCTCGGCCACCCGGGCTATTACCCGAAATTCGGCTTTAAAAAAGCTTCATTTTGGGGAATCAAAGCGCCGTGGAACGTCCCGGACGAAGTCTTCATGGCACTGGAACTTCGTGAGGAATCTCTTGATGGGATATCCGGAACCGTTGAATATGCTGACTCGTTTAATCAGTAAAACTTAGAGATGAGGCTTGAAACGGGTCCGATTTTTTAAAAAATGAGAATTTTTTTGAAAAGAACCCTTTCTAAAGTCCGGAAAGGGTTCTTTTGTGGTTAAGCGGAATGAACCTTGGGTCCCATCCGTCCAACTTAACCGCTCACGTTTTGCTGATGATCTTATCAATAATCCCGTACTCCAAAGCTTCCTCGGCACTCATGTAAAAATCACGGTCTGAATCCTTGGCGACTTTTTCAACAGGCTGGCCGGTGCGTTCGGAAATGATCCCGTTGACATGCTCGCGCAGTTTCAGGATGCGGCGTGCCGAAATTTCAATTTCGGTTGCCTGGCCACGGGCACCGCCGAGCGGCTGATGGATCATGATTTCGCTGTTCGGAAGGGCATATCGTTTTCCTTTCGTCCCGGCAAGGAGCAGCATCGCGCCAAATGAAGCGGCCATACCGATACAAATTGTGCGGATTTCCGGTTTGATGAGCTCCATCGTGTCAAAAATCGCAAACCCGGCGGACGTTGAACCGCCCGGACTGTTGATGTAGATGGAGATGTCCTTTTCTGGATTATCGGCCTCAAGGAACAGCAGCTGGGCAATCACGCTGTTCGCTACCTGGTCGTTGATTTCGTCCCCGATAATGACAATCCGGTCCTTCAGTAGGCGCGAATAAATGTCATAGGACCGTTCGCCGCTGCCCGATTGTTCAATAACATATGGTATTGGTGCCAATTGAAATCCTCCCTCATAGCGCGCGGCCAGCTGAAACCCATCGGCAAAAGGGGGTTACGCCGCCACGCAGTAAAATTCGAGAGATGAACGGGAGTGCTTTTGCGGTGCCGGTTTTCGGAACTCCGCCAGCGAAGGGATTTTAGGAAGATTTTTTAGTAAAATGGCCGGGTCGCCCTGCTCGAGCGCTTCCGAAAATAATTCCTCCATGAGTTCCTTGTCTTCATCCAGCTGCAGGGGGGCGACAGCATGGAGATGCCTTTCCTTTTCCAACCGGTTCTTTGCCCGGTGAAGAAGGGACTTTACCGCCATTTCCGAAGTATCCATGAGGTCCGCGATTTCGCTCGCCTGGTAACGGAAGCCTTCTTTCAAAAGGAACATGACCGCTTGCTTCGGAGTTAGCTTTTCAAGTAAAACCTTCACTGCATCAAGCCTTCCATCAATTAGTCCGCGCTCCTTTTCAGCCGCATCCACGGGAACACCGACAATCTCATGCCGCCCCTTCCTGGCAAGATCAATCCAGTGATGGTAGGCGATTTTTTTCAAAAGGGGAGTGGATAACTGGCAAGGCGAGTAATGCTCCATTCCCTTGAGGACAGCCGCCTGAAAAAGGTCATCGGCCTCCCAATGGTCTTTTGCAAGAAAGCGGCAATACTTCTGCAGGGAATCGCACAGCCTTTGAAGCCGCTCTTCTTCAATCTCAACAAAGAATTTCTCCTCCGCTGGCGTGTTCTTGCTGGCAACCATACATCGTCACTCCTTTTTGCCTCTCTTCCCTCTATAACGGCGGGGGACTTCGAAAAGATACGGGCAAGTTGATTTAATTTAATTTATTTTACCACTTCCTCTTTGGATACCTGAAATTTACGGGGACTGTTACGTTTTTAAAAAAGAAACCCCTTATTTGGCTTTTAAAAGTAAAAAAGGGGAAAATGGAATAAGGGAATACAAAGGAATTTTGGCAATAGAAAGAGCGTTTGCAAAAAACAGGGTCCGCTTAGCGCGGCGAGAAATGGGAGGAGAAAAATGGAGTACCGCATTGAAAAAGATACACTTGGCGAAGTAAAGGTCCCGATTGACAAGCATTGGGGTGCTCAGACGCAAAGGAGCCTTGAGAATTTTAAAATCAGCACGGAAAAAGTGCCGCCAGATCTCATTTACAGCCTGGCTACCGTCAAGCTTGCGGCGGCAGTCGTGAACAACGCGGCAGGAAAGCTTTCGGATGAAAAGAAGGATGCGATTGTCCACGTATCCGCGGAAATCCTTGAAGGGAAATATGACAGCCATTTCCCGCTTGCCGTTTGGCAGACAGGCAGCGGCACGCAGACAAACATGAACGTCAACGAAGTCATCGCGAACCGGGCAAACGCACTGCTTGAAAGTGAAGGCAGCATTACAAGAATCCACCCGAATGACGATGTGAACATGTCGCAAAGCTCAAACGATACCTTCCCTACAGCGATGCACATCGCGGCGTACGGAAAAGTTGTTTCGTCGCTATTGCCCGCGGTTGAAAGGCTTGCTGAAACCTTCCGCCAAAAGGAAAAGGATTATGAGAGCCTTATTAAAATTGGGCGCACCCATCTCCAGGACGCGACCCCGCTAACTTTAGGACAGGAAATCAGCGGCTGGCGGACGATGCTTGAAAAAAGCGCGGCAATGATTAAGGAAGCGAGCAAAAGCCTGCTTGATTTGGCAATCGGCGGGACAGCGGTCGGAACAGGCATAAATGCCGCTCCGGATTTTGGCGGCCAGGTAGCTGAGGTTATATCAGGGGTTACCGGCCATTCGTTCCGTTCTTCCGCCAACAAGTTCCATGCGCTGACGAGCCATGATGAGCTCGTATACGTCCATGGCGCGATGAAGGCCCTTGCTGCTGACCTGATGAAAATTGCCAACGATGTCAGATGGCTTGCGAGCGGGCCGAGGAGCGGAATCGGTGAAATCACCATCCCGGCAAATGAACCGGGGAGCTCCATCATGCCCGGAAAGGTGAATCCGACCCAAAGCGAGGCGCTGACAATGGCGATCTGCCAGGTATTCGGGAACGACGCAACGATTGGCTTTGCCGCCAGTCAGGGGAATTTTGAGTTGAATGTCTTCAAGCCGGTCATCATTCATAACTTCCTTCAATCGGTAAGGCTTCTCGCCGATGGAATGGACTCTTTCAATAATAATTGCGCGATGGGCATCACAGCGAATGAAACAGCTATAAAGGCGCAAATGGAACGCTCGCTCATGCTCGTGACAGCGCTCAATCCGCACATCGGCTATGAAAAAGCCGCGCTGATCGCCAAGCTTGCTTTCAACGAAAACTTGAGCCTAAAAGATGCGGCCATCAAATCCGGATATCTGACCGAAAAGGAGTTCGACGAATGGGTACGCCCGGAGAATATGGTCTAAAGGAGAGTTCGGGTGGCCGGTTTTTAGAAGGGCATTGTTCAACTGATTCAGTATGGAACCTTTGAATGCAAAATGCCCCCTCAATAATAAGGAGGCATCCTGCTATTGGCTGGGCTGGCCGGAGTCGCACCGGCTCGCCGGGACAAGCGTGTTGCCCGGCACTGGAACCCAACGATAAAATGCGAACAATGTCACTCCCTGAATAATTTTGTTTCACAGGGTGTTTCACAGGTGGATTCCATCTCCCAGGCTGATATCCTGCGGCACTATCTAGTTTGGACAATCGCCGTTCCATTATTCAGATTCATGCAGGGAAATTTTGCATAGAAACAACAGAGCCGCAAACACTAACCAAAAAGGGAGGGGATTGGACATGAGAGTATGCCCGGTCTGCAACGGACTAAAAAAAGTCGATGTGAACTGCGAGAACTGCACCAACTTAATGGAGGAAAAGGGGAGGTATATGGACTACTTCGACGACTACAGCCCCTACATGCCAATCGATCAGATGAAACTCGAGGACGGCATACCCGACGACCACAAAAACCGCCAATGCCCCCACCTCTACCGCTGCCCAGCCTGCGGGACCGATAGCGTCATCCTGATAGGAGAATAGCCTTTTTTGAAAATGAACCCTGTCTTTCTGATGCCAAACGGCTCATTCAGAGGCAGGGAATGGAGACACAAAAAGCTTTCAATTAACCCAAAATTAGAAAATTATAATCAAAAGAGAGCACCGCCCCTTTTGGGTGATGCTCTCTGTTTTTACTAATAATTAGTTTTGGAAGCCGACGCTATTTATTGCTCTCCGGCAGGACGGATGCGCAGCTCGTTTTCAACATCGAAGAAGTGGACCTTGTTCATGTCGAAAGCAAGATCAATCTTGTCGTTCGGATGGATATCGGAGCGGGAATCAACCCTAGCCACGAAATCCTGGCCGCCAAGGGTTGAATAGATCATTGTCTCGGCGCCGGTCAACTCGGAAACATCGACAGTCGCAGTAATTTTCGAGCCAGATGAAGCATCGATGAAAACAGGCTCATCATGGATGTCTTCAGGACGAACGCCGAGTACGATTGGCTTCCCTACATACCCTTGTTCGCGAAGGTATTTCATTTTGCCCTCCGGAACGGCAATCGATACATCCGCGATAACAAATTTGCCATCTTCCAGTGTCCCGCGGAAGAAGTTCATCGCAGGGGATCCGATAAACCCGCCAACAAACACATTCGCAGGCTTTTCGTAAACCTCTTTTGGAGAACCAACCTGTTGGATCAAGCCATCCTTCATAACAACAAGGCGGGTCGCCATTGTCATCGCTTCGGTCTGGTCGTGGGTCACGTAAATAGTCGTTGTATCAAGGCGGCGGTGAAGCTTGGCGATTTCCGCGCGCATCTGGACGCGAAGCTTCGCATCAAGGTTGGAAAGCGGCTCGTCCATCAGGAACACTTTCGCGTCACGGACGATCGCGCGGCCAAGGGCGACACGCTGGCGCTGACCCCCGGAAAGAGCCTTCGGTTTACGGCTTAAATATGTTTCAAGGCCAAGGATTTTCGCGGCCTCTTTTACTTTCTTGTCAATTTCAGCCTTCGGAATCTTGCGGAGTTTCAAACCGAATGCCATATTGTCATAAACAGTCATGTGCGGGTAAAGGGCGTAGTTCTGGAATACCATTGCGATATCGCGGTCTTTTGGCGCAACGTCATTGACCCTTTTCCCATCAATATAAAAGTCGCCCTTTGTAATTTCCTCAAGGCCGGCAATCATCCTCAATGTCGTGGACTTTCCGCAGCCGGACGGTCCGACGAAAACGATGAATTCCTTATCCTTAATATGAAGATTGAAATCTTCAACCGCTGTCACTTTGTTGTCGTACACTTTATAAATGTGATCGAGAATTAACTCTGCCATGTTTGAATCCTCCTATAATAAAAAATCTCTTGCTTTAAGTGTACGTGAAACGGCGAAAAAACCATATGGACAGCCTGCACAAAGATAAGCGTCCTGTTTTTGGGCAATGTGCATGGGTGAAGCAGTGAAGCAGGGGACGTTTCTACTGCTTCATCGGAAAACAAAAAGACCGCCAGATGTGGTTGGCGGCCTTTAGCTTGTTCCCCGGTCTCTTTCATATAAAAGGCAGGCAAGGTAAACGGTGAAGGCGGAGTGGAAATCCTTCAGGCTGACTCCTGTCTTATCGGCGAATTTATCGACCCGGTATTGGAGCGTGTTGCGGTGGATGTACAGTTTTTTTGCGGCAAGGCTCGCATTCGACCCATTTTCGAGAAATCCCTTTACCGTTGTGAACATCTCGTCGTCACTAATGAACGCCTCCGCGAAAACAGTGTTCAACGCTTCGGCAAGCGGCCCGGGCAGCAGTGACGCGACATAGGCAGGAAAAACCTTTTCAAATGTGTAATAACCTTCCGGAGGAATGTTCTTTTTCGCAAAATCAAAATAGTTCCGCTCCTCCCTGAATTGGCCTGGCAGCTCATCGGAAGTTGTTAACTGCCTTCCAATATAAATCTTCGTTTTTATGTAAAAGTCGCTTTCAAACGCATCTGCCATCGAAGCAATGTCCCGCTCGTCTAGTGAAAATGCGCCACGTTCAATCGCTAGAGCCCTTTCCGAGCTTTCCCAAAGAATAAGGATTTCTTCAGGAAAAAATCCCTTGATTGCCGTTTCAAGCTCCTCGCGGTTATGGTTTTCCCCAAGGAACTCAAACTGAATGAGCCGGATAGGTTCCCCTTCATAGCCGGCAGGCGGTTCAGCGCCTTCAAAAAGGTATTCCTTCCATTGCCGCGGCAGGGGAGGAAGATTTTCAGACGGCGCCTCTGCCTGGACATATATCGCCCCCAGAAGGTCCAGCTCCTTTTGGTTGAGCATTTCCTCGGGAATGAACATCCAGTTCCTCTCGGCTTCATTATGGAAAATATAAAATTTTTCTTGTCCCGGTACAGGCGGTTGCTCCGTAATAAAGGCTCCCGGGTAAAGCGTAATCAGCTTTTCGAACATAATCGTTCTCCTATTTTTAAAAATTCGTCTAACTCAATTATAGCAATGAACCGGTAAAATGCTAAAATGCCGGGCGCGCCCGGCACTAGCGATCATACACATGAAAAAGCATCAATTCGTGAACCTTGCTTTCCACGTCAGCCTTTTCAGAGTCATCCGGGATATGAAGTTGCCATTCAATTTTCCCATCTTGAAGATAGCGGCCCGTACGTTTCAGCTTTTTGTAAAAGAACGAAAACTCCCAGCCGGGAATGTCCGTGTTTTTGTACAGTGGCTTGTATTGAAAATGTGTCAGCAATGAGAATCCCCCCGACTCAATTGTAGCGTACAACCGGGAAAGGAGCGAGGAGAAAGCGAGTAAGCCACCTTGTTAGTGCGGCCCTGCCTATCCAATCATCCTGTTTAAAAAACCAATAACCCATACAAGAACCGCCGTTACAGCAATGACAGAAAACAGCATTTTCACCGGAGCTGCCTTCCATCCGGAACGCAAAGGGGGAAGGGCGTGCAGCGCGAAAGTTGCCAGAAATACAGCCAGTGGGACCCAATCAAGAAATGACTCACGGTGAGAACCATCCAGAGCATTTGAAATCGTCTGCGCAAAAAAGTAAAAAAACGAACCCGCATGGGCTGCGCAAGCTACAAGAAATAGCGGCAGTGACCGCTTATTTTTAAACATGAAAATCGGCTCCTTCGAAATAGCATTTTTTCTATAGTATGTAATGAATTATACGCCGTACCCGGGAAAACAGTTTGTTTTTTCGGTATAATGAAACTAAATGTCCAACTACTTATGAGGTGTAAAATGCAATTTACTACGAAGATAGAACCATTTTTGAAGACACAGGATCCTTTCCTTCTTGATTTTATTATGAATATGGTACGGGATTATCCTGGGATGCCAGAACAGTGGGCCACAACCCTATTCGAAAGGGCTTTGGAATCGGAGCAAAATGCCGATATTATCCTGTCCAATACGAAAAATTTTCCGTTGGCTGATGATTCAATTGATATCTTATTAAACGGGTTGAAAAGAGGAGGTCCATCGGCAAGTTATTTTAAACATTCCCTTTATCAAATTAATACCGAATCCGCTCTTGAAAAGAGGCGTGAACTGGGGCCTTATTTGCCTGATGAAATGTGGAAGACATTTGATTTCATTGTGAATGCCGAAGATGAGCATGAAATGTGGGAAGCATATGCCGAAATTTTGGCTGAATTGGACCGAGGCGGGAACAATATTCTCCTCCATTCGAGGGCTAAACGGATGGCAGAAGCCATGCTGGAAAGAGGATGGATGGACGAAAGTGAAATCAAAGCTGTCCTTACCGGGAATGCGGAAAAAGATATCCAGCATACTTCTTGGGGAATGCTGGCCTCCTACATGGCGGCGAAACTAAAGTTGAAGGAATACATTCCATTAATAGCTAAACTTCTGGCCAGTGATGATTACAGTGTACAGGAAGAGGCCAGCGATGCCCTAATCGCATATCAATCAGATGATGTTATTGAAGCCGTTGTACCTTATTTACATCACAAAGATGCCATTATTTATGCTGCTTCAGTTTTAGCAAATCTAAAAACCGATCTCTCGTTAAAAACCTTAAAAGAACACTACAAGCTCGCCGGTATCGAGGATAAGGAATTCTTTTTCGAGGCGCTTTGCCATTCACTGTCCCCAGAGGCACTTCCTGAAATTCAAGATTTCATGGAAAACGGCCCGGATGGGATGGTTGTTGAGTATGAATTGAATCTGCTTGGCTACCATGTGATGACGGGTATCCCTTCTCCTTACGTTAATACTTGGAGAAAGATTCTTGTAGAACGAGAGCAATTATTTGGAGAAATTGAAAGAAATAAAAAGGAAAAAAGCCCACAAGAGGCAAGAATAAGTGAAAAAATTGGCAGGAACGACCCTTGTCCGTGCGGTAGCGGTAAAAAATACAAAAAATGCTGCGGGATGTAAAAGGAGGCCCTAAACTGATGCTCCAAAAAGCAAACGAACTTTTAAAAACGTATTTTGGCTACCCGACATTCAGGGAAGGGCAGGAGCGGGCAATCGATTCGGTCCTCGAAGGCAGGAACACTCTTTGTGTCATGCCGACCGGGGGAGGAAAATCTGTCTGCTATCAAATTCCAGCGTTGATGCTCGAGGGGACGACGGTTGTCATTTCCCCGCTCATTTCGTTGATGAAGGACCAGGTCGATACCCTCGTCCAGCTTGGCATAGATGCAGCTTATATTAACAGTTCGCTATCAAGCCAGGAAGCGGCGGAACGCATGGAAGACGCTGTTGCGGGAAGGTACAAGCTGCTGTACATTGCCCCCGAGCGGCTTGATTCACCGTATTTTACCGAGCAGCTTGGAAAAATGGATATTCCGTTGATTGCGGTTGATGAAGCGCATTGTATTTCACAGTGGGGCCACGATTTCCGGCCAAGCTACAGGCATATTGCTAAAATGTCGCAAGGCCTCCGCAATCGGCCGGCAATGCTAGCCCTGACTGCAACCGCGACTCCAATCGTCAGGGATGATATTTGCAGTTCACTCGGCATTGAGATTGGGAATGAGATTGTTACTGGCTTCGAGCGGAAAAATCTTTCGTTCTCTGTAATAAAAGGGCAGGACCGAGGCAAGTTCCTGAAGCGTTTTTTGCAGCAGAATGAAAAGGAAACAGGGATTATCTACGCCGCGACCAGAAAGACCGTCGACCAGCTGTATGAAAGCCTGAGAAGAGGCGGGATTTCGGTTTCCCGCTACCATGCAGGGATGAGCGACGTGGACAGGTTCAGTGAGCAGGATCGCTTCCTCCGCGATGAAGCCTCCGTTATGGTCGCGACCTCCGCTTTTGGGATGGGCATAGACAAAAGCAATATCCGCTATGTCGTCCATTATCAGCTACCCCGTAATATGGAGAGCTATTACCAGGAAGCGGGCCGCGCGGGCAGAGATGGCCTTCCGAGCTCTTGTATCGTTCTCTATTCGCCGCAGGATATACAGGTCCAGCGTTTCTTGATTGAACAATCGATTGAGGGGAACCGGGTCGGCGCTGAGCTTGAAAAACTTCAGGGAATGGCAGATTATTGCCACACCGAGAGCTGCCTTCAGGAATACATCCTCCGATATTTCGGGGAAACGGAAACGGATTCGTGCGGCCGCTGTGGGAATTGCACCGATACCCGGGAAAGCGAGGATGTAACAAAGGAAGCACAAATGGTTCTGTCCTGCATCATTCGGATGGGGCAGCGGTTCGGCAAGGCGCTCACCGCCCAGGTGCTGACCGGATCGCAAAACAAAAAGATAGCCGAATTTGGCTTTGACAAACTCTCAACCTACGGAATTATGGAATCTTGGACCGCGAAGGATGCCGCAAGCTTTATAGAGTTTTTGATTTCCGAAGAGATGATTGGGGTTGAGCACGGCACCTTTCCAACCATTTACGTTTCCACTAAGGGGAAGGAAATTTTGCAGGGAAGGATGCAGGTTTCAAGGAAGACAGCCGCCCGATCTGCGGAAATATCGGTTGAAGATCCGCTATTCGAAGAACTGAGGGCTTTAAGGAAGCAGCTTGCAGATGCGGCTAATGTCCCTCCGTTTGTCGTTTTCTCGGATGCCACACTGAAGGATATGTGCTTGAAGCTGCCGCAAACGGAGGAGGATTTCCTTGAGGTAAGCGGGGTTGGCGCAAATAAGCTTGAGAAATTTGGCGAGGCGTTCATAGGCGCGATTAAAAAATACGTTGCTGAAAACCCGGAACGAGAGCCTGTTTTTGAAGAGGCCAGGCCTGCGAAAAAGCGTCCCTCGGCCAAGCCGACGAGCGACTCCCATCTCGAAACGCACCGGCTGCACCTTGAAGGAAAATTGATTGAGGAAATCGCTTCATCGCGCGGGCTTGCCGCCAGCACGGTTGAAAACCATCTATTAACCTGCCACCAGCAGGGGATGCTGGTTCACTTTGAGAAGCTGATTCCCTTGGAGTTTATACCGCTGTTGGAAAATGCGGTCACCGAGGCCGGGCGTGAACGGCTAAAGCCAATCAAGGAACTCCTGCCTGATGAGGTAACCTATTTTATGATCAAAGCATTTTTAATAATGGAAAAGAGCCGCACGCTATCCTAGCTGCGGCTTTCGTTTTCTTAGGAGTTCTTTATTTCTTTTTAAGGTAAGTTATTCTTCCAAAATTAACTATTTTCTGTGTTAAACTATTCCTTAGATTAACAGAAGCGGGTGATTGTTATTTTGCATACGGCAGATGTAGTCCTGGCTCTCAGGGACTTAAGAAAAAATTATGGTTCAAAGCAGGTGCTGCAGGGAATCGATCTCACCGTTTCCCGTGGCCAGATAATCGGATATATTGGGCCGAATGGAGCAGGGAAAAGTACGACAATCAAGCTGCTACTCGGCCTTGATGAAAACTATCAGGGTGACATTGAGATTTTCGGGCAAAAGCTGAAATCCGGAGATTATGAGTATAAAAGAAAAATAGGCTATGTGCCTGAAATTGCCGAGCTTTATGACAACCTGACAGCAATCGAGTACCTGATATTCACGGGGGAGCTGTACGGAATGGATCCCGAAAAGGCGGAAGTGAAGGCGAAAAAGCTTATGCGTGTGTTCGGCCTTGATAATGTGTTCTATAGCCGGATTTCGTCTTTTTCAAAAGGGATGAAACAAAAGGTAATGATCATCTCAAGCCTTCTGCACGATCCAGAATTGCTGTTCCTTGATGAGCCGCTTAGCGGGCTCGATGCGAATTCAGTCATGATATTTAAGGAAATCCTTTCCCAACTGGCAGCCAGCGGGAAAACGATATTCTACTCCTCACACATAATGGATGTAGTCGAAAAAATCAGCAACAGAATTATTTTAATCAACGGCGGGAAAATTGTTGCCGATGGAAGCTTTGAAGAGTTGAAGGAACAAAACGCAGAGGGCTCGTTGGAACAGATTTTTAACCAGCTGACTGGCTTTGACGAGTTCAAGGAGCTGGCCGAAGATTTTGTCTCAATCGTCCAGGAGGTGTAAAGCTTGGAGGATTTCAGGACACTGAAGGTACTCGACAAATTCCGATGGATGTTTGAGAAACTTGGGGCGGACTATCCGGTGATGCGAAACATCCTGGCAATGAAGCTGACAATGGACCAAAGAAGAGTGCCGACCATTCTTGGAGGGGCCAGGAAAAAGAAAGACCACAGCCACGAAGAAGAAAACCGTTTTATGAAGTCGCTGTGGGTCTATTCGGTGTTTGGCCTGCTGCTGTTGCCGCTGATTCTGATGGGCGAACACTTTTTCCTCCAAATGACCATCTTTTTTGGTATCCTGATGTTCATTATCATGACCTCGCTCATATCCGACTTTTCGGCGGTCCTCCTTGACTTGAGGGACAGAAATATACTGTTGGCCGGGCCTGTCGGCAAAAAAACGATCAGTCTTGCCAGGGCGGTCCATGTGGCTTTTTATTTGTTCTTCCTGACAGGCTCTTTGGCTGCTGCACCGCTGATTGCCGGTTTATTCAGGCATGGGCCGGTCTTTTTCGTTCTCCTGCTTGCTGCGCTTTTCTTCGCCGATTTGCTAATTATGGCCGCTACCGCTTTGGTGTATTACTTCATTCTCCGCTTTTTTGACGGGGAAAAGCTTAGGGACATCATAAACTATGTGCAAATCTTCCTCTCAGTTTCGCTCGCACTTGGGTACCAGCTCGTTGGGAGAAGCTTCGAGCTCATTGAAATGGAAAAAGGAATTCACCCAGATTGGTGGCAGGCACTGTTTCCGCCAGTGTGGTTTGGCTCCTTATTCGAGTTAGTGTTGAATCGCACCTGGATGCCGCAGCTTGTCCTGTTTGCGTTTTTGGCATTTGCGGGACCTGTCGCCGCATGGGCTATCTATGTAAAAAAGATGCCTGCCTTCGAGAGCGGAATACAAAAACTATCATCTGGGAGCGGTCCGAGCAGGGTGAAAGTTCCCCCTTTGAACTCGTGGGCTGCCGGGTTGCTTTGCAGGGATAAGGAAGAGCGGGCTTTCTATCGGTTCGCGCTCGCAATGATGAAAACAGAACGCGATTTCCGGTTAAAGGTATACCCATCAATCGGGCTGTCGATGGTTGTACCGCTTATACTTATCCTCAATCATGTCCGTTGGGACTCGTTCGAAAACCTTGTTCATAGCAAGTACTATCTCTCGATCTATATGGCGGCGATTGTCATTCCGACCTCAATCATGATGCTGAAATACTCCGGGCGCTACAAAGCCTCATGGCTGCTCGGGGCTGCACCTTTAAAAACACACGCCCCATTTTATAGCGGAACATTAAAAGCATTTCTGAGCAGGTTGTTTTTCCCCGTATACGCCATTGCGGGGGGGATCTTTTGTTTGATTTTTGGGCTAAAGGTGCTACCGGATATTATCGGGGCCTTTCTTGCCGCAATCGTCTATACCGTATTTTGTACATATTTGCTGAAAGGGTCTTTGCCGTTTTCGGAATCCTTTGAGGCAAGCCAGGAAAGCGAAGGCTGGAGAACGATTATTTACCTAATTCCAATGTTCGCCTTAATGGGCATCCATTATTTATTTACCTTCATCCAGTATGGGAGTTTTCTATATATCCTCATCATGCTCGTCGCAGCCTCCGTCTCCTGGAGAGTGGCTAGCCGCAGGATTTGGGTTTAAATGAGGCATTGAGGCAGTGAGGCAGTGAGGCAGGGGACGTTTCCTCCGCCTCAATGAAGCAGGGGGACGTATCCAGTGCCTCAAATGAGGCACTGGATACGTCCCCTGCTTCGTTTTATCTGTATATATCCTCGGGTGCTTTGACTGATTTTTCGGCTAGATGTATGGCGAAGTCGATTGGCAGTTTTCTTGTTAAATATTCATATTTACGCATTCCTCGGTGGTGGAAAATGGACCTGCCTGGCTTTGAATTTACCTCGAATAGCCACACAATGCCGTCCCTATCAATGCCAAAGTCAAATCCGAATTCTGCGGTGATTCCATCCAACCGATCCTCGAGTATCTCGCTGAGTTCCAGTGCCGCCCCCGATAGCTTCCGTTCAAACTCAGCAGCTGCCTTTTCCCCGAAAAGTTCCTTCAGCGTTTGGACGTCCCCGCCGTTTCTGACATGGGTTGTGATGCTCCCGAATCCCGCTTTTTTTCCGGCAATGGCGGAAACCTGCCATTTGCCGCTCCTGTCCCTATTTGTATGGACCCTGAAATCGACAGGCCTGCCATCCACTTTTAAAAGAAGAATTCGCTGCTGGATAAGCAAATTTCTTGTCCCACGCTTGCCGAACATCGTTGAAGCAAGCGCATGCAGGCTATTAAATTTCAGTAGTTTGTTATTCCCGTGTTGATCCCGGAAGCGGCAATAACAGGTGGAACCGGGAAATTCGGCAATCACATGGCGGATTCCAAGGCCAAGGGTACCGTTAACCGGCTTTAAGTAAATTGAACTATACTTATCGAGCAGCCGCCTGGCCTCGGCTATCGATGTGAACAATTTGGTCTCCGGCAAGTATTTTTGCGCGTCGGGGCTATCCTTCAGCCGCTCGAAAATCTCAATTTTGTTAAAAAATCCGGGATTAAACCAAGGAATCAAATAGTCCTTTTGAAGCCTTTCTTTTGCAAGTTTGCTTTCGGGCCTGCTCTCGCTTTTCCTTGTCGGCAGCCGGTCGTAAACCACATTGGGGAAGGGGACAAGTCGGGTTTCCCATTTCCCGTCTCCCCAAAAATAACCTTTGACCAAGTTTTTTTCCCAATCAATTGCCTGGCCGGTAAAAAGGAACCCTACAGCACCTGAAGAGCTGCACGTCTCCAGCAATTTTGAAAACGAATGCGTCCTGTCACCCGCCGGATTGGTGTTTGAATCAATCAGGCCGGAAGTAAACACTCCAATCACAGGACCTAAAAACAGGGTGTCATCGTTCGAAAAGACGGCAAGTTTCCCCGCGTTTTCTGGAATATGCAGACCTTCCATGACAGCTTTGCTGATTCCGATACTTTCCTCGTCTTCCGGATGGGGCAGAATAGCGGCATCCAAAGAGGCGGAACCGAAAGCCGCCTTCCGGATGGAGGGGAATGGGCCAAGACTGGAAGGGTAATAAACAATGGGCTTGTCATGCTCGAGCGTTTCAATTGGGTATACTTTTACCATTTCTACTCACTTCCTTTTTAATTTGAAAGAATGAATTTAGAAGAATGAATGAAACCTTAATTCCCCTAGCCACGTATTTATGGACGGAAAAGTTTTATGGGGAAGGAAAGATGGGCGATCTTTTCCTATTCAATGAAGCGAAAGACTATACTTCGTGTTGGTAATAGGGGACCTCCCATGCGATAATTTTTAAAGCAGCTTTCATCGGTGCGGTGAACAGCAGAAAGTTTAATAAAAATAGGTCAACCCTTGCGATTTTGGGGTAAAGATAGGCAAAAACTGTTATAGTAGCGTATGTACAGGACAAACAAGATGTTCGTGCTATTTATCGGAAAGGTTGATTTTTACATGAATATGGTTATTACGATTTTGTTTATGGTGGTTATTGGCGCGGTTATCGGCGGGGTGACGAACCACCTGGCGATTAAAATGTTATTCAGGCCTTATAACCCCGTCTATATTGGAAAATGGCGCGTCCCTTTTACTCCCGGACTGATTCCGAAAAGGCGGGACGAAATGGCGGAGCAAATGGGGCGAATGGTTGTCGAGCATTTGGTTACCCCTGAGAGCATCCGGTCCAAATTCCTTGATAAAGGTTTTCAGCAGGATATGACCGAGCTTGTAAAAAAGGAGCTTAGGACAATCCTTGAATCGGACGTGACAATTAAGGACCTGCTTGAAAAAGCGGGGATTGAAAACGGTACGGAACGGATAGAAAAGCGGATTGGGCGGTTTGTTGAAGGGGTTTACGAGAAGGCGATGGCCCAGTACCGCGGCCAGCCGATTGGAAGTGTCCTGCCCCAGCCGCTCCTTGAAGGCGCCGAGAGAAAAATACCAGAAATTACAACCTACATCCTAGGCAAGGGGGAGGATTACTTCTCCAGTTATGAGGGAAAGGTTAGAATCCAGGCTATGTTTGACGAGTTTTTCAAGGATAAAGGGATGATTGGCAATATGATTCAAATGGTGCTAGGCAATGTAAGCATCGCTGATAAAATCCAGCCCGAAATCATCAAGTTTTTTAAAAGCGAAGGGGCACATGGGCTAATTACGAGCATCCTCCAAAAAGAATGGACAAAACTTATGGAACGGGATGCGGCCGAATTGGAAGTGATGGCCGGCAGGGAAAAGATTGTTTCCGCCCTTAAGGACTATGCAGTCAATCTTGCCGGGACGGAGAAGCTTTTGGGAACTCCTGCATCGGAGCTGCTTGCTTCTTATAAAGAAACGATTCTTGAGCGGATGGCGCCCAATATTGTTGTTATGCTTGGTGATTGGCTCACATCGAGAATTGACATGATGATGGAGAAGCTTCATCTACAGGAACTGGTTCGCGCCCAGGTCGCGACATTTTCACTTGAGCGGATGGAGGATATGGTTCTCGGGATTACGAGAAGCGAGCTGAAAATGATTACGTACTTAGGTGCGCTGCTCGGCGGACTGATTGGGATTTTTCAAGGTATATTCGCAATCCTGTTTTCATAGGATATACTGTTATGACGATTTTTTACGGGGCATTTCCTTCACGAGTCCTGTTTGGTATAGTGGACAGGAATGCCAAATTGAATAAGGGAGTGTTACCATGGCAGTAAATTTATATGATGCCGCATACGAGCTCGAAAAGGCAATCCGTCAAAGTGATGAATACAGGGCCCTGAAACAAATTTATGATGGTGTCAACGGGGACGAATCGGCACGGAGGATGTTCGAAAACTTCCGCAATATCCAGATGAACCTTCAGCAAAAGCAGATGATGGGACAGGAAATCAGCCCAGAGGAAGTCGAGCATGCACAAAAGACAGTTGCTCTTGTACAGCAGCATCCTTCCATCTCAAAGCTGATGGAAGCGGAGCAGAGGATGGGCATGGTCATAGGTGAGTTGAACCAGGTGATTATGAAGCCTCTTGAGGAATTGTACGGAAATCCAATGAAATAATGGACGTACAAAAAGCCCGGCACTAAGCCGGGCTTTTTCTATTTCCACTAATCATTCGATGAGGCTATATTTATTTTTTTGAAAATCAAAAAAACGTTCGTTCAGGACGATTTCCAATTTGCTGGGTGGGAAACCTCCTGGCCATCAAAAAATATTGTGCAGGGAGAATTTTGGCTCGAAGGCGATGGGCTTTCTTCCAAATACGTTGCTCGCCGTCCGGATATGCATGTAGCCCAATCCGGCGAACCTACTCTGGTAATCTGGGAATGCTGAATCTGACCCATAGGGAGTGCCATGAATTCCCCTATAGCTCTCTTACCTGGCGAGGGGTATACTGTTAATGTGCGACTGAATGCCATTAGCGAAGTCCTTCCAGAGGTACAGCCATTCACATTAATAGTTAATATCTGCGAAAAACAAAACTGGTTTACAAAAACTTGGGAAACAGAGATTCCTCGCTACCTGGTTTAGGAATGGCGTATTGTGTTATAGAACTAGTATGGACTGCTTGTTTTTGGCAAGCCGTCCGGTTGGCTGGAGGCGTTTCTTGTGAAAATTGACTCCCGGGGTTCGCAGGCTAAAGGATTACAGGGAGGAAAATGGGGCTGAGGAATATGTAAACAATCGCGTCGGCCGCGGTTTGGGGTTGTCGGAGCACGAGGAACCGTATTTGCGTTTTGACAATGAACTCATACTTGAAGAGGGCATGGTCTACACGATTGAGCCGGGAATTTATGTCCAGGGGCTTGGCGGATACAGGCATTCGGATACTGTAATTCTTACAAAGACAGGCAGCTATTCGATTACCAGGTAACCAAGGGAGATTGAACACTTGTTTTTTAATAACAATCGGGGTGATCACAATGCCGTCTATTATTCTGACCATTATAGGAATCAATATTTTGTATGTTTCCTTGTTTACACTAAGGGTTATGATCGTTATCAAAGGATACAGGGTGCTGGCTTCCGTCATATCAATGGGTGAGGTTTTTATATACCTGATGGGCCTAACGATCGTTCTTGAGAATCTTGATAAACCCCTTAATATTGCCGCCTATTGCTTTGGCTGGGGCCTTGGGGTTTATATCGGGAGTAGAATTGAAGCCTACCTGGCACTCGGATATGTTGTCATGGAAGTGATTGTCGAGTCATCGGATTTAACTCTACCTGGAAAAATAAGGGAGAAAGGGTACGGCGTAACTTCATGGCTGGCCGATGGAAAGGATGGAAAGCGCCTGATGATGAAGGTGCTTGCAAAGCGGAAGAGCGAGCAAAAACTGAGAAAACTAATTACCTCCGTTTACCCAAAAGCCTTTATGATTTCATACGAACCAACCCACTTTAATGGCGGATTCCTGCTTGGACGGCTTCGTTAATATAAAGATGCATTTGAAGGAAGCGCGGGCCTGGATGGCTTGCGCTTCTTTTTGGTATTTAATGAAATTTTTGCCCATGCCTGTTCTATTAAAATCTTTTTTTTCATACAAGTGAAATAAGGATGATTCCATCAGGACAGGGGGCACCACCATGATATACCGTATGCTTGCTCTGAATATCGACGGCACGCTTCTGGAGAGTAGCGGAAAGCTTCACAAATCAACGAAGGAAGCAATCCGGTATGTACAGCAAAAAGGGGTTCATGTAACCCTTCTGACTTCGCGTAATTTCGCCTCGGCAAAAAAAGTGGCGCGAACATTGAAGATGAAAGGGCTTTTCGCATCCCATCACGGAGCTTATATAGCTAATGCCCAAGACAAACCCGAATTTGTAAAACGGATCAATGAGGACCTCACATACGAAATAGTCCGTTTCCTTGAAAGCTTCCAATGCCAGATTAGGCTTGTCCATGAGAAGTTTTCGCTCGCCAACAAACTTCATTTGAATAACAACCTTCTGGCAAAAGCAATTTTCACATCAGGGGATCCTTTAGCCTATTCCCATCAATTTGTCTCTGATTTGAGCGATTCACTGGTTGATACGCCTGTCGCCCCTCCGAAAATTGAAGTTTATTTCGAATCGGAACAGGACTTGGAGGATGCCAAGCAGGCCATTGGGTCAATGTTCAATGAGGTCGAGGCTGCCTGTAATGTTCCATTTAAATTGGATATCATGCCTGCTGGCGTCTCAAAGCTGTCTGGGCTGATTTATATATGTGAACGCCTTGGAATTAGCTTGAAAGAAGTGGTCGCGATCGGCGATGGGCCCGATGACATCCCGTTTATCATGGCTGCTGGGCTTGGCGTGGCGATGGGAAATGCATCATATGAAGTCAAACGAGCAGCCGACTGGGTGACCCGTTCGGAAAACGAACACGGGGTTGCCTATATGGTCAAAGAGCACTTCCGAAGGCAGCATCCAATCGCGTTTTTGCAGAAAATGAATATTATTAAAAAGTAGCAGAGTAGCGGCAGAGGAGACAGTGAAGTCACCTATGCCGCTTTTTACTATTTGGCTAGCCAACAGGTCAAAATCAGGCCCTTAGGTCGCAAACCCTTGCCTTCATAATCCTGCTTGATAGTTTTTTCATCATATTGACCTTGCTTACCCGATTCTGTACACTAAAGTAAGCAAAAAAGTAGAGGTGGATGAATGTGCATATTTCTATTACCGGCCTTTCGGATGAACGGTTCGAGCGGCCGCTGCGGCTTATCGCCAACCTTTTTTTCGAAGAAACCGAAATTCAATTAAATAGAATCGAAGAAGCCGATTTTTCCATAAAATTCACCCTAGAGCAAAATGGGGCAGACCTAATCGTATCCGGCATTTTGGAAAAGGAAGGGGAACCCCAAATCAATAAGGCACACCAGGCGACTGTTGACAGTTCCTTTTCCGAAAAGGAACAATTTAAGGCTGCCAAAAATGCCGTTTCCCATGTTTATCTAAAGCTGCTTCAGGATTTGACGGGAATCACCCAGAAGTGGGGCATCCTGACAGGCGTCAGGCCGACAAAGCTTCTCCACAGGAAGTTAAGGGCTGGCACAAAGCCCGAAACCGCCCATAAGGAGCTTGCCGAGGAGTATTTGATTACTCCAGAAAAAGCGGCGCTCATGCAAAAAATTGTAGACCGCCAGCTTGCGGCGGTCCCTGACCTGTATGATTTGAAAAAAGAAGTCAGCATTTATATAGGCATTCCGTTTTGCCCGACAAAATGCGCGTACTGCACGTTCCCAGCCTATGCCATTAACGGGCGGCAGGGATCGGTCAATTCCTTCCTTGGCGGCCTTCACCACGAGATGAGGGCTATCGGCAGCTGGCTGAAGGAAAAGGGCATACGGATTACAACCGTTTATTACGGCGGCGGGACTCCGACAAGCATCACCGCAGAAGAGATGGACATGCTCTATGAAGAAATGTACATCTCTTTCCCTGATGCAAGTGAAATCAGGGAAATAACGGTTGAAGCGGGCCGCCCGGATACGATAACCCCTGAGAAGCTTGATGTTTTGAAAAAGTGGAACATCCACCGGATCAGCGTCAACCCGCAGTCGTATATCCAGGAAACGCTGAAAGCGATTGGCCGCCATCATACTGTAGAAGAAACAATTGTAAAATTCAACCTTGCCCGGAAGATGGGCATGGACAATATTAATATGGATTTAATTATCGGCCTTCCTGGAGAGGGGACGAAGGAGTTCACTCATACGCTGAACGAGACCGAAAAATTGTTGCCGGAATCACTGACCGTCCATACACTCTCTTTTAAACGGGCGTCGGAAATGACAAAAAACCGTGATCGGTACAAAGTTGCCGACCGGGATGAAGTAGAGCGGATGATGGGCCTTGCCGAGAAGTGGACGAAGAGCCATGGCTACGAGCCCTATTATTTATACAGGCAAAAGAACATTCTAGGCAATCTTGAAAATGTGGGCTACTCGTTTCACGGCCAGGAAAGCATCTACAATATCATCATTATGGAAGAAATGCAGACAATCATCGGGCTGGGATGTGGGGCAGCAAGCAAATTTGTGCACCCGGAAACAGGGGCGATTACCCATTTTGCCAATCCGAAGGACCCAAAATCATATAACGACAGCTTTGAGCATTATACAAATGAAAAACTGAAAATACTTGAAGAACTATTTATTCAAAAAAACGAGCCTGCATCGCTGTGATGCGGGCTTGTTTTACTTCGGGTTTGGATGGTCGTAACTTCATAATGGCAGGATTTAGCTTTCCGATTTTACAGGAAAATTCTTACTTACTGGATGGACAATCTCTATAATAGAGGTAAGTGAGAATGAAGGAGGCGTTGAAGTTGTCATTCAATTTTGTTACAGAAAAAGTTGATGTTCGTGTCGATGGGCGTGTTGCGACACTCAAGATGAACAGGCCTGAAGCTTTAAACGCACTGGATAAGGAAATGATCAAGGGACTTGTTTCGAGATTAAAGGAAATCAGTGTTTCCGATGAAATTGACATCGTAATCCTAACCGGGACTGACAAGGCATTTTCTGCCGGAGGGGATATTAAGGCGATGCTCTCCCTGGACGATGAGTATGAGTTCCTTTCAATCATGGATTGTATCAATGAACTTGTCATCACTCTGTACAGCCTTCCAAAAATCACAATCAGCGCAATCTCGGGGCCAGCAGCAGGGCTGGGCCTCAGCATCGCATTGGCGACAGATTATATCATTGCAGACCAGAACGCCAAGCTTGCCATGAATTTCATCGGCATCGGGCTGATTCCAGATGGAGGCGCCCATTTTTTCCTGGCAAATAACATCGGGGAAAGAAAAGCAAAGCAATTAATTTGGGAAGGAAAGACCATGTCTGCCGAAGAAGCGCTTGGGAAAGGGCTAGTCCATGAAGTGGCCGCTGAAATGGAATCAGCCCTGAGACATAGGATAGCTGGCTATCTTCAGCAGCCTATTCAGGCAATGATTAAAACGAAGAAAATATTCGCCGAGGTAAACCGGCCTCACCTGTTGAAAGTCCTAGAGCTTGAAAAATATGCCCAACGAAAAATGAGGGAAACTGAGGACCATAAGGAAGGAATTCGAGCTTTTGCTGAAAAAAGAAAACCAAGATTTAACGGGAGATAAACGAATAATTTAGCCCACTGTGCAGAGAAGAAGATCGGTTAAAGCGCATAAATGGTTAGTCCATCTTTTCTTATGTGTTTTCTACAGGGACCGTGCCACCTTCAAATAAAAAAAGAAGCCGCATTCCGGCTTCCTGTTTGTAACAACTATAGAGTTTTTCGAAAATTCACGAATGGAAAAGAAGCAGTTTGCCGGCCGGGGAAGTACAGCGATGGGCCTTTTCAATAAGCCCTTTTTCCTCCAGTGCTTTCCGGCCGATCTCCTTGGCGGCATCGTCATTTTCCGCCAGGAATGAATCGTCGAGCAGCTTTTCCCCATCCCGCTCAAATGCGGTCAATTTATAGGTTTTCAACCTGTTCCCCCCTGAGCACTCATATAGTTCTATTTTTGCATATCTTGAAAAATTCCGCAAAGATTCCGCCCAAATCGAGCAAGCCAACACTTCCACGAAACAGAACGTGCATTCGCATTTTTAAGATGGTAGAATAGTAGAAAGAAAAGCCTGAAAACAGCCCGAAAAAGCGAGGACCCTGAAAGGATTGGTTTTTTATGAAAAAGGTGAATTTCATCCACGCAGCTGACCTCCATCTCGACAGCCCGATGGCCGGGTTGAGGGATTTGCCGCAGCCTATTCTGAAAAGGCTGCGTGAAAGCACGTTTTCTGCGTTGAAGAAGATTGTAGATGCCGCCATTGCGAATGAAGTGGATTTTGTGATTCTCGCCGGTGATTTATATGACGGTGACGACAGGAGCCTTAAGGCCCAATCAAGATTCAGAGCCGAAATGGAAAGGCTGTCGGAAAAAAACATCGCAGTCTATGCGATTCATGGAAACCATGACCATCTTGGAGGGACATGGGTGAAAATCGTGATGCCGGATAATGTTCATCTATTTGGCGCTGAAACGGAGGCTATCCTTCATAGGGCCAAGTCTGGGGCGGATGTTTGGATTTACGGGTTCAGCTACCCGACAAGACATGTCACGGAAAGCAGAGTATATACATATGAGAGAAGAGCCGAGGGCGATTTCCATATTGGAATACTCCACGGAAATGATGGTTCCAGTTCGGAGCATGGAAGTTATTGCCCATTTACGGTCAGAGAGCTGATTGACAGGCAATTCGACTACTGGGCGCTTGGGCACATCCATAAACGGGCAGTCCTTTCAGAGACCCCGCCTGTTGTCTATCCGGGCAATATACAGGGCAGGAATCGAAAGGAAACAAGTGAAAAGGGTTGTTACCTTGTCCAACTTGGGGAGAATGAGGCCAATCTGGAATTCCTCGAGACAAATGACGTCATCTGGAAAGAAACCGAAATCAGCGGAAAGGGAGCCCGTGACTTTGATTCAATCTTGCGGCTTTGCCTTGATCGGAAGGAAAAGCTGCGAAGGAACGGTATCGGGACATTGCTGTCGATCACTTTGAAGGATGTAAATCTTGAAGATGGAAGTGAATTGGACAGCCTCTACAGCAGCCTGGCCGAGCTTGTCCAGGATGGAGAGGAAGAGGAGCGCTCATTCGTTTGGATTAATGGGATCACGATTGAGGAGGAAACTTCCTGGAAAAGGGAAGAGCTCGCGGCGGAGGCCGATTTTTACAGAGAGCTATTTCTAATGTCCGAAGAATTTGGCGATGTAAATGAAGTGCTCGAACCCCTGTACGGAAGGCTCCCGGGGAGAAAGTTTCTTTCACGTCTTGGAAAAGAAGAGGGAACACGCGTCCTTGAAGATGCGGAGTACTTGCTTGTTCATCTCTTGAGGGAAAAGAGTTAGGAGGTTGGCGATGAAATTTGAAGAATTGCACATCTATGGATATGGAAAGCTTGAAAACAGGATTATTTCAGGCCTTGGGGACTTTCAGGTGTTTTACGGGGAAAATGAGGCGGGAAAGTCCACAATCATGGCTTTTATCCACGGCATCCTTTTTGGATTTCCAACGAAGCAGCAGCAGGAGCTTCGCTATGAACCCAAGGGGGGAGGCCGGTACGGCGGGAAACTTTCTTTGCGCCATCCTGAATTTGGCCTTGCGGTCATAGAAAGGGTTAAAGGGAAGGCGGCAGGGGATGTCACCGTCCTTCTGGAGGATGGTACCTCCGGCGGGGAAGAACTTTTAAAGCTCTTGCTGGGTAATTTTGAAAAGAGTATGTTTCAGGCCGTTTTTTCTTTCAACCTCCATGGGCTACAAAATGTCCATCAAATGAAAAATGAGGATATCGGCCGGTTTTTATTTTCCGCGGGAACGCTTGGGACAGACAGGCTGGCCAGGACGGAAATCGAATTGCAGAGGGAACTCGAATTACGGTTCAAGCCTTCCGGCAAAAAACCGGCTCTTAACGCTAAGCTGGCAAGCCTTCGCGCGCTTGAAACGGAGCTTGGCAAAGCGGCAGAGAAAAATGCCCGGTACGGTGAGCTTATCAAGGAACGGGATACAGTCTTGGAAGAAATCCGGTCGACTGGGGAAGAGATTCCTGTTCTTGTTCGGAAAGCTGAAAAGCTGAAGGAATGGGAACGGATCGAGGGAATTGCCCGTGAGGAGGCCGCGCTGGCCTATGAGCTTAGCCGGGCCGAGGAAGGAAGATTTCCGGCACGAGGAATCGAAAGGCTCGAAGCAAGTAAACAAATGCTGACTCCCTACTCGCTGCAAATTGAAGGCATTAAAGAGCGAAAGGAACTGCTCCAAAAAGAAGTTGATTCCATAGTCCTCCATAATGGCCTGCTGGAAAATGAGGCAGAAGCGGGTGCGGTTTCCGAGCTGATCCCTGCCTATGAGCAGTCAAGAAAGGAATGCGCCCAGCTCGATGAAAGGCTTTCCCAGCTTGAGGAACGCATCGAAATGGCAAAAGGAAAACTGCACCTTGCAATTGATGAGGGGGAAATTGCTTCAATCAATACGGATATCTATGTGAAGCAGCAGGCGGAAAAGGCGGATGAACGCCGAAAAAGGGCAGCAGCGTTAAAGATTCAGCTTGAGGCTGATTTTCAAGAAGAAAAGGCTGGGCTTGAACAAGTTGAAAAGGAATTGAAGAATGCAAGGGCGCAGATTTTGCCCCAGGATAAAAGAAGCCATTATGAAAAGCTTGCCGCGGCAGGAAACGAGAATGCTATCCGCGGGGAACTAGAGGCATGCAAGGAAAGGATTGTGCTTCTCGAAGAGGCTGCGAAAAGGGAAGAAGCCTATAAGAAAAGGTCCCGGATGTCAGGAATGGGAATAACAATCGGAGTGCTTGTCCTCGCTCTCTATGGATTCATGGCTAATGACTGGCTGCTGCTTGGAGTAGGAATCATTTTTGCCTGCATTGCAGCTTTCGCATTTAGAAAAGGGATTTTTTCCATCAAGTCCGGCAAGCCGTCAGCGGAAATTGATCGGCAGAAGGCGAAGGCAAAACAGCTTGAAGAGGAGCTTCTTTCAACAAGGTCGGGGCATGCGGAAGCAGCGGCATTGCAGCTCGAGCAGGATGACGTGAAGAGGCTAAAGGTGAACAGCCTGATGGCGCGCCTTGAGCAGCAGACTGCCCAATATGAAAAAGTCCTAGCGCGGTTTGACCATTTGGAAAAAGAAGAAGCATTGCTCCGGGAACAGGTGGACCTGCTTTGCAGGGAACTGAAAATCAGCAGTTCGATTGGAAAGCATATGCCGGCCGAGGCATTTAAGATTGTTGAAGAATGTAAAACCGCCATCCTTGAAAAGAAACGGGTTGAAGGGAAAATACTGTTATTGAAGGAGGGGGAATCAGAAATAGAAGCGAGGGCTGAAAGGCTTGGACGGCATTTTCCGGAAATAGGGGGAAAAGATATCCACCTTGTTGCGCATACCGCCAAGATGTCCCTTGAAGAGGAGAAAAAGAAGGCCATTCTGCTTAAGGAAAAGGCTCTGAAGCTCGAGGAAATGGAAGTTGATTTGGCAAAGCTTGAAAAAGAGCATTCAATACATCAACAGGCCATACAGGACCTGTTTGCACAAGCGGGGGTGGATAACGAAGAAGACTACCACGCCGCCGCCAAACTGGCAATGAAGCTGGAAGAGAAGCAGGCAAGGCTGAACGAATTGCGCACTGAACTTTCATTTTCAATTCTTGGAAAAGATGAGGTTGAGGAGCTACTGCCTATTCGGAATGCCTCCGGGCTGATACAGGAGCTAAATGAAAAAATTGAGTATGCGAAACAGGAAATCAACAGGCTTCAGCAGAGGCTGGCCGAGGTACGCTATGAGGTTCAGGCGATAGAAGAAGGCGGTACCTATTCAGAACTGCTCCATTCTTTCAGGCTGGCAAAATCGGAATTTGAAGAGGAAGCGAAGGAATGGGCCGTTTATAAGGTAGCTGGCGAACTTTTGCAAAGGACTACCGGCCGGTTCAGGGAATACCATTTGCCAAGGCTGCTGAAACAGGCGGGAGTATATCTTGGCTCCCTTACCGGCGGGAGATATCGCAGACTATTCCTGGCGCCTGCCGGGACCGGCTTTTTAATAGAGCGGGCGGACAATACACGATTCGAGGCCAACGAGCTTAGCCAGGCGACAACCGAGCAAGTGTATGTATCACTGCGGCTTGCGCTTGCCGAGACGATTTATGAGAAATTTTCATTCCCCTTAATAATAGATGATAGTTTTGTTAATTTTGACGGGGAGCGGACCGCGAGAATGATAGAGCTTCTGAAAGGCCTTGATGGCCGGCAGGTACTGTTTTTCACCTGCCATTCCCATCTTCTTAGGCACTTCGGTGAAGGGCAAGTCCATCATCTTGATAAAAGCCATGCAAATATTCAGGGATAAAGGGCCTTTGGCTATATGTTATAGTGGTGATAACGGGAAGGAGCGACTGTGAAAATGGGAAAAAAAATACTAGAACACGAGACAGGGGAACAGGTAGAACAATTTTTGCTGATAAAAAGCTCGGTAAAAGGGATAGCCAGCAATGGGAAACCGTTCCTGACCCTGATCCTTCAGGACAAAAGCGGAGAGATTGAAGCAAAGCTTTGGGATGCCGGGGAGGATGAAGAGAGGAATTACAGCGCGCAAAGCATCGTGAGAGTTGCCGGGGAAATTCAGAATTATAGAGGGAAGAATCAGCTGAAGATTCGGCAAATCCGCCCGGCAGGTCCGCATGATGCGGTCAAGCTGGATGATTTTCTGGAAACAGCTCCGTTAAGCCGGGAAGAAATGGCCGGAAAGCTGACTCAGTACATTTTTGAAATGAAGAACCCGAACATCCAGCGGATTACCCGCCACTTGCTTAAAAAGCATCAGAATGCATTCATGGAATTCCCAGCGGCGACAAAGAACCACCACGAGTTCGTTTCGGGACTCGCCTACCATGTCGTCAGCATGCTGGATCTCGCCAAGGTGATTTCGAACCTGTATCCAAGCCTTGACCGGGATTTGCTGTATGCGGGCATTATACTCCATGATATGGGAAAGGTGCTCGAACTTTCAGGGGCAATTTCGGCTGCGTATACAGTCGAGGGGAATTTACTGGGCCATATTACCATTATGGTCAATGAAATCGGGAAGGCGGCGGATGAGCTTGGTATTGCAGGGGAGGAAGTGCTGATCCTGCAGCATATGGTTCTATCCCATCACGGCAAAGCGGAGTGGGGCAGCCCTAAACCGCCGTTGATCAAGGAAGCAGAAATTCTCCATTATATTGACAACCTGGATGCGAAAATGAATATGCTTGACGGTGCGCTTGAACGCGTAAAGCCCGGTGAGTTTTCGGAACGGGTGTATGCACTTGATAACCGCTCGTTCTATAAGCCTGTTTTTCACAAATAAAAGCCTGGAAACGGGCTTTTTTTGTTTAGCCGTTTGGAAAACTAGCCGGGATGCGTGGCGAAGTAATCGCTATAATCCGGGTGTGATGTCAAGAAAACCCGGATGAGCGACAAAGATTTACCCAAAGCGGAAAAGGTGTCGCTTAAATCCAAAATTAATAGGAGCGGTGCACCATTTTAAAAGATTACATTATCCTACCTACCTAAATCCAACAACCACGGTTGATAGGCAGTCGGGTTATTTTTGCTGCGTTTTTTCTTCCCTTGTGGGAATATTCCACCTCAGCCTGAAATATGAATACAGTAGCGGACAACCATAACAGGGAAAGGAGCAGCGTACATGACTATACCTCTCTGGATTTATGCAATACTTGCCGGCATCGCTGTAAGCGCCGGAATGGCAGTTAAAACCGGCAAAGAAGAACGCAAGATTGAACACGAAACAATCGAAAGAGAAGGCGAAATCTATATGAAGCGCTTGGAACTAGAAAAAGAGCGAAGGGGACTTACAGGATAGAAAAGTACAGTCGAGGCAAGAGCGTACTTCGGAAAATATAAAACCAAAATAAAAACCTGCGCAGTGATTTCTGCACAGGTTTTTTAAAATGGGTCTTGTCGGCAATCCGCTTGAGGATTATTGTTGCTCGCTTGTTTCGAAGGTGTTTTTCAAGTCTTTATCCTTGACTTTTACATTGGCATCCTTCAATTCACGCTGCATGGCTTCATTAATCATTTCCGGAGTAACTTTCGCGGATTTGACTTCATATTCGATATCTTTTTTCATGTCTTCGTATGATTTCTTTTCCTTAATGTCGGTTACCTGGATGATGTGGTAGCCAAATTCGGATTTAACCGGTTCGCTGGTTTCACCCTTTTTCAGCTTAGCAGCCGCAACATCGAATTCTTCCACCATTTTGCCGGTGCCAGGCCTGAACCAGCCAAGGTCGCCGCCTTGAGCAGCTGAACCGGTGTCAGTTGAGTATTCCTTTGCCAAATCTTCAAATTTTCCGCCTTTATCAAGCTTTTCTTTCACAGTCTTAGCGGTTGCTTCGTCCTTTACCAGGATGTGGCGCGCCTTGATTTCAGGCTTATAGTTATCGTAATAATCTTTCATTTCCTTCTCAGTCACTTTTACGTCCTTGAGGGCCGCTTTTTCCTGGAGAAGGCCGATCCTGAATGTTTCTTTCAGGTCTTCTTCGCTATTATAGCCGTATTGCGCAATTGCTGCTTCGAAATTCGAGCCAAGCTCCTTTTTTAACTCGTCAATCTTTTTGTTTACTTCTTCATCTGTAACTTTATATTTGTCTGAGAGTACTTTTTCATAAACAAGCTGCTGGAGCGCCGGCTTGCCAGCCTTGTCCTTCATTAGATTATACATATCATCTTTTGTAATATTGCCGGCTTTCGTTTCGGCAACAGTTTCTCCGCTGTTTCCATTAGCTGCATTATTGCAAGCAGCAAGGGTCATAACCCCGCCAGTGAGAGCAAGGGCAAGCATCCATTTTTTCATGATGTATCTCTCCTAAAAAGTAAATTTCTAGCAGGTTTTTAACCCACATCCAATACTATAACATAAATGGCCATGAGTGCCAAAATGTATAGGGTGATAGTAAGTGCATTCCTGTAAATTTATTGAGGGGAAGGGAGTTATGGAAATAAAGAATGAACTAAGGACTAAAGCCCATCTCGAAAGTGGGGGATAGGCATAGTATAAGGTAGCTTTCCTTGAAGGAGGTGCTGTAAATGAGTGGAGGTTTCGGTTTCGGTGGAGGCTTTGCATTAATCGTCGTGCTTTTCATCTTATTAGTTATTGTAGGGGCTGCCTGGCTGTAAACAAGAGGGACATGGAGGCCGGATAGCCCCATGTTCCATTTGTTTTTCTAGCCATCAGGATTATTGTGGAAAAATGGAATTGTTCAGGAGAACCTCATGTAAACAGAACTTCTACATAAGAAGAAATCAACAGAATTGTCACCAATATATTGATCGTTCTAAAAACCCTTTGCTGGTTTTCTTCAGGAATTTCCTTTTGGATACAAAGGGAGGTTGTCAATCTATTAATGGTATATAGAATGAAAAATGCAAAAATCATGTAAAAAAAGTTCATCAGGACTCCCCCCTTGCTTTTATCATGCTAATTTACAATACCAAATAATAATTAAAAAGGAAAGTTAGAAATTCCAGCTGGCTCCTGCTGTCATCTGCTATTTAATTGTTTACCCCAAACGGAAAAAGGTGAATAATAGAAGGGGAGATGGAAGAGAAGAGAGGGCATGAAATGGATTCAAAAGAATTGGTTGAAAGGATTCGGACATTGGAGTATCACATGAGGCTGATGGCTGATGCGCTTGAAAGCACCGACTATCAATTTACAAAAATGATCGTCGCAAACAATCTCACTCAAAGGGAGACGGATGAGATCTATACCTTGTGTGAGAAAATGAACAAACTTATGGAAGAACAAAAAGCGGAAGGTTTTTTAAATTTTCATCCGCTTTTTCAGGAGTTTTCAGTATCTCTATCACCGAAGCTAAATCCCGGTGAGATTGTTCAAGCATGTTTAAGCCAAAAGATGTTTATTTCGCTTATGAAAGAATTTAATAAGTTCGTGTAATCAGACGACTTCCTTGGAATTCCGGATTTTTCGAAGCTTGCCATCTTCTTCGACGAATTCACATTCGAGGTTGTGGAACGACTTTTCAAAAATCTCCATGAAATCATCCCCGTAAATATTGCGGACAATGGCCATCATTTCGATGATGTCCGGGAATTTGCCGTAAAGTTCCCTAAGCGGCATCGCTCCGGAAAAGACGGAATTGCTGCCAGGATCATAAGACTCCATCAATTCGAGCAAAATGGATTCCCCGGCCTCAGTCAATTGGATATATGTATTCCGCTTATCATTTTCCTTTTTTGAAAATTGGAGCAACCCTCTTTCCTCAAGTTTCTTTGAGAAATTGAACGCTGTGGAAACATGCATGACCCCGAATTTTGCTACATCAGAAATCGATGCCCCGTTTAGATGGTACGCAATCCATAAAATATGGTGTTCATTAATATTGAGGTCGTAGGGCTTAATCCATTGCTGCCAGTCTTTCTCAACTGATTTCCACAGAGCCTTGCTTAGTTGGGCAATCCGTTGGCTAAAGAGCATTGCTTCTTTCATGCTATATTGTTTTTCAGCCATCTCTTTTCTCACCTCTTAAATAATGTGGTTGACAAGGCTCCCGGATGAAACCATGGGCGACTGTCTTTAAAGCCATTAAGTCAAATCTAGGGAAGGGATGATGCGCATTGTCAGAATTGTATTCTTATTTTATATATTAACATTATGCCAATAAAATAAAAATTAATAAAGATATAAATTTACTAAATTTTTAGAAATTGATAAATTTTTCCGGAAAAAAGCTATTTTTTTCTAAAAAACCTTCCTCTGCATAAGGCAGAAGAAGGCCTTTTTGGCTGTCTAGGAATTTTTAAAACAGAAAATTGAGGATAACTCGAAATAAGTTATTGTAATCCAGCTCCACCAGAATAAGCTTCGGAAGTATAAGCCTCGCACGAAGAAAAAGCGTTAGCTTTTTCGAGGAGCGCCTAGCCCCTCGAGGTCTTAAGCCGGTTCCCTCCGGAGGGCAGGCCAGTCCTCGGAAATCCTCAATTATGCTACCGCATAATTTCGTGCGATGTAAGTTCGCTGAAGCCTTCCTTTGTGCTCGCATTTCCTTCGTGCGTGGGCGAATTCAGGGATGCCATTCAGTGTCCTGCGGGCCCCGTCTTAATCTGGTCGGGGCTGACCACTAAGGAAAGCTCCTTAGATTAATCATCGCAGGGACAGGCGTTCTTTGCCTGTCGCGAAGGTGCTTGCACATTTTGTTCCTAATTGGCGCTTTTATCAGGTGCCTGGATCGCCAATTCAGTTTCCAACTGGCTGATGGCGGCTTCAATTTCACCTAATTCTTTTTGTATTTCAATTTGCTGGGGAAGAGTTTCAGCCTTCCATTTCCCAATTGCTGTATTCACTTCCTGAATGAAATGTGAAACGTGGACACGGCCTTCCTTGGTTGCATGGGCCGAGGCTTCCTTCACATCCGTTATGCTTTTCTTCAAATCCTTCAATTGGCTGATAAATAAATCCTTATTCGTTTTAATTGCTTCTCTTGTCTCCCTGCCCGGCTGCGGGGCGGTAAAGAGTGTCGCCAACCCAGCGGCTGCGCTTCCCAATAGGAATCCATACAGGAATTTCTTTGCTCCCATCTTTTACAACACCTCTCTAAATAAAATTGCTTTTCTATATTTTACCCAATTTAAGAATAGCTTGACAAATTCAGCCATAATCTTTAATAGCACAAAATTTGAATGATAAACCTCCGGGCTGCCTGTAAGCGCTTGGATGGCAACTCTGCTAGGCAAAAAGCCAAAGGAGGATTAAGAATGAAGGCTGCGGCATTTCTTTTCTTTTTAGCTGGCGCATTGTTGGCGGTGGCAGCCATTTATAATCTGGCGTTGTTCAACAGGCCCGGAGTGTATCCCCCGAAACAGCTACTAAAGGACAGGGCAATCGCCTTAGTGGCAGGAATGGTTCTATTTCTTCTTTTTGGTTTGCTGATTATTTTTTTGGCATAATGGAGGGAATTGGAAATGGGTGAAAGTGGTAAAAAAAAACAAAAGTTTTTAGAGAGGTAACTTTCGGCAGCAATAAAAAAGAACCCGGCTTATTGCACGGGCTCTTTGAATAATCTTATTTCTGTTCCTGGAAGGCTGGCTTTGCTGGTGCAAAACCGGTTCTTTTTATAATCGATTGAACAATTGGATAAACAATTACCATGATAACAGTGTTGAGCACCATTGTAGGGATGACAATACCGACAAACAGAGCGCCAAAAGTCATTGATCCTGGAAGGCCCGCAAGAAATTGGGCGGAGCCAAGGAATACGGATCCGGAAATAATGGTTCCGACTGCGGTCAAAGCACCTAAGACGGCCAATTTTTGGCTAAACTTCTTAAGAGCAAGGAACATCAGGTAAAAGACGAATGCCGTTACAAATTTGTCTATGATGTTAGGGAATAATCCGCCAGGGAACGTGGTTGTTAAACCAGACAATACGCCAGTCACAATTCCGACCAGGAGGACATTCTTCTTGTCCGGGAAAAGCATAATTCCGAGGAACATCATTGTCAGCATCATGTCAGGCTTCATACCGTTTCCGATTCCCGGGATGACGGCGTGCAGGACTGCACCAATCCCAATCAATAGGGATAGTACCACAAGATTTTTCGTATTCATTTCTCATCTCTCCTCTGCTTAACTAAGCTAATTTGGTTTTGGTTCCTCCTGCAGTGCACTCGTTGCCTGCAGCGAAAAACTTGTTGTCATTATAGCACAGGTTAACCGGACATATAAAGTGTCAATTTTCAAAAAATCAGGAAATGCCTAATTAATTGCTGATATGGGAACCGATTGCTTTAGCCATTGCCCCTAAATCTTCACCGGTATAGCTGCTCTCGTTCGTTTTCCATACAGCCCCAAATCCATCACCCTGCCCGTATCTTGGAATCAGGTGGAGGTGGAAGTGGAAAACGGACTGGCCTGCTTTTTCTCCGTTGTTATTTAAAGTGTTCAGGCCGATTGGGGAAAATTCTTGCTTTAGCGCCTTGGCGATTGTTGGAACGGCTTTGTAAAGATTCGCGGCAATCTCTGGAGTGAGTTCATATATGTTCTCTTTATGTATCTTTGGAATGACAAGGGTATGACCCTTAGTCACCTGGCTGAGATCAAGAAAGGCAAAAACATGTTCATCTTCGTAAACCTTTGCCGATGGGATATCACCTTTGATAATTTTGCAAAAAATGCAGTTTTCCATCCTTACCACACCCTTCAATGTTTGCCCTATTTTAGCATAAAATCGCATGCGGAAAAACCACTAAGGCTGCCCGCAGTGGAATGAACAGAATCATTTAGTGATAAGCTGATTTATCAAAAAAGGGCAGGATCCGCTTGGAATCCCGCCCTGATGAAGGGGAAATCTTCTTGTTTTTCGTCCAATCAGGAAGTTTCTTTGACAAACACCTCATTTGGCAATGAAATGTACAGGCTTAAACGGATTCGTCCAAGATAACCATCTCCAAACTCTTATAAGTTGGCTTCAACATATAAGGCTGTTTGATGTTCTTTGGCAAACACCTCATTTTTTTAAAATGCCGCCTGCGAGTCAGGCAGTCCGGTGCCGGCTAGACAAAAGGCCTGTGCAAGACAACCATCCCCTCGGTATGAACGTTGTGGAAGCAGCTAATTTTGAATCGAAACTGTCTTTGACAGACACCCCTCTTCAATCTGGCTGTAAGCTTGTTCCCCTTCATAATTAGAATGGCCTCAAAGCCGGTGGATTATAAATGGAATCGCCTTCCAAAAGTCCAGGTGTGTTCCCAAATTTCGCAAGGAGGGGAATTTTTGCTAAAATAGAAGGTATTAAGCGAGGAAGGGCGTTTACTATGTCTTTATTATCAATTGACGGACTTACAGGCGGCTATACAAAAAATCCTGTATTGAAGGATGTCACCTTCGAAGTCGGTGCAGGGGAGCTCGTTGGGCTGATTGGCCTGAACGGAGCTGGGAAAAGTACGACCATTAAGCATATCATCGGCCTGATGGAGCCGCAAAAAGGTGAAATCAGGATAAACGGCAAGTCTTTTAAGGAAAATAAAGAAGCGTACCGGAAGCAATTTACCTTCATCCCCGAGACACCAATCCTTTATGAGGAATTGACCCTTGAGGAACATCTTGAATTGACCGCAATGGCGTATGGGCTTGACCGGGCTCAGTTTAAGGAACGGATGCCGCTCCTTTTGAAGGAGTTCAGGATGGAGAAAAGGTTCAAATGGTTTCCGGCCCATTTTTCGAAGGGGATGAAGCAAAAGGCAATGATCCTTTGCGCATTCCTTGTCCAGCCGTCCCTCTATATCGTGGACGAGCCGTTTGTGGGCCTTGATCCATTGGGCATTCAGTCGCTTTTGGATTTGATGAACAAAATGAAACAGAATGGAGCCGGTATCCTGATGTCGACGCATATCCTGGCAACCGCTGAACGGTATTGCGATAAGTTTGTCATTCTCCATGAAGGAAGGATTCGGGCAAAAGGGACGCTTGAAGAGCTGAGGCATGAATTTTCCATGCCGGGTGCGACCCTTGATGACATCTATATCCAGCTGACAAAGGAAGAAAGCCATGTTTGAAGGGAATAAGCTGTGGAGGGAACGGGCCGGCAAAACGATGAAGGAACTAGGCCGGTACCTGAAATATATCTTTAACGGCCACCTGGTCATTGTGCTTTTTTTCCTAATGGGGACAGCAGCGTATTATTACCAGGGCTGGCTGAAAACAGTCGATTCAAGTTTTCCTACGGAAATCATCATGGGAATTGTTTTGGGTGCGGCACTCACGTTCAGCCCTGTCTATAATTTCCTGAAAGAACCCGATAAAGTATTCCTTCTGCCGGTTGAAGACAGGCTTCAGGGCTATTTTCTCCGTTCAGCTGTTGCCAGCGGGGGATTGCAGGGGTATTTTCTTTTGATGCTCCTTGCGCTGTTCATGCCTTTGCTTGCCAGGACGACAGAAGCTGGATTCGGGAATTTTTTGCCGATTCTGCTGATCCTGCTGGCTTTGAAGGCCTGGAACATCGCCGTGGAGTGGAAGGTTGCGTTTTTGGGCGATTTTTCAAAAACTTCTGGTGATAAAATCATCCGGTTTATTGTTAATGCCGCTTTCAGCTATTTTCTTTTTAGCTGGAATGGCCTTCTGATTCTAGTTCCGTTTGTCGGAATACTGTTTGCTTATCTGGGCTATTGCCTTTCAGCCGCAAGAGGGAAAGGTTTGAAATGGGAAGCTCTCATCGCGGGGGAAGAACGGCGGATGATGGCATTCTATAGGCTGGCAAACATGTTCACGGATGTCCCACATTTGAAGGAAAATGTGAAAAGGCGTCGCTGGCTCGATTTTCTGGTCGCGAAAATCCAGTTTGGCGGAAGCCATGCCTCCCTTTACTTGCTTTCTAGGACATTTTTGCGTTCTGGTGATTACCTTGGCCTTTCCGTGAGGCTCGCTGCCATTGGAGCAGTTGGCATCGTGCTCATTTCGTATTGGCCTGGGCAGCTGTTTTTCGCCTTGCTATTCCTTTATTTGACCGGGTTTCAGCTTATGCCGCTTGCTTCGCATCATGGAAACACTTTATGGGAAAATATCTACCCTATTCCTGATGGCGCCAAAAAAGCGGCGTTCCAGCACTTGCTGGGATTGGTGATGGCCGTCCAGGCAGTTGTTTTTGCCTCCGCTATCGCGTTCAGGGGGGAATTAGGCCCAGCGCTTGGAGCGCTTGCTGCAGGTGCCCTGTTCACGTTCGTTTTTGTCCGGTATTACAGCATACGGAAACTGAAAAATTGATCCCTTTCCAGACGGAAGGGATTTTTTTGAAATAAATTATTGAAACTGATGTGAGTTTAGTTTCGTAAAACAGCTGCGTGAAGAAAAAACGACAATTGACTTCCGTGAGAAAAGAGGTTGTCCCAGATGATGAACGAGTATGAAGTAAAGGTATATGAGGAAGTTGTTGACTGGAAGCGGAAGTTATCGGCCCGATCGGGTATGTTCAACCGGTTTTCAAAAAAGGCGCAAACGAAAATCAACGGGCTTATTCCAGAGAAAGTGCATCAAACTTTGACGGAAGCAATTAAGGGAATGGTCAAGGCGACACTGGCTGGATCGAATATAACAACGAAAAAACCGGTTGAACCAAGGCCAACCCTCCAGACAATGGATGAGGAAGCTAGGAAAAAAACAAATATGTTCCAAAAGACCGCGATGATTGAAGGGGCCGGAACGGGAGCTGGAGGTATTTTTCTTGGGCTGGCCGATTTTCCCTTGCTGCTGACAATAAAAATGAAATTTTTGTTTGAAATTGCATCTGTTTACGGTTTTAATACAGAGGAATATGAAGAAAGGCTTTTCATCCTCCATGTGTTCCAATTGGCATTTTCAAGTGATGCAACGAGGTTTGAAACGCTGGATGTCATTGAGAACTGGGAAGAGAGGAAAAGGACGCTCGCCGACATGGACTGGCGCGAGTTCCAACAGGAGTACCGGGATTATATCGACCTTGCAAAAATGCTCCAGCTTGTACCTGGAATAGGCGCTGTTGTCGGGGCATATGCCAACAACAAGCTTCTTGGACATTTGGGGGAAACCGCGATGAATGCGTATCGGCTAAGGGTGCTGGAAGGGGGCTATACCCCGAGGGTTGATTATTAGGGGGGATTGGCTTTTTGGAAAAGAAAAAAATACGGCTTTTATTCATGGCTTTATCAGTTGTGGTACTGCTGCTCATTCTGCCTGGAGTGATGCAGGGGAGGGAACTGCTGATAGATCAAGTTGTTAAGAGGCTGCTTGGCGCTGTTCCGGATTCGCTTGACCCCGTCTTTGTTGCCATCACCCATCTTGGCGATAAAAAAGGCGTTGGGATAACAGCGCTGATCATGCTGGTTTGGCTTTTGTTCAAGCGCAGGGATTATCTCGCGATGGGTATTTTCGCGCTTGCGGTTGCATTCGGCAATGAGCTGAACAAGTTTTTGAAGGTTTTGATTGGAAGGGAAAGGCCTTCGCTTGAGCAACTGGTTCATGTTAAGAGCCTTAGTTTTCCGAGCGGCCATGCGATGGTCAGTTCAATCCTTTACTTAATGATTGCGTACTTTTTGCTAAAGGAATACGACAATCCTGTCGCGCGGAGGGTAATAGTTTTTCTTTCGGCAGCGGTGGTTCTTTTGATTGGAGCCAGCCGAATTATATTGAACGTCCATTATCCATCAGATATTATCGGCGGCTATGCTTTCGGTTTCCTTTGGTCGGTACTATTCATGATATTTTATGAAAAACTGCGGGAGGCCTACCCTTTTTTAAAGACGGAAAAAGAAAGAAAGTAAAAAACAGCCGGTGCGGCTGTTTTTTATATTTGCAGATGGTTTCTCTTAAGTGATGAAGACAGTTTTGGTTGGCAGGAGGGTCTGAAAGTGTCTTCATAACCCCGATAAAGACAGTTTTGAATGGCGGACGTGTATAAAAATGTCTTCATTCAAATTTATATGAGAAACATCGCTGCGATGGTTGTAACGACAAGACCGATAAGAACGGGTAAAAGGTTCCTTCTCGCCAGCTCGAACGGGTCCACATTACAGATCGCAGCTGCAGGGATGAGCGCCCAAGGAACGAGGGTGCCCCCGCCTACCCAAATGCCGGCAATTTGCCCCAGTGCCGTTAAAGTGGCAGCGCCTTTACCAATCGAAACCGCAAACAGCGCGGCGACCGACCCCGCCAGGGAAATGCCTGAAAAGCCGGAACCATCGAGGCCGGTAATTGCGCCGACGGTCGTCAAAGTAATGGCGGCGACTTCCTTGCTAAGCGGAACAAGTCCAGCTAACGCGATACCTAAATCATTGACAATTCCCTGTGACGATTTGGGAAGATAATCACCAATAATTTTTCCAAACCCAGCATCGCCCAGATAGAAGAAAGCCGCGATGGGGATGACGGGGCCGAATACTTTAAAGCCAAACTGGAAGCCGTCAATCAGGTAAGCAGTTGTCTTTTCAAGCCCTCTATTCTTATGGGCGGTGAGTGTGATGGCAAGAAGAATAAAAATCGAGGTACCGCCAATCAGCGCTGTGGCGTCCCCGCCCTGAAGGTTTAAGAGGAACATCGCTGCTACATCCAGAAGGAAGAGAAGTGGGACAAGAATCGCGAAGATTGTTTTTTGCCGGATTGATAATAAGGGAGCTCCGGCTTTTGATAGCTGTTCCGTTCCACCGGGCACAACTCCTGTTGAGGATGTTAGTTTTCCATTTTTTAAATCCCTTTTTAAAAAGTAGAATGCAACTACCGTTGTAACAGTTCCCATTATGAAAACAAGCGGAATGCTCGCGCTTAGCACTTCATTGACAGAAAGGCCAGCAGCATCGGCGGTCAGCTTCGGCGCGGCCTGGATAACGAAATCTCCGGAAAGGGCGATTCCATGCCCAAACAGGTTCATCGCCATCGCGACGCCAAGTGCCGGAAGACCGGCCCTGAGGGCGACGGGCAAAAGGACGGCCCCGAGAAGCGCGACTGCCGGTGAAGGCCAGAAAAACCACGAAATGACCATCATCAGAATACCGATTGTCCAGTAGGCAAGTGTAGAGTTCCGGATCAACTTTGAAAATGGCGAGATCATAACATCGTTAATCCCTGTCGTCGTCAGCGTTTTACTCATCGCGACAATAATTGAGATGACCAGGATTGTGGATAGGAGCTCGGTAATGGCGTAAATGAAGCTGTTGAAAATACTGCTGACCGATCCGCTTAATGAACCAGTCGCAGTAATGGCAATCAGGAAGATTCCAATGATACATATAAGCGATGTATCCCTCCTCATAACCATAAAACCGATGATAAGGCCAATAAAAACAACATAAATCCAGTGTAGAGCCGTCAGCTCCGCAACCATTGAACAATCCTCCCCTCATTCATCGGAAAAATGGGCCAATCCAAATGCCCATGCCCGATGTAATACAGAATATGAAAAAGGGAGGAAGGGGTGAAAGGAAAAAATGGTGTTGGTGGTGAAAATGAAAAAACCGAACAGTGCCTGGCACCGCCCGAAAATTGTCGAAAACAATAGGACGAGGCAGCCGCCCCGTCCTTTCCTAATCAGATATAGTATACTTGGTGATGTAAGGCTGGCCGGAGAAGATGTTTGGCCCTCCTTCAGGTTTATTCTGGCCGTGTGACTTTCCGAAGGCGGCTGAATCTTTCCAACGCTGAAAGGCAAGTTCATCGTCCCAGGCGGTTAAAATGACATACGTGTTTGACTTGATCGGCCTCAGGACACGGATTGCCTGAAAACCGGGTGTATTTTCAATTTTTCCGGCGCGGTTTTTGAACCGGTATTCGAAAACGGGCCTGCCTTCATCGGTGACCGGGATGTTGTTCATCACGACCAAGCCCGGGTTTCCCAGTGTGCCGACCGATTCGAGCACCTCATACTTCCTCGGTGATGCAAAGACTGTCTTTCCTCCGGTTTCATGGATAAGCAAAGCGCCGTCCTCTCCCGACATCAGCACCATTTTCTCTCCCGAATGCTTTCCGGAAAGCTTTTCCAAAAAATCATACGTTCCAGCGGTCATATACAAATTCATTCAATCAACTCCAACTGTTTTTTATATCCCCCGCAAATGAATCCCATTTCATTTTTCCTTTTATTACAGACCTGCAAACACAAAAACGACTTTTTTTTGACAGTTGCCCGTTGTGCCTATACACCCTTTAGATTAACAGATATAGTGAAAACAGTATAAAATTGTGTAAGGTTTCTATTTTTACTGTGAGTATATTAGAATGGTAAATGAGAAGTTGTGAAAGGTGGAAACTAAGATGAAGCAAATCAACGAAACAATCTTAAAGGCAGCAAGGGGTGAAAGAACAGGCCATGTCCCAGTGTGGTATATGCGCCAGGCGGGACGTTCCCAGCCAGAATACAGGGCTATCAAGGAAAAGTATTCCCTGTTTGAAATTACCCACCAGCCTGAATTGTGTGCGTACGTTACCCGCCTTCCGGTTGAACAATACAATGTCGATGCGGCAATTTTATATAAAGATATTATGACTCCTCTTCCAGCGCTTGGAGTAGACGTGGACATCCAGGCGGGAATCGGGCCGGTCATTTCCAATCCGATCAAATCAGTAGCGGATGTTGAAAAGCTTGGTGAACTCAACCCGGAGGAAGATGTTCCATACGTATTGGAAACAATTAAAATCCTGACAGAAGAGCAGCTTTCGGTTCCGCTCATCGGGTTTTCCGGCGCGCCGTTCACACTGGCAAGTTACATGATTGAAGGCGGCCCATCAAAGAACTACAACAAAACAAAAGCATTCATGTATGCCGAGCCTAAAGCATGGTTCGCCCTGATGGACAAACTGGCCGATACAACGATTACATATGTAAAGGCGCAGGTTAAGGCGGGGGCGAAAGCAATCCAGATTTTTGACTCATGGGTAGGAGCCTTGAATGTTGCGGACTACCGCTATTATATTAAACCGGTCATGGAACGAATTTTTACTGAACTAAGGAAAGAAAATGTACCATTAATCATGTTCGGTGTCGGTGCAAGCCATCTTGCCGTCGAATGGAATGACCTTCCGCTTGATGTCGTCGGGCTGGACTGGAGGCTTCCAATCAGCGAAGCAAGGGCAATGGGGGTTAACAAGCCTGTACAGGGCAACCTCGATCCGGCTCTCCTTCTTGCACCGTGGGAGTTCATAGAGGAACGGGCAAAGGCTATCCTCGATCAGGGAATGGAGCAGCCTGGCTATATTTTTAATCTTGGCCATGGTGTTTTCCCATCCGTAAATCCTGAAGTTCTGAAGAGGCTGACAGCGTTCGTCCATGAGTATTCCGCTTCCAAACTAAGCCGTTAAACTATTATTTACTATGTTTGGAGTATAAATGGTGGTATACAGTCCATTTATTTGGCAAAATAAAGTGGGGCTTCCTTTATTGGCGGTTTAGCCTACTAGTGAAATGTCCTAAAATCTGTCCCTTTTCTAGTATAAATTCATCTTGATAGAGAGACAGTAGTGCACGGCAAGGTTAAATTCACATCGGCAGGGAGAAATCCCTGCCGTTTATGGTTGAACTTCGAAAGAATACATAAACGCAATAAGAGGTGTGGGAAATGGCAAAAAAGAAAATAGGCCTTCTGGTTATGGCTTACGGGACACCGTATACGCTCGATGACCTTGAGCGCTACTATACCCATATAAGGCACGGCAGAAAGCCTTCCGACGAAATGATTGAGGAATTAAGGGGCCGCTACGAGGCGATTGGCGGGATTTCCCCGCTTTCCCACATTACGGAAGACCAGGCAAAAGGCCTCGAAGACAGACTGAATGAAGTCCAGGATGAAATCGAATTTAAAATGTATCTTGGCTTGAAGCATATCGAACCATTTATTGAAGATGCCGTCAAACAAATGCATGTGGACGGGATAGAAGAAGCGGTCAGCATCGTGCTTGCCCCCCATTTTTCAACCTTTAGCGTCAAATCGTATAACGGAAGGGCGAAAGAAGAAGCGGAAAGGCTTGGCGGGCCAAAGGTCGTGTCGGTCGAAAGCTGGTACGATGAGCCGAAATTCATTACCCACTGGGCCAAAAAGGTCAAGGACGTTTTTGAAAAAATGCCTCCTGGACTAAAGGAAGAGGCGGCGCTCATTGTTTCGGCGCACAGCCTTCCTGAACGGATCCTCCAATCCGGCGACCCGTATCTGGACCAGCTGAAGGAAACGGCTGATTTAATCGCGTCCGAGGCGGGTATAAACCATTATGCAGTTGGCTGGCAAAGCGCCGGCCAAACCCCGGAGCCATGGCTTGGGCCTGATGTCCAAGACCTGACAAGGGAGCTGCACGAAAAGCATGGGTACAAGGCATTCGTGTATGTGCCTGCCGGCTTTGTGTCGGACCATCTTGAAGTGCTTTATGACAATGATTATGAATGCAAGGTTGTTACAGACGAAATCGGCGCGGCGTACTATCGTCCGCAAATGCCAAACAGCCAGGCCGATTTTATCGACGCCATGGCAACCGTCATCCTGAAAACACTCGGGAAAGGCGAATAGACTAAGAATAAAGAAGAGGCGATAAATGTGGAAGGGAAGAAACGAATCGTAATCATAGGAGGAGGGATGGCTGGACTTTCTTCAGCCTACTACCTACAAAAAGCTGCACGCGAAAGGAACCTCCCTGTTGAAGTGGTCCTCGTGGAAGCTTCCCACCGCCTCGGCGGAAAAATGCAAACTGTTGTAAAAGATGGATTTATCATTGAACGCGGCCCGGATTCCTTTTTAGCAAGGAAAACGAGCATGTCCAGGCTTGCGGCTGAAGTGGGGATGGCGGACGAGCTTGTCAGCAATTCCACAGGCAAGTCCTATGTTCTGGTCAATGAAAGGCTCCATCCAATGCCGGGCGGCTCAATCATGGGCATTCCGACTGAAGTTGCCCCATTCATTACAACTGGCTTGTTTTCAATCCCAGGTAAAATGCGGGCGGCAGCCGATTTCATACTGCCGAAATCTCCTGCCGGAAAAGATCAGCCACTCGGCCATTTTTTCCGGAGAAGGCTGGGGGATGAGGTGGTCGAGAACCTGATTGAGCCGCTTCTATCAGGGATTTATGCAGGTGATATCGACCAAATGAGCCTGATGTCGACGTTCCCGCAATTTTATCAGGTGGAGCAAAAATACCGCAGCCTCATTCTTGGCATGAAGAAGACAACACCGGCCGCTGCCAAGCAGCCAGCGACTCCTGCCAAGAGCAAAGGCGGCGGATTCCTCACCTTCCGGACTGGCCTGCAATCCTTTGTCGATGCCATTGAGAGCAAGCTCGACCCGAATTCTGTTCTAAAGGGATATAAGGTAAGGAACATCGTAAAGGAAGACGGCTATTATGAAATAAACCTGTTGAACGGGGAACCAATTATAGCCGACTGCGTTATTTCCGCCGTTCCACACCACGTAGCCCAGTCGATCTTTTCGGAGTACCCATTCTTTGACCCATTGAAGGGCATGCCCTCCACATCCGTGGCGACTGTCGCAATGGCGTTTCCGGAAAGCGCGATTAAAAAGGATATTGAGGGAACCGGGTTTGTCGTATCAAGGAATGCCGACTACACGATTACGGCGTGCACATGGACGCATAAAAAGTGGGCCCACGCGGCACCTCAGGGAATGGCTCTGCTTCGCTGTTATGTGGGAAGGGCCGGTGACGATACGGTTGTCGACCTGTCCGACGATAAAATTGCCAGAATCGTTCTTGAAGACCTGAACAAAACGATGGAAATAACCGAAAGCCCGGAATTTGTCGTCATCTCCCGCTGGAAGGACTCGATGCCTCAATATACAGTCGGTCACAGGCAAAGGCTTGAAACGCTTCGAGGGCTTATTTCGGAGGAACTACCGGGCGTTTACCTCGCCGGAGCTTCCTATGAAGGAGTCGGCCTTCCCGATTGCATTGACCAGGGAGAAGCCGCTGTCCGCGATGTATTGGAATATCTTAAATTATCATAGCTTTTTTGAACGTGCGGGAATGTGGCTCCCGCACGTTTTTTGGTGTAGGAAAATGCGAACAGTGCCTAGTACTCCCCGAATTTTCTTGTTTCACAGCTGTCGGCGAGAAGGAATACTCCATGCGCTTTTTTCGCGGTATATGAACGAACTTATATAGGGCTGGCGATATTCTCGATGAACAGTTCATTATGTTGAAAAACTCAACCCCAATCGCCATTCAGAATGATGTCGAGTTCATTAAGGAATGCCTAGTTTTTTTAACAAAAATGGTCGTCGAGGGCTTTGGAAAGCGGGAAGCCTTGTTTATCATCACTCCGAAGTTTCAGGAACTGGCTCGCTTGTGGTGAAATTTTTGATTGCCCCTTGTAATTCTGGTTGCCGTTTACTACTTTTCGTACAAAATGACTAATATGTTCATTTGGTCATTTTATTCAGGCTTCATGGCCTTCGCCTTCTCCCATTCCATGCTTGTATTGTTTGGCTTCATGGCCGCGTTCGTCCTTGGAACGTTGGGATACTTCACAGCCATGCATAAGAAAAAATTCGCCACCTTGGCGAATTAGAATCCTGCAGCCGCCCTCATTTTAGTGGGCGGCTGTTTTTTGTTTTTGGAGGTTTCTTAAAAATAAAAATTTGAACTTTCTTAACTTACTCATTCTATTGTTAGATTCTATGTATAATTTTGGATATTTGTTAGATGTATAGGAACAATTAATTGTTAAAATTAACTGTATTGTGGATTGCCTTTTAGTAAGTGGGATTTCTAAGAGAAGAATAGTGTAAAAACGAAATAACTTGTTCAATGGATTTTGGCCAAATATATTTATTTCTTTTGATTTTTAGGAGGTACATAGAGTGGAATTACAGGATGAAGTATACGAACAAATCGTTGAGTTATGCTCCCAGGGTGACGAATTAGTTAATAATGGTGAGTTTGAAGAGGCTATCGAACTATATTCGAACGCCCTGGACCTTATTCCGGAGCCTAAAATTATTTGGGAAGCCAGTACATGGGTTTACACAGCACTAAGGGATACTCACTTTTTTATTGAAAATTATGAGGTTGCCATGAACTTTTTATACGATGCACTAAATTGCCCTGACGGTATGGGAAATCCTTTCATTCTTCTTCGCCTAGGTGAATGTTTATATGAACTAGGAGAGGTCAGTAAATCGAAAGAATACCTTCTCCGAGCCTATGTACTTGAAGGATACTCCATATTTCAGAGTGAAGATGATAAGTATTTTCAAGTAATAATTAATGAAATTTAGGGGGTATTCAGGTGGCATATGTATCCGGAGAAAAAGGCGCATACATCGATGATTTAATAAAAAAAAGTAATGTGGAGTATGATAAAGGAAATTTAGGAGAGTCTATTTCCCTTTTGGAGCTAGCATGGGACGAACTGCCGGATTCAAAAGTAAATTATGATGAAAGCTTTTTGATAATTTGGGATATCTTGCATGTGGCAATTGAGTTAAAAGATGTTGCGACGATGAAAAAGTGGGTTGATAAAATATTCGTGGCCGATCCTGAGCGAATAGATTCTGGTGAACGGGAATATTGGGCAGGTAAGGTTGCTTATGAAATTGGGGATTTCCCTAAAGCAAAAGAATACTTTGAAATGGCAAGTATGAAGTCAGGGGGTAGGTGCTTTGGTCCAAAAGATGCGAAGTACCTTAAATTTCTTAAAAGTAAAGGGGACGGAAGCTGAACTATTGGACTGATTCCTTTATTAAAAATGATTTTCCTCAAGTCTGTATTTGGTCTGCAAGATACTTATTAATTTTTGAGCCTATTCCGTGGAACTGGTAGGAGGATGACTGTGAATGTATTTTTAAAACGTATATGGACGTTCATTGTTGTAGTAAGTGTTTTTTCATTATTATGGTTTCTCCTTGGTACAACGGCCAACTTCCAAAGATACTTTGATTTAGTTGATACCGTTTTTCTAATCTATTTTTGGTTTCCAAACCTTGTATTAACAATAGCATTGGCGTTTTTTCTGAGCAAAGGTTGGATGCCCGCTAGCTGGAAAGGCTATTTAGGTATATTTTCAGGTTTAATACTGGCTTTAGTACTTTCTCTAATCTTAATAAAAAATGTAAATACGCATGGGTGGTTAACCGAAACGATTAGAAGCGATACATTAAAAATTACCGTAGATAAAAAATATGAATATAGGTTAGAATTGATTAATTTATTCCAACGAAATAGCCGTGCGGAGCTATATGTGAAAACTATCAATTCCAGCGAAGTTATTAAAATTCCAGTAGATATTGATACTAAAGAAATTTCGGGTATTTGGACCGATAATGAAGTAAATTGGGTTCTAATGGAACCCAAGGGGAATTCTGATCGTTATATCCTGACTACCACTGAAGAACTAGGAATTCCTGAAGAAAAGTTTGAAATAAATATACCCAAGGCTACTTCCAAAAGGTTGAAGTAGGAGGGGTTAACTCTGCTATGTGGTTGAGAAGTGTTGTGTATTTCTAAAAAGAAACAAACCTAATGTTAATGTGCCGAATATAGATTATATAGATAATTTATTTAGTCACCAAAAGATTGAAATGAGGAAGAGAAATGAATGAAGTTTTTGTTCAATCACTTTATAAGTCTATAGTTAAAGAGAACCTTCAATTATACAAAGATTTGTATGAAACAACCATTATTACTCCTAAAACAGATGAATATTGGAAACAGTCAATTGCTTTTTACAATAGTTTAAGTCAAGACAATAAAGATACTTTACTGAAAATAATTGAACAAACCATGATTGACACCATTTCAAATATGTTAGGTGTCATCGATGGAAGCTCAACTTTAAAAGAAGGTCCATTTGAGCCGAAATTACTTCTTAATTCTAACGATACAAAAGGGGAATTGCAGAATTTGTTTTTAGAATTCATAGAAGAAAAAAATAGCCACAACTAACCGGATTTTTAATAACCCCCGTATCCTTATTATATATATGGAGTGCCTTTCTATGAATGAAAATAAACAAGCAATTGATTTTTTGGGACAAGTTTTAATGGAAAGGATTAGAGACGAGGCGATAGATGAATGGGAAAGAATATTCCGATGCAAGATGCGATCATGAGTCGAAAAAAATAATTGATTCATTGAGATTGCTAACTCCTGAACAAATACAGTCTATTATTAACTTATTTCCTAATATTGTTGCCAACGTTACATCATCTTTTATGGACACTAGAACAAGAAGAGAGCATAAATGTATTTGTTAAAAATGAAGAAAACAAGGTTTTAAATATCCGAGGAATTAGTAATGGCCTGGCTGGAGAGTTATATACAGAAGATGGATGGATATCACGCTTTAGTAAGAAATTGTAGAAGATCATCACCAGCCTTTTAAAAGGAGGGCTATTTTGGGAATCTATTTTGATAATTTGGATGATGTATATTCCGCCCCTAATTTTGAAATCAAAAAAGGTTCTCAAATATTATTGTACATGTATTTCGATGGAAGCCTAAAGGATTTTGATGATCCCATTTTTGGAACCAAAGAAATGTTGGATTGGTGGGCGTATGATAGTGAAAATGGAAAGAGGAAAAGACCTTTAAAGCTTATTAATTATGCAGGTTATGAAAACTGGTTTAAAGCCGAATTGTTATTCGTTAAAAAAAGTCAAAATATTGATGAACTTAAACTTCTAATTCAAGACTTAATGGATGTTTATAATATTGAGGGACTTAGAGTTAAAAAATGTGAAGTAACCCCTTCTTAATAATCTCATGTAACTAGGGCAAAAAATGCGTATTTTTCCTCTGAATTAGCCGAATTTAGAAAGAAGTTGAGTATATGGATTATAGGAAACTAAGTAAGGAAATGTCGTACGCTTTACGCCATGCTCCTTGGGAATATGAGTTGGAACTGGATAATGACGGCTGGGTGAGTGTAGAACAAGTTTTAAATGCACTGCAACATAATTCAGAGTGGGTTTCGATTAACGAAAGTGATTTGAGAAAAATGATTGAGGTTTCCGATAAAGAAAGGCATCAAATCCAGAATGGCAGGATAAGAGCATTATACGGGCATTCAGTGCCGCAAAAAATATTAAAAAAAGAGGGGAACCCTCCTCCAATTTTATTTCATGGAACAGCTAGACGAATAGTTGACGATATTTTCTCCAATGGGCTTCAACCAATGGCAAGGCAGTATGTACATTTATCAATTGATGTTGAAACTGCGAATTTAGTTGGAAAACGTAAAGATTCAAATCCAGTAATACTAAAGGTGAATTCCGTTGAGGCTTTAATGGAAGGGATAAAGTTTTATCAAGGAAATAATGATATATGGCTGGCAGATAGTATTCCTCCTAAGTTCATAAGTGTGGATTAGATGCTTAAACCTTGATCGGCTGGATGTTTTATAGATTTAATGTTTCTTGAGGAAAGCCTTTATAATTCTTTCCCTTATTAGATAGAATAGTGAAATAATCAGTAGTATCCTGCTAATAGAAGGTATAACTGCAAATAGAATATCTGAAAAAAAGTCTATTATAGTACTTTGAAATCCTGCAGCATTAACAGAAAGAATGAATATAAACGTATAAATTGGTGCTATTGCTATTATTGCCGAAAATATTGACCATTTGATTTTTTTTAACAAAATAAAAATTATAGTTGCACTAACTGCTAAAATAAAATCCCATGATGCACTTCCAATTCCGAACATAATCTTGCCTCCCATCAATGTTAATTATCTGCGTGATCAATATTTGGTAGGGCTTTTTATACTCATCTACAAGACAATATATAAAAGTTTTATCCAGAAATGAAATTTGTGAAGGTCCACAAGGAATGTTGGGAGAGAATCAAGTGAAACTTATTGGGAGTAAAACAGAACAAGAAATTAGGAAACTTCTAATTAAATCTAATGAGTTACTTTTTAAAAGTGAAGAGGAAAGAAGGCTCTTAGAAGTAATAAAAAGTTCTTGCCCAGAAATGATTACGGCATATATCCTGCATTGGATACCAGAACAAGGTGAAGATATTTATAAAATCTTAATAAATGATAGCATTATAGCAGTAATTGAACTAGACCGTAATAATTTCGAGTTGGAACCGAAAGTCGAAACATTAACAATATCTCAGTATTTAAAGGGACTTAGTAAGCAAAATCGAATTAAATTGGCTGTTGCGCTTGATTTAGCGAAACAAGACTTAAAAGATAAATACTAATTGAACCTTGAACGGCTGAATGCCTTTCAAGGTTTTTATTTTTGATTAGGTACTGTCTTAAGGAATCACGTAAGCCTTCTATGTGAAGCCTTAAACAAGAAACATGAAAAAGTTTGTTTTTTTGAGTATAGTAAATACTAGGGAAATCAGCGATAATGGGGTGGATTGAATGAAATTGACGGTTATTGGCTTCTGGGGCGGCTACCCTAAGAAAAATGGCGCGAGCACTGGCTATTTGCTTGAGCATGATGGCTTTAAGCTTCTTATTGATTGCGGCAGCGGCGTTTTGGCAAAGATGCAAAATGTGGTTCAGCCCGAGGAATTGGACGCGGTTATCCTTTCCCACTATCATCCGGACCATATTGCCGATATCGGTGTTCTATACCATGCGAGGCTGATCCAGGGATTTCTTAAAGGAAAGCTCCCTGTGCTCCCGATTTATGGCCATACGCAGGACGAAGCTGAATTCAAAAAGCTTACCCATGATGGCGTGACAAAAGGTATCGCCTACAAACCGAACGCGGGCCTCAAGCTTGGGCCCTTCGACATTTCTTTCCTAAAAACAGTCCATCCGGTACCGTGTTATGCGATGCGTTTCGAAGCGGGCGGAAAATCCGTTGTGTATACGGCGGACACAGCCTTCAAGGAGGAGCTTGTTCCGTTCAGCAAAAATGCGGATGTGCTGCTATGCGAATGCAATTTTTACGCGAATCAGTCCGGTCAGGGCGCGGGCCATATGACGAGCACCGAAGCAGGCCGCCTCGCGGAGAATGCTGGGGTCGGCGAGTTGATACTAACCCATCTGCCGCATTACGGGAATGTCGAACAGCTCGTGGATGAGGCATCAAAGGAATGCGCCGGCAAAGTCCGTCTTGCAGAAGAATTCATGGAAATTAAATTGTAATGACCTTGGCGGGAAATTTTTCATGCTGGCTTGCCTTATTAAGAAGCAGTGAGGAAAAACCGTGAGTCAAGAGAGAAAAGGGGAATGGATTATGCTGTTTATTGACAACAAAGGAATTACCGATCCGCGCATCAATTTGGCAATCGAGGAATATGCGCTGAAAAACCTTGATATCGACCAGACTTATTTACTTTTTTACATAAACGAGCCATCCATCATAATCGGTAAAAATCAGAATACGGTTGAGGAAATCAATACGGATTATGTCGAGGAGAACGGCATCCATGTCGTCCGCAGGCTATCTGGCGGCGGTGCGGTTTATCACGATTTGGGCAACCTGAATTTCAGCTTTATTACGAAGGATGACGGCGAAAGCTTCCATAACTTCAAGAAATTCACGGAGCCAGTGGTAGCAGCGCTCGCAAGGCTGGGCGTTAATGCCGAATTAAGCGGCAGGAACGATATCGTGGCCGAGGGGCGAAAAATTTCCGGCAACGCCCAATTTTCAACAAAGGGCAGGATGTTCAGCCACGGCACACTGCTGCTCGATTCCGAAATTGATGCGGTCGTTTCTGCGCTGAGGGTTAAACAGGACAAGATTGAATCAAAAGGAATCAAGTCGATCCGCAGCCGGGTTGCCAATATTTCCGAGTTCCTTGATAGGAAAATTAGCATGGAGGAATTCCGTTCCCTGCTCCTGAAATATATCTTCGATGGAGTAGAAGATATTCCCGAATACGTCCTGACAGAAAACGACTGGGAAAAAATCCATGCAATATCGAAGGAACGCTACCAGAATTGGGACTGGAACTATGGGAAGTCACCGAAATTCAACCTGCACCGTACACGCCGTTTCCCTATTGGGTCCATTGATGTAAGGCTTGAAGTGGAAAAGGGTATTATTGAAAACTGCAAGATTTACGGCGACTTTTTTGGAGTCGGTGAGATTGCTGAAATTGAGGAAAAATTAAAAGGCATCCGCTATGACCGCTCTGAAATCGACCGCGCGCTTGAGGGCGTTGACATCAAGCACTATTTTGGGAATGTCACAAAAGAAGAGTTTCTCGAGCTCGTTTATTAATTGAAAATCCAAGCCTCCGCCAGGGTGATGGCGGAGGTTTTTGTCGTTTTAAAGTGGGGTGGAATCCACGGTAAAACTTGAGACGGGACCCCTTATTCTCTATAATGAATTTAGAATATTTTTAATTTTGTAGGCGATTGAATGGAAGGTCGGTTCACGCCTAAAGGGGGAGATGGAGTTGAACTTATCGTCCAAGCTTCACGAAACGGCGCAAGCATTGCCCGAAAAACCAGCCTATTATTTTATGGGAAAAGAAACATCTTACGGGGAACTGGACGCCGCCATCACGAAGTTTGCATCCGGGCTTGAGCAGCTGGGGATCAAAAAAGGGGACCATATCGCCCTTCTTCTCGGAAACTCGCCGTACTTTGTCATCAGCCTGTATGGCGCCTTGAGGATGGGTGCCACTGTCATACCAGTCAATCCTATCTACAGTCCTGACGAAATCGGCTATATCTTGAATAACGGGGATGTAAAGGCAGTTGTCACGCTAGATCTGCTTCTCCCGCTAGCCGAAAAATCTCATCGTCAACTCCCAAAGATCGAACATTATATTATCTGTGATTCCAATCAGCCTGAAGCTGCCGGAATGAACAAAGAAGAATTTACGATTTACCCAAAAATGAAGGCGTTTACAGACGTGCTCGCTGCAGGCCGGCTTGATTACATCGGGCCGGAACTCCTGGAAGATGAAACTGCCGTCATTCTCTATACTTCGGGAACTACAGGAAAGCCGAAGGGCGCGATGCTGACGCATAAGAACCTATACAGCAACGCCATTGATATTGGCACGTATTTGAATATGGATGAGAACGACAGGATGATTACAGTCCTGCCGATGTTCCATGTCTTCTGTTTGACGGTCTGCTTGAACGCTCCTTTGATGACGGGCGCGACGATGCTGATCCTTCCTAGATTCAACCCTAAGGATGTTTTTGATATGGCCAGGGAACAGGGGGCGACGATTTTTGCCGGTGTTCCGACAATGTACAATTTCCTTTATCAATATGAAGCTGGTAATCCGGAAGATTTCAAGACGATACGGGTATGTGCATCCGGAGGAGCCTCCATGCCTGTCGCTTTGCTTCTGAATTTTGAGAAAAAGTTCAATGTCCGGATTTCTGAAGGATATGGGCTGTCCGAAGCCTCCCCGGTTACGTGCTTCAATCCGCTTGACCGGGAAAGGAAGCCAGGTTCGATCGGCCTATCGATTGTGAATGTGGAAAACATAGTTGTCGATGAGCTTGGTGAGGAAGTTCCGCCTGGGCAGGTTGGTGAGCTGATTGTCCGCGGCCCAAACGTCATGAAAGGGTATTACAAAATGCCAGAGGAAACTGCCGCAACGATACGTGACAGCTGGCTGTACACAGGGGACCTGGCGAGGATGGATGACGAAGGGTATTTTTACATCGTCGACAGGAAAAAGGATATGGTCATTGTCGGCGGCTACAATGTGTACCCGCGCGAGGTGGAGGAAGTGCTATACGACCATGCGGACATTATTGAGGCCGCGGTCGTCGGCATTCCGGATCCTGATTTCGGCGAAGCGGTCGTAGCCTACGCAGTTTCGAAAAACCCGGAATTAACGGAAAGGGAATTACTTGCCTATTGCGATGAACGGCTTGCGAAATATAAAGTGCCGTTGAGGATCGAATTCCTCGAAGAATTGCCTAAGAATACGACTGGGAAAATTTTGCGGAGGGCGCTTAGGTCGCAGGTTATTGAAGCCGCAAAGCAGTAGAGTTGTAGCGGCAAATTGGATCATCGCCGTTCAATTGATAGGAAAATTATTTAATAGAAAAGCAGTTTAAACAATATGGTGGAAAGGGGCAGGCTGCCGTTGTCTGCCCCTTGCCAATGCCAACTTGGAGGGAATGTGGACGATGGACCAAATTTTATTTGAACAAAAAGGACATATCGGAATCATCACGATCAACAGACCGGAAGTGATGAATGCATTCAATTATGATACTTTGGTCAGGCTACAGGAAGTTGTAGAAGAAGTGAGTGAAAACAACGATGTGCGGGTCGTGATATTTACTGGTGCCGGTGAAAAAGCGTTCAGTGTCGGTGCGGATTTAAAGGAAAGAAAGACGTTGACGATTGAGCAGGTGCTTCGGAATGTAGGGAAAATCAGCGAGGTATTCAACCTTGTCGACCTGATGCCGCAGCCGACCATTGCGGCCATCAACGGATTCTGTTTCGGGGGCGGGATGGAGCTGGCTCTCGCCTGCGATTTCCGGATTGCTGAGGAGGGGATCCAGCTTGGCCTAACCGAAACAAGCCTGGCCATCATTCCAGGTGCTGGCGGGACTCAGCGGCTGCCAAGGCTTATTGGCCAGGCGAAAGCACTGGAACTGATTCTTGGCGCTCATAGGCTGACTGCCGGAGAAGCGAACAAGTACGGTTTGCTGACGCGGATTGCTGGCGAGGGCAGGGCGATGGAACTTAGCCTTGAAATTGCCGGCAAGCTGTTGAACAACGGCCCAATTGCCCTACGCCAGGCAAAGCTTGCGATTAAAAAGGGAATGGAAACCGATTTGCTAACTGGATTGAAAATCGAGCGGCAGGCGTATGAAGGATTGATCCACACTGAAGACCGGGTTGAGGCGCTTGAAGCTTTCAGTGAAAAAAGGATGCCGAATTTCAGGGGGAAATAAGCGTATGGCGGGCGGCTTAAAGTGGTTGCTGCCGGCTATATCTTTGGGTTCTCAAGACCGTTTCGTTTGATTGGAATAGTCAAAACGGTCATGACAGAGGTGCTCAAGACCCTTTCACTAGAATGTAAAGGTCAAAACGGTCTTGACCAATTCTAAAAGTCCATGAAAATGCAGGTTTCATTGAAAAAGAGCCAGCTGCTCCATCAAAGCTGGCTCTTTCCTGTTTGAAAAATCCCCTAAACCCACCTCAGCATGAATTTACAGCCGCCTTTTATAAACGGCAGCAACGGGAGATCTTCCTCAACAACCCTGCCGACCACATTAACCTTTTCATCCGCTGCCAAATCACTTTTCGTAATTTGCACCTCGCCCTGGTAGCGGCCGTAACGTTCATTGTCAATCGTAATTGAACCCGTGACTCGTTCAACTGTATTGAGCGGAGGAACATTTTTACTGCCAATCAGGGCATACATGCGGGATTCCATCGAACGGATGACATCGCGCGCACTGTCCTGCCGGTTAGACTGGGTTGCGGAAAGGGTCTCGAGCAGATGCTGATCTTCAATAAAAGCTTTGGCTCGCAAATAGAATACGCCATCCCTATAGGCGGAAAATTGCTGCAGCGCCGTATCGGTGACTCCCGGGTCGCCGATGAGGATTTTATCCACACCTTCATTTTCCTTCAGGTCCAAAAAGGCAGCGAAAGGCGACGAAAACCTGTGGTCCTCCAATGTTGGAAGCCCTTGGAATAATGGCCCGCGCCTTGTTTCATCACCTGGGACGAACGCCATTACCGCGATTCCCTCATTACGCAGCATTCGATTTTTCTCCATGAAGCTTTCCCGTTCAAGACCGGTTTCCGGTCTTGGGTAAAAATTGTGCCATGCCTCAACAGAACTTGCCTTTAAGCCGAACGTCTTCATAGCGCTGATTTCATCAAGCGTCAAGGTACTGGCATTTAACGCAACCTTCATTCTTTGCGAAAGAAGAGCAATCGTTTCCGGTTCTACCCCGTAATCGACGCGCAGCCCGCTAAGCCCCCACCCAAGCAGCGTATCTGCGGTTTCCCATGTGTAGCCAAGGTGGCGGAGCGAATTTGGAGATATATCGGGAATCAGTTCCATATCCAATTCCCTCGCAAGTTTGCCAAGCTCCATTAGTTGGTCACGGTAGATAGCTGGATTGTCCTCCGGTATATGGAGGGATGTGAAAATCGAGTCGAAGCCATGGTCCTTCATTTTCCGGATATAGGCTTCCTGGCTGGCTACAGGCTCTGATAAATAAACGGAAATTCCTAGCATTCTCAAAAACTCCTTTCCTATCAGCCAAAAAAAGACCTGGCACCCCGGTAAAAGAGTGCCAAGCCGCTTAATACTTTTACTCTATTAAATATTATCAGCCATTTCCTCTTTGAAACCAAACAGGTAGGTGAAAATGAATCCGAATACGTAAGCAAGTGCGATTCCGATCAAGTAATAGATAAACTTGTTATCGACGATCAGCGGAGTCAGGGACAGGCCGGATACCCCAACCGCTGCGGCGGCTGTTTTCATGACTGCCTGGAAAGCACCGCCGACGGCGCCGCCAAGGCAAGCCGTGATAAACGGGCGTCCAAGCGGCAGGGTAACCCCGTAAAGAAGCGGTTCGCCGATGCCAAGGAAACCGACTGGCAGACCACCTTTGATGATGTTGCGCAGTCTCTTATTCTTAGTTTTTGTGAAAATCGCAATTGCCGCACCAACTTGCCCTGCACCAGCCATTGCCAGTATCGGAAGAAGCGGAGTGTTGCCAATTGAGTTAATGAGCTCCAGGTGAATTGGTGTCAAGCCGTGATGCAGCCCGACCATGACGAGCGGCAGGAAGAATCCGGCAAGAATCGCGCCGGCGACAACGCCACCAACTTCAAGGATCGCTTTCAGGCCGGAAGTAATTCCGTCAGCAAGGAGGCCTGCGACTGGCATGATCACGAATAGGGAAAAGAATCCGACAATTAAAACCGTAATGAAAGAGGTAAAAATAATGTCAACGGAACTAGGAACAACTTTCCTTACTCGTTTTTCAACTACAGTCATCAGCCATGCGGCAAACATGACGCCAAATAACCCGCCGCGCCCTGGGATGAGCGCTTCACCAAACACTTGAATATCCGCAAGGCCAGGGCTGAACAGGACAATACCGGCAATCGCACCAAGGACTGGCGTTCCGCCGAATTCTCTCGCTGTATTCCAGCCGACAAGCACTGCCAGGGATCCGAATACCGCGCCGCCGAGGACAAGGAGGATTTGCATCCATGTTTGTGTAGGATCAACGCCAGCGTTTTTTGCAAAGTTGGCTGCCCCGTTAATGAGACCTGAAGCAACAAGACCTGGAATAAGCGGAATGAAGATGCTTCCAATCCTGCGGAGCAAGTTCTTTATTGGCGTATTGTTTTTCTTTTTGACAGCTGATTGATTCAGGGCTGCCCTTTCTTCGAGTGTCAGGTCATCGGCATTTGCTTCTTCACCGACACGAAGCCCAGTCATTTCACTCATTTCTGCTGCAACTTTATTAACAGTGCCAGGGCCGACAACGATTTGCAGATTGTCATCCTCGACAACACCCATAACACCGTCAATGTTCTTTAGATTCTGGATATTGGCCTTGGAATCATCCTTCAAGTTTAGGCGAAGGCGGGTCATGCAGTGGGCTACGCTTCTAACATTGTCTTTGCCGCCGATATGCTGAAGAATATCATTGGCCATGCGTTGTTCTTTTTTCACATTTACTCCTCCTATTTTGTCTTTCTAATAAAACCGTTAGACTTTTCAAGCTTTTCCACAGCTTCTTCATACGTGCAGTTAAGGAGAATCATGATGATGGCGGCCTTTACGTTTTGATTGGCTTTTTCGTAAAATTCAGAAGCGGTATCGTAATCTGTTTCTGCAGCCTGCATAATGATTCGCTTCGAACGTTCCACCAGTTTTTTATTCGTGGACTGGACATCGACCATAAGGTTCTTATACACTTTGCCGATGCCAATCATGGAAGCAGTGGAAATCATATTTAGGACCAGCTTTTGTGCTGTGCCTGCCTTCAGCCGTGTCGACCCTGTCAGGACTTCAGCCCCTGTTTCCACCTCGATGGCAATCTCCGCATACTTGCTGATTTCGCTGTTCTTGTTGCAGCTGAGGCTTACAGTGGTCGCACCCTTTGTTTTGGCATGCTTCAATGCGCCAATGACATAGGGAGTCCTGCCGCTTGCCGCAATGCCAATGACCGTGTCATTTTCGTTGACTGAAATGCTGTCCAGGTCTTCAACCCCAAGCGCCTCATTGTCCTCCGCACCTTCAACCGCCTTTGTGAACGCTTTCATACCGCCCGCAATAAAACCCTGGACCATTTCTGGCGGGGAACCGAATGTTGGTACGCATTCTACCGCATCAAGCACTCCGAGCCTGCCGCTTGTGCCTGCTCCAAGATAAATCAGCCTGCCGCCTTGCCGGAAGGAGGAAATTGTTTTTTGTACGGCTTCTTCAATCTGTGGAATCTCGCTTGCGACAGATTGAGGAACAGTAAGATCTTCCTTGTTCATTGTTTCAAGGATTTCCTTTACCGACATAAGGTCGAGGTCCATCGTCTTCTCGTTCCTTTTTTCTGTTGTGAGTTTATCAAGCATAGAATCATCCTTTTTATAAAAGTGCTTACAATTCTATTTTATTATTGTGAAATTTAAAGTCAACATAATTTTGAATTTAGCTGAATGTTAATTTCATTTATTTAAATATTAAGTAAACTATTGAAGGCTGGAATACTCATCAAGTTTTCAGGGCAACAAGTCGTCCTAATCCATTTTATGGTGGTAGGTATTGGATTTATTCGTCAGCAGACAGCCAAATCCACTTTTCTGTCGCAAAACACTGTTTGGGTATAGGCAAACAATAAAGCACCAGCCATTTTAAAACTGGCTGGTGCCTGCTGCCCCTATATTTTCAGCTATGTACAACCCCTGGCGATTTCGCAAAAAATGCTCTATTTTTATAAATTCATCGCCTTAGATTCATTACTTCCTTCCTGGCTTCATGGTACTGCTCGACGACCTTTTCGCCAACAAGGTTGAACACGCTTAGGTAAAGAGCGTCAATTATATTCAATTGCGTCATCCTTGAGGAAATGGTCCCTATACGGAAATCCTGTTCGACCGTGGGCGTACAAAGCCTAATGTCAGCCATTTTATAAAGTGGGGACTTATCTAGGTTTGTCAGGGCAATGACAATCGCCCCTTTTTTCTTAGCGAATTCCGCGAGTTCCAGGACATCCTTTGTCTTTCCCGACATTGAAATCGCAACGAAGATATCAATGGGGGAGAGATAGGGGATGAGGGACAGAAGGTAATGGAAATCATGCGCCATGACGGAATGGTACCCAAGCTTTGAAAATTTATAATGGGCATCGAATGCCACCGTGGCAGACCCGCCAACCCCGAAAAAAATAAGTTTTGAGGCATTGGAAACTGCTTCGACTGCCTTTTCAAGTTCTTTTCGATCGAGAGAAGCAAGTGAAGATTCAATCGCCGCTTTATTTGTATATGTAATCCTGTGGAACAGGTCATAGGGAGAGTCCTTTTGCTGCAAAATTGAGAAGTCGGTCAGGCTGGTTCCCGAAAGGGCGTTTTGTTTTGCCAATTCCAGCTTGAACGATTTAAAGCTGCCAATTCCGATGGATTTGCAAAATCGGACTACACTTGATTCACTGACACCGGTTTTTTGTGATAAATCTTTCGTGGTCATGTTCGGGATAAATTCGGGATGTCCAATAATGTATTTCCCAATCATCCCTTCCGCCTCTGATAAATTATCCAGTTCCCGTTCAATCCTTGCCAACAGAGTATTCACAGTTTCCAGCTCCCAGCATAATTAGCTTAGTTCCATCATATGGCGAAAATCGTCCCAGCGCAATATTCTCAAAATGACATGGATTTTATTAGTTTTGGTTACCCAATTACAGAAAATTTGATAAAATGTATTTTTAAAATGAACTTCCATACATAAAAAGAAACGGGGGAGATTGGAAATGGCGGAAACAATGACGGGGAGAATCTCTCTTTCTTCAGACTTCAAAGCTGGCACCCAGGCCGGCATCAGCATTGCAATCGGCTACTTTCCGATAGCCCTGACTTTCGGGCTTTTGGCAAAAACGGCCGGGTTAACAATTGGGGAAACCTTTTTGATGAGCCTCGTAGTGTTCGCCGGGGCTTCCCAGTATATTTCACTGAGCCTGCTGAGCCTCGGGACAGGCATCTTGGAAATTGTCCTTACAACCTTCATCGTCAACATCAGGCACTTCCTGATGGCGACTTCGCTAAATGAAAAAGCTCCAGAGGGAGATGTGGCGGCAAAAGCCATTTACTCCTTCGGCTTGACGGATGAAACCTTTTCGGTTGCGGCTACAAAGGAAGGCGAAGTAAGGAAAGGATTCATGTTTGGCCTCGTGCTCATTTCCTATGCAAGCTGGGTCATTTTTTCTGGAATCGGCCACCTGATTGGCGCAAACCTTCCAAAGACCTTACAGGAAAGCATGGCTGTCGCACTCTATGCGATGTTCATCGGGCTGCTCGTCCCCTCCATGAAAAAAAGCGCGAAGGCCGTTTACCTCGCAGCAATGGCAGCCGCCTTCAATACAATCTTTACACTCGGAAAAGTCCTTGAGCCTGGATGGGCCATTGTTGTGGCTACTCTTTTTGCGGCCGTCATTGCCGAAGCGGTTGTTTATTTGAGAGGGAAGAAGGTGTCCGGCTATGAAGAGTGAAATAGTCTGGATGATTATCGGGATGGGGATTGTCACCTATCTCCCGAGGATGTTGCCGTTCGTACTGTTCAAGGGAAAGGAACTGCCTACTTTTTTGCAGGGAATCCTGAAAAATGTCCCTTACGCCACACTTGGAGCCCTAATCTTTCCCGGAATACTCTTTATACATGAAGACATAAGGTACGGGCTGATTGGCGCGGCGGCCGCTTTTATTGCCGCATTCCTTGGAGCGAATGTAATCATCGTTGTCCTCGGCTCGATCGCCGTTTTAACCGTTTTTTCGGGAATGCTATAAGAAATGCCGGTTCCATGCGGGCCGGTTTTTCTTTTGGAAAGTTTGTTTTAAAGGCACTTTGAAAAAAGGAAGTTGTCGGAAATGCTTTAAAACAAGGACAAACTGTTCTAAACACAACATTTTTTTACTAAACTAATAAGAGAGACGCTGTACAAAAAGGAGGACAATTTATGGCAAGGAAGATGGGGGTCTTCGCAATCCTGGCTTTTGCGCTTTACGGGCTATTCTTTTATTGGTATTTATTCCATTTTTCAAGTTCATCCCTACCGTTTGAATACCAGGGGACGGGCGCGGATCCTGTCACGTTCATGAATGTGAGGGAGCTCGTGCTCACCGAGGAATATTCGCAGACAAGGAATTTGCTGTTTTTTCTTTCCTCGCCATGGGAGTGGCTATTTTATATCATTATTTTGCTGACTGGGCTGAATAATTGCTTTAAACGATGGGCCGAAGAAACGTCAAAGCGGAAAATCCTGAAACTGCCGATTTACTTGTTCTGGCTGACGTTTGTTGGCTATTTGGCAGCTCTCCCATTTGGCTATATAAGTTATACCTTGTCAAAGACATACAACATTTCCACGCAAACCTTCCCTTCCTGGATGAAGGATGAACTAATTGATTTTTGGATCAATTATGGCACCCTGCTGATAATCGTGCCTGTCTTGTATTTTCTTTTGAAAAAAAGCCCGAGGCGCTGGTGGGTCTTCGCTTGGTTGCTGTCGATTCCGTTTACGCTCTTCATGATGTTCCTGCAGCCTGTCATCATTGATCCTTTGTACAACGATTTTTATCCACTCAAAAATAAAGAGCTTGAAGCAAAAATCTTGGATATAGCTGCTAAAGCCCATATTCCGGCTGAGCATGTGTATGAAGTCAACATGGCGGAAAAAACAAACGCCATGAATGCCTATGTAACCGGGATTGGCTCCAATTCACGGATTGTTCTCTGGGATACAACCCTAAACAAGCTCACTGATGACCAAATTCTTTTTATCATGGCTCACGAAATGGGCCATTATGTTGAAAAGCATTTGTATAAAGGGATCGCGGGATATTTGCTGCTTTCGCTCCTTGGTCTTTATTTGGTCCATGTGCTAATGCAGCGGGTACTTGCCAAGTGGGGAACGGAAGTAAAGATACCATCCGCGGCGGATTACCGGAGCCTCCCGCTTATTCTGCTCCTCCTATCAATGCTGATGTTCCTTTCTAGCCCGTTCTCCAATGCGGTCTCCCGATACCAGGAAGGAAGGGCCGATACGTACGCAATCAATATGACGAAAAACCCGAAGGCTGCGATCGGAAGCTTTCAAGAACTCACAAGGGCTGGATTAAGCCAGGTGAACCCGCCTTTCCTCGTAAAAATGTTTCGTTATGGCCATCCTACGATGCTCGAACGGATTTCCATGCTGGAGGAGTATGAAGTGAAGCACCGCGCGGATTAGGTCCTGTGAAAGTGAATTAGGAATCCAGTTAAATGATTAGGAATCGTAAAAGCGGACGAAGAAATCCCGTGAAAAAATCGAATAATGGGTACAAACGTCAAGTGATAGCTGGATAGTCATTTAATTATAGGCCGAGTATACTGGGGTATCTCGGCTTTTTGATTTTTTGATATGATGATTAAAAAAGGAGGCGGGAGTGTGAATCGATTTGTTTATTTTGGAGTTATAGGTTTGATTATAATTGCAGGATTGTTCTTCTTTTGGAATCAAGCAAAAGAAAAAGAAAAAGAAACAACTTTCGGGGAAGCAATTTCATCTGAATTCGAAAAAAATTCAATCAATAAAATAGAAATCGTCTGGTACATTAAAGATAAAAAGGGTGGTCTTACGCAAAAAACAGTAACTATAACTAACAAAGATACGATTTTAAAGTTACTTGAAGAACCTTCTTCTATGAAATTAAAAGAAATCGATGCGACTCCTGGGATTGACTATACGTTGACTGTCTACACTGATAATAAAGTGGAAGTGGATTCTATTATTTTTGGTGATGGATTGATTAATATCGCTGATAGTTATTTTGTAATAACCGACGCTGAAAACAAACTTGAAAAAGTAATCAAAAAGTTAAATCTTGACTGGGAAACGAAGAAGTAAAAGAGTCTAAAAAGGCTATTTTTGGGTGAGATAACTCCTGCCAATTTAACCTTAAAGGGGCAGCATCAGGAAATGCTGATTTACAACGTTACGCTCAAATAACATAGAAAAATCGGTTCCTTAATCGTTGAGGAACCGATTTTTGATTTGGCTTGTTAAGCCTAACGCATCCGTTACTTTAGTAAGAGTTTACATCACCCGTTATTTTTTTAGCATCAGGACAATCTATTTCCCGATTACACCAGAAATTATAAAATTGAACCTTGTCGATACCTTGAAACAGGTTGTTGTATCCAGCTTCCATGCCTAGCCCCTCTATGGTCTAAGCCGGTCCCCTCCCGAGTGTAGGCCCGTCCTAGGAAATCCTCAATTATGCTAACGCATAATTTCGTGCAAGGATTATTCCCAGAAGTCTCCCTTGTGCTGCCGCATACCTTCATGCGATGTAAGTTCGCTGAAGCCTTCGTTTGTGCTCGCATTTCTTTGTACGTGGGCGAATTCAAGGTTGCCATTCAGTGTCCTGCAAGACCTTACCTTTCCTTGTCGGGATTGCCCAAGGCGCAAGCGCATTTTGTTCTGCCCCAACTTATATCGTTTCCGCCATAACCCGTGGGATAAATACCTATCCTATTTCATATAGTTTCGTGAGTATATTTTTCATAGGGCGGTGGGGTGGGGATGGAGGTTTCTATAAGGAGAGGGGATTCTTTCTGGTATTACAGCCAGTTATATAAAATTCCCCTCCAGCTCATAACGGACTCAAATCGGAATACGAATCCTTCGGCGTTGTCGATTGGCCAAAGGGTTCAAATCCCTGGATTTGTCGCAACCGGCTATCAAATAAGAGCGGGAGATACATTATGGGGGATCGCTCGAAGCCGGAATCTCCAGCTTGATGCGCTCCTTTTGGCCAATCCCGGAATCAACCCAAATCGGATTCAAATTGGGCAGATGATTCGCCTTCCTACTCGAATAACTTGGAGGCTCGTCCAAGGGAGGCAGAATTATGATCACCGGCTAATGTTGAATGATTTAGGCAGGCTGCAAAATGTGTATCCTTTTCTCCAAGTCGCGTCAATCGGGAATACCGTAGTGGGGAGAAATATACCTGAAGCCCTTGTCGGCAAGGGAAGAAAAAGGGTTCACTATAATGGGTCCTTTCATGCGAATGAATGGATTACCACTCCAGTCCTGATGACGTTCTTGAATGATTATCTTTTAGCCTTAACCAACCAAACAGGCATTAGGGGAAGGGCGGCTTTGCCGTTATACCAACAGTCCACGCTATCCATTGTCCCCATGGTTAATCCGGACGGAGTCCATTTGGTCATAAACGGTTTGCCTGCAAACGACCCATGGAGGAGCAGGGTAATTGCCTGGAACAGGGGAAGCACCAATTTTTCAGGCTGGAAGGCAAATATCCGGGGCGTCGACCTAAACGACCAGTTCCCTGCCAGATGGGAGCTTGAACGGGCCCGAAACCCCAAAGTGCCAGGCCCCCGGGATTACGGAGGGGAAAAGCCGCTGTCCGAGCCTGAAGCCATTGCCATGGCAAATCTTACTAGAAGGCGGGACTTTTCCAGAGTTATTGCCTTTCATACACAGGGCCAGGTTATCTATTGGGGATTTGAAAATCTTGAACCACCTGAATCGGCTGCACTCGCTAGGGAATTTGGCAGGGTGAGCGGCTATGAACCGGTAAAGACAATCGAAAGCTATGCGGGATACAAGGATTGGTTTATCCAGGATTGGCGCCGGCCTGGTTTTACAGTTGAATTGGGGAGGGGGACCAACCCGCTGCCGATTGCCCAATTCAACCAAATTTATGAGGAAGCACTCGGCATTTTATTGGCAGGGCTGTACAGCTGATTTTTAAAAAGATATGAATGTATAAAATTTGTCTAGCTCCAACGCCCAGCGCCTAGTGTACTTCGGTCCCCTCGCTACGATAAGTCAACATCGATTCGCCTTCGCTCATCGTGTTTCCTTTATCTCCATCGGGGCCCTCCAGTCCATACGACGCTGAACGGGCGCTTGCGCTTTTCTTTGAATTGTTCCTTTTGCCGTCTGTTCATGCTAAAATTTTGGCAATATGAACGGAGGCTGATCGCCATGTGTGGAAGATTTTCGCTTATTACGGATGTATATGCCTTGATGCGGCAGTATCAATTCGAATTTGAAGGGGAGCTTGAGCCACGCTACAATATCGCTCCAGGAACTGATATCCTTGCGATCGTCAGCCATGGGGGAAAGAGGAGGGGAGTTGGTTTCCGTTGGGGACTGATTCCGTTTTGGGCCGATAATGAAAAGATTGGCTATAAAATGATCAATGCCCGCGCTGAAACGGTGCATGAAAAAACCAGTTTCAGGCAGCCGTTAAAATCAAAGCGCTGCCTGATACCCGCAGATGGCTATTTCGAATGGAAGAGGGAAGGCAAGTTTAAGCAACCCTACCGTTTCATTAACAAGGACAATAGCCCGCTTGCTTTCGCCGGCCTGTTTGACCGCTGGGATAAAGGAGGGAAGCCCGTTTTTTCCTGTACGATTATCACAACCGCCGCAAATGAAAAAACGTCTGCAATCCACGACAGGATGCCTGCAATCCTAACTCCCAAACAACAGGAAATATGGCTTGATCCCGCCATTGATGACCCACTGGCACTAACCCCTCTTCTAAAGCCTTATCCTTCGGGGGAGATGGAATACTATGAGGTTTCGACACTCGTCAATTCGGCAAGGAATGAAGAAAAGGAGATTATTGCCCCCATTAATAGCATGTAACATCCTGTTTTGCATCAAAAAAATCCGTCCCGGGAGTGGGACGGATTTTTGGGTTAAGCCCCAAATCTCTTTTTCAGTTTGGCTAGGGAACGGGTCAGGCTCATGAATGCCGGTTTGTCACCTTGTTCAAGAGCTTTGTCGATATTGCGCATTAGCTTTTCTTTTTCAATGTTCAACTGGATTTCATTCAGCAGCATCTCAATGTATAATTCCTGTAGCGACGATTCCTTTGCCTTTTCCCTTTTCATAGCGCCGATTTTCATCAGCTCTGTATAGGATTTCTCCTTCATCAAAAATCCCCCCTGCTGCTTTTTTTAATTATATGGCTATCAGGGGCCAAAATCAACTGAGTTTTTATAATTTTCTGATAAATTTTTTCCGATTTAATACTGATATTATGAATAAATTCGCAACATTTTCATAACGATGAGAAATTATGGAAGAATAATGGTATGATATTTCCGTACATTACCAAACTAGGAGTTGAGAGAATGAAGCAAAGACAAATTGAAGAATACGAGATTAATCCGTGCACCATGTTCATTAAGCCATTCGTGTATGGAACAAAGATTTATTCACAGATTGTAGAAATCGATGATGAGTTCCTTTCTCCATTCAAGCCCCTCGATATTATTAAGAAAAGCTGCGAATATTTCGGAAGTTCTTTTGAAGGACGAAAGGAAGGAACGAGGCAGCTGATCGGCATCACCCATAAAGTTCCCATTGTCATTGACCCCACGAACTTCATCTATATTTTCCCCACCACCTCGCCAAACCGGCCTGAGTGCATCTGGATTTCCCATGAACACGTTCTGCAGCACAGCCGGACATCCACAGAAGACACACTCGTTACTTTCCAAAACAAACATTCCTACCCATTTCCGATTTCCTATAGTTCTTTTGAAAACCAGTTGCTTCGTACGGCATTGCTGAGGACCAAATTAATGCAGCGGATTGAACATATGGAGAGAAGGTCTTTTTATTCCCTTCAAAAGTCAAAAATGATGGAAGCATCGGAGCAGCATCGCGAATATGGGCAGTTTATCGATTACAGGCAAAGAGGCTAGTTTACAGATTCGCTAGGACGGGATAGATGCCTGCCGACTAAATAGTATTCCATCAGTTCCTGGACCTTGTTCCGGATGCGCGGATTAAAATAGTTATGGTATTCCTCGTAGCCTTTGTACAGGAACAGAAACATTGTGAATGCATCATCCCGTTTCGTCTCCATCACTTTCAGCTGATTGGTTTTCATATACGCTTTTACCTCCGTAAGCTCCTTCTGGACGGCCTTCATCGTCTCCTCGACCAATTCCAGGTAGGGTTTCCTCAGCTTGAACGGGCTCGCTTGAATAACGGAAAGGTCCCGGTTCAGGACGGTCAGCACCATCGGAAGATAGATGGCCTGCTCCATTATGTCCCGGTCCTTTTCAGGTATTCTTGTCATGTCACAGGCTCCCTTCAGTAAAAAAACAGAACGCTTGTTCGTAATTATCATACATAATTCCGCTGCAAATCGCAATAGGAAGGCAAGCTCTATTTTTCGGAGGCTCTAAATCCTTTTTCTCAAACTGAATCAGGCATTTTCATACTATGTATGGTATCAGTATGCCAATTATGCCATCATTATATTGGGGTAAGGGGAGAATATTTGCTATATTTAAAAAATAAAGAAGGAAAAAGTATTTCTGTTATCGAAATACTTTATGACTACATAAAGAAGGTGGGAAAAAGATGAGTGAAACTGGAATCAGAGCAGAGCATCTATATGAACTGAAGTCGGCAGCAGATCCGCGGCTGTCACCTAATGGGGCGGTCTGCGCTTATACAGAAACCGGCATATGCGAGGAAAAGGGAGATTATTTTTCAAATATTTTCACAGTGGATGCGGACGGGGAAAAAGCGCCGGTCCAATGGACATATGGGAAACATAAAAACCATTCGCCGCGCTGGTCGCCGGATGGAACGAAGCTTGCGTTCGTATCCAATCGCGGAGGAAAGAACCAAATTTATCTCATTAGCGTAAATGGCGGGGAAGCAAAACAGCTGACTGAACTTCCGAACGGGGCCGGGACTCCGGTGTGGTCGCCGGACGGCAAGAAAATCGCCTTCCAGGTATCCGTTGAGAACGGGAAGAAGGTTACCGATAAAGAGGAAGAGAAAAAAGAAAAAGACAAGGATAAACTTGAGCCTCTGGAAGTTACCAAAATGAAGTACAAATCGGATGGGGAAGGCTTCTGGAAGGGAAAATACAGGCAAATTGCAATTGTGGATGTCGAAACAGGTGATGTCGGCCAATTGACCGACGGGCCGAATGACCACTACCTTTTCTGCTGGGCGCCGGATGGCCAGAGACTTGCTGTGGGTGCCGATTATAGCGAAGACAAGGATCATTCCTTCAGGCTTGACCTTTATTTCCTTCAGCTTGAATCCCGCGAGCTTAGGAAAATCGACTCAGGGGAGCTTTCCTTTTCAAATGCTTCCTGGTCTCCTGATGGCAGGACAATTGCCCTGTCAGGACACAACATGGAGTATAAGAATGCGACATTAGCGCGGATTTGGCTTTTCGATGTCGAGTCCGAAGCTTTTACATGCGTTACCGGTGATCTGGATGCCACACTTGGATCCGTACTTGGAGGCGATTTCCTCCAAGGCGCAGTGGCTCCGGGAATCCTTTGGGCCGATGACAGCAAGAGCTTTTATTTTATCGTCAGCGATCTTGGGAACACGGTTGTTTATTTCGGGAACGTGGATGGTGAATTGTATCCGGCTCTTCTCGACAACCAGTATGTATACGGAATGTCCCTTGACGGCAAAAACCAGAAGGCCGCGGTTGCCATCAGCAGGCCAGACGAGCCGGGCGATTTGTACCTGCTCTCAATTACAAGCGGCGAGCTGACAAGGCTTACTTCACTCAACGAAGAATTTTTGAAAAACAAAACACTCTCCGTGCCGGAAGCAATCAGCTTTGAGGCGGAAGATGGAGTCGAGCTCCACGGCTGGATTATGAGGCCTGCCGGATTCGAGGAAGGGAAAAAATATCCGCTCATCCTTGAAATCCATGGCGGCCCGCACACTATGTATGGAAATACCTACATGAATGAGTTCCAAATCCTGGCGTCAAGGGGTTATGCAGTCCTTTATATCAACCCGCGCGGAAGCCATGGCTACGGACAGGAATTTGTCGATGCGGTCCGTTCTGATTATGGCGGCGGCGATTACAGAGACCTGATGAGGGCCGTCGATTATGCGCTTGAGAACTTTGATTTTATCGACGAAAACCGCCTCGGCGTCACGGGCGGAAGCTACGGCGGATTTATGACAAACTGGATTGTCGGCCATACGAACCGTTTCAAGGCGGCCGTTACGCAGCGCTCGATTTCTAATTGGGTCAGTTTTTACGGAGTCAGCGATATCGGCTATTATTTCACCGAGTGGCAAATCGGCTCAGGCCTTGAGGACATTGAGAGGCTCTGGAAGCATTCCCCACTTGCTTATGCGGAAAACATTGAAACGCCACTCCTGATTCTCCACAGCGAGAAGGATTACCGCTGCCCGATTGAGCAGGCGGAACAGCTCTACATTGCTCTGAAGCGCCGGAAAAAGGAAACGAAATTCATCCGCTTTCCTGAAGAAAACCACGAGCTTTCAAGGAGCGGCAGGCCGAACTTACGGATTGCCCGCCTAAACTATATCGTCGACTGGTTCGATGAGTATTTAAAGTAAAACAGCAACACAAGAATACAAGTTTAAGAGAAAAGCCGCCTTTTACATCGGGGCGGCTTTTCAGTATTTTTGGAAAGTTTGATGAGCAGGCCCGGTTGGACAGCAAAAAGATTACTCAGCATGTATTATGTGTGAGGATGCCCCGGTTTCAGAAAACAAAACCATTATTCATTGAATACCTCAGATTCAAACAGGAGGCCATTGCGCCATTCCTTTAAATCGACATTTTTTCATGAAATTAGGAAAACGGCAAAAAAATTGGTAAGATAAATTCAGCAAACCATGCCGCGTTTCCGCTTTTTTCGACAACGGCTGGGGATTATTCGATTTCAAGGAATGGACGGGATATACATGAGGTATGAACAGAGGCGCAGAAGGAAAAAGAGGATATGGAAACCGATTCTTGGCGTAATTGCCATCTTGGTTTTAAGTATCGGGGCTTATTCATATTTTCAATATAAGCAAGGGGTCAAACAGTCGGAGAAAGTCATTGGAGAGAAGAAAAAAATTGAATACACCTTCACTGGCCAAAAGGACCAGTACGGAGGCACCAATATTCTCTTGCTTGGCATTGATAAGGATGGCGGGAGAAATTCGAGGGCCGATACAATTATGATTGCCCATTACAACCAGGGGAAAGGCACTTACAAGCTCACCTCCATCATGCGGGATAGCTATGTGGACATTCCTGGCCGCGGAAAACACAAAATCAACAGCGCTTTTGCGTTTGGCGGCCCTGAACTTGTGAGGAAAACCATAAAAGAGAACTTTGATCTGGACATACAGTATTATGCAATTATCGATTTTCAGGGTTTTGTCCAATTAATCGACGAAGCTTTCCCTGAAGGTGTTGAAATCGATGTTGAAAAAAAGATGAGCCAATACATTGGCGTGAAGCTCGAGCCGGGCCTCCAGCACCTTGATGGCAAACATTTACTTGGCTATGCACGGTTCCGGCATGACGCGGTTGGGGATTTTGGAAGGGTAGAGCGCCAACAGAAAGTTGTCAACAAGGTTGCCAACGATTTGTCCAGCTTGGATATGCTTCCGAAGCTTCCGAAGCTAATCGGGATTGTAGTTCCGTTTGTCAATACAAATATGGATACGGGCGATATTTTGTTTATGGGCAAGGACTTTATGGGAAAAGGTAAGGGCGATATTAAGACATTTCGCATCCCGGTGAAAAACGGCTATTCCGATGCCCGTATTAGCGGGGAAGGCTCCGTCCTCGCAATTGATATTAATAAGAATAGGGAAGCTTTGCACCAGTTTATTACAGAATGATTATTTTTTGCCCCCAAAAGATTAGAAAAGAGCCAAACAGGATATAAAAAAAGAAGCTGGCTATAAGGAGTTTCAAATGGATGTCGAACTGTTGAAATCATGGTTTACGCTGGATAATATAATGGACCTTATCCGGGAGTACAGGTCTTTAGGTCCCATACCGGGGATTTTGCTGCCCATGCTAGAGGCCTTCCTGCCGTTCTTGCCGTTGTTTTTATTCGTCATGGCAAACGCAAGCGCATTCGGGCTTTGGCTCGGATTCCTCTACTCATGGGCAGGAGCCTGTACAGGGGCGCTGCTTGTCTTTATGATATTCCGGCGCTTTGGCCAACGGCGTTTTCTGGCCTTTTTGCAAAAGCATTCCGCGGTCAGAAAGCTTATGAATTGGGTTGAGCGCCATGGATTTGGGCCGCTGTTCCTTATGTTGTGCTTCCCGTTTACTCCTTCCGCAGTCGTAAACATTGTCGCCGGCCTGTCAAAAATCAGCATCAAGCAGTATATGCTGGCGGTCTTGGCGGGCAAGATGGTAATGATCTTCACCATCAGCTTTATCGGCTACGATATCCGTTCGCTCTTTACGCAGCCGCTCAGGACGCTGGCAGTCGCCGTGATCATTTTCATTCTTTGGCTTGCCGGTAAACAAATTGAGCGAAGATTGGCTATTGCAACAGAAAAGCGCGAATGAAGTTTTGCGGGGGCGGTTTGTTTGGCAAATTGGAAAAAAGAAGCATTTGAGTGGATAAAGGCCCTCTTTGTTGGAATCATCATTTTTGCGTTAATCAGGTCCTTCTTCTTCGCCAACTATGTGGTGGAAGGGGAATCGATGATGCCGACCCTGAAGGAAGGGAATAAGCTTGTTGTGAATAAGATTGGCTACCACATTGGGGAGCTGCACAGGTTCGATGTAATCGTCTTTCATGCAAATCAGCGTGAGGATTATGTCAAAAGGATAATTGGGCTGCCTGGTGATGAGATTGAGTACCTCGGCGATCGATTATTCGTAAATGGGAAGGAGTTCGATGAACCTTTTTTGGACGGATACAGGGAGGAGGTTCCCGGACAGCTATTCACCGGCGATTTTACGTTAAAGGAATTGACCGGAAAAGTTAAAGTGCCTGACGGGAAACTGTTCGTTATGGGTGATAATCGGCTTGAGAGCTGGGATAGCCGCCACTTTGGCTTTATCCCTGCCAGGAATGTCGTTGGCAAGGTGAATCTCCTCTATTGGCCAATTAAGGATGTCGCTATTTCCTTGTGAAAAAACCCTGCTATGCGGGGTTTTTTGTTTACCAGGAAATTATAAAATCAACATTGTGAATAACTCGAAAAAGGTTATTTTAATCCAGCTCCACCAGAATAAGCTTCGAAAGCATAATCCTCGCACGAAGAAAAAGCGTTAGCTTTTTCGAGGAGCGCCTAGCCCCTCGAGGTCATAAGCCGGTTCCCTCCGGAGGGCAGGCCCGTCCTACGGGCCCCGTCTTATGCTGGTCGGGGCTGACCACTAAGGAAAGCTCCTTGGAATAATCATCGCAGGGACAGGCGTTCTTTGCCTGTCGCGAAGGCGCTTGCGCATTTTGTTCCGTTGTCATCAATTTCCTCCATCTCCCAGCTTCCAGGCAAACATTTGTACCCCTATTATGGTAAAATAATCGTATGCTGAAAAAGGACGGAGGGTACGTGAATGTCTCTAAGAATGCTGATTGGGAGAGCGGGAACCGGCAAGACGCTTACTTGCCTTGAAGAAATAAAGAGCCGGCTGGCTGAAAGCCCTGAAGGCTCGCCGATTATTTACCTCGTACCGGAACAGATGACGTTCCTGTCCGAATACAGGCTCGCTACTGACGAAACGATCGGTGGCATGATCCGGGCCCAGGTCTACAGCTTTTCCCGGCTTGCCTGGCGGGTCCTCCAAGAGACCGGTGGTTCAAGCCGGTATCATTTAAGCAATGTCGGATTGAATATGCTGATCAGGAAAATCATTGAAGAACAGAAGGACCAGCTCCGCTTGTTCAGGCGTGCCGCTGATAAAAACGGCTTCATCCAGCAGGTCGAGGAAATGCTTATAGAGTTCAAGCGCTACTGCGTCGACACGGAAAAGCTTGCTGAAAGCCGCGCTCAAATCGGTAGCGGGGGCAAGGTGGATAAATCGCTTGCCGATAAGATGCATGATTTGGAAATTATTTATAAACACTTTGAGGAGACAGCTTCGGGCAAATACATTGATTCCGAGGATTACTTCCGGCTGCTTGCCGAAAAAACCGGAAGTTCATCGTACTTGAAGGATGCCGAAATTTATATTGATGGCTTCTACAGTTTTACACCTCAGGAATACCGGGTTATCGGTGAGCTGTTGAAAGTGTGTAAAAGAGTGACGATCACCATTACGCTTGACAGGCCTTGTCCGGAAAAGTCACCTGATGAGCTGGACTTGTTCAGGATGTCAGGTGAAACGTGCAAAAATCTGTTTGATTTGGCGCGCGATGAAAGAATTGAAATGGAAGAACCTCTAGTGCTTGGCTGGCAGAATCGCTGGGCCAATGAATCGCTCAGGCATTTAGAGGCGCATTTTGATTCCAGGCCGGCTAAGCCATTCGAAGGTGAAACCGCGATAACGGTTATCCAGGCCGTTAACCGCCGGGCCGAGGTTGAAGGGATTGCGCGGGAAATCAGGAGGCTTGCGAGGGAAGAAGGCTTCCGCTACCGAGATATAGCGCTCCTTTTGCGCAATGGGCGTGATTACCATGAAACGATTGAACCTGTTTTTTATGATTATGAGATTCCTTATTTCATAGACCAAAAAAGAACCATGCTCAACCATCCCCTAGTCGAGCTCATCCGTTCCTCACTTGAGGCGGTCATTGGGCACTGGGGCTATGAGCCGGTATTCAGGGCTGTTAAAACGGAGCTCCTATTCCCGCCGGGAGGGAATAGGGCGAGGCTGCGCAGGCAAATGGACAAGCTGGAAAATTATGTCCTGTCGCATGGAATCCAGGGGAAAAAATGGACCGGCAAGGACCGCTGGAGATATCGGAGGGTGCGAGGGCTTGACTTCGCATCAACTGTCCAGACGAATGAGGAAATCCGGACCGAGCAGGAACTGAACGAACTTCGCCTGATCATTTCCACTCCGCTGCTGAGGATGTCAAGAAGGCTGAAAAAAGCGGGGACCGGGCGGAAAATGTGCGAGGCCGTCTATCTTCTTCTGGAGGAGCTGGATATCCCATCGAAGCTTGAGGGCTGGAAGGCGGAAGCGGAGGAGGAAGGCAATCTTGTAAAGGGACGGGAGCATGGCCAGGTGTGGAACGCCGTAATTGACCTGCTTGATCAGTATGTCGAAATGCTCGGTGATGAGACGGTCACCCCTCGCCAATTCGCCTCCATTCTTGATGCGGGCCTCGAGTCGCTTGAATTTTCGCTTGTCCCTCCGGCAATTGACCAGGTGATGGTGGCGAACCTCGATAGATCCCGGCTTGCCGAAATTAAAGTTGCCTTTGTCATTGGCATGAATGAAGGAGTACTGCCTGCAAAAATCGGCGATGAAGGCATACTGGGGGATGCGGAAAGAGAATTGCTCTCTGCAGCGGGGATAAAGATTGCACCGGGAAGCACGGAGCGCCTGCTTGACGAGAATTTTATAGCCTACAAGGCATTCGTCACCCCTTCGGATAAATTATACATTAGTTATCCGCTAGCCAATGCGGAAGGAAAGTCACTAATTCCGTCGTCCTATATTAAAAGAATGAAAGACTTGTTTCCGGATTGCGAGGAATGGATGGCTGCTGCGGATCCTGCCGATTTGAATGAAGAGGAACAGTTATCCTTCGTCAGCAATAAAGGGACGGCGCTTGCTTTTTTGACCTCACAGCTTCAGCAGAAGCAAAGGAATTATCCAATCTACACCTTTTGGTGGGACGTATATAATTATTTTGCTGCAAGCCAGGAACTTCGGGGCAAGGCCAAAATGGTCCTCTCAAGCCTCTTCTACACGAACACGACTGTCAATCTTCCTTCCGATCTAGCCGTGGAACTTTATGGAGAGGACATCCAGGGCAGTGTGTCGAGAATGGAACTGTTCAACAGCTGCCCGTTCTCGCACTATATCCAGCATGGGTTGAAGCTTCGCGACCGCCAAATATTTAAGCTTGATGCTCCTGACATAGGAGAGCTTTTTCACGCGGCCCTGAAGTATATCGCCGATACAGTCAACGAGCAGAATATTTCCTGGGCGGGCCTTTCAAGGGAGCAATGTGAAAAGCTGGCGAGAAGCGCGGTAGAGGCTATAGCGCCAAGGCTTCAGAATGAAATCCTGTTAAGCTCTGAAAGGCATCATTATATTAAACGGAAGCTGGAACAAATTATAACAAGGGCATCGATTGTCCTGAGCGAGCATTCCAAACTGAGCGAGTTTGAACCGATTGGCCTTGAAGTTGGTTTCGGCCGAGGCGGAAAGCTGCCGCCGCTCTCATTCAACCTGAAGAACGGAAGCAGGATGGAGCTTGCCGGGCGGATTGACCGAATCGATAGCGGATTAGGGAAAAACGGAGAACTGTATTTACGGGTTATTGATTATAAATCAAGCAGCAGAGGATTGAACCTTGCGGAAGTTTATTATGGAATCGCTTTGCAGGTGCTCACCTATCTTGATATCGCCATTTCAAACTCGGCTCTCCTGGTAGAAAAGGAGGCAGCGCCTGCAGGTGTGTTCTATTTCCATGTCCATAATCCGATGGTCAACACCACACGCCGTCTGTCCGAGGAGGAAATCGAACAGGAGATCCTGAAGAAGTTCAAGATGAGCGGCCTTGTCCTTGAAGACGAGGAAGTCATCCGCCTGATGGATAAAAGCCTTGAAAGCGGGGATTCGCAAATCATTTCCGCGGGGTTTAAAAAGGACGGGACATTGACAAAGGCTTCAAAAACAGCGACCGCCGAGGACATTGAAGACCTGCGGAAATTTGTTCGGAAGGTATACAGTGATACGGGTAACGCCATTATCGGTGGAGAAGTGGGAATCGATCCATACAGGCTGAAAGACAAAAAACCTTGTACGTTCTGTTCCTTTAAGCCGGTCTGCCAATTTGATGAATCCATTGATGGCAGCAAATACCGCAGGCTCGTGCCGCAAAATGACCAAGAAGCGCTTGAGCGGATCAGGAAGGAGGTAAGGGAACATGAGTAAAGTGTCGATACCGCCTATGCCGGTCGGGCTGAAATGGACCAGTGACCAATGGAAGGCGATCATGGCGAAGGATGCCGATATTCTTGTTGCGGCAGCGGCGGGTTCCGGTAAGACAGCCGTTCTAGTTGAACGGATCATCCGGAAAATTTTATCAGTTGAAGACCCTGTCGATGTTGATCAGCTCCTTGTCGTGACATTCACGAATGCGTCCGCTGCTGAAATGCGCCATCGAATTGGGGAGGCTCTTGAGAAAGCGATTAATGAAAGCCCCGACTCAAGGCATTTGCGGAAGCAATTCAGCCTGTTGAACAAGGCGGCGATTTCCACCCTCCACTCCTTCTGCCTTGATGTTGTCAGGAAGTATTATTACCTGATTGACGTGGATCCGGGCTTCCGGATTGCGGATGCAACTGAAGCGCTGCTGCTAAGGGATGAGGTTCTTGACGACTTGTTTGAAGAGGAGTATGGGACAAAGGGGAATGAAGAGTTTTTCCGCCTGGTCGATACGTTTACTTCGGACAGGACAGATGTTGCCCTGCAGGAAATTGTCGGGGCGATATTCGATTTTGCCCGTTCCAATCCCAATCCGGACCATTACCTGGACAGCATCGTTTCCATGTATGATACAGAACACATTACAAAAGTTGAGCAGCTGCCGTTTATCGGGGCGCTGCTTTTCGATGTTGAACTGCAGCTGAAAAGCGCAAGGCAATTTGCTGAAAAGGCTATGGCTGTGGCCATGCTTCCCGATGGCCCGGAACCTTATGCGGACGCGTTGACAGAAGACATTCGATTGATTGATTCGCTGCTAGCGGTATGCGATTCGTGGGATGCACTGTATACCGCGATGCAAACTGTGGGTTTCGCAAAGGCAAGGCCGATTAAAAAAGGTACCGCTGATGAAGAGTTAAAGAAAAAGGCCGGGAAGCTTCGGGACAAAGAGAAAAAGCTTATTAACGGCCTTAGGGATGAACTGTTTGCGAGGAAGCCTGAAAGCTTCCTTCGTGACATGGAGGAAATGAAACCGGTCATTAAGACACTTACAGGCCTCGTTCGAAAATTTTCCTCCAGGTTTGAAGCTGCGAAAAGGGAAAGGGGAATGGTCGACTTTTCCGATCTTGAGCACTATTGCCTGGAGATCCTGGCTCAGGGTGAAGATGAAGGTGGAGAACTGGTGCCTTCCACGGCAGCCATGTCTTACCGGGACCGTTTCCGAGAGGTGCTTGTCGATGAATACCAGGATACAAATATGGTCCAGGAAACGATTCTGAAGCTGGTTTCGGGAGGCCATGGAGAAAACGGCAACCTGTTCATGGTTGGGGACGTTAAACAATCCATTTACCGCTTCAGGCTTGCTGAGCCGAACCTGTTCCTTGGAAAATACAACCGTTTTTCAAAGGATGGATTGTCAGAGGGGCTAAGGATCGATTTAGCAAAAAACTTCCGGAGCAGGAAAGAAGTGCTGGATGCGACGAACTATTTGTTCAGGCAAATCATGGGCGTAAAAGTAGGGGAAATCGAATACAGTGAAGATGCCGAGTTAAAGCTTGGGGCGGACTATCCAAAAGAACCTTTCCCTGTTGAGCTTCTCATCATTGACCAGGGCGCGAATGGCGACAGGGATGATGAAGAGAGCGAGCAGGAAGGAGATGTGCTTGAAGCGGAAGAATTGGAGCAGTCCCAGCTCGAAGCGAAGGTGATGGCTGCCCGGATTAAGGAAATGATTGCTTCAGGAGAGCCAATTTACGAGGCAAAAACAAAAACAACCAGACCAATTCGGTACCGCGACATTGTCATACTGCTCCGCTCGATGACGTGGGCGCCGCAAATCATGGAGGAATTCAAGCAGCAGGGGCTGCCCATCTATGCCGACCTGTCAACTGGTTACTTTCAGGCAACCGAAGTCGCCATTATGATGTCCCTCCTAAAGGTAATTGACAATCCGTATCAGGATATCCCGCTTGCCGCGGTACTCAGGTCGCCGATTGTCGGGCTGAATGAGGAAGAACTCGCATTTATAAAAGTTCAGGATAAAAAGGGTGCCTTTTGGGACAGCGTGATTGCCTTTTGTGCTAGCAAGCCAACGCCGGATCGTGAAGTCCTCCATGAGAAAATCTGCCGTTTAAGTGAACAGTTGGATGAATGGGGGTCGCTTGCACGGCAGGGATCCCTTTCCGAACTCATCTGGCAGCTTTACCGCGACACGGGATTTTACGATTTTGCTGGAGGCCTTCCCGGGGGAAAACAACGCCAGGCAAACCTCCGCGCGCTTTACGACAGGGGCCGGCAGTACGAGGAAACTTCCTTCAGAGGATTGTTCAGGTTCCTTCGTTTCATTGAAAGGATGATGGACCGGGGCGATGACCTTGGCGCTGCAAGGGCGCTCGGTGAACAGGAGGATGTCGTCCGGATCATGACAATCCACTCGAGCAAAGGGCTGGAGTTTCCGGTAGTGTTCATGGCCGGGCTTGGCAGGAGCTTCAATATGATGGACATAAGAAGCTCGTATATGCTCGATAAGGAATTCGGCTTTGCGACAAAATATATTAACCCAGAAAAGCGGATTGCCTATCCATCGCTGCCCCAGCTAGCATTCAAGCGGAAGAAGCGGATGGAAATGCTTGCAGAGGAGATGCGTGTACTGTATGTGGCAATGACCAGGGCGAAGGAAAAGCTCTACATGCTGGCAACCGTAAAGGATGCGGATAAGAAACTGGCCCAATGGGAAGATTTAGCTGTTTATCCGAATTGGCTTCTCGAGGATGCCGACCGTGCCGCGGCAAAAGGCTATTTTGACTGGATTGGCCCCGCTCTCGTCCGCCATGTGGATTGTGCCGCTCTCCGCAGGGCTGGCATCGGTGGAAGAGTCCCGGATACCATATCCCATGATGAATCGAACTGGGCCGTAACAATAATTGATGCGGAAGAAATCAGGAGCGAGGATTCTGAGGAAGAGGCAAGCGAGGATGGTTTATTGGAACTCGTCCGTGATCTACGAGCGGTACCGGAATCGTCAAGCCGCGATACAGATGTGCTCGGAAGGATGGAGTGGGAATACCGATTCCAGGACGCCGCCATCCACCTGGCAAAGCAAACTGTGTCCGATATGAAACGGAACCGTGAACTGGCAGATGAGGAAAGCGGAACAGACCTCATCCGCAAGTCACGGAAAACAATTCTTGACAGGCCAAGGTTCATGCAGGAAAAATCGTTGAGCGCTGCGGAACGGGGAACTGCCCTCCATAGCGTCATGCAGCATGTCGATCTGGGCCAGCCAATAACCGAGGAATCCATTGCACTGCTTGCCCGCCATATGGTGGATGCGGAGCTTTTAACTGAAGAACAACGAGAAGTAATCGAGCCGGCACTGATCGTCAAGTTCTTCCAATCAGAACTTGGCCAAAGGCTTCTTTCGGCTAAAAAAGTGGACCGTGAAGTGCCGTTTACGGCTTCAATTTCGTCCAGGGAAGTGTACCCGGACTGGAAGGATGAAGACGAGCCGATTTTTATCCAGGGGATTATCGACTGCCTTTTTGAAGATAATGAAGGTCTCGTTATGATTGATTTCAAGTCAGACAGGATTGCCGGCCGATTCCATAGCGGTTTTGCAGGGGCCGCTCCAATACTTGCAGACCGTTACCGCCTTCAAATCGATCTGTATACAAAGGCGCTGGAGAAAATATGGAAAAGGCAGGTCGATGAACGCTATTTGTTCTTTTTTGATGGTGCGCATATCCTTAAAATTGAGAAGGAAATCTAAACAACTGGTTTAGAAAAATGAAGCCATCCTTTAGAAATGAATTAGGAGTTGCCACAAAAAATGACATGAACCGTATCTGGTTCATGTCATTTTTATGTGTTCCCGGTCATTGGCTGATCAATCAGCTTCGTGTCAAGAACGTTCGTTCCACTAACCGCACTGCCCGTAGCGATGAATATACCCGTATTTGAGCTCCCGGCTCCTTCAAAGGATTTGGACGTGCTTTTAGGAGAAATATTTAGGACATCGCCAAAATTAACAGTTCCTCCTGTAACGTTGTGAATACTTACCGGTCCGACTAGTGCCGGCATTTATAACACGCCTTTCGTTCGCTGTTTTAAAAAAAGCAGCTTATGGGCTCTCATTTCGTCGTTCGAGGAGCTGCCTGATATGTTGAATCCTTGCTTCCATGCTGATAGTAGGAGTACTGCCAACCTGGATAATGGAAGCTGCTGAAAGTCCTGTAACATCGATTGTACCTACACGGATGACAGGATTCAGCTGGAAGGAGTCTATAAAAATTGGTTCATTAATCTCGGGAAGGGGGATTGGTTCTAAAAATACTTTGTATTGGGTGAAGTCCCCTTCATCGCTAAAAAAGATCTCGGCTTCCCTTTGGACGGCAATCGCCCGGGAATATCCAAAGATTCTCACCGAATCCCCAATCAAGATAGTTGAAGAAAACAAAACTGATTTTACAAAGACATTATCAACTTTCGAAACTCTCTGAAGCATCGGCTACGTTTCCCGGCTCAATGGCACAAAAGGACCGATGATCAGCGATTCGGCTGGGGTATCAAAGGCCGACGCAAGCTGGATGGTTTGCGCATCTCCAACTAGCAGCAGAGAGGAGCTGGAAACCCCGAGGATCTTAATGCTTCCGACGGATAGGTCCCTGTTGTAGGTTTGGAAAATCATTGTTGTCCTCCCCCTTTCAAATTAGCGGGTAAATTATTCAAAAAGGCAACCACGCCATTCTCAATTTCATTTTTCAATGCTTCCGCAGTTTTACCAATGAAAGCTTCATCAAACTCGGTGCCTCCTGCTTTCCTTAAATGAGCCTCTATCCGGCCGGGAAGCTGTTTTTTAATGTCGTTTTGTATGAAAGAAAGGTAGGAGCCCGCATGCTGAAGTCCTAGTTTTTCTTCAACCGAGGAGACATAAGCCGGCAAATCGCCTTCGAGATAGCGGGTGATTTCCTCTTCGATTTTCATTCCCCTCTGCATCATTTCCATTGGAGGCAAAGGCTGCCCCTGAAGGCCGTTCGGAATGGCTAAATCTTCTATTCCTTGTACATCCTGTGGATTAAGGCCGATGCTCAGCGTTCCTTCCAATGTTTCAACCTTAAGCTGGTCAAACTTATATTGAATGGTGCCGACCTGGATTGCCGGTTTCTCCTTTAGCTTCTTAATTTCATCCTCTGCGCACCTCAGGGAATTTTCGAGGGCGGTTATTCTTTGTTCTGATAACTGCAGCTGCCCTTGCAGCCATTGGATGGCTTGATAGAAATCCATAGAAAAAACACCTCTTTCCTCAACCCGAGAACAGCTCCATCATCATAGCGGGACAGCAGGAGTTCCAAGCAATGGAAGTTTCCCTTCTTCGGCTGGAGTGGGTGCTGGAATGGAAAAGGGTTTTTGCGCGGCGGGGGCAGGGCCTGTGAAACCTCCTGTATTGGCAAGATAGGAAGCAGGTTTAATAATCCCGGCACTCCCGATTTGAAAAACAGAGGAGTTTGAAATCCCGCCAATTTTAATGAAATTGATCTGAATCGTTTGCTGGATGTAAAAATTCATTGTCAGCCACCTCACTAGATATTGAATGCGATAGGCTGGTCGATTCCATCTGTGTCATACACATTCGTGGAGCTAACGCTATTCAGGTTGCTGATTGCATCCCCGGTATTAAAGGACCCAGCTCCGGAGAAGGTTTTCGCGCTAGAAATTGGCGAAAGGTTGTAAACATCCCCTATGTTCAAAACGGCGCTTGTTCCCAAGGCTATGACCTGGACAACACCTACGATTGCTGGCATGTGCTACACCCTTTGAAATTATTCTTCTACCATCGTATGTACACCGCCCGGGAATGTGAGTGGTGTGAATGAAAAATCGAAACGAAAATGAGTGTAAATTGGCAAAATCCACTATATAATAACGAGATGTGCCCAATATATTTGATCCTGTGATTCACATTAAAAAGATAATGGAGGGGGCTATACCGTTTGGATCACAAGTTGGAACCGACTCTTGAGGGAAAAAGGATAACTTCATTGGATACAATGAGAGGATTTGCGATTCTTGGAATCTACCTGGTCAATATGCTTTCATTCCATTCACCATACTTATTCATTGACCCGTTGACCTGGTGGGATAAAGGCCTGGACAGGAAAGTATATATTTTAATTGATGTATTTGCACAGGCGAGCTTCTACCCTTTGTTTTCAATGCTTTTTGGGTATGGGCTTATGATGATGAGAGAGCGGACGATTGGACGTGGCTCGAATTTTAAAGTGGTTGCTGCAAGGAGGCTTGTGTTTTTGCTTGCAGTGGGAATGATCCATGCTTTCCTTATCTGGCCGGGCGATATTTTGATTACATATGCCTGTATTGGGTTCATTGCCCTGTTTTTCCTGCGGCTTAGCGGGAGGGCGCTCTTTGCAACAGCAATTGTGATGTACATCATTCCGAATCTTTTGTTGGGACTGCTATTACTAGCTGCAGATATGTTAGGGCCGGTTGGTGAATTTTCAAGGTTCAATTATACCGATTCACAGCATGCGCTTACGGTTTACGGGAATGGTTCGTTTCAGGAAATTACCGAGATGAGGATGTACGAATGGAAGTTTGGAAATAATTCGGAAACATTCCCGATAAAGTTGTTCTCCATATTGCCGCTCTTCTTGCTTGGCGCGGCTGTGGCAAAGTTAAAGTGGCTGGCGGAACCAAAATTGCATGTTAGAAAATTAAAGGCAGCCGCTTTTGGGTTCCTCGTGCCCGCGTTGGCAATAAAAACATTGCCGTATTATGGCTGGGAAGGATATAGCGCTGAGTTTTTTCAGGATATTTTCGGAGGACCCCTTCTGGCAATAGGGTATGCGGGCATCGTTGCTCTGGCAGTTGAAAAATTCGGGGTAGCAGCAGGCCCGCTTGCTATTGTGGGCAGGATGTCGATGACAAATTATTTGTTCCAATCTTTTTTGTCAACGTTCATTTTTTACGGATATGGGGCAGGCCTATATGGCAATGTGACGGTGGCACTGGGAACCCTCCTCGTTTTCGCTGTGTTTCTCTTTCAGCTCTTTGCCAGCACCGTCTGGCTGAAAAAATTTAAATACGGCCCTGTCGAATGGATGTGGCGGAGTTTCACGTATTTCACGCGCCAAAAAATGCGTCGGGAGGAGACGTCTTGAGACGGATTGTCATTGTCGGAAGCGGAGGAGCCGGGAAAAGCACGCTTGCTCGGGAGCTTGGCCAAAGGCTTGGCATTAAGGTATACCACCTGGACGCTATGTTTTGGAAACCTGGCTGGATTCCCATGGAAAATGGCGAATTTATCCGCCTTCAAACTGAAATCATGGAAGGCGAATCTTGGATTATCGATGGAAACTATGGCAGTACGGTGGATGCCAGGCTGAAAAAAGCCGATACAGTCATATTCCTTCATTTTTCAACAATCCGCTGCTTATACGGGATAGTGAAAAGAAGGATTCAGTACCAAGGAAAAACAAGGCCGGATATGGGGAAAGATTGCTTGGAAAAACTGGATTGGCAGTTCATCTCCTGGGTTGCGGGTTACAACCGCAAGAAAGCGCCTGTTCTACTTGAAAGACTTAAACAATACAAGGATAAAGAAATTATTGTTTTTACCCGCCTTTCGGAAGTTAAAACCTTTTTAAGGGGGTTTTTCTAAAAAATACTACTAAATAACTATCTGTTTTTGATGAAAATAATACTTTTGCACTATATTCATCCATTTATAAACATTTTATGATGTGAGTAAGAGAACAGTCGACAAGATATGCGCGCTGTATCTCGATAAAGGCAAAACTGATGAAAATCAGTGACGCAAAACTACAGGGGCTAACGCACGTTTGTGCTATGCCAGCCAGTTACCGAAAGATCAGGGTGCATCATAGGTGTGTTTATTTACCAATGATCCCCCTTTCGGTAAAGGCGGGGTCATTTTATTTTGCAGGAGGTGACGAAGGTTGAAGGTCGTGAATCTGTCGAACGGGACGGAGATTGCAGATTCGGTAGGCAGCGCCGACAGTTTTTTCAAAAGGCTGAAGGGCCTGATGTTTACAAAGGATCTGCCCGCGGGTCACGGCCTGCTCATACAACCCTGCCAATCCATCCACACATTCTTCATGAACTATCCAATCGATGTTGTGTATTTGGACGGAAACAGCATCGTCGTGGGCATTGACGAAAATATGGCGCCCTCAAAGATTGGAAAGGTCCGCCGGAAAGCCCGCTCAGTACTAGAATTGCCGGCGGGAACCATACAGAATGCAGACTTGAAAGTGGGACATTGTTTATCTATTAAAAATAAAAAATAAGGGAGTTTTACAATCATGACGAAAAAAATGAAAGCATTGCTAACTGAAGAACAAGGACAAGGTATGACTGAGTACGGTTTGGTTTTGGGGGTTATTGCTTTGGGCGTAGTTGGGGTCCTAGTCACATTTAGGGCGAAAATTGTTGAATTATTTACAAATGCAACAACTGATATTGGTAATGCAACTAAAACTCCAACTACACCTTAATAGAATTTGTTTAATTTCTTACGTTAATTAATTTTAGCTTTAATTTACATTGTTAGCAGTTAAGAGCCTTGCGTTTGAGGAGTCAACGTGGGGCTTTTTTCAATCAGAGATTTACCTGGAAAAGAGGTTTTTCGAGTGATAAACGCCATTTTACTGTTTTTGTTGCTGGTTATTTGCACTGTGACGGATGTGAGGGAGCGGAAAATATACAATAAGGTCCTGTTGCCTTTCCTGATCGTGTCACTAGCGGTAAATTTGATGACAGGCGGGCTTGAAGGATTCACCTTATCCATTCTCGGGTTCCTTGCCGGATTCGGCATTCTCCTTATTCCTTATCTGTTAGGCGGGATGGGAGCGGGGGATGTGAAACTCCTCGCCGTGATTGGAGCGCTGATGGGAGCGAAGTTTGTCGCATTATCGGCTATTTATATGGCGCTGGCGGGTGGAGTCTTTGCTTTATTTCTTATTGTGTTTCGGAAGAGCGCAAAACAATTAATAAAAGGGCTTTTCTTTTCATTCCTCGGATTAATGAATGGACTGAAAATCCCTATCATTTTCGATAAGGATTCTATGAAACAGACGTATCCATATGGCGTTGCAATCGCGGTGGGTGCGGCCATTCAATTTTTCCGGGCCGGGATGATTTTATGAAAAAGAATGAATCCGGCCAATCATTAGTGGAGACTGCCCTTGTCTTGCCCATTTTGTTATTACTCGTAATTGGGATTCTGGATTTTGGCAGAGTGACTTATTCTTATGCCCACCTCCACATGGCCGCCCAGGAAACAGTCCGGAAAGGGGGGCTGGGGAGGACGGATGCAGAAATAACATCATTTGCGAAAAGTTATGTCCACCTCGGGGATTCAAGCAAATTGATTGTTGATATCTCTCCGCCTGGTTCAATAAGAAAATCCGGGGATTATGTAAAAGTAAAATTGAAGTATCCAATAAAGCTGTATACTCCGTTCTTATCGAGCCTCTTCCCGTCTCCGCTTTATGCCCAAACGGATTCCACAATCCGGGTTGAATAGGGAGGGATGAAACATGAGGAAATTTTTAAAAGAGGAAAATGGGATTGCAATCACCTATGTAGCGCTTGCCATGGTTGCTTTGCTTTGTATTACGGGCCTTGCCATTGACGGCGGATTGCTTTATATGACAAAAAGCAAACTTCAAAAGGCCGCCAATGCCGCTGTACTATCCGGAGCTCAGGAGCTTGCTAATTCCGAAGAAAAAGTCAATAAAGTGGTAAATAGAATCCTCACAGACCACGGTGAATCAGGTTCAAAGGAAAGCTTGCTCGTAGTGAAAGACAAAAAAGTAAGGGTTGGCCTGTTAAAAAAGGTGAAGCCGGCATTCGTGGGGTTGTTCGGGTACGAAACAGTCGATGTCAGAGCTGCCGCCGCAGCCTCGCTCGCACCAATGGGTAGGGCAAGCGGAGTTGCACCTCTTGGGGTCCATGAGGATACTCCGCTAAATTACGGCACGATTGTAAAATTAAAAACAGATTCATCCGGTTCAACTAGCGGGGTTTTCGGCGTACTTGCCCTCAATGGACCGGGTGCGAAGACGTATGAAGAAAATCTCCGATATGGTTATCAGCAGGAAATCAAGGTTGGGGAAATTATCCCAACCGAAACCGGTAACATTGCCGGAAAGACGAGGACGGTTGTCCAGGAATTGATAAATGGATGTTCATCTGCTATCGGGGATTTATCTGATAGGGATTGCTCGAGGATTATCCTTATCCCTGTCTACAAGCCATATAATTTCGATTCCAACCAGCTGAAAACCATAAAAGTAACCGGTTTTGCCTATTTTTATATAACAGAACCGATGAGCAACAACGATACATCAATTACCGGGATGTTCATTAAATTTCCGGGAACGGGTTATTATGAGGAAGGCAGCCTTGACCGGGGAGCCTATGCCATCCGGTTAACAGAGTAGGTGGGAAAATGCGATCAAAGATGGTTTTAGTGCTGGCCCTTGTTATGGGGATTATTACGACAGCATTGTTCTATCAGTACATGAATAAGTTCGATAACAAGGAAACCACTTCTGCTCCGACAACGGAAATAGTAGTGGCTAAGGAAAGGATCAATAAAAACGAAATAGTTACGGCGGAGAAACTTGAGGTAATCCGGGTAGCCGAAGAAATGGCCCTTCCCCAAGCCATTTCCTCCCTTTCGCAGGCAGAAGGAAAGCTGGCGGATGCCATGATTGAAAAAGGTGAACCGATTTTGGCTCACAGGCTTGTTTCCCAAACAGAAGAGACAATGTATGTTTCCCGTAAGGTGAGGGAAGGATACCGGGCTGTTTCCGTTTCCCTAAACCTGCCTCAGTCGGTTACAAATCTAATAGAACCTGAAGATGAGGTAGGCGTGATTTTTGCAAAAGAAGATAAAAAAGCGGCCGATGTACCTGATTTTAGGACGAGCATTTTGCTTGAAAAAGCAAGGGTATTGGCTGTCGGCAGGAAAATAACCCTGCCTGAAAATACGAAGGAACCCTATGTAGAATATACGGCTGTTACGCTCGAAGTAAAGCCGGAAGATGCCGTAAGGATTGTCAAGGCATCACAAGAAGGGATCGTTCATTTAATGCTGCATACCAGGCCGATCATGAAGGCTGATGAAAGCCCGGAACAAGGAAATGAGAGTTAATTGATGGAAGGTGATGGAGATGGCTGGGTTTGATGAAAAGACAACAATTGAGGGCGGTGCTCCGGAAACCCGCGGGAAGATGATTGCCGTCTGCAGCGCCAAAGGCGGGATTGGCCGTACAATCCTCTCTGTCAATCTGGCTGTCTCTTTATCCAAAAGGAATCATTCCGTCGCAGTTCTGGATGGCGATTTTCAATTTGGGGATGTTTCACTTGCAATGGATTTGCAGCACACGTTCACAATCAAGGAAGCGATGGAAGGCATCGGTTCGCTTGATGAACATCGCCTCGAAGAATATTTAAGTGTCCATAGCAGCGGGGTACGAGTCCTGCCCGCGCCGGAAAGGCCGGAGTACGCGGATCTATTAACAAAAGAGGCTGTTTCAAAAATGGTCGAATTTCTGTTGATGAAACATGATTTTGTTGTTTGCGATACTGGTGCCGGATTAAATGAACAGACGCTAACTTTGATTGAAAAAGCGGATGAAATCCTCGTTGTCGCAACTCTTGAAATGGCAGCTATGAAAAACACCAAATTACTGCTCGAAACGCTCGAAATCCTTGGATTACGGGAAAAGGTTCGTGTTGTCCTGAACAGAGCCAATATGGAAAGTGTCATAAAAGCCGAGGATGGAGCGAGGATTTTAGGGGAGGAAGCCCCTATTTATATTCCAAATGACTTTCAAATATGTTCGAAATCCTTGAATATGGGCAGTCCGTTTGTGATTGGCAACTCGAAATCCGATATTGCGAAAGCCGTTTTTAAAATGGCGGAATTGATTGCATCCAACAAGGCTGGAGAGGGAATTGGGAAAAAGAAAGCAAAAGCGATATCCTTATTCCCCTGGAAACGCAAGAAAGGGGAACTATCAAAATGAAGCTGCTAGAGCGCATCAATGAAAAAAACAAAACAGCATCAGAAGCCGCGAATCCTAAACCAAGCGAGGAGCAGATAATCCCCGAAAAAAGCACTCCGAAGGCACAAGTTGATGAAATCCCTAGACTAAAAGAGCAGCCGAGAGAGCAAATTATTGAGCCAATTCGCCAAAAACAGGCAGACAAACAGAAGGAATTAAAAAGTATCCTTCATAAGAAAATCCTCAACGAACTTAAGGATGAAGAAGTCGACGACATTATTCCTAAGCTTGATGCAATGGCCATGGAAGTAATAAAGGAAGATGATTCTTTCCGTGGCATTGTCGACCGGAAAATGGTTGTTGCTGAGCTGGCGAATGATTTAACCGGTTTTGGTCCAATTAACCCATTACTTCTCGATGAAGAAGTTTCAGAGGTAATGGTAAACGGGCCAAGACAGGTTTATTGCGAAAGAAAAGGCAGGCTTGTCCTGACCGATATCACTTTCAGGGACAACGAGCATGTCATGAATGTCATCGAGAAAATAGTTGCCCCGATCGGAAGAAGGATTGATGAAAGCTCGCCAATGGTGGATGCGAGGCTCCCGGACGGATCGAGGGTAAACGCCATAATTCCGCCGCTCGCGTTGAATGGTCCAACCATCACCATCCGGAAATTTTCCAAGGATCCTTTTCAAATAGAAGATTTAATAAATTTTAACACAGTTTCACATGAGATGGCTGTCTTCCTGGATGCCTGCGTAAAAGCAAGGCTAAATATTTTTGTCAGCGGCGGTACAGGTTCGGGCAAAACAACAACACTCAATGTACTGTCAAACTTCATCCCCCATGACGAGCGGATTGTAACGATTGAAGATGCAGCAGAGCTCCAGCTTGGCCAGGAACACGTTGTTTCGCTTGAATCAAGGCCCCCGAACATCGAAGGGAAGGGAGCGATTACAATCCGCGACCTGGTTAGGAACTCGCTTAGGATGAGGCCGGATCGGGTTGTAATTGGCGAGGTGCGCGGTGCCGAAGCCCTCGATATGCTGCAGGCAATGAATACTGGCCACGATGGTTCCCTGGCAACTGGACACTCCAATTCCCCAAGGGATATGATTTCAAGGCTTGAAACAATGGTTTTGCTTGGAGGGGTCGATCTCCCCATTAAGGCGATCCGCGAGCAGATTTCAGGAGCGCTTGATTTGATCATTCAGCAATCAAGGCTGAAAGATGGATCAAGGAAAATTACGAACATTACAGAGGTCCAGGGGATGGAAGGCGATGTCATTGTCCTCCAGGATGTTTTTGTTTACCGGCAAACTGGGGTAGACGCATCAGGAAAGTATACAGGCAAACTTGTTCCAACAGGCGTCCGTCCAAAATTTTATGAGCGGCTTGAAAATTCAGGCATCCATGTCCCTCCCAATGTATTTATTGAAAGGGAGGATTAGCCATGAAAGCAGTTCTGCTTTTGTTTAGTCTCTTTTCTTCTTTTCTATTATTTTACGGGTTGTTCCAGCTTTTCTTTTTCCGCAATCAGAGAATCGAGAAAAGGATGGAGAGGTATTTATCCTCTCACGGGGAAGTTGAAATAAGCCGGAATGAAATGGATTTATTCGCCAGATATACGGCCGCTAGAAAAAACATTACCAAAAAGCTGCTTACGAAAAAGAAGAACAATAAACTCGAAACGATGCTGGCCAGGTCGGGAGTCCCTCTGAAGCCAGATGAGTTCATTACTTTCCAATGGATAGCGGCGGGATTATCCGGAATGCTGTTAGTCTTGTTTTTCAGCCACTGGCTATTGTTTTTCCCTGGATGTTTAATTGGATATCTTATCCCTGGCTATATTTTAAAAAGGAAGGAAAAAGAACGCATTGAGAAATTCAATGAAGGTCTTTCGGACATGATCACTACCATCATTGGTTCTTTAAGAGCAGGATTCAGTTTCCAGCAGGCATTAAAATCGGTTGCCGATGAGTCTGACTCACCAATAAAAGAAGAAATCGAATCGGTTATTAAATCCATGCAATACGGAAGCAGCATTGAAGATGCTCTATATGAGTTGAAGGAACGGATGCCGAGCGAGGATTTGGATTTAATGATTCAGGCAATCCTGATTCAGCGCCAAGTGGGAGGCAACCTGGCAACCGTTTTAGAGAAAATCGTCGAAACGATCAGGGACAGGACAAGGATTCAGCGCCAAATCAAAACCCTGACTGCACAAGGCAGGATGTCGGGAGTTGTGATTGCCTTGCTACCGTTATTTCTCGGTGTGGCGCTTTATTTTATCCAACCCGACTTTATGATACCGATGTTTACCCATCCTATTGGAATAGGAATGATAGCAGTTGGGGCGATTTCTTGTACAATTGGCTTCTTGTTCATCAAAAAAATCACAAATATTGAGGTGTAGGAATTGGTCTACCTCACTCTTTTCCTGGCAATAACCCTGTTTACTTATGGCATATTAACCTTAGGAACAAAAAAGAAGGAGCATGTGGAAAAGCGTGTATCCGTCTATATTACTGGAGAGCAGCAAAAAAATGTCTTAAAGGTGGAACAAGAAGAGCAGTTATCCTTTAACCAGCGTTTTTTTAAGCCGGTAATGAACGATTTTAAAAAAAGCTTTAAGAAGAGGATGCCTGGTGAAAAAGAGGCGAAAATCGAGAGGAAGCTTGAGCGCGCGGGCTTTCCATTTGGGATGACCCCCGTTGACTTCCGACTTTTCCAGGCAGCGGCAAGCATCGTACTTCCAGTCGTTTTTGCAGGGTATTGCCTTCTTATCAACCTGAGTTCATCCGCTGTCTTTTTTGCCACATTTATCGGTCTTGCTCTTGGAACAATCCTTCCTCACTATTATTTGAAGCAGAAGACCAAGTACCGTGAGAAGATGGCCCTGAAGGAATTGCCTGACACACTCGACCTGCTGACAGTCAGCCTGGAAGCGGGGCTTGGGTTTGATGCGGCAATAAGCAAGCTTGTATCCAAAAAGGAGGGTATCCTTGCGGAGGAATTCCAGCGCTCATTGGAGGAGATGAGGCTTGGCAAGCTGCGGCGAGAGGCTCTTGGAGGTGTGAGAGATCGGCTTGAGGGAGTCGATTCGGTAAAAAACTTCATCAGCAGCATTCTTCAGGCGGAAAAACTCGGTATCGGTATGGTGCAGGTCCTGCGTGCACAATCTGTTGAGGTACGGGAGCAGCGAAAGCAGAGGGCTGAGGAAGCGGCAATGAAAGCGCCGATTAAAATGCTCTTCCCTCTAGTTCTGTTCATATTCCCGAGCCTGTTCATCGTGCTATTGGGCCCTGTCGTCATGCAATTTATTAGTAGCGGATTGTGATTATGGAGACTGCCCCAGTTTTGAAAAAATAGAACATTCCGTAACCTTCCCTTTAAAAAGGAAGGTTCTTTTCTGTATACTAAAGGAAATTGAGAATGTAAGGAGCGCTAAATGTTATGAAACTAGCAACTGTCCTGCATAATGATGAAACAATTCCTGTACTGGTAAGCAATGACGGTCACTCTGTTCTTCCACTGAAGGCCGCTTCTGAAAAACGTCCAGAACGAGGAGGCCAAATCCCTGGAAGCCTGCTGGAAATCATTCAATCCGGTCCATCGATGAGTGAGTACATACGTGAGCTTGGCCAATGGGCCGAAACGGATGAAGATGGACGGACCATGTGGATTCCTAAAGAGGAAGTGAAGCTTGTGGCTCCGATTCCGCGGCCGTTAAAAAATGTGTTCTGTGTCGGAAAAAATTACGCTGAACATGCAATCGAAATGGGCGGACCGGAGGATATACCAGAGCACATCATGATTTTTACCAAACCGCCGACTGCCGTAATCGGACCTGAGGATAAAATTCCACACCATGCTGCAATTACTCAGCAGCTTGATTATGAGGGGGAATTGGCAGTAGTCATCGGAAAAAGGGGAAATGCAGTTAAGAAAGAAGATGCGCTTGATTATGTGTACGGATATACAATTTTAAATGATATAACGGCAAGGGATCTTCAAAAGCGCCATAAGCAGTTTTTCATTGGAAAAAGCCTCGATGGTTCCTGCCCGATGGGACCTTGGATTGTAACGGCTGATGAGGTAGAGGATGCCGGGAAGCTGGATATCCGGACGCGGGTGAACGGGGAAGTAAGACAGGATTCCAATACAAAGCATTTTATTTTTTCGATAGAGCAAATGATCGAGGATCTCTCAAAAGGATTGACGCTTGAGCCGGGGGATATCATTGCGACAGGTACGCCTGCCGGGGTCGGCAAAGGCTTTAACCCTCCAAAATTTTTAAAACCAGGGGACACCATTGAAATTGAAATTGAGAAAATTGGCATGCTAAGGAATACTATTTTGGAATAGCCAATGGATTCCACTTTTGGCACCGTATATTTAGGATTTTCATAGTCGCTATGGTATGATAGTAGCGAAAATCATAAAGGAGGCAAAGTGGATGACACACGCCCATATCACAACCTGGGTACTAGGCGCAATTTTATTTTTCGTCGCTCTATCCATGTACAAAAGCGGAAACCAAAAAGGCGCGAAAATTACCCATATGATTTTAAGGGTCGTTTACCTGCTTATTTTGGCAACTGGCTTCATGATGTTATTTTCCTTAACAAAAATTGGATTGCTTTACATTCTAAAAACGGCAGTCGGCCTTTGGATAATCGCCATCATGGAATTTATCCTAATGAAGACAGGCAAGAGAGAAAGCAAGAATGTCCTATGGATTCAGCTTGCAATCGCATTCGTACTTGCTCTTCTCCTCGGCTTCAGCCTGCCAAAAGGAATTGACTGGTTCTAAAAAGCTGCCACTGGCGGCTTTTTTTCATAACGTGAAGCAGGGGACGGATCCCGTGTTTCATTTTTTTATATGAAGTCGATAAGTATTAAAGCTTGGCCAAAAAGCAATCAGACCGGACAATCAAAAAAATAAATATCAGGAAGAGGCAAGCTTCTCAATCACCAGCCGCTTCCCTGTATTGAGTGTAAATTCAAAACGGTCGCTCTCTTTTTCAAAATAGCAAAAATGATGCTGCACACCGCAAATCTCTTCCTGGTTATCGAAAATCATGAAGTTAACCCCGCTTTTTGGGGAATTATCACTTAAGAAATTAAGATGGTTGTAGCAATAAAGGCAATCGTAAATCGAAAAGCCGAGAGAATTCAACGTTGTGACAAACTGGAAGAAGGCGTCATGATGGATTCGCTCCAAAAGTCTTTCCAGAGAATAGATGAGATGCTTTCTAACCCTTATCCTGTCAAGGTCGCGCAAAAACGCGCTCTCTTCGCCAAATGAAACTTTTCCCGCCTCGACTAGAATACCTTTCCGCCAACGATTTAACCTGAAAATCTCAATCTCCTGAAGAAGATACTCCTCAAGCAGCGAAGCCTCTTCTGTTTCCTTTTCAAAAAAAACCCATTGTTCATTTATATTTTCAATGGATCCTTCCGTAAAGGCTCTTGCCTGGGTCTCATAAATTTTGTCGCGCTGCTGTCGATTCATCACATTACCTCCGTGAACGGTGCTATCTCCTTTTTAGACATAAACTTATGATTTTATAACTAGTAGTTTCTTTCCATACGGGCATTATAGTCCTTTGGAGGAACTATATTTTTTAGGGACAAATTAACGCGCCCGGGCATTTAGCATACACTAGTAAAAAACGATGGCTGGGAAACTTCCCATTGCCTCCTAATAGAATATTCTCCTTTCCGCAAATCTGATACTCGGAAATTGAATTTCCACTAGTGGACAAGCCATGCGTAACAGATGCTAAATTCAATCTCCCACGAAATCCCCTTCTCTTTCACCTGACAAATTAGGTGCATATGGTACAATACTATGTGGAAATAGGATTTTTTATAAAAAAATATGGCGGGATTTTGTACCTGCCAGTAGGGGGATGGAAGCGCATGAAGGCCAAACTGGCAGCATGCATCCTGGTGCCGCTCCTCCTTTTCGGAGCATTGCCTGTACAGGCTCTTGAAAAGGACGGCCGGAAATGGCAGGACGAGACGATTTACTTTCTTATGGTTGATCGTTTTAACAATGGCGATCAGAAGAATGACAAAAAAGTGGATGCCAACGACCCATTGTCTTATAATGGCGGTGATTTCAAGGGAATCATTGATCGGCTTGGGCATATAAAAGATATGGGCTTTTCAGCAATCATGCTGACGCCGGTTTTTGATAATGTCGATGGCGGCTACCATGGTTACTGGGTAAATGATTTTTACAAAACCGATGAGCATTTTGGAACGCTAAAGGAATTTAAAAAGCTTGTTAAGGAAGCGCATAAATCTGATTTAAAGGTGCTAATCGATTTCCCTGCCAATAGCGCCGGGCCGAACAGCAAGTATATTTCAGAAAAGGGGCCGGATTGGTTCCATGAACAAAAGGACATTGTGAATTCTGCGGAAAGGGAGCAACAACTGAATGGCTGGGTGGATGGTTTGCCCGATTTTAACCATGAAAATCCCGAAGTTCGCAGTTTTTTAATCGATGCAGCCAAATGGTGGATCAAGGAAACAAATATCGATGGTTACCGGCTTGGTTCAGCAGCGAATGTCCCTGCGGAATTTTGGCAAGAATTTTCCAAGGCTGTGAAAGCTGAAAAAGAAGGCTTCTACTTGCTTGGCGATCTTGGGCCTGAAAGCGGGAGCCTATTTGGAGAATATAAGGACGCGGGCATTGATTCATTTTATGACTACCCGCTTATGTCAGCAATGAGAAAGTCCCTTGTCAAACCGGACCTGAGTATGTCCCCGATTTTGGACAGCTTGGGAGAAAGGGATGCGGGAATACCTAACCCACACGAAATGGGAACTTTTTTCGATGATCACAATACGGTTAGGTTTACGAGAGATATGGTTGAGGTAAAGCAATTCCCTGGCAGCCAATGGAAGCAGGCGCTGTCATATTTGTATACGGCTCCAGGCATCCCGATTATTTATTATGGAACGGAAATTGCTGTGGACGGCGGGGACGCGCCTGATAATAGGCGGCTCATGAATTTCAGGGCCGATAAAGAGCTGATCGACCACATTGCCAAGCTGAGTGAATTAAGGGATAAGCTGCCTTCCCTCACCAGGGGTACGATGGAGAAGCTGTATGAAAGAGATGGAATGGCTGTATTTAAGCGCCAGTATAAGAGCGAGACAGCCGTTATCGCGATAAACAACACAAGCAAGACCCAAACGGTTCGCCTTGATCCAGAACAGGTCAATCCCGAGGGTAATGAGTTAAGGGGCTTGCTGATTGATGAAAAATCCGTAGGGAAAAAGGATGGATTCACTCTGGTTCTTGAGCGTGATGAAAGTGAAATTTTTGTTCTTGCGGAAAAACAGGGGCTTAATTATCCCTTTATTGCAACATTGGTGGCAATCTGGGCATTTTTCATCGGGCTTTTCATTTTCCTCGCAAGGCGTGGGAAAAAGAAAAGGCTTCAAGGATCATAATTCAATAAAAAACATAGGAAAGCCGGACCCGAAGTTCATTGTGGGTCCGGCTTTTTTTGTGGATGCCAATACATTATCCGTTTATTATTTTGCCTCCGTTAATATGGATCATCTGGCCGCTGATATACGCTGAATCATTGGAGGCGAGGAACACATACGCTGGTGCCAGTTCGAACGGCTGGCCGGCCCGTCCCATAGGCGTATCAGCACCGAACTTCGAGACCTGCTTCTCGTCAAATGTGGATGGGATGAGCGGTGTCCAAATGGGTCCCGGTGCAACTCCATTAACACGGATCCCGTCCTTCGCAAGCGACATGGACAGCGAACGGGTGAAGGAAACGATGGCCCCCTTCGTTGCTGAATAGTCGATTAAGGTCTCATGGCCGGCGTAAGCAGTTATAGAAGCCGTGTTGATGATGGAGGCTCCTTTTTTCAAATGCGGCAACGCTGCCTTTGTCAAATGGAACATCGAGAAAATATTTGTACGGAAGGTTTTCTCTAGCTGTTCGGAGCTAATGTCGAGCAAGCTTTGCTGTGGATGCTGTTCCGCTGCATTGTTTACTAGCACATCCAGTTTGCCAAACTGGTCAATCGTTTTTTCGACGGCCGTCTTACAAAAAGCTTCGTCTCCGACATCGCCTGGGATAAGCAGGCATTTCCTTCCTTCATCCTCGATCTGCCTTCTCGTATCATCCGCGTCCGAGTCCTCGTCAAGGTAGACAATTGCAACATCGGCCCCTTCCTTGGCAAAGTAAATCGCAGCAGATTTTCCGATGCCGCTGTCGCCGCCAGTAATTAGCGCAACCTTGTTGGCGAGCTTACCGCTTCCTTTATAGTCCGGGTCCACATGGATTGGCTCGGGATCCATCTTGCTTACAAGCCCAGGCTGCTCGTCCTGATGTTGGGGCGGGAAACCGCCTTTAGGCAATTCTTTTTCATTCATGGTATCTGCCTCCTCTAGTTAGTCCTACTCCACATAATTCCTTCTTTCGGGCAGAAACTAACATGGGAAAAAATAGAAGTATCACGTAATCGCGTTTGTAAGGGAGGCTGCTCCAAAATAAAAACCGGAAGTCTAGGCTTCCAGCCGCAGGGTAAAGCAATGAAGACAGTTTGGTATGGATTTTCGAGGTGAAAGTGTCTTCATCGTGGTTATGAAGACAGTTTGGTGTGATTTTTCAAGGTGAAAGTGTCTTCATCGTGGTTATGAAGACAGTTTGGGGCCATATCCCGAACCGAAACTGTCTTCATACTGATGGGATGGACTTTTTTTAAAAAAGCCATACCGGCTTAGCGGTAATTTAAAAATTGCACTTCGACCGTTAAATCCGCTTCCTTTACCGCGGCAATGATTCGCTGCAGGTCATCGCGGCTTTTCGCTGTAACCCGAATTTGGTCATCCTGTATTTGGCTTTTTACCTTCAATCCGCTGTTTTTAATAATTGTATTGATCTTTTTGGCATTATCCTTGTCAATTCCCTGGACAAGCTTAGCGCGTTGGCGGACAGTCCCGCCGGATGCGCCTTCCAATTTCCCGTAATCAAGGTTCTTGACCGGGACGCCGCGCCTGATTAATTTTCCAAGCAGGACATCCTTCAACTGGTCAAGCTTGTATTCGTCGTCCGAAACAAGGACAAGGTCTTCCTTGTCAAGGGTGACCTGGCTTTTCGACCCTTTAAAATCATAGCGGGTCTGAATTTCTTTCATTGCTGCGGTGACAGCATTCGTGACTTCGGAAAAATCAACTTTGGATACAATATCAAAAGAGCTATCTTTGGACATGGAGAACCTCCGATCAGTTTTTCATTATCGCTTCCATTATAGTAGAATATAGAAAGTGAAACAATAGATGGCATCCGAGAGGGATTATGGCTAAGGCGTTGATCCGCCTATTATGGAGGCGTTTTTAGCGCCAATTTAGAATAAATGGAGGAAGAAAAAGTGGCATTGATTGAACTAGTAGGGCAAAAGGTTACGCTTGAAGTGGCACGGAAGGCCGCATACGGCTATTTTTTAACAGATGGGGAAGAGGATGTGCTCCTTCACAGCAATGAAGCGGAAGCGGAGTACGAGGAAGGGGAAAAGATCGAAGTCTTCCTTTACCCTGATGCGCACGGGCGGGTTGTTGCAACTTCGAAAATGCCAGTGATCACAGCCGGGGAATATGGCTGGCTTAAGGTAGTCGACACGAAGGCAGGAGTGGGTGTTTTCCTTGGTATCGGCATTCAGAAGGACATCCTGCTAGGCGAAGAAGATTTGCCAGTACATAAATCCATTTGGCCGACCGTCGGCGATATGGTGTATGCGACAATCAGAGTGAACCGCCAATACCGGCTATATGCTAAGCTGGCGACAGACCCGGTTATCCAGGAAATTTCGGTAAAAGCGACAAGGAATGATTTTAATAAAAATGTCCAGGGCCATATTTACCGGACGGCAAAGGTCGGAACCTGGATTTATACGTTGGAAGGGTTTCGTGGGTTCATCCACGAATCCCAGCGTCCGGAAGAGCCACGCCTCGGACAAAAAGTTGAGGGAAGGGTAATCGATGTAAAAGAGGATGGCACGGTCAATGTATCGCTATTGGCAAGAAAACAGGATGCTGTCGAAGAAGATGCAGCTTCCATTTACGACTACCTCCTCTCACGGAATGGAGCGATGCCATACAGCGACAAAAGCATGGCCGAGGATATCCAGGAGCGGTTCGGCTTGAGCAAGGGTGCATTTAAGAGGGCGCTCGGCAAGCTAATGAAGGACGGCAAAGTATACCAGGAAGGCGCATGGACGTATAAGAAGGAAGAGTAGTTTGAAGCCGGGCACCCAAAAATGGGGCCTGGCTTTTGTTTTCGGCCACTTCTTAAAATTAAAAGAACCCATTGCGGGTCCTTATAAATGGTCTGTCTTTTTTGAATAGGAATTCTTGCCTGCTTTCCGATTCTTCTCTCGGATCATATTTTTTTCATGGCGGAGAGCGTTGTTGTCTTTTGCTTTTTTATCATTGTCCGAAGTAGTCGACATATGAAAAACCCCTTTCCCGAAGATACAGTTTTAGTGTCTGTATTCCGGGAAAGGAGTATGCGGATTAAGATATTAAAAAAAGACCAATAGATGTTTTTTAAAAAGCCGGCTTTTAAAAGCCAGGAATTACTTCGGCAATTCGTTCAAAAAGAAAATCGCGATTGTGCCTGGGCCTGTATGTGCTCCAATGACAGCGCCAATATCGGTAATATAGACGTCCTTGGGAGAAAATTCATTGACAATCAACTGCTTTATCTCCTCGGCAGTTTCCCGGTCATCGGCATGGCTGATGCCAATTGCCTGTGAGCCAAAATCACGGCCGCGTTCCTTCATGACCTCCACGACTCTTCGCAAAAGCTTTTTCTTGCCGCGAATTTTTTCAAGGGGGACGAGTTTCCCGTCCTCCACATTCAAGAGCGGCTTGATATTAAGCAGACCGCCCAGGAAAGCCGATGCCTTTGATACACGGCCGCCTTTTGCCAAGTAGTCCAGGTCTTCCACTGTAAATAAGTGCTCCATATGCTTGCTTCTGAACTCGACATCCCTCAGGATCTCTTCCTTTGACGCTCCAGCTGCAGCAAGTTCCGCTGCTTCCTTCACAACAAGCCCGTAGCCAAGCGATGCGCACTTCGTATCGACGATTGTCAGGTTGAAATCTGGATAGGATTCCTTTACCTGTTCAAGGATCATCACCGCTGTTTGATAGGTGCCTGACAACTCGGATGAAAAAGCTATGTAAATGCCATCTTCTTTATTCTCGGCCATTTCGGTAAACTTTTTTTCAAAACCGAGCGGTGAAGCCTGGGAGGTTTTCGGAACCTTCCCGCCGCGGATGGCGCTGTAGATTGTTTCCGGCGAAATGTCCCGCAAATCTTCGTATTCCTTATCATCCACGTGGACTTTTAACGGGAAAAGGCCAACTTGATTCTCTTCGTAATATGCTAGCGGCAAATCGCATGCACTGTCGGCAAATAGTTTTAACGCCATTCACTCACCCTGCCTTCAAATCATCTCTTTTTCCTCAGTTTATCGGTTTCAACTTAAAAAAACAACGATGTTAGACATAATTGATAAAAAAGGGGAATTATAGAAGTATTGAACAGAGCCCGGCACCACCCGGAATTTGTCGAAAACCGAACAGTGCCAGGCACCACCCGAAATTTGTCGAACGGTCATGGGTGGCTGAAAGGGGAGGAATGGATGGTTTGGCTTCATACAAAAAAGCTTGCGGTTGTTTTGATTGGAGCGTTATTAAACGCGGTTGGGCTGAACTTATTCCTCATCCCCGCCGATGTGTATGCAGGTGGATTCGCAGGGGTCGCCCAACTGCTCTCAAGGGTTTTGACAGAGGCAACTCCGCTTACAGTATCAACGGGTTTTTTGCTGCTGGCATTGAACATTCCGGTTACAATCCTTGGCTGGATGAAGGTTGGCAAGTCATTCACTGTTTACAGTTTCATAAGTGTCGCATTAATGTCACTGTTCCTGGAGCTTATTCCCGTCTTGCACATTTCGGGTGACATTCTGTTGAATGCCGTTTTCGGCGGGGTTATATCGGCGATAGGGGTCGGCATAACGTTAATGTGGGGGGCGTCGACTGGGGGACTCGATATCATTGCAATGATTTTGTCGCGTATGAAGGACAAGCCGGTCGGGACATACTTCTTTGCCCTGAATTCAATTATTACGCTTACCGCCGGGTATTTATTCGGTTGGGAAAAAGCGCTCTACACACTGGTGAACCTGTACGCTTCGACCCGGGTCATTGACGCCATTCATACCCGAGCCCAAAAGCTTACGGCGTTCATAGTATCTAAAAAGTCAGCGGAATTAAAACGTGCCATCCAAACGAAGCTAGTCCGCGGCATCACTGCAATTCCGGCAAAGGGTGCTTTCAAGAACGAGGACAATGAAATGCTCATGATTGTCATTACCAGGTATGAGCTTTTCGACCTCGAAAGGATTATCAAGGAAACAGATCCGCAGGCATTTACAAACATTGTCCCAACAACAGGTGTGTTGGGTTTTTTCAGAAAGGATTGAGCAAGAAAATTGCTTGAACTTTAGGAGGGATTGTCGATGAAACTTACTATTGCATCATGGCTTCTTTTATCAGTATGGCTGCCATTTGCGCAAAATGGCCAGGGAAAACCGGATGGCCTTCAGCTAAATATCCAGGTTGAGCCCGGCCCTGAGCAAGCAGCTATCCTTCTGCAGCTTAAAAATAAAGGCTCAGAAACGGCCCAGCTTCAGTTCCCCACATCCCAGTACTATGAAATTTATGTCCTTGATGAAAACGGCGGCGAAGTCTTTTTATATTCAAAAGGAAGAGCCTTCCTCCAGGCGCTGCAAACGGTAACAGTCCCGGGCGGCGGAACAAAAGTATGGAAAGAAACTTGGCCATATTCCTCAGATGGAATCCGGGTCCCGGAAGGCAACTATAAGGTTGTCGCAACAGTTCTGCCGACAAGTGTGGACGGGAAAGCACCTAATCCGGCAAACCTCAGTGCGGAAACCACTGTCACCGTACCGGCAGGAGGGCTGGAAGGGGATAGGGCAAGCGAACCTGGGGAGCAAACGATATTTACAGAAGTTAAAACAGAAGGGACAAACGGGAGTTATAAGGTAACCGGGAAGGCGCGCCCGCGTTCCGGAGAGTTTTTCTATACTGTTGAAGACGGCCATAGCCAGCTTGTTCCAGAAACAAAGGTGCCTAGCGGAAAAGCTTACCCTGAATGGGGCCAGTTTGAGGTTAAAATAAATATCCCTCCGGGTAAACTGCCGAAAAATGGCGTTCTGATTCTGAACCTGTACGAAAAGAAGGGAAGTTCAATATCCGGAGAGCCAATGGCAGTGATCCTGGAACAATTCCGGGGAAAAGAGTAGACTTTCCTAGGCTCGAAGAATAGAAAGGGCCGGGTCCATTGAGGTCCCGGCCTTTCATTTGCTCATAATTCCCCTTCTTGCAAAAATGCAGATGTGCCTCGGCTGTCTATTCCAGGTTCATTTCCGCTGGGTAATGGCCAATTCGCCTATCCGCCAAGGCTGTCCAGTTGCTCCTGCATCTCCGCCAGCTGCCTTTGTTCCGCAAGGGTTGAATTGGCATATGCAGAGCTAAGCGCGTTTTTCGCTTTTGCTACTGCTTCCTGCCTCTCCTCGGGCGTTGAATCAAGAGCATGAGACGTAAACTTTCTAGCTTGTTGAAAAAGCTGGTTGGCCATCGTTAAATCCCTCCGTATGAGGATTCCCTGACGTTCTCCAACTTTTGGGCCTCTGCTTCAGCATAGGTGGTATGGTACGGGATGCGCTGGCTATGCCTTGCAACTGAGTCTGCCCCTTGCTTGACAAAGCGTTTCGATTTGGTGCGTTTACCCATTCGAAATCCCTCCATTTATGAGCTAGATGCGAAACAGCGCAGCTGCTTCATTGCTAGTATGCTCTTTACTTAAGAGGGATAAATAGGAAAACCCTTCCAGGCGCGTTGGCCCTGAAGGGTATTTTTACAAAAGGCGATTAAAAACCTAATAGATGCGCTTTTTTAAATTCAGCGTTTCTTCAAGATAAACGCCGATGCCATCTTCTTCGTTCGTAAGCGTGATGTCATTTGCAAGTGATTTCAGCTGGCTGATGGCATTGCCCATGGCGACGCCGCGTCCCGCATATTCAATCATTTCAAGATCATTGTCTTCGTCGCCAAAGGCAATGACACGCTCGGCAGGAATCCCGTAGGAATCGGCTACCCGTTTCAGGCCGACTGCTTTATTCATTCCGGATTTAACGATTTCGATGACATGCCAAGGATCGGCCCATCTTCTGTGATCAATGACTTCTGCGTGGACATCGCTTAGATGCCTGCGGATTGTTTGAACATGCTCCTCATCGGTATGAATGAGCATAGCCGTAGGAGAATCTTCCAAATACTCCGCCAGGTCACCGGAAGTAATCCTCGGATTTCCGAAGCTGAAAATGTCGAGGAGCTTTTCGTCGTGATAGTGGAAGTACACATCATCGATGACCTCGGCGATGATATTATGGAATGTGAAGGAACGGCACGCCTCGACAATATCCTTTGCGACCCTGATATCGAGAGGCGAGTGGTACATGCCCCACGACTGGTCTGTTGGGTGGTGGACGAAAGCGCCGTTAAAGTTCACGATTGGCGTATCGAGCTGAAGTTCACGGTAGTATGGTTCGCTTGAACGGTATGGCCTCCCGGTGGATATCATGACGATATGTCCCTCTTCTTTTGCTTTCATTAATACGTTTTTGGTTTTTTCGGAAATTACCTTATCGTCTGTAAGCAAAGTTCCGTCCAAATCAAGTGCAATTAAGTGTCTGTTTGTCATGGTATCTCCTTTTCGTCTTTTAATTCCCTTTACCCAAGGTATACTTTTATGCTTACCGCGGTAAAAATGGTAAACTAAAACTACAGTCATATTTGTGTTGCCATAGTCACTATGTTACCAATTATACAGCTTGCCTGTAAAAAAAATCACATTGCACGATGTTAAAATTCGGTAAACTATAAATAGTAGGCTCAGGAGGTCTAAATCTTTGGTTGTTATCCGTAAGGAGTATATTAACAGAATTCCCGTTCTCCAAGTTGTCAAAGAGGAAATTCAAGCTGATAAGCTGCCTTTGGTCATCTTTGTCCATGGCTTTACGAGCGCCAAGGAAAATAACCTTCATATTGCCTATCTGCTGGCTGAAAAAGGTTTTCGCGCCGTCCTGCCCGATGCTCCCTATCATGGTGAGCGTGACGAAGAGTTGCCCGAAGAGGAGTTGTCAGGAAGGTTTTGGGAAATTGTAATAAAAACCATCCATGAAGTAAATACCGTCAAGGAGTTTTTCGTCAACGGCGGACTTGCTTCACCGGGAGAAATAGGTCTTGCTGGCACATCGATGGGCGGGATTGTCACACTTGGCGCTTTGACCCAATTCGACTGGATTGGGGCTGCGGTAAGCCTCATGGGATCGCCAAGCTACCAGGCCATGGCCGGGTGGCAGGTCGATGAATTGCAAAAAAGAGGGTATCAGCTTCCTTTTTCAAAGGAAGAACTTAATGCGCAGATTGGGGCGCTTGGAGTTTATGACTTGAACCTTCAGCCTGAAAAAATTCAAGGGCGGCCTCTCTTGTTCTGGCACGGGGAAGCTGATACGGTTGTACCCCATCGCTATGCTTGGGATTTTTATCAAAAACTGCTGAAGGATCCGGAGCGAAAAGGCGATCTCGCATTCGTTTCCGAAAAGCGTGCAGGTCACAAAGTTACCAGAAAAGGGACTTATGCGCTTGTCGACTGGTTTTCGGAACATCTTGGAGCTGTGAAGGAAACGGCGATACCAGAGGGAAAAACCGTTGCATTTTAATAGTTGGAGCTGGCAGGAGAAGCAAGCCTTTTCCTGTTTAAAATAATCAAGGGAGCGATATGAATGGATCAGGAATTAAAAGATAGTTTGATGGGTGCGCTTGAATTGGTCATTGACCCGGAGATTGGCATTGACATTGTCAATCTTGGCCTTGTTTATGACGTGGAAATGGACGAGGAAGGAAAGGCTACCGTTACGATGACGCTGACATCAATGGGCTGCCCGCTCGCCGGTACGATTGTCGACCAGGTAAAGCGCGCTCTTGCAGATATCCCGGAAGTAAAGGATGTCGATGTTAATATCGTATTCAACCCTCCTTGGTCAAAAGACATGATGTCCCGCTATGCTAAGATTGCATTGGGAATCAGATAGGAAGCGAATCGTAGTAGGTCCTGCTCTCTAGGCCCGATGATACGTTAAGGAGGAGTAACTGTTGAAGGATAAAGTAATTTTGGCAACATCAACCCAGCTTGGCAGGGGGGACGAGCAGCTTGGCGAAAGTGTGCTTGAAACATTTTTCACACTGCTCAAACAGCGGGAAGACTTGCCTCGCGCCATTTTTTGCATGAACACAGGCGTGTACCTTATGACGGACGATTCATTCGTTTCCGTCCATTTGAAGGAGCTTGAGCAAAAAGGTGTTGAAATCCTCGCTTGCAAAACATGCGTCGACCATTACGGACTAGAAGAAAAACTAACCGTCGGCAAAATAAGTACGATGGGCGAATTCATCAACCTTGCCGCAAAACATGAAGTACTAACCATATCTTAAATTCCAAAAGCAGCCGTTAATTCGGTTGCTTTTTTTTGTGAATGAGTGAAGCAGTGAAGCAGGGGACGTATCCTTTGCTTCACTCATTCTTTTATCGTCTCCATTCAGAAGGATATTTTAAAGTAGGAATTAAATAATGAAGAAATTTCTGGTAAAATTTATGTGTCGGGTAATTTTTAGGGATAATTGAATAATTAATGTGGGGAAGGGGGGAAGGTTTTTTATATAAGCCAATGAAGAGAAGAGATGTAATCTCTTTATAAAATAAATAGGTGCAGGTGGAACATGGCCGAACTGTTAAAAAAACCGGAAGTTCTGCTTTTAAAAGGAGAACTCCAGACAAAATTGAAGGTATCTAAATCCCAATTTAATGTTTTTCTTGAAGATGGGATGCCCCATTATCTTTTTGGCAACCAATATCGTTTTTTGGAAAGAGAAGCACTGGATTGGCTGAAAGTTTATAAGCCGTCACAGGAACGGCTGGAAAGCCAATTTCGGGACGAAAAGGGCCGGACGTTGGAAGAGTATGTGACCGAAGACATTGCTATCGCAACTTTGAGGTTAGGCAAAGTATATTTAATCGGTCTTTGCAAAAAGGGAATGCCTTTTTCAGACGTTGGAAAAAAACGTTTCTATCATATCGGAGACATTCTTGAATTTTATAGGATAAGCAAGGAGAGCCGGACCAGTTTGCCGATAGAAAAATACCTTAGCCCATTTTGTAATGAGGATCCAAAAGATGTGCCCGTTTTCATTGTAGATGGCTCCTACAATTTTGAAAAGGGAAAGGCGGGAGCCGGAATAGTAATGGTGGATAATTGGGAAACGGCCACTGGATGGTCAAAAGTCAGAAAGGTGAAAACTGACAAGGCTATAGTTAGCGAATTTCTGGCAATCCTTGAGGCGCTGAAAATTGTTAAAAATAAGAAGATTAAAAAGGCAATTATAATAACAGATCAGGAACACTTAGCAAAAGGAATTGAAATAGATGAAAGGAAATATGAGGAATCCATAAGGCCGCAGCTTCAAGAGCTTAATAAATTATGGAATGAGCTAAAGGAGAAAGTGGAAATAAGGTTTTTAGGGGAGCTGGAAGGCAGGAGAAAAAATCCCCTTTACAAAAAGGCTGATAAATTAAGCCAGGAATACAAAGTCGCTAAAATAGATCCGCTTCATTTTTGAGTTGCAGCCATTTAACTTACTGTGGCTGTTTTTTTATTTTCTTTTTTGAAAAAGATAAGTTTGCTTACAAAATGAATGAGGCGAAGGAAACGTCCCCTGCTTCACCTGCTTCACTGCTTCGCCTTGCCCTCTTTCACAAATATGACATAGAAAGGGGGATATGTGTGATGAATGTCACTTTTTCGGTTTCTGGGCAATTTTATAATACTAGTAACAAGGCTAGTGAGAGCCAGCCGTCAGGAGGCGTTTAAAATGGCTTTTAACCCGGAAATGATGATGAGGAAGAATCCATATGCTCGGGATTTCAATGAAAACCCGTTTATTGTGATTTGGGAGCTGACGCGTGCATGCCAGCTGAAGTGTTTGCATTGTAGGGCAGAGGCGCAATATATGCGCGACCCGCGTGAGCTGACGTTTGAAGAGGGGAAACACCTGATTGACCAAATATATGAAATGCAGAATCCGATGCTTGTGTTCACCGGCGGAGATCCGCTGATGCGCAAGGATGTGTTTGATATTGCCAAGTATGCAGTCGAGAAGGGCGTTCGCGTATCAATGACTCCGAGCGCGACACCGAATGTTACGAAGGAAGCGATTGAGAAGGCGAAAGAGGTTGGCCTGTCCCGCTGGGCATTCAGCCTCGACGGACCTAATGCGGAAATACACGACCATTTCAGAGGGACCGCTGGCTCATTTGATCTGACGCTCGAACGAATCAAGTATCTGCATGAACTTGAAATACCTATACAAATTAATACAGTTATTTCCCGATACAATATTGATTACCTTGAAGAAATGGCGAAACTAATGGAAGAGCTCGAATGTGTCCTTTGGAGTGTATTCTTCCTTGTTCCAACGGGCCGCGGGCAGGAAAGCGACATGATATCCCCTGTCCAGCACGAGCATGTATTCCGCTGGCTTTATGACCTGAGCAAACGGGTTAAATTCGATATTAAAACCACTGCTGGGCAGCATTATCGCCGTGTGGTTATCCAGCAAAAAATGCGTGAGGCAAAAGAACAGCAGGGAGAGATTGAGTACTTGAATGCTTTGACCGCCCATGGGCTGACAGGCTCGATTGACGGCCTTGGCCGGGCGCCAATGGGGGTAAACGATGGCAATGGATTTGTATTCATTTCTCATATCGGTGATGTGTACCCAAGCGGACTCTTGCCAATCAAGGCGGGCAATGTAAGGGAAACGCCACTCGCGGAAATTTACCGTGAATCGCCCGTGTTCAAGTCCCTCAGGAATCCGGATGAATACAAAGGGAAGTGCGGCGTCTGCGAATTCCGCCATGTTTGCGGCGGATCTCGGTCCAGGGCGTACGCGATGACCGGGGACTACCTGGAAAGTGAGCCTTTCTGCGTCTATATCCCAAAGGCGATGAGGGAGAAGCAGGTTCAGTAGCAAAGAATTTTCCGAGATTCAAAAAGGAAACCATCCATTTTTAAAAAAATAGGGCAGCCAGTTCAAATAGAATAGCGGCCGGAACGAGGAATCGCTCCGGCCGGTTTTTTTACGGGAACAGGGTGTCTGGCGTCAGGAGTGAAAATGGCGGGGCAGAATGTTTGTAAGTCCACATCGGGCCTAGGTTGATTTTCCAAAAAAAAGCAAAAGAAAAAGGATGGAGGGTTCCATCCTGATTATTCGATGCTGCAATAGACGGCCGGGCAGTTTTCACAGCCGATTTCAAGCCTGAGGTATTCAAGATCGTGAACGGTGATTTTGCCTTTTTTGATTGAAATGAGGCCATCACGCTTTAGTTCACTTAAAATCCGGTTCGTGCTTTCCCGGGAGGTGCCGCAGAAGTTTGCGAGATCCTGGTTAGTGAGCGGCAGGTCTATGAGGATGCCGTCCGGTTTATGGATTCCATAGCTGTTGGTCATCCGGATAAGTGTTGAAAACAAAGCGCCGCGCTTACCGTTTAAGACGAGGTCACGGAATTTCGTCTGTGTTTTGCGGAAATGGTCACTCATCCATTTCATAAATTCGAATGCGAGTGTGCTGTTTTGGAAAATTTCCGTTTCAATTACGTCTTTGCGGATTGCCACGATTTCGCCTTCTTCAAGAACCTTTGCACTGAGGAGGTATTTCGGGTTAGAAGTAAATAGTGTCAGTTCCCCGCAAATATCATTTTCTCCGCAAATACGGAGTGACAATTCCCGCCCATCGGATGTGATCTTGCTTATTTGGATTTTACCGGAGAGGACGATATACAGCTCCTGGGCCTCCATTCCCTCCTGGAAAAGAAAGGTGCCCCGTTCGGATCTGAATTTCCGATCAGCAAAGCGCAAGAGCTCTTTTATTTCAATCGAGTGGGTCGGTTTCATAGCTTTTACAGCTCCCATAAGTGCCACCTCTTTAATATTTATTGGTTTTTATATTAGTCTGTGATTTTTGTTACTCTCATTGTATATCAGTTTCTATCCCTGGAAAGTTGTTAACAATGACAATATAGTGAAAAATGGAAATGAAATTTTTAAGAAAAGGTGAACATTGTTTGAAATCGTGTTCCAAGTGGTCCTCTTTTACCAAAAGAGGGTAAATGTATGCTAGAATGTATAGATAATATAGTTAACAATATGTAAATGTGGATATCGGGTTGGGTAGTGGATGGAGTTGCTGTCCGCTCTAGTCGTCTGGGCGGTTCCGGAATGCTGATGGTTTCCTTAAAATAAGGAAGCGGTGTTGGCTATATCCTGAATATTGGAGTTGATAAAATGGAAAAGTCCATTATTAAAGATAAGTTGAACAGGCCGCTGAGAGATTTGAGGATTTCGGTAATAGACCGCTGCAATTTCCGCTGCCAGTACTGTATGCCCGCGGATAAATTTGGTCCGGACTTTGTTTTTCTGCCTAAAAGCGCGTTGCTGACGTACGAGGAGCTTGAGAGGGTTGCAAAAGTATTCGTCGGGCTAGGAGTGGAAAAAATCCGCTTGACCGGCGGCGAGCCGCTCCTCCGCAAGGATTTGCCAATCCTCGTTGAAAAGCTATCGAAAATTGAGGGGCTAAGTGACATCGGCCTTACGACGAATGGGGTGCTTCTGCCTAAATTCGCTGAGCAGCTGAAGGCAGCCGGGTTGATGAGGGTGAACGTTTCCCTTGATAGCCTGAATGACAAGCTGTTCGGGGAAATAAACGGCCGAAACGTAGGCACACAGCCAGTTCTTGATGGGATTGCGGCCGCTCGAAAGGCCGGACTCGGCGTTAAAGTGAATATGGTTGTGAAAAAAGGGCTGAATGACCAGGAAATCTTGCCGATGGCTGAATACTGTAAGGAAAATGGGCTGCAGCTTCGTTATATTGAATATATGGACGTCGGCAGCACGAACGGCTGGAAAATGGACGATGTCGTAACGAAAAAACAGATTTATGACATTCTGAAAGAGAAGTTCGAGCTTGAGGCATTGGAGCCTGCTTACTTTGGCGAAGTGGCCAAGCTTTATAGGTATAAAGGAACAGATAGCGATGTTGGGTTTATCACGTCTGTGTCCGAATCCTTCTGCAGCAGCTGTACACGCTCACGGCTTTCGGCAAACGGGCAGATTTTCACCTGTTTGTTCAATGGCAACGGGCACGACATCCGCAACTTCCTGCGGAACGGTGCTACAGATGAGGAGCTTGCAGAAAGAGTTACATCGATTTGGGAAGGGCGCGGGGACCGCTATTCGGATGAGCGAACAGAGGAAACGGCCGCAACCCGGAAGAAAATCGAGATGTCCTATATTGGAGGATAATTTAGAGAGGCTGAATCCGGCTTGGTGCCGGGACGGCCTCTTTTTTTTGAATTTTTTAACGGGGTGCCGTTTGAACCCGTTATTAATGCCGGATAACCCGATAATAATGCCGATTAACCCAATATTAATGCCGAATAGGTCGTTATTAATGCCGAATAACCCGATAATTATGCCAAACGCTGGACTATTAATGAATGATATAAACCTAAATACTATTCCGGTCAGTAACCTAAAGGAGTTAATCTACAAAAAAAGCCTGCCGGCTACAATATCCGGCAGGCTATTATGTTTCCAAAACTTAAAAATATCGTGGGAACAAAATGTTATTTTCCAAATGGACGTGCATGAATGTTTGCTCTTCAAGCATTTCAAGGCGCTTGTAGACAAGGCGATAGGTGCCGCACGCATCTGCAGGAGGTGTGAAATCAGAAGTGATTTCGCGAAGCTCCTTTAAGATTGCGCCTGCATGGTCATGCTCTTTTTCAAGCTCTTTTATATAATTCAGCGCTTGTTCGCGGTCTTCAATTGTATTGGCTTCAAGCTTCCTGATTAATGGAAATACTGTCTCTTCTTCCTTCGCAACGTGCTCAAGCATTTCTTTTTTCAGTTCGTAGTAAAGGTCATAAACCTTTAAGAGTTCCGGGCGGTGGCCGCCATGGACACGGGATACCTTGGTCACATACGGGCTAAGATTCAAAAATTCCTCGCGGAGGGGGTTATGGTAATCGGAAATGACATGATCGATGATTGTGTCTGATTCCGAGTCAATCCAAACCTTTAGATCTGTTTCTGAACCGTTGCTTTTTTCAATCACATCGGCCAGGTTCGCCATAAGGGTGCCAAGATCGATTCCGCCAGCAGAAGCAGCCTCCGCTATCGGCGTTGCGCCGCCGCAGCAGAAATCAATCCTTACACTTTTAAATACATCGGCTGTTTTAGGGAATTCATTGACGAGGTCGCGGACAAGGGTTTGTTCTGAGTAAGTTTTTAACATTTTTATATATCCTCCTTAGTAAAGGTAATGAATTTTTTCTTAAACCAAGCATACGACACTGTTAAACGGAACATGGTGACCTGCATCACACCTGAGAATCTTTTTCATCAAGATTTTTATTTTGCCAAAAAACGTCCATATTCCTAATTTGCCAACGATTATGGTTTCGGCTACCCTTATAATGGAGATGGAATATATTTAGACGGTGCAGGAGATGATGACATGCTGGAATTGAGGAGGCCGATTTCAATCGGCGAGGCGGTACAGCGGATTATGGAGTGCAGGCAAACGGGTGAAACCGAGTTCATATCGATTGATGAAAGCTTTGGCCGGTTCCTTTCAGAAGATTTGGCGGCCACTAGCGACGTCCCGCATTTCACAAGGGCTCCATACGATGGCTTTGCGGTCCGTTCCGAGGATACACAGACGGCGGGCCTCGATAATCCTGTTGAATTCGAGGTCATCGACCATATCGGTGCCGGGCAAACAACATCCAAGGTGCTGGGTGAAAAACAGGCGGTCAGGATTATGACTGGTGCGATGATGCCGGAAGGATCAGACGCGGTCATGATGCTAGAGCTAGTGAAAACATCGGAACGCGGCGGAAAGAATTTTATGACAATCAAGCGGAAAATCAAAAAAGGTGAAAATGTTTCCTTTCAGGGAGAAGACGCAAAAGAAGGGGAAGTGCTTGTTAAAAAAGGCACGCTTATTAATCCCGGGATCCAGGCGATGCTCGCGACATTCGGATATGCAAAAGTACCGGTTGCGAAAAAGCCGGTTGTCGGCCTTTATGCGACCGGGACGGAGCTGCTTGAAGTGGATGAGCCGCTCGTTCCAGGCAAAATCCGCAACAGCAATTCCTATATGATAGCCGCCCAGATCGAACGGGCTGGAGGAAAGGTTGTGTATTTTGGCAATCTTCCGGATGATTTCGATACTTGTTTTGAAGCGGTCAAAAACTCGCTCGATAAGGTTGATATGCTTGTGACAACTGGTGGTGTTTCAGTCGGGGATTACGACTATCTGCCTGCCATTTATGCGAAGCTCGGGGCAGAAGTGCTGTTCAACAAGGTTGCGATGAGGCCGGGTAGTGTTACGACTGTTGCAGCTCATAATGGCAAGCTCCTGTTCGGGCTATCGGGAAACCCGTCCGCGTGCTATGTCGGTTTTGAACTATTTGCCAGGCCGGTCATCCGCACGATGCTTTGTTCGACAAAACCGCATCTACGCAAGGAAAAGGCTGTCCTAGATACCGATTTTCCAAAGGCCAACCCGTTTACGAGATTCGTCCGCAGTACGACTTTCTTCAAGGATGGCCGCATAGTCGCGACACCAAGCGGGCTCGATAAATCCAATATCGTAATGAGCCTTGCTGGAGCGAATTCATTGATGATTTTACCAGGGGGAACGAGAGGGTTCGAAGCAGGCAGGGATGTGGAAGTTCTCCTGCTGGAAGACCAGGAAGGAAGCGAATGGCCATGGTAAGGCCATTCGTTTTTCAGGTTGTCGGCTATCAAAATAGCGGCAAAACAACCCTTTCGGAAGCCCTCATTAAGCGGCTCAATGAAAAGGGCATAACTGTAGCGGCCATCAAGCATCATGGGCACGGGGGGAAGCCTAATATAGAAAAGGAAAAGGATTCAACGCGGCATGCATCTGCCGGGGCTTTAGCTGCTCTGGTTGAAGGAGGCGGTCGGCTAGTCCTTCAATCTGAAAAGGATAACTGGACTCTTGATGAACAAATTGCCATAATGTCAGCATTCGACCCGGACGCCATTCTCGTAGAGGGGCATAAACATGCAGCCTACCCGAAAATCGTCCTTATCCGTAACAGCGAGGATGAACAACTCTTGTTTAACCTTGAAAACATTCTAGCCGCTTCATACTGGAAAAGAGAGCCATCCATAAAAGGAAACTATCCGACCTACGCAATCCAACAATCACAAACCCCCGATTACCTCGCAAACCTTATCGCCAAAACAATGGGTCTGCCAGGCGCCAGATAAAGAGATCGGGTTCCTGCACAATTCAAGTCAAGTAAACTTTTTATGAACTCAGTTACTTTTGTCACTGAATTGTCACGTTTACTTCGCTACAATGGGAGTTGGTTGTGGATTTAAAGGGAGTGAAGGGATGGAATTGTTTCAATGGTTCGCCTGGCTGGTCTATCCTTATACAGTGGCAGCGGTCCTGGCAATGGGGATAGTATGGCAATATGATACTCCAGATCAGTTTGAGGAAATGCAGCTAAAATCAGGGGTTATCCTCAACAGGATTGTGAAAGTGCTTTGGCTGCTAACTACACTGACCGGCATAGGGTTGATGATTTTCTACCGGGCTACGGACGAGTTAAAGAATATGGTTGAGTGGCTGATAAGCTTCTTACATTTCAATCCGGATATGGGGTTGCTGAAGCACGCATCTGCATTGCTTCAAGTGCATTTATTATTGCTTTTTACGTTTCTGTTATTTTTTTCTTTTACTAAATATGTTGCCATCGTATTTAAACCAATTTACATTTTGAAAACGCTTTCCGAAAACAGGGCTAAACGGGCCAACCAAGCCAGATAATACAGTGGGTTTCCCCGTCCGATGTTGCCATTTTCGACACTTTTGCACATGAATATGTGATGCATTTCACTTTTCCACCCTCTTGATTGGCTTATAGTAAAGGTAAGAAAGCTAAGCAAGAGGTGTTGAAAATGAAATTATTTATGCCAAAGCAGCATGGCGCGTGGGCAATGGTCATCCTACCATTCTGGCTGGGGGTTGTCGCATCCGGATTCTTATGGGAACATATTCCTTTCTTCTTCGGGTGGCTGCTTCTATATTTGTCAACGTATCCCATGCTTCTCCTTTTTAAAAGGAAGAAGATCAAATTCCATGTAAACTGGACGCTATTTTACCTTATTCCGGCCATTGCACTATTGATGTTCCCGCTATTCGAGCGCCCCTCTGTCTTATTGTTCGGCGTAATGATGATTCCTTTTTTTGCGATTAATGCTTATTTTTCATCTAAAAACAAAGACAGGGCCATAATGAATGACTTTAGCGCGGTCTTTGCGTTTTCCCTCGCAGGGATAGCAAGCGCATTCTTGCCGATTGGAAAAGTCACAGAAGAAGCTATCCTTGTCTTTATAGTGTCAGCACTCTTTTTTATAGGCAGTACCTTCTTTGTTAAAACAATGATCCGAGAAAAGAAAAATGTACAGTTTAAGTGGATTTCCTGGTGCTTCCATAGCCTTGTTTTACTGGCATGGCTTCTGCTTGGAAAATGGCTGGTCGCAATTGCCTTTATCCCGAGTGTTGCAAGGGCTATCGGCTTTTATGGTAAAAATCTCACCCCTAAACAAATCGGCATATATGAAATAATAAACTCGGCAGTTTTCTTTATACTGATTGCCAGTTATCTGTTATCAAACTAAAAAAACCTGCCAGGCACTTTGAAGCCGGCAGGTTTCTTTATGAATCAGTATTTTAAATTAGGTGCTTACGCATTTCATTATCGATTTGGAAATTATTAAATCGAACATTGTGGACAACTCGAAATAAGGTATATTAATCCAGCTCCAGCGCCTAGCCCCTCGAGGTCTTAAGCCGGTTCCCTCCGGAGGGCAGGCCCGTCCTGCAGGCCCCGTCTTAATCTGGTCGGGGCTGACCAAGGCGCTTCCGCATTTTGTTTTTAATCAATATTGCAAATTTCCTTCGGGCAGTTTTCACAGTCGATCTCGCGTTTTAAATAAGGGAGCTGATGAATGGTGATAATCCCCTTCGTAATGGAAATAATGCCTTTCTTCCTTAGCTCACCGAGAAGACGGTTGACGACCTCGCGGGAAGTTCCGCAAAAATTGGCGACTTCCTGGTTGGTAAGGAGAAGATCGATCATTATGCCATTACTAGTCTTTACGCCATAGCTGTTTGCCATCCGGATTAAGGTGGAATAGAGGGCGCCTTTCTTGCCATGCAAAACTAGGTCACGAAATTTTGTTTGCGTCTTTCGGTAATGCTGGCTCATCCACTGCATGAATTCTAGTGCTAAAACATGATCACTCGCAAGCTTTGCTTCAAGGGCATCTTTCATGATGACGGCAACTTCCCCGCTTTCGACCACTTTCGCACTTAATAAATTCCTTGGCGTTGCACAAAATATATTCAGTTCACCGATTAAATCACCCTCTGAGCAAATGCGGAGAGTCAACTCCCGCCCGTCGGGAATGATTTTGCCAACTTGGATTAAACCGCTTAAAAGGACGTATATCTCCCTGGAAGGGGAACCTTCTTGGAATAAGAAATGCCCTTTTTCGATTTTTTGAACATGATGGGTATGTTTTAATAATTCTGTCAGCTTTGCGGGCGCACCTGCAAGCGATTGCATAATTGCCACCAACCTTCAATACGGATTCTGTTTCTTCAAATGGCAGAATGTAATTTATTACTATAATTATATTGCTAACCAAGGAAAAAAACTATAATACCCAACGAAGGTTCATACAAACGTCATATTCGACAAATATTGCTCGGGAAATAATCAAAAATTGATGACAATAATTCCCCTAATCAGGCTCTTTTGCCGCGGAATACTATAAAAGAGGGCCAAAAGCCCCCTATATATCGAAAGGAGGGAAAAAGATGGGCCAAAACCGCCAATTTAAACCTGGGCAAAAAGCACCGAATAATGGTACCTATATTGAAATCGGTGATACGACCAGCCCGGTTAACAACCCTAGGAAAATCCATTTGAAAAAAGGCCAGCCATTCCCGGAGGCGTCCAACCATGAGAGGATTTGGACCTATACAAGGAAACCATAGAAAAAAATCTTCGCCTGAAACACAATGATTTTCATAATTAGCCAATAAATTTGTAGCCAGAAAAAAAAGCCACCCGGCAAGGATGGCTTTTTTCGGCTTTAAGACTATTCCCTTATTTTTCATTTTTCCTTTTTGGTGAGGTTGAACAGCTACCAACCCGGGTATTAAAAGGAATGAAGAGCAGCCAGCCCGGTAACCAATCAAAATCCATTCCATTATCCTTTTACCCCGTTCGAATAACCATAAAAAAAGGTCATCCTGTTCGGGATGGCCTTAAAGTAATTAATGATGGTCAGCTGGTTCATTCGGAATAATTGCTGGAACAACGAGGATTAAAACAGCCGTCAGTATTCCAAGAAGTGCGGCGATTTTATAATCGAATGCAACCCCTATCATTGACGTTACCACATAGCTAAGCATTTCAACTAAAAGAAGAACCCAAAACAGTGTCCAGAAGTATCTCATACCGTCACCTCATAGCATTTTTATCTTTCTCATCTTATCATACAGTGGAAAAAGAAGAAACGCAAAAAGTGGAAAACATACAGAAAATCGGAAAGCCCATTGAGGAAAGTTCCTATTTCATTCTGTGGTGCTTTACATACACTATTAGTGGAATATGGCAGAAGGAGTTTTACGTATGGATAACAGAAGTTTTCAACTAGGAAATCAATGGAATACCATCTACTATCCGGAGAAACCAACTGGCTTCGGCGTGCTGATCGTTGGTGATGAACGCCATTTTGTGGAGGAGGAGACAAGCTTCTGGAACCAGAATTCCGGGAAACGAAAGATCCTCACTACTTTAAAAGAGGCAGGCTATACCTTGTTTACATCCAACCTTTACGGGAGAAACTGGGGCTCCCCAAAGGCTGTCATGCTCGCTGCCATGTTGTACGAATTGGTCATGAAGAATGAAATCCTGAACACCAAAATCCACATTATAGCTGAAGGGATGGGAGCTCTTACAGCTCTGAAGCTGGCGCAGGAAATGAAAGGGAAAATCAGGTCCATAGTACTGATTAATCCAATAATCTCCCTAAAGTTCCATCTTGAGCAGGAAAAGGAACATAAATTTTTTTATAAAAAACTTCTTACGGAAATCGCGGAAGCACAAGAGATTGAGCGAGAGAAGACAGCAATGGTGATCGGACAAGAGGAAATGCCCGAACTTGATTTTGGAATACCGATCCGGATTTTTCAAATCCTTTCTGGCGGAAGGACTTACAAACATGCGAGGGCCTGCAAAACTCTCCTAACCGAGCTTCAGCCGAAGCCGCCAATCACAGAAACCTATATGCTTCCGGAAAAAGCTGGCCAGCTTGGTTGGGAAATTGCAAAATTTATGTCAAGGTATGAAAAAATTCTATAGTTGGATTCTTGATGAAATTTATTGTGGGATTTGCATAGGATAAAATGAGACCAGCTGATAGGAGGGGAGATTAATGGGAGGAGCTCTCATTATTGGCGTATTCGATCGTCTTGGTTTTCATCTATGTAAAAAAATGCTGGAACTGGGCTATGTGATAAGGGGGATATCCTTAAATACTGAGAATACCGAAACCGAAGAAGAAATGGAACTTGAAATCGGGCGAAACAGTAATTTTATTAACATTTCGATGGATAGCATCAATGCAAACCAGATTGAAAACGATGCTATTATCTTTTCACTTTATGACCTTTATACAAGTGGCGTGGCTTCAAACCTTGAAAAACCCGGCCTGGCTGATGAAGTGGAAAAGTACATTCGGAAACACAAAGGCCCGTCCTCCGTTGTTCTCCTGCTTCCCCTTGGGCTTTCTCATCAAAACCCTGGACAAGAAGGCATTCAAGTGATCAAACGAGCAGCAGATTTTGCGGAGACAACTGCCGAAAAAGTGTTAAGGCTTTATTTACCATTGCAAGAATTGCCCCCGCTGCAAGGGGAAGAGGAGGCTGGAAGTTTCCCGAAGAAAGCTTGGCCAGAGGATGGACCTGCCGGGCGAAAAGCCGGGGAGGAATTTCACGACTGGTACGGAGTTGCTGAACGAATCGCAATGCTGATTGAAAAAGGAGAAACTGGAACCCGCTTCCTCGAGGATATATGTATAAAGAAGTAGCTGCCAACCCGGGCAGCTACTTCTTTTTCATAAATTGCTGGATATACGGATATACACCATTAAATACTGGTTTTAGGGTATCAGCAATGCCGACCATACTGTCGATTACTTCCATTAATTGCAGATAATTAATGGTGTTTTCCCCCGCCCGATTCTGTACGGGCTGGCCTTTTTCCTTTCCGGTATTTGACAGGCTGTTGGTTCTCCTTCCCGTCCCAAACATCATGCTTGTGAATGGATCAGGTGTGTGTTTTTCCTGATTGCTTTCGTCCACCCTTCGCCCCTCCTTTTAAACCTTTCCTCACTTCCACTATATGTTGGAAAATGGAAAGGGATGGTCAGTTGAATAGGCTATTCGGCAATTAACTATTGCATAAAGGTGTTTTTATTTGATAAAATTAGTACCAAGTCATAATATTTGATAATAAGCAGAAATAATTATTATACAACATAAGGAGATGGCGGCCATGCGAGCTGGCATTGTTGGTTTAGGGAAATACGTGCCTGAGAGCGTTCTTACAAATTTTGACCTCGAAAAGAGGATGGATACGTCTGATGAATGGATTCGGACAATGACTGGAATAGAGGAGCGAAGAATTGCCGGGGAGGATGAAAATACGTCACATATGGCCTATAAAGCTGCCCGCATGGCAATTGAAGATGCAGGCATTTCGCCCGAGGACCTCGATATGATCCTTGTTGCGACAGTCACACCCGACAATCCGTTTCCCTCGGTTTCCTGCATGCTTCAAGAGAGGCTGGGAGCAGTGAATGCAGCAGCGATGGACGTAAGCGCAGCTTGCGCAGGATTCATGTATGGGATTGTAACAGGAAAGCAGTTCATTGAAACAGGTGTTTATAAGCATGTCCTGGTCGTAGGCGTTGAAAAACTATCAAAAATCGTCAACTGGGATGACCGAAATACAGCGGTACTATTTGGAGATGGAGCGGGTGCCGTTGTCCTTGGCCCAGTATCCGAAGACAAAGGGATCCTTTCATTCGAGCTTGGAGCGGATGGGACTGGCGGAAAGCATCTGTACCAGGATGAGAACATCATCATGAACGGCCGCGAGGTCTTCAAATTCGCCGTACGCCAAATGGGTGAGAGCAGTGTAAACGTCATTCATAAGGCTGGCTTAGAAATAGATGATGTCGATTTTCTCGTACCCCATCAGGCGAATATCCGCATTATTGAAGCCGCGCGGCAAAGGCTCGATTTGCCGGTGGAGAAAGTGTCCTATACAATTAATAAGTACGGAAATACATCGGCTGCCTCAATCCCGATTTCTTTGGTCGATGAAGTCCAGGCGGGCAAAATCAAGGACGGCGATGTAATCGTAATGGTCGGATTCGGTGGAGGGCTCACATGGGGCGCAATCGCCATCCGCTGGGGAAAATAAAACGGATTGAACATAACTGGTACGAAAAAGGAGTTGGCTTTGCGTGACAAAACGAAGGGTAGTTATCACGGGGGTTGGAGCTGTTACCCCGCTCGGAATGGATGCTGAAACAACCTGGAAAAATATTGTGGCTGGCAAATCGGGGATTGGGCCGCTGACCCGCATTAACGCGGATGATTTCCCGGCAAAAGTGGCAGCCCAAATTAATGATTTTAACGCTGAGGATTTCATGGAGAAAAAAGAAGCACGGAAGATGGACCGGTTTACCCAATATGCCGTGGCCGCTTCCCTGATGGCGGTCAAGGATTCAGGCCTTGCCATCGTGGACGAGAATGCCGATAGGGTAGGTGTTTGGATTGGCTCGGGTATCGGCGGTATGGAAACCTTTGAACAGCAGTTTGAAGTATTCCAGAATCGTGGTTACAGAAGGGTCAGCCCGTTCTTCGTCCCAATGATGATTCCTGATATGGCAGCTGGCCAGGTATCGATCATGCTAGGCGCTAAAGGATTCAATTCCTGTACTGTCACTGCTTGTGCGACAGGGACAAATTCAATCGGCGATGCTTTCAAGGTCATCCAGCGCGGTGATGCCGATGCCATGGTAACTGGCGGAACGGAAGCACCAATCACAAAGATGGCCGTCGCAGGTTTCTGTGCGAATACAGCCTTGTCAACCAATCCCGATCCTGCAACTGCAAGTAGGCCATTTGATAAAAACAGGGACGGTTTCGTAATGGGCGAAGGCGCGGGAATTGTTGTTCTTGAAGAACTAGAACATGCGAAAGCCCGCGGGGCGAAGATCTACGCAGAAGTTGTGGGATATGCCGCTACCGGGGATGCTTATCATATTACAGCACCTGCTCCAGGTGGAGAAGGCGGAGTCCGTGCCATGAAATTGGCAATTGAAGATGGAGGCCTAAAACCGGAGGACATTGATTATATCAATGCTCATGGTACGAGCACTGACTACAATGACAGGTTCGAAACAAATGCTATAAAAGAAGTTTTTGGCGAGCATGCCTACAAGCTTGCTGTCAGCTCGACCAAGTCGATGACAGGACACCTGCTTGGAGCGGCAGGCGGAGTCGAAGCAATTTTCACAGCCCTTTCCATTAGGGATTCGATTCTTCCGCCAACCATAAATTATGAAACACCGGATCCAGAATGCGACCTTGATTATGTCGTAAACCAGTCAAGGCCGAAGGAAATAAAGGCCGCTATCAGCAACTCGCTCGGTTTCGGCGGCCATAACGCGACGCTTGCCTTCAAGAAATATGAGTAATACTGGCGGATGATGCCGTAACTTTTTCCAAAAACCAGCTTGTACCTTGTGTACTAGCTGGTTTTTTTATTTTTCCAACCGGACAAATATGAACCTCCAGGTTGGCGGCTCATAGAATAATTACAGGCATGATTTTGGGGGGATTATGGATGGCGATTGTTCCTACGGACGAATGGCTCAAGGAAAATTGGCATAGGCCCGAAATGATTTGTAAACAGCTTGAGCCGTTTTTTCAAAATGGAAAGCCACAAGCCATTTATGATGAGCTTTTATCCTTCGGGATGTATAGGCCATCATCAATGAGCGGAAAGGAAATAGAAATGCTTCTAGAAAGCGGAGCATGGGAAAAGACTGAACAGCTTTTTAAAAAATACCAGGCGAAGTGGAAAGGACCCGAAGTACCTGTCTTTATTTTTCCAGCAGCGAAAAAAAAGGCATTTTTCCGAAAGGCTGCCGCACAAAAATCTGGAGTTTCTTACCCTGACAAGCTATTCCTGTTCCTGCCGATTATAGAAGACCCCAAAGAACTGGAAGCATTGCTTGTCCACGAGTACCATCATGTCTGCAGGATAAATACTATAGAAAAAGAAGTTCGGGAAAATACATTGCTAGAGTCGATGATCATGGAAGGTCTTGCCGAGTATGCTGTATACCACGAATGCGGGGAGGAGTACTTGGCTGAATGGTGTTCACTTTATGAGGAAAGGGAACTAATGCACTTTTTCAAAGTATTATTGCAAGATAATCTCGATAAAAAAAGGACAGACAAAGTTCATGACCGGCTCCTTTTTGGAGGAAACGGCATTCCAAGACTTTTAGGCTATTGTTATGGATATTATTTAGTAAAAAAACACTTCTTTAGTCACGATTTTTCATTGAAAGATTCCTTCGAAATAAAAGAAAGTTCTTTCTTTTTATAAACAATTTATTTTTTTAAAAGTGGAAAAGCCTGTAAGGACAGGCTTTTCCTTATTTTAAATCATCCACATAAAAATTAACAAAAAATCCTTGCAATTGTAACAATTTTGTAATAGTATTTTATTTAAATATAGCGAATTCACTGAAAATTAAAGAGTAAGAAGGTGTCATATGGGCGCGAATAATTTCCAAAAAAATGGAAGGCCATTACTAGAAATAAAGAACCTGGAAACAGCATTCGATATTGACGGAGCCTTTTACAATGCCGTAGACAATGTTTCGTTTTCAGTTAAACCCCGGCAAATCGTAGGGGTAGTAGGGGAATCCGGCTGCGGGAAGTCGGTCATGAGCCTCTCTATTATGCAGCTTCTTCCAAAAGGGATCGGCAAAATAAAGTCGGGGGAAATCATCTTCGACGGCATCCACGTAGAAAAGATGGACGAGAACCAGGTAAATAAAATACGCGGCAAGGACATCTCAATGATTTTCCAGGAGCCGATGACGTCCCTGAATCCGGTATTCACAATCGGATCTCAGATTCAGGAAGTCCTTTTGAACCACCAGAAAATCTCGAAAAAAGAGGCGCGCCAAAAAGCGATTGCGCTACTCAAGAGCGTCGGGATCTCAAGGCCGGAGAAAATTGTCGATGAATATCCGCACCAACTTTCCGGCGGTATGAGGCAGCGGGTCATGATTGCAATTGCAATTGCCTGCCAGCCAAAACTTTTGATTGCCGACGAGCCAACAACCGCATTGGATGTAACGGTTCAAGCCCAAATCCTTGAACTTCTGAAGGAAATTCAGGAAGTCAATGATATGTCCATCATCCTAATCACCCATGACCTTGGTGTGGTTGCCGAGATGTGCGATGAAGTTATCGTCATGTACGCTGGAAGAATAGTCGAACAAACAGATGTGGAAACACTCTTTTATAATCCAAAGCATCCATATACAACACTTCTTCTTGGCGCAATTCCAAAAATGGAGGAGGAAACCGAGAGGCTTAGCTCCATCCAAGGGATTGTCCCATCGATTACTAACATGAAAAAGACAGGCTGCAGGTTTGCCAACCGCTGTCCAATGGCTATGCCTGAGTGCCAAACAGTCACGCCTCTTCTAGCCGATAACGGGGACGGCCACCAGGTTGCCTGCCTGCTCTTTGAAACTAGCAGGCCAAAGGAAGGAGCGATCAGCCAGTGAGCGGAATAACATCTGAAGCCAGCAAACGAAAAACCGGTTCCGAAAGGGAAAACTTGCTGGAAATTAGGAATCTCAAAACTTACTATCCTGTCAAAGGCGGTTTTTTTAAGAGGACAGTCGGGAATGTAAAGGCCGTTGATGATGTTTCTTTTGAAATTAAAAAAGGGGAAACCATGGGCCTCGTAGGGGAGTCGGGCTGCGGCAAATCAACCGCGGGACGGACAATCCTTAGGCTGCTAAAGCCTACCGCCGGGAAAATCTTTTTTGATGGCAAGGATATTACCAATGTGACCGGCAAGGCGCTGCGTGAAATCCGCAAAGACCTCCAGATGGTTTTCCAGGATCCATATGCATCCCTTAACCCGATGCAAATGGTTGGCGATATTATCGCGGAGCCAATCTATAACTTTACAAAAAAACCAAAGGAAGAATTGAAGAAAGAAGTGATGGACCTTTTGCAAAAGGTCGGCCTTCCGGAGGATGCCTATTTTAAATATGCGCATGAATTTTCAGGCGGACAGAGGCAAAGGATCGGAATCGCCAGGGCACTGGCCTTAAGGCCAAAACTGATTATTGGTGACGAGCCCGTATCTGCCCTTGACGTTTCGGTACAGTCGCAGGTTTTGAACCTGCTCAAGGATTTGCAGGAAGAATTCGACCTGACCTTTTTATTCATCGCCCACGATTTGAGTGTCGTTAAGCATATGAGCGACAGGATCGGGGTTATGTATCTGGGGAACATGGTAGAAATCGCCGATAAGGACAGCCTCTATGCGGAACCGCTCCACCCGTATACTCAGGCGCTGATTTCCGCCATCCCTTCACCGGATCCGAAAAAGAAGAAGGAGCGGATCATCCTGACCGGTGATGTGCCAAGCCCATTGAATCCGCCGTCCGGCTGTCCTTTCCATCCGCGCTGCCCAATGGCAATGGAGCAATGTTCCGTTACAAAACCTGAATTAAAGGAGGTGAAGCCCTCTCACAGAGTCGCTTGCCACCTTTATTAGAAACACAAGGAATGCTATGGCGTTCTATGTGTTTTGAAAAGTGTCCAAATACTTTTCTGGACGCTTGTAATACCACTACTTATATGGGGGGACCACAATGAAGAAAAATTGGTTATGGCTGTCTGCGCTGGTATTGGTTTTATCCATGTTCCTGGCGGCATGCAGCGGAGGAGAAAAGACTGGTACCAAAAAACCTGGAGACAACGGCGAAAATGCTTCCGATAAGCCGAAAGATGGCGGAACACTTATTTACTCGCTTGACTCCTCGCCTGAAGGAAAGTTCAACCCGAACTTCTATGGAACTGCAACTGATGCAGAAGTAATTGATTTCTTTGATGAAAACCTGATCGATTATGATGAGAACCTGAAAGCCCAGCCTTATATCGCTTCTTGGGATACAGACGATAACAAGGTTTACAAGTTCAAGATTAAAGAAGGCGTAAAATGGCATAACGGTGAAGAACTTACCGTTAAAGACTGGGAATTTTCAATCAAAGTCCTTGCTGACAAGGATTATGATGGGCCGCGTTATGTCAACGTCCAAGACGTAGTTGGCGTTCCTGAGTACAAGGAAGGCAAAGCTGACTCCATTTCCGGAATCAAGGTCATCAACGATTACGAAATGGAAGTTACGTTTGACAAAGCACGTGTGAACAACCTTGAAAACTTCTGGACATACCCAATGTCCCAGAAAGCGTTTGAAGGAATTGCCGTTAAAGATATGATGGCATCCGAGCAAGTACGCACGAAGCCGGTTGGACTTGGGCCGTTTAAGGTTTCCAAAATTGTCCCTGGCGAGTCCATTGAGCTAGAGCGTTTCGATGATTACTTCGGCGGCAAGCCTCACCTTGAAAAAGTCGTCATGAAGGTAATAGATCCTTCCTTGACTGTAGGAGAATTACAAAATGATTCCCTTCATATGACTTCGTTCCACCCAAGCATCATCGAACAAGTCGAGGCGCTTGATAACATCAATGTTGTTAAATACCCTGGCCTTTCCTACTACTATGTCGGCTTCAAGCTTGGAAACTGGGATGGCAAGAAGAACGTTATGAACGAGCCTAAGTACGAGGATAAGGAACTCCGCAAGGCTATGTATCATGCGATCAACCGTAAAGAGTGGGTAGATGCATTCTTCTTTGGAGTAGGTAAGCCGGTTAACCGCCCTGTTCCTACAAACCACTGGATAGCTGCTGATAATGCTGACCTTGAGCAATTCGAATTCGATCAAGATAAAGCGAAGCAAATCCTTGAAGATGCTGGCTGGAAGGATGTTGACGGAGACGGATTCCGTGAAGATCCAAATGGCAAGCCATTCGTTGTTAACTTCGCGCACTATGCAACACAAAATCCAACGTTCGAAGCCCGTGCGAAACAATTGACTCAGTACTGGGAAGATATTGGCTTGAAATCCAAGCTGACAATGACAGACGCTGGCCTTTACTACGATATGCTTGAAAAGTCAGATAAGAAAATGGAAGTGTTCTTCGGCGGCTGGTCCACTGGTACAGATCCAGATCCATCCGGCCTGTGGAAATCCGATGCACTTTGGAACTACCCACGTTGGGTAAGCGAGAAGAGCGACCAGTTGCTTGACGACGCTCTTGATATGGAAGTAGTAGGAACAGACTCCGATAAGCGTAAGGAACTATATGTTGAGTGGCAGAAGCACTTCATGGAAGAACTTCCTGCGCTTCCAATCGCGGAACTTGAAGAAATCGTTGCCCTTAACAAACGCGTTAAAGGCGTCAAGTACGATGTTTCCGGCTCCAACCGCCCGAACGAATGGTGGCTTGAGCAGTAGGATGGAACCTTCATCAGTGGGCTATGCCCGCTGATGAAGTCCCATTTTACAGTTAAGTTTTAACGCTAGATGAACCGATTGGAATGAATTAACCGCGGATTACCGCCGCGGTTAATTTAGATTGAGAATGCCAACCGGATCCAAGGGGCAGACTGTCCCACCCGAAACTTTAGATTGCTGTACCACAGTTTTGTGGCGGGGTCTTGCTGCTTGGAATTTAAACGGCGGTTAAGACGCAGCAAAGGTAAGGAGAATGCACATGTTGAAGTATTCGCTCCGAAGAATATTGGGCATGATCCCAATGTTGCTCCTTATCTCCATTGTCGTGTTCACCCTAGCAAAATTAATGCCGGGTGATGGACTAAGTGGAGAAATAGATCCGAATAATACAGACCCACAATACATTGAAGAAATGCGGCAAAAACTGGGGTATTATGACCCGCTTCCGGTTCAGTACTACAATTGGATTACTGACTTTGTACAGGGAGACTTCGGCAAATCTACCCGGTTCAAAATAGATGTTGCCGATGTAATCGCTGAAAAATTGCCTAACACCTTGTTGCTTGGTGGTACGGCAATCCTGATTACTTACATCCTCGCATTCTTCATGGGGATATATGCAGGAAGGAAGCCCTATACACTTGCAGATAACCTTATTGGAGGTTTCAACTATCTGGGGCTGTCGATCCCATCATTCATTGCAGGGGTTTTCGCTATTTATATTTTCTCGTTCAATCTAAATTGGTTTCCTTCAAATGGCTCAGTCGATATTACAATAACGAACGGCACGTTTGAATGGTACTTGAGTAAACTGCATCACGTATTTTTGCCGGCTATTGTGCTGGGTTCTCTTAGTACTGCCAGCTATACGCAGTTTTTGCGGAACGACATCATTGAAAACAGCCGTAAGGATTATGTAAGGACAGCAAGGGCGAAAGGAACGCCGGTAAGCCGTATTTATAATGTGCATATCTTGCGGAATTCCATTATCCCACTCATTACCTTCCTGGGTTTTGACATTGTCGCACTCATCAGCGGGGCAATAATTACAGAAACGATTTTTACCTATCCCGGAATTGGCCAGCTTTTCCTAAACTCTGTACGCACCAATGACTATCCAGTGATGATGGCCCTGACCATGTTGTTTTCTTTCTTGACTTTGGTTGGAAACCTTGTAGCTGATATCCTGTACGGTGTAGTCGATCCGCGGATCAGGCTGGATTAGGGGGAACGAATAATGGAAATTATAACTCAAAAAGATACTGAATTGAATACGGGACCCCCTAAGAGAAGTCTATCTCCGATGGCGCTTGCCCGTAAAAAATTCTTAAAAAACAAACTGGCAATGACCAGCCTTATTTTTCTATTAGTTGTTGCTGTATTATCATTCCTGGCACCATACATTACTACCGCGGATGTTACCAGGATTAATATTGGTGAAATGTCGCTGAAACCATCAGCTGATCACTGGCTTGGCACTGACAAAAGCGGGCGCGATGTTTTTACAAGGCTGCTTTATGGCGGACGAATTTCGTTAATGGTAGGGATTTCATGTACAGTCTTTGTTATCTCTCTCGGAACTCTTATCGGTTCAATGGCGGGCTACTTTGGAGGAACTGTTGATAGCCTTCTAATGAGGTTTACTGACTTTATCCTTAACTTCCCGTTCATCGTATTCGTTATTGTTCTAAACGCAATCCTTTTTGGCTTGGTCTCAGGGGTGTGGGTACTGATTGGAACAATCAGCCTATTGAGCTGGGGCGGCGTTGCCAGGATTGTACGAAGCAAAATTCTCTCTGAAAAAGAAAATGAGTACATCATCGCAGCGGTTTCAATCGGCTGTTCACCATTCAAGGTAATCACCAAACATCTTTTGCCTAATGTGGCATCTACGATCATTGTGCAGGCAACCATCCTGTTCGCAGGTATGATTGTTGCTGAATCCGGCCTTAGTTACCTTGGCTTCGGAGTACCACAGGAAGTTCCGAGCTGGGGGAATATGCTATCTTCCGCGAACGAGCCGGACGTCCTGAAAGGCAAGCCATGGATTTGGATTCCGCCTGCCTTAATCATTACGACTACAATCCTCTCGATTAACTTCATTGGAGAGGGATTGAAGGATGCTTTCAACCCTAAATCTCGAAGATAAAATCTACCATCCCAAAATGGTAGATTTTTTTGTTTTGTACTAATACGCACCCCAACCAAATCCTCCGTTTTTCGAAGTTGTATTCCAATTGAAGTGGGCTTAATATCATAAACCACGGCCACCGTACATACATTTGTTTTAAAGGGTGGACATGCTGGGAGGAAGGGTATGAACAGACGAGCTGATGTAAATGGCATTTAGGGCTTTTTTCCTTTTGACTGGATTTGGGATCGCAGTTTCTGGGGGAATTAGTTTAGTCGCGTACCTTAACGTATTTGCTGCTGGAATGGGCTATTTGGAATACCTCGAATTTATATCCGGGCGGCCGGAATGTTACTTGCTCCCCGCTGGAATGTTCATTGTCATTCTAAGTATTTTTATCCCTGGGGACATTGAAGGGAAATGAGTGGATTCATCGACTAAATAAGGAATAATTTAACTTGACGCTGCCTATACTGATTGACAAATGGATTCTTGAAGTGAGGGGTCGGTCAATGTTATATCTTCATGATGTCTGGGTGAACTGGTTTGAAGGGGAGGAAAATGGCTACAATGTCTGCCATTTTCACGAATGGAGGAAGGATGATGGCGTTGAGCTGCTTGACCAGGTACCACTTTTGAAGGTGGAACAAGTCTTGTTCCGGTACATTGAAAATGACCTTGCGTCATTGCCTCAACAGCTAATGGATGATATTTACCAGAAGGCGTATTTAAGAAAAAATCATGAGCGGATTCAACTTGACTATTGTTTCATCATTAGTGATGGAATGGAGATATTGGCAGTGGACACGATCGGGTATAATATACCGGTCAGAAAAAGCAGGCTTATCCCGCGACAGGAGCAGCTAGTTTATGAAATGCTTGAGAGCCATGATCCCATTGTTTACAAGTTTAAGCCTGAACAGGATTCAAAGGAATTCCACATCCTTTCCCCCGAGCCCGAACTGATGACAGGGCTGACGCGAAAGGAAAGGCAGCTGAAACAGCTATTATTTATGGCCCTTGACCAGCTTCAATCATCGGGTAATGAAGCTGAAGTTCGTTACTGGTATACGGAATGGTCACCGGAAAATTATCAGGAAATCCAAAAAATGAATTTTGAAGAAGCCTGGAGGCATCTTTTTGCTAAAGTGAAGCCGGGATGGACCCGAAAACATGAACATTTTTGTGAAAACCTAATAAAAGGCCAGCCGTTTTTTGAAAAACTGTGGGAAATGGAACACGGTCCAAAGGTGAATTGACTTTGACAGAACGACATTTGATTAGGGCCTTTCAGGCGTAGAATAAAAACGCAATTGCCAAAAACAAAAATCGTTTTACTACTATAGAAAACCTGCTGCGTTTCTTCTATTAAATAGGATGTACTAATAAATAGCACACTTAGCCATATGGCAATATAAACACAAAGAGGCTCCTTCTCAACTCAACGGGAAGCCTCTTTTAATTTATACCTTCAAATAGTTATTTCTTGCGCTTTCTGCCAAGTCCCATCGCGTTTTCCATTTTCTTTAGCATTTTTGACGCGGCTATGTTTGCTTTTTCAGCTCCTCGGTCAAGAATATCATCCAATTCCGATGAATCCATTAGTTCATGATACCTATCCTGGATTGGTTTAAGAGCTGCTATTACGACCTGAGCTAGATCAGCCTTGAAATCTCCGTAGCCTTTTCCTTTATAATCCTCCTCAATCTCAGGAATTGGCTTCCCTCCGAGAACGGAATAGATAGTCAGCAGATTTGAAACCCCTGGTTTGTTTTCCTTATCGAACTTTACGACGCCATCGGAATCGGTAACCGCGCTTTTAATTTTCTTTTCAATCAATTTTGGCTCGTCAAGGATTGAAATGAATGATTTTACATTTGGATCTGACTTGCTCATTTTTTTCAATGGCTCCTGTAGAGACATAATTCTTGCGCCGAATTCTGGAATACGCACATCAGGAACGGTAAAAATCTCCCTGTATTTCTTATTGAAACGCTCAGCAAGATCCCTCGTTAATTCGAGATGCTGTTTCTGGTCCTCTCCAACCGGTACAAGGTCTGTGCCATAGAGAAGGATATCGGCAACCATAAGGGGCGGATAGGTAAGCAGCCCCGCAGAAACGGCATCCTTGCCGGTGGACTTATCCTTAAACTGCGTCATTCTTTCTAGTTCGCCAATGTAGGAAATGCACTGCATCATCCAGCCTGCCTGAGCATGCGCAGGCACTTCCGACTGAATGAAAAGTGTCGCCTTTTCGGGGTCCAGTCCTACTGCTAAATAGAGAGCGGCGAGGCTTCGGATATTTTTTTTCAATTCAATGGGATCCTGGGGCACAGTTATCGCATGTTGATCCACTATACAGAAATAACAGTTGTACTCTTCCTGGAGCTCGACAAATTGCTTTAAAGCGCCAATGTAGTTGCCAAGCGTGAGTGTACCGCTTGGCTGTATGCCTGAAAAAATCGTTTTCATGATAATATTGCCTCCTATTTATTTTTCAAAAATAATAAAAAAAAGACCATTCGTCCCCCATATGGATAGGGACGAATGGTCCGCGGTGCCACCCTAATTGCTAAAAAAGCCTCTTTCCCCCTTGTAGAGGGGAGCCATTTTAACGCTTGGTATGCGCCGGGAGATACTAAATTTCTTTCCCGGGGCTCGAAAGTCCATTCCTGAATGCCGGTTGTTTGTTCGCACCATCCACAAACTCTCTGGAAACCTTAGCAGCCAGTACTATTCTTTGTCATAGCCTGATCATTTTGATTGTAGTAATAAAATACATCAAAATCCTTATAAAATCAAGGTAAAAGGAAGGAAATACCTTTCAGAGGCCTAAATAGGCATTTTACGGCAAATAACCATTATATTACCTGTGGGAATATTATAAAATTATAGTGGAATAATGGATGAGCACCGTGATTCATGCTTGCATTCAAGTTTTAAAGTATTTATAATAAACGTAACAAACGATAACTTTACTGAAATGTCAATCTATTACAATTGTATGGCCGTTGCCGGGGAGCAAAAAAGCCGGTTTATAACTTTTGGAGATTTATGAATCTTAAAAGCTATAAAGTTGCTTTTTTTATTTGTTTTAATTTGATAAGGTTTCCGATGAATTATCAGACTATTAAAACATTACCTACAGGACATACAAATGTAACAGCGTAGAAGGACAAGGGTTATCTGTTTGCCGACAATTACCATAAGGGGGTAAGACCGTGAAGAAAAGATTTTCAATCTTTTTTAGCATGCTTATTGTAATGAGCATGTTCCTTGCAGCTTGCAGCGGCGGCAATAATGCCAACGGTGACAAGAAGGACGACAAGAAAAAAGACGTACCGCAGGAAATGAAAGTAAATATCAACTCTGAACCATTCTCCCTGCACCCTGGGTTGGCTAACGACGCTACATCAGGCGGCGTGTTGCTTCAGACATTCGAAGGCTTGACCCGTATCGACAAGGACGGAAAGCCGCAGCCTGCGATGGCCGAGGATATCGAGGTTTCAGACGACCTGACACAGTACACTTTTAAGATTAGAGATGCAAAGTGGACAAATGGCGATCCTGTAACAGCCAATGATTTCGTTTATGCCTGGAGATGGGCAGTTGACCCAGCAAACCAGTCACAGTATGCATACCAGCTTTATTATGTTAAAGGCGGCCAAGCAATCAACGAAGGCAAAGCTAAGCCTGAAACTCTTGGCGTTGAAGCCAAGGATGATAAGACCCTAGTTGTTACACTTGAGAACGCGACTCCATATTTCCTGGAGCTGACTGCGTTCTACACATATTTCCCTGTTAATGAAAAAGTAGCTTCAGCAAATCCTGAGTGGTATACAGATGCAGGCGATAACTATGTATCCAATGGTCCTTTCAAAATGACTTCATGGGACCACCAGAACGAAATCGTTATTGAAAAGAACGATGACTACTGGGATGCAGATGCTGTAAGCCTGAAAAAAGTTGAAATGTACATGATTAACGATCCTGGTACTGAGTTGTCAATGTTTGAAAACGGAGAGCTTGACTGGGCTGGATCTCCTTTCGGTACACTTCCAACTGATGCACTTAAGAATCTGAAAGACCAGGGCATCCTAAATATTAAGCCGATTGCGGGTACTTACTGGTACAAGTTCCAGACTGAACAACCACCTTTGAACAATAAGAATATCCGTAAGGCGCTTGCATATGCCATCGACCGCAAGGCAGTGGTAGAAAATATTACACAGGGCGGCCAGGTACCTGCAATGGCAATCGTACCGCCTTCCATGATTAAAGAAAATGATAAAGGCTATTTCAAAGACCATGATGTCGATAAAGCAAAGGAATTCCTTGCTGAAGGACTGAAAGAACTTGGGTTGAAGGATGCTTCCGAGCTTCCAAAAATCACACTTTCCTATAACACTTCCGAAGCACACCAAAAGATTGCCCAGGCAATCCAGGATATGTGGAAGAAGGACCTTGGAATTGAAGTTACCCTTGACAATTCCGAGTGGGCAGTTTACATCGACAAGATGCATAAGGGAGACTACATGGTCGGCCGTATGGGCTGGCTAGGCGACTTTAACGACCCGATCAACTTCCTTGAAATTTACCGTGACAAACTTGGCGGCAACAACGATACTTTCTGGGAAAATGCAGAATATAAGCAGCTTCTAATCGATTCTCAAAAAGAAGGCGATGCCAACAAGCGCCTTGAAATGCTGAAACAAGCAGAATCAATCTTCATGGATGAAATGCCGGCTGCTCCAATCTACTTCTATACAAACGTTTGGGTTAAGAAAGACAACCTGAAGGGTGTAGTTGTATCGGGACTTGGCGATGTCCAGCTGAAGTGGGCAAAATTTGAATAAGCAAAGCTAAATAAAGTTTTACAACTGAGGCAGGTATATGGGTGTATGGATCCCATATACCTTCCTTTCTGAATACGGCCATATTGGATAAATATTCTGAAGTATAGAAAAATTAGGCATTCCATGAGACTTGGCGTATGCATGCCAAGTTTTTCTAAGCTTTCAGACTCTTTTTTGAAAATATTTCCGGTTCAGGTATACTCTTTGGCTTTTCTGCAAAAGATCTTGGCTTTGGCCAAGTTTTTTATAGAGAAGCTAAAGGGCAAACATTGGAGGTGGGTACTTTGGTTAGATACATCTTTAGAAGATTGCTTTTTATGCTGGTTTCCCTATTCCTGATTATTACGGCCACTTTTTTCCTGATGAGGCTGGCTCCGGGTAACCCGTTCACATCCGAAAAACAATTGCCTGCGGAAATCGAAAAGGCGCTGAACGAGCATTATGGATTGGACCAGCCGTGGTATGTCCAATATGGGGAATATTTGGGCAGGATTGCACAGTGGGATTTTGGTCCATCGTTTAAATACAAAGCAAGAACTGTAAATGACCTTATTGAAACAGGGTTCCCAGTATCGCTCGCATTGGGGCTCGAAGCCATTTTCATTGCAGTCTCTCTTGGAGTGCTATTGGGCATTATCGCAGCATTAAGGCATAACAAATGGCAGGATTATGGTGCGATGATTTTTGCGATTTTAGGAATTTCTGTCCCATCCTTTATAATGGCATCAGTCCTTCAATACATTTTTGCAATCAAGCTTCAAATCCTTCCAGTTGCTCGTTGGGACTCTTTTGCACATACAATCCTGCCTGCACTTGCACTGGCATCAACACCAATGGCCTTTATCGCCCGTTTGACCCGTTCAAGCATGCTGGAGGTATTATCGAATGATTATATCCGAACAGCTAAGGCGAAGGGACTGAGCGAAAGGGCAATTACCGTGAAACATGCGATCAGGAACGCGCTATTGCCTGTCGTTACGTATTTGGGACCTCTTTCCGCAAGTGTCATTACGGGAAGCTTCGTCATTGAAAAGATTTTTGGAGTCCCAGGCCTTGGTTCACATTTTGTAACATCAATCACCAACCGCGATTACACAGTAATAATGGGTGTTACAGTATTTTTCAGTATCATCTTGCTAATGGCCATTCTCCTCGTCGACATCGCGTATGGCTTGATTGATCCGCGGATTAAACTGGCTGGCGGAAAGAAAGGAGAATAAACAATGCAGATATCAAAAGAAAAATTCCAAATTGTAGGTTCAAGGGCATCCGAAGCGGAAAGGATTTCGAAGCCAAGCCTTTCTTTCTGGAAAGACGTTACCATCCGTTTCCGAAAAAACAAGCTTGCCATGTTTGGTATTGTTCTCCTGATCATGTTGATTTTCATGGCAATCGCTGGACCGCATATGACTGACCATGACTATCGGACGAATAACCTGATGAATACGAATAAAGCGCCAAGCAGCGAGCATTGGTTCGGTACTGATGATCTTGGGCGCGATGTGTTCGCGCGTACATGGGAAGGCGCAAGGATTTCCTTGTTCATTGGGGTTGCCGCCGCACTTGTTGACTTCTTTATCGGGGTCTTTTATGGTGGGTTGGCAGGCTACAAGGGGGGACGCATCGATGACATGATGATGCGGATAGCGGATATCCTCTGGGGGATACCATACCTGTTACTTGTAATCCTTTTAATGGTTGTTCTTGGACAAAGTGTCGGAACGATGATCCTCGCTATGACGATAACAGGCTGGATCAATATGTCGCGGATTGTCCGTGGGCAGGTCCTTTCCCTAAAGAACCAGGAATTCGTACTGGCCTCAAGGACCCTCGGTGCGGATTTGCCGCGTATCATGGGCAAGCATCTCATTCCCAATACGATGGGGCCGATTCTTGTTACGATGACTTTATCAATTCCTTCTGCTATTTTTACAGAATCATTTTTAAGTTATCTCGGGCTTGGATTGACGCCTCCGTTTGCAAGTTGGGGAACAATGGCTTCAGATGGCTTGCCGGCTCTTAAATATTATCCTTGGCGCCTATTCTTCCCGGCTACGTTTATCTGTTTGACCATCTTTGCCTTCAACGTAATCGGTGACGGGTTGCGCGACGCATTGGATCCAAGACTAAGGAAATAAGGGGGAATGAGAAATGACTAAATTACTTGAAGTTAAGAATCTGGAAGTCTCATTCCAGACTTATGGTGGAGAAGTACGGGCTGTCAGGGGTGTCAGCTTCGACTTGAATAAAGGGGAAACTCTAGCAATTGTAGGCGAATCGGGATCTGGGAAAAGTGTAACCGCCCAGACCATAATGAAACTTATCCCAATGCCTCCTGGCAAAATTAAAGGCGGCCAGATTATCTTCAATGGCGAAGATATCGTTACGAAAAAAGAGCGGCAAATGGAGAAGATCCGCGGGAAAGAAATTAGTATGATTTTCCAGGATCCGATGACCTCCTTGAATCCGACCATGAAGATTGGGCGCCAAATCATGGAAGGCCTGATTAAGCACCAAAATATGAGTACTGCGGCCGCAAAGGAACGTGCGGTGGAAATGCTTCGTCTTGTCGGTATCCCAATGCCTGAACGGCGGGTCAACCAGTACCCGCATGAATTTTCAGGCGGTATGAGGCAGCGTGCGATGATTGCGATTGCCCTCGCAGCCAATCCGCAGCTCTTGATTGCAGATGAGCCGACTACAGCGCTTGATGTTACTATCCAGGCTCAAATCCTTGATTTAATGAATGACCTTCAAAGCAAGATGGATACATCGATTATCTTCATCACCCATGATTTAGGGGTTGTTGCGAATGTTGCAGACAGGGTTGTCGTTATGTATGCAGGCCAGATTGTTGAAATGGGCACCGTGGACGAAATTTTCTATGATCCGCGCCATCCATATACATGGGGGCTGCTCGCTTCGATGCCAAGCCTCGACAGCGATGACAAATCCGATCTTGCCGCCATTCCGGGAACTCCGCCTGACCTGACAGACCCGCCAAAAGGCGATGCGTTTGCGGCAAGGAACCCGTACGCAATGGCTATTGATTTTGAGCAAGAGCCGCCATTGTTCCAAATTTCGGAGACCCATTTCGCTAAAACATGGCTCCTTCATCCGGATGCACCAAAAGTCGAGCCGCCTGATGCAGTGAAGAAACGGATGAGGAAGCTGGCCTCTGCGTTCGATGAGCCAAGGCTTGTCAAGGAGGGGAAATAGATGGCTGAAAAATTGGTTGAAATAAAAAACCTGAAACAGTACTTCAATGTGGGACGGCCAAATATGGTCAAAGCTGTTGACGGTGTATCATTCGATATTTACAAAGGTGAGACACTTGGTCTGGTAGGGGAGTCCGGATGCGGGAAGTCGACAACCGGCAGGACAATTATCCGCCTCTATGACGCTACTGATGGCCAGGTACTCTTTAATGGAGAAGATGTCCACGGACATAAGTCCACTAAGAAATTAAAAGAATTTAATCGGAAAATGCAGATGATTTTCCAGGATCCATATGCTTCCCTGAACCCTAGGATGACGGTGGCTGATATCATTGCCGAAGGTATCGACATCCATGGCCTTGCCAAGAATAGGAAGGCGAGAATGGAAAGGGTATATGAACTGCTTGAGACAGTCGGCTTGAACAAGGAACACGCTAACAGGTACCCGCACGAATTTTCCGGTGGACAAAGACAGCGTATCGGCATTGCCCGGGCACTTGCGGTTGAGCCGGATTTCATCATTGCGGACGAGCCTATTTCCGCGCTTGATGTATCCATCCAGGCACAGGTAGTCAACTTGTTGAAGAAATTGCAGAGAGAAAAGGGCCTGACGTACTTGTTCATCGCTCACGATCTCTCCATGGTCAAGTACATCAGTGATAGGATTGGCGTCATGTACTACGGAAAGCTGGTTGAATTGGCTCCAGCGGAAGAATTGTATAAAAATCCGTTACATCCTTATACGCAATCCCTGCTATCAGCGATTCCGCTTCCGGACCCAGATAGTGAACGGACAAGGAAAAGAGTGCCTTATAATCCAAGCACCCATAATTATAGCGAGAATGAAGAAGTTGAATTGAGGGAAATAGTTACTGGCCACTTCGTGTATTGCTCCAAGAAAGAATTTGAGCAGTACAAGGCCCAGTACAAATAAGAACTTGAGCCGGCAACAATGCCGGCTCATCTTTTTTTTCGCATATACTTTGGTGGAATGGGTAAACGAAATCCAACAAGGATGCTGAGCTGTATGGAAATAAATATGGCTGCAGAACCATTCCAGGTTCGCAGCCATAACAATCCAAATTATTTTTTCCCACCGACTGCGTTCCAGCCGGTTATAAACTTTGAAGCCTGATCAGTGAATTCGGTTCGGTTTTTTCTTCCAAAAATATTTTCCCCAATACCGTTGGTAATGACTCCCATCAAAGCGGTGATCCCAACAATCAAAACAGTGACGATAGCAAAATCCGTAATATAACCTGCCATGTATGCTTCCCCTGCCCTTCTCTTCAGAAACACTCTTTATTGTTCTATACTCTATTCTAAAAGAAAAAGGACAATATGAAAAGGAAAAGAATCGACAATTTTGTAAAGATTAGAAAACGGTTACTTTTTTTTCATTTATAGAAATTTAAATGAGAATCCACAAAAATTTAAAAGATTGTGGTTTAAACTCCTAAAAGAGGGGTATAAAATTATATATTTTATTTTTCAAATTAACGTACATAAATGGCCGCCGCCTGACGAAATTTATAGTAATTTTAGGAGGATGAGTGCATAAAATAAATTATTTTTATTAAATTCATGAAACTTTTCCCTTCCTTATACGTCTTATTATACGTAACGTAATATGGGCGCCTGTACCATGGAAAAACATTATTTTTAAAAAGTGATACCGCTTTTAGGTCAACTGCTGTATAATTAATAATAGACATTCCTTAATTATAGTTATTTTAATTTGTTACCTTATAATAGTAATTTCCTAGTTACATCCATTATAGATGGCCTTATTTTAGAAGGAGTGTGAAAACTTATGGTAACGCTATACACTTCACCAAGTTGTACATCATGCAGGAAAGCTAAATCATGGTTGGAAGAGCATGAAATTCCATACACAGAACGGAATATCTTTTCAGAGCCGCTATCCATCGATGAAATTAAGGAAATCTTGCGAATGACAGAGGATGGGACGGATGAAATCATATCCACCCGTTCAAAAACGTTCCAGAAACTTGATGTAAATCTGGAGGCAATGCCGCTGCAAAACCTGTTTGAATTAATTAAAGATAACCCAGGCTTGCTGCGCCGGCCAATCATCCTCGATGAAAAGAGGCTGCAGGTCGGCTACAACGAAGATGAAATCCGCCGCTTCCTGCCTAGGAAAGTCAGGACGTTCCAACTTCGCGAGGCTCAACGCCTTGTCAACTAATTGAACATCAAGAACCTCCAGGCACTGGGGGTTCTTTTCATTCTATAAGCTAGTAGAACACATTGGCGGTAAGTTGAAGTTCCTAATAATTTTTGATTGTTAATTGGCCAAGCATTTGTTAAACTATAAGGAAACCTTCATTCAGGAACTCTTTATCCGGTTCCAGCTTTTAGCTGAAATAGGCTGAAGTAGAAGGGCAAATTGTTACTAAGGCATTTGCTCATTTTTCGGAAAAAGGCATATTTTGTTTCCCTAATTTCATGGTTTATCATAAAATAAAGGTACAAGGCGCCTGCCGGAATAAACAAACTGAATCAGGGTAATAGATATATAATATCATCTGTATGGGGGTAATCAGTCCCTTCACTCTTGCTGCCGGAAGGGAGAGTTTAAAATGGAGATAGAACGGATTAATGAAAATACTGTAAAGTTTTACATCTCGTATATTGATATAGAAGAAAGAGGCTTTGACAGGGAAGAAATCTGGTATAACCGTGAACGGAGCGAAGAGCTCTTCTGGGAAATGATGGACGAAATCCACAATGAGGAGGAGTTCACGGTTGAAGGGCCGCTCTGGATTCAGGTGCAGGCTTTGGACAAAGGGCTAGAAGTTCTCGTCACAAAAGCGCAGCTGTCCAAGGATGGCCAGAAATTTGAACTGTCTGTCCCGAATGACAAACTGAAGGACCTGCCAATAGATGAGCATATTGAGGATATGCTTGATCAGCACTTCTCACCGGGAGTGGAGGAAGGCGCGGATGAAGACGAAATTCTTGATTTCCTTTTGTCGTTCCGGGATTTCGAAGACTTGATCCAGCTTTCAAAACGTGGAGGGCTTGATGAAGTTGCCACAAAGCTTTTCCATTATGAAAATAAATATTATCTATATACCGAATTTCCTGAGGAACAATTCAATGAGGACAAAATCGATGATCTGCTTAGCATCCTCCTTGAATACGGAAACGAAAGCCAGCTTACTATCCATCGTCTGGAGGAATACGGAAAGGAAATCATATCCCAGGACGTCTTTTCCGAATTACGAAAATACTTTTAAACATAAGCCGATTTCAAAATCATCAAATGATTCTGAAGTCGGCTTTTTTTTTATGAGTTTTACTTTACCGGAATACAAGGGAAACGCGATTATCTGGGAAACATCTAGTTTTTATGGCATGATGGGAGAGGAGGGATTGTTAAATCAACCTTTTGTAAGCAGAAGGTGATTGCTGATTAATCTTTCTATGTAGTGGACGTTAACGGCAGGTGAATGTAATGAAAAACACGGTTAGGGTATTAATCTTTGTAATCATTTTGGCAGGTGCTATTTTTCTGTTCCGGGAAAACCTCGAGTTAGGCTTGTTTAGGATATTCAGCTTACTGATCACCTTTTCTGTTTTCTTTATTGGCTTGGTCATCTTCTTGGAGAACCGGCATCCAACCCAGACGATTACCTGGCTTGTTGTCCTTGGAAGTTTTCCGCTGCTCGGCTTTATTTTTTATATATTATTCGGCAGAAATTATAAGAAAGAACGGATTTTTCGGAAAAAATACTTTCTTGATAAGCAAACTTTTCTACATATTGAGGGTGACAACAGCAGCCTGCCTCGAAAGTATGAAGGTCAGCAAAAGCTTGTCACACTTGCTCAGCGGCTGGGGAACAGTCCAATTTCTTTTTCAACGGAAACAAAAACGTTAACGAATGGTTCAGAAACATTTGAGCACATTCTCCTTGAATTGAAAAAGGCTAAGCACCATATTCATTTGGAATATTATATTGTCCGGGATGATAAGATTGGCAGGGAAATAAAAACAATCCTAGCCAATAAGGCCCGGGAAGGGGTTCAAGTCAGGTTCCTGTACGATGCAGTCGGTTCATGGCAGCTTTCCAAGAAGTATATTTCCGATCTTAAGAAGGCAGGGGTGGAGGCCGTGCCATTTGGGCCGGTCAAACTGCCTTTCCTGAACAATAAATTCAATTTCCGAAACCATAGGAAAATCATTGTCATCGATGGGACTACAGGGTTTGTCGGGGGCTTGAATATTGGGGATGAGTACCTTGGCAGGGTGAAGAGGATCGGCTTTTGGAGGGATACCCACCTGATGCTGAAAGGAGAGGCGGTCCGCTCTCTTCAGCTTATTTTCCTGCAGGATTGGTATTACATGACGAATACCAGCCTTCTGACCGACGAATACCTGAAGCAGCCAAACCAGGGAAGATACCATGGCGGAGTACAGCTTATTGCCGGAGGGCCGGACAATGAATGGACAGCCATTAAAAATATCTTTTTCTCAATGATAACGTCAGCTGAAAAATCGGTCTGGATTGCATCGCCTTATTTTATTCCGGATGAAGACATTTTTTCGGCAATTAAGGTAGCGGCGCTGAGCGGGATTGATGTCCGGCTCCTTGTTCCGGATAAGCCGGATAAACGGATTGTCTTCCATGCATCACGTTCTTACTTCCCCGACCTCCTTGAGGCAGGGGTGAAAATATATGAGTACCAGCAAGGCTTCATGCATAGCAAAATCGTTATCGTTGACGGCGAGCTTGCCTCAATCGGCACTTCGAATATGGACATGAGAAGCTTCCATCTAAATTTTGAGGTAAATGCCTTCCTCTATCGTACGGAAAGTACACGCAAACTTGTAAAAGAATATATGAATGATTTAAAGCATGCGAATAAGCTTGAACTCGAGAGCTTTCAGAAACGCCACATTGGATACAGGCTTCTTGAATCGACCTCACGCCTTATGTCACCACTTCTTTAATCAAACGCCGGCTTGGATGCAGGCCGGTTGTTTTTTATGGGTGAAAATTTAGCGGTGGTATAAATCCAGCTTCTTATCACCTGTGGATCAGGTGGAAATTATTAAATAAAATGGAGTATTTATCCCGACAATCAGAGAAGGTATACTATAAAAGAGAGGACCTGTTTGAAATTGGCTGAGATAAAGGTACGTGAAAGGCACAATACGGGACAGGCAAATGGCTGCCTTCCGTGTGATGGTTTACCAAAGAAGATTCCCTCCCGCAGCGGAAAACTACAGCCAACTTTAACAAATCCTTTAAAAAGTAAGGAGGAGATTGCATGTGTTAACGGCAAAGACAAAAGATGGGGGCGGAATTTGCCTTGCAGACGGATATAGCCGCAAAACCCTTGAAAACTGGCGGGGCCATGAAGAATTTTATTGTCCGGTTTGCGGAGGGAAGCTGCTGCTGAAGCTTGGCGAGCAGAGGATTTACCACTTTTCCCATCTCCGTTCAGCATGTGAGGAAAGCAACTTTGAACGTGAATCAGAATATCATCTATCCGGAAAGCTTGCCCTCTTTCATTGGCTTAAGCGCCAAGGCATCCCGGCAATCCTCGAATACTATGACCCTGTCATCAGCCAGCGCCCCGATATTGCCTTCCCTTTTCAAGGACAGCGCATTGCCCTTGAATATCAATGCAGCCCGATTCCTGACCGTCTTTTTATTAAAAGAACAACTGCCTACCTTTCAGCAGGGTACATCCCATTTTGGATCCTTGGAGGAAGCCACCTTTCCCTCAGTAAGAACAATTCAGCCAAGCTATCCGGCTTCCACTACTTATTTCTCCGCTCTTCACAAGGAATTCCAGGCTATATCCCTTACTTTTGCCCGGAAAGTGGGAGGGTTACCCTCTTGCAATCCATTATCCCCTATTCAAATTCAAAAGCATTTGCGCGGATGGAACAAGCAGATCTCGAAACGGTATCGTTTACAAACCTGTTTTCTCCCCAGCCGCCTCCAACACCCGTTCTCCCTAATTGGCAGGATAAACTCGTCCAAAGCAAACTCGCGATCGGCGCCAATCCCAAAACAAAGTACCTGCGTTTTTTAAAAGAATTATACAAGGCGGGGTTAAACATTTTCCTGCTTCCTCCTGTAATTGGCCTTCCCGGCTTGACATCCCAGGTTATCTCGACCTTTCCCGTAATATGGCAAGCCTATCTTATACTGGATGCCATTTTGGGGAAAAAGCCGGGTAGCGTAATCACTGCAAATGAAGCAGCAGCGAGCCTTGCTTTACGGGTCCAAGAGGGTGATGTAAAGGTCAGGCAGCTTCCTTTGGCGGCTGGCCTATCCCTGCATAGCGCCGTGTCTGAATACCTCCTATTGCTTGAGAGATGCGGCATTCTCACTTCCATAAACTTTGGAACATTTATGGTTAAAAAGGAACTTTATTTTCCTAAAACCGTGGCAGAACAGACCACTGGGGCGGAAGCGTTTTTTAAAACTTTTCCTAAATCGGACAAATCGCTAGTTTAGCGGAATTACTTTCGGGAAAAGAGTGATTTTGGAACGTTAAAGGGAAGGATAAGTGAAAAGGTTTTTACAAAAAATGAAGGAATTTTCAATCAGAAAGAAGAATACTAATAATGGTATTGCTTCGTAAAACGAAATGTCGAATGGAGGATAAATATGACGAATGAAACCGCAGTGAAAAAATTACCTGCAAGAAGCGAGGTGCCGGTTGATGAAACATGGCGCCTGGAAGATATTTTTGCGTCGGATGATGACTGGGAGAAGGAATTTCAGGAAGTGAAAGAGCTTATTCCAGGAGTAAGCGCCTACCGTGGAAAACTCGGCGAAGGTTCCGATAGCCTTTACAAAGCTTTGCAGGAACAGGACCAGCTCCTTGAGCGGATTGGCAGATTGTATACATATTCCCATATGAGGTACGACCAGGATACCGGCAACTCCTTTTATCAAGGGCTGGATGGCAGAATGAAGGCGCTTTATTCCCAGGCGGCGAGCCAGCTTGCTTTTATCGTCCCGGAAATTCTTTTAATTGATGAACAAAAAGTCAAAGGATTTTTAGAGGAAAAGCCTGAGCTCAAGCTGTACGAGCATGCCCTCGAAGAAATCAATCTTCAGCGGCCGCATATTTTATCCGCTGAACAGGAGGCTCTCCTGGCCGAAGCCGGCGAAGTGATGGCTGCGTCATCAAACACGTTTGGTATGTTGAATAACGCGGACCTGGAGTTCCCAACGATTAAGGATGAAAACGGGGAAGAGGTCGAAGTGACCCATGGCCGCTATTCTCGATTCCTTGAGAGCACGGATGCAAGGGTGCGCCATGATGCGTTCAAGTCAGTTTATGATACGTATGGAAAGTTCAGGAACACGTTTGCGAGCACACTTAGCGGCCAGGTGAAAAAGGACAACTTTAATGCCCGGGTCCGCAATTATGATTCAGCCCGCCAAGCTGCGCTGGCCGCAAACAATATCCCGGAAAGCGTCTATGATAATCTTGTTAATTCGATCAATGACAATTTACATTTGCTGCACCGTTATGTAAAACTGCGCAAAAAAGTACTTGGCGTTAACGAGCTTCATATGTATGATTTGTATACTCCGCTTGTGAAGGATGTCAAGATGGAGGTTTCGTACGATGAAGCCCGCGACCATGTGTTGAAGGGTCTAGCGCCTCTAGGTGAGGAGTATCAGAACATCCTGAAGGAGGGCTTTGATAACCGCTGGGTCGATGTCCATGAAAACAAAGGGAAGCGGAGCGGAGCGTATTCTTCAGGTGCTTACGGCACAAATCCGTATATCTTGATGAACTGGCAAAACAATGTGAACAACCTGTTCACGCTGGCTCATGAATTCGGCCATTCTGTCCATAGCTATTATACAAGGAAAACCCAGCCATATCCGTACGGCAATTACAGCATTTTCGTTGCCGAAGTCGCGTCGACCTGCAATGAAGCACTTCTGAACGATTACCTTTTAAAAACAATTGATGACGAGCAGAAGCGTCTATACTTGCTCAATCACTTCCTTGAAGGCTTCAGGGGAACTGTATTCCGCCAGACGATGTTCGCGGAGTTCGAGCATCAGATCCACAAGAAGTCCCAGGGCAACGAAACACTTACGGCAGATTCATTGACCAAGGATTATTACGAGCTGAACAAAAAATATTTCGGCGGCCAGGATATTACCATTGATGAAGAAATCGGCCTCGAGTGGTCTAGGATCCCGCATTTCTATTACAACTACTATGTTTACCAATACGCGACCGGCTACAGCGCGGCAACCGCATTAAGCAGGCAAATCCTTGAAGAAGGGCAGCCGGCAGTCAACCGCTACCTCGACTTCCTGAAAGCCGGCAGCTCCGACTACCCAATCGAGGTACTCAAAAAAGCCGGCGTCGACATGACCAGTCCGGAACCAGTCGATAATGCCTGCAAAGCATTCGAAAAAGCACTAAACGAAATCGAACAAATCCTAAGCTAATGATTAAGGGGCCAAGCGTCTCCTCCTATAGGAGGGTGCCTGGCCCCCTTTTTAATCGTTAACGTAAATCCTTGACCTGTAAGGTGTTGTTATCAGGGAGTTGATTCACAACGTGCGTTCTCCTGGACGTGTTGATGATTGCATCAATCTGTTGGGTTCTATTGACTGATTCATCATGAGAACCTTCTCCAATCGGTCATTACAACCCCGAAACCTGTCAAAAGCACCCCAATACATAGGCGTTAGGGACTTTTGTTCTAAGGAATTAGAATCCCCTGAACCGGTTTCGCTGGTTAAGCGAGGAAAACAGCAGGAATATAGAGATGAACAAAAGAGGTGCGCTGAATAGGAGAGGGAAAATTTTCATCAGACCCAATAAATTCAGAAAGAATGAGAAGATGAGTAACAGAGCCAGGATAGGAAGTTGCGTGCTTTTCATTTTCAGGCCTCCAAGTCCAAGTAGTCTTTAAACTATTTTATTTTGGGACATGGTTTTTAATGTGTGTTGATCGTATTTTTCAAATTAACCTTTCTAAATATGTAATTAGTCGGGTTAGAATAATATATGACAATATTGTGAAATAAAGCACATACTAGTTGAAATACATGTGGAAGCCGTGTTATATTCTATATGTGAAGTTGATCACAACAAACATATACCCCTTTGTTTGAAACCGTGAAAAATTTCTCCCATCCCCTTTGTTCGTAATTATAGGAAAATGCCCCGCTGATGCGGGGCATTTTTCATTGCTGTGAAGAATTCCTTTTCTCTGTACATAAAATCAAGATCGCAATCAAAGCCAAAATCATAAAGTAGAACCAATAAAACAAAATGATATCCTTAAATAATTTTGACAGGGAAAAGCGTAGCACATTTGTCGAATTTTTTTACTTGAGCAAAGAGTAAAATATACATAGAATTAAGATGTATATAGAATAACGATGAAGACAGTCAAAGGGAGAGGAAACCATTTGAAAAGCAAAGTGAGAAAAAATGTCAAACCTATTGTTGGAACCGTTATTATATTGTTTCTTCTTTCATTATTCAGCCCCTATAACCTCCTTTATAAGCTTACAGAAGATAACATTGCGAATGACCAGGGGATTGCCGCTTTGCTAAACACCCAGGAAATCGAGGACATAAACTACGTAGGAAGCCACACCTACATTATAACGACCTTTGATAATCAATATGTGGCGGTTAAGAAATATTATTCGGTCATGAATTATAGGTGGTCTATTTACGAAAAAACGGATGAATGGGGATAATGGATCCTCCGAAAAATCAAAAAAGCCGCTCCGGCATGCGCAAGAGTGGCTTTCAGTTTAATTGATATATCTCCAAAAAGTCCCGTATTTGGCCGGTATCTGCTCGACTTTCTGCTTTAGGAGCAGCTTTTTCATCTCCCGGTTCACCTGGGGGATGGAGAGATCGTAAACAACGGCGATTTCCTTGGAAGCGACGAGCTGGAAAAACTTCAGGAAAGCCTCAAGCGAAGGAGGCGAGGATTGCTTCGGTTCCATCGGCAGCATTTCCTGAAGGACCTGCACATACACTTCATAAGGATAATAGCCAGCAATTTTAATCCCTTCTTCCTCCGCATTCTCATTGAAAAAAACGAGTGTCGGAATTTCATCCACTTCCATCTCAGTCGTAATTTTCAAATCCTGCTGGAATGCTTTCGCGGCAGTTTCAGAATGGATATCCGTAATAAATTCCTCTACATCGAGGCCGACCGACCTGGCACAATCCTTAAGGACATCAAAATTTGAGATGTTCTGCTTCTCCAAAAAGAGCATCTCCTGAAGGCGGCGAAGAAAACGAGTTCCCCGTTTCCTGCCCTGCAATTCCGCAGCTTTTACCGCAATTGATGCGATATAGGGCGAAATAACCGGGTTATCCTCCCAAAGGGTCGCGTCACAGGACATACCTGAGCGGCTGGCGGTCTTTTCCCACATCTCTGCTATGCTTTCAAATCGTTTCTTTCTTCCCATATTCAACATTGTCAGCTTGCCGCTCAAGACCGGCTTCATAGAAAAATAACGTCCGTACTCTATCATCAGTTTTTTCATGATCGGCTCTAGTGCCCAACATTCAGGGCAAAGCGGGTCAATGAAAATATAGATCTCAATTGGCTTTTTCTCAGGGCCGTGGCAATGGTGAGCGAACAGCCTCTTTTCCTGCTCCATCATTCCTCTTCACCCAATGTTTCGCCTTCATCGGGGGTATTAATCATATGCTGCGCAGTCAGGTGGAGCCTTGCAAAAAACTCATCGCGGAGCGGTCCTTCCAGGCCAACGATATCCATCGCCTGGTGCATGCAGGAAAGCCATGCCTTTGCCCGGGACGGAGTAATCGGAAAAGGCATATGCCTTGCGCGCATCATCGGATGGCCATGCTCCTCCGTATAAAGAGAAGGGCCGCCAAGATATTGAGTAAGAAATTGCTTTTGCTTTCTGGCAATTTCGGAAAAATCATTTGGAAATAAGGGAGAAAGTTCAGGATGCTGTCCAACCAATCCATAAAAAGCATCAACGAGCTGATGCAATGTTTCTTTCCCGAGGGCCTCATAAGGCGTAGGCAATTTCCCGGTCATGTTGACAACCCCTTTGAGTGTGTTTGTTTTATTTTAGCAATGCACTATTTATATCTCAAATAAATCGCCTTGTAAAAGGAAATGACTTCAGGATGCGTTCCCACCATACATAGCTAGCCCACCCTCATGGGTTATTCTGTGCAAAAAAGCACTCGCCATACTTATGCAAAAAGCCATTGTCTTTTTACTCAACATGCTCAGCCCCACCCTTTTTGAAGCCGCCGGTTGTAAAAACGCTGAATCTTGCTCGGAGTTTCCCTCAACGGGATCCCCAGCCTGTAAAGCAATGAACGAAATACTTCCTTTCCCTCATGAAAGTCCCTTGCTTCAAACTCTAATTCGTAATCCTCGGTATCCAGGTAGCTGCTGTGATCAAGCACAAGCAGCCCTTTTTGAAAATCGGCCTCCGCCCTCGAGGTGGAAAGGGTCCCAAAATAAACTAGCTCATCAAAAGGGATTCCCATTTTCTCAACCTCGCCTGCAACCCCACCCAAAGGCAAAGTCCCATTGCCAATCGCGGTTCCTGTTTCTTTTTCCGAAACAAATTGATCCGTTTCGAGCAAGCCAATTACTTGGGGCTGTTTCAATGTAAGGATGAACTTTCCCCCTTTTTCCCGGATACGAAGGGCGGCGCCTTTCTCTTTTAGGGAAAATGTGGGGGTATCAAAGTAATGGTTCACCTGGTACCGGAAGTGTTCCGGCCCAAGGTTGAATTCAGTTGCGATTTGCTCAAACTCTTCCTTTAGCAGCAGATTTTTAAATTCAATTTCAAGATTTTGTTCCAAAGGTGCACCAACTTCCAGTTTACTGTTGAATCCATTATCTATTGTTTCGTTTCGCGTTGCAATTTTTGGGGGAAATGCCTCGAATATGCTAAAATAGGGAAGTGAATGCTGGAGGGTGATATTATGAAAAAGAGAATAATTGTAACAGGGTCTGAAATACAAGGGAGCCAGCTAATTTTAACAACAGGCCACCCTGTCGCCGGATTAACGCCCAAGGGCCAGATGCTTGTCGACTCTGATAATCTTTCATTCGTGTACTTGATGGAAGAGGAAGAGGAATATACATATGTACTTATGCCCGAACTTGTCTGGGCAGATTTGAAAAAAGGGCTTGATCAAAGTGTGGCAGTGTTTTTAGAGTCGGAAGGAAGCAAAGTTGAACTTGCTGGCTTCCGGGAAGAACTTGGGTACCTTGCCGAGAACATTAAAGGCAATGGCAACTATGGTGATGCCATGGTTTCAAAGGTCGAAAGCATTTTTTAAAAAGCTGCATGAATGCATGAGCAAGTGTTTTGCTAAAGCGCCAAGCCCTGGCCGTGATTACGGCCTGAATCACGGGCCTGCATCAGGTACCCATTTCAGGAATACGGACAGCTCCTTGGGGCCGGCAATGCGCAGACGCTTTTCCAATTGGCCGGGGGTGTACAAATACGATGAAGAATTGGGATCAATTTCTCGCGCCATATAAGCAGGCGGTCGAAGAATTGAAAGTGAAATTAAAAGGGATGAGGGGCCAGTTTGAACTGGATTCAAGCCCATCCCCGATTGAATTTGTAACAGGAAGGGTAAAGCCGATTCCAAGTATTTTGGACAAAGCCCAGCAAAAAGGAATTCCGCTTGACAGGCTTGAAGAAGAAATGCAGGATATCGCCGGGCTAAGGCTGATGTGCCAGTTTGTTGATGATATCAGAAAGGTTGTCAAACTGCTGCGGAACCGGAATGATTTTGAAATAGTGGAAGAGCGAGATTACATTTCGCATAAGAAAACAAGCGGGTACCGTTCGTATCACGTCGTCATCCGTTACCCTGTCCAGACCATCCACGGGGAAAAGAAAATCCTTGCAGAAATCCAAATCCGGACATTGGCAATGAACTTCTGGGCAACGATTGAACACTCGCTTAATTACAAATATGAGGGCCAGTTCCCAGAAACCATTAATACCCGTCTGCAGCGCGCCGCAGAAGCCGCATTCCGCCTCGATGAGGAGATGTCAACAATCAGGGGGGAAATCCAGGAAGCGCAGGCCTTTTTTACAAGAAAGAAGGAAACGAAACAGGACCGCGGCTCTTCACATTGAATGGCAGGAAGAATGCGGAGAAGGAGCGTGACCGATGAAATTTTCGATAACGACAAAGGGTGACCAGAAGTCGAATACGTTAATGCATAAGATGAGAACCTATCTGCTCGATTTCGATCTTGTTTATGATGAAGACCAGCCTGACATTGTCATTTCGATTGGCGGAGACGGAACGCTTCTTTATGCGTTTCACCGATACAGCAGCAGGCTGGACAAGACAGCGTTTGTCGGAGTCCATACCGGGCATCTCGGCTTTTATGCGGACTGGGTGCCGGAGGAAATCGAGAAGCTGGTCATTGCGATTGCAAAAACGCCATACCAGGTGATTGAATATCCGCTGCTTGAAGTCATTATCAGATATCAGCATGGGGGAAAGGAATCCCGCTACCTGGCGATGAATGAATCGACTGTTAAGGGGCTGGAGGGAACACTTGTGATGGATGTCGATATCCGCGGCCAGCACTTTGAACGGTTTCGCGGCGACGGGCTGTGCGTGTCAACGCCATCTGGCAGCACGGCGTACAATAAGGCACTTGGAGGCGCGATTATCCATCCGTCCATAGAAGCGATCCAGCTTGCGGAAATGGCATCAATCAACAACCGGGTTTTTAGGACAGTCGGCTCGCCGCTAATCCTGCCAGCCCATCACACCTGCATGCTTAGGCCGGTAAACCGTACCGACTTCCAGGTGACAATCGACCATTTGACAATGCTGCATAAGGAAGTGAAGTCCATCCAGTTCCGGGTGCCGGAAGAGAAAGTTAGATTCGCAAGGTTCAGGCCATTCCCGTTCTGGAAGCGGGTGCACGATTCCTTTATCTCCGATTCTGATTGAAAACTGGCGATTAAATAGGACAGCTTTACTTTACGGCAGGATTAAATGAAACAGAGGTATAGCACATGGCATCTAGCCGCTTTACATTGCAGTGGAAAATCGGCCATGCCGATTCAGGTAAAATGATGAGGGAGTTTCTGAAGGAAAAGGAAATCAGTTCCACAGCGCTTACTGATATAAAATTCAAGGGCGGCAGCATCCTGGCAAATGGCCGGGAGGTGACCGTCCGTTATTTACTTTCAGAAGGGGACGTGGCCACGGTTTCCTTCCCTGTTGAAGAGCCCTCGCCTGGAGTCAGGGGGGAAAACATCCCGCTTGAAATCGTCTACGAAGATGAATATATACTCGTAATCAACAAGCCGCCTGCGATGAACACAATCCCATCGCGCGAACATCCATTTGGCAGCCTAGCCAATGGCCTAGTCGGCTATTATGAAACAATTGGTTTAGCGGCGACCTCGCATATTGTGACAAGGCTTGACCGGGACACGTCGGGGCTAGTGCTGGTAGCCAAGCACCGGCACGTCCATCATCTGTTAAGCAAGCAACAGAAAGCTGGCGGGGTCAGGCGGGAGTATGAAGCGTTTGCCGAGGGGGAATTTTTAGAGCGGTCTGGGAAAATCGAACAGCCAATCGGGAGAAAGGCGGACAGCATCATTGAGCGGGAGGTCCGCTCCGACGGCCAGTATGCCTGCACGCATTACTTAGTTACCGGAATTCACGAAGGCCGGTTCACGCGGGTAAGGCTCAGGCTGGAAACGGGAAGGACCCACCAAATCCGGGTCCATCTCGCTTTCATCGGCCATCCCCTTCTTGGCGATGATTTGTATGGGGGCAGTATAACCCAGATTACTCGCCAGGCGCTCCATTGCCGTGAAATCAGCTTTTATCACCCAATGCGGGACAGTCAGTTGACGTTCAAAGCTCCGTTGCCCTCAGATATGGCTGCTTTACTGGCGGAGCAGTGAACATAGGTACTGTCCATACGAATTGGACAGCCTGCCTACGTTTTGTTTTACGGGAACTGGCGGAACTTTTCCTCCACAAGCGGCATTGAAGAGGGGACGGATACTAGCTCCATTTCCGGATAGCGGAGTGCTGTCAGTTTTCCGCCAAAGACTGCTCCTGTATCGATGTTGTAGGTCCCATTGACAATTCTCGGTTCCCTGACAGGCGTGTGGCCATAAACAACAATTGGCTTGCCTGGGTAATTTAACGCCCAATCCCTCCTAACTGGGGTTCCATCATGATTCGTTTCTCCCGTTATGTCCCCATAAAGGACAAAGGTTCTTACTTTGGCAGTATGTTTGCCAATATAGTCTTTGCGGATTCCGGCATGGGCAATGACCAGTGACCCATTATCAAGTACCTGGTAAAGAGGGGCTTGCTCATAGAGCTGGATGAACCGTCCTTTTACCTGGTTCTGTTCCTCTCGATTCAAGGCCTCGAATTCCGAAACGGTAGTTTCAAGGCCATGCGAAATTTGCACTTTATTGCTGAGGAAATATCTGTAAAGCTTGTTACAGTGGTTTCCTGGCGAATAATAGGCAATTTTTCTTTTTACGGCGAGCTCCCAAACGAGATGGACTGTTTTCAACGAGGCAGGGCCCCGATCAGTCAAATCGCCGAGAAAAGCGAGGTTGCGGCCAGCAGGATGGAGAGGGATGCCCTGCCCCCACTGGTAGCCTAGCTCGAGCGTCAATTTTTCAAACTCACTAAAGCATCCGTGTATATCGCCGATTATATCGATTTTCATCCTAATCCTCCGGAAAAACATTCTTTGCCCCTAACCTAGATAAAAAGTACGTAAATAAGCGGTGGCCGGCAGCAAAACATTTTGCGCCTGCTATCATTCTACCCTCACTTTAGTTTCTCTATTTTTTCCTTATTTCGGTTCAACACTTCCTTATATGGGCACACTTTGAACATAGAACATTTCCACTATCAAGATGGTAAATATGACATATGTCATGTAGAATGCTTTTCATTTTAACTAAATTAGTGTACAATTAGTACCAACTACTAATAACTTGTATTAACAGGGGGATTATTATAATGGGTTTATCATTAAAAGGAAAAACATATGTGGTAATGGGAGTTGCAAATAAGCGAAGCATTGCATGGGGAATTGCCAGGTCGCTGCACACAGCAGGAGCTCGCCTCATTTTTACATACGCTGGTGAGCGTTTTGGAGATTCAGTCCGTGAACTGGCCGAATCACTGGAAGCAGAAGATACGCTCGTTCTGCCATGCGATATTACATCAGATGAAGAAATCAGGGAGTGCTTCTCCAAAATCAAAGAAGAAGTTGGCTCTATCAATGGCATTGCGCATTGCATTGCTTTTGCCAATAAAGAAGAGCTAACGGGTGAATACTTGAATACGACTCGTGACGGCTTCCTGCTTGCGCATAATATTTCAGCCTATTCATTGACGGCGGTTGTGAAGGAAGCGCGCGGCATGATGCCTGAAGGCGGGAGCATTGTGACAATGACATACCTTGGCGGCGAACGCGCTATCACAAACTATAATGTAATGGGAGTCGCAAAAGCTTCTCTTGATGCCAGCGTCCGCTATCTTGCTGCAGACCTGGGCAAGGATAATATTCGTGTCAATTCCATTTCCGCTGGGCCAATTCGGACATTGTCAGCAAAAGGGGTCAGCGATTTCAACCTCATCCTGAAGGAAATTGAAGAAAAAGCTCCGCTCCGCCGCGCGACAACAACTGAGGAAGTAGGCGACACAGCTGTATTCCTATTCAGTGACATGTCCCGCGGGATTACCGGCGAAAACATTCATGTTGACTCCGGCTACCACATTCTTTAAGTAAAACATATTGTTATCTTCCCGCCTTCATACTGGAGGCGGGATTTTTTTGCATTTGGCAAAGCCAGGATGGGCTCCTTTGTTAAGCCCCGTGCTTAACCACTTATCCACCCAATGCATACTTATAATAAGTGGAGTTCCTAATAAGTGAAATGAGGGATGAGGATGGATAAACAAAAAAGTGCCCCAAAGCCAATGCTTTATATCGTTCAGCCGGATTTGCCCGGGGGGCGGCAGCAAATGCAAGATTATTTCATTTGGAGGAAGAGGAAGGAAGAGCAGGTTCACCCCGTAAAGGAGATTGGAGAATCGTTCATTGAAGAGGCAGAAGGGACAGTGCCTGCTAGCCAGGCGGAGAACATGCCAATGGCTGAAACGGAATTAGCTCCTGAAGCCAAGCAACAGACATGGGTTTTTCCTCCGAAAGTGGAATTTGGACTGGAAGATGATAACGTGGCAGCCGATCAGGTCCAAATGGAACACACGAAAGAGGAAGCCACAGTGTCGGGTGATGCGGAAATTTCTAATCCAGAAAAGATTAAGGATTCGACAAAGCAGACGGCACTTGTTCAATACTTTCTCCAGCTTATGAAAGAAAAGGAAGTCCAGCCTGTTGAAACGCACGTATCCACTCCCGCAAAGCTAACCGATTCAAAGCCGGCCATTAATGAACTAAAGGAAATAGATGAGAACAAAAAGAAAATTTGGCGCCTGGCCACGACTCTGGCCCGATATCCCATTTTCCTCGAACGCCCATATGTTCAAGCCGTTGTGAATGGAGAACCAATTATTTTTCAGATTGAAAGCAAACGTGGAAACAAGCTCCGAATCAAGACCGGCAATCAAATGAAAATTATCAAAATTGACGATATAACTGAACTACAATTAAAAAAATAAACCGAAAGAGGAAGCTGTCTGGAAAAGGCCGCTTCTTTTTTTTAAGTAATCTTCTCAGGGAAAGAACGAATTTTTTAGGAAAAAACGATTCCGTGGTGGCATATGTATGGAAAGATATAGCACTCTTTTTTTCAAAAAATACTCCATAAAAAAAAGACTGTTTCATTCCAAGTGAAACAGTCTGCCAATGATTAAAGCAGGTTTTGCGGGAATATGCAGGAAACGCCGCAGAAGCAGTTGAGGTCAACGGTTATGCAGACGCCGGAGCGTACGAGGGCTCTTGCATTATTAAGATTTTCTACACAGCCAAAGCCGCTATTCTGATTTTCTGCTTCACATAAGGTAAAGTCGGCATTTGCCCCTTCGCCTCTTTGGATGCCCAAAATTTCAAGGGTTGCGCAGCAAGTTTCTGGATCTACATCGATGACCCGGAAAACGCAGCCGCAAACGACTTCAAAAGGTGTTTGCGGAGATTGGGTATCTCTCCTAACTCCGGTGGCCTGGAACGGTGCACAAGTGCTTTTGCAGATTAGGATGACCGGAATGGAATCAGCACCTGAGGTGTTGACGCCGCCCACTAGTTCTTTAATTGCCCTGCTGCAGCCAAACGTGCATTCGTCCATTACTGGGCTAATTTTATCTTGGGCTTCCACGATTGCGAGCAATGTATCACATACACAATTGCTCGTGAAGAAATCTGAACCACAACTCATGGATTCTCCTCCTTTTAGATGAAAAGTATTTGCATTATCAGACTATGTTGGGATTGGAAAGGTGGGATGGGCAAACCGCCTATTTTTAGTTATTTTCATCAGGAATACGAGCCTGCTTTTAAAAGGGATAAAGGGAGAGATGCAAATGGAAAACTTCTCACTTGAATTGCTGGCGTTGATCGGCCTTGCTTCATTTAGGCTGACAAGGGTGATTGTGTACGATAAAATTGCCGAATTTATCAGGGCTCCCTTCTTGGATGAGGTTACGGAAGATGGAGATGTGTATATCGTCCCGAAACCTGGCGAAATCCGGAAATGGATTGGCGAATTGATCAGTTGTTACTGGTGCACTGGCATGTGGGTAAGCGCCGGCCTCCTTGGTGTCTACTTCTTTATACCGAAATTCGGGGTCCCTTTTATCCTTATTCTTGCTGTTGCGGCAGTGGGAAGCATAATCGAAACGATAATCGGGCGGCTTCTAGGCGACTGAAGTGAACATGCTCCTCCCTGGCACATAGAATATAGTGCAGGGAAATATTTCAAAGGAGCTGAAGGAATGGATAGGAGCAGGAAACGGCCCGTCCCAAAAGCCAGACCAGAAACGATGGCAGCAAGCCAGCTCGAACCAAAGCAGGCCACTGGCAAAAAGAAAAAGGGATGCGGCTGCGGCGGGCACAAAAAGCGAAATAGATAACTAAAAGGCTGCCTTACGGGGACAGCTTTTTTATTTTTGTAAAATAGGCCAGTATAATTTTTTTTCGATGCTCAACCATTCATCAAACCGTAAAGCGTTTTTTTAAACAGTAAGGATAAATTCACGCCTCCTGCAAAAAATAAAAACAAATGGAAATAGGCAGGGAGGGTTGGACTATGAAGAAAACAACGTTAATCATTGCAGTAACGGTGGCCGTGTTGGCGGGGACTGCTTGCCAGGGCAGGGATGATACGAATAAAACAAGGCTTGCCCTCATGAAAACGACCAATCCTGTGCCTATACATACCCAGAGCAGCAAATCCCAGGTATCTGAACAGGACGTCAAAAAAGAAGTCGCTTCGATGCCTGAGCTGTATGACGTTGCTGTTGTAAAGGGAAAGAAGGATATCCTGGTCGCCTACAAGGTGAAGCATCTTCAGCGCTTCAGGATGAAGGCCATAGAAAAGGAGTTGACCAAAAAGCTTGAAAAGGAATACCCGGATGCGAATTTCACCGTTTCGAGCGACTATAAAATTTTTCTTGAAGCAACAAGGCTGCAGGAAGGCATGAAAAACCGCAAATTATCCGGTAAAGAGGCTGAGGGCCGCCTCCAGCAAATCATTAAATTGCAGCAAGAGAAAACGTGAGGAGGCATAAGGATGGGTGGCACACAGCAAAAGACGGCCGAGCAGGAAAAGTATGAAAAAATTCAAAAAAAGCATGAACTGAAGCGGCCTGTGGCCAAGAACTGCCTAAAGGCTTTTTGGGTTGGCGGGGTAATCTGCGGCGTCGGGCAGGCTATCAGCTACTTTTATATATATTTTTTTAATTTTACCGAACAAACTGCCGGGAATCCGACGGTTGCTACGTTGGTGTTCATCTCCATGCTGCTCACGGGGTTTGGCGTTTATGACCATCTTGGCCAATATGCCGGTGCGGGAAGTGCCGTACCTGTAACAGGATTTGGGAACGCGGTCATTTCAGCGGCGATTGAGCATAGGACGGAAGGCTTTGTCCTGGGGGTTGGAGGCAATATGTTCAAGCTTGCCGGCTCAGTTATCCTCTTTGGGGTGTTTTCGGCATTTGTCGTAGCCCTTATTAAAACTTTGCTGACAATGTGGGGGGTCATTTAATGCTTAAGGGCAGCCAAACTTGGATCTTTGACAACAAGCCGGAAATTTTGGCGACGGGTGTAACCGGCGGGCCATTCGAGGCGGCCGGCAATCTTGCGGATGATTTTGACATCCTTCACGATGATTTGTGGATGGGAGAGGACAGCTACGAAAAAGCACACCGGCTCCTGATTGATAAATCGGTCGATACAGCCCTTAAAAAAGGGGGCGTTACCGGTAAGGACGTACAATTCTTTTTGGCTGGGGACTTAATAAACCAAATCACTCCGACAAGCTTTGCGGCAAGAAAAGTACAGATACCCTATTTCGGCCTATTCGGCGCCTGTTCAACATCAATGGAAGGCCTTGCGCTAGGAGCCTTCATCCTCAATTACGGTGGAGCGGAGTACATCCTTACTGGTGCATCCAGCCACAATGCGGCGGTTGAGAAACAATTTAGGTATCCAACGGAATACGGTGGACAGAAACCGCCGACTGCTCAGTGGACGGCGAGCGGAGCGGGCATGGCCCTTTTACAAAAAAATAATGGTTCGGGGACACTTCCCTACATAACAGCAGCAACGGTTGGCAAGGTGGTTGACATGGGCCTGACCGATCCGTTCAATATGGGAGGCGCGATGGCACCAGCTGCCGCCGATACGATTTCAGCTCATTTTACCGATACCGGCCGCGATCCGTCCTACTACGATTTAATTGTAACGGGTGATCTTGCAAAGGTCGGCAGCAATGCGGCCTATGAGCTCCTAACGGATAAGGGCCTTTCGATTAAAAAGGACAAGTTCAGAGACTGTGGAATCATGATTTACAAAGACGATCAACCTGTCCAGGCAGGGGCAAGCGGTGCCGGCTGTTCGGCGATCGTTGTATATGGCCATTTATTGAACGAAATGAAAAAAGGGACATACAGGCGCATTCTTGTTGTTGCAACCGGGGCTCTGCTGTCCCCGCTTACTTTCCAGCAAGGCGAAAGTATACCTTGTATCGCGCACGCGGTTTCAATTGAAATGGACGGGAGGTAATACAATGCTGGCAATGTTTTTTTGGGCGTTTGTTATCGGCGGGCTGATTTGCGTGGGCGGACAGCTGATGCTTGATATTGGCAAACTGACCCCGGGGCATATGCTGAGCCTGATGGTCGTCATCGGGGCTGTGCTGGATGGCTTTGGCCTCTATGAACCATTTATGGATTTCGCCGGGGCCGGTGCTACCGTCCCTATCACCAGCTTTGGCAACTCGCTCGTCCACGGAGCGCTTCAGGAGGCTGAACAGCATGGAATCATCGGTGTGTTGACCGGCATGTTCGAAGTAACCAGCTCAGGGATTTCAGCCGCAATCATCTTCGGCTTTATCGGCGCGCTCTTATTCAAGCCCAAGGGTTAAAGTGAGGACGCTGAAACACAGAGCAGTAAGTTTCACTGTATCTTACCAATTGAACCTTTTAGGGATAAATTTTTTTAATAGGATAAAAAAGCGGATGGGATGAGGCCTATACACTTTGTCTGCACTTCACATATTGTAGTAGTGAAAGTAGAAAAGTGAGGTGACTATCTATGTGCTTCGGATTTGGTGGCTGCGGATATGGCTATGGCGGAGGCTATGGCTATGGCGGAGGCTATGGTTTCGGGTCAAGTTTTGTCTTAATTGTTGTACTGTTCATTCTATTGATCATTGTAGGCGCTAGCTTCTACTAAGATAGAAGGATAGGCCCGGCTGGCAGTCCAACCGGGCTTTTTCTTTTGTTCCCAGGTAATGATCAACTTTCCTTTCACACTCTTGATGCTCCTTCATACTATAAAGTAGCCTATGAAGGAGCGTGATGACATAATGGATAACGGCTTTTTTAAAAACATTGAAAAAAAGACCGGCGTAAACATGAAGGACATCTTTGACCTTGCCGCGTCCCTGCAAAACGCGAATTTTAAAGACGAAAAGACAGTCCGAAGCGTCATTCAGCGTGTGTCCCAGATTGCCCGCAAGCCAGTAAATAAGGAAACCGAGGATGCAATTGTCCAGTCCATCATCAAGGATGGCAAATCACTCGATTTTAATACCATCACGAATATGCTGAACAAAAAATAACAGAAGTCCGGCCGCTCCATGATTTGGCCGGACTTCTGTTTTTGTTTTACATCTGTCCGTGCATCGTTAAGCCTGGAGAGTGTCGGTATCTTCCTTTTCATAAGCAATGACAACAAGATTTTTATTTGCCTGTCCGCTTATCGTTTTTTCAAAGGATTTAATGTCATTTACAAGTTGCTCAGAAAGTTCAGCTGCGGTATATGTTTTATCTTCCATCATTTTCACCTCTCCTTTATCATTGACAGTAGGACGAACGTATATTCAAACAAGGGGATAGGTAAATGGATATTGAAATGAAAAGGCCGGTAAGCAGTGATAATGAGGAACTGCTTCGTTTTTTTCGGACAGTCATTACGGATACATACGAGAAGGAAGGAATAAGTGGAAAAGTTGATGACTTGGAGGAGGAAATAAAAACAAAGGAAGCTTACCTGAAAAAAGACTTAGAGACAGGTGGCAAGGAACGGTATTTTCTTATCGCAAAAATAGGGGGGAATATAATAGGTTCAATTGAATTTGGGCCGGCGAGCAGCATTATTCAAGAGTGTACGCTAAGTGAGTTAAAGGGGTTTATGGAAGTTGGAACCGTTTTTGTCCATCCAGATTTCCAGCGAAGGGGGATTGGGAATTCGCTTCTGGAAGCCATTTTTTTCGCCATGAAAAGCAGGGGGATTGAAACGTGTTGCCTCGACAGCGGCTATAAAAATGCCCAGCAAATTTGGAAAAAGAAATTTGGCGAGCCGGACTATTTATTGAAGGACTATTGGGGCGAAGGGTTTGATCATATGATTTGGAGAATCCGCATCTAGGGCTTGTCCGTTAGAGGGTCAGAAAATAAAGAGGAGCTGTGCCATCTTTGGCAGAAGCTCCTCTTTTAATAAATGATTAACGTTTCATATCCTTCCGCACCGGGGTCAGGAACCTGGTCGGGTTGGCAGCGCGGTTGCGGCGCATGGAAGGTACGGAAATATACAGCCGCTCCATCGCCCGGGTAATTGCGACATAGAAGAGCCGCCTTTCCTCTTCAAGAGGAGCGTTGTCGCCGTTCCGCAGGCTTTCAAGAGCATAATCATGCGGGAGGCTGCCGTCGACTGCGCCTAGAATATAAACAGTCTTATACTCCAGCCCCTTCGCGCGGTGGATGGTGCTCAATGAAATCGTATTTGTAAAATGCTTGCCCAAATTCTTGATTTCTTTGTTCATAGCCGCCATATGGGAGGCATGCTCAAGGAGCTCGGGTATGGAGTCGAAATTCTTAGCGGCGACTTTTAGATCCTTTACATCATCCGAGCCCTTCTCCAGCTTGTTTCCTTCACTGCCTCGTTTTTTTAGATAATCAAGGAATCCCAGTTCCTTTTCAATTTTCTCAATTGCGGCAAATGGTGCCAGGGATTTCATCGTTTTAATGGCCACGGCGGCTGCCTTCAGTTTTTTCACCTGGAAGGCGTGTGCGGTTTTTACTCTAGCGAGCGCGTCTAGGGCCGTGCAGTCATCAAGAATCGTTGAAGCCTTTATATCCGAGAGAATCTCCTGTTTTAAAAAAAGTGCCGGTAGTACGGATGACACGGCCTGGATGTCGTCTTCATCGACAGCAAGTCTCAAGAAACCAAGGACGGTCTTCACTGTCCGGCGCTCATAGAACGATTCCGCATCCAGGTCGAGGCGGAATGGCAGGTTCGAGGAGGCAAGCCGTTCAAATACCGCGCGCGAGCCGGCATGTGTCCGGTAAAGAATGGCAAAATCGTCCGGGTTTGCGCCGGCCGCGATTTTTTCCTGTATATCGGTAATAATCATCGTTGCTTCTTCTTCCTCGTCATACGGGAAGAAGAGAACGGGAGGAAGCCCCGCGGATGAGTGCGCGGCCATTTCCTTCTTGCGCCTTTTTTTATTATGGGAGATAATCCTGTTCGCTGCTGAAACAATCTCAATCGACGACCGATAATTCTGGCTGAGCAACACAAGCCTGGCACCTGGGAAGTCATGTTCGAAATTCAGCAGGAACTCAGGGGAGCTCCCGCGGAACGAATAAATCGTCTGATCGTCATCGCCGACAGCACAGACATTCTTGGTCCGTTCAGACAGCATCCTAATCAATTCGTATTGGACCTTGTTGATATCCTGGAACTCGTCAATCAAAAAATAACTGAACCGGTCCTGGTACATTTCAAGGGTTTCCGGCGAAGTACGGAACAAATCATAACAGCCGGTAAGCATGTCGTCAAAATCAAACAGGCCTTGCCGCTGCTTGTATTTTTCATAGCGCTCGTAAAGGAGGAGGGCTGTTTCCTCCCACTCCGAACCGGGCTTTACTTCCGAAGGCGCGTGAAGCGAATTTTTCCAAAAACCGATTTGCTGGAGAGCGAGGTCATAGGCAAAATCCTTTTCCGAAAGGCCAAGCTCCCGGCCGGCATCTTTGATTATTTTCTCACGCTGCCACTCCTTTTTTAAAAGCCTTTCCCCATTCCACCTTGAACCGTCCGCATGCATCAATATCCTGTAGAAAATGCTATGGAATGTTCCAGAAACAAGTTTAGAGAGCAAGGAGCTTTTCATGTTCGGGTAGCGGAGCAGCCTGGACTTCATCTCCTGGGCGGCCTTCGTCGTAAAGGTTACCAGCATGATTTCTGAAGGGTCGATACCTCTTACGTCAAGCATATAAGCGGTCCTCGCCGTGAGTACTCGTGTTTTGCCGCTCCCCGCACCCGCGAGTACAAGAATCGGCCCATCCGTTCCAGTTACAGCTGCTGCCTGATTCCCGTCGAGCGTAAAGCCCTCGGCCTCGAGCAATTTCAAATAATCATGTGGGTTTTCAATGGAAGGCAGTGCCGCAGTAGCTGGTCCCGCTCCAACTGCGAGCAGCTGGGCACCCTGGAAACCCTCACCCACCGGTTTGGCCTTTGGGACCCTGAAGCCTTCAATCTCCCGGGTTTCCGGGGCTATATCCTCTGTAACCCGGCATTCCTTATCGGGATGATAAAGATGGAAGAAATGCGGCTCTTGTTCTATCCCTAAATAAAAGCGTACAGGCTCAAGACAGGATGGGCATGACAGCTCCCCATTCCTGCCGGCGATATATATTTTTTGATAACGATCCCGGCTCATTGTATGTAAATTTACGGTACTGTTCTTAAAAATTGCTGATTTCATTCTACTATCCCCATATCTAACAGTCATAACACGAACTCTATGATAACAGACATTCAGCCTTCCTCATAGTTTCGATTGTCCTGTTTTTGCGGGAGGGCAATTTAGTTAGGTTTAAATTGGTTTTGGCCAGGGTAAGGAAAAGATACTGTATATCACGAAGAAACGAGGCGGGGCAATGAAAAAGTCCGTCGTATACAGCCTTGTGCTGCTGATGGGGACTGCAATCCTATGTATTTTGCTGGAATATTACAGGGCGGGGGCAATGGTTGGCTTCCTCTTTATAGCGGCTTCGGTTTGGTCCGGCCTACAGTACTCGGCAATGAACCAGGAATTTGGTACCGACGACATCCAAGGTGAATTTTATTTATAACCATAAAAAAAGCTCTTGCCGATAACTGGCGAGAGCTTTTCTCCCTAAATAGTTTTGAGCATTGTTTTATGAGGGATGCCCGCATCGAGGAATTCATCGGATGCTACCTCGTAACCAAGGCCGGCATAGAATGAAATTGCGTGGACCTGGGCGTTTAGCTTTAGCTTTGTGACGCCCTGTTCTTTCGCATATTCCTCTATTTTCCGCATGATAGCCTTGCCTGCGCCAGTACCCCGTGTTTCGGCTAAAACACATATCCGTTCCACCTTGCCATAACCATCCACAATCCGAAAACGGCCGGCGCCCTGGGGCTCGGTTACGTTGTAAAGGACAAAGTGGGCGCAGTCATCTTCATATTGATCAATTTCTTCTTCCTCCGGTACTTGCTGTTCATCAACAAATACCTTTCTTCTGACGGAAAAGGCGTCCTGCTTTTCCTTCTCGCTGCTGATTAATACGACGTTCATATTTTTATTCAGTTTCCTTTCCAAGCCGGAATGTCTCATATACCGTCCACTGCCCGTTTTCAAGTTGATAGAGGAAGTGGAAACGGTCAATTTCTTCTTCATGTTCAATTCCCTGCATCTTCAGCGTTCCATACACATCGAAATGTTCATCGTCTGAAAGCTTCTGGCCAACTGTGATGTGAGGAACGAATTTGAAATCCTGGCCTGGGCTGTTTAGAGTTTCATTTAGGTCTTTGTGTAGGGCGGTGATATTCTCATCCGGTTCGACCTTAAGATAAATAACGTTGTTGACTGGATGGAAGGAGCTAATCTTGGATGTCCTGAATTTAAAAGGTTCATGGTTTTCTGCTGCCTCACGAAGTTTTTTAGCAATTGTTTCGGCTTCCTCTTCAGTTGCATCGAACGCATTGACTAGCGTTAGGTGCGGCGCAATAAGCGCATAATGCGGGTCATAACGTTTGCGATAAGAATTTACCCAGTCCTGAAGCTGTTTAGATGGAAAAAGTGCAACTCCGAATCTCATACGACCTACCTCCAAGAGTCCAATTTACTGTACTAAAGTACAGCTTATGGTATTTGTCCTTCAGAATATTATAACAAATTTTTCTTGGAAAATATATTCTGGACAATGCCAAATGAAAAAATAGATAAAAAGTCTGTCGAATAAAGGGATTTAAGTACTGTATTAAACTTGGCAAACAGGAAAAAAGCTTTAGGACAAAAAGGTTTTTCTCCGTGTTCTCTTCCTAAAACAGTGCCTTCAAACCATCCCTTAAGTCCGGCTGCCAATAGGTCCATGCATGGCCGCCCTCGAATTCCCCATACTGATAGCCGAAGGGCTTTTTAGAAAGAAGATTGGAAAGTTCCCGGTTTGGGGTTAAGAAATCGGCGATTTTTCCGTTTGTAAGCTCCGCGGCATCTTCTTTCTTGCCAACAGAATGGTAGATATCGAGTGGTGGAGTTCCCTCGCTTTCTCTAACCGCCTTTAAGACATCCTCATTTACAAAAGGGGACTGGGCAAGCACTTTCCCAAATGTGTGCGGGTAAGCGAGAGCTGCCAGAAGCGAAACGGTTCCGGCAAGTGAATCACCGGCAAGAGCACGGGTCGATCCCATTTGATATGTCGGGTATTCCCTGTCCAGATAAGGGACCAGTTCGTGTGCGAGGAAGCGGAGATAGGCTCCATGTTTTTCCCCGCGTGGATGATATTTGCTGCGCCTGTCGGCTGGGTCCTTATATGGAATTCCAATTATAATGATGTTTTCAATTTCTTTTTTTGCTAAAAGTTCATCCGTAAGCGTTCCAATTCTGCCGAGCCTTAAGTAATCATTGCCATCCTGGGTAATTAGGAGAGAATACTTGTAAAGAGTTGAGAAAGTTGCAGGCAAGTGAATCAGAAGCTGGACAGACTCGCCCAAAGCCTCACTTTCAAAAAGAACTTCCTGGACAGTTCCGCGCGGATATTCCATAGCAATTCCTCCGGTTTAATGATGATTTTCAAATGCATTTTACCATAACCCTGTATGAAAAGCTTTTCGGAAAGTATTCACAATATGGAAGGTTATCCAAATTATGATAGTGTTAGTATAATAGCGGAGCATGGAAGGGGAATGGAAATGGTGAGAGTGAACAGCAGGGTGGTTACGGCTGCTGCAAAAAGTAGATTAATTGAACGCGGTGTCGCAATAGAGGCGATTGCCGCTATCGTTTACGAAATGCAAATTCCATACCACGACGGGTTAACGGTTGAGGAATGCATCGACAGTGTTGAAAAAGTATTGTTGAAAAGAGAAATTCAGCATGCCATCCTCGTTGGTGTCGAGCTCGACCAGCTTGCCGAACAGAAAAAACTGTCCGAGCCGCTCCAATCGATTGTGGAAAATGACGAAGGGCTATTCGGCATAGATGAAACCATCGCTTTCGGGGCCGCGCTTGGTTATGGAAGCATTGCGGTGACCACATTCGGGCACCTAGATAAAAACAAAATCGGCATCATCAGGGACCTTGACACAAAAAGCGGGGAAAGCGTCCATACATTCCTGGATGACATCGTCGCCGCGATCGTGGCAACAGCTTCGTCCAGGCTCGCCCACCGCAAACGCGATTTTGAGGAAGCGGCGGAGGAATTGAACGAAGTGGAATTGATTGGGTGAATATAGTAGAGCTTGGAATCTAATTGGTTTCGGGCTTTTTTTTATTGGAGGTCTTTTCAAAAAAGTTGGTTGAAATTTGCGGATAAAACAAGTAAACTGCCGGATAAAAAGGAGAAACTGCCGGATAAGTGGGTGAAACTGCCGGATAAACATGAAAAAGTAGCGGGAATCGATAGCAAAGTGCTAGCAGAAATGAGAAAAAGTGGTGGCTGAATGTTTCAGCCGCCACTTTCTATTCTGCGAGTAGGTCTCGATACTCTTCTTTCCGTTCCAGCACTTTTTTCGCAAACGAACAGGCTGGGATAATCTGCTTCTGTTCTTCCTTTGCAAAATCTCCGATCCGGTATACAAGTTTTTTCCCTAGTCCGCGTCCATTTTGATCCTCGTCGACAATTGTGTGGGTGACGGTAATAATTTCTTTGCCATCCTTCCCGGTGCCGCTTGGGATATATTGAATCCGGCCAATTACCTTGCCATCTTCCTCAATATAAAACTCATTGTTGCCGTGCTTGATTTCTGTCATGTGACCAACTCCCATCCAATTCAATCTTCCTTAACTATCATTTTCCCCAAACACACGCAAATAATCAATAAGATAAAATTATAAATCATTTATGTTAAATAGGGAGGTATAGTTAAAAAGTGGTTAAGTGCAAATGAAATCCGATCCATCACATTTTTAAGTTAGCCAGGGGAGGGCAGAACATGAGACTCAGAAGACTGAATAGGGACGAGCGGCTGCCGATTGAATTATTGCTGCTGGCCGATCCGGCAAAAGAGCTTGTAAAAGAATACACAAGCGAAAAGGTGGAATGCTTTGTTGCAAAAGTTGAAGATGAAAGAAAAGAACCATTTACGTGAAATGGTTCTATTTCCATATATATTAGCTTACACGCTTTGGCTTGTATGGCCTTGCCGAGAGGATGTTTTCCAGCTTAAACGTGCGCAATTTGTTCCGAAGCAGGCAAAACGCATAGACATCATTTCCCTTTACGCCGCGAATAATCATTTTGCGCTGGGAAAGCTCATTTTTTTTGGACAAATAAATCACTTCAAGAGGCATGTTTTCTTCCATTGAACGGAGCAGCATTCCATTCATCTCAACACCTTCTTTCTGTTCCTATTATACGCGAACATTTGTTCTTTATTCATTGTTTTTGTCTGGAAATTAGGATTTTTTATATATAATAGGTTTTTGTAATTTTAAAGTGAATAAACCATGCATACTTTTTCTTCTTTTGGTATTGCCCGCTGTTCGTGTGGGCGGTATTTTTTAATAAATGGATTACAAACCCATTGGTCTATAGGCGTAAAATTAGTCTTTTCATCCTATTGTGCAAGGTGACCCCCGTAATTAGAATGAGATTATCTGTATATTTATACAGATTATTTGTTTTGCATACATATGTGGGAGGGATGTTTGAGTGAAAAAGAAAAAAGTTGTTTCAGGATTGCTTGCTGTGAGCATGCTTGCGGCGGTGCCTTGGTCTGCGGCAATGGCAAGCCCGGTGAAGTGGCAGAATGTAAATGTGAACGAGGAGCAGGATGGTAGCCTGTTCAACAGTGAAAACTATGACTTTATGAAGTTTTCGCAAATTGGCAAAAAGCTTGAGGAAATCAGCAAACAATCAAACCGTGTGAAGGTTGAAGTAAAAGGGACTTCATCAAAAGGGTATCCACTTTACGTTGTAACCATCGCCGATCCGGAAGCGCAGGGGAAATTCGGCAAGTTCCAGGCTTTAAGGAAGCAGATGTTCAAGAATCCTCAAAAAGCGCAGGATTTTATAACGGAAAATCCTGATTTCAAGGTGCCAGTGATGATCAACGGGTCGATTCACGGGACCGAGTTTATCGGCAGTGACGCTGTCATGCAGCTGATTGAGCGGTTTGCGACGAAAAATGATGCAACGACGAAAGAAATTTTGAATAATAATATACTTATCTTCAACGTGGTCCAGAACCCGGATGGGCGTGTTGATGCAACGCGTTTCAACGGGGAAGGAATCGACCTGAACCGGGATTTCATCACCCAGTCCCAGCCGGAAACGAGGGAAACGGTCGCACTTTTAAAAGAGTGGAACCCGATGGTGTTCCTTGATACGCACGGCTATGTGAAAAATTACGGGCCGAACCTGCAAGGGCTGATTGAGCCGTGTACGCCTCCGCATAACCCGAATTATGAATATGATCTGTACCAGAAGTGGGCTTTTGCGCAGGCGGAAGCAATGGAAGCTGAAATCATGGGCAATAAGGCTGCCTATGAAGGAAAGCTTTATCAGGATATGAAGGGGACATACATCCCGCAGCGCGATGATGCGGCCGGCTGGGATGATTATCCGCCAATCTTTACGCCGATGTACGCAATGTACCATGGTGCTTACGGGCATACACTTGAAGCGCCGACAAACAATGAGGACGGCGTCCGCTGGATGTACGATGCGATTCTCGGCGCTTTGAAGTTCGCTACTGATAATAAGGAAGCGATGATCAAAGACCAAATTGAGATGTTCAAGCGCGGCATCAAGTTTAATCACCCTAATCATAAGGAAGGGCATTTCCCTGAAGCCTATATTTTGCCTGTGGATGATAAGGACCCAACCGTCGTAGAAAAAGCCGTCAACCATCTGATCAACAATGACATCGTGGTTGTTCAGGCATCGAAACCGTTTACTGCAGGCGGTAAATCCTACGCAAAAGGAACGTACATTGTGAAAATGGACCAAGCAAAGGCTGGGCTTGCCAACACGATGCTTTGGGATGGGGAAGATATTTCAAATGATACCGCGGCAATGTATGATATTTCGGCATGGAGCCTTCCTGAACTGTGGGGCTTTGAGGCCAACACGGTTCATGAAAAGGTCGATGTCGTCTCGTCTAAGGTGAATACTGTCAGCGGCCAGGGATCTGTTTCCGGAAAAGGGCCGTTCCTCATTCCGAATAGCTCCGTAAAAGCGGTGAAGCTGGTCAATGACCTGTTGGCAAAAGGAGTTTCCGTAAAGCGTGACGCTTCGGGGAATTTCTACGCTGAAGCGGCAGCAAATGAAATTTTCGCGGCTGTTAAGGAGAGCGGACTGCAAATTGGCACAGCAAAAGCCCCGGCAAATGCTGAAACGGTTAAAAGCCTTAATGTTGCGATTTTGAAGGATGGAGGAATGGGAAAAGTTCAATCCCATGCGGGAACGAAGCTAGCTTTGAAACGCCTAGGATTTAGCGTTGCAGAAGTAACCCCGGCTGACGTGGCTGATAATGGCCTTGGCGGGTTTGATGTGTTCGTCTACAGCGGGACTGAAAGCCTCATCTCGACAAACTTGAGCGCGGCGAATAAGGAGTTTGGCTTCCAGAATGCAGGCCAGTTGGAAACATTCAAGGCCAATTTAAACAGTTTCCTTAGCAATGGTGGCAAATACATCGCGGTCGGTGCTGGAGCTTCTCGTGCAACAAAAACACTTGGGCTGACGGATAATACTGTCAACACGGGCGGCGGCAACAGCAACGGCATCGTCAAGGTTGATTACAGCGGAACCGGACTTGGTGCGGGATATGGACAGGATGACATCGGCTTCGTCTACCACCCGGCATGGTATACAGTCGTTGGCAACGACACGGTTGCAGCAACGTTTGACAACAACCAGGATTATTTCCTTGCCGGCCATTGGAGAGGACGCCCGAACGTGGAGTCCCAGCCGGTGATTGTAAAAGAAGACAGCAAGGATGTAACATTGATCGGACTTGAGGCCGGTTTCCGCGACCATACGGATTACCTGTTCAGGCTCCTGTCCAATGCGATTTTTACAAAATAAGCGAATAATAGTTTGAGAGAGGAAAACGCATTGAATTCATAGATGAATTCCAATGCGTTTTTTTTGTTTCTCTTCTAGGAAATCGAGTCTTGTTACGGGGATTTTCCTTTGTTTATACTTTTGTCAAGTATGCTGATTACCTAAATGGAGGGATAAAAAAATTATGAACAGGGACTAAAGGAGGAGTATGGTATGAGAGTATTTTTACCTATTATATTTAATATCTTTTTTACATTTCATTTTTTTAGCATAATTTTTATCTAAAAGGCCTCTTTTTATTTTTGCCGACTATTCTAAACCTCTCGGATATCTTCCTTTTCTTCACTTTTTGCATAGTCCATTTTCCCCGCACTTCTTCCTTAATTTTAATAATAAAGGCTGTATTTCCCCGGTGTGTAAAGAAAGTAATACAAACTTAATGATAACCACCGACTTTCTCCCTGTTTATGAAAGTTCGTGAACTTCTCCATAGTAGGAAATAATCCCTTCTTCACTTTTAACTGATAAAAAACTAGGTTTCAATAAGAGGGTGAACAAAAATCGTCACATTTCAGCATTTTTTTTAAATTACAAAATATCTGATTAAGTGGAGGAATTATGGAAGAAACAATCAGCTTGAAGCAATTGATACAGACGTTAAAAAAACATCTCATCCTCATTTTAACAATTGTCATAATGGCAGTTGTAATAACCGGGGTTGTTAGTTACTCCTTTTTGACACCCATGTATCAATCATCTACACAAATCCTTGTAAACCAGGCAAAAGATGAGAAGGCAATTTACAGCACCACAGATGTTCAAACCAATCTGCAACTTATCAATACATATAATGTCATTATTAAAAGTCCTGCAATTCTGGATCTGGTCATTAGGGAGCTGGACTTGGACGTATCCTTTTCGCAGTTGAATGAAAACATCAAAGTGGCCAGCGAAAAAGATTCACAGGTTGTAACAATTTCTGTTCAGGATGAGAATCCTGAAATGGCAGCCCAAATCGCCAATACGACTGCTCAAGTTTTTCAACAGGAAATCGCAGCTATTATGAATGTCGATAATGTCAGCATTTTGGCGAGGGCCGAAGTGTCAGAAGGACAAGCACCAGTTAAACCACAGCCCATCCTAAATATGATGGTCGCACTTGTTGCCGGCTTGATGGCAGGTGTTGGTTTGGCATTTCTCATTGAGTATTTCGACAACACCATTAAGACTGAAAAAGATGTGGAAAGGGTCCTTGGACTGCCTGTCCTTGGCATCATACCTGTGATAGAGGATTCAAAACTTGAAATGAAGAAAGCGCCACGTTCAGTAAAAACGTTGGAAACGAGGGGTGAAACAGTTGGTTCTTAAGAAAAAAAAGAATACAAGTTTTTCTAATAGAAGGAAACTTGTCGCATCACTTGATCCCAAATCCGTAATTTCCGAGCAATATCGGACAATCAGGACAAATATACAGTTTTCATCAGTAGACAAAAGCATTCAGACGATAATGGTGACTTCTGCCGGGCCCGGGGAAGGAAAATCTACAACGGCGGCAAATTTGGCAGTTGTCATGGCCCAACAGGAAAAGAAGGTGCTTCTGGTCGACGCGGACTTGCGTAAACCGACGGCACACTACACGTTTAATTTAGTAAATCAGAATGGACTTACTAGTGTACTTGCAAAAACGAAAACCTTGGATCAGGCAATAAGTTCTACAGACAGCGCATTTTTATCGGTTTTACCCAGCGGGCCAATCCCTCCGAATCCAGCTGAACTTTTAGGATCAAAATCAATGGAAGAAATGCTTGCGGAAGCAAAAAAACAGTTTGATGTAATCATTTTTGATACGCCGCCAACGCTTGCTGTGACAGATGCCCAGATACTGGCAAATCTTTGTGACGGTGTTCTTCTCATTCTTTTCAGTGGAAAATCCGAGATTGAACAAGTATCAAAAGCAAAGGAGCTGTTATTAGCAGCAAACGGGAAGATTCTAGGCGTAGTTCTTAACCATAAGAAAATAAAGAAAGATGATTATTCTTATTATTATGGGACTTAGTCCGTAAGTTGGCATTTGAAGGAAGGGGATTTAGCGATGATCGATATTCACTGTCATATTCTTCCCGGCCTTGATGATGGGGCAAAAACGATGGAGGAAAGTATGGAAATGGCACGGGAAGCTGTAAAGGAAGGCATCCGAGCAATCATCGCAACGCCCCATCATAATCGTTCTTACGAAAATCCAAAAGAGGCAGTCATTCAGAAGGCCGCTGAATTGAATAGCAGGCTTAAGGAGGAGAATGTTCCAATTTCCATCTTCCCAGGGCAGGAGCCGGCTATTAGCGGGGACATTCTCGAAGATTATCAAAAAGGAAACATCCTGGCATTGAATAATACCCATTATGTATTTATTGAACTTCCATCCGGCCATGTGCCGAGATATACTTCACAGATTGTGTATGACCTGCAAAATTTTGGGGCCGTTCCAATTATTGTACATCCCGAGAGAAATCAGGGGATCATTGAACAGCCGGACATCCTTTACCAGCTAATTAAAAAAGGGGCTTTGTCCCAGCTAACTGCCTCGAGCATTTGTGGGGTGTTCGGGAAGAATATAAAAAAATTTTCCCGGCAGCTTATTGAGGCAAATCTTGTCCATTTTATTGCTTCGGATGCACATAATACCCATAACCGTACTTTTCATATGCAGAAGGCTTTTGGAGAAATTGAATCCAGCTACGGTAGCGATTTTGCCTTCTTTTTTAAGGAGAATGCAGAACTGTTGATTGAAGGAAATAACGTCAATAAAGTCGAGCCGCAAAAGGTTAAAAGGAAAAAGCTCCTTGGGATATTCTGAAGAGGAGCCCTGGCAAATGGCTATTTTTAATTCTAATTCTTAGTTAATCAATCAGTTTAATAGAATTAATAATTCCGAAGAAATTCTCCTTAACGTTTGGCCATACCCGTTCAATTTTTTGAGCAATGATGAGTTCTTAATATTTTTAAAAAAGGAGGATTTTGATGAGTTACCCTAAACGGTTGCTGTTGTTGGCAAGTTTGGACTCGGTACTAGTGCTGGCCGCCGCAGTTATCAGTTATATACAATTTCACCCATTACTGAGATCTGTTCCTTATGAGGAGCTCTTGTTAAATTCTCTAATCTTACTCATTAGTTATTATATTTTCGCAACCATTTTCCTCTTGTACAACAAATCATGGGAATATGCGAGTGTAATGGAACTGAAAAGCATTTTTAAAGCAGTAACACTAACAATCATTACCACTGGAGCTTTTCAACTGGTAACATTTTCGGATTTTTATCCAAGGACCCTGCTTTCTGTATGGATGATGACGATGTTTCTTGTAGGGGGTTCGCGTTTCTCCTGGCGCGTGTATTTGGATCATTGCCTTAAGCCGAAACAGGACATGAAAAAGGTGCTGATCATAGGTGCCGGCCAGGCAGGAACCTTGGTCGCAAGGCAACTCATTAACAATCCTGATTTGCGCCTTGTCCCGGCTGCGTTTATTGATGATGATCCAGGAAAACTGAAATTACATATACTTGGCATACCTGTTGCCGGAACAACGGCTGATATTGTTGAGACCGTAAAAAAATACGAAATAAATAAAATTGTCATCGCTATCCCATCATTAAAGAAATTGGATATGAACAAGATTTACATTGAATGTTCTAAGACAAAAGTTAAAACACAAGTGATGCCGAAGATTGAAGATGTCATGCTTGGGAAAGTCGCTGTCAACCAGTTTCGAGATGTGGGAGTCGAGGATTTACTGGGCCGCGAGCCGGTTGAGCTTGACATTGAAGGTATATCTGAATATATATCCTGCAAAACAGTCCTAGTTACAGGGGCAGGAGGTTCAATTGGATCAGAAATCTGCAGGCAAATTTGCAGATTCTCACCCGAAAAAGTTGTGTTGGTTGGCCATGGAGAAAACAGTATATATCAGGTTGACATGGAGCTTCGTAATAAGTATGGGGATACGATTGAAATTGTACCGGCAATTGGAGATATTCAGGATCGTGAACGGATGATGGAGATCATGGCAGAGCATCAACCGGATGTCGTCTACCATGCAGCTGCCCATAAGCATGTTCCACTAATGGAATACAATCCTAGGGAAGCTGTGAAAAACAATGTCTTGGGCACAAAGAATGTCGCTGAAGCAGCGGATCAATATAATGTTGGCACGTTTGTTCTCATTTCCTCTGATAAAGCAGTAAACCCAACAAATGTAATGGGGGCGACGAAAAGGATTGCGGAAATGGTCATTCAGCATTTGAATCAGCAAAGCGAGACAAAGTTTGTTGCCGTCCGATTCGGGAATGTGCTTGGCAGCAGGGGCAGTGTTATCCCACTTTTTAAAAAGCAAATCAAGGCTGGCGGGCCTGTGACAGTGACCCATCCTGAAATGACCCGCTACTTCATGACCATTCCAGAGGCATCCCGTCTTGTCATCCAGGCCGGCTCCCTCGCAAAGGGCGGGGAAGTATTTGTCCTTGACATGGGTGAGCCGGTAAAGATTGTCGATCTGGCCAAAAACCTTATCGAATTATCCGGTTTCTCGCTTGAAGAAATAAAAATCAACTACTCCGGAATCAGGCCAGGCGAAAAAATGTTCGAAGAGCTTCTTAATGAAAACGAAGTGAATGATGTCCCGATTTATCCGAAGATTCTTGTCGGCAAAGCATCACTCAGCAATTATAAGCTGATATCGAATCTTATCCATAACTACTATTCATTAAATGAAAGTGACCTGAAAGACTATGTTTTGAATCTTGTAAACAAAAAAGAAAAACAATTGTCTGCGATCAGTAAGTAAAGGCAGGAAACTCCAACTAAGATAGCATACGCGGCTAAAGGAGGCATTTCGATTTATGAATTTTGCAATAATAGGCTGCGGATTCATCGCAAAGAAACATGCAGCGGCAATCGAACGGATTCCAGAGGCAAACTTGGCCGCCGTCTGCGACAAAGACGAATCAGCCATGGAGCCGTATGTGAAAGAGTACGGGGCGAAGGCTTATACAGATTTTAATATGATGCTTGCAGATGGTGGGATTGATGCAATTTGTATCTGTACACCAACCAGTTATCACGCATTCATAGCGGAGCGGGCTGCTGCAGCAAAAAAACATATCGTCATGGAACAGCCGATGGCGATGACACTGGATGAAACAGAACGGATCGTTGAGGTTTGCAGTAAGAATCAGGTGAAGCTAACGGTTGTCCATCCAAACAGATTCCGCCCAGTCGTCATGGAGCTTAGAAAAATCATCGAAGCAGGAATGCTCGGAAAAATCAGCCATGCGAGCGCCAGGGTCAACTGGAACAGAAACCAGAAATTCTGCGGAGAGACCCAGTTGCGTGAAGAAGGCAGAGGGATAATGAATCAGGCAATCGATCATATTGATTTACTTCTCTGGTTCATGGGACAGCCGGAGCAAGTGTTCAGCATGGAATCAGAAGGAGCTGCAACAGGGCTAATCCGGTTTGAAACGGGGGCGCTTGGAATGATTGAAACATCGACAGTCGTTTATTATCGTAATTTCGAAGAATCAATCACCATCTTTGGAGAAAAGGGAACGGTTAAAATTGGCGGTCCAAATGCCGTTTCGTTTGAACATTTTGATGTTCAAAATTTATCTGAAACGGAAACAGAAGAGATTATGGAAAAAGTAAAGTCTGACCCATGGGGAATTTCAGGCCATGAGCAAACCATTTCAGATTTAATTCAAGCCGTTAAAGAAAATCGGGAACCCCTTGTAACAGGTGAGGATGGCAAAAGAGCGCTCGAGCTAGTCCTGGCATTTCACGAAGCAGCAAGAAATAACTCACCAATCGGAATGAGAAGAGGAGTCTTAATATGAGTACCCAAGTAAAAGAAAGCAAATTGGCCGAAGAACTGATTGAAAAGCTTCAAACAAAAACAGCAACTATCGGGGTTGTGGGGCTTGGCTATGTCGGTTTGCCCCTTGCGGTCGAAAAAGCAAAAGCGGGCTTTAATGTCATTGGTTTTGATGTCCAGGAGGAAAAAGTCCGGGCTGTCAACAAAGGACAAAATTATATCGGGGATGTCATTCCTGCTGACCTGGAGGCACTCGTTGCCGAAGGGAAGCTGATGGCAACATCCGATTACAATTTTATAGGCGAGGTAGATGCGGTTGCGATTTGCGTACCAACACCATTGGACATTTATAAGCAGCCAAATATGAAGTATGTTGAAAGCTCTGCCAAGGCAATTTCCGAGCATATAAAAAAAGGTACGCTCGTTGTTCTGGAAAGTACAACTTATCCTGGTACGACCGAGGAATTGATCAAGCCAATCCTTGAACAATCCGGCCTTGTTTGTGGCGAAGGATTTTTCCTTGCCTATTCACCTGAAAGGGTGGATCCGGGAAACAAAAGTTTTAATACAAAAAATACTCCAAAAGTAGTCGGAGGCATGACCCCTGCTTGTACAAAGGTAGCAGCAGCCATGTACCGCTCTGTATTGGATGGGGAAGTCCATGAGGTTTCCAGCCCGGCTGTAGCTGAAATGGAAAAAATCCTTGAAAACACGTTCCGTAATATCAATATCGCCCTTGCAAACGAAATGGCGATCCTTTGCAACAAAATGGGCATTGATGTCTGGGAAGTCATCGATGCGGCTGCAACGAAACCGTACGGATTCATGCCTTTCTATCCAGGCCCGGGCCTTGGGGGGCACTGCATTCCAATCGATCCATGGTATCTGACATGGAAAGCGCGTGAGTATAACTACCATACGCGTTTGATCGAAACGGCTGGCGAAATCAATGACAGTATGCCTGATTTTGTGATTCAGCGCTGCGCTGAACTGCTGAATGTACAAGGAAAAGCAATCAATGGTTCCAAAATCGTTGTCTTGGGTGTTGCCTACAAAAAAGACATTGAAGACTATCGCGAATCACCGGTATTGCCAATATTGGAAAGGCTGTCCAAGGCGGGAGCAAACTGGGTAGCAGTCGATCCTCACGTGAAGAAGTTTAAGCTGAATGGGGAGCAAGTTCTTTGTGAGGAGTTGCACAAGGACCTGTTAATCGAAGCGGATCTTGTAATGATTACGACAAATCACAGCTGCTTTGACCTGGAAATGCTGAAAAACAATGCAAAGATTATCCTGGATACACGAAATACATTTGAACCACAGGAAGAATTCACGGGAATCTACCAAAAAATCTAATACGAAACAGTGATGGAGTGCCAAGCTTGTCAACTAAAAAACAATCATTTAACCGGTCGGTGTTCATTGTACTAGGTGGGAACGTTCTGTCACAGGGGCTGATTTTCGCATCATCCCCTCTTCTTACAAGGCTGTATTCTCCAGAGGTCTTTGGCCAGCTGGCTGTTTTCATCTCAGTCGTGGCGATGATCAATGTTTTTACAAGTATGAAATATGAACTTGCCTTGCCTGTTGAACGGGACCAACAGAAATTTATAAACCTGGTTGTGCTGTGCCTGAGTATTCTGGCCATTACAACCATCATCAGTACGGCAGCGGTTTTAATACTGGGTTTCTTTTTCTTTGAAAAACAGTTTACCGAGTTTCTTTTCTGGCTGCTGCCGCTTGCTTTTTTAGGAGAAGGAATTACAGCAATAACGAATTATTACGGGATTCATAAAAGTAAGTACAAAGACCTGGCATTTCTGAAAGTCAATAAGGCGCTCTTTATGGTTGGAGGGCAGGCTGGATTGTATCAGCTTCAGTCAGTGGGTATGGTTGTCGGTGATGTGATGGGCCGTATCCTCGGCGGCTTTAAGTTGATGTTAAAAATGGTCATGGAACTTCGGAAGTCCGCCCATTTGATCAGTTGGAATGAAATAAAGGATGTTGCCAGGAAATATAGGAAATTCCCGCTCATTTCGAGCTATTCATCATTCATAAACAGCGCTGGCCTTCAGTTGGCCCCAATTTTGCTCAGTGCAATGTACAGCCAAGCGGAGGTTGGACTGTTCGCGCTTGCCCAGCGGGTCATTGTTTCACCCCTGTCCATTATTGGTCGGGCGGTGGCTGATGTATTCTACGGGATGGCCGCGAAAATCGAAGCGCCGGGCGAATTAAAACGGATGTTTATAAAGACATCCTTCAAGCTACTCTTGGTCGGGATCATTCCAATAGGGATTCTTTATTTTGCCGGAGAGAGCCTGTTCGGGCTGATTTTCGGCGATGCCTGGAAGGGAACGGGTACAATCATTCAGATCTTATCCCTGATGTATCTTGCCCAGTTTATCGTCAGCCCTCTGTCCCAGACATTAAATATCTTAAACAGGCAAGACTTGCAGCTTGTCTGGGATATTTTAAGGCTCATCCTTACAGTCTTGCCATTTCTGGCCGGTTTCTTATTCCAATACGACTTCCATCAGTTAATAAAGCTGTATGGAATATGCTCAGTCATAAGCTATGTCCTATTGTATGTGATGACCTTTAGGGTACTGAAAAAACGAATTTAGGAGTAGTAAAACAGCATGGGCAATAAAAAAAATTATTTTATTATTCTTTTTTTAGCTTTTCTCTATAAGTTGATCCTTGATTACGCGTACACGACCTTCCTGGTGGGGAACTTTGCCTATTCGGGCTTTGTTATCAGGGAAAATTACGTTAAATATGCTGAGTCCTGGCTCTTATTATTCCTGCTGATTACGGGTGTCATTATTTACACAAAAGGACTGGAGAAGCCGAGCAAAGTGATTCTTTACATTATTTTGCTGAACCTTTTGGTTCCTTTACTAACGTTTTATTCCATGCAGGATGGAGCAAGGATTTATTTATACAGTATCCTGTTCGGATTCATGCTTACTGTTTGGATAGTTAAAAGATTGAAGGATTTTCGAGTCCTCATGATTGAAGACAGTGTCAAGCCGGTCTTTTTCCTCCTGACTGTGATCACCCTCTATGTATACGGCTATTTAATCGCGACAGGCGGGCTATCACGACTAAGCTTCAACCTGCTTGCTGTTTATGATGTTAGGAGTGTTTACCAGCAAAATAATTCCGGACTGATGAATTATCTGGTCACCTGGCAGGCCTATGCCATTAATATGTCGATGCTCATTTATACGCTTGAGGGCAGGAAGAAGCCCTTGTTTTACCTGTTCCTGTTCCTGCAGCTCCTGCTATTTGGAATGACAGGGTTGAAAAGCTTCCTGTTTGCGCCAGTTGTCGTTATTGGTTTGTATTATGTCTTAAAGAACGTCAAATTAAAAAACCTTGTTCTTGAAATGATGACAGTCGGCGTGCTCTTTATCGTTTCGTTGTCGGTGCTGATGTACAACGTCTTTGACAACATCAATGCCGCATCGATTTTTGTCAGGCGGCTGCTGCTGGTTCCCGCCCAGCTTCATTTTGTCTATTTCGACTTCTTTTCCACACATGAAACGATGAAACTGTCACATTCCTTTTTATCCTTTATGTTTGAAAATCCTTATAATAGCACAAGCCCAGTAGATGTTATTGCCAGTGTGGTTTTTAACAATGAAGATTTCAGCCCCAATGTAGGCTATTTGGGTGATGCCTTTTCCAACTTCGGAATCATGGGGATTATCGTCTACTCGATTACCCTCGGGGTGGTTTTGAAAATGCTGGACAGTGTGGCAAGGAATGTACCGATTTATTTTTCAGCGCCATTAATTGTCATCCCGTCAATGGCGCTTATCAATTCGGCTCTGCCAACAAGCTTGGTGACGCACGGCATCTTGTTCGAGATAACGGCCATTTGGCTGTTTTCACAAATTTTTATGAAAAATAAACGAGAAGGAGTACCGTCGTGAAAATATGCCATTTAACGTCTGTGCACCCTTACACCGATATAAGAATCAATTTAAAGCAATGTGTATCCCTTGCCCAAGCTGGCCACGAGGTTTATTTATTCGCGCCAAATACCCCGGAGAAAACGATAAACGGGGTCCATCTCCGCACTCTAAGGGTTCGTAATAAAAACAGGTTTGAACGGATTTTTAAAAATAAACCATTTATTCTGGACCAGCTAAAAGTAATCGATGCGGATGTGTACCATTTCCATGATCCTGAATTGATCTTTGTCGGCCGGGAGCTAAAAAAGCTTGGTAAGAAAGTGGTCTACGATGTCCATGAGGATTTGCCGATGCAGATTTACCGAAAACCATATATCCCGAATTACCTCAAGAAGCCAATGTCCATAGCAATCCAAATTGTGGAGAAGAATGCTTCCAGGAACTTTGATTTGATATGTGCGGCGACTCCGCATATAAGTGAAAAATTTAAAAAATACAATCCACGAAGGATTGATGTGAAGAACTATCCGAAACTTGGAAAACAGCCCGCAGTCTTGGAAAGCACGCCCTTGGAAAAAAAGTTTGTTTGCTATATTGGCGGTTTAGCCGGGGACAGGGGCTTATATAAGATGGAAGAAGCCATACGCTTGTCCAGCTGCAGCCTGTATCTTGCAGGCAATTTCCACAATCCGGCGGACAAAGCAAGGTTTGAAAAGCTGAAACATGACAAAGTGAACTATCTCGGGCTTTTGGATAAGGAGGGAGTTACCGCTTTACTTGGAAATTCACTGGCGGGCCTAGTTGTCCTCGAAGAAAATGAACCTTTTAAATATTCACTTCCTGTCAAAATGTTTGAATATATGTCTGCTGGTATTCCAGTTATCTGCTCCGATTTTCCCTTATGGCGCGAAATCGTGGAGAAACATAACTGCGGCATTTGTGTTAACCCGGCCGATCCAAAAGAAATAAGTGCTGCGATTAATTTCCTTCAGGATAATCCCACATTAGCAAAGAGAATGGGTGAGAACGGGCGCAAAGCCGTGGAAAACGAGTATAACTGGGAAGCGGAAAGCAAAAAACTCATTAAAGCCTACGAACAGTTCGTAAACCAAAATTATACAAAAGAGGTATATATCCATGAAAATCCAAATGCTCGATCTATCTGAACAATATCTTTCCATGAAAGAAGAAATTCTTAGCAAAATTGATGAAGTAATGTCTTCCTCCCATTTTATTTTAGGGGAAAATGTTAAAAAACTGGAAGCGGATGTAGCTAGGTACAGCTCTGCTGACCACGGGATAGGAGTCGGGAATGGCAGCGATGCAATCCATATTGCGCTCCAAGCTGCTGGAGTCAAAGAAGGGGATGAGGTCATCACAACTGCGTTTACGTTCTTTGCGACAGGCGGTGCCATTGTCCGTGCCGGTGCAACGCCAGTTTATGTCGATATTGACCCGGTTACCTTTAATATCGACCCTTCTAAAATTGAGCTAGCGATTAGCGACAAAACAAAAGCAATCATACCGGTCCACTTATATGGGCAAATGGCCGATATGGACAAAATCAAGGAAATAGCAGACAAGCATCAATTGGCAGTAATTGAAGATGCAGCACAGGCAATCGGCGCCAAGTATAAAGGCCAAAACGTTGGCGAACTAGGAACAGCTGCAACCTATAGCTTTTTCCCGACAAAAAATCTTGGGGCCTATGGAGACGGCGGCATGATTATTACCAGCAATGAAGACCTCGCTGAAAAAGCGCGTGTTATCCGTGTCCATGGAAGCAAGCCGAAATATTACCACCATGTACTTGGCTACAACAGCAGGCTTGATGAAATGCAGGCGGCGATTCTGAACGTGAAGTTCCCGCATCTAGATAAGTGGTCCGATGCCCGCCGTACAAGGGCTGCCTATTATACAGAAAAGCTGAATGAACAATTGGCTGACGTCATCCAGACACCGATTGAAAAAGAAGGGAATTACCACGTGTTCCATCAATACACGCTAAGGGTTCCGCAAAGAGATGAACTGCAGAACTACTTGAAAGAAGCGGGTATTGCAACCATGGTGTATTACCCTCTGCCATTGCATGTCCAACCGATATTTAAAGACCTTGGCTACAAGGACGGCGATCTGCCGGAAACGGAAAGAGCGGCAAAAGAAGCTTTATCGCTTCCAATGTATCCTGAATTGGAACGGGAAGCACAAGATTATGTGATTAAAAAAATCGTAGAATTCTATTCTAATTACCAGAACGATAACCGGAAAGAAACCAGTGTGCACGCGGAACTTAATGCTATTGGTTTGTAGATTGATAAGAAGAAATGAGGTGCCTGAGTGAATATCTGGATATTTAACCACTATGCAACCGCCCCTACACATGTAGGCGGAACAAGGCACTACGATTTAGCCAAGCATCTCTCTGATAAAGGATACAACGTCACAATCTTTGCATCTTCTTTTAATCATTTTTCAAAGAAAGAGATGGTTTTTCAAGGAGAGAAGAGCGAATACAAATCAGAAATGATTGATGGAGTAAAGTATGTTTGGATCCATACTCCTCCATATGAAAGTATGGCGGGAAGAGTGAAAAACATCCTAAGCTACACGTGGAAAAGCCATAAAATTGGAAAAGCGGCTTGCAGAAGGGAAAAGCCTGATATTGTCATTGGCTCAAGCGTCCATCCACTCGCAGCGATTGTAGGCTATCTGATTGCCAAAAAAGCCGGATGTAAGTTCTATTTTGAGGAACGGGATTTATGGCCTCAAACCTTCGTGGACTTTGGGAAACTGTCTCCAGGGAATCCAGTGGCAATCGCACTGTACCGGCTCGAAAGCTTTTTATATAAAAAGGCGGACCGCATTATCGTCCTCTTTGATAAAGCAAAGTATTACATACAAGCGAGAGGGATTAACCCCAATAAGGTCATCTACTTGCCAAATGGCGTGAACCTCTCAACATACGATCAGTTGGAAAAATCAGTGGAGATAGACAGGCTGTTCAGTAAGCTGAAAAACAAATTTGTCATTGTCTATGCGGGCTCGCATGGTATAGCTAATGACCTTGAACCAATAATTGATCTATTTGCCCTATTAAAAAACAATCCGGATTTTCATTTGCTGCTTGTCGGAAATGGCGCGGAAAAAGGCAAGCTTATGGATAAAGCAGAACAGGAAGGGATTCGAAATATCACGTTTCACGATCCTGTTCCTAAAACAGAAATTCCATACTTGTTAAGCAAGGCGCAGATGGGGATTCTCTCCATCATGGACTCGCCTCTTTATTATTGGGGCTTCAGCATGAACAAGATGTATGACTATATGGCAGCGGGCCTTCCAATTATCATGATCACTGAACCGGATTTAATCGGTTCATTAAGCGGACAAACGGGTATCTATGTGAACAATGATATAGGGGAAACGGCACGCTGGCTCGAGGGGCATTACCGGAACACAAAGGTATTGGAGCGGGAAGGAAACCAGCTCAAAAAATACGCGGAGCAGAATTATTGTTGGGGAAAGCTTGCTGACAGCCTTGAAACCTTTATCGTAAATGATGTAAGTGGTGTGAAATAGATGAAACGATTAGTTGATTTTACTTGCGCAATCATTGGATTAGCCTTTCTTTGGCCGGTAATTTTACTTACAGCCTTCCTGGTCAGGATAAGGCTCGGATCTCCGGTCCTCTTTAAGCAGCAGCGTCCCGGCCTGCATGGCAATCCTTTTTATGTCTACAAATTCCGGACGATGACGGATGAGCGGGGGGGAAATGGGGCGCTGCTGCCGGATGATGTCCGGCTAACCGGGTTTGGAAAGATGCTGCGAAAGTGGAGCCTCGATGAATTGCCGCAGCTTCTAAATGTATTGAAGGGGGATCTAAGCCTTGTAGGTCCCCGTCCACTATTGATGGAATACCTCGAACTCTATACCGAGGATCAGGCGCGCCGGCATGAGGTTCGCCCGGGAATTACAGGCTGGGCCCAGGTAAATGGGCGGAATGATATTTCCTGGGAGGAAAAGTTTGCGCTTGATGTCTGGTATGTTGACAACCAATCCTTTTGGCTCGATATGAAAATCTTGTTTATGACGTTTTACAAGGTTGTTAAATCCGAAGGGATTAACCAGAAGGGGATTGCTACCGTTGAAAAATTTGCTGGATCATCGGAACGGAGGTAAAACATTGAAAAAACTATGCATCATTGGGCAGGGCGGGCACAGCAAAGTAGTGGAAGATATTGTTCTCTCATTGGATGACTATACAATCACAGCGCGCCTAGATGACAACTATAAATATGTAGAGAAAAAAGATGGGGTACTTTATGGTCCGATTTTCCTCGCGAACGAACTTGCGCTAAGTGAAGAAAGCATGATGTTTATCATTGCGGTAGGCGACAATGAAGCACGGAAAAAGATTTCCGTGGAGCTATCATTGCCACTGGAACGCTATGCCGTGCTTGCGCATCCAGCGGCGGTGATCAGCTTGTCGGCGAGGATTGGAAATGGGACGGTCATCATGCCTAATTGCATCGTAAACGCATCTGCTTCAGTTGGTAATCATGCAATCTTAAATACTGGTTCTGTGATTGAACATGACACTATTCTTCGAGATTATACTCATGTATCCCCGAATGCCGCTTTAACAGGAGGGGTTTGCGTTGGGGAAGGAACTCAGATCGGGGTTGGAGCAACTGTGATTCCAGGCATCCGAATTGGGGACTGGTGCATGGTTGGTGCAGGAGCCACTGTCATTAATCCTGTAAACCACTTTGAAACCGTAGCAGGAACACCGGCAAAGCCAATAAATAAAGTTAGGGTGTGAATCTGGATGATCGTAAAACAAAAACAAAACAGAATCTATCTATCTTCACCACACATGAGCGGCCGGGAGCAATCTTATATCCAGGAAGCTTTTGAAACAAACTGGATTGCCCCTTTGGGCCCAAATGTAAATGCCTTTGAAGAGGATATTGCCGCTTATGCCGGCGTGAATGGAGCGGCAGCGGTCAGTTCGGGTACAGCGGCAATCCATCTGGCGCTGGAACTTTTGGAGATTGGCAGAGGTGACCGAGTATTTTGTTCCTCGCTGACCTTTATGGCCAGTGCAAACCCGATTCTTTACCAAGGAGCCGAGCCTGTTTTTATTGACTCTGAGCCCGATACATGGAATATGTCACCACAAGCATTGAAGAGAGCCTTTAAAGATGCTGCTAAAACAAATCGCCTACCAAAAGCGGTAATCGTTGTAAACCTTTATGGGCAAAGCGCTAAAATAGATGAAATTTCGGCAATCTGCGATGAATACGGAGTGCCGTTCATTGAAGATGCAGCTGAATCTCTTGGATCCTTATATAAAGGGAAAAAAAGCGGAAGCTTTGGGAAATTTGGCATCTATTCGTTTAATGGGAATAAAATCATCACCACTTCAGGTGGAGGCATGCTTATTTCCGACGATGTAGAGGCATTGGAGAAAGCCCGCTTTTTGGCAACGCAGGCGCGTGACCCTGCTCCTCATTACCAGCACAGCCAGGTAGGTTTTAACTATCGGATGAGCAATATCCTTGCCGGGGTTGGACGTGCCCAGCTCGAGGTTCTTGATGACCGGGTTGAAGCAAGAAGGGCTGTTTTCAACAGATATGCTGAAGCCCTTGGAGGAATCCCAGGACTAGAGTTTATGCCAGAACTGGAAATGACCAGGTCAAATCGGTGGCTGACGACATTTACACTTGATCGGAATGTCTCGGGCATTTCACCTATGAATCTCATCAACAGACTTGCCGAAGAGAATATAGAAGCACGACCAGTATGGAAACCGCTCCATATGCAGCCAATATTCGATGGAGTCAACTATTACCCGCATGAACGAGGGAATTGCGTCTCATCCAGTTTATTTGCGAACGGTGTTTGCCTGCCATCCGGCTCAAATATGACAACGGATGAACAGGACCGGGTCATAGAGGAAGTAAAAGAGGCGTTTAAATAACCAGATTTAATAAGGAGGCCGGTGGGTCCTCCTCTTTTAATTAAGTTTTTATCAAAATTCCAAGATTATTTTAATGGACCTGCTGTTTGGTGGATTCAATGAAAAAGCCATGCACCTTAGAGTCCAAGGGCATGGCTGTTTTTTTCATCACTTGCGCTTTTCGTGCTCGGTTCAATTTTCAAATGTTCATTAAGCATCTGTGACAGCTTTTTCCGTTCTTCATTAGGTACATTAAAATAATAGACTCCATTTTTTTTCATATCGTTTCCGCTTATCTGGATTCTCTCAATGTTATTTCTAGCATTTGAATAGTTTGCTTGGATATTCTTAATTTCATTGAATGTTAAATTGGTTTTTACGTTCTTTCCGATAACCTCTAAAATACTTCGATAGTTTGTTAGTGTTTTTACGTGTGAAGCTTCCTTAATCAATGCCTGAATGACTTTCTGTTGCCGTTCCTGACGGCCAAAATCGCTATTTGGATCTAAATGGCGCATTTGCGTGAATTTGAGGGCCTCTTCTCCATTCAAATGCAGTTGGCCAACTGGAAAGTGAAACTTGCCGTATGAAAAATCGAGTTTGTTATTCACTGTTACGCCACCAACAGTATCGACAAGTTCCTGGAAACCATTCGTATTTACCGCGATGAAATAATCGACTGGGACATTGAGGAAATTTTCAATCGTTTTAACGCTCATATCCACTCCGCCGTATGTATAGGCATGATTGATTTTATCCTCTACTCCTTTTCCACTGATTTTGGCATATGTATCACGAGGAATGCTGACCATTTTAATCGACTCGTCATCGGAGTTTAACGTTAACAGCATGAGTGAATCTGGGCGTCCACGGTCGCCATCTCGCTGGTCTACTCCTAATAATAAGATCGAGATGGGCTCACCCTTATCCAAATCAATTTTCCGATGAACTGTTTTTGATCTATCCAGGGGTTCATGTGTGCTTTTTAGTGTAGTGGCGATCGATTGATAAACTGAATATCCGTACACAGCCGCGCCTGCAAATAAAAGCAAGATGATGGCGAGTGTAACTCGAAAACCCTTTTTTCTTTTGTTAATTCGTGGAGCTTTGTTTTCCTTTTCCATTCATACACTTCCTTTGTGGCACTCTGGGTTCATTGTATCACTTGAAAAAACTTAATGTTATTCGACAAAATGACTAGTTGAACCGAAATATTGCGGAATAATGGTCATTGCTAGTGAAAAATTCCTGGGAGATAGGTCCTTTTTATCGTTAAAAATTTTTCTGCCATATTAATAGTTTGTTAACCAAATGTTAAGAAGAGATGATTTTATTTGAAAAAGAGATTTTCAGAAGTTTTAAAACGTTATTTCCATGTAACTAAAGGCTTGATGGATCAGGAGAATTCATGGGTTGTGTTACAAAAGTACCAAGGGGAATTACGTGGATTAAAAAAAGCTGATCATCTTTAGGTCCTTTTGCATAGCTAGAATTCCCTGTTTAGTAAAAATGAATAAATCAGCATATATCAATGATTTAAATTTCAATGGTACGGTTGATACGGTTACATTGAAAAGACAGTCCAACTAAGCCGCTGAAACGCACAGCGGCAAGTTTCACTGTAATCGGACCTTTAGGGACAAAATGATTTTGAGGCAGGTTAATAAAATGAGGAAAAGATTTCATCTCAAATGGAATAAAAATAGAAACATGGATTTAAATAGTGATTTCAAGAATAAAGATTTCATTTTTGAAAGCGAATCAAGTAAACGCTGGAATGTAATGGTCTTTTTGGGTGCTTTAGTTGCCGCCCTGTTCGCGCTTGCAGTCTTTTTTTCCGGCCTGGGGCTTTATTTTAATCCAGTGATACCGAAGCTGGAAACTAAGGTAACCGATGAATTTAAGGATATTACACCATCGGTAACAATGACGGCTCACCAGCCCGCATCGCCCGATAACAATGAAAGTTTTCTTAGTCAGGGAGTCAGGTATAACAAAGAAGTATACGCCTTCTATGTGAATTGGGACAGCAACAGTGAACAATCGTTAAGGGATAATATTGATGAAATCGATGTATTGATCCCTCAATGGCTGAGCATCAACGAAGACCTTGAGATAGAGAGCGATATCGATCCTGAAATCGTTAAGCTTGCGAAGGAGAAGGATATAAAAATTACCCCATTGATACATAACATACAGGATGGCAAGTGGAACCAGGAGACGATAAATACCCTGTTAAATTCACCTGGGGAACGGATGAAACTGATAAAAAATCTACATAATCAAATTAAAAAAAATCATTTTGACGGCATCAATATTGACTTTGAGAATCTGGACAAGAGCACACGTGATGAACTTACCCAGTTTATGAAGGAACTGTACGAAGTATTTCATGCAGACGGGCTCACCGTTTCAATGGATGTCCCCGCTGCGAATGAAGCGTATGATTATCAGCAGCTAGAAAACCATTTGGACCAGATGATTGTGATGGCCTACGATGAGAATGTAAACAGACCAGGCCCGGTTGCTTCCACATCCTGGTTTGAAAGCATCCTCGCTAAATTGCCAAAGGACAAGCTCATCGTCGCTCTGGGCAATTACGGGTATGACTGGGATTGGGAAAGCCAGGACCCGGGGGAAGTGGTTTCCTTTGATGATGTCATAAGGCTCGCCGAGAAAGCGGGTTTGGACATCCAGTGGGATGATATGAGCCAGAACCCATATATGAAATATACGAAGGAAGGTAAAGTTCATGAAGTATGGTTTCTTGACAGCGCAACCTTCTACAATCAGCTGAAAATTACCGAAGAGGCAGGCGCAAAAGGGATTGCCCTTTGGAGGCTCGGAGCAGAGGATCCTTCGATGTGGGATATCCTTAAAGGGAATAACCTTGAAGAAATACAAACGGTTAAAAATGGCGGAAATATTTATAGCAAAGGGGAAGGGAACGTCTTCAGGTCCTCAGAGAACAGGGAGGATGGCGAGCGCAGCTTTTTGTTTAATGAAGCTGGCTTCATAACGAATGAAACCTATACCTCCATTCCGAAAGCATACGAGTTTGAGCGTTTAAGCAAAATGAAGGAAAAGGAAATCGTCTTGACGTTTGATGATGGGCCGACCCCTGAATATACGGAAAAAATCCTGAAAATCCTGAAAGAACAAAGAGTCCCGGCAACGTTCTTTCTGATTGGTAAAAATGCTGCCCTCCATCAGGACATCGTGAAACAGATGGCTAAGGATGGCCATGAGATTGGAAGCCATACGTTTACACATCCAAATACAAAGGATATGTCTGAGGAAAAGCTGAAATTCGAATTAAATAGCACCCAGCGAGTGATCCAGGGGATTACTGGCCATACTACCGTGCTATACCGTTCTCCTTTGGGAGATGAAGAGGCAAAGTATTTTCCTAAGCATTTTGAACAAATGAAGAATGTGACGGAAATGGGCTATATAACTGTAAATTATGATGTTGATTCAAGGGACTGGGAGCTCCGTGACAGGGATGCGATTGTGGAGACCGTACTGAAACAGGCTTCCGAAGGCGATATTATTTTGCTCCATGACGGAGGCGGGGACAGGCAGGCAACAGTTGAAGCCCTGCCAATCATCATTGAACAATTGAAGAGCAAGGGATATACTTTTACAACAGTCAGTGAGCTGATGAATCAAAGTAAAGACAAGGTCATGCCCCTGGTCGCGGATGTGGAAAAACCGATAGTCCATAGCTCAAAACAAGTGCTTTTGGGCATCGCCAATTTCAAAGCAATGACCGTGATGTTGCTGATTAGTGTAATGATGGTTCTGGCTCTTCGGCTTTTAATTTTAGGCTTTTTAGCTTTAAAACATAAAAGACAAGTACGGCAAGCACGCCATGGAGAAAACTTCACTCCTATGGTGAGTGTCTTAATTCCAGCATTTAATGAAGAAAAAGTAATAAAGAAGACGATTCAGTCCATCATGAAAAGCGATTATCCAAATCTTGAAATCATCGTCATCGATGACGGATCAAAGGATGAGACATCTCTTACAGTAATAGAGAATTTTTCTGAACATGAAAATGTTCATTTAGTACATAAAAAAAATGGCGGAAAAGCATTAGCCCTCAATGAAGGAGCGAGGAGGGCAAAGGGGGATATCCTGATTGTTGTGGATGCCGATACAAGTGTGGCCCCTGAAGCAATTTCGCTTCTCGTACGCCACTTTGAGGAAGGGCAGATAGCGGCGGTATCAGGAAATGTACGGGTTGGAAACAGGCGGAATTTGCTAACCAACTGGCAGCACATCGAGTATGTCACCGGATTCAATATTGAAAAACGTGCATTTGCCACGCAAAATTGTCTTACAGTTGTTCCAGGAGCAATCGGTGCCTGGAGAAAACAGGTGGTTGAAAAGCTGGGCTATTTTTCAGATGATACTCTGGCTGAAGATACGGATATGACCTTAAAAATTCTTCGTAACGGCTATAAAGTAGCGATTGAAGAAAAGGCTTTAGCCTATACCGAAGCACCTAAAACCATCCGTGATTTCCTCAAACAGCGTTTCAGGTGGACATTCGGTACATTGCAATGCTTCTGGAAGCATAAGAAAGCTTTTGCGGGAAGGAAACATAAAACACTCGGATTCCTTGCTATGCCGAATATGCTGCTGGTCCAGTTGATTATCCCGTTCTTAGCGCCCACTATAGACGTGCTGTTTATCGTAAAACTTGCAACCGGCGATGTGAGGTCCTCCTTGCTTATTTTCGGTACGTATTTCTTCATTGATCTGCTAGTCAGTATAGTTGCCTTCAGGCTTGAGAAAATAAGCACGAAACCGTTAGTGACCATGATTCTGCAAAGAATTGTTTATCGTTACTTATTGCTCTGGGTTACATGGAAATCCCTGATTGTCGCGCTTAAGGGAACCCGGGTTGGCTGGGGGAAATTAAAGCGGAATGGAGATTTGGCACCGGAGCGAGGTTTTTTTGGATAGGTAGGGCAACAGACTGACGAAATGCCAGAAGACAAGTGAATGCCAAAAGATCAAGACCGTTTCGCTTGGAGAAAATAAGTGAAACGGTCTTGATGGGTTTGATGAAGTGCGGCGCAATAATAAATTTCCGGGAATCATTAAGAATTTACGGATAAAGCTGGTGAAATACCGGATAAATGGGTGAAATTGCAGGGTAAACAAATGAAATTGGAGGGTAAACAAATGAAATTGCAGGGTAAACGGGTGAAATTGCAGGGAATCGATAGCAGTCTGCTAGGGAAGTGCTAGCAGAAACCGGAGAAAAAAAACTCCCATGAAAGCAGGGGACGGATCAGAATTTATTCCTAATGCTAAAGACCGATAGCCTAAAGATTTGCTACTAAATCTGTCAATAGACCTTCTCTAAAGCCCGATGGCTAGGAGAATTGCAGCCGAACCGGTCAAAAGATCATCCCTAAAGACCGGTCCTCCTGGAAATGAAGGGAGGTACGGTCTTTAAAATTCATCACGTACTATTTCGTTTTAAACGGGTGGTTGTATTTCATGAGCGGCTTAGCGAATAATTCCTTTTCGCCGTCCGACCACGTTGCCAGGTTTTCCGGTTTATTGGCGGGGGAATCGCTCATTTCTTTGCCGGAAAGCTTGCCGAATGGTTCAATTCAAGCATGCCTTTCTTCGTCGGAGAGGCGTTTGTGATGCTGTCGGTTGTTTTTTTGTACTGAACCATAAACATGTCAAGCACATCGATGATGCGTATGTGGGCCATTGATGTTGGCCAAGGGTCTGCGGAGCGCATGCCCTTTTTAAAAATGGTCAAGTTCGTATTACAAAAAAGTTCCCAGTTTAATTTGTGTTTTGGGGAATAGATGTGCCAAAATAATAGGGAAGCAAGATTGACGATTTAGGAGCTGAACAAATGGACAAACACACGGCGGAATACTGGGTTTCCCGGTTGGAACTTGAACCACATGCAGAGGGTGGATATTTTAAACAGACGTACAGGTCGGATGAGGAAGTGCCTGGCAAGGATCGGGCGCTTTATACGAGCATTTACTTTTTGCTCCGATCGGGTGAGGTTTCGCATTTCCACCGGCTGAAATCGGATGAGCTATGGTATTTCCATGCGGGAGATTCGCTATCGGTACATATGATCCACGAAAATGGCGAGTATGAGGAAGTTTTGTTGGGGCTCGATTTGGAGAAGGGAGAAGTTCCCCAGCTATTGGTGCCGAAAAATACGATTTTTGGTTCCTCTGTTTTGGGTGATGGAAAGTATGCGCTTGTAGGCTGCATGGTTTCTCCTGGATTTGAATACAAGGACTTTGAGCTTTTCACGCAGGAAGAACTGCTGAAGGACTATCCTCAGCACCTAGAGATTATTGGGAAAATGGCGTATGAAACGCTTCCTGAATAAGGACTGCGCAGTAATTTATAACTTGAATTATCCCCCAAGATGTGCCATAGAATTTAAAAAAGGCTGCCAAATTACATGTGGAGAGGATGAAAAGAATGGAGAATAATAGAGAAGAGATTCTTGGATGGATAAAAGCAATCTTTATTGCCATACTTATAGCTTTTTTGACTCGGACATTTCTCCTGACCCCGATTGAGGTTGATGGGGCGTCCATGAATCCCACCCTTCAAGATCACGATCGGATGATTGTCACAAAAATTGGTGAACTTAAGAGATTTGACATCGTCGTTTTCCACGCAAACGACCGCGAGGATTATATAAAGCGGATCATAGGTTTGCCTGGGGACCACATCGAGTATAAGGATGATATGCTATTCGTAAATGGCAAGCCGTATGAAGAGCCATACCTGGAGCAGTTTAAAAAGGAAAATCCTATTGGCCCGCTTACGGATTCGTTCAAGCTTGAGGATACGGCTGTCGGTACTATGGTTGTTCCGAAGGGTCATTTGTTCGTTATGGGCGATAACAGAAGGAACAGCAAGGACAGCAGGCATATCGGCGCAATTCCAATCGAGAATGTGGTCGGGACGACAAAGGTTGTCTATTGGCCGTTAAAGGAAATGAAAATCATCAAGGAATAGCTGAATAGCTTCAACTTGTAAAGGCTGCCGAAATGGCGGCTTTTTATTTTGTGTATGCAGTCGAGAAAATGAAGCAAAGGATACGTCCCCTGCTTCACTCTGATTTTCATGTTGGGAAAATTTCGGGCGGGGTGGCTGTACTCGGTTAGCTTGAAGCGAAAGCTCCTTTTTTAAATTTTTCAAAAATGGTATTATGGAAAAAATGGAAGGAAAAGGGTGAGCCAATGAGTTCTTGGAAAAATCCGATTCTGTTGCTAACTGGAATTGGGGTATCGTATTTGGGCAGTTGGATCTATTTAATTGCCCTGAATATCTCAGTTCTGGATTTAACGGGATCGGCTGCAGCGGTTGCTGGCCTATACATTATTAGGCCAATCGCGGTGTTGATCACGAATACATGGTCAGGCAGTGTCATCGACCGAGTTAACAAGAGAAAGCTAATGATTGCAACCGATATCATTCGGGGGTTATTGGTCTTTATTATCCCTTTTATAGATTCACTTTGGTTTATTTACTTTACGATGCTTTTGATTAATATCGCTGGGGCGTTTTTCGGGCCAAGCTCAACCGTCTACATAACAAAACTGGTGCCTCAGGAAAATCGGAAACGCTTCAATTCCATTATGAGCATGACAGCATCTGGCGCGTTCCTGCTCGGGCCAGCAATTGCTGGGGCCCTCATTATGGTTGCTGGAACTGACATTTGTATCATAATCAACGCGGTATCCTTTATCATTTGCGCGTTTTTTATTTACTTGCTTCCTAATGTGGACGAAGCGAAAACAGGTGCGAGGGAACCAATCAGCCTAAAGACATTGATTGAGGACTGGAAGGCAGTTCGCAATTTTGTTGTAGGGGCCAAATTTTTCATTGTGGTTTATTTACTGTACCAGGGAGCAACGCTAATCGGGTTCGCTTTGGATCCGCAAGAGGTGACGTTTATTAAAAAAACGCTCGGCCTGTCGACCCGGGATTATGGTTTGATCGTAAGTATAACAGGTATCGGGGCCTTGGCAGGATCGTCCGTTGCAGCCATGGTTACGAAAAAGATTCCCCTTAAATTCTATCTTGGCGGGGGAATGCTATTAAGTTCGGTGGGTTATCTTGCTTTTTACTCATCCTTCAATTTCCTGACAGCAACCGCCGCCTTTGTCTTCTTAGGATTTTTCATGGCTTTTGCAACAACTGGCTATGCAACCTTCTTCCAGAATAAAGTGCCTGTCGAACTCATGGGAAGATTTGCAAGCGTTGCCGATATGGCGCAAGGGGTAATCCAGATTGGGTTGACCTTAATGGTTGGTTTCTTTGCGGAATGGTTTACCATCCAATTTGTTTGCATCGCATTCTCCATTGTTGGTGGAATCCTATCGGCCACCCTTTTCGCGACCATCATCACGCCGTCGAGAGCAAACTATTTCCAGGAAAAAACCCAGGGCATTACTGGGTAGAGCAGCTCTTTTTATAAAAAGCAAAAAAGTAGTGCGCTGTCATATAAGACAGGCACTACTTTTTATTTACATGGATGCGTTTCGGTCCCTGTTCAATAGGTGCGTGACATCGGCAGCTTTTACATTTTGGAATACGTTGATGACAAAGAGCAGGACGGAAAGAACGAGGATGTTAGGGAAAATTTGCAGCAGGATAAGGAGCGATTCATTTCCCAAAAGCAAGAATGACAAGCCAAGCATGAATAAGGGTAATGAGATATTATAAAGCCAAAAATGAAGTTTTGCCAGCAGCGAATCACCTGCTTTCGGGAAAAGAACGTAAATGACTCCAAAAAGAGCCATTGAAGCCCAGCCGACAAGGTTAATATGGGCATGCGCCCCCATCAGACTATGATCGCCGATGATTTCCATTGTAAGCCCCATGCCGACTCCCACTAAAAAATAGAGTGCTGCTAATTTAAGAAAGAGAGTCCCATATTTCATAACAAACACCTCCTTTTTATTAATTTTTACATTTAAATTATACAACATGGTTATAGTAATTATGTATAGTTATTTAACTATTTTAAATATTCAAATAGTGACAAAATAAACCCGCACAAGGCGGGCATTAATCTTATCGTTTCAAATAATCGAGCAACTTGGTTCCTGGACTTTCGCGGCGAGGCTGGTTTTTCGTGTCTCTCGCCTGTTGGAGGGCCCGGTTTACATCAATCATTCCGTTCCCGAATTGTGCGTCCCGGCCGCGAATGCCTAGGTCCGACGCTGACCTTTTGATGATCCGGGCGACCTGCTTGTTGGTGAGTTTTGGATTCTCGGAGCGAATCAGACCGGCAAGCCCCGCGACATGAGGGGAAGCCATCGAGGTACCGGAAAGCGCCGCATACTGTTTGCGGAAATAGGTGCTCGGGATGTAGACTCCTGGCGCGGCCACATCGACATAGGTCCCATGATTTGAAAATTCCGCCTTTCTTCCCTCGTGATCGACAGCGGAAACGGCAAGCACCTGTGGATAGGAAGCCGGATAGGTCGGCTGCCCGGAGTTGTCATTGCCAGCGGCGGCTACAAGGACGACATCGCGCTGATACGCATAATCGATGGCTTCCTTCAGGGCTCGCGACGACTGGTAATTCCCGAGGCTTAAATTAATTACCTTTGCTCCATTGTCAACGGCCCAGTAAATTCCCTTGGCAATATCAAACGTAGTTCCGTACCCTTTGCTGCCCATTGCTTTTACCGGCATGATTTTGTTGTACCATGTAATCCCGGCTACGCCCCTCCCGTTGTTTGTTTCAGAGGCGATAATGCCTGCAACATGGGTCCCATGCCCATTGTCATCATCGGGATTATCGTTATCCTCCAGCACATTGTAGCCCTGGACAAGCCGGTTTTTTAAATCGGGATGGTCCAAATCTACCCCGGTATCAACGATGGCGATAGTAATTTTTTTCGAACCCCGCGAAATCGCCCAGCCATTCTCCGTGCCAATCACCGGCAGGTTCCATTGGTATTGTTCACGGTAAAATACATCATTAGGAACAGGAACGGCATTTTGCATTAGGATGTAATGATGCTCGGCAAACTCGACATCGTCCCTTTTACGAAAATAGTCAATCAGCTTCTCGGCATTCATTGTTCTTGATTTAAAAATATAGGTGGAGTTAAATTGCTTCATTAGTTCTCCGTCAATGTCGGCCGCTATACGGGCTATCTCCTGTGTTGAAGGGTGGCCGGCGAAATCGACGACAGCCTCATTGTCCACATAATGGCTTGTGTCTTTTTCATTGTGATAAATCTTTTGAATAGAAGGATTAGTATCAAGGAACCGTTTTGTCTCACCGCCGTTCCAGACGTTGTCATACTCGGTAACCCTAAGCATATGCCCATCGCGCTGATGAATCTGCTGCAAGCCTTGGCTAATCTGGCTTCGGGCAGGACCTTGCCGGTTCGTCTCGCCGTTATCGAGAAAGAGTACCCCCCCAGCAAGCACTGCGACAGCAACGATTCCGCCCGCCAGTAGATATTTATTGATCATGGCAAAATCACCCCAAATTTTCTTGTATAGGTATAGGGTGCAGACAACCACGAAAATTAACGGAGGGAATTAATGGAATGTTGAAGATTTCGTGTGGTAATGTTTAATCAAATGGTTATCTGCTCGACTTATCAGGGTGCAAGAGTAAAGAAAAAAAGATTATTCGAAGGGAAAAAGAGAGGGGCTGGGACTATGTTTCCCGTATTGGAGACGGAGAGACTTATTTTAAGGGAAATTGTAAAAGAGGACGCTGCTGGCATTTTTGCCTGCTTTTCAAATGAACATGTTATCCGTTTTTACGGGCAAGAGCGCTTGAAAACGATTGATCAGGCTGAAAGTTTCGTTGATTTTTTTAATAAAAATTATCATGAGAAAAGAGGCATCCGCTGGGGAATCGAGCGAAAAGAGACAGTGGGAATCATTGGAACTATAGGCTTTAATGCCTGGAGCCCGAAGCATAAGCGCGCGGAAATCGGCTATGAACTCCATCCCGGCCATTGGAGGAAGGGGTATGTTTCAGAGGCATTGGAGAAAGTCATTTCCCATGGGTTTAAGAAGATGGATCTTAACCGGATCGGAGCTGTAGTTTTCCTCGAAAATGAAGCTTCCAATAATCTGCTGATCAAAGCAGGCTTTCAAAGGGAAGGGATTTTGCGGGATTATATGGTCCAGGGAGAAGCCGCGCATGATACATATATGTATTCATTGATAAAAGGGGAGTACAATTCATCTATAAAATGAAAGTGGGAACTAATTGACAGAATGTTGAGTTAACAGTAAGATAAGTGAAAGTTTTCCATATCCATAACGCAATGATGAGGAAAAGTAGGGAATCCCTTATTGTCAGAGAGCTGCTGGCCGGTGAAAAGCAGTCAATACAATTCCCGAACTCGCCTTTGAGCGGTCAGGCTGACATTAAAGCCTGGACGGTTAACTCCCGTAATCGAGTCTTGAGAAGGTTTGTTTCAATTTGCTGCAAACCAAGAAGAGTGGAAACACGGAAGCGGAAGCTTGTCGTCTCTTTACGAGCGGCAGGTTTTTTTATTTTTAAAAAGAATGAAGGGGGAAGTTTCATGTCTGGGGATTGCTTTATTTGTAAAAAGCATAAAGGCTTGATTCAAACTGTTGGGGAAATGATTTATGAAGATGACTTTGTCTACGTTGGGCATATCGACAGCAATGGGAAACCAAATTACCTTGGCCACATTATGATTGATTTAAAAAGGCATGTGCCAACGCTGGCTGAAATGGAGCCGGAAGAAGCGAAGGCATTCGGGTTTATTATGTCCAGGGTGAGCAAGGCGTTGAAGGAAACTGAAGGGGCCGAGCATATTTATGCTGTGGTTTCCGGAAATGCCGTTCCGCATCTTCATATGCACCTGGTCGCAAGGTACCCTGGCACACCGGAAGAGTATTGGGGACCTTTTGCGGTGTACGATTCACCAACAGCCCGGATGGGTGATGACATTGATGTTAATGAAGTTTGCCGGCGTATTGGAACGTTTTTGGAGAAAAGAGATGAAGGCTGAATATACCTGGGTTGGCTGCCATAAGAATTTTGTGGATGAAATCAGCACCAAGACAGTCGGGCCAATTGTATTGGGGCGATTTGGCGGCAATTCAACCGCTGGCCAGCTTAAGAATGAAGACGGATGCGTCATTTGGACTGACGGGGAAAAAGGCTATGAGTTTGCAGTCCTTCTTGATGCACACAGTACAGCCGATAGTGCGGAATTGGTTGCGAGTGAATTCGAAAAACAAAAGGAAGAGATAAAGAATATTTTGCGGCTTCCGGTAAAAAAGTCCTTTGAGGAATTGGAAAAGCGGATCCTTTCCCTCTTTACAGATGAGGATTTTAGAAAAAGATGCAGGGAGCTTCGGGGTGAGACAGCATGCCTGATTGCGGTCCGTAAAGAAAATTTTCTCTGGTGGTTTTCAATAGGAGACTGTCTTCTCCATTTGTATCATCCCGAGTTAGCTGCCTTGAAGGAGTATCAGCAAAACCATCGAAGCTTTTTTGAATGGGTTGGTAAAGTCAACACTTTCGAGTTGCAGGTTCCCTGTTACAGTATCGGCCGCAAAGAGCTTAGGAGCGGAAGAAATCATATCCTTTTGACGACGGATGGCCTTGTCGAATGCCCGGATGGCGGTTTCAATAAACCTGAAACTATTTTTGAGTCTTTTCAGCAATTAACGAATGAAGAAGGTACAAGAAAGCTGTTAACCGCCATTAAGGAGAAAAATGTCAGGGACAGCACTACGATCCTCTCTTGGATAATCGAAAACGGTTCTGCGGCAAGTGAACCAAGCAAGTGAATTTGCTGAGAAGGATAAGGAGGCTGTTTTTTAATAGTAGTTATGGATTTGTTGTTGTGACCGGCCTCGGAGAAAAATACCCCGGGTGGAGCAGTTACTCTGTAAGTATAACTCGAAAGGTTCCTAGTAACTAAAAAGGATCCCCCAATTATGGAGGATCCTTTACTACTTATCGGGGATGATGGTATCCCGCATTATTGTTGAAGTTGATGTTCTTTCTTCGTTGCAGCCTTACGGATGAAAGGAAGCACGTAACGGTCAAGACCGTATTTGCCTGCGTTGGCGCCAGCGACCAAGATGATGAAGCCCATTACGATGTCAGTTGGGTTATGGCTAACAGTTCCAGCAAGCATGAAGCTCAAGTTCATCACAAGTCCGAAGAACATCGCCGCAGAAGTGAGGCAGCCAAGGATTAGGCCAAGACCGACTAGGAATTCACCCCAAGGAATGAGGACGTTGAACAGTTCGACGTTTGGAATGGCGAAAGAGTTCAGGAAGTCAACATACCAGCCATAGACGATTCCGTCCGGGCCTTTGACCGGGTTGGCAGCGGCTCCTTTTAGGAAACCGGCAGCGTCGAATCCGCCACTGATTTTGCCCCATCCGGCAGTCAGCCAGGCGTAACCAAGATAGATACGAAGAACAGCTAGAAGAGCGGCAGCGATTTTGTTTTCCCTTAAGAATGAGTTAAACATGGATAATTCCCCTTTTCGATTTAAAATTTAATTATGTTGTTTACAGTTTTATCATAATCCGATTTCCAACATATCGATAGGGGTTTTCCAGTATATTCAAGAATTAGACAAAGCTTCTTGACGAAGGTGTGACAAAGGTCACGGACAGTCGTGATTTTACGACTTGAGGAAGTTGAGGGATCCAGGTGTGGGAAGAAACACATCCGTTTTTTTTTATGAAACCAACCGGCTGGACAGAATGCCATCTTGGTTTGTAGGAAGTGAAATTACCACTTAATTCGGGAGGAATAAGCATTACTTTTGGCGGTATACTTCGTTAGAAATAGTTGAATTCTCCAAACCCATTCATTGAAACCCCGGAAGTGAGCGAGCCCAACTTTTCCGACATATTGGACGGGAGACAGATCTTCTTATTTTGTAGGGTCTTTTGGTAAGGAACTAATCCGTAAACAAGCTAACAAATGAAACTTGCTAGTTTAGAAAAATATAAAAGGCCCTTCCGATTGGAAGAGCCTTCGATTAGTTTACCTAATGCCTATTCTTGAAGCCGGGCTTCTTTTTTGAAAACAGTCTTGTTGATGAAAGGAAGCACGTAACGGTCAAGACCGTATTTGCCTGCGTTAGCGCCAGCGACTAGGATGATGAAGCCCATCAGGATGTCAGTTGGGTTGTGGCTAACAGTTCCAGCAAGCATGAAGCTGAGGTTCATCACAAGTCCGAAGAACATCGCCGCAGAAGTGAGGCAGCCAAGGATTAGGCCAAGACCGACTAGGAATTCACCCCAAGGAATGAGGACGTTGAACAGTTCGACGTTTGGAATGGCGAAAGAGTTCAGGAAGTCAACATACCAGCCATAGACGATTCCGTCCGGGCCTTTGACCGGGTTGGCAGCGGCTCCTTTTAGGAAACCGGCAGCGTCGAATCCGCCACTGATTTTGCCCCATCCGGCAGTCAGCCAGGCGTAACCAAGATAGATACGAAGAACAGCTAGAAGAGCGGCAGCGATTTTGTTTTCCCTTAAGAATGAGTTAAACATGGATAATTCCCCTTTTCGATTTAAAATTTAATTATGTTGTTTACAGTTTTATCATAATCCGATTTCCAACATATCGATAGGGGTTTTCCAGTATATTCAAGAATTAGACAAAGCTTCTTGACGAAGGTGTGACAAAGGTCACTGAGGGTTATGAAATGCTGGTTTTAGCGCTGGATAACTTTGTTGAACGGACTCGCCACACGAATGAAACCTCGATAAGGAAAATGACTTTTGGCGAAATAAAAATCGTATTTGGCGGATAGAACCAGTTTTCGGCGAAATTGCCTGGGGGAAGTATTCCTTGGGTTCGGCATAAATAATTACGAGATAGGCAGAATTATTGCCGCAATCGGCATAATTATTCCCTGGTTTGGCAGAATTATTGCAGTGAACGGCATTAATATATTGGATTTCGGCATTATTGTATTTGAGCAATGGAAAAACGGGGAAGTTTCGGTTAAAGAAAGACCAATCTTAGCGGAATCTCCTCTATTTTTTAAAAAATAGGTCTTTTTCAACAAAAGAATGGTTCTGAGCATTAAAGAAGAAACCAAAGTAGATCTACTCTAAAAAAGGAAACAAGCCAACCTGCTTTACAGGTTGGCTGGCAGCCAGGCTATTTAAAGAAAAGCGGAACATCTACTGTGAAAATTTCTCAAACTCTAAGCTTCAACAGCAACCCTCTTTATTTTATAAATTACAGAGATGACAGAGGCGGCCCAAAGTAATGCCAATACAACATACGTAAACTGCGCGAATGAAGGAGAAACATGTAAAGCCCCGAACAATGTCCTGATGTTCGTTAAAATGATGATGCCGCCAACTAGGGTGCCGAGGAGATTTGTAGGGATGATTTTTACGAGCCAGGCCGCAATTGGCGCTGCAATGATACCGCCAATCATTAATGCCAAAACCCATTGAACATTGATCGTTGACCAGCCCAAAGTTAAAAGGAACCCAATTGTAGAAGACACAGCGATTGCAAATTCACTTGTATCGACTGAACCAATGACTTTCCTCGGTTCCATCCGATTGCTTGTTAGCAGGACTGGAGTGGCAATCGGGCCCCAGCCGCCACCGCCAGTTGCATCAAAGAAGCCGGCAACAAAGCCGAGTGGGACAAAGAATTTTTTTCCGAACTTACCTTTGACAGGTTTTTTAGAAGGATTGAACTTAAATAAGAAACGGTAAATTACAAATACGCCTAGCATAAGCAAAAAAACCGATATATAGGGCTTTATTATATGGCCGGGGATGCTTCCGAGGAAACATGCTCCTAAAAAGGCTCCGATGGATCCAGGGATGATTAGCCGATAGACAACCTGTTTGTCTACATTGCCGAATCGTATGTGGGCAACTCCAGATGCAGCGGTCGTAACCACTTCCGCCATATGGACAGATGCGGATGCAACAGCAGGGGCAATCCCGAACATCAGCAGCAAGGAGGTTGACGTCACCCCATACGCCATCCCAAGCGAACCATCAACCAGCTGGGCGACCAATCCAATAAGCGCAAGAACAATTAGCCTCCTCAAAAAAATCTCTCCTTTTTAGAAATGTCCTGAATAGACTTATGAAAAAGGGCATTTTTCTAATTGTCGACTAATCTAATCAGGTTTGTAACCTACTGTATGTTTGGACAAAATGGCGTGGTTCCAGTCCATTTCAAAAATGGGTGAACGCCTAGATGAAGAGGAGTTGGTAGGCATGAAGCTGTCGAGCCGGGGGGAGTATGCATTGCGGGCACTCATCTGCCTGGGGGGGAGTGGTGACAATGTGGTTCCAATTGGGGAAATATCCGAAAAAACACTGGTTCCAATTAATTATTTGGAGCAATTGCTTTTGCAGTTGAAACGGAATGGGTATGTGCAGAGCAAAAGAGGGGTGAATGGCGGCTACAAACTAAGCAGGAGCCCAGAGGAAATTGTCATTGGTCAGGTCATCCGCAACCTGGAAGGGCCATTGGCGCCAATGGGCTGTGTAAGTATCACCTCCTATGAGAGTTGTCCTCTTGAGGGGAGTTGCCTTCTCAAACCTCTTTGGGCTTTGGTCAGGGATACTGTCGCGGAATTGCTGGACAGCACCACATTAAAGGATTTACTGGATGGGAAAGTATAGTGTTGGATAATCACATTAAGTGAAAGTATTCGAAAAAATAAATGGCCCTTCCAGTTTAGGTTAACGGGTTCTCTTCTGGGGGATAAAAGGCAATAAAAACACTTAAAATAGCACAAGTTTGACAATCAAATTGCAAACAAAAAGCCGCGTTTTTAACTATAAAAACGTGGCTTTTTTAACATTATATTTGAACGAAATGTGTATTACTTAATATAATTTATTTCGGCAATAATCTGGTCATTTCCAGCAAAGCCTTCATCATCGTGGTCCTCCTTTAAGAATTTTTATATAGGTACGTTATCGATAAATACTGTTTTATCTTCCCAATCACGAGTTATTTTCAACCCATCATCGTTTGAAACAGTTAACTGTCCATTTTTTTCAACCACTTCACTCGATTTTCCATCAGACACTTTTAGTTTTAGTGTGTATTTATAGTTTACCGTACCATCTTCATTTTCTTTTTCTTTGTTAAGGATTACATCCTCTAATTCAATGGTTTTGTTAGTTTCCTCGACAAATTGGGGTGCAATTTGATAAACCCGATTTGCAGTTTGCACTTTAAATGCATTTTCGGACAAGTATTTTTTTACTTTATCTCCAATTTCCACCCCAGATGGAATATTATTAGGGTCTTTGATGTTATATTGCTCAACCTTGTATTCCTTTAAGAACCCTTTGACATCCTCGGTATTAATTGTTTCTTTACTACAAGCTACTGCAATCACTCCGACAAATAAAACGAATAATAAGACAAGTATTCTCTTCATAATGTTCCCCCCAATTTTAAAGTTAGAAGCAACCCTTTAATACTATTATACAAAAAAAGGGAAAAACTTTCTAAAAAATCACCGAAAATACAAAATATCCTCAATTTTAAACCTTTTATCAGTTATCCCCAATTCTTTTCCTTTGGCATCATTAATCGCATTATAAAGCCTCCATATCAAGGGGTTTTTAGCACTGCTTTTAGTTAGCATTCTAGCCATTAAAATCACTATATATATAATGTACAATGGCTATTGTACAGAGTCATTATCATACCGATTTTTGTGCTTTTTTTTTAATATTTTCTAAGAAAAAGGCTCTACATCAATAATAAAAGACCTACCATAATATGCTGGTAGGTCTGCGATTTTGTATGCTATTTTACCTTTTTGTCCCCATAAAGAGAACCCGTTAAGTTTAGGTGGGAGGGCCTTTGAACTATTTTGCTATGACTTTATTGTTGAAGTCGGACATCTTTTTTTAGTACAGTCTTGTTGATGAAAGGAAGCACGTAACGGTCAAGACCGTATTTTCCTGCGTTAGCGCCAGCGACAAGGATGATGAAGCCCATTACGATGTCAGTTGGGTTGTGGCTAACTGTACCTGCAAGCATGAAGCTGAGGTTCATCACAAGTCCGAAGAACATTGCCGCAGAAGTGAGGCAGCCAAGGATTAGGCCAAGACCGACTAGGAATTCACCCCAAGGAATCAGGACGTTGAACAGTTCAACGTTTGGAATCGCGAAAGAGTTCAGGAAGTCAACATACCAGCCATAGACGATTCCGTCCGGGCCTTTGACCGGGTTGGCAGCGGCGCCTTTCAGGAATCCTGCAGCGTCGAATCCTCCAGTGATTTTGCCCCAGCCGGCAGTCAGCCAGGCGTAACCAAGATAGATACGAAGAACAGCTAGAAGAGCGGCAGCGACTTTGTTTTCCCTTAAGAATGAGTTAAACATGAATAATTCCCCTTTTCGTTTTAAAATTTAATTATGTTGTTTACAGTGTTATCATAATTCGATTTCCAACATAGCGGTAGGGGTTTACCAGTATATTCAAGAATTAGACAAAGCTTCTTGGCGAAAGTGTGACAATGGTCACAGTGGAGTAGTTAGTTTACTGGTATCGGCTGGGATAACTTTTTTTGGTGAAGATAGATCCGAAGCGTCAGGACTTCTGTAAATAATGAAAAAGGCCCTTCCAGTTGGAAGAGCCTTTGAACTATTTTGCTATTACTTTATTGTTGAAGCCGGGCTTCTTTTTTTAAAACAGTCTTGTTGATGAAAGGAAGCACGTAGCGGTCAAGGCCGTATTTGCCTGCGTTCGCACCAGCAACCAAGATGATGAAGCCCATTACGATGTCAGTTGGGTTATGGCTAACAGTTCCAGCAAGCATGAAGCTCAAGTTCATCACAAGTCCGAAAAACATTGCCGCAGAAGTGAGGCAGCCAAGAATCAAACCAAGACCGACAAGGAATTCACCCCAAGGAATCAGGACGTTGAACAGTTCGACGTTTGGAATCGCGAAAGAGTTCAGGAAGTCAACATACCAGCCGTAGACGATTCCGTCCGGACCTTTGACCGGGTTGGCAGCGGCGCCTTTCAAAAATCCGGCAGCGTCGAATCCGCCACTGATTTTGCCCCAGCCGGCAGTCAGCCAGGCGTAACCAAGATAGATACGAAGAACAGCGAGAAGAGCAGCAGCGATTTTGTTTTCCCTTAAGAATGAGTTAAACATGAATAATTCCCCTTTTCGTTTTAAAATTTAATTATGTTGTTTACAGTGTTATCATAATCCGATATCTACCATATCGATAGGGGTTTTCCAGTATATTCAAAAATTAGACAAAGCTTCTTGGCGAAAGTGTGACAAAGGTCACAAAACGGGTGGGGAAGGTCCAAAACCAAGCGAAAAGGCTGAACACAAAAAGGCCGCAATCCGTGATTGCAGCACCATCCTTTTTAATATGAAAAAAGCCTCTACCGGCTTGGTACAGGCTTTCTTCATTCCCCTAAAGGGAATTTGAGGAGTGAGACTTGCCCTATTCAGCAGTCAAACCCTGCCCCAATTTAGCAGCCACTGCTAAATATACCGTTGGCGAATCCGTTACCTTCGCCTGAGAAAGCAAATCTTTCTCCAAAGTAGGCGTACACAACAACAGCATGATAACCGATCTACATTAACTCTCGTCAACGTACTGCTACCATTAACCGTTACATTCCTGGTTATCTCCGTTTTGTGCCGCTACATTACCCTTCTACCCGCAATCAAACTTTTTCAAACCCTCTTTTATAAAAAAATAAAAAATCATCATTTCCAATAAGAATGATTCAATTTTACAGTTTGTCCCAGGCATATGTCAGTAGATTTGCTTTTCTGCCAGCTACCTCAATTAAATTTTCATCAATACGTCTTGCACCAAGTGCTTCGTAGAACCTGCATGCCGCATTGTCCTCTAACACTTTCACAATGGCGTTCGTAAATCCATCTTTCCTGAATTCTTCAAACAGCAGGTTCAGCAGCTGTTTTCCAAATCCTTTACCTTGATATTCTTCATAGAAGTAAATTGATGTGACATCCCTGTCGTAGCCGGGATACTCGCCTTCTTTTACACGCGACCCATCCGCGAAGCCAACGATTTCACCATTCAATACAGCAACCAAGACGATATTCCCTACTCGTTGAAGGTTGTTCCTCCACAATTCCTTCCGCTTTTCCACACTCAGCCTGCTTAAAAAGCCTTCATCCATAATGCCTTTATAGGTTGTTTGCCAGCTCGCAACGTGAACCTTGGCGATTGCTTCGGCATCCCCGATAGTGGCCTTTCGAATAATAATATCCATATATACCCCCGTTGGATTTTCTATTCATTAATAGTAACATGGCAGTTATATGCAATTAAAGAAAATTTAGACTATTAGGGTGCGAGCACTATATAATAGGCAAAAAGCAAACATGGCTTTAAAGATATTATGGTGCCAGGCACCAGCAAGAAACAAAAAGGCGGTGAGCGTTTTGCAGGATAGAACTGTGAAAAGAATTCGCATCATAGGCTCAGTCGGGAGCGGGAAGACGACTTTGGCGCGGAAGCTTTCCGAGGAGTTGAATATCCATTGTTATGAACTGGATAATGTTGTTTGGGAGAGGAACCTAGCTGGGGACAGGAGAAGGACTGAAGAGGAGCGGACTGAATGCATGGATACCATCTTAAAGTCAGAGGACTGGATTATAGAAGGAGTCCATAATGAGGAATGGACAGTGGGGAGCTTCCGAGAGGCGGACATCATTCTTTTTCTCGATCCTGCCTACTCTATTAGGATATACCGGATTATCAAGAGATTCATATTGCAAAAACTGGGGCGTGAAAAGGCACATTATAAAGTTACATACGGAATCTTTTTAAAAATGTTCAAATGGAACAAGTATTTTGAGCAGAACGGGAAGCCGAATTTCTTTAAAAACTACTCTCTTTACACGGATAAAATCGTAGTGTTGAAGAATAAAAAACAGCTGAAAGAATTTCAGAAAGGATGAAGACAGTTTTGTGCTGGAACCCTTTGTGAAACTGTCTTCAATTTTTAAAAAGCTGCTGCAAATACTACTCCAAGTTTTTAAGAAGCAGGTCTTTATGGACAATCGACAATTTTAGCAATGGAAATTCACCTTTGCTAAGTAATAGATTGAGATTCTCCGTTTCCTGCCACGCCAGGTCGTATTGAGTTTGATTAATAATCCCTTTAGCCAGGGCTTCATCAAGCTCATCGGCATCTTTTAAAATTACCTCGCCAGATGGAAAAATGATGAGATCCAAATAGAGGTCATCGTAGAAGGGCACTCCGTTTTCGGATGCATTTTGGAGGCAGATGTCTATGTACCACTGGACTACTTCACCGGAGCAATCGAACATCGTGGTAACGGAATGGTTCTTCCCCTCTGGAAACTGCTGAAGCCAGAAATAGCCTCTGTCCACGATGCATACCCGCCTTGTTTCATAGTCGACAACTAGAGGGGCGGCCGCCTCTACGATATGAAGTAGAGTGATATAGCCTTTGAACTCTTGTGTATCCAAATAAGATTGGGCATATCTTCTTTTAGTAATCCGTTTCCATCCCGGCCGGTTACCAAACACTCGCTTGTGCATCTAATCCCCCTGAAAAGTTTTTCCTAATTATAGCATTGCAATGGTAATATAATAGATATATTTCCCATTTTATAAGAGCTTACTTCAAATAGGGGGAGTTATCGATGGTGATCCGAAAAACGAATGCGGAAGATACAAAGCAGGTCCAGCATGTTGCTAAAACGAGCTGGAATGCGACCTACGAAGGGATTATTCCTCACGAGGTACAAGAGCACTTTTTAAATTCAGCCTACAATGACGATATGATGAAACAGCGAATGGAGCGTTCCTTGATGCTGGTTGCTGAAGAGGATGGCAGAGTATCCGGCTTTGCGAATTTCTCGCCTGTAAGGGACGGCGGAAAGGTCGAGCTTTATGCGATATACCTTCTGCCGGAGGATCAGGGAAAGGGAATAGGGACCGCGCTTTTAAACGAAGGAATTGCAAAGTCGAACGGGGTTAAGGAAATTTACATAAATGTCGAACGGGACAACGCTATCGGCAGGGCTTTTTATGAGGCGAAGGGGTTTAAGGTGGTACAAGAATTGGAAGAAGATTTCGAAGGCCATATTCTGAAAACAATCAGGATGGTGTTGGAAGTTTAGTAGGAGGAAGCCATGTTTTTAAAAAATGTAGAACTTAAGAATGAAACGTTACGCTAATGGCTAGAAAATAATTTTCCGAAAAACGACCTGTTTTTCTTCACGAAGGAGTATGAATCTATTATCGAAGAGTTAGGCCCGAACGTGATGGCCATCCCGGTAAAGGAGTTTTTCCCGGACCCATTCTTTAACGATTTTAATACATTGAATAGTCAGCAATTGTGGCAAATTAATAGGCAGGAGGCTACGTTTGCGTGCATCGCTCATCCTGATGCAATCGCCTCGGTCGACGGCCTTCTTCGGAAAAGAATATTTCAGATTCAGAAAAAGCTGAACAGGGGGCTGCTATTTGAGTGGGAGATGATTGAGCCATTCGCAGCCGAACACGGAAGGGAACCGTTGCTTGAAATCATAGCGCCATATGTTTTCGAAGCTGATTCAAAACAATACCTCGCCTTGCAGGCAGGATTATGGGCACAGTTAAGCACGGAATTTAAGCAGGCTTTTCTTTTAAAAATGGCCGGCCAATTCATCGATGATGTTGACATAAGCGAAGCTCAGTTAAATGAATTTCGAACGGAATACCCTCATATTTCCCCGTTCTTGAATACATTTTCGGCAACCAACGGGGCAAACTGTCTTGCCGCGGTCCTGGCCGCTGTTGCGGGCAGTTCAGCCAATACGGAATGGCTGATTTCGATGTGGGCCGGCGGGCATGTTTTTGAGTATGGCCTAAAAACGAATCACTATTTTTATGAAAAGAACGGTAGTGAAAATCTGCTGCCGGGTGACGTCCTTGTCTGGAAAAATTCAAACGGCATCCAGCATGCGGTCTATCATTTAAGGGATGGGTTTTTCTTTAACAAACACGGCCAGATGTTCATAAATCCGTGGCAAATTATCACGAAAGAAAAATTGGTTGACGCCTGGGGTGAGGATGTTGATGTGTACAGGCGGGGCAGTATTTAGGTTGAAAAAAGGAATGAAGACGACATGAAGCAAAACAACTAGAAAAGCAAGTTTGCGATGCTGTTCAAGAAGTATGAACTTGCCGTAAAAAAGATTTTGGAGATGTTTTTTACAAGGCGATAGGGGGGAAACGATATTGAAACGAAATCCGATTGAAGATGCTTTGAAAATCATAAACGCCAAGTTCCCGAATTGCCAGGCTGCACTACTTGCCGGCAGTGTGGTGCGCGGAGAGGCAACCGAAACGTCTGACCTTGATATGGTCATATTTGATGGCAATCTTTTCGCTCCCTACAGGGAATCTTTAATAGACAACGGCTGGCCGATCGAAGCGTTTGTCCATAACCTCACCTCATATAGGGATTTCTTCAAGTCGGACATAGAGCAGGGAGTGCCTTCACTAGTAAGAATGGTTTCCGATGGCATCGTCCTAAAGGGCGCGGACATTATCGACCCCATAAAAAAAGAAGCGAACCAGCTTATGGAAATAGGGCCGGAAGAATGGCCAGATGAATTGATCGTAACAAAACGTTACTTTTTAACCGATGCATTGGATGATTTCATAGGCAGTACAAACAGGGCCGAATCCATTTTCATCGCAGTGACCCTGGCAAATTTGGCGAGTGAATTTGTTTTACGGGTAAACCGAAAATGGATAGGCAAATCAAAATGGATTGTCCGTTCTCTTAAGGAATTCGATGAAGAATTTGCGGAACGTTTCACCGAGGCCTTTGACCGTTTTTATAAAACGGACCAGAAAGATAAGATTATCGAACTTGTTGAGGACATTCTGGAACCGTATGGCGGGCGGTTATTTGAAGGTTTTAGCCTGGGGAAAATTCCAGGCTTAATATAAAGGGAGCGTTGTGGTTTGGGAAAGATTGCGTTGATTCGAAAGGCAGAGAAGGTCTATCACGACTTTTGTTATGAAAACTATAAACTTTTCGAGCAAGGCTCCTGGCTGCATAAGCCGGTCCAGACGGTAATGGATCTGATGCCATTTTTTGAAATGCAAAATTGCAGAGTTCTAGATCTTGGATGCGGTGTGGGGAGGAACAGTATCCCGATAGCCGAGCAAATTAAAAACAACAATGGCAAGGTCATCTGTGTTGATCTTTTACCCTCTGCAATAGCCAAATTAGATCAGTATCGGAGAGAATTCAAAGTCGAAGATGTTATTGAACTGGAGCAGGCGGATATTGCCGATTATAAAATAAAAGCTGCCAGCTTTGACTTGATCCTGGCTGTCTCAAGCCTGGAGCATGTTTCATCCGAGGGGAAGCTTGATCAAGTATTAAAAAACATGGCCAATGGAACAAAAAGCGGCGGCATCAACTGTATTATCATAAACTCCCAAGTCCGGGAAATCGATTTGAAGACCGGTGAGGAACTGGAAGCTATGATGGAGGTAAACCTCTGTACCGAGGAAATGGAGAGAAAACTGGAATGGAATTATAAGGGCTGGGATGTTTTAAGGCAGCTTGTAAAACCGCTCGAGTACACCATCGTTCGCGGTGATAGGGAAGTGCTACTAACCACGAATGCGGTGACGTTTGTTGTGAAGAAAAAATAAATTGTTCTTTATTTTTTCAAAAGAAAAGGAGGCATTCGATTGAATGTCTCCTTGCTTATTGATTTTTAAATTAAATATCCGTTTTCCTGGACCGCCTTGCCGAAAGTCTGCGCTCCCTGCGGTCCTTTGACTGTTTATACAGTTCCTTCTCCTCATCCGTTTCAGGGGTGACTCCGGGAACTGGTGTTGGCTTGCCGGAATTGTCCAGCGCGACCATTGTCAGGAATGAGTCAGTTGTCAGCCTGCGCTGGCCGGTATCGAGATGCTCGCACACGACTTTAACATACACTTCCATCGAAGTCCTTCCCGTTGAAATCACGAATCCTTCAAACGTTAGGATGTCGCCCAATTTTACCGTAGACAGGAAATTGACTTTATCGATGGAGGCTGTCACAACTTCTGTCTTGCTGTGCTTCATGGCGGCAATTGCCGCGATTTCATCAATCAGGGCGAGGATCTTCCCTCCGAAAATCGTTCCCATATGATTCGTATCCGGGGGCAGGACAAGCTTGGTTTGAATTGTCCTGGACACATTAGTAGAAAGGTCCTGTTCCATTGTATCGTCCTTCTTTCTATTTTTAATATGCAAAAAACCATCACTGTGAAATAATAGCCCGGGTAATCCCTATATTAATTATTAGAATAGTAAAAACCCAAATCGATGTATATATTTAATGTAGTATACAATTTCTAGCATGCCAACCTTATAATTTTTTTACCACAAATGGGCAAGTCAACCTAATTGAGGATTTGCATTCAAGATATTTCGGGGGAGAGATGGGCGTGTTAAAAGACTGGACGCTGTTTGAGAAAGTATGGCTGGTTGTTTTTACTGCGGTAAATATCTTTTTGTTCTTTGCCTGGGACGATACGCTAATTGGGCTAATCAGTTCGATATCAGGCATGCTTTGTGTCGTGCTTGTTGCGAAAGGAAAGATTAACAACTATTATTTCGGCATCATCCAGACTGCTACATATGCGTATATTTCCTATGGCTACGGCCTGTACGGCGAGGCTATGCTGAACGCGGCGTTCTATTTTCCGCTCCAGTTTATCGGGATTTATTTCTGGAAAAAGAACCAGATTGGCGAGGGGACGATTGGAGAAGATGTCGCCGTCAAGCGCCTGAACAAAAAACAGTGGGTCTGGCTCAGCATCATCACAGTCGCATCGTCCGCGCTGTATGCCGAACTCCTCCATTTGATTGGCGGCCAGCAAGTCCGACTCGATTCCGTTGCGGTTGTCGTCTCTATCATCGCGCAAATCCTGATGGTCAAGCGCTTTGCTGAACAGTGGGCGCTGTGGATTCTTGTCAACGTCCTGTCAATCGCGCTCTGGGCGATTACCCTTTTAAAAACCGGTGGCAATGATTACAACATGCTCGTCATGTGGACCGCGTTCCTCATTAACAGCATTTATGGCTACATCAACTGGATTAGGATGTCCAAAATGCAGGGAGCTGCAAAGGCGTGACAATTGGTAAGGTCGGAATGTACGGGGGAAAGTTCTATCCGGTCCACATGGCTGAAACTGTCTTCATCGAGGATATCAAGACCATTAAGCTTTGGTATTTTAGTTGAAACAGTCTTGACGGCGGTTCTCAAGACAGTTTAGCTTTGCTATTTTAGTTGAAACGGTCTTGCTGATAATTCTCAACTTAACGTGGCACCTGCAATTTTTAAAAACGGTCTGGAAAATAATTAGAACCGCAACTATATTTGAGAGGTAAAAAGGTACTTCTACATGACTACAGAAATCATTCGTATTTTTGATGCTGAAATGAATCACATTGGCGAAAAGGCAAGGGAAGAAGTCCACAGGACAGGGGACTGGCATGAGACCTTCCATTGCTGGTTTACGCTGGGGGAGGATGTTCTCGTTCAGAAAAGGTCCGAGACGAAAAAGGATTATCCCGGCCTTTTTGATATTACTTCAGCTGGCCATTTAATGGCGGATGAAACAATCGAGGATGGAATTCGAGAGATTGAGGAAGAACTCGGTGTCCGACTTGGATTCAATGACCTGATTTCCCTGGGCATTTTAAAAGAAGAAATTAAGCTCGAGACAATATACGACCGGGAATTTTGCCATGTCTTCCTCTATGAGTGCACCGAAATGCCGAAATTCGTACTCCAAGAGGAAGAAGTGGAAAGCATTCATAAAATTAGGCTTGAAGATGCGCTGAATCTTTTCATAGGTGTATCTCAAAAGATTGAAGTGACCGCGATTGACGGGGAAACGAGTCAAATCGTTTCAAAAGACAGCTTTGTCGGCCACGATGCCTATTATGTTGAGGTTTTTAGGAGGATAAGAGAACTTAAGAACAAACCGATTTAACATAAGCGAAAGGACCGGAAAACTCCGGTCCTTATTAGTTAAACCTCACTATAATCAACTGAGCAGCATCCGTGGCACTCATTTTCGTGTTATTTAATCATAGAACCTATAACTTTTCCTGTTCCAGCAATCCGTGCACCTTCCATAATTTCAAATTCTGCACCATTAATTAATTTTTCGTATGAAATCTCAGGATAATAGCTCAACCATACTTTTGCATTTACCTTTTCATTTGGTTTAATAAGTCCTTGTGGTCCATTTATAAACATAATCCCTAAATATTCTGTTTCTCCTTTGATACGAAAATGAGGTCTATATCCATTCACAAACCTATCCCCATATAGATAATCACCAAGACAAATTAAATTGTTACCACCTTCTTCTGGAGAAAAAAATTCAACTACAACATCTAACCAAGGTTTCTTAAAAATATCTTCAATCATCAAAAAACCTCTCTATTTTTCGGAAGCAGCTGCATAATCCGCGCTCTCCCAAATTTGGGCGTTCTCAAAAACCCCATGTTTTTCAAAATCGCTGACAATGCCCGAGGTAAGCAGCGATTTAACTTCATCCTTGTTCCCCCAGGAGAAATCGGCATGTTCCTCGGAAATCACGACTGCATCAGTTTCAGGCCGGCACAGATAGGTAAGGATGGCGACCTGCCTGACCGGACTCGTAAGAATGGTTGTGGCAAAAAGTAGTTTACCAACCGCAACTTCAAGTCCTGTTTCTTCCGCAATTTCCCGTGCCAGCGCGGTTTCGAGAGTCTCACCGAAATCGAGCTTCCCGCCTGGGCACTCCCATGTACCGCCGCCTGTTTCGTCATCCGCGGAACGCTTCAAAATCAGCATCCTGCCATCTTTAACAACAACACCTTTTACCGCTAAAATGATGGTTTTTTCCATCCCGATACACCTTCTAAAAAAATATTAATAAATCGCAGTGATTTTCCTAAAACCTATTCCTTAATAAATCTTAGAGCTTTTAATAAATCCTCATCAATTTGATTCCGGACTCCTTCATACGTCCTTGTTACAGGAACATCGGGCACAATACCGGTATGATAAGTCGGATGTCCATCCAATCCAAGAGTATTGGTGCCGGCCATTGTTCCGCGGATATACGGGACAACCTGATAAGTCTGCGTTTTCCCGTATCTTCCTCCGCTCAGACAGCCGACAATCGTCCCAAGGCCATGATCCTTTACATAACGAAGGAAATATTCTGGCGGGCCAACCGTTCCGGCATTCGCCAAAAAGACAATTTTCCCTTTGAATTTAGGCTGGACGGGGTTTATCGCATCCTGCTTTTCGGCAAAAGTGGCCTTTTCCTTGTGGGGGTAAATTACCTGCATCACTTGCTCGACCGGGCCTGACACTGTCCGTTCGCTTAAATGGGCGATTATTTCCCTATACAATAGTTCGTCGGATTTCATTGTGCGCATATCAAAAATAATGCCTTTTGCCTTATCAAGAATGTCTAGATACAATTTCCACGTTTCTTTAATATCCATGGAAAGGTTGAAATAATAGATGCCCTCTTCAATTTCCCAGAAATGGTCCATTCGGTTGAACTCGTCAACATTGGCGTTTTCCCAGCTTGAAAGAGTTGCTGTTTTCTCCTCTCCATCCCGGGTATAGACGATTTCTGCTCCATCCAAATCGAGGATTGAATCAATTGCCATCCACGTTCTAAATTGCGGAGAACCTGGCAGGCCTTGGGACAGCCGTTCCACATACCCGCGGGCCTCAACGCCATTAATCGATTCAATAATATCCCCAGTCTTGAAATTTGCAGTGTCATGGGAACCGGTCACAACGACTTTTTCCTCAACGATATCCATCATGATCGGAAGGCGTCGATTATTCTTTTTAGCTTCACGGAAAGTTAAAATCGCCTGCCCATTATCCGTTTTTTTCATTAAAGAGGTCAGTGTCATGAAATAATCGTCCGGGTTTTTATCATCAGCCGTATCTTCAAGTGCGACCCGCAGCTCCTGGTTTGGATTCATGGAAAATTGAAGCGCGCCAGGATGAAAGTGGACAAGGAGATTCCAGGCTGAAATGATACCCGTATAACGGTAATTCTCATTTCCAGCATTCATATCTTCGTCCAATTGTTCAAGATCGGATTTCAGTTTCTCATAGTTCTCCCAGCTTTTTTTCGTGGTGCCGAGTGTTTTGCCGTTGTCTACAAAGAGAGGTAAAGGAAAATTAAAGTGAATTGAATCCCCAAGCTCTCCCTCGTACGATTCCACAATCTTGGGATAGCTGGGAAACAGGTGCCCTTCTTCAAATGTCAGGGTGCCGTCCATAACAGATGCCTCAACACGCTTGCTTTCATAAAGGGAGCTTTGAAGACCGGACGGACCATAGTGCTGCAAGAAGACAACCTTTCCAGTAGGTGTCATTTTTTTCTGCTTTGGCGGTTTTTCTTCTTTTAAAAATAATGAAAGGGTAGGGGCAATCGGCAGGAACAGTTCTTCAAGCGAAGTCTTCAATTCCTCGTCATTCTTTGCATTCTTTACTTTGCCGGCCCCATAAATCCCGAACCGGTTCCAATTGAGCTCGGCGGCTTCATCGCTCGGGTGAAAATAACGGATATATCCATATAGCCTTCCAAACGCCTCCAAATTGGTATAAAGGCGATCCGAAGTTTTCTTTTTCACCTTGACAGAAGCCTGTTCCTCGGGAAAGAAATTTAACCCCACAATCGCAATACAGACAATGAAAATCAAACCATAGATTCGCAGTTTTGACCTCTCCATCGGCAGCTCACCAATTGTAAAATTTCACTCCGGCTTCTCTTCAATCACTTCGATCGCCTTTTGTATATACTCGTCAACGCCGTTCAAGATGCCGTCCATTGTCCGGAATACGTATATATCGGGATCAATGCCAGACTTAAAGGTGGATTTCCCAGCGGTATTAACGGTCTCTGTGCCTGTCATTACGCCTCTTAAGGTCCCGTTGATTGGGTACATTTGCAAATATCCGTGTGCGCCCGCGGTATTTTGCCCGACAATTGTTCCAAGCTTGTTATCATTTACATACCCAAGAAGGGTTTCTGACACTGCTTTTGTACCGCTGTACGCAAGGAATACAGCTTTCCCTTTGAATGCCGGCTCTTCTGGTGTGAGTTCATTTTGAATTTCGTTGTATGTTGCTTTCCATTTATACGGGTAGATCGTTTGGGTTATTCTTAAAATTGGTCCTTTTACCGGCTTATCCAGCAGTTGCGCGATAATTTTTTCTGTGAACTCCGCATCGTATTGGGGATTCCGAAGATCAAAAACAATCCCTTTCGCCTTGCTGAGTGCTTCCTCATTTCTTACAAAGGCGCCCCGGGCATCAACCGTCATATTCAGATAGTAGACTCCTTCTCCTAGTTCTTTAAAAGTGTCGGTCCGGTTGAATTCATCCATATATCCATATCGGCTCTTATCTACCTTGACATCACGCAAAAGGCCTTCCCGCATAATCCCGAGCTTTACTTCATCTGAATAGATAAGCGAATCTATTGCTCGCCACCCCTTATACTGAGGGGAACCCGGAATCTTACCCGCCTGCTTGTCCAAGTATTCAATCCAGCCAACACCGTTTATTTTTTCAACGATGTCACCCACTTTTACATTAGCCATTTGGTCAGCAGCTGTTACGACCAGCTTGCCTTCCACAAAATCGAGCGCGAACGGAAGGCGATCCCAAATTGAGTCATCCTTGATGAATGTATTTTCTGCCATGCCGTCGCCTGTTTTTTCTAAAAGAAGTGCGATTGTTTCAATATATTCTTCCCGTGTGCGGTCGTTGGCGGCATCTTCCAGGGCGGCGGCGAGGCTCCCTCTTATTTTACGCGCAGTATTCAGGTCAGAAGGTTGGAAGTGGGCAAGGAGGTTCCAGGTGGTAATCACCCCCGCAAACCGGACATCTTCATCTTCGCTCGTCAGATTCGGATCCATGTTCGCCAGTTCCTCTTTAAGCTTTTCAAGGCTTTTCCAACTTTTCTCCGTACTGCCAAGTGTTTTGCCATTCTCGACATAAAGGATGAGCGGCATGGAAATGCGAAGGGTCTCACTTAAAGTCCCATTGTATTTTTCTTCAAGCTTTGGATAGTTTGGAAATAACATTCCATCATCGAATGAATACGCACCATCAATAAGGTAGGCGTGGACTCGGCTGCTTTTAAAAAAGTGAGTGTCCGTCCCAGGCGGCCCATAGTGCTGCCAGGCGACCACTTCGGCGCTCTTTTGCGGTTCCTGTGGTTTTGCGGCCTTTTTTCCTTTTTCCGTAATCACCAGTGAAGGTGCGATAGGCAAAAATAGTTCTTCGAGCACCTTCTTCAATTCTCTGTCATCCGCGGCATCCTTTACACGTCCTGCTCCGTACACCGCAAACCGGTCCCAGTTAAGTCCGGCCGATTCATCGCTCGGGTGAAAATAACGTACATATCCGTACAGCCTTCCGAACGCTTCAAGATTTACAGCACGGCGCTCTATGTTTTGTTTCTTCACATTCACATCAGCCTGATCATCAGGCACAAAATTAAGGCCAACGATGGCCAAACACGCGATCAAAATAAACCCAACGAGGCGCATATTCTTTTTGCTCATTCTAGATCCCCCTGGTTATCCATTTCCTTAACTTCCATTATAGACCAATTGGGAGATTGCGAGATAGATTTTGTAGAGTTAATAGGAAATAATTGTATGAGCGTGCATATGATTAAAAGGCTAAACTCTTAAACTTTTATCTATTTTACTTTTTTAAAAAATGGCCAACAACCTTGTATCGATAGAAAAGCAGTGTTAAAATCAACATTCTGAGAGAGGAGAATTCACTTGAATAATAAAGACATCAGCACCGTACGCAAGCAATTTAAAATAGACAATGAACGCCTGAATATCACGGAAATTTTCAATGTATATGTAAAAAAGGAAACATCGGAAATCTATCATATGGAAAGCCACCCATTTGGGATGCTGGAACAGTTCCAGCAAGAGCTGTTTATGGATAACTTTAAGAAGGTTGTGGCAGGGCAGCTGGATTCCAAGCTGTTTAATTTGAAATTCAGACGCGGGGAGGAAGGCGGCACCCAGACCATTCTTTACGACAGCTTGCATGCTTCTGAATCAGAAGGCTGGCAGGAGGCGATGCTTGCCGTTGTCGCCAAATTGTTCGACGGCCTGTTTTACGAAATGGATACGGTTGTCACATTCATCCGCGGTGAATTCAGGGTTCCAACGAGAATGAGGAGTGCGGATTCCGAAGAGGGCGGCGATGATGAAGTATTTTCCCATAAGTTCATTCTTTGCAGCCTGAACCGGACCGACCAGCCGAAGTCCGCGCTCATATTTGATTACATTGAGAAGGCGTTCAAGGCAAGCAGTGCGGTTGATCCAATCATAAACCTGTCATCGCCAATGTTTGGCTTCCTTTTCCCGACATTCACCCAGGGGACGGCTGATGTGAATCATATCCTCTATTCTGCAGGAAAGCCGAATCAGCCTTCGCCGCATTTTGTTGAACATGTGCTATCGTGCGAACCAATCAATACAGCCAAAGAAGAGAAAGACAATTTTGAACAAGTCCTACAGAGTTTGATTGGTGAAAAGGTGGAAACGGATGTACTCGGAAACATTTATACTGAAATCAACAAAGTCGTTGAAGAATCAGAGGAAATGGAAGCGCCGATGCTGGATTACCACGATGTCGAACGGATCCTAGCTGATAGCGGCGTGAAGGACGTTACATCGGAAAAAGTTGAATTCGCCTTCAAAAATGTCCTCGACAATGAAAAAAAAGAAATTAAGGCAACTAGCCTTGTTCCGAAAACGATAAAAATCAATACGAAGGTTGCAACCGTGACAATCAGCCCTGAAGACTTGAAAAACGTTCGGTACGTGACCATCAACGGAAAACGCTGCCTGCTGCTAGAAGTGGAAGAAGATGCAGTTGTGGAAGGATTCCAGTTGGAGAATGTATCACTATAAATGCGAACACAACCGAAAAAGCATGCCTATCCTTCGGCGGAATGGGCATGCTTTTTCAATGTAGAAGTGTTGAGGATTCAGAGGGAGGAGCTTAAATTTAAAGCACTTTCTATTAACATAATGGACATTCGTCATATCATGATTAAGATGAATGGATCAAGCTCAGTTTTTAAGCCGACTATTTCTAAGCGCTGATCTTACAAACGCAGTTTTGTCATCGGCATATTGATGCTTATCATGCTTATTTTTACCAGAAAGCCAGATCTTCAAATTTTCATAATCAATACGGGCATCTTCATGACTTCGCAAGTAGTCCCTGAATTGGAGCTGTTCGATTAAATACTTGTTTCCCTTTTCGTACATATGAATTTGGTGGGTTCGTGGCTCGCCTTTGTTGAAATAATGCCGGTCCGGCAGCACATTTGTACCTCTATACCGATAACCCAATGCCTCCAGTGCGGAAACACAATGTAAGCCATCATCGAAATGCTCGAGTTCAATCGCAATATCGATGATTGGTTTTGCGCTTAACTGCGGTACCGCCGTGCTCCCGATATGATGGACCGCTATGATGTATTGTCCAATATTTTCTTCGATCAGAACTTTCTCTTTTAAAAACTCTTCTCCCCAATCATGCGTCCAGGGAACGAGGAAAACCTCTCCGCGCGGTAAACCTAGCATTGTTCCATCTCCTTTTCCAAAATTCAATTTGTGACTTATACATTGTAGACATTCTTCATTACAGTAGAGGAGTGTTTCTAAGTACCAATACCTAAAATGCTTATTTTTGTATGTCTTTTTTAGTAAAAATAAAAAAGGAAGGTGAATCTTAGAAATCTTAGGTTTGCGGTTTTATGAGACACATTAGAATAATTTAAGGCAAGTTTAGTTGCCACGAAACTCCGAATCGGTCATTTAACCAACCAAACTTTTTACTAAAACCATAATTGTTTAATGGCATAAGTTCTTGTCCACCTTCACGTAGTTTCCCATAAAGATTGTCAAGTTCTTCTTCAGTATCACAAGTGACAAAGATTGAAAAAGAAGGTGTAAAAGTGAATTGATGTTTTATATAACTGTCAATACACATAAATTCTTGCCCTTTTAATCTAAAAGCAGCCTGTTTTACGGTGCCTTCTGGTCCAGCTTCATTAGCACCATATCTAACAATGCTTGTAATTTGAGAGTCCTCAACGATGGATGTATAGAAATCCATCGCTTCTTCTGCGTTTCCTTCTTGAAACATTAAAAAAGTTGATACCCTTTCCATTCTTAAATACCTCCTGATTATATGTACTAAATTTATTATAGTTGATTTTGGTTTGTACTAAACCCCCTGATTAATGTAATAACGCTCTTGTCTTTCTAACATTCACTTCAATGAGAAGAAAATCAAAAATCCATTAACAAATCTTTTCCCTCAACGAATGGCGGATAAATGTCGGGATGAAGGATGTGTGCGATTTGCGCCAAGCCGTTCAGCAATAGGGGAGAGGGCCTGCAATACAGTGGTTCATCGAGTACGTACAGATGTTTGTTTTTAATTGCCTCAATTTTTTCCCAGCCCGGCCGTTTCAGGATGACCGTTGGATTGACCTTCTGTTTGTGGACGCCGACCCATACCACACAAATCACGTCCGGATTCCGTTCCTTTACTTCATCCCAATCCGTTTGCACGCTTGCTTCAGGCCTGTCTTCAAAAACATTCCGCCCGCCAGCGAGCCTGCTGATTTCTGTCAGCCAGTTCGCGGCGCCTGGTGTGAAAACCGGCTTTGCCCACCACTCCCAGTACAGGGTTTTCGGCGTCTCTACCTTCCGGCTAAAAGTTTCATAGAGAGCGAGAATCCGGTTGAATTTTTCAAAAAGCTGTTCAGCCTTTTCGGTTGTATTCGTAACCTGGCCGACAAACAGAATACAGTCGCCGACCTCCTTCAAAGTTTTTGGATTCGGAACAATCACATAAGGAATATTCCGCTTATCTAATTCCTCGATGTTGCGTTCCATTCCCGGGACGGATAGGGAGGCTAAAACCAAATCAGGCTGGAGTGCTTCAACCTTATCCATGTCGATGTTCAAATCAGGTCCAAGACGGGGCAAACCATTGATTTCTTCGGGCCAATCGGAAAAATCATCCACACCTATGAGTGATGGCGTCAACCCCAAGTAAGCCGCCAGCTCGGTATTGCTCGGACAAATGGAAATTAGTTTCATGGCAATCGCCCCCTCAAAGATTCTGGTCTATGACCATTATAGTAAAATCGCTTCCTGTTAGCGAAAGGTTAGTCATTTTAAAGGAAAAGCAAGCGGATTAGTCGAAAATAAACCATTAGGCAAAAACCAACATTATCACCTGATTCAAATGAGCACGGAAGAACAGGAAAGCCTGGTTCACAGTTGATAGACTGTGTTTAAGAGGAGGGGGTTGCGCATGGAGGGCCTTCAAAGGATGCTGGACAGCATCGACTATATGGAACAGAATTTAGACAACAATCTATTGATTGAAGACATTGCGGCAGTGGCCTGTATGTCTAAGTTTCACTTTCAACGGATGTTCAGTATGTTGACTGGTTATACCGTAAGTGAATATATCCGAAACCGGCGTCTTACGTTAGCCGCACAGGAGGTGGTTAACTCGAAGACCAAGGTGATTGATGTTGCCATGAAGTACGGATACGAAAGCCCGGAATCTTTTACAAAAGCATTTCGGAGAATTCATGGAATCAGCCCATCGGATGCCAAGAAAAACAGCCAAACCTTGAAGGCGTACCCAAGGCTCTCTTTTCAAATTCAGTTGAAGGGTGATGTGGAAATGGATTATAGGATTGTGGAAAAAGAAGCGTTTAACGTAGTTGGGAAAAGTATTCGGACATCCACCATTGGTGGGGAAAACAGCCGGAATATACCTGCTTTCTGGGTTGAATCGAACCAGAATGGCTTGTCCAAGGAACTCGTGAAAAACTGCGGGCCGCTTGGATTAATCGGGGTCTGCATGGACTTTGATAAGGAGCAAGAGAACTTAACCTACTTGATCTGCGCAGAAAAAAATATCAGCCAACTTCCGGAAGATTGGGAGGAAAGGCAGATTCCATCTGCATCGTGGGCGGTCTTTCCGGTGCAAGGCGCAATGCCTGCCGCAATACAAAAGGTATGGGGCAGAATTTATTCCGAATGGTTCCCGGCAACCGGATATGAGCATGCCGGAGGGCCGGAAATGGAGGTTTACTGCAGCCCAACAGACCCTTACTCGGATGATTATTACAGTGAAATTTGGATCCCGATTAAAAAATAATAGTTACAGTGGCAACGAGGTGGTTTAATGGATGTCAAAGATATCATAGCTGATATTACCAATCGTTTAAAACGTATTTCAGGTATCTCGGCCATCGTCCTTGGGGGGTCCCGAGCTAAAGGCACGCATACACCAAATTCAGATATTGATATTGGCATTTATTATGAATCTGCGAATGACCTTGATATTGACGCATTGCAAAAGTTGGCAACGGAAATTGACGATCACCACCGTGAAAATATCATGACGGGGATGGCTTAAAGTTCATAACGTTTCGCTGGACCTACTTTATCGAGACCTAAACCTTGTTTCCAAAACGATGGATGCGTGTCTTAACGGAAACATAACCATCGATTATTATCCTGGACACCCCCACGGTTTTGTGAATAGCATTTATGTAGGTGAAATAGCTACCTGTAAAATTATATGGGATTCTAAAAATATCGTTTCCGGGTTAAAAGAAAGAACAAGACCCTTCTCTGAAAATTTTAAAAAGGGAACGGTATATAAATTTTTATGGGAGGCTTCCTTTTCCCTTGAAGCAGCAAAGAAAGCTGTCTATAGGGAAGACGTTGCGTACATTGCCGGTTGTTTCTTTCGGAGTGTTTCTTGCCTGAACCAAGTAATATTTGCGGTTAACGAACACTACTGTACAAATGAAAAAGGGGCTGTCGATTTAATTAGTTCATTTAGGTTTGCTCCGCCTCATTATAAGGAAAGGGTCAGTGAAGTTTTTGAAATGATTGCACCCGAACAAGTCCGATTTGCAGAGGCTATTCATAAGCTTTATAAAATAATTAAAGAAACTGAAGAACTTTCTATCAATGTAACTGGCTAGTTAGAGAAAATAAAAACCCTTTAAGGCAAAAGAACCTTAAAGGGTTTTTGATGTAGCAAAAAGGTTAAAACCAAGGACTAATTTCCGATATATTTCTTGATTCTATTTTATAGTTTCACTGTGGCATACCACTCTTCCTTGGCTGCCTTCTCATTTTCCAGCATTTCCACAAGAGACTCAACCGTTTTCATGATTGATTCATGCGTCACGTCGCGGCCTAGAATAGCACTGGCTCTGTTAATTAATTCTTCTTTATTTGTTTTCATAGTTTCTACCTTTCCATTCATATTGAATCGTAATATGCCATGGCTGCCAACTCAATATTCACTTAACAATTACATCTGCCAACAACTCTGAATGCAGAAAGTATCCTGCATTCAAATGAAAATTAATTCCCTGTCAGTATTATTGATGATTATTTAAAATAAATCAAGGTAAATTTCGACTATTTTCGACTGTTTCCTTTAATTATTTGTGGACAAAACCTCTTCAAGGTCAGTAATTAACTGCCGCAGTTCATCCTGGGTTAACCAAATAGGCATTTGGTCATTAAGGGTAATAATTTGCCCTTCGGCTTCGTGCTCATGCGATTTTAAATAGCGGTAGATGCTCGTTAACTGGTTTTCATTTAGAACCGATTGGGTGTTCAAATTTTTCACCTTTTGCAAGGAAAATTCATTCATTGATGGATCGAATTCACCAGAAATGATGGAACCCTCTATAATCATCGTTTCGCCCCTTTTTCAATTTGGGTTAGTTTTACCCTATGGGAAAGGAACAATGCTAAGTATATGGAAAATAAAAGCCTTCCATCTTGGTCCGTACTAAGCATTTTTGGTGTAAAATCCACGCCTAGCCCCTATACTATTAAGAAAGATTGGAGGGATTAGTATGCAAATTGAAATGTGGACAGATTTTGCCTGACCATTCTGCTATATTGGCAAAAGGCGTCTGGAGGACGCCATTCAGAAGATTGGTCAACCAATAGAAGTAACGTACCGGTGCTTCGAGCTCGATCCGAATGCGGACCGGGATATTAAAGAGAATATGTATGAAATGTTGGCGAGAAAATACGGGATGAGCATTGCCCAGGCAAAAGCAAATTCTGACAACGTGGTAAGGATGGCGAAGGAAGTCGGACTTGAGTACAATATGGATACAATGATATTGACCAACACTTTTGACGCCCACCGTTTGACGATGTTTGCCAAGACAAAGGGTTTAATGAAAGAAATGACTGAAAGAATTCTTCACGCCTATTTTACTGAGTCGAAACATATTGGCGACCATGAAACATTGACGGAATTGGCAGTGGAAGTGGGACTCGACCGGGAAGAAGTGGCAAAGATGCTTGCTAGCGGTGACATGGCCAACGAGGTCCGTGCCGATGAGCAAGCGGCGCAGCAGTATCGCATTTCCGGAGTCCCATTTTTCCTTATTAATAAAAAGTACGCAATTTCCGGTGCACAGCCAACCGAAGCGTTTGTCCAGGCATTGGAAAAAGTACTTGCGGAAGATCAAATCGTCGTTTTAAACAACCTGGATGGGGACATGTGTGATGACGATGGCTGCGAAATTCCGAAAAAGTAGTCTTTTGGACAGGGTATTACACTTTTCACAGGATTAAGACGCTTCCAAAGACTGATTCCTCGTAAAAACTTGAATGAATCAGTCTTTAAAATTCAGCTAAAGACCGATTAGTCGTTAAAACTTGATTGAATTGGTCTTTATTAGTCCATTACAAATTACTGATACCAGTCTCTTTTCTAGACGAATCAACGTTTTTCCTATATAGTAATGGTGACAATTGAAGCTTGGAAATGTAGGGGAGCCGGTGTTGCCGGCTGAGATAGTATCCACAGATGCTGACCCTTTTACCTGATCTGGTTAGTACCAGCGTAGGGAACATCTTCTAGTAGACGTTTTACGCCTATTATGGATTTTTATGCGCTCGGGATAACCCATGCGCTTTTTTATTTGGCTAAGTTTTTCAAGGCAGATTTTTACCAAAATCAGCTTGTTAGTAAAAATATAAATCCAACTAGCCTATATGTACATACATTTCTTAACCCGACCATCTTTTCCGCCTTCATTGTCAAATAATTAAGGATGAGAGGGAAAAATCATGAGAAAATTGCTTGTTGTATTGTTTTCAGTATTACTTGCCTTGGGCATTGTCGGCTGTTCGGGCGATAAAAAGGGAGAAGGCACCGCAAAATCCTTGAAGAAGGTTAAGATTGTCCTTGATTGGGCGCCGAACACGAACCATACAGGGATTTATGTGGCGAAAGAGAAGGGTTATTTTAAAAAACACGGGCTTGATGTCGACATTATCCTTCCTGGCGAGGCGGGCGCCGACCAGCTGGTTGCATCCGGTAAATCGGAATTCGGGGTTAGCTACCAGGAATCGATTACACAAGCGAGAATTCAAGGGGTACCGCTTGTATCGGTTGCGGCTGTCATCCAGCACAACACGTCCGGATTCGCTTCGCCCAAAGCGAAAAACATTACATCCCCAAAGGATTTTGCAGGCAAAACGTATGGCGGATGGGGCTCGCCAGTTGAAAAAGCAGTGCTGAGCCTGCTGATGAAGCAGGAGAATGCCGATGTGGATAAAGTGAAAATCATCAACATGGGCGACTCCGACTTCTTTACGGCTGTGAAGCGCGACATTGATTTCGCCTGGATTTACTATGCATGGACTGGGATTGAGGCGGAGCTGCGGAACGAACCGATCAACATGGTTTACCTAACCGACCATTCAGAGAAACTGGACTATTACACGCCTGTTATTGCCACAAATGAAAAAATGATTAAGAACGACCCGAAGATAGTGGAGGCATTCGTCGCCTCGGTTTCCGAGGGTTACCAATTTGCAATTAAGAATCCATCCGAGAGCGCTGATATTTTACTGAAAGCGGTTCCTGACCTTGATCCCGAGCTTGTGAAAAAAAGCCAGGAATGGCTCGCGCCAAAATATCAAGACGATGCAAAGCGGTGGGGCGAACAGAAGCTTGAAATATGGGAAAATTACAGCCAATGGATGTTCGAAAACGGCCTTCTTGAAAAGGAACTCGATGCCGAAAAAGCTTTTACCAATGAATTTCTACCAGAATAGGAGGAGTAAAAGATGGCAAACGCGCTTGTGAGCATCCAAATCATACCGAAAGCCGGTACGAGTGAGGAGACGATAAAATTAGTTGATGCCGCAATTGAGGTAATTGACCTGGCAGGAGTGAAGTACGAGGTCCACCCGCTGGAAACGACGATGGAAGGCGAACTTAGCCAGCTGCTTGGCGTCATTGAAAAAATGAATGAAAGAATGATTGAATTAGGGACGCCGAATGTCATTTCACAGGTAAAAATCCTCTACCAGCCGGACGGCATTACGATGAATCGGTTAACGGAGAAGTACCGCTGATGAAAAGATTTGGGAACAAAGGGTGGAGCCCGATTGCGGTGCTCCTCCTTTTCTTCATGGTTTGGGAAGGGCTGGCTTCCTTTTTGGAGATTCCGACCTGGCTTCTTCCCGCCCCGACCGCGATTTTAAAAGAAGCATTCGCCAATTACCAGCTATTTTTGCCTGATGTGGGTGCAACGGTAATGCTTGCTGCTTCAGGGCTTCTGCTCGGGGCATCGATCGGCTTTCTCATCGCGACGGTTCTGCACCTCGTACCGCCATTGCGGACGGCCATGTATCCCTTTTTAATCATCTCGCAAAATGTCCCAATCATCGTCCTTGCGCCGCTGTTGGTCATCTGGTTTGGCTTCGGCTACCTTCCCAAGCTGATCATCATAACGCTTGTCTGCTTCTTCCCAATAACAATCGCACTTTTGGACGGCTTCAGGAATGCGCCAAGAGAGCTCGTCCATTACATGAAAATGTCCGGTGCAACAGCTTTCCAGCTGTTTACGAAAGTCCAGTTTCCCAATGCGCTGCCTCCGTTTTTCTCAGGTCTGAAAATATCCGCAACATACAGTGTCATGGGGGCGGTTATCTCCGAGTGGCTCGGCGCAGAAAAGGGGATCGGCGTCTTTATGACCCTTTCGTCCTCAGCGTTCCGTACCGATCGTGTTTTTATTGCCATATTCATAATTGTAATCTTGAGTATGCTGTTTTACGGCCTTATTACTATGCTTGAAAAAACAGTCATCAAATGGGCAAGGGAGGGTGAGAAGTAATGGATGCGAAAATCAGGCTTGAAAATATTACCCATTCATTTAACGAATCCGGCCTTGTCCTGAACGGGATTTCCCTTCATGTAAACGATGGTGAATTTGTTTCAATCATCGGACCGTCGGGAAGTGGGAAAAGTACTATTTTTCAAACGATTGGCGGTTTGCTGGAGCCAGAAGGGGGCGACATTTTTCTGGAGGGGCGAAGGATTAACGGGGAAACCGGGAACATTGCCTATATGCCCCAGCAGTCCTCGCTGCTTCCATGGCGAACTGTTTTAAAAAATGTCCTCCTCGCCCAGGAGCTTGCTGGAAAGACGGATGAAGAAGAAGCGCGAACATGGCTTGCCAAGGTTGGCCTTTCCGGTTATGAAAATGCCTACCCGCACCAGCTCTCAGGCGGAATGAAGCAGCGCGTTGCGTTCATTCGGGCTCTCCTCTGTCCGCAGCCCGTCATGCTGCTCGATGAACCTTTTTCCGCACTAGACGAATTTACACGGTTCGATATGCAAAAATGGCTCCTGTCAATCTGGGAAGAAAAGCGGAAGTCGGTCCTGTTCATCACTCACAATATCGAAGAGGCGCTGTTTTTATCAGACAGGATTGTACTTCTGTCGCAGCGCCCGGCGAAAGGAATAAGAGAATTTGAGGTACCGTTCAAGCGGCCGAGGACGGACCAACTGCTGCTAATGGATCATTTTTTACAGCTGAAACGCGAGATTTACTCTGCCATGAAAGAAGGCGAGATGCATGAAAGTCATTGATGCACATATCCATTTGGACAAATATTCGGAGGCGGAACAAAAGCTGATCATCAATTCTTTAGGAGAAAATCAGGTTGAGGCTTTAATCTCCGTTTCGATGGACCTGCCTTCCTGTAAGGAAAACCTGCAGCTTGCCGTAGCTTGTTCAAAAATCCACCCGGCATTCGGCTACCACCCGGAGCAGCCGCTTCCTTCCGATGCAGAGCTCGATACACTTTTCAACTGGATCAGTGGAAACAAGGAAAAAATGGTTGCGATTGGCGAGGTCGGCCTGCCGTATTATATGCGTGCCGAGTCCAAGAACGCTGCGTTCCCTTATGAAGGGTATGTCGAGTTGCTCGAGCAGCTCATCCTATTGGCAAAAAAGTTCAACAAGCCAGTCATCCTGCACGCCGTTTACGATGACGCACCACTTGCATGCGGGCTGTTGGAAAAGCACAACATCGAGAAGGCGCATTTCCATTGGTTCAAGGGCGACAAGAATACAGTTGAGCGAATGATTGCGAATGGCTATCATGTTTCGTTCACTCCTGACATCCTGTATGAAAATGAGACGAGGGAGGTTGCCAGGCAGTATCCTTTGCAGCTAATTATGGCGGAAACAGACGGACCTTGGCCGTTTGAAGGAATGTTTTCTGGAAAAATGACTCATCCCGCTATGGTCAATGACGTTGTAAAAGAGCTAGCGACGATTAAAGGGGTTTCTGATAAAGAAGCCTGCTCCATCCTTTATGCGAATACGAAGCGTTTTTACCAATTTATATGAAAATAAAAAAGAGACACAGATTCAAATTTAATCTGTGTCTACAAATTCCATTTCAGTTGATTACTGTTGGTTTATTAGAGAAGGATTAACACCAAGCTGTTGGAACAAGTCTAATATATTGAAAACAACCCGATTCATTTTAATCCTTCCCTGATCTAGTTCAAATAAGGAAATACCTTGTATCTCAACATGTTTATTCGTTGGCGGCAATCCCATTAATGAAGCTGTGTTATTTCCTCTTCCTTTCCAATAAAGATAAACGACATCCTCTTCTTCTGCCAAATGCAAGGTCTCAAAGGTCAAGTCAGGAAAACCATCCTGGAAAACACTCATATAATTCCGAAATGACTCCATTCCTTCAGATGCAGGGCTGTTGTTTGAATAAAAGATAAATTGAGGTGAAACAAACTCAACGGTGTTATCGTACTTTCTTTCGTTTAACACCTCGTCATGGAAACGTTGAACAAGTTCTTTATTGGACATATTATCTCCCCCTTCAATTTTATGTTATATGTTCAAAAATGCATTTTATGAAAAAAAATTAAATAATCCGTGCTGATTTTCCACTCACTCCATTGTAATGGGAACCCTCAAAAGTAAATATTTTTAAAAATTAGGCCGCTTCGTCTAAAATAGAGGGAGATAAACAGAGAATGGAGCGCGCCGTCATGATTGTTCCAATGGACATAACGCATATACCGAAAATCCTTCAGGCCCAAAAAGAGCTTTATAGAATGAACTTCAGAAACATGGTGTTCAATAAGGAGTTCTACGACATGATTCTTTCCTGGTATCATGCAGCACTGGAAAACCCAGAGTGGAAAGCCTTCGTCCTCTTGGAAGACAATGAATTGTCCGGCTTTTACCTTGCCCAATATAAGGACGAGGCAGGCTATCTGTCACAGATGTTCGTGTCCGGAAAGCTGCGGGGGAAGGGCTACGGCAAAATACTCCTTGACCATTTCGAACAAGGCGTAAAGGAGCCGGGTTACTATGTCCTGCAGGCAAGCGGCATGAACGAAGCGGCCGTCACCTTCTATGAACGGAATGGCTACATAATTATAAGGCCTTACGAAGACGAAAACGGCGACCCAAGGTATTTAATGATTAAGTATAATTTTTAGCCCTTTTCCATCCGGAAGAGGGTGTTTTTTTTTGTGGCGGGCCTTTTCGATTTAAGGAATTAATCGATATCTGGAAGTAATTAATCGATATAATGCGAAAATTAATCGATAAACTCAAATAATTAATCGATATATTTTTACAGAAAGGTAGAACGGTCATTTGGCGAGGTTTTTTCGCGAAATGGGATTTAAAATACAATTTTTAAGAAAAAAATGAGCTTATATCCTAAGAAAATGTTCAAATACTATCGATTTATGTGCATAACATCGACAAAAACCGTGGTTTAAGTCCTCAACCCCAACCTGGTTTACAAGTAATGTTTATTCCCATTATTAACAATAAGTTTTCTTTCATTATGCATTGACACATTTGTGTACTCCTACATAAAATTAATATTATCAAAAAGTTAACCAAGGGAAACATATTGTCAATTAGTTAAAAAGGACGGGTGGGGAAAATAGTGGGCATACATCAAGAGAATTCAGTCAGAAAGTGGAACCAAAGCCTTCAAAATAGTGCTGATATGTCTCTGTCCGGAAACGCCAAGGGAATCAGGGGGCTGTTGCCGTTCCTCGGACCGGCATTCATAGCGGCGGTTGCCTATATCGACCCTGGAAACTATGCCACGAACATAGCGGCCGGCTCGCAATATGGCTATAAATTGTTATGGGTAATCCTTGCATCAAATTTAATGGCGGTGCTGATCCAGGTTATGTCTGCAAAGCTCGGTATTGCAACGGGAAAAAACCTGCCGGAAGTATGCCGGGACCAATTTTCAAAGAAAACATCGATCCTATTGTGGATTCAGGCCGAGCTGGTTGTCATGGCGACAGACTTGGCCGAATTTATCGGCGCCGCATTGGGGCTTTATCTGCTCTTCGACATCCCGATGATCATGGCTGCGCTCATTGCGGCTGCTGGATCATTTGCCATCCTGGAACTGCAAAGGCGGGGAGTCCGCCCGCTCGAAGCAATTATTACAGGGATGATATTTGTCGTCGTCATCGCATTCGGGATTCAGGTTTTTGACGCAAAGCCTGAAGCCGGACCAATGCTGGCAGGTATGTTTGTTCCAAAATTCGAAGGGGTTGACAGTGTTCTTCTGGCAGCCGGGATGCTAGGGGCGACCGTCATGCCGCATGCGATTTACCTGCACTCCGCCCTTACGCAAAAACGGATTGTCGGAAAAAATGAGCGGGAGAGGAAACGGATTTTCAAGTTTGAAACAATCGATGTCATCATCGCGATGGTAATCGCCGGAGGCATTAACGCGAGCATGCTGATCGTTGCTGCGGCACTTTTTCATAAAACAGGCCTGAAGGTTGAGGATTTGGATGTAGCCTATATCCATTTCGGCCAATTGCTTGGCCAGAATTCCGCCATTTGTTTTGGTATAGGATTGCTGCTCGCAGGGCTTTCAAGCTCTTCGGTCGGGACAATGTCGGGGGATGTCATCATGCAGGGATTTATCAGGCGGCGGATTCCGGTATACTTAAGGCGCTTCATTACGATGCTGCCTCCACTGACCATCATTGTCCTCGGCATCAATCCAACAAAAGCCCTTGTCGTTAGCCAGGTCGTCCTGTCATTCGGGATTGCGTTCGCCCTGATCCCGCTCATCATGTTCACCAGCAATAAAAGAATCATGGCCGGCCTTGTCAACAAGAAAATCACTACCATCACCGCTTGGATCATAGCGGTCATCATAATCGCCCTGAACCTGTTCCTGCTGGGAGAGACGTTCCTGGCGTAAACCCTAGAAGTCGAACCAAATAGGAAATCGCTCAAGCCAAAAACCTTGAGCGATTTGCTTTATCATTTGAGTTTCCTTCTGTTAGAGATTTAAAGGAACATTTATGTCTTTTTCCAACTGCTCTGCTTGTTTCATAAAATAATCCATGTCTTCAGATATTGTTATGCTCATCCCCAGACCCGCATTACGAAGTTTCGCCCTTAGTTCTACAAAGTTTTGTCTGTCTTCTTCGGATACCTCTGTAAATTTATATAATTCATCATGTGGGTATTGTCTTAATTTGGAATGGAGCTTCTGAAGAACTTCTTTTTCAGTTTGGGAAAGCGTTCCTGCATACCCGCCAATCGTAAGCCCAAGCTGCAGCCCCTCCAATACATCCCCCAATTCGGTTGTAACAAGATTAGGTTCCGGCCAGCCTTTATCCATTTGGTTAGCGATCAAACCTTCCAATTCTACTAGATTATTCTGCACATCTTTAATGAAAATCAAATCGTTGGCAAAATTCATTTTTATATAACTCCAAGTTAACATGGCGATAAGCACGATGTTTAATCCAATTGAAAAATGAAAAAGCAGCTTTCTTCTTTTACTCAAATTCCCACCTCCTACTAACATAATTAAACTTGAATTATATGATAAAGTGTTGGCGAAGAGCGTAAGAAGGAGCAGGAAAAATCAAAGTACAAAGAAAGTACAGAAAACGCAAATTACCGCTCCTTTTTAGGCGTATTATTTCGGAATATGACTCCGACTATAAAAAGTACAATTATTACAATCGCAGATATGACATAGAAGTTAGAGAATACATTCATTATGTGAAAAGGTGCTCTATTAACATAAACAGCCTTTACCCACTGGTTATCTTCTTTTACAGCAATTGCTGTAGAAGTTGATGTCCCTTTTATTTCATAATATTTTGTCCCTTTTGGATAAGAGTTGGAAGCATCTCCGTAATAATCGCCAGTCATATCATTTGGTTTGGTCTTTACTTCTCCTATGATTTTGCCAATTTCGCTGGCTTCGATTATTTCTTCTTGCTTAACTTCATAAACCTTTCCTTTCCAAACAACAAAAGAATAAGCCCAGGACAATGCTTGCACAGAGGAAGAAACCATAAATATAAGTAATAGCGATAAAAATGTTATTCTTTTCATAAGTACCCCCCGATGGTTAACAAGTTTAATCTTAAAACAACAATTTTTTAGAAATCAGCCTTTTAAAAAAAACAGCCCAATATGCGAAGCAAGCAGCATTATTCATCTAGGATATTAATATACAGCTCATAAATCTCATCCGTTTTCTGTGTTGTTAAATCTGTTAAAGATAACCCATTTTGAAGAAGCGTTATGATGATTTTGAGGCCGTAATAGTAGCCGGATTTCACTGGGAAATGGCCATCTTCATTGGCCATAAAATACTTTTCCATGAATGGCTGAGTTAGGGGTTGATCGAAGTCTTTCAGGATTTCGTTTTCAATTCCACTAAAATTGTTTTTTAGTAACCGATACTTTTCTTCGGAAACCATAAGTGCTTTTGCAAAATTGGCGTCGGTAAGTTCAGCATTATTTAAGATCAATGGGGTTATGGTTGCCAGCCCCTCGGCAATCACTAACTGTTTTACGGTTAGGCGTTTTGATTCCCCGGCCGAATTTAGATTGTGAAAACGGACGAGATGATTGAATTCGTGAGGAATTAATAGATCGATATCGGAGCTGGCAAGCCTCTCAAGCCCTAAAAACAAAGACGGTTTTGAAGTTTGCGGTGCAGTCCCGTCAATATGGCCGAAACCCACCAATAAAAAAATTTCAAAATCCGCTTCGAATTTAAAATACTCAACGCAACGGCATAATACCTTTTCAATTTTTGAAATAGGGTATGTGATAAATCCTTTTTCTGCCTTGGACAGGAGTGAATCAAAATCCAGGGAATTGATAACATGCCTTAAGGCTTTCAATCAGCAAAATAATTAGTTCGGAAAATGGCGTCGAAAACTTCCAGGTAGTCCTGATAATACCTGAGCCATGCCTCGTACTTATCTTCGGAACGAATGTTAATTACTTCTCTAAACCGTTCCAATCCAACGTAAATATTCAAGAGCCATCCCCCTATTTGAATTATCTTATTGTAAATATTTAACACCGCACTATGAATATCCTTTATTTAGGGAGAAATGGACAGGCGAAAATTAAGGCTTTCAGAGTGTAATTTGAATTCTAGTTAAATTCCAGAAGCACTGGAGTCTCTTTGGAAGTGACCCCTGTTTTTAGTACAAAACGCTCAATTGTGATAGTACAGTCTTATTGAAAACGGGCAGGAGTGATAGAAGGTAAAAAATTTCACTTGTCGAATAATATGGAAAGGAAGTAATGGATACTAGGGAGATTAATATGGAAATAAATGAAGAACTATTGGTGAGGACAGTTTCGAAGAGTGAACCAATAACGAAAGTGTTACAGACCTTAAAAGATTTAAACTTGCCATTTGAATACTATGTTGGTGCAGGCTGTATAACAAATACTATTTGGAATGATATCTCTGATTATCCGCTTGAATATGGCATTTCTGATATCGATATAGTTTATTATGACAAGAAAGATATGGAAGCCGATAGTGAAAAGAAATTAAAAGATAAATTGGAAAGTAAGCTTTGGGATGTTCAATTCGATTTTGACGTTAAAAATCAAGCAAGGGTACACCTTTGGTATGAAAGCAAATTTGGCTTTCCCATAAAACCTTACCCCTCTCTAGAAGCGGCAATCGATAGCTGGCCAACCACAGCAACTGCCCTGGGAATACGAATAGATCGGGATGGTCTATATAAGATTTATGCACCTTACGAGTTAGATGATTTATTTTCAATGATAGTAAGGCCAAATAAATTGTTAGTGACTAAGGAGATTTTCGAAAAAAAAGCTAACAAATGGAAGGATAGGTGGCCAAGACTTCAGATAGTCCCTTGGTAAATAAAACTCTATTATGAAATGTTCAAGAGTCTTCTCCCTAAATGAATCCTCATATTGTAACATCAATCCATAAATACCCTTTAATTAGGGAGAATGGACATACGAAAAAAAATCTTATATCCTTGATTTAACAAATTCAGAACGGGGGAAGACTGGAATGACCACTGAAGTCACAGCAAAAATGAACATACATAAGCCAGCCAGAGAAGTATATGAAGCGATTGCGGATCCTGAAAAAATGGCGAATTACTGGTTTTCATCCGGGACAGAGAGAGTAGAGCAGGGCAGGACCATCACCTGGAGATACGAAGAATACAATGCGGAAGGGAATATCCATGTGCTCGAAACCGAGGAAAACCGTAAAATCATCTTTTCCTGGGGAGGAGAAGGGGAAGAAACTCTTGTCACCATTCTCTTTAATGAGATCGACCCCTCAAATACGATTATCGAAGTAACAGAATCGGGCTATAAGGAAGACGACCCGCACCTGATCAACAAACTTCTTGGTCAGCAGCAGGGGTGGGTTTACATGCTGACCTGCTTGAAGGCCTATCTGGAAAATGGAATCAATACTCTGCGCGCCTCGTTGGTGCATTGAGCGTAACTTTTAAGGATGTGAAGGATTATGAAACAGCCAGTCAAGCTAAGAGATATTATAGATGGGCTGGACATGCAGTCTGAAGATATGCAGGTTTTGCTTAATATCAAGACTGGTGAGATTGTATCATTAACTTCGGACGAAATCCGGCTCGCTGAAGAGGAAGAACCGGACGAAGATATATACGATTGGCAAATCGAAGCCCGTGATGCAGCGATTGCAATCTTGGAAAACGAAGAAAACTACATCTCACTTCCAAGCCAATATGATATCCACGAGTACAGAATCATGGAGAGGTTTTGCTTTTCCATGGATGACGAACGAAAAAAGGACGCCTTATTACGGGCTATTAGCGGAAAGGGCGCGTTTGGGAGATTCAAGGACAAAATTTACGATTTAGGAGTTCATGACGACTGGTATGCTTACCGTGACAATGAGCTAAAGAAAATCGGCATTGAATGGTGCAGAGACCATGATATAGAATTCATTGACAATGTTGAGAGCAGCCGATAAGTGGTTGCTCTTTCTTATTGCAGCAAACCAGGGGAGCTGGAAGGAATTTGCTCTGCCAAGTTGAATATGTATAAAAAGAAAGCCAGAACCAAGTGGGAGCATGTGTAGTAGGAGGATGAGAGATGGTTAGTAAATTTGTGTCCGGATTAATGGGAATTCTTTTTTACCGTGCGCCAGTGCTTGATTTTTCGGAGGAAGAGCGCCTGGATTTTGAAAAATTGTACGAAGAAGCCGTAGCAGGCAACATTGAGATCAACTACTCCAGCCGATTCCCAAAACACCGCTTCATCAAGTACATTGCGGAAACGAAGCAGGTCATTCTGCACGGTTCAAATAACCGGGAGATAGGGGAATTTGAAGCAAGAAGGCAAACGCTGTACAACGGCCAATTCGTCAATGCGGTTTTTGGTACGAAGGATGGAATCTGGCCTTTGTTCTATGCCATCCTTGATAAAAACAAGGTCAAAGGCGGGATCCGCAACGCCTGTTTGAAAGTGGACGGAGGCCGACCCCATTACTTTTTCTCGTTGAACAAGGAAACGCTTGATGCAGGCCCATGGACAAGCGGAATGATTTACTTCCTGCCCGGTGGAACCTTCGAACGTGCTGGCAGCGGGTTCGTTTCCTTTGATGAGTGGGTAAGCAAAACTCCGGTGAAGCCGATTGCGAAAATCAGCGTCGAACCGGGCGACTTTTATTTTCGGGACAAGGTTTCCTGCCATAAAGACACAGAATCCATCCTCAAATCATGGCTGCTCTATAAATTCAGGATAAAGCGGAGAAACGGATAGGCATAGAGGTGAAATTACTGCTAAACCATCTTTGCTGCAATAAATTCCCCAAAAAAAGGCGGTGGACTTACATATGGCTTATAGTTGGGCTGAAAGTTCCCCGGAGATAAGAGAATTTGTTTTCTCGATCATAATCCATTAGTATGACTTCTAGGATTTTGAAGTGGAAGAGCTCCTAGCCATAAGAGATTATATTGCCAGCAAGGTACAAAAATTAATCAACTACCATAATACGACCAAAGAAGGGGATAAGAAAAATGATTGCATTAAAAAGATTAAGAGATAAATATGTTATTTGGCATGCGAATAGTATTAACTTCCCCGATTTCGATTCAAGCATTGTAGTAAGAAAAAAGGTTATCTTTTCTGGGAGAGTTCAAAAAGTAGGCTTTCGTTTAGAATTATTTACTCTTGCCCAAAGATTGAAATTAACAGGATGGGTAAAAAATTTAGAAGATGGAAGTGTAGAAGCAGAACTCCAGGGGGAAGAATCGAAAGTATATTTTCTAATAAACTCCATGAAGTCTTTGCAACGCGCATCCGTAAAGAAATGTGAGGTCATAACTATTCCTATTAGTAAGAAGGGGAAAGACTTTACAATAGTAAGATAAATATTTGCTATAACCCGGAGTTTAGTAGTTTTGTCGAAATCTATATGGTAAAATTACGAAAAACTTTTTTCCACCCATTTTTTTGCAAAAGCAACAAGAAAGGAGGGCTTTATTTGTATATCCCTAAACACTTTAAGGTTTCAGATGCCGAAGAAATTTGGAATTTCGTCAAAACGCAGTCTTTTGGGACGATCGTATCAACAGAAAAAGGGAAGCCAATTGCCACTCATTTGCCCTTTGGATTAAAGAAAATAGGTGATGATTACTATCTTACTGGGCATACGGCTTATGGAAACCCTCAGTGGAAAACATTTGAAACCTCTGAAGATGTTCTGGTCATATTTCAAGGGCCGCACGCTTATGTTTCTTCCTCCTGGTATTCGCATGAAAATGTTCCAACGTGGAATTACCAGGCTATCCATATGTACGGCAAAGTTAGTATTTTAGAAAAAGATGAGCTTGTAGAGGAATTAACTGCCATGCTCGTAAAATATGAAAACAACCGTGAAAATCCAGTGTTATGGGATAAGCTTACTCCTGAGCTTTTAGAAAATCAGTTAAAAGGCATTGTAGGGTTTAAGATTAAAGTGGAAGACATTCAGGCTACATATAAATTAAGCCAAAATCGAAATGAACGGGATTATGCGAACATAATTGAAAAATTAAAAAATGAAGGAAATTCAAATGCAATTCAAATTGCTGAACAGATGGAAAAAAGGATATAAGAAAGGATATCGTCCCGGACTAATATTGACTTCATTGATTCTCCAGTTAACGAAATTACTCGAACAGCAATCCGACATGAGGGCAATACCAAATTCAAGGTTTACAACTTTTGAATTAAGCAACCATAATCCATTTGTGGAAGAGCCAGTAAAATTTATAGAGTTTGATAAGTCAACGTTATAGGAAAAGATATATATAGGAGAACTAAATGAAAAAATTCCGTGGAAAAAGGCGTTATTTTCGAAACTTATGGAGCTCGGCAACAGCAGAGCATTTTGAATTGGATTTTGGTAGTGAGGGCTGGTTTGATTTATGGCATACTCATCTCGACTTTTACGGACGTGGGAATAGTAGTTTAAAGATCAGAAAAGAACATATCAGAGCACATTTAGCATTATATAAAAATCTTCTGGAAAAGCTCGATACAAATGAAAAGCCTTACCAATCATGGGTTCAATTAAATGAAGAAGATGCCGGTTTAGATGCTGTTTATATTCATACTCCCAACCCGAATGAAGATAACTTCCCTTTTAAAATAGAAAAATTAAACTGGAATTGCATGATCCCTGAATATTTGAAGGATGTAATTAATTTGGAGGAATTTAATGTCGGGTACTATACGTGGGAATCAAATGGTAGATTTATCATCCAGTCCAAACATAAGGGGACTAAATTGGAGGGTTCTTGAGCTGAATAATAAGTAACGAAGAAGTTGTCTAAGAAGGAAAATAGAACAAAAGCAGGATAGTCCGATAATACTCACAGAATACTTTTCACCGTAGAGAATATATACAGTATAGGAATCTAGATAATTACATTCTGGTGAAAGGAGAATTTCATGAGTAATTTAGTAAATGACAATCTGAATGAAGCGAGAAATAACTTAGTAAAGGAGATTACTCTATTAAGTTTTACTCAATTTAATAGTAAGCTTGGTATCAATATGTGGAGTATAGCACAGGTTTGTCATCACTTAGTTTTAGTGGAACAGGCGACAATAAAAGCAATTGCATGGGGATTAAAAAAGGTTGATAATACTCAAACAGAACGTAAAAACGTTCATCTTATAGTGGATCGAACAAAAAAGTTTAAAGCTCCCGAAATCGTTCAACCAGTTGCAGAACCATTTGAAGTCCAAACGATGATTGATTTGTTAAACGATTCGAGAGAAAAACTTCTGGCTTTCCTTAGTACAATTGAGGATAAATCGATATTGTCGGAAAAATCATTTAAGCATCCTGCTTTAGGTGAATTACCACTTGACCAATGGATTGAACAGATCTATTTGCACGAACAACGACACATGGAACAAATAAAAGAGCTAAAATTAATTTTAGATGAGAGGCACTAGACTTATTCCCTAGAAGTTGCAGATAAATTCGCCAACCCACTCATGAAATAGAAAAAAGGCATCCGAAAAGTTTAGCCATTCGGGTGCCTTTTCCTTTGGTTAGCTGCTGTAGCCATGAGCTTTGTAATGGGGATTTGGATGCAGTTTCCATGAAGCTAAATAGGGTAAATAACAAAGTGTATGAAAAATTCAGAAAATTTAAAGGAGGGCTAAGTTTGAGGAGGTTAGTTGGTGTCTTGGTAGGCATGTTGATTGTGATGGCTGGCGTGGTACATAGTGTTGAGGCACAATCAAATTTTCCAAAAGGCCAGGGTACTTCCATCAAAGTGATGACATACAACATCCATCACGGGGTAGGCATCGATAATGTCCTGGATCTTGGTCGGATTGCCAGCCTAGTCCGTGAAGAAGGGGCGGACATTGTGGCGCTTCAGGAAGTGGACAGGCACTATGGTGCTCGGAGCAATTTCGAAGACCAGGCCCAAAAGCTTGCTACACTATTGGGTTATCATTATGTTTACGCAGCAAATCTTGATCTCCATCCAACTGAAGAAGGGGCAAATCGCCGCCAATATGGTACCGCTGTATTAAGCAAATACCCGATTATCCAGTCTGAAAACTACTTTTTGCCAAGTTTTTGGCAGGAGCAGCGCGGGCTTTTGGAAACGACCATTAATGTGAAGGGCAGCCATATCCGTGTCTACAATACGCATCTCGGGCTGGATGTTCAACAGCGCCTTGCACAAGTAAAGGAAATCAACAAGATTGTCACTGCCAAAAAGACGGAGGCCATTTTAATGGGAGATTTAAATGCAGAACCGGAAAGTGAAGAAATCAAGCTTCTGCTTGAAGGAACGAACTTTTTCGATGTATTTGGAAATATTGAAGCTGTAAATACGTTTCCGGTTGAAGACCCGAGGATTCGCATCGATTACATTTTTTCAAGCGTTGGGCTGAAGGTCTCTAATCAATATGTGATCAATTCCACCTATTCTGACCATTTGCCAGTTATTGCGGAGTTTGAAGTGGAACGAACCGCTCCTTACCAAAATGGGAATTAATAAATGAAAAAGGGGATACGAAGCATGACGAATTTTAAAAGAAGGCTGGGCTTAATCCTTGCAATCTCTGCGACTCTCACACTTTCAACTGCATATGCCGCCACCGAAACACAGCCACCGCAGGCGACTGAAGAACCAATCATCGCCCCAATCAAGACCGATGAACCAACCGCGCATAGAATCAAACAGCTCGAAGAAATCGCTATGTATTATTACTGGCACGGCGGCGATCTCAAAAAAGCCGAGGAAGAGATTTTTAAAGGGATCACGCTCAAGGGGAAATACGATGTTGTGGAAGCTGCCTATAAGGAAGCAACAATTCTCGACCCGCATAGTGTGGACCTGAAACTTTCATTGGCATCCACCCAAATCATCCAGAAGAAAATTCCTGAAGCCCTCACCACATACAGACAAATTCTGAATTTGGAACCGGATCATTATTACGCTAACCTGCTATACGGGGTTTATTCAAAAATCAATGGCGATGAGGGAACCTATAAAAAATCTATCTCCAAGTTAAGGCAGATTGACAATCACAAAACAAAGGAATACCTTGAAAAATTCGATACGACCGAAGATATTCTTAAAACCAAATTCAACACATCTGTTCCGGCTAAACTGCCAGGAAAAGACCACGCCATTGTCATTCTCGGGTATGCCCTTGCCGATGACGGAACGATGAGGGAGCCATTGATCGAGAGGCTGAAAGCGGGCCTCGCGGTAGCCAAGCAGTATCCGAACTCGAAAATCATTGTTACAGGAGGAGTCCCGAAGGAAGGTATTACAGAAGCGGATGCAATGAACAAGTGGCTAAACGCCAATGGAATTGCCGCGGACCGGATCATCATGGAAAATAAATCAACCGACACCGTCGAAAATGCCCTTTTTACAACAGCAATTCTCGAAAAAGAAGGTCTGAAGGATGTCACGCTTGTCACCAGCGCCAGCCATATGAGGCGAGCCCTGACCATATTCCACGAAGCAACCCGCTTCTACGATGAAATGAATGCCAAGAACAGCAACCGTAATTTCACGAATATGGTTTATCTCGATTATCCAACAGTAGAGGAAGCGCATAAGGTAACCAAGGATGAGATACTCGTCATCTACAGGGACCTTTTCCGGGCAAGCGGCATCTGGCAGTATCCGGGGATGCAGCGGTAAAAGAACCAAGTAAATACAAAACAGCGGTGAATGAATATTCCCGCTGTTTTTCGTATTAAGAACCTTTTCAGTTAAAATCTTCACTTTGCAAAATTCCATTAATATCAAACCGATATTCCGAGGGCAACTTATCGTATTTTCGGGAAATCTCTGCCCTGAGACTGGTTCTGCTTTTCCATGTGACAAGTCGGAGGTGTAGTTCTTCGCGTTTTTGATAACTAAAACCGTATGACATAATGAATATATAAAGATACAAATCAGAAGGTGGAGATAAGTTATGTTCAAACGAATTTTGTCTTGCTCGGTGTGCGGAAGAGATATTAAAGACGGAGAAGAAATTCACGCAAAAATGGAAGCGCCCTCAAAGAAAATTATGGTTGAGATAAAAGCGTATTTAAAAGATAAAAGCGTAATAATTTGCAAAGATTGCTACAACAAATAGTGGTGTTATGCTTAGGGAGGGGAAACAAAAGGAATTCATCTACTTTCGATTTTGAATCTTATAATTGTAAATAAAAAGAGCGGGTTAAATTCCCGCTCTTTGACATTCATTCTATTATCGAATTGTTTTAAGCGCGCCGCTCCATGATACAACTTCATCAAGCATGGCGGTAACGTTTGTCAGGTGAAGCTCTTGTGGCTTGAATTCTGATCCATTTTCAAAATCAGTGAAAAGGGACAGGGTAGGATGCGTGCGGACGTCGGCAATTTTTAATTCGCCGCAAATGCCGCGCAAATGCTCGGCTGCGCGTGCTCCGCCGGTAGAACCGTAGCTCACGATCCCAGCTGCTTTGTTGTACCATACATCACGGGCAAAATCGAGTGCATTTTTTAATGCGCCGGAAATGCTGTGGTTGTATTCCTGCACGATAAATACGAATCCATCGAGGTTAGCAAGCTTTTCGTTCCAAGCCGCGATTCCTGGCTCTGTTCCATCAGTTGTTCCAAGAAACGGCAGGTTGAAATCAGCAATATCAACGATTTCATAATTCGCGTCGCCGCGTTTATCAGCGATTGATTTCACCCATTCGCCTACCTGTGGGCTTACCCTGCCTTGACGTGTACTTCCCAAAATAATACCAATGTTTAATTTTTCAGTTGCCATTGTAACTTCCTCCTTTGATGTACCAAACAATTTATTGAAAAAACCCATTTTCCGCACCGCCTTAAGATGTCTAGTTTGCAACTTTTTGTTTACTTTCCTTGCTTGTTTCCCTGCGGACAATCGGAGCGACCTGTGTTGCTAACAGCTCAATCCCCTCCGCGACCTTTTTGAACGGCAGGCCGCCAATATCAATCTGCGCCATGAAACGCGTGTGGCCAAACAATTCGTATTGGTAAAGTATTTTTTCGACAATCTGCTGCGGGCTGCCGACGAACAACGCTGTATCCGCGCCAGCCATACGATCGAAGTCTGCCCTTGAGATGGTGCCGCTCATCCCGCGCTGGCGATTTACATAAGACCAATAATTTGAGTAATAAGGATAATATTCATCCTTTGCCTGCTGGGTCGTTTTCGCAAGGTAGCCATGCCCAGTAATTCCGACCTGCAGCTTTTCGGCAGGGTGGCCGGCTTCGATTCCAGCCTTGCGGTATTGATCGACCAGCGGCTTGAATCGTTCCGGCTTCCCGCCAAGGATGGCTATAGCCATTCCAACTCCCAGTCTGCCGGCACGGGCTGCACTATCAGGCGAGCCGCCGACGCCAACCCAGATTGGCAGTTCCTCCTGAAGAGGGCGGGGGGCAATTTCAGCATTCCTCAATGGTGAACGAAATTGGCCGTTCCACGTAACACGTTCGTTCTTAACCAATTTTAAAAACAACTCAATATGTTCAGTGAACAAGGCGTCATAATCGTTCGTGTCATATCCAAACAGAGGGAAGGACTCGATAAATGCTCCACGGCCGGAAATGATTTCGGCACGGCCATCGGACACAAGATCCAAGGTTGCGAAATCCTCGAACAGACGAACCGGGTCGACCGTGCTTAAAACGGTCGTTGCGCTAGTCAGCTTGATCCGGCTGGTTACCTGGGCAATTGCAGCCAGGACAACTGGGATTGATGAAACCGCATAGTCCAGCCGATGATGCTCACCGACTCCAAATAGATCAAGCCCCGCATCCTCGGCGAGTTTTGCTGCTTCGATAATATCCTTAATCCTTTGATGGGCGCTAACGGTTTTGCCGCTAAAAGGCTCAGGGCCAATATCCCCTAATGTATAAAGTCCGATTTCCATCACTGGTTTTCCCTCCCTCCGTATAAAATTCTTCAAAATCAAGCCACCAGGATAATTCGATTCCCCGAAGGATCCTCGGTTACGAAAACGCCATCTTCTTCAGTGACATCCGCGCCAATCGCCTTCAAATTCGCCACAACGGCAGCCCTTGACTCATCGTCCGGAAGCACCAACGTAAAGGACTCAAGTCCAGCACTTTTTTTACCAGGCCGGGGAGCTCCAATGCCGTTCCACGTATTCAATCCAATATGGTGATGGTATTTCGCTGTGGAAATAAAGAGTGCCTGGCTTCCGTAACGATTCACAACTTCAAATCCTAAGCCTTTTGTATAAAACTCTTCAACTTTTCTCAGCTCTGCTACATGCAAATGGATATGGCCCATCACTGTTTCAGCAGGGAGGCCTTCCCACTTGGCGATTCCTCCGGAGAGAAGGCCGGCGAAATCCAATGGGTCAACAGCCATGTCGACTTCAGGCCCAGACCATTTCCACTCGGAAGGATCACGGTCAATATAAATCTCGATTCCATTCCCATCCGGGTCGGATAAGTAAAGAGCTTCACTGACGAGATGATCCGATGAACCAATTCGCTGGCCAATGTTCATAAAATGGCTCACGATACTGGCCAGGTCGGAGCGTTTTGGCAGCAAAAGGGCAAAGTGATAAAGCCCGGTCGTACCAGCCTGATTCGGTCCGACAGCTTCAGGCTGCTCTATTGTTAAAAGAACAGTCTTCCCATCAGCAGTAAGGTTCGCTTTTCGTTCATACTGATTCAAAACTGTAAAGCCAATGACTTCCTTATAAAAAGAAATGGACCGATTTAAATCCTGCACCTTCAAATTTACCTGCCCAACAAATGTTGCTGGCTCACGATGAAAATTCATAAACGTCACCTCCGTTGTTTGTTTTATTAGTAAGTTACTTTATGTAAGTAATTATATTTTTATAATCTCATTACGTCAAGTAGGTAAAATTATAAAAAGTAATTTAATATTTTTTAAAAATGGGTATAATGGGATGTAAGGAGCTGATCAAGTTGGATAAATCTATTTGCCCTAGATTCGAAAAAGCCATGGGTTTGCTGAGCCAGAGATGGACTGGACTGATCATTTACCAGCTCCTATCGGGTCCGCAGCGTTTCTGTGCCATTGAATCTTCCATCGGTATTAGCGGGAGGGTGCTTTCCGAGAGGTTAAAGGACTTGGAGAATGAAGGAATCTTAAAGCGCGTAGTCTATCCTGAAACTCCGGTTCGCATAGAGTACTCCCTGACCGACAAAGGCAAGGCGTTGGAACAGCTAATGAAAGACATTGAACAATGGTCACAAAACTGGCTGAAAGCATAATAACAGTTATTTCATAATGATAAAAAGGATACAAACAGGGAGTTGTTGATTGTCCCAGTTTGTATCCTATTTTGTCGTTCAGCGTGAATGTCATTACGAAAATAAGACAGAAAACGCAGCTTGATGTGTCGTTGATAATCAGGCTGAAAATTTAGTTGTCAGCAGAATCTTTTATACCGAAGAGCTGATAATCGAACTTTTTGGTTACAGATACCCGAACCAGCCCCTTAAAGACAGATTCATTATGAGACCTTCCTCCAATCGGTTAATAGAGAGGTTCTATAGACCAATTCATCATGAAAACTGCTTCCAACCGGTCTATGCCACTCCGGAACCTGTCCAGAAAGCCCCCCTAGAAATCTAATATAAGATCACTAGTAATAGGAGTTTCTTTTATTTTATCAGCAGGCTGTCTTTTTACTTTTTTTGTAAAAATAACAGGAATACCTCTATAAAGAACAGAATATAATACCTAAGTGATTTTTTTGATAATAAATCAACTATCCGATTTGGGGGAAGAAGTTTGAAGCTAACAGGAAGAGTTTCAGTATTTTTGTTTTGCATTTTCATAGGTTTGGCAGGATGCTCTGAACTGGTTAATGGGGGTAAAAAAACAGAGCCGAAGATAGAGGAATCGGCAGTCAGGCCAGCAACACCAAAAGTGGAAGAGCCTGCAAGAAAACCTTCGCCGGAGAAACCCGCGGCCGCAGTTGTTTATATAAAAGATCCAGCAATAAGCAATGCTATCTATGCGTTTATCCCAAAGGACATGGGATACGGCACCAACAACGAGCTTTACAAAAAGGAGCTTGAAAAATTGGCGCGGGAATTGGCGGCGGGGAAAGATGATCAGCCCGGATACGATCGGCGTGGCTCTCTCGACCGGATTGACTCCAACGGGAACATTATTAAAGGTGAACAGCGGGTGATTCTTGAAGAGGCCGAACTGGTGGAGAAAGTGCTGGCGGTTTCTAAAGAAGGCGGGGATGTTGTATTGCCTGTTTACACAACGGAAAGCATGTATGCGGCCGAGGATGCAGCAAATTTAGCTGAAGAACTGGTTGCTTCGTATACAACCAAGTTTGACAGCTCGGTTGCCGGCAGAGCGAAAAATATTGAGCTGTCCGCGCAAGCAATCAACAATGTAATTGTCGGGGAAGGGGATATCTTTTCTTTTAACACGATGGTTGGCCCAAGCGACGGGGCGCATGGCTATCAGCCTGCAAAGGAAATCGTAAACAAAAAACTGGTCATGGGAATCGGCGGAGGCATTTGCCAAACATCCTCCACCCTCTTTAACGCAGTCGACCAGCTGGGAGTCGAGTACGTGGAAAAGCATAATCACTCCTTAAGCGTCGGGTATGTCCCGGCGGGGAGGGATGCGACTGTTTCTTACGGAGGCCCTGATTTCCGGTTTAAAAACACAAGCGGCGCCCCGTTCGTTATCAAGGCCATTTTCGGCAAGGGCACTTTGACTGTGGAAGTCAGGACTACAAATAAGTTTAAGAATACTATTAAAAAACGTATCTAGTCCCTTGCTATATCCGCTATCCATTTTGGGAAAGTGGATATTTTTTTGCGTGGAAAAAGCCTGAATATAAATTATCGCTATTATACAACCCTAACTGAAATGTTAAAATGAGGAAAAGGGTGTTTGTGGCTTGTATTCTATTATTAATCAATATACTAGGTGAGGGAGGGTGTCTAATGAGAGTTTTATTGGAATTAATACGAATCATTTTGATATTTGGACTTTTAGGAGGTATTTTCTCTTCCGTTCTAAACTATTTCTACAAATCATTAGGTGTAACCCAATATGAATGGTTTGGTTCCTTGGCTATTTTGTTATTGTTGTTTGTTGCTTATAGGAATAAATGGCAATTTAAAGGTTGGTATAAGGGGAAAGGGAGAGAAATGCTGCCTCGAAAAACCACTCATTTTCTAATATCTTTCTCTGTCTTGTTATTAATTTTCCCACCAATTGTTGTCTACTTTTTACGGTAAATTACGATATGTTAAGGGAAACCTACTAAGTAGATCCCCCTAAATTTTTACGGAAATATAACATTTTCAACAGAGCGCAAATTTTAAGATGCCCTTAGGTTACCTGCACGTATTCACACGATCCAAATCGTATAGATCATTAATGCCGAACTGGTCAAATCTCTCGGTAAGCTCGTCAATGCCATGGTCCATCTTAAATTGCATCTCCTCAAGATAGATAGGGAACACATTGTAAATATTGATTAGTTTGTCTTCCCTTACTTTTAGCCGGAAAAATTCACTATCCACAATCGTTGGCGGAATCAGCAGGGAGGCACAGAGCTTCGTACCATCGATAAATGGCTCAATCGGGTTTCCGTTTTGCAATGTGTGGCCGTAAGCAAGCCATGTCTTATACTCATGAGGGAAGCGGGCCAGGAACTTCATATTCCCGATCGGCCAGTAATTCCGTTCATCCTTGAATCCCTCTTCGGATACATCGAACTCCTCTGGCAAAAAGCAAGCGAGTTCTGCGTATTTCCAGGCTTCCGCGCCATCCGGCACAGTCATCGCTAGGTCGCTCATTCCATGTGTGATCATCGTATGGTAGGGCCGCTCTTTTGTAGGAGCTACATGGTAAACATCCACATGGACGATATTCGAGATTACTTCATGAAACACCATATTGATTTTCCCTATGTGTTTTTCAATATGCTCCTCAAATTTCTCCTTCGCTTCCGCATCAAAATCCCTTACTCCCTCGAACTTTGTTGCCACCGAATCGTACTTGTACACTGGCGCCCCGGATTTCGAAACCTTCTGCTTCTTCTTAAAAAACCACACACTTATTGCCCCCTTAACATTATTTGTATATAGATATTTCTCCGGCGCTTTTCTGAAATCCTGCAAACCTGCAGGGGAGAAAAGGCGTTTATTTTTGTAAAACTACATGATTTAAATAAACTAATAAAATTTTCATATAATTCTTGCTTTTTGAAAATTCTTTTAATATAATTCACTTTAATTCCTGAAAACGTAACTTAAAAACAGATACACTACTCAATATGATATTTCGCTTAAAATAAAATACTGAATTAGGAATTAAAATAGGAAAAAAGTATCGAATGCGAAATGGGGACTGGGTATGAAGTATGAAGTTGATGAACTGGATAGAGGCATAATCAAACATTTGGCAAGAGATGGGCGAATGTCATTTACAGAAATAGCGGCAGCATTACATGTGACCGAAAAGACAGTTCGCCTGCGTTACAAAAACCTGCTTGATAACGGGATTATGGGAGTATTCGGGGTCGTCAACCCTGTTGCCATCGGAGTAAAGGCAGGGGCGATTATCCAATTGAAAGTACTGCCTCAAAGAGTGAAGGAAGCAATAGAAGAACTCAAAAAGTTCCGGGAAATCCGCTACATAACCATGACTTCGGGCCCGTATTCAATTTTGGTACAAATTGCAGTCCCAACCCAGGATGACATTACGGGAACCCTTTTAAAAATTAATGAACTGACTTGCATCACTGAAATGAATTCAATCATTCAGCTCGAAGTGTTCAAGAATTCGTACGAATACTATTAAGGAGGCGGGGGACGTTGATTGAACTGTTAAAAACACTGACAAGCTTATCCGGGCCCTGCGGTTATGAGCATTCAGTATCCTACTTCCTAAAAGAATACCTGCAGGACAGGACAGACGAGGTTCAAATAGATCCAATCGGCAACGTAATTGCCAGGAAAAAAGGTACAGGGCCTGGCCCCACTGTGATTCTGACTGCCCACATTGACGAAATCGGCTTTATCGTCAAAAAAATCGAACAGAACGGATTATTACGGTTCGAGAAGCTTGGCGGGAATGATGACCGGATACTATTGGCCCAGCCTGTAAAGGTGATGGGGGACGAGGGATTGTTATCCGGCATCATCGGGACCATGTCCGCTCACTACGTGAAGTTTGATGATGCATCAACAGTGAGAAGGCACAGCCAGCTATACATAGATATTGGTGCTTCTTCAAAAGAGGAAGCAGAGCAAATGGGCGTGGAAATCGGAACGCCGATTACCTGGGGAACAGAGCTCGTCGTTTTCGGGCCGGAACATTCCCCGAAGGTTCGGGCCAAATCGCTTGACGACCGGGCGGGCTGCGCAGTCCTCCTCCAGGCGCTGGAAGAAGTACAAGATGAGGCGTTTGCCGGGGAGCTCATATTCCTTTTTGCCGTCCAGGAAGAAGTGGGCTTAAGAGGAGCAAAAACAGCTTCGGAACATCTTCGCGCCGATGCAGCGATCGCCGTTGATACAACGGCTGTCAGTGATACTCCGGAAGAAACAATGGACCAGAGCCTCGGACTCGGACGGGGAACCGGAATCAAAGTGATGGATTTCAGCCTCATCGTCCATAAGACGATGAAAGATTCGCTTGTAAAACTGGCAAAAGAGCAGAACATCCCATATCAGCTTGAAGTATTCCCAGGAATCGGCACAGATGGCGGAGCCGTCAACTATGCGAACAAGGGAATTCCTACCGGCGTACTCTCTATCCCATCAAGATACGCCCACTCACCGGTAGAAGTCATTGACCTAAAAGACCTCGAAGCCACAAAGGATTTGCTCAAAGCATTTATCCTAAGCCTAAAAGAAAATCAGAAATTTGAATTTTAATAAGTAAAGAGAGCAGCCAAAGGCCCTCTCACTACATAATAATTTTAAAATATTCGAATTACGGGGGAGAAAAAATGAAAATCTTTATTTCGGCAGACATGGAAGGCATTTCTGGAGTCGCAACAAATCAGCAACTAAAAACACCATCGGAATACCAGCGTTTCCGCAAATTGATGACAGCGGATGTAAATGCCGCAATTGAAGGGGCATTTAACGGTGGAGCGACCGAGGTCGTTGTCGCGGATGGACACGGAAACATGTCGAACATCATCATCGAAGAGCTCGACCCACGAGCCCGCCTCGTTTCCGGAAACAACAGGGTAATGTGCCAGCTGGAGGGGCTTGATGAATCATTCGATGGAATCATGTTTGTCGGTCATCATGGCCGTGAAGGCGGCTCCGATGTAGCCGTAATTAGCCATACGCTGGCCGGGATTTGCGTCGAAGAAATGAAAATAAACGGCAAAGTTGTCGGCGAAACAGAAATGAATTCCTTTGTAGCCGGTTCACTGGGTGTCCCGCCGTTGTTCATCAGCGGTGATGACGCTTATGTGAAGGAAGTGCAGGAAACCCTGCCGGAAGTAGAAGGAGCCGTAACGAAAAGGGCTGTGGACCGATTCGCTGCAGAGCTACTCCATCCTGAAGTGGCACGCAAGGAAATCCGTGAGAAAGCCGAAGTGGCTGTTAAAAAAGCGAAGCAGGCAAATCCTCTTACGCTTGGCGAAGGCCCAGTCACATTCGACTTGAAATTCAAAGGATCTCAGCAGGCCAAAATGACAACGACCCTGCCAACCGTCGAACTGACGGGACCAAAGAGCATCCGGTTTACATGCGATGACATGGTCACTGCCTACAAGCATATGTGGGGCTGCGTCATCATCGCGATGACAGCAACAAATGGCGTACTTGGATCGGTGAATGCTTAAGTAGTTTAATAGAGAAACGCTTTAATTTAAAAAAGCAAATCTTCTTTTTTGGAAGAATCGCCATCAATTGATAGAGAATCGTCCGCAATAACCAATACATGTAGCGAGGTGAATGGAGATGTACATTGTGAAAAGGCTGTTAACGATGCTTTTGACAATTTGGGTCATTATCACGTTAACCTTTGTCATCATGAAATTTATACCTGGAGATCCATTCGCATCGGATGCAGATGTCCTGCCAGAGGAAGTTTTGCAAAACATTCGGGCGAAATACAATCTGGACGAGCCTCTTCCGGTCCAGTACGCTCTTTATTTGAAAAACCTTGCGATGTTGGACCTCGGCCCATCAATTAAATCGCAGACCCGCTCGGTGAACAGCATTATCGCGGACGGTCTCCCTGCTTCGGCAACTCTGGGGATACAGGCGCTTGCCATCGCTTTGTTCTTTGGCCTGCTGCTTGGAATCATCGCGGCGCTCAACCATAATAAGCCAATCGACTTCCTGGCGATGATGATCGCGATCCTCGGAATTTCGGTGCCAAGCTTCATTTTGGCTCCGCTTTTAATCAAATATTTCGCAGTTGAATGGCGGATGCTCCCGGTTGCCTCGTGGGGAAGCTTCCAGCACAGCATCCTGCCATCAATCGCACTCGCGGCTTCTCCAACGGCGGTAATCGCGCGTTTTATGCGTTCGAGCATGATTGACGTCATGAACCAAAATTACATCAAGACAGCCAATGCAAAAGGCCTTTCCACCCCTCGGCTAGTGGTCAAGCATGGAATCAGAAACGCGATCCTGCCGGTCATTACCTTTATTGGCCCGTTGGCTGTAGCCCTGATTACAGGGACATTCGTCATCGAAAAGATTTTCGCGATTCCCGGCCTTGGAAAGTATTTCGTAGACAGCATTTTCAACCGGGATTATCCCGTCATCCTCGGGACGACAATCTTTTTCAGCACCATTCTTGTGGTCATTCTGTTCCTGATCGATATTTCCTACAGGCTGATTGACCCAAGGATCAAACTGACGAGCGGAGGGAAGTAACATGGAGGCAAAAAAACTAGAAAGCTCACTATTTGTTGCTGTCCCCGCCGAAAAACGAATTGTCGACCCGATCCAGCGGCCGTCCCTCAGTGTTTGGAAAGAAACGCTAATGAATATTATGAAAAACAAATTGGCCGTCCTCGGCATGTCCATTCTCGTCGTGATCCTGTTTTTTGCTATTTTTGGCCCGAAAATGGTCCCATACAGCGCTTCCGGCCAGGACTTGACGAATGGGAACATGGCACCGGGCAAGCACTGGTTTGGAACCGATGACCTTGGCCGGGATATGTGGGCGCGCACGTGGTACGGGGCAAGGGTCTCACTGACGATTGGATTCGTAGCAGCCCTAATTGACTTGGTTCTAGGAGTAACGATTGGCGGAATCGCCGGATATATGGCGGGAAGAAGCAAGAAGGGTGACCGGGTAGATAACATCATTATGAGGGTTATTGAAATTCTTTACGGAATACCTTACCTTTTGATCGTTATTTTGTTGATGGTCATTATGGAGCCTGGAGTAATATCCATTATTATCGCTCTAACTGTTACTGGCTGGGTCAGCATGGCGAGGATTACTAGGGGACAAATCCTTCAATTGAAATCACAGGAATATGTGATGGCAGCGGAAAAGCTTGGAACGTCCCATGCGAAAATCATCCTGAGGCACCTTTTGCCAAACGCGCTTGGCATTATCATTGTCAACCTGACATTTACTATCCCGCAGGCCATTTTCGCCGAATCCTTCCTAAGCTTCCTTGGACTTGGTGTACAGGCTCCGTTCGCAAGCTGGGGGACGATGGCAAATGACGCGCTCGGGGTCATTTTGAGCGGGCAATGGTGGAGGCTATTCTTCCCTGGGTTCTTGATTTCCCTGACAATGTTTGCATTTAATGCATTCGGGGACGGACTCCAGGATGCCTTGGACCCAAGAAACCGGAAATAGGAGGGAACAATTGTGAGCCACTTACTCGAAGTAAAAAACCTCGAAGTAAATTTTAAAACATACGGCGGTGAGGTAAAGGCAGTCCGCAATGTTTCCTTCCATGTGAATAAGGGCGAAATCGTCGCCATTGTGGGAGAAAGCGGAAGCGGAAAGAGCGTTACTGTCCAGACGGTAATGGGCCTCATCCCGACACCGCCTGCGATCATAAAAAATGGACAAGTCCTTTATAGAGGAAAGGATCTTCTGAAACTATCCAACCGTGAGATGCAAAAAGTGAAAGGTTCAAAGATTAGTATGATCTTTCAGGACCCGATGACATCACTTAATCCAACAATGAGGATTGGCAAGCAAATTGAAGAAGGGTTGATTGTCCATCAAAAGCTTGGGAATAGAGATGCAAAAAAGCGGGCAATTGATATGATCCGCCTCGTCGGCATTCCTAACCCGGAAGAGCGGTACAACCAATATCCTCACGAATTCAGCGGCGGGATGAGGCAAAGGGCGATGATTGCAATCGCGCTTGCCTGCAACCCTGAACTTCTGATCGCTGATGAGCCGACGACGGCACTCGATGTAACCATTCAGGCACAGGTACTTGATTTAATGAGAGATTTAAAAGAAAAAACCGATACAGCAATCATCCTTATCACCCACGACCTGGGGGTTGTTGCTGAAACCGCCGAGCGGGTTATTGTGATGTATGCAGGAATGATGGTCGAGAGCGGAACCGTCCGTGAACTCTTTGAAAATCCCCGCCATCCATACACATGGGGGCTTATGGAATCCATTCCGGATCATACGAGCACTGAAAAGGAGCGTCTCATTCCGATTGAAGGAACACCGCCGGATCTTTTTTCGCCGCCGGCGGGATGCCCTTTTGCTCCAAGGTGCAAATACGCGATGGAAGTATGCCTTTCTGAAATGCCCCCTGCTTTTGAAACAGAGACAGGGCATTATGCTAAGTGCTGGCTAAACGACCCAAGGGCCCCGAAGGCTGAAGACCTTGTGGCTGCAGGGAGGGAAAAATGATGGCCGAAATTCTCGAAGAAACAGCACGTAAACAGGCTGCTTCATCCGATATACTGCTAAAGGTAGAAAACCTGAAGAAATATTTTACGATCAGAAAGAATCAGTCCGTTAAGTCGGTCGATGATATTTCGATTGAAATCAAACGCGGGGAGACCTTTGGACTGGTCGGTGAATCGGGCAGCGGCAAGTCGACTCTCGGCAAAACCATTGTCGGCCTGCAGGATCCCACTGCCGGCAGAATGTTTTACAACGGTGTGGACCTGAGTACGCTCGGAGGGAAGGAAAAAGCAATTGCCAACCGGGAAATGCAGATTATTTTCCAGGATCCGCATGCTTCCTTGAATCCAAGAATGCGCGTCGGCGACATCATCGCTGAAGGCATTGATGCCCACGGCCTCGCAAAAGGGAAGGAAAGGCAGGAGCGCGTTTACGATTTGCTAGAACGCGTTGGCCTCCGCCCTGAGCATGCGCGAAGGTATCCGCATGAATTCAGCGGCGGACAGCGGCAAAGGATCGGGATTGCAAGGGCGCTTGCCGTCAATCCAAAGTTCATCGTTGCGGACGAACCAATTTCAGCGCTCGATGTTTCCATCCAGGCACAGGTCATCAATCTGATGGAGGACCTGAGGGAACAGGAAGGATTAACTTACTTGTTCATCGCGCATGACCTCGGGATGGTCAAGCACATCAGCGACCGGATTGGAGTGATGTATTTAGGGAAAATGATGGAGCTCGCGAGCAGCAACGATTTATTCGCCGAGCCACTCCATCCTTATACAAATGCATTAATGTCCGCGATTCCTGTCGCGAAACCAGGCGCCGCGAAAAGGGAAAGGATTGTGCTGCAGGGGGATCCCCCGAGCCCGGTCAACCCGCCAAGCGGCTGCCGATTCCGTACGAGATGCCCGCATGCCATGTCCATTTGCGCCGAAGTGATTCCCGATTTCAGGGAAGTTCAGCCGGAGCATTGGGTGGCCTGCCATCTATATAACGAAAGATAAACATCAAAGGAGGAAGGGAAAATGAAAAAATGGGTTTGGATGTTAGCTGCCCTTATGGTACTCAGCTCTGTTTTAACTGGCTGTTACGGCGGCGGAAAACAAAGTTCATCATCGGCTTCCGGGTCGAAGGATAGCACGAAAGGAATTAAGCAGGAACTTGTTTTGAATGCAATTAACGAGCCGCCTGCTCTGGATCCGGCAATGGCTACGGATACAACCTCCGGATGGATTTTGGATCACACATTTGAAGGCTTGTACACAAAAAACAAGGACGGCAAGCCGGTCCTTGGTACAGCGAAAGACGTCAAAGTATCCGATGACGGCAAAACGTATACGTTCACCATCCGTGATGATGCGAAATGGTCGGACGGTTCTCCCGTAACCGCGCATGATTTTGAGTACAGCTGGAAGCGTACAATGAATCCGGAAACAGGGGCTCAATTCGCATTCTATATGTACTACATCAAAGGCGCTGAAGAGTTCAACAAAGGGAAAGGCACAATTGATGATGTCGGTTTAAAAGCAACCGATGACCATACCCTCGTCGTCGAACTTAACAATCCGCTTGGCTACTTCGAGGAACTTTTGACCATGTGGACATTTTACCCGGTCAAAAAGGACCTTGTCGAACAGAACAAGGACTGGGCAGGCGAAGCTGAAGGCTATGTCAGTAATGGCCCTTTCAATATGACTCAATGGAAGCATGACAGCCAGGTTGTCGCTGAAAAGAACGATCACTATTATGGAAGCAAAAACATCAACCTGAAAAAGGTTACCTGGAAAGTCGTGAACGACGCAACAACCTATTACCAAATGTACAAAACAGGGGAGCTTGACCTGATTCAAACTATTCCGACAGACGTTGTAGAACAAGAAAAGAGCAACAAAGAGTTTCAAAATGTTCCTTACTTTGGAACATATATGTACATGTTCAACGTTAGCAAAGAACCGTTCACCAATGCGAAAGTACGCCGTGCATTCGCAATGGCAATCAACCGGGAACCTTTGACGAAGAATGTTACCAAAGCAGGGGAAACCCCGGCATATGCATTCGTTCCATCAGGAGTGGAAACATCCAAAGGCGATTTCCGTGAAGTTGGCGGCGAATACTTTAAAGAAAATAGTGAAGAAGCTAAGAAACTTTTACAAGAGGGGATGGCGGAAGAAGGCTGGAAGACACTGCCTCCAGTTACCGTAATCTACAACACTTCCGAGAACAATAAGAAAGTATCCGAAGCGGTCCAGGAAATGTTGAAGAAAAACCTTGGAATTGACGTCAAGCTGGCCAACCAGGAATGGAAGACCTATCTTGATACAACTCTTCAGGGCAACTTCCAGATGGCTCGCATGGGATGGATTGGCACACTGCTGGATCCGGTTGTCATCCTGGATTATTACCTCGGCGATAGCCCGAACAACCGTTCACGCTGGGTAAACGAGGAATACGACAGACTGATGGCGCAGGCAAAGGCTGAACAAGATCCGGACAAGCATTTTGAACTCCTTCATCAGGCAGAGGATATCTTGATGGAAGAACTGCCATTTGTACCTGTTTACCATTACACCAACACCTATCTGACTTCACCGAACTTCAAGGATATTGTGTATCCTTTCAACCGCCTTCCAAACGTGAAGTGGGCGAAAAAGGTTTCTGAATAAACGGGTGGCCGTTTTGTAAAAAATGCAGGAAAAAGCGCTCTAGTCGCTTTTTCCTGCATGTTGGTTAAGGGAGGGAATATGTTGGCCAGGAAAAGTACCGTTTTTCTTCTATTAATTATGGCATGGTTAATTGCAAAACCAATCCTGTCTTTGTCATGGTTGGAGATCATCAATCGGTCGTTTTTGGCCGGCATCATTTTCCTTTTGGCGAGTGCTATATTTTTGATTTTAAAAACTGGATTCCTTGGCCTGTTTTTGGATGGCTTCCATAAGCTAGGCTCATTCATCACCCCAAAGTCCAGGGCAATGGAACGGGAAGACGAAAGGGCCAGGGAGGACGAAAGCCTCGCTGAATTTAAAGGAAGCCTACTTAGTAAGCTCTCCACCTATACGTCATTAATCGGATTAAGCTCCATAAGCGCATCATTGCTTGGATTGCTAATCTACTATTAAAAACCGGCCCAACCAGGTGCGAACCTGTGGTGGCCGGTTTTTTTGTTAAGGAAACTATGAAATCCTTGATCTAAAGGCAGTTTGTGGCGGCCAAGGGCAAAAATCGGGGTTAGAAGTTGCGCTAAAACCATTTAGGTGACACCAAAGGGCAAGTATTCGGTTTACCAGTAATGTAAAATCCGTTTGAGTGACATCAAAGGGTCAAAACCTGGTTTAGTTGTCACTCAATCCCTGTTCAAGTTTCAAACCGTACACCCCTTTTTTTGGAAAAATAGTAACCGGGCGGGTGTATCGGGTAAACTTTATTGGATATCCCCAACATTTTCAATTTTTTCGCCCACTTTTTCGAAGATATCACCCACATTTCCAATTATATCGCCCACTTTTTCAGTTATATCGAAAGCTGTCACCTTTTAGACACAATTACACTCAAGCTCGGATGCGTGAAAGCAAATCGCCAATATAACGCAAATCCCATTGTGGCCAAACTTTTTAATTCCGGCGAAAAATGGTATAACCAAATATATAGTCGGATTAAAGGAGATAACAGAAATGCTGAAGACGAACATGGAAAAACTTTTGAAGAAAAACGAGCCCTTATTTGCCGAAGAGATAAAGTACGCCGAAAAACATGGCTTGATCGAAGAAGGAACAGTAAGCGAAAGAAACCCTGTCGAGCGATTTAAAGATGCATACATCGAACTGAGTGACAAGGAAACGGAGCAAATGGTTTCAAAAGGCGGACAGGAATTATTGCAGCAGCCTATTTCCTTTTTAAAAAAGAACCTAAACCAGTTCATTTATGTGGAGTCGCAATGGTTTGAGCTGGTCGATGTGGACGCAGTGGTCTTCGAAGTGGATGATGTTTTCCGGAATTACCAGGCCCTACTCGGATTAAAACTCCAGAAGAAATACGGGGAAGCCCTAAACCAGCTTTTACAGGGAAAATTCGAATTTGCAAAGAATGACTACAGCCTTATGTTTGACGGAGGCGAAGGAATCTGGAATTTCAATTTTTCACTTGAATCCTTAAAGGAATTCAATGAAGAACGCTCAATCGACGAGACGTTGAACTTTGTTTACAGATTTTTATTTAGCCTGCTCGAAAGTGTGGAACGCTAATCTTTGGATCTAAGCAATGTATTTCTCAATAGAAATTGCATTGCTTTTTTTATGGAAAAAACGGGTTGACATGGTAAAGATTTTCAATTATTATCAATAGTGATAATAATATCATGAGTATTTATTTTTTTACACTAATGTTATCAATTTTGATAATGAACATCAGAGGAGTGTTATTCAGAATGGAATTTGACCGTACTAAACTAATTCTGCACCCAGTTCGGATGAAGATTCTCCAGTCCTTGGTGAATGGCCGGCATCGAACAGCATTTGAGCTCCTTGACCATATCAAGGATGTGCCCCAGGCAACCTTGTATCGCCATTTGAACAAACTGCTGGAAGCGGGATTTATTGAGGTGGTTCAGGAAAACCAAATCAGGGGCACAGTTGAAAAAGTATATGCCTTAAAACAAACAGCTCAGACACGGTTAGACACTATAAGCAAAGAGCAGCATTTCGAGTTATTTTTCACCTTTTTGGCGCAATTGATGGGAACGTATGAACAATATCTATCGACTGATTACGATTTGCTAAGGGACGGAGTTTCCTACCGCGTGGCCAGAATGCATCTGACCGATAATGAATTCATGGATCTAGCCCAAAATATGGGTCGCCTGATAGGTGAGGCAATGAAGAATGAGCCATCCGATGAACGGAAGCCGCGAAATCTTGCAACGATTGTCATTCCGGAAAAAAAATAAACGAAGAGAGTTAATGGAGGGGATTGGGATGGAAAAAGAAGTTATGTTTGGGGAGAAAAATCGGATTTACGGAACATTGGCAATGCCGGCGGGTGAAGGGGTACACCCTGCCATTCTAATAATTGCCGGGTCTGGGCCGCTTGACCGGGATGGAAATGTTGGAAAAGGCAAACTCACGACAAACCTTTATAAGGACCTGGCCGACTTCTTCACTGGACTTGGGTTTGTTACGCTTCGCTATGATAAGTGGGGAACAGGCGAGCGGGAAGGCAACTGGATGGCTGCAGGAATGTGGGATCTCGTGGAAGATGCCCGTACTGCGGTAGAATTCCTTCAAGCCCACCCGAATGTGGATAATGAAAGGATCATCATAGCCGGTCATAGTGAAGGAACGATCATTGCCACTGCTTTGGGTGAATCCATGCCACTGGGTGGAGTTATCTTCCTTTCAGGCGGAGTCGACAACATGTCTGAAGCACTAGAGAAGCAGAGGGCACTTGGGAATAAAGAATTGTTCGCAAAACCTGTTATTGGGAAGCTCCTTAAGCTGTTGAAAGTAGAAAAAAAAGGTGAAAAGCAGGCAGTCAAGGTGATGGAGAAATTCAAACAGTCCAAGGAAGATATCATTAGAATTCAACTCTTCTTTAAACAGCCGGCAAAATGGTTCAGGGAACATGATGCATTTAATACGCGTGAAGCCTTGAAATCGATGAACTGTCCCGTCATCGCCATAATCGGTGATAAGGACGCTCTGGCGGACAAAGAAGTGCTTTCAGAACTTCCATCCCTCGTCCAGGGGAAAGCCGAGGTAGCCATTATAAAGGACATGGAACACGGCATGCGCATACAGACTGAGGAACTCAGCATTTTAAAAGCAGGCAAGAGGTTCAAAGAAATCTTAAAACGCCCGCTTCATCCAGAGGCATTGGCAAAACTCGAATCATGGCTGGATGAAAATTACCTGGGCATCAACCATAAAGAGGATGTAGGCTGAGCCAATTTTAAGGATAAGGTATGAGATTGAGCATCACTGCGGGAGATTTTATTCTCCCGCTTTTTTTGCGTTGAAGAACATGAAACGAATGAATCAAAGCTACAAGAACCTATTTTTCAAGAAAGACGAAACTATATGTAAATTGGAGTTGACTTAATGTATAGTTTAGTTTACATTAAGTATATAAAACTATACTTCAAGTAAAATAAATTAGACAAGAGGTGAATACATGACGTATCAAGAAAAGAAAAGCATCGTGTCCATGATTAGCACATTCCTCATTTTTACCGCTTATTGCCTGTACATGTACCCAAGGCATCCGGGAGGGGGTCTTGAATCGGCGGAAACCTTTCACTACTGGGGCTCCTTCGTCCTCATCCTGACTTTGTTTTCAATAGTCGCACATATTATGATTAGCATTATTTTTAATATCATCTTTAGAATAACGACCAAAGAAAAGGAACCGAACTTCGAGGACGAACTGGATAAATTTATTGGTTTGAAGGCGTTTCGGAATTCATTTTTCGTGTTTGTCCTCGGTTTTCTTTTCGCAATGGGTTCACTGGTCTTTTTTCAGCCGTCTCAGGCGATGTTCATGATCCTGATTGCTTCAGGATTCCTTGCCGATATCACAAGCACCATGACAAAACTTCATCACTACCGGAAAGGAGTGTAACCGTGGGTAAAAATCTTGTCGGCAATCATATCCGCAAATTACGATTCAACCATGATGAAATGACTCAGCTGCAACTGGCTGACAAGGTGGGTGTTACAAGACAGACGATCGTGGCACTCGAAAAAGGAAACTACTCCCCATCCTTGGAACTCGCTTTCCGCATTGCCCATGCCTTTAACTTGCCGCTGGAAGAAGTGTTTTTTTATGGGGATGAACCAAAGGGGTAAGACTATTTGAATCTGTTGAAAGAAGGGGAGAAAATGAGTTCAAACAAAAATGCGGCAAAAATTGTGGGAGTACTGTTTATCCTCGCAGCGGTTACTGCGGTAATAGGCCTTAAACTTTATGATCCTATACTAATTGGGCCCGATTACCTGACAAAGGGTTCCGAACATGCCAACCAGGTGGTACTTGGTGCGGTAATGGAGTTAATGCTTGTCGTATCCGCAATTGGTACTGCTACGGTGATGTTTCCGATTTTAAGAAAGTATAACGAGACAATCGCGCTCTGGCATGTTTGCTTCAGGTTCCTTGAAGCGATTGTCATTACGGTTGGCGTAATCAGTGTTCTTTCCCTGTTGACCTTAAGCAGGGAATTCGTAGCAGCAGGAGCCTCCGTCGATCCCACTTCATTTCAAGCTTCAGGTACTGTGTTAAAAGCAATACACGATTGGACGTTTATGCTTGGTCCCCTTTTCATGCTCGGCATCAATACGGTGATGTACAGTTATATTTTTTACAAAAACAGGCTCGTTCCAAGGTTTATCTCAACCCTGGGTCTGACCGGGGGAGTATCAGTCTTCATTTGTGCCCTGTTGGTCATGTTTGGCGTCATTGAACAAATTTCTGTTTGGGGCGGTATTTTGGCAGTGCCCGTAGCAGCGAATGAAATGATCCTGGCAGTCTGGCTTTTAGCAAAAGGATTCAATCAACCTGCACTCGCTTCACTTTCAGAGCGGAAAAGCGAACAGTGCCTGTCACTCCCCGAATTTTCTTGATACACAGAATATTTCACGAATATACCGCTACACCGAAAGCCACTTGCTGTTGAGCAGGTGGCTTTTTTAGGGAGAAAACTACAGCGTTCAATATGTATCTAAAGTGAAAAAATCCGCTTTTCCTCGAGAGGAAAGCGGATTTTTATGGTTTCGAATGGATTGTACGACTGGATTCTTTATTCTATGGAAATAGCAGATTCGCTGATGTCTTTAAATTAGGCTCTTACATCAGTAACAACGGCCTAAAAGGAATCATACTTTGTTGAGGAGAGTATACGAATTATCTGATGGATTTATATGCCCAAACTGATTATTAATTCATTCAGCTCTCACGACAGGTGTCGGCTTAACCTGATAAATAAATACAAAGGAGAGGGAAAAATGCATAATTTTCAAAATCCATTGCAAGGCTTGGAAATGGCCCCGTACCAAGCTGGTGAGTTAACTTACCTGAATCCTTATAGTGAGGATGTTCGTTTTGGCCGTTGCGGAGGTTTTGGCCGTTGCGGTGGCTTTGGCCGTTGTGGAGGTTTTGGCCGTTGCGGAGGCTTTGGCCGTTGTGGAGGTTTTGGTGGTTGTTTTGGTGGTGGTTTCGGTTGCGGTAGTTGTTTCGGTTTTAGTTGCGGTGGTTGTTTCGGTTTTAGTTGTTTCGGCGTTGGCTTTTGGATTTAAAAAAATTAGTATTTTACCAAAAAAGTGTCCCTGCGAGCTTATGGCAGGGACGCTGCTTTTTTGGGTATTCATATAGGACAAATAAAACTACATAGAATAATAGTGCAGAGTTGCGATGATTAGAACTAAGGAGGAGCGGAATGACAAAACTTAACTCGTCAACAAGGCTGAAGGTGAAAAAAGATACATTTTATCTGCCTGATCCAGAAGGTGGTGTGTATTTTAGAAATAACGAGAGCTCATTCCGAATGAAAGGCAGTACGATTTATCAGTGGATTGAAACACTGATGCCGATGTTCAACGGGGAGCAAACATTGGGAGAATTAACAGAGGGACTAACGGCCCAGTATCAGACCAGAGTATATGAGATTGGAGAAACGTTGTACAAGAATGGTTTTGTCCGGGATATAAGTCAAGATCGGCCACATGAATTAAATTGTACGGTTCTTGAAAAATATTCTTCGCAAATTGAATTTATCGAGAATTTTGTAGATTCAGGAGCATACCAATTTCAGGAATTCCGTCAGGCAAAAGTTCTGGCAGTCGGAGCTGGTCCCATTCTAGTGTCATTGGTGGGTGCCTTAATTGAATCCGGCCTCCCTAAATTCGATTTTCTGGTAACAGAATCGATGCCTACAAACCGGCTGCGGATTTCTGAGCTAGTGCAGAATGCCCGTGAAGTCGACTCTGAGGTGGGGGTTAAGGAGGTCCCATTTGAAAAAGGGGAACACAACAGTTTTTGGAATCAAGCTGTTAGAGACTATGATTGGGTTCTATATGTCTCGCAGGATGGGAATGTAAATGAGCTAAGAAGCCTTAATGATGTTTGCAAGGAGGAAAGAAAGGTATTCCTGCCTGCCATATGTTTAGAGCAGGTGGGACTATCTGGTCCAATCGTTCATCCAGAGTCAGATGGATGCTGGGAGTCTGCATGGCGCCGCCTTCATCACTCTGCTGTTGGAGTAGATCAGCAACCTAACAACTTCTCTTCAACAGCTGGATCCATTTTGGCAAATGTACTTGTCTTTGAATTTTTCAAGAAGGCTGCAGGCATTGCAAGTTCGACTCAAAGCAATCAAATTTACATGCTAAATCTTGAAACATTGGAAGGTAACTGGTTATCATTCATTGCACACCCGCTGGTTACATCTACAAATATAACTCCAAGTCTGTTAGAGGACCTTGATTTAAAGATTGAACATGAATCCAACAGAAATTCTCCACCTAGTAAACTACTGAATTATTTTAGTCTGCTAACTTCTGAAGAGATAGGAATTTTCCATACATGGGAAGAACGAAATTTGACACAGCTTCCTCTGGCACAGTGTTATGTTCAGGCAGTTAATCCAGTTTCCGAGGGGCCATCAGAACTTCTTCCCGAAGTAATTTGTACTGGTTTTACACATGAGGAAGCAAAACGGCATGCCGGTCTGACTGGTATTGAAATGTATGTTTCACAATTGATCGATAACTCGAGCATTCCAGAGGGTCTTATGGGTATAGGTGCAGGAGAAACAATCGAAGAGGCCGTTTGTCGAGGGCTGCAAAGCTATATGGATGAAGAATTAAAAGAAAGGAAGGGAGACCAACAGGGCACGATTTTGGAGTTGCAGCAAGGACTAATAGAAGATCAGAAATGCAGATTTTATTTAAATGCACTGACCACCTTAAATGGTACATCAATCATCGAGTTGAAAGAGGACATTCTGGGCTTCCCTGTCATACGGGTAAGGTCGAATGGCCAATGGTTCACTAAGGCAGGTTTAAATTTAACGTTTGCATTACGAAATGCATTACAACTAGCACTTTTAGATACTCAAAACCAGTCACATTCAGCAGTTGAAAGGCAGAAAAAAGAGCCAGCCGCTTTTCTGGAAAAAAAGAAATCCAGACTCCACATTCCTTCCTGCGATGAAATGACTCAATTAGAGCTATTACAATCTGCCATTCAGGTCTTAAAAGAAAACAGAAAATGTATATTTGTTTATGATCTTTCGTTCGAACCGTTTTTAAAAGAGGAACTGGCAGGGGTATTTGGTGTACAGGTTCGAGAGGAGGAACCTTAATGGCAGCCCAAATTATAATGGATGGAGAGGGTTTATTAGCGGATTTTGTCTATAACCAATTATCCGGAAGCTTTCCTCTAAAGCGCCAAAGTATAGTAGAGGACATTCCGGCTGACACAGAATTAGCTCTAGTGCTCCACGATTCCTGGCATCCATTGGTTCATCAAAAAGCGGAGGAAAGATTTAGGGAAGCAGGTATCCCATGGCTTCGTGGTTTCGTTTCGTTTGGGGAAGGAATCATTGGTCCATTCGTACGCCCAGATACACCGGGATGTTCCTGCTGTGCTGATATCCGGCTTATAATTGCGGGGCTAGATCAACAAGAGATGGTGGCGTTTCAAAGGAAAATGGCAGCAGGAGAACGTCCGCCGCGAGATGCCTGGGCATCGCATACCGGATTATCTCTAATGGCAGATTTGATAAGTAATGAAGTGCGGAAGATTCTTCAAGATGAATCCAGTACTTTAGGAGAAAAAGTGTTTATCACAAACCTAAAAGCGCTATCAACTTCAAGTCATTTTTTCTTACCAGACCCATCGTGCCCGGTATGCGGTTCATTACCAATTGATACATCAGAATTAGCTCAAATTCGGTTACAATCTAGTCCTAAAATAAACGGTGTTGGTTATCGCAGCCGTTCGATGGATGAATTGAAAACTGTGCTAGTCAGAGATTACCTCGATTCCCGTACCGGGATTATGAATGGAAAAATGCAAGATTTTAGGCTGCCGTTTGCTGATGTTTTAGTGGTCATGCCTTTGTTTGGAGGAAACGAGGGAGTAGCAGGGCGGACTAATTCTTATGAAATAAGTGAGCTGACTGCCATTTTGGAAGGCTTGGAACGATATTGCGGAATCGAGCCTCGAGGAAAAAGGACAGTCGTTCGTGATAGTTATCACCATTTAAAAAATAACGCATTAAATCCCACAAGTGTTGGTGTTCATGAATCCGAACAATATGAAAAGCCTCATTTTCCTTTTAAAAAGTTTAATCCAGATTCCCCAATGGATTGGGTCTGGGGTTACTCAATTTTACAAGAGCGCCCCATTCTGATTCCAGAGTTACTCGCCTATTATAGTTTAAGCTGTGGGAAGGGCTTTGTATATGAAACATCAAACGGATGTGCAATAGGGGGGAGTTTAGAGGAAGCCATTTTTCATGCGATCATGGAGGTAGTTGAGAGAGATTCATTTTTATTAACGTGGTATGCCAAGCTCCCCCTTCCTCGGCTTGATTTTCGTTCTGCAAACGATACGGAATTACAGCTGATGGTGGACCGTATTCATGAAGTGGCCGGCCATGACCTTTATTTTTACAATTCAACGATGGAACATGGAATTCCAAGCGTTTGGGCAGTGGCAAAAAACAGAAGCTCCAAGGGTGTAAACATGATTTGTGCAGCAGGTGCAAACCCTGATCCTTTAAGGGCTGTAAAAAGCGCGATTTTCGAGCTTGCAGGAATGATGTTTAGGGATGATGAAAAGTTGGAGACAAACAGAGAGAAATATGTAAGGATGCTAAAAGATCCGTTCGCAGTCCGGACCATGGAGGACCATGGTATGTTATACGGGTTGAAAGAGGCAGAGGAACGGCTGAATTTTTTATTAGATGATCATGGCCCTTTACGTACGTTTGCTGAGGAATTTAAGAAGCCGCCGGTAAATAGCGATTTAAAGGATGATCTTCAGGATATCCTTCGTAAATTCCGGCGCTTGAATCTTGATGTGATTGTGGTTGACCAAACTACCCCTATCATTAAAAGGAATGGATTGTTCTGTGTAAAAGTAATTATTCCCGGCATGCTGCCAATGACATTCGGGCATCACCTTACCCGCGTGAAAGGTCTTGAAAGGGTACTCACGGTACCCATGCAGCTGGGATTTGAGAAGAAACCATTAACGTATGAACAGCTTAATCCATTTCCCCATCCATTCCCATAGTGGAAGAGCAGGAGGACAAAAGATTTGGAACTAGACACATTTATCCACCAACTGCATTTTGAAACGGAAAAAATCTTTCCGCCAGATTGGAAGGTTGAATGGGAAGACGCGCCACTTCCCTTTAAATTATATCGTGGCTTACCAGAGATTCCTTTAACCGGTGAAGTGCCCTTAACTCTAAGGAAGAGAGAAGATAATCTAAACCCTAGTCTGGAAGAGCTTGGCCATTTCTTATGGTATGTATACGGCCTAACTCAATTCTCTCAATCTCCTTTAATTGATGAATCCAATGGAAAGAATGCGAGTTTTATACATTCGTTACGTAGGTTTGTTCCCTCAGGAGGGGGATTGTATCCTAACGAATTATATGTGTATGTAAAGCTGGATGACGCTCCAACAGGAATCTACCATTACGATGTGGCGCATCATCATCTTATATTGTTGCGGGAAGGAAATTACGATGACTATTTATCCAGAAGTCTTGGGAATAGTTTTCCTATTTCGGATTGTTTTTGCACCGTTTTTGTCTCAACGGTTTTTTGGAAAAATTTTTATAAATACAATAATTTCTCATACAGGCTCCAAGGGTTAGATGCAGGAGTGTTAATTGGGCAATCCTTAGAAGTAGCCAATAAGATAGGGTTCTCAACACGGGTATGTTATCAATTTCTTGACCGGTCTATTAATCATTTGCTTGGATTATCCGAACAGGAGGAAAGTGTATATGCGGTCATCCCATTAAGCACGAAACCATCAGTCCCTTTTGCTGACAACGAAAATAGCAAAGAAGTGGTTTCAGCATCTGAATTGTCCCGGGAAGTTCCAGCGTTGTATCATGTTTCCTATAATCGTTCAAAGAGAGTCATTGATTATCCGATACTGAGAAAGATTAATGAAGAATCGATGTTTGAAACAACGCAGTCCTTTGTAAAATTAAAGAAAAATAATGCTGAGGCTTCCTTAGGTACGGATTCGGTCTTGTTGCCATTTACCGAGTGTTTTTCGTACGATATCGCATCTGTCTGCAGGGAGCGGTATTCTCCTGGTATTGATTTTACGTTAGGAAAAGTGAGCCAAACACATTTATCTACTTTATTAAAAGAAACATTTTCTTTCCCTTATCAAAATGATCTTGACCATACACAGGGACAAATTGAGACTCGTGTTTCTTTATATGGCGGTTTTTATAATGTAGAGGGAATTCCCGATGGTGCCTATTCTTATGACAATGGCACTCATGCACTTCGGAGAATAACCAAGGGGGATAACCGGGAGTTTTTACAATCCGGATTAACCATGCCCAATGTTAATTTGTATCAAGTTCCACTCTGTATGAATGTAGTTGGAGACAAGGATCATCTCAAAGAGTTATTGGGGTATAGAGGATACCGTATTCAACAGATGGAAGCGGGCATTCTCGTGCAACGGCTGCACTTGGTCTCGGGTGCTTTAGGAATGGGGGCGCATGCATTATTGGGGTTTGATGTGAACCATAGTGATGCGCTTTTCAGGACTGATTCGAAAGGGAAAACCAGTTTAATCCAAATTCCCATCGGATCATACCGTCCACGCGCCTGGTTAAGAGGGAGTTTGCATAGCTAAAAAGCGAACAGTGCCTGTCACTCCCCGAAATTTCTTGTTACACAAAATGTTTCACGGATATACCGCAACACCGAAAAGCCACTTGCTAGCGAACAGTGCCTGTCACTCCCCGAATTTTCTTGTTACACGAAATGTTTCACGGATAGACCGCAACATCTAAAAACCACTTGCTGATGATAAGCAGGTGGTTTTTACGTTGCAATGATAACTGAACTTTCGTAAAACGAAATTTTTCTATTCAGAACATTCACATTAAATGGTATAGTTCTTTTAGAAGGAGTGATTGGGTTGGAATTCAACGATGTTATACACGGACATAGATCGATACGGGAATATGAAGACCGGGAAGTAAGCCAGGAGCTGCTCGAGCAAATATTGGATGCGGGCATTCGAGCCTCTTCAAGCGGTAATATGCAATCTTATTCGATTGTCGTCACAAAGGACAAAGAACTGAAGCAAAAGCTATACACAGCACATATGGAGCAATCGATGGTCGTTGATGCGCCTGTACTGTTAACTTTTTGCGCCGATTTTAATAGGATGAGAAAATGGCTTGAGCTCAATGATGCTCCTGTCCATTTCGACAACTTCATGAGCTTCATGATTGGTGCGATTGATGCAACGCTGGCCGCGCAAAATTGTGCTTTGGCAGCGGAGAATGCAGGGCTGGGCATTTGCTATATGGGGTCCACGCTTGCAAATTGCGACCAAATTGGCGAACTGCTGAATCTGCCGCCGAATGTGGTACCGGTTGTGGGTTATTCATTAGGGTATCCCGCAGAAAACCCTGCACCAAGAGACCGATTGCCAAGGCATGGACTTGTTCACTATGAAACGTATCGTGATTATTCAGATGAAGAAATCCTTGAAATCTACAAAGATAGAAATGAAAAAGGCTGGAAACGCTACATGGACATCCCTAGGCTTAAAGAAATGACAGAACGAATGGGATTGAAAAATCTTGCTCAGGTCTATACGATAGCCAAGTATACGAAAGAATCCCACATCGATTTTTCAAAAACCGTGCTGAACTACCTGGAGAAGCAGAACTTTATGGAGAACGAGTAAGGGTTTTATCCCCCAAATGGTGAAAGATCAGCTGGAGCTGGAAAAGCTGAAACACGAAAACTATCTAATCGAAACGGAAAAAATGAGGCTTGAGCTCGAAAAAACGCTGTTGGCAACTCCTAAAGATGAGACAAAACTCATATAATGGACGTGGGTTTTCAGTCTCGATATATTTGCTTTTTTTAGCGCAAAAAAGCTCAGTGATTCTTCAAATCACTGAGCTTGGATTTTCCTTTACTACTGTAGGTGTCAACGTATCTGTTGTTAAGTAGGCTTATACTTCGTCTTGATATATTTCTAATTAGGGATATCCTCTTCGCCGTTTTTAAATTTCACAATAAAGGACAGGATTGATTTATTATGTCTAAAAGGCGTACCGAGATCTCAGACGGCACATTTTCCGATAACCTTGCCGCAGCTACAATGGGAGCCCACTGTAATACCTCATCTTTTGCTAACCCGCTTTTCTCACAATAAAGATGCAAGTACATTTCCGCTAATTCAGTTGAAACCTGGGAATAGAGAAGATATGTACGATATACATCGGCGCGTAAATCCCCTGCACTGGCATCCACCCAATCTATGATTGTCACGTTAGTATCTGTCATGATCAAGTTGAACGGATGATAATCTCCATGACATAGCCTACTTTTAAAGGTAATTTTATTCAATTTTTGTAATAAAGCAGACTTATGCTTGTTGCTTAAATTATTTGTAGAGTTTATCTGACGACTTAACTTTTCTTTCATAGATTCAATCGAATCGGCCTCAACCTCAACCTTATGAATTTGTTGGTGTATTTGAACCATAATGTTCATGTGATATTCTGCTTGTTCCATGTTTTCAGAAAGAATCTCACCTATTGATTGGCCCTTTATGAGCTCCATAATAATAACTTGTTTACCATTTATTTTCGTAACATCGATTATTTTTGGTACAGGAAGTCCACACGAATAAGCATATTTTTGTTTCGCAGATTCATTAAAAGCTTCCGTTTCAGGCAAGTAGTCATTAAATACTTTGTAAATCTTGTCTTTATGGAGATAGATTTTTGCTGTATTTCCTATTGCTATCGGAGCACCTAAATTCATAAGTATCTCTCCTTAATTTTTCTGAACTACAACTGCACTTTTATTATTCGACTTCCTATCTTTGCAATCTTTGTTGAACCTAACTCCTGTTATCAAAAGACCCAGATTCCTTCACACTGCTATATTCAGGCGAGGCCCTTAATTTTTCGAAGAATTGGTTTTTCGCTTCCCTGTAAAGTTCCATATCCTTTCCTTCAAAGTTCTTTTTCAATTCATCATATTCTTGTCTATACTGATCATTCATTAGCAAAACATCTCGAAATTTCCAAAAGAAATCGAATTCTGAATTAATAACTGTTAGTTGTACTCCCAAAGGAGGAGTTACCGTATCGTCTTTGAAAGCTCTAAACGTTTCCGTTTTTGTGCTGCCCTCATTTAGCTCATATAGCTTTGAAAGTTTTTGAACTGCTTGAGTAAATTGGCCCGGTTTAACTCGAACTTGTATATCCAAGTCTCCCTTTGTAATACTGTTGGGAATCGCTGAACTGCCCACATGCTGTATGTCTGCTTCTGGAAGCATCATTCCGATTACCGCTTTGTGAAATGTAAAAGCTTTTTCTGCCGTTTCATTAAAATCATCAATCTTAGTAAAATTGACCCTCTCCATGTCAATCACCCCCGATTTATTATACGGTCCAATTCAACCAGACACATTTCTCCCTGAAAACCCTGCCTTAATTTTAACATAAATACCCAATTGCCCTGCTTTATAAATCTGTCTTTTTTTAAAAGAAGCAGTCTTATAGAAAAAGTATCAAAAGCTAAGAGACACAGTGGGGAATCCACTAGGTGTCTCTTTTGTTTGATAAAAATGATATATCAACTGGCCGGTAAACATGATATTATCAGAATATTATGTACTATATAAAAAAGGGGAGTTTGACATGAGCGTGATTACGCGTAAGGATGTGCCGGTGGAGGAAACTTGGGATTTGACGCCTATTTTTGCTTCTGATGAAGAGTGGGAAAAAGCCTACATTCAGGTTGATCAGGATTTGGATGGGATGCTTGAAGGTAACATTATCATGGATAGTGCAAAAAGCACCCTGGATTTACTTCGAAAATACGACAGCCTAATGGAAAGGTTCAGCAGAGTATCCAGCTACGCTTTTTACAAATACTCCGAAGATGGAACTGACTCCGACAATCAGCACAGGCTCGGGCGTTCGCAGAATCTGGCCAAAAAATCCTACAATCTTAGTACGGTTATCGTGAACCAGTTTCTTCAATCGGCGAAAGATGTACTGCCAACGTACATGGAAGAGGAGAGTGGCCTACAAACCTATCACCGATTCCTGGAGAAAATCGATAACCTTCGGGAGCACTCATTAAAGCCGGATATGGAGGATTTGCTGTCTTCTTTGGGCCAAACATTAAACGCATCCAATTCCATCTACTTAACGGTTACCGCCTCCGATCTCACATTTGAGTCTGTTAAAGATAAGGATGGAAAAGAGGTGCCGGTTTCCCTTTTCATGTATATGACCCAAGTTGAAACGTCACCGGATACAGTGCTGCGAAGAAATGCATATCAGTCACTCTCAGATGGTTTGAAAAAATACCAGCATGGCCTGGCCCAAACGTTAACGAGTCAAATACATAAAAATGTTTCGATTGCAAAACTGCGCCAGTATCCAACGACGATGGATTATTTGCTGCAATATGATTCACCGGCAGACAACAACTTTTATGCAGGGGATGGCATTCCACGCCAATACTTTGAAGATGTACTCGATACGTTTCAGCAGGATCTTGCCCCCCATATGCAAAGATATGCGCGTCTAAGAAAACGTCAGCTTGGCTTGGATAGGCTGCTTTTCTCGGATGTAAAAGCACCGCTGGACCCTGATTTTGATCCGCCCATCAGTTATGAGGAAGCAGGGGAAATCATTGTTGAAGCAGTAGGAGTGCTGGGTTCTGAATATCAGGACCTGATGCGAAAGGTGTTTACGGAGCGATGGGTATACAGGGGCGATAATGTCGGGCGGAGAATGATTGCCTTTGGCGGCGGTGTCCACGGCGTCCATGGCTATTCATTTTACCCATGGGGCGGCAACCTATTTGATGTGATTCTCCTTGGACACGAGCTAGGCCACGCCATCCATCTCACGCTTGCTGCCCAAAATCAAAAATTCATCAACAACGGCCAATCGCTGTTATTCGTCGAGGCACCCTCGACATTGGTTGAACATCTAATTGTCCAATACCTGCGTGAAAATAGGGACGACCCGAGGCTGCACCGCTGGCTGAATATGTACTCGATGATGAGCTACCATCATAATTGCGTCACTCATATTCTGGAGGCTGAATTACTGAGAAGGCTGTACAAGATGGCCGACCAAAAGACTCCCCTGACGACATCCGTGATCAGCAACACGAAAGGGGCTGTTTTATCAGAGTTCTGGGGAGACACAGTCGAAATCGATGAAGGCGCGAAACTAACATGGATGCGCCAGCCGCATTATTACATGGGCCTTTATCCGTTTACTTATTCAATCGGCACATCCGCATCCACTGTAGTTGCGAAACGGATCCAAGCGGAAGGATTATCTGTAGGTGAACAATGGACAGATGTCCTGAAGCGGGGAGGAACGATGAGCGGCTTCGACTTATACAAAATGGCCGGACTCGATATGTCCACAACAGACGTCATCAAACAGGCAATCGCTCATGTGGGGAACATTGTTGATGAGTTGGAAAAAAGTTTTTAATTGCAGGGGGAGCCAAAAGATAAAGGATTAGCAAAAATCTAGAGGTTCCGACTGGTATATCTTTTGATGCGAAGACCCTGAATCTCGCTGTTAAAACCCTGACGCACGGCAAAACAACACTCCACTGAACAAAAACTTTGCCTTTGGCTCCCTATATTGTATAGTAATGGAGAAAATGTGGGATTGGAGTGGAGTAATTGATTTCAAACTCTGAATTACAAAATTTAGATCTGATTGACCTATTAAGTGAGCGTCATAGCTTGGTCCGTAAAATCTCAGAGAATGCCTGGAACAAACAAAGTGATATCTATATTTCAAATTCTGAATGGTATATAATGGCGCGGATTTATAAAAAACAGCCCAACATTTCGTATATTACTAAAAATGTTGAAATTTCCCGACAGGCCATCCATAAATTTATCATAAAGCTGTCTGATAAAGGATTAGTCGAAATCAGCAATGCAGAAAACAACAAGAAAGAAAAATGTATTAAGCTAACAGCTTTAGGAGAAGAGTGCTACGAAAAAAACGAAGCCCTCAAAGCTCGCCTGGAAAGTAAAATCGCAGAAAAAATTGGTGCTGAGCAAGTTGATCTTCTTAAAAACATTTTAAAGTTGGATTGGGATATTCATGAATAAAAGTTAACCTCCTTAATGTCATTTAAGTTGACAGTGAGGAGGTTTTTCTTTATATTTAAATAGTCAACCTTATTGACAATTTATCTGTCTTTATTCTTATAAAGTTGGAAAAGTGAAGGGGATTAGATTTAAATGGCACTGGTAGAAGAACAAGAGCAAGCATATGATGCCAGCCAGATACAGGTTTTGGAAGGGCTTGAAGCTGTTCGTAAGCGGCCGGGCATGTATATTTTTAAAAACGCATACGAAAAAATAAATATGATATAAAATGGCCGGACTCGATATGTCCACAACAGACGTCATTAAACAGGCTATCGCTCAAATAGGGGATATTGTTGATGAGTTGGAAAAGGGTTTTTAAGACAATTTTTTTAAAAAAAGAGAAGTGGCAGCGCCGAAAATGATTCCCTACATTTCCAAATTTAGCTATACGTTGAAACAGTTATTCAAACAATTTTTGAATGCAAAAACGTACTTAGCACACTAACTAGCAGTCCAATTCGCAACTGAATTGGACTGCTTTTTTTGTTGATGCAGCAGGGCTTTTAATCGGATGAATGATGATTAGCACCATAGGGTGGTTTGATTCAATTGCTATATTCCCAACAGATGAATTCCTAAATATGTCTAAAGTGGTATATTAATTTTTTCGCTGTTTCTCGTTTATCTTCGCTACATAAAGGTAAAAAGCACTATAAGCCTAAAGATAACATCTGCCCCGGCAGCCTAAACTGGAAGGAAAGGAGACTTGGGATGAGCGTTCAAAAGAGTACGGATAGTTCAAGCCTGGCAGAAGTAATAGACAGGATTCTCGACAAAGGGATAGTGATCGATGCTTTCGCAAGAGTCTCACTTTTAGGGATTGAAATTTTGACGGTTGAAGCCAGGATTGTGATAGCCAGTGTCGATACATGGCTGCGCTATGCCGAAGCTGTTGGACTTCTTAAGGAAGAAGGCGCTAGGAGAAGTTTTACAAGTGACGATAAAGAGGGAATCCCTCAGTTTAGTTTATAAAGTAATCAGAAAGGGGGTAATTATTTATGCCGGAAATGGAAAATAACCTGCATTTGCAGGAAACGGATCAACAAGAAGAAAAAATGGAAAATGGAAATTTTTCAATTAATCTTGCAATAGTTGGCGGAATTGTGGGCGCAGGGATAGGGTTGCTTTCAACCCAGGAAACTAGTTAAAAAGTCTTTGAAAATTTCGCACAGTCAGAGTTTGTAAAGAATACAAGCCATGAACTGAAGAAAGCCGCTCAAGAAATTATCACTGCCCAGGCCCAAAAAAGCATCAGTCAATTTGCATCCAATTATCTCGAAAACACTGATGCGGCTTCAGCGGCAGCAGATGCAAGGGGCACTTCCAAGTTTGAAGAAATAAAGGAAGAAAATAAAAATCTGAATGACCGCCTTGACCGTATCGAAGAAATGCTCTCAAAACTGGCTGAGTCGAGAAGCGATAACGGTTAACAAAACAAAGGGGGAAATGTGGTGGGAGAACGACTGAAAAAAGCAGCAGGAAAAGTTGCGAAAGAAATCATCGAACATACCCCCAAGCCAATAAAGAAAAAAGTAAAAAAAGAAATTGTTGAAAAAGCCAAAGAAAATGCTGTTGAAAGTTTCCAGGAAAAAGCTGGAAATTTCACAGAAAAATTAGAAGAAAAACGGGAACATTTTGCTGAAAATCTTCACGATAAGGCCGAAGAAGCAAAAGAGAAAACCCAGGATGCCCTCCTTACTGCCAGGGAAAAAGTAGGCAGGGCAAAAGAGGCAGGGAAAGAACTCCAGGAAAACCTGTCATCTTCCCAAAAAAAGAAAGAACGCAAAGTCAAAGGAATCAGCAATATAAAAAGTGCCAGCAGCATTAAGGGGACTAACGATATTAAGGGAGCTGCCAATATCAAGTCATCAAATGACATTAAAACAATGGGCTCCTGATTTAACATCCAGAAAGGAGAATCAAGAATGGCTGTTCAAAAAAGTACAGATAGTTCTAGTCTTGCAGAAGTTATCGATAGGATTCTGGATAAAGGGATTGTTATAGATGCATTTGTTAGGGTATCCGTTGTAGGGATTGAAATACTGACGGTTGAAGCGAGGGTAGTTATTGCAAGTGTGGATACGTGGCTCCGCTATGCAGAAGCGGTAGGGCTGCTTAGAGATGAAGTTGAAGAGAAGGGGCTTCCTTCCCGGGAAAATGAAAGAAGCAACGCCAGGTTTAGTATTTAGGATGATGGGTAGTGTCAGGATATGTACAACACATATCCTGGCGCTTATTTAAAAGGTGGAGGCCGGTAATGGAAATTAAAAAGATTATAGGGAATGTGACAGAATTTTTTAATGAGTTTGTTGCACCCGTCCATAAGATTACTTCAATAGAAGAAGCTGAAAACGGCTGGAAGCTCACTGTTGAAGTAATAGAAGAAAAAGAATACATGAAAAAGTATGCAAAGGATGAAATGATAGGCGTTTATGAAGTCAGCCTGAATCATGAGAAAGAAATTTCTTCCTATAAACGGCAGGAGCTGCGTTTCAGAAGCTCCATTAACCAAGAATAGTAGGGTGTGGTAAAAGAGTGACAGTCTTGAAGCAGAGCAATAAACAGCATAAGTCACCAATTACGATGGACAATAGCACCCAGGATTTATTGCTTCGGTCTCAACGATATTTGGCTGCCGGTTATCCTGTGCATTTCACAGGTCCCTCCGGAGTAGGGAAAACGTCGCTTGCACTTGCTCTTGCTAAAAAGCGGAAGAGGCCGATCATGCTGATTCATGGAAACCATGAATTAAATAATAATGACCTTATTGGTGACTTTACTGGCTATACAAGCAAAAAGGTTGTGGATAACTATATAAGATCCGTTTATAAAAAAGATGAAAGCCTGACGGAAGTATGGAAAGATGGGCGTTTATTAGAGGCTGTTAAAAATGGGTATACCCTCATTTATGACGAATTTACCCGTTCCAAACCCACAACAAACAATATTTTCCTATCATTGCTTGAAGAGGGAATTCTCCCGCTTTTTGGAACAAAAATGACTGAGCCATTTATCCGCGTGCACCCGGAATTCAGAGTGATATTTACCAGTAATCCTTCCGAGTATGCAGGGGTTTATAAAACTCAGGACGCCCTGCTAGATCGGCTCATCACCATTTTCATTGACCACAAGGAAAGTGAGCAGGAAGCCAAAATCGTTTCGGAGAAAACCGGCATAAATCTCGAGGAAGCCAGATTCATTACTTCCCTCATTGGGGAACTGCGTAAAAGCTGTAAAGAAGAAGACGGACCAAGCTTGAGAGCTTCTTTAATGATTGCCAGTCTGGCAGAGAACGAAAAAACGTCTATAAAAGGGAAAGATCCAGATTTTCAACAGCTTTGCATTGATATATTAGGCCATCAAACCAGCAAGTGCTTTAAAGAAGAGGCTCAGCCTAATAAAAAAGCAGAAGAGCTGATTATTACATTATGCGAGAGCATCAAGATAAATGAGGAGTAAAGGGGAGAGTTTAGAATGAAGCAGGGAGAGCAAATGGGTATTTATATCTTTTGTGGAATTCAGACGGATTCAAATGAGACATTTGGTGAAATCGAGTTTGACGGAGAGAAGCGGGAACTTTTTGTTATCCGGTATAAAGATTCCGGAATGGTCGCAGCGGAAGCCCCTATAAAAATTTATCAGCCAAACAAGGATAACCTTATGATGCACCAAAAGGCTGTATCCCTTGTAATGAACCAAAATGATACCGTCATTCCCGTTAGTTTCGGGAATGTCTTCCATACAAAGGGAGATGTTGAAGTACTCCTGGAAAATCTATATCCGCAGTTTCAGGAGCTTTTTCCTGCAATTAAAGGAAAAATCGAACTGGGGTTAAAAGTCATCGGAAAACAGCAGTGGCTTGAATCAAAGATTAAGGAAAACTCAAAAGCAGGCGCTCTGGCGAACTCTGTCCAGGGGAAATCTGAAGCGGCCAGTTACTATGAACGGATCCAACTGGGCGGAATGGCGCAAAATCTTATTAAATCTCTTCAAAAGGAGATTGAGATGGAAGTTTTTCAGCCGTTAACCGAACTGGCAGAAGCCTCTAAAACAAATAATCCTATAAGCGAAAAAATGCTGCTGAATGCGTCATTTTTAATAGACCGGGATAAAGAGCAGATATTCGATGAACAGGTGAATGCTGTTAATGAAAAATGGAAGGATAAGGTCGAGTTTAACTACAGCGGTCCCTGGCCGGCATATAATTTTGTCAATATCAGACTAACGGTTGAAAATGCCTGATGCTGCACAAATTGGTTTCCGCTCCTATCAACCTCGTTATTAAAATTGCTGAAAAGGTGAAAGAGGAGGCGGATAAAGAACTTTACGACCTTCCAACCATTCAGCAAAAACTCATCCAGCTTCAAATGATGTATGAATTGGATGAAATCCCGGAGGAAGCCTATAAATCAAAAGAACAAGAATTGATGGCCAGGTATGAAATAGCAAAACAGAAAGAAATGGAACAATGGCAGGAAATGACAAAAAAGAAGTGAGGAAGGCAGGAGTTATGGGCGAACTGATTTATTTATATGGGTTGGTCCCAACAAAAGAAGTGAAAGAAAGTGCGCTTCCGAATGATAAGGGATTTGACGGCCGCAGGGAAATCTATCCGCTTTCCATTGGAAATATCACAGCGGTAGTCAGCAAGCTTGATTCAGAGGAATATAGCGAAGAAACCATTAGTGACAGGATCAATAACGATATGGAGTGGCTTCAGGAAAAAGCATTCCACCATCATGAAACGGTTTTAAATCTATCAAAAATGTTCACTATTATTCCATTAAAATTTTGCGTGTTATACAAAAGTGAGGCCAGCCTTGGACAGGCCGTACAGTCCAAGGTAGCGAAAATAGAACAAACCTTTTCTTTGCTCGCAGATAATGAAGAATGGAATGTAAAGATTTACTGTAATGACCAGTTGTTAAAACAACGGGTAAGCGAAACCAATCCTGCGATTGAAGAAAAAAGAGCGGAAATCAGCCAGTTATCCAAGGGAAAGCAATTCTTTGAAAAGAAAAAACTTGAAACATTAATCGAAAAAGAACTTGAGGAAGAAAAAAACCGGATTAGTGAAAAAGTCCATCTGCATTTTAAAGAAATCGCCCTTGAAGGAAATGTCAAAAAAACCTGGGGCAAAGATGTAACAGGAAGAAAAGACAATATGGCCTGGAATGGTGTGTACCTTGTTCCCAAATCAAAGGTAGAGCCTTTTTTGGAACAAATCCAGCAAAATGAAAAGGAACTGAAAGAAACAGGATGGCACTTTGAGGTGACAGGTCCCTGGCCAGCCTACCATTTTTCGAGCTTTTCATAAATAAGGATTGATAGATATGTCACTTAGAGAATCAATAGAAAATAAGGAAATCGCCCTGATTGATATTTTGGATGTGATTCTGGATAAAGGAGTGGCCCTCAGAGCGGATTTGGTCATTTCCATTGCAGGGGTTGATCTGGTTTATCTCGATCTCCGGGTCTTGATCGCTTCGGTTGAATCACTAGTTCAGGCACAGCAGAAAGGAAAAACGATATCTTCGGATCAATTCGATATGCAAAGGGAGGAGCTGCTGCATGCAACCGGCCAGCCAAACAAATGGAAAGATTAACCTGGATCCTGATAATGCAGAACATGGATTGGCACAGCTTGTATTGACTGTGATTGAGCTTTTAAGGCAAATTGTCGAAAGGCACGCAATAAGGCGTGTTGAAGGTGGAACCCTTACAGATGAGCAAATCGAAAATTTGGGTGAAGCGCTGATGAACCTGGAAGAAAAAATGGAAGAGTTAAAAGAAATATTCGGCTTGGATGATGAAGACTTAAATATCGATCTAGGTCCTTTAGGAAGCTTACTCTGACAAGCCTAAGGAGGACAAATTTATGGCAGTTGAGCACCATATGCAATCCAGTACGATTGTAGATGTCCTTGAGAAAATACTGGACAAAGGTGTCGTGATAGCGGGCGATATTTCAATCGGGATCGCTGACGTAGAGCTTTTGACCATTAAAATCAGGCTGATTGTGGCCTCCGTTGATAAAGCAAAAGAAATTGGGATGGACTGGTGGGAAAATGACCCTTACCTTTCTTCCAAAGCAAATGATAACAGGACGAAAGCATTGGAAGAAGAGAACAAGCGACTTCAGGAACGGCTGGAAGCACTTGAAGGAAATCTGTCCACAAACCGTTTAAACGCACCCAACTAACTATAACTTAGGAGGTTATAAAAATGGAAAGCACAAACAATGCTGTGAATCAACCTCAAGACACTCAAACTGGAAGCAATACCAAAACTGAAACAATCAAACGCTCCATAGCTGGAGGGATTATCGGAGCCACAATCGGCTATCTTGCAACTCCGGAAAATGGCAAGAAAGTAATGGAAGTTGTAAATGCAGATAGCCTTAAAACCAAGGGCTCTGATTTAGGCGGTACAGTTAAGGAAAAATCAAAGAAAGCCTTATCAAGTGTTAAAACAACCGCAGGCAAGGTTTTTGGCAAAAAAGAATCCTCTCGATCCAATAGCAGTTCAACTGTTCAAGCAAACGACGGTAAAGGCGGAATATCGGAAACTGAGAAATTAAATCAACGTTTGGACAAATTGGAGGAGATGTTAAATAATTTCATTCACTCCAAAGACAGCAAGAATGACCGGAAAAAGGACAGCAGTTCTGAATACAATGCCGGATAAATTTCATAGAAAATGAAAATTAGTCCAATATAAATCTATTTATTGGAGGGTATAAAATGAAAGAAGAAAAAAACAATCAAGACCTAACAACTGAGAATCTAAAAGATGATACCCAAGAAAGTGGCAAAGTGGGAACTGAAGATAAAACGAAAGAAAACAAAACGAATGAAAACCAAACAAATGAGAGCCAGTCAAATGAGCAATCTGCCGAATCAAAAAGATTGATGAGCAGTTCGTTAACCCGGTCATTGGCCGGGGGTGCAATTGGTGCTGCCATTGGATATATCGCTACACCAGAGAACAGCAAGAAAGTTAAGGACAGCATCACTGAAAATGTCTCGGAATTAGGGAGTGCAGCCAAGGATAGTTCCAAGAAAGCACTGGATACCGTAAAGAAATCTGCCTCCAAGTTAATGAATAAAAACGAGGGAAACTCCGAAAATGGTTCTTTGAGTGATCGTCTTGAGAAAATGGAAGAAATGTTCGGAAAATTATTTAAGGGCAAAAACAGTGATTCGCAAGAAGAAGGGACCAATCAAAACAGCTCCGAGTCAGGTAAGTTGGCTGGAGAAAATGGTAATTCATCGAAAGATTCCGGCTTAACCGGTTCAGATAGCCAAAGCGATACCTTTGGGCAGGATGAAAACAGCTTTACTGAGACAAGACTGATCGGACCGGGTAGTAATGAGAGTTCTTCAGTCGATGACGAGAAAGAGCCGGTCGATCGACAGCCTGAAAACAACTCAGAAACAGAAACAGAAAGAAATGAAAGCGACGATTTAAAAGCACAAAATCAAAAGATAAAAGAACGCCTGGATAAAATAGAGAGTTTGTTACTTAATCTTCTAGAGGAAGAGAATATCGGATCGAAAAGCGAACAAGAAACCTCTGATCAAGATTCGGATATAGCCAGCGGTGATGAACAAGACGATTCAGAAGACAGATCAGAAGATTCCTTAACAGCCGCTTCTTCCCAGGGAGATCAGGAAGACGGATCAGCCAGCACTGAGGAAAGCAATTCAACCACAGGGAATCTAGACGAAGAAACAGCTGATTCATCAGAGGACGAGGAAGAAGACGAAGAAACAGAAGATACTCCTGAGGACGAGGAAGAAGACGAAGAAACAGAAGATACCCCTGAGGATGGGGAAAAAGACGAAGAAACAGAAGATACTCCAGAGGACGAGGAAGAAGACGAAGAAACAGAAGATACTCTTGAGAACGAGGAAGAAGACGAAGAAACAGAAGATACTCATGAGGACGAGGAGGAAGACGAAGAGACAGAAGATAATCCGGAGGACGAGGAGGAAGACGAAGAAACAGAAGATAATCCGGAGGACGAGGAGGAAGACGAAGAATCAGAGGATACCTCTGAGGACGAGAAAGAAGAACAACAAGAACCAAAAGAGCAAAATGGAAAATCAAGCAGCAATAGTAAAGGTGCTACAACCAAAAACACAGGCAGCAAAAAGGGCAGGCCGGCAAAAAACTCAAGTAAAAAAAATACTCCCAAAGAAAAATACACTGTGCTTCAAGAGGAAGAGGATACTTATCTATTAAATGGGCTAAAGAGGGATGAGTAAGATGAGTAATCAATCCGAACCGCGGAAAGATAATGTTCTTGAGGTATTTGTACAAGCCGCCAATAAACACAATTACAATCTGGATATTACGTTGAACGTAAAGGGAGCAGTCATTACAGGCACTTTGGTTTCGGCCAAGGAATATTTCGAGTCACTGAGCCAGGCGTTTGAGGATGGTGGAGATATAGCAGAAAAATTGAGTGACATGCTGATAAATGCTGGAGAAGCCGCTGATTCTGATGCCAACAATACAGCTAATTTTATTCATTTAACAAACACAAGAGTTTATTGTGGGGACAGCAAATCTACCCCTTCAAAAGGTGAGTTTCTTTGGAGAGGCAAATTGAGTGAGATAGATGGGTTTTTCCTTGGCAGAGTAGTAGATGGTAATTCTAAGAGCAATTAGATTCAATTCTGCCGGGAGGGTATCAGCCCATTCCCTGTTGGCCGAGCCACTAAACAAAAGGCAGGTAATACTGAACAGGCCAAGGCAGTTTACATTTTTAAGGGGGTTGTCCCAAAGGTCGTTGACCATTAGGGACAACCTTTGTTTTTGTTTCTCCAAATTTGGTTTTGGGTTGTTATCTGTTATTTCCTCCTGAGCGCGACCACGTTGTTTTCAAGGAGGCATAGCTGCCGATGGCAGGTAGCCGTAAAACCAGGAATTAAATCCAATTAACTGTGTGGGGCAGCCCTTTCTAGTGATGCTTGGATCAATCCGAATAATTGAGAAGGGTGCACCTCAATCCATCTTATAGCTGCCGGAATCGATTCAATAAGCCGCTTAATCAAAAAACAATTTCTCCCTAAGGATATCCAGAGCCCGTTCGATTTCCTCCAGGTCTTCATTCGAAGCATGCACGATCCGATCTTCAAATCGTGCTTCAATCATCGCAAAAGCATCGCTCATCATGGCTTCTCCGTCTTTAGAGAGGCGGATGAATTGTTTTCTCCGATCTTCACTATCATGAATCTTTTCAATTAAGTTTTTTTCGCTTAATTTTTTCAGCTCCCGGCTGGTGTTCGGCATGGACATGTTCTGGCAGTCATTGATTTCACTTGGGGTAACCGGTTGGCTGACGGCGATATATTCGAGAATGTTATATTGAACTTGCGAAATCGAATCGGGTTTCGCATTTTTTGTTAGTTCATACGTAACCCGATGAACGGAACTTGTAAAGGATACAACCTTTTGGAAAAGAACCCTTTTGTCCACTGTCCTCACCTCTCATAAAAGATAACAAATTTGTTATCCGAAAACAATTATCAATTGATAATTAAATCCTGAGGTGCTATAATTTAGTTATCTAATGATAATTAAAGGGGTGCTGTCTTTTGAACATGCTAATCATTTTTACTTACCCCAATCATAACAGTTTGAATTATGCCTTTTTGGAAAAAGTCCTTAAAGGCAGCGAGGAAAATGCAAACATCAAGGAAATTCAAGTCCTCGATTTATACGAGGAGGGCTTCAACCCGCTACTCGTTTTCAATGAGCAAAAGCGTAGACGTGATATGCACAAGGATCCTGGAATAGAAAAATACAGGAAGCAGCTGACATGGGCAGACAAAATTGTCTTCATCTATCCGATTTGGTGGGGAAGGCCGCCCGCCATGCTTCTTGGCTACATCGACCAATTATTCGCGTCAAATTTCGCATATAAAGATAATAAGGGCTATTTTCCGGAAGGGTTGCTGAAGGGAAAGTCAGTCGTGTGCGTGTCGACCATGAAGGGGCCGACCCTCTATCCATTCCTCTGGCTCAATAACGCGCATAAGATTCTCATGAAACGGGCCCTGTTCAATTTCGTCGGGATCAAGAAGGTGAAGTTTTTTGAATTCGGGAACATGGAAAACCTTAACGGGAACCAGGCGAAGAAAATGGAGAAGGTCTACAAGTATTTTAAAAAAGTAGCCAACTAATAGAACCATTTGAAATCACGGTTTTATAATGAGGAGATGATTGGGGGAAATTGATTTCCTCCCAATCCTAAATTGAGATGAAGGGCGTATCATTATAAAAAAATGAGGGAGTCAAATTGGCATGCTGTTACCATAGAGTACTTCATAGATAACTACAGGATATATATTACAAGACCCGGTTGATAGTTAGCCGGGTGTATTTTTTGTATCAAACTCATTTTTGCCATGGGGTCCTGGCCCAGTTAAACATGAGAATCTGTGAAAAGGCTGGGATGGATATTAGTTATACTTGGTCAAAGGTCTGGCAGCGCTGTATAGAAACGGCATGGACTTAAAGGTTAAGGATTTCTGGTGCGCACCTCGGCAGTGTGAAGTTAATCCCTAGGAAATCAGGACGTTTCGACTAAGCTGGTGGCCAGGTTGATTGCCTACCCTAATTTATTGTAAATAACAATTATTCCAATATAGTTAAAATATACCAGTGTTTTATTTTATTTGAGACTTTAATTATGAATAGACAAAAAAGAAATGGCTAAAACTTTAATAAGAATAGGTTAACGATGCTTCTCAATGAAGGATCGTTTTTCCTTTATGAATGCCTTTTAATAAGATTTTTCACAAAATTTCAGCTTTTTACTAATCCGGAATTGAAATTGTATAATAATTTGAATCGGGGTAAAAATAGTTTAATTACCAATATATAAGCATTAATTACGTTCAAAAAAGTGTTAACAAATGTGCAAAACCCGTGCTATAATTATTTCGAAATAATAATTGAAATGAAAGCGTTAACCGATGGCCATTGAAATGAACGGTTAACTGCTTGCAAAGATGGGAGTTCAAAATCATGTCAATCATTATAGGAATTTTGGGGATACTTGCACTCATTGGTACTGCCTGGCTTATGTCAAACGACAAGAAAAATATTAATTTCCGTGCAGTAGGGATCATGCTGGCTGTTCAGCTGTTTATAGCCTGGTTCATGCTCAATACTTCTATAGGAAAGAAAGTCCTGCAAGCAATCGTTAATGTCTTTAATAAAGTTCTTTCATTCGGTAACGAAGGGATAGCTTTCGTATTCGGTGACCTCGCAGGGAAAAACTATTTCTTTGTTAACGTATTAATGATGATTGTTTTCGTCTCAGCATTGCTTTCAATTTTGACGTATACAAGAATTTTGCCGCTGGCCATTAAATACATCGGCGGTGCAGTTGCTAAAATAACCGGACTTCCGAAAATTGAGTCGTTTGTAGCGGTAAACTCAATGGTTTTCGGTGATACAACTGCAATCCTGTCTGTAAAATCGCAAATTCACAAACTTTCGCCAAACCGTCTCTTTATCGTTGTCACATCATCTCTGGTTGCTGTATCCTGCTCGATATTAGGCGCTTACATGCAGATGATTCCTGCAGAGTTTGTTCTGGTCGCGTTACCGATTAACATCTTCTCCGGTTTGATTCTTTCTTCAATGGTTAGCCCAGTGCCGAAAGAAGAAGACGATGATATTGATATTAAAGAAATGATTCCCGAAAAATCACTGTTCGAAGCAATCGGGAACGGTACATTAATCGGAGGAAAAACAGCATTAATTGTCGGCGCGATGCTCATCACGTATATTGGCTTGCTGGCGATGGTCAACTTTGTATTAGAAAACTTAGTGGGCATGACATTCCAGGAAATTGTAGGTTATATCTTTGCCCCAGTCGCATTCATTATGGGGATTCCAGCGTCTGAGATTGTCAGGTCAGGCTCCGTAATGGGAACAAAGGTAGCTGCCAATGAATTCGTGGCCATGCTTGATTTTATGAAAATCATTCCTGAAATGAGCCCGAAAACTGTCGGGATTGTCTCAGCATTCCTTGTTTCCTTCGCCAACTTCTCTTCCATCGGAATTGTCCTCGGAACTGTACAAGCTATCAATGGCGAACAGGCAAGCAGATTGGCTAAGGTTGGTTTAAAGGTATTGTTAGTCGCTACCATGGGGTCAGTCCTAACTGGTACGATTGTTGGATTGTTCCTGTAATATGAAAAAGTTCAGCCCTCTTCGGCAAGTTAATGCTGAAGGGGGTTTTTATTGTCCTTAAAAAAATCGGACTGTATGGAGAACGTAGAAGTTCGTTTGAACTATGAAGAAGAAATACCATGGACCTCAATATTATTGTGCTGATGTCATCCGCAGCTTGCCCATTTAGACTTTTTTTGAGTTATAGACAGCGTCATCTGCTCAATATACTGCTCTAGAGTGTTTTTATCTTTTTAGCAATGATGTCTGTTGCTTTTTTCGGATTTAAACGATATAAGAAGTCCATTATTTTGGCATCGTTCCCGGCTAATACCCGGTATTTTTTATTTTCCATCCCTTTAATAATGATGGCGGCTGCTGCATTCGCACTGAGCAACTTATAGGAATGGCTCTGAACTCCGTCTGCATTAATTCCGGAATTTCGGACGAGGTTCGTATCGACTCCACCAGGAAAGACGACCGTTACACCAACATTGGTGTCTCTAAGCTCTAAATGAAGGCCTTCAGTTAACATTTTGACAGCAGCTTTTGAAGCTGTATAAATCGATTGAAGCGGCACGGGAAGAAATCCGCCCATGCTTGATACATTTGTAATGTAGGCTTCTGGCCGTTCTAAAAGGTATGGCAAAAACGATTTGCACATATAAAGCGTCCCATAAAAGTTGACATCTATGACCTTTTGAATTTGTTCATAATTTAAATCATTCACGCTGCGGAAGTGCTGAAGAATTCCCGCATTATTAATGATCCCATCTATGCACCCATGTATGGCGATGATTTCTTCCGGCAATTTTTCCACATCATCTCTGTTTGCTATATTAGCCATGTGTATCGAAATCTTATCCCCATAGACTGTTGCTAACGACTTTGTTTCCTCTAGCCCGGATTTATGGATGATGGCTGCGACTCTAGCTCCTTTTTCTAGAAGTTGGCGAACAAGCTCTCTCCCAATCCCGCCACCAGCACCTGTTACAACAATAACTTTATTGAGTACTTTCATACTATTCCTCCGAATAACTGTCATGAAAAATTCAACCTTTTAAATATTCATATGTTAGTTAAGTGGATGAAATTCTTTTTAGATTTCTGGGTAGGGTGAGTGCCGATAATTTGTATTCCATCATATAAAAAAGACCGCTTCGCGATATACGAAACGGTCTATTTCTATTTCTTATTACTCAATTAAGAAGAAAGCATACCCAATAGAACTACAATCACAGTTAATATTATTGCAATCAGGCTATACAAGAGAACAGCCAAAGAAAAGTTCTTTCTAGGGCTATCTGGTCCAAATCCCCAAACCAATAATAAAATAAAATTCACAATAGGAATCCCGAGTAAAAAAATAGTCCAAAACCACTTTCCCACAGACAAATGCTTATTTACCAATGTATGTTTCTCCTCTTCTATTAAATCTGTTGTGTTAACTTCATATACCTGTTCATTTGCAGGAACTTTTTGTTTGTATTGGCTGTATAGATAAAAGAACCCGGCCACAACAATGAGAAAGGATACATGGTTTGTCCATCCAAACACACCAATGAGTTTTTGAATCATAAGAGTTAATGCTATGGAAGGGCTGCCCATAACCAAGAAAGACTTGATATCCCCGGAGAGGGACTGTAATAAAGAAAAAATTGCTCCAATTACGAAAACCAATATGAAAGAATTACAAATGTCTTTCTTAGTTTTAACGAGTGTTTTTTTCTTATAAAGAATAGCTAGTCCAGAAATGAAAAAAACGAGCCCGAAATAAACCTTCCATCCCCCGCTAGTAAAAGATAATGCGGTACTGAACAAATCGGCTCTGGTAAAAGGATACTCAGGAGCTATTCTGGAAAACAACGCATACAAAATACTTGGCAACCATGATGCCGTTAAAACGATGCCAAGCACGAAAACGGCTAAACCAATTTTTTCAATAGCGTTTAACGATTTAAAAAATTCTTTCAACTTTCACACTTCCTAATATAAAATTCTAACTTTTTAATCATACGAAAGGGCTTAAAAACGGTCAAACTATAAATAATGGAAAAAACTATTGGAGTATATTAATGATCACGCCTTTTTAGCGTTTCATTACTTCTTCCCCTAGTATTCGAATTCCTTTTCAGTCTTCATATCTTCTACTGTAGGGTATAATAAATCTAGTTTTAACTGAAAAGGAGTCATAATGATGGATTTACAATTGCACGGAAAAAATGTACTCATCACTGGCGGCTCGAAGGGTATTGGAAAAGCCATTGCAAGGGCGTTTGTGGCGGAGGGAGCGAATGTTGGAATTTCGGCCAGGGGGATGGAAGCGCTGGAAGAGGCAAGGGAAGAACTTGAAGGAAATGCTGCCATTTTTAAAGCAGATATTACCAATCCAGAGGAACGAGAGAACCTGATCCATTCTTTTGTTGAAAAATACGGAACAATCGATGTCTTAGTCAATAATGCAGGCGGAAGCAATGGCGGGTTAGCGACAGAAACAGACATGGGTTTATACTACGAGGCAATGGAGTTGAATTACTTTTCAACTGTCCATTTAAGTAAATTAGCTGTAGAGCATATGAAAAAGCAACAATCAGGTTCGATCATTAATATTACGTCTATTTTCGGCAGGGAAAGCGGAGGGAAGGTTACCTATAACAATGCAAAATCTGCCTTGATCAGTTTTACCAAGTCACTGGCTGACGAAGTGATTTCAAATAAAATAAGGGTTAATAGCATCGCGCCAGGCAGCATATTGCACGAGACAGGTAATTGGAAAAAACGCCTTGAGGCTGACCCGGAAGGCATAAAAGAATTCGTAAAAAAGGAAATACCAGCCGGCCGCTTCGGCACCCCAGAAGAAATTGCAAATGTTGCAGTATTTCTCGCCTCGGAAAAAGCATCCTGGATTGTAGGTGCCAGCATAAATGTAGACGGCGGACAATCTAGAATGAATTTTTAGGATTATGCAGGAAATAGAAATAAATCTTTTTTCCCAATCACACGTCAATCTATAAACTTATAATCTTCTCAAAAAGAGACCCACTCGTAATCGAAAATCCAGCTAATGAAAAATACGAAGCCATTAAACACAAAACCCCGCTCAAAAGGAGCAGGGTTTTGACATTTTTTATTAGATTTATTATTGAAGGTAAAAGATAACCTGGCCACCCATCATATCTTCGTATCGAAGTTGAGCTTTTTCACCAGTTTTTACAAACGCCAAATTCTAACCTTTATTTTCTCGAGTCATAGTCAGTGTTTCCGACTCAAAATACCGATGCAGTTAGCTAAAGAATAGATTATTTTTACAATCTTTTAACGTTTTAAACACCAAAATCTGGTTGTTCTTTGTTAACATAGTGTTTATGGTGTTTAATTTGTAGAAAGAGGGAGAGTAATGGCAGGAAAAGCATTGGAAGTTCAATCCTTAACGAAAAAAATTAAGAACAAAGTAATTGTCAACGATGTCAGCTTCTCGGTTGAAAAAGGAGAAATCTTTGGGCTGCTTGGTCCAAACGGAGCAGGGAAAACGACTATTATCCGTATGATTGTTAGCCTGATAGGGCGTACGCAAGGAAATGTCATTGTAAATGGTTTTAATTTGGACACTCATTTTAAAGAATCAATGAGTGAAATTGGCGCAATTGTTGAAAATCCGGAATTCTATAAATACCTTAGCGGATATAAAAATCTAAAACACTATGCAAATATGGCGAAGGCCAAAGTTACCGAAGAGCGGATTCAAGAAGTCACAAAGCTTGCCGGCATTGAACACGCCATCCACCAAAAGGTTAAGACTTATTCACTTGGGATGAGGCAAAGATTGGGCGTCGCACAAGCATTGTTACATAATCCATCTTTACTAATCCTTGATGAACCAACGAATGGACTCGATCCCCAGGGAATCCGAGAGTTCCGGGAATATTTGCAGTCCATTGCAAAAGAAGGCATTTCCGTTCTCGTATCCTCTCATTTATTGTCCGAGATGCAGCTGATGTGTGATCGATTTGCCATTATTGAACAGGGGAAATTGATTCATATTTCGTCAATTAATCAACTTCATGATGACGGCAAGGACGTACAAACTGTTCTATTCGTGGTTAATAACCTGGAAGCAGCCATGCAGATATTAAGGGAAAACGATTTAGGAAATGAAATGAAAATAGTAGGGGAAGACCAGTTTTCTATAAACCTAGATAAAGAAGCGACAGCCGAAGCGAATAAGTTATTAGTCACAAATGATATTAGCGTATATGCCATTAACCAAGTCACGGCTTCGCTAGAAGATCGATTCCTCGAATTAACTGCAAAGGGAACAGGAGGTAAAGAATAGTGTCCTTGTTAATTAAGAATGAGATAGGGAAGATTTTTGGAAAGAAATCCAGTTGGATTTATATGATTATTATCTTAATTGCTGTCGTCCTTGGAGGCATCCTTCAGAAAAATTTCACTGAGGAACCTAGTGAGAATTGGCGTGAGGAAACACAAGTCCGCGTGAACCAATTGGAGAAGGATTTAAAAACGGCACCTGAAGAAGAAAAAGAATGGATGATCGCGGATTTACAGCAACAACAAAAGTATCTGGATGAAAATATTAATCCCAATGAAATGAGCAATTGGCATTTTATGAATCAGACTGTGTATGGTGTTACTACGCTTGTTACACTTTTTGCTGTAATCGTCAGCAGTGCCATTGTATCCTCCGAGTTTTCCGATGGGACGATTAAACAGCTGCTAATCAGGCCTCATCAAAGATGGGCAATCCTTTTGTCAAAGTATCTCTCAGCGATCATTTATTCATTAATGCTGGTTGTCGTTCTTATTGTCTCAGGTTATATTGCAGGCTCGCTCATCTTTGGAAACGGTGGTTTCAATGCCGAATTTTTTGAATATTCCCTTGAAGGAGGGCGAAAACTCGCTGAAATTGGACCACAGTTTTTCTTGAAGGTCCTGTATTACCTGCCAAGCCTTTTGATTCTTATTACAATATCCTTCATGCTGTCTACATTGTTTAAAAGCCAGGCTTTGGCGGTTGGAATCGGGATATTTGTTTTGTTCCTGTCTTCAACTCTTGGCGGCTTGATTGTCATGTTGGCAGAAAAATATACCTGGGCGAAGTTCCTGATCTTCCCCCACATGGATTTGACTGTGTACGCACTTCAAGACAAAATACTTGAGGATGTCACACTGCCAATTTCATTGCTAACATTATCAGTCTACTATGTTATTTTCATGTTGCTCACGTTCACCATTTTCCAAAAACGGGATGTTAGTATTTAATCTTTCCTGCAAAGTAACACCTGGTATTCATAAGATAATTGTGCTGAGTGGCAATCTTGAAAGAGGAGCATTCCGTGTGAATGCTCCTCTTTTACTCTAATTTGCTGACAAAGTCGAGATTTACAATAGACCTAGCCGCCAACATCTCTTCGTATCGGAGTTGAGTTTTTTTTACGAGTTTTTACAGAGCCAGGAATGTAACCTTGGTTTCGGATTCCCCAAAAGCATGGTTCCGACGAATAACTCGCAAAAAAGAGAAGCCGTTTCATTTCCAGGTTCAGCTGAAAATTGTTTCTGAATCTTCAATGATTGTCAGGATTACTTTATACGCTTCATTTGATTTCGTACTGTCAGAGTCCTTGTATTCATCATAGGTGATTAAAGCCTTCCACAGAGCCCATCCTCTTGCTCGATTCCATGTTTCTTCATCCATCTTTACTACATTCTTGAAAACTCTTCTGCTCTCAAAATCAAAGAAGGTCCAAGCCATAGCTGCATCACAAGAAGGATCTCCTACTCCCAGTATTCCGAAGTCAATTACGGCACTAAGCTTCCCGTTCTGTACTAAAATATTTCCTGGCGCAATATCTCCGTGAAGCCATACAGGCTTTCGTTCCCATTTGGAATCTAAAGCCAGTTCCCAGAGTCTTATCAAATATATTTCATCAAAAACATCACGATTACTCCTGATTGCATTTCTCGTTTCATTGTCATACACGGATAGATGTGCGCCTCTGTAATAATTATGAACTCCAGCCAACGGGCCGTCACTCGCGTCAATGGATTGCAACTCAAGTAAAAACCCGCCTAAATCGGCTGCAAATTGATTTAAATCTATTACGTTTTCTCTAGTGACCGTCTCTCCATCAAGCCACTTGTAAATTGACCAAGGGAATGGATAGTCCTCATTCGGTGTTCCTTTCGCAACTGGTATCGGAATAGGCAATGAAAGCTTTTTTGCTAAAACCGGCAACCACTTTTGTTCCTTTTCTACTTGCGGTACATACCCCGGGGCACTCGGCAACCGCACACTCATGTCATTCCCCAAGTGGAAAGTACGATTATCATTACCACTCACTTTAACCGATTTAATATCTAAATGAGCCCACTGGGGGAATTGCTCTTCTATTAGTTTAGCTACTAATGCGGAATCAATTTTTATCTTAACTCATTCCTTTCCCGGTATATTTCCAATTTAATTATAAGCTTTTCGGTCAATGATGTGCATGCTCTTAGCAGTGAACTTAGGTATCGAAAAACTACAATTCTCCTTCAATTTTTTCCTGAATATGGTACATTTAACTATATACTCAGCGAACAGGGTTGGTGAGGATGGCCAGCTGCTAAAGGAATAATGAGTCGGTTAGCTAGAAATTACTACCCCGAATAGGGTGCCAAAATGAACATTATTACCAAAGACCAACTTGAACTTTTGTTCCAAACCTTCCATTCTAGGCTGGATTTATCAAATATAATAACTTTCGATGATGAAGACCTAACGAAGGTACTGCATTATTTTTTGATCTTAAAGGAATTTAGCAAAGAAATAGCAGCCGGTTCTCCTTTTACAATCGAACAAGTCCTTTACAGCCAGTATTATTGGTTTGTTTATTTTAAAAATCAATACTTCTCCAAGTATGGATACGATGCCGGCATGGACCAACAGGCTTTCCAGCTAATTGAACAGTTAACATACGAACTTGATGAAGTTAATTGGGACTTCCTTGAACAAATCACCAATGATTTGAAGACCGATTATGAATGTTGAAAGTTTACCAGAAGGATGAAAACCATACGAATAAGGAGGATATCATGGAGCAAGAAGGGTACGTTTCATTATGGGTAGGGGAGTTTAGCTCTTCTGAAAATTTCAGCGAATATCTCTCTATTGAGTATGATGAAGATGGAGAAGCCATTCCTTCCAATTTCGAAAGGGGTTTTTCTATTGAGTATTATGACCTCGATTTCCAGGAGGTTATATTCTATCAACAACCACTTTCAAATCTAAACCAAATTTTAGAAGGGGCATCTTATGATGAAGTCATTATACCGAAATTCAAAGGTATGTTAGCAAACAATGCGCATGAAAAAGTAAACGCCGTTGTATTGCTATATAACTTTCAGTACAATTCCTGTGTAAAAATGGACAAGAGTGGATTGAACACGCTGCACTATATAGGGGCAGTGCAATATAAATAGCGCCAATCAAATTGGATTGGCGCTATCTTTTTTATCAACATAGATTAGTAGAACTCCATATGCCCCTTACTCAGCCGGTAATACGCCAGCCGGTCCTCAAGCGTCCCCGTATGGATCTCAAAACTTATGCCCCTCACTGGAGAATTAACTTGGAGCTTTCAGTGGGGGCAAGCATTGAAGTGCTGCATATTTTAACCGCTACTGGATTAGTAAGGAGGTGGAATACAATGAGATAGTAAAATTATAACGTAAGCCATTGCAACCTCCATACCCCTGTGACCCCAACCAATAATGGTAAAGTTATAACAACTGAATCATTAGCAGCATCTCCTAATTGCCATTGTGACCGGTTCTCCCATATATGACTGCTATTGTCATTTTTCATTTCTCCTTTTTCTTTAAATCAAGTTTTTCCTTATTCCACACAAAAAACGGAATTTCTAATTGGCGGGGTTTCTCCAAACGACCCCTCTTCGCTCATATTCCATGCGATGTTCAACTGCAGCTGCAATCTCAGCTCCCGAAAACCTCTCAATAATCCATAATCCTAGGTCAATTCCTGAAGTAACTCCCCTAGCTGTGATTACACTACCTTCATCAACAATTCGATATCCCAAGTAATCAGCTCCATATCTAGGAAGTTCATCTTTCGCCAGATAATGCATAGCAACTTTCTTGTCTTTTAAAATACCTGAAGCAGCCATTAACATGCCGCCTGTACAAACTCCGCACACAATCGTACCTTCGCCATGCATAGCCGAGATGATCTGTGTTAACTCCCCCTTCTCCGCCTCATGTCTGGCCCCATGTTGGGCTTTATGGTTCCAGCCACCGCCAGGGATGATTAACAAATCTGGTCTGTTGTCTAAACGTAAAAAATCATGGACCCTCACTTGAACGCCAAAGGATGCGACGACTTCTTTTCGAGACCGGCTTGCGACTAATTCAATCTCGAATGGAGCTCCTGCCTCGATGCCCCGCTTTAAAACTTCAAAAGGTGCCAAAGCGACAAGTTCCCCAAATCCTTCAAATAATACAATTTGTATCTTCACCCTTATTCTCTCCTTTTATGTATAAACATACTTACATTCGGCAAATTACAAATAAAACAGGAGGGGAATTCCTCTCCTGTTTAATGTCTATTTGGAAAGCATTTTATCTAAGTATTGCTTAGTAGCCTCGACGTTACCAGCGACCGCTTCTTCTCTAATCTCATCTTTCCTCATTTTTTCCAATGTTTTTTTCAAGATGTCTTGTTCTTCAGATTGTGGTATTACCACAACGCCATTTGCATCACCAACTATAATATCTCCTGGATTTACAGCTGTTCCACCACAAGAAATCGGAACATTGATTTCACCTATTCCAGTTTTTCCGCTAGCAGCTACAGAAGTCCCTTTGGCGAAAACAGGGAAATTTAGTTTCTTAATGTCAACAATATCACGAATCACACCGTCAACAACTATTCCACCAACTCCAAGTGTTTGAGCCATCCCTACAATAAAGTCCCCAGCTATGGCTCGATATTGATCCCCTTTAGCATCAATTACAATAATATCTTCGGGATTTGCTTCACGGATTGCTTTTAGAAGCACTAAGTTATCACCAACAGGAATCTTCACAGTTAAAGCTCTTCCAGCAAGTCTGTATTCTTCTTTTAGAGGCTTAATAGTTGGATGCATATTATTTAAACCATCCACAACATCTGAAATACAGGTAGTGGGTATGTTCATAAATTGCTCAACAATAGGTTCCATAGAAATCTCCTTTTCAAATTGAGTATTTACTAAAATTATACAGTTGCTTGAATTCATTTAGAAATATAATAAAGTTATTGTTTTCTATAAGACAAGGTTATCAATCCGGTGACCAACCATCGGTTTACTGGTTAGCCAGGAATTTTTGTCGTAAAAGATGGCTGAAGCATTGGAGCTTACCAGGAATACGGTATACAACATCAAGCCGGATAATTATGCAGGCGTGGATTTGCTCGGGGAAATTATCAATGGTTTCAAATTTTTTTGTAATTGAACATTGTGGGAACTTTAGTGTTGTATCGATTTTGAATATGAATATACTGGAATCACTTATTATAGAATCAATTACAAACAAAGAAGTCACTGGTTTTATATCTACTCTTGTGGGAAAAGAAGAGAAAATCTATTCCTTATTCGTAAACTGGAGAATTAACTTGTAGCTTTCAGTGGGGGCAAGCATTGAAGTGCTGCATGTGCTTGTGGCTAAATTTTACTCGCTACTGGATTAGTAAGCTGGTGGAAGACAATCAGCAAGTAAAAGATGAAACTATTTTAAATGAGTTGAAAACTGCAAAGTGACAATAGAATTGTTTCATTAAAGGCCATTTAATCAATAGCGTGAGATAGTAGATTCATGCAAGAGGGAGAGGAGAACTAAAAAATGAAACGTTACCTCTTTTTAACCATTTTACTTTTTTTATCAGCTTGCTCTGGTAAAGAAGCATCCTTGACTGTAAATCAAAACGAGAATGATGCTACAGAAATAATAGAAGCAGGTGACAAAGCCTCATCTGAAAGTGAACTAGAAAGTCATAATGAAAGTTTTGAAGAGAATATTGAAGAAAATGTTCGAGAGGGTGCCATGGAAAAGGAAGGTAAGGAGGAAAGTGTTACTCTTGTTCCTTATGAGGGGGGAGTCGAACACATCTTTTTCCATCCCCTTATGGCGTACCCGGAACTGTCTTTTTCAGGTCCACAAGCTCAAGGGTACAATGATTGGTTCATCACCGTCGACGAGTTTAATAGAACTTTGGAAGAATTGCATAAACATGATTTCATCCTTGTTCACTTGGAAGATGTTTATGAAAAGGTTGATGGAAAGATCAAGGAAAAAACACTTAAACTTCCTGAAGGGAAAAAACCAGTAGTCATTTCTATTGATGATGTGAACTACTACAAGTACATGAGAGAAGAAGGAAACATTCATCAACTAATTTTAGATAATGAGGGTCATGTAGCCACCTATTCGATTAATCCGGAAGGGAAAGAAGTGATTTCTTACGAAAATGAAATCATTCCTATCTTAGATACTTTTGTCGAAGAAAATCCTGATTTTTCCTATGAAGGAGCAAAGGGAGTCATTGCTTTGACTGGATACGAAGGGGTTCTTGGGTATCGGACTAACAATCTTGATTCCCCTCATTATGAGAAAGAGAAGGAGAAAGCCATCGCTGTTGTAAATCGCCTCAAAGAAACCGGCTGGACGTTCGGAAATCACTCTTACGCTCATATTGATATCGGGAAGGCGACATTAGAACGCATTAAACGTGACACGAAACGCTGGAAAGAAGAAGTGGAGATTATTACTGGACCAACCCCCTTGTACTTTTATCCGTTTGGTTCCCGTGTAAACCATGGTGGGGAAAAATTTCAATATCTCGCCGAAGAAGGGTATGAGGTGATCGCTGCCGTTGGACCCACAACATATACAGAAGTCATAAATAATGTATATACTCAAGATCGTCGTCGTATCGATGGTATGGCATTTATTGAGCAACCTCATCTATTAACAGATTTACTAGACGCTGATTATGTTTTAGATAGAGAGAGTCGACCTGAAAGGTATTTTAAGAAAGAGAAATAAAATCCGTTATATGGATATTCAAGGTAGAGCGTCTGTATCTGTAAGTAGGTACGTTAATGATTTGTACTTTCGGGACCGATTTCGGTACAAAAATAACATGAGTTTTCGAGATTAACATTTATTGCGCTGGACGATGTTATAGTTTAGCGCTTTTTTATAGTTGGTAATAATCCTAGGAGGTAAATCTATTCTAGCTTACCTTTCTTGTCTGGAATGCTTAAAGTATTCTACATAGCAAGTTGTGTGATCCTCCGAAAAAGAATAGTAAACTATATACTTATCTACTACGATTTTATAAGTTCCTTCCCAACCTGGCTGATTGGCTGGAATACTTGTACCAAGAAGGGAAATCTTCCTTTCGATTATTTTCACTATTTCCTTTTTATATTCCTTGGTTTCGTACAAGGTAAAGTGCTTGCTCCGTATTTGAGAAAATCCTTCCAAGGCCTGTTTCGTCCATTTTATTTTCATGTTATTAATCCCCTTGCTCAATCATCTCCAAAACCTCTTCAGTTGAGTAAACTTTCCCATTCGAAATGTCATCTTTTGCCTGAATTAACTTCTTTTTTAACTCGGGATCATTTTCAAAATCTTCTTTAACTGAAGTCCCTGGTTCTTCAAGTTGGGATAAAAAATACTTTTTTCCATCGACTTCAAAAACTGTTTCTCCTTCACGGACTATTTCTTTTATGATATCCGCCGCATGCCCATATAGCCTTTTCATTTGAACTCCTCCTATTCACTTATTTCCTTTATTATACTTTATTATTTTGAATTATAGACACCGTTACCTACTAGTACTGATATAGTAAATAAAAAGAAGATGAACACTACATTTTGTAGAGATTCATCTTCTTTTTCGTTTGAAGGGGCATTTATCAATAACCCCTTGAACTGTTCATTTTTGTGTGCAACAACTTAAATCTTAATATCAATCTTTGCATTTTTCTTTAACTCTTCAACCTGCTGAGCGAGTTTTTCTTGCTGTTTTTGCTGTTTAAGAGATTGTTCGATTTGCGGTTTTACTTCTTCAAACTTTGGAACTTTTTGTCCAGTACTCTTTCCTTGTTCCGCAAATTGATCATACGTTTGTTGAATTTCTTCATCGGTTATTTTACCAGCCGGCACTTCTTTCTCAAAGTACTGTTTAAGTTTAATATCGTCAGCTATTTGGGTTTCAAGTGTTTTCATATCCATGCCGGATTTTTTAAGAGCGGCTTCGAATTCTTTTTCTGTTTTAAACTGTTTTTTTAGTTCGTCCAGCTGCTTTTTAATATCTGCCTCTGAAACTTTATAGTTTTTTTTATTTACGTCTTGAAGAAGAAGAGTTTGTCCGATTAAGCTGTCAATTGTTTGGTTTTTCACTTGCTCTGCAGCTTCTTTAGAAGTCGGATCTTGTCCCATTTGCTGCATTTGTCCTTGTATAGATGCTAAAGTGCTATTATAGTCGCTACCTAAAATTTCTTTATCATTCACTATGGCAACAGTTTTCTTTTCATCTATTTGCTGTGCCTTTAATTTCTTTTGCATTTCTTCCATTTTCTTTTGCTGTTCTTTCTTATAATCGCTTTGTGCAGTTTTTGCTTTATCATCATTTTTAGCATCTTTACTTTCTTCATTTCCTCCGCATGCCGCTAAAACAACGGCCAAAAGACCGGTAATTAATATAAACATCATTTTTTTCATAACAAATCTCCTTACTTTAGCTAGAAGTATAATTTTCCCCTCAAAAAAATCACCTAGTGGGCATTATAAAGAAAATCTTACGAAAAAGAAACAGTATGCGCTCATTTTTAATATTTATAACACGATTGAAACATTTTGTATGAAAATGGATGCCAGTCAAAAGAAAATTCAAAAACGATTAGCAAAAAGGTTCTTAAACCCCAAAACACTTTTAGAAATTTCCCAACATCCTAATTCCATTTTATGTGAAAATTTGACCGTATTTATATGCATGAGGTGGTATAATAATGGACAATAGGATAGGTCTGTCCAAGGGTGGCCCGGTTACTCCTAGTTGAAAGGGGTGATGCCGGTGACAGTATACGAATCGCTGACGCTAATGATTACATTCGCGGGATTCGTTGTCACAATACTGGCTTTTACACAAAACAAATAATCCACCATAGAGTGGTTGCTCAGGTGGATTAACTGCCCCGATGCCGGCCCCTTGCGAGAACCGCCTATTGGAGACCGGACATGGTACCAGCATGTTCGGTCTTTTCTAGTATATACGTCTAACCAGGAACAATTATACCATATTTTATACAAATTCAAACTTCTATAAAGTGTTCCATGTTACTTATGTAATTATCCTATTTTTTAAAAATAAAACCTTAATGAGCGATAATTCGTCAAACTGTTTTTTCACCAATTAGAATTATTAAACAAAAATAAAAACACAAGGCTGCTTTCATGGCCTTGTGTTTCCTATTTAATAAAACTCCATATGCCCCTTATCATGTTGATAATACTCCAGCCGATCCTCCAGCGTCCCCGTGTGGAATTCAAACTTATGCCCATCCGGATCCACAAAATACACCGACCGCTTATCCCGTTCTTCCCGCTCCCGGTCAGGAAGGATTTCCACACCCAGCCGTTTCAGCCGTTCAACCATTCCGTCAAAATCCGCCTCATCCACTGAAAACGCCACATGTGTATACGACACCCGAATCTCATTCCGCGGAACATCCTTCTCCACATTCAGCGCGAGCCACATCCCCGCCAGGTCGAAATACGCCGTACTCCGCCCCTTCACAAGCAGCTTCGCCCCCAGCGCATCCCGATAGAAAGCCACCGACCGCTCCAAATCGCTCACCGAAAACAAAAAATGATTCAACCCCTTAACAGCCAAACCCCTCAACCCCCAAGCCCTTTTATGTAAAAAGCCAGCTCTTCGGCTGGCGCCCACGCCAATTACTTTGCACCCATCAATTTGGAAAGCTACGCCACCAGTTGGTATCTACGCCCAAAGCCAGCACTCACCAATTAGACGAAAAACGCGTACAGTCCGTTTCCTTTTATAAGAAATGAACAGTTACTTAGGAAAATAGCTGAAGTATATCTAACTCAATTTAATCCAATTAAGGTATTTTTAATTAAAGACATTTTAATTGAAAGTATTTTGGAATAGCGATAAAATAAACTTGTACGTTAGTAAAACAACACAAGGGGGATACATCATGACGAGATTACAAGATAAAGTAGCAGTTGTAACAGGAGGCGCTTCAGGAATTGGTTATGCCATCGTAGAGAAATTTGTTAAGGAAGGCGCAAAAGTCGTTGTCGGAGATATTACAGACAACATTTTTGAGCTGGAAAATACATTTGGTGAAAGTGTAAAAGCTGTAAAAGTAGATGTCTCAAAGGAAGCAGATGTTAAAAATCTAATTGAAACAGCTGTAAATACTTTCGGAAAACTTGATATTTTATGTAACAATGCAGGGATTATTGGGGCCTATGCAAACATAGAGGAATATACGGAAGAACAATGGAATCGAGTGTTAGGCATTAACATAAATGGTCCATTTTTCGGTATTAAACATGCCGTTCCTTATATGAAACAAAACGGTGGTGGATCCATTATCAATACCGTTTCTATTTCATCTCGACATGCCACACCAGGTTCACCAGCCTACGTTACCTCAAAAGGAGCAGTACTAATGCTAACTCGCCAAGCTGGACATGATTACGCCCGTGATAACATTCGGGTAAATGGTATTTCACCAGGCGTAGTGAATACTGGTATTTTAAAAGACGTGGACGATGACATGTTAAAAGTATATTCAGAAGCAATCCCAATGGGTAGAATAGGTGAACCGTCAGAACTTGCGAATGTTGTTTGCTTCTTAGCATCCGATGAAGCATCTTATGTTACTGGCCAGACTTACATTGTTGATGGTGGTAAAGATACCATTTAAGCCTTAAAAAAATTTTTATCTTTACCTATCAGAATATAATAAAAACTCCTTTGCGAATACATTAATTGGCTCTCCCAGTTTTCATGTTGGGAGAGCCATTTCATTTCTTAAGTGGTCAACCAGGAAATAGAAAACAAATCTTTTTTCCAAATCACCCGTTAATCCAAACTAATATATTCTTAATTGAAGAGAATAATATGCAAATCAGTTGCGCTTGCCTAATAAGGTAAGCGCCTTTTTAATTGATGTTCGTTACCTTTCATTAAAAGAGTATACGATTTCTCAAGAATAATGGTTATAGTGTACTCTTTCGACTAAGTCTGGCTGCCAGTTGGGCTTTTTCTTTTGCAAAAATGAACCGATTGTTAAGTTTTAGAATAATTTCCATTTGCTAGTGCAAAAGTCATAGGTATTCAGTATAATTTTCCTATATTGCAAGGAAAAAGAATTGAGGGATGTTTATGACATGGTTCACAAAATGGGCGTTGCGGAATAGGGCTGCGGTTGTTTTTTCCGTGATTGTCTCGATGGTTTTCGGTATTTTCAGCTATACCACCATTCCAATGGAGCTCATGCCGTCAGCCGATCAGCCTTATATTACCATATCGACGGTAGGCAATGGCTTGGATGCGGTCACGATGGATGAACAAGTAACGCAGCCTATTGAAAAAGCACTAACAGGCATCAAAGGGAAACGCAATGTAATCGCTGAAACCGGTAATAACTTCACCCAGATGACCATAACGTTTGAATCAGACACTGATTTAAAAGAAGCGAAGCAACAAATCCAAGAAAACATCTCGATGGTCAACCTGCCAAATGGAGTCATGAAACCATATGTGGTGCTGCTTAATACATCACAAATCCCCATTATTCAACTTGGTCTTACCTTTGATAAAGAAATCGAAAACAAAGAAATAAGTCTCGTAGAAACCGAGATTCTTCCCCTGTTCAAGAACATCAAGGGCGTAGGGAATGTCATGACGTACGGAAAAAAGAACCAGCAGGTCATGATTAAGGTCGATCCGGCAAAACTTGCCGCTGCCCAAATCTCTCTCGAAAAGATGTACACCCTCCTCCAAGGGAAAAATGCGACTGTCGCTATAGGCGAACAAACCTTGGATGACCAGGCGACGAGCATTATTGTAACTGGAAAAATTGACAGCATTGCAGACGTGGAGAATCTTCAATTGAACGCGGCCACGAAATTGAAAGATGTAGCTGAAGTAACAATGGAGAAGGATACGAAGAGTATTACGCATATGAATGGAAAGAATTACATACATCTCATTATCCAGAAAGATTCCACGGGTAATGCAGTCACGGTAGGCAAGCAAGTAGAAGAAGTTGCTAAGAAAATCAATAATGACTATAAAGGAATTCTCAACGCAACAATCTTCATTAATTTAGCAAACACGGTACTGGATTCAATCAACGCCATGACAAGGGAAGTACTGACTGGCGCCTTATTTGCGACCTTGATTATCTGGCTGTTCTTGAAAAGTTTCCGGATGACTCTAATTACCATTATCAGCATCCCGCTTTCGCTGTGCATCACTATGATTTTGCTATCCTTCTTTGGGGTTACGTTGAACATCCTAACTTTAGGCGGTATCGCGGTATCGGTTGGGCGGCTTGTCGATGACAGCATCGTGGTAGTTGAAAACATTTACCGGAGAAAAAGGGAGAAAGTTCTCACCCCTGCCTTTATTATCGACTCAGTAAAAGAAGTTTCAGCTGCGGTTACATCATCGACTCTCACCACGGTAGCAGTGTTCCTGCCAATGATGCTTGCTTCCGGCAGTTTAAGAGATATAATCGCACCGTTTGCAATTACCATTACCTGTTCACTCCTTGCATCCTTGCTCGTATCTCTGACTGTCGTGCCGATGCTCAGCCAGCGAATGATGAGAAAAGTAAAGATAAAAGAGCACAAAAATGGATCGTTTTATCCTAAAGTACTACGCTGGTCACTAAACCATAAATGGCTTCCAATTTTACTATCCGTTGCAGTAATCATCAGTTCCATCGGATTGTTTGCGGCGATGCCAAAAGGCTCCGTCGACCAAAAGGATAGCGCCTATCTTTCCATTTGGCTTCGCTATCAAAATGGAACCGAATTCAAGGAAATCGAAAACGGGATAAAGAGAATGGAAGACCTTCTTTCTGAAAAGAAGGACGTTGGAAACCACCTTGTCCTGGCCGGGACGAATGCCGATGCAGCCCAGTTTGGCGAGCTTCAGGATCCAAACCAGGCGCAGTTCATGGTGTTCCTGAAAGAAGGCACGGATTCTGCTAAATTGGTTCAGCAGCTGAGGAATGAAAAAGATCAATTCCCAGGAGCGGAGTTAACTGCCAATACAGCAGGACTTATGGGTGAGAATAAAACGACCGTATCCGTGGATGTCATCGGAAACAATGAGGATGACATTAAACGGGCGGCGGATGAAGTCAAGAAAACATTTGAAGGCATTGCTGGTGTCAAAAAAGTAGAAACGAATGAAGAAGATCAAAAGCCGACCGTGACAGTAACGGTAAACCCAACCATCGCGAATGCCCAGCAAATTTCCCAATCCATCCGAGGCATGATTGAGCCTGCAGTAATCGGCAGTGTTGAAATCGATGGCCGAAGCACAATGGTACAGCTTGGCGCACTGCAGGAAATAAAAACTTCAAATGATTTAAAGGATCTTCAATTGATGACCCAAGAAGGACCGACTACCTTGGGAACCATTGCAACCATTGAGGAGTCCAACAAACCGGGCACCATTTACTCAAAAGACGGGCATCATTACCTTCAAGTCAATGCTGTTGTCGACCCGAAGAAAATGGTCGATGTCGCCGGGGAAATCAATAAACAATTGGCAGCCTGGAAACAAGACAACAAATTCGGGAATGGAACGAGCGCTGAAATCACAGGTGCAGCCATGCAGTCATCCGATGATTTAGTGGAACTTGGGAAACTTGCTTTATTCTCGATCGGAATAGTGTTTATCATCCTTCTCGTCACATTAAAATCATTCCGAGCGAGCATTGCGATTTTATTATCTTTGCCACTTGCGGCAATTGGATCACTCTTAGGGCTAGTCGTATCAAAATCAAGCATTGATATTTCATCCGGAATCGGCATGCTCATGCTTGTCGGAATCGTCGTCACGAATGCGATTGTGCTTGTTGACCGGATCCGCCATAACGAAGAGACCATGTCCATCAGGGAAGCCATCATGGAAGCAGGAACCGTACGACTGCGGCCAATCTTGATGACTGCGCTTGCCACCGTATTTGCCATGGTTCCGCTCCTATTCGCGCACCAATCCGCGATGAGCATGAATCTTGTTTCAAAGGGGCTAGCTGTCGTCGTTATTTTCGGACTGCTCGTGTCTACTTTCCTGACACTGATCGTAATCCCGACATTCTATGAACTGTTCCATTTCAAAAAAGCAAAAAAACAAAGACAACTTTCCAATCCTGTTTCCGTTGAATTAAACGTCTAAAACAGCAACTTACTATAATATAGAAAATGTGTGAAGCAGCCTATGGACCTAGGCTGCTTCTTTTGTGTTCATTGCACGCCCAGTTAACAACCAGCTGTAGGGGGCAACGCAATAGTGCCACCCTTCGTTATTCTTGTCACTTTAGGTGAGGTTAGCTTTCTTCTGGTGGCCCGTTATAAGGAGCTGCTCTTTTGATATTCCGAGACTGCCAAAGCATGGACAGTTGTCGTCCCAATCGTCAACTATTCAAGCTCTCAGAAAACCCCGCCTCATAAATGGAAATACCAGTAAACAACTACAGGAATTTGGTATAATAAGTAAAGGACTCCTTGTACGGATTAAACATAGTGAGAGGGAAAGGGATAATTAAATGGAACTATTAATTAAGGGAATTGTAACCAATCTGGGATTACCAGGAGTAATTATCTCCATAATTTTTATTGGTATAAAAATGAAACCTGTGACTCTTATTTCTTCAAGTCAAATAGAAATGAAATTATCTACGAAAGATAAAAGATTTTATATTAGAGCAATAAGAATTTTTTCAGAGATTGTCTTTTATACATTATTTATGTTATTTATTTCTCTTCAATTTTATTCAATGAATATTACTTATTACCCGCTTTTAACATATATCCTGATAGGCATAAATACAGTAATATTTTTATGTATGATTGCTTTTGACTTAAAAGGGATAACCTTATTTGATTTAGTTATGAAGTTTAGTGTTAAATGGAAAATTGGTTTTTTTCTTATATTTTTTATTCATTTCCTTAACTATTTCTTCATCAGTTCTTATTACTTTGGTACTCAATTTTTTTCAGATATATATAAAGAAACGATGGCAATTGAAGAAAAAATAGCTGCTATTTTGGTTTTGATTATTTTGTACTTTGTTACAAACGTCATATTTTATTTTTCTATTATAAAATACTCCTATGGATTTTTAGGGTTTAAAAATAATGGGTTTAATAACGTAACTATTTCAATCGAAAATGAGACTTGGTATATATTTCACCCAATAGAAAACGAATTGTTCTTATTAGGAGATAATAGTGTTTTAAATGACTGCACTAAATTTAAATTTATTGAGAAAACAGAATTGTTAAAGAAACAGATAGTACTTAAAAATGAATGAACTAATTTAATGTTATGTTTAAAATATCAGGGCTAAAGCCTTGATATTTTTCTCTATAAAACTCCATACTAATCCATAATACATACAATTCACTAGATTACTAGTATCTGTACTCAAGCATCCGAATATTATTCTTCACACCGGGTGATTTTAGCTCAAAAACAATAAAAAAACTCCTGCCACTGAAAGTAAAAAACATTAGTAGATATTTCAAAACCTCAAACGGTGAAATGTTTTCCACTTTCAGTGGCAGGGACATCCCAAACAGAGAAATGGGGTGGATTTTAATCAAATTGATAATGAATTGAAGAATTTTGTAACTTCGGGTTAAGAGTACTTGATGTGATTCCAATAGTATAAAATTCAGGATATTGCGTCCCCCGAAAAAAACTGTTGATAGATTTTTTTGGTGAATATTTTATTGTAGGATCATTTAATAAATCTCGATATACCCCTTATCCTGTTATAATACCCTAGCCAATCCTCAAACATCTTGGCAGAATCTCCATACCCAGCCGCTTCAGCCGCTCTACCATCCAATCAAACTCCTCCTCGTCCACCAAAAACGTTACATGCATATACGGATCCCGAATCTCATTCCGCGGAACATCCTTCTCCACATACAGAGCTAAGCCACAAACACACTAGGTTGAAATACGATGTGCTCCGCACCTTACCAGTAGCATCGCCCCCAGAGAATTCCTGTAGAAAGCCGGCCCGCTCCAAATCACTCACCGAAAACAAAAAATGATTCAACCTCTTAACAGCCAAACCCCTCCACCCCCTCTTAGGAAAAAAGCCAGCTATGCACCGACTGAAAGCAAATGAAAAGAGTCTGCACGAAAACGCTAGATTTCTTAACAGAATTCACAAAGTTTTCTTGAACTAATACGATTTTTTTGATTAAAAAAGGAAATTAACAACTTTTGTAGAAATCATGATAAAAATAATAAGTTAAAGGGTGTCGGTAAGAGTGTATCAAAAAATTCTTGAAGAAATTGCTCAGGAATATTATCAGCAAAATTTTCCCAATGCTGGCCAGCGGTTTGTTGCTTGGTACTTAAGGAATGTACATTTACGTGATCGATTAGAAACAAAAGATGATATAACAGATGGCACTGATGATAAGCAAATTGATGCGGTAATCATTGATGACGAAAAATCAACGGTATTTATTGTACAAGGAAAATTTTTAGGTGGAAATTCAGTAGATGCTGAACCATTAAGAGAGGTTTTGTCGTCTTGGTTACAACTTAGAAATCTAGTGAGATTACAAGAAGTGGCTAATCAACGCTTAAAAAGAAAGTTATCAGAAGTTGCCTTAGCTTTAGAAGATGGCTACGAGGTCGCATTTGAACTAGTTGTAACTGGTGAATTAACTCAATCAGCTAAAAATGATCTTGCAATATTTCAGGAGCAATTAGCTCAAATTTCCGAAAATGAAGATATTAGTTTTACAATAACTTTAGTTGATAGCGATGAACTAAGAAGAAGGTATGATTTAGCATTAGAAATAGAAAATCCCGTTATAAATCATGTCATGGATATAACGAATACAAATCATATGGAAGTAACAATTGCAGGTACACAAGTAGTTATTGCAACGGTACCACTTAAAGAATGTATTAAAATTCCTGGAATTAAGGACGGTACCCTTTTTCAAAAAAACGTGAGACAGAGCTTAGGTTTAAGCAATCGTGTGAATAAGGGAATAAGGAATACAATATATAGCGATAAACATAGAGATTTTTTCTTTTTTCACAATGGTATTACAGCTATATGTAATAAGCTAGAGGTAGAAGAAGGGAAACTAAAATTAAAAGGATTGAGTGTCGTAAATGGTTGTCAATCTCTAAATACGATCTTAAGTTGTAGTGAACAAGTGAAGAAAATAGAAGACACCTCAGTTTTATTTAGGTTTTATGAAATACCTCAACGAGACAGAGCAGATAGAATTAGTGTTAATACAAATTCTCAAAGCTCAGTAAAACCAAGAGACCTTAGAAGCAATGACAAGAGGGTGCTTAACCTAAAAAAGATGTTCGAACAAATGTATACGAATGGTTATTTTATTACTAAACGTGGAGAGGTAGCACCAGCTGATAAGGATAAGAAATTTATTATAGACCTTTCCGATCTTGGAAAGTATTTAATAGCTTGGCATTCTCAACGTCCAAATATCTCATATAGTGAAACTAAAATCTTTGATAAATATTTTGAACAATTATTTAAACGTGATTATAAACCCGAAAATGCTCAAGCATTAAATGAGTGGATGTCCAGTATATTAAAGGTTTGGAATAACAATAATCCATTGGGTTTAAATGAAACATTATTAGCTATGAAAGCCTATGCTCCATATCATCATCTATATGCAATTTCAATGTGTTTTTCTATTATGAATAGTCAACCCGACCGTGTTCCAAATCCTTCAACAAGTCTCCAAAATGCAAAAGAAAAAAATATGATAGAAGAAATTATTCGAATTAGTGGTGTTAGTTTAAATATGGCTCTAGAAGCTGCTGCTAATGAGCCACAACCACAAAACAGGGTATTTAGCCCACAAAACTGGATTAAAACAAAAGCATGCTTAGCGGGTATAAGTACCGCAATAAGACACTACTTTAATATGCTTCCGATGATGCCGGGGGGTACTGAGATAAAAAATAAGTTAAATGATACTCTAGAATTAGATGCTGAGAATTTTGAATATAGATGGGCAGCTGATTAACAAATTTTACTTACTTGAGTAACGAATTGCACATAATGGCAATAAAAGTTACGGAAAATATTTGATAGGAATGTGGTTTACCGATATTCCAGGAATATGGGGAGAGTATTTGTTAATTGGATGAACCTTATGGGTAGCATCTGAAATGTGATTAAAAGTAAATCATGTTTCAAGGGTGTACGGATTGTAAGGATTTTGTTGAAGTTTAATGTGTGGAACCGCAAGAATTTGTTATTAACTTGCGGTTCTAAGGTTTTTATATGATCGATTTTAAGATAACTTCTCTATTTCAACTTATTTAATAATACTCTTTATGTCCCTTATCCTCCCGGTAATACGCGAGCCAATCATTCAGCGACCCGGTATGGAACTTAAAAACAATGCCTATTCGGATCCACAAAATACAGGAACCGCTCATCCCGCTCTCGGCCTGGAAGGGTCTCCACCCAGCCTCAGTCCTCAACATCTCCTTCAAACTCCGCCTCATCGACCGAAAACGCCACATGCGTATTCGAATCCCGAATATCATTTCGTGGAACATCCTTCTGCACTCTCACATTCCACCCGAGCCACATACCCGCCAGGTCGAAATACGCCGTATCCTCTTTACCAGCATCCTGGCCCGATTACATCCCGACAAAATGCAACCGATCGCTCAAATCACTCACCGAAAAAAGAAAATGATTCAACCTTTTATCACAAAACTTCTTAACCCCCTCTTAAACCAATGATTCATCTGAAAACCAGCAATCAACATCAGCAGACAAAAAGTAGACGAAAAATGTCATATTAATTACGGTAAATGTCGACCGAAAAAACTTTCTAGATAGGATGCTTCGTTCTACAATAAGAACTACTTGCTAATAAATTATACTAATACCAAATAACATACTTGTGAATTTATAGAGAATAACCTATTTACGTAAAGGAGGAGGAATTTTCGTGATTAAAAATAAAAAATTTTCAGGCTCTTGTATCGACATGTTTACTGGAGTTGCTGGTATTTTATTAGGTCTATCAAAAAAAGAATTAAATATTGAGTTCTCATTGAGTAATCAGGAAAGAAGACAACTTGAATGTGATACCCTACAGTATTATAAAAGAGAAATTGTCTTATTAATTCCACCAAGGGGAACCGAACAGACTACTATAATATTAAAAAAAATGAAGGGAAGGCACATAAATAAAAAAAATTTATTAATGAGCCAAACTGTAAATAAAATAATCGAGAATGAGGTTTTTCCAATCTTGTTTCAAGGAAAGGAGTATAAATATATAGATACAAGTATCAAGGGCGATTCAAATTGTTTCGAGGAGACATTGGATGGCCATCTTTCGGTGGATTATATCATTGAAGAAAAAGATACTAGAGATGAATTTAATGGTTTTGATAAAAAACTTGTCCAAGTTCGTGGTTTGAGGAAAAGTGGTTCAGTGACTATATCCATTGAATATCCTAACAAACAGCCATGTGAATTCTATAATTTATCCCATTTATCATGGTTTATATGGGCGTTTTACAACGAAGAAAAGAATATTTTAACAGACTGGGTTGCTATAGAAAATCCGAGTAAAATTCGAGAACTAATAAGATGTAAAAAAATAAAAGCAGAAAAGAAAGTAAATTATAAGACTAAACAAAAATATTATGAAATTACCCTTGAAGAGTTGGAAAGGAATAATTTGATTACTTATAGAAAAAATTGGTTTTTTAATAATAAACCTTCATGTATAGCTTAAATATACAATGTAATTTTAATTATATTAAAATTAGTAAAGGTCTATTAATAAGGGGCAAGTTGAAGTTAAATTGAGTACAGTCATTTTTATATTAGATTTACACAGTATCAAATATATCTATTTTTCTAAGGGGAGAATCTATGGAAAGTCTGTACGGAATTAAAGTAGTATGGGCAAATTGGCAGCGTTTTGATGAAAACTATTGGAAAAAAAGGATTCATTTTAGTAGAGAAGACAGGGGAAAATATACCTTTGTAGTTGATAAATCAAAGTTACTGTTATATATAGGCAGTCCTGAAAAAGTTATTGTTGGGTATTATATTACCGAAGGGGACTGGTTTTATGACGCTACAAATCCAGACCATCCTTATGCTATTCCTGTTAATTTTACTGAAGGCAAGAATCCAATAAATTTAGAGTTATTAAACCAAGACTTCTTTAAGAACTTCCCCGAACAAGGGCGTGGATATTATCCTTTAAAAAAAGAAACTTACAATAACTTGGAAAAAATTCTAATGGGATAACTCCATCAACTTTAATAATTTTGAAGCAAGGCCAATATGGAATATGGCCTTGCTTTTACAGTATGAAACTCAAACTTTTGTTCAACCGGGAATCATAAAATACACCAATGTGGATTTAGTTAATCTCGATCCATCCTTGGAAGTATCTTTTCATTCTGCGACAGCCACATTCCTTCCAGGTCGAAATACTATATACTCCGCCCCTTCACCAGCAGTCTAGCCCCCAGCGCATCTCGATAGAAAGCTACCGATCGCTCCAAATCACTAACCGAAAACAAAAAATGATTCAATCCCTTAATTGCCAAACACATCAACCCCCTCTTATGGAAAAAGCCAGCCGGTTGCCCGGCTGGCGCCATTGTCAGCAGCCATCAATTCCGCAAGCTTCGCCCGCAGCTGGCGGCTCCTTACCGAGCTCGCGTTCAATATACCGCTCCAGCATCTCCTTCGTATTCAGCCCTTGAACCCGCTGGTCCCCGATAAAAAACGTTGGAACTGCGGTAATCCTGGCTTCGTCATACGCATTGCGGAGAGCTTCCTTATGTGCCTGTTCGTATTTCCTCGTTTCAAACGCCTTCCGAAAAGCTGCCCCATCAAGTCCAACTTTTCCTGCTATCTCTGTCAGCACATCAATATCGCCAATATCGCGGCCATCTACAAAGAAAGCAGCCAGCACTGCCTCGGTATACTCGTTTCCTTTCCCATATTCCTTAGCATACAGTGTTCCTTCATGGGCTAGATGTGTATGCGGCTGAGGATTCACATCCGGTAAAACTATCTTTACATTAAAACGCTCAGCCATCGGCCAAACTGAACTTTGCCAGGCATTTTGAATATAATCACCCTTAGGGGACAGCGTCTCATGGGGAAACGGCCGCAACTCAAACGGCATCCATTCCAACTCAACATCCTTGCCCTTAATTGCTTCCTTAAGCGGAGCCTCCGCTATATAGCAGAACGGTCAAACAAAATCTGAATACACACGAATTTTTAACGTCATTTGAATCCCTCCCAAATAGTAAGGTGTTCAATAGTAGTGTAAGCGGAGGGGGAGATGGTATCCAAATTATCTGCTTTAAAGAGGGAAGCTTACTTTGTGGTATGAATTTTATAAAAGGTATTGACCCTAACTTTGTTTCCTGGTATAGTAATTATTGTCCTCACCAAAGAGGAAAACAATAACGATCCGATAGTTCAGCGGGAGAATACTACCTTGACAGGGTAGGGGTCGGGGGTTCGAATCCCTCTCGGATCATACCAAACCTAACATCAGTCGGTGTTAGGTTTTTTTGAGCATATCTGTCTTTTTAATGCATTTAAGCGAACGCATGTTTTGTGATGGATATATACCTTATAAAGGAGGACTACGGCTATGAAGAGAGTATGGGCATACTACCGTGTCTCTACAAAAAGTCAGGTTCTTCATCATGATGTAACTTTATAAAGAAAAGCATGTTCAAATTTTGTTTCAAATAAGCCAGAATGGAACATGTGCCGTGAAATTGAAGACTTGGCAATTTCTGGTTTGGATTGTAGAAGGGGAATACAAAGAATCAGGTGGGGAGCCAAATCTGGAAGGTTCGATGTCCCTCTTGTTTTCATGTTGGACCGCTTAGGTAGAAATCCTACAATACCATCACAGAGAAACAAATAATAGATTTGGACAAAGCCATTGCAAATTACTATTTCCATTGCTCAGCTGACACCAAGGAATTACAAAAGCTTTAAACCTACTAAATGAACTTGAAGACCGATATTTGGAATTACTAGAGCGGAATAAGGCGATCAATAGAGCTAAAAACGCACTCGCTAGTTTTTCGGAATCGGACATTGCAAAAACTCTTCAAGCCATTTTTCGAAAAGTGATATTGACCAGGTCTGGCATTGATTACAAACTAAATAGCTATGTTGAATTTCAAGAAAGTATTTTATTACACAAGTAGGAAATTAAATATGAGGGTAAAAAAGGATAGGTAGAGCATATTTAAAGTGCTTTATCTATCCTTTTAATATTTTCTTCAATTAGGCACAACAGAAGAAGAATTCATCTTTTTAAACTAGTCTTTAGTCCGTTATGGAATTAATGAATAGAATCGTCAAATTTGACATATGACACTGTGTCGCTTATTCTGAAACCATAAGTGACACGGTGTCATAACGAGTTAGGAAATTATTATATGTAGGCAGGAAGTCTGGAGAACTTATGGGTAAATTACAATCACAAGGGTATTTATAGAGTACCCGATTCAAAAAAGAGCACTAGAAGGACCTTAATTTGAAGTAAATGTTGGATGTTGAGTCATATAAAAGGAGAGAAAAATGGTAGCCCAGACACTAGACAATTTAAAGCAAATGAAACCTTTAAAAACAGAACTGATGCGATTCATGATGTCCTATAAATTTGCATTGGATGAGATGAATACGAAAATCAATATATTAAAACAGGAATTTAAATATATCCATGATTATAATCCTATTGAGCACGTGACACATCGTGTAAAGTCACCAGAGAGCATTTTAAAAAAGATTCAAAGAAAGGGATATGACCTTTCATTAGCTTCGATTAAGGAAGGTATTACCGATATTGCGGGGATACGGATTATTTGCTCATTTACTTCTGACATTTACGAAATAAGTAACATGTTGCAAAGGCAAAAAGATATTAAAGTTATTAAATGTAAGGATTATATTAAAAACCCAAAACCAAATGGTTATCAGAGTCTCCATATGATCTTACAAATTCCAATATTTATGTCCGATAGAGAAGACCATGTCTATGTGGAAATTCAAATCCGTACGATTGCAATGGATTTTTGGGCAAGCTTGGAACACAAAATTTATTATAAATATAATAAGGAAATCCCTCAAAAGATAAAGGATGAACTAAAAGAAGCGGCGATTTCTGCAACACAATTGGATAAGAAGATGGAGAAAATTCATAAAGAAGTCAATGAAATTAAGGAACTAGATAATGATGAAGAGAATCTGCAGGAATTATTAATCAACAATGAAAGGTTTCATGTTCCAGATGATTTTTTAATACCAATTAAAAGAGCTTATTATGATTCATAGCAAAGAGGAGAGATATTTTGATACAATTCATGAATGATATGCCAAATTCTGTGAAAAGAGAGATTGAGAAACTAGAGGAAATCCTATCACCTTTTTTAAAAAAAGCTTCTAAATACGCTTTATTTTCATTTCCGTTAATTACATTATCGATCTTTAATCTGTTCATATTATTATTTGTTAATCCAAATCAGCAATACGCAGCAACCCCCATTGTCGTCTTTGCTGTTATCGGTGCAATCGGTATGGCGTTTTCCAAAGAGGCCAAAATACAGCGCATAGAGATCCAGAACATTAGTGCCGACTACATGTTTGAAAGAATTAAAAAAAGTGAGCTAGTGTCAGAACATCTAAAAAAAGAATATAGCTCCCTTATAAAGGACCAGCCTTCACTGGCCATGCAGCATTTCATCGCATTTTTAAAAAAAGAACACCAGCAGCGCAATACATTATTTAATAACACACCATAAATACGATTATATAAATAGGCGGTGATGGAAGTTTGCCGAAAATTACTTTTTTTAATTTGCCCGAGGATAAAAGACAAACATTAATTCAAGCCGTTAGACAGGAGTTTTCAAGGGTACCATTATATCAAGCCTCTATTACGAATATCATTACAGCTGCCAACATCCCGCGAGGCAGCTTTTATCAATACTTCGAGGATAAAGAGGATGCTTTTTTCTTTCTATTAAATGAACATGTAAAAGAAGATAAGAACAATTTTATATCACTATTAAGACAAAATGATGGCGATTTATTTGATACAATGTGTGAATTTTTTCGCTTAATCCTCACTAAGGAGGATACACACCAATTTTTGAAAAACATTTTCTTGAATATGACACATAAAATCGAAAGTGCCTATGCTAGAATCTTTATCGACATTGAAGAAGATGGGAGTTTTAAGGAAGCAGTTAGTTCATTGATCGATCAATCTGCCTTAAACATTTCAAATGAGAGCGAATTACTTTATGTCATGAAAATCATTATAGCAGTAACGCTTCGTAATTTAATTGAGAAATTTGCACGGGATTTACCTTATGATGAAGCGATGAATAATTATTTATTGGAAATCGATTTATTGAAAAGGGGGCTGAAACATTAACCGTACAAAAATCACATCGATACAATCTACATGAACATGATGTAATTAGAAAGGAATTGTTTATGGAAGTTAGCGATTTAACTACACTCATTTTAGCCTTCATCATGGTAACCAATATTTTGTTTGCAGGGATTGTTGTATTTATTGAACGGAGGGATATTGGCTCAACATGGGCTTGGTTGATGGTCCTGCATTTTATTCCGGTCATTGGTTTTATTGCATACCTATTCCTGGGCAGACAATTAAAACAAAAAAATTTTTATCGATTGTCTGCGGAAGAAAGAGGTTATCTTCAATCAGAGGTGGTTGAACAACTTAATGAATTAAAAAAGAGTGAGTGGTATCGTAACGATACACTAAAGAAATACGCCGATTTACTTAAGATGAATTTAAAGTCTTCGAACGCATTAATCACGCTGAAGAATGATTTGGCCATATTTAGTGATGGCCATGATAAATTCCGGTCCTTATTTGAAGACATCCGAAATGCGAAAAAAGAGGTTCATCTCCAATATTATATTATCCAACCAGATTCCCTTGGAAAAAAACTGCGGGATGAACTTACGAAAAAAGCAAAAGAAGGAGTAAAAGTTCGTATTCTCTATGATGAAATTGGTTCCAAAAAGATTTCTCGTTCCTTCTTTAAGGAGCTGATTTCATACGGCGGGGAAGTCGAGGTGTTTTTCCCTTCTATTTTAAAATTGATTAATTTCCGTATTAATAATCGAAATCACCGAAAACTTTGTATCATTGATGGCAGAATCGCGTATATTGGTGGTTTTAATGTAGGAAATGAGTACCTTGGATTAAATAAAAAGTTTGGATATTGGCGTGACACACATTTAAGAATTGTAGGTGATGCGGTAAACGATATTCAAGGAAGATTTATTTTAGATTGGAATTATTCCGCGGAACATAAGCTGGATCTTGGGCGACTTTTCATACAAACAGAAAAACCTGACACGAATGTACCAATGCAAATCATTGCTAGTGGACCGAACTCAGAAACGGAACACATCAAAAACATGTTCATAAAGCTTATCATGTCCGCTAAACGCAGTGTCTACATACAAACACCGTATTTTGTTCCTGATACAAGTTTTATGGATGCTTGTAAAATGGCTTTACTGTCTGGCGTTGATGTAAGAATTATGTTTCCAAATAATCCGGATCACCCCTTTGTTAAATGGGCTTCCGGAGTCCATGCAGGAGAACTAATAAAATATGGAGCAAAAATACTTCTGTATGAAAATGGATTCATGCATGCAAAAACGATTGTAGTTGATCAGGAAGTTGCTTCTGTCGGAACGGCCAATATCGACAGGCGAAGCTTTTATTTAAATTTTGAAGTAAATACCATCGTGTATGATAAAAAAATAGCGGAACAACTTACTCAACTATTCCTTCAGGATAGCCGAAAAAGTAAAGAACTAACACTGGACATCTATCAAAGGCGTTCCATTCGTATTAAAATTAAAGAAGCAGTATCTCGGCTTTTGTCCCCCATCTTGTAATCTAAGCCATTTTCTTCACTTAGATAAAACCCTTTTTTATAATCGCCCAATTTCATGCAAACATGCCGAAACATATTCCAATTCAATAAACTAACCATCAAAAATTACAAATTTTAAGAAGAAAGAAAGACACCAGTAAATTCAGAATGGAATTTGTACTGGTGCCTTTTTCATTATTATTTATCTGAAAGTTCTCTTATGTAACCCATTTATGGTTGGTTACGGGTTCACTGCCGTCAGTTGGTGTGAAATTAACCATATAGACAGTCGTTTGTTGGGCAGAATCGATTGTGGCAGTCCCCCCTTTCATATGGTCAGCTTCTGGGACTACTTCGTCTCCTACTTTATATGGTGTATCTCCTGCATCTTTTATTTCCTCATGTATGACCCATTTATGATCTGTTACTCTTTCCCCGCCAGTAGTCGGTGTATAAGATACTGTGTAGACTGTGGTATCGAATGCACCTGCGATGGTTGCCTCAGCATCTTTCATCCCTTCCATATGTGCATCCGTAATAATTGCTTTGCTTCCGGATTCGAACTTGGGGTTCTCTGCCAAAATCGGAAAGTTTAATAAATTCTAAGTGTGGTAAACATTTTAGTGGAAGTCATTTAGCCGCAAAGTACAGTCAATTGGACAATCATTGACCAGTTATTACGAAAAAGGGAGGATGATTTCAATGAAAGCTAATAAATTTTCCACTAGTATCATTACAGTGGCAATGACCATGGGTTTATCTGTTTATACTGTAAATGCTGAAACGGTTCCAGGCCCGCCTGATAGTAAGGCAGAACGACCGAATTTTGAACAAATGAAAATGAGTCATTCTAAATCAAGAGTTGTTCCTGAAGATTTAAAAGTTGCAGAAAATCCAACCTACCCAGTGAAAAGCAAAGCGCTCATTCTTACTGACCATATGGATGGAATGTACGGAGCGGTAGCAAAAATTGAAGGTGCATATACGACAACGGTTTATTCCGTTACGTATTATCCTACAACTGGGGGAGAGCCTGTCGAGGACCATAAATGGGTAATTCACGAAGAGATTGAGAACGCGGGAGAAGAACCATATAAACCCGGTGATGTAGTTGTATTGGATGCAGACCACCATGAAGGTATGGATGGAGCAACCGCTATTATTGAGTCAGCCGAGGAAACGACCGTATATATGGTTAGTTACAATGATACAGAAACAAAAAAAAGAGTAAAAAACCATAAATGGGTGATAGAAAGTGAACTAGCTCCGTATAAATAATCGGGTTTGGTAATGCTTAATCCCTCGCTTAATAGCTTATTTTAAATTTAACGGGGATTTTTAATTTTTATTTCCACTATTACAACCTGACTTGTTGTATGCAAGAATAAAACTAAAAAGAATGCGGAAAATATGTTGTTTCCGCATTCTTTTTACATTTCAACTTATTCAGGTTTGTTTCCTGCATCAGGATCTGGTGTGATGTAAGTGAGATAAAGTCAGCTAGTTGAAGTGAAATATTCTTGAAATCCACTTATACACTTCAATTAATCAATTTTTAATCGTTAAATATAGTACTTAATTCGTAGATTACCAATCAGACGCAATTAGATGTGACCCATTAGGATTGAATTTAAATTAAAAAATTATATAAAGGCACCATATTTATTCAACAAGAATTGTTCCTTTCATCCCCTTTTCATTATGCCCCGGAATGGAGCAGTAAAAATAGTGGATTCCTGTTTTTGTTGGAGTAATAGTTAGTTCGTCTTGAGAATGCGGGGTCGCATGAAGATGGAGTCTGCCACCATGTGATAAATGCTCCCCATTTTCCTCTACCAGGGGTAGATCTTCAATAATAATGTCATGGTCGACGTTGTCGTGATTAATGAACGTAATGATGTTTGCTTTGTTCTTGGTAAGCTTGATTTGTTTTGGGGAGTAGGTATACTTGGACGGTTTAACTATAATTGTAACCCTATTTGCTTTGGCGGAGGGTTCTCTTCAGGAACAAATGAGCTAGAAGGGAATGAGTTGTTTGATTTCGAAAAAGCCAGGTCAGTATTCAATTTTTTAAAATCATTTTTTGGATCAACTGTTTTAGGTAGGATAAAAAAAAGTAGCAAGGAACTGACTGATAGAGTCAGTGAAATTTTCAATAGTACAATGGCATCATCATTCGGTACCATCTCACCAAGCATTGCTCCCATCATGCCGCCCATCAGACCTGCCATTACACCTTCAATTATTGGAAGCAGGCCGAATGCAATACCTGCCGAAGCACCTGCTGTAATTCCGGCAACAACCGATAGAATAGTAGAGGCAAATAAATTACCTTTTAAAAAGAAACCAAAAAATATACCTGCTGCAATACCTGTATTCATGCCAATCGCCATAGAAAGGGCCATCGCGGCCATATGGGTCAGCCTTTTCCGGTACAAAAAGGACAACGTGATAGATGCTAAAGTGGTGGCGATAAGAGTTCCTAATACAAAATAATTAAAGACTGCCATAATAATCCCTCCTATTCCACACATTTTATGTCAATAAGAGACAGGCCATGCCAAAAAATCATAATTTAAAAATTCAAAAGATTTTGTATTTACAAAATACTTAAGGAGTATTAATATTAGACTAATTACCTCGATATACGGTAGAGGGGTAATGTACATTAAAGGAGGTAAATGTAAATGGCCAAAGGACAAAAAGTATTATTTTTGGGAGTTTACGGAATGGAAGTTGTGGAGTGCGGGGGCGCGCTTGCAAAAAATGTCCTCAGCGGCGGAGAATCTTTTGCATCAATCATGCTTTGCAGGGAGACAAGCCAGCCTCAGGTAAGAAAGGCTGCAGAAGTATTGGGAGTGAAAGATGTGGCGTTTCTTAACTTCGATTCTGGAGCTGTCGACTTTGGTGTTGAATCCAAAAAGAAATTGGTTCAAGTCATCAGGGAAGTGAAGCCCAATATTATCATCACCCAGGACCCAGAACATTCATTCCATGATCTTGACCCGGACCGAAGGCCTGCTATGACCCTCCTATTGGAATCCATAGCCCTTGCCAGCAGGGATTTTGCCCTGGAAGATATGCCTGGCCTCGAGCCGCATCCAATTCCGACCATCTATTACATGACTCCTCATCATCCCAACACAGTTGTTGATATTACAGAAGTGTGGGATCAGAAAGAGCGGGCAATGGACATGTTGGAGAGCCAGATGGAGTTTAGCGGCCAGCATTTTGAAGAAATGCTTGATCCAAAAGCTGTTGAGATTATCTCTCCTGGATTTTCCGAATTATCCACCCATATGGAAAAGGGCCGTGCTATCCATAAAGCATTGGATAAAGCCGTCCACGTTTATCACGGGCTCGCAACTCATGGCCATTTTCCACTTGCAGAAGCCTATAGAAGAGAAGGAAACTTTCATTTGGCTGAACTAATCATCTAACTTTAATAATGAATAGGGGGATAACATGAAAAACATTTTTGTTAGATTCCTGGCCATCGTTGTTGTATTTTCGGCAAGCCTCTTTCCTGTGAGTGCGGCTGAACCTGTAAAATCATTGAAAGTTGGTATCACAAAAGATGAAAACGGGCTTAATCCTTACACGTATGTAACTGGCTATCCGGGATTGGATTTAGTGACCCTACTCTATGACAGTCTGTTCCACCTTGATGCGGAAAATAAGCCCATTCCGTGGCTAGTTGAAAAGCAATCAGTAAGTGACGATGGTTTGACCTATGAATTTACACTCCATAAAGATGTAAAGTGGCATGATGGAGAGCCACTAACTGCCAATGATGTAAAATTTACAATCGAATATTTCGGGAAATATCCAAAATCGAGATTTACGAATCCATTAAAGTCAATTGCCTCGGTCAATGTAAAAGATGACACTAATTTCTCCTTAGTCCTATCAAAAGCGGATCCTAACTTCATGATTCAGCCTTTAGCAGATCTTCCAATTTTGCCGGAACATATTTGGTCCAAAATCGATAAGCCAGATGACGAAACAAACGCTTTAGGAAGCGGCCCATACATCTTAGAAGAACATAAATCAGGCCAATATTACAAAATGAAAGCCAATAAGGACTATTTTAAGGGTACCCCTCCAATTGAGGAAATTATTTTCCCGATCATTGAAGATACAACCGCCATGCTGAATGCCCTGCAGTCTGGTGAAATCAATGCTATCTCTTCAAGCATTTCTCCTGAATTGGTAAATCAGTTTGAATCCAATGCAAAGCTTAAAGTTGCAAGGGGGCCTGGATACAGCACGACTCTGTTCCAAATCAATGCTGAAAAGTACCCGATGACGGAAAAGGCATTCCGGAAGGCTATAGATTTTTCGATTGACAAAAAAAGCTTGGTTGATACGGTGCTTCTCGGATTTGGGGAAGTTGGCAGCCCCGGGTTCATTCATCCTTCGTCCGCATCTAATAATGGTGATTTGAAGCCCGTTTATGACACGGAGAAAGCGAAACAGATTTTGGAGGAAGCAGGTTTCAAAGATACGGATGGGGATGGATTTAGGGAAGACCAGCAAGGGAAGAAAATCGATTTAACAACCCTAGTCTATTCCAATAGCCCAATTCGCATCCGGACTGCAGAGCTGGTATCTGAGGCCCTTAATAAAGTAGGAATTAAAAATACGGTTAAAGCTATGGACGCCACGACTGTCGATTCACTTATGTGGCCTGATTTCGATGTAAGCAAAGGACGCGACTTCGACTTGGGCCTGTGGAGCTGGTCCAACACAATGCAACTATTCCCTGACCGGATGGTTGAATTGTTCCACTCTGATCCAGGGGTCGGTTCGGTAAATATCGGTGGCTACAAAAATCCTGAATTCGACGATATGGCTGAAAAATTAAAAAATACGTATAACGAGGCAGAGCGGAGTGCAATTATCAAAGAAATGCAGTCGTTCATCGCTGAAGATGCTCCGTTTGTCACGCTGTACTACCAAGAAATCGTCAATGCCTATAATCCTAAAGTTTATGACGGTTTTGTGTTCCAGGTAGGTAAGGGAATCATAAACAAGCTGTCCTTTGTAGGCGGCCAAAAACCGGAAGCGGCAACAGGTTCCAGTGGAAATGGCTCTGATGCTAAATCAGCTACGGATGGAACGGATACAGAAAAGAATAATACCGGTTTGTATATTTTCCTTGGAGTGGGTGTGCTTTTAATAATCGGTTTAATACTTTTTAGGAGAAAAAGAAAATCGAACCCTACTGATGATTTTGATTTTTAAACTTGGAATTTCCCGTAAAAGGCTCTTCTTTTACGGGAAACTTTTTATAAGTTCGAGGAAACGGGTGTTTAGCTAAACAGCCACACTAATAGGAGACATTACTTATCATGATGGCACTACCATGCTTTGGAGGAGGAAAAACAGTGGGGAAGTTTATAACAGGGAAAGTCCTTCAATATACAATAGTCATTTTGTTGATGCTTACATTGAATTTTCTTTTGCCAAGGCTGATGCCGGGAAATCCGCTTGTCTATCTGGCCGGGGAAGATGTTGGCTTTATGTCAAGTGCCGAGAAAGAAGCTATCCTTGAAAAACATGGATTAAACGATTCTATTGGGGAGCAATACATTACTTACATTAAAAATATTTTCACAGGTGATTTTGGTTTTTCATACCAACAAAAACGCCCAATCTCCGATCTTCTGATGGAACGGCTGCCATGGACTCTGCTCTTGACAGGACTGGGCTTGGTATTTTCCACCATCATCGGTGTCCTATTCGGGACGATATCCGCGTGGCGCAGGGGAACAAAAACCGATGCCAATCTTTTAACAATGTTTATGTTTTTAAGCGCTATGCCATCCTTCTGGACCGGAATGATTCTGGTTTCGATTTTTGCAGCACAGCTTGGCTGGTTCCCGGTATTCGGGGCGGAAAACGCCTGGTCCAATCTCACTGGGATGGAAAGGCTGGTTGATATCGTAAAACATCTAGTACTTCCCTTGACGACCCTTGTTTTGATTTCCGTCACTAGCACCTACATGACGATGAGGTATTCGATGCTCAATGTTCTTGGAGAGGATTATATAATGATGGCGAAAGCTAAGGGAGTTAAGGAAAAAGTCATTAAATATAAGCATGCGATGCGAAACGCGCTACTCCCGGTTGCAACAGTTTTTATGTTAAGCCTGGGTTTTACACTTGGCGGGGCAACGGTCATTGAAACCGTGTTCGCTTATCCCGGAGTTGGCCGGCTTATGTTCGAATCGGTATTAAGCCGGGATTATCCGCTTATCCAGGCAACATTTCTCATTATTACCTTCAGCGTGGTCATTGCCAATTTATTGGCCGATTTGATTTATCCATTGCTGGATCCGAATGTGGGGAGAAATAATGGGTAATCTTAGATTGAAGCAATATTGGCGTGCCCTAACTTCCAACTCGTTGGGGTTGGTTGGGCTAGCCCTTTTAGCCATGTTTCTTGTCATCGCTATATTTGCTCCGGTCATTTCTCCGTATGATCCCGTTGATCGGGCGGGAGCCCCGTTCGAAAAACCGAGCAGCGATCATTTATTGGGGACAAATGATGTAGGGCAGGACATATTAAGCGAGTTGCTTTACGGAACAAGAGTTTCGTTATTGATTGGGATTATTGCAGCCTTTTTCTCAATCGTTCTTGGCTGTATTATCGGGGTCATCGCAGGCTATTTTGGCGGAAAGACGGATGCTTTATTGATGAGGTTGGTCGATTTGGTACTTGTCATCCCGTTCCTCCCATTAATGATCCTTTTAGCAGCCTTCATAGGGCCGAGCTTTTGGAATATCATTCTCGTCATTAGCCTGACTTCCTGGGCATCCCCTGCAAGGGTCATCCGGTCTCAGGTGCTGACTTTAAAAACAAAGGGATATGTGGAAGCAGCGAGGTCGATTGGAACTGATATAAAGGTTATTCTTACAAGGCATATCCTGCCAGGCGTGATCCCAATTGCCCTTTCCCAATTTGTTATGGCGGCAAGCAATGCGATTTTGATTGAAGCATCATTGAGCTTCCTTGGGTTAGGCGACCCGTTTACAAAAAGCTGGGGAACGGTTTTATACTATGCCCAGGCAAGAGGTGCATTCCTCAATGATTCGTGGATCTGGTGGATTCTTCCTCCTGGCCTCTTGATTACAACATTGGTTATTGGCTTTGCCTTTACAGGCTATTCACTCGAAGAGACGTTGAATCCTCGACTGAGAAAGGGGCGTTAATAATGGCTGCTGTATTGACTGTAAAAAATTTATCCACTTTTTTTAAAACCGAAAAAGGGATTTCCAGGGCCGTAGAGAATGTTTCTTTTTCTGTTGAGGAAGGAGAAATGCTTGGTCTGATTGGTGAGTCTGGCTGTGGAAAGACGACGGTTGCCCAAACGATTTTAAGATTAATAGAGTTTCCTGGGAAGGTTGTCTCTGGCAGTGCTTTATTCCAAGGAACGGATTTATTGAAAGCGACAGAAGCGCAACTAACTTCCATGCGATGGCGCGATATATCCGTAATTCCGCAAAGCGCGATGAACGCGCTTAACCCGGTTTATACGATCGGTGATCAAATCATGGAGGCGATTAAGCTTCATGAGAAAGTGGATAAAAGGGAGGCAATAGACAGAACGAAACGGCTGCTTGAAATTGTAGGAATTGATGGCAGCCGCTGGACGAGTTACCCCCATGAATTCAGTGGCGGGATGAAGCAGCGTGTCGCCATTGCGATGGCGCTAGCATGTAACCCAAAGATGGTTATTTCCGATGAGTCAACAACCGGGCTGGATGTGCTGACCCAGGCGCAGGTTATTGCCCTAATCAAAAACTTGCAGAAAAAAATGAACCTTTCCGTTATTTTGATTTCACATGATCTTCCTATGGTAACGGCCATTTGCGAAAAAATTGCGATTATGTATGCAGGACATATTGTTGAATGGGCTACAACCGAAGATATAGTGAAGGATACAAGGCATCCGTATTCCAAAGCATTGCTCGAGGCAACTCCGGATTTATCGAATCCAGACCGTAAAGTAACGTCAATCCCGGGAAGTGTGCCCAATCTCGTAAACATGAAAAGTTGTTGCCGTTTCCATACCCGTTGTCCATACGCTTTTGAACGCTGCAGGAAGGAAACTCCTGAATTCAAAGAAGTGAAACCTGGCCATTACACAGCATGCTTTCTTGAGGAGGAGAAAAATGGGTAACTCAACTTTGCTGAAAGTAACAAACCTAAAGAAAACATTCGTGAAAAAAACGGGAAACTTTTTTAACAGGAAGCTAACTAATGTCTATGCAGTCAATGATGTCAATTTAGAAATAAATAAAGGCGAAATCATTGGCATCATCGGGGAAAGTGGATGTGGAAAAACCACAATGGCCCGGATGGTTATGAGACTTATGAAGGAAACAAATGGAGAGGTCTGGTTTGACGGAGTCGACCTTTGTAAACTCACTGATGCCGAAATGAAAAAGGTACGAAAAAAAATGCAGTTAATTTTTCAAGACCCATATGATACGTTGAATCCCGGAATGACAATACTGGATATCTTAATGGAACCCCTTAACGCCCATGAAAAACAGCTTTCACCTAAAGAAAAATTGGAAAGGGTAAAAGAGGCACTTGAGTCCATCGAGCTTAGGCCTGCTGAAGATTATATGTACCGTTATCCCCACCAATTAAGCGGAGGACAAAGGCAGCGGATTGCAATTGCAAGAGCGGTTATTCTGAGGCCGTTGTTCATAGCAGCTGATGAGCCGACTTCAATGCTCGACGTTTCCGTTCGGGCGGGCATATTGAATCTTCTCCTTGACCTAAAAGAAAAAATGGGCCTTACGATGATGCTGATCACGCATGACCTATCAACAGCGAGCTATATGTGCGATCGGATTGCGGTCATGTACCAGGGCAGAATTGTCGAGGTCGGAACCACAAAGAAGATTATTCAATCGCCCACCCACCCTTATACAAAAGCTCTCGTTTCAGTGGTTAAGGATCTCAATTACTTTATCCAGAACCGTGATCAGCTAATTTACGATGGTGAAGTCGATGCCACCCAGGATGGCGTAGGCTGCCCTTTTGTAAAAAGGTGCCCGATGCAGGAAAGCGTCTGCCACACGAAAACCCCCAATATTGAAACCCTTGGTGATAGCCATGCAGTGGCATGCCATTGCCATTCGAATAGAATGGAAAAAACATCATGAGAGGGAGAAGCTTATGGAATCTCAAAAAAAGATTAAAATTGCTGTGAACGGCGGGATTGGCTTTGGCGCAAAGCTGACAGCAAAACAGCTCCTTGTCCTGGCCAAATACCTGCAGGAGGATGAGGAACTGGAACTGACAACTTTTCAACAGCTTTATATTGATATTCCCGAGGCTGAGAAAGACCGAATTGTTCAGGAATTTGAAGAAGCGGGGTTAAGCTATTTTCCGGTCGGATCCTATGTGAAAAGCCTAAGAACCTGTAATTTTTGCAAGGGGGCAGAAGAAGAAGGTATGCCTGTTGCAATCGAGCTCAACAAGCGGATTGCCGGTACTCCGGTGCCATTCACGCTAAAACCGGCATATACCGGTTGTCCAGTCGGTTGCGGAGAACCTTTGGTGAATGATATTGGCGTGATGAAGGTGAATCATCATTATAATCTCTACGTAGGCGGAAAATCAAAAGGAGCTGACGCAGAAGCTGGCAGCTTATTTAAAGATAATTTAACTCCGGATGAGCTTTATACAGTAGTGGATGGCATTCTCCAGGTCTACAGCACTATGGGGAAAAAGAGAGAGCCTTTTCATAAGTTCCTTAAGCGGATTGGCGGAAAAGATGAACTATACAGATTGACTCAGGAAAGGATTTCCTAATACAGGAGGAAACGGGGGGAATCTGGCATTGAAAAAAGATAACGGAAAAACAGTAGGTGCGGAGGATTTGGGTTTAGGAGCGTCTTTGATGGTTTCGGAGCAGGGAGTAAATTCTTCAAGTTTGGCAACTGCTGAGCTTGTCCCGGTTTTGAAAACAGATGGTAAGTCTTCAGCTTTGGAATTGTCTTCGGAGTTATTTTTGGAACAGGACGATTGCTGTTCTGATAGCAAACGGAGGAGCAACCATTCTCAAAAGGTAAAGAAAAACCTTGAATCCAGGTTGAATCGAATTGAAGGGCAAATCCGAGGCGTGAAAAAAATGATTGCAAATGACACTTACTGTGATGATGTTATTGCCCAAATTTCTGCGATACAATCGGCAATGAATAGTGTTGCAAGCATTCTTTTGGAAGGCCACTTAAAACACTGTGTGGTAGAGCGCATCCATGAAGGGGATTCAGACGTCATTGATGAAGTATTGGTTACAATTCAAAAATTGATGAAGAAGTAGCAAGAGCTTGGCTAGCGGAGGGATCGCTATGGAGGAATTGGAAGAAAGGAAAACGAGTAAAAAGAAGCTTAGGGTTATCCTTGCTTTAGCGCTTCCCGCAATGATCGAGAATATTTTGCAGACAGTGGTCGGATTTGTCGATACCCTGTTTGTCGCAAAAATAGGCTTAACTGAAATAACTGCTGTAGGCGTAGCAAATGCCATACTTGCTGTTTATATTGCAATCTTTATGGCGATAGGAGTTGGAACATCTTCCCTTATTTCGAGAAGTATCGGAGCAGGTGAAATGGGAAGAGCAAAATCAATTGCCCGGCAAGCAACAATTATTTCTATTGTTGCTGGAATCTTATTTGCAATGATTACCTTGTTATTTAGTGACCCGCTTCTTAGAATGATGGGTGCCACTGAGGAAGTGCTAACAGACGGAAGGCATTACATGCAGATTGTCGGACTTTCTTCTGTCTTTATTGCACTTATGGTTACTTATGGCAGCATCCTCAGAGCCGCTGGTGATACGAAGACGCCAATGAAGGTAGGCTTCTGGATCAATGTTGTCCATATAGCGCTAGATTACGTCCTTATTTTCGGATTGATTGGGCTTCCGGGCTTCGGGGTAGTAGGTGCAGCTTTGGCCACGGTTATTGTCAGGATCCTCGGAACTTTCGCTTTGTATTATTATATAAAAAAATCGTCGGTCTCCTTTATGCTGTCCGGAGGAGGATCGAAAGAAGACACGGCTTCAATTCTATCCTTATCCACACCGGCAGCAATTGAACGATTAATTATGCGCCTTGGCCAGGTACTTTACTTCGGTCTGATTGTAAAAATCGGTTCTGATACGTATGCAGCCCATACGATTGCAGGAAATATTGAAATGTTCTCCTATATGCCCGGCTATGGCCTGGCGGTCGCCGCAACAACCCTGGTTGGTCAGCATATCGGTGCAAAACGGTTCGGAGATGCGTATCAGTACGGCATTCTGACAACAGGTGTTGCTGTAGTGTTCATGTCACTGATTGGAGTATTGTTTTACTTCCTGGCACCGTGGTTCGCTACTTGGTTCACAACGGACCAGAATGCAATTGATATGGTCGTAACTGCTTTGCGTATCGATGCTTTTGCTCAACCGGCATTGGCGGTTGGGCTCGTTTTGGCTGGCGCCTTACAGGGGGCCGGCGACACCAAAAGTCCAATGTACAGCACAGCTATCGGAATGTGGGGCATCCGAGTAATTGGAGTATACCTTCTCGGAATTCAATTCGGCATGGGCATAGCAGGTATCTGGATTTCCATCGTTATCGACTTATACGTAAGGGGAGCCTTTCTTTTTTATAAATTTAGAAAGACAGTAGGAAAATCGTACCTGACCAAATCTTCAATAATTCCTTAAGTAGTGTTTTAAAAATCTAAAAGATAGGAAGAAAAAAGCAATTTTGAGCAATTTACAGAAATAAGGTAGGCATGCATTAGTCAGTTTTTTAGTAAGATGTCCGCTAGTAAAAGAGTCAATCAGACACACCATATTTTTTACAAAAAGAAAAATCCCCTATTAGGAAAGCAATAAAGCCGGCTCTATTGACCAGAAATCTGGCAGAGAGCCGGCTTTCCTATTAGGACTATATGATCAGGAGCCCTTTTGTTAGGGGCTCCTTTTTTTAGGATGACTGCTTAATCAATAAGCCCCATATAATCATAGCATTAGCTCAACTTCACAGTAGAATCTATTATGTAATTAACATTCTCCTAAAAATATTTATAACTAAAAAATGTCAAATAAACATCTCTTTTTACCTAGATAAAAATACCTAATTTATGTATAATAATGCTAAAAATATCAAGATTACTATGAAGAAAAGACTATTTTTAGTGTTTTTGGTTAGTTATCGGGAGAAGGAGAAGGAAATGCGGCATCTGAGAATTTACTTTAAGGGTTTTATTACTATGTTAATTCTGTTCATCATTTGGCTGCCAAATACATCGGCAACTGGTCAGGGTATGATTGACGATAATAAAAATGGCATTGATGATAATTGGGAAAGGGAGTATGGCCTGAGTTCAGGAATAGAATTTGAGGATTTTGATAATGATGGGCTGTACAATCTTGCAGAAGTAAAATTGGGGCTTAATCCGCAAGCGGCAGATAATGATAAAGACAAAGTTATACTTGTGTCGGATGTGATTGACAAAAGCCTGGCTAACAGTGATTTTGATATGACGGATCTATTACAAAAGGCAATTAATCTAGGAGCCGGCAAAACTGTTGTTTTGCCGTTTGATTGTTCATATAAAGTCAGTGGATTAAAGATTCCCGACAACACTATTCTTATTGGGTACGGGTCAAAGATTTACAATGATAATACACACCATACCCTGTTGACTATTGGCAGTGGAGTAAAGCTATATGGTATTGAGCTTCAAGGGGCGGGCAATAAGATGGCAGATAGTAAAGGAATCGGGATAAGGATTAAGGGAGCAGGTGCTGCTGGCTATGCCAAAAATATTGTCGTAGAGGATGTAAAGATTCGCAATATAGGCTTTTATGGTATACTTGCTGAATTTGCTGATAATGTAAAGATTTCAAATACGATTATTCATGATATCGGTTTTGCAGGTATTGGGGGCCTTTCTGTCAGAAATATGCATATTGATAGGAGCCACATAAAGGGAATTTCACCAGGAAGCGTAGGGAATGCCTATGGCGTCTTCTTCTCGCGAAAGGGTGCTGAGAGCAGCTTGGAAGCACATCCGAGAAGTGCGGATAGTTCTGTGACTGACAGTATAATAGAAGACATTCCGTTATGGGAGGCTTTAGATACTCATGGCGGGGAGAATATTACATTTAACTACAATACAATACGAAATACCAAGGTTGGAATCGCATGTGTTAATGCAACAGGAAATGATGGAATGGATTTATATGGCTCCCAGAAATGTACGGCCAAGGGCAACCGAATAGAAGGAATCGGTAAGGGATATGGGATTGTAGTGGCTGGAGCTTCATCTGATAACAGCAGGGACTGCACTATAGAAGGTAATCAATTAACTGATGCCGGACAGCAGGGAAATAGCATCTCGGGTGCTATTCAGGCGTCATTTACTAAAGACTTAGTGATAAAAGATAATACTCTGGTCAATTCATATGCAAATGGCATCCACTTATATACTTACAATCAGCAGTTTTCAGTTTCTGGGAACAAAGTAGAGGATGTCCAGGATAAAGTGTATGTGGCGCCAGCTGCCATCGCCTTTCGTTCGGGTAATAGTTCCGGTACTATTGCAGGAAATAACCTCATAAGAAAAAATGAAAAATTAAATACTTATGTCTCAATGAGAGGAATCAATATTTCCACACCAGCCGGAATGGAACTGTTGATTGGCCAAAATACTAACAACTGTGTTCTTCCCGTAGCAGGAGGAGCAGGTAAACATGTAATATACATATATTAAATTAAAAGCTGCCGACATAGAAAATCCGGATTTTTGTCGCTGATGAAATTATTATTTTTCTTCTATAGCGGCTGAAAAATTATTGGAGGAAGGGAATTAATCAGCAATTTATAGGCAGGTGGAAAAAACGAACGTATAGTAATCACATGACAATATGGAGGTATCTGTATTTATTCAGGGAGATAATAAAGGGGCATCTGTTTTAAAGCACATTTACGTTCAATTAGATATTTCAAAAAATCACATGTTGAGAATGAACCTGACCTAAACCATACCTACATTAATTCAATCATTCGGCACTTGGTGGGGTTAATTCAGATAAAACTGCAAATAAAAACAGACTACAAAATGTAGCCTGTTTTACAGTAAAGAATAGATATTGGAGTTTTTGTTCGAAAATCAAGATATTATTAAAGAAGTCTCTTTCAATGTATTGTAAACTTCTTCTGCTATAGCCTTACCTAGTAAGGGAGGAACTGCATTTCCTATTTGTTTAACAATTTGGGTTCTACTACCATGAAATTTAAAACTATCATCAAAACTTTGAATCCTTGCACCTTCTCTTGGTGTAAGTGCCCTATTCTGAGTAGGGTGTATACATTTGTTTGAAGCAGGGTGAACAAAGTTAACAGTTATAGTGTTTGATGGTTCATCTGCCTCAAGTCTTGAATAAGATGTGCTAAAACCACTAGAAATTAAATGTTTAGGAATGCAATCAATATTTGAACCTGAATAGCTAATAATTTCTAACATTTTAGGTGAATGGTTAGTGGATGAATGTAAATCTAGATTTACAACTTCTAACCTTCTGTTATATTGGTAATCGTTTAAAGGTTCAATTGTATACTCGGTAGCAGTTTCCCCACTTTCAATTGGAGGTAAATCACTAATTGCATCCGAAACAGTTAAAGCAGGTAAGAGAGTGTCCATATTAAATAGATCTGATTCAGCAGATAGGATTTTACTTTTATCCTTGTAACCTATGGTTTTACCTTCGAAATAATGTGTAGGTTTAGGAAAGTTAATAGTTAATCCTTTCTGTGCCCCTATCATTATGAGTCGTTCTCTCTTTTGAGGAACTCCAAAATTAGCTGCATTTACAATTTTCCAATCTACATCGTACCCAATATCTATAAAGCATTGCTCCATTAATTTTATGGTTTTACCTTGTTTATGAGTGGTTAATCCTACCACATTTTCTAAAACAAACACTTTAGGTTGAAAGTAATTAACAAAAAGTGCGTATTGTTCAAATAAACTATTTCTTGGGTCATCATCATTACCACTTCTAAACGGTCTAATTGATGAGAAACCCTGACATGGAGGGCCACCAATTATAATATCTACTTTTTTGTTTTCCTGTGTTAGTAGTTGTTCTACTTCTGATGGTTTGATAGTTCTAATATCTTGATTAATAACAATTGCATTAGGATGATTTAACTTAGCTGTTTTTGATGGAGCTTCCAGAATATCTATTGCACAAACTGTCTCAAATTCTTGGCTGAATTTTGTGAAACCGTATGAAAAACCACCAGTTCCACAAAATAAATCCATTATTCCAATTTTACCATTCATTTATTTATCACCTCTATAACGTAGACTATAGTCTCGTTTCTATGTTGTGTCAAGTATGCTAATTTTAGGGTATGGAAAAAAGAAGTCTTGCACAAATAATAGCAGAGTTAAGAAAAGAACAAGGTTTGTCTTTGGAAGATATCGCCAAAAGAACAGGGTTGCATAGAACTACAGTTGGCTTAATTGAGAGGGGTGAAAGAGAACCAACTGTCGAAACTGCTTCGAAAATAGCGGAAGCAATGGATATGACATTAGCTGAATTACTGTTACTTCAAGATGCACCCGATATTAACAAAGTAATAACAACTCGGAAGGTCAAGGAAGATTGTGTTAGGAATGTTAACTCTCTTCAAGCTGTGGGCTTAACCTCGGAAACTTTATTAAATGCTATTGAACATTGCTATAATACACTAGATATTATTGATGAACAATTGTTAAAGAATGGGGCACAGAAATTATCTGGTTTAGTTGAATTAGCTAATCTTTCTTCTATAGTAGGTAATATCTTAGGTGCAGGGATAGCTAACTATTCCAATAATGTCTATATAAGGAATAAACCACACACATATCCTGATTTAATAAGAGAGAATGGGTTGGGTGAGGGAGTAGAAATAAAAATAGCATTGGAAAAGAATATGCCAAAGGGTCACCTTCCTAAACCAGGGAATTACTTAACCTTTAGATATGTTCTTACTGACTCCGATGGTAATTACAATAAAACTCAAAGAGGTGATACTGTCTCAATTTGGGAAGTTAGATGTGGTTACTTAAAAGAAGAGGATTTCTCTATTAGTAATACTGAGGGAGACTCGGGAAAAACTGCACCAATAAGAACAGGTTCTTTAAAAGAAATGAGCCTAGTATATTTTGAGCCAAACTTAGTTCCATATCAACATACTGATAAAAAATCTTATCCAGGATTTAATTAACATCAACTAACAAGTATAATTATATCAAACAGACTACCTTTAACATAGGGTAGTTTTTTAATTTCTTTCTAATTTATATTTCAGAACTAATGCTACTCCTGTATGCATTATCAACTCATCACCTGTTGAGTGCAGAAACTAGAAAGTTACAGGATATATTAGGAGTCAGCAATTTCGACAAAGAATTGACAACATACTTAACATTTAAAAATTTTCACCCATTTCACAAAAATTGCACATGTTGTTATTTTTGAATAGCCCAGATTTTCTTATAGGATCCGAAATGTTTATTTAACAGCATTTTATTAACTGTATTTATTTGAAATTACCCCTATTTTCTTGTCCCTTCCAATTGAAAGTGTAGGGGAGTTGAATCTCTCTCAAATCATACAAAACCTAACATGATCTTTGTATAGGATGTCAAATTATTGTAAGGTTTTAACACTAAGAAATTTGTTTTTAAAAAATGTCTATATTTTTTATTCTAATAAATATCTTGGCGTATATACCTACTATAAAACATAGGTTCGTATAATCGCATTAAAAAGATATTTAAGCACGAAAAATTACTCCAACAACCATTAAAAGTAAATGCAGTACTGCTGTAAGTATCTGATTTACCTTGTTGTTGAGAGCAAAAACCAGGGTAACACTACTACCTCCAATAATTGCCCCCCAAACCGAGATAATTAAGCGAATTTTTAATATTGCCTCAGAACAACGATATGGCTGCAGCAGGATTGCACAGGAGCTTAATGAGATAGGAACTTCAACAAGAAGCAAGAAACCATGTTTATAATACAATTTCCAAGCTACTCAGGAACCAAATCTATATTGGCCAGCCAGCGTTCAACAAATAAGGACTTCACGGTAAGTAGATAAACATATCTGAGTGGAGGCTCCAGCCCAAAAATGAAAACTTGGCGATAATTAATGACGATCAATTCTATGAGGTTCAGGAACTAATGGATGGCCGCTGTCCTACCGAAGGAAATCTTGATTTGTCAGTAAAAAGGGATTTTCCTTTGGATGGTCTAGTTTCCTGCGGATATTGCGGACGGAAGCTAAACCTGAAATGAACAGGAACCGCCCAAAATCAAAGAATGGAGTAAAAAAGGAAACAAAAATTTATCGCCGTTATGTATGTGATCATGCTAAGAATAAATTGGAATATCACGGACAGAGGGATTTGGGAGCAGATAAACACGAAAATTTAATAATAAACCTATTAACAAAAACTATTGCAGGCTATGGAATTGTTTTTCAAGAAGACTTACTCTTTAAGGACATTAACATGACAGAGAAACAAATCGCGGAGCTGGACAAAACCATTTCGAATTATTATCTTAGTTGCTCCGCTGATAATAAAGAACTGCAAAAGCATTTAATCCGGGTAAATGAACTTGAAGATCGATATATTGAATTACTAGAACGGAATAAGATAATCAATAGGGCTAAAAACGGACTGGTTAATTTTCCTGAATCGGACATTGCAATAATCCTTCAAGCCATTTTTCAAAAAGTAATATTGACTAAAACTGGTATAGACTACAAACCAAACAGCTATGTAGAATTTCAGGAGAGTATCTTATTACAACAGTAGGAAATTATGTATGAGGATGAAAATAGGATAGATAGAGCATTTATAGTGCTTTATCTATCCTTTTATTTTTGGCAACCCTCTATATCTGCTGAGAAGAAGGGATAAAAGGTAGAAAACTCAGCTGCAAATAGAATTGATAATAGAAAGGACAAAGTATTAATGAGAATAAGAATATTTATTTCTATTAACTGTTTACCAATAATGCTTGTTCAGTCTATAATAGACAAATGCGAAATTTCGGTTACCGAAATTTATTAGGTCTTCAGCATGAAAAAACATAAAGAAAGGGGAGACCGACATGAATGAATCTGGCAAAAAGAAGCGACTGCAGCTCGCTTTGCTTTTAGGCTCACTTGGCATTTTGGGACCATTTACAATTGATACGTATTTGCCGGCCTTCCCTACCATAGTACAGGAATTTGATACGACTGCATCACTTGTCCAAACCAGTTTGACTTCCGCTTTATTGGGTCTTGGTTTGGGGCAATTGGTCATTGGGCCATTAAGTGACGTTAAAGGGCGGCGGAAGCCATTGATATTCTTCCTGGGCCTGTACATCCTGGCTTCCCTAGCATGCTCAATTGCACCCAATATCTATCTTCTAATTGCTGCCCGATTTGTCCAAGGGTTTGCGGCGTCCGGCGGGATTGTCATATCAAGAGCTATCGTAAGGGACCTATATAGCGGAAAGGAACTGACAAAGTTTTTTACTTTGATGGTATTGGTAGGGAACCTGGGGCCGATCATTGCACCAATTGCCGGAGGGGCCATCCTTGCTTTTCAGGATTGGCATTGGGTGTTTATTGTACTGGCATGTATTGGGGCCGTAATGACCTTGACCGTTTCATTTAAGTTAAAAGAGACTCTGCCAGCAGAAAAACGGGTCCCGAGTAATTTGCCGCAAGTACTGGGCAATTTCGGAGCATTATTTAAAAACAAACAGTTCATGGGCTATGCATTTACCCAAGGGTTCATCACTTCTGGTATTTTTGCCTATGTTTCTGGTATTCCGTTTGTTTACCAAAACATTTACGGTGTAACCCCTCAGCAGTTTAGCCTCTTATTCGGGGTAAATGGCTTGGCGCTGATTATAGGAAGCCAGTCTGTCGGCCGATTGACTGACATCATTTCGGAACGAACTTTCTTGAAAATAGGCCTGTCGTTAGCGAATGTATCAGGTTTCGGTTTACTGATTGCACTCCTATTGGAAGCCCCGCTGATCGGAGTCGCAATCCCAGTTTTCTTTTTCCTAACTTCCATTAGTATGATAGGGACATCGTCTTTCACATTGGCCATTCAGTCACAAGGGCATATGGCAGGCAGCGCTTCTGCATTATTGGGGGTATTGCCCTTTGTCATGGCCTCCCTGTCAGCCCCGCTTGTAGGAATTGGCGGAGCCTACACAGGAGTTCCGATGGCCGCCCTCATTTTCGGTGCCAGTATTTTGGCTTTCATGTGTTATTTCTTCCTGGTCAGAAAAACTAAAGTCAAGGAGCAGGTTTTAATAGTTAATCGCGACGCGTAGGCTCGGTGGGAGGCACCCTCACCCGGGGATTCTCCCGCAATGCTGTCATAGCATGACCGGCATGAACGTAACCAGAAGTTGAAATTGTACTTCTTATTGTGCTAATTACACGGCGTATAAGTGTTTCATTCTAAAGCGGATGCCTAGATTCGTTAAGAATGGGACCCTTTGTTGTGTTTATAGAAGCTTTGATGATTGATAAGAAAGTAGCTATTACAGGAAAATAAATAATTTTTAATAAAAAGTAGCCATCTTTTATTATGAGGTGTTTTTTTGTTTACTCCAATCCTAGCCACGGTTGACTGTTTGGAGAGGATAGAAGCTTTTGCTTATAATACATAAAACGTAACAAAAAATACAAAATTCAGACACTTGTAGCCCTGCTTTTTCGTTATGATGGGAACAAATGGGGGATGAATTAACAAGCTACAATTTGCCAACACCTGCATCCAAGACATACACAACGAAGCAATTGGAAAAAAGTATGTTTTGAAAAAGGAGAGGGTATTTTTGGTTTATGAAAAAGTGCAGCCTCATTGTATGGTCTGTGCCAAGCCATTCAAAAGGAATGACTTGGTATATACGGACACCATGTTTACACAAATTCAACATGCAGGATGTTTTTGTTACAAACAGGAATTTATTAAAGACAAAGGAACATATGAAGATATTGTTGGAAAATATCCTGAATATCTAGAAAAATTTATCGTTTCAGATCAACCGGTTGCCAATATATTGGTTGTTAATTCTCTTAGAAGAAATCGGTAAATTCGTTCGGATTGGTCAGGATAATCACGGGAGTATACTAATCTTAAGGTGAGCAATTTGGCAAAAATGATTAAATTCATCTATAACCCACATAATGCCTGAATCGACGGGAAGAAGATCAGACAATTGTAAAAATTCATTGAATTCTTGTCGACAAAGCAGTGAAAAGAGCCTCCGAGAAAAGGGAGGCTCTTTTCGTATTGGTGGGAAATTCGATTAAGTTAGCTTATATTGGCTCATCGTTAAATTTAAAGGTTCATATTTCCAAATAGAAGGCAATGATTTCTATTTGGAGGGGTTAACGAAATGATTGGACGGTTTTTAAAAAGGAAAAGGCGAATGAAGATGGATTTCACAGAAATAATAGAGGGTTCAAATTCAATTACTTCGGCTGCACAGATTTGCAATTTTCCTAAACATTAAGGATGCTCATACTGGGGAGGGGGGCCTGGATAAAGCTGTTTTTGAAATGATTGGATTCTCACTGGAACCAATCTGGGTAAATTTACTAATCCAGTATTTCTTTAAATTAGCAATAATTACTATTATACTTGGTTTGAAAGTAAAAGTTTGTAAGGGAGACGGAAAGTAACAATGAGGAAAATACCTATTTTATTATCACTTATCTTGCTGTTAGGGATATTCTTACCAAATTTGAATGCTACTGCAACAGAAGGTAGTATTTGTGACCAATATAAGGGTGTTACAAAAATTTGGTGGGATGGAATTGAATTAAAATCTGGTCAAATTGGGCGGTTAACAATATTAAAAGATACTCCATTATTTAAATTGGATGGAGATAAAAAAATATTCTCCAGGACTTTAAAAAAAGGGGAATTCTATCGAATATACGCCTTTAAACCTGGAATGTTGAGTGTTGGTGGAGGGTATTTCGTAGACCGTGATTCACGAGTCTCCTATCAAACTCCGAGCAAGACCAAACTACAAGCAGTACAGTGTATAAATGGTGGAATTCCAGCTCCTTCCGTCAAGGCTCATTTTATTAATGTAGGGCAAGGTGACAGTATCTTGATTACATTAACTAATGGCAAAAATATATTAGTTGATGGCGGGAAGAGGGAATATGGGGATGAATTAGTTAGTTATCTCAACAAAGTTGGAGTTAAAACAGTAGATTTACTAGTAGCAACTCATCCAGATGCTGACCACATTGGCGGCTTGATAAGTGTACTCAAATCATTTCCTGTTAAGCAGGTACTCGATAGCGGGAAAGAACATACAACGCAAACTTATTTAGAGTATTTGAGTCTTATTGATTCTAGGAATATTCCCTTTTCAGTGGCTAAGGTTGGACAAGTACTAAATCTCGATAGCAACGTAAAAATTACTGTATTAAATAGTGGTGAAGGTCTAGGAGATAATAACGAAGCTTCTGTCGCCTTAAAAACGACATACGGAAACATGGATATATTATTGACCGGAGATGCAGAGGCCAATCAAGAAAAAGTAATGATGGAAAAGTTTAATGTCGAAGCAGAAATTTTTAAAGCAGCACATCATGGCTCAAATACAGGAAACAGCTTGGAGTTCATAAAAAAGGTAAACCCTAAGGCAACTGTGTTAAGTTACGGGAAGGATAATAGTTATGGGCATCCACATAAAGAAGTGGTGGATCGGTTAACCCAGTTAGGTTCAAAGCTTTATTCAACTGCGGATAGTGGTACTATCGTATTTACATTGACCAAAACTGCATACTCCGTTTCAGCAAATCCTTGGTTAAATACTCCTGCACCCGCACCTAAAACAAGTGAAATTAATATTTTGAGTGTCGATAAAGCTGCTGAGGTTGTTAAGATTAAGAATAGTGGTACTACTGATGCGAACTTAACAGGGTGGAAGTTGGTAAGTGTTGAGGGAAATCAAACGTTTACTTTTCCTTCAGGGTATATGTTAAAGGCAGGTTCAACTGTATCAGTCACTTCCGGGCCTAATGCTGTAAGCAACCCACCGACTCAATTAAAATGGACTACCGGGAATATGTGGAACAATACTAGTAGTGACCCGGCACAACTTTATAATGTTGAGGGTGTGATTATAAGTGAAGTCAAATAAATTCACTGTAGACCGTTTTGAGGGTGATAAGATCGTTTTGTTGAAGAGGGACGATGAAAAAATCGAAATGGTACTATCAAAATCCAAGTTGCCTGGTTCGGTAGTTGAAGGTGATATATTACTTATTACTTTTAAAGAGGATGGAACAGTTTCAAACGTGGAACATTTAAAGGATGAGACAGAGAAGGCTAGAAATCGAGCCATAGAATTATTAAACAAGTTGAAGAATAAGTAAGGACAGACCGCCCCTGAACTGTAACCCATTAAGTGGCAGTTAAAAAAATACCTCAAAACTTTTATGTAGCTAACAGATGACTCCGGTATTGTGCAGGGGTCATCTTATTTTGAGTCCATTGATAACGTTCGTTATTTTTATTTTATTCCTCAAAATAATTTCCAAAGATTCCTTTAAGCTTATTGAATCATTGGAGGTTCTTCTTATTTTTATGAATATAAATGAATTTCTGCGAGGACGGGTAAAAAGTTGCTTTCCAACTTGAATGTAAATATCAACGCATTCATTGTTACGGTCGTAATAATAATCTTGTTAAGGTTAAATCTAGGAAAGATATAAATAAAAATTGGATATTTCAATTCAAAATTTTTGCGAATAAAAAAAGAAGTTTTTCAGCCTGATTTTTTACCGCCATCCATTCGGATGGTTTTTTTTATCGAAAAACAAGAACGTATGTTCCGTAATTTATTGAAGGAAGAAGGACGGAGTGATAGTATGGGGATACGTGACCGGGGATGATTAAAGAAGTGGAGAGCCGCTTCATTTTTACCCGACCAGAATTCCATGCTGAGAAAGGTATGGGAAGAGGACAGAAAAGTAGCAAAACCGATACTTGATCAACAACAATGGGACGAGATTGAGCAGACCATCCTTTTGGTTATGGAATTTGCCATTCCGGTCAGGGTAAAAATATGGAACGAAGGATATTTTCTTGAACCCAGTGGAATGATTCATCATATGGATGAGCTAATAAAGATTCTTTTTCTAGAAACAAAAGGTGGGAAAATGATAAATTTTAGTTTTTCATATATTAGAGAAGCTTTTGCTGATAATACATAAAACGTAACAAAAAATACAAAACTCGACCATTTTGCAACCCTGCTTTTTCATTTTGATGGGAACAATGGAAGTTGAGATATATAAGCTGCAATTTGCTAGTACCTGCATCCAAGACATACACAATGAAGCGAAGGAAGAAAAAATTATGTTTATAAAAAGTAGAGGGTATATTTGGTTAATGAAAAAGTGCAGCCTCATTGTATGGTCTGTGCCAAGCCTTTCAAAAGGAATGATTTGGTATACAAGGACATCATATTTACGCAAATTCAACATGCGAAATGTTTTTGTTACAAACCGGAATTTATTAAAGACAATGGAACATATGAAGATATTGTTAGAAAATATCCTGATACCAAGAAAAATTTATCGTGTCAATTCAACCGGTTGCCGATATATTGGTTGTAAATTTGTTCTAATTGAATGTCAGGATAAACATGCGTTTATACTAATCTTAAGGTGAGCAAATTGGTAAAAAAGATTAGATTCATCTATCACCCACATGTTGCAGAAATCGATGAGAAGAAGGTCAGACAGGTGCAAGCTTATAATCAATGATCCTGAAAAAATGGTTTACTCGTTAATTGATGATAATAACTAAACTCTTAAAATCTACTGATATAAAGATTGCAGTACTCCGAAAAGGCCAGCTAGATTTGAAAGATAGCCTAAAAGAGAAGTATAAGGAGATGAGAGTTCAACTTTATATTAGTGGTTATAAGAGGACAGATGGTGTACTTGTTCCCCAGATGAATTTGTTCCATCATATAGACAATTTTTGTCTTGGTATAAATCAAATTACATATTTAATGATCGTTTAATAAACAGCATAGGGAAAGGCCGGAATTCCCAGAGCACCTGCTGGTGGAAGTGCCGGAATCCTCGAGGCTCCTGAAGGCTACGGAGGAAAAATATCAGAAACGACAGAACCTCCAGGCTCCAGTTGTCACCTTCCGTTCCGTCTGGAAGGAGGGGCACGGCAATGTTTGATTCCTTTGTTGAAATGGAAAATACCCCGTTTAGCCGAGTCGTCAGTAAAAGTCTAGATCTAAAATTAACATTGTAATCTTTCCAGATATTGCGTCTAAGTATTCTTATAAGGAAGAGGCTTGAAAAGTTTGTCCCCAGATATTATGACAAAATATTCTAGTTTTTACTATTACTCTCTCGTAACAGATACAAATTGGGTTATAATCTATTATAATGAGAGAATGGTAAAACCATGCAATTGAGAATTGCTAGAGAGCGCTAAAGAGTTACCTCTGAAATGTTGTTGCCTTAGAATCTGAATGAATTCACTAATTTTATTATAAGAAAGGGGTTCTCGCGTGAAGACTAAATCCCTGCCGCCTTATGCACCAACATTGATAGAGTCTACCCGCGCCATCGGCTATACATTGGAAGCAGCAATAGCTGATATCATTGACAACAGCATATCGGCATCAGCTTCATGCACTGATATTTTCTTCTTTCCCATTGGAGACTCCTACATAGCAATTCTTGATGATGGTTTTGGAATGAATGGCGACGAACTTGAAACTGCTATGCGTTACGGTAGCCAAAATCCTAATGAAAAACGAGCAACAACTGACTTGGGACGTTTTGGATTAGGACTTAAAACAGCATCGCTTTCCCAATGCCGAACATTAACAGTAGTTAGCAAGCAAAACAACCACATAGAAGCCCGTTGCTGGGACATTGACCACATAATCGAAGCTCATGATTGGTCATTGTTGATTATTGAGTCTGAGGAGGAGCTTAATGCTATTCCTAAAATTGAGGAATTACGAAAACTGAAATCTGGTACTCTTGTGGTTTGGCAAAATCTCGATAGGCTTAAGGTTGGGGAACTTGACTTTAGTCGTTCCATGGGGAAAAAGATGGATAATGTTCGCTCTCATCTTTCTTTGGTCTTTCACCGGTATATCAGCGGTGAATCGGGGCTCAAGAAAATGCAAATTAGGATGAACAACGTATCTGTTGAACCAGCCGATCCATTTCTAGCAAAACGCAATACACAGGTAATGTCTGATGAGATTATAAATATTGAGGGAACAAAGGTCGTTATTCGTCCCTATATTCTTCCCCATATTTCAAATTTAACCATTGATGAAATTGCTGCGCTAGGAGGTAAGGAAGGGCTGCGTAAAAGTCAAGGTTTCTATATTTATAGAAATAAACGTCTACTGGTTTGGGGTACCTGGTTCCGAATGATGAGGCAAGCAGAGCTTTCAAAGCTGGCTCGTGTTCAGGTTGATATACCAAATGAACTGGACACCCTGTGGACACTTGATATAAAGAAATCTACTGCATTACCGCCAGAAGAAGTACGAAACAACCTAAATTCCGTAATTGAGAGACTTGCTGAGAAAAGTAAGAGAACTTGGGTATATCGTGGGAAGAAGGAAACTCATGACTCAATTGTTCATGTATGGCAAAGGTTTAAAGGGAAACAAGGTGGCTCGTATTATACCATAAACAGAGATCATCCACTAGTTGAAGTGTTCGATAATTCTCCACAACAAGTCAAACAAAATTTAGAAAATCTGCTGAAAGCAATTGAAACAGGACTTCCGCTTAGCTCGCTTTACTTGGACTTGAATTCTGAAAAACCGGTTGAAAATGATACCGAAACCACAATGCAAACTGTTGATGTACTATTGCAAGGTTTGCTTGCGCAAATTCCTACCAGTGCGGGTAAAGCGGAATTACTAGATAGGCTTTCCGTTTCCGAACCGTTCGTTAATTACCCGCAACTTATTGACAGATACAAGATAGGAGAAGCTGCTCATGGCTGGAACTAACTCCGAATTATTGGAAGGAATTATTTCTACAACCATAAATACGAAATACCCGGACGTTCCACCTACCGATTCGGTATTTGATACTGAAGTGAACGCTCTGAGGCAGTCGCTGGCTCTCTTGTATCCAGTAAGTGATGAAGAATTTGCGGAAATCAAACGAAAACTAAAAGCCAATATTGTCGTGCAAATGGACTTGGGTGTTCTCATCAAAGATAAACAACAACATTTACCGTGGCTATCCGCACGGCGGTCGTCGTTAGACTTTTTCTTTTGGAATAGATATAAAAAGTATCTTGAAGAAGTAAAACACTGGAATCCCCGCGTAACAGGTAATCTTGGACGTGTTTCAGATGAAATTGTGGATTATCTTGGAGACCCGAAAAGCGATTCTCCGTTTCAGCGTCGCGGTCTAGTGTTGGGTGATGTTCAATCGGGAAAAACTGCAAACTATACTGCTATTTGCAACAAAGCTGCAGATACAGGCTATCGTGTCATAATTATTCTTGCTGGAATGATGGAAAACCTGCGGCAACAAACCCAAGAACGTCTTGATACCGAGTTTTCGGGAAGAATGAGCCAATACCTGCTTGATCCCAAACAGGAGATTGAAAATGTGCCTGTTGGCGTGGGCAAGTATGGCCAAGAAAAACAAATTGCGACATTCACATCGGTTACAAAAGATTTTGACAAGAATATCCTCCGTGCGTTAAAGCTATCGCTACATAACGTGAACACAACCGTTCTTTTCGTTATCAAGAAAAACAAGAGCATTCTCAACAATCTTATTAAATGGCTGAAGAGCAATAACCTTGATGCAAGGGGAGCAATCAACCTACCAATGTTGTTAATTGACGATGAAGCGGATAATGCTTCCGTTAATACAAAGAAGGAAGACGAAGACCCGACGGCAATAAACGATGCGATTCGCCGCTTGTTGAAGTTGTTCAGGCAAGCATCATACCTTGGAATTACAGCTACACCATATGCAAACATTTTTATCAACCCTGAAACAACCGATGAAATGCGGGATGACGATTTGTTTCCAAGGGATTTTATTTATTCACTTTCTCCACCGACCAACTATATTGGAGCAGAGAGTATATTTGGAGAAGAGGCTCGATTTGGGCACTCTCTTGAGGGACTATATCCGCAAGAGATTGATGCTTTTTTCCCGTTTACTCATCGGAAAGAGCTTGTTGTTAACGAATTGCCGCCAAGTATGAAAGAAGCTATGGCTTATTTCTTGATTGCTAACGGCATTCGTGATATTCGTGGCGATAACAAGAGTCATCGTTCTATGATGATTCATGTCAGTAGGTTCACCGATGTTCAAAATCAAATCAGTGGTTTAGCACACAAGTGGGTTGAAGATATGCGCTCAGACCTTCAAAATTATGCTTGCTTGCCCGAAAACAAAAGCGATGAAATCCCGAATATTGCATTTTTAAAAGCAGTATGGAAGAAACATAAGTTGTCGGAAAAAGCAGGTTCAAAAGGCAGTCCAATGCCCTGGCACAGGTTCTTGTCTGCATATCTTTTCACTGCGGTTTCTCCAATTGTCGTTCGTTCAGTAAACCAAAAAAGCAGTTCAACTGGACTGGATTATTATAGCCATAAGGAAAAGGGACTTCGTGTTATAGCTGTTGGTGGCAATAGCCTTTCAAGAGGACTTACCCTTGAAGGATTATGCGTCAGTTATTTCTATCGCAGATCACTGATGTATGATACGCTTCTTCAAATGGGACGCTGGTTTGGTTATCGTCCTGGATATGAGGATCTTTTTAAGATATGGATTAGTGTGGAAGCTATTGACTGGTATGGATATATAACCGCAGCGGCCGAGGAATTGAAACGTGAAATTGTAAAAATGAAGGATGCCAGTCTTACACCTTTGCAATTTGGACTAAAGGTCCGTCAAGACCCTGCGTCGCTTATTGTGACTGCAAGGAATAAGATGCGGTCGGCAACATTTGTCAAACGTCCAATAACCGTTTCAGGGCAGCTGCTTGAGACTCCTCGGCTACGTGCAGATGCCGCTTCTTTGCAATTGAACAAAGAAGTATTTGAAGACTTTGTTAGGCGTTTACCCGATATTGGGCGGAGAGTTGAAAAAGAAGGTGCTAAGTATTTTTGGGAAGGAGTCAGCAAGGATGAGGTTGAACAACTTCTTCGCGATTTTAGAACCCATGTTTGGCAACTGAACTTTCAAGGTGTAGCTCTCGCGGATTTCATAAGAGACAGTTCTGATGTAGATGATTGGGATGTGTTTATTGCAGAAGGTTCTGGAGATGAATATGATGCTCTGGTCTGCGGCGAAGAAATATTAAGGATAAGACCTGAAAAACGTGCTGTAAAAGCAACGAGTGATCAAATTAGTATCAGTGGTACAAAAGTGCGAGTGGGTGCAGGTGGCGCTGCGAAAATTGGTTTGTCGAAAGCTCAAAGAAAAGAAGCTGAAAAAAGGTTTCGTGAAGAAAATCCAGATGCACCACATATCCCTGACAAGGCGTACTTAAAAACCAACCGTCCACCGATTTTGATTCTTCATGTTGTTGCTGTTGACAAAGTTGGCACCAATAAAAAGGGTATTCTGCGGAGTCAGATTGATGCTGGAGTTCAGGTACCTGATTATCTGTTTGCCTTAGGTATTGGTATCCCGGACAACGGTGATGAGAAAATTGCGTACTACATGGTGAACATGGTTGAGCTTAAGAATTACTATGATGTCGAGGAGGACGAAGACGAATGAAAATAACGCCTGAAATCCTCGAAAAGCAATGGAAGAGCATAAAATATACGGATGGCGGCTTTTTGCAGATTGATACGCAACACCCATTAGAGTGGCATATTGGATATCAGTCTATTAGCCAGCGGACGTTCCTACTTGTCAGTGACACAGAAATCGGCACGATTGAATCCTCAAAATCGATGAAAGTAAGCCGTCGTATGCGCGAAACGGATAATCGCTGGACGCTTTCTTTTGAGTTGCTTCGCAATGAGCAACAGGGTGTATTCGCCATTCTTTGTTGCGATGTAATGGAGCATTCTCGCCTAGCGGCTAATGAGGAAGAGGCCTTGAAACTGGTTATTATGCGCTATAAGCAGTGGAGCAAGTTGCTGGAAACACAGCGGAGCGGTCTTATGGATGAGTATAGGCGCAAAGGGTTACTCGGCGAGCTTCTGTTCTTGGAGCAACGCTTAGCTGCTTATGCAGCATTAGCTACGGTGCAGGGGTGGTCTGGCGCAGATGGCGGTGACCAAGACTTTGTGTATCCAGACGGTTGGTTTGAAATCAAGAGTATAGGAGTATCAGCAGTTAGTGTCACAATATCGTCTATGGATCAGCTTGATTGTGTCGATGATGGTGAATTAGTCATCAAACGAATTGACAAGGTTGCTCCAGACAAGCCAGGTGCAGTTTCACTTAATGATGTGGTTCGCCGAATTAGCACGAATCTCATGAATAGTGTGGAAGCACTCGACTTGTTCCGCGCAAAACTCAATGCGTATGGCTATATAGATTTGCGGGAATATTCGGAACAAAAATATTTCTGCTCAGGAAGACAGCGTTATCGTGTAGATGAATTTTTCCCGAAACTTACTAAGGCAAACGTTCCGACACAAGTGTCATCGCTACATTATGAAATAAACTTGCCTTCTTTAGTGGACTGGCAGAAGGAGTAAACGAATGGATGCGCAAGAATTCAGAAAAGATTTTCTTGAAGACATTAAAGCTGATGCTTTAGCGACCGGTGAAGGTTCTTGCGCTTCTTTCGTCACTACGTTTGCTAGGCACCTGCAGGAAGCTGAATATCTCTTGGACTTCACCTCATCATACTTCGAAGGAACAGGAAAGCAAAACCGAAAGCTTCGTGTCGATGGATACGCGTACGATGAGTTCGACAAGACCATGAGCCTAATTATTGCCGATTATGATGTATCGGACGATGAGCGTACTCTTACCAAAACGCAAGCGGTACAATTGCAGAACAGACTGATTTATTTCATTGAAAATGCACTTAACACCCAACTTCACCAAAATGTGGAAATGAGTCGCTCGTGTGCAGACTTGGTTGACATATTACGCGAAAAACGGAAGGAAATTCGTAAGTACCAACTATTGATTTTCACGACTGCCAACATCAGTGCGACAATTAAAATCCTTGAATCAGCTGATATTGATGGTGTCCCGTCAGAGTGCCAAATTTGGAATATTGAACGTCTATTCCAGCTGTGTGGTTCTGATACAGGACGACATATCATTGAAATAAACTTCAAAGAGCATTCTGAAAACGGTATTCCTTGTTTGGAAGCCAGTGGTGTTTCTACCAATGATTTCACAAGCTATCTCTGCATAATTCCGGGTACTATGCTTGCCGACATCTATGATAAATACGGTAGCTCGTTGTTGGAAGGCAATGTCCGCTCATTCCTTTCCACTAAAGTAGCAGTAAACAAGAAAATACGCACTACCATTTTGCAACAGCCGGAACGGTTCTTTGCATATAATAACGGTATATCAGCGACAGCAATGGATGTGCAGTTTGAGTGTACTGACCAAGGTTTGTTTCTTGTGTCTGCAAAGGATTTCCAAATTATTAACGGTGGACAAACAACAGCTTCACTTTCAAGTGCGAGATATAACTATAAGGACAAAGCTAATCTCAGTGTAATTTTTGTTCAAATGAAGCTGACCGTAATTGAGCGGACGTTCGAAGATGATGATGCGACCACGCTGGTACAGAATATATCTCGTTCTTCAAATAGCCAAAACAAGGTTAGTGATGCAGACTTCTTTTCTACACACCCATTCCATGTTCAAATGGAGCGTTGTTCTCATCGGTTGGGCGCAAGGGGTACTGGTGGTTTGCAATTTGAAACTAAATGGTTCTATGAGAGGGCGCGGGGGCAATATCTCCAAAAACAAATGCGTATGACTCCAAGCGAAAAGAAGAAGTTTTTGTTACAAAACCCAAAAAACCAGCTTATTACCAAAACTGATCTTGCAAAAGTGCGTAACACATGGGATGGATTGCCGTATATCGTCAGTAAGGGCGCACAGACCAATTTTACTGAGTTCGCGCAAAAGATTAGTGATGCTTGGGACAAAGATGAGGGTTTGCTTTTCGGAGATAAATACTTTCAAGAGTCCGTAGCTTTGTGCCTAATATTTAGATACACAGAAACTATGATACCCCGTCAGTCATGGTATCAACAGGGCTACCGAGCCAATATTGTGACGTACACTATAGCGTTTCTTCATAAACTTATAAAAGTGCAGTTCCCAAAGAAAGACTTGGATTTAATAGGAATCTGGACTCGGCAAACCATTCCTGTTGCGGTGCAAAATGTACTTATAGAATTATCTGAATGCGTATATGACAAATTGACAGACCCGAAGCGAATCGTGGAAAACGTCACCCAATGGTGTAAGCGCGAGGGTTGTTGGATCAGTGTCCAGAGTATAGAATTCGAGTTACCCAACGAAATTGAGGATTGTTTGATTAGCCAAGATGAGATGAGGACCGTTGTTAGAGATGCAAAAGTAAATCGGCGCATAGAAATAGATGCTGACATAATGACAAGAGTTGTGGAAATCCGTTCTGACCAATGGCGACAAGCGATGGATTTTGCATTACGCAAACGAATGGTTACACCCGAAGAACATACAGCATTACGAATTGCTTGTCAATTGCCGATGAAACTACCAACGCCATCACAAAGCAAAAAACTTATTGCGTTGCTGGAAAGATTACATGAGGAGGGATTCAAACTATGAGTGAACAGATAAGTTCTAAATACAGCGTAGTTGACTTGTTTGCTGGTGCAGGCGGGCTTAGTTTTGGATTCCTTCAAACGGGGCGTTTCACTGTGAAAGCTGCATTTGAAATGAATTCAAATGCACAGCAAACCTATCTTCGTAATCATAGAATTGAAAAAAGCAATATGTACAACGATGTCGAGGATGCTTTATCAGAAGAAACAAAGAAAAAGCTGGGACAGGTAGATATTGTAATCGGCGGTCCGCCGTGCCAAGGTTTTTCTAATGCCAATCGTCAAAAGAATCACGCTATAAGTCTGAACAACTCTCTCGTGAAAAAGTTTGTAAAGGCTGTTCTTCATTTGAACCCTAAGGCATTTTTGATGGAGAATGTAAGTATGCTTCAATCAGAAGTTCATCGTTTCTATGTAGCTGAGGATGATAGGGAAACCATTGAACAATACAATATTTCTACCACCGATTCGCAAATTCTTCTACTTGAAGAAGAATTTGTATTTGATGATGTAATCGGCATTGTTTCAGATTCAGATTTAATCACTCATTATCTATGGGAAAACGATGATTATCTCACTCTGAATGTAGTTTTCAAAAATTGCGGTAATACGGAAAAGCTTAAGGCCGCCTTAGCAAAGCATCAACGCAAATTAATTAAACTCGCTGAGGCGTTGATAGCTTATGAAGGAAATAACTATATCATTCAACAAGGACGAATTGCTGGAAAGGCTCTATTGAAATATTTTAAAGAAAACACAGTGGATGGACTTTGCGAAGCAATAAAACCTTCTATCTTGCTCCAACGTATGCTTTCAAAAGCAATGGAAATTAAGGACAATAACATAGTAGTTGAAAGGTTTTCTGTTGCAGATGGTTTAGTTGCTCATGTAAAATCAATGTCCGTATTGGATTACATAACATCAATATTGGAAGCAGATTGCAACGGATACACCATTAATAGAGGCGTTTTGTCGGCAGCAACCTTCGGAGTGCCGCAAAAAAGAATGCGCTACGTTATTATGGGAATAAAGAAAGTTATCACAGACAGTATTGAATTGCCCGTAGGAACTATCAAGGACGAGTACTTTAAAACAGTCCGTGATGCTATTTGGGATTTGGAAGAAGTTGAAACAACGATTGACATTGCGGTGGGAAATGCTGGAGTTCCCGTTGGAGAAGCGCCTGATGGGACTTCTGTGTTGGGGTTATCTTTGCGCGATTCAACCACTTTATATAACCATGTATGCACAGCAACGACCGAGCGTGCGCTTGAGAGATTTCAGGCAATTAAGCAAGGGCAAAACTTCCATAGCTTGAAGCCAGAACTTAAAACGACCTACTCGAATTCTGAAAGAACACAGAATACAATTTATCTGCGTCTAAACTATGATGAGCCCTCAGGTACTGTTGTTAATGTAAGGAAGTCAATGTGGATTCACCCAACTCATGATCGTGCTCTTAGCATTCGCGAAGCAGCGCGTTTACAGACTTTCCCTGACAGTTTTGTTTTCTACGGCACAAAGGATTCCCAATATCAGCAAGTAGGAAATGCGGTGCCGCCAATTCTGGCAAAGGCAATTGCAGAGCATTTGTGTTGCTATCTTGATTCAGGAATTATGAAAACTACTCCAGAAGAAAAAAGAGGTGTTGAAGTTGGATTGATATGATTCCTTCAACTTCAACAAATATTGGGGACCTGATGACTATCGGTCAAGGGTTATTTTTGAACGAGGCTCGAATATGCAGTGTGTTTATTGCGGTAAAACAGCTAGTACAAGAGAGCATTGTCCTTCGAGAGCTTTTCTAAGTAAGCCATATCCATCTAAATTACCAACAGTTCCTGCTTGTGAAGGATGCAATAACGGATTTTCTTCTGACGAATTGTATACAAAAGCATTTATCGTGGCGTATAAGCAATATTGCTTGTATAAATCAAACCCGAACCTATCTGAAAGAAGAGAAGTTAAAGATGCGCAACAGAAGTTTGAAGAATGCGTCAATTCTGGTGAAATTCATTTTGATGATAGAATTGCCAGAATTCTAATCAAGCTCGCAATATGTCACATGGCATATGAGCTTACTACTGGTTTCCCTACTGACTCGTGGGAAGGTATATTTGAATCCGTATCCTATACATTTCGACCAAACATGCAAGCTGATGAAGTTGATTTTTGGGATGACTTTATTCCTATGAATGATAAAATTTTACCTATTATAGGTTCTCGAGCATTTAATCAAATCTATGTCCTCGAACCAAGAATGCTTACAGCAGATAGTTCAGAAGAATATACTGCACCTTTTGCTGTAATGAACTGGATTGATGTTCAAGATAATAACTACCGGTATGTTTGCTGGCTTGACAAGAAAAATATACATGTAAAGCTCGTCATTGATGAATTCGTGTATGCTCATGTTGTTTTTGATGGGGCATATGGAACAACAATCTAGAGAAACACTGAACGAGCTAATGAGCTATGCTCCAGAAATAAGCCAATTCCATTAAATGCGATGGTTGAGTAACAGCATTAGGAATTCGCATTTAAGCCCTTCCATATGTGATTCAAGTTCGTACCTACTGTAATTAAGTTGGTATCTGAACGGGGAATAATCGTAAGGCAAATATATATCGGAAGCAATCCAAAGAATCGGGAGACGTACCGCTGGTATTTTTTCTCGGTTCTTTTTTTATTTGTTCATAATCTAATCAACCGTTTGATTAAATTACGGCTTAGAGATAGCTTATGTTAAAAATTCTTATTGGTAAAGCATTTAATTGAACAAATTTGCGACTCACCTCACACCCACACGCATGAGATTAAACAGATATATACCAAACGAAAAGAAACGATTGAACGTGTCTTTGCAAGTGCGAAAGAAAGCATAGTTGGACAAGTACTAAATCTCGATAGCGATGTGAAAATTATTGTATTAAATAGTGGTGAAGGTCTAGGAGATAATAATGAAGCTTCTGTCGCCTTGAAAACAACATACTTGTGGATGACCGTCATTTTTTTGCATATAAAATTGTTATCTACATAAATACACCCGTTCTGTAATGTTCTAACTTTTTACTTAAGCTTATGGCGTTTAATCATTTTTACCAATTTTCTTCAATACGATAATGGTTTTTTAGTGTGAATAGTTCATATTCTTTAATATTGTAACCTGGGTTATATTACCTCTTTGTGACACGTAAAATTTTTTTATCCTATTCAAACCATTTTAGCGCAAGTGATTCCCCTAAATGTAACCTTGTATAAGAAAGAGCAGTAAGTATTATAGAAACCATTTCCAATCCATCGAAACTGTAATTCGTAAGAATCGTGCTAATTCTTCTTTTTCTAAAAAATTTATCTCATCCTATTATTTATCTATTTCTTCTACTTTTGTATGATCTTCGGCAATTGTACGTTTTCCTTAGGGTTATATATTATGAACCCATTTTCACCGCGTGATTAAAAATCAGCCGTCCATATGAATGAATACCACTTAAATAATTGTGCTATATTTTTTTTGATGGCTCAATTATTCGCTTCTGATACAGTTGTTTAGTAATTTTCTTTTAGGAAAGAGCTCCCCATATGTTTAAAAAGTGTTTCATTTCTTTATTACGGGCTCTTACACTACTAATTTTTGCACTTTGAGTATAAGTATGTAGCCACTCTTGAGTAAACGTTTCAATTGACATTTTTGTTTCTTTTAAAAACTCCCATTTTTCCACTTCTGCTTCTACTTTACTTGCAGCCGAAACAGCTTCTTTTTTTGTAGAGAACCCCGACTATGTTATCTGCTTTTGTTTATTTGTTAACGAATATATTCGGAGAGAACCTGTATAACTCCATTAACCACTTCTTCGTTGTCGAATATATAGCCATGGTTAATTTTCACCTCTATTTTTCCTTTCCTTCTTTAAACGGTTGTTATATGCCATTTCACAACTAGACCTTTTTCTGAGAGGCAGGGGAGGACAAAACCTTTGCCTCTCATGAGTAACTTCAAAAATATGTCCGCAATTTTCACATTCACGAACTTTTACTTCGTTTGATAAAGCTCTAGCTATTTGAAAATATGCATAGGCAAAAAGGTTAGAAAACCAAACCCCCGGAACAAATGAACCATCTTGATATGCAACTCGCAAACTTACGTTAAAAGCATCTGTTCTCCTAAGCCTCATTGCCAAATGATTTTTAGCTAAGTTGATTACAGTTTGATCATTATTTAAGTCTTCAATTAGACATAAATCTGTTTTACCAAGAAGTGATTTTACTCCCGACACATCACTCGTTTGTATATTCTTAAACCATTCAAAATCTTGTTTGTAAATCGCGATTTGTTTATTAAGTAAAGATATGGAACTGAAAGGGAAAAATAGACAATCACTTTCAAGATATAAATCAATGCCTGTATCATCCATTATGCCAGAAGGAATGCCAAAATGTTTTGAAAACCCAATAATTGATTTAATATCGAAAACCTCTAATTTTGCCAACTCTGTATATAAAGAATTGGCATCTTTGAGTTTATAAGTCTTTGCTGGATTTGTTATAGCTTCTGGGGTAACTGCCAACACTAAATGTTCATTAAAAAGGCTTTTTAATTTCATTTCATAAGAGGAATCATTTTGAAATCGATTATCTATTTCTAATTCAGTATTTTTTTTCAATATTATTAGCAGTTCACTTAATGGGATTTTCTTGTAATCACTCCACCTTTTCAAGCTAGCTTTTGATGAACGAAACAACAGATCCGAATGGAAATTTTTATTTCCAATAAATTGTCCCTTTAAGTGATTCTTCCAAAAATTAATACTTTGCCGTCTATCTGAAGGAAGGCATTGAGGACCAAACGAATTAAATGGATAATCTTCTAAAACTTTTACGCTTTTTAAAATTTGATAGCTGTCAAAAACAAGTACATCCTGATCACTTTGAACATCATTTAAAAAAATTTTTTTCATGTCGTGGCACCTTTTTCTTTCAAAGTAATTTAATAACTTGAGTCTTGCAAAAAAGCTGTCGTAAAAATTGTCACTTTTTAGCTTGTTTTGTTATGTCCCTAAAAATTAGAATGACATCCTATTTTTCATGGAATTAGAAGGTTACCATACACTACCAAATGCTAAAAAGGAGATGTCTAAGGTCATGGTATCATTCTATTCAGCTATCGTTAAGTTCGGTGTTTCCCTGGGTCTCTACCTTCAAAAGCGAGTTCCATCTCTTGGTTACCATTATGCATGGAATCATCTTGGCGGAAGGCAGAAAGACGTTTACACAGATCAGGGACCTTACAGGAAAGGACCACGACCTGAATTCCATTACCCGTTTCCTGAAGGAATCGCACTGGTGTGCAAACAAGGTTCAAAGAAAAAGGATGGACCAATGATGACAACCATTCGCCGAGCCCGAAAAAGGGCTGGTGACATTAGGCCGATCATCTTTCTCATCCTTGATGACACTGGATGCTGGAAGGATATTTCGACCAGGAAAATGGAAGGCCTTGACTTCCACTTTTCCAACACAGAAGGAAAGAGTGTATGGTCTCATTGCCTTGTCACCACATATATTGTTTCCGAGGGCTATTCGGTAGCGTTGGGACTTCCGTCCATACTTCAAGAAGGAACATTGTGAAAGACAAGGTATCCCTTTCAAGAGTAAGAATAACTTGGTTAGGGAAATGATTGAGTCTTTTCCTGCCATAGGTGAGGAACAGGTACATATTCTGATGGACAGCTGGTACACAAGCAAAAACTGGTTGATACCTGGGGTAATGATCAAATCCCATCATTTCCTTGAAGTAGCGGTATGCCGTCTCGATTTCCTAGCGGATATTATAGTATTCCAGGATGGTCACGACATCCAGGCTGATATCCGTTGAGATGAAGCAAAACGGTGTTTTATCATGTGAAAACTACTTTTCCTAGGACAACAGGACCCTGGCATTTTCGATATCGGAAACCGGTCCTTCATGGGGATAAACCCGAAACTTTCCTTTGTCTTTCATGGTCACGGAATGATAATCGGAGTTTTCGATGTGCAGGCTCGCTAATTCGGACATGGAAACCCTGAGGCCCGCAGGGCAAATCATCCTGTTCAATTTGACAGCTCTGATCACATGAAAACCTTTGGCAAGAGCTACATTCCTTCAAGGCCATCCTACGGTACTGGACCTTCCAGTACCTGACGTTGAATTTTTTTGAAATTCAAAGGGTGGAATGATCAAAGGAATCGTCCATCACTTTCTGAGAGGCAGTCAGAAAAATAAGAACCGGCATGTATGGCCAACTGGTCGTATATGTTTACCAGGAAGGCTGGGCTAACCCCCCATAGGATAAGGTGTTGAAAACCCTTAAATTGATCACATAAAAAACAGCATGATTTTCGATTGCGCTACCCGTATGCCCTTTTTTAGGGTTTCTAACAATAAACGCAGGAGTCAAGTTAATAATAAAATACCTGACAATCTACAATTTTGGATATATTTCAAGTCATTTGTACTGTTATTCAAAAAAATACAACATAAAAAACACTTAATATTTTGTTTTATGTGTTGATTTAATGATAAATTTATAATACAATTTATAACAGAGAAATACAAATACGACGTGAAAGGCAACATATTTAATGATTTTATGTGTTTTTTGGGGAGGAATCGTAATCCGGCTCTTGAAGCAGCAAAGGGGACTACCTCTTATTGGTTATTGCAGAGTGACTAGGTCTCCAAGAAAATACAGTTGGAAATTGGTTGAAAGAAGGAAATGACAGAGGTACGTCAAGAAAAAGTAATGCGGGTTGGCATAAGAGAATTAGCAAGTGCAAGCGTAGCAAATGGTAAGGGAGTGGGGTTAGGACAAAAATAGTTGGGGAATTGGGACGTGAATTTTTGTGCTATTGTTGTAAGTTTGGAAGTGCAAAAACACCAGCCATCAGTAAAGCACTTTTGTAAGCCGATTTAAAAGCTGCAGGATTACATTATTACAGAATACGAGTCGAAAAATTTCAATATGATTTAGAAAAAGTAAATTAAGACATTGAATATGAAAAATGGAAGCAAACCCGAGAGATAAAGAAGGAACATAAACTACAGGGATTCTACGATTGAGGCTCTACATAAATTTCTTTCTGTTAACAAACAAGGAGTACTGAAGCTTTATAATGAGTTATGAGGTTTTTTTGAGGGATTAACATGAATTAGGGGTCAGTAAGCCACTTTTATTAAATGGGGACAAGAATTTGAAATGGAAATTAGCAACCGTAGGGTGTTAGAATTAAGAGTTTCTACAAAATAAAATTTCGATTCAAAGACAAGGCGGATCGAATTATATGGAAAATATTTAGGTCGCTTAAATGCTGAATTATTAAAACAGGATTTATCCGAAATTTCAAGAGTAAAATTGTGTGACATGAGTATGAATACAATTTCAGGTTTAAAGATAGAGGAAAAAGTAGTCATCTTAGAAAAAAAAGAAACGTTAGAGGATACATTAGCGGGTTTTAACTCATATGAGGAATGGAACGCTAAAAAACTATCACAAGTATGTCTGAATATAAGACTGACCGCTTCGCTAAAATGTTACCGGTATTTTCCAAAAAAAGTTGTATAGATGGTAATGTAGGAGTTTTAAGTGTAATATTATTTAATTTAGTAGGCTGTATTTCTCTATTAAAGAGCTAACGCACATAAATATTAATTGATGATATACTGTAAAGTGTACCCAATCTCTAAATTGAGAATTGTTATACTCAGCTGATTGCCAAAAAGCTGTTACTATCCCATTTAAGCTAATTCAGTTGCGGGAACTGATGTTCTATCTTATGCTAACAATATAATCTTGTTTAATACTAAATTTATAAGGAGGTCAATTTACGTGACGAAACGTAAATATACTTCTATTGACCTTTTTTCAGGAGCGGGTGGCTTATCTTTAGGATTTACAGATACAAATCGATTTAAGTCCATACTCGCTGTGGAATTTGATAAATCGGCAGCTGCCACTTATGCACGTAATTTTAATCATGAGCTATTCGATCCTAAAGGTAATTCACATATTAATATAAAGAAAAAAGGAATAGTTGTTAATGGGGATATACGCGATTTAAAAAATATTGAATTTGAATCCGATATTATTATAGGTGGACCACCATGTCAGGGCTTTTCTCCTTTAGGTAAAATCTCTCCTAAAGACGAGCACTTAAAAATGAATCAACTTTGGCAAGAATACATGCGTTTAGTAAGCCAAGTTAAACCATTGGTTTTTGTGATTGAAAATGTGCCAGAACTGTTAAGGTCCAAAGAGTTCTTAGCAATAGAACTAATTGCCAAGCGATTAGGGTATAATTTAACAAGTGGAGAGTTAAAAGCAGTCGAGTTTGGTGTTCCTCAAAAACGTGTTCGTGCTTTTATAATGGGAATATTAGGAGCTGAACCCAAATTACCAGTATCTAAAAATATTAGGACTAGTATTAGAGACGCAATTGGTGACTTACCGTTATATCCCCAAACTACTAAGCTGTCTGATCCACCGGAAGTTGGATCAGACGAGATACAAAACTTGCACTTTGGTAGGAACCCAACAGATGTATCCTTAAAACGTTATAAACTTATACCTCCTGGAGGCAATAGATTTGATTTAATGAGGGAGGCACCGGAATTAACTCCTAGATGTTGGTTAGAAAAACCATCAGGAAGTACGGATGTGTTTGGAAGATTAGAGTGGGATAAACCGTCTTATACAATTAGAACCGAGTTTTTTAAGCCTGAAAAAGGATGTTACTTACATCCCGAGGCCGATAGACCTATTACTCACAGAGAAGCAGCAAGGTTGCAAACTTTTCCAGATAATTTTACTTTTATAGGTTCAAAAACTGAAATTGCTAAGCAAATAGGGAATGCTGTTCCACCATTATTGGCTAGGGAGTTAGCGATTGCTATATCCCACTCTTTAGATAAATTGCCTGTAGCCGAATTAAGAAAAAACAGGAACCCACTTTCATCAGAAACGTTCAACTTATTGCTTTCTGATGTAATTAAAGAAATTTATGAAAATAACCAAAATACTAATCAGTTAGAATTGGAGATGAAAGTCATTCTATAAGGAACAGACCGCACAAGAAATTGTGCGGTTTTTTGCACCTTCAAAATGAGCATACTTGTTTACATCAGTAGTCAACCATTTAATCCCATGCTAAACTTAAGAAAAATAATGGAGGTATTTGTTTACTATGGGATCAAATCCGGTTGATGCTGAGTTAAATAAGGTAGCTGACTATTTAACTGGGATAAAAAACTTAGAAGCAAAAGTTGGTTTAACAATAAGAAAATCAATTGATGAAGTAATATCAGGTAGATATACAGGCAGGTTTTCTATAGACCAGATAGATAAGACGGAAAAAACGTATATAGGAACGAAAGTCCAGCATACTCTTCAGCATAATTTAAACCTTACATATGGAAATAGAATGGATGCTTTAATTGCTGGCATTGAGGTGGATATTAAATTTACAATTGGCAGTAATTGGACGATACCCAGTGAGGCAATGGGCCATCTATGTCTACTTATATCAGCACTAGATAATAAGTCATTATTCCAAGTGGGATTGATAAGGATTACACCCGACGTGTTAAATGGAGGGGAAAATAGAGATAGGAAAAAAACAATCAATAAAATAGGTAGAGAAAACATTATATGGTTAATAAAGGACGGTGAACTTCCTTCAAATGTGTTATTGAGAATTGATCCACAAATTATTGAACGAGTATACATAAAGAAATCCGGGCAGGAAAGAATAAATGAATTATTTAGAAGTTGTTTAGGAATTGTATTTAACAGTGCATCAATTGAATCAGTCGCTAGACAAGTCGACTCCTCTAAACGAGTTCGCGACGCACGAAAGAAATTAAAAGAGGAAGGTATAGTTATTTGTTCAGGATATGACAATGAGTACTTAGTCAAAAAAGGATATAGACCTATAAGAAAAGAAGAGTTTATAGCTATTAAGGCATAAAAAATTTAATTTAGTAAGCGCTTACGTGTATTAGTGGTAGAATTTTATAAAAACGTTATTCAGGAGGGTTTTCAATGAGTTCTTTAAATATCTTAAGGGATGAAAGAGTTGACTGTTACTCAGTACTCACCAATATGAAAATAAATGATTATTTGCAGTTGGTAGAAATTGCATATAGAAATAAAGGCGGAATTGAAGGTCAAAGACAAGCATTAAAAACTAAAACCGCAATAAGGATTAGAGAGAGGATGAGAGAAGATATAATTCGAGGTACAATTCTGCCGCCCATTGTAATTGGAATAGTGTTGGATAGCGAGACTTATGAGAAAATAGCATCTTTGCCGACTGATAGTAGCGAAATCCTTGAAGTAATAAACATCGTTTCGAAAGAAAGTCTTTCAATTATTGATGGTATGCAAAGAACAACAGCGATAGGTGACGCTATAAAAATTAACGAAGATATAGGTGAGAAAGAATTAAGAGTTGAATACTGGTTATCTTGCAATACAAATAGCTTATTGTATCGTATGTTAATTCTAAACTCGGGGCAGGTTCCTTGGAATTTAAGAAGGCAAATTGAAATACTTTACAACTCGTTAATAAATGAAATCAGACGAAAAGTACCTAGTGTTTTATTAATTGATATTGATGAAAATGGAAATAGGTCAACTCCAGGAAGCTACCAAGCAGATAAGATTATAGAACTCTTTCTTGTTTTTGGTGCAAGAAAATACAAGATAGACACAAAAGAAGCATTAGCAGATGAATTTACCAAGTTAGATTTTATTGAAGCGACTGCTGACCGAGAGTTTAGTGATATATTTTTTGAACTGTTACAAAGAATGAGCTTATTTGATGCGTATATTTTTGATTACAAACCTGAGATAGCTCAAGCTATTGATGGGGAAGGTTCTAAAGTTAAATTTAATAAAGGTAAGGACCTATTTGGAAGTCAAACGGCTAGAGTTGGCTTTATAGCTGCTTTTGCTATTGAGATATTTGGATTACCTGGAGACGAAAGAAGTATAGAGGAACAACATAAGAAATGTAGCAAAGTATTGGAACAGATGGATCAATTTTTGGAGAAAGTTAAGGATTATGATGAACAAAGTCTTGAAGAATTTCTTGATTACATGACACTAAATGAAAAAATGAACAAGGTAGTTTCGAAGGTGGGAGACTTTGAAAGAGAATTCTTTACAAACGCATTTAGAACATTAATTAAAGAGGAATTTAGATTTACTAAGCTTACTCCTTGTTGGAGGTCTTAATAAGTGTCTAGATTTAGAAGAAGAGATGAAATGAATAGATTTATTTTTACTCGACTATTGAATTTTGTAAGAGACATTGGAAGGCCAATACCTACAGGGGAAAGATGGGTATCTCTATCTGAACAGGATAAAGAGGATTGTAAAAACATTGAGGTTGAAGAGGTTTTGAATATTGCTCCTGGGGTTGTGTCTTCCTTTTTCAAATTAAATGAAAGAAAATATTTTATCATTACTGGCTATGATGAACTTAATGTAAATTATGATGATTGCCGCCTAAGAGAAATTGAAATTTCAGCCGGAATTTTTTTGAGAATTGTATGTGAATTGGGAATCCCACTTAAAAGGCAAAGGTCAAAATCAGAAATATATAACGGGATACTTTTTCAACAAGAGGAGGGGGGCTATTCCGGGCATGAATACACTGATCTAATTCCTTACTTTCAAAATATACTTCTTTATGAATTTATCCCGGATAGTGTTTTTATAGATTATAGATTAGGGAATATTGTTGGGTATCTTCTGGCAAATAATAAAAATTTACTACCATTACATTTTTCTAATGAGATTCTGGAACAATACACTAATTTATTTGTGCAAAATCTACGCTCTATTAACTATAATATGTTAACTAAAAGTTTAATATCAGTTCATTGGAGAGATGTTTTTATTGAAATTTACAGGTGTATTGAAGCCATATTCCATTCATTTTCCTTTAGAGAACTTCATAAAAGTTTTATGAGTTCGCTTTCCATTGATGACTTTGCAATATTACTAGAAAAAAAGTTGAAAATGAGACCTACTGAAGAAGAATCCCTTATCACAATATTCGATGGTATAGACGCAAATACAATTAGCAAGATTATGTCTATTAAACCCATTAGTTTTAGAGATTCTAGGGAAGCAACTTGGTTCTATAACATCAGAAATAATATAGTCCATAGTCGGCCTATACATGAAGAAGTTAACTTTGAAGAAGATGTTTGGGGAGTTTTAATTTTAGCGAGTCTGCAAATATTAGAGCAAAGCCACAAAGCTTGTAATATAGTTTCAGATTAGGCTACCTGACAAATAAAAAACTTAATTAACGGATTTATACTCATGAATGTCCGGTCAACGAACAAATAAACCGTTAGTCTTTAGATTAACGGCCCATAAAAGTGCTCATAATTTTTTTCATACGTATTTTAATTATAGTAAATTTTTACAAATAAAAAATCCACAAACTTAGCTGGATTGTGTGTTTTTTGTTTGATTTCTAGTTTAATAAAGCCATCGAGCAGGTCTTACAAGGTGATTCTATAATTAGACTCAGAGCTAATGAACGATATTACATGGATTTACCTAATTGCAGAGGATTTATGGGTTATGAATGAGAAATCCGGATCTGGGAGTGGCGCGAGGGGTCGATGAAAGTAGAGGCTTGGCCATTGACTACGCCTACCAAAAGCACCCTTTTAAACTGAAGTGACCTCATAAAGTTAGACACAGGTATTTTATAGACAGCTAACTGAGAATGTTATTGGAATACCGTGTCTAACATATCCTAGGAAATCTCGATTAAAGTTGAAAGAGTAAAAATGATTTTAGGAGACCTTATTCAAGGGGTGCTCTAAGGGGCTGTCCAAAATTCAATATTGCCAATGGGACAGCCCCAATTTATTATAGTTTATCCAAAGCTAATTTGACTCGTCGAGGTGGCTTTTCCTTATTCGCTTCGGACGGTGCCTTTTTCCTGCTACCAATGAGACACAATAACAAAATCACAATCATCGTAGACGCTGAATAACTAAACGTTATCCCGTACCCGACATTTTTTGCAGAGTACCCGAGACCCACTGATCAAATGGCCAAACCAAAATCAATAAAAATAAGAAGCATTAAATTGGCTGTTGCCTTTTTCTCAGGTGGAACAAGAGTCAATGCCCAAGCCTGGATAGTTGGTTGGACGATCCCATAAGAGAATCCAAATAATATTCCTGAAACCCAAACCATCACCATGTCAGAAGAAAAACCCAATAAGGCCAAACCTGCAACACCTGCGATACCTACTATAATCATAAAGCACGAGGGATTAACCTTCATTTGTTTATCAGGAAATACAAAGTCATTGACGGTAAAAACGAACCTTTTATTTATATCGGAAAAGGTAATACAATCAGCTTTTAATGCAACAAGCCAATCACCGTACAAATGGAATTGGAACACGAGCTGCCATACATTCTATATATTGAATTCACGAAAAAAGTATAGTCTTCAACCGACTATACTTTTTTATTAATCAACATTTTAACAGCCGGTATATCCGCTGGTGCCCACATGAGCGAGTTAAGATTTTCTCTTTTCAGCCAAATTAACTTTGAATGCTCTGTAGGTGTTGGTGTCCCGCCAGTAATTCTGCATTTAATGGCAATCAGATTTATGATAAACGTTTCATATTCGTGGATAATGTCGTTATGTATTTCAATCGGTTCAATCTGGCAATGCAATTCTTCTTCAATTTCCCTCGTTAGGGCAGAAAATAAATCCTCATTAGGTTCAACCTTCCCACCTGGAAACTCCCACATATTCGGAATCGACATTTCTGGTGATCTTAGAGCACATAGGATTTCATTTTGTTCATTATCAATGATTGCTGCTACTACCTTTAACTGTCTTCTTCATGAGGACCTCCGTTTAATTCAGTACTAATAAACATAATAACATTTTTAAAAAAACGTGCCAGGACATATGAATTTTAGTTTGGGAAAATATCTTTATATAGTTCCACTATTTTAAGCTTTATAGCAATATGCAGTTTTTTCAAGATGAACATATATTTGGTTTGTATAACGATGAGAAGATTAAGTTTGGTTATAGTAGAAACTTTTATGGTACTGAGAGCTTTTTTTCAATGGTATCTCAAGGTTCAACCGGTCATACCTAACTAGTGTTTTTTCATTGTAAGAGTTTAATGTAAATTAATACAATATTAAGAAGGGAAGAGTAAATATCCCCTTTTTAAAAAGTAGAGAAGAAAGTAGTTGAAAGCATCTTGCAAAAAGAAATTGTTATTAAATTTCCTATGTTTAAAAAAAGTCATGGAGAATATATGTTAGCAACCGAAGAGTTTGAGGAAGTATGGGAAGAGCTTTCCACAATCTCAAATCTTAATGTTGATACAAAATATGGGGGAATTCATTTTTCATTTGATTGGAAAAATCATGTCGAAGAAATTAAGAATTATAACTTGTTAAGTAATATATATACTTTGGAAAATTACTATAATAAATTGTTTACCGAAGAAGAAGTACCTCAGGAATTATTTAATCCTAAAATCATTGAACTAAAATGTAATATTACGACACAACATGACCATTTTCCTCATCACGATTCCGATATGGAGGAAAGAATTGTTATTTACCATCTGGAGAATGTATTGGTTAAAGTTTTTTTAGCGATGAATATTAGTACTCCTGGATCCTTTAATCCTTTATCTCAAAAACTAAGTAGATTTGCTTATGATATATACTATTACACCCCGGATTATTTAGAATGTGCCAGAAGCAAAACTATCAAATTTCAATGGTTTACTATAGAAAGGTTAAAATTAAGTGAAGTTTGGCATTGGCTAGACTCTAATTTGGAATCAAGACAGTTGGCAGAAAACAGGACTGAAAGAGCACTATACTCAATTCTACATATAAGTAGGGAGGGCAGTATTACACCTGCTAGCATTTTATGGACGGCATTGGCTCTTGAGGCGTTATATAAAACCCCAAAATTCAATGCGAAAAACGTTATGATAAGAAGGATATTTTCAGTTTTGGATATCTCAGAAGATATGAAAGAACCATTAAATGAAAAAATAAATGAATTTTATTCACTTAGAAGCCAATTGATACATGGTGAATTAGAAATTAATAATCCGCTATCTAATAACGTATTAGATAATAGGATTTTTGATTATCAAGCTTTAATTATGGATACAGTCGAGTTTGGTCTAGCTATTGTTTTAGCTACTCTTCATAAAATGATAAAAGAAAACGTTAAGATCTTAGAGTTTTAAAAACCGTTAAAAAGGCGTTAGATTATTTAAAGCTGATTGAGCAGCTGCAAGCCGAAATTTCCGCTACCTCTAAAGACCTTGGAGTTGCTAAGGACTAGCTCCAAGTGAATTCAGAAATTTTATAGTATGTGCAAGGCACCTCTATGAATTTCAAAATATTTGAAAAAATGAGGGCGAGGGGGGAGTCCCCATGTTAAAATGAGAAGTATGGAATTATCTTACTTTTGGGAGGATTTTCAAGTGGATGATAAGTTTAGCAAGCCAAAGAGTGTTGGGGAAATTTTGGATCATACGTTTACACTGAGCAAGACGCATTTTAAGAAGTTCATGGCCGTGCTTTTGTTTATCATGGGACCGGTGTATCTCATTGATGCGCTGATTCAGGTGGGTGCGGGGAAACCATTGTTTCGCAATAAGAGTGGCGAAGGAGATTGGTTTGGGCAAATGTTGGCCAGCTTTGAGGGAACAGCTGAAGTTGCCCCCTCGGTTATGACGGGTGAAGTTGTTGGAATCGTCGTAATCGCGCTGCTTGGCCTGTTTTTATTTCCGATTGCCCAAGGTGCGATTCTTTTCGCGGTTAACCATGTTCGTAAAAACGAAGAGTACACGGTAGGTTCGGTATTCAAATTGGCGTTGTCACGCTATTGGGCAATGCTTGGAAGCTCGATTTTATACATTCTCATCGCCATCGCCTTTATAACCATCCCGACTACCGGAATAATCGCAGCCGGTATGATTGGCGCGTTATTCAATGATGCTACGGGCATCATCCTGGCCGTCATCGGTTCGATTGCTCTCTTCCTTGTGGCGGTACTGTTATTGACGCGCTTCAGCTTTTACTTTGGCTCAGTCGTACTGGACCGCAAATCGCCAGGGCTCGGCCGCAGTTGGAAGCTGACGAAAAAGCGGACATGGAAGCTGCTCGGAATCTATATTGTCTTTTCCCTCATTACGACTATTATTGCGTCATCAGTCGAGGTAGCCTTTACCGCCATTTTGGGGAGCAGTGTATTGTTGTCGATTATCGTCAACCTAGTTTCCATTTTGACAACGATGTTTTTCTCCGTTGGCTATTGTGTCATCTACCTTGATTTAAAAGTGAGAAACGAGGCGGATGACCTGAAGGAATTGCTTTCAGAATATGAGCCTCTTTCTTCTTAATAGCTAAAATCGAATTTGAGTTGGGTGAAGGATTTGATTGATTCTACTGAGGCAAAAAAAGAACTTGGAGAAATCCTTAAACAAGAGGAATATACAGTTTATTCTAAACCGCCTGGGCTCTTGGAAAAATGGTGGAATCAGGCGATGGCCTGGCTTGCTGATCTATTGGAAAGCTGGTTTCCTTCCCTGGAACAAGGATCCAGGTCAGCTGCGGCGCCACTGCTCATTGCGATTATTGCCATTGCTGTTCTCCTTCTAGCCTGGTTTGCCTATTTGCTGATTCGAAATAGCCGAAGGAAAATGCTGAACAGGGAACAAAAGCCGCTTCAGTTTTCCCGGGAAATCGACTGGACGTATGAGATGCATATGGAGAGGGCTTCCAGGCTGGAAGCTGAAGGCCAGCTCCGTTCGGCTGTCCGCCATTTTTTCCTCGCCCTGCTATTGTTTTTGCACGAGCAAAAGTGCATTGAAGCAAGACAGTGGAAAACGAACTGGGAATACTTCGCTGAACTAGGTAAATCCAGCAGGGCTGATGCGGATCGTTTCTATGAGCTTGCTTCTGTTTTTGATGAAGTGACATACGGTGAAAGACAAATCAGCAACAATGATTTTCTCGCCTTCCGCGGCAAAATTGCTGCATGGCTGGTGGAAGGGAGGGTGGAGCAGTGATGGGAAAACGTGGATCACTCCTGCGCTCATGGCTTCCCTTTGTTGGGCTGGTTACGGTTTTTATAGGCATTCTTATAATTGGATATCAGCCTGAAGCAAGAAAATATCCAAAATACATCGCCTCATCACCGGCACCATCTGGGGTGAAGGCGATCTATACGTTCCTGCAAGAAAAGAAAAGTGCGAAGGAATGGGTGCACCCGCCAAAGGTACTGCCCAAATCGGCCCACGGCCAGCTTCTGATTATGGTGGAGCCACTGAATATCTCGAAATCTGCAGAAATGAAGCAGTATGAGAAATTCATGGAGGCGGGAAATTCGATCCTGCTTCTGTCACACATACCGGATGGTTTCTTCGCTTTGAAAACCGAAGCGGTAGAACCGATGGAAAAACCGAACCTGCTGGCCGACGAAGAAGAGAATACATACAAAGTGAATGTAAACCTGTCTAACAGGCTGATTCCAGCCAAAAAGGATAAGGTCCTCTTCCGCGACCAGGAGGGTGCTGTCGCCACCCAAAGGGAGGTTGGAAAAGGGAAATTATATGTTCTCGTAGCGCCAGAACTTATCACAAACAGTGAAGTGCTGAAGGAGGACAACCTCGCCGTCTTTTTGAAAATCGTGAACGATGCTAACCCTTCTGCCGTTTTGTTTGATGAGTATGTGCACGGTGAGCGAACCGCCCTGTCAGGAGTATTCGTTTATCCGAAATGGTTTTTGCTCCTCGTCCTTCAGGGGATGATTGCCACTGCCATTTTCCTTTGGCTAAAAGGGAAACGGTTTGGTCCGGTTTACGCACCGCGTGAGGAGTACGTACGCTTCAGTGACGAAGGCATCCGGGCGCTCGCAGCTTGGTATATCCGCGGCAGGCGTTACGGGGACAGCATCAAGATTCAGGCCGACTTTACGAAGCGGATGCTTCAGGAAAAATGGCGAATTCCTTATTCAATGCCATGGAGCGATGCGGCAGATTATTTGGAAAGAAAATGGACTATGAGATCCGAAGAGGAAATAAAAGATTTTTTACAGGGGCTGTCCGCCGTTTTGGCGAAAGGCGGGCTGAACAAACAAGAGTACCTGCTTTGGTCGAGGATTCTCGACGACTTGAGGATAGAGGTGGAGAAAGGTTGAATAAACAGCTGCAAGCATTATTGGATTCCTACGAGGAAAGGATTCTTGGACAGGGTACGAATCTGCGCCTGCTATTGTCTGCGGTCCTGTCAGGAGGCCATGTGCTGCTCGAAGGAGTACCGGGCACCGGGAAAACAAAAATAGTGCGGACACTTGCCGGCCTGCTCGGCGGGGATTTCAGCCGCATTCAGTTTACGCCAGATCTGCTGCCGAGCGATATTACCGGAAGCATGATTTACAATATGAAGGAAGGCAGCTTCCAGACACTGAAGGGGCCTATATTTACGAATATCCTCCTGGCGGATGAAATCAACCGCACACCCGCCAAAACACAGGCTGCATTGCTTGAAGCGATGGAGGAGAAGCAGGTGACGATCCAGGGCGATACCTACCGTCTGCCAGATGTGTTTTTCGTTGTCGCCACGCAAAACCCGATCGAATTCGAAGGGACGTACCCACTTCCCGAGGCGCAGCAGGACAGGTTCCTATTTAAGCTGACCATTGGCTTTCCATCCTTTGAGGAGGAAAAACAGGTTCTGAAAAACGACCTGCACGATGTTTTTGCTGTCGAAGACATACGGACGGTCCTTGATCTTGAAACGTTTATCTCTATTCGAAATGAAATCGCGTCGATTACAGTCGAGGACAAAGTGCTCGATTATATGATGCAAATAGTCAGGAAAACGAGGGAGTCCGACTATATCCGTTTCGGGGCAAGCACACGTGCCGCGATTTCCATCGGAAAAGCGGCGCGCGCCTGGGCCTATCTGTTGGGCCGGCAGTACGTGACGCCGGATGATGTGAAAATGGTGGCAAAACCAGCACTGAGGCACCGGATCCAGCTTGCACCGCATATGGAATTGGAGGGAGCGGCCGTTGACCAGATCATTGAAGAACTTGTGGGATCGGTTCCTGTTCCGAGATAGGGGCATTGTCCCGACTAAAAGGCTGCTAATGGCTTTTTTGCCGCTTTCCGCTCTTTTATTGGGTGCAGTCATGGTTAAGGTTTCCTGGTGGGTGATTTTTGGTGCGAATGTGCTTTTCCTGGCACTTAGCCTGGCCGATTTGCTTTTTACACCGAAGCGGAAGGAGCTGTCCTTCCGGAGGGTATTCCCCGGCGAAATGGAGCGGGGAATACCGGCCAGGATTGAGGTGCTGGTAGCAAACCAGTCGCGGCACGCATTCTTGTTCCGGTTCATCGACGGAGTACCGCAAACCTTCCGGCAGCCGTTTCCTGTCACAGGCAGTGCAAATGGGCACTCGGAAACAATCATCCCATATGAAACGGTTGCTTCTGTCCGCGGAGATTATCAGATTGGTAACTTATTCTTTCGTTACCGCAGCAGCATCGGGTTATGGGAAAAGCAGGTGACGCCTGACCTTGCCGACCTGGTCAAGGTGATCCCTGACTTGACGGAAACGCGCAGGTATCTGGAAAATGCCCAACAATTCCTGTTGCATGAAGGTACTGCTATTCGCCGGAAAAGGATGGGCGAAGGAGATTTTGCTAAGGTACGGTCCTATGTGCCCGGAGATGATCCGCGGAAAATCAATTGGCGCCAGACTGCAAAGCTGCACGAAGTGATGGCGAATGAATACGAACCCGAACATGGGAAGTACATCACGCTCCTAATCGATTGCGGGAGGATGATGGGAGCCGAATTGAAAAAAGGCAACCGTCTGGAACAGGTGCTGGAATCAGCGCTGACAGTGGCGGCCGCTGTGCTGCAAAAAGGCGACTATGTATCAGTCCTTGCTTTTTCAAAAAACATTAAGGTGTATGTCCCGCCTGCAAAGGGGATGAATCATCTGCAAACAATTCTTCAGGCGATTTACGGCCTTGAAGTCGACCCCGTCGAGCCGAATTACGGAGCAGTGCTACAGTATCTCGAGAATGTCCAGAAGAAGAGGAGCCTCCTGCTGCTGTTCAGCGATGTCCGGACCTTCCTTCATGAAGAAAACGCGCTCGTTTATTTGAAACGGCTACGGCAACGGCATTTGTTTTTCATGGTTGGAATCGAGGATGGAACCTTAAAAGAACGGATCGCAATGAAGCCTGACGAGGTGAAAGCGGCGATGATCAAAAGTATCGCCCAGCAGCAGGAGCTGCTTAAACAAAGAGGCAAAAACAAATGGGAAAAGCAGGGCCTCCAAATGGTGGAGGCCAAAGAGGAACATCTCGCCGTCACGGCGATTTCGCATTATATCGACATCATGAACCAAAATGCTCTTTAGGGGCTGTTCTTGAAAATCTCAGTCCTCCGACAATGGCATAAAGCAGAAGCGCAAGGACGGTTAAAACGGCCACCGTGTACTTCGCTTCGAGCGAAATGCTGGCAGGTGTGATATAGCCTTCAATGATCCCGGCGATGACAAACAAGGGAATTGTGCCGAGCAGCATCTGGACGGACCGTTTTGCCTGTCTTTTCAGCTGGGAGCCGCGAGACAGGTTGCCGGGTACAAACAGCTTGTAGCCCATCAAAAGGCCTGAACCGCCAGCGATGAAGATGGCAGTCAATTCAATCATGCCATGAGGGACAATATATGCCCAGAAATCATACGATTTCCCTGAGTGCCAGAAAAGGGCGGCAAGGGCGCCGACGATGACACCGTTGTAAACGAGCAAATACGCAGTCACGAGCCCGAATGTAATGCCGCCGGCAAAGGCGAAAAACGCGACCTGGATATTGTTCGTCATGATTTCCGTGGACATGACAGCCGAATCGATTGATTCATGCCCTTCCCCGAGCCGATCCGGGTCGACCGCATGCGAGATGCTATTGGGAAGAAGTGTATATATATGGAGCGGGTCGTTCATGACCGCAACAAAGCTGCCGGCCGCTCCAACGGTAAACAGCACGAACGCGATGAAGACGAACCGCCATTGTTCAAGCAGAAGCCCAATGAATTTTGTGCTGAAAAAATGGCGGATTTGCTTGCCGCTTGAGATTTGGTCTTTATACAGGAGATTATGAGCCTTTGAAACGAGGCCATTCAAGTATCCTGTGACGTCATCATTCGGAAAATGCGTCTGGCAATAGGATAGGTTTTGGGAGGCCTTCTGGTAAAGCCGGTGAAAAGAGTCGATTTTTTCTCCGGTGATTCCCTTCTTGCGCCCACCAAGTTCGGAAATGAGCTGTTCAAGCTGTTTCCATTCTTCGCGATGTTTTTTGATCAGCTGTTTTACGTCCATATAGGCACCTGCTTGTACTGGATTTCTTTGGTATTTCCTTCATTATAGATTTTTTTGCCGAGAATAGAAAGATTAATAGAAAACTGTAAGAGCCGGAGGAATAGCATGCAGCAAGAAAAAATCGATATCAAAACACCGGAATACGTTTCTTTACAATTCCAGACAGCAGGACTTGGCAGCAGGGCGGCAGCGTTCCTGATCGACCAGGCGCTGTTAATGGCATTCAATATTGCTGTTGTACTGATTGTTTTACTTTCCCTTGGGGCTGGCTTTGAGGTCTGGCTGATCCGCTATGCCGAATCATATGTACTGGGATTGCTTATTATCGGGCTGTTTGTCGTCAATTGGGGATATTTTTTTGTGTATGAGTTTTTCTCCGGCGGTAGGACGCTTGGGAAAAAGCTTCTAGGCATCCGTGTCATGCAGGAAAACGGGCACAGCATCACGCTTCTGTCGAGCCTGATCCGTAATCTGATCCGCATCATTGACATGCTGCCCGGTTTTTATTTCATCGGCATTGTCATGATTTTTCTCCATAAACGGCACAAGCGGCTCGGTGACCTCGTCGCCGGAACGATTGTCATTCATGAGCGAAAGGTGAAAAAGGGAAAAAAGAGTTCGCCGCTGGAAACGGAAATGAAGAACAGGGGCGTCAGCAAGGAAACGCTGGCACTTGACGACTGGACAATCAAATCCTTCAAAGCCAAGGACTGGAAGCTCATCAGCACATACGCCGCCCGCTTCCTCCAGCTCCCCAAAAACGAAAAAACCGAACTAACAAAGCAAGTTGCCGCCATACTATTTACAAAAGCAGGAGTCGAGTGGCACGCCCAAACAGAGGCAGAACTCGAAAATAACCTTCTCGCTCTTTACCTCCATTTGAAGGAAGAATGGGAGTTTGAAATGTAGCAAATTGCAACGGTCTACAGTTGGACAAAATACAAGCCGTTGACAGTATTGGGGTTTCCGTATAGATATTAAAATGGATGTGGGGTTTGAGAAAGCCGCTGAGGCACAAGAGAAAATTCGTCAAGCAGCCATCTCTGAGGGTTTACTAGATACTGCAGAGAAAAATGCGGAAAAAGCGTTAAAAGTATTTTTTGAGAATATTGGTTATACGGTTAATGTTAGGTTTAACTAATTGGACGGCCTGCCCATGTTACTTGGGGCAGGCCTGTTATTTACTGGGGAACCATAGAGATTTGTCGAATTCTACTTATTGTAGAAATCGCCAATTAATAACCAAATATTCTTACGTCCTTTTTTGCGATTATTTAAAGAGACACTTCAGATAGCAATAAGTAGTCTGACTCCTGATGCTCTATTGATTTTGCAGCAATCGCACAAGTTCTTCCTTCTCATTTGTTGTCAGGACCTTTTCTGCTAACGGAAATAGCACTTTCTCTTCATTGGCAAAATGCTGTGTTAAGGTGGTGAGCGCTTGCACAGCGTATACTGTAATTGTTTGGGCGCCGTCTTCATCTATCGTTAATCCCGTTCGGTCCGCTTCCGTCAGAAAATCAAATAGATGTTGATCCACTTTCTTGTGTTCCATTTCCAGTGTTTCAATAGTCCTAGTATTCTCCTCGAGGTGGCGCGCCATCATGGGGAATAACCCTTCTTCCTCTGCTAAGGAATGTGCCTTCAGCTTCTCATTGAAAGCTGTGACCAGCAAGTGTAATTGCATAAACAGTCCAATCACCATAGGACCCGACTCGAATTCAATGTCTTCTGTAAGTTCCTCCATTAGAATCATATCTACCCGAAGCGATGCATGCTCGTTCATTAATTGTTGAAGAGGAACGCAGAATTCAGCGCTTGATGCTTCCATTGTAAAATTTCTCCTTTATCCACAGGACTTTAACCACTATTTTTACTCTTCTTACTATCATACTGCAAAATTATCAATTACATTGTGATACGCATCATACACGAGGGTTGAATGGGTTCTTATCTCATTTTTGAAAGTCCGCGGCCAATTTGAACTATTTCAACTGAATTTTAATTACTTCTTAGTGCTGAATATTATTGCATATCATTGTTCAAAATCATGGAAAGGGAAAGTTCTTATGTTAAGGGACTTTCCCTATCTTTTTTGAGGAATTTAATTCCGACTTATGAATAGGGAGGAAAAGATAATAGCGCTTAAAAATATTGTTTTTATTTCAACTAAACCATTTGACTGGGTAAAGGAATGCCCATCCAACCCACATAGAGTGTGCTATAATTGCTAGGTTACTATTTTAATGGACAAAAATTTTTTGTTGTTCGTAAAGCAGGTGGACATATGGTGAAGACACAAAAAACTACATATCGATGTCCGATCACTTTGACCAATAAGGCAAAGGATAAAATGCGAGAGCTTGGGTTGGACGAGCGATCGTTTTTTTTATTGGAAAAATCCTTTCATATTTATATAGAAAAATATCCTCAATCGGAAGACGGTCTTGTTTCGGCTGCCTTGTTTTTTGACCCTGAGAGAAACGAAAGACTAAAAGACTTGTCCAGCAAGTTTGTTATTGTCCTGCATTGTTTGGTGAAGCAGGACCGAGTTGTTGCAATTAATGTAACGACGAGACCAATACATATTCCTTTGGCTTCCAATTGGCGCCGCTCGGTAAGTATAGCGTTTGACTCGAGTGCTCAAAACGGTGCCCCGGTACCGATTGAGTTATTGAAACTGATCCATACCATGCCGGTTGCCCAGGAAAGTTCGATGTACGTGAAAAAGCGGATTGCGAGCTGGGAAGGCTATTTGAAAATCCAGGAGCAGTCTGCGGATATTCCTGATATCACATCCCGCTATTCCGCGCTGATCTTTAATGCTGATTTTACCCGGGTAAAAATAATCGGCTGCCAGATGAGTGAGCAGGAATGGAAGTCACTCAAGGATATGAGCGTGAAGCTGAAGGGAAGCGGGCTGGATATCGGTAAAGTCCTGAAAGCGAATCGCTCGGCCTCCACGGTTGAGGTAGAATTGCACGCATATATGGAGGAACAGGCCCGCAGCCAGCGGCTTGATTCACACCCCAGGGAAGTGGTTTTTAGCAATTTCGCTACCTTGAGCCAGGTGAAAAGGCTGCGGCAAGGGTTTAAGCAATTGGAAAACGGCTTGGCCGCGAATCCTGAACTGGAACGGCTTTTATTTGAAAACAAACCGCCTGTCAAAGCGGTGAAAAAGCAGGTTGAGCTGCAGTTTCACAATCGATTGAACGAGTTCCAGAAGGCGGCTGTCACAGGGGCGATGTCTGCCGAAGATTTATACGTTATCCAAGGCCCGCCGGGAACAGGGAAGACAACCGTTATTTCGGAAATTTGCCTGCAAAATGCGAAGGCAGGACTGCGGACTCTCGTAGCGTCACAGTCCAACTTGGCGGTCGACAATGCCCTCGGCCGATTGCTTGCAAATAAGGATATCCGGATCCTCCGAGTCGGCCGTACGGAAAGTATTGAAGAAGAAGGAAAAAAGTTCATAGAGGAAAATGTAGGCCAGTATTGGAAAGACCACACACTGCAGGAAGTGTCCAATCAGGTTGAAACACGAAAACAACGAGAATCTGAAATAGAAAATGAATGGGCGGCGAATGAACGGGAACAAGAACGGCTCCAGCAAGAGCTTGTCCGGGTGGATGCGGAACTTGAAGCCAAAAAGGAAGCGCAACAGAAATATGAGGAATTCCAATCCGCTATCGATCAATATAAAAAAGACATCCAGGATGCTGAACAAGAACGGCATCAAGTCCAGGAGCTTTTACGAAAAGTAGAGCAGTCACTTCATATGTTGAATAGCACGATTGAAAAAGACGAAAAGTTCCTCGCTGGAGCGCCTGGCATTGTTGTGATTCAAGAACAGTTGAAAGCCAACCAGCAAGAAATTGTTCGGCTGCAAAATAGTGTTGCACTTCAGAAGATTAAAGACGAGATAAATGAAATGAATCAGGCGATCGAGCAAAGTGCTGCAGAATGTGAAAAATGGAAAGAGGCAGTGGGACAGAAGGATGCCCTGTCAGAACGAATAACCGCAGCCAAAAAAATCGACTCGTTGAAATGGATCATTCTCGAACAAAATTTTACCCGGTCTTTGCAAGTCCAGACACTCATCGGAAAGCTCGATTTTCTTCGTGAACGAAAAGACCAGCTCAATAAACTGCAGGACTATGACGCCAGACTACATGCTGCGATAAACTATCTTGAAAAGCTCTTGGGCAACCAATCCGGGCAGATGAAAAACACGCCCCCCATAGCTGCCAATGCAAATGAAATTGACCAATTTTTAACGCAACTGAGAAGTGAATTGATAGGAAATTCAACGATTCATTCTAAAAGACTTTCCACATACCTGGAAGGGCTATACGGCAGGAGACAGTATATCTGGCAAAAAGCGCATCGGGTCAAATTGAATGACTCTGATAAACGAATGGCCCAGGAAGCCATCCTCCAATTGAAGCAGGAACTGATTGGCCAGCTTAAGCCTGTCCATGACGATTATAAAATGATTTTTCAAAACAACCAGAGGCAGCTGGGTGAGCAGAGCACCAAGCTTGCTTTTTTGCAAATCAAGCAAAAGGAAATGAAGGAGACGGTGGAATTCATCCCTGATGCGAAGGACTTGCTGCATCAAAAAGAGGCCCAATCGCTTGAACTGCAGAACGAGAAAGACCAGGTTGAGCAAGCAAAGATCAGGTTTGAACTGAAACGCCAGAAGCATGAACAAGAGGCTCTTCAGCTAAAGGAAGCAGAGCAGAAACAAACCGGAATCGAAGCCCGTCTGGCAACACTCTCCACTTTGCTTAATGAAAAAGAAGCTGAACTGATTCCGCTGAAAGAATTGCTTTCTTCTGAACCAGAACGGGAGCACGAAGAGGTATTAAAAAAGCTTGCGAGCAATTCGTTTACACGGGAGTCGTTGAAACAGGAAAAGAAGAGGCTTCCGTTGTTCCAGTCAATCCAGGGAATGTGGCGTTCTTTGCTGGAAGAAGCAACTGACCATGACCTGAATGAAATCCGAAAACTTTATGTGAAACATGCCAATGTAATCGGAACGACGTGTGTGGCATCGGCCCGAAAAGATTTTATCGAAAGCTACCCGGAATTCGATGTTGTCATCATCGATGAAGTATCTAAAGCAACCCCGCCGGAGCTTCTTTTACCGATGCTGAAAGGCAAAAAGATCATTCTTGTCGGCGACCATCATCAGCTTCCGCCTTTGCTTGGAAACGATACACTTGAGGAAACACTTCAGGAAATGATGAAAGACAATGAAGACTTTGAGGGGATAGCTGAACTGAAAAAGCTGCTGCAGGAGTCGCTGTTTGAACGCTTGTTTAAAAACCTGCCGAAAAGCAATAAAACGATGCTTGCGATTCAATATCGGATGCATGAAACCATAATGGAAACTATTTCGCCTTTCTATCTGCAAGAAAACGAAGAACTGCAATGCGGCTTGACCGACTCCGATTTGGTCCGGGACCATAAGCTTGAGTCCCCACTCATCCAGCGCAAAAATCATCTTCTTTGGCTCGATATGCCGAATGAGCCTGGATTTTTTGAAGAAAAAATGCAAGGCGGCAAAAGCCTGTATAATCCAGCCGAGCTGAAAAGAATCGGGGAACTGTTGCTGGAATTGAATCAAGCAACGGCAGAAGCAAAGCGAGCAGGGAGAATGGGTTTGGAAGAGAAGAAAAGCGTTGGCGTCATAAGTTTTTATGGCGAGCAAGTGAAAAGGATCGACCGCCTTCTTCACCAGGAATTGCACTTGCCCCACTTAACGATCCGCACAGGGACAGTCGACAGATTCCAGGGCATGGAGATGGACGTGATCCTGTTAAGCATGGTGCGCAATCACGATCAGAAGCATGACGATATTGGCTTTGCCAAGGACTACCGCAGGCTGAATGTCGCATTGTCGCGGGCAAGGGAACTGCTTGTGATGATTGGCAGTACAAAAATGTTTATTGAAAAAACAAAACATGCGGGTGCAAAACAAATGTATAGCCACGTTTTGGAATCTGTAAAGAAACATGCTGGGCTGCGAACCGTGGAAGAGGTGAGCTTGCTTGGATAAATTAGCAAAGCAATTACGTGCGTCTTTACTGGAAAATCCAGCAGTCGAAATTAAGGATTCGATGATTTGGCAAGTGCCGGTAATCACTTATTCCGTTGCGTTCAGCCGGGTAAAGCGGTCCAGGATGGACATTCTCATGAAAATGATGCTGCTAACATTCGAACAAACCGAAATCCGCCGGGCAGCCAATTTGTCTGAGCTACTCCTGGTAGAGGAGCTGTTCATTGAAGATTTATTGAAAAAAATGCAGCTTATTGGCTTGATACGGCTGGAAAAAGGGACTTACATGCTGACACCGAAAGGGCATGGGCAGCTAAAAACCGGAATCATGGAAGAGGAATTGGAAGAAGAATCGACAAGTCTTTCATACAGCCCGTTCCACGATGAGTTTTGGCCGGAGATGAGCGAGCCTTTACCTGAAACAAACAAAGACCTGCCTCTTTTTCGGTATGCGGAGAATCAGAATCCTATAAATGAAGAAAGAATGTTGCAATTTCTCGCCGAGAGGGTGAACGGTGTGGAGGAAGACGGTTTTCAAACGGTCGTTACCTCTGTAAATAGCTTTGAACAGCAGGAAGTTGAACATATCCCGTGCCTGGAATTTCAACTGTACAATAAAGAACAGGACACATTTTACGTACGTGTTTGGAATACAAGGCACAGGCGCTGGGATGAAGCGTTAGAAAAACACATAGAAGAGCAGGAACGCTTGAAAAAAATAACAGCTTCGGCATACTCCATTAGAGAAACGGGAAAACCTTCAACACGCAGCGATTCTCAGTAATATAGTACAGTATTGTTAAAGGGTATTTATAGGGCAGCCCTATAGGACAAATGGAGGGGTCTTGTGTCTATACTATTTGCTTTGATTTTTATAATCGGTATTTATTGTCTGATACGGGATTTTATAAACCTTAAGAAGGCAATTCGCCTGGTTGAAAATGCGATTTTCCCTGTGACAGAAGAGCACTTTTCTAATGTCCTTATTGCGGGGGAATGGAAAATCGCATCGAGGCTGTCGAAACGGGCAAAATCCTATCACATCGTCAAATGGGGAACAGGAGTGGCCCTCGTTCTTTTGGCAGCCTTGCTGGTAATTGTTATATATACCGATTGGTTAGGTTCGTATCTCTTCAGTTCTGCCTATTTGTTCTATATGCTCCTAAATGCAGTCAAGCACCCCGGCAATTTTTATATTGTGCCGAATGGAATCATTCTGCAGAGCAAATTCATATCTTATTCGGATATAACGGATTACTCGGTGGAGAGGATTGTCCGTTGGCATAATTTGTACGGATACGATTCCCGGGTAAACAATGGATTTAAAGTCAGTTTCGATTTTAAGAAAAAGCTTACTCCATTAGATTATGTAGTAATTACTGAGAGAAAGGAGCTTGAGACGGTTATTGAACTGCTTGATGCCCAGGGAATACATTCAAAAAAACAAATCGATGAGCCTCCTATTGCAGCTGGTTTTAAGGGAGATAAAGGATGAGATCTACGTAAGGGATAAGATGTAGCACTAGCCTTTTTTAAAATTCTAAACAATAACAGCTAGCACTGTAAAAGATGGCGTCCATGAGCTGGGCGCCTTTCGTTGTTTTTGCCGGGCGGATAATGGGAATAAGTATAGTGAACGATACTGGTAAAGGAGGCGTTAGCTTTGAATGATGATAAGAAAAAGCTAGAGGAAGTCCTTACACATTCGCTTGAAGTGGAAGAGGATCTGATGCGGACATATTTAATCACAGCCGACAATATCCATGACGATGCTGAGCTAAAGAATCGGCTTGAAAATTTCGCGGAAGGCAATGCAAAGCGTACGGACCAGCTGATAAACGAACTTAAGGAGCTTAAGGGCGAGTAATTTGAAAAAGCTGCTAATTGGTAGACGCAGTTTTCAGGTGACAGACGCCATTAGATTTCACGGAATGGTCCCATAACGAAGACAATAGATATAGTAGATAAGTGCCAATAAGCCTCCTCTATTTCTTAGAAGGGGCTTATTTTATTTTAAACCGGCTAGAATAATAGAGACTTTTTTTCGACACTTATTGACAAACTTATTTGTAAAGCTATATACTAAATTTATGAAAGCGATAACATGTTTGAATATTTTTTTAGTTTGTATGTTAACCGGTTTCTAAACAGATCCTTGATTCAACTAATTTGATCGAGGTATTTTTTTAAACATTTAGTTAACCGGTTTCTAAAAACAGGTCAGTGATGAAATACAACAAAATTGACTTCCAGATTCTAGCTACATAATAGTGAAATTAAGAGATTGTTTGTTTTGTAAATCGGTTTCTAAAACCTGGTTGGCGATGATATGCTACAAAATTCATTCTTGGTCCTAGATGCCAAAATAGTAAATTTATATTTTTGCTTTGTTAACCGGTTAACTAAATCGGTAAACATCCATTTTAAATGAAAAGAAGGTGGGTTGATGATATGAGTCATAAGGCTAAAGGGGAAAAAATTCGGGTGACCATTAATGAGGTTGCTAAAAAAGCAAGCGTTTCCAAAACCACAGTATCCAGATATTTAAATGGAAAATATGAATACATGTCGGAAGAAACAAAGGAATTGTTAGAAGCTGTCATTGAGGAACTGGGCTATCGCCCTAGTAATCTTGCAAGAAGCTTGAAAGCGAAGAATTCCGGTGTCATTGGCTGTATTATTGCCGATATTGGGAGCCCGTTTTCCTCAATTGTTTTAAAAGGAATTAGTGATTATTGCAATCAATTGGGTTACAAAGTGTTATTCGCAAACATTGGCAATGATCCGGTCAATGAGAAAGAAAGCATTCAATCCTTATTGGATAACAAAGTAGATGGCCTAATTATTAACACAACCGGCAAAAATGATGACTATCTTTTATCCCTAAAAAATGAAGGAATCAAAATTGTTTTGGCGGACCGCAGTTTAAGCAGTCCCAATGTGTTGGATACGGTAGCAACGAATAATTATGACGCCACCTATGACTTGGTTAAATATTTGAACGAGCAGGGTTACAAACGGGTAGCATTTTTCACCCAGGATATGTCGGTTATTAGCAGCCGTTACAAGCGCCATGAAGGGTTTAATGACGCGATGGAAAACTATTTTCATCAGGATGGAAATTTGACTACCTATGTTATCAATATTGATGATCCCCAAAATACAGATGTTAGTTTAAAGGAGTTTGTAAGCGCTTCGAATGGTGAGCCCGCTGCTATTTTTACGGTTAATGGCATGACGTTATTAACAGTTCTGCATGGTATGAAGCGGCTAGGTATTGAAATCTCCCCGCAGTTGGGGATATGCGGATTTGATGACTGGGGTTGGGCCTCCTTGATTCCTCCTGGCATTACTACCCTGACACAGGAATCCTATGAGTGCGGCGTTCAATCTGCAAAGCTATTGATTGAGCGCATTAAAGAGTCAGGAGAATTCGAACCACAATATATAGAGTTGCCGGCTAAGCTTGTGAAACGCGGATCTACAAATCCGAAGCTATTAAAGGAGGTTGATCATAAATGAATAAACAGGAAGTAAAGGCGCAGCTGCAAGGAAAAATCATCGCGGTTATTCGCGGGAATGATCTAGAAGAGGCCAAAGAAATCTGTAAAACAATCGTACACTCAGGAATTACCACTTTGGAAATTACCTTCAGCCTTCCGAAAGCGGAAGAACTAATCAGTATTTTAAAATCAGAACTTCCGGAAGCCGTCATTGGAGCAGGTACGGTTTTAACGAAGGAACAAGCAGAATTAGCTGTTTCGCATGGAGCGGATTTTGTCGTTTCTCCTTGTGTTGTAGAAGAAGTGGGTGCCTATTGCAAAGAGCATGAAATTTTTTGCTCATTAGGGGCTGCTACCCCAACAGAGGCTTATCAGTCCTATTTGGCTGGAAGCGATGTGGTGAAATTATTCCCAGGTGAGTGTGTATCAATGAAGATGATCAAAGGGATTAAAGCACCAATGCCATTTATTGAAATGATGCCGACAGGGGGAGTGGATGATACGAATATTAACGATTGGTTTGAAAGCGGTGCCTTTGCAGTCGGATTAGGCGGTTATTTAACGAAAGGCATTCATACCGGCAATCTGGACGTATTGAAACAAAGGTGTGAAAAGATTTTACACGCATTAGAGTAGGAGTGAAGAAACTTGAAAAAGGATCAAATTGTCATTAATACACTTGTTTATCTAGAAGATTTAAAAGCTGGTGTACCTCAAAGTGAAATGCTCGACTGGGTTCAAGAACTCGGATTAAAAAACATTGAAGTTAGAAGAGAGTTTATCAAAGACCACAAAGAGCTGCAGGATATTAAAAACAAATCTGAGCAATATGGAATAAACGTCTTTTATTCCATCCCGGATGTGCTCTATGAAAATCAGCAACTAAAAGAAGAAACGCTGGAAATGTATTACAAGGAAGCTTACGACATGAATTGCCACTCTATCAAACTTACTATTGGCGATTATGGCCAAGTTTCTGAAGCAGATTTGAAAGCGATTACTAGGTTGACTGAACAATACAACGTTAAGCTCACCGTTGAAAATGACCAAACTGAAAGCAATGGAAGATCACAAAAAATCATTGATTTCTTGACCGAGGTAAAACAACTTGGCGGACCGATTACGTTTACGTTCGATATCGGGAATTGGCTGTTCCAAGGGGAAGACCCGGTCGAAAATGCCAAGCTGCTTCAGCCGTTTGTCACTTATATCCATATAAAGGATATAGACCAAGAGAAAAATACTAGACTTTTGAATGACGGACTAGTGGACTGGAAAAAAATACTCGAAATTTTGCCAAAGGATCTGCCGGCAGCGATAGAGTATCCGATTTCCACAAAAGATGTACTAGTTTCCGAGATAGATAAACTAGTCGACTTGTAGGAGGTGATTTAAAAAGAACGTTGCGATTATTCGGCAAAAAACCATTTAAGTATCCATTGATAAACAAATTACTCTAGGGGGAAAACAGAATGGCATTAACGATTGGTATTATTTTATTGCTGACGTTTATCGGATTTATCGTTTATGCAGTTAAAGGCGGAAACCTAATGATCGGTTTCTTGATTATGGCTGTTATTTGGTCAACGCTTGGAATGATTGGCGGCGAACTTACTTGGGAACAAACGATGACGCAGATATTCCAAGGCGGACCGGAAAGTTGGGGGCCGACGGCGGTTGTCGTTGTTTTTGGTAGCTGGTTTGGCCAAGTGTTAGTAAGAACAGGGGTTGCTTCAAAGATTATCCGAATGACTGTTGAACTTGGCGGGGACAAGCCTCTCGGTACAACAGTGCTATTGTCGGTTGTCACGGGTTTAATTTTTACAAGTACATTTGGTGCAGGCGCAGTTGTAGCCATTGGGGTTATTGTTCTTCCAATTCTTTTATCACTAGGTGTACCAAAATCCCTGGCCGTTTCTTCATACATTATGTCAGTCGGTTCAGGAATGTATGTCAACATCGTGTTATTTAAGCAAATGCAAGCAATCTTTACAGGTTTCGAATACAATGCAAGCTATTTGAAATTCGGTTTTATAGCGATGGCAGTTCAACTACTCATTGTCATTCTCATGTTGTCCGTTAGACTTCGTAAAACAAAAGTTAGCCGTGCCTGGGCTGCTACAGCTTCGAGCAGTGATAATCAAAATGTACCAGGAATTGCGCTTATCACGCCATTAATACCAGTTGTCCTTGCAATCGGATTTAACTGGCAGCCGATTCCAGCGTTCATTGTAGCTGCTTTATTTGCCCTATTTGTTACTGGGAAAATTAGATCCTACAAAGATGCAGAAAAAGTTATTTCTAAAACCTTCTATGATGGTGTAGTCGACGTTGCCGGTTTACTTGGTTTCTTGTTCATTCTTCCAATGTTCAATAAAGTATCAGGTGCCGTTTCACCATTCTTTGAAAGTATTTTGGGCGGAGTCATGCCAACTAGCACTTTAACGGTTGCAATTCTTTTCATGGTCATTGCGCCGCTTGGATTATTCCGTGGTCCATTAACGGTATTTGGCGCCGGAGCTGCAACAATCGGTATTTTAACAGGAGTAGGCGACTTCCCAATGGCATTCTTATTCCCATTAATGTATATTCCAACGATTACAATGAATATTTCAGCTTGTCCTACTCAATCTTGGAACCTATGGTCCATTAACTATACAAAAACAGATACAAAAAGCTTCTTGCTTTCAGGTGTACCATGGGCATGGGGCGTGGCTATCGTAAATATTGCCATTGCCTATTTGATGTTCGGCTAAGAAATGCCTAGAAATCGGTTGTTCCAGCTTAAGGAGCAGCCGATTTCATTAGAGTGAAAACACGTTTTGGAAATGGAGGAGTAATAATGGCCAAACGAGCTATTCGCGTCGGTATCGATGTTGGGGGAACTCATACAAAAGCAGTCGCAATTAACAATGAAACACATGAAATCGTCGGTAAAGGCTCCGTCATGACCACCCATGATCATCCAAGTGGTGTGGCTGCAGGTGTAATCGAAGCGTTTAAATTATGTTTAACAAAAAACAATATTAATCCTGAGGATGTTATTTTTATCGCTCACAGTACGACTCAAGCAACAAATGCTCTTTTAGAGGGCGACGTCGCAGAGGTTGGGGTTATTGGAATCGGTAGTGGCGGCCTTGGTGGGTGGCTTGCAAAAAAACAAACAAAAATCGATGATATTGATTTGGGTACTGGGCGAATCATTAAGACACACCATCGCTACATGAAACAAAAACAAATAAACGAGGAAACAATCAAAAAAACGATCAGAGAATTAAAAAGCGAAGGTGCAGGAGTATTTGTCGCTTCCAAGGCATTCGGTGTCGATGATTTAACGGAGGAAAAAGAAATCCAAAAGCTTGCTGAAGAGCATGGCATTCCTGTATCGGTTGCATCTGAAATCAGTAAGCTGTACGGTCTGACTCGAAGAACGAGAACCGCTACCATTAATGCCAGCATTCTGCCAAAAATGCTTGAAACTGCAAACAGTACAGAAGACAGCGTCCGTCAAGCCGGGATTCAGGTTCCTCTAATGATCATGCGCGGTGATGGCGGTGTTATGGGAATCGATGAAATGAGAAAACGTCCTGTCTTAACCATGCTGTCAGGTCCTGCGGCCAGCGTTGTTGGTGCCTTGATGTATTTAAGGGCATCAAACGGTATTTATTTTGAAGTAGGCGGAACGAGTACGAACATTGGGGTAATTAAAAATGGACGCCCAGCTGTTGATTACTCAATCGTTGGCGGGCATCCCACGTATATTAGCTCCTTGGACGTACGCGTATTGGGGGTAGCCGGAGGAAGTATGGTCCGTGCATCCAAAGAGGGGATTGTTGACGTGGGGCCAAGAAGTGCCCATATTGGCGGAATGCCTTATGCCGTCTTTACACCAATTGAAGAAATCGTCGACCCGCAAGTTGAGTTTTTCTCTCCTAAAGATGGCGATCCAGCTGACTATGTCTATATTAAACTTAAAAACGGCAAAAAGATTACGATTACAAATAGCTGCGCAGCGAACGTATTAGGAATTGTAACTCCTGAACATTATGCATATGGAAACCCTGAGGCTGCCCGGAAAGCAATGGAGCCGCTCGCAAACTATATGAATAAGACGGTCGAAGAAGTGGCTAAAGAAATTTTACAAAAATCGTATGAAAAAATAAAGCCAGTTATCGAAGAATTCGCGGAAAAATACAAACTGGAAAAAGACCAAATTTCTCTCGTTGGCGTTGGAGGAGGCTGTGCATCGTTGCTTCCATTTACGGCTAATAATATGGAATTGGAGTACAGCATCCCGGAAAATGCCGAGGTTATTTCTTCGATTGGTGTTGCCTTAGCGATGATTCGTGACGTAGTGGAACGGGTCATCCCATCACCAACGAAAAAGGATATTGCGGATCTCAAGAAAGAAGCGGCAAGCATGGCGATCGCCAACGGAGCCGTCCCAGATTCCGTCGAGGTTCAAATCGAAATCGATTCGCAGACGAATAAAGTAACAGCGATTGCAATGGGTTCTTCGGAAGTTCAAACAACCGATTTGTTAATGGCCTTAAGCGAAGAGGATGCTAAAGAACTCGCTGCCAAATCAATGGGTGTACCGGTTGGGGAAACCCAATTGATTACGATGAGCGATGTCATATATGTCTTCTCTGCTAAAGGAAAGAAAGAAGGCGCTGAACAACTCAGAATCGTAGACAAAAAGGGCTTTATTAAGGTACAGCGCGGAGACGGAATAGCTGAAAAATGTACCGTAGCAGAAGCACAAGAAGTGATTAACAAGATGTGGGAAACGTTAGCCATCTTCAAGAGTGATATTAAATTAAGTCCTGATATTTATCTATGTATTGGCGGGAAAGTATTGGATTATACAGGCATGGTGGATAAAGACCAGTTATTCATGGTCGTTGATACAGAATTAGCAACGATGGAACCACATGAAGAAATCATTATTGTCGGAGCAAAAAATGATCTATGATCGTCGAAAAAGTGAAATTTTTAACAAATATAACGGATGAAGAGTGGGGTCACTATGCTTTTAGCAGAGACCCTCTCAACCGTAAAATCACGGATCACCTAAAACAAGAACTGATTGAAAAAGCAATTGAATGCGGCAAGCAGCAAGCCGATCAAGTAAGGCAGAAATATCCCGTTTATTCAGTTAAGGAAATAGCAGCCAGGATGAACACAAAAATAAGTGTGAAAGATTCATATGGCACAGAAAATTATATAATGTTTGCTTGTTATAACAGTCCGAACAGCATTACGTTATTTAAAGATAATATTGAACTTGTCAATAAATTGATCCAAGAACATCAGCTCGGGTCCATGCTTAATCAAGTTGATGTGGAGGAGCTTTTAATCGCTCATGAATTGTTTCATTTTATTGAAGAGTATGATGCTGATATTTTTACAAAAAACATGAAAATAACCCTTTGGAAACTCGGGAAATTTCAATATAAATCACGGCTGGCAGCAATTAGTGAGATTGCAGCGATGCAGTTTGCAAAAGACCTGATGTCGCTAGACTTTAACCCATTTGTTTTTGATGTGTTAATGTTGTTTCCTCTAGATGAAGGGAAAGCAAATCAGTTATTCAATGAAATTACAACGATCACAAGGAGCTAATCTGAATGAGTAAAGTACTGTTATTTGGCGAACCAATGGCGATGTTCACAGCGGAAACAGAGGGTCCGCTCGAAGAGGTCGAGTTATTCAGAAGATCACTTGCTGGTGCAGAGGTGAATGTCTGTACAGGCCTTGCCAGGCTAGGCCATGAAGTATCCTACGTAACAAAGCTTGGACAAGATCCAATGGCCCTTTATATTAAGAGTTTTTTAAAACGGGAAGGGATTGGAACTGAGTTCCTGACCTTTGACCCTATTTATAAAACAGCCACTCAATTAAAGAGCAAGGTTTCCGAAGGGGATCCCGCCGTTGCCTATTATCGCAAGGGCTCAGCTTTTTCACATATGAGTGTGGCTGATATTGATCAAATCAATTTAGATGGCGTTGATCTTGTGCATGTAACAGGGATTCCGCCAGCTTTATCATTAAGCTGTCGTGAAGCAACTTTCCGTTTAATCAATCGTGCCAGAGAGCATGGCATCTACATTACCTTTGACCCTAATCTTCGCCCAAGCTTATGGGAAAGCGAAGAAGTCATGGTAAAAGTGATCAATGAACTTGCCGCTAAATCCGATTTGGTTTTGCCTGGCGTTTCCGAAGGATTGATTTTAACAGGCACGGATGATCCTGAGAAGATTGCCGATTTTTATCAGGGACTGGGTGTCAAGGAAGTCATCATCAAGCTTGGAAGCAAAGGGGCTTACATCAGAACTCAATCCGAAAGCTTTTATCAAGAAGGCTTTAAAGTGGAAAAAGTCATCGACACAGTCGGAGCCGGAGATGGCTTTGCTGTAGGCGTCATTACCGGCAAGTTGGAGGGACTGTCGATTCAGGATACGATTACCCGTGCGAATGCGATCGGTGCGATTCAGATCACATTTGTAAGCGATAATGAAGGCCTTCCAACGAGGGAAGAATTAGACCAATTTATTAGGAGCCATCAATAATGAAGCTTCAATTAGCGGTTGATCGGGTATCAATCGAAAAAGCGATTGAAATCATCCGTGAAGCCGAAAAGTATATTGATATTATTGAAATCGGCACTTCGCTGGTCAAGGATTTTGGCCTTGAATCTGTCAGGCGAATCAGACAGGAATTTCCGGACAAGGTTATTTTGGCCGATATTAAAACAGTCGATGAAGCGGAATATGAATTTGAAGCCATTTATCAGGCTGGTGCCGATATTGCCACTGTTCTTGGCGCTGCATCTTTGGAAACAATCCGAATTTGTCAGAATGTCGCCCGAAAATATCAGAAGAATTACATGATTGACCTCCTTGAGACATCAGCTGAAAAGCAGCTGGAACTGAAACAATTTACAGATGGAATCCTTTGTGTGCATCTTCCGTCCGATAAAAGCACAGGTTTACAAGCTTTAATCGAAAGTACGTTAGCGCAGATTGAGGATTTTCCAAGATTGGCTGTAGCCGGGGGAATCAAACCGGAAAATATTGCTGAAATGAAGAAGGCTAATTTTGAAATAGCAATCGTCGGCAGCAGCATAACGAAATCCCTTGATATTCGTGAATCTGCAAAACTGTTTAAATCGTTAGTGGGGGGAGAAAAATGAGCCTGCTAGATGCCATTTTAAAAGAAATAAATGAAGTCGTTTCGAAAGTGGATGAGCAATCGTTGGAAAATGCCGCGGCGATTGTTAAGAAGGACAAAAGAATCTTTGTGGTCGGTGAGGGCCGCTCAGGGCTTATGGCAAAGGGGTTTGCGATGAGGCTCATGCATTTGGGCTACGAAGTTTATGTAGTTGGTGAAACCATCACACCAGCCATTAAAGGAAATGATGTCGTAGTTGCGGTTTCTGGCTCAGGCAAAAGTGCGAATGTCGTATCCGATGCGGAAAAAGCAAAAGAAAAAGGCGCGACAGTCCTGGCGTTTACCAGCAATTTGGAATCGGATCTGGCTCGCAGCTCGGATGTGTCTGTATTAGTGCCTGGGACCGTAAGAGGAGACCAGGGCGATAACAGAAAATCGATTCAATTGTTAAGTTCTTTGTTCGACCAAAGCGTTCACATTGTTCTTGATGGAGTATGTTTATATTTGAGCAAACGTGACGGTGTATCCAATGAAACGGCGACACGGAAGCATTGGTAAATAAAATGATACTCAATTTAAAAGGTCCACGCCTGGCTCGGTAAGGCGTGGACCTTTTAAATCTGCCTTTGAAAAAGATATTTGATAGATTTATTTAAAATTTATTGATTTGCGCTCCGCAAAGGAAAGTTTCCAGGAATAATCATCGCGATGACAACTTTAACGGTATGAGGAAAAGAATATTTTGAATAAGAGGAAGGCCAAATATAACTGGAAAAAACGAACGATTTATTTTGTTGACAATATAATGTTCGTATATTAACCTATTAATTGTGGTTAAAGCATGGGAAACTTATTAAAATTAATCTAATATGGTTCATTTATGAAGATTAATAGGGGGTTTATTCATGGATACAGTATTTGATTATGAAGATATTCAACTTATTCCAGCAAAGTCGATCGTAAAAAGCCGTTCTGAATGCGATACATCTGTTGAGTTTGGCGGTCGGAGGTTCAGACTGCCTGTAGTTCCGGCAAATATGCAAACGATTATTGACGAGAGCCTTGCTATCAAATTTGCAGAGAATAATTATTTCTATATCATGCATCGTTTTCAGCCAGAAAGGCGAATGAATTTTGTCAAAGAAATGAAGACTCGTGGGCTATATGCATCAATTAGTGTTGGGGTTAAAGAAGAAGAATATAGATTTATTACCCAGTTGGCAGAGGAAAAACTAACTCCTGAATACATCACAATCGATATTGCACACGGCCATTCCAATGCCGTCATCGAGATGGTTCAGCATATTAAAAAGCATCTTCCCAAAAGCTTTGTGATTGCAGGAAATGTCGGAACTCCTGAGGCAGTAAGGGAGTTGGAAAACGCTGGTGCCGATGCAACTAAAGTAGGGATTGGACCAGGTAAGGTTTGTATCACGAAAATCAAAACAGGTTTCGGAACTGGCGGCTGGCAGCTTGCGGCACTAAGATGGTGTGCCAAAGCAGCAAGCAAACCGATTATCGCCGATGGCGGCATCCGAACGAATGGAGACATTGCAAAGTCTGTCCGTTTCGGCGCATCGATGGTTATGATTGGTTCCATGTTTGCCGGCCACGAAGAATCCCCGGGTGAAACCATTGAAATCGGAGGCAAGCTGTATAAAGAATATTTCGGTTCGGCTTCCGAGTTTCAAAAAGGAGAAAAAAAGAACGTCGAAGGCAAAAAGATGCATGTTGAGTATAGGGGCCCTATTAAGGACACTCTTATTGAAATGGAGCAGGATCTTCAATCGTCAATTTCGTATGCTGGAGGAAACAAACTGTCCGCAATTCGGAACGTCGATTATGTCGTTGTCAAAAATTCCATTTTTAATGGGGATAGGATCTACTAAGTGACAGCAACGAAAAGCAGCTGATTCTTTTAATAACGTGTTCGGTTTTTAAGTGCAAAAATTAAATTAGCACGGTAAGCAGCAGCCCGATTCGCAACTGAATTGGGCTGCTGCTTTTTGTTGTATAGCGACATGTTCATCTTTATTCAGTAAGGTGGAACCCCCTGAAACCCGAGGGCAAGAAGGCAATATCTAATTCCTGTTCTCTACTTTACAGAATTTATGAAATTATATTTGACAGTACCTTCCAACCAGGCTAATATAAGAATAAATTAACATTTAATGAATACTTAATGTTATTCCTTAAGTTTTAATTAAAGCGTGGAGGGTAGTATTGATGAAAAATAAATTAAACATTGAGATTAAATTTTTATTTCACAAGCCAGCTGAGCTCATTACTGCAATGTATACCATTGCCAATTGGGAACAATTTGAGAATCAACGGATGGAACTAAAAATGCCAAGAAATGAGGAGGTTTATAAGGTATACGTTCAAATAAAAGAACGATTATCTCGTTTTTTAATCCAGGAACTTGAGTTTTTCTTTAAACTCGAAAGTGTTACGTATCCTCTCTTTTTTATGGAATATCTCTATCTTCAGCCAACCATTGCAACGATACCTCAGCTACTAGAACATATTCATGAGGAATCTTCAGAGACTCTCCTTCACTCTATGATGGGGATTATAGAGGATCGAGAAACACGAAGTCGTCTTGTTCAAACTTTGAAGGAAACAAACGACCCGACGAACTATCAAATTATCATCGAAGAACTTATTCAGATAAGAGAAAGTACTGGATCATCGAATTTAGATACAATGATCGAATGTTTCCAATACCCAAAAGAAGCAGCGCAACGATTCTATATATTAGTAAGCAGGTTCTACGAGAGTGCATATGTACCTATAGAAAAACATCTTGAAGAAATCGCATTTAACGCAATCCCAAAATATGAGGAACTTTATCATGAGGATCCAGACCATTTTTTTGAAGAGTATATAGTATCGGATATTAGCTCTTTTACTAAAGCTACGTGGATTCATGTAAGTCCGTTTTCGCAGTATAGAATTTACACTTCTTTCATGAATAATAAGTTATCTCCGAACTGGATAGTACTTGGCTCAATACTCGATCAAGCAATTCAATATCGCGAAGAACTGGAGCGGGTCGAGCAATTTTTCAAAGTATTTTCCGATAAACGTCGTCTTGAAATCATTCGAAAGTTATTCGAAAGACCATGGTACGGACAGGAGTTGGCGCAGGATCTAAAATTAACTCCAGCTGCGATTAACTATCATATGAATTTTTTGTTTGATCTAAAAATTATTACCTCCAAAAAAGTGGATCATCGTATTTATTATTTGCTTCATCCCGAAAAATTAGAAAGACTGTTTGATTTAGCTCGAAGGAAGATTTTTCCGAGTTCATCTTCTCCATCTTCCATGGATGAGGTACTTCATCCAGATTGAAGGTTACATCTACTTTCTATCAATCTGTAGGAAATTAGATTTTTATTACTCGTTCACCTATTTTGAACTCGGGGGAGAAGAAATATGTTTTCATTTTTAAAGAGGAATCCACGGTATTTCAGGTATTGGATTGCTACATGGTTTTCCGAATTTGGGGATTGGGCTCGTAATATGACGCTAATGTTTATGGTATTAGAGTTATCCAATCATTCACCAGTTGCAGTTTCTCTTAATATGTTTTTTGAATTTGCTCCGATCTTTATTTTTGGCTCGATTGTAGGGGTGTTTGCGGATCGTTGGAATCGCAAAATGACGATGATTTTTGCAAACATCTTTAGAGTTAGTATGATCCCAATATTTATGTTAGCTCTATTATTTGAATCCCTTACTCTCATCTATTTAGGTGCATTCATGTGTGCGATTGGAACACTTTTTTATCGAGCGCCTGGCCCAGCGTTCATTATGCAGTTTGTAGCTGAAGAGGATCGGAAAACTGCAGCTAGTCTACGACAACTCACAGTGAGTATCATGATGCTTGTTGGTGCAGGAATAGGAACGACATTATATGTATGGTTAGGTGCAATTTGGTCATTAGGTTTAAATATGTTCGTGTTTTTAATTTCAGTCCTCCTCATTCTTTCCATTAAAGTTTCGGAACAAAATGAAGTGAAATCAAATCAAAAGAATTTGGGTTCCATCTGGCTTGAAATGAGAGAAGGATTTCAATATTCATGGTCACATCCGATCGTTCGGCCGATTTTGTTTACCAATGTATTTGTGGGCTTTGGAAGCGGGCTGATCAACGTATCCTCTGTTTTTATTCTCACGGAATTTTTAGGGCTTTCTGAAAAAATGTTTGGACTATTTGTATCTCTTCAAGGTGGAGGAATGTTACTAAGTGTCTATTTGGTTAGCAAGATCAAACTATCGATGAATCGAATGGTATCCTATGGAATGATTATTGTAGGTGTAGGATTGATTGGATTAGTCATTTACCCGAGCTTATATATAACTTCAATTTTTTTACTCCTCTTCTGCTTTGGGCAAGTTGCGTTAAACATAGGATTGGGAACTTTGATGCAAACAAAAGTAGATTATCAGTATCAAGGACGTGCAGGTATGACGATAAATACAGTATCCATGGGCTTTATGGTCATAGCAATGTTATTTACCGGTTGGTTACATGAATTGTTTACGATTCAACCGTTAATTATGTTAGGTGGCATCTTAATAGTTTGTGGCGGTGTACTGTGCTTTATATTATTTTTAAGGGTGATCAATTCCAAAGATGAAGTATTGGTCACCAATGCGGTTTCGAAGCTTACGAGTGTGTAAATTGATAAGGCTTATGAAATGAGGCCAGAGGAAGGTAAGAATATGATGGGATTTATAACAAAAATGGAGGAAGTATTCGGATGTTTCATAAGTTTAATTTTGACATAATTTATCGTGAACGAGATGATATCACCCCTCTGGTGGTAATGATGTGTGGTGTGGCTGGTTCTGGGAAGACTACATTCTCGAAACAATTAGAAAACGAGGGTTTTGTACGTCTTTCAATTGATGAGGAAATATGGGCTACGAAGGGTCGTTATGGGATTGATTTCCCAATTGAAAGGATTGAAGAATATAAGAAAGATGCAGAACAAAAATTGTGCAATCGGTTAATCACGTTAATTCACGATAAACAACAGGTGGTAATTGACTTTAGTTTTTGGAATCGTGTAAAAAGGGATAAATATAAACAACTTATTGAAAAGTCCGGAGGTAAATGGAAACTTATTTATTTAAAGGTTCATCCTGATGAATTGCGTGAACGGCTAAAGATACGAAATAAACGTTTTGATGCTAATGCGTTCCCAATTACAGAAGAATTATTATCCTTCTATCTGAACGGTTTTGAAACACCAGTAGGTGAGGGGGAGATTGTCGTTGAAAATTAACCCTAAAACGGTCGACCAGAAAAATCTGGCTGACGTTATTGGACGTCATCTTTTGACGAAATATGGGGTAAAAATCATTGTGTGTGACAAAACGTATGATGGTTTGTTTTTACAACAGTAAAAACTGGAAGAGTGGAAGAAGAGTTTACTAAAACTCCATCCCAACAGAGAGAATGAATACAGTTGTTGGAATACCGTGTCGAATATTTCCGGGGAAATCTCGATTAAAATTGAAGGGTTAAAATTGGTTTTAAGAAGACTTATTCAATCGGGCTGTCCCAAAGTCAATTTTGACAATGGTACAGCCCCAGTTGTTATGGTTTATCCAAAGCTAATTTGATTCGTTCAGGTGGTTTTTCCTTACTAGCCTCGGTTGGTACTTTTTTCTTGCTCCCAAAGAGATACAATACCAAGATTATCATCATAAAAGCTGCAGAATAACTAAACGTCATGCCGTACCCAACATTTTTTGCTAAGAACCCGAGACCCACTGACCCAATGGCCAAACCGAAATCAATAAAAATTAGAAGCATCGAATTGGCGGTTGCTTTTTTGTCTGGTGGAACGAGCGTTAATGCCCAAGCCTGGACAGTTGGATGGATGACCCCATAAGCGATTCCGAATAATATTCCTGAAACCCAAACCATCACCATGCCAGTAGAAAAACCCAATAAGGCCAAACCTGCAGCACCTGCGATACCTGCAGGAATCATAAGGATCCTATGGCCCCATCTATCAAAAATTTTACCAGAGACTAACCGAACTAAAACCATCGCAATTGCTTGTGCGATAAAAAACTGTGAAATCTTTCCCCCGACATTAATCTCTTTTCCAAACGCTCCTATAAAGTTAACCGTTCCTGCGATTGCCATATAATTGAGTGCCACCAAAATACATGGAAGAATGACACGTTTATCGAACATGTACTTATAAAAAGGCTCTTTATTTGTCTCCTGGGGTTTTTCCTCTTCTTTTTTAATCGTATTGTTTTTTGTAAAAAAACTGCACACTAATGAAAAAGCCATAAGCCCGAGGGTTAATACCATCATGGAACGGAATGAATAATGTGCAAGATATGAAATCGCGATTAGTGGCCCCATTGTCGTCCCAACGCTAGTAGACATTGCGAAAAAAACAATGCCCTCACCTAACCGGGATTTAGGAACAATATTACTTGAAATCGTAAAGACTAAAATCGTAAGCATACTAAATCCGATACCTTGTAGTGCTCTAATAAAAATTAAAAATCCGATGGAGTCATTTAAAAGTGTAAGCCCGATTGTTCCCAAAAAATAAACAAGCGAGATAATGAGGAGCAATTTCATATTCACTTTTTGGATGATCACACTGGCAAAAAAGCGCGTAACCAATGATGCCAACATTAAGGTCGTGGTCATGATTCCTGCAATCGCAGGATTTTTAGTTATAGTTGATACGAAAATTGGGAAACCCGCTGTAATCATATAAAAAGAAGCGAACATGACTAAAGACAATATAATGATGATTACATATTGGTTTGTCCATAGTTTAACTTTTATTTTACGCATAGGTATAAGACCGCCTCCCAAGGCTATTGCTAAAATAGTGGTGATTTTGCAGTAAAAAATTGCTTTATGTCAATTATTCTTCCCTTATTTTTATAAAATATTTTGAGGCGTTTTAACCTTTAACAAAGGGAATGCAACTCTAAAACGTGCCAGGTCATTAGATTTATTTAGGGGAAATGGTAAATTAGATCCGGTCCCCAATTAGGAAATCACACCTTAAAACACTCACGATCTTTGGAATTCCGAAGGTTGTGGGTGTTTTTTAAATGATTTCCAAATGAGCTTTTTTTATAAGGAATATCACCTGTTTTATTGTTTGGAGGAAAAAAGTGTTTTTTGCCGAATATAGTGACTAGAAAACATTCACAATGGGGGCGTCCCAATGGAAATCCATGACGTGGTTAAAGTAAATAACATTACTAGTGGAAAACTTGAGAATGGAGTATTCAGTTTTACATATGGAAAGAATCCTTCGAACGGAAAACAGGTGAAATACCTGCGTGAAGGTGAGATAGGGATATATAAGTACAAGCATCACATATCGACCAATGACTTAGAGATACTGAATTTGCCGGATAAAAGGATATATCAAAACAAATACGGAAAAAGTTTTTTGAAAAACTGGGGGCAGGACGTTAAACAGGAAATTGCCAGGCGGATGAAAGAAGAGGGGCTCTTATTGGAACGAGAATTGGAAAACGGTAAAAAAGCTATAGTTAAGTTTGTTTGGGATGGGGAGATACCAAAAGAGTTTTTAGTTTAAAAATTGGTTTTTTCTGGGCGGACTCATTTAGAGGAATCCCCCTTCCTTCAGAGATATTATTTAAAATGGAATTAAAATTAGGAGGAGTGAGTTTGGCAAAATATTTTGTTCCAACAAAAGGGGTAGGGTCCTGGAGAAAACTGTTAGCAGATCCGAATAAACAATGGAAGGAAGGATGCTCTGCATACGAGTTAGCACACTGTTGGGAATATGCAGAAAACCTTCCATCTTGTGTGGAGAGAGTATTTAAAAGTAGCAATATTCCTCTCTTTCAAGACGTGAAGGTTCTATATGGGTTCCCGGAGTACAAAGTTTCCTTGCCAGGAAGAGGGAAGAGTTCTCATAATGACCTTTACCTTCTAGCTAAAGCCAATAATGAATTATTGACTATTATGGTAGAAGGAAAAGTATACGAACCATTTGGAAAAGAAGTTGTTTCAGCCTGGATAGAGGCTTCTCCCTCTGTAGGGAAAACAAGTAGGCTAGCATCCTTGTTAGATTTGTTAAATTTAAAAGAAGGGGAAACTAAAAATATAAAGTATCAATTACTGCATCGGACAGCTTCATCAATAATGGAAGCGAAAAAAGTAAATGCAAACAACGCTCTTATGCTTGTTCATTCCTTTAGTGATGAGGGCAAATGGTTTGAGGACTACGCAAGTTTTGTACAGTTGTTTAGGCTGGAACCGCTGAAGAATGCCGTTATTGGCCCAGTGGCAGTTAATGGCGTTAACCTTTATTTTGGTTGGGTGCATGGTACTAGGGTGCTGCCAAAAGTGTATTTCTTCAACCAATTTAAAACCGAGAAAGCTAGAATGTTGGCGAAGGAAATTGATAATTATATTTACAAGAATAGTGCTTTTAAAGGTGATGTGTGGAATTATCATCATCGATATAAAAGCGGCACTCGATCAGACTGTATCAGTTATGCCAGTAAGAAGGATTCCTATAAATTCGTAACCATAACCACTGCTAGAAATGTGGTATTTGTCCTTGACCTGGGAAAAAAACTTCACTCGAAAACAGCAAATCATATGCAAAAAGAGATAGATGAATTGCTAGGGCGAGCATATGAGGAAACCGATAGAAGTATACCCACCCCAGGTGAAGTTTACATTCGATTGGAGTGGGTGGATAGTTTATGGCAAATAAGCCGGTTTATTGATAAGGCTTATGAGTTGAGGGTGGAAAAGTAATTATTTTTTATCAAATGGCTATGGCCATTTCCATACACCCCTGACTTATTTCTTCTTGTTTTACTATCATTCAAGAATGCGGGAATATGTGTGTAATTTTAGCTACTTAAAATAATCCCATTAATGGAGAATTATATAAAGACCAATCAACCATTAGGCTGCAAATGACTTACTTAAGTAGACTACCTTAACTGAATTATCAGGAATCAGTTGTGCATTAGGAATTACTTTTATATATTTATGGTACTACTTGGCCGAAAGCTAGCCCACATTAATAGATTAGTAAGGAGAATGAATAGTGGAAGAAAAGGTTGAAAAGGCAATACAAGACATTTACCCTGATGATTTTGCTTGGTGTTATGGATGTGGCCGATTAAACAAAGATGGCCATCATCTTCGGACTGGTTGGCAAGGTGATAAAACGGTTACCATTTTTACTCCTGAATCAAAGTACATGGGAATACCGGGTTTTATTTATGGTGGAATGATCGCTTCGTTGATTGATTGCCACGGGACGGGATCTGCCTCACTTGCTTTACACCGAAAGAATGGGAACGAAATTGGTGATGGGTCGGTACCGCCCAGGTTTGTTACCGCTTCCCTCAATGTGGAATTCCTGAAACCAACTCCACAAGATGTTCCACTAAAAGCAATTGGCACTGTGGAAGAAATCCATCCGAAAAAGTGGAAGGTTCATACGGAGGTATTTGCAAATGATCTGCTTTGTGCCCGTGGAGAGGTCGTTCTTGTCGTAATGCCCAGTACGTTTTTAAAATAAAAATTTAGGTGCCAGGCACAGCCCGAATCATTATATGGAGAATTAATACCGTAATTAATTAATTAGAAAAGCCAGGGCTGAACACATAGCTGCACTGGCTTTTACTAATTTCATCAATTAAACGAAAAAAGCCCCCTGATTTCTCAGGGGGAAGGTTAGGGGGCTAGATCGGATTAATTGATTACAATCTTATGCGTTGTTGAATTGGTTGCACCTTTGTCGTCGGTAACAGTCAACGTGACGGTATAGGTGCCTTTCTTATTAAATGTGTGATCAACAGTCGCCCCGGATCCGGTTGTTCCATCACCGAAGTTCCACTGGTAGCTTTCAATCTTTCCATCTGGGTCACTGGATTGAGAACCGTCGAATTTTGTAACCTTTTTCTGCTTGGCTGTTGCCTCTCCTTTAATCACTGCAATTGGTGCTTTGTTCTCTGCAGGAGGTTCAACTTGGCCGCCGCCGGAAGATACATACAACTTTCCTGGCGCGACTGCTTCAACTTGATTGCCTGCTTGATCAGATACTCGGACTGCGATAACACCGCCATCCATCTTGAGCGAAGCAGGAGTTGTGTAGGATCCTTCATAATGTCCCGGAGACGTTTCTGTCATTGTTATCCCATTATTGCCGCTAGAAGGCATCAATGGCAATTCGATCCGGAACGAGGCGTTAAGCCCTGGTTCACTGTCAAAAGATACTTGTACGGTTTCACCTGCTTTAATGTGAACATCGGCAGCTGGTGAAATGTTTGTAAGTTCTGGGGCGCTAAGGTCAACAACTACATTACGGGTAATGGTAGTTGTGTTGCCAGCGCGGTCGGTTGAAACTACAGTAATCGTATTTTCACCGGCGTTTACTAGTATTTTGTGTGAGAAAGTACCGTTGGCGTTAACGTTTACGGATTGGCCGTTCACTGTTAGGGTATCAAAATGTTCATCGTTTGTTGACCCTGTTACGTAAACCAATTCAACATTTGTTCTGTAATCTTGAACTGGCGCTGTAACATCAAGGACCGGCGCTGTCTGATCCAATGTCACGATAGTAGGTTCGGAACGATCAGAAATTTTTCCGTTTACAACTACTTCAACAGATAATGCATTCGCACCCGCATTTAGCGTTGTTGGGATGCTGAACTTTCCGTTTTCAACAGTGCCAGTGCCAACCTGCTCTGTACCGTTGTACAGCTTCACTGTAGCACCATTGGCTTGAGAAGTTCCTGCCACTGTAACATTTTCATCCTTCGTGAAGGAACCGTTTACAGGAGAAGTGATAACTGGCGCGCCAACAGGGTATTGGACAATCGCGCGGATCATGTAGTTCCCTTCAGCTGCAGGAGATTGGCTCCAGGCTCCGCTGACTCTTTGCCAGCTGCGTAAAGCATTCGTGCCACTTTCATCAGTAGCTAATCCTGGTGTGTTAGGATTCGCGAATGTTTGGATATAAACAACGTAGAAATCTCCTTCAACCATAACCGGTTCTTGGAATTTTACTGTTGTCCATGTGCCATCGCGTTTGGCAGTGCCGTTGAGTGGGCCTGCGAGTTGTCGGCCTGGTGAACCATTTGCACCAGTAGCGTCATAAATCGCGTATTGGAATGCTGTGCCGCCCGGAACCGGCCATTCTGTATCCCAGAAGCGGAACATTGCGCCTGTTACTTGCGCCGCGCCATTTTCAGGCGTCATGCGCACTGCCCAGGCATTGCCGGCTGCGTTCCATGCGCGTGCATTCTCGCCTGTACCGTCATCATATCCGATTGTTCCTTCAAATCCGATAAATGGTTTCAATGCTACATTCGCTTCAACTGACCCATTACCTTTAACGGTGACAGTTGAATTCTTATTGTAGTATTGGTCGGCGGAAACCGCGAGAGTGTACGTTCCTTCCAGTACTTCAAGGGAGAATGCGCCGTTTTCATCTGTTCTTACTGGTGTAATACGGGCATCTTCCATTACCATTACTGTTGCATTTGCGATTGGTGCTCGGGATCTTTCATCCGTCACTACCCCTGTAATGATACCGTGTGGGATCGGTTCAAGAGTAAAGCTGACTGATGTATCCCTGCCGTCAACAATTTTGATAGGACGGGTTTGCGGATAGAATCCATAGGCGTCTGCTTGAAGAGTGTAATCTCCGGCTACATGAATCATGCTAAAGCGTCCGTTGCTTGCATCCGTTCTTGTAGAACGTCCTGTTTCAAGGACAGTAACGGTCGCATTCGCAGGCAAGCTTTGTAACCCAATTCCGCCTTGTGGCTGGGTAGGCAATGCATCCTTTTCTGTTCTTGACAGTTTCACCGCAGGTGCTTCATAAACTGGTTTCGGTTTGACCATTGCCTGAGAATCACTTTCAACGGCTTTTTCGAACTTTTGCGGTGCTACAGTCGCCAAAACGGCAAAGTTATCGATATACCATCCGAGTTTTACAACACTGCCATCGGATGTAACGCGGAATCTTACTTGAACCTGTTGGCCCGCATAAGAGGCTATATCGTAAGAAACTGTAGACCAGTTTTTGCCGTTTGTTGAGTGGCTGAATACGCCCAGCTGGGTCCAGGTTGTTCCGCCATCTTTTGTAATTTCGACGAAGCCTTTATCGTAATTTGTTTCAAGCTCATACCAGTGCGAGAATGCAAGTGTCCCGTTAGTTACCTGTGAAAGGTCGATTACTGGGGATACGAGTGAGAAGTTGCTGTTGGTCTCATACGTACTATCAAGATCGGTTCCCCATACATTCGGAGCGGACGGGGGAACAGGTGCACCCGTGCCGGAAGGCGTACCGCGCTCCCATTCATCACGTGTACCGGAATGTGTCCAGCCGTTATCCGAATCACCATCAAAATTATCGCTGTAAACCGTTACTGGAGCCGTAACTGTGACAGACACTTCATTAGAATTTCCGCTCTCGTTGCCAAAGTAATCTTTTGCTGTAACGACATAGTAATATGTTTCGCCATTGGCTGTGTTGGAATCTGTAAAACTGTTCGCAGTTGTTGTTCCGATTTGCTCATAGCCCACGCCGGAGACTGAGGAACGATAAACAAGGTATTCTTTTAAATCTGCATCAGCAACAGCTGACCAGTTAAGCGTTACAATTCCCAGAGAATTTGCCTGGGCGGTTAAGTTGGCCGGAACTGCAGGTGCAACATCATCCGCTCCTATAAGTGACACATCATCGATATACCATCCATCTCGTGTTACGGACCCATCGGTATGCAGATTGAAAATTACATAAACCTGTTCTCCTGCAAATGGAGTCAGGTCAACCAATTGGTTTTGCCAACCACCGCTTACCCCAGTGAACTGGGCTACTGAAACAAATTCATAATCGGTGGATTCAGCGGCTACATACACAACGCCTCTGTCAAAATTGGTCTCCAGGTTGTACCAGTGCTTGAAGGAGAGTAGGGCACCTTCATTGCTATCCAGAAGATCAATTGGCGGCATCATCATGTAGGAGTTGGAATTGCTGAGATATGGTCCGTTAAGTTTGGTTGCGATCAGTTTTGTACCTGAAGCTGCGGAACCAGGGCCTCCGACAGGAACACCCCATTCCCAAGTGTTGTTCGTCCCGCCCGTTGTAAAGCCAGTAATATTTGTTTCAAAGTCTTGGATGTAACCAGGTTTAACACCATTGGAAACTTCGATATTATACTTATTTGTTTCAAACCCGTTATTGCCGTAATCGTTTACGCGGATATAATATTCAGTACCCGCCGTATGCACGAGGAAGTAAGGAATAGCGCCTTCGTACACTCCGTTCTTATAATCTCCAGATGTTCGTGACATAGGAATGTATGTCCAGTGCGTGCTGCCTTTAATTCTGGCATACGCTTCTACTGTAACGACGCCTACATTATCGGATACACGGGCTGTAAATGGAATGTCCAATCCCGTGAACGCCATTGTTACGGGCGTGTGCTCAAGGACAGGCGGCTCGAAATCGTCGCCGGCGGTTGCTACACGGCCGGATACTGAACCAAGTCCGCTCAGGATGGAGCCTACAGCATCAGCCGCGTTGATTAATCCACTTCCGTACCCGTTGTTCGGGCTTGTCGGATACTCGGCATCTGTTAATGGTGTTGCTGTTGTTTGAATAATTTGTTCAAGTTGGTCAACCGTGAGGGATGAATTTACTTGAAGCAGCAATGCGGCTAGCGCCGTTGTATGCGGGCCGGCCATTGATGTCCCGTTCCATCCGCCTTCATAGCCTCCGCCTGGTACAGAGGAGCGCACATTTACTCCTGGCGCGGATACTTCAGGCTTAATTTCTCCATAAGGAGACGGGCCTCTTAGTGAGAATGAAGCTACTTTGTTGTTAATGTCTGTTGCCCCTGTTGCAAATGATTCCGGATAGTTGGCAGGGTTCGCAACAGAACCAGGTCCTCCCGGGTTGCCGGTACGGACATTTCCCGCTGAAAACTCTGGGAAGATTTGTGCGGCGCGCCACGACTGGACCATTGGCCGGAACCATTCGTCAAGGCCAGGGCCGCCGCCCCATGAGTTGTTGACAACATCCGGAGCCATTTCCGGGTGGAGATTGCCATTTCTGTCAACCGGGGCAATCAGCCATTGGGCGCCTCGCAAGATAATCTCATCTGTCGTAGATGGATTGAAAATCCGGACTGCCATCCATTTCGCTCCTGGTGCCACACCAATTTGGTTCGTTCCGTTCGCTTCCGAACCAACCATCGTACCCATCGTATGAGTGCCGTGGCCATCCGTATCGGCAGGCATGGTTGCACCACTGTGAGCATCGTACCAGCTGAATTCAGGATTGGCGACATTGCCGTTCGAATCGTAACCGCGCCATTTGCGCTGCAATGCAGGGTGAGTCAGTTCTACACCTGTATCCAGATTCGCAACGACAATCCCAGTACCATCGATACCCATCCCCCAAGCTTCAGGAGCATGGACTTGATTGATGTTCCACTCAGTACTGCTAGGTTGGATATCTGCTTTTACAGTCTTTTCCTCAGTAACCGCAGTCTTTTCCGCTTTATCGAGGAATCGCTCTTCGTTAGGAAGAATCTTGGCCACTTCAGCGCGTAAAGCGATTTTCTCCATAATGTCCTTCGTACTCGTGACGGACATTGCGTTAACAATGAAGAAGCTTTCAAACTTTTTTACTTCTCCTTTTTTTTGCATAGTTTCTAAGTATTTTTCCAATCCATATTGTGTACGTGAAGCTGTCTCCCGCAAAGAGGAAACAACAGCGTTACGCATGGCAAGCTTGGCAACGGCTGGAGTTTCTTTTTTCTTTAGCGATGCTTGATGAGCGTTTTTCGAAACGGCATTAACATCTGATTGTTCTTTCATCTTAATGAGGTAGGTGACATAATCCTCGTCTTCGAATTGTTTGGCTAGTTTAGGAGCGATTTTGTCAGCAGCTAGTTGGGGTGCGTTTGTTTGAAGATCAACTTTTTGTTGAGAAGCACTTCCTGTTGCAGAGGCCGGAGCTGTGAGTGTTAGTGCAAGTACGAATATAAGCCATTGAGAAACCCATTTACGTAATCTCTTGCTTTTTACCAATACGTTTCATCTCCCTCTCACCTAATGAATTCTTTAGAAAAAATGAATAGAGTAATAGACAAACCTCCTTTCTTTCTTCAAGGGTAAAGGAATCTGAATATTTAGACAATGGGTAAAAATATGCCCATTAATGTATTTTGGTAGGGTTTTCCCAATATGGAAAATGAATACAATGTTATTGTAATAGAAAGAAAATGAAGCAACAGATGAGGAGGTTATGAAGAAGCAGCAATTGCTTTTGGTTGGAGAAGGAAAACTGAAATCATTCTATTATACTGTATTTTTCCTGTGAAAATTTCGACAAAACCGTCTATCTGCCGAGTGAGCCGTTCTATCAGCCATTTGGTGCGTTGTAACAGAGATTAACGTTGCTTTATCAGCCATCTAATCAATTTGGACTGTCGGCCCCGGCAACTTTCGTAATCCTCTCCATTCGACAAAATCCGTTTCTAACAACTGAATTTTAAATTTTGGGAATCCGTAATTTTCCAACTCAAAAACGAATGATCGATGGATCACTCGGACTGTAAAATTGGTAGATAAGGAAGCCAGTCTGGAGGTAAAGAATATTTTAGTGAATTGAAGAAACAAGCAATGAAATTTTTTTAAAAATAAAAAGTTTCTATTGAGGGAGGTTAATTAGAAAAAAATTTCCCAAAAATTTAAATGATTGAAAAGGTTTTCACGGTATGTTATTTTTATTACGTAAACGTTTTCGTTAGAAAGAAGTAGGAATGAAGAAGGTGGGAAATGGCAGGTATGGCTTCTACTATTAAAGATGTCGCGAAGAAAGCAAATGTTTCAATCGCAACGGTTTCTCGGATTTTGAATGGCCAGCCTGGTTATTCCGTGAAGACGAAACAAAAGGTCCTTCAAGTGATTGACGAACTGGGATATCAACCGAATGCTGTTGCCAGAGGCTTAATTAATAAGAAGACTCATACCATTGGAGTGTTGTTTCCATCGTTGTGGGGATCCCTTGTGACTGAATGGTTAAGAGGGATCGAAAAGGCAGCGAGTGACGGAGGGTCGAGCGTCATTGTGTGCCACACGGAATCCAATGGGGAGAAGACGATGAAGTATCTCCAGCTTTTAGGTGAAAAGCGTGTAGACGGAATTATTTTCGCAAGTGAAGTCTTACAGGAAGAGTACTATCAAGTGATTAAAAAAATGAAAGTACCACTTGTCCTTCTATCTACTAAGTCGGATTCATTGCCAGTTCCCTATGTGAAGGTAGATGATTTCCAGGCAGCCTACTCGGCAACGGAGTATTTGATACAAAAAGGCCACAAAAGCATCGGGATGATTAGTGGCAACAGTGAAGATATCATAGCGGGTATACCAAGGATTGATGGTTTTATTAAAGCCATGAAGGACAATGATATCCCTTTTAATGAGAATAGTATTGTCAAAACACGTGGCTTTGGATTTGACGAAGGGAAAACCGGTATGCGGGATTTGTTAAGTCAAAAACCTGATGTCACAGCCATTTTTGCTGCAAGCGATGAAATCGCGATAGGGGCTATTTCAACAGCCTATCTTCTTGGAAAGAAGGTACCGGAAGAGATATCGATTATCGGATACGATAATATCGACATTGCAAGCATGTCAGTTCCACCGCTGACAACGATTCATCAGCCATTCATTGAAATGGGCGAGATTGCCGGGAAGATGCTGCTGGACATGATGGAAACTGACCAAGTTCCTGACAGCAAAATTATTAAACATACCATTATTGAACGAAATAGTGTAAAGGAAATATAATCCCTTTCCTTTTCATATTGTTTTACGTAAACGTTTACTCTCAATTATGCGTATTTACATAAACGTTTACCTAGTATTAGAGAATGTTTTTTTAAAAGAATCCGTTTTTTTACCTGTTTACGTAAACGTTTACTCAATAAACTAAAAGGGGAAATTCACATGTTAAAGAAAAAAATCGCAATGGGTTTTATGGGTATTGCCCTTGGAGCAACACTATTGGCAGGCTGTTCTTCAGGTGACGGGGCAAGTGGGGATGGAAAGGTTACTCTTCAATTGTTCTCGAACAAAGGTGAGAACATTCAAACCTATAAAGGGCTCATTAAAGAATTCGAAGGGCAAAACCCTGATATTAAAATCAAGCTCGATGCTCCTCCAGAAGCTGAAACGGTACTCAAGACCCGTTTAACAAAAAATGATCTTCCTGACTTAATGGCCATCGGCGGGAACGCCACTTATGGAGAATTGGCGAGGGCAGGAGTTCTAAATGACTTCTCTGATTCCGAATTGGTCAAAACTGTCCAGCCTTCCTATGTCGATATGATAAGCAGATTGGTTGGCCCGGATAAAGAAGGAACATTTGGATTGCCATATGCTACGAATTCAAATGCGGTCATCTATAACAGGGAGAAGTTCGATGCGCTTGGCCTCGAAGTTCCAAAAACGTGGGATGAATTTGTTGCAGCCTTGGAAAAAGTGAAGCAAGCTGGCGAAATTCCGATTTACTTTACTTTAAAAGATGCCTGGACTGGGATGATTGCTTGGAATTCACTAGGCGCTAATATTGCCGGCGAAGACTTTGCAGAGAAGAAAAATAAAGGCGAAGCGAGTTTCGCAGAAAGCTATGATGAAGCTGCGGACAAGATGCTGACACTCACAAGCTATGGCCACAAAGATAACATGGGAGTTGGGTACGGCGACGGCAACAATGCGTTTGCAAGCGGAAAAGGGGTTTTCTACCTGCAAGGGAACTGGGCTATCCCTGAAATCAAAAAAGCAAACCCTGATATTCAGCTTGGCGTATTCCCGATGCCTGTCACAAACGACCCGGCACAAAACAAACTTGTATCGGGCGTTGACGTTGTCCTGACGATGAATAAAGACACCAAACACAAAGAAGAAGCGACTAAATTCCTTGAATTCATGATGAATAAAGATACGGCGAAAAAGTACACAGACGAACAGAAAGCATTCTCTGCTATTCAGGAAGTTTTCCAGGAAGACCCGGTATTTGAAGGGATCAAAGCAAACTTTGAAACGGGCGCGCTTACTAGCTTCCCTGACCACTATTACCCTGCAGGAATGGGAGCGGACGGCTACCTGCAAGAATTTGTTGCTAAAAAGGACAAGGCAAAGTTCTTGAAAAAATTAGATGCTGAATGGGAAAAGGTTCAAAATCGTTAATAGGAAAGACAGGGCGTCGGCTGTTAAAGGCGCCCTGTCCCTTCTATAATAGGGGGTATTACCTTAATGAAGAAAAGTAACTTTTACTTGTTGGTTGCTGTCCCGGCATTTGTCCTGTTCTTTATCTTTCATACTTATCCTGCTTTACAGGGAATATTTTATAGTTTTACAGATTGGAAGGGCTACGGGGACTGGAATTTTGTTGGACTGAAAAATTATTTAAATGTTTTTAAGGATGACCGGGCAGGGAATGCCTATCTGTTCACGTTTCAATTTGCAATTGTTACGACCATTCTTGTAAATATTATTAGCCTATTGGTGGCGATGGGCTTGAACTCGAAGATTAAGTTCCAAAAAACATTAAGGGCTGTTTATTTTCTGCCTTATATTTTAAGCATTCTGATTGTAGGGTTTATCTTCAACTTTATTTTTGCCCATATGCTTCCACAAGTTGGCGAGGCCTTAGGCTGGGATTGGCTTGCGAAGAATATCTTGGGGGACTCGGACCTTGCCTGGCTGGGAATCGTTCTGGTTGCCGTCTGGCAGTCTGTAGCGTTTAGTACCATTCTTTACTTGGCGGGGCTTGTGACGATTTCAGAGGATTTGTACGAAGCTGCCAGCATTGACGGGGCTGGAGCCTGGAGAAAGTTCTGGAGTATCACGTTCCCGATGATTGCTCCATTTTTCACCATTAATATGGTTTTAGCAATGAAAGGTTTTCTTCAGGTTTTTGACCAAATCGTTGCGTTAACTGGAGGAGGCCCGGGAAGATCGACAGAATCGATTGCGCTTCTCATTTATCGAGGAGGATTTGAAGGCGGGGAGTTCGCTTATCAATCAGCGAACGCTGTATTGTACTTTATCGTCATTGTTGCCATATCGGTCTTCCAACTAAAAATATTGAACAAAAGGGAGGCTGGGTACGAATGATGCAAAAAAGGACAAACTGGACCGTCACCATTTTATTAATCTTAGGCTCATTAGTGATCCTTTTTCCATTGTATCTAACGGTGACCATTGCGCTTAAAACGCCGCCTGAAATGGCAGGAAACCTGTTGGCGCTCCCAAAATCATTGTCATTTGATAATTTTACTCGGGCTATTGAGATGACGAATTTTTTCAATGCTTTAAAAAATAGTGTGATTGTATCTGTGGTTGTCACTTTTTTCACTGTACTGACAAACTCTCTGGTTGCTTATGTAGTTGCAAGGAACATGCACAAAAAACTCTATAAATCTTTGTTCTATTATTTTCTGAGCGCGATGTTTATACCTTTCCCGATTATTATGCTCCCGCTTGTTAAACAAACAAGTGCCTGGGGGATGGATAATTTGGGAGGTTTGATCATTTTATACATTGTTTTTAATCTATCCTTCAATGTTTTTATTTACATTGGTTTTATTCGCTCCATTCCACTTGAACTGGAAGAGGCCGCGATTATGGATGGAGCAAGTTCATGGAAAGTTTTTTGGAAGGTTATTTTCCCTTTGCTTGCACCGATGAATGCAACCGTGGCAATTCTTACTACACTTGGAGCGTGGAATGATTTCATGCTGCCGCTAGTGCTTCTCAGTGACCGGGAAATGGCAACACTTCCATTGGTGCAGTACGTCTTCCAATCCCAGTTCAGTACTGACTATAATCTGGCGTTCGCATCCTATTTAATGGCGCTCGCCCCAATGATTATTGTCTATATTTTTGCACAGAAGTGGGTTATTAGCGGAGTCATGAAAGGTTCTATAAAATAGTAGTACAAGGAAAACTGATAGGAACGGAGTGGATCATTTTGCAAAAGAATTGGTGGAAAGAAAGTGTCATCTATCAAATTTATCCTAGGAGTTTCAATGATTCGAATGGGGATGGAGTAGGTGATTTGAACGGAATTACTGAGAAATTGCCGTACTTAAGCAAATTGGGTATTGATGTTATCTGGCTTTCTCCTGTATACAAGTCCCCAAATGACGACAACGGATATGATATTTCAGACTACCGGGGTATCATGGATGACTTTGGCACAATGGCCGACTTTGATCGAATGCTTGAAGAAGCCCATAAGCATGGAATAAAAATCATGATGGACCTTGTTGTGAACCACTCGAGCGATGAACACGAATGGTTTAAGCAATCCAAATCGTCCAAGGATAACCCTTACCGGGATTATTATATTTGGAAAAAAGGAAAAGATGGGCAGCCGCCAACCAACTGGGGAGCTGCATTCGGCGGAAGTGTCTGGGAATATGACGAACAGACTGATGAGTACTATTTGCATCTTTTTAGCAAAAAGCAGCCAGACCTGAATTGGGAAAATCCTGTCCTAAGGCAGGAAGTGTATGAAATGATGCGCTTTTGGCTCGATAAGGGTGTCGATGGTTTCCGGATGGATGTTATTAACTTCATCTCCAAGGATACCGATTACCCGGAGGGCGAAGTTGAAAATGGATTGCCATATGGGAAGGGCAGCAAGTATTACATGAACGGCCCAAGGATACATGAATTCCTCCAGGAAATGAACCACGAAGCTTTAAGAGGCTATGACACGATCACGGTAGGCGAAATGCCTGGGGTATCCGTTGAGCAAGGAAAGCTTTATACAGGCGAATCAAGAAAAGAACTGAATATGGTTTTCCATTTCGAGCATGTTGGGCTTGGAGATGGAAAGTATGGCAAATGGGATCCAAAGGAATGGAAACTGACCGACTTGAAAAAGATTTTTACAAAATGGCAAAAAGGCCTTGAGAACGACGGCTGGAATAGCCTGTACTGGAGCAACCACGATCAGCCGCGCGCCATTTCCCGATGGGGCAACGATTCGGATGAATATCGGGTGATTTCCGGGAAAATGCTCGCCACCTGCCTTCATATGATGCAAGGTTCACCTTATATTTACCAGGGTGAAGAAATTGGGATGACAAACGTAAAATTCAATTCAATTGAAGAGTATCGGGATATAGAGACATTGAACGCATATCGCGATTTGACCCCAACATTCCTGTCACATGAGGAAATATTCAAGGGAATCCATGAAAGAGGTCGGGATAATGCACGGACCCCGATCCAATGGGACGGAACCCCGAATGCAGGCTTTACGGAAGGAACGCCTTGGATCAATGTGAATCCAAATTATGAAGTCATTAATGTGGAAGCGGCTCTTAAAGACAAGGACTCTATTTTCTATTATTATCAAAAAATGATTCAGCTTAGGAAACAAAATGAAATCATTGTCTATGGAACGTACGATATCATTCTCGAAGAAGATGAACAGATTTATGCCTTCACAAGAACGCTCGAAAATGAACAGCTTTTGGTGGTTTGCAACTTCAGTAAGGAAACACCCGACTTTGTCCTGCCTAAGGGCAGTTCGTACTCTGTTAAAGAGCTGCTGATCTCAAACTATGAAGTGGATACAAATGAGCCAATTGAACAATTTCAGCTCAAGCCTTATGAGGCAAGGGTCTACCGATTAACGAAGTAAGATAATCGAAGGAGGCAGCGGTGCCTCCTTTCTTTATATGGGAGGGAAAGAAATGAAGAAAACCTGGTGGAAGGAAAGCGTCGTTTATCAAGTCTACTGGCGAAGCTTCCTCGATACGGACGGCGACGGGTATGGGGACTTGCGAGGTGTCATCGATAAGCTCGATTATATTCAAACCCTCGGAGCGGATGTGATCTGGCTGAATCCGTTTTATGTGTCACCTGACAAGGATAACGGCTATGATATTGCGGATTACTACTCCATCATGCCAAAGGCGGGTACAATGGAGGATTTCGAAGAATTGCTTGCCGAGGCCAAAAAGAGGGAACTCAAACTAATCATGGACCTGGTTGTCAATCACACTTCCAATGAGCATCCATGGTTTATCGAGTCAAAATCCAGTAAGGATAACCCTAAAAGGGATTGGTATATTTGGAAGGATAGCAAGGATGGCAATCCTCCGAATAATTGGCGTTCCTACTTTTGGCCTTCAACGTGGGAATACGATCAAGTTACCGGGCAATATTACTTTCATTCCTTTGCGGTAGAACAGCCAGATTTGAATTGGGAAAATAGGGAGCTCCGCGAAGCGATTTATAACATGATGCACTTTTGGCTAAAGAAAGGGATTGATGGTTTCCGGCTTGATGCCATCGCCCTCCTTGCAAAACCTGCTGGATTCCCGGATACGGAAGTACCAGAACAAATTAGCTATTTGGCAAACAATCCTGGTGTCCATGATTATTTACAGGAAATGAACAGGGAGGTTTTCAGCCATTATGACGCCTTGATGGTCGGCGAAGTGGCATTCGTTTCGCCTGAAGAAGGGTTGAACTATGTGGATGAAAGCCGGGGGGAATTAAATACCTTATTCCATTTTGAAGTTTGTGACGAAATGCCTGAGTGGGATTTGAAGCGGTTTAAAGATATTCAAAAACGTTGGTATCAAGGGTTGTGGGGGAAGGGCTGGAATTCACAATTCCTTAACAACCATGATCATACCCGATTGGTGACAAGATACGGCAATGATGGGGAATACCGAATGGAATCGGCAAAGCTGTTTGCTGCCATGCTTCATACGCTTCCTGGCATGCCCTATATTTATCAGGGTGAGGAAATTGGCATGACCGGGGTCCGCTTTGATACGATTGACGAATACCAGGATATCGCCATGAAGAACCGGTATTTGGAATTGACTCGTAACGGAGAGGATCCTGAAGAAGTATTAAAGCTTCTTCAACCGCTAAGCAGGGATAACAGCCGTACCCCAATGCAATGGGATTCGAGCATAGATGCCGGATTTACAAGCGGAAGCCCGTGGATTAAGGTGAATCCGAATTACAGGGAAATCAACGTTGAAAATGCCCTGGAAGATGAAGATTCAATTTTTTACTTTTATCAAAAGCTAATAAAATTGAGAAAAAGCAACCCTGTTTTTGTATATGGAGACTACAAGCCGCTTTTGGAAGAACGGGAAGAAGTGTATGCGTATGAACGGAAGCACGAACAGGATAGATTGCTGTATATTGGGAATTTTTCTGAATCGGTCCAGGAAGTAAATCTGGAAGGGGATTTCACTCTAATTGGTGCGGAATTGCTATTAACCAATTACAAGGGGAACGAAAAAGAGGGTAGCATCGTCCGTTTAAAGCCATATGAAGTGAGAGTGTACTTAAAGCAAGATTCTGCTGGTTGAAAAGCAAAACAATGCTGATAGTGCCAATCTGTTTAGGTAGAGACTTTTACTCCTAATCGCCGAATGTTGGCGGAACAAAATATAGAAATAAAAAAAGAGTAGTATTAACGCCAAAAACGTTAAATACTACTCTTTTGCATATTATAGATAAGGATTGAAATTAAATAAAACACATTGAACAAAATGTGCTCTTGTGGTAAAGTTATAAAGATATACATTGTATTTATTTAATTTAAACATATTATTCCTATTATAATTATACAATGTAATCGATGCGATAGTCAACCCTTATCTAAAACTTTTTTTAAGGAGTGTTTTCATGAGTTCGGAATTTCAGCAGGAGCAAAAACGAGTGGACCGTGTAGTGGAGAGGATTACAGAGGAAGTCGACCGTTTGGAAGAGGAAACTGCCAGGCGTAGGAACGAAGTCGTTCAGATCCGCAAAAACTTTTCGGATGAAGTCAAAGTGAATACGGATACCTTTGATGATTTCCTTGAAACCATTATCGGATTGCGGCAAGAGGCTCAAGCTCTGTCCGTAAGCCAAAGTACCCATAAACATGCATCCAAGCGTTTATCCGCGCTGCGCCGAATGCAGGGCGCTCCCTATTTTGGCCGGATCGATTTTATCGAAGAAGGGAATTCTGCTCAGGAACAAATCTATATTGGTATCTCTTCGCTTAGCGATACGGATGGACAAAATTTCCTGATCTACGACTGGAGGGCACCAATCTCAAGTGTCTATTACGATTACCAGCCCGGCCCGGCAAAGTATTCAACACCCGGGGGCATAATCGAAGGCATGTTGGAGAAAAAGTGGCAATATCTTATTCGCGGCGGTGTTCTTCAATCAATGTTCGATACGAGCCTCACGATTGGCGACGAGATTTTGCAGCAGGTTCTCGGCAAAGGGACCGACAAACAGATGCACAGTATCGTAGCGACCATACAACAGGAGCAAAACCGGATCATCCGCCATGACCGCGGGAGGCTGCTCGTTGTTCACGGAGCGGCTGGCAGTGGCAAGACATCGGCAGCGATGCAGCGAATTGCTTATTTGCTTTACAAATATCGAGATCGTCTGAATGCGGATCAAATCATGCTCTTTTCACCTAATACCATGTTTAATAGCTATGTGTCGAATGTTCTGCCGGAGCTCGGTGAAGAGAATATGCAGCAGGTCACTTTTCAGGAATACTTGGACCATCGTCTGAGTAAAGAGTTTCAAGTTGAAAATCCCTACGAGCAATTGGAATATGTTTTCACAGCAGCGAATACTCCTTCGTACGGGCCAAGGGTTGCGGGTATCCGATTCAAAGCATCCACCCGTTTTTTCGAGGCGATTCAATCATACAGACAGTCACTGGAATTTTCAGGAATGCTTTTTAAAGACATTAGCTTCAGAGGGAAACCAATCATTACTGGAAAACAAATAGCACATAGGTTTTACAATCATGACACTTCACTCCGTTTCCATAATAGGCTTGAAAACTTGAAGGATTGGCTAATCAAAATAATAAATGAGGTTCAAAAGATCGAAAGGTCAAAGCCGTGGGTGCTGGAGGAAATCGAGCTCCTGAGCACGGACGATTATCAAAAGGCCCATAGGTACTTAGCGAAAAAACGTGGCTTTAAAAAAGAAACGATTGGCGAATATGAAATGGAGCCATCAGCACTTGCACAATTGCTTGTTCACCAAAAATTGAAGCCGTTACGAAAACGAGTCCGAGCATTTCGTTTCGTCGACTTCAAGGGGATGTACAAACAGCTTTTTGCTGATTCCAATCAGATCAATCAATGGATTGAAGGGGAGACGCCGGGGGAGTGGGATGCCATTTGCCAAGCGACGCTTGAAATGCTGGATAAAGATAAACTGTTCTATGAAGATGCTACTCCGTTTTTACTTTTAAAAGAACTGATTCAAGGTTTTCAGACGAACAGCGCGATCAAACAAATCGTTGTTGATGAAGCCCAGGATTATTCCCCATTTCAATTTGAGTTTTTGAAGCGGTTGTTTCCTGCGGCAAGGATGACTGTGCTTGGCGATTTTAATCAGGCGATATTCGCCCATGCTAGTGAAACGGTTGATTTCAACACACTGGCCAGCCTTTACGGACCGGATGAAACGGAAATGATCAATATAGCGCGGAGCTACCGATCCACAAAACCAATCATCGAATTTACACGAAGGCTCGTTCCGAACGGTGAAAGTATTATCCCTTTTGAACGCGACGGCGAGCGGCCGGTGCTAAAACAAGTGGCCGATCACGAAGAACTGCACAGCTGCATTGCCTCCAAAGTCGCAGAATTCCGAAGCCTGGGGCTTAATAGCATTGCAATCATATGCAAATCTGCCGAGGAAAGTAGAGGTGCATTTGAAGCCTTGTCCAGTAGCATCGATGAAATTAAACTCTTGAAAAGTAACTCGATTGAATACGAACAAGGAGTCGTTGTCGTACCATCGTATTTGTCCAAGGGAATCGAATTCGACGCCGTCATCATTTATGATGCATCGGAGCATGTTTACGGTGATGAGAGCCTGCGCAGAGTTTTCTACACAGCCTGCACTAGAGCCATGCATTATTTGCAGCTTTACAGCGTAGGCGAACCGAGCCCGTTTTTGCGAAAAGTCTTGCAGGAGGGGTTCATCCAATCGGGAAATTAGGAACGAAATTTCAAATTATACAAAGCTGATTATTCACGAAAGTGCCGCTGCACCGAAAAAATAAACAAGGTTCAAATACGATCCCAGACCGGGAAAAATGGAGGCTTCCGATAATGGATGCCTCTTTTTTTATATTTAAACACATATTCACTATAGATACGTTTGTTACCACTTTATGGCGGAAAAATGTACATATTTTGACACTAGTAAAAAAGTTTATAGGATTGGTTGACTGATAATGATTATCATTATATATTAGGGTAGTGAAAAGAATTGAAAAAGATTCTCAATTAAAAATAACAAACAAGAGGTGCAAAGATGAAGAAAAAAGTTTTCGCTTTCAGTATGATCTTTTTGCTAGTTTTCGGTGCATTGGCTGGTTGTGCTAGTTCCAACAATACTGCCAAAAAACAGCCTGCAAAAGAAACCGAAGAAAAGAAAGAGCCTGGAGTAGTCAATCTTTATACAAGCAGGCATTATGAGTCTGATAACGACCTATACAAAATCTTTGAAGAAAAGACAGGAATTAAAGTAAATGTCGTTGAAGGAAAAGGCGATGAATTGATGGAGCGCCTGAATGTAGAAGGAGAAGCAACTGAAGCTGACCTTTATTTCACAGCTGATGCTGGCAACCTTTACGTAGCTAAAGAATCTGATTTGCTGCAGCCTGTAGAAAGTGATGTTCTTTCCAAAAACATCCCGGAAAATCTTCGTGACGATGAGAACTATTGGTTTGGAATGGCAAAAAGGGCCCGTGTCCTTGTATATGCGAAAGACCGTGTAAAGCCTGAAGCGCTGTCTACATATGAGGCGATGGCACAACCGGAATGGAAAGGAAAAGTTGTTGCGCGCCCAGCGGACAATATGTACAACATTTCACTGCTGTCATCTTTTATAGAAGTAATGGGTGAAGACAAAGCAAAAGAATGGGCAAAAGGATTTGCAGCTAATATGGCTAGGGATCCACAAGGAAATGACAGAGACCAGGCAAAGGCTGTTGTAGCTGGCGAAGCGGATGTAGCGCTTATGAATACGTACTATGTGGGGCTTATGTCAGTTTCTGAAGATCCCGAAGAGAAGAAGGTAGCTGAACAAGTTGGGGTTTTCTTCCCGAACCAGGAAACAACAGGAACCCACATTAACGTAAGCGCCATTGCTGTAACAAAGTATGCAAAGAACAAAGAGAACGCAATCAAGTTCATGGAATTCTTATCAAGTGAAGAAGCACAGGGAAAATTTGCCGAAGTTAACTTCGAGTATCCGGCTAATCCTAACGTTGAGCCATCAGAATTTCTAAAATCATGGGGCGAGTTCAAAGAACAGGATATTAAACTATCCGTTCTTGGAAAAAATCAGCAGCGGGCTATAAAAATCTTCAACGAAGTAGGCTGGAAATAATTCAATGAATCAATTGCCGGAGTACCCGTAGGGTGCTTCGGTAAAATCGTTCACAGAAAATACTATTTCAATTGAGAATGATTTTCGTTATAATTTAGTAGAAGGTAAGTAACACAAACATCATCTGAATAGGTTAAAGGAAGTGTCACCGTTGAGACTGAGCAGATTTGTGAAACAACAACTTAATATTTGGTCCCTGCTCAGCCTGGTTCTGATCATTATCATCCTGATACCGAATATCATCATTGGAGCTCAGCTTTTTTCTGAACCGAATGAAAACTGGCAGCATATTAAGGAATATTTGTTGAAAGATTATATCCGAAATACTCTGGTAATTATTTTTTTCACAGGCATTGCAACGACTGCCATAGGAACCAGCTTAGCCTGGTTAGTTGCCATGTATGATTTTCCGTTAAAAAAGTTCCTGAATTGGGCATTAATATTGCCCCTGGCCATCCCGCCGTATATCGCTGCTTATACGTATCACGGAATCGTGAACTATACAGGGGTCATTCAAACGACACTTAGAAATTCATTTGACATCACTGTAAATCAAAAATACTTCAATATCATGAACATCCAGGGTGCGGTATTCATCTTTACAGTGTGCCTTTTCCCTTATGTATATACGATTACAAAAAGTTTTTTTCAAAATCAATCTTCATCAATGATTGAGAATGCCAGGCTTCTTGGAGGAAGCTCTTTATCGATATTTTTCCGGGTGGCATTGCCGATATCCAAAGCTTCCATCGTGGGGAGTGTAACGCTGGTCATTCTGGAAGTACTCAATGATTTTGGAGTGGTCGGCTACTTCGGGATCCAAACATTCAGCACTGCAATTTTCCGGACATGGTACGGGATGAAGGACTTGGATTCCGCGCTTAAGCTTGCCGGATCGTTAATGCTTTTGGTCATCATTGTCCTTGTCCTTGAGAAAATACTGCGGGGAAGGCAGCGGTATAGCTTTTCCTCTACAAAGGTTCGCCCCATTCAGCCTAAAAAATTGAAGGGCATAAAAGCAGGGCTCGTTTTCGCCTACACCTTTGGGATTTTTTCAATAGCCTTTATCGTACCACTCCTTCAGCTAATTAGATGGGCGTCCATGACATATGAGAAAGTGCTGAATAAGGATTTCTTGCTTCTTACCTATAACTCCATTTTTGTGGCTTCGATAGCTGCGATTATAATTGTGATTATCGCACTTGTGATTTCCAACTATACGAGGCTGCATCAGGGGATTGTTTCAAAATTTTTCTCAAGAGTGACAACGCTTGGCTATTCTATCCCGGGAGCCGCAATCGCTATCGCGTTCATTATGATTTTTCTATGGATGGATACGACAAATAAAGAATTTTTGGCAAAAATCAACATGGAGCCGACCATTGTATGGCGAACGACCCTGGTCATGCTGGTTTCCGCCTATATCATCCGGTTTTTGGCGATTGGGTATAACTCCATCGAATCTGGGTTTGAAAAGGTCGGCAATAGTTTTACGGAAGCATCCCGAATGCTGGGTGCCTCCACTATGAAAACTTTTTTCCGGGTAGACCTCCCATTGGTAAAAGGAGCTGTTTTCAGCGGCTTTATTCTCGTCTTTGTCGATATTCTGAAAGAACTGCCATTGACTCTATTTTTACAGCCGTTCAATTTTTCAACCCTTGCCACCCAGGCATATAAGTATGCAAATGATGAGAGAGTGCAAGAAGCATCATTGGCCTCATTGTTAATCATCCTATTAAGCGGAATCTTTATTTTCTTTTTCCATAAACTCGCAGATAAGGAGAGCAGCTAATGTTTATACAAATAAAAGATCTAAACTATAAATATAAAAATGCAAAAGAAGCTGTCATCAAAAACTTTTGCCTGGATATTGAGAGAGGCGAAATTGTTTCGATTCTCGGTGAAAGCGGAAGTGGAAAGAGTACGATTCTTAGGTTGATCGCGGGGCTTGAATGTCCTCAAGACGGTTCGATTAACATTTGCGGGGAAACAGTTTGCAACCGTTCTTGTTTTATCGCACCTGAAAAAAGGGGAATTGGTTTTGTATTTCAGGATTATGCTCTTTTCCCGCATATGACTGTGGCTAAAAACATTCTGTTCGGTTTGAAAAAGAAAAGCAGGAAAGAAAAGCGTGAACGCTTAGATGAAATGCTGAATCTCGTTAATCTGTCTGACTATGCCAACCGTTACCCTCATGAATTAAGCGGCGGACAGCAGCAACGTGTCGCACTTGCGAGAGCACTTGCTCCGGAACCTTCTTTATTGATCCTGGATGAGCCATTCAGCAATCTCGATGCGGGCTTGCAGGAAAAAATCAGAGGCGAGCTCAGAGCAATTATTAAAAAGACCGGCATCACATCGATTTTCGTCACCCATGACCAAGAAGATGCACATGCCATGGCAGACCGCATTGTCTACATCGAAAACGGTAAAGTTAAGACCTCATCAGTGAGAGCGGAGAAAAAACAACCAGCACTGTCATTAGTCTAGCTGTTCCCTGGTCAACGGATTTGCATGAACAGTGCTATCTACCAAAAAAATGATTATACCAATATATAAGGTCCACGCCTGCTCGTTAAGGTGTGGATCTTTTTTTTTGCATTTTCCCTTAGAAAAAGTAAATTGATAAACTTAACGGATCATCGTTTTTAATATCGCTATCGGGCAGGTCCAGCTTATTACGCGTTAGATATTTGAAAAAGGTATAAATAGTTTATGACGGATTTAATTCAACTAACTTGGCAGTTTAAAAGTGATTCGAAACTATGTATGGATTATGATGGGATTATAGCAAATATGGAGGAAGTATCCAGATGTTTAAATAGTTTAATTTTGACATAATTTATCGTAAAAATGGTTGGAGCAATCAATGCTCCAACCATTTCTTCGCTATTTTACTTACCAAAATGCCTGTTAATTCTAACACAAATTACTAAGTAGATAGCACCGTTAATTCAAATTTTGTACTTTATAACCAAACCCCTTCGTTATGTCTTTGCCTGTTTTTTGGTAAGGTGTCTCTTTGGGTTTGGTAAGTATATCCACAGATAACGATACGGATTAACTTTTCTGAGATGGCAGAGAAAGGTAGAGTTCTTTCTTTATTGCCGATTAATTAGTTTAATTCAAAATATTTGAATTAAAATATTATTGTCCTATAATTATTGATAGATACCCGTTGTACTCTATTCATTGCGTATCTAAATCTTTTTAAGATAGATATGGACTATATCAATAGATTGACGCCCGGGGTAATCATATACATCACGAAGGGGGAAGCAAGATGAATATTCAAACTGCGTTAGTTGAAGAAAAAGGGAATATTCGATTGGAAAATGTACAGATCGCAGAACCTAAATCAGATGAGGTTCTAGTAAGAATGGTTGGTACAGGGATCTGTCATACAGATTTAAGCGTTTCTGAACAAGAAATCTCTACGCCGCTTCCTATTGCATTAGGACATGAAGGGGCAGGAGTTGTTGAAAAAGTAGGGCCAGGCGTAACTGATTTTAATGTAGGCGATCACGTAGTAATTGGATTTACCTACTGTGGTACTTGTCCTGCATGCAAACAGGGAAAACAAGGAAGTTGTGAAAATATAGGTGCTCTTAATTTTGGCGGAACGATGAAAGATGGGACAACACGTCTAACTCATGAAGATAAGGAAGTAGCTACACTTTTTGGTCAATCTTCTTTGGCGACGTATTCTATAGCTCATGTTGATAGCCTTGTAAAAGTTGATAAAGATGTAGATTTAACTATTTTAGGTCCTTTAGCTTGTGGGATCCAAACTGGGGCAGGAACGGTTTTGAATGTATTAAATCCAGAAGAAGGTTCAACTATAGCTGTTTTTGGATGCGGTGGAGTGGGTCTTAGCGGAATTATGGCGGCCAAGTTGTTAAACTGTGAAACTATTATCGCGGTAGATATTGATGAAGAACGCTTAGCCTTGGCAAAAGAGTTAGGCGCCACTCATACCTTAAATGGGAATGAAGTTGACGTTGTAAGTGAAATTCATAAAATTACAGGAAAAGGTGCGCAATATGCTTTTGAAGCGACTGGCGTTCCAGCATTAGTCCTTCAGTCTATCAGAAGTTTAGCAGTAGGTGGAACAGTTGCAGTCGTTGGCGTAGGTGGAGAAGCATCCATCCATATTCATGATGACTTGGTTGCCCCAAATCGTACCGTTGTAGGGGCAACAGAGGGACATTCTAACCCGCCTGTATTTATCCCACAGTTAATTAATTACTATAAGGAAGGTAAGTTTCCATTCGATAAACTTATCAAGAAATATCCGTTTGAACAAATTGAAACAGCTATTGCAGATATGAAGAGTGGAAAAGCAATCAAACCTGTAGTAACTTTTGAATAATGAAAAATAGGAACAGGTACCTCGGTCTTTTAAGCCTAGGTACCTGTTTTTTGTTTTTAGAAAAATTAAGGATTCTAGTGGTCTTTTCGACAATTACCAATAATGGGTGCTCATCTGACGAGGAAGTATAACTGTGATAAAAGAGGGAGCTTAACTCAGGCTGTGCCAGGCAGCGTTCTATAAAAAATGCAGAAATAATGGAAAAGGCTGACCACTATTTGGTCAGCCTCATTTACTTTCTACGATTCCGCCTTAACAGCTTTATCTTTTTCAAAAAAGACAATAAGCCCTGGCAGGAGGATTCCCCGGATCAGGAATGTATCGAGCAGGATGCCAACTGCGACGATGAAGCCAAACACGAACAACAGCTGAATTGGCTGGGTCATCAGGACTGCAAATGTCGCTGCAAGAATCAGGCCTGCGGAAGAAATGACTCCGCCTGTATTGGCTACCGCTATCTCGACGGCCTTCTTTACAGGATGCTTCTTCCTTTCCTCCTGAAAACGGGACACCAGCATAATGTTGTAATCAATTCCGAGCGCAACCAGGAATACGAACGAATAAAGCGGAACCCGGTTTGAAATTGTATCAATATCGAAGAACAGGTTCGTCAGGAACATTCCCAAACCAAGCGCAGCCAGGAATGAAACAAGAATGGTTCCCATCATGTAAATCGGCATGCGGATCGTTTTGGTCAGAACAATTAGCATGACAAAGATGAGAAGTGTTTCAAGGGCAACGATGACGATCAGGTCACGGTCATTAGTCGATCTGTCGTCGACCGAGCCCGCCGTTTCACCCGCGAAATAAAGCTTGCCATCCAGGCCGCTATCGTCGGCGATTTTTTCCTTATCAGTTATAATCGCTTCCATCGCATCCATTGCTTCAACAGAATAAGGGCTTTCCACAAATGTCAGCTGATAATTCAGGACTCTGCCTTCTTCCGCAACACCATTCAGGCGGACATTGCTGACAAGGGCTTTTGAGGAGAGTTCTGTTGCAAGCGCCTTTTGCTGGTCTTCAGAAACAGCTTCCTTGCCTTCGTATATGACGGTTGTAGGAGCTAGGTCGCCTTTTTCAAACTTTTCCTCAAGAATGTTATAGCCCTTTCGCGAAGGCATGTCTTCCGGAAATGAATTCATTGTATTGAATTCATACTTCAAATTGAACATATTGCCCGCAGATAGCAACAGGAAGGCTGAAACAAGTGCAACCGCCACACCTGGCTTGCTCGTTACAAAACGGCCAACCCTGCTCCAGATTGAATTTGATTTTACTTTTTCCTCTCCAACCCGAGGCACTTTTGGCCAGAACGATTTTCTTCCGAAAAGTGTGAACAGGGCAGGCACCAATGTAATCGAAGCAATCATGATGACGGCCAATGCCATCGCAAACGTTGGAGCAAAGTTTCGGTAGTCGCCAAACTCTGCAAAGAACAGAACAAGCATCGCAGCAAGGACTGTACCGCCGGAGAAGAATACCGGCATGCCTGTTTCACGCATCGCAAGCTTCATTGCCTCAAATTTATCTTCATGATCCTTCAACTCCTCGCGGAAGCGCGAGAACACAAATAAGGAGTAATCGATAACGGCGGCAAACAGGAGGATCGACATAATCGACAAAGTCTGATTGCCGATCTCAAGTCCTGCCATTCCCATCAAACCAAGAATCTGCATCACGGCTTCGTAGACGAATGCCGCAGCCAGTAGCGGGATCAGCGCCAATAAAGGCGAGCGATAAATAACGATAAGCAATACAAGTATGAGGCCAACTGTGGATAAAATGAGTACTACATCAGCCCGGGAAAATAAATCAAGCGAGTCAGCTGCAATACCCGCGGGACCCGTAATATAGAGATTCAACTCTGAAGCATCGCCAACTACTTCCTCTATTTTTTCCTTGGAGGCTTTAATTTCTTTATTTTCCAATGATTCGTCAAGTGTTAACGGAACGACCGCCGTTGTTTTATCCTCTGAGAAAAAACCGGCAGCAGCCTGTGGCGGCAACGCTGATAATGGAATGACTTCAACAACGCCTTTAATGTCTGCCGCAACGATTTCATCCGTAATGGATGCAAGGTCTTCGAGGGCAATCTCTCCTTTGTCCGCCTGGAACACTAAAATTGCAGGAATTCCTGCATTATCTGAAAAGTATTGATCCGCTTTAGATTGGGCAATAACCGACTGGGCATCTTCCGGCAGTGAATCAATGCTAGTAACCTCGTATTCTTTTGCCCCGGGTGCAAACACTGCCATGGCCATTGTAACAACAAGCCAGATGGCCAATGTCGTCCACATGCCTTTTTTAGTCGTCACCCGGTCTGTAATTGCCTGCAGAAATCTTCTCATTCTCCCGCTTCCTTCCTTTTCCTTATTCCAAAGTGACAACCCTGTCACTTTCAGTCAAAAAAAATGACACTGCTGTCCCAGAAAATTATCCTTCAAAGTGACAGCAGTGTCAATTAAATATTTCTTAACATTCCAGTAGCAATTATATCCTTTATAGCCGCAACCCACTTATCATGTGGAATTCCGAAATGATTGGGGATTGATACAGATTGAAAAATATAACCGAGGATCAGCGAATCGGGAAGCTCCGGTTTGAGTATCCCTTCCTGCCGCCCAGACTTAATAAAACCTTCCATGCTGTGATACATCTGTACATGCAGCTTTTCGAGCTGCGCAATGTTTTCCCGCACTTTTTCATTCACATCGGCACGTACATGCTGGCCAATTTCAATAAGCTTGTGAAGCTTTTGGTTTTTAAACATAAGGCTAAGCAGGAAATCGAATTTCCGTTCAAAACCTTCAATCGATTCAATTTCTTTTACTTCAGCAAGGAACTGGCCCATTTCATAGAGCATGAAATCCGCAATCAGTTCCTCACGGTTTTCATAGTATTTATACAATGTTCCTCTGGACACATTAAGGTGCTCGGCGAGAATACTAAAGGTAAACCCCTCATATCCATGCTCAAGCAACAGGCTTTGCGTCACTTGAAACAGTTCTTCAGTTGAAAACTTTCGGTCACGCGCCATACTAGATCTCTCCTTATGTTTACCAAAGCACTCCCATTCAGCCTTGATGGTATCATCTTCTTAAAAAACGTTCAACCTGAATTCAGTGATCGAGAACGTCTTAACTGCCCAAGCTGCCTCTCGTACGTATTCCTGATTGCTCTATTTAGTTTAGTAGCCAAAAAATTACAACTCTGAAATATTTGTAACAAAAATAGTTTTTTAGTGTAACGTGATTGTTACATTGAATTGCTATGATATTCCTACCAAGGAAGTTAAAGGGGAATAGACTTTGAAAAAGACCATCCTGAGCATCGTTACAGCCATTTTAGTGCTTTTCGGTTTTTCGAACGCTTCTTTAGCCGCTGGAGATACATATAAGGTTCAAAAAGGTGATAGCCTATGGGGCATCGCCAAGAAACATAACATAACCGTAATTCAATTAAAAACATTGAACAACTTGAAATCAGATAAAATCGAGCTAAATCAGGTTTTAAAACTCAGCAGCACGGAAGAGGCACCGGCGAAAAAGCCCGCTGCCAAACCAGCAGCTGCGCAAAAGGGCTACAAAGAAATCACAGTAAAGGCAACAGCCTACACAGGCAGTTGCAAAAGCTGCAGCGGCATCACTTCCACAGGCATCAACCTGAAAAAGAACCCGAACGCGAAAGTCATTTCGGTCGATCCAACGCTGATCCCGCTTGGGACAAAAGTATATGTCCCTGGATACGGCGAAGCGATTGCTGGTGATAAGGGTTCAGCGGTGCGCGGAAATAAAATCGATGTATTTATCCCTGACCACAAAAAAGCGCTCCAGTGGGGAACGAAGACGATTAAAGTTAAAGTGTATTATTAAGAATGAGAGTTTGCCGCGATGCCGCCGCAGGCTCTTTTTTGTAAATCGAAAACCCCGGGCTAGGCCCGGGGTTCCAAAAAGCTTTCAGCGTGGTATTAAAA
>NZ_LMTI01000006.1:0-43926 GCF_001510665.1 Bacillus sp. FJAT-27445
GTCAGATATCCTTGCTTTATCTGACAAGCAACCGGGATTTTAGCCTTAGCTTGTCAGATATCCTGGCTTATTCTAACAACCAAACATGATTTTGGCCTTTGGTTGTCAGGAATCCTTGCTTATTTGTAATCAAGTTGAATACAAAAGGAAATAACCTCTTTTTGTCGAATTACCCTTAATAACCAATAAATTTAAGGAATGAATTATGGCCCTTACACTATCATTTGAAAATTTTCAAAATGCCAGAAGTTATTTAATGAATCATGGAAGAGATTTGGAGCAGGAGCTGTTTCGTTTTCATTTTGAAAATGGGAATCCCCACTACGTTTTGGCCATATTACAACAATACCAAGGAGAGAATGGCGGATTCAGAAACATGGGGGAAGGCCACTCTGTCATCCCCAATGGCATGGATACCAGTATGGCATTTCAGTATCTTAGCGAAGTCGGCGCATCCTCCGGTGACGAGGTTGTCCAAAAAGGCATTCAATACATAATCGATTCATATGATCATGAACTAGGATGCTGGCATCCGCGGCCGAACGAAAGAAGCAAGGGGTGGATGGATAATCCATGTGCTGAGTTAACAGGTTTTTTATATGAGCATCGGAAAGTGGTTCCAGCTGATTTTCTAAGGAATGTTACCGAAAATGCCATGGCCAATATGAGCACCATTCACACCTCGGAAGAACCGAGACAATTTTACTTCCTTGAAGCGCTTAGTTTACTCCGCTTGGCTAGGAGAATCGATGAACCATTTAAGTCGGTCATTTTGGAAAAATTACTGGAAGATATCATCGAAATCATTGAAACGGACTCAACCAAATGGGCGACTGTCTATTGCGCCAAACCATTCTACTTCGCTTATTCACCTGAGAGCCCAATGTTTCTTCCAATAAAGGAGCATGTGATCAGAAGCTTGGAGAATGAAATCAGCACCCAAGCAGAGGACGGGCATTTCATTTTGAATTGGAATGCTGATGATAACTCAGCGGAAGTTTGGAAAAGCATTTGGACAATGGATGTTTTGAAGGCTTTGAAAAATCACAGAATGATTGATCTATTTTAAAAAAGAGAGGTTTACAAAGTGAATACATTACCTTTTGAAAAAGCAAAAGTTTTCATAAAGTCAAAAGCGCGGGGACTAGAACGCTCCAGGTTTGAATGTATATTTGAAAATGGCAGCAAGGAGAGCGTCCTAAAGGAGTTGGAAAACTATCAAAATGAAGATGGCGGCTTCGGACATGGCATTGAACCGGACTTTTGGCTTCCCAACTCTTCTCCAATGGCAACCTGGGCGGCAGGAGAGATTTTGATGGAAATTGGCGCCGGTAAAAATGAACCAATCGTTCGGTCGATGATTTCTTATTTAGTCAATTCGATTGATATTGAAACTGGAATGTGGCATTCAGTACTCCCCGAGAACAATGACTATCCACACGCACCTTGGTGGCACTGGCATGAGGGAGTCCAAGAAAATTGGTCGTTTAATCCAAGTGCTGAACTGGCTGCGTTTCTTGTTCATTGGTCTGAAGAGCAAAGTGAAGCGGCGGAACTTGGATGGAATGTAATTGGAAAAGCGGTAGATCACTTGATGAATAAGAGTGAAATGGACAGGCATGAAATCAACAACTATCAGGCATTGGTGGAAATAGTGAAACCTCAGCAGGCCATTTTTGACTCCAGGTTCAACTATTCGTTGAATGACGTTTCCGAGCAAGTGATGACCTTTGCGGAGAACTGTGTAAATAAGGATATTTCCACCTGGGCCGATGGCTATCAACCACTGCCTCTTGACTTTATTAAAGATCCATCTGATTCTCTTTGTGAACGGTTGGGCTCACTGGTTGACGCGAATCTTGATTTTTACAGCAAGCAAGTATCCGATGAAGGAATATGGGACATTTCATGGAGTTGGGGTAGCTATCCAGAAGAATTTGAAATCGCACGAGGATATTGGAGAGGAATTCTAGCGGTTAACAGGTATAAGCAATTAAAGGCGTTTGGTTATGTTTCTTGTACATAAATTAAATTAGAAGACCAATCGGCTAACTATTTAGTTTTAATACGAGGGGGAATTAAATTGAAAAATAAACTGAGAAAGTCATCTACGGATAAGTCTATAAGTGGTGTTTGTGGGGGTATAGCTGAATATCTTGGTATATCTTCGTTGGCGGTAAGGCTCATCTTTATTATTCTTCCCGGCCCAAATTTACTAATATATATAATTCTTGCTAATACGATGTCAGATAGCCCCGCGTCATTATAAAATTAAGAAGAATGAACAGGTGCATTGGCCATGGTGTTTGGCATCTTTAGGCTGTCAAAAAGGATTTTTTGGGGGTTTTTAGGTATTGTACTTACGTAGCAGTTGAATTGATCGTATTTATTATTAAAAAATGATTGAAATGAGCAGGGAACGAATCTATTCCCCGCTCATTCAGGTTTTTTTGAAAAACTACTGGTTTGCTTCCTCTTTCATTAACATCTCATTCACTGAAGAAACTAATTGAAACAAGTGTCCCTCTTTTATTATGTCATACCCCAATCCTTCACTCTCTTTCTTAATAATAGTTTGAACGACATCACCGAAGCCAATCGTTATCCAATATTTTTGATTTTCGATGACCTTTTCCCAAGTTGAGTTAACAAATTTCCCAGTATCATTACGAACTTCAGCTGTGACTACTTTCCATTCGCTAGGATTAAAATCTAGAAGACTTTGAATTACATAATCGGGGATATTTCTTTGAATTTTCCTTTTATTAAAATGTCCTCCATGTAACATTAAGGTTCTTGGTTCTTGATATTTATATAACACTCGTTCAAAGAGGGAAACAGGTCCAAAATGGACATGAAACCGAGATGTTTTGAAGCGAACGCCCACTTTTTCACCCCTTAATTTTTCAATAATTATCTAAATCATACCTTTTAAATATGAACTATACAAACGAACTAAGGCAGGGGTAGTTGGCTAAAAAAGGAATTTGATACTTAGTGAAGAATTCATATAGCAGAAGTTTAAATGGGAGGGAAATGGCAAATGTCAGGTTTGAAAAAGAAGTACTTTATATCAAGTGAAAAAATTGAAAGATTGATTGACTCAAATGAGGGGTGCTTGGCTACTGACAGAATAGCGGTTGACGGGTGCAAAGTAGGTTTCATGTACAGAGAAGAGCCATACCAAAATGGAAATCCGGATAGTGGTTGGAGATTTATGGCCGGGGATGAAAGTGACGAATATATGGAAAATCCCAAATACCATTCAATCTATCAATTGAACACGATTTGTAATTTCGACCGGGAAATAATACCGCTGCTGAATTCAGCTCCAGGTACTGCTTATATTCGCGATGAAAATGGGAAACTGGTTCTTGATGAAGAGTGGGAAGGAACAGAAGAATAATCCTTTTCTGTCATGAAGGAAGGCGCTTCTCTGAAAAATGCAAAGATTTTAATAGTGCTATTATTTTCAATTTCACTGATCGGTTGTGAGAGTTTCATATACCAAGCTTTACAAAAAAACGGTTTCGTATTAATCAGAGAGGACCTGAAAACCTGAAACAAGCATTTTATGAGGGGGAAGCTATGACTTTTCTCAAACCGCTTACTGTCATTGTATTGCTAATGCTTATTAGTGCATGTAATCAAGAATCGACAAAAACGGAACAAGAGCTGCCTAAAGATAAACCATCGGAAAATCTTATCACAACAAAGGATGGGAACATCACCTTTAATATTGTAAATTCAGGAGGATTTCCCGATAAAACATTAGAGAAGATAAAGGATGAGCTTGTGGCAGCATATGATGTAATCAACACTTCCATAGCTACTGATTATGTTCCTTCCGAGAGGATTAATGTTTACCTTATGGAAGGAAACGAAATATCTTCAGGTTATAGGGAGCGATTGAATTTGTATTCTATCAAAGAAGACAAGTATCCGCTCGTTCATGAATTAACTCATACCTTGCTTGGATATGGAGATAACAATGGTTTTTTGACTCAGGAAGGATACGCCGACTACATGGAAAATAAGTACGGAAAGCAAAAAATGGATTTTCATAGGGTCATGCGGCATTTTATTGATTCCAACAAAAAAATCCCTTTAACAAATTTGATGGATCCTGAAACGGATAATACCTATTTCCGTCCTCTATTAAATTTTTCGGAAAATTACACGCTTATGTGGATGGCCTATATTCAAGCGGCTTCTTTTGTTTCTTATTTAATCGAATCTTATGGAATGGATGATTTTGAAAATATTTACAATAAACCGGATTTACCATCACTCGTTGAAAAAGTATATAGAAAAAACGTTGCCGAGTTAGAAAATGAATGGGTTGACTATTTGCTGGAAACTCAGCCCGAGCTAACCTACAATGATAAGTTAAAAATTAATCATTTTTATGAAGCGGAAGCTAACATGAAATTGCTTGATGAGGATTTATTTAAGGAAAAATAATTTTTCTTATTTTGGAACGATCCTCAGCTGTTTGTTCCAGTTGGCTGAGAAACATTTAGTGACGTTCGAGTAAAAGCATTTAGTGGTGGTTCAAGAGGCAAAAAACAGCATTGGATTTTACTTGCCAATGCTGTTTTTTATTATTCTAAGAGCTTGGTATGTTCAACGTCACTCTGCGTAAAACTGACGATGGAGCTGACGAACTTGCTCTGCTAGTTCAGGAACAGGGCCATCTACTGTAATATCACGAATAACATCTTGAATAGAAAGATTTCGAACACGAGATGGAGCAACCCCCAACTCACTCAACCATTGTACTAACTGTTCGGACGAACTTGCATACACAATCCGGCCTAAACCAACCCAACCGTGGGCCGCTGCGCACATAGGGCAATGTTCGCCCGAGGTATATACTGTCGCCTTGCTTCTTTCTTCAGGTGTCATGTTCGCGGCTGCCCATCGCGCCAGAGCAAATTCTGGATGTTGGGTGAAGCAGGGGACGTATCCAGTGCTTCACTCCTCCACTAATGCTTTCTTAAAAATATTCAATTCGTTATCTATAGGGGGTTTTTAAACCTTTACCTATTGGGCACCAAAACCAAGAAGGACTAACGGATCTATTTGTTGAAGTAGTTGAGGAATAAGTAAATCGGAGGTAAAAGAATGTTAAGTGAAGCAATTAAAGCTGTTGAAATGTATCGCTCAATTCTAAACAAGGGGGATGTACAGGAAGTAAATAGGTGGATTTCGGATGATTTCATAGGATATTTCGGTTATTACAATGACAGGGATTATGAGGTTTATGATGGAAAATCGTATAAAGAGTCCAATGTCGTAACAATTAATTCATATCAAGGTAAAAGCCCATTTTGGGAGTACAATGATCTAACAAGAAACCTCCGGTCGGAAAATGAAATTATCCTTTCCTCAATTATAAATTTTTATCTTTCTGGAGAAAAAGTCGCTGTTGCATTGGCTATGGAGATATTTAGAAAAGAACCGGATGGGTGGAAATTATACAGACAACATATGGAAAGGTATTCGTCTTAAATGTTTTCGATTTTTTAGCTTTCCTAAAAAAGAATTCTGGATATAGATACAATTCACGGTTTTGCTGAATTATTAAAGCAATCTTTTTGTAAAACGAAATTACTGTTTACAAGGGGACAGACAAATGCGGACGATTTTTGCTAATTGGGGCGGACATCATGTGAAACTCACTTGGATTCCCTGTATGGAAATAACTGAGTCTACCATAATTACGAGTGTTCATGCAGTGCGTATGAAAGATCGGAATGTCTTGTTAGCCCATATAAAAAATAGAGGATTTAATTATCCAGGTGGGCACATAGAGGCTGGAGAGAATGTGGAGGAAGTGATAGTACGGGAAGCTTACGAAGAAGGATACGTAAAGGGAACGATAAAATACATAGGTTCTATTGAAGTGAGCCATGAAGAAAATCCATCATTTGACCCAAATGGAAAATATCCTTTAATAGCTTATCAGGCATTCTACAGAAAGGATGTAGTCGAATGCTTGCCTTTTCTCCGTGAGCATGAATCCACTACCCGAATTTGGGTCGAACCTTCCGAAGTGCCATTCGTATTAAATGACCATGAACTTTCGAAATTAATCTTACAGGATGCACTAACATTGAATTCTAATTAACATGAAAGTACGGGTAGTGGAGAATCTATCATTTGCGATTGTTTTAAATAAGAGATTTGTCTGGAAAACAATGTTATTGTAGCGTTAATAAGATATACAGGGAGAGGAGTATTAGTAGTGAGGTTTATTGATGATTTAGCAGGTTCTATATTTGATATTTTTAAATTCATTATTTGGTGCATTAGTTATTTCCTTGCAGGGATGATTATTGTTGCAGTTCCGCTTTACCTGATTGTATGGGTATTTGGGGTTTTTCAAAAATAATTCATTGGGCTGGCGCGGAATCCAAAGGGGAGGAAATCATGAGAGAAGAACAATTATTTGAGCAAATGAAGATGTGGCGTAACTGGACTGTTGAATTGCTTCGTACCATTCCAGAGGAGGTCGTGGACGAGATCCCGCATGGCCATAATAACAACATCCGCTGGAATGCCGGCCATATTTTAGTAGTCTGGGATTATACGATGTTCCCATCGGTCAATGAGGAGAGGCAACTTCCTTCGTCGTATCATTTCATGTTTCCGAGAGGGAGCAAGCCGGAAAATTGGACAGAGCAGCCTCCGTCAATGGATGAGTTGGTCACTCTGCTTGCGGAACAGCCGCATCTTATAGAAAAAGCATGCAAGGGCCATCTTGATAAACCACTGAAAGAACCGTTTTTAGGCCTGAAAACAGTAGGAGATATGCTCGTTTTTATGATGAACCACGAAAACATGCATATGGGGACAATTAAAAGTATGAAACAGATTCTTTTAAAATAAACTGATTTGGTGAACTGGTTTTAAAAACGTTAATTGAATATAGGGGGATTCTATGAAACGTTTTGTAGCACTGTTAATTGTGATAGCCACTATAACTGGAGCTGCTAATTATTATTATAAAAGTGTAGATAACAATTATCATACTCTACAAGACTTTTATGACTTCCCTGTACCAAATGATGTGACATTAGAAAGTGAAAGTAAAAAAGGTAAAAATTATATTTGGGAGCCATCATCAGGTACAAGCGTCCCAATTAGTTATCGCCTAGTAATTAGAAAGAATGGTTGGAAAGAAGTAGAACTGGACGGCCATAATGTTATTTATGAAAAGAATGGGAAACGAATCAATTTAGCTCTTGCAGCAGATTACATTGGTATTCTTAAAGTGGCTAATCAATAACCAGGGTTAGCGGGGGGGGGGGGAATCGGATTAGCGTTCAAAAAAGGGGTGCCACTTTGAAAAAATTAAACTTATTGGATATTGCAGCCTGGATTTCTGTAGGAGCATTTGTCGTTCTAACCTTTTTATATTCAACTAACTTTCCGGAGCTATTGCCCTAATACTGTCTCTCGCTTTAGTTGGTATAAGGAACTACAATAACAAGAATAAGAATGGATTAATCGCCGTATTTATCTATTTCATTTTATATGTTTTAATGGATTGGATTTTCGGGGTATTCAAATTATTACTTTTTCAACGGGTGCTTTAGTCTAGAACACATTAACTGGTCGCAAAATTTTGATGTACTAGGAGGAAATGGTATTCATCACATAAAAGCGAACGTGAATGATGTGCAAAGAAAGATTCACTCTGAAGTACTTGGTCTAATAATGGAAAAGTTATGGTTTACACCATAATTAAACGGACTTACCGATAATGGTCAGTCCGTTTTTTAAAAATAGTTTACTCACGAAAACCATGTGATTGAACTTTCTTTCTTATTTTTAATAGTTGCATGAACGCTTCTGATAATACCAGTCCAACAGCAATGCTACCTGCTGTCATAATGGCTTTTACGGCGTTCTGGATTCCTAAGTTGTAATGGTCTTCAACAAAATGCCTTGTTGCCTCAAAGGCTAAGCCACCAGGTACTAAAGGAAGGATACCTGAAATGCTATAAACAATGACCGGGGTCTTATAGAATTTCGCAAATATCTTGCTAATAACGCAATGGAAAATGAGGCGATTAATGTAGCTTGTACTGTATCATAATCATGGTTCATCAACGCACTGTGCAAAAGTCTGCCTGCCATACCAACAATGCAACATTGCACGATATTCTTTTCCGGTACATTAAATATTACAGCAAAGGCACCTGAAACAATGAAATTAGTTAACAGCTGTATAATCATAACCGTGTATTCCCCGATTTATTTAAAGAGTGTAAAAACAACGGCTACACCCGCCCCAATGGCAAATGCAGTTAAGGTTGCCTCTGCACCTTTTGCCAACCCAGAAACAAGATGGCCTGCCATTAAATCTCTTACAGCGATTGTAATCAGAAGGCCAGGTACTAGTGGCATTATACTTGCGACGATTATATTAGGGAGGTCATGCCCGAAACCAATATAATTGAAAAGATAGGACGTTAGGGCCACGATTAGAGCGGCTAAAAATTCTGTAAAAAATTTAATGTCTACTAAACGATGAATATAACTTACACATAAAAAACCAGCACCACCGGCGAAGAATGCGGAAAAAAAGTCATGCCATTCTCCATTAAATAAGACGAGGGAGAAGCCGCTCACGATGGAAGCCGCAAGAATCTTTACGTATTTAGGATATTTTAGATTTTCTTTTTCGATTTTCCTTAAAGTACTGAAGGCCTCCTCTGCTGAGATTTCTCCGGTACTAATTTTCCTGGATATACTATTTACGATAATGACTTTGTATAAATCCGTAGACCGTTTTGAAATTTGTGCTAGTTTGGTTTGGTCAGCTCCACTTAATGAAAAAACAATTCCGGTTGGTGTCACATAACTGTTTGTGTAGTTTGCCCCCAAAGATCCTGCAATCCTCACCATTGTATCTTGAACCCGGTATGTCTCTGCCCCGCTTTCCAACATAATTTTTCCGGCAAGTAAACACAATTCCCCTAATTCATTAGGATTCATACCTTTATCCAACTTTTACCCACTCCTAAATACAACTTCTTTCAACTTTAAAAAAAGACGATAAATAGCGAATTTGGTTGTATTGTCTCCTAATGATCAATTTTAAATTCTTATTGGGACCACCCGTAAAAGTTGGACATTTTGGACGAGTAGTACAGCATAAATATATATGAACATAATTAATGGGGAGTGGGAATATCGATGGTTATAAGATATGCCAATAACTGGATTCCGACTAAATCACTCAGTGAGATGTCAGAAACTGAATATGATGTTCTTATTGTAGGTTCTGGTCCTGGTGGGGGCGCAGTCCTTCAAAGACTTTGTCAGCTGTGGAAAAACCGTGGGGCAAAAAAGATTGCAATACTAGAAAAGGGAGATAAACTATTTCATTCGCATGCCCAAAATATCCCTACACAAAATGTAAATACATCCCGGGATCAACTTATGCCGTACAATTCAACACCATTAGGAAAGCGTCTGCCACAATTTTCGGGTGCGACGATGGTGTATGCACTTGGAGGAAGATCGTTGTTTTGGAATGCGGCAACTCCAAGACCGATTGAAGGAGAATTGAGAAGATGGCCGATTAATCACCGAGAACTGGATGTCTATTATCGGATGGCAGAGAGATTACTGCATGTAACAACGGATTGGGCGAAAGGTTCATCGTTACAAGAACAGATGCTAAGGCGGCTTCATGCTGCTGGGATTTTGGAAGCACACGATATGCCGCTTGCCCTTGATTTGACGCCTTCCAGGCAGGGGGAAGTCCATTCGAATGCTTGGTATAGTTCGATTAATGCGTTGGCTGCAGCCTTGTTTGATCGCCCTTATGATCTTGCTGTAGATGCTTATGTTTATAAGGTCAGAACTCAGGGTGCAAGGGTGTCTGGTGTCGATGTATATGACGCTAACAAAAAATCACATCGGATTCGGGCAAAAAATGTAGTGGTTTCTGCTAGTACACTAGAAACTCCGCGTTTATTGCTTAACTCAAACATAAAAGGGGAGGCAATTGGCCGTTATTTAACAGGGCATGTATCCATGATTGGAATCGGAACCGTAAGCCGAGGACAGTTTTCTGATAGACTCGGTAATTTATCGATATTAAAATTTGAGACTGAAGATGATCCATATCAAATTCAGATTCTTGGTCCTGACCAATATTGGTCGTATCAGCAATTTGAAGATAAAGAGTTGAAAGACCAGCTGATGGTTGTTTATGCATCCTTTGGAAGAGTTGAACCCCGATTTGATAACCGTGTATATATTGAACAAAGTCAAAAAGATGAATATGGTGTACCAATGCAGCAAGTTCAATATTCATTAAGTGATAAGGACCGTCAAAACGCTCAAAAAGTGGAACAAGGAATCAGAGATTCGGCGAAAGCAATGGGAGTCACTCTGGATGAGTCATCGCTAGTCCTCAGGCCTCCTGGTGCAGATATGCATGAAGCAAGCACATGTAGAATGGGGGATAATCCAGCAACCTCAGCAACTAATCGTCATGGTCAAATCCATGGAGTACAGGGCCTGTACGTTGCAGATAACAGTGTTTTACCTACTCTAACAGCAGCTGGACCCGTTCTTTCTAACTCTGCACTTGCCATTCGCTTAGCTGATCATATTTTCCGTCAATCAACTTGAGTGTTATGAATAATATTTGCCAAATTGATTTTTTACTATGATGAAAAAGTTTAGTTTGGGAAGAGAATCGGTTAACAAACTGGTTCTCTTTTCTATTATTAAAAGAAAGTCTTCATCATGAAATTATGTGTTTTGAAAATATCTCGAATCCAGGGTATTTTTCTTGTGTTTTTATCACTTGATATGTAAATTGATGGTAACGAAAGGAAGTGAGACATATTGAGAAAAAGTACCCTTGGTTCACTCATTTGGTTGCGGATTGCCCGTTTTACACATCAAAGTAATTTATTATCAAATGATTTTTTAAAACAGTTCGGGATTACAACTGCCCAGTTTGATGTATTAAACCAGATTTCGACTTATCAGCCAATCACGCAAAGTCAGCTGGCTGTGAAAGCAACGGTGTCGGAGGGTGGAATTTCACGTATGCTCACCCGGCTTGAGCAAGAGAGATATATACAGCGAAAGCAGGATTGGAAAACCAAATGGATTACCCTTTCTTCAAAAGGGGAAGCTAAAATGCATGAAGTATTTGAACACCAGCTTGCCTTCCAAACCTCAATTGTCAATGAATGCTTGACAGAAGAAGAGCAGAAAACACTATATAGGCTCATGACTAAATTGCAAAAACATACGGAAGATAAAATGGAAAATTAAGAAATTTTTAATCTATCACTTGATTAGTAAACCGAAAAAGGAGGAATGGCTATGTATAAAATTCCAGGACATCATCACATTTCAATGATTACAAAAAACGCAAGTAAAAATAATCATTTTTACCGACATGTGCTTGTTTTACGTCGTGTGAAAATAACAGTGAACCAAGATGAGCCATCGATGTATCACTTATTTTATGGAGATAAAACAGGTAGCCCGGGTACTGAACTATCATTTTTTGAAATTCCACCTGTTGGTCGTACTCACCGAGGTACAAATGCCATCACTAAAATTGGGTTGCTCGTACCATCAGAAGCTAGTTTATGTTATTGGAAAGCACGTTTTGAGGAACATGGGGTGTATCATGGTGAGGTTACAACGTATGCCAATCATCCAGCTTTACACTTTGAGGATCCTGAAGGTTTACGCATGGTCCTTCTTGTCTCAAACGGTGCGAAGGTAGAGCACTGGGAAACGTGGGATAAATCCGAGGTCCCTGCCGAGCATCAGATTCAAGGAATGGGCTCTGTGGAAATGACAGTAAAGAGGCTGGATAAACTGGCACATACACTGACAGACATGTTTGGCTATACCGAAATTAGCCGCACCGATGACGAAGCCATTTTTCAATCAGTCAAAGGAGAGGTATTCGGAGAAATCGTCGTGAAATATCTGGACGGGCCGTCTGAACGGCCAGGCCGTGGCAGTATTCATCATTTGGCGATTCGTGTAAAAAACGATGAAGAGCTTGAATTTTGGGCAGACCAAGTACGGGCACGTGGCTTCCATTCATCCGGCATCGTGGATCGCTTCTACTTTAAGAGCCTCTATTTCCGTGAATCAAATGGAATTCTATTTGAAATCGCAACGGATGGGCCAGGCTTCACAATTGATGGAGACATCGAAACACTGGGTGAAAAATTGGATTTACCGCCATTTTTAGAAGAACGTAGAACTGAAATTGAAGAAAATCTAAAACCCATTGAGGAGTATTAATAAACTTTTAAAGGAGAGAAATAGAAGTGAATAGCAAAATCATGAAAATACAAAGATTAGGATTTCCATGGGAGACAGAAGATCCGTTCCTTATGACAGTACATCATAAAGACGCATATCCGCCAGGAAATGACCAGCAGGGCCCTAACGTTTCATTGGAAGGCAGGAAGCTTGGCGAGGATTTTACGTTGCGTGATGGGTTTAGAATGTATCATGGCAAAACGGTTCCTGGATTTCCTGTTCATCCGCACAGAGGTTTTGAAACGGTAACAGTCGTTCTTGAAGGCCTTATTGATCATTTTGATTCATATGGGTCCACAGGACGATTTGGGAATGGGGATGTTCAATGGATGACAGCAGGAAAGGGCTGCCAGCATACTGAAATGTTTCCTCTCGTCAATCAGGACAAAGGCAATCCACTTGAATTCTTTCAGATATGGCTGAATCTGCCTGCAAAAGATAAATTCGCAGATCCTGAATATAAAATGTTATGGGCTGAAGATATATCGGAAGTACAATCGGCTTCTGCCAATGGACAGAAAACGACTGTAAGACTGATTGCCGGAAATATGATGGGCAGGTCCAGTTTAGAACCAAACTCTGCTTCCTGGGCAAACGATAAAAATAGCCATGTGGGGATTTACGTTATTCATATGGAACCGGAAGCAGTCTTTACCCTCCCGTCGGTTTCAGCAACAATGACGAGGAATTTATACTTTTATCAGGGAGATAGACTAAATATAGACGGAACAGCGATTGAAACGTACCATCGTGTAAAGCTTGCTGGTGATCAGGAAATCACGATTACAAATGGATCATCTGAAAGTTATATGCTGCTACTCGAGGGTGAGCCGATTAAGGAACCTGTTGTTTCTTATGGACCGTTTGTAATGAATACTGAGCAGGAAATCCGCGACGCATTCAAGGAGTATCAAGAAACACAGTTTGGAGGCTGGCCGTGGGACCGTCCGGATCCTGTAAATAAGCGCGAGTCAGGAAGATTCGCGAGCTATAAGGATGGAAGAGTTGAAAAAAGGTAACCACGATTCATTAAATGTAAGGTTAGTATTATGATCTTCCATAATCGAGCGCTTTAAAGGAGCAAGAAAAAAGCCTAATTTCCCAATTTATTTTTGAGAAATTAGGCTTTTCAATAGTGAAGTTTCCCAACCGTTGTAGAAATCCGCATTTTCCTGGGAACAAGGCGGTAGGAAGAATATCCGCCCTTTTTTATTAAAAAATCGTTTCCGAACGGGCATTTTAATTTGATGATAAAGTCATATATTTTTAAAAGAGACTTCTACGGGAGTCTCTTATTTACATATAAGACTTATAAATAGACAAACTATTAAAAACAATCTAAACTGTAAACGTAGACATTATATATTATATATAATATATAATGTATAATATGATTAACTAACAGGGAGAGATTATAATGGGAAGATTGAACGGGAAAGTTGCAATTATCACAGGTGCTGCACAAGGTATGGGTGCTTCCCATGCTCGAAAGTTTGTTGAAGAAGGAGCAAAAGTTGTTTTAACCGACTTAAATCAAGAAGGTGGACAAGCACTAGCTGATGAATTAGGCGAAAATGCATTTTTCGTAAAGCACGATGTTACAAATTTGGATTCTTGGTCTAATGTAGTAGAAAAAGCTGTAGCAAAATTCGGTGAGATTTCGGTCCTTGTAAATAATGCTGGGGTTTTAGGACCTATTTCTGAAACTGCAGAATTAACAGAAGAGGAATATTTGAAGGTTTGTGCGATTAACCAACATGGCGTATTCTATGGTATGAAATCAGTAATCCCATCAATGAAAAAAGCTGGCGTTGGATCAATCGTTAATATTTCCTCTATTGCCGGCGTTGTAGCAATCTATGGTTACCCAAGTCTTGCTTATGTTGCAAGTAAATTCGCTGTACGTGGTATGACAAAAGCAACAGCAATTGAATATGGAAAAAATAATATTCGTGTTAACTCAGTACATCCAGGCTTTATTAAAACTCCAATGATGGAAGCCGCAACGAATGAAGAGGGCGGAGATGCACTAAGCATGATCCCTCTTAATCGCCTTGCAGATCCAGAAGAAGTATCAAATCTAGTATTATTCCTTGCATCAGATGAGTCTTCTTATATTACTGCTTCAGAACATCTAATTGATGCAGGTATGTCCGCTCAATAAATAAAAAAGGTGCTAACAATTTAAATTTGTTAGCACCTTTCTATTTTTAAAAATGGATTGAGTTGTTTTCGTAAAAGTATAATTAAGCAGTTAAGGCTTGTTTTGCCAAAAGCACCAACTGGATTTCCGCTTGTTTAAAGTCCGACTGAATTAGAGCATTTACTGCATCTTCTAAATGGGAATGCCAGCTCTTTATTTTTTCGGTATCATTCCATATTGATTGGCTATAAGCTGTTGTAATATATGTGATTTCTGAATAAAATTTTAGGAATACTTTATTGCCAGCCACTTTAAAAACGTAGGAAGTTATTTGATCGCACATAGAAATATATTCATCAATTTTCTTTTGATCTAATTTTTCTTTTGCTTCCATTAATAAATTTTTAATTTTTAATCGATGTTCTTCATTCCAGTTTGGAATTGAATACGCTATACCAATTCGATATAATTCCTTTAGAGCAACAATACATTCATTAATTTCTTCTTCTGAAAATTCCTTAACTCGAACCCCCCTTCTTGGTAACCTTTCTACAATTCCGGTGTTTTGTAAAATATAGAATGCTTCCCTAACTGGAATATTGCTAACGTTAAGTTCCTTCGCTATATTCGCTTCAATTAGTCTTGTACCTAGTTCTAGTTTTCCAGTAAATATTTCCCCAAGAATATAATGCGCAATTTCATCAGGTAATGAATGTCTTTGACTTTCATCTTTGGAAAAGGATAAAAAATTATTCATCACACTATCCTTTCTGTTAAAAAAATCCGTTCTTAACTTTTTATATAATATATTATATATTTGTTCGACTTTATAGGGAAGTCTATATAAATAAGTAGAAAACTCAAGTATATCGGATTATTTCAACCAGGAAGACAAGTTAGTCGGCGTGTCTTTGCCTCTAAATAATATGGAGTGTTGACCAAACCGTGCAGGCAAGTAATCCATTTTAACAGTTTAATGCGGCAGCAAAGGGTTAAAGAACGTTTCTTAATTCGGGGCATTTTAAGATGGGTAAAAGAGCGTCGTATAAGGATACACATTTATTATCCCGTATTACACGCATGAAAATGTGGGTCCATTACCACTTCTATTTAGATATAATTTTAAAGAAATCAGCTAAAACGCGAGTATTTTTAGTAAGGGTTTCATATTTTCCGTGAAGCGATTTTTAGTTATGAAAACACAGGAGGTGAATTTTTTGAATCAAGAAATAGATCGACAAAAATACTTTGCAAAATACAATGGTTTTTGTAAAGCTGAAGAGTATTTCCACTTATTTGATGAGCTTTCAGAATTGTATTGGAAACATGATACATTTGTCGATGAAATAATAAACTTTATAGCTAAAAAGAAACTGATTTTCCCGCTAGCTGTTTATTTAACACATCCTGTTGATAAACCAAATGACCATTGGGCAGCCGTTTTTAACGAGTTTAACAGCGAAGATTTAATAAAACTTGAAGAATTTATAATAAATATCATTAATGAATCAAATAATTTTAATGGCATAAATCTTGAAGCGATTGGGGAATTAGTAACAAGGGACACAAATTATGTTTCGGAGTGGGTTTACAGTCTGAATAAAGAATTATCGTTTGCAAATGATAAAGCTGTGGAATTACTCTCTTGTAAGGATATAAAATATGATGATTACATAGGTTTTAAAAAAATGGCTTACATGGATGTAGAACTAGGATTAAAGGAGAAAAATGTCACTCCAACAAACTTTCATGAATGGATTAATAATGACGAAGAATACAAAATTTCTATAATTAGAGCACTGGAGTCTTATAAAAATAGCATAGATAGAGTTATTAAATTAATCACTAACTAATGATATTTGCAGCCTCATCACAAAACAAGGCCATTGTATTGCTAGCTATTTTGATTAAACTTTTTTCAAAATGGATTCTCCCTTTTTCCGTAAAATACTGGCTTGTGAGGTATAAACGATGCTTTAGTCCAAGGGATAGGAGGGACAAATATCGATAAGCCGATGGTTCACCTTAGTGATTATAATCCAAATTGGGAGAAAGAGTTTGAATACGAGAGAAATAGAATCCTTGATGGGTTAGGTGATAAGGTGCTTGGAATAGAACATATTGGAAGCACTTCTATTAAGGGTTTAGAAGCCAAGGCGATAATTGACATTATTGCAGGTGTAGAAGATCTAGATGAAGTATCTAACTTTGTTAAGCCTTTAAGTGAAATAGAATTTGAATATGTTCCGAAACCTGAATTTAAAGATAGAAGGTTTTTTAGAAAGGGATTATGGGGACAAGGCACTTGTCATCTGCATATCTGTGAATTTAATAGCAGTGAATGGATTGAAAAATTATTATTTCGCGATTATTTAAGATTACATCCAAGCGCAGCTGAAGAGTATGCCGAATTAAAAAAAGAACTCGCCTCCAAATATCAGTTTGATAGACCGGCTTATACAAAGAAAAAAGAACCGTTTATAAAATCAATCATCGAAAAGGCAAGGAAGAAAATTCCTACTAAATAATTACGGGTGCGACGAGCATTGGCTATTTATATTGAATTCCTTTATTGTGAAAACAGGTCAGTAAAACACAGAAAAGAACAACTTGGATGGAAAATAGAAAAAAATTTATAAAAGAGGGGTTAGAGTTAAAGATGGAAACGGATTTTGTTGAAGCACACCGTTTTAGTAGTCATCATAGAAAAGACTTAGAAAGGGATAGTATTTGTGGATGTTTTCACTGTATGAAAATATTTGATCCCAAGGAAATAGATGAATGGTGGGACGACGATGATACAGCAGTTTGCCCTTATTGTGGTATTGATTCAATTATAGGGGAGAGCTCTGGGTTTCCTATAACAGAACTTTTTCTAAAGGGAATGAATAAGAAATGGTTTTAGTATGCTAATGGGGCGTTGATTCAGAGAGGATTAACGCTCTTTTTTGTTGAATTTCTTATTGGAAAAACGGTAATCAAAGGAGGAATGAAATTGAGCGAACATAAACTGATTAATAGTTACAAAAACGAACTTCAAAATTATTCAATAGAACAGTTAAGATATATATCGGAAGAAGGGGTTTGGTCTATTGGGCAAATGTATGACCATTTAATCCTTGTTGCCCATGAATATCTAGATAATATGGAAAAATGTGCTAACTCAAATGAAGAACAACCCCTCGGGAAAACGGAGTTTGGTGAGCATCTATATAAAATCGGAGGGTTTCCACCAATTAAAATTAAATTACCGGATGAACTAAATGCTCCGCCTAATAATTCAGATAGTAAGGACGATCTTATCAGCAGAATGGATCAAGTAATTCTAAGGTTGAGCCAATGGGAATTGAAAGTGGATAATATAAACCCAAATTATAAAGTCAAGCATGGAGGGTTCGGCTGGCTGAATACAAGAGAATGGTATGATTTGGTTGGTATGCATTTTCGTCATCACTTGCGCCAAAAGGGTGAGTTAGAACAAAGGCTTGTTAAGTAACAGGTGTGTAAGTTGAGGATGGGATTGCAAACAGAAAAGGCATTGGAAATGGGAATCGATCAATTAACTACCAATGCGCAAGGAGTTTCGATTTATTAGGAGAAGAATCGAAGGCTGTACCCTTTTATGAAAAAGCGATCCAATTAGGATTGCCTACAAAGGAATTGGAAGGAGCCTTATTAAGTTTAGGGAGTACATACAGGAAATTAGGCGAATATGAAAAGTCAAACAAGATGGAGGAAAAGAATGAAGAAAGGACAAATCCGGGCAATTGCTATTTGTGTGTTCAGAAATGATGATTCAATACTAGTGTGTGAAGGCTTCGATGAGGTAAAACAAGATTATTATTAATTATAAATATAAAAATTGGCCTCGGGTAAGGAGAGGGAGTGTACTTTTGAGATTCACCGAACGCTGTTTAAGGATATTTAATTACGCAGAGTTAGAAGCGATGAAGAAAACCAAGGTTGTTTATCCGCTCCATTTACTTAAGGGTTTATTACTTGAAAGGACAGGGGTGTGTGCTGATCTTAATATTCATAAACCATATCTTATTGAGCTAGTGGATAGACGGCTAAAGGAAATGAAGTTTGTTCAGGAAGATGAAGGGATTAGTTATAAACCTTTTACCGTAAAAATATCCCCAACAACAAAGCAAGTATTAGAGATTGCAAGTGGGAGAATGGAACGCTTTAATCAGGTTTATATAAATGAAGGGCATATACTGGATGCAATTTTTAGGGATAATGACCAATCAACCAATAACATCTTTGAGGGCTTGGATGTGTCCTGTATCTTTGAAATAGTTGCATATCCCAGAGATATGATTGTCCCTTTGAGGGATTATTCATTCCCTACTATACCAGCTACTAATATAACTATAAGAAGAGTAGAACAAAGTGATACTGCATTGTTAAAATCCTTTGTGGTAAGGGAATTTGGTGATGCTTGGTTGGAATCTATTGAAAACGGGTTTTTATACGAGAAGATTCCTATTTTTATTGCTTTGAATGAAGATCAAATTGTTGGTTTTTCCTGCTTTGACGTAGTACGGCGGAAAAAGGGGTTGTTCGGTCCAATGGGTACTTCTTTTTCAAACCGGGTTAAAGGTATAGGTTACACGCTACTCCACTTTTGCTTACGAGAGATGAAAGAAATTGGCTATGAATATGCAATTATTGGAGAGGCCGGCCCACTTGAGTTTTATGAGAAGTCCTGCAATGCGGTTGTGATTCCAAAAAAATATGAAGCCTAAAGTTGGAAAAAATCGAGGGCAAATTCTTTCATTTAAAAAGTAAAAGGAAAGGCATAGATAAATGGGACTTATACCTGATTGATCTTAGGGAGCAGGGAAACTGGAGGTGAGGTGAGATTTGAGCATACAGGTATTAAAGGGTTCAAATCTTAGTTCAGTTATTTTTATCAGGGACTATATTCAATTCGTATTCGAAGGTGAAGATGATTCATATATTTTAACTTCTTTAGTGGATGAAACGGTTGTAAAAGAAAATATCACTTTTAAAAGGCAAACTGAAGGTTGGCGTGACGCATTATGCTCTTTAATAAACAAGGTGGTAAAAATAGCAATCGAGAATGAAGGAGTCTCCCTGAATGTACTATTTGAGGATGGAGATATATTGCAGATAAATTTAATAGAAGAGGATTTAAGCTTTAAAGGAAAGGAAGCTGCACACCTCTTTTATAGAGATCAAATTGTTGTTTGGCATTCTTATTAAATTAGCGAAGAATATTTTATTCGACGACTTGACTATAAATTCCAAAACATACCTTCTTAACAAGGATTTATCGAGTAAATGTTTTAGTATAAAAATTTATTAAATAGTATCTAAGGGGGAGAAAAGAATGAGAGAAAAACTTGTAGCAAAAATTTATTCTCAGGGTTATCCAGAGGAAGAAACTGCACCAATTGTAACTTTAGAGGATTTTTTTGAAGGAAATTCAGACGAAAGTTCAATCGGTTGTAATTTATTAGAACACCCAGGAATTGAAACATTTTATGGGGTACTTCGTAAAATTAGAGAAAAAGATAACGTTCAAGATGTATTTGTGGAAATAATGGAATTAGAAGATGATGAAGAGGATTGGCCGTTTTCAGAAAGAATATACATCTTAACTAATGCAGAAATTGAACTGGTCGAAGATTGGGTAAAAATATTAGAACCCTCGGAACTAGATGAAGGTTATGCTTTCGGAGAGCCACCATTTGCACCTGAATTATTTGAAGGTTATCAAGTGTATTCAGTTTGGTGGGATTAATGCCTGACATTGGATATATTCAAATAGTTTCCGATTTTCTACAAGGTACTAACGGTGAGCTTTTAGTTAAACAACACTAAAATAAATTCAAGGGTTGACCCATTAGAAAACTAAAGGTGCGATAATCCAGGAAGGATTAAATTTCATCATAATTTTACTTTCTTTACTAATTTCGACGATTGTATCTGTTTGGATGTTAAAAAAGAAAAACAATAAACGGATTAGTATGTTTTCAGCGTTTATAATAACTTCGTTGTCGTTATCTGTAGCAACTTGGGTTCTATATAGGTTGGATGATGAAGCGATAATATTTGGTTTTGGGTATTCGGGTCTTTATGTCTTAATATTTGCCATTCCAATATTAAGAATCAGAATTAAGCCATCTTTATTCAACGAACGGGTGCTGTCCTCCTGGAAGGATTAAGCACCGATTTGTTGAATTTCGTATTGAGCTTAAATGGCGGTTTTTGATATGCGTTCATGACACTTTATGAAAATTTATCTAAATACTGTGTTGATCACTTTTACCCTTATTTTGCTTTATTTTTACCCTCCAAAAAATCAATGCGACCGAAAAAAGGGTGATAAATAATCCAATAGCTATCCAATTAGTTGAGTTATTCTCATTATCGCCATCTAAAGCTAAAGATGCTACTTCTTCTTTAGATTCAGGAGCTTCGCCCGCAGGGTCAGCTATAGGCTGTACTTTTGGCATTTCACCTTGATAGAGGGTTTCAGCAGCATTCGTATCCTCAATATTAATGATTCCATCGTAATATTTTTTAGGAATGACCTTAGTAAGTTCCTTATTTTCGTATAATCCAGCCCCAATTAAATGCATCGAATGTTCTGTCGATAACCAAGTTTCTATATCATGATCCGTCGAAGCAGTAGTAAAATCTAAGAAACTTATTGGATAGCCTGTTTCCTTGAAATAAGAACTAAATATTATCTCTTTCGGCTCATCCAATTCTATTATTCCTAGTGTATTTCCGAAATCACTTTTCCCCATTGTAACGAAACTGCCTTTATAAAAGTCAAAGCCTAATGAATAGTATTCCTTTTTAAATTCATCTTTAAGCAGGATTCCCATATTGGAGATATTGGTCATTTGAAAGTGATTACTGATATGCCCGTTGTGAGCCCAGAGCATTATTTTATCATTCTTATAATATTCCTTTTCATAATTATGGATCCACTTTACATTTTCCGCCATACTAGCGTCCCGAAGACTAAATGATTTACGAAAGGTTTCCCCTGATACGTCAGTATCGTTATTCGTAATAGGTGAAGAGATTTCTTCATAATCAACGTTTTGACTAATGATTTCTGATTCCCTGCGGATTATTTCATATTCATCTTTAGACGATAGGGATACGTATGTATCTTTATTGGTTTCAAAGGCGTTAACCAGTTTTTCTATTAAAGATTCAACATTAGAATGATTTAATGGAAAATCGGATAGAAGTTCACTAGTAGGATCTACTTTTTCCAAATAAGCATAAATATTCTCTGCCGTACTGTTAACGCCCTGCATGTCAAATCCGTAAAACCGAATCTTTTCGATGTTATTGGGATTTTGATTATACTCTTTCATCCAATCGATCATATCCGCAACTTCTTGAGTTGACCAAGTCCAAAATCTCATCACAGAAATAACGTCTTCCATGCTGCCAGTACCGTTTAAAATGTAATCATTTATTATCTTATGGATCCCAAAATCGGCTTCAATGGCAAACGCTCGATAACCCATTTCTTCCACTAAGAATTCATACATTCTATGCTTCATTTGAAAAAATTCCTTAGTACCATGGGTGGCCTCGCCCATACCCAAGATTTTAACGTCCTTCAATATTTCCTTTAATGGTTGCAAATCTTCAAACCCATTACCTGCTTGAGCAGTCTTCAAAGGAATAACCATTTCTTTTAGCTTTGGACTAATTGAATTAGGATCAAAAGCAGATTCAGCTTTTGGAATAGTATGATGAAATGATCCCGTAAAGAAAATTACTATAGCTAATAACGGTGAAAATATTTTTTTGAAAATTTTCATGTCATTCCCCCAAATTATTCATTTCTTCTATAAGGCTTAACTCTATACTACCAAATTCCTAAAAATGTTAAAATATATATTATTTGTAATTTTTGTACAAATTGTTAGACTTGCTTATTAAGAAAAAAACTAATATGGAATAGGGTGAGAAATCATGGCAAAGTATGAAAAGACAATCACTGGCCAATTTGAGAAAGTGGTTAATCGTTTGCAAAACGATATTGGCAATAGTGGAATAAGTATGAGATTAGTTGATGAAAGCAACTACGCTTTTGGAGATACTAAAATAGCTGTTCGAGTTTATGATAAATATTTTATGCGAAATGGAAACAGGGCAAGTTTGAGCCTTACTGTAGTAGGTGAGAACAGTACTATTTTTATTTCAGCAATTGGTGCTGGTGGAGGACAAGGTGTCTTTTTAAACTTTAGTCTTGGTGCCGAAGATGATATGGTGGGAATCGTGCAAAACAGTATTGAACAAATGGAATAATACTGTTTTTATTTCATCGAGCTGTCATTTTGGCAGCTTTTCTTATTGCACTAATGAAGTTTAGTATTCTATGTATACATATGACCCAAAGACTGAAGACAATAAATAATTAATTAATCTAAATTGGAAAATTAGCACTAACAGAAATCGCAAATAGGATATTATGGAATAATAAGTAAAAAGGCGAAAGGAAGATGGTTAATGGTCTATATCGCTCTTCTTCGGGGAATTAATGTGGGTGGAAATAATAAAATTGACATGAAGCTGCTTAAACAAACGTTTGAACAAGCCGGGATGAATGATGTGGTAACATACATCAATACAGGTAATATTATTTTTTCATACAATGGCTGATTACGGCCACCCAAATGTACCACTTCCGCCATTGTTTTTACCAAGGAGTGACAAGAAATTTACCACTAAACGACAACTTATTTACCACCTAAACCTTCCGTATAATTAGTGGGCATATCGTACCGATATGACACTTTATATGGGAGGTTTTTTTATGATCCATTATCGCAAGATATTGGAATTATATGGAGAGGGCATCAGCCTAAGGGGCATTTCCGCCAGTACTGGCAACTCTCGGCAGAAAGTAACCGAAGTCATTGAATTGGCTGGAAAGAAAGGATTGGAATGCCCGTTAGAGGACGAAATGGATGATAGATGGATTGAAGAATTTCTATTTCCTGAAAAGACCATGGAAGGCTCCGGCAGGCAGCCTCTTGATTTTGAGTACATTCACAAAGAGTTGGCAAAACCCAATGTCACACTATCTCTCCTGCATCACGAATACGAGGCGCAAAGCCGTGCGAATAATACTATTCCTTACTCCTACCGGAGTTTTATACGGTATTACGGCAATTATGCTCAAAAATACAAGGCGACAATGCGTATTCGGAGAAAACCAGGTGAAATCATGGAGGTTGATTGGGCTGGATCTACACTTTTCATTATTGATAGGGATACCGGCGAAAAAGTGAAGGCATATGTATTTGTCGCTACATTACCGTGCAGTCAGTTTTCCTTTGCGGAAGCAACCTTTTCAATGGACCAGCATTCCTGGATTAACGCACATATCCATGCGTATGAATATTTTGGGGGTGTAACACAGATTGTGGTTTCGGACAATTTGAAAACCGGTGTAACTAAGCACACCTCCAGAGAACTTGTTTTGAATCCTACGTACAAGGAAATGGCCAATCATTACAATACAATAATTATGCCGGCACGAGTGCGCAGCCCTAAAGATAAAGCGAGTGTTGAAGGCTCTGTTGGTACGATTTCAACCTGGATCATAGCAGCTTTGAGGAATACACATTGTTTTAGTATTGAAGAATTAAATGTGGAATTACGGAAGAAACTTGAGGAATTTAACCAGCGTCCTTTTACCCGAAAAGAGGGATGCCGCTTTTCAGCATTTGAGGAAGAGGAGAAATTTGCGCTTTCCCCTCTTCCGGACACGCCTTACAAAATATCTGAATGGAGAACGGCAAAAGTAAGGCCTGATTACCACATTTCCGTAGACAGCATGTTTTACTCCGTACCCTACGAGTATATCAATCAGGAAGTGGATGTGAAGCTTTCCGATGATATGGTCGTTGTCTATTTTAAGCACATGTGGCTGACTTCACACAAACGATTATATGGGAGATTCGGTCAGCCATCAACACTTCCGGAGCATATGCCGGATAATCATAAGTTATTTATAGAACACACGCCCGAAGTTGCGATTGAGTGGGCGAGCAGCATTGGCTCTTCCACTTCCATTGTCGTGCAATACCTTTTAGATTCCTATCAGTCTGAAAGACAGGCATTGCAATCTATCTTTTCTTTAAAGAAAATGGAGCATCGTTATACCAAATATGAGATAGAAATCGCCTGTAAAATGGTGATTTCCATGACAGGAAGACCGACGGTCAAAAGCATTCAGACGATATTGAAAAGTAACAGGAAAAAAGACGCTGAACAGGAGTTAACACAAAATACAGAAGTAAACGAGACTAACTTCGGCTTCACCCGTGGGGCTTCTTATTATGGAGGAAAAGAGTAATGGTAAATGAGCATGTATTGTCAAAACTACAGGAAATGAATTTAGGAGGAATGGCCGAAGCATTCAGAGAACAATCTTTAAACAGAGAATACCAATCCATGAGTTTTGAAGACCGTTTCTCCTTGCTTGTCGATCTCGAATATTCCCGTCGGAAAAGCAATCATTTAAATCGATTAATTAAAAATGCCAGGTTCTCAGACTCAAAAGCCTGTATTGAGGATATTGAGTACCATGAGGATCGAAGGCTTAAGAAAGAACTCATTTTAAAATTGGCCAGCGGCCTTTATATCCAGGATCATCATAACATCATTTTAAAAGGCCCCACTGGCTCCGGCAAAACCTATATGGCCTGTGCATTGGGTGTTTCCGCTTGCCGTCAGCAGTATAAAGTGAAATATGTCCGCCTCCCGGAATTACTGGATGAACTGTCCCTGGCTAAATTGGCTGCCGACGGCAGCTATCGAAAACTAATCAAGAAATACACAAAAACAGATGTACTCATTCTTGACGAGTGGCTCCTTACGGACCTTTCTAAAGACGAAGCAAATATCCTGTTGGAGATTACAGAATCCCGTCACAAAACCGCTTCCACCATTTATTGTTCCCAAATTGACCCGAGCGGGTGGCATATCAAACTGGGGAACGGTACGATGGCAGAAGCCATTTTAGACCGCATTGTCCATGACTCATATCAGTTACTATTAGATGGGGATATTTCCATGCGAGAACGTCACGGATTGGGTAGAGAGGTGTAGGATGAAGGAGTTATTAACCATTCGGGAAGCTACTGCAATCCTACAATCTTGTGGAATAGAATGTCATTGGCATGAAGTGAAAAAATGGGCTGTAGAAGGGAAAATAAAAGCGAAGCATGAAGATAAAGTTTACAAAATTAATAAAAATGATGTTTATGAATTCCTCGAATTACTATGGAAAGGCAGCTCATATGAAATTGGAATAGATGATAAAACAAAGATAAGTAGGCTAATTAATGAGAACAAGGATATCAGGAAAAGAATTGTGCAGTTAGAGAAAGAAAACGAAAAACTAAGACAAAAGTTAGCCTCGTTGGAGTAAAGCATCAAAGAATAATGAAATCCCCTGCCACTGGTCAAATAGGCAGGGGTTTTAAATGAAAGTTTACTTTGGTAAAGGGTCTGGCGTTTGCCGGTAAAATCCTTGTCATTGTGTGGTAAAAAAGATGGCAGAGGTGGTAAAATCCTATGGCCGTAATCAATGGCAAATCAAAAACGGAACTATCACGTATTTTGGAAGAAGCGATACATGTTGATTTCGGATTACAAATTAAAGTATTAGTTCGTAGTATCGATGATGTAAGAGGGATTATTAACGCTATTCCTGACACGTGGAAAAATGACAAAGATATGAAAAGCGATGTCCTGTTTATATGGGAGGAAATTGATGATGAAACTGTACTTGAGAATTTAGTCATCAAACCAAATATTGACAAGGTAATGTATGTACCCGGCGCGATACTGTGGTCCTTAGACAAGAAAAATGCAACAAAAAGCGGAATGTCAAAGATAATTGGATCAAAGGTTTACAAACAAGTTACTGTACGAAATGTGAACACTGCTCGTAAGATATATGAACTCATGCAAGCTCAAAACAGTTAGACTGCCGATGATAATTGGACGTTTTGGACGAAGGTAGAAAAATCTTGGAGGTTTAGAATTGGATAGAAATAAGTTTTCAGCAATAGCACATAAAAATCATTCTCTTTATAATCCAATTAACGTAACAAAACTTAATAAAGTGATGGAATTACTTTCTCTAACCGCCAATGACAAAGTAATTGACATAGGTGCGGGAAAAGGTGAACTTCTTCTGCAAATTAGTAAAAAGTACAGTTCTCATTGCGTTGCCATTGAACAATATAGTGGTTTCATTGAGCAATTAGAGAAAAATGCCAAAAATAGAGGTATTCAAAATAACGTTGAGGTCATTAACCAGGACGCTAAGACAGCAATAAAGACATTGAATCAAGAGTTTAGTGTAGGAATTTGCATTGGGTCCTCCCACGCTTTAGGGGGCTATCGAAACACGATAGAATCTTTAAAAAACATAGTAGTAAAAGGAGGATATATTGTTCTAGGTGAACTCTATTGGAGAAAAAAACCGGATGATGAATATCTTGAACAATTCGGTGTTCAGGAACAGGAAATTTTGTATCATGCTGAAAATATCTTTAAGGCTGAGGAGTATGGATTAATTCCACTATGGTCTACCGTTGCCAATAAAGATGACTTTGATGAATATGAATGGCTGTATTCAAAATCTATCGAGGATTATTGCTATGAGAATCCTGAAGACCCAGATTGTTCTGCAATGTTAGAAAGAATTAGGTCCTGGAGAGAAATGTACTTAAAATGGGGGAGAGAGACCCTTGGATTTGGTATATATCTATTTAGGAATATTTAGACCACACCTTCAATGAGTTTAACGAATATATTTATTTTAACTTTGTGAAGAATTGTAAATTAAAGGGTGATTTAGTCCAGGAAGGATTAAGCACCTTTTTTGTTGAATTCCTTAATAAGCTAAAATGTGCAGTTAAAAAGGTGGAGGAATAGAATGAAGAAAGGACAAATTCGAGCAATTGCTATTTGTGTGTTCAGAAAAGATGATTCAATACTAGTATTTGAAGGCTACGACGAGGTAAAACAAGATTATTATTATCGTCCTATTGGCGGAGGCATCGAGTACGGCGAAACAAGTTCTAATGCATTGAAGAGAGAAGTGCTTGAAGAAATTGGGGCAAGCATAACTAACATCAACTTCTTAGGAGTAGTTGAAAATATATTTACCTATAACGGTGACCTTGGACATGAAATTGTCTTTGTATATAATGCCGAATTTGTTGAAAAGTCCTTTTATGAGAAATCTTCTTTCGTGGGATACGAGGATAACGGGGCAACCTTCACATTGTATTGGAAGCCAATAAGCGATTTTACAAAAAATAAATTAAGGTTGGTTCCAGAGGGAATATTAACTTTGCTTTAGAATGAAAAATAGGTTGGATACGTCTTGCTGTACTGAAGGGGGATCATGGGGACAAGCTTAAATTGAGAGTGGGGAATTATTATGTTGTTCCATAATGGGAATTTAAAAGTACGAAAATTAAAAGAGGAAGATAATGTTCTATTAGCAAAATGGCTCTCAGCCCCGTCGGTCCTTGAGTTCTATGAAGGTAGGGATAATCCTTTTGATTTAGACAAAGTGAATGAAGTTTTTTATGCTCCTGAAGATGAAGAAGTTAAATGTATTGTAGAGTATGATGGAAATGAAATTGGGTATATCCAATTCTATCAATTGGATGATGAAACGAAAAAAGAATATGGGTATATAAATGAAAACGTTTATGGAACAGACCAATTTATTGGAGAAATAGAGTATTGGAACAAGGGAATTGGAACATTACTTGTTACATCTATGATTGAATTTTTATTCGAACACAAAAAAGCAGATCGAATAGTTATGGACCCTCAAACAAGAAATACGAGAGCTATAAGATGTTATGAAAAATGTGGTTTTAAAAAAGTGAAATTACTTCCAAATCGTGAGCTTCACGAGGGAAAATATCAAGATTGTTGGTTGATTGAGTATCAAAAATGATATATTTCGACTTTAAGTCGCGGGTGCTTTCCTATAATTTATAATTTCATAAATTATATACAAATGGGAAATTTTTCTAGATGAGGTGTTTGATTGAATAAGTTAAGAACTGAAACAGAAAGATTAGTTATTCGATTACTAGAAGAGAGAGATTATTCATCTTGGCTTACCCAATATGAAAGTCGTTTACCTTCTCAACATAAATACGACGAAGGTAAACTGGATATGAGCATCTGTACGAAAGAATGGTTCCGGGATTTAGTTAATAAACATCATCAGATGGCTGAGGATGACAAGGTATATGTATTTGGATTGTTTAGAGAAGTAGATAATACTCATATTGGCTCTATAGACTTTTCGACAATCATGAGGGAAGAATATCAATGGGGCAGGTTCGGATATACAATTCATAACCACTTTTGGAGACAAGGTTATGGGAAAGAGGCTGTTAAAGCAGCAATTGATTTGGCATTTGAAAAATTAAATTATCATCGAATAGAAGCTCACATAAACCTTGATAATATAGCATCTATAAAGTTAGCAGAAAGTGTTGGAATGATTTATGAATGCACGAGGAAAGGATTTATATACGAGGACGACAAATGGACTGATCATCTAGTTTACTTTATAAACGCAAAGTAAACTTATTAAGTAGACAAGAACGATGATTCTGGCACACTCGCGCTTAAGAAGATAAAGTCATTTTTCTGGTATAAGAACGGTATTGCATTAAGTATATTATTTACCTATAAAAAGAAGGAGGAAATGTTTATGCTGTTTATGCTGATTGTCAAAGCCTCGCAGAATTCGGAATCGGGAAATCTTCCGAGTCCTGAGCTCATGGAAGCCATGGATAAGTACAATGAGGAATTGGTTAAGGCAGGCGTGCGGGTTATGGCTAAAGGGCTTCATCCAAGTTCAAACGGGATTCGCATTTCGTTTCCGAAACCAGGGGAAAAGCCAGTGGTTACGGATGGCCCATTTACGGAATCCAAAGAAGTGATTGCCGGGTTCATTCTGATTGATGTGAAGTCGAGGGACGAAGCCATCGAGTGGGCAATGCGGATGCCGGACCCTCAAGGATATGGGGAAGGCCAGATTGAATTGCGGCAAGTTTTCTAAGCTCAGGAGCTGACCGTATCCGGAAATGTTGCCAAGGAAGCGGACCTCTATTCCACAAAAAGGCGCTATTGTTTAAGTTCAAATGAAATTAAGGAACATATTTTTAAAAAAAGGTTTTACTTGCGTGAACTACCGACCACTTACCCTCCTTAATGGTTGCCTGAAGTGGAGGATTCTTGGGTAGGTCTTGGTTGGAAGCTGAAAATTGGAGGGCGTGATTGAAATGGCTAAACTTATCTACCCTATTAACGTATTTTTGGACGGTTACATGGAGGACGAGCGCGGCAATATTGAGTGGTCGATCTCCGATGACGAGGTGTTTGCGTTCTGGACTGACTTCCAGCGGCCGATTGGCACCTACCTTTACGGGCGTCGAATGTACGAGTCGATGGTGTACTGGGAGACGGCGAGCGCCAAAAAAGGCGACCAACCGGAGGAAATGTGGGATTTCGCGCAGATCTGGCGTGCTGCTGAGAAGATCGTGTATTCCCGGACGCTTCAGGCGGTTTCAAGCGCCAGGACTAGGATCGAGCGCAAAATCGATCCCGATGAGATTCGGAGGCTGAAAGAGTCTTCAGAAGCTGACATTACGATTGGCGGCCCCGAGCTTGCTGGGCAGGCGATGAGCGCAGGACTGATCGACGAGTGTCTTCTGCTTATTAATCCGATCGTCTTGGGTGGAGGTAAGCGAGCATTGCCGGATAACCTCCGCATGCGACTCGAGCTGCTCGGTGAGCGTCGCTTCCCAAGCGGCGTTGTTCATCTTCACTACCGCGTGATCGTCTGATCGCAACACTAGAGTGAATTTTGTTGAATTTCCTTATTAAGCTTATGTGGCGTTTGGTGGAACAAACAGGTAAAGCATTGGAGAGAAGAAAAAGTGGAAATGGAATTAGAAAAGGCTGTTGCTTTACGGAATAGTGGCCATCATAAAGAATCTAATGAATTACTGATCAAACTTGTGCAGGAGTTCCCTGATCATGCATCAATTAACTACCATTGTGCATGGAGTTTTGATTTATTAGGAGAAGAATCGAAGGCAGTACCTTTTTATGAAAAGGCAATCCAATTAGGGTTGTCTTCAATCGAATTGGAGGGAGCCTTATTAGGGTTAGGGAGTACCTTTAGGACATTAGGAGAATATGAAAAATCAAAAAGCATATTTCTAAAGGGGATTAAAACATTTCCAAACAACAAGGCCATTCAGATATTCTATTCGATGACCTTATATAATTTGAATGAACATAGCAAAGCAATGGAATTGTTACTGAAATGCCTGATCGAAACAACAAACGATGATGAAATAGTAAAATATAAAAAGGCAATTGAATTCTATTCAAATAAATTAGATGAGACTTGGAAATAATTTGTAAATCCGGACGCAAAACGGAAAATTCACGTCATATGAGTCCGAAGTTGCCTGATGTTTGGACTCAAAACGGAAAATTCACGTCATATGAGTCCGAAGTTGCCTCATGTTTGGGCACAGAACGAAAGTTCACGTCATATGAGTCCGAAGTTGCCTGATGTTTAACACAGAAACAAAGCTCACAGTTTGTTAGAGTGAAAACTAGGAGCTTTGTTTTAATTCTCAATCGTTTTATTCTTTTGCAATAGTGATATTACTATTATCGAAATTAATCCGAAGCCTGATCCTATGATAACTCCTGGAGCAGGATTATCTAAGGACAAACCAACACCAAACCCAATTAATAAACAAGCAATAAATGACCAAAATTTCATCTTTTTTCTCCTCCCTCTTGTTTAAGAAAAGTTTTTTTCACTTCTTTTATTTTCCCCCATGGCTTTAAATATGAAATTAATACTAAAAAACTAATGAAGGAAAAAGAGACTGCGATACCAATAAACAACATTTCACGGCTGTGGAGATATACAGGATTTTTTAAAGGATGGATCGTGTTAACGAAAATATCTCCTACCGTTTCGTGAATCCAAATACGCATATACATCGAACCAAACAAAATGGCTATAAAAGTAACTCCAAGTTTAGCCATAATCCAATAGTATTTTGTCACCCCCCAATGTGTACGAACAGCTAACCAAATTCCAGTGAAAAAGGAGCCAATTCCACCTGGAATGATTAAAAACCAATCAAAGAATTCAATAAACAAATGCGCTGCATATATATGTTCTCTCTCAGTAATGAAATTGGTTGAAATAGCCAATAATGTAGTCCCAAGCAGACCTCCTATAAATATAACTACAAAGAAAATATGCGATATTAACCACCAATTTTTTTGATTTTTATTTAATTTATTGTTCTTCTTTTTTCCTATCCAAACTGGGATAAGTATCAGCAATATAAGCAATAATGTTGTCCCTAAAAAAACACCTGCATCTTTACTCACTTTTAACTTCCTCTCATGTGTATTTGATAAATATGGACCTTATCTTTGCTTTTGAATCCTTATTTTTCGATGTAACCAGCGATTGAAATGTTTTTTAATTAATGATAAAATATCCTTAAGTTTATTTTATCTCGCGAGGTAAGGTAATTATAATTGGAGGTAGAAAATATGTCAACAACAAACGAAACATTAAGAATGAAATTATTAAATGCTCTAGATAATGAATTGCGAAATAATAGTTCAGCAACAATTATGTTTCATCAATCAATTGCCACCAAGTTAGGACTAAACCCAACTGATCATAAGTGTCTAGAAGTTATATTGAAGAATCAACCAATAACTGCTGGAGAACTTGCTGAGATAACGGGTTTAACGACAGGTACAATTACCGGAGTAATAAATAGGCTTGAAGGAGCAGGGTATGCTTTCCGAGGTAACGATCCACAAGACAAGAGGCGTGTAATTATTAGCGTAAATCAAGAAAAAGCAGAGAAAGAAATAGTTCCTCTATTCAGTTCTTTTGGTGGAGAAATTCATAAAATGCTATCTAAATACACTGATCAGGAACTTCAATTAATTCTTGATTTTATAAAAAATAGTAATCGCGTTCTTCTCGAAACGAGAGAGCGTATGTCGAAAAGAAATTAATAATAAACATATTTTCATTCATTAAAAAGGAGTGATATAAAATATGGAATCTGAGAATTATAAATTTACTGTTGTGAGAGCAGATAAGGTGGATTTTGATGTGAGGAAACAAATGTCTGAGATTTTTTCGGAAGGGTTCTCACAATGGCTCGTTTTTTTTTCAAAGGATAAAAATAAAATTGCAAAAGCTTTTGCTCATATGTTTGTTTTGAATCAATTTTATGTTGCGATAGCTAATAATAAAATTGCTGGAATGACAGCATGCACGGATGGTGCCGATAGATCGGTTCGATTAAATAAAAAGGAATTAAGGAAGCATCTAGGATTTTTCAAGGGAAGCATGGCGGGGATTTTTCTAAAGAAGGAATTTGAAGCGCCTTTTGAAGAATTCCCTCCCAATGCAGGATCGATTGAGTTTGTTGGAACAGCTTCAGAATTTAGAGGACAGGGTGTAGCATCTCAAATCATAAATCATATCATTGAAAACACTCCGTACAATGATTATGTCATTGAAGAGGTTGCGGATACGAATACTTCGGCAATGAATTTATATAACAAACTGGGATTTGAAGAGTACAAAAGAAAGCCACTTCCGGAAATTAGGGCTAAGAAAATTGGAATCAATAATTTTTTGTCTTTGAAATACGTAAAAAAGTAATATATATTTCTTTAAGATAATTGATAAAGTACCTTAAGTTAACGAAATGGGGGGATAAAATGAAATCGTATTTTGAAGCAATAACAAAAGATGTGTATGCTTTTTTAGTATGGGATGAATCCTGGAACTCATATAATAACTGTTATTTATTGCTTGAAGACAATGATAATTTCCTTATTGATTCAGGGAAGGTAGAACATTCTCAATTACTTTTCTCTGCACTAGATAGTAAAGGGATTTCCAAAAGTGATATTACTCAATTTATTGCCACGCACGGTCATAAAGATCATATCGGGGGAATGCAATTTTTAGAGGGTATAGACGGCTTTATTCATGAAAAAGATTTAGAATTGGTACCGGAAAGTCTTAAACAAAAACTGAAGACAAACCTCCCGGATAAGGGTTCAATTGCAGGTAATTTTGAGTGTGTTCTCCTTGGACACCATACAAAAGGTTCTGTCTTACTTTATCACCGTAAAAGCAAAGCATTATTTTGTGGTGACCATATTTGCTTCTTTGCCGAACCATTGAATGAAAATAAAGTTGTAGATACAGGTACCTATGAGAGAGAAAAGATTAAACAGTTCGTTTCAGATTGGTCTCAAAATGAAGAAATGAGAAAACAACGCAATTTTAGTTTATTTATCGAAGGTTTAAAGGCTATTAATAAATTTGAGGCTGAATATTTATGTACGGGACACGGTGTGATCATAAAAGGAGATATAAATAAATTTATTTCGGATTTACTTGATTTTGAATAGTAAATCCAGATTCTTTATTGAACGGGTGCTTTGATCTAGTAGGCTTAAAGCACCTTTTTTGTTTAATACCTTATTGAACAAACGGGGGATTTAGTGGAATAAGGAATATATTAACCAAATCGTCAGAATCTTTTATGCTCAAAGATCCAAAATGAACAATCCTGATACCCGTATGGTTCACTGAATTGCTGGCATTTTGATTTTCAAGGTAAACTCTTCATCTTTATAAACAAAATCCAGGAACCCATTGTGGTGTTTTACGATGTCTTGGATCATTTTTGTCCCTAGCCCTTCGTGTCCGTGCTGCTTCGTTGTTTTTCCATGTGTATGAAATAACTCATCCAGGATTTCGGTGGGGATTGGCAAGCTGCTATTGCTGCAAGTCAATATGTACAAACCTCCTCTTTTGTAAAATTGCAGGGTAACGAAGCCTTGTCGCTTATGCAATGCCTGCCATTCTTCACAAGCATCCAGGCTGTTGGACAAAAGATTGCCTAGAAGGGTTACAAGTTCTTGGTCGGTGAGAGGCAAGGTTGACACTGGCAAATCCAGGTCATACACAGCGGAAATACCGGAATCTTTTGCCCTCCGGTACATCTGGTTGAGGATTCCGGCAACGACCCCTTTTTCGCCTTTTATGGATAGGTTTGTTTCTTCATATCCCTCGACAAGACCCGAAAGATATGCTTTTGCTTGCCCGAATTCGTCTTTTTCCAGAAGGAAATGGATGGCCGATATATGCTTTAAGAAATCATGGCGTTCGCTCCTGACTAGCCGGAACGTTTCATTCATGTGAGCACTCTGTTCTTCAAATTGCTTTATCCTACGATTGTCATCCGCAAGCTTTTTTGCAAAGTAGAGCCGTATCCATTCAATCCCGGCAAAGATGAAAAGTTGCAGAAAACCAAGCCCAGAAACGAAGTGGGTCAAAACAAGCAGGAGCTGAAGCAAAAAGAACAGGCCGTTCCATATTACTCCCAAGAAAGAGATTCGAAGCAAAAGGCGTCTTGAGAGGTAAAAAACGACGCCTATGACAAAAACACAAGTTAGATAAATTGGTATCACAACAGGAAGATTCAGGATTAGGGCCTGAAAATGAATAATTCCAAGTACCGAGACCAAGCCCCAATAGTAAAAAGCTGATTTCAACTTCATTCTCCATTCCTAAAAGTAATGATTCTGCAAAAAGTCCACCTTTTCCTTTGTAATCATTGCTGTTTCCCCCATCCCGTCAAAGGAGACTATATACGAGTTTTTCGCATAAAGGGAGAAGTTTTTTACATAATGGATATTTATGATGAACGAGCGGTGGGAGCGGATAAAGTCCCGTTCTCTTAATTCTCCCTCCAATTCGTTAAGAGTCTGATAGGTTTTAATTGGTCCTGATTTTGTATGAATGGTTGTCGATCGTCCAGAACGTTCAATAAAAACGATATCTTTCTTCTGGATGATATGGATATCGTTCTTTTGTTTCAAGTAAAGCCGCCCGGCAATTTCGGAGGACCTCGTTTTCTCCTTCAGCCGTTCAATCGACTTGATCAATCGGTCCTTTGGATAAGGCTTCATGATGTAGTCATGGACATTCAGCTCGAATGCATGCACCGCATAACCGCTGCTTCCTGTGACGAATATAACCTCTATATCCAAAGCGTGCGAATGGATAATGTCAGCAAGTTCATAGCCTGATAGATTTGGCATTTCAATATCTGCAATCAATAAATCAATCTCTTCTCTTTTAATAAAACTGTAAGCTTCTTCCGCTGACAACGTGGAGAAAACAATTTCAACATCGGGTATGCCTCTAATAATTCCGTTCAATTTCTCCAGGTCGATAAAGCGATCGTCCACCAGTCCAACCCTCATATGTACCCGCCTCATTTACGAATCTTCATTCCGTTTTTATAAAATTAAATTAGTTGTTAATTTATTTTACCATCTTCAACCTGAATTTTGACCATTTCGTGACATGAAAAGGCATTTTCGCGACAAAACTGCAGATTCTGAGCACAACAGATTGTATGATAAAACCAAGAAGTATAAAAAATGAGGTGCGGAAATGATTGAAATTCATGAACTTACAAAAAAATTTCAGGATAAGAAACTTTCGGTAACAGCCTTAAAGCATGTTTCTTTTTCGATAAAAGAAGGCCAGGTGGTCGGTCTGCTAGGTGAGAATGGCGCTGGAAAAACAACCTTGCTCAGGACAATTGCGACGCTTTTAAGTCCTACCGATGGGAATGTAACGGTTGCAGGGTTTGATACAGTTTCAAATTCTGCAGAAGTGAAAAAAAGAATAGGTGTACTGTTTGGCGGCGAAACGGGCTTGTATGACCGACTGACCGCCCGTGAGAACCTCGTGTATTTCGCCACCCTCTATGGGCTAAGCAAGCATGAAACAAAGGTGCGAATCGATGACCTTGCGAGGATGTTTGGGATGAGGGACTATCTTGACCGGAAAGTAAGCGGCTTTTCGAAGGGGATGCGCCAAAAGGTTGCGATTGCACGAACTCTCATCCATAACCCGGAGATCATCCTATTTGATGAACCGACAACCGGGCTGGATATTACTTCGTCGAATGTGTTCCGCCAGTTGGTCCATCAGCTTAAACGCGAAGGGAAAACGATTGTTTTCTCCAGCCATATCATGGAGGAAGTATCGATGCTTTGCGATTCTGTGGCAATGATGCATAAAGGTGAACTTGTCTATCATGGCAACCTTGAAGAACTATACAAAAATGAAGGAAGTCGCGATCTTAACTATATTTTCATGAGCAAGCTTGTAAGGGGGAACGAAACATATGCTTCTTAAAATCTATTTAAAAGAAATAAAGGACTGCTTCCGTGATCGGCGTACATTATTATTAACCGTGTTGGTACCGATTGTGATGATGACCGGGCTAATTCTTTTTTATGAAAAATTGGTCTCTGACGGAGACGGGGAAACATATCAGCTTGCAGTTGCTGAATCATTTTCCAATGAAGAACAAGCCATTTTTGCCGGTTTTGAAAACATTGAAATCCTGAAATCCGCCAACCCTGAAGAGACATTAAAGGAAGGTGAGGCACAAGCTGCATTATTGCTTGATGATAATTTCCTATCAAATATTGAAAACGGAGAAAAAGCAACTATCACAATCATTGGTGATTCCTTTAGCCAGAAGTCCTCAACTTTAATGAGCTATGTGACCAATGCGTTAACCGCCCTGGAAAAATCGGTCATCTCAGAGAGACTCCAGTCTGAAGGCATGAATCCCGAACTTATTCAGCCTTTTACGATTGAACAAAAAGAAGTGTCCGAAGAAGACCCCAATATCAGTCTGATTGCCATGATGATTCCGATGATGCTGGCATTGGCAATCGGAATTGGAGCCGGTCCTGCAGCTTCCGATTTGTTTGCGGGGGAAAAGGAAAAGAAGACAATGGAGGCATTGTTAATGACTCCGGTCAGCCGTTTTACTTTGCTTTTGTCAAAATGGATGACAATAACCACTATTGGGGCTATAACCGGTATGATCACGTTGATCGTGGTTGCTTTGGAGATTAACTATTTAACAGAACACCTTAGAAACGCCGTCTCGTTCGGAGAAAATACTTCATTAATTATCGGTTTGGCTGTATTGGTATCTGTCATTTACGCAATGTTTACAGCGTCCATCCTGATGCTTACAAGCATTATTGCCAAAACTGTAAAGGAATCGCAAAGCTACAGCACGCCAATCATGATGCTCGCCATGTTCCCGACAATGCTGCTGGCCAACGTTGGCATCAATGAACTGTCTTTCCACCACTTCGCGATTCCAATCATGAACCTATTCAGCCTTTTGAAGGAGTTGGTGTTCGGGGTAATCAATTACGAGCACATCCTCATCACGATTTCCAGCAACTTGATATGCATGGCTGTAATCTTTATCATTGGAAGGATTCTGTTCCTGAAGGATAAATGGGTCATGAATTAGAAAGCAGGCCTACTCCCTAGTTAACAAACAAAAGACGAGGATGGATATAATGTGTATTATTACACAGGTCCAATCTCGTCTTTTTTTATGGACGTGGGAAATATCGAGTTTACTATGGTTCGATCTAAGAATCCGCATCTTCAACCTTGGATATAGATGCTTATAAAAGCCAGAACAATTTCGGCTTTGATGGTGAATTACTTATAGACAAACGGTACAGCCGCATTCCTGTTGAAGGTAAAACGTAAGCGAACACATTTAAGGAGGGTTTTATAATGTTAAGGAAGAATATGTATGTAGAGTAGATAAAGCGATAAATGAGGTGAGTTTCGGGGTCATTTATTAGGTGTTCTTACGTTTCTAATTCTATGCATTATTAGTATCATCGGACTTATGAATCATTTTAGGTCTAATCGAAGATATATATGTAAAGGGTGCTCACAGAAAATTAATGCCTTACAAATTGTGTGTCAACACTGTGGTACTTTTCTAGAAGAAAAATCGTTTGATGGGAAAGCAGTTAAATATATGGGCCGGCATTTTGATGGCAGATATCGGGAAGGGATGAAAAAGTTAGATAGACAGAATAAATTATAGGGCTATCTAAAGGGTTGGAATTTGTTGCTGCTATTTAAGCAGCTTTTTTTATTGTTAACGTGGGAGTTGATAAAGCATACAGTATTAAATGTGAAATAAAAACAGACAGGTTTCCCTGTCTCCCTTTTAATGGATATTCATTAGTTGGAACGCCGTATGAGGTGAAAGTCTCGCGTACGGTGTGAACAGGGGGAAAAGGGAGCGATAACCTCAAACCCTTGCCTATCTGTATGAACAAGGGTTCTTTAAGACATATTCAAATGAATAAGTAAATATGATTAGAGGAAAGGGAGTTTTTCGAGGAGGTTATAGAATGAACGGGGATGCTACATCTTTGCATGCTGATACCGGTGTTACATCTGGATTGTTTGTTGAGCGCTCTTTAAATGAAATTCGATTTTGGGCTAGGATCATGAAAGAACATTCTTTATTTCTTCGATTGGGTTTTAGAGCAGAAGATACACAACTAATCCAAGAAGCTAATCAATTTTATCGCATATTTGAACGCATCGAACAAACTGCGCATTCCCTTAATAATCAAACAGACCCCGAACAAATAAGAAGATTTAATTCAGAAGTACAACAAGCTGCAACGAATATTTACGTATTTAAACGGAAAGTATTAAGTCTAATTCTCACATGCAAATTGCCAGGAGCAAATAATTTCCCGCTATTAGTTGACCATACAAGTAGGGAAGCAAATTATTTTAGAAAACGATTAATTGAATTAAATGAAGGAAAATTACAAGCGCTTCCGGATGCCATTATTAAAGAGAATGTCTTCTTCTTAAGGATTATGGCAGACCATGCCAAATTTATTGGTCATCTCCTTGATCCGTCAGAAAGGAAACTAGTTGATGTAGCACGGAATTTCAGCAATGATTTTGATCAATTGCTGTATCAAGCAGTGGACATAGAATCTATGAAGCCACAATCTCAAACAGTTCCACTTTTAGATCAATTCCTTGATCAAAATCGGGTTTCGGTCGCATCTCTTAGGGACTTCAAGAAAACAGCCCGTGATTTAATTGAGCAATGTAAAATAAAGAGCATTATTCATCCTCTATTAGCAGACCACGTTTTCCGGGAAGCCGATAGGTTCCTTGAAATCATTGATATGTTTGACGCGCATCTTACAGGCGGTACCCGATAACCTAGATAACCGCTGAATGAAACATTTAAATATCAGAAAACAAGTGGTTAGTTAACTTGGTCAAAAGGATGGGATATTGATACAAAAAATTAGGCTGCCCTTTCGGGTAGTCTTTTTTTAAATAGAATGTTGATAAAAAAATCAGCTATGAATTGCCCCTGTTTGTCTCTCAAAATAGTGCGTATTACTCTTCAAATTCCACATCATTTTGAATAACATCGACATTCTCTTTAGTCTTAATAAATTCAGTCAACTCTTTAACTGAGGTTTCAGTAAGTTCGTAAGTTCCGCCATCGGAAGAATCCAAAGCTTGCATATAGCCCTTTCCGTTTGATGTGATCCATAAGTGATAATCTGTGTAATCTCCCTCGAATGACAAGATTTTGATTGATAACGATGGCTTAGTTTTTATTGTTCTATCTTCATCCAATTTCTTGGCATCATTAACGGCATTTACAAAAATGTGCTTGTCTTGTTTATGCAAAAGCACTTCAATCTGCTGATTTTTTATGCCATTTTCCCAATAATTCACGTCTACCTCTACAACATTATCAATTTCATTTCCAAAATTTATAAATAAAAATATAGCAATACGGAAAAGCAAGAAAAGCTTTATCATAAAACTCTCTCCTTAAAAGTTCTGCTTCTAATTATTCAAAATATCCTCTACCTTAATCTGGTTAAAATATTTAGATTTTTTTCATAGAGTTAAACCATTACTCAATACCCATTTTATTGGACAAGACATTAATTATCCTTTTTTAGGAAAAATATTTGCTCAGCAATATATTGTATCACCCTTACCTCTGTAAAAAGATTATTTTTCTTAAAGATAGGAAAAATAATTTTGAGGTGGAGTCATTCATGAAAATGCTAACCATATTAATTATTACGATTCCGATTTTGTTTTTTTGTTCAATTCCTGGATACGCTCAACCTAAAGAATGTCCTGTGTTAAGTGAATTGGAGCAAACATCCATCAAGGATAGAAAAGAAGTAATTGAAGCATTAACTACGCTAATACCAAAAACGTATGGAAATGGAATAGATGATTTTCCTGACATATACACTAAATGGAATGTTGTAACCGCCAAACCTTTTCCTAAAACAGTTGGTAATAAAGAAGAAGAAGCCTATTTTGGAATGGCTAAGAACTTTTGTGGCAAAGAAATTGCTGAAAAGTCATGGCTTGTACGTTTGGATTTCCCAAAAGCACCGGGAGCTAACTTAGCCCAAGGTCAAATATTTGTAGCAAAAAGTAAGGAAAAAGGATGGTTTGTTTGGTTTCAATATCATTAAACTGCATTTCCAACGGGAAATTATGGCCTTGGGAGATATCAAACCTATTTAAAGAGCCCTTTGAAAAAATTCTTAGTAAATTTGCCCCTATTGGACAAAATATGGTACGGGGCAGTGCTGCTAAAAATTAGCACTTCCCTATAAAAAATGAGGGAGTGAACTAAGATGGCTGATACAAACGACGGTAAACGTAAAACTAATGATAGCGGGTCAATAGCATTTAATGTAGGGGTGGTTCCCGGGGATACGATGGCTACTGCTCTTGATCCATTTGGCAGCGTTGCAAGTGCTCCTACTGGCCAATCGCTGGAAAACAGGTCTGGGGTAGGTATTGTTGATAGCAACAATGAGGACTCCGAAACAAAACAGGAGAAATAAGTTAAGTGGGGTTATGGCATGCGATGGACTTCCAATATGGGAGTCCATTTATTTTTAAAAGTTATTATTTCGATTTTTATATTCATTCAGTATGATTGAAAGTATCGAATATCTTTGAAAAGGGGTAATAGAAGATGATTTCTTTTAGAAATGTCCAATCTGCAGATTTAGAACAGCTGTTACATATTGAGAACGAAGGATTTTCAAAAGAGGAAGCCGCCACGAAAGATGCATTTGTGGAGAGGATTCAGTTGATACCTGATACATTTATTGTAGCAGAAAAGGAAGGGGAGATTCTTGGTTATATTAATGGGCCAATCATTAATCAATCTTACATAACAGATGATCTTTTTGAAAAAATCACAGAGAATCCGAAAAGAGGAGGATTTCAGAGCGTTTTAGGATTAGCGGTGGCCAAAAAGGCTAGAAATCAAGGAATTGCAAAAATCTTAATCGAAAAAATGGAACAGCTTGCAGCAGAAAATGAACGAGTAGGAATCACATTAACGTGCAAACAGGATTTAGTTCCCTTTTATGAAAAATGTGGATTTGTTAACCATGGCATGTCCGAATCACAACATGGAGGAGTGCGGTGGTACAACATGGTTAAGTTGAGAGAAAATAAAGATTGATCGTTCCGGTTCTACATACAATTCCTTACTATCGAGTAAAACAAACAATTCTAGGTTATTCAGTAACGGTTACTTTCAAATAATCAGTGCAGCCGGAGGAAAGAATTCAAGATGGATCGCTGCGGCGGTCTTTTTTGCTTTTTGTGCAGGTTTGTTGAAAATAAAACGTAAGCGAACACATTTAAGGAGGGTTTTATATTGTTAAGGAAGAATATGTATGTAGAATAGATAAAGCGATAAATGAGGTGAGTTTCTGGGACATTTATTAGGTGTTTTTACTTTTCTAATTCTATGCTTTATTAGCATCATCGGACTTATGAATCATTTTAGGGCTAATCGAAAATATATATGTAAAAAGTGCTCACAGAAAATTAATGCCTCACAAATTGTGTGTCAACACTGTGGTACTTTTCTAGAAGAAAAATCGTTTGAAGGAAAAGGAGTTAAATATATGGCTCGGCATTATGATGGCAGATATAAGGAAGGGATGAAAAAGTTAGATAGACAGAATAAATTATAGGGCTATCTAAAGGGTTAGAATTCGTTGCTGCTATTTAGGCAGCATTTTTTATTGTTAACGTGGGAGTTGATGAAGGATACAGTATTAAATGTGAAATAAAAACAGACAGGTTTCCCTGTCTCCCTTTTAATGGTTATCCATCTTGTCAGAAATAGATTTAAGGATAGTATTCCTTTCCTTCTGTATTTTAAGGAAATTTACTAAAAACCAAATCACAAAGACAATTGGAGCCACGTAAAATAAAATTGTTAAAATTGGTAGAAAAGCAAAAACTGTATCACCTGACATTCTTAACCCCCCTATTAGTTAATAATACCATAGGAGAGGAAGCCGTTTGTTATATTCAAAATCCAACTAATTGCTGTGATAAAAACATTATTTTTTGTATGTGCTAGTATTTTTGGCAAAGTAACACAGAGATACTAATGCAGTTCTTCCTAATTGAACTTACAGATTAGTGAAAGAAAGCTAAACAGGTATAATAGAGATAAATGTAATCTTAAGAGGGAATTGGGGCGAATCAGATGTCGCAAGATGGAATTGTTTTAGTAGCAAGTGTGTCAATCTTTAACGACGATAAAGTCTTGATTATAAAAGAGAATAAACCTACTGCAATTGATAAGTGGAACTTTCCAAGTGGCCATGTCGAAAACGGTGAGGACATTCTCTATTCAGCTCAGAGGGAAGTTAAAGAGGAAACTGGGTTTGATGTAAAACTAATTGGTACTACTGGTGTATATAATTTTGTTAGTAGTACTAACAATCAAGTTATTTTATTTCATTTTGTTGGTGAGGTTACAGGAGGTTCTCTAAATCTCGAAGAAGATGTAATTACTGACAGCAAGTGGATAAAAGTAAATGAACTTGTAACATTTGAAAACATAGACTTACGAGAACCCCGTGTAATAAGGCAAATAATTAATAACTTAATACAAGAAAAAATTCACCCAACTAGCGTGTATAATGAGCAACTAATTTGAATCGCCCTTGTTCAACTCCCAGTTGCTTTAGTCCAAGAAGGAGAAGTCACCTTTTTGTAGAATTTCCTTAATCGGCTATACATATTCGACTTCCTATGGTGCTAAGCGATTTCTCGGAGATGAGTTGGAGTCTTTTGAAAAACAATTGAATCAATTGATAAAACGAGTGTGTTTAAGGTACAAAAAAACACAAAGGTTATACTTGCCTTAAAAAATAACTGAGGTATATCGTATTCAGCTGGTGCTATTGCTTTTGGATGATAAAATGTACACATAAGGAGGCTGCATATGGGACGTGTAATCCTGATGATGAATGTGACGCTGGACGGTTGCTGTGACCACACGCAGGTGATTGCGGATGAGGAGCTC
>NZ_LMTI01000006.1:43936-45809 GCF_001510665.1 Bacillus sp. FJAT-27445
TTACGAGTTAATGGAAAGTTCTTGGCCAGCCATTGCCAGCAGCGGCGACGGACCTCAATTCCTGGTCGACTTCGCACGCAAGCTCGATCGGAAACCCAAGTACGTCTTCTCGCGGACGCTGGATCACGTGTCGTGGCAAAACTCTTTCTTGTTGAAGGGGCCTGTTTCCGAGGAGGTGCCAAAGCTTAAGGCAGAAGGGAAGAACCTAGTCGTTAACGGCGGTCCCGGCCTCGGTTCCACCCTGGCACAACTAGGCTTGGTGGATGAGTATCACTTCCTGGTACAGCCAATCGTTGCCGGACGTGGCCCCCAATTATTGGGGGGAGTTCGTGATCGACTGAATCTGAAGCTGAGCGGGACCAAATCTTTCGGCTCCGGCGTCGTCGTGCTCCGCTATACGCCCGTTCGTTGACTGCTTGGCTGATCACTGCGGTTTGGCACTGCCAGACGAATACGTACGAGCACAAGATGAAGCCGGCAAACATTTGTCGGCTACTTCGTCTATGCTCATTGCGTTGAATTAACGCTTTTATGTTGTATCCCGCCAAGACAAAGAGGAAATTAAAAATGAGGGAATAATTTTCAGTGGGCTTATCCAATAAGGATTAAACCCACTTTTTCTTACTCGCGGAATCTGGATTAAGGTTCTGTGTACCTTGAGACCTACGTGCAATTTCCGCGTAAAATGCTATAGAGGCCTCTCTGATAGAAAGGATACATATCATTTAGCTCCATAATATGAGTTTGAATTGGGACACCATACATTAAAGCAAGTAATTGAACGACAACGTCAGTGTATCTGGAGGAGTGGATGGACGGTATCTCCGAAAGATAGTAGGTAAATACCTCTTGCAAGATCAGGGACTTGACCTTTTGCTCGAATGCTTTTGCATTAAATAAGTAGTATTCATAAGATGAAAGCTCAATGGCGGCAGGTTTCTCGGTGAGCTTACTATAATAATGGATGAGGGAAACCATGATTTTTTTGCCAGGTACAAAATCTTCGCAAATCGATTGAAAAACGTGATACAAACCTTCCTCTCCCGAATAACGTTTGCAGTGGATTTCAAAGCTTCTGTCATAAAGCCATTTTCGTACAAAATAGTCCAGCACTTGTTCCTTGTAATGGAAGTAGTTAAAAAACGTCACTTTGGTCGTATTGACGTTCGTACACAATTCATCAACGGTAATATCATTTAGATTTTTATATTCCAGAAGCCTTAGCATTTCTTCAAGTATCGAAACTTTCAAAAGTGCAGCCTTTTTTTCCCTAACCCCGAAATGTTCCACGAATAGATTCCTTCTTTCTCCGTTTTCTTATCCAGGACACACAGCTTAAGATGAAAATTATGATGGCCAGACAATAAAAAAGTGAAGTAGCCATGCTCTTCGTAATCGTAAAGGCACTTCCCGCATATACAATACCTCTGGGAACCGCCGATTGATAGGTAAGCATTACAAATATCAAGATGTTTTCCAGGTAATCACAGATCATGGCAATCAAAGGGAGGGACAATACAATTTTTGAAAAAGAGGAATGGGTGGTTAGAGCTGATTTCCCGGTCAACTTATAGGAAAAGCGGATAAGCAAACCGAACAAACACAATCCGGCCAGGCAGTTTAGCAACGGAAAGAAAAAATCCAGCGGTAATTGCACATGCGTATACACGTTATACCCTTCCTCAGACAGCCGGGATAGAAATTTAACCGCATACGTAAAACTATAGCCCAACGGCTTAACATCAATTATCATTAAGCCGCCAGCTTCCTTAACAATCCTAGGGATGGAATACGTCTGCATGACCAGGTAAATGGCTTGTGAACTAATTAAAAACATAAGCCACATCTTAATAGTTACGCCTTCAAGTTTACG
>NZ_LMTI01000006.1:45939-57316 GCF_001510665.1 Bacillus sp. FJAT-27445
TGCTGAGGTTAATTCCCTGTCACCATATTCTGTTCGGCAAATACCGACAGAAACGGGAAAAGTTTTTTAAAAGGTTTTACTATTGAAACTGGGTCATGATTTTAATGGAAAAAATTAAGCGAATTGAATTCCGAAACTTTATTTATTATTGGTGATCAGGACTTGGCAGATAATTATCGGGTTGCCGATTGTTTCCGTAAAGTATCAAACATCCATTTCACAATGTTGCTTCTAAAAGGGTTATTTGAAACCTTTTCCAATAAAAGCCGTACAAATTGTTATATTCAAAAGGAGGAGAAATAAATGTTTGAATACAAGTTTGCTAAAATAGAGTTTAAAAAAATAACTGGTAAGCCTAGTGAAGACTATCGAGAAGTAATTAAAAGTCACGCAGAACAGGGGTGGCGTTTTGTTCAAATCTTCTCCCCTGACTTTGCAACTTCAGGAGTTGCAGTCGGGTCATACTATGAATTGATTTTTGAAAGACCTATAAAACAGTAAACAGAACAGAAACCATTCGTTATGAAAAATTGTGAAACATTACACTTAAACTTTAGGGTGCGATTGTTCATTAAGGAGCAGTCGTTTTTTAATTCTAAAGGGACAGTTTTATTAAAGAAGGAAAACCTTAGTTACTCATTGAATATCTTTTATAAAATATCAAAAGTAATAGCCATTGGTTTAGTAATCCATATTTTTAGGGGGATATAAGTTTGTTAAATAGCCTTATTAATAAGAATAGCCCTGAGTTAAAATTCTGGAATTGGTTTAAAGACCATTCAGAAAACTACTATAAAATATCTGACTATGATAGGGAAGAGTTGTATGATTTATTTCAAACTAAACTACAAAAGGTACATAAGGATTTAGCGTTTGAGTTTTCGGAAACTCCGGATGAAGATGGAAAACAGGAATTAATCATCAGTGCTGATGGAGTAAGACAATTAATTCCTATTGTATTAAAGCTAATAAATGCAGCACCAGATTTAGAAAAATGGAAAATCACAGCTTTTCGCCAACGGATGGAAGGAATGGAGATTAACTTTAATGGATACAAGATAAATGAGGATAAAGTGTTTTTTACCTATGATTTCATTTCAGACAAGAAGTACATTAATATAAATATCTTTACCGAGAATTTCAAAACGGAAATGAAAGGGGCTTTATATTTATTGCTCGACAATTGTATAGGTGAATATGAAGTAATGACTAAAGTCGGAAATATAAGTTTTGAAGAACTCAATGATAGTAAAGGAGAGATTCCCCCAATAAGTAAATTATACGAGTTAATAGAGGAAATCAGGTAATACATCAAGGTTTAAAGTTAGTGTTTCAACTAGAGCAAGAAAGTAGGAACCTTTGAAAAGGAGGCAATTCAATGATAGTAGAAGCTGTTATGTTGCAGGTTAAGCAGGGGATGGAATCTGAGTATGAAGAGGCATTTCGTCGGGCATCAAAGATTATTTCTTCAATGAAAGGGTACATATCTCACGAATTACAACGTTGTTTGGAAACACAGGGAAAATATTTACTGCTCGTTCAGTGGGAAACATTAGAAGATCATACGGTTGGATTTAGACAATCCAGCGAGTATCAAGAATGGAAAAAGGAATTACATCATTTTTATGATCCTTTTCCAATGGTGGAACATTTTGAGATGGTTAATCTTTAAAAAGCGTTTTAATTCCAGCTATACAATTACTGATTGCTTTTATACAAGTTGTTTATCGAATAAAGGGAGAAAATGAGGAGATTTCAATATACCTGATACTAGGATTCGATTGACAAAGTTTTGGGTTGACGTGGATTTTTTTGAAGTGCAAATGGAGATTAAGAGCAATGACTGCAGCGTATACATTGAGCCACCGTTTGTGGACGATAGAGCCAGTAAGTGCGGAGAAGAGAGCCGCTGGCTAGTAATGCGCAAAGTAAACAGCCATTGGAATCTGTTACCGTTCCAATGGCTGTTTGCTTTATCTGAATCTTTTATTCTCTAATGTTTGTCAATAACTTCACTGGCCCCAACGAACGAGTTCGTCATGAACTATCGCCTCATCCTCAATCGATATGCTGGAAGGTAATAGTCTAACTTATACCTTCATCATCACCTCGTCAGGTAAATACATGTGAAAGAAATTCCTAGCTATACGACATTCAACTTCTGATGGAATCATTTCCTCAATCCATGGCGAAGCAAACAACAAACGTTTGAGCTTCTTACGGACACCAGCAAGTTTTCGTTGGTTTATACTCATACGAGGTCTACTCGTTCCTTTGCTGTTTGAAGTTGTTGTCGTATTTTGACTTCTCAAGCCGTCTGTGAGAGGCCTTACCCTATTCCAACTGTAGTCAATCTTCCTTTTCCTCTAGAACAACCGCCACTTTATAGTAGTCTTCTACCAATTCCTTAGCCTCATCAAACGGCAACACAGATTCCAGGGAAGTGTCCGCGTCCCATAGTGATTTGCAGGCTTCGACCAGCTCGATTGTCTCCTCGCACCATTTAATGTACTGCATTTCCTGTTCAAGTCCTCTACGCAACACAGCGGAAGACATGAGAACTCTTGGTGTCATGGTGTGCCGCTCCTTAATTGATTTCCATGCTTCCTGTACGGTCTGTGTCATCTTGTCCAGACGTTTTTGTCGAACCCCCTGGTAATATTTCAGTTGAAAGATAACTTCATCCGCAGAGATATTATCCATGAAAAATACTTGCATGAGAAAAGGGTCTTTGATTTTGGGGATTTCAGGTGGAGATCCCACCCAGTTGGTTATTTCGTCAATGCCCCCATTAGTGATAGAATAAATTTTTTTATGCGGTTTACCCTCTTGGGGAACAAGCTTGCTAGTGACGAGTTCTTCGGCTTCAAGCTTGTTTAGTTCTGGATAAATCTGCGAGAGATGCGAATGCCAAAAAATGCTCATGAAATCATCAAATTCCTTCTTTATATCATATCCAGTTGCATCCCATTTACTTAACAAGCCCAAAATAGCATTCTTTAATGTCATTCGAATTTCATCCTTTCTACTATGTTGATCTGAGTGTGGCTCCCTTTCCTAATCGGGGAATGGCACCGCAGCCGATGATGCCAAGAAATAACAACATGCCAGCCATCACTTGTATAGTGTGAATGGTTTCAAATTCCCTTAGTAAAAGTCCTGTGGCAAGAATGCCAGGTAACGCAACGGAAGTGGTGAGCATATAATACAGACTGAATGTCCGTGTGTAATAGTCATTATCCACTTCATCTTGCAGATAGGTGACGATCGTGACGTTAAATCCACCTAAGGCTATACCTTGCAAGAAGAAGAAGGGAAGAATCCATTGCCAGTTTGCGATGAATAGCAGGCTTCCGACACTAATGCCTACTGCAAATAGCGGTGGGATGAGCATCCATTTCCTGTCTAGTTTTGGATACAACTTGGGAGCCAAAAATGCCCCAAGCAAAATGCCCATGAGAGAAGCTGTGCCTATGAAGCTCAAATTTTCCACCCCTACAGATAATACATCCGTTAAAAACGAGAGTAACACAAGATCTACTGATGTCGCAATGAACATTGCCAGCGTCAAAAAGAGAAACAGCGCTTTTAATTTTGGTTGGTTCAATACATAGAGTAAGCCTTCTTTCATCATTTGCAGCTTCCCGCTTTGAATGTTTTGTTTATTTATGACAAAAGGCTGCACTTTTCGAATAAAAAGAAGCGATAGAAAAAGCAATCCCGCTGAAATGAAAAGCAATCCCGAAATAGGGAACAACAATTTGATAAGAAGAGTAGTAATGATTTGACCGGAAATTTTGGTTACCGTGAATCCCATTTGGAACAGGCTGTTTGCCTTTGCGCGTTCCTCTACACTTACGACATGAGGAAGCAATGATTGATTGGCGGGAATAAAGAACAGTTGTAATACGCTCAATACGAATAGCAACAAATATGTCCATTGGTATGGAGCGAAGTGCATAATCAAAGGGAAAATGCATAACATGGCGACCCGCAATGTATCAGACAAGATCATTACTTTCTGTAGCGTACGACCTTCAATCCAGCTGCCCACTGGAATGCCGAAAATAGCTACAGGCAAGTAGTAGGCAATGAAAAATAGTGTGAAAGAGTCAGAACTTCCGGATTGTAATTCTATCCATTTCAAAAGGGAATAAAAGATCATTGCATCTGCGAAAACGCTTAAAAGTCTACCAGAAAACAGATTGCGAAATGAGCGGTTTGTTATCAGCATAAATTGCTCTCCTCTATCTTTTTGTTAAGAGAAGCATACCAAAATCAATTTGGTATGTAAATAATTATATATAAATATTTATATATAAATCAGTTTAACAAAACAAAATTTGTTTTTTGAACTGGCGCCTTGTCCAATAACTATTAAGGCATCTTTTTTTCGATTCTTTATGCTAAGGGGATTTGAAGAAGGAACATAACATTAAATCTCGAATATCTAATTTAATCGAAAAACTAGAAATTTTAAGAAAGAGAGGAGTTAGTTACGATGATAAAAGGTTTTGGTGGAGTATTTTGGAGAACTAAGAATCTTGATGTTGTGAAAAATTGGTACAGTGAAGTGTTGAAGCTTGATATTAATAATTGGAATGGGACTATTATTAAACCCCATTCAGAAAATGAAACTATCTTTTCTTTCTTTACTGAAGATGACCTTTACTTCCCAACAGACCAGCAAGTGATGTTAAATTTCCAAGTTTATAATTTAAACGAGACTATTAAGCATCTTGAACAAATTGGTGTACCTCTTGTTAAGGAAAAAGAGGTTAGTGAGTTTGGACAGTTTATATGGATTGAAGATCCTGAAGGTCGATTGGTTGAGCTTTGGGAGAAATAGCGAGTTGTAATTTATTTTACCGGGTGCCAAATCCAAATAGAGAAGCCAAAGTAAAAATGATTGAAGATTATTTACTATCAAATGGAATTGAAAACCTTTTATTAATGGTAAAGTACTTTAACTAAATCGTGCTTTGTTCCAGGAAGGAATAAGGCACCTTTTTTTTGTAAAGTCCTTATAGCGGCGCTTGAAAGTTAAGTCACTTGGGCAAGGTCATTAGGTTCAATTGTTATCTTTTTAGCTTTTGTGTTCATTTTCTTTTTGTAAATCCTAAAGTTTCACGTGGAGGCAGCTTTTTCGTTATGGTGCTAACGGCATTTTAGTTCAACAACAAGCATTAAAAATCCGTATAATAATTCGTAGATATAAGAGTTCGAATAATGAAAAAAGGCATATATTAAAAATATAGAATAAATATTGTGAAAGGAAGGACCAAAGTGAAAAAGGACGCTAAATTAGGGTTATTTCTTTCATTGGTTGTATTAATTGGTTTCCCCGTTTCTTTTTTAGTTGTATCATTGCTTACAGGAGACTGGGGTTATTTTGTAGTTAGTATTCCACCTTCATTTGCTGCGGGATTTATGGGTGTATGGATAGCTATTAGGGAGATAAAAAAGGAACGGAAAAGTGATTAATCGTTCCCACCGATTTAAACATTATCCAGCTAAAGGGGCATTACTTTCAGAGTAGTAATGTATTATTCTTAGTTCTCCTAACGGGTGCCAGAGCACGAGAGCAACGCATAAGGGGCGTTGCTCTTTGTTTAGAAATACTTTTGATAAAACTCCTGTCTGAGTCTGCCGCTTAGTTGGGCATAAATCCGTGTTGTTTCACTATTCTTGTGCCCCAAAAGACTCTGAATGACTTCCACAGGGGCACCATTGTTTAGTAAGTGGGTTGCATAGATGTGTCAAAGTTGATGGGGATGGATGTTTTTATTAATACCAGCACGAGACGAAATTCGCTTAATGACATACCTCATCTGGGCAATACTCATCCTTTGTGGATTCCGCACGGTTACAAAAATGGCGGGATCCATATCATGGCGGATATCAATGTATCGTTTAAGCCAAATCTCTACACGAATATTAAAATAGACCTCTCGTTCCTTGTTCCCTTTTCCCCTAACGATTGCTGAACGGTTTGACCAGTTAATATTACGGTATTGAATATCATAAACAAGCGGGTGGTTGTTCCAGGAAGAATTAACCGCCTTTTCTGTTAAATTCTTATTAAACAAACGGGGAGGTTAGAATAGTAAGATAAGGGTTAAAAAGGTTGTTGGCGACATTAACGGGGAAACCAAAAGTAATCCAAAAACCTAATGAATTTGAAAAAGCTAATACAAGGGAGTATATTTAATGGGTTATTTTGAAAGGGTTAAAGAAATTCAAGAACTTCAATGGGAGTTATTTATTGATTACTGGTATTTACATATTGGTGTTATTTTAGTGGGATTAGGCATAGTTGTATTTTGGGTTATAAAGAAATAAATAAGGGTACTGGATTATTGATGAGATTGTAAAATAACGTACTTAAACGAAGGGTGCGATTGTTCATTAGGAGCAATCGTTTTTTTTTATTCTAAAGGGACGGTTTTATTTAAGAAGGAAAACCTTAGTTACTTCTTGAAGATGTTTTATAAAGTATCAAAAGTGAATAGCTATTGGTTTAGTCATCCATATTGTTTAGGGGGGATATGAGTTGTTAAATAGAATTATTTATAGGAATAGCCCTGAGTTAAAATTCTGGAATTGGTTTAAAGACCATTCAGAAAAATACTATAAAATATCTGAATATGATAGGGAAGAGTTGTATGATTTATTTCAAACTAATTTACAAAAGGTGCATAAGGATTTAGCGTTTGAGTTTACGGAAATACCAGATGCAGAAGGAAAACAGGAATTAATAATAAGTGCTGATGGAGTAAGACAATTAATTCCTACTGTATTAAAGCTAATAAATGCTGCACCAGATTTAGAGAAATGGAAAATGACAGCTTTTCGCCAACGGATGGAAGGAATGGAGATTAACTTTAATGGCTACAAGTTAAATGAAGATCATGTGTTTTTTGCATATGATTTCAGTTCAGACAAGAAGTACATTAATAGAAATATATTTACCAAGAACTTCGAAACGGAAATGAAAGGAGCTTTATATTTATTACTGGATAGTTGTATAGGTGAATATGAAGTAATGACTAAAGTTGGAACTATAAGTTTTGGAGAACTTTACGATAGTAAAAAAGAAATCCTTCCAATAAGTAAATTATACAAGTTAATAGAGGAAATCAGGTAATACATCAAGGTTTAAAGTTAGTGTTTCAACCAGAGCAACACAGTAGGAACTTTTGAAAAGGAGGCAATTCAATGATAGTAGAAGCGGTTATGCTCCAGGTTAAGCGGGGGATGGAATCTGAGTATGAAGAGGCATTTCGTCGGGCATCAAAAATTATTTCTTCAATGAAAGGGTACATATCTCACGAATTACAGCGTTGTTTGGAAACACAGGGAAAATATTTACTGCTCGTTCAGTGGGAAACATTAGAAGATCATACGGTTGGATTTAGACACTCCAGCGAGTATCAAGAATGGAAAAAGGAATTACATCATTTTTATGACCCGTTTCCAACGGTCGAACATTTTGAGATGGTAAATCTTTAACGGAGGACGGATCTAATGTTTCACTACTTAATATAAGGATAGCCATACTTAACCTGGACAATATACACCTAAACAAAAATTAGGATGATGAAATTGACCAGAAGGCTATCTATTTTATTCCTTATGTTCAGCGTCATTGTATGCGGAACAAACAATGAACCTGCGCTTGCGGATTCCAAAGAACAAGGAAAACCACCTAAAAGTGAATGTATAGAAGAGTATAAGAAGCAATGGAAAGAATTCAATAGCAGGGTGTTAAACGATATCGTGAAGATGTTTAACGTAGACTTAACAGGTTATCAAGAATTAACTCCCGGTGACTTAGTTTTAAAAGTAGGGGAAAACCTTAACGACCATCCTGACAAAATTTCCTTGGAGCATTTATTTATAGGATCGAGCCAGGGGTCAAGGAGACTGTTTTTAAAGGACGGCTTAAAAGGTAAAGAAGGATATTTTCTTTATAAAAGAATTGATGGCAACAATGTACTAAAGGAATTGCATAAAGTCGGTAATGTGTGGGTTGTTACTAAAGGTGAAGAAATGAACGCGAAAAGGCTTCACCTAAAACGTTTCGATTGGGAAAAATGCAAGGACAATTAAGAAATGCTTATCAATTTACTTGGCTATTCAACTACTGATTAAAAGGGGACGGAACACAGATTGAGTATTACTTTTTTATCGTTGACAATGGAAAATTCATGAAATATACTTAAATTGAACAGTGGTCAATAAGGAGGTAATCATGTCGCCAAGAAAAGCTGTCCAACAAGAACTAACAAGAGAAATGATTATGGAAGCCGCAAGAGACCTATTTGTGAAGAGAGGCTATCAGCATGTATCTATGAGGCAAATAGCAAAAGAATTAGATTACAGTCATGGTGCCCTTTATTATCATTTTAAAAATAAAGCTGAGTTGTTTTTTGCATTAGTGGAAGACCATTTCTCCATGCTGGATCAAATACTGGATGAAGTGATGCAACAAGAGATTGAAAATAAGGCAAAACTAAGGAATGTCCTTCTAGGCTTCATTGAATTTGGCCTAACACACCAAAGCCATTATGAAATTATGTTCTTGATAAAAGATGAAGAAGTAAGAAATTTTATCAATCAAGGCCCTAATAAAAGCTATGAGAAATTTGCACAATGTATTTTCGATTTATGTGATAGAAAAATTTCTCTTCAGGATATTTACAGCATTTTTTTATCCCTGCATGGCTTTGTCACACATTATTGCCGCCACGTCACTACCTATGAAGAAGTAAAAGATTTGGCAGATTCTCACGCGAAATTTTTGATTAGATTAGTTGATTAATTTTTTTTCGAATGATTTGACCGGCGGTTAATTAAAGGAGGGACTAATTATGCAAAAAGCTTTGGTATTAGGTGCTTCGGGAGGTATGGGTTATTCCATTGTTAAGGAATTATCGAGTAGAGGAATAATGGTAACAGCGTTCGCACGTACTCGTGAAAAATTGGAGAAACTGTTTGCGGACGATGCCAATATAACAATCTATACAGGAGATGTGTTTCGTATAGACGATTTAGACGGGGCGGCTAATGGCGTTGACATTATTTTTCAATCTTCCAACATTCCTTATGTTGATTGGGAGGAGAAACTACCCATAATGATGTCTAATATTCTTCAAACCGCCGAGAAGCATTCTGCCAAGCTGGCCATCGTTGATAATATTTATGCCTACGGAAGGAGTGTGGGGGAAAAAACGAGTGAAACAACCGTTAAAAATCCGCATACGAAAAAAGGACGCATTCGCCTGGAAGTTGAAAACTTGGTCAAGAGATCAAAGGTTCCTGCACTAATTGCACATTTTCCTGATTTTTATGGGCCCAATGCAGAAAACACGATTTTGAATTATACCCTGTTAAATATGGTGAAAGATAAAAATTCAAGCTTTGTGGGTAAACAAAGCATTTCCAGGGAATTTATCTATACACCAGACGGCGCCAAGGCAATTGTTAGTTTGTCCCTTCAAGAGAAGGCATACGGGCAAAATTGGAATATACCTGGCTTTGGCACCATTTCGGGAGATGAAATAGTCAAGACGGTCCGAGAAATAACCGGGTATCAAAAAGGCGTATCTACTGTTTCGAAGAATATGATTCGATTTTTGGGCCTGTTTAATCGTCAGATGCGTGAAGTGGTTGAGATGTTTTACTTGAATGAAGAACCAGTTGTACTAAATGGTGAAAAGTATGAGGATTTTATTGGTCCAATCCCTCGTACATCCTATCGTGAAGGTCTAAGGCAGACGATTGAGTATATGATACAAACGCAATAAGAACTTTCCTTAAGAATCCATATTTCCACATAAAGTAGCTTTTCTGATTTAATTTACCGAGGGCGTTATCCAAAGAATTAACACTTTTTTACATTTTTCGTTGAACAAACGTGGCAGCATTCCTGTAATAATAGCTAGGTTTGTAAATAATGTACTTAAACAATAGGGTGCTTTAGTCCAAGAAGGATTAAGGCATCTTTTTGTGGTTTCTTTATTAAGCTAAAGCGAGTTGAAGAAGGAACTTAACATTAAATCTCGAATATCTAATGTATTCTAAAAACAAGTAATTTAATGATAGAGAGGAGTTAGTTAAGATGATAAAAGGTTTCGGTGGAATATTTTGGAGAACTAGGAATCTTGAGGTTGTGAAAAATTGGTACAGTGAAGTGTTAAAGCTCGATATTAATAATTGGAATGGGACTATTATTAAACCCCATTCAGAAAATGAAACTATCTTTTCTTTCTTTACTGAAGAGGACCCCTACTTCCCAACAGACCAGCAAGTGATGTTGAATTTCCAAGTACATAATCTAAACGAGACTATTAAGCATCTTGAACAAATAGGTGTACCTCTTGTCAAGGAAAAAGAGGTTAGTGAGTTTGGACAGTTTATTTGAATTGAAGATCCTGAAGGTCGGCTGGTTGAGCTTTGGGAGAGATAGCGAATTGGAACGTAGGGGAGCTAATTTTTTGAAAAAATTATTTGTTCTAATCATATTTTTTGCATCCCTATTATCTCCGTGCCAAACGAATGAGAATGCCTTAACGTTTGTTGGGGAAAGTGAAAATTGGTTAGCTGAAGTAACCGTTCATCAAACTAATGGAGAAGAAACATATCAAATTCAGCTTGATAAAAAAGGAAATAACATAGAGTAAATTGACATTTTTCGTTATTATGTAGAATCAAAAAATAACGGAGCAGTAGAATTTGGTGCGAATGATGCTACATTAAATCAAAAAGGCGTATATCATAATAAATCATTAAGTGTTAATAGTCCTTCTACACGTGCAAAAGATGAGTTAGTGATAAAAGTAGAATGGAACGATACAAGTGAAAGTTTTGATTTAAGAAACAAGTGATGATATGTGAATAGTTTAAGCACAATAGCAGGGCGCACATCTGGTTAGAAATAATAGCGGATAATAAGATGGACAACCTTATTATATGCGGTCAAATTTCTTTATTATTACTGAATTAAATCAACTAGACGACTTTGTGGCCCACACTGTGTACATTGGCAATCCATGAGAAATCGGGCCTGCTTTTGGATGATAAAATGTAGACATAAGGAGGCTGCATATGGGACGTATAATCCAGATGATGAATGTGACGCTGGACGGTTGCTGTGACCACACGCAGGTGATTGCGGATGAGGAGCTCCACCAGTATTCGGCGGACCTGATGGACCAGTCAGATGGTCTGCTTTTTGGACGTGAAATCTACGAGTTAATGGAAAGTTCTTGGCCAGCCATTGCCAGCAGCGGCGAGGGACCTCAATTCCTAGTCGACTTCGCACGCAAGCTCGATCGGAAACCCAAGTACGTCTTCTCGCGGACGCTGGATCACG
>NZ_LMTI01000006.1:57383-149833 GCF_001510665.1 Bacillus sp. FJAT-27445
GAACTCTTTCTTGTTGAAGGGGCCTGTTTCCGAGGAGGTGCCACAGCTTAAGGCAGAAGGGAAGAACCTAGTCGTTAACGGCGGTCCCGGCCTCGGTTCCACCCTGGCACAACTAGGCTTGGTCGATGAGTATCACTTCCTGGTACAGCCAATCGTTGCCGGACGTGGCCCCCGATTATTGGGGGGAGTTCGTGATCGACTGAATCTGAAGCTGAGCGGGACCAAATCCTTCGACTCCGGCGTCGTGCTGCTCCGCTATACGCCCGTTCGTTGACTGCTTGGCTGACTGCCAGACGAATACGTACGAGCTCGAGACGAAGCCGGCAAACATTTGTCGGCTGCTTCGTCTATGCTCATTGCGTTGATACAAGATTTAACGCTTTTATGTTGTATCCCGCCAAGACAAAGAGGAAAAGACAAGTTATTTAATAGAGATATAAAAATGAGGGAATAATTTTCAGTGGGCTTATCCAATAAGGATTAAACCCACTTTTTCTTACTCGATCGGAATCCGGATTAAGGTTCTGTGTACCTTGAGACCTACGTGCAATTTCCACGTAAAATGCTATAGAGGCCTCTCTGATAGAAAGGATACATATCATTCAGCTCCATAATATGAGTTTGAATTGGGACACCATACATTAAAGCAAGTAATTGAACGACAACGTCAGTGTATCTGGAGGAGTGGATGGACGGTATCTCCGAAAGATAGTAGGTAAATACCTCTTGTAAGTTCAGGGGCTTGACCTTTTGCTCGAATGCTTTTGCATTAAATAAGTAATATTCATAAGATGAAAGCTCAATAGCGGCAGGTTTCTCGGTGAGCTTACTATAATAATGGATGAGGGAAACCATGATTTTTTTGCCAGGTACAAAATCTTCGCAAATCGATTGAAAAACGTGATACAAACCTTCCTCTCCCGAATAACGTTTGCAGTGGATTTCAAAGCTTCTGTCATAAAGCCATTTTCGTACAAAATAGTCCAGCACTTGTTCCTTGTAATGGAAGTAGTTAAAAAACGTCACTTTGGTCGTATTGACGTTCGTACACAATTCATCAACGGTAATATCATTTAGATTTTTATATTCCAGAAGCCTTAGCATTTCTTCAAGTATCGAAACTTTCAAAAGTGCAGCCTTTTTTTCCCTAACCCCGAAATGTTCCACGAATAGATTCCTTCTTTCTTCGTTTTCTTATCCAGGACACACAGCTTATGATGAAAATTATGATGGTCAGAGTATAAAAAAGTGAAGTAGCCATGCTCTTCGTAATCGTAAAGGCACTTCCCGCATATACAATACCTCTGGGAACCGCCGATTGATAGGTAAGCATTACAAATATCAAGATGTTTTCCAGGTAATCACAGATCATGGCAATCAAAGGGAGGGACAATACAATTTTTGAAAAAGAGGAATGGATGGTTGGAGCTGAATTCCCGGTCAACTTATGGGAAAAGCGGATAAGCAAACCGAACAAACACAATCCGGCCAGGCAGTTTAGCAACGGAAAGAAAAAATCCAGCGGTAATTGCACATGCGTATACACGTTATACCCTTCCTCAGACAGCCGGGATAGAAATTTAACCGCATACGTAAAACTATAGCCCAACGGCTTAACATCAAATATCATTAAGCCGCCAGCTTCCTTAACAATCCTAGGGATGGAATGCGTCTGCATGACCAGGAAAATGGCTTGTGAACTAATTAAAAACATAAGCCACATCTTAATAGTTACGCCTTCAAGTTTACGGATCAAGGAAGTACCTCCTCAACATATTTTTACCCAAGTAAATTAATTAACTGGAGTTAATTAAATTTTACGCTGAGGTTAATTCCCTGTCACCATATTCTGTTCGGCAAATACCGACAAAAGAGGTTTTACTATTGAAAGGGGTCCTGATTTTAGAAAAGTGCCCTGATGGTTCAGGACACCTTCCATTCATGACAAGCATTGCTTTTCCCCGGTCAGGGAGAAGTGTCTGTATACAATATTTGAAAAAGAATAGGGATAAAAGAACTTTCAAAGATTATTCACAGGCAGTTAAGTGTATTGCAAATATAATGGGTTTAAAAGTGGTGAATGTGGTAAAAATGATGAAAAAAACTTCCGGTATTGTATCAAGGAAAAGAATATTTTTTTGGTGGTTAAGTAAGAATTTGGATATAGCGAGTGATTCCACAAAAGGCTTGATAAACAAATTTGAATTAGTTTATATTTCCGAATTGACATTACTATTTGATGTATCCGAAGAGAATTGTTCAACAACTAAGAATCAATACGCATAATTTACAAACCGATGGTCGGTATGTTAAGGTGAATGTATTCAAAATAAAACTGATTTTACTACTCCGGAGGGTTGATATTGAAACAAGATGAACGAAGACTGCAAACAACTAGGCTTCTGCTTGAAACGACTAAAGAGCTGATACGGGAAAAAGGATGCAATTCAATTACTATGAAGGACATCATGAACAGATCGGGTTTGTCAAAGGGGGCTATTTTCCACTATGTGAAGAGCAAAGACGAACTTTTTGTGTGGGTATTGCAGGAGCGCTTGGAAGAGACGAACCAACATTTTATGAACGAAGTGGAGCAAGGACGCCGATCATTTGATGAGCCATATCAAAAAATATTTGAAAGTATTTCGGCTTATGCAAATGCGGACGTGACGAACAAAGCGCTGATGTATTTACTTGGAAAGGAGGACCAGCCGGTTATTGCGGAAGCACTCAAGCAGTATTATGAACGAGCTGTATTCTTATCCAGACAGTGGATCGAGACCGGTCAAAGTCATGGTGTTATTTCAGATTTGGTCGATGCAGGCAAAACAGCAGAAATGTTCGTTCTTCTAACAATCGGTTTGCGTGTCCAATCCACGATTCCATCCGTTACTTCTGTTTTTAGGGCCCAAGAATTCTCGTCGTTTATTATCGATATTTTAAAATCCCGGTAAAGGGAGCAGAAGGGATGATAGTATGAGCTTGTGGTTAACGTTGCATCTGATTGGAGTGTTATTATTCGTTGGAAATATCATTACAGCAGCCTTTTGGAAGATAAGGGCGGATTTGACCAAAGATTCGGTTGTAATTCATAGTGCAGTCAAAAACGTCCTGCTGGCCGATTATATATTTACGATTCCGGGTCTTGCCCTCATCATCGTCTCGGGCATTTTAATGGCTACACGGGCGGGAATGCCAATGGCGGGATTTAATTGGCTTATGTTGTCGCTCATATTATTCGCTATAACCGGGATCATCTGGGCCGTTATTCTTATACCGATGCAGCTTAAAATGATACGATACAGTGCGGAATGCATCGAAAGCGGCACAATCTCCAAGGACTATCAGGATGCTTCTCGCACGTGGACCGTCTTCGGCATCGCCGCTACGCTGTTGCCGCTCGTCATATTATACCTTATGGTAACAAAAGGTTTCTAAAAGGGAGAGATTGAGGTGGTACCATTTTATGTGCTTGTCGCCGCTTTTCTTATGTTCAAGGCCATTGGCTTGATTGGAGTACCCTATTTCGAAGGCTGGCATACCTCGCTTCAAGGAGCAGTAGCCTTGATGTTGCTGCTTACCGCATCCGCTCATTGGGGGCCAAGGCGCAATGATTTAATTAGTATGGTTCCGCCGGCGTTTCCTAGACCGGATTGGATAGTTACAGCTACGGGACTATTTGAAATTGCAGGAGCTATCGGTATAATGTTTCAGCCTACCTCCAAGGTAGCGTCTTTAGGATTGGCGGTGTTGCTGCTAGTAATGTTTCCAGCAAATATACGGGCGGCCAGAGAAAAATTAACGATCGGAGGGCGGCCTGTACCTAAACTGATCCCCCGAACTATACTTCAAATTGTTTTTCTTACAGCCGTCCTTTTGGCAGGTTGAACTTACGGTTTCATTCGGAAACCCGTTAAAAAAAGACTATTTGGTTTGTTTTTTCAAAATACTGAAGTAACTAAGGAGGGAATTACATGCTTATATTATTTTTGGCTGGTTTCATTTTTATAGTTTCGTTAGTTGCAATTGTTTGGAAACTCACTACAAAAAGCCAAACTCCTAAAAAATATCCGGTGGATATCACACCAGATTTCCCTTATGAGAATGTAAGTTTTAAAAGTGGTAAGGATCAAGTAACGGGGTGGTTTATCCCAGCAAAATCGAGTGAACAAAAAAGCCCTCTAATTATTTTGGTTCATGGGTGGGGGTCTAACCGGGCAAAAATGAAGCGATATGTAAAGCCTCTTTACGAACAGGGATACGCCTTATTGCTATTTGATGTAAGAAGTCATGGAGAAAGCGATAATGTTAAGGCCCCTACAGTGAAAATTTTCCGGGATGACGTCATCGCTGCGGTCCATTATGCTAAATCAAGAAATGAAATTGATCCTAATCTGATTGGCATTTTAGCTCATTCGTTTGGTGGTTTTGGTAGTGTATTAGCAATAAAAGATGACATTGGAATAAAAGCAGTGGTGGCTGATTCTATTCCTGTCCAATTCAGTACGATCATGAAGGCAGCATTAAAGAGCTATAAGCTGCCCTATTACCCATTAGGACCAATAATAGCTAAAATAATGTTTTTTAGAGCGGGAATAACAAGAAAGGAGATAAAGGAGTTTGATGTACCTCAAGCTCTCAAAAGTACAAAATCAGCTGTTCTTCTGATTCACTCGAGTAAGGATGACTATATTCCTTCTTCTGAATTAGATTATATTGTGAGACATGTAGATGTTCCGCATATTTATGTGGAAAGTCAAGGTCATCGAAACTCAGAAACAGATCCACAATATTGGAAGCAGTTACTACCATTCTTTAAGGAGAACTTAATGGTTTAACAAGATTGAAAAGAATCCTATATAACGAATTAATATGTACTACAAATCGTCGAAGAATACATTACTTATTCTAACAATATACGTATTCAAACGAAACTAAACAGTCAATGGCCGAATGGTGTTATATGCCATACATAAGGCTTTTTGTGGAGTCATAGGATCGGTCAATCAATTATTTTGCAATATGTTGCGGAAGCCGATTTTCGTGTTATTATTAATCTATGAATATTCCAATTTTATCCACTAAACTGTATTTCCCTATGCCACGGACTAATGTTATCCTCAGACCGCGCCTAATCGAGCGATTGAATGAGGGTCTGGACCGCAAGCTGACCCTCATCTCTGCCTCAGCTGGCTTTGGCAAGACTACGCTGGTCAGTCAATGGATCACCGGTTGTGAGCGAACTGTTGCATGGCTGTCGCTTGACGAAGGGGATGAAGACTCTACGCGCTTCTTAACTCACATTGTCGCTGCATTGCAGACGATTGCGGAGAATATTGGAAAGGGCGTAGTTAGTTCCCTCAACTCGACGCAGCAACCGTCAACGGAATCGATTCTGACGGCACTGCTTAATGAAATCACAACCATCCCGTACAAATTTGTGCTTGTTCTTGACGACTATCATGTTATTGATTCCAAACGAATAGATGATTGCCTAAACTTCCTACTTGAGCATCTCCCGCCACAGATGCACCTGGTCATCACTACCCGTGAAGATCCGCAGTTTCACCTAGGCCGGTTACGTGCCCGGGGTCACTTGACCGAGTTGCGTGCAACCGATTTACGCTTTACTCCCAATGAAGCGGCCACGTTCCTCAATCAGTTGATGGACCTAAAACTTTCAACCGAAGAAATTACTGCGCTGGAAACCCGTACAGAAGGCTGGATTACTGGTCTTCAGTTGGCAGCACTCTCGATGCAGGGGCGCAAGGACATACCAGCATTCATACGGGCATTCGCTGGAGACAATCGGTATATATTGGACTATCTAGTCGAAGAGGTTCTACAACGGCAGCCTAATCATGTTCGGAGTTTTTTACTACAGACCTCCATTCTCAACCGGTTAAATGGTCCTTTGTGCGATGCCGTTACTGGGCAAAAAGAAGGTAACACAATGTTGGAGACTCTGCTAAGAGGTAATTTTTTTGTCGTTCCTCTGGATGACAGTCGTCACTGGTATCGCTATCATCATCTCTTTGCCGAAGTTCTCATTGCACATTTGAGAGAGGAGCAGCCTGGTATAGTAGCTACGCTGCATCGGCGCGCAAGTTCGTGGTATGAGCAACATGGCTCGGTAGCCGATGCAATCCGCCACGCACTGGCCGCTGAGGATTTCGCTCGGGCGGCGGACCTAGTTGAGCTAGCATGGCCAGAAATGCGCAGGAGTAAACAGATTGGAACGTTGCGAAGCTGGATGAAGGCATTACCCGAAGATCTGTTCCGCTTCAGGCCTGTACTCAGTGTTGCATATGCGTGGGCGTTACTGGCTTGCGGTGAGTTAGAGGCCGTTGAGGGCCGACTGCAATCTGCAGAACTCTGGTTGGAAACGACAACGGACATCCTTGAGGGAAGGGAAGCCCCATTGGCAGAGGTGGTCTTTATGGACGAAGAGGAATTTCGTGGTCTGCCAGGTACAATTGCCGTGCTGCGTGCAGGACTTGCTCAGGTGTTGGGTGATGTAACCGGCGCTATAAAATACGCCCAACAGGTGCTCGACCTAGTACCGGAGGATGACCAACTTCGCCGTGGTGCGGCAACTGCGATCCTGGGACTCACCTCTTGGACGAACGGGGATCTCGAAACAGCGTACCGGATGTTTGCTGGTGGGATGGTAAGAGTACAGCAGAGCGGGAACATCTCTGACGTTATCGGGGGCACAATCGCTCTGGCTGATATACGGGTTGCACAAGGTCGGCTCCTTCAGGCGATGAGTATCTATGAGCGGGGCTTGCAACTCGCTATGAAACAGGGTAATCCCGTACTTCGGGGAATGGCAGACATGTACGTGGGAATGAGTGAGCTCTACTATGAGCATAACGATTTACATGAAGCTACGCAGTATCTACTTAAAAGTAAGGAGCAGGGCGAGCAGACTGGATTCCAGCAAAACGGGTTTCGCTGGTGCGTCGCAATGGCACGAATACGGGAAGCTCAAGGAGATCTGGACGATGCGCTCGATCTGCTTCATAAGGCAGAGAACCTGTATATGAGTGATTTTTTCCCAAATGTGCGTCCTGTAGCAGCGTTGAAAGCACGGGTGTGGGTGGCGCAGGGTAGATTGGATAAAGCCCTCGACTGGGCGCGGGAACAGGGCCTGACCGTAGAGGATGAGCTTTACTACCTGCGTGAATTCGAGCACATTACTTTGGCTAGAATGCTCCTGGCCAGATATAAGAGCGACAGGCAAGACCCTTCCATATTTGAGGCCTTAGGATTCCTGGAACGCCTCCTCCATGCAGCGGAAGAGGGAGGGAGGATGGGGAGCGCCATTGAAATCCTTATTTTGCAGGCACTTACGCTGCATTATCAAGGCAATCTTCCTGCAGCGCTTTTACCACTTGAACGGGTACTAACTCTTGCCGAGCCAGAGGGCTACGTCCGCATCTTTTTGGATGAAGGTAAACCGATGGCCGCATTGCTGGAAGCTGCGGCGAAACATGGGATCGCTCTGAACTATGTCCGTAGCCTCCTAACAACGCTTGGCGTGGATGAGAGTAAAACGCATGCCGAACAGGTTATGAATGAACCGCTGAGTGAACGTGAACGTGAAGTACTTAGGCTGCTCAGAACCGACCTGAGTGGTCCAGACATTGCCCGTGAACTCATAGTGTCTCTCAATACTTTACGAACCCACACTAAGAACATATATAGCAAGCTTGAGGTGAACAACCGGCGGGCAGCAGTCCGCCGCGCTGAGGAACTCAATTTATTCTAGTAAGCTCAATTATCGCCCCTGGCCCTATCACGAACCACGTGATAGGGCTTTTTTCTTTTCTAACAGCCTCCTGGTGAAAAATCACCACATAAATCACCACATGTAGTGATGCTTTCTCACCACATCAACATGTATCTTTTGGTTAAGAAAGTAATGGGATACATCCACAGAAATGAAATGAAGGAGGATTGAAATGAGTGAAACACGCGAATTATTGCAATATCGAGAGCCTGGAATGTACGAAATTCGCCTCAAGGGACACCTCGATTCCCGGTGGTCTCACAAGTTTGAAAGCATGAGCTTTACCCACAAAACCGATGGAACAACCGTTCTCTCTGGACCGTTGGCCGATCAATCCGAATTACATGGCTTGTTGAGGAAATTGCGTGATCTTGGCCTGTCATTAATTTCAATCAATCAAATGGATTCCAATCAGGCGATCGGGTCAGATGGCAATGCAGGCAAAACAAATTGATAAAAAAAGGAGAGAAACTGATGAAAACAGATCCCAGGACATCAATCATTGAAGGGAACAAGCACAATTACACCAACCAGGGCTTCGAGGCCAGGTTGGAGAACAAAATGAAGGTAACATCGGCGAATCTTATCCGCTGGTCAGGCTTAGCAGCTATGGTGGCAGGTATCCTTTATATTGGCATTCAGCTGATCCATCCACCTGACAATCTTTCGTCAGTGATTACGGGGGCTGGGGCAATGGCATCCTACTTGACCATCGCCATGGCCCTATTGGCTCTTATCGGTACGCTGGGAATCTACGCAAGACAAGTGAGCGAAGCAGGTTGGATTGGTTTAATTGGCTTATTCCTTTTTAGTCTTTTTTGGATAGCCACGACAGTCTTTACATTCGCTGAAGCCTTTATCTTACCATTGGTGGCAGCAGACGCACCAAAGTTTGTGGAGGGCTTCTTGGGGATTTTCAGTGGGTACGAAAGCGAGGTTAACCTTGGATTCCTCCCAGCATTTGGGCGGTTAGGAGCTTTACTGTATATTCTTGGCGGCCTACTGTTTAGTATTGCTACGCTCCGCGCCGGCATCCTGCCTCGATGGGCGGCTGGCGTGCTTGCCTTCGGGGCCTTAGCGCCATTGACAGCATCGTTACTCGGACACCCGCTTGATCGGATATTGGCGGTACCGATGGGACTGGCTCTAATTTTTCTAGGATATGCGCTCTTGTTTGAAAAGCGAAAGAAAATCTAGGCTTCCATCCAGTCACGCCAAACAGAAGTTAAATTAAGTTCGTTGGAAAGTGGAAGAATTGAACAAGTGGCTATACCGCCGCTCATTGCTTCTAGATAGCACTCTATCAATAAACAATGTAACCCGTTCTCTTAAACAAAGCACCACGCAAATTCTTTCAAGGAGTTGAATTTAATAGTGAGTGTCTACGATAAAGATCAAGCCCCCAATGTGCCTGAGCGCAAAGAGCTAGGGAAACCTACATCTCAGAAAATAAAAGCACCTGCAAAAGAAGTTTCGGCAAAGTGGCTCGTCGCTGCACTCCTCTTTCTGAGTGCACCTCCGCTCGCTGCTGGAGTATTCCGCCTATCAGTGCTGGCTAGTGGAGCTGAAATAACGCTGACCAACGAACGGTTCTTTGCGGTGACTTTACCGGTAGTGCTGCATATCTTGTGCTCCATCGTGTATGCGATATTGGGTGCATTCCAATTCGCAACTGGTTTCAGGCGACGTAGGCCTGGTTGGCATCGCGCTACTGGTTTGCTCTTGGTTTTATGCGGACTAATGGTTGGGATTTCAGGACTGTGGATGACCCTGTTCTATCCCCGTGTGGACGGTACTGGTGAGCTGCTGCTTTATATTTTCCGGCTCATGTTTGGGTCGGCCATGGTCGTGTCTATCCTTCTCGGCTTTGCCGCAATCCGGCGAGGGCAGGTGGTTCAGCACGGCGCATGGATGATACGTGGCTATGCGATCGGGCTTGGTGCGGGTACACAGGTGTTGACACTATTGGCTGGGGAAATAATTGCTGGCCCGCCAAGTGAGCTCAGCGAAGCCCTACTGATGGGTGCAGGATGGGTAATTAACCTCATCGTTGCCGAATGGGCAATCCGCAAGAGGTCAGCCCACGAGCTCGCACGACATCAACCGATTCTTCCTATCAGTAAAAAAACTGAAGGAAGCTACTAAAGAGTGAGTTGTTTTCAATTTATTCAATTCATTCGCATGAAACTAATGGAAAATCACGAATTGGAGGAACAATAATGAAGGCGATTGTGTACACAAAGTATGGTCCCCCCGAGGTTCTTCAACTAAAAGAAGTTGAAAAACCTGTTCCTAAAGAAAATGAAATACTGGTTAAGGTAAAGGCGACAACAGTTTCAGTAGCAGATATTCGAACACGTGCTTTTGTAGTTCCACCAGGATTTTGGCTACCTGCTCGAATCGCATTAGGTTTTAGAAAACCGAAAAAAGAAATTTTGGGGATGGAATTAGCAGGTGTAGTCGAATCAGTAGGAAAAGCTGTCAAACTGTTTAAAAAAGGTGATCTTGTTTTTGCAGCATCCCTAGTGGGTTTTGGTGCTTATGCCGAGTATAAGTGTCTACCTGAAGAAGGGCCAGTAACTCTTATACCTTCTAATATATCTTATGAGGAAGCCGCTGCTATCCCAATTGGGGCACGTGCAGCATTATTTCATCTTAGAAAAGCGAACATTGAGAGTGGTCAAAAAGTTCTTATCTATGGTGCTTCAGGAAGTGTAGGAAGTTATGCTGTACAGATTGCCAAACATCTCGGAGCAAAAGTTACAGGGGTTTGCAGTACCACGAATACGGCATTGGTAAAATCTATTGGAGCCGACAAAGTAATTGATTACACGAAGGAAGACTTTTCAAATAAAGGTGAGAGTTACGATGTTATCTTTGACACAGTAGGTAAGAGTTCGTTTTCAGCTTGTATGAGATCGCTAAAAAAGGATGGAACCTATATAAATATTGCTGTAGTATTACCAAATGTTCGAATGCTTTGGACTAAATTGACAAGCAGCAAGAAATTCATTTTTGGTCAAAATTCACCTGAAACTCCAGAAGCACTGGAATACCTAAAAGAACTTGTAGAAACTGGTCAGTTAAAAGTGGTCATTGATAGATACTTTCAGTTTGAGGAGATAGTTGAAGCTCATAGATATGTTGAGAAGGGACATAAGAGGGGAAATGTAGTCATAAAATTTGGGACAAAACAACAATCTTAATACACATAACAAATAATTTGCAAAAAGTATTCTATGATAATGCATCCTGTTTGTTGGGTGGTCATTAATGGAAAAATATATTTTCACATATTCCCTTGAAGAAGGGAGTAAAAATAGCATTTTTTCTAAATTAAGATGGCTGAAATTTGTGAATAACTTTGTCTGGCTGGTTCATTGGTAGGAGAAATCTAGATAGTAGATTTAGGGGGATTATTAGCATGCGTAGACTTGTGAGAAAAAAGATTGTTTCAATTGTTTTGAGTTTGATAGTATTGGTTTCTATTTTTTTTTCATGGCCCGTAACTTCATGGGCTGCGAAGGCACCAATCTCTAAATCGGAAAATACGACCCCTTCAGGAATTCCGATCTCTGGCCTGGAAGGTTTTGTTGACAATTATATGAAAGACTATATTGGAAAAACAACAATAGGGGCCGCAATTGTCATTTTAAAAGATAATCAAATTGTTTTGTCTAAGGGTTATGGGGATGCTGATATTGAAAAAAATATCCCTGTTGATCCCCAGAAAACTGTGTTTGAATGGGGGTCAATCAGTAAACTGTTTGTCTGGACATCTGTTATGCAGCTGGTGGAGCAAGGGAAAATCGATTTAAATGAAGATATTCGCAACTATTTGCCAGAGGGATTTTTGACAAAGCTGAAATATGATTCTCCTATTACAATGTTAGACTTGATGCATCATACTGCTGGATTCGAGGATTATATCTTTGAGTTAGGCTATTCATCACCGGATAAGGTCAAGCCCTTAGAAGAAGGATTAAAGCTGGCCGAACCGGTACAGGTGTATAAACCTGGTGATGTTGTAGCGTATTCTAACTTTGGTGCCTCTCTTGCAGCATATATAGTTGAGCGTCTCACCGGACAGGACTTCTATCAATATGCTTCGGAACATATTTTTTCAAAAATAGGTAGCCGAAATGCCTCAATACATCCGAAGCTTAGTGACAATATGAAGCTCTTAGAGAACAAGGCTACAGGGTACAAACCGAGGGGGCCATCACAATTTAATGAATCCAATCCGTTATATATCTCAATGTATCCCAGTGGTGCAATAAATGGCACTGCGGAAGATTTAGCTAAATTTGCCTCAGCGTTAATGCTGAAGGAAGGGGATTCATCCCCACTTTTTCAAAAAAAAGAGACTTTGGATGAATTCTTAACACAAAGCTACAGTGCTAATAAAAACATTCCCGGTAATGCCCACGGATTTTGGGAATACGCGGGCCAAAAGAGGGGCCTTACACACAGAGGGAATACAGAGGCTTTCTCTAGCAACTTCCATATTGTTCCAGAAGAAAACTTTGCTGTGATTATACTGACAAATCAAACAGGAGAAGTGGATATTCGCTACGGCTTAACGAATGAATTGGTTGGGGAGGAGCCTGTCTCAGTTGCGGTTTCAAATGAAAACATGCCAGATGCCTCAGAACTTGAAGGAACGTATACGCCTGCCCAAAGAACGTATCATGGTTTTCTAAACTTCTATTATGAATTGCTTTCATTAAAAATTACCGCTGTTAGTGATCATGAAATCCAACTGGACGCGTTAGGATCAAGCGCCAATTATATTCAAACAAGTCCTTATGTATATAAAAAAATAAAAGGTCATACGTTATTTTCTACTATTGGGCCCATATACTTTCATGTGAAAAATGGGAAAGTAACGCAAATTTCCGCCTCTACTTCAGATTATTTGCCGGTATCTACAGGGAAATCAACGCCATTTCTGATTATTCATTTAATTTTAGCGATTCTTTGTGTGGTGTATTTAATCATTTCGCCTTTTGTTTTGCTTTTCCAGGAAATCCAGCGGAGAAAAAAGAAACATCCTGCATCACCTCTGCAAAGGTGGAATAGCATTTTAATTTTAACAGGGACAGCAATCGTCATAAACAATTTCGTATTGGTAGCTAGAATGCTTATGGTTAGTTTACGGGGTTATTCGGAAATTGTAGGACATATTATGATAAATTATGGATTAACTGCTCTAGGTGTCGTATCGATTGTCTTTATGCTGGTAAAAGGACAAAAAACGGAGTTAACTAAATCACAAAAATTCTACTATATATTATCAGTGGCCATGTTCCTTATTCTCATCTTCCTGTTGATTGTTTGGCAGTTTTATAGATAGACTTGTTTAATTTGATTGTGAAGGACCTTTACAGTATGCGTGTACGGAGTTATTCATACGGATAATATAAGTGCTTGCAAAGTCGAACCGGAGGATAGTTTTTGATGATTGATAAAATATTTAGTGATTTTCCGAGCTTAGAAACCGCAAGGCTAAAACTTAGAAAGATAACTTTAGATGATGTAGAAGATATGTATTCATACTGTTCTGATGAGGAAGTACCAAAGTATGCTTCTTGGAATGCTCACAGTTCTTTAGCAGAAACAAAGGAGAAAATTGAACGGGTAATAAATCAATGGGAAAATAAGAATTTGGTTCATTGGGGTATCGAATATAAAGAAAACAGAAAATTGATTGGTACCATTGAATTTGTCACATGGGATGCACAACATAAAGTTGCAGAAATCGGATATGCTCTATCTCAGGATTATTGGGGAAAGGGAATCGCCACAGAAGCCGCAAGTGAAGTAATAAAGTTCGGCTTTAACAATATGAACTTAGTTCGTATTCAAGCAAGATGTTACTTAGAAAATATCGGTTCGGCACGCGTAATGGAAAAGGCAAAGATGTCCTTTGAAGGAGTCATTAGAAAAGGGCTGTACGTCAAAGGAAAACATCAAGATTTAAAAATGTATTCAATAATAAGCGAAGAGTTTTTCCTCCTGAATAAAAGATAGTTATATCGAATCAATGATTTGTAAGAGCCGTAGTAAAGAGGGGGATATCCTGACTTACTCCACGGGGTGAGCCCCGTGGGTTCCCACATAAGAAAAATTAATAATTGCTTTTTATACTATAGGGGGGTATAGTAATTTTAAGGAGGGTTAATAAATGCTCAAATATAATGTAGGTATCCTGTTATTTGATTATGTAGATGCTTTAGATTTTACTGGTCCTTATGAAGTTTTTAACTTAACTACTTATAATGATAATGATGTAAAAAAACTCTTCTCTAACAATTTAGAGGATAAACCTTTTATGGTAAGTACAGTTTCTCATGATGGAAAGCAAATAACGGTACATAACGGGTTAAAAGTAAAGCCTGATTATAGTTTTTCTGATGCACCAACATTTGACATCATTATTGTTCCTGGTGGTCCATTAAAAGCATTAAAGTTAGTAGAGAGTAATAAAGAAATAATAACTTGGATTGAAAATTATAAAGACAAAATAGTAGCATCTGTGTGTACTGGAGCATTTTTCTTAGCCCAAGCTGGAATTCTTAACGGAAAAAAAGCGACTACAAATCGGGTAGCTTTAAATTTGTTAGAAAGAAGTTTCCCAGAAGTAGAAGTTATTAAAGGAGTTAAGTATGTAGACGAAGGAAATGTTATTACTTCAGCAGGTATATCCGCAGGAATTCAAATGGCGTTACATGTGGTTAGCAAATTATTTGGCGAAGAGACGGCAAAACGAACTGCTCATACAATTGAATTAGATTAAGTTGAAAATATAAGGGGTTCAATAAGAGATTGATGGGAAAAAGAGTGATTCGTATAATTCATATTAACGCTTTAATATACTTGGTGATAAAAACGTCTAAACCCTTGGTACATATGGGTTTGGACGTTTTTTTATTATATGATAATTAAGGTTAAGAAGGATTAACGCTTTTTGTGTGGTATTTAACAAGATAAGAAAAATATGGATTATCGAATAAACGGAAATAAAGCGTTCTTCTGCTGTAAAAAAAGGACTCAAAAAGATAGGGGGAGTTTAATGTTAAATCGTGTCATTCAACAGTTTGGGCTGCAAATACAATCAATTAACGAGGTTGAGGATTCCCATAGTTCTAATGTCTATAAATGCACTTTGTCTAATGGTGAAAATGTTTTTGTGAAAATTCCATATACCAAGTTGAAATTTCAGCGGGAGTTAGAGGCTTATGAAATATTAAAGGGAAGGGTCTCCATTCCTGAATTGTTGGAGTATTGGCCTGGTGATGAGGAGTGTCCGGGTGCTTTTTTATTAACTGAATTAAAAGGAAAACCGTTGACCCCTGAGACTTCGCACACAGTAGCTTATCAAGTTGGGGTCCTTCAAGCTGGGATGCATTCGATTCAGCCGCCTGCCGGGCAAGAATTAACCGGCATAAAAAATGAATTTGCGAACTGGTCTAATTTTGTTGAACGCCAATTTTATAGTTTTGCTGAAGATGTAAAGTTGGTATTAGATCCGCGACTATACGAACTAGCCATTAAAAAATTCGAGAAAATGAAAAACCAGCTCCCCTCTCCAGATGGACCGAGTTTTGTACATATGGATTTCCGTCCTGCAAATATCATTGTTGATGGCGATAAAGTTTCCGGAATCATAGATTTTGAGAGTGTGCGGTTTGGTTCAACAGAAATTGATTTCACCAAACTGTATCGTGATTATTTAAGTTTCGATACTGCATTGTATAATTCCTATCGAGAAGGTTATAACAGTATCAGACCATTAATTGATCTGGAAACTGTGTTGCCTTTTTATCAGTTTACAGATTCCTTCAATAGTATCGGGTGGTGCAAACGCCGGGGAATTGAGAAGAATGCTTTGTTTTTTGAGAAAAATGTAGCGATTTTAAAGGATTTTTTACTATAAAATCTAGGGTAATTATGCACACTACTCATATTAAAGTAAGATACATACACTCACCGATTTACGGCCTTTTTTATTGAAATTACATTGAGCAGATAGGCATGAAAAACAAAAGTTAGAAAAGAGACATATTTCTTCACAAAATTACCTCCCCTAAAGGATTATAATTTGTTTAAAATTTCCTTTTGAAAAGGGGCGGAAAAATGAATGAAATCGAGGCTTGGTACGATACTGCTTACGACGAGTGGCAAAGGTTAGAGCGTCATAAAATTGAATTTGATATTACCAAACGGTTCCTTGATGATTTTATTAAAGGGGATAATTTAAGCGTTTTTGATATTGGCGGCGGTCCAGGAAGATATGCAATGTATTTGGCGGAAAAGGGTCATAAAGTAACTCTTTTGGATTTATCAAGTAAAAATATTGAAGTTGCAAAAAGGAAATCCTTTGAAAAAGGCATATTTTTAGAAGGGTATATACATGGGAATGCATTAGAATTGGATGAATATCAGGATTCATTCGATCTCATTCTTCTGATGGGACCACTTTATCATTTGACAAAGGAAGCCGACAGGAGAAAGGCTGTAGAAGGGGCTTTGAGACTATTAAAGCCAAACGGGATAATAATTGCCTCATTTATATCGAGTTATGCTCCTATTCAAGATTCACTTTCACACTTATATCCAATTGAATCCGTTCAAGGGTTGCTTGGTTACTTACACTCCGGAGAAAATAAGGATGGAGAAGGCTTTACAACTGCATATTTCATCAATCCTGGGGAAGCTAAAGAATTTATGAAAAGCCATGGTTTGAAGGAGTTAATATTTGCAGGGATTGAGAATATTTTAGGATGTAAGGAAAAAGAAATGAATTTATTGGATGAAAGTGAGTACAGGAAGTGGTTAGAAATTGGTTATCATCTAAGCAGGGATGAAAATCTAATTGGTACAAGCCTGCATCTTTTGTATATTGGACGAAAAGAAATAGTGTAGTGCTAAAACCTATGGGTGAATTACTCCTAGCAGGATGACCGCCCTTTTTATTTCCTTCCTTAGTAAACCAGGTTTAGTTAATTAAGATAGTAACCCCAAAAAAGAGACCCCTTGATTTCTAAAAAATCAAAGGGTCTTATTTAATAGGATTCTAATTATGAGCCTTCTCCAAAGCTAGTTTTGTACCAAAGCCGATCAATATGGTGCCTGTGATTCCTTCAATAATAGTTTGCGTTTTAGGTTTTTTCATAAAAGCACTGATATGATTAATTAAGGAGACGTAAAGCAAAAACCATACGGCGGTCAGGACAGTATATGTGATGCCCATGATTAAAAACGGGACAAAGGTATTGCTGCCAGCATGAACGAATTGAGGCAAAAGGGTCAGAAACATGACAGCCACTTTTGGATTGAGGATATCAGTAAGGAACCCTTGTTTGAAACAAGATGAGTTTTGAAAGCGGCTGTTTGTGTCCATCTCAACACTAGCTGCTTCATCCTTTTTCCTTAAAGACCATAAGGCTTTAACACCCAGATAAATTAGATAAACCGCACCAACGTATTTAAAGGCAGAAAACAACAAGGCCGATTTCACAATGATTGCTGAAATTCCTAATATAGCAGCGGAAGTATGGATAAGAAGGGCAACACAAGTACCGAAAGCTGTTTTAAGGCCACCGATTTTTCCGGCTGAAATGGTGTTTTTGGTAACAATGGCAATATCGGGACCGGGCAAAACAATCAAAAACACACACAGCATCAAAAACATAAAAAAATTATCCATGAAATCAACCCCGATCCAATATAAAATTCTTACTCCGTATTATATAGGAATCGCGTATAGAGTGGAAGCCTGAAACAGGGGACGTACCCACCGTTTCACACCATAGTATTCACTTCAGACTGGGCATTCCTAAACAAGTAAATCCACTTCCAAATACCCAAAACAATATATAATATTCTAATTGAAGGATTAATATGGGTTCGTTAAAAAGGAGTAAGAAGATGCAGCAACTAAAAGTTCATTTTCCAAGTAAGGGTATCATTTTCATGCTTTTCTTCTTGATTGTTCCCGTTGTATTAACAGGGACTAGTGATCAGGCTTTGGAAAATAAGAATGTAATAGATGATATTTTGGTAAAGAAAATACCGGATCTTAATAAAACCGAAATAATATATGTTCAGGCTGATAAAAGTGCGGCTAAAAATGATATGACAGAACAACTACAAAAGGCTCTAAAGCTTGGAGCTGGAAAAGTTATCGTTTTGCCTTATGGCAGCTCATTTAAAATCAGCCGCTTAGTCGTACCCGACAATACCACGATAGTTGGGTATGGATCAAAACTATACAACGATAAAAAACATCAAACGCTTTTGAAAATTGGCAATGGAGTAAAGCTATATGGCATTGAGCTCCAGGGTGCAGGCAATAAAAAAGCAGATGCGAAGGGAGTCGGAATATCGATTCGGGGGGTAAATGCAGCTAATTATGTCCAAAATATTGTTATAGAAGATTGCTTTATTCATGATGTTGGTTTTTATGGTGTTAAGGCTGAATTTGCAGATAATGTACGTATTTCAAATACGGTTATCCGTGATGTTGGATTTGCTGGAGTAGGCGGATTGTCTGTCCGTAATATGCATATTAACAAGAGTCATATAAAATCAATCTCACCAGGAAACAAAGGCAATGCATACGGAGTCTTTTATTCGCGAAAGGGTGCTGAGAGTAACTTAAAGGCACACCCCAGGAGCACAAATAGTTCGGTTACTAACAGCATCATTGAGGACATTCCGTTGTGGGAGGCCCTTGACACCCATGGCGGAGAAAATATTACGTTTAACAATAATACAATACGAAATACAAAGGTTGGAATTGCATTTGTAAACGCGACTGGAAACGGCAAGAAGGAACTGTTTGGTTCCCAGAAATGTACAGCGAAAGGCAATCGGATTGAAGGAACCGGCAAGGGATATGGGATTGTAGTGGCTGGAACACCATCTGATTATAGTAGCGGCTGCACCATCGAAGGAAACCATTTAAAAGAGGCTGGCAAGCAGGGAAATAGTAACTCTGGTGCAATCCAGGCTTCCTATACGAGGGATTTGGTTATAAAAAATAATACATTGGTAAATTCCTACGCAAATGGCATCCACCTTTATACTCATAATAAGCAGTTTTCAATTACTGAAAACAGAGTGGAGGATGTCCAAGATTCCTTGTATAAGGCGCCTTCCGCCATTGCCTTCCGTTCTGGCAATAATGCCGGTACGATTGCTGGAAATAGTCTTATCAAAAAAAATGCAAAATTAAATCGCTACGTATCTATTCGTGGAATCAATATAACCACAAACACAAATATGAACCTGGTCATAGGCAAGAACACGAATAACTATGTTCTTCCTATAGCAGGAGGAACAGGTGACCATGTAAAGTACATTTCAAAATAAACCTCTTACCAGGTTACATTTATAAGCCAGTCTATATAGGGAGTTACCGTAAAAAGGTAGCTACTTTTCTATTGTTATTTTAATTCCAGTAAGTAAGTGTTACATGCGGTTTATTCCTCTTTTTGTTCTTTCCAGATAACACTAGGAGGATAGTTTAAACTAAATATCGAATACTTCTCTATAGGATATATTTAAAGCCGGATTGAAAAGAGAGGTAGCAATGAATAGGTATATCGAAATTAAGGAGGCCATCAACTATATCCAAACGCATCTGTATGATCAAATAACACTCGACAAATTGGCCAGCCATGTATCCTATAGCCCTTATCATTTTAGCAGGATTTTTAAAGAAGAAACTGGCCTTCCGCCTCTATATTTTGTTTCCTCGATGCGTTTGCAGCGGGCAAAGGAGTTATTGCTAAACACTAATATGAACGTCAGGGATATTAGTTTGGAAATCGGACAGCAAAGTTTAGGGACCTTTACGACCAGGTTTACGAAAAGTGTCGGCGTGACTCCCGCCAATTTCCGGAATACCCAGAAGGAAGCGAAAAGCCTGCTGAACACCCTTGAGCGGCTGGATGGAAAAATGAAATTTCAACAACGTGTTGATAGCTCCTTAACCGTAAAAGGCACTGTCACAACAAATGAGGAGTTTGAAGGAGTAATTTTGGTCGGTTTATTTCCAAAGCCCATCCCTGAAGGACTTCCGCTTTATGGTACACTTCTTTTTTCGCTTGGTGAATTTCAGTTTCATAATGTAAAACCCGGACTTTATTATTTGTTCGCAACCTCGGTTCCATGGGGAATGGACGCGCAGTCCTTCCTGATTCCCCATACGACATTAAGGTATAAGCCAACAGGTCCCATATTGGTTAACGGGAATGATCAAGTCCCACACCAGGATTTTCACCTCCGCGCAGCCCAACTAGACGATCCCCCAATACTAATCTCGATTCCCAGATTAATGATCAACTTCCTTCAACGTGTAAAAGACAGCAATCGAAAAGAAATAAGAACATTCTGACGGTGTTAATATGGGTATATAATTGCTCCAACTTTAAATTGAAAGGTGGGTAGAGGTAGACGAAACCCGGAGTCTAATAATGAAGGTAGATTTTTTACTCTAGTGAAGCAAACTCGAAACAGTATAAACACTGTAATGAAGGAGGTTGGAATAATGTTTAACATAGTTGGGCAAATTATGCTTTATGTAAATGACCAGGACGGGGCAGTGAAATTCTGGACGGAAAAGGCTGGATTTGTCGTAAAATCGGACGAGAATAACGGCCAGGGAATGAGGTGGATTGAAATCGCCCCGGCTAATGATGTAGAAACAACCATTGTCCTCCACAACAAGGAACTAATTGCTAAAATGGAGCCTGAAATGAATCTTGGCACCCCTTCATTAATGTTCTTTACTGATAATCTAGACAATTTATATGAGGGCTTATCATCGAAGAACGTTACCGTCGGGGAAATCGTAAATATGCCTTCAGGCAGGGTGTTCAACTTTGCAGATGATGAAAGCAATTATTTCGCTGTAATGGAGAAAACGAAGTAAGCCCAATTTTTGAAAATAATGGAGGGATAAACAGTGGGAGCACAATCAAACCAAATTTTTGTTAACCTGCCAGTGAAAGACCTAAACAAATCGATGGAGTTTTACAAGCAAATTGGTTATGAATTCAACCCTCAATTCACCGATGAAAATGCAGCCTGTATGATTATCGGCGAGAATATCTTTGCAATGTTACTTGTCCATCCCTTCTTCCAATCGTTTACGAAAAGGGAGCTGCCTGATGCAAACGAAACGACGGGAGTGATTATCGCCCTTTCCGCTGAAAACAGGGAACAAGTGAACGAAATAGTCGATAAGGCTATAGCAGCCGGAGGCAAAGAGGCAAGCGAGCCACATGACCAAGGTTTCATGTACTACAGGAGCTATCAGGATCCTGATGGACATTATTGGGAGATCATGTACATGGATCACAATGCCGTTAATGGTTAAGAAGGTTAAAATGAGGAGTGAGGCAGAGGATACGTCCCCTGCTTCATTGCTTTTCTTAAAAAATGAAAGAATCCCCACGACTGCTGGAGATTCTTTTTTATTTATTTAAACTTATCCGGAAATTGCTTCACAACTCCTGCAGATATAGTGTCCGCCATTAGAATAATATGTGAGACCCCGTCGTCAATTGAAACAATTCGTGCGTTCCAATCTTTTACTAAGCTTGCCGATAAATCATTAGTCACGAATTGCAGATGCTTATACAGTAGATTTTTTAGGTCTTGATTTTTCAAGTAGGGGTTGGCGCCGCTAAGGAATGCCGCAATTTGATCAGCATTTCTATACCATACTTTGTTAAGCTGATTCACCAAGGCTTGATTTCCAGTTTTAGCCGCATCTACAATCTTTCCGGCAATAATGATGTGCTCCTTTAGCAAAGTTGTAAGTTTGTTCCCGGCTTCCGTTCCGTATATCGGCTTTATAGCATTGCCGATATCCTCCTGATTCTTCAGAAGCCTGGCCAGTACCTGCTGTTGATCCACTGCTCCTCTTGTTGTGGCGCTAGAAATATAATTGCTTGTCCACAAGACATGATCAATCCAAAGTCTCCTGAATTGATTTTCAAACTCTACTTGGGATTGGCTTATGGTATGTGCCTGCGGTTCAGCGTATGTGCTGATTGGTCCAACCGCCATGTTTAGAGGAAATAACAAAATAGTTACCATCAACAATAATTTCTTCATCAAACCTTCTCCTTCCAGTGTAAAAAAAGTACCCTCTTTATTATTCCTAAATAAGTTCTACTTATCCTGAACCCTGGATTAGTAGGGTAGACTGAATGGAGATTGTTGCTTTGCTATATATGGCTTTGTTCGTGAATGCTGATAAACCGCTTATTACCGCTGATAAAATAGTTCCGTTTGCTGATAAAGTCCTCGCAAATGCTGATAAATGAGCCGCAACCGCTGATAAACAGGTAAAATCCGCTGATAAACAGACCACACCCGCTGATACGCAGCCAGGGTTCCTCTTCGGAGCTTAGCATCCGACCGGGCCTTTTGGTTACCCAACTGCCAGCAAGGCTGAACGGCAAGGCCACTTCCGGGCTTCACCCCGCCAAAGACCCCAAAAACCACAAAAAAACCCTACTTCAACAAACCTCGTTAAAGTAGGGTTTTCTCATTAATAATTACATTCCAGTTGGTGGTGCCTGCATATCATCAATCTCAATCCCGCGCGAGTGCTTTGTCGGGTTCCAGCTCTTATTCTTAAACGTCAACAAGCTCCACACAAACAATGGAATATAGCTCAAGTTAAACAGGAACATGCTGATAAAGCTCCACACAAAGTTGACCTTTTGCAGTGAATCCTTCGAAATCGTAAACGCAACATAGAACAATTGGAACCCGAGCATTGTCACCCAAATATACCACGGCACAATTGGGTTGAACCAGCCTGCATCCATAAAGATGGACAAATATATCACAATACCAGTCAATGTATTAAGCACGATCTTACCAGGGTTCAGCAAGTACAGTACCCCGTCAAACGCCTTAATATCCAACCGGGACACACTTCTCCAAAGCAGCTTCGGCGTATACTTGAAGCACACATCCCAGTGGCCGCGCGCCCAACGTAGACGCTGTACACACGAAGCAACAAAGCTTTGCGGCTTTTCATCAAATACCCGAGCGAAGTGGCACCAATGCGCTTTTACCCCGCGAAGCAGGCATTGCATTGTAAACTCAAGGTCTTCCGTCAACGAACGTGCAGACCAGCCGACTTCATTAAAAAGCTTCGTTTCGACAACGAAACCAGTCCCGCCGACCGCATTCCCAAGACCGATGTGGCTCTTTGCCAGCTGCCAAGCCCTGTTCATGTAAAAATAACTTGCCGCATATGACAGGCTGACCCAGTTGTCGTTCGGGTTTTTCGAATCCAGGTAGCATTGAATCAAGCGGTGGCCCGCATGCAAATGATTGTTCATTTCAGTCAAAAAGTTCGGGGAAACAAGGTTATCCGCGTCAAAAAACGAAATTCCGTCAAAATCCGTTACCAAGCGGTCGCCATACGCATCCACCGCATACTTAATCGCATACGGCTTCCCTTTTGGCTCGCCAGGAAGATAAGTGTGCTCAAGCACATTTGCGCCCAATTCGCGCGCAATCTTCGCGGTATTGTCATCACAGTTATCCGCGATGACGCAAATTTCATACAGCTCTTTCGGATAGTCCAGCGACTTCAGGTTTTTCACAAGCTGCCCAATCACGCTTTCCTCATTATGGGCCGCAACCAATAGAAGGAACCGTTTCGATGGCGCGAATTCCTTTAACTTGTTTGGCTTTTTGAACCCCCAGAAGCTGATTACAAGCCAGTACGTCCAGAAAAATAACAGGATATATTGTAAAGTATCAATGATGTAAGATACCGATGTTGTCATTGTGAACTCCTCTCAACCGTCTTTTCATGTATTTTGCGGGCATTCGCCTTGAACAGTTCGCTTTCCCACCTGTGAAACAAGATTTTCCAGGGAATGACAGGCACTGTTCGCTTTTTTTGCATTGCTGCCGTGAGCACCTTCCAACCAAATGAAAAAAGGTGCAGTGTTTTTTTTATTCGTAAAGGATTTACTAGAATCCGGTAAGCCCATTCCAGGCCCGTTTTTTGAAAAAATAACGGAGCCCGCTTTTCGTTTCCGGAAATCACGTCAAAGCTTCCGCCGACGCCCATCACGACTTTTGCATTCAGCCGGGGCTTATAGGCATGGATGAACGCATCCTGGCTCGGAAAGCCCATGCCGACGAAAAGGAGATCGGGTGCGAAATCATTGATTCGCCGTACAATCCCGTCCTCTTCCTCTTCGGAAAAATAGCCATGATGATAGGCAAACGAAAACTCCGGGAAGCCAGCTGCCAGCTTGCTTGCCGCGGAGTGGACGGTTCGTTCACGGGAACCAAGCAGGAAAACCCGCATTGGTTTGCCCTTATTCGCTTTTAATAGCGACCAAAGCAAATCATAGCCTGTCACACGCTCTTTAAGCGGCGTACCAGCAAGTTTGCTTGCCACCAGAATGCCTGCGCCGTCTGGTGTTAAAAGGTCCGCCTCATTTGCTAAGTGTTTCAACTGTGGATCTCGCAGGACCTTGCCAGCAATTTCAGCATTCACAGTCATCACATGGAAGGGACCAGTGCCGGGGGCCGCCAGTCTTTTGGAAATAAACTCAGTTGTCTCCGAAAAATCCTTGTCGGAAATCTCTAATGAAAAAATCCACGTCAATCGAACGACCCCCTTTACAATCTATTTTTGTTTTGAAAATTCAAACGAATTAGGTCTATTGGACGATGAATAACAAATTACATTATATTACGATATCAAAATAAAAAACAATGGATTTGTTTCCACTCAGGGTAATTACTGTAAAATAAAGCGTTTTCATAATATTTTCCGTAAATTTTCTGTTACAAGGTTGTAAATTTTGTTATACTTAAAAAATAATGTAATGGGAAAGAATGCTCATACACCTCCCGGCAACATGTCTGGGTGGAAAGTATGAATTGCAAGGGTTCAGTTGAAACTAAACCGGAATGCGGGCTACCGTACTGGGGAAAATTTCATTGAGTGGAGAGATGGAGTTGTCAAAAGAGAAGCTGAAGATTATGACTGTTTTCGGAACAAGGCCGGAAGCGATTAAAATGGCGCCACTGGTAAAAGAACTGGAAAGCAATGCGGACATCGAATCAATCGTGACCGTAACGGCGCAACACCGCCAAATGCTCGACCAGGTAATGGACATTTTCAAAATAACCCCGAACCATGACCTTAATATAATGAAGGAACGCCAAACTCTGGCCGGCGTCACGGTGCGCGCATTGGAAGGATTGGATTCCGTTTTTCGGGAAACAAAGCCGGATATGGTGCTTGTCCATGGCGATACATCGACAACATTCGTCGCAAGCCTCGCCGCTTTTTACAATCAAATCCCGATTGGCCATGTCGAAGCGGGCCTAAGGACGTGGGACAAATATTCCCCGTACCCGGAGGAAATGAACAGGCAGCTGACCGGCATGATGGCGGATTTGCACTTTTCGCCGACCCTCCAGTCAAGAAAAAACCTGACAGATGAAAACAAGAATACAGATTACATCTTCGTCACCGGCAATACAGCCATTGATGCATTGAAAACGACTGTAAAAGAATCATACACCCACCCGGTCCTAGAAAAACTGGGTTCCGACAAACTTGTCCTGATGACCGCCCACCGGCGTGAAAATCTTGGCGAACCGATGGAAAACATGTTCCGTGCAATCAGCAGGCTGGTTGCCGAGCATAACGATATCCAGGTCGTCTACCCTATCCATATGAATCCGGTTGTCCGGGAAATCGCGAACAGGATCTTGGGGGACAATCCCCGCATTCATTTAATCGAGCCGCTCGATGTCATTGATTTTCATAATCTTGCGGCGCGGGCGTACCTCATCTTGACTGATTCCGGCGGGGTGCAGGAGGAGGCACCTTCATTGGGAGTGCCAGTCCTCGTGCTGCGTGATACGACCGAGAGGCCTGAAGGAGTGAAGGCAGGCACATTAAAGCTCGCCGGAACGGACGAACTCACTATCTACCGCCTCGCGAATGAATTGCTGTCGGATGAAGAACTCCATCAGCAAATGGCCAAAGCCTCGAACCCGTATGGAGATGGACACGCCTCTGCACGGATCGTCGAAGCGATTCTTTATTATTTCAAGCTAAGGGACCAACGGCCGGAAGACTTTTTTGTAAAAAATGCACAAGCTCAGCCTTTGTAAATTTGCCTGTTGATTTCCGCTCCCGGCGCATGCTGGCGAGCGGGCGAATCCTGGAGCCACGGTGCCATAAGTGCCCTAACCGAATCTGGCTGGGAACTAGCGCCTACCGCTCCAAATCAACAGTCGTATGAAATAAATAAAGCGCTACTAGAGAGAAACAATCTTGCTTCTATGGGGAGAGCATAATTTAATGAAGAAACTACTTATTATCCTTTTAAGTCTCTCTGTGCTTGGCGGGGGTGCGTACTGGTTCGATTCGCAACCGGATAAAGACAGGCACGTCCAGGTAGAAACAAAGCCAGCTGCCGGCCAACCGAAGAAAGAGAAGCCGTATGTGGAGGAGTTTACCGGAGGGGATTTTTATGTCCTTTGGAAAAATGAACAGAAAAGCAAAACGCTCTATCCGGATAATGTAAGCGGTCTAGCTGTGAACGAAACAACCGCCACCTATAAAAACAATTGGAACGGCTACCAGTTCAATTTCCCGAAAGAATGGGAAGTCGACCGGAGGCAGGCTCCCCATTTTACAAGGCTGTTCACAAAGGATTTCCGGATTGACCTGACCGTGCAAAATGTCGACAAAGCCTGGACCTCGCCGCAAGGGTATATTGCAAAAACAATTGAAACGCTAAAGCCGAACATCACCGCCGACCGAAGTTGGTGGCAGCAAGGCTTTGCGGCACGGCAAATCGATTACTCAAGGCCGATCATCACCGGAATCGACCATGACATGAATCAGTACAGCTATTTGTTTTTAACTAGAGGGAACCGCGTGTTTACCTTTCAGTTAAAAACAGACCAGCAAAATTTCGAGGCGATGAAGACGCAGCTGAAAGAAGTCGCCTCCACCCTGAAAATCTATTCTCCTATCCAGATGGACCTGAACACGGCAATCAAAGCGAATCCACCCAATCCGGAGATTCGCCTGAAGCATAAAAAGGATTCGCTCATCATCCCGAAGAATCACTTCGTCATGGGCGCATACTTGCCGAAAACGAGGGATATCGACGGGTTAAATGGCTACCTGCAAAACCCATTGGGGGCGCAAATGTTTTATAAGCCGATTGACAGCGGTTACGATGAATACACGGAAGAGCTGTTGCAGAATGACCGGCTGCCGATTGTCACCCTTTTATATGAAAAAGCAAATTCAAAGGCAAACGCGGATGTCACTGAAGGTATACTGAATGGCTCTTTTGATCAAAATCTGCTCACTTGGGCCAAGGCAGTTAAGAAGCTCCATGGCCCTGTCCTTTTCAGGGTAGGCAATGAAATGAATGGCAGCTGGACGGATTGGTCCCACAAAAACACCTACAATGACCCGGACTTGTATAAGCTGACATTCAGGCATATTGTTGAGTTGTTTAAAAAGAACGGTACAAACAATGCCTACTTCGTCTGGAACCCGAACCATGTCTCATCCCCGTATTTCGAATGGAACGAGGCGCACATGTATTACCCCGGCGACAACTTTGTCGATTTCGTCGGCATGACATCGTATAACTTCGGTAAAACCCAGTGGAACAATTACCAGAGCGTAAAGACGCTATACGATGACCTGTACTGGGAATATTCTCGTTCTTATTATGGAAAGCCGCTGATGATAGGTGAGTTCGGAGCCGTCGAAACAGGCGGCAACAGAGCCGAATGGATCAAATCCGCATTCGAGGCAATCCCACGCTCCTATCCGAATATCAAAATAGCAGTCTGGTTCGACCAGGCACATGGCGAATTTGATTTCCGAATCCGCACCACACCTGCAAGTGCTGAAGCGTTTAAAAATGGGATGGCGCAGCCGGCGGTTGTGAAGGGGTTGAATTATAAGGAACAATAGATAACGAACCACTTCTTTTTCTTTCTGGCTTTTTTCCGCAACCCAATCCTTTAACATAGCCTTCTGTTCAAAAACTCCACTTTGCCAGTCCTGTAAAAGTGGGGTTTTTGAATATCGCAAACTTGTTATGAACTAGAACTAACAGCCAAGGAAAAACAGCGGACAGAAGAACAATGGCTGTCTCTACCGTGCATGGAGACCGATAAACGGCATTTATCCGCTGATAAAAATCAAACTACCGCTGATACGCTGTCTGGCTTTTGCTGCGAAGCATAGCTTTCGAAACTGCCAGCAAGGTGATTGCCTAGCCTGCTGGGCCAATGGGCTTTTATCCGTCAGAAAATTTACCGAATCCAGTTAAACCGGAAACCTCTCGGTTACACCCGAATAAAATACCGTTGGACCGAATCCTTGTACTGTTCGACCGAATCCTGCGAGTGTTAGACCGAAAACTCCGCCTGTTGTTCAAAATATAGAACAAAAGCACCCTCATTAAAGTGGATTTGATCCGCTGGCCAATACCCAGCCATCAATTATCCGGTTATAAACCCTGAAATCAGTTCAAAAAATTAACAAAAATGGTTCCTGAAAGGTAGTATTTGCTAGTAATCCCCTGGTAAAATACCCCTATTGTTAGACAACCGACAGAACTTACTGTACTTACCAAAAGGCTGAACATAAAAATAAAATATAAATGTGAATATAGATTTAACAAGTCCTGAATAAGGAAGAGGAAAACCAAATAGCATTCAAATTGACGGAAAATTCGACACCTTGATTGGACAAGCTTTTCATTTGTGGTCCTTTATACTAAACGAAAACATATAAGGTCGGTGGTCTCAATGGAGAACCCTTCTTTTGCAAAAGGATGTTTTTTTGGAATTTTATTCTCCATACCACTATGGTTAATCGTCATTTTCATCATTTATTGGATAGTCTAAATGAAAAGGAGCAGTCGGATTATCACCGACTGCTCCTTTCATATATACGTTACTTCCCCGTAAAATAATCAATCAAATACTCGCCCCAAAGTGTATGCCCTGCTGCAGTGGGTAGGCTTGTCCGCTGGTCAATGTACGTTTTAATTTCTTCGCTGTTTGGATCCGGCCATTCTTCCCAGTGGTTTAGGTAATCCCACCCTTTTTCTTCAGCAAAGCTTTTCAGTGTTTCAACCTGGGTGAGATAGTATTTTGGTTTAAATATTGGGTTCCCCGGCTGCAGGATGAACGCTGTATCAGGATTTTCCGCCTTTACATCCTCTATAATCTTCGTAATATTGGTTAGCGATTCCTCAATAAAAACTTCGCCATTGTCATTCAGTAGAAGCGGCTCCAGAACGACCATGTCAGGCGCAGCGCTGCTTAGCTCACTCTGCCAATCGGCTGCTAGCGCCTTCCTCGTGCTCGTATTATTTTCAATTACTGTTACTTCAAGATTTTTCTCACCAAAAGTGCTGAGCAATTCGTTTTTAAGCAAAAATGCCCATCCATTCGGATCTTTACCCAATGCATCTGATCCGGCCAGCACGATTTTGAATGGCCTTTTGTCTTCCATCGCATTTCTAAAGCTTTCCCTGCTTTCCGCCGGCCAGTTGATAGTAGCTTTTTCAAACTCCCATACAGCAGATTCAGGCTGTTTGGAAGCAGCGGTATTTTTAGGAGGCTTTACGGCGACGACATTGTTATTACTCTCATCCTCTGTCCCTAAACTATTCCAACGAACATTCCCTGCTATTAAAATAGCAAAGCAGGCGATAGCTAAAAGTGTAACCAAGAAATTTTTCATAAACTTCCCCCGCTAAAATCTATTTGTTTACCCTCTTTTAGGCCGCTTAAACCTATGGAAAATTTACCAATTTTAAAAATATCTTTCTTTTTTCTTAAATAATTGTTAAATTAACATAGTATGGAAAGATAAATTCTGCCAATTTATATTAAAGTATGACAAGAAATGATAAATTTTACAACAAAAAATTTCGAGCTGGGGGAGCAAGATGGAAGAAACAATCAGTTTAAGAGAATTAATGGAGACATTGAAAAAACGCATAAGGCTGATCCTAGGCATCACATTTGCGGCAGTATTCATCAGCGCGCTTGTGAGCTATTTTGTTTTGACGCCAATTTATCAGGCATCGACGCAGATTCTAGTCAATCAGGCCAAAACCGAACAGAATATGTACAATTACAACGAAATTCAAACTAATTTGCAGCTGATCAATACGTACAATGTGATCATTACAACTCCTGCGATCCTTGACTTGGTTGTGAAGGAGCTTAATGGGGAATACACGACGGGCCAGTTGAGTTCCAAAATCAGTGTTGCGAGTGAAAAGCAGTCACAGATTGTCAATATTACAGTCCAGGATGAAAATCCAAAGACAGCCGCGAAAATAGCAAACACAATCGCTATGGTATTCCAGGAACAAATCATTTCAATCATGAATGTCGACAACGTCACCATCCTGTCACCCGCGACGGTAACGGACGGGCAGGCTCCTGTAAAACCAAAACCTTTGCTGAATGTAGCAATCGCACTGATTGTCGGGCTCATGCTTGGTATAGGCTTGGCATTCTTGCTGGAGTACTTTGATAACACAATTAAATCAGAACAGGATGTTGAAAAAGTCCTGGAAATGCCTGTATTAGGGGCAGTCGCCGTCATGGGCGATACAAGGGATCTAGATAGTCGAACAGAACGAAAATTACGGGCTTGAGGTGCTGACTAGTGTTTACGAAAAAAAATAAAAAATCAATGTTTGAGAATAAAAGAAAGCTTGTTACGAAGTTCGATCCCAAATCGCCAATTTCTGAACAGTACCGGACAATCAGGACGAATATCCAATTTTCCTCGGTGGACCAGCAAATCCATACCTTGATGGTGACTTCTTCCGCGCCTGGGGAAGGAAAATCAACAACGATTGCGAATTTGGCGGTGACATTTGCCCAGCAAGGAAAACAAGTGCTCTTAATCGATGCGGATATGCGTAAGCCGACAATGCACTATACGTTTAACGTCTCAAATACAGTCGGATTGACCTCAGTGCTAAGCGGACAGGAAAACCTGAACAAGGCATTGAGGCCATCCGATATTGAAAATCTATACATTTTAACAAGTGGACCAATTCCCCCAAACCCGTCAGAGCTACTAGGGTCTAAAGCTATGAAAGCCTTTTTGGAAAAAGCCAAGGAAGAGTTCGATATGGTCTTATTCGATACTCCACCTGTCCTGGCTGTGACAGATGCGCAAATCTTGTCGAACCAATGCGATGGGACCATTTTGGTGGTTAACAGCGAAAAGACTGAAATAGAGAAAGCTACAAAATCAAAAGAACTGTTGTTAGCAGCCAAGGCAAACTTGCTTGGAGTGGTTTTAAACAACAAAAAATTAGATTCGAAAAACCAATATTATTATTACGGAGCGAAATGACAGGTTTCGACAAATTCCACCCCTTTACTATGTTAATATTTGCAAGTACTATGAAAATATAGGTATTTTTGTAACATAATTGGAAAATAAAACGGGAGGTGTTTTCAATGATTGACATTCATTGTCATATTCTGCCTGGGGTTGACGACGGAGCGAAGTCGATAAGGGAAAGCCTGGAAATGGCGCGAACTGCAGTCAGTGAAGGAATAAAGACAATCGTTGCAACACCTCACCATAAGAACAATCGCTATACAAATCCAAAGCAATCCATTCTTGAACAGGTAAGTGATTTGAACAATCATCTGCAGATGGCTCAGATACCACTAACCGTCCTGCCCGGCCAGGAAGTCAGGGTGTATGGGGAGCTTGTTGAGGACTATGAAAAAAATGAGATTCTAACTCTAGCAGAAACGCACTATCTGTTCTTAGAACTCCCTTCGGATCAAGTCCCAAGATACACGGAAAAACTCGTGTACAACCTGCAAATGGGAGGCCTGACCCCGATCATTGTGCACCCTGAACGGAACCACGAAATCATCGAGCGCCCGGGAATTCTGTATACTCTTGTGAAAAACGGAGTGCTAACGCAGATTACGGCTTCATCCGTTTGTGGGTACTTTGGGAAAAAGATCAAGAATTTCTCCTTCCAATTAATTGAGTCGAATCTGACCCATTTCATTGCATCGGATGCACACAATACCCATTCCCGTGGCTTCAAAATGCAGGAAGCTTATGAGGTGGCAGAAAACAGGTATGGGAAAGAACTGTCCTATATGTTTAAGGAAAACGCTGAATTGCTCCTGCTTGATAAAAACATTTACAAAGAAATTCCCGAGCCAATCAAGAAAAAGAAGATATTCGGCATTTTTTAATCGACATCCAGAATCTACGTAACTTTCAGTATTTGCTGAACGGTGATGCCTCCTGCCCGTTATCCTCGGAGGCACTCGATTATGCAGTGGGAGGCTTTCCTCCTTAGACGCCCGTCGTCGAATGCATGGTGTGAGGACGGGTTAGATGCCCAACTATTTTTATTTATCGGTAGATATCTAATGAAAGAATAGTGTTATGAAAATTACTATTTTTTCATTAGGTATTTATTTTTTTATTTGTATATTAAAAATGCAATAACAAGAAAATGTAATTTTATCTTTACTATAGTATGACAGAATTTGACTTATAAAGAATGAAAGAAGGGTAGCGGGTTGGATAATACGGCTAAATCAAATTCAATTTATTTTGAACAAATGAAGGGTTCAAAAATTGAAATTAATAATGGAACACTCTATAAAATATTAAAAAGAATGATAGATGTAACTGGCGCTATTGTTGGCCTTTCACTACTCAGCATCGTACTTCTGGCAGTAGCTATTTTAATTAAAGTGGAAGATCCTAAAGGTAAGGTTTTCTTTATCCAAAGACGAGTGGGGTTACATGGAACGGAATTTAATATGTATAAATTCCGTTCAATGTGTTCAAATGCTGAAGAAAAGTTAGAGGGGCTTATGAAATACAATGAAATTAGCGGAGCTATGTTTAAAATGAAAAATGATCCTCGTATTACGAAGGTTGGAAGGTTTATTCGAAAGACAAGTATTGACGAACTTCCTCAACTTTTAAATGTACTAAAGGGGGAAATGAGTTTGGTTGGGCCTAGACCCCCACTACCAAGGGAAGTAGCCCAATACGCAGAATATCATATGCAAAGATTGATGGTAATACCAGGTTGTACAGGTCTTTGGCAGATAAGTGGAAGAAATTCCCTTAATTTTGATCAGATGGTTGAACTGGATTTATTTTATATAAAAAAACGCAACACTCTTTTTGATTTGAAAATAATAATAAAGACAATGGGTTCCTTATTAAACACAAAAAATACTTTTTAACGTTTTAGCTTATTTAATTTAAAAATAACGTTTATAGTTTTTTAATATACCCCTCCATCTAATAATACATAAGGGTATAAATTACTAGATAGGTATTTTAAATTAATCCCGTGAAGTTAATTAAAGGAGGAAACGAAATGGGGTATAATATTCTCTTTTTTCCTTGGCGAGACTGGAACAGTATTAAAAGAGAGGGATTTAGAACGCGTGAAGCAAATATCTTAAAAACTCTCATGGATCGACCAGAAGTAGATAAAATATTATGTGTCAATCGGTCTGGAATACCAAAGATTGGTGAATATATATTTAATTTAAAAGATAAGAATAGATATTTTTATGGAAATAAGAAGGAATATTATTATACAGAGGAAGTAATAAGCTCTTCATTCTTCTCGAAGTTAAAAAGAATGGACAATAAGTTATACGTTTTAGAGATGAATTTTCATTTACCTAATCCAAAAGGGAATAAACTAGAAAGGTTTCCCTTTTTCCAAAAGATTCTTCATAAACAAATTAAAGAAGCATTAGTAAAAATAAATATTCATAATTATTGGGTTTGGAATGTAGATTTAACAAGAATCTATACAGCTTCAACATTTAAAAAGGATTTATTAGTGTTCGATGCTATTGATAATTTATTAGAACATGACCAAAAGTCAGAAGAGACGTCTTTTTTAAATCAATGTTATGATATGGTGAACAAAAGAGCTGACATTATTTTTACTGTTTCAAGTGAATTAAAAGAAACACTATTTCTTGAAAGGAAAAATAGTACCTATCATATTCCTAATGGTATAGATCTAAGTATGTATAGCCAAAAATGTGAAAATAAACCTTTTGACCTACCAGACAATAACTCACCTATTATAGGTTATGTTGGGTTGTTACAAGAGCGTTTGGATTTAACTATTTTAGAAAAAATTATAAATGATTTTCCAAACTGTAATTTCGTATTTGTAGGACCAATATTGTCTCCTAAATACTTTAAAGGTTTAAAGCGCTTTACAAATGTCTATTTCCTAGGTCCCAAAAGGCATGAAGAAATAAAAAGTTATCTCCAGTTTTTTGATATCTCTATAATTCCTCATAAAGTAAATAAATTTACAAAATCTATGAACCCCTTAAAATTATATGAATATCTCGCTTCAGGTAACCAAGTAATTACTACCCCAGTTCCTCCTAGTGAGGAGTTTAAAGATGTGATTTATATTGCAAAAAATCCTGCAGAGTTTTCAAGGACAATAAAAAATTGCTTAGAGAAGCCTTTAAGTAATACTTCGAAAAAAAATATACACCGAGTAATTAAAATGCACGACTGGCAGGATAGGGTGGAAAAAATGATGTTAATATTGGAACAGTTTAACAAAATACGTTAGGAAGATAAATATGAATAATAATTCTGTTTGTGTAGTTACAGTAACTTATGGGGAAAGATGGGGGTTGTTGGACAAAATATTAAAAAAATTACAAAATAATAATATGGTGAAAAAGGTTGTTGTTGTTGATAATGGTTCAAAAACTGATATAAAAAAAGCTTGCGAATTAAAAGGTTATAAAAAGGTATTGGTTTTGGAGCTGGGTGAAAACAAAGGTTCTGCATATGGTTTTAAAAAGGGTATTGAAGAAGCCATTATGGTTAAAGAGTGTGAGTTAGTCTGGCTATTAGATGATGATAATATGCCTCATGAAAATACACTTGAAGTATTAATTAACAATTACTTAACTCTAAAGAAAAATCATAATATATTTGCACTTGCTTCTCTAAGAGAAGATCGAAAAGATTATAAGAGTGCAGCGGAAAAAGGTAATACTGCAAACATTTTTCCTAGAAAAAATAGCTTTTATGGCTTTCATATAACAGATATATTTAAAAAAACTTTAAGGAAAATTATTAAACTTAAATCTAAACAACCAGTAAAATGTCCTACTCCTATTATTGATGTCCCTTATGCTCCTTATGGTGGCTTGTTTTTTGAAAAGAGATTAATCAATAAAATTGGATTACCTAATGAGGACTTTTACCTTTACGGTGATGATTACGAGTTTACTTATCGTATTAATAAATTTGGTGGCAACTTATATTTAGTATCAAACAGTACAATTGAAGATATTGATAAATCTTGGTATCTGGAAAAAAGGGGTAATTTTTTACTTTCATTATTATTCAATCCCTCAGATAATAAAATTTATTATAACTTTAGAAACAGAATATTTTTTGAGAAAAAAGACCTGGTAAATAACGGTATAATTTATAATTTGAATAAATTCACTCTTTTGATAATTTTATGTTTTATTTGTTTATTAACTCTAAATAAAAAAAGATATCTCCTAATTAAAAGAGCAATAAGTGATGGAGAAAAAGGTTTTTTAGGCAAAATTTGATGATGAATTAGAAATACACAGAACATATACAGACTTTTTAATAACAAGGGGATCCTTGAAAAATGGTTAATAAATTTTATTTAAATAAAAACATACTTTTTTTAATAGCTGTTTTTTTAGGTTTTATTGGTGGAATCTTGTCAATAAATAATTTTATTTCTATTTTATTGGCAGCTATTTTTATTAGCTTTATTGTTATATTTAGATATCCTGTTGTCGGATTTGTAATGTTTTTATTCTCAATCAACTTGATTCCAGGATATATATATGATTCTTATACTGTTTCCGTAACAAATAATATTAGATTAAATTATTTACCGCTATTATTAGTTCCAATAATCTTTATATTTCTAATTAAGAAAAAAAATGTAGGGATTTTACTCAAAAACAAAGTAGATCTTTATATGATTATTTTTATATTTCTGCTTTCATTAAATGCTTTGTTTAGTGTAGATACTATAAACTCCATAGAATTAGCTATAAATTGGATTTTGGAAATGATTACAGTGTATTTTGGAATAAGAATACTAATTAATGTTAGGAAGGATTTACCGATTATTGCAAATTCAACCATATGGATAAGTTTAGTAGTTTCCAGTTATGGAATTGCAGAATATGTTATTACAGAAAATCCTTTATTCCACAATTACCTGATAGATATGAATTATTTTGATACATTGTATACACCTGGTCTTTCAGAAAGTTACAGAATTTCTTCATTTATGGGTCATCCAGTAGTACTAGGCTTGTTTTTAGTAATATATATTCCTTTTATTTTGCATAAATTAATAAAAACGAAACGAAACTTTAACAGGTGTTTATATGTTTTGGTTTTATTAATTAACCTACTGGCCATATTTTTAACCTATTCAAGATTTTCTTTATTTGTGGCCATATTTATTATATGTGTTTTTTTTATTAATAAAAATAAAAAAATTTTAATAGGAATCCTTTGTCTTTTTATATTTGTTTTTTCTTATGTTCCTGTCGACATAGTTGATAAGGCTTTAGAACGGGTGAGTATTCAAAATATCCTAACATCGGGCTCGTACTTACATCGTTTGTATGCCTATAGTACATCTTTAAGTGCAATGGTTGATAGACCTATATTAGGATATGGATTAGGTCAATATGCGCATGCCTATGAAGATCATAAACAACCTGGGGATGTCTTTTTTCCAGTACCAGATAATACTTATTTACTAATACTGGTTGAATTAGGGATATTTAGTCTTATGTTTTTTGTTGCAATTTGTATTAACGCCATAAAAGCTTTATGGCGTTATAACGAGGAAGATGAAGAATACAGTTGGACCCTGTTCTGTGTTTTAATAGCATTTTTAATGAATGGAATATCATTTGATACTTTTAATTTTCCGGGATTAAGGATTTGGTTTTTTGTAATATTGGCATTGAGTATTAATAATAGTGAATTCAAAAAAAATAAAAGGAAGGTTGTTAATGTTGTATAACCCTAAAGTCAGTATAATAACCCCTACGTATAATCAAGAAAAGCTTATTGGTGATTGTATTAAAAGCGTAATAAATCAAACTTATATTTATTGGGAAATGATTATTATAGATGATGGTTCTACAGATAATACTAAGGGTGTAATTGAACAATATTTGTATGATCCTAGAATAAAATATATTTATCAAGATAATAAAGGTCCAAATTTCTTAGCTGAAAATTATAATAAAGCCTTAAATTGTGCTAGCGGAGAATTAATTGCCATTCTTGAAGGAGATGATTATTGGCCAAAAGAAAAACTTGAGAAGCAGGTTCCAGCTTTTCAAAATAACGAAATTGTCTTAAGTTATGGTGATTATATTATTACTGATATAAAAGGAAAATTAGAACTGCCACACAGATTAGGCCATTTACCAGAAAACATTCGTCACAATACCCCTGTAGGAACAGCCTCTTTGTTTATGTTAAGAGGCGAAGGTGCAACATTTACTTATCCCGTAACAGTTGTTATTCGAAAGGAAACATTACTGGAAATAGGTGGTTTCCTTCAGTGTACTTATGCCCCACTCGTCGATTACTCAACATTTTTGCATTTGGGTTTAAAAGGAAAGTTTCATTATGCAGAGGGCGTAGTTGGTTTTTGGAGAAGGCGTATTACTTCTATTACAAGTACAAAACGCTTATTTATTTACGAAGGAGTAAGACGTTATGGAAAAGAATTTTTTGATTTAAATAAAGAACTTTCCTTATTCAAGAACAGTAATTGGAATGATATTGAAAAATCCTGGAAGAAAGGGATTAATAGAGCTTATATTGAAAAGGGAAGAATGGAATTGTTAAAAGGTGATTGGGATTCCGCAAGAAAAAGTTTTACAAAATTATTAAATTCTCCAAGGACCTTTTTAAAAGGAATAATAGGTATTATAGCCGCCATATTAAAAAAAGACGTTGAACGGATTTTTAAAATGAAGAATGGTTATAGTCTACTTGATTTTAAAGAAGATTAAGGTGAAAAATGATTAAATTCATTAATAATTCAATATGGCTGTTTTTTTCTCAAACAATAGTGAAAATTTCAGCATTTGCTTATGGTATCTACTTAGCTAGAGAACTGAGTATTGAGGATTTTGGAAGATATGCTTTAGCGGTAACTGTATTTTCAATTTTAAACTTAATAATTGATTGTGGAATGTCAGTGTTTACCGTAAGAGAAGTTTCTAAAAGACCAGAATTAGCAAAATCTTTATATAATCAAACATTAAAAATTAGGCTATTTTTAGCTGTATTTATTATTGTGTTAGAAGCTTTGACTTATTTCATCTTCTTTCGGGGGATGGAGAAATATTGGTATATTTTGTTGTACTCTATGTGTCTAATACCATCCGCTTTTAGCCTTACTTCTGCCTCTATATTTAATTCGTTTCAAAAAATGGGGAACGTAGCTAGAATTACTTCCCTAGTAAGTATAATTGAGGTCGGAGTTGGGATTTTTCTCCTGAAAAAAGGTTATGGAATATCCATTGTAATTATGATTTCGTTTTTATCTTTAGTAATTCAGGCTTTATACTTAAGGATTAAAGTAACGAAATTTTTCCCTGAAGATGAGGTAAAAGAACCAAAAAAATGGTACTTTCTATTGCGTAGTAGCCTCCCTTTAATGTCATTATTTGTAATAAATATATTGTATTTTAAAGTGGATATATTAATGATCTCCTTTTATAAAGATGAATCAGCAGTTGGGCTATATAATGCAGTCTACAAAATAATTAATGCATTAATAATAATACCTCAAGTACTAAGTAATTCTTTTTTTCCTTACATTACGTCATTAATTAATAAAAATCCAGACGAATACAAAAGAGCCGTGATAACTTGTTTAAGAATCGTGGTACTGATTGTACTTCCTGTATCAGTGGGTATTCTTTTTGAGTCGCAAAAAATTGTATATTTACTTTTTGGTGAGAAATTTGCTCCTGCTACGAATACCCTAGTTTTATTAGGAGTAGGAATGGTTTTTTTATCAATTAATACAATTATTGGTACTATATTATTGTCTCGGAATTCAAATAGCATAATGATAAAAATTTCAATAATTTCCCTCATCTTAAATGTATTATTAAATGCTAGTTTAATACCTAAATTAGCTATTGAAGGAGCTGCCATTGCAACTTTAACAACGGAAATTTTAAGTACTTTCCTATTTTTATATTTATTAAGAGATTTAAAAATTAAATGGATATTTGAGTTCAAATCGTTATTAATTTCATCGGTGGTATTAGGATTGTTTTTAGTATTTGTAAAATTGCAATCTTTAATATATACCATTGTAATTTCAGCGATTCTTTATGTAGTAACTTTACAAATACTTGGTGAGACCAAGTCGATAATTAATTTTATTTCAAAAAAGGGAAAAACTACTTGATATAAGAGTTAATGATACATTTTATTTAAGGAAGTGGAAATACTTGAAAAATATCTTCATCATAGGATCAAAAGGAATTCCTGCAAAATATGGAGGTTTTGAAACTTTTGTAGATTTCCTAACAAATAAAAAGATAAATAAAGAAATAATGTATCATGTTTCGTGTTTAGGATCTAGTAGAAATGTTTACTATCATAATAATGCTCGCTGCTTTACAGTAAAAGTGCCTAAACTAGGAAGTGCAAGTGCGGTTTTGTATGATTTATTAAGCTTAATAGAATGTATGAATTATATAAAAAAAAATAAATTGAAGGACTGTATTATCTATATATTAGCATGTAGAATAGGACCTTTTTTCTTCTGCTTCACCCATCAATTGAAAAAATTAGGGATAAAAGTATATGTTAACCCGGATGGTCAGGAGTGGAATAGAAGTAAGTGGAATAAAATGATTAAGTTGTATTGGAAGATATCAGAAAAACTTATGATTAAGTATGCGGATTTGATTATATGTGATTCAAAGGGAATTGAAACACATATTAAAAAAAAATATAAAATATACAACCCTAAAACCAAGTATATTGCATATGGAGCAGAATTGGAAAAATCTCCTTTGACAGATAATAATCCAAAGGTAGTAGAGTGGTACCAAAAACATAAAATTTATTTTAATAATTACTATTTAATTGTAGGAAGGTTTGTACCGGAAAATAACTATGAGTTAATAATAAATGAATTCATCAAATCTAAATCTACCAAAGACTTGGTGATAATTTCAAATATAGAAGAAAATAAATTTTATAGTGAACTAGTTTCTCGTACAAAATTTATAAATGATAAAAGAATTAAATTTGTGGGAACTGTTTACGATAAAGAACTAATTAAAAAGATACGAGAAAAAGCATATTGCTATCTTCATGGCCATGAGGTAGGGGGTACTAACCCATCGTTGTTAGAGGCACTGGCTTCAACAAATTTCAACTTGTTATTAAACGTTATTTTTAATAAAGAGGTGGGCAAAGAAGGAGCACTTTATTTCACAAAAGAAGAAGGCTCCTTAGCAAACCTAATAAATACTATTGAAAATTTTTCTACAAGAAAATTTATTAACATTGGAAACAAGGCAAAAAATAGGATAAAACAAAATTATTCTTGGGGGAAAATTATCAAAGATTATGAAAATCTTTTTATGAGATAAATTTACAACGTTATGTAAAGGCAATAAAATAATAGGGAGGTTTTAATATTGAGAGGAATAGTTCTAGCAGGCGGTAGTGGGACCAGACTTTACCCCCTTACTATGGTCACGAGCAAACAATTATTACCTGTTTATGATAAGCCGATGATATATTATCCACTATCAACTTTAATGCTAGCAGGTATTAGAGAAATCTTAATTATTTCTACACCAGAGGATACTCCTCGATTTAAATCATTATTTGGAGATGGCTCACAATTTGGTATAAAACTTGAATATAAAATTCAGCAAAGCCCGGACGGTTTAGCCCAGGCTTTTTTAATTGGCGAAGAATTTATAGGTAATGATTCTGTGGCCATGATTTTGGGGGATAACATTTACTATGGAAGTGGAATGAGAAAAATCCTTCAACGAGCAGCACAGAAAGAAAACGGTGCTACAGTTTTTGGATATCATGTTCAAGATCCAGAGCGCTTTGGGGTTGTTGAATTTGATGAAACAGGAAAGGTTCTGAGTGTGGAGGAAAAACCCGAAATTCCAAAATCTAATTATGCAATTACTGGTTTATACTTTTATGATAGTAAGATTGTGGAGATAGCGAAATCTATTAAACCTTCTACACGAGGAGAGCTAGAAATCACTTCAATTAATGAAGCCTATTTACAATTGGGGGAACTAGAAGTTGAATTACTAGGTAGAGGGTTTACATGGTTAGATACAGGTACCCATCATAGTTTGGTCGAAGCAACTAATTTTGTAAAAACAGTTGAAGAGCATCAGGGAGTAAAAATAGCTGCACTTGAAGAAATAGCATATATTAATGGATGGATTGGGCTTAATGATATACTTGTGTCTGGCGAAAAATTTGCAAAAACAGGATATGGTCAATATTTATTAAAGGTAGCAAATGGAGATATAAAGTATTAATTGGGGGATTAGAGATGAAAGTAACAAATACTTCTTTAACTGGAGTAAAGGTAGTTGAACCTTCTGTTTTCGGAGATCATCGTGGCTGGTTTATGGAAACGTTCAATAATGAAAAATTTAAAGAGGTTGGTATCAATATAAAATTTATTCAGGATAATCAATCGTATTCTGCTGCAAAAGGGACTTTAAGAGGATTGCATTACCAACTAAATCCTAAAGCTCAAACAAAACTTGTTAGATGTATAAGAGGTTCTATTTTTGACGTTGCGGTTGATATTAGGAAAGGTAGCCCCTCATTTGGAAAATGGTTCGGACTAGAATTGAGCGCAGAAAATAAAAAACAATTACTAGTACCCAAAGGTTTTGCCCATGGTTTCATTACCCTGGCTGATGATGTTGAGGTTCAATATAAGGTAGACGAGGTATACGCTCCAGAGTGTGACCGAGGTATTATTTGGAATGATTCAACTATTGGAATCGAGTGGCCGACAGAAATTACTCCGATCCTGTCAGCGAAAGATGAAAATGCTCTAACCCTCAAACAAGCCGCAAATAATTTTACCTATGGAGAGTAGTAAATGAAGATTTTAGTAACGGGTTATACAGGACAATTAGGATATGATGTTGTACGTGAAGGCCTTAATCGAGGGCTGGATATGATTGGTGTAGGCTCAAGGGATTTAGATATAACTGATTGCAAGGCTGTGGAACGGTACATTGAACAAGTCAAACCCAATGCAATTATCCACTGTGCTGCTTATACTGCCGTAGATAAAGCGGAGGATGACAGGGAAAATTGTTGGAATGTGAACGTTAATGGTACAAAGAATCTTTCCCAAGCTGCCAAAAATTCAGATGCAAAGTTTATATATATTAGTACAGATTATGTTTTTAATGGTAAAGGAGAAGAACCTTTTACAGAATCTAATCAACCATATCCCACTGGATTTTATGGACTGACTAAATATGAGGGTGAAAAAATTGTACAGTCTCTTTTATCAGAATGGTTTATTGTAAGGGTCTCCTGGGTTTATGGCTTAAATGGAAATAATTTTGTTAAAACAATGCTAAGGATAGCAGAATCAAGGAAGGAAATAAATGTCGTTGGAGATCAAATAGGTTCACCTACTTATACTATTGATTTATCAAGGTTATTAATTGATATGATTCAAACCAATAAGTTTGGAGTATACCATGCTTCAAATGAAGGATTCTGCAATTGGGCAGAATTCGCCAAGGAAATTTTCCGTCAAACCGGATTACAAGTTAAAGTTAATTCTATTTCAACTGAAGAATATCCTACTAGGGCAGTCAGGCCTAAAAATTCTAGAATGTCCAAATTGAAAATTATTGAAAATGGATTTAAGCCATTGCCAAGGTGGCAGGACTCTCTAAATCATTATTTAAAGCAATTATTAAACGAGGTGAAATGAAGTAATGGCAAAAAAGAAAATATTAGTTACCGGTGGTGCTGGGTTTATTGGAGGTAACTTTGTACAATATATGGTTAATAAATATCCTGAGTATGATATTTATAATCTTGATTTATTAACTTATGCAGGCGATTTAGCAAAGCATAAAGATATCGAGAATAAAGAAAATTATCATTTTGTAAAAGCTGATATTGCAGACAGACAGACAATCATGGCTCTATTTGAAAAAGAGAAGTTTGACTATGTTGCTCACTTCGCTGCTGAAAGCCATGTCGATAGATCAATAATTGATCCGGGAATTTTCGTCAAAACGAATGTACTTGGAACCCAAGTATTGCTAGATGCAGCAAAACTCATCGATGTAACTAAATTTATCCATGTTTCAACCGATGAAGTATATGGTGAACTTGATTTTGATCCAACAACTTACTTTACTGAAGAAACTCCACTACAACCAAACAGTCCTTACAGTGCAAGTAAAGCATCATCAGATTTTTTGGTGAGAGCTTATCATGAAACATTCAACTTGCCAATTAACATTACCCGTTGCTCTAATAACTATGGCCCATTCCACTTCCCGGAAAAGTTGATACCATTAACGATATCTCGTGTTTTAAATGATGAAAAAGTTCCAGTTTACGGTGATGGCAAGAACATTCGTGATTGGCTCCATGTGATTGATCACTGTGCTGCGATTGACATTGTTTTACACGAAGGGGCAAATGGAGAAGTTTATAATGTAGGCGGTAAAAACGAAAGGACAAATTTGGAAGTAGTTAAAACTATTATTAATGCTCTTGGCAAGACAGAAGATTTAATTGAATTTGTTAATGACAGATTAGGTCACGATAAGAGATATGCAATAGATCCCACTAAATTAGAGAATTTAGGTTGGAAACCAACTTTTAATTTTGAAACCGGAATTACTCAAACTATTAATTGGTATATACGTAATAAGTGGTGGTGGGAGCAGATTATTAGTGGAGAATATCAAAAATATTTTGAAAAACAATATACCTTAAGTAATTCCTATTAACCCCTACAAATAAATGATATATGAATACAGTGTTTTATATTGAATAGCTATTTATACTAATGGACTTCATATATTTAGAGGTAAATAGTTAAAATATAAACAAAGTCAATTTGAATGATTTATTTTTTTAAAACTGATAATGGGTTGAGGGTGGAAAAATTGTGAAAATAGCTGTTGCAGGAACTGGATATGTAGGGCTAGTCACAGGTGTTTGTCTTGCTGAACATGGACATCATGTTGAGTGTGTTGATATTGATGGGAATAAAGTTGCGCTTATGAAATCAGGCGTTTCCCCGATTTATGAGCCTGGCCTGGAAGAATTGATGAACAAAAACAGGGAACGATTAACTTTTACTACCAACTATAAAGAGGCATACAGAAAAGCGGATGTCGTTTTTATTGGGGTTGGAACTCCTGAAAAACAGGACGGATCTGCTAATTTAAAGTATGTGTACGAAGTTGCTGAACAAATTGCTCAAAGTGTTGAGCAAGATTGTATCGTTGTAGTGAAGTCAACCGTTCCTATCGGAACAAATGATAAGATAGAGGATTTAATAATAAACAAATTGGATAGAAATGTTCGGGTTTCTGTGGTATCCAATCCTGAATTTTTGTCACAAGGAACGGCTGTTAGGGATACAATGCATGCCTCCCGTATTGTTATAGGCGTGGAAGATGAGTATGCCGGTGAAGTTTTAAAAGAAGTGTATAAGGATTTTAATGTGCCGGTTGTCATTACAAACAGGAAAAGCGCCGAAATGATCAAGTATGCTTCCAATGACTTTTTGGCATTAAAAATATCTTTTATCAATGAAATTGCAAACCTTTGCGAGAGTGTTGGCGCTAATATTGAAGATGTTGCGCTTGGAATGGGCTTGGATAGCAGGATAGGGAATCAATTTCTAAAAGCCGGCATAGGCTATGGAGGTTCTTGTTTCCCTAAGGATACCAAAGCACTGCATTGGCTTGCCAGTTTTCATGATCATGAAATCAAAACCATTAAGGCTGCAATCGACGTAAATGAAAACCAAAAATTAAAACTTGTTAAAAAATCACGAAAGTATTATGACAGTCTAAATGGACTGAATGTTGCTGTTTTAGGCCTTACATTCAAACCAGGTACAGATGATCTACGTGAGGCTCCGACCCTGGTTAATATCCCCTTAATGCTTGAAGATGGGGCGAAAATAAGAGCATGGGATCCAGTAGGTGTTAATAACTTTAAGAAACTTTATCCTGATGAAATCACCTACTGTGATTCCATAGAAGATACTGTGAAAGATGCAGAGATTTGTTTTATTTTTACTGAATGGGATGAAGTGAAGGATTTTAATTTAAATAAATTCGGCCAACTTATGAAACATCCTATTATTCTTGATGGACGAAATTGCTATGACTTAGCCAGTGTCAGGAAATCAAATTTAATTTATGATTCCATTGGAAGGGAAACAATATATAACCTTACAAAAGTTTTGGTTTGATACGTGATTCCATAGTGTTATGACCCTTGTACAAGAGAAAAAAATGTACATGTAATAAATGAAGAAGTGTTCTTGTAAAACTAAAGAATGGTTATTTATTTAAACAAGGGGAAAGGAATCTGCTTCTAAGAAAGGCGATTGTTTTTTCCTTACTTATGGGTTTTATGAATTTATGCTTTCTTGAAAGGCTAGATTAAGATAGTTATCCTTTTTGAGTAATGTAAAGAGAGAATATTAACAAATAATATTATTGACAGGAATACATTGTATAAGATGCGGGTACATTTATAGTAGAAACTTAAAATTGGGTGCCGGAGATATGGTGATGTTTTAAATTGATCTTTTTTATTGGTTTTCTTGCAACCATCTCCACAATGAGTTTGAAGATTGCCGCCAAAAAAGGTGACGCAAGATTGGGATATTATTCAAATAATAAAAAATAGCAGTCCTTTTATGGGCTGCTTTTATTAGACCTTTGTGTTATTTTGCTATAAATACTTTTCATCCTCGGCCCTTGCCCTAACTTTTCTGGCTGGCGTACCATAGGCAACAGAATAAGAATCGATATTTTTAAGAACAGTAGATCCGGCACCTATAACCGTATGCTCACCAATTGTAATATTGTGGATTACATTCGCTCCTAGTGAACCAGTCGAATAGTTCCCCAATGTAACACCACCAGCTAGCGTTGCCCCTGGCGCGATGCTGACAAAGTTCCCAAGCTTGCAATCGTGATCGATGGAGGACTTTGTATTGATTATACAATGGTCGCCAATAGTTGTGTCACTGTTGATGACAGTGTTGGCCATTACGGCAGTTCCTCTGCCAATAGAAACATATTTTCCGATGGCAGCGGAAGGATGGATAGCTCGGATAAATTTAAAGTTTTTATCGATTTTTAAAATATCATTCACCATTTGCCGGCGGGCTCCGTTATCCGCTAAAGCAACAATTCCTCCGATAATGGCATGCGGGTACGTTTTTAACACCGGTAAATCGCCAACAACGTTATAACCCATTACTTCTTCACCAATTTCACGGGCACCATCAACGATGCCGATAATGCGGTAACTGCCCATCCTTTCAAGAATATCAATAATAACCTTACAATGTTTACCTGAACCAAAAACAACAACATTCTTTAATTCTTTTCATTCCTTTTGTAAGATAGATAATTATATCTATAATCTACCAGAGTTGCATAAAAAAGGATAACCATTTTAAGAGAATTTGATTAATTCTTTAGATTTTCCTTGCCCGAAAGTTTAATTAATGTTCTTGTAATTGGCTAGTAATTTGATAAAATAACCAGTAGAAGATACCTAGGTAAAAAGCACTAAATACATACCACATAATTCGTACGAAACGGCAAACCCATTGAAAAATGGCGGCGCAAAGCTATAGGGGCTAAAGTGTGAAAACTATGCCAGCCAGCTTCCGAATATGAATACCTTCCTGCGAATTATGAACTAATGGAGGATCACTATGTGGTTATTAGTTACAGGCATTCTGTGTGGAACTTTCTCAGTCGTTGTCATTATGAGTCTAATGGCAGCCGCTAAAAGAGCCGACTGTCGATACGAACTCTTTCATCAAGAAAAGGGAAATTAAGCAATCCTGATTTGGGGTTGCTTTTTTGTTTCATAATAAAAAGACAGGTGCTAAATAACACCTGTCTTAAATGTTAATTCAATTTGAAGTGTTGCCTTAAAGTTTTAATTGGGTCTTTAGTTCGTTTTGAATAGATTGTCTGACTTCATTAGGAACAATGTAATAATAAATTTTATTGATTTTTGTGCCAGATCCTTTCAACTCCAATTGCTGAACATCTTTACCTGCTGCTTTGTAATTTTTTTGGATTTCGACCATTTCTTCAAATGTAAGGTTGGTTCGTACATTTTTACCTAATGCGCCAAAAATATCTCCGAAGTTCGTTATGCTTTGGAAGGATGCTCCTCTATTAATGACAGCCTGGATGATTTGCCGTTGCCTTGTTTGCCGGCCGAAGTCCCCTCGTGGGTCCTCGTATCTCATTCGAGAAAATTTTAAGGCTGTTTCACCATTTAAATTAATTTCTCCCTTTGGAAAATGTTCACCCTCATAAGTAAAATCCAGTGTGTTGGTTACTTTTACTCCACCGACTGCGTCTACAATATCCTTAAACCCTTCCATATTGATTTGGACGTAATAATCAATCGGGATATCGAGAAAGTGCTCAACGGTATTCATGGCCATTTCAACGCCGCCAAAGGCGTAGGCATGGTTGATTTTGTCCTCTTTTCCTCGGCCAACAATTTCAGTTCGTGTGTCCCTCGGGATGCTGAGCATTTTAACAGATTTGTTGTTCGGGTTAACCGTCAGAACGATCATCGAGTCGGAACGCCCTCTGTCACCTTTCCGTTCATCCACGCCAAGCATAAGGACGGAAAACGGCTGCTGCTTTTTCAAAGTCACCTTTTCATCGCGCTTTTCTGATTTGTCACGATCCAGGGGCTGATGCATCTTATCCACAGTACTTGTTAGTGATCTATACACAGTAAAGGCGTACGTGCCCACTGCTAAAAACAAAATTAATAGACTGATAAATACAATTTTAATCCAACTTTTCTTTTTCTTTTTTTCTGCTCTCATTTTACCCTCCGATGTAAGTTAAGCCTTCTTACAGAATAGCAAAAAATTGGTGCTTTATCTATGAGAATTTCAATTAATTTACAAGGTTCGGCAAATTTTAGCAAAGTGAGGGTTTAGGCTATTAGGATTTGCTAGCTTGCCCTAATCTTATATCTTTTAGATAAGCAGATAGTAGTTAACTGTATTGATGAACCATCCTTAACGAAAGTCCGGGTATTGACGGAATAATTATCTAGGTGTTCGTAGATGTAAAATACCTGCATAACTATCCCAACAGTCTAGTGGTTGGCATCACCTAAAATAATTGAACCCGTGGGACAGACCTGTTCTTTTATTTACTGGTGGAACCATCGGGCACTGATTGCAGCGCGGTGGAAGGAAGGCTCCAGGCCAGCTGATTTCAAAAAAGTCACCGATAAAAAAGCGGAGGAATGGCGTTCTTTTTTCAATCTATGATACATTATAGATTAGCAAAAGGATGGGAGTTTTTTTCAATGACAGAACAGAACAATGCTTTGCCGCCAAAAACGTGTGAGATTGAGCGTCTTATCACAATGGAAAATGACATCAAAAAAGTGCTGGAAGGCAAGAAAACGGCTACGCGCCGTAACGGCCGTTATGCAGATGTAGGCGAAATCATGGAGTTAAAAGGAAAGAAATTCGTTGTGGACAGTGTCTACTCCCAATCACTGGGAGAATTGACAGATGCAGATGCCGAGCGCGAAGGCTTTGAAAATGTAGAAGCGTACAAGCAGTCGATCCTATCTTATCACCCGGGAATGCCATGGCTTCCGCAAATGCGCGTCTGGGTGCATGAATTCAGTCCTGTTGAAGAATAAGAAATGGATTTATTGTACCGAATCATTATTTATCTTCACGTCGCAAGCGTGATTGCGTCAATTGGGCCTTTCTTCATTTTGATGCCCATTGTGAAAAAACTTCCTGATGCTGTGGAGAAAGAGCTGGAGGCCTATTTGGCTTTGTTGAAGTCAGTCGTGCGGCTGTCTAAGCACGCCGGCCATGTACTAATTGGAACAGGAGTGCTGCTCGTCATCCTCGGCCCCTGGACATGGAAAACGCCGTGGATTGTCGGAACCCTGGCGCTGCTGTTCGCCTCCCTCTTTTTCCTGGCACGGGCATTCTCGCCAACACTTCGGGAATTTGCCGAAGAAGATGCAAATAAACTAGCACTTGCCGCAAAACTGAAGCGCACCATCTGGACCTACATCATTTTATTGATGGGGATGCTATGGTTCATGGTCGTGAAGCCGAATTTGTGGTGAAGATGTTGAAAAGCCCGGGCGGGGATTGATGCTCGGGCTTTTACTATTGCTGGAAATGGGGCATTGGTGTCAGATGCCTGAAATAAACGAATGTATATAGGTTGAACGTAATAATTACACTATTTTAATTGAATAAGCTGGTTGATTGAAGCTCAGGCATGTAGACTCCTCGAAAATGCTATCGCATTTCCTTCGTGCAAAGCCCATTCGAGGGAGCTATTTGTCCTGCGGGATTGAGCGACAAGGTTGAGACCCCACAGGCGCATGCGCCGAGGAGGCTCAACTGGCGCCCCGCGGAAAGAGAAATGCCCGGAGAGGAAATCAACCACCCCGTTCACGTTGGATACCAATTTTTATTTCAATTCAACCTATATATGTAATTTGTCCACAGCAGGGCCTGACACTTTTTTTCCTAAAGCTATGACACAAGATCGGCAACTCTCCCGTCTAATCTTACAGGAGGGATAAACATGAAAAAATGGATCATTTTAGGCGGGATTTCGCTGCTGTTTATTGCCGGTCTTTCTTACTTCTTTTCAACGCAATTCAAGGTGGTCAATGCGTGGGAAGGAGAAGGAGAGGCCATTGTCATGGCCAATAAGGTTTGGAGCATTCAGTTTACCGAAAAAGTCGCGAAAGAAAGTCTTCATTCTGATTCAATCTATGTTTTGGATGATCAAGGCAAGAAAATCAAAACAAAACTGTCTCTTAGCGATGATCAAAAAACCATCTATCTTGACCCTCCTAGAGACGGGTATCCTCTTGACGCAAGATTTTACACACTAATTTTTAATAAAGACCTCGAATCTTCGGCAGGGAGAAGCTTGGGAGGGGTTAAATCCTGGAAGTTTGTTGTAAAAGAACGCCTTCCTGTCATAGGATCGAAGGAAAAGTTGAATGGCTATTTTAAAAATCTATTAAAGCAGGAAAAAACTTTGCGCGGCTGGCGGTTTTCGAGAGATACAATGGAGTCGTCCATGAGTGACGCAAAATCATCGGCGGATTCAGCTAATCAGGCAGCCTACTCCGAAACGAACAATCAAGTCCAGGGAGTCGACGAAGCGGACCTTGTCAAATCAGACGGAAAGCATATTTTTCAGACGGAAGAAAATGAAGTTCGCATCATTCAGGCTGCGCCCGAAGAGGATATGAAGCTTTTGTCGAGGATTTCCTATAACGGAGAGTTTATGCCGTACCAGCTTTTTTTACACGAAGAGAAATTGGTCGTCATCGGCCATCAGTATCACACTTTTGCGAAACCATATGAACAAGTGGTTAAGGATTCTAAGATTGCCCCAATGATGCAATCAGCAAAAGTAATCATCTATGATGTGAAAAATCCGGCAAAACCAGTCCAGGTACGGCAGGTTGAGCTGGAGGGAAGCTATGTGTCGGCGCGGAAAGTGGAAGGGATTGTGTATCTGGTCACCAAGCACCATCCTGATTACTGGCTGCTACGCGAAAACGAAGCCATTGATATTCGTCCGAAGTATTCGGATACAGCAACAAAGCCAGCGGAAAAAATCGTCAGTTATGATGAAATCAATTATTTCCCGGAATCCAAAGAGCCTAATTATACAATGATTGCAGCGATCGACCTCAATCATCATGGTAAAAAAGCCGCTGTCACCACCTACCTTGGAAGCGGGGAACAAATGTACATGTCAAAGGAAAATCTCTATCTCGCGATTGCGAATTGGGCCGAGCGTCCGCGGGGGAATTGGACTCAGGTGACGGCACCAGATACAACTATCCATAAGTTTTCGGTCAAAGGGATGGACGTGGAATTTCAGGGGTCGGCATTAGTCCAGGGCACCGTGCTCAATCAGTTTTCAATGGACGAACATGATGGCTATTTCCGGATTGTGACGACAAAGGGATATGCATGGGATGAAAGCAGGCCATCCTCCAATGCTCTCTATATCTTGGATGAAAATCTGAAGCCGGCGGGAAAGCTTGAGTCACTGGCGCGGGGTGAGCGGATTTATTCTGCGAGATTCATGGGCGAGCGCATCTATATGGTTACCTTCAAGGAAACGGACCCGCTTTTCGTCATTGAGGCAAGCAATCCGGCAAAACCAAAAGTGCTGGGAGAACTGAAGATTCCAGGGTTCAGTAACTACCTGCACCCTTATGATGAAAATCATTTGATCGGATTCGGGCATGATACGAAAATCATCGCGGCAAAAGAAGCGGGTGCTCAGCCGCGCATCCTGACTGACGGCGTCAAAATTTCGCTGTTCGATGTTAGTGACATGAGCCATCCAAAAGAGAAATTCACAGAAATCATCGGCGGGAGAGGTACGTATTCACCGCTGAATCATGACCATAAAGCACTGCTGTTCAACAAAGATAAGGGTTTGTTTGCCTTCCCGATTTCCGTTTATCAAAACAGCAAGGCAAATGAATACGATCAAATTTTTGAGTACCAGGGAGCTTATGTATACAGTATCGATCCGGAAAAAGGATTCACGCTTCAGTCGAAAATTACCCATATCAACAGCGAGAAGCCATCTATTTATGAGGAATACGATACAGGGATCAAGCGGCTCTTGTATATCGGTGATACCCTGTTCGCCCTGTCACCGGAAAAAATCACAAGCCATGACCTGAAATCGTACAGAAAGATCGGAACTCTCGGGTTGAGATAATCATGCCATGGGGTTGCCGATTGTTTCTTGGTGATCTCATTATAAAAAATCCATAAAGATTGAATGATTACCCCCTCGTTATAACCGCAGCCGCGGTTATAACGAGGGCTGTTTTTTTGTAGGACGGCGAATGGCGGGTATTTTCTGTTTGGTGTCAAAGGCGGTCATGGTGTATGGGCCAATTTTTCCCCAAAAAGGCAGTTTGATTGGAATGTTGAAAATTGTTGTTGTATGCAGAATTATCCACTTTTTGTATAATGTGATTAGTTCATATTAGAGAATATTGCAATGAATTTAGGGGGAGAAACATGGAAGGTATTACGATTAAAGATGGATTTATAAATATGGATTTTGAGAAGGTTACTGAAATGCTTTCACATGCATTTTGGTGTAAGGGAATAAAAGCTGACGAAGTAATAAAAGGTGCTGAGAATTCCGCATTAGTTGTAGGAGTGTTTGTTGACGATAATCAGATAGGTTATGCGAGAGTGATTTCTGATAAAACAAGATTTGCCTATATTCTTGATGTGTATGTTGATGAAAACTTTAGAAGAAATGGACTTGGCCAAAAAATGATTCATTATATTCTTAGTCACGAAGAATTAAAGGACGTATATCAATGGCTATTAATTACTAAGGATGCTCATGGTGTTTATAGTAAAGTTGGTTTTGATCCTATTTCACGTCCTTTGGATTGGATGGAGATAAGAAAGGACAGACCGATTTAATAGGTCTCTTTGCTGTTTCACATATTATTTTAGGAAGTCACACTTATGGGTAAGGGATCTATTGTGGTTAAAGCGTTCTTGGTTTTACTATTGTTAATATGAAAGTGGGGGAATTATGCAAATTGATTTTAGCCCTTTGAAGCCTTTTATGAATGAATTGCTTCTGAATCTTTTACTAGTACTGTTTCTTCCTTTTCTCCTTGCTCTTTTCTTAAAATTACTACTAATAAAGATGAGAGTACCGAGAAGGGCTTCGGGTACAATTGCCAGTCTTGCAATGCTATATGGAATTTATAGAATGTTTATGTTTGTAACATAGAAGTGATTTATGTGAAAGTAGAAGGGCATTCCCAATTCCGGTATCTTCATATAATTTGAGTATGGGGAGACGGCGAATAGCGGGTATTTTCGTACTAGCTGTCAAAGGCTTGCATGGTGTATGGGCCAATTTTTCCGAAAGACTGAGAGGCCATTATGATATCTCCAAAGATTTCTTATATGATTTACTGTTTATTTCCGGGTAAATTACCGTGTTTCTTCATTACGAAGGGTACAGATTGGTTTAAGCTTGCTTCTTTACCCTAATGCGGATCCATTGAACCTGATTCCTTTGTATGAAATTCATAATTTACAACTAAACTGTTCCTCCTATTTCGAACGTCAAAATATGTAAAATAATTAGAGATTCCAGTCTATTAAAGTTCCTTCGTAAAACTAGTAAACTTATATTGTCTGATATTTCAGACAAATAAATAGTTTTGGAGGGATTCGATGAAGATTAAGAAGAAGGTTCTAGCTATTTCATTATCAGGGCTGATGGCTTTTGGCGGAATTACTGCGGTTGGCCTGCCGGCTAGCGCAGTGGGCAATGGCCCGAGTGCTGGGAATGGGTCCATCCAGACATCGATTTTACATACTTATGACAGTATGGTTTCGTACCTGAAAACCCAGGACGCAAAGCAGGCTGCAATGGAACTTGAAATCATCGGCAAAACGGTGAAGGGCCGGGATATTTACATGGCGAAATATGTTTCCAACCCTGCTAATCCGACCATCCTGTTCCTGACGCAGCAGCATGGCAATGAATAGCTTACAACCGAAGGAGCGTTGGAATTTATCAAGCATTTGGGGACAGGGAAAACAAAGGACGTGCTGAAAAATGTAAACGTTCTCATTATCCCGATGCTGAATGCGGATGGCGCAATGGGCGATGTGAATTTCTCATTAGATAATTACCTTGCAGACGGCGGCCGCCACTTAACCCGTTACAATGCCAATGAAGTGGACTTAAACCGGGAGCATGACAAAGCGATATCTGCAATGGAACCTGAAGTGCGCGCGCTCCATGAAAATGTTTTCCAAAAGTACAAAATTGATTATATGATTGACCTGCACCACCAGGGTACGAGGAGTGAAACGGAAGGAGAACTTGTTTCCGGCTCCATCCTCTATCCGACGAACTCAAATGTCAAACCTGAGGTTCTTGAAAAATCCAAGAAGCTTGGGGCCATTGTCTATAATAAACTTGAAAGCAAGGGCTGGGGACATATCGGCAAATATGTTGGAGGCTCCGAGGAAAGAATCGGACGAAATGGAGCTGCTGTTCGTTACGGTATTTCAACACTCCTTTTTGAAATGCGCGGGATGTCCGACCATTACATTGAATCCTATGCCCTCGGCCAAAAGAGCAATGGCTATCTCATCAAACAAACGGTCGAAACCTTGGATGCAACCGTAAACGCAATAGCCGACGGGTCTATTGAAACAACAGACACAAGCTTCTGGGACACCCTCCCTGAACAAAAGAATAGGGCGTCTGAAGAAGAAGCGGACGAATAGGGAATACAAGGACACGGAACTGTTAAGGATACACAAAGTAAACCCAAACTCACCAACTGGCGGGTTTGGGTTTTTTGATTGTGAAATGAAAACCCAGGGCAGGCCCGCGAAGGCAGAGAGGGGGGTATTGTTTGTTCATTAAATTAGGGGAAGGCGGCTTGGGGGCCGCCTATGTTTGTACCAAATTACTTTTGAAGAAAAGATTGGGTGTTTGTCCGAACAAAGATCATAGCTCCAACAAAAATTTGAATTAATGCCGAAACCAGAGAGTGTATTGCTCGAACAACGCTGCCTGCATTTATTAGTATAGGCCTCAATTATTAAGATTGTTTTAACATGTTATGAAATTTTCTTGTAAAAATGATTAATAAATTCAGGCTTATTTTATGAGTTGCGACTTTTCAGGACTTCCTGGAGGCGGTCAGGGAAGTTGGTGAACATGCCTGTTACGCCCCAGTCCAATAGTTTTTCCATATCGGCTGTTTCGTTAACTGTATATGGATGGATCAGAAGGCCGCTGTCTCGGACCTTTTGTACATAGGCTTCATCAATTTTGCCATAATTCATGCCAAGTCCGATGCTATAAGATTTGTACTCTTCCAGCTCTTCATCTGTCAAAGTCGCTGGCTCTTCGTACCAGAGCAGTTGGACCAATGGAATGGTTGGATCCATTTCGCGGACCATTTTCAGGCTGTCCGCGCTGAATGATTGAACGATGACTTTGCTGGAAGGCACATTTTTCCCTGTCAATTTATACTCGTTCAGGATTTCCACTAGTTTTTCTTCCATGCCAGGGTAAACTTCGGGAGATTTTGTTTCAATGTAATAGCGGGCGCCTGTACCGAATGTTTCAATGACTTCCTGAATGTCGGAACTTTAAGGCCGAAGTACTCAGGCTTAGCATACTCCGGATATTTCTCATTGAACCAGGAACCAGCATCAAGCTGTTTGATTTCCGCGAGCGTAAAGTCTTTTACATGACCGGTTCCGTTGGTTGTACGCTCCAACGTTTCATCATGCATGGCAATCAGTTCGCCATCTTTTGTCATTTGGAGGTCAATTTCTATGTAGTCACCTTTCATTTGCTGGCCGAGCTTGTAGGCAAGAAGCGTATGCTCAGGAGCATTGCCCGATGCACCGCGATGCGCAACATTCAGGATTTTGTTGGGATTAAGAGAAGGCTTAATCAATTCCGCCGCCTGTACCTGGCTCACTACTCCAGTTCCAATACCGATAACTGCCGCAGACATCATGACATTTCTAAAAAAACTTTTCATCAACATTTAAAATCCCTCCATTCATTAGTCACTTAAAGCTTAATAAACGTAAATGAATAGAGTGTGAAGGGGGAATAACAATATCGTTACAAAATTGTAAATAGTGAAAATGTTATTTGTATGCACTGATGTTGGCTGCCTTGGTGTATGGCCAATTTTCTCTCAAAAGGGGGATTAAAAGTCGAACCCGTAAGAACCGCTGCCATGCTTCAATAAGAAGTAAACGCGAATATTTTCCAGTTGCCATCCTCTTTTATCATGGCAAGTTCCGCATCTCTTTGTTCTCCTGAACTAAATATGAGAGTAGCATATATGGTTATCATGTCATTTTCGGCTTTTACTTCTTGCCTTCGGTTGTCAGAAATCATAGCTTATTCTGACAGCCCAACCTGATTTTCGCCTTCGGTTGTCAGAAATCCGGGCTTATTCTGACAACCCACCCTAATTTTCGGCTTCGGTTGTCAGAAATCATGGCTTATTCTGACAGCCCAACCTGATTTTCACCTTCGGTTGTCAGAAATCCGGGCTTATTCTGACAACCCAACCTGATTTTCGGCTTGGGTTGTCAGGAAACATGGCTTATTCTGACAACCCACCCTGATTTTTCGCCTTCTGTTGTCAGAAATCATGGCTTATTCTGACAACCCAACCTGATTTTTGCCTTCGGTTGTCAGAAATCGGGGCTTATTCTGACAACCCAACCTGATTTTCGCAATGGGTTGTCAGGAAACATGGCCTATTCTGACAACGCAACTTGATTTTCGCCCTCGGTTGTCAGGAATCATGGCTTATTCTGACAACCCAACCTGATTTTCGCCTTCGGTTGTCAGAAATCATGGCTTTTTCTGACAACCCAACCTGGTTTTTCGCCTTGGGTTGTCAGAAATCCGGTCTTATTCTGACAACCCAACTTGATTTTCGCCTTCGGTTGTCAGGAAACATGGCTTATTCTGACAACCTAACCTGGTTTTTCGCCTTCGGTTGTCAGAAATCATATCCTCTGGGTATTTACAGTCTGGCTGTTGGGTGGGGAGCCCGGTGTATGGGCCAATTTTTCCAAAAAAAAGCTTTAGTGTAGAAAATGCAGTGGCTTTTGGCCGAAAATAAACAAGAAGGAGTGGGGAATTATATCCTGGCTCCTTCTTTAGTATGGTTTTCTTGTATTAACGCACTTTTCAAAAAACGGTGAATCTAGTATTGTTGGGATATGGGGATGGGTGAAGACTATGCTAAATCTTAGTACACAGAAGAGATTGTTTATCATGTTTTTGGTTGTGGCGTTGATTCCGATGCTGACGCTAGGGGCCATTTCCTATTATCAGTCTTCAAGAGTGGTGAATGGCAAGCTATCAAACTACAATCATTTTGCCGGCGAAAAGATTAAAACGCAGCTTGATCAAATTTTGGAAGATATGTATTTTAGCGCAGCGGAAATCAAGCAGTATTTAGCGGATAATACGTCTGTTAATTTACAGCATGAGGAGCCGCGAACGTATGAGGACTTTAAAGAAGTGGATAATTTGCAGAGGCTTCTGCAGGCGCATAAAAAGTCGAACATCCGCGGTATCTATATCATTACTTCGTCAGGCTATTTCTACGGTGATTACGATTTTAAAATGAAAGAATTTAAGATGCAGGATATTTGGAAAAGGACAATTTGGAGCGGCGACTCGGAAATCGGGATTTATCAGCCGAACCATCTTAAAGATAATCAGGTTGATCATATCCTTGGCTTAATTGTGCCATTGAAGTTTTCCTACGGCGTATTAAATAACAGCTATCTATTAATCGAAACGGATATTGACGATGTATTTCACTTGATGGAGGTGCTAGAGGAGGATCTCCAATCCAGGATAACGATTCGAAATGAGATGGGCCAGCCGCTTTATCATTCAAAAAGTGCGGAGGCAGACACGGTCGACGATATTCTATGGAAAGAGAATACAAACATTAATAATTGGGAGGTTGAGATCCGCGTACCCCGCGACAAGTTTTATGAATCTTCCCAAGTTATATTAAAAATAGTATTTATAGGAGTTTTGATCGCTACTATCCTGGCCCTCATTCTTTCTTATGTCTTTTCCAATCAGTTTTCAAAACGGATTTTTATGCTGAAATGGGCGATTGATGAAGTAAGTAAAGGAATCTTCGACACAAAGTTATTGTCTGACGATAAGAAGGATGAAATTGGAAAACTAGGCAGCCATTTTAACCGGATGGTTGAGAAAATCAAGCAATTGATGGAAGAGGTAAGGGAGAAAGAATCAACCAAGCGCGAAGCTGAAATGAAAGCGATTCATTATCAAATTAATCCGCATCTTCTTTTTAACACGTTAAATACGATCCAATGGAAAGCCCGGATGGATGGGAATGTGGAAATCGGAAAGATGCTCATCCATCTGACGAAAGTGCTGGAAGAAAACTTGAATTCTACGATTGATTTAATTCCGTTAAAAGAAGAGTTAAAGACGCTTCAGCATTTCTTTGCCATTCAAGAATTACGATATGGGAAAAACTTTACCTTTTCATTGAAAATGGACGAGCAGTTTGAAAAAGGGCTGATTCCAAGAATGACCTTGCAGCCGATGCTCGAAAATATTTTTTTCCATGCATTTGAGGATGGGACGGGGACGATTGGCCTCGAGTTTTTAGAGACTCTTTCTTATTTTCGGCTCGTTTTAAAGGACAATGGAAAAGGGATTCCTCCGGAAAAGCTGAGTGCATTATTTACACGGCCAAATGAGAAAAAGCGCGGAGGGATCGGCTTATATAATGTGAAGCAAAAGTTTTATATCCATTATGGGACTGATTTTCACATAAATACGGATTCTGTGGCTGGCGACGGAACCACGATTACGATAACTTGGCCAAAGAGGTGGGTGGATGAGGATGAATACAGCAGCCATAAAAGTATTAATTGTTGATGATGATACGATTGTGCGCCGGGGATTAGCGGCCACGGTCGATTGGGAAAGGTTTGGGATGACTGTGGTCGGCGATGCCCCGAATGGAAAACGGGGCTGGGAGGAATTTTTGCGCCACGAACCGGATGTTGTCATTACCGATATCGTCATGCCGGAGGAGAATGGACTGGAGTTCTCACAGAAAATAAAAGTCAGCAGGCCGCAGACGAAAATTCTGCTGCTCAGCTGCCATAAGGATTTTGATTATGCCCAAGCGGGCTTAAAGCTGGGCGCATCAGGCTATTTATTAAAAACAGCCTTCGATGATGAAGAGCTAAACCAATTTCTGGCCGCTTTTCAAAGCGAACTGTCAGAACCCGCCTCAAAGGAAGAACCAGATTTTTCAGGCCATCCAAAGGTTATTCAACAAGCGATTGAGTATATTGCCAGGAATTTATCAAACCCGATGACCGTAGAAGGCATTGCCGATGACGTAGGAATGAGTAGAAGCCATTTAAGCACGTTATTTAAGAAAAATTTGGGCTGCGGCATCCATTCCTTTATTGAAGAAAAACGTCTCCAGCTTGCAAAACAGCTATTAAAGGGATCTGACATTAATATTCAAGAGGTTGGAGAGCAAATTGGCATTCAGGACGCTAAATATTTCAGCAAATGGTTTAAACGGTGCACCGGCATCCCGCCATCTGATTACCGAATCAAACAAAAAGACGGGAATTAGCTAACAAAAAGACGAATTTTAATAAAACCGGAGAAAATTGCACGAAAATTCAAACAAATAGAAGTGTTTAACCGCTTTCAGGAAAGATACAATGAAAGCGGTTACTTTTTTAATAGTCAAAAAATTAGAAAAGAGGGGTCGTATGAAGAAAAGGAATTTATGTTTTACTCTGCTAATCGCAATCGCTCTCTTGTTGAGCGCGTGCAGTTCGAACACTTCGTCCGGAGCGGAGAAAAAGGACAAAAAAACAGTTTTGCGCTTTGCCACTTGGGATGCAGGGAATACACTGAAAATCCAGGAGGATATCGCAAAAGCTTTTGAAAAAGAAAATAAAGATGTAAAGGTGCAGGTTGAGGCTTACGGAGATGGGTTTGATCAAAAGATTGCCGCCTCATTCGGGGCAAAAAATCCCCCAGATGTGATGTATATGTGGGATTTTACGACATACCACCAATCGCTTGAACCGCTTGATGGATATACAGAGGAAGATTCCGATCTCAACATGGACGATTTTTACGAGGGTCTGTTCAACTATTCAAAAGTGGACGGAAAACTATATGGAATGCCGGCCGGCTTCTCCACAATGGTTGTCTATTATAATAAAAAGCTGTATGACGAGGCGGGGATTTCTTATCCTCAGGATGGCTGGACATGGGACGATTTTCAAGAGAATGCCAAGAAGCTAACGGATAAAAGCAAGAAACAATATGGCTTTGCTGTAACGTCCGAGCCGGATCCGTACGATTTGCAAGGTTTGGTTTGGAGCAACGGCGGCAGCTTTATCTCGGATGACGGCAAGAATATTGATGGAATTATGAATAGTAAAGAAACGGTTGATGCGCTGCAAATGTACGGTGATATGGTGAAGGAGGGAATCGCTGTTTCGACGGGCGGGGCAAATCAACAAAGCGCCAGCGAGATTTTCAAAGCGAACAAACTCGGAATGCTTATCAATGGCGTTTGGTCAGTACAAGGTTATAAAGATGCAAAGGTAGACTTTGGAACGGTGATGATGCCCGCGTTTGGTTCCAAGCCTGTAAAAGGATTGATTAACTCGTCGTCGATTTCAATCGCGAAAGATTCAAAGCAAAAAGAGTTGGCCTGGAAGTTTGTAAAATTCTTCTCTTCCGAAGAGGCAATCAAGATGAGAACAGCAGACCTGCCTGTCCGCAAAAGTGTTGTTGAAGAAACAAAAGTAACGGAAGATCCATTGTATAAGCCATTCTACACCATGCTGGAAAAAGCGGATAATTCACCGGCATTCCTATTAAATAAAAATTGGAACGAGGTTAACCGCAACCTGTCCGCCGCCATAAATGCGGCCATGATTGGACAGGATACAAAGCCATTGCTCGATAAAGCCGTGAAGGATTCGGAGAAATATTTATCTAAATAAATTGGCAAAGGCTCCACAACCACCAAAGTGTTGTGGAGCCTTAAAAAAAGCAGGAGGAGGCATTCGATGAAATCCGGCTTAAGTATTGGCACAGCACCCCCGGCACTTCAGCATAAGAAGAAAATAAAATGGGGCCAATTGGTCCCCTATCTGTTTATTGCACCGTGGATCATTGGCTTTGTTGTGTTTACCATTGGACCGTTATTGTTTTCACTTGTGATTAGTTTTTTTGATTGGCCGATTGTCGGGGAAGTCACATTTGTTGGCCTTTCGAACTACATAACGATGTTTACTGATGACCCGCTGTTTTGGCATTCCTTATGGATCACAGTGAAATATGCGATGATTTTCGTCCCATTGAATATTACTTTGGCCTTATTGTTGGCTGTTTTACTGAATCAAAAGGTAAAGGGCAGCTCGCTTTTTCGGACGTTTTTCTATGTTCCCTCCGTTATTTCCGGCGTTGCGCTGGCGATGATCTGGCGGACGGTTTTTGATGGCGAATACGGTATATTGAACTACTTGCTTTCGTTAATTGGCATTGAGGGGCCAGGATGGCTGAGTGACGCAAAGTGGGCACTCAGTGCGATGGTCATCGCCAGTTTATGGGGCCAGGGGACGATGATGTTGATTTTCCTGGCGGGTTTGAAAAATATTCCCCAGGATTTATACGAGGCAGCAGAAATTGATGGGGCCGGAAAGCTCTATAAATTTTTCAAGATTACCGTTCCCTTGTTATCGCCGACGATTCTTTTCAATTTGATTATGACGATTATCGGAGCGTTTCAAACTTTGACGCTTGCACTTGTATTGACAGGCGGCGGCCCGATGCAGTCGACCTATTTCTATGCAATGTATGTGTACGAGAATGCGTTCAAATATTACAAAATGGGCTATTCATCAGCCAATGCGTGGATCATGTTCCTTATTGTACTGACTTTAACGATGCTGGTCTTTAAATCATCGAGTATGTGGGTGTTTTACGAAAGTGAAGTAAAAAATAAAGAAAAGTAAGGAGGTGCCGATTCCGGATGAAAGGGAAAATGCGTATCCAGAAAATCATTGTATATGGTTTGTTGATTGCCCTGTCGCTCTTATTCCTTTTGCCGTTTTTTTGGATGGTGATGACCGCGCTGAAAGGCCCGGTAGAGCTTGCACAATATCCGCCAAAATTCATTCCTTCCACATGGCATTTCGAGAACTTTGCCAAAGCATGGAACAGCCAGCCATTTAATACTTTCCTGGTGAATAGTTTAATCGTCACGGGGATGACGACCATTGGACAGATTATTTCATCCACCCTTGTCGCGTACGGTTTTGCACGGTTTCAATTTAAAGGGCGGGATACGCTGTTCATTATTTTGCTTGCGACAATGATGATTCCATGGGAAGTAACGATGATCCCGCAATATATGGAATTTAATATGTTTGGCTGGATCAACACGCTGAAGGCATTGATTGTTCCTTCCTGGTTCGGTTCCGCGTTTTATATATTCCTGCTACGGCAATTCATTATGTCGATTCCGAAAGAATTGGATGAAGCGGCAAAAATAGACGGGGCGAATGTGTTCCAAATCTATTACAAAATCTATTTGCCGCTCGTATGGCCCGTCATCGTGCTGATTGCCGTGTTCAATATATTGGGCAGCTGGAATGACTATTTAGGCCCGCTGATTTTCCTGAATGACCAGAGCAAATATACGTTGACGCTTGGTCTGGCGCAGTTTAAAGGAGTTTATGATGTGGATACGAACGGCCTTATGGCGGTTACGTTCCTGATCAGTCTTTTCCCGCTAATTTTGTTCTTTTTTGCACAAAAGAAAATTGTTGAAGGTGTGCAGACTACTGGGTTGAAATAAGTCATTTTTTACAACCTTGAGAAGGAAATGAGGAGTTAATAATGTTGATTTCCGCTCCACTTAGGAAAGCTTCCATGAATAAGCATCGCAGGGACAGGCGTTCTTTGCCTGTCACGAGGCACACGCTTTCCGCGGGGCGTCAGTGGAGCCTCCTCGGCTCAAGCGCCTGTGGGGTCTCCACCTTGCCGCTGCATCCCGCAGGAGTCGGTGCCTTCCGCTCCAATCTAATCGTCAATGGACTGTATTTGCTAGAAAATGCGAACGGAAATTCACTAGTTATCCGCAAAGTTCACTAGTGGGCGTCTGACACCTACTACTTATTGCGAATTTAATAGTAAAGAATCACTAGTCCCTGTCTTAAAATTTGGCGAAAAATTCACTAGTTATTCGCAAAATTCACTAGTGAGGGTCTGACCCCTACTATTTTTTGTAAATTTTAATAGTGAAAAATCACTAGTCCCCGTCTGGCGATTTGGCGGGAAACTTACTAGTTATTCGCAAAATTCACTAGTGAGGGTCTGACCCCTACTATTTTTTGCAAATTTTAATAGTGAAAAATCACTAGTCTCCGTCTGGCAATTTGGCGGGAAACTTACTAGTTAGTCGTAAAATTCACTAGTGAGGGTCTGACCCCTACTATTTTTTGCAAATTTTAATAGCAAAATATCACTAGTCCTCGTCTTAAAATTTGGCGGAAGATTCACTAGTTATTCGCAAAATTCACTAGTGGGCGTCAGACACCTACTACTTATTGCGAATCTTAATAGCAAAATATCACTAGTCAGCTTTGTTAATCCAATCGATTGATTTTGAATGTTAAGAAGGACGTGACTGCATGTTTGATGTAAATAAAATCCCTTTCAGCCGTTATGGTTCTTTTATAACGATTTCACCGAGGCATCGAAGGGACGGTGGTGGGGCGCTTTATATTCGGAATATCCGGAACGGGGACAATGATTTTGGCGAGGTGTTCCGGGTTGATTTGATTCGGGATGGCGAGCCTCTTTCCTATCAGTCTCAAATGTATCCGAGTTTTCTGCGCCTTGAAGCGGACGGCGGCTTTGCGGAATTTTGTATTACGGAAGCGCGGGTTTTGCAAATAAGGAGCGAGGGGGTCGGTGTCAGGCTGACGGGGATTACCGGCGCCTATGATTATGCGGCCCTTGTTGGCGAGAATCGCTGGGAGGTCAATCATTCTTCTCAGGAAATGCGTTATATGCTTACCGCGGTAAAGGGGCGCATTGATATGGATGCCCCGTTCAAGGAGCAGCGCTGTGAAAAAATCATCGTGAATCTTCTTCCGGGACCGTCGGCGGAGATGGAATGTGTGATGGAAGAGTATACGACTGTGTATCGGCCGAGATCCTATGTTTCTTTTTCAAAAGGGCAAGAGATCGTTGAAAAGGAATACGATTCATGGATTCAGGGTGTTCTTCCGGTGCCTGATGAGCATGCGGGTGGACGGGAGCTGGCTGGCTATATTACGTGGTCATGTGTCGTCCCTCCTGAAGGGATGCTGACGAGGCCCGCGATGTACATGTCGAAAAACTGGATGACGAACATTTGGAGCTGGGACCATTGTTTCAATGCGATGGCGCTCGCGAAAAATTCGCCAGAGCTTGCCTGGGAACAGTTCATGATTTTCTTTGACCTGCAGGATGAATCGGGGATGCTTCCGGATTTCGTCAACAATCGCTTTGCATTGTGGAACTTTACGAAGCCTCCGATCCATGGCTGGACATTAAGGCGGATGTACACTCAAAGCGATTATGTGAATGCGGAGAAATTGCAGGAGGTATACGAGCCGCTGGCCAAATGGACGAGTTGGTGGATGACGTATCAGGATAGTGATGGGGATGGCATTCCGCAATACAATCACGGGAATGACAGTGGCTGGGATAACAGCACGATTTTTCGAATGGGACCTCCGGTGGAAAGTCCCGACCTGTCTTCATTCTTAGTATTGCAAATGGAAGTGCTGGCGGAAATCGCAGAGAAACTGGGCCTGGATGTCGAAGCTGAAAGGTGGAGGCAGGAATCCGAGGAACTTTTAACGAGACTGATTGATCATTTCTGGAATGGCGAGCGGTTTGTGGCGAAGAAATCGGGGACCCATGAAGTGATTGAATCAGATAGCCTTGTTCTCTATATCCCTATTATTCTTGGAAAAAGGCTGCCGGCCGGGATTCTGGGAAAATTGGTCGACGGAATCAAAAACAAAGGCTTTTTAACTGAGAATGGCCTGGCGACAGAGCTGCCGTCCAGTCCGTTTTATAAAGAAGATGGCTACTGGCGAGGGCCGATTTGGGCGCCAACGACGATGCTGGTGGTGGATGGACTGCTCTCGGCAGGTGAAAAAGAGCTGGCGCTTGAGATTGCACGGAGATTCTGCAGGATGGCTTCAAAATCCGGGATGGCGGAAAACTATGATGCGTTAACAGGCGCAGGTTTGCGAGACCCGGCATTTACATGGACGTCCAGTGTATTCCTCATGCTCGGCCATCTATTGCAGGAAAATGAGGGAGCTTAGTCAAGGATAAGAGTGGACGATCGTATAACAAAGTCTTACTTGCTGATAAAAGGGTCTCACTTACTGATAAAAGAGTCTCACTTACTGATAAAAGAGTCTTATTTGCTGATAAAAGAGCTGACTTGCTGATAAAACTTACTGATAAAAGAGACTTACTTCATCGGGGTTATTAAGACAGTTTGGAGCACATACACGTCCTGAAACTGTCTTCATCGGGGTTATGAAGACAGTTTGGAGGCCATTTACACTTCGAAACTGTCTTCATCGAGGTTATGAAGACAGTTTGGAGGGCATTTACACTTCGAAACTGACTTCATCGAGGTTATGAAGACAGTTTGGAGCCCATTCACACTTCGAAACTGTCTTACTGCTAAAAGAGCCTCACTTACTGATAAGAGAGCCTTATTTACTGATAAGCCGATTTTACCATCAGAACGCGTTTTTCAATCGAACCAAATTTTGAAGGGGTGGGAAAGCAGTGAATTATGAACAACTATTGGGAATCAAAGATAAGGTGGCGGTGATTACCGGCGGTGCTTCCGGAATCGGGCTGGCGACTGCTGAGCTGTTTGCCGAGGCGGGAGCTGCCGTCGCGGTGCTCGATATTAATGAAGAGCGCGGCGGCCAGGCTGCCAAGGAATTGCGTGACAGAGGGTATAAAGCGGAGTTCTTCAAATGTGATGTCACCTCGGCGGCGGATTGTGAAAGGGCGGCCACCGAGATTGAACAGCAATTTGGCAGAATTGACATTTTGTTCAATAATGCCGGTATAATTCGCAGAAAAACTGTCGTTGAACACACGGAGGAAGATTGGGATTTGGTTCTCAATGTTTCTTTGAAAGGAACGTTTTTACTATCAAAATATGTGATTCCAATTATGGCGAAAAACGGCGGGGGCAGCATCGCCAACACAGGATCTGGCTGGGGCTTAAAGGGCGGTGATCAGGCAGCATCCTATTGCGCGGCAAAAGCCGCTGTTGTGAATTTGACCAAAGCAATGGCCATCGACCATGGAAAACAAAATATCCGTGTGAACTGCGTTTGCCCAGGTGATACGGACACGCCTCTTTTACGGGACGAAGCAAAACAATTGAAATTCGATGAAGCTTCATTCCTTGCTTCTTCTGCAGTTGGGCGGCCACTGGAGAGAATCGGCACACCGCGCGATATTGCAAAAGGGGTGTTATTTTTGGCAAGCGATATGGCTTCCTGGGTGACAGGGACCGTATTAACAGTTGACGGCGGCGGCCTGGCATAAATCAAATGGTAAAGGAGAGAACATGATGAAAAAGGTAGCCCATCCATACATACCGAATACCGTTCCTGAAGTGCAGGAGGAAATGCTAAAGGAGATCGGGGTCCAAACGATTGAGGAGCTCTTTGTCGGAATACCGGAGGAACTGCGTTTTAAAGGGGAATTGACTATTCCCGAAGCGCTCCCGGAATACGAGCTTAAAAAATATGTGGAAGGAATTTTAAACAAAAATAAAACAACCGAGGAGTATCTGAATTTCCTTGGCGCAGGATGCTGGAACCATTTTGTTCCTGCAGTTTGCGACCAGGTGAACACGCGCGCCGAATTTGTGACCGGCTATGCGGGGGATCCGTACGAGGACCACGGCAGGTTCCAGGCATTATTTGAATATCAAAGTTTAATGGCTGAATTGGTTGATATGGATGTAGTGAATGTCCCGACTTTTGATTGGGCGCAGGCCGCGGCGACTTCGATCCGGATGGCCCACCGCATTACTGGAAGGTCCGAAGTGTTGCTGCCGAAAACGATTTCACCTGACCGGTTGAAAATTATTGAAAATTACTGCTCACCCCATATTGCATGCATTCTCGTAGATTACGAAGAAGATTCCGGACAAATCAGCTTAAGCGACCTGGAAGGGAAGCTTTCAGAAAATACCGCGGCGGTCTATTTTGAAAATCCATCGTACCTAGGCTTTATCGAAACGAAGGGCCAGAAGATTAGTAATCTGGCTAAAAGCACCGGGGCGATTACGATTGTCGGCGTCGACCCAAGTTCGCTCGGCGTCCTTGAACCGCCAAGCCATTATGGCGCTGATATCGTCTGCGGCGACCTGCAGCCGCTTGGCATGCATATGAATTATGGCGGAGGCCAGGCCGGCTTTATTGCCACACATGATGATCTAACATTCATTAAGGAATATCCATCGCGGTTATTTGGAATTGCGCCAACCGTTGTAGATGGCGAGTATGGTTTTGGCGATGTGTTTTACGACCGCACATCCTTTGCCCAAAGGGAAAAAGGGAAGGAATCCGTCGGGACACAAACAGCACTTTGGGGGATTACAGCTGGGGTTTACCTGGCGCTTCTTGGCCCGGATGGCATGTATGAGCTTGGAAAATCGATTATGCAAAAATCCCACTATGCGATGGGCGAAATCGGGAACATCCCGAATGTCGCAGCATCCCGTTTTGAATCGGCCAATTTTAAAGAGTTCGTGGTCGATTTTAACCAGACGGGAAAAACAGTCAAAGAAATCAATCAGCATTTACTGGACAATGGAATTTTTGGCGGAAAAGATTTATCGGAAGAATTCCCGGAATTTGGCCAGTGCGCGCTGTTCTGTATCACTGAAATTCATACACAGGCCGATATCGACCGCTTAGTCCAGACAATGAAAGACTTCTTGTAATCTAACCGCAAGTCATAAGCGGAAAAGAAAGGGATGGTGTACGTGGAAAGGATTAAAAGAGGCAAAGTCAGGCAATTCCATCAGGCAAAATGGGATGAGCCCGTTATTTTTGAACTTCATCAAAGCGGCGAACGGGGCGTTTCATTGCCAAGGGTTGAAAGCGGAATTGAAGAAAAAGTAGGGGACGGGGTGTCTAACATTCCTGGGGAAATGGCCAGGAAAAGAAAACCGAATCTTCCGGAAATTTCCCAAAACCGGGTATTGCGCCACTATTTGCGGTTATCGCAGGAAGTGCTGGGCTCAGCGTTCAACGTGGAAATTGGCCAAGGTACATGTACGATTAAATACTCGCCGGAAATTAATGAAGCATTAGGTTCATCCACGAAAATGACAGAGCTCCATCCATTGCAGGATGTCAGTACGGTCCAGGGCGTTCTCGAAATTACCCATAAATTGGACCTCGCCTTAAGAGAGGTTACGGGGATGGACTATTTCTCCTTTCAACCGGGGAGCGGCACCCAGGCATTATTCGCGATGGCATCGATCGTCCGGGCGTACCACGAAGCGAATGGGGAAGCGGACCAGCGCGATGAAATCATCACAACGATCTTTTCCCATCCTTCGCAGGCAGCCACCGCAGCTGTAAAGGGCTATAAAATTATTACGCTTTATCCGGACGAGGACGGGTTTCCGGATCTCGAGAAACTGAAAGCGGCCGTTTCCGAACGAACAGCGGGATTTGTTGTCGCAAACCCTGAAGATACCGGAATTTACAACCCAAGGATTAAAGAGTTTACAAGGATTGTCCATGAAGCGGGCGGGATTTGCTACTATGACCAGGCGAATGCCAATGGACTGCTGGGGATTACAAGGGCAAAGGAAGCTGGGTTTGATATGTGCTTCCTGAACCTTCACAAAACCTTTTCCACGCCGCATGCTTGCGGTGGCCCGGCTACAGGAGCGTTGGGTGTGGTCGACAGGCTGAAAGAATTCTTGCCAGGGCCGATTGTGGAAAAAGACGGCGATGAGTATGTGCTTAATGATCAGCTGAAGCACAGCATCGGTAAGGTCCGTTCCTTCCAGGGCGTTCCGCAGCACGTCCTTCGCGCCTATGCCTGGATTCGCGCGCTTGGGCCGGATGGGCTGAAGGATGTGGCGAAGGTTGCCGTGCTTAACAATAACTATTTGTACCATAAAGTCTTGAAAATTCGAGGTGCCAGCGCGCCATATATCAAAGGGCAAAGATTGGAGCAGGTCCGCTACAGCTGGGAACAACTAACAAAAGACACCGGTGTGGATACCGATGATATCTCCCGCCGGATGGCTGATTTCGCCCATCATTATTGGACGAGCCACCATCCTTATGTGGTGCCGGAGCCGTTCACACTTGAACCGACGGAAACTCCATCAAAGGCCGATTTGGATGAATATATCGCATCATTGACCCATATTGCCGAGGAAGCCTATTCCAATCCGGAGTACGTAAAGTCCGCGCCGCATAACAGCACGACTCATCTTATCAAGGATAATGATGATTTTGATAATCCTGAAAAATGGGCCATCACCTGGCGTTCTTATTTGAAAAAAGCGAAGGCATCGGAGAAGGTTGGTTTTTAAAGTAGATTCAAAAAAATGGTTCTTCACCATAAGTGCTGGTTTTTTTATGAAACTTTTTTATAAGAAGATTGGAGCGGAAGGCACGAAGACTCGTTCGAAAATGCTACGCATTTTCTCCTGCGGTGCATTTTCAAGGAAGAATATTCAACGTCCTGGCGGGAAAAGCTGGCCAGGGGAGACCCCGCAGGCAAGGGTTTCGCCGAGGAGGCTCCCGGACTGCCCGCGGAAAGCGAAGTGCCTGGAGCGCAAATCAACACAAATTCATGATAACCAATTTTTTGTGGTGAAGAACCAAAAAATTGAACCGAAAATGGGGAATGAAACATGAAAAAATCCATGTCCATTATGCTAGTCCTGCTTCTGCTTTTGCTCGCGGCCTGTTCCAATAAATCCGGCGGCGATGAAACGGCATCCGCCGACAGCAAAAATCCAAAAGGCACCATTACGGTTTGGGGTTGGGACGTTGCCGCGGCGACTCTGGAAGCATCGGTTAGAAGCTTTCAGGACAAATACCCCGATGTAAAAGTGAAAGTAGAGGATTTTAACAGCGATGATCTCTACTCCAAGTTGACGGTGGGCCTGGCGGCGCGCGGTTCCGGTCTTCCGGATGTTGTATTAATGGAGGATGAGCGGATTCCGGGGTATATTCATCAGTTTCCGCAAGGATTTCTCAATTTAAGTGAGCTTGGCTACGACAAACATAAAGATTTATTTAATGAGGCGAAGATTGCGGCTGTCCAGGATCCTGATGGAAACATCATTGCCGCCCCGTGGGATATCGGCCCGGCCGGCGTGTTCTATCGTGTTGATCTTTTCAAACAGGCGAATGTCGATCCAAATTCGATCGAAACTTGGGAGGACTATATTGCCGCTGGCGAAAAAATTAAAGCCGCAACCGGTGTAGAGCTGCTTCCAATCGATGTTCCAAATTATGATGGCGTATTTGCGATGATGATGCAGCAGCAGGGAAAGTCCTATTTTAACGAAGATAATAAAGTCAACTTGCAATCCCCTGAGGCGATTAGGTCAATGAAGCTTATCAAGGAAATGTATGACAAAGGATTAGTCCTGCAAAACAATGGCTGGGATGGCATTGTCACGGCAACTGTAAACGGATCGGTCGCGACTGTTCCATACGGGGTCTGGTATGCCGGAACCATCATGGACCAGGCGCCGGAATTGAAAGGGCAGTGGGATGTATTTTATCTTCCAGGCTTTGAGGAAGGCGGAACCCGGTATGCAAACGTAGGGGGTTCCTCATTATTGATTCCCGCATCAACCAAAAACCAATCTGCCGCCTATGCGTTTGTGGATTTCTTTACAACTGACAAAGACGCGCAGCTTTTGGGATTTGAAAAATACGGGCTGTTCCCATCTTTGAAGGACACGTATGACGCGCCGCAATTCACGGATAATAGCGAGTACTTCAATAACAGTCCGATTTTCAAAAAATTTGCTGATATTGTAGACCAGGTGCCAACCGTTTATGTGAACGAAAATCTTGCTAAGGCAAGCAAAGTGACAAGCGATGCCCAGGCAGCCATATTGCTTGAAAATAAATCAGTTGAAGACGCTTTGAAAAATGCCCAAAAACAATTAGAAAACGAAATTAGATAATCAGAATGTTTAGAAATGAGAGAGGGATGTTTCTTCTCTCATTTCCAATCTTTTTAGGAAGGGGACCCTGGGGGATGAAATTACCGATAGTAAAGTCCGTGAAAACAGACGCAGCTCTACAGGCGAAACCAAGAAAGAAATTTATCACTCCTAAAAGTGCCCCATATATTTTTATTGGTCCTGCGTTTCTCTTAACGTTGATATTCACGGTTTATCCGATCATCTCGTCGTTCATTTTAAGCTTTCAAGAAGTACGCGGAGTGGAAAAAACGTTTGTTGGATTTGCAAACTACACCAGGCTTTTCCATGATCCGATTTTTTATAAAGCTTTGACCAATACAGCGCAAATTTTGATTATCCAGGTTCCAATCATGCTATTTACTTCCTTGTTAATCGCTGTCGGACTCCATTCCTCCATGGTTAAGGCAAAGGCGTTTTTCCGAATCTCCTATTTCATGCCGTCAATTACCGCGCTTGTTGCAGCATCGATTGTCTTCATGATTTTGCTGGACGAGCGTTTTGGATTGGTCAACTATGCCCTGTCATTTTTGGGGATTGAGTCCATTCCCTGGCTGACATCGCCTCTTTGGGCCAAGATTTCCGTCATTCTTGTTATGACATGGAGATGGACCGGTTATAATATGGTCATTTTTCTTGCCGGCCTGCAAAACATCCCCGGTGAATTATATGAAGCAGCCAGTATAGACGGCGCCGGGAAGGTAAGACAATTCTTTATGATTACGATTCCTCAGTTAAAGCCAGTATTTATTTTTACGGTCGTAATGTCCACGATTGGCACTTTGCAGCTTTTCGATGAGCCGTTTATTTTGACAAATGGCGGCCCTAACAGCGCCACGATGACGATTACCCTTTATTTATATAACGTCGGCTTTAAATATTTTGAATTTGGATATGCCTCAGCCATCGCCTATGTTCTTGTGCTCATTACCGCGATTATTTCTCTGATTCAGATGAAATTGGTAGGTGACTTCAAAGAATGATCCATTCAAAAAACAATCCGAAAAAAGTTGTCATTTATCTTTTGCTGTTGATTGGCGTGATTTTATCGATTGCTCCATTCTATTGGATGGTGATTGGTTCAACGGTTCAGTCTGGAGAGATTTTTCGTTTTCCGCCTAAACTGGTACCCGGTGATTATCTTTTGAAGAACTTTCAATCGCTGAACAATTCCCTCGGGATTGGACGAATTTTTTGGAACTCTCTATTTATTGCCCTTGTGTACACATTCGCGAGTACGCTGATCAGTGCAATGGCAGGTTATGCATTCGCGAAATTCCAATTTAAAGGAAAGAACGCGTTCTTTTTTGTTATTTTTTGCTCACTGATGATTCCAGGGCAAGTGACACTGATTCCGATGTTTGAAATGATGGTGTCGCTTGATTGGCTAAATACTTATCAGGCAATCATCTTGCCTGGCCTTGCCGCGCCTTTTTCCATTTACTTAATGAGGCAGAATATGAGAGCGGTGCCAAGTTCCCTAATTGAGGCAGCCAGGGTGGATGGCGCTGGGGAACTGAAAATCTTTTTTAGCGTTATTTTACCCGTTACACGGCCAGCGTTGGCAGCGGTCGCCATTTTCCAATTCATGTCGCAATGGAACAGTTTATTATGGCCGCTGATTACCTTAAATTCAAAAGAAATGTTTACGTTGCCTGTCGCCCTTTCAAGCATAATTGGGATGGCGCGTATTGACTATGGACAGTTGATGCTCGGAACAACTTTATCAACGATTCCGATTATGATTTTCTTTCTAATTCTGCAAAAACAATTTATTTCCGGCATCCTTGGCGGGTCCGTAAAAGAATAGCCTTTGAAAGGAGAAAAGAATGAAAAATTTAAAGAGATGGGAAGACATTAAGACTGATGGAATCAACCGGCTGCTTGCCCGGGCACATTTCTTCAGTTATCCGAATATGGAAGCAGCTGTTGCGAATGAACCGGAATCAAGCCGTTTTTATCAGAAGTTGAACGGTACGTGGAGGTTCTTATTCCTGGAGGCGCCTGAATATTCTCCGGAAGGTTTCTTTTTGGATGAATTTGATGCAAGTGCCTGGGATGAGATAGCTGTTCCCGGCAATTGGCAGCTGCAAGGGTATGGGAAGATGCATTATTCCGATCTATGGTATAATTTCCCGATTATTCCGCCGCGTGTGCCAACGGAAAACCCGACCGGAATTTACCGCCGGGAGTTCGAGGTACCTACGGATTTGAACGGGGAACAACTCATTCTCCGCTTCCATGGGGTCGATTCCGCCTATGAAGTGTATGTAAACGGTGAGTTTGCCGGATACAGCAAGGGGGCAAGGGTTCAGGCGGAATTCGATGTCACGGATCTTTGCCGCGCCGGGAGCAACAGTATAGCGGTCCGGGTGTTTCAGTGGTCGGACGGAACGTATTTAGAAGACCAGGATATGTGGTGGCTAAGCGGGATTTTCCGCGATGTTGAACTTTATGCGCGGCCAACTGCGGGAATTTATGATTTTTCCGTAAACACCGAATTGGACGGCGACAATCAGGATGCGGTTTTGTCTGTTTCTGTTAAACTTTCGGAGCATAGTGGCCAGACGATATCGTATGAACTGATCGATTCCGCCGGCGAGCGGGTATTTTTGGAAGAGAAAAAGGGGGATGAAGCTTTCAGCCGTTTGGTTGAAGCCCCGTTAAAGTGGAGTGCGGAAATACCAAACCTTTACCATCTATATATGACGGTAAGGGACCGGGCCGGCGAGACGATTGAGGTGATCCGCCAGCAAGTCGGCTTTCGTTCAATTGTGGTTTCCGGGGAAACATTCCTCGTCAATGGGGTTGCAATTAAGCTCAAGGGTGTCAATCGCCATGATTATAACCCGAAGACGGGCCGGGTTGTGGTAAAAGAAGAAATTGAGCGTGATATTATCACGATGAAGCGCCACAATATTAATGCGATTCGGACGGCCCATTACCCAAACGCTTATTATCTGTATGATCTTTGTGACCAATACGGTATGTATGTAATCGATGAGACCGATCTGGAATGCCATGGCTTTGAATTGACTGGGAAATATGACTGGATCAGCGATGATCCAGAGTGGGAATTGGCTCATGTGTCGCGGATGGAACGGATGATTGCGCGCGACAAAAACCATCCTTGCATTATCATGTGGTCGCTCGGAAATGAATCATCTTTTGGGCATAACTTTCGGGCGATGGCAAAGTTGGCGAAGGAAATGGATCCAACCCGCCTTGTCCATTATGAAGGAGACCGTGAAGCGGAAGTCACCGATGTTTATAGCACCATGTATACATGGCTGGAACGAAACGATGACAGGCTGACGATGGATAAAATCATCGAGAAATCGAAGAAGCCGCATATTCTCTGTGAGTACGCCCATGCGATGGGGAACGGTCCCGGCAATTTAAAGGAATATCAGGATTTGTTTTATAAACACGAGAAGCTTCAAGGCGGATTTATTTGGGAATGGTTTGATCATGGAATTGAAACGGTTGCGGATGATGGCTCTGTGTACTATCGTTACGGAGGCGATTTTGGCGATGATCCAACCAACGGAAATTTCTGCATTGACGGGCTGATTATGCCGGATGGAACGCCATCACCAAGCCTGCTTGAGTATAAAAAGGTGATTGAACCGGTTCAGACGGAGTGTGTGGATATTGAAAAAGGGCTGTTCCGCCTGATTAACCGGTATGATTTCATTGCATTGAATTATTTGGAGTTAACCTGCTCGGTGTTTGAGGATGATAGACTTCTAGACTCATTTGCAGTGGAGCTTCCGGAGGCTGGCGGGCGTGAAAGCGCGGAAATCCGTCTCTCTTTACTGAAGGAATTTGAAAAAATCAACGGTGCAAAGTATTATGTGGTCTTTTCTTACAAACTTAAAGCGGATACACCATGGGCGCCAAAAGGACATGAGCTGGCGAATGCCTCGTTTGAGCTTCCGGGGAAAAACAAGCTTCCCAAGGTGCATGCAGGCGGTGGCTCAGGCCTCCACGTGAATAGGGAAGGCGCGTTCGTAACCGTAAGCGGCAATGGCTTTTCCGTAACCTTTGATCATGTAAAAGGGACCCTCAAAGAGGTTGTCCGCAATGGAAAGGTTCAGCTTGAAAGAGGGCCGCAATTCCAGTTCTGGCGCGCGCCTATTGATAACGATATGTATTTGCTGCCAGATTACCGAACGAAATACTTTATGCATTTGGGCCATGAAATCGTCGAAGAGGTCCATTACGGGTTAAAGGACGGCGTATTCGAGTGGCAGACGGATGCTCTGTTCGGGACAACAAACAGTGCTTGGCATTATAAACTTCACTATTGCTACAGAATTCATGCGGACGGCGATATTGAATTCCGAATTAATGGGATTGCTTCCGGTATGAAAGAAAATGCTCCAGCCATGATTCCACGGCTCGGCGTAAAAATGGTCTTAAATAAGGATTTTGCCTTTGCACAGTGGCGCGGCAGAGGACCGGGAGAAAGCTATGCCGATTCCAAAGAAGCGAATCAATTTGGCGTTTATCAAAAAACGGTAGATGAGCTGTTCACCAATTATGTAAAGCCGCAGGAAAACGGCAACCGCTCTGACTGTGATTGGGTAAGCTTTACCGGCCAAAATAAGAACGGGGTTATTTTCACCACCAATGATAAATTTGATTTCAGTGCATCACGGTATGAAATCAGCGACCTTGAGCATGCGAAACATACGATTGATTTGAAGCCCCGCGATTATGTCGTCCTAAATCTCGACTACAAGCAAAACGGTTTAGGCAGCAACTCCTGCGGCCAAAACCAGCTAAAAAAATACCAGTGCACATTCGAAGACTTCACGCTAGCATTCCGAATGACATTATTCAATGAAGAAGAAATCACGGCCGTCGAACTCGGGCGGTTGGGGTGATTGGAGTGGGTGAAGTGAAGCAGTGAAGCAGGGGACGTGTCCATTGCCTCACTTTGTAAGTGAAGCAGGGGACGTATCCGTTGCCTCACTTTGTAAGTAGCGCGAGTTTCTTCTATTATAATGTGTTTCTATTGGAGCAGGGGAAGGATCTATTGTTCCAATTTGATAAGTAGGGAAACATCGAACAGTTTTCAATAATTCGTGCCTAAATGATTGAGCCCCCGTTACAATCGCTGCCGCGGTTGTAACGGGGGCTTCTTTGTTTTTCTTTTGGTCGGCGAGGGATAGCGAATGGTGGGGTATTTGGTGTCAGTTTGCCGAAAGGCGGGCCTGGTGTATGGGCCGATTTTCCCGAAAAAACCTGCCTGTGAAAAAACAAAAGGCACAACACGGAGGATTTCCGCTTGTGCTTTTTGATTGTGCAATACTTCCGATTTAGCCGAGTAGGCGAAAATCCGGTTTGGTTGTCAGATAAAGCGGAACCGTCCCCTGCTTCTATCTTTTATGGGACTTTTTCTTTTTCTTTTTGCTGGGGAGTTGATGGATTTTTTTGGGCTTGATCTGCCGCAGTTGTTTCCCCATGTATAGTTCTGCAAGAGGATAGAAGGTTTCGAGTTGGTCGATTTCCAAGTCGAAATCTAAATCTCTTTGTTTCTTGGATGTTTCCTCATTTGAGGTGTCGCCGATGTATTCGTTTCGCAATTGAGCGGGAGGGAGCATTGGCACTTCGTCATTTGTGTGCAATGAAATGAGTGCTAATTTATTCAGAGCTGCTGCCAGGATATCCCGCAAAGTGCGTGCTTCTAATTTAGTGTAATCCCTTGCAGCTAATAAAGCGCGATGAAGATGGGCGGCACCTTCCTGAACAAATCCCGCTTCGGTAAGGATGTCTCCCAGTGAGTAATGCGATTCCATTTGGTGGGGATCGATTTCTAGAGACAGTTCGTAGGCACATACTGCCAAATCAGGCCTGTTTCCTTTGTAGTATAGATTCCCGAGCCTGTTCCATAAATAGCTGTCTTCTTTATGCAGGATTTTATTTAGCAAATATTCCTCGCTGTCAGTTGCATATTGGTGGGAACTTCCATCAAAAAGCCTATTTTCTGCAAAAAGATAATCCTTGTTATCGCCTCCCAGTGCCGCGGCTAACCCGAAAGTCATCCTCATCTTGAAAGTATCGGAATAATCCCATGGTCCTCCTGAATTGCACTGGATGCAGCGAAAGTAGCCGGTTAATTGGACAAAATCCAGATTATCTTTCTCTTCAGGTCTATATTTCTTCAGGTTGAATGCCATTGTGCCAATATCGTATTTTGCTTTTTTGCCACAGTTTCGGCAGATTAATGCTTCAATATTTTTTGACAGGAGCGGCTGTATCTCATTCGAGTTTTTTGCAATTAAAGCTGCAGATTCACCTGGAAGTTCTGAAATATTAGGGGTTTGGGAAATCGCCTCCAATTTTCTGCCTGTAGCCACACTAACCAGTAACGGATTGATCATTAATTTAGCCATCGCCTTCACCTTCCATATCTATTTGATATAGTCCAAGTTTAGCATAGTCGGTAAAAGGGAGGAACACGGATGGAGTCTCACGATCAAAGGTCTTCTGGAAGGAATCGCTAGGTGAACTGATAGGGCAGGGAACGGTTCTGCTACTTCTTTCGGGAGTCAGAAACGTCCCCTGCCTCGCTGCTTCCAGAAGGAGACGGCTTATCCCCCTGTATTCGAATGTCGCAAAGTGTTCAATTTTTTACAGCTTACATTGGCTGTGACCGGGAAAGATAGAAATATAGTACAATCTTTGGGGGAATTGGGATGATTCGCGAGTTGGAAGAAGCTGAGGTAAGTTCTGTTATATTTATGCGTGATTATTTACAGTTTTTCTTTGAGGGGGATCGGGGCAGCGGTATGCTTACCGCCTATGTTATGCCGCAACTTTTTGTGACCGGACAGAGAGTTGACAGTACGGTTCCGGGTTACCGGGATTCGTTATGCTCATTTATTAACCGAAAGGTGAAACGGTCCGAACTGGAGGAGTGGAAAATCAAGTTGGTTTTCGATAATGATGACAGGCTTGAGATACCTCTGCAGGAAGCTGATTCAATGGGAATGGAAGCGGCGATGTTACGCTTTGATAATGAGATTTTGATATGGTAGTGGACCATGGGGGTGGGCCATGGGGACGGTTCGGATGGCTTATAAATGCCAGAAGAACCGTCCCGGTGGGTTTAATCGCCACGTGGCGGGAGCAGAGAATTCTTTCAACGGCCGGTTTCGACTTTTTTGATTTTTTCAGTTGTCCAGAGGGCGAGCTGGAGTGTAAGGGCGTCATGAAAGATTTTTGGGTCAAAGCCTGTTTCTTCCTGGATCCTGGAAAGCCTGTAGATGAGCGTGTTCCGGTGGAGGAACATAGCTTCAGCGGTTGCCTGTATATTCAGGTTGTGTTCAAAAAAGGCTTGAAGGGTATCGGCGTATTTTTCTAATGGCTTGCTCATCAGCCTTTTGGAAAATTTATCAGCCTCCGCCAGTTCTGTCTTAAAAATCAGGGCTTTTGATTCCACTTTCGAAAAAGGGATGATTTTTTCTCCTTTGCTGGAAATGTCAAGAGCCAGGTCGCAGTCAAGATAAGCGGTATTGAACTCTGTTAAGTTTTGGAAGGGAGTGCTGTAAGACAATCGGCAAGAAACTTCCATATTCTCCAGTTCAGCTGTAATTTTCTCCACCTTCCGTTCTATATCGGCAGTGGACACTTTCTGAAAGGCAATGAACATGCGATTGATATTGATAAAGCTTATAATTCCCTCTTGATCACTTATTAAGTGTTCAGCTCTTTTGAGAAGTGCCTTGTTTGAAATATTGCGTTCGTTTATTTCGATGACACAGGCTGTAAACGGGGGTTCAAAATGAATCCCAAGCAAAGCCAGTCCGCGATCCACATGGGCAAGGGAAGGGGGGATTTTCAACAACTCCTCGATGATCCTCTCTTTTGTCCGCTGCTTCCACTCCAATTGTGAGGATATAAATTCCTGCTTAATCAGCAGCTCAGTCGTCATTTTGACCAGTCCAGCAAATTCCTGTAGTTCTTCTGGACTCCCCGTTATCCCAATAACTCCGACTACACGCTCCTGAAATTGGATTGGTATATTGATACCCGGCTGGGCTCCTTTCCAGTTTTCTATCTCTTCCTTAGTAAGAGAAACAGTTTCGCCTGTCCGCAGAACGGCAAGGGCACCTTCATGAATATCACCAACCCGAGAACTGGTCCCGGAGGCAATTATCACCCCATTGTCATCCATGATATTGATGTTCCTGTTTAATCGGACGGATGTTTCTTTTACGATTATCGACGCAATTTCTTTGGTTAACATGGGTCCTCCTAAGAAAATTTAGTTGTTCTACACAAAAATTAAGTGAAAATTTAGTTAATTCTTAGCTGTTACAAACGATGTTTCTTGTCGAATGACGCAGTATAATAATAGTAAGAATATTGAAAACGCTTACCACGGAGGATGCTATGAAAATTGTTATTGCGCCAGATTCATTCAAAGGAAGCATGAGTTCAGTAGAAGCTGCGAAAGCAATTGAAGCAGGTCTTTTGCGGGCGTTTCCCGAGGCGGAAACAATTAAACTTCCTGTCGCCGATGGCGGAGAGGGAACGCTGGAAACCCTGATTGCTGCAACAGATGGAACTATTGTCCCAGTGAATGTGACAGGACCATTGGGTGCCGAAGTGGCAGGGGAGTACGGCGTGCTTGGAAATGGGCAAACCTGCGTAATTGAGATGGCTAAAGCATCTGGCCTTTCGCTGGTCCCAGAGCCAGAATTGAATCCTTTGAAAGCGACGACGTACGGGACAGGCCAATTGATAAAGCAGGCGCTCGATGACGGATATAAATCATTCATCCTTGCGTTGGGAGGCTCGGCAACTAATGATGGTGGGGCAGGCATGCTCCAGGCGCTCGGGCTGAAACTGCTCGACAGGAATGGGCAGGAGGTCGGACACGGGGGGACTGAACTCATTAGAGTTGCTACTATTGATTCTACCGGGTTCGATTCCAGAATACAAGAATGCGAGTTTTTGATTGCCTCCGATGTGCAGAACCCTTTCACTGGTCCGGAGGGGGCATCCTATGTTTTTGGCCCGCAAAAGGGTGCAGCGCCAGCCGATGTGGAACTTCTCGATAATTGCCTGCGCAACTTCGCCAATGTCGTCGAAAGGACAACAGGCGTTCAACTTCATGACATGCCGGGAGCTGGGGCTGCCGGAGGTATTGGGGGAGCGTTTCTGGCTTTTTTTCCTGCCAGGATGAAGCGCGGCATTGATGTCGTCATTGAGTATACAGGGCTCACTGAAAGGGTGAAAGGGGCAGATCTTGTCATTACAGGGGAAGGGAGAGTCGATTTTCAGACAGTTTCAGGAAAAACCCCAATGGGAGTGGCCCAGGCCGCTACCTTGCAGGGAGTCCCGACTATCATCCTCGCAGGGTCGGTCGGGACCGGAATTGAAGAGCTATATGAGTATGGAGTTGTGAGTGTCCACAGTATTATAACAAGGCCATTGGAATTACAAGAGGCAATACAATCAGCCAGGGAATTGACAGAATTTGCTTCAGAGCAAGTAGTCCGGTCATTTTTTTATCGTTCATCAAAAACAAATTAAAAGTGGGGGAAAAACGATGAAAATCAAGAAAACGATTGAAAAGGTTCCTGGTGGGTTAATGGTTGTGCCGTTGATGCTAGGGGCATTCCTGAACACGATTGACCAGCTTCATATACCGTTAATCATGGACTTCCTGAAAGGCCTAGGGGTAGCTCAGACAGCTGATGGCAATTATGAATTTCTTCGCATCGGCGGCTTTTCGGAGCAGTTGTTTAAAAATGGCGCTCTGACCCTGATTGCCTTGTTCCTATTTTGTGCGGGGAGCCAGATGAATTTCCATGTCGGCGGGAAGGCACTTAAAAAAGGTGCTATTTTAACGACCTCCAAGTACTTGACTGGTCTAATCATTGGGTTGTTGTTCGGTTATTTCTTCGATCCGTTTAATGGCTTCCTAGGATTGTCGACTATGGCCATCATTGCCGCGATGACGAACGGGAACGGCGGGATGTACGCTGCCTTGACCGGGCAGTATGGGAACCGTTCAGATGTCGGCGCCGTTGCAGTTTTGTCCTTAAATGACGGTCCGTTTTTTACGCTAATGTCACTTGGGCTAATGGGTTCGCAATTCCCAGTCATCGCCTTCATCGCTGTTCTGCTGCCAATTGCAATTGGGATGATTCTGGGGAATCTCGATTCCGATATTCGTGAATTCCTGAAACCAGGTGAAATTCTACCTGTACCATTTTTTGCTTTCGCCCTTGGAGCGGGCATGAACTTTGCAAACTTCTTCAACCCATCCGTAGTCGCTGCCGGCCTGACGCTAGGCATTTTGACAACTATCCTGACAGGTGGAACTGGAATGCTTGTGTTCAAACTTTTCAAAGAAAAAAGTCATATTGCCCCGTGGGCTGAGGCATCGACAGCCGGCAATGCGGTAGGCACACCTGCTGCGATTGCCGCTGCAGCAGCGGTTGCTGCGAGTTCCGGCATGATGAGCGCAGCAGAGGCGGCGAAATTTGCGAGCATCGCGAACATGGCAACCGCTCAGATTTCCATCGCGGTCCTCACCACAGCAATTCTTTGTCCAATTGCAGTCATCATGATTGACCGCTACCAACGAAGACGCGGCATAAATGGGCAGCTCGAAGATTCAGTAGAAAGTTCAGGTGCAGAAAAGGTAATTGCATAACAAGATTGATAGATTTAAAACTGTCCCCTGGGAGCAATCCCAGGGGTTGTCTCATAACCATTCTGTTATAATGTGGTAGAAATGGGTGAGACGGTATGAACTTATCTGTGGCCAAAAGTCTTTTACACTTAAAAAGTGAGGGATTGAAATGAATACGACGTTGTTGTACGGGCAGAGTGGACTGGAAATCGAGGTGCCAGACCATTCTTTTATTGTCGAACCGAATGACCTCCCGGCTTTGGAAGATTACGAGGAGGCTTTAAGGAATGCGATGCGTAACCCAATTGGTTCGCCATCCTTGAAAGAAAGTGTCAAATCTACCGATAAGGTTGCAATTGTCATTAGCGATATTACAAGGCCGACCCCAAATCATATCCTCGTACCCTTCTTGATTGAGGAATTGAACCATGTACCGCTCGAAAACTTTGTGGTTATTAATGGAACTGGAACGCACCGAGATCAGACTAGGGAAGAGTTTGTCCAAATGCTGGGCGAATGGGTCGTTGAGAACATCCGGATCATTAATAATAACTGCCATGATAAGGAGACTCTCGTAAAAGTTGGCCACAGTCGGTTCGGCTGTGATGTTTATTTGAATAAGGACTATGTGGAAGCCGATTTCAGAATTGTTACCGGTTTCATCGAACCTCACTTCTTTGCCGGATTTTCGGGCGGGCCTAAAGGGATTATGCCAGGGATTGCCGGCATTGAAACAATCATGACCTTCCATAACGCCAGGATGATTGGGGATCCTCAATCCACGTGGGGAAATATGGTGAACAACCCTGTTCAGGATATGACGAGAGAAATCAATACCATGTGTAAGCCTCATTTTATGCTGAACGTGACACTAAACAAGGAAAAGGCGATTACCAACGTATTTGCCGGTGAATTGTACGAGGCCCATGACCAGGGCTGCGCCTTTGTAAAAGAGCATGCGATGGTCCGCTGTGAAGAAAGATTCGATGTTGTCATAACCTCTAATTCCGGCTACCCACTCGACCAGAATATGTACCAGGCCGTTAAGGGGATGAGCGCGGCACAGAAAATCGTAAAAAAGGGCGGGGCAATTATCGTCGCTTCCGAATGTTCTGATGGCCTGCCGGACCACGGAAATTATTCGAAAATCTTCGGACTGGCGGACAGCCCGCAAGGATTACTTGATTTAATCAGCGATCCCGAGTTCAAAATGTTCGACCAGTGGCAGGTACAAAAGCAGGCTGTCATCCAGGTATGGGCAGATGTGTATGTGTATTCCACATTGACTGACGAGCAAGTAAAGGGCGCCATGCTAAAGCCGACAAAAAACATCGAGCAGACACTTGAGGAATTGAAGCAACTCCACGGTAGAGACATCACTGTCGCTGTCCTTCCGCTTGGTCCGCTTACAATTCCGTATGTGGAAGAATGATTGGTGATAATCCATGAACAAAATTGTACTCATTGCAGATGACCTTACCGGAGCATGCGATTCTGGGGTCCAATTTACCCAAAAGGGCCTCAAGTCGGTTGTCAGCCTGGATGGGACCATACCGACCGGCATGCAATCCGAAGTGATCATTTTCGATACTAACAGCAGGGCCTTGCCGAAAGACGAAGCATACCAATCTGTTGATCGGATAGCAGAACAAATTGAGTCCGTCCCGTACACACTTCTTTATAAAAAGATCGATTCAACGCTCCGCGGCAATATTGGCAGCGAAGTAGACGCGCTGATGGATAGGCTCCAATTAGACATTGCTGTTATCGCACCTGCCTTTCCTGAGCTTGGGCGGACTACTGAGAAAGGTATCCATTATTTAAACGGGGTACCCGTTAATGATACAGAAATTGCGAATGATCCAAAAACCCCGGTAAAAGAAGCAAACATTATCAAGCTTCTCTCTAGCCAGTCTAAAAGGGACGCTGCACTTTTTCCAACTGGAGTTTTTGCGGAAGGTCCGGGAGCGGTTGAAGCCGTCATCAATGAGTTTGTCGCAGAAAATAAGTTGCTCCTTGTCTTTGATGCGGCCAGTAGTGATGACTTGCGTGAAGTAGTAAGGAATCTTAAGGACCTGCCGTTTAGGGTGGCTTGGGTTGGGTCTGCGGGCCTTGCGGAAGCATTATCTTCTGGAGGCAGACAATCAATGGCCCTGTCTACCATGCTGGAATCTTCCGGGAAGGGTCCTATCTTCGTTGTGTGCGGCAGCCGTTCCGGTGTAGCCAAACGCCAAGTGGAGCATATCCTGGACTTTTCTAATACGGTATCAGTCCTGCTTGTGCCGGAAGCATTGCTTGATGAGGGAAGCCGGATAGCTGAAATTGCCCGTTGCCGGTCAGAGCTTCAAGCCTTTCTTTCAAAAGGGAAGGATGTAGTGCTCCATGTCGAAACCGGTGTAGGAGTACCCGTTTCCAGGTCGGCCGACATCCCATACATCATTGCCGACGCGCTTGGGGAGATTGCTTCCGCTGCCATCCAAACCCACAGCCTTGGTGGCGTGGTCATGACGGGCGGGGACACGGCAAAAGCAATCGCCAAAAAACTGGGTGTTCAGGGGATGGAACTGTTTGGTGAAGCCGAGCGTGGGCTTCCTGTCTCAAGGTTGTTGGGTGCGTTCGGACTCCCTGCCGTAACCAAAGCAGGTGCCTTTGGCTCGGACCAATCGCTCCTCAGCGCGTTAAAGCTTCTGAAAGGGGATGAGGAAACGTGAAGCCAGTCGTAGCCATCACAATGGGCGATGCTGCCGGAATCGGACCGGAAATTATTTTGAAGGCCCTTGGCCGTAAGGAAACCTATGAAATTAGCCGTCCTCTTGTTATTGGAGATACATCAATTTTGGAAAGGGCCGCCGGTTTTATTGGGTCTGATGTTAAAGTGAATTCGATTGCGGATCCTGTTGAAGCCGCCTTTCAGCACGGTACGGTCGATTGTATAGATTTACACCTGTTGCATGCGGACATTCCCGTTGGAAAAGTATCCAAGGAAGCAGGTAATGCTGCGTTCAGATATTTGGAAAAAGGGATATCCCTAGCAAAGCAGGACAAAATTGATGCAATTTGCACTGCCCCATTGAATAAGGAGGCGCTCCATCTGGGCGGCCATCTTTTTCCCGGGCATACTGAAATCCTTGCTGAATTGACCGGTACAAAAGACTTTGCGATGATGCTGACTGCCCCGAATTTAAGGGTTATTCACGTAACGACGCATGTCGGGCTACTAAAAGCGGTTGAGCTCATTAACCCCGAAAGAGTATTCAAAGTTATTAAACTGGCGCATGAAACGCTTAAGAAGGCGGGAATTATCAATCCTAAAATTGCGGTCTGCGGCATCAATCCGCATGCGGGAGAGAATGGTTTGTTTGGGAATGGTGAGGAAGAGGATAAGATTGTCCCGGCGGTTGACAAGGCTGTTCGGGAAGGAATCGAAGTCTTCGGGCCACTGCCTGCCGATACGCTTTTTTTCAGAGCGACACGAGGCGATTTTGACATCATCGTTGCAATGTACCATGACCAGGGCCATGCTCCGATTAAGGTCCTCGGGCTTGAAGCGGGTGTCAACATTACAGTTGGGCTGCCGATTATACGTACCAGTGTCGATCACGGAACTGCCTTTGATATTGCGGGAAAAGGGATTGCGAGCGAGGATAGCCTAATGGAAGCGCTCCGGCAAGCGGTCGCTCTTGCCCCAAAACGAACATAATGAGGTGTACAAAGTGTTGCTTGAGAAAAAGTACAAAAAACTCCAGTCGATTTTAACTGAAATGGAGACAATCGTCATTGCCTTTTCTGGTGGTGTGGACAGCACGTTCCTTTTAAAAGCTGCACTTGATACACTGGGGCCGGAAAAGGTCCTTGCGGTGATTGCTGACAGTGAGACTTATCCATTCGAGGAGCTTGAGGAGGCGCAAAGGCTGGCCAGGTTGCTAGGTGCCCGCCATGAAGTAATCCATACTTCGGAGCTGGCAATTCCGGGTTATGCCGAAAACACCCCGAACAGATGTTATTTTTGCAAAAAAAGCCTCTTTGAGCATATCCTGCCGATTATGAAGGAGCAAAACTATAAAAATATTGCATTCGGCCTAATTGCCGACGATATGGGAGACCACAGGCCAGGCATTAAGGCTGCGAGGGAATACAATGTCCGCGGGCCGCTGCAGGAAGCCGACTTATATAAGGAAGAAATCCGCGAACTTTCCCAGGAATTCGGGCTCCCGACTTGGAATAAGCCTTCGTTTGCCTGCTTGTCCTCCAGGATTGCTTACGGGGAACAGATAACAATCGAGAAACTGACGAGAATTGACCAATCGGAACAGGCAATCCGAAAGCTTGGTATCCGACAGGTAAGGGTTCGTACCCATGGGGAGATTGCAAGGATTGAAGTAGAATTGCAGGACATGCCTGTTCTGTTGGAACATCATGGCCATATTACTGCAAAGCTTAGGGAACTTGGATATATGTATGTGACCCTGGATTTAGCTGGTTATAAAAGCGGCAGCATGAATAAGGTCCTGGCCAAGTCTGAAAAATAGGTTGGCGGACATACCAACAAGCCTTCTAATAAAAAGGCATCTACATATTGGGGAACTGGCAGGTGACGGTATGGAAAGTTTCGAAGATTTGGGTTTTAGTAAAGTAGATATCGACAGGGAGAACCGGACAGGTTTCCCGGAAGTAATTTTTGGTGAGGGGAAAACGTCAGCCCAAATCCAGGCAATCCTGGACAGGCTGATCCAAAACCATGGGAAAGGTATGGTGACAAGGCTGTCGCAGGAAAAGGCGAATGACTTGCTGCCACTATTTCCTGAAGCAACGTATGATCCTGTCTCAAAAATCATGCTCTATGGGTCGACTTCCCGTCGATTTGAAGGAGAACTAATGATCCTGTGCGCCGGAACATCGGATTTGCCTGTTGCGGAAGAAGCTGCACTTACGGCTGAATGGATGGGGTGTAGCGTTACTCGCCTCTATGATGTCGGCGTTGCGGGGCTCGACAGGCTCCTTGCCTATCGTGAACAAATCACCGGGGCGAGCGTGTTAATTGTTGTCGCCGGCATGGAGGGTGCCTTGCCGAGCGTAGTTGGAGGACTGGTAAGCCGACCGGTCATTGCCGTACCTACTTCGATTGGATACGGTGCCCATCTGCAGGGGCTGACACCGCTTTTGGGCATGTTGACCTCATGTGCATCGGGGATGAGTGTTGTCAACATCGACAATGGTTTCGGGGCTGCCTACCAGGCCGCTCTAATTTTAAAGCTTGCTTCCGACACTAAGGGGGTGAGGGAATGAAGATCCTATATTTGGATTGCGGCTATGGCATTTCCGGTGACATGACATTGTCCGCCCTGATTGACCTGGGGGCGGATGTGGACTATATAGTTGCCCACCTGAAAAAACTCCCTATTGATGAGTTTGAAATGAATGTCAGGCAGGTGAACAAAAACGGCATTTCTGCTAAACTGCTAGATCTCCGGTTTGCACATGGGAATGAAGTGGGCCATGGGCATAATAAAGAACATGGAAATGAACACGATTCTGAACACGGGCTGGACCATCATGGACATAAACACAGCCACAATCATGAGCATGAACACAGCCACAATCATGAACATGAACACAGCCACAATCATGAATATGGACACAGCCATAATCATGAACATAAACACAGCCACAGCCATGAACATGAACAAAACCATAAACATGAACACAACCACAATCATGAACATGAACTTTTGCACGATCATGGGCATGGGCATTCGCATGACCACAACCACGCCCATTCGCACCATCACGATGAAGCAAGTTCACACGGGCATTTCCACCGGAAGGCTTCGTCTATTCTTGAGATGATTCAGGAAAGCACCCTGCCACAGCGGGTTAAGGACAGAAGCACCGCGGTTTTCCAAGTGATTGCCGAAGCAGAGGGGAAAATCCATGGGATGAGTCCGGAGGATGTACATTTTCATGAGGTCGGAGCAATGGACTCAATCATTGACATCATTGGCGTCTGCTTGGCGCTCGAGAGCCTTGGCATAGATAAAGTCATTGCGGCTCCGGTTCCAACCGGGTATGGAAAAATCATGATTGCCCACGGTCTCTACCCCGTTCCGGCACCGGCGACATCAGAGATTTTGACGGATATCCCGCTATCTGATTTCCAGGCTAAAGGAGAGCTGACAACACCGACAGGGGCCGGATTCCTGAAGGCTCTTGCCAGCGAATTTGGCCACCTTCCAGGACTTCCAGTGAGAAAAATTGGCTATGGGGCAGGGAAAAAGAATTTTGCTCACCCCAATGTCCTACGGGCTTTCCTTTTTGATGCGGAAACTAGCACCCAAAGGGAAACGATCGTTGTCCTCGAATGCCAGGTCGATGATATGACAGGGGAAATGCTTGGGTTTACGATGGATAGGCTATTGGCGAATGGGGCTTTGGATGTGTTTTTTACGCCTGTGACGATGAAAAAGAGCCGGCCAGGTGTCTTGCTTACAGTTTTAGCCAAACCCTTAGATTCCGAAAAAATAGAGGGGCTTCTCCTCCGGGAAACCAGTACATTCGGTGTGCGAAAGAAAGAATGGATGAGAAGCATTTTGCAGCGCCGTTTCCAGACTGTCGAAACTCCTTATGGAAGCCTAAAGGTTAAAATCGGCTTCTCGGGTAAGGAAATTTACAAAGCCGTCCCTGAATATGAGGAGGTTAGGAAAGTGGCAATTGCGTGTGGCATAGGATTTATGGAAGTGTATCGTGCCGCCCAGACAGCCGCATTTATGCAGGCTAACAAGATTGATAACTGAACTATAATGGGATTGGATCGAAAAAAACGACAATGGAGGATTAATTAAAGAGACAAAGGCCGGCAGCCAGTGGGTTTCACGAAAACTGCCGGCCTTTTCCATGACTATTGAATTAATTGGGACGGAGTGGATTGTTATCACTAATTTATTTCAATTTTATACTGCGAACCATATTGTCTGTGGAGCGTATTCCCTTGAGAAGCTTTCAGAGAACCTTCATCTTATCGGGAAAAAAATCGAAACTGCACTTATTATTGCCCAGCCATCTCTTATAAGATTAGGTTTTATCGATAAAGTAGAAAGCCAATTATCGGCTAAAGGAATCAAGACTTTTACAATAAATTCCGTTATGCCAGAGCCAACTGTCCAAAATATTGAGGATATCTATGAAGAAATAGCTGAACAGGAGTTTGATTTAATCATTGGGATTGGCGGTGGCAGTGCACTGGATGCCACAAAACTTCTCTCTGTTTTAAAAACAAACGATGCTTCAGTTCGTGGCCTTTTGAGTGGGACTCAAATTGAAAAAGAGGGGATTCCGACAATCCTAATCCCTTCTACTTCAGGAACGGGTTCAGAGGTCACCCCTAATTCCATCGTAACTGTGCCTGAAGAAGAGTTGAAAGTGGGGATCGTAAGTAAGTTTTTTCTTCCTAAGCTTGTTATACTTGATCCAATTTTAACCTTAAGCCTTCCGAAGAAGATTACTGCAGCAACAGGAATGGATGCATTTACCCATTCTCTTGAATCCTTTATCTCAAATAAGGCAAATCCACTGAGTGATATGTTTGCCCTTGAATCAATAAGGCTTATATCTTCAAGTATAGTAGAAGCTTATCATAATGGTTCATCTATAGAAGCGAGACAAAAAATGCTCTTGGGATCAATGTATGGCGGCATGGCATTAACCAGTGCGGGAACAGCTGCTGTGCACGCTTTGGCTTATCCACTGGGCGGAAAGTTTAATATTCCACATGGTGAGGCAAATTCAATGTTATTGCCACATGTTATGGAATTTAATATGGATGCGATTACCGACAAGCTAGTTGAAGTAAGTAAAGCTATGGGAATTTACAGTGTCCAGGAATCACGGGAAAAACTTGCCGAGAAAGTTGTAGAACAAATCATTGTATGGACAAATGTATTGAATATTCCTCAAGATTTAAATGCATATGGGATCAAGGAAGATGATATTTCCCAATTGGCCGAGTCTGCATCAAAGGTAACCCGGTTGTTAAACAATAATCCCAAGTCGTTAACTATTAGTGAAATAGAAGATATTTATCGGAAATTGCTTAGGTAAATTCGCCAGGGGTTCAAGCCTCTATCTTTAATGTTTCTCAGTTGATGGAGTTCTTTCCTGCATGCAAAAAAAGGCACAACACGGAGTTGTAAAAATATCTCCGGTTGCGCCTTTTGATTGTGCAAAACTTCAGATTCACTTGCTTTATGCTTAAGTGGTTATTTCCTCAATCTCCTGGAGTTCGTTCTCGAGGGCTTTTTTCATATCCCTGTATTTGTTTGAGATGCTGCCGGCAGAAGTTCCAAAAGTTTCAGCCAGTTGCTTTTGAGAAATTGAAACAGAAGCCTGACTCTGTGACAGAATCAAATAAATGAGCGCGGCTGTATAGATTTGAGGGTTCCGAATCGTAGGTTTTTCCTTATTACTGTATTGGGACCAAAGTGTTAGGCCAAGGTTAACCAACGTCTTTGAACCATCATGTTCTTCCATGTATTCCTGGTATGCTTCCGCAACTTCACGATGCTTTTGCGAAGGCCAATCCCAACCGTCCATAAGGGTGACAGATTCCGGAAACATAAAGCAATCAAGGGCGACAAGAAAGGAATCTTGCATGAAGGATTTTGGATTCCCATTTCCGGTGTCTTCATATAATGCGAGTATTTCTCTTTCAACTTCCTCCCCAAAGGCTGCAGGGATGTTGAAAAAGGTCCCAAAAAAGACTGCCGGCTCTGAAAGAAGGACAGTTGCAAGAATGAGGTCCCCTTGTTCCGGTACATAGTCCTGATCGAGTAATTTTACCTCGGAAGTTTCTTTTGTAAAAATATCTTCAACTGTTAGGGACTTGCCATTCTCCAAGCTGACTGCCCGGAAGACAGAAAGGTAACTGTTTTTCCAAGCCTCGGCCATCATTTTTACCTTTGGCCTAGTGATGGTTTTTGAATAAGAGTCTATGTATTCATCCATGACCGTTTTTCCATTTTTGGAAAGGGACGTGGCAAACCAGGTAAGGGCACAAAATTCAAACACCTCGACCGCTTCGTCCGGAACCGGGTGGTTATCGTAATGCTCCTGTAAATAATCTTCAATTTCGTTTTCATAGCGATCCCATGTATATCTAATCATATCGGCTTGGATCTCTTTCAATTCCCTGTCGAGCAGCTCGTCCAATTGCACAACCGCTCCCTTGGCGCAGCATTTCTTGTACTTCTTGCCACTCCCGCATGGGCACTTTTCATTTCGGCCTATCGTTGACACTACTTGCTCATCCTTTCACTTGCTTTGTAACTAATCTATCATATCATAAAGGAAATATAGGATGGGCAGTTCCCGGCTGGCAATCATTGGAGTATGTTTCTTAGTCTGGTGTTTTTTAAGTCTGCGGGTTTTTTATTTTAAAAAGAACAACGAGAATGTTAACGGATTATTCACATTCATTTGGTTGTTCCATAATGGGATTCTGTAAAATTGAGGTTAGAAAACGTGAAAGGAAGTGGAATTTTATGATACTGAAAGAACGAACGGAATCAGCGGATCTGCGTTGCATGCGCTATTTGAATGCGCGCATGGACCTGTCTGAAAGTGAAAAGTTTTATTTGTCGAATCTGGAAGCGGGGTTCGAGGGGGAGGTGGCGTTCGACAAGCTTTCGGCAAAACTTAAGGAAGAAAGGTATATTTTGAATGATTTGTTGCTCGAGGCGAACCGCTCTAATTTTCAAATCGATTCGACTATTATTTCCGAGGGGATCATTGACGCGATTGATGTGAAGTATTACAAGGGCGATTATGTATGGAAGGATGGCGAAATTTATACGAGGCAGACAGGCCATAAATGCAAGAATCCTTTCGAGCAGCTTAACAGAAGCAATAATCTTTTCAATCAATACCTCCGCGAGAACAAGATGAATTTCCTCGTTCGATCCACTCTGGTCTTCAGCCATCCTGAATTCACCTTATACAATGCTCCCGAAGACACATCTATTATTCTTCCGACCCAAGTAAACCGGTTCATGGCCGAATTGGATAGCCGGCCCTCCAAATTGCATGATGGCCATAAGAAACTGGCTAATATCCTTCTAACATCTAACAAAGATGGCAGCCGATACTCCAAATTGCCGGCGTTCACGTATGAAGGGATAAAGAAAGGGATATTTTGTGGAATTTGCCTTTCTAGAATGACTACTTTCAATAAGGAATTTTTGATTTGCGGTAATTGCGGCTGCCAGGAAAAGATTGAGACTGCGATTGTAAGGAGTACTAAAGAGTTTAGTTTGCTCTTTCCTGAACGAATAATGACTACCCGGAGCATTATGGACTGGTGCCAGGTTGACTTCAGCAGCCGTACTTATTTAAGGGCGCTGCAAAGGCACTTTAATGCAGTGGGGAAAACTAAGAATACTTACTATGTATAATAGGAAGGCGGGCACACCGATGGCGCTTAATATGATAGCCCTTTATTTATGACAAGCAAAGGGTAAAATCGAGTTGGGTTGTCAGAATAAGCCAGGATATGTGACAAGCAA
>NZ_LMTI01000006.1:149843-216120 GCF_001510665.1 Bacillus sp. FJAT-27445
AGTTGGGTTGTCAGAATAAGCCTGGATATATGACAAGCAAAGGGTAAAATCGGGTTGGGTTGTCAGAATAAGCCAGGATATGTGACAAGCAAAGGGTAAAATCGGGTTGGGTTGTCAGAATAAGCCAGGATAAGTGACAAGCAAAGGATAAAATCGGGTTGGGTTGTCAGAATAAGCCAGGATATGTGACAAGCAAAGGGTAAAATCGGGTTGGGTTGTCAGAATAAGCCAGGATATGTGACAAGCAAAGGGTAAAATCGGGTTGGGTTGTCAGAATAAGCCTGGATATATGACAAGCAAAAGCGAAAATCGGGTTGGGTTGTCAGAATAATCCCGATTAATATGACAAGCAAAGATTTATGGTGAAATCTCAAAAACAGTCCCTCGGTTAAAATCGGTCACCCTCATGGAGCCATATACCCCTAAATAGAGTCTCGTTTGGTTCAGATTTGTTCCGAGACTAACATAATAAGCCGATTGAGAACCAAAAGGATTATCGGTTTCTATGACACTATAATCGTTTAGTTTTCCATCTGTTCTTGCGGTGGAATAAGCTAAAACGCCTCTAACCGGGGAGGATTCCTTTCGGGCAAGGTCGGTAAACAGAACGCTTCCCGTTAAGGCAGGGATTCCACTCCCCATATAGGCTTGCACTCCGGTAAGTGCTGTCCCGCCGAACTTATCGGGCCGGGAATCTTTATGAAGATAGGTGGTTAAAGGCGGGAGGCGCCTCACTGACGTATTTACTGCATCACTGTAATAGGCAAATGTATGCGCATTTGAACCAGGATTCCCGGGGCAGCCCCTTATAACCGGTGTGGGAAACGTGCCTTCCCATCCTCGCCAGCCAAAGTTAATCAATCCTGTTTGCTCGAGTTCAGCGTTCATTTGAGCGGCTTTAACAAGTTGAGTAACTGGTATTGGTTTATATTGAACAAATGAAAAAATAGACTCTGCAAAGTCTTGGCCGACAATTCCCGCATATTTCATATACAGCTGCTGAATCCTTTGATATGAAATGCCTGGTATATTTCGAACTCCTTTGGCAATTACCGTGAGGGTTTCCTGAATTGGCAGGGGAAGTTCATTAAATCGCGTGACGACAGGCGGGTTGGTGATAGACGTATTTTTACCTACATCAATTTCGATGATTTTCCCCGCAATTTCCATGTCGTCCTGGGCTAAATTAAATGGATCATAGCCTGACCCGCCATCGCCCGTTGTTAAAACAAGCTTTCCTGTTTCAGGTGAAAAGTTCAGGCTGTTGACGCCATTATGGTTAAAAAATGGCCTCCTTACGTTAAGCAACGTTCGCCGTTTCTGGGGCTGGCCATTCGCCCGTAATATCCATTCTTCAACTGTATCAATATGGTCATAGCGCGTTTCTCTGTTTGTCCACCTTAGGTTTAACGTTCTGGGATCGCACGGATTAGGCGCAAAATGCTCAGAAAGTGCACCCGGGCCTTGTGTTCCAGCTGCTGAATAATGAAGATAAAAGAGGCCATTGCTGTGAAATTCGGGATGAAACGCGAGCCCGAGCAACCCCCGTTCATCATACCCGCCACCGGAAGTACCGAGCTTAATGATCCGCAGGCGAATGTCTAAAAAAGTCCTTAGCCCTCCGTCTCCTATGTAAAAAATCTCCCCCACCTGAGTTGCAATGAATAATCTTTCAACCGGGTCCCCCGGAAGGAACGCTGTTTTCATTACAGTCGGTAAATTTATATTCCGTACAATCGGCTGTAAACGAACCTTAACTTTTCTCAACGGACATTCCCCCCGTTCTTATCGGTTCTTTTTTATAAGAATATGGTTTGATTTGCTCTATTAGTACCGGGCGGGGCAGAGGAATCCTACTAGATACTGTATTGTTTTTAGAATCAGCGGATTTTAGGGAAGGGAGGCCGAGGGGATTTGAAAACCGTGATTCAATAAAAAAGGAGAGTAAATCATTTGCGATTTACTCTTCTATCCTTTTGTTTATCGCTGTAGTGCTCTAAGTATTGAGGGAAATACCTGTTTCAGCCTTGATTCTTTTTTTATAAATAAGATTGGAAAGAGATACACTGATTTCGTAAAGCGTTAGTAAGGGAACGATGACTAAGATATCTGAAACGATATCCGGCGGTGTTATTAGAATGGACAAGACCACCAAAGCAAAGTAGGAAATTTTTCGAGCCTTCTTGAGCCTTGCAGGATTCAAGATCCCTAATCTCGTTAAAAACATAACAACGAGCGGCATTTCAAATATAAATCCGAACGGAAGTGTTAGGTTAATCATAAACGCAAAATATTTTTCAGCTGTAAACATTGTTTCGAATTCCCCGGCAGAGAGGCTTGTAAGGAAACCCAACACGATTGGAAAAAGAACGAAATATCCAAAACAAATCCCCACAACAAATAATATAAATAAACCTGGAATAAACTTAAGCGTCACTTGTTTCTCTTCTTCCTTTAATGCAGGGGAAACAAATTTCCACGTTTGATATGCAGCCAGGGGAATGGTACATGCAATGGCAAAAACACATGATAAAGTCATATAAACCCATAAAATATCACTTGGGCCCAGCACTGCCAGCTTCCCGTAATAATCCCTGATTAGCCAGCGATACAAATCTGGCACAAAAATAATTGTTGCCATTAAAAAAAAGATAAAGCCGCACATTGTTATGATTATACGACGGCGAAGTTCCTCTAAATGTCCAATTAAATGGGTATCTTTTGCTAGCATTTATACTGCCTCCTCCTGTTAATCCTTCAGTAAAAAGAAGATGTAAGCACAAATTGTCGCTTACATCTTCTTGTTTTGGCTAAATTCCTTTTTCCTCAGGAAGAATTTTCTTCTCTTTTGTATGTTCTTCGTCGGCAACCAGCTCACGGGTAGACTTTTTGAATTCCTTTAATGTAGATCCAACAGCTCGTCCTAATTCAGGTAATTTGGATGGACCGAAAATAATTAAAGCAATCACTAGAACGAGAATTAATCCTGGTATTCCGATATTTTGAAGCAAGGACTGCACCTCCAATTGTATATGAGCGCTAAAACATTCTCTTTTTTCATACGGCCGTGTTCTATTGTCTTGTGCCCCCTTCGAAGTTGGTTATGTAATCACCTTGATTATAGTGAAAGAGTAGGCAAATGTTTATAAAACGAGTGTAAAGAATAGTAAAAATAGTATTAACATTGTTACAGCAATATAGAGTAATCCTAGGTTTTTCTGTGGTTTCCGCTTGATAAAATAAAGCTTCCAAGAGTAACCAATGCAGGTAGTTTAACGTTTATCGTTGTTGATAACCCTTACAACCACAGTTTACATATCTTAATAATTTTTTACTTAACCCATACAAGGTTTCAACCATTTATTAAAATTCGCAGACTATTCTAAACCTGTGCTTCGAAAAATACCTGTAAAGGGGCTGCGTATTCTATGGATACTAAACAAACTACGAAAAATGGCTTGAACAGACGGGATTTCTTAAAGGCTGGAGGAATGGGGACACTTGCTCTGACTCTTGGATCAACTGGTGTTCTCGCACTTGGTTCTAAAGTGTTAGCAGATAAAAATGATAATCCTGCAAGCGGCTTTGCCGGATATGGTCCTTTGGTTCCGGATCCGAACGGAATTCTTGATCTTCCACAAGGCTTCCACTACAAAATTATTTCGCTAGAAGGCGAAGCAATGTCAGACGGCAGCAAAATCCCTGGAGCGTTTGATGGGATGGCAGCATTTGAAGGACCAAATAATACAACGATTCTTGTCCGTAACCATGAATTAGGGACAAATGCAAAGCATCCAGTAGTTGGAAAAAGCCCTTATGACCCAGCGGCTGTAGGTGGAACAACGGCTCTAGTTGTTGGCCAAAATGGAGAAGTCATTAAAGAATATGTAACATCCTCCGGGACAATCCGAAATTGTGCTGGCGGTGCCACGCCATGGGGAACATGGCTGACATGTGAAGAAACACGTTCCGAAACACACGGTTATGTTTTTGAAGTCGATCCAACACAGCCGGAAAACGAATTGTCCAGAACCCCGATAAAGGAAATGGGGCGTTTCTCACACGAGGCATGTGCAATCGATCCATCGACAGGTTATGTATACTTAACAGAAGATGCCAGCCCGAGCTACTTCTACCGTTTCATTCCGAATGACACAAGCCAAACAGTAGGCTCCTTACATAAAGGCGGTAAGCTTTATGCCGCGGCGATTGAAGCAGTAACAGATCCATCGGCAAGTACGTTTAAAACAGGACAAACATTCCAAGTTGTATGGAAAGAAGTTGATGCTCATTTCTGCCGCGAGGATGCGAAGAAGCATAACTGCATTGAATTCTCTAGACTAGAGGGAGCGTTCTTCCAGAGCGGAGTTTTCTGGTTCGATGACACATCTGCCGGCGAGAAAAAACTTGGACGCGTCTACCGTTATATTCCTCACACGAATACATTGGAGTTGTTTTATGAGGGAAATGATGCCCGAGATATGGAATATCCAGATAATATCTGCATGACTCCTTGGGGCGACCTTTGGATTGCGGAAGATGGTTCCGGCCAAGACCGTCTACTTGGAATTACACCAGAAGGAAACGTCTATGTTTTTGCCGCCAACCGCTTAAGTGATTCTGAATTGGCAGGCCCAACTTTCTCGCCAGACGGAAACACACTGTTTGTCAATATTCAAGATCCAGGTAAAACCTTTGCGATTTGGGGACCGTTCCAACGCCGAAACTCGGCGCGCGCTAGGGAAATGTCCTATGCTGCTCCTTCGAATCTTGCACCGCAAGTTTCAGAAAAAGTGGCTAAGGCTGCCGAGGAACAAGGTATGTCTATTCTAGAAGCGGCAGCATTCGTACGCGCTGGAGTGGATATCGGCTAAGAGGAACGGTTCTGCTTAGTTGGAAAGTGAACGGGGACGGTTATCTATTTGCCAAGGCAAACAGGAACCGTCCCTCTTTAGTTAATAAGATGAGCTAAGCCTGGTGTATTCATATGTAAATGGCTGGGAAAGTTCGAGGGTGGCGATATCGGCATCAATAAGGGCGTACCCATTCCTTTGTTGTGCGAGTAGGGCTTTCTTTAGCTGAAGTATGCTCATCCCTGGGCGTTTTTTTAGCATTTCTTGTAACGTCGTTTCCATGCGGAGACATCCTTTCACTCTTTGTTAACACTATTATCACATTGTTTTCGTGATAAATGATGCTATAATTGTTGCGGCATTTTGGACAATTAGTGTCAAATTTTTGATTTTTTTGGGATGTTTTCGAGAGATGGAGACTGTTCGTGTAGGGGAAACTAGGGATGAGCTGCTTGATGGCATGGGCCAATTTTCAAAAAAAAACACCGCACGAGGGTGCGGTGTTTCAACGTCATTGGTTATTTAAAATTTCGTCTTCTTCGTGAAAGGCTTCAGGGGAAGTAGAATCGTTGCAATTCCAACAATAGCTTCTATTGCTTTCCCATTTGTTTAGCTGGTCCCCACAATAGACGCATTCATTCGGATCAGATTGTATCATCAACCGTTCCTCCTTCCGCATTATTAAACCATAGGCGAAGTGGAAAAAGTCAGAACGAACCTAAATCCAGGGATTGTCCTTTAGATTATTTGCTTTACCCTATTTTATTAGTGTTTAAACTATTTAATGACTGTTCCTTAGTTATTAATGTACTTCTCAAAAACCGCTCCGAAATCTTTTTGATGGTATTGTTCGCGTGTCGATTTCAGCCACTCGAAGCTAAACTCGGTTATCTGCTTGTACTGTTCAGCGAGCACAACGTCAGCCGGCCTTGAGTTTTGCAGGATAGTTGTGGCCTTATCAAGGCTTGCGCTGGCCATTTGCAGCATAATATTGTTTTCGATTGTAACTTCGGATATGTAGAGCAGGGCTTTGTAGAGGTCGTTCAGTTTATTGATTTGCTTTTTGTCGACATCAATGCTGAACTGCTGGTTTCCCAAAGTGAATTTTATCTCGATATCGAGGTCAACCCTTCCCGCTGTTTCAAGCAGGACATCGGTGATTTTATACTGAGAATAAGGATAGCGTTTCAGTATCCGCTTGGAGGAAATCGCATTTTCCCCGTCAACATGAAGGAAGGCCAAATTTGTGAAGCAATATTCATCCGCTTTCGTCTTAATCAGGAAGTAAATTTTCTCATTATCTTCATGGCGGACATAGTCATCTGCATCCGTTTTGTCAAAGTCCTGAGGCTCAATGATTTTTCCAATATCCGACAAGCCAAGAGCATCGGAAGCCAGTTTTTTAAACATTTTCCTCTCACCCTTTTCCATTTTAATTAACAATTTCATTTTACCATAACGGCCTTTTTTAAAATTTATCTTTTTGGATAAAAACGATTTTTTGATATAGGATGGGATAGAAGGTCGTTTGCCAAAAGGGAGAAGAGAACTTCTGAAGGGGATTTTTGGTTTTTGCCGAATTAAAGGAATAGGGCTTTTTTGGAACTTTAAAAGATAGTAGGAGGATTTTGACTTGAATAAACCAACCGTGCTATTCGATCTGCATACCCACCATGACCGCTGCGGCCATGCGCGCGGGAACATTGAAAGCTATATTGAAGCGGCAATCGAAAAAGGAATGACAGCTGTTGGAATTTCCGACCACTCTCCTTATTTTGCCGAAGAAGAGGACCGGCCATTTCCTGGAGTGACGATGGCGAAGAGTGAATTTGAAGGTTACGTGCAGGAAGTTCTGCAGTTAAAGGAAAAATATAATGGGAAAATTGATGTATTGTTGGGAGTGGAAGCAGACTTTTTTCCAAAACATGTGGAAGTATACCGACGCTTTCTAAACAAATATCCGTTTGATTATATTATTGGTTCTGTGCATTTTGTGGAGGATGTCAGCATTTTTAAAAAGATGCGGTGGGACGGTCTTTCAAATAGTGAAAAAGTACGTGTGAAGGATGCCTATTACTCATTAATCGAACAATCGGCACGAAGCGGCCTGTTCCAAATCCTTGGCCACATTGATGCAATGAAGGGATTCTATCCATCTTTTTCGTCAATCGAGACCAATGCAATTGAAAAAACGCTCAAAATCATTGGTGAACAGGATGTTGCCATTGAAATTAACACTTCTGGCAAAACGAAGGACTGCGGAGGTTGGTACCCTTCTGACAAAATATTGGAAGTTGCCAAGCATTACGGAGTAACAGTCACGTTTGGCTCTGATGCCCATGACCCCGAAAGAGTAGGAGACGACTTCGACTTTGTCCGGCAACGCCTCAAAGAAATCGGCTTTACCGAGTGGGTTTATTTTAAGGAGAAGAAGAGGGTGGCTGTGCCGCTATAACGGGTTAGTGTGTTCCGGTACTCTTCATTATGTATTTTTCCTAAAAAAAGGGGACGGTTCCCTTTGCTTATCGGCAAACAAGAACCGTCCCTTTTTGCATGGTTAAACGATCGTCTATTGCAATTCCATCTTCATGTCGGCAGCTTTTGCCCAACCTTTTAGGCTTATGAGTTTAAAGATTCCTAGTGAAATAATGATTGGTAAAATAACGCCAACAGCAATATAGATTGCCAGGACGACCGGGCCTTGTTCCGCCAAAATGTTAATCGGCGCGATCAAAGAATTCAAACCGAGTCCAGCAAGCTGATAAGGCACTTGAAAATCAAAAATGACTGTTGCAATTGGTGCGCAAATGATTGCCGCGATAAATGGCGGAATCGCCAACCGAGGATTTTTCACAAGGTTAGGGAATTGAACTTTAGGCGTAATGAGCGATTGAGCAATATTAGCACCAACATCATTTTGTTTATAGGACATTGCTGTAAATGCAGCAAATTGTACCGTACAGCCGATCAATGCCGCCGCGCTGGAAACGGGATCAAGCTGCAAAGCGACTGCGATTGCCGCGGAGGATGCGGGTGACATAAGGAAAATGCTCCAAACAAGTGAAATGACCATTGGTCCAATAATAGGAGAACCTTCAACGGATGCAGTAATCTGTGCACTTAGCCAGTTGATCAATGGAGTCGTAATGATTGCCAGGAATACTCCGGAGACCCCGCCAACAAAAACAGCCGAAAATGGGATTGCCATCATGTCTAGTTTTGTTTTTCCCATAACTCTTTTTCCTACCCAAGTAGCGATAATCGCAGCCAACACAGCACTGAGCGGCTGCCCGGTCACAAGGGTTACCCCGCCGTCTTCAGTAAGTTGGACGGCTTGGGCACCTATCGTACTTGAAGCCATCGCACTAAAAATAACAAGTGTATTGCCTCCAAGCTGGTAGGCGATCCCCGCGCCAAGTGCCGGAGCGAGCATTAGCTGTGTTGCTTTTCCAATTTGATTAAAGCCTTCCCAGCCAGTAAAGGTTCCTAACGATTCAATGAGCAGGCCGATTCCGAGCGTAACCAGAACCGCATTGGCGAGTCCTTGTGAAGCTTTATACATTCGGTCGATCAAATACTTCTTTGTTGATGGTTTCATTGGTGATTTTTCCTCCTGCAAGTGTTTATTGGAATTTTCTAATTTTTTTATCCAAAAAAAATCACTCATAAATTAGCTATGAATGATTTAATGGCAATTGTTATTATAATATAGTTGTTTTTTGCTAGTGTCAATGTAATTTTTCTATTCAGAGAATTTTAAACGCTTTCAATCCTTTGTATTTTCCCTTCAACCGGTTAAAGTGGGATTCTGAATAAAGTTATACCGAGATATTTTAAAGTAGTGAAGCAGTGAGGCAGTGATGAGGCAGGGGACGTTTCCATCGCTTCATTCGGGACTCGAATGAAGCAGCAGATACGTCCCCATGTATCAAAGCAGCGGATACGTCCCCTTGCATCACTATTGCATCTTATTGCGAATGACTTTCACGATTTCCATTAGTATGACTGCTGCGGCTGCAAGGCCTGCTGCAATGAGGAAGTCATTCCAGCCAAATTCTGCGGGGATTTCAAAGATTTCGCGTGTAAATGGAAGCACTGTGACTCCGTAAAGGACAAATCCCAATAGGACTGCGCCAATGACTGGTTTATTGCTGAAGAATCCAGCTCCGATTGCTGTTTGGGTATTGGAACGGGCGGCAAATGTTTGCAGAGTCCTTGATAAAATCAATGTTGTGAAGGCCATGGCAACCCCCATTTCATTGGAGTGCTGCAAGCCGAGATAGAAGGAAAAGATGACCGCTGCCCCGATTAAAATACCCCGGATTGCCACTGCTTGTAATGTGCCGCCTGCAAACAGCCCTTCATTCGGATCGCGTGGTTTCTTTTTCATAACATTTGGTTCAGGTTTTTCCATACCTAGTGCAATCGCCGGAAGGGAATCATTCACAAGGTTTATGAAAAGCAATTGGATTGCTGTGAATGGATTCGGCAGGTTGAATATGACTGCGTAAAGAATCGCAATGATGGCTCCAAGGTTACCGGCAAATAAGTAGCTGATTGCTTTTTTAATATTTGCGTAGACCGTCCTGCCGACTCCCACCGCTTTGACAATGGATGCAAAGTTATCGTCAGTGAGGATCATCGAGGAAGCGTCTTTTGCGACATCTGTCCCGCTGCCCATCGCCACCCCAATATCCGCTTGTTTCAATGCCGGAGCGTCGTTTACCCCATCGCCGGTCATTGCCGTGACGTTATCTTTTCTTTGCCACGCACGGACGATCCTGATTTTATTTTCAGGTGAAACGCGGGCATAGACCGAAACGCGTTCCAGTTTCTTATCAAGTTCATCGTCGGACATGGCGTCAAGCTCTTGTCCTGATAGGGCTATGTCACCTTCATCCATCAAGCCGATGTCCCGGCCAATCGCCTGGGCCGTTGTTTTATGGTCGCCTGTAATCATGACCGTTTTTATTCCGGCGCTTTTTGCATTTCTAATCGCTTCATAAACTTCATCGCGAGGAGGGTCAATCATCGCCGTCAGCCCGACGAGCACGAGATTGTTTTCATCGCTTACGTCAATGTCGTCCTGGCCTTCAGGCAATACTCTGTAGCCATATGCCAAAACACGTAAAGCCTGGTTGGAGAAATGTTCGTTAGCCTGTATAAATTGCTTCAGGCTTTCATCTGTTAATGGTACTTCCTTGCCTTCAATAAGCATATGGCTTGCGCGGCCAAACATCACATCTGGTCCGCCTTTTGTTAAAATCATCCGCCGCCCGTTGATTGTATGGGCGGTTGACATCAATTTCCGGTCTGAATCAAACGGCAATTCAGCCACGCGCGGATAGGTTTGGCGAAGCTCATCATAGTCCTTGTTGGTATTATTGGCGAACTGAATGAGCGCTACCTCTGTTGGGTCGCCGATTTCCTGTCCGTCATTGTTGATGTATGAGTCATTGCATAATGCAGCGATATTGACGAGCATTCGTTCAGAATCATTCCACTTATTTGGATTTTCCTTCAGTGGTTTTTCGGAGGCACCCGGAATGAAATGATCCGTAACGGTCATTTTGTTTTTTGTTAGCGTTCCTGTTTTATCCGTTGCGATGACGCTCGCAGACCCCAATGTTTCAACAGCAGGCAGTTTGCGGATAATCGCATGCTGTTTTGCCATTTTATTCGTCCCGACTGAAAGGACAATTGTGACAATGGCTGATAATGCTTCTGGTATGGCGGCAACGGCAACAGCGACTGAAAACATTAACGCATTCAGAAGGGCTGTGCTAGTATCAACAACATCATTGCCTAACCAAATCCGGACCGCCTGCAAGGCAAAAATAAATATAGATAAGAGGAGGATCCCCATGCCAAGTTTTTTGCTGAATGCATCCAACTTTCGTTGAAGCGGCGTCTGTTTTGCTTCGGCAGTCGCAAGCATGTCTGCAATCTTTCCGATTTCAGTCTTTTCAGCTGTCCCTGTGACAACCAGTCTACCATGGCCATAAACAACAAGAGAGCTGCTGAATACCATGTTTTTCCTATCACCTAGTGGTGCCTCATCCAAAATGGGATCCGTATGCTTTTCGACTGCTTCTGATTCCCCTGTCAGCATCCCCTCATTCACTTTCAAAGATGCACTTGCCAGGATTCGTCCGTCAGCTGGAACGTAATCGCCGGCTTCGAGGAAGACGATATCCCCCTGGACAAGTTCTCTTGCAGGGATTGTCTGCTTTATTCCATCCCGGATTACTTTTGCCTCTGGTGCCGACATATTGCGTAAAGCCTCCAGTGACCCTTCCGCTTTTTTCGTTTGAACGACGCTAATAATAGAATTCAAGATCAAGACAAGCAAGATGATGAGTGATTCGACGATTTCGCCAAGAACCACTTGTACACCCGCGGCAATTAGCAACACAATGACCATTGGGTCCTTAAAAGTTTCCAGGAAAAGCTTCCATGTCGGAACTTTTTCCTTATCCTTAATTTCGTTATAGCCGTCTCTTTCAAGACGAGTTCGGACTTCCTCATTCTTTAACCCATTCAGTGAGGATTGAACGGACTTCAGTACTTCTTCCTTACTCTGTTGATAAAAATTCATTCCAGTGCTCCTTTCGCAAAATTCATTATTAAAAGGCTTTGATACAACTGGCCTTTGATCTCACATCGGAAGGAGAAGCTTCCGGGATAAAAAAAAGCGAGACCTCAGCCATAAAGGCAAAGGTCTCGCTTAGCAATCAGTAGAATGCCAATAAAGCCGATGATCGGATGATCACGGAGTGACGACTTTATTAAGGAATGGGGTATCCATTCCAAAGCTACTCCCCTTTGACACAGTGTCAAAGAATGTTTTTAATATAATTTATTTTAACATAGTTCACATTCTTTGAGTACTATTCCCACTCGTTCATAGTTCTAAACTTCTTAGGTACATAAAGAAAAAAGGAAGTTAAGATGTCTGACCAGTTGATTATTCCTTGAATAATACCAAACAACTTTAATATAGGAAGATAGAAGATAACCCGCCAGGTAGTTTTGGACCTGGCGGGTTTTTGCAATTATATGTTGCTGATGGCAAATTTTATCCGGACTAATTCTGATTTTGAGATTGATGATGGCAATGTAAGGGTTTTACTATATTGAAAATGCGTGAGACAAGAAATCTCATTCAAATTCGTGTATAGTAGTAAAGGTCTTTTCAAAAGTGCCAACTTATTGTTATAGTATAAGTTGCCACTTGGTAGCCATTTTCCTTAACAGATGTTTTTTCTAACCTCCAGGCTAATGAAAACGATAAAAAATGGCAAAAATAAATATGATATGGGCAATTTTACAGAATGAGGTGACTTGATGAATCCCATAGTAGAAGTAAGGAATGTTTCCAAGATTTTTGGAAAATCTCCTAGAGCAGCAACGGATTTGTTGAAGCAAGGCAAATCAAAAAGAGATATTTTGAAACAGACAGGACAGACAGTTGGCGTGAATAATGTCAATTTTGAAATTTATCCTGGCGAAATATTTGTGATTATGGGTTTATCCGGAAGCGGGAAATCCACCCTAATCCGGATGTTTAACAGGCTGATTGATCCGACAATCGGCGAGATTTTAATCGACAATGAAGATATTGTCAAAATGAATACTGCCCGGTTAAGGGAAGTCAGGCAGAAGAAACTTAGCATGGTCTTTCAAAATTTCGCCCTGTTCCCGCATAAAACGATCGTGGAGAATGCGGAGTATGGTCTTGAAATTAAGAAAGTACCTGTAGATGAACGCCGTTCAAAAGCAATGAAGGCTTTGGCGAGTGTCGGTTTAAAAGGGTACGAAAACCAGTTCCCATCACAGCTGAGTGGTGGAATGCAACAGAGGGTTGGCTTGGCCCGTGCTCTCGCAAGCGATACGGATATCATTTTAATGGATGAGGCCTTCAGTGCTCTTGACCCCTTAATCCGAAAAGACATGCAGGATGAATTGATCGAGATCCAGGAACAATACAAGAAAACGATCATTTTTATTACCCATGACCTGGATGAGGCATTAAGGATTGGAGATCGAATTGCTTTGATGAAGGACGGCAGCGTTATTCAGCTAGGCACACCGGAACAAATCATGATGCAGCCTGCAAATGAATTTGTGGAGAAATTTGTTGAGGATGTCGATTTGTCGAAGGTGTTGACGGCATCGCATGTGATGAAACGGCCGGAAAGAATTAGTGTTGACAGAGGCCCGCGGGTTGCCCTTGAAATTATGCGGAAGCAAGGGTACTCAAGCATATTTGTCGTGGACCGCCACCGGAAACTGCTTGGGGCATTGACCGCTGAACAAGCGCGGCAGGCCATTGACCAGAACCAGACGATTTCCGACGTGATGACAACTGACATTCCGACGGTCGCCGAGGATACGTTATTGACTAATCTTATGGATACGATGGCAACTTCAAGTTTGCCGATTTCCGTTGTTGATGAAGAGAATAGAATTAAAGGAATTATTGTCCGGGGAGCTGTTATTGGCGCTTTAGCGGGAAATAAGGATTCCTTGAACGAAATGGAGGGGGAATGATTTCATGAATATGCCAAAAATCCCTCTTGGAAAATGGATCGATTCCCTAGTTGAATGGATCACCGTAGCGTTTGCTGGCTTGTTTTCATTTATTACAACAACAATCGATGGGTTATTGGATTTAATGGTGAATGTATTAAGTGCGGGCCCTCCGATTGTATTAATCGTCGTACTGACCCTTTTAGTCGCATACACGAGCAGATTGCCATTAGGAATCTTTACGCTGGTCAGTTTGCTGTTGATCGATAATCTTGGATACTGGGACTCAGCGATTCAAACACTTGCCATTGTATTAGTGTCGGGATTTTTAACAATCCTGATCGGCATCCCGCTTGGAATTTGGTGTGCACAAAACAAAACAGTACAAAGGATTGTCACGCCTGTTTTGGATTTCATGCAAACAATGCCTGCGTTCGTTTATTTGATTCCTTCGATTTTATTTTTTGGAATCGGAGTCGTTCCAGGGATTATTGCTTCGTTTATTTTCGCAATTGCACCAACCATCCGCATGACCAATCTTGGTATTCAGGAAGTACCTAGGGACCTGATTGAAGCATCGGATGCATTCGGTTCAACAAGAGGCCAGAAGTTGCTGAAAGTCCAGCTCCCACTGGCCACTCCAACGATGTTGGCAGGAGTTAACCAAAGCATCATGCTAGCCCTGTCCATGGTCGTTACGGCTTCGTTAGTTGGAGCACCCGGCCTTGGGGCGGATGTTTACCGTGCAGTCAGCCAAATTAATGTAGGGCAAGGGTTCGAGGCAGGTTTATCCATTGTCTTTATCGCGATTATCCTTGACCGCCTCACGCAAAACTTACGCAAGCCTGCATACGGGCATGTCGTTAAGGGAAGAATTGTTTTTGGCCTGTTAGCCGCGCTTGTTGTCGGGACTCTCCTTGTACAAGGATTTGCTAAAGAAGAGGCAATTACAGGCGATCCCAATGCGATTGGCGCCCAAACCAATTATAAAATCATCGGGATTGAACCTGGGGCCGGAATCATGGCACAGGCCAGCAATTCCATTAATGAGTATAGGCTCGATAATTGGAAAGTTGTTGAAGGATCTTCGGCAGCAATGATTGCAGAATTGCAGAAAGCTTATAAAAATAAACAGCCGATTATTGTCACCGGCTGGTCGCCACACTGGATGTTTTCCAAATTCGATTTGAAATATCTTGACGACCCGAATGGCGTATTCGGAGGGATTGAAGGTATTCATACAATCGTGAGAAAAGGCCTCGAGCAGGATGCTCCGGGAGCGTATAAAATCCTTGATCAATTCTCCTGGGAAACTGCCGATATGGAAGCCGTAATGGTCTCTATCGAAGAGGGAATGTCTGCTTCTGAAGCTGCTGAAAATTGGATAGCTGAAAATAAGGATACAGTAGCTAAATGGACAAACGGGGCCCAAAAAGGCAACGGCCAAAAAATCAACCTTGTCTATGTTGCCTGGGATACAGAAATCGCCAGTACGAATGTCATCGGCAAGGTCCTTGAACAGTATGGCTACAAGGTTACACTTAGCCAGGTTGAAGTTGGGCCGATGTTTGCCGGGGTTGCCAACGGAAGTTCCGATGCAATGGTTGCGGCCTGGCTGCCAAGTACCCATAACGAATATTATAATACCTACAAGGACGATTTCGTCGACCTTGGACTAAACCTTAAAGGAACAAAAAATGGATTAGTCGTACCTGAGTATGTCGATATTGATTCGATTGAGGATTTGAAATAAGGCGTATAATATTAATGAAGAAACCCGCTTAGTAGCTCTAAGCGGGTTTTTGCAGTTTATGCGCTTGTAGCCGTGCTGAAGCAAAAGCCCAAAACCTGGGTTCGGATTAGTGACAGCAACTGCCCAAAACCCGGTTGGGTTGTCAGAATAAGCTAGGATATTTGACAAGCAAAGAGTAAAATCCTGTTGGGTTGTCAGAATAAGGCCGGATATGTGACAAGCAAAGGGTAAAATCGGGTTGGGATGTCAGAATAATCCCGGATATGTGACAAGCAAAGGGTAAAATCCTGTTGGGTTGTCAGAATAATCCCGGATATGTGACAACCAAAGGTTAAAATCGGGTTGGGTTGTCAGAATAAATTCGGATATGTGACAAGCAAACGCTAAAGTCGGGTTGGGTTGTCAGAATAAACCCGGATATGTGACAAGCAAAGGTTAAAATCGGGTTGGGTTGTCAGAATAATCCCGGATATGTGACAAGCAAACGCTAAAATCAGGTTGGGTTGTCAGAATAAGCCCGGATTTGTGACAAGCAAAGGTTAAAATCGGGTTGGGTTGTCAGAATAAACCCGGTTTAGTGACAGCAACGGCCCAAAAACCGGGTTAGATGTCACTCAAATTGGAATGAGTGACATTAAATGGCCAGACCCGGTAAAAGTGAGGTTTGTATTTTTAAAGCTAGACTGAATGATTAGCGCCCGGTAATAACCGCTGTTGCGGATATTACGGGGGCGCTTTTTTTGTGCAGGGTGTAAGGTGAACGGGGGGTATTTGATGGCTGCCTGTTGGACAGGGGGCTTCTGATATGGGCCAATTTTTCCAAAAAGGGGTTAGATTTTGGCAGGTTCGTTCATAAGATGATAAGAGGGGGGTGATGGGATGAGTGTCCATGTTGTGAGGACTGGCGAGAATTTGTGGCTGATTTCGAGGAAGTATGGGGTTTCGATTGATTCGATTGTTCGTGTGAATGGGTTGGCATCTGCGTCAATGATTGTTCCGGGGCTTGCCCTTTATATTCCGGAGGCTGGCCTCGCATCCCGGGTTTATCGGGTTAAGGCGAGGGATGTTCTTTGGGAAATTGCGCAGCGTTTCCGCACGACGATTTCATCGATTGCTGCTTCGAATTCGGGTCTTGATATCCATCGGCTAAGAATTGGCCAGGTTCTTACCATCCCCTCCCCAATCAAGTTGGAGATGATGGCCTTGGGATTCCTTGTTCCCTCTGGAACCGCGGCGGACCTGTCAGTTATTGATTCACTGGCCAATCAATTAACGTATGCGGCGATTGTTAATTACTCCATTACGGCGCAGGGTTATGCTTATGCTGAGAGGGACGACTCCGCGATTGTCGCAAGGTGCAAACAAGTAAAGATTGTCCCGTTATTGATGATTCGGAATATGGATTCGAGCGGGTTCAGTGCGGAGCTGGTGGGAAGCGTTCTTGAAAATCCAACGTTCAGGCAAAACTTGGTAGCGAGTATCGCCAATTTGGCTGCCAGCCGAGGGTTCGGGGGAGTGAGCCTTGATCTGGAGTTTATCCCTCCAGCAAGGCGAAATGATTTTTCCTTGTTCCTGCGGGATTTGAAGCGGCGACTAGGAAATCTTCTTTTACATGTGAATGTCCATGCCAAGACCGAGGATTTGCCAACGAATCGGATTGTCGGGGCATATGACTATGCGGCTATTGGAAACATTGCCGACATGATGGCGGTAATGACAATTGATTATGGCTATCCCGGGGGCCCGCCCGACCCAGTTTCTCCAATATATTGGGTGGAGCAGGTAATGGCGTATGCGATTCGGTTGGTGAATCCGCAGAAACTGATGATGGCGATGCCGCTGTATGGCTACGACAAGGTGGTATCGACAAATGCAGCCAAGGGATTGTCGGTCCTGGCCGCACAAAATCAGGCAATATCAGTGGGAACATCGATCCAATTTGATTCCACTGCCCAATCTCCATGGTACCGATATTGGAAGGGGACGGAAGAGCATATTGTCTGGTTCGAAGACATCCGCAGTTACATCAAAAAATACCAACTTATCGACCAATACAACCTCGCCGGAACAACCTACTGGCAAATCAGCCTCCCCGCCCCACAAAATTGGGCTTACCTATCAAACGAAATTTTCGAAGTGAAGCAGTGAGGCAGTGAGGCAGGGGACGTATGCAGTGCCTCACTTTGGTAAAAGAGTGTGAAAAAAATGAATCCATCCCCCGCTTTATAGGACTTTTACAACAAATTGCCGGGTTCTGGGCCCATCGAACTCGCAAAAATAGATGCCCTGCCACGTCCCGAGCAATAGCCGACCCTCATTGACTATCACGAATTGGGAGGACCCTACCGTACTGGCTTTCATATGCGCGGCCGTATTTCCTTCCATATGCCTGTCTAATTCATGGTGCCACGGATAGACTTCATCAAAGCGGCGGATCATGTCGCGCTTTACGTCGGGATCCGCATTTTCATTAATGGTTATGCCAGCTGTCGTGTGCGGGCAATAGACGATGACCGCCCCTTCCTTTAAGCCCTGGTCGGATACGAAGTTCTGAATAAGCTGGGTTACCTCAACCATTTCATCACGGTGATTCGTTTGCAGCGTGAATTTCTTTATCATGGAACAATCTCCCCTTTCTCCTTAGTGGCTACTTTACAGACTTTCCGAACGGGAAAGCTCACTCCTTCAGGGGTGGGATGGGAGTGAGGCCGGATGCGGGGTGCCGTAAACCAACAGCTTTTCGGCACCTCAAGTATCCGGAAGCCGGATATTGCTTCATGTTTTATTCTATCATAACAGCGGCTATTTCTTGTATCCCCGCTTCAGCTAAAGTATAATCAATATACAGGAACATATGTTTGTGGAGGTTTTTCATATGGCCATTCCCCGCTCACCCAGCTTTGTCCTCACTCTGGAGCTTGACAGCCATCCCGGGCTTTTTTCCGCTGCCGACAAAGAATTGGAAATCCTCCGTGTCATCTACAACACTGTCCTCGGGAACTATCTGAAGCTGGAAAACCAGATGAAAAGGCTGAAGGAATACAAAAGATGGATCCGGCAGTTGCATGGGATCAAAGGAAAACTGGCATTTGATGAAGAGAACCCCTTCCTGCAAAACGAGCTGGAATGCGTCCGGGAAAGGCTCAAGGACTTAAGGGAACAATACCAGCTGACCGAGTATGCCTCGCACGCTTGGGTAAAAGGCATCCGTAAGCATTTTGGGGACAAGGTGAACGCAGCCTTCGCCCAGAAAACCGCTTCCCGCGCCTGGCTTACCTTCAGGAAAAAACTGTTCGGGAAGGCAAAGAAGGTCGTGTTCCTCCGAAAAGGGGAAATGGCGAGCTTCGAAGGAAAAACCAATAAGACAGGCTGGCGGTATCACAATAAGCATCTCGTCTATAAGGACATGTCCACCCCTCTGAAGTGGACGGGGCATGACAGCTATGTGTCCGAAATCCTCTCCCATCTCGAAAAGAAAACCCCATTCACCTATACCATTCAGAAAAACGGGGAAGCCCAAACCATCAACGATTTTTATCATGTCAAATATGTCCGGATTGTAAGGGAAATCATCCGCGGGAAGGTACGCTTTTTTGCCGACCTGATCATTGCTGGCTACCCATCGTCAAAAGGAAGGAAGCTCGGGAAAGGCAGAATAGGGCTTGATATCGGCACGGCGACCCTCGCTGTTTCCTCCCTTAAAAAAGTAGCTCTCTACAACCTGGCGGAAGATGTAAAAATACTGGCAAGGGAAATCAAATTGGCCCAGAGAAGGATGGACCGTTCCAGGCGCGCCATGAACCCCGGCAACTATCACGAAAACGGCACAATAAAAAAAGGCAGAAAAGAATGGCAGTTATCAAACCGCTACCAAAAACAGCAGGCAAGGGTAAGGGAACTAAACCGCAGGCAGGCCGCCATCCGAAAACTCGCGCACCAGGGGCTCGCGAACTCCCTGCTTCCGCTCGGTGATGCCTTCTTCATTGAAACTATGAATTTCAAAGCCCTGCAAAAACGGGCAAAGGAAACAAAGGTTTCCGAAAAAACCGGTAAATATGCCAGGAAGAAACGGTTCGGAAAGACGATCGGCCACAGGGCCCCCTCCATGTTTGTAAGCATACTGGAACAAAAGGTGAAAAGCCTTGGCGGGATTTTTAAAAGGGTCAACACCCAGACCTTCAAGGCAAGCCAGTACTGCCATGTCCGGAACGACTTCTTTAAAAAACCACTGTCAGAACGATGGCATGTGATTGAGGATGAGACAAAAATCCAAAGGGATTTATATTCCGCCTTTTTGTTGATGAACGCAGATTCTTCCGGAACAAAAGCGAAACGAAAGGCATGCATGGAGACCTTTCGACGATTCAAGAGCCTTCACGACCAGGAAATCAATACAATCATAAAAGAGGAAAGAAGGATCCTCAACTCCGGAATCCTCCTGTGATGAAAACCTAATCATATTTAGGCGGTGTGATGCCACCGGGCTTGCGAAAGCCAAAAGATGCGGCCGCAAATGGCAGCGGAGGCTGCTTTGGACGCGAAAGTCCTGAAGGAAATTGTCCCAGTGTCCTAGCCCTAGATGCCGAGCGTATCAAGATGCGAACTGTGGCTGCCGGCAAGGAAGAAGGCAATGGATTCAGAACCCCACGGGTTTAGCCGTGGGAGTATCAGTACAGCGGCGTGGAGGATGTCTTTTTTAAAAAATGAGAAGTTGGGTCCTAGGTGAAGCAGGGGTTTCACTTTGGTTGAAGATTATGTGAAGAAATTGAAGTATTAGATCCGTTCCCCGCTTCACGCTTCAGTTGTTCCTCTTTGCGTGTTATGAGGACGAGGCTCCCTAATATAATTATCAGGCCGGCAAACATTCCGGAGGTAATCTGTTCACCCAGTACGATGGCTCCCCATACCATGCCAAATGGTGGAATCAAAAATGTCACGGTAACAGTTTTTGTGGGGCCGACATGATCAATTAGATAATAATAAAGGAGATACCCTAAGGCTGTCGAGAAAAAGGCGACTCCAAGTACTGAATACAAAACGACTGGTGTCAGGATAATCATTTGTTCTGGATAACCGGCCAAGGTAATCGGAATTAATAATAGTGTAGCGCCCATCAACTGGCCAAAGGCAACCGTCAATGGAGAGCAATTCTTGAAGGTTTTTTTCGCATAAACACCACCGAAGGCATAGGAAACAGTCGAGAGAAGGGAGCACAAACTCGCCAGAAGAACCTCAAGGCTTGGCTCTACAGGACTCCAGCCAACGGTAACGACAACGCCGATCAACCCAAGCATAATTCCCAGGCTTTTAGAAAGGGTAAGCCTTTCCTTCATCCAGACCCAGACTGCGATTGCTGTGAAAAAGGGAATCATGGCATTGATGATTGCTAATAATGACGCATTCAAATGAAGGGCCGCCAGGGAAACGAGCGTAAAGGGGATTGCGGAATTCAGGGCGCCGATGATTAAAAAGTGTTTCCATCGCTGCTTGAGATGAATTGATTTTTTGTAAAAAAGAGCAATCGCCACCAAACCGAGAGTCGCAAAGGTGACCCGTCCTTGAGAGGTAAGAAAAGGACCGATTGCCGGGGATGCAATCCGAACGAATAAGAATGATGACCCAAACAAAGCTGCCAATGCAAACAAAACAGCAAATTCCTTACGTTTCACGAGCTTCGCCTCTAGTTCTTTTACTGACTTCTTTTTTTAATGTATTCCTCCCGGGGAAAACGGTGAGGTGAGCTTGCTGTGATGGCGGGAAAGAAAAGCTTTGGTGCGGTATTTGGAGAATGCCGTGCGATTCCGGGGTGTCCCCGTTAGAAGCAGTTGGGCGTCAAAGATTTACTCAAAAGCGGAAAAGGTGTCGCTCAAATACCGTTAAGCGACAAAGATTTACTCAAAAGCAGGAAAGGTGTTGCTCAAATTCGGATGAGCGACAATGTCGGGTTCAACCAGATTGGCGCCCCGTTATAATCGCTGTCGCGGTTTTAACGGGGGCGTTTTTTCTGTGTTTTGCGTTGTGGGCGCCTGGGCGTGCAGGGGGTACGGCAAACGTTGGGTATTTGCTGTCTGCCTGTTGCACAGGCGGGCCTTGGATATGGGCCAATTTTTCCCCAAAGAGGTTTATTGCCTTAAGATCTCGACGATTTCATTTCCGGTGGTGAGGTCGGCGAAGGTGAAGTAGATGTGGCCGCCGTAAGTTATGGGTGGTTTGGGTTTGTGAGTGAGGTGTTTTTCGGTCTTTAGGATCCAGAACATGTAGGGGTGGGCGGGTTTTTCGAATCCCCAGCCTTTGTTGCGGTCGTAGATGTAGGCTTTGATTCGGAGTTTTTCGTTTTGGTCGAGGTGTTTGATGAGTGGGTCGATGGTGTCGTTGAATGGATCGAAGGCTGCGGCTTTTTGGATGGTGTAGAGGGTTTCCATGGCACCACCGCGTTTTCTGAAGGTTACGTAGGAGTCGGATTTGTAGGAACGCGGATGGGGGTAGGCATGGATGTTGTGTTCGGTGATGATGTCGTATGTGCCGCCGGCGGGTATGGATAGGACGATTGGGTTCATGGTTTGGGCTCCTTTTGGTTAGTTGGTGTGCTGATGGTTTTCGGGATAGCGGTTGAATATGTATAGGTTGCCGTCTTGGGAGCCGTCTGACCGTTCGATTTCGTAGATTGTGAGTATGCCGAGTTTGCTGGTTTTTTGGGTCATTCTTTTAAAGGTGGCGCGGGACAGGACGTTTGAGTTTGTGTTGTGCTGCATGTTGACGGAGGTGAGGACTGCGCCGATTGTGACGTTGGTGACCCCGGGTATGGCTGCCGCAAAGAGGGCAAGGCGTTTGAGGCCGATGAGCTGGCGTTTTGGGAAAATGTCTCTGTTTGCGTTGAGCCACTGTGCGAAGTGGGTTCTGAACTCTTCTGTGCTTTCAAATTGGGAATATTGTTTTAACCGGGACACGGATTGGATTTTCATATGTGTGCACCACCCTTTCACTCTTTATATACGGAATTTCCGGTGAAAAGGACAGGGGTAGTGCAAGTTTTTTTAGTAGTGAGGCAGGGGACGTATCTATTGCTTCACTTTGGTAGTAGTGCCGAGTTTCATTATGTATCGTTTGTTTTGGGCTACCTCTTATGTTGGAGAGAATATTGAAGAACATTAAAAAGCTATAAACAGTAGAATCGAGTTAATTAATACGATATTTACGAAGATTGAAGCGGATTTACTTTCTGGTTTTTGAACCTACTCACAAAACTGTGTGCAGGAGAAACACAGAGATATTCAAAGTCAATAGTAGAGCTGGGGCTTTTCCAATGCCTCAATCCAGGTTAGAAAAAAAAAGCGCTTTTGCGCTTAAAAATGGGGCTTTGTTTTAAAAGATGCCTCTTGGGCCTATAAATAACCTGAAAAGCGAGACAATCAAAGCAAACCGAATTATCCTTCGTATTATTCGGCCTCTAAATCGTGTTTGTAATACAAGAGAATCGCTGCCAGCAGATACAAGGGTGCCACAAAAAGTGCCTGCCGTTGTAGTTACTTCGACATCTTGTCCTATAAGACTATAGACATGTTGTGCAAAATTTTCGTCCCACATCCTTTTCACCACCTCTCCTATTAATAGAAAATGCAGCTGAAACTGAATGGCTTGGACATTTACTATAGAAGAAATGATTATTTTTAAAAAATCATCAATTTTAGGTAGAATGTATTGTTAGAATTACACATGAAGACCGTTTTAACCTTGTCCCTGCAAAGCGCAAGGGGGTTGACTGAGATCATCCCCTTATACTTGTTGTAGGCAGGATGGGGTGTATGCTTCTGGTATGGGCCAATTTTTCCAAAAGGAAAAGGAACGAGTGAAAATTTTGTGACGTAGTCGGAATTGTTTAAATTTGTACAAATATTCTTTAAATATAATATTTTGTGCTTTTTAAAGGATTTTTGAGTGGTTTTTGTTGTTTGTTCCCAACTGAATGGCGGTATTGAAGGGAATTTTTTGTTTGTATGTGGTTTTTCGTAAGAGGAATTAATAGTATACAGATATAGCATGGGGTTGGCAATAGTTGGATTTAATTTAGAGGGCGGTTGCTGGAGGTTTAATGGGCCGGTGTAACAGTATTTTACAAATATTAAATTTACTTCCAATTACGTTTCCCGCATACTATAGGGGGAAGGAGGGATGGTTCTGGAAATGTTCCTTCTGTTCTGAGAAAGATTCGACTATGCATAGATTGCTTAGGCCCCGTACACCCTTGAGCCAACGACCACACTTACTTAACCACAAAGGCCACAAGCTGAATCACCATCACCCGCTAAAACAGGCATCATGAAAATGGCATGATCGTACCTTTCCAATTGGGACAGTAGGGCAATGCTTCATTATTCATGGTGTCTTTTGCATTTCTTCGCTTTTCACTTATCCAACTCCATCAATGAGTACATAGGCTATATAATAGGAAGAAACTTGACACCTTTTGTCGAAATCGATGTGGCGAAAAAACAAAACCCCGGGTGAACGTCTGGCGAGACAGTCCCGAGGCTTCAGTGTTGGGTATACCAACTCACTGTTAGTATACCCCTTTTGGAAAATAAATCAATACGAGGGGGCAAATGAATGATTATTTTACCGCAATATATGATTAATGAAAAGACAGTTGGGTTTTGGGGAATGTACGGTGAAAACGGGATCAAGGGTTCATACGTGTTGGAAGGGCTTGACCAATTGAATATTGGCATACCTCCGCTTAAGATTATAGATTTCACATTGAAGAATTTAGGATTTAGCCTGCGGGGTGCAATTGACGGGTCGAAGTGTCAGTTGGGGAAGGATTGTAAGATGCTTCCGCTTACTATCAACTCGCAGCTTGGAGTTTTCCTGCTTCCGACTAGGGCGATCGGACGGAACGATTGCCTTTGGCTATCATTGATGCACATCCAGAGCCATAAGGCGCTCAGCGCAGCCACCACCCGGGTTTTCATGAACTTTGGCCATACCATAGATCTTGAAATTAAGGAAAGCCTATTCATTAAGAAATTGGACAAGGCCCGGCGGCTTAGGGAAATCGTCACCCGCAACTCCCAAAACCCGCTCACTTTCTACCTTGAACCCAAGCCTGGCTTCACCGTCGTCGAAGGAAAAGGCGAATACCGGCTGGAGTGAAGCAGAGTGAGGCAGGGGACGTATCCAGTGCCTCATTCTTGAAGCAGTGAGGCGGGGGACGTATCCATTGCCTCATTCTTGAAGCAGGCTATTGCCTCAATCTGGAGGATAGTTTAAATACGATGATTTAATGAAATGGAGAACCCTCGTAAAACCGCCGATGCGGTAATACGAGGGCTTCTTTTCTGGTCTGGGATGGCGCGAACTTCGAATGTTATCTGTCTGTCGGCAAAAAGAATCTGCTTGGCGCGTTGGCCAATTTTTAAAAAGAAAACGTCTTACTGTTTTTAGATAGGGATGGATTTCGTTTCCGTTTGTAAGTTCGAACAACGAAGAGTAGAAGTAGGTGCCATTTAAAAACTAAAGGAAAATCCTGATAGATAATGGTATAATATTCCTAATATTCAAAAACGAAGGAGGAACTATAGGAAAAGAAATTTCCTTACTGTATAGCATTCTAGGTGATTTTTAAATAGAGGAGAGTAGGGTATGAAGGTATTTCGCACGATTGGGAAGGGGCTTGGAACGGTCGGTGGGGGAGTTGTTGGCGGTTCTATTAGAGTGGTCGGAAAGGCTGTTGGGACCAAGTGGAAGGGTACCGGTGAATGGATAGAGGAAATTGGTGATGGTGTTGAATCTGCATCTAAAATTGCTTTGGACAATGCGGGGCAGTTTGTGGATGGAGCCATTCAGGGTACATATGGTGCAATAAAAAGTGATGACTATTATAAACAAAGAGGATTAAATGACCTCAAAGATTCAACTGGCAGAACGCTTAACGGAATTGGTTCGTCGGTAAAATATACAATGAATAACATTGGCACTACATATAAGGGTTTTAAAAGTGGAAATAATGAGGAAGCAATAAAGGGAATGAAAAATCTCGGCAAAGTAGTAGATGTTTCAGCCTTTGCTATAGGCATAGTGGATATAGTGGATGGAGCAGATGTCATTGAAGCGGAGGAGCTCGAAACACGAAATGACCATTTAGGTGGGTATGAACATCCGGATACAGGGGTGCTTTTTGTGGAAAGAGCAGTGGATCTGCCGAATGGACAGGTTATTGAGGGAGTATTTCCGGTATTCGATAGTAACTTCAATGTCGTCCTAGCAGAAGAATTGTACCTGGAAAGCGATGAGGTTCATTTCAAAGTGGCAAATGATACTTTGTATCAAGCCGTCTCAGAGAATCCTTCCCTGGCAGGCAAACTGGGTCTCTCAAATGCCGATGTCCAAAGTCTTGCCAATGGACAAACACCTGAAGGATTTACTTGGCATCATAACGAGGAACCTGGTCGTTTACAGTTGGTAGATGAAGATACGCATGCCCAAACGGCTCATACAGGAGGCCGTGCGATTTGGGGTGGCGGGAGTGAGTATCGGTAGTGAATAAGAGTGAAGCAGAGGGTACGTCCCCTGCTTCAATAGAGGTGTTGAAATTTGATTAAGGGTAAAATATTCAGTTATTGTCTTGCGTTATTTTTAATTGCCTCTCTTTTCTTCAATTATTATCTTTATAAAGAAAACGAAGGGTTTAAAATACAACTTGGCACTGAATATCAGAGTGCTTTTAGATTAACTATTCATAATCTTGGTGATGGGAGTACGGATTTCTGGGTTGAAACATTGAAAGAACCTAATGGTGATATTCAGTTGGAACGCTATGTTGGTGAGCTTAGAAACTATAGTAGGGAATTCAGCCAAATGGGTGGCCAAATGTCAGCGATTGGTATGCTATTGGATGAAATAATAAAACAATATTATCAATTAGAGTATGGCGTTAAGAACGGAGAAGATGTTGAAGACAGTAAAAAAGCTATAAACAGTAGAATCCAGCTAATTAATACGATATTTACGAAGATTGAGGCTGATTTAGGAGAGAACGAAAAATTATGGTATAAAGAGCTTTCTGGTTTTCAAACAGATACTCAGAACTATGTGGAAGAGAAATACAGAGAATTTCAACTGCAAAATAAGTGAAGCAGGATACGGATCTAGTGCTCATTCAGGGTTTGCGGGAGCAAAGTCATAACTTAGATTGGCGAAAGACAAAAGGTTTTTATTTTACCGGGAAAAAATAACAAAAATCCCTCGGAGAGCGGGGGATTTTTGTTAAAAATGGTGCCCTGGTTTTAAAAATTTCTCTAACTTATTTATACACCTTATAAGGTACGTTCACTTCTGGCATCCCGGCAGCATAAGGAGCGACTTCATATCCATGGAAATTCAGCACAATGCCACTTGGAGTTATGTAGAATGTACTGTTGTTGCTGAGATTTAAGCTGGTTGGTCTGAAACTATACTCTCTTTTATTCTATTCGTTTAATGCGGAATTGCTGAGTTTGGAGAGTGATGTCTTGCTACCGTCCGCCTGTTGCAAGTGAATTTGTACTTTCCTATATACTCTTTATGGTTTGGGTCGGTGCAATTATAATGAATGTAAGGGAATTACTTTTAAAAAAAAAGAGATGTTTAATAAAAATGGTTGCCGGCAACAGAGGCTAGACACGAAGCTGGGATATCTCGTACCTATTGAACAAGTTTGGTAAAGAATAGGGTCCCTGCTTCACTGCTTCATACCGTTTCTTGTGAATTACCACGTAAGAGGGGATGTGGGGATGGCATGCTTGAAAAACTGGCTAGGATTGTTGTTGTGTTTACGGTTCTGGTTGCTGCGAGCATGAGTTTTTCCGGGGGGAGAGTGAAGGCTGCCTTGAAACCGGTCGATTATATGGGAGTTCGGGTCGTTACCCATACGTCGCTTGAGCAGAAAATCGCGCTGAATTTGCTGGCCGGAAATACAAAGTTTTCGCTTACGGAATTCAAGGAAATTAAGGACATGGCGTACCTCGGCGACCGCGTAAACAAGGTTATTGCGCAGAACCCATTGATTCTCGGGGTGATCAACTTCGGTTATCAATATTCTTCCAAGTCCAAAGTAATGACTGTGCAGTATACAGAAAATGCAGCGAGGATGAAAAAGAAGCAGCAGGCCATCGTTAATCAGTCGAAAAGGATTTTGGATACCCTGATTAAGCCGAAGATGACCGACAGGCAGAAGTTCAAGGCAATCTACGACTATTTGGACGTGAATGCGAAGTACGATTTTGAGGCTTTTAATGAGGGAAGCGTAATGTTACGGGATACCGACCCGAAATATTGGACGGCTTACAATCCATATGGGGTGCTCGTCGAGAAGAATGGGGTTTGCCAAAGTTATGCCGGCAGCTTTCAGTTGTTAAGCACGATGCTTGGGCTGAATTCGGTTGTTGTTACCGGAACAATGGATGGCGGCGGGCATAGCTGGAACAAGGTGAAGCTGAATGGCCAGTGGGTCCACATCGACCCAACGAGCAACAGGACGAACAACTCGATTCCTTACATGCTTTACGAAGCAAACGATGCATTTGCTAAATCGATAGGGTACGAGGAAGACAAGCTCTATTGGACGGACAATGAGATTGCCATGTTCGCCTCGAAGGGCAAGTTGAATGATTACTATATTCAGAACAAACTCGTCGCCGGCAATTTGAAAGAGTTGAAGGATAAGATTGCGGAAGCGAAGAATCGAAATTCGGACTTCGCATACATACGCTCAGAACAGAAATTCTCGTCCAATCAAGTGTTTGCCGTGTTGAGGGAAGTGACTCTTCTGAGCAAAGTAAGCATGACAACATCGGGGAATGGGAAATATATGGCATTGAGTTTGAAGTGAAGCAGTGAAGCAGGGGACGTATCCTCTGCTTCACTTTTGTCGAATGCTAGGTTCAGTCCGCTAAAGCATCCATATTGCCGACCAGGTTGTGTGCAGCTGAATCTTGGAGCATGGGCCCATTTTTTCCAAAAATAATTAGAGGTTCTTTTCCAAAATGATTTTGTGTCGGCCGTTATTATCGATACAGGTTTCCACAATGTCAAAACCGTTTTTGATGTTGAGGATTAGCATACTGCGCCATTTGTTCATGGTTTTGGTTTGGATGGACGAATAGCCGTGCTCTTTGAGATAGCTATGCTGCTGATCCATGAGGGTTGCGGCAATTCCGTGGTTCCTGTATTCAGGGTTGACTCCGCCAATCCAGCTGTAAAATTTTGTTGGTTCGAGTTTATAGCCGATTTTGTAGCCAACAACCATTTGGCCGTCTAGTGCTAGGTTGAACAGTAACTTGGGTTTATCGCCCATTTTGGCCAGCAGGTCATCGTTGCTGCCGAAGATGGAGTTGTGCAGGTGTTGGATGCCTTCCATTATAGTAGGGCTTGGAATGTAGTCGGCTGTGAGATAGGTAAGGTTCAAGGTTGCTCTCCTCCTGTTTTTTTACAAAAAGAAAGCCTCCACGACATGAGTGAAGGCTGGTCCTGTGATTTGTACTTTAATTTACTGCGCCGGAGGTTCCATGCCGAATTCTTGCCATTCTTCACGTGAAGGGCCGTAGACGCCTGGTACGCGGAGGCCGGCCTGGCGCATGAGGATGGTCATTTGCCCGCGGTGGTGGACTTGGTGTTTGACCAAAACGGATAGGGTCACCCCGTTTGGCCATTGGTCGCCGTACATATCTTTAACTTCTTTTAACGTTTCGTCCGTCCACTGTTCCTGGAGTGCCGCAATCATTGCGCTGCTTGCCTGGCGGTAGCCGTCAGTCATTTCCTTCGCAGTGGCCGGTGCTTTGCTTTCGTGCTCGGGTGCTTCGAATTCAAGCCCAGTGCGGGACATCATTTCGTGCAGCGTTGTGACGATGTGCCAGGCAAGCTGGCCGAGTGTCCTGTGGTCCTGGGCGACTTGCTGGTTCAGCGATTCATCTGTGAGTGCGTCCATTATTTTCTGTGTCATTGGGCCTTCGTACTGCCATTCTTGGATGAAGTCTTCAATTGTACGAAACATATGTAATCCTCCTCGTTTTTGGTCTCATTTTTAAGATTCGCCTTCCGGTAGGAAAAACCCTTTGATAGAAAAGTGATTCTTTTGTCGAATGAAGCAGGGGACGTATCCACCGCCTCACTGCTTAGTTCCAAAATATTTATTGATATCAATTTTGCTGGTGATGTAGTATTCCTCTGTTAAAATGTGGCCTGTTTCGGTAAAAATGTTTAGCTCCAATTTACTATTCTTATTTTCGAAAAGAAGTATCCCGTCTGGTCCTTTTTCAAATTCTATTTCCTGTGCATTTGTCCTTTTTCCTTCATTTATCAAATCAGTTAGTTCTTCAATTTTCTTTTTATCCGTGAGCACTGAAACTTTTTCGTGCTTATCCGCAGAATTTATTTTATAAAAGGTGACTTGATCAAAATCCTCGTCAACTATCTTTGTGTCAGAGCATGATGCAAGTAATGACACGATTAAAACAGTGAGCGTTAAAAGGAACAGGTGTTTTTTCATTGCATTTTCCCCCTTCACAATCCTTCTAAAAACTACTGACGAAACCAATGGATCGTTGGTTTCGCCAGCAATTGAAAAACTTAATAATTAATTGAATTTTGTTTTAAGCAATTTTTGGCGTTGGAAGAAAAACCATTTGCAACCCAATCATTCCACCAGCCTTTAAGGGTATCATTTACTGTATAATACATGGCTTTATAGATGGAACTGAAGGAATAGGAATAAGTATCATAGCCGTCATTCGTGCTATCATACACATCCCAGAGGGCACCGGCCACCCGCCCTTCACAATCATCTCCAGTAGGGTAGGTAGACGTGTTTTCGGCATTCCAGGTTGAACCATCGGTGTAGGTGTAAACTGAGCTATTGTTCATATAGAGAGATAGGAAATGCGCCCAGCCTTCTGTCCATGCGCATCCTGGTTCTGATTCTCCGCTATTCCAATGCCCGGATGAGCAGTCCCTGGGCGGATAATTCCCGCTATAAAGATTGTACATATAATTATGGCCTAATTCATGGATGGTTGTATTTTTGCTGTTAGCCGATCTGTCATTCAAGTATACCTTCCCGCCAAGCTTGTAATGCGCGGAATACGTAGAACCCGAATACCAAACGATGGTCGACGTACCTGGAGCCTTATAATCATCCAGCCTTGCTTCGGTTCTTGTTAAATCGTCAAATACCCAGAAAGCTCGTCCTACTTCATTGCCTGAGGAACCGTTTGGCACGTACACGCTTCCCGGGTTATTGCTGCCGTTAGAAACCGAAAGCCATTGTGCATAGGCTAAAAAGTTGCCGCCGCTGCTATTTTCCACTTTGCCGGCATTTTGGGAAATAGAATAGATTCTTAGTTCCCACAGATTGGCTTTTGATGGATAGGTGAAGGCAATTGAGTAATATCCGGTACTATCGGTGTAATCCGTTCCTGCTACCCGCCAAATATAATATTGGTCCCGATATCTTAGTTCTGCCTTTCCGTATTTTACCCCTGTTGCGGTTCCGCTTCGGTTATACATTTTCCAGTATCCGCTAAAAGAGGCTGTCGCTGCCGTTGTGGTAAATTCGCCTTTCGTAAAAGGTGAAGGTTCATCGGTCCCGATTGATGATAAATCGTCCGTATCAGATTCGGGTTCTTCGGTAGTATCTGTTGAAGGTTCAGGTGTAGTATCTGTTGAGGAATCAGAGGTGGTATCTGTTGAAGGTTCAGTGGTTGTATTTATTGCAGGTTCATCCGTTTCATTTGCAGAAGAATCGTCAGTTATGCCCGTGCTGCCCTCAAGTGAGCCATAATTAGGGGAATCTGGGTCTTCGATGACAATCGTTTCACCAGTTTCGCTTAATGCTGGTACATAGTCTTTCATTTCCTGTTCCCAACCCTCAACAATTCCATCATTCTTTACAGTAAACGTAAAGACGGTATTTCCGCCGAACTGGGAGGATTCATCGAACTTTGATTCTGCCTGTAGAACCAGCTTATATTGTCCTATTTCTAAATTCTTAATCTTAAAATCTTGTTCCTCTTTATCTTTGATTTTAAGTTTTTTACTAAAAATATCTTCTTTTTTTGCCTTCTTAAATGAATCGCGGGAATCACTCATCTTTTCAAGTTCAAAGTATAACTTTACATCATTCGCAGCTGCCTTGTTTAAAATTAAATAGGTAAAAGTTACATCCCAAAGACCTTTTTTGGATTCAGCACTTTTTATTCTCGTGTTGACCTCAATGGGTGTTTCATCTTCCGATTTAAAAGTGGAAGCAATGCTTTGATCCATTTGCGAGTCAGTACCAACAAACCCTAACCACATATTTAGAAACAAACAAAAACTAAGGAATGCTTTCATTCACCCTGCTCCTTTTCTGTTTTCCTATTTTAAAATCGGCCAATACGAGGCAAATCCTCCTTTCATTTCAGGATAAGAAATAAATTCCACTTTTTTCTTCTTTTTCCTACTGCTTTTGTGGGAAAAACAATTTTCCCAACTTTTAAATGTAATAAAAGTTTTTCAAACAGGGAGAGACGGAGGGGAGGGAGGCGAACATAGTGATGAAGCACTGGATACGTCCCCTGCTTCATACTAGGTGAAACAGCGGGGTTGCTACGGCAATCCTGTTTTTTATTAAGCTAACGGGAGTTGCAGAAGGATATTTTCTGTTTTAAGCGAATTAGAATTTCAAACAAACCTTACACCAATACAGGTATGAAAATAACAGGAACCTTGGAGGTATGAGATATGAAGATTAATAGAATAGATCATGTGAGTGTAAACGTAAATGATCTTTCAGAGGCTAAAGCGTTTTTTCTTGATTTAGGACTTGAAGTGAAAGCGGAATGGGAATTGGATGGAGAACAGTTGGACAGAATAGTTGGGCTTAATGATGTTAGAACGGCATGTGTAGGATTAGGGATGCCAGATGGTCAGGTATGGATAGAGCTAGTCAAATTTTATACCCCGTCAGATGAAAAAGGTATTCAGCAACCTTTTGCAAATACGCTGGGTATCCGGCATATTTGCTTTGCTGTTGAAGATATTGAAGCTATTGTTGAAAAATTGAAAAAGAGGGGCACGGAAATCTTTAGTGAGATACAGCAATATGAAGAAAGTTATAAGTTATGCTACGTTCGTGGTCCAGAGGGAATTATTTTAGAGTTGGCGGAGAAAATCAGATAAATATTGAATGGGAATTTAATTGATTTAAGTCTCCAACTTTAAAGATTTCTTATTAACTAGGGTGCAAGAGATCTAGATTGTGCTGCCAAACAGGCAGCACTTTTGTTATTCGAGTAACGAAGGCAGTTGAAGAACTACATAGTTAGCATAGATTAAATAGAATAACAGGAATATTATTAATCACTATAAAAGGGGTTAAAGAAAGGACTGGTCTCATTGGATATAAGAAAGCCAGATGATTTGGAGCTTAAAAGGATTTATTCAATTTCTCCACAAGCTATATATGATGGGACTTTGGGTGAAGTAAAACCTACTAATGAAAAAATTGAACAACTTATTGATCCAATATTAGAAAAGGGGGGCTATTACTTAAGAGCGGTAGAGGACGATAAAATAATGGGATGGATTCTTTTAGGTGCAGGTAAAGACAAGTTTACAGATAAGATAAATGGATTTATTCATGAATTATTTGTTCTCAATGAATTTAGAGGAAAGGGGATATCTAAACAGTTAATGAAAGCAGGTATAGACCAACTAAAACAAGATGGATATTCAGAAATTCGTCATAATGCCTTTGCTGAAAACCCTGCTGTTAAACTATATGAACGAATGGGATTTCACGTAAAAATGGTTTCAATGAGTTTGTCATTGTGAAAGAGAATTCGTAAATGTCTGAACAAACGGTGCGGATTAACACAAGAAGGGTGGTTAATTCGTGCCGTCAAATTTTTCATTACTGAAGGGAAGCATATTAAAGGGATTTGACAGGAAGAAGGTAGGATAATGCTTCAAAAGATTAAAATAGGAAAATGGTTATTAGAGGATGAAGGTTTTTTACCTGCAGATAGCGAAAACTGTATAGGGAATTTATGACGCTTTAGGGAGGGAATTTGGTGACTTATGAAATTTTAACGTTACCAGCCTATCGGGCTGTAGGATTAAAATGGGAGGGAACATTTTCAGAAATCGTACCGAATTTAAAAAACATCATTCAAAAATGTGAGGACCGAGCAATTGAATTAGAATATAAGGTGAATCCCAGTGTTCAATTAGGTCTATCTTATCATGTAGTTAAAAATGGATTCGAACATTACGCTGTATATGAAGTAAGTGAGGAGCAGGAGATACCTGATGGAATGATTGAAATAAGGATTCCTGAATGGACATATGTGAAGACTACACATAACAAAGGAAAAGATATACAAAAGACTTATACGGATTTACATCAATGGTTATTTAAGAGTGACTATACAGCATTTAGAGAAGCTGGTGTAGATTACTATGATCCTTATATGCCAATTAAACATGAATATTGCCCAGTTGAACGTGATCCTAATGATCCGCATTTTGATATTTATATACCGATTGTAAAAAAATAAATGTTTCTTTTTTAACAAACAGGTGCGTAGGTCCTGGAAGGATTTCCGCACTTTTTTGTTGAACTCTTTATTGAACATAAGTGGCAGTTTAGTTGAATTAGGATGGAACTTTTTACCTGTAAATCCGTATTAGGTAACAAAATAATAAAGGGATGAAGTTTAAGTTGTTTTACGAAGGTGTTGATTACGGAACTTTTTTGATGGGCAATTTTGTTTATCTTTCAAACGTTGGTAAATCGTTATCCTATTGAACAAACGGGGCAGGTTAATGAAAAAGAAATGAACTTTAGACAAATTTGTGCATTAAAAATGTTAATTACTCAATGAAAGGGAGATGAAATTCTATGATATGGTTTATTGGTGGAGTAGTAATTCTTGGAGTCATTATAAGCATGAAAAAAGGAAAACAGACAGACCATGATATTGCAAGTTCGTTGAGAGAAAATAACCGTCATCCACACGACCAAGGAGGGTTTATTAGAGACAGAAATAGGTAGTTCGGAGTTCGGAGTTCGGAGTTCGGAGTTCGGTGTTATTGTACAGTACAGTATTACTTGTTAAACGAACGGGTGCTTTGATCTAGTAAGGATTAAGGCACTTTTTTGTTGAAATCCTTATTATGCTAAAGTGGCAGTTGAAGTAGGTATTACCTCGAAGTCTGTCAAATAATAAAAGAAACAATGTTGAATTTTAATCGAGAAGTGTATGGAAGGTGCAGAATTGAGGAAATCATTTAAAGTTCTATTTATTATTCTTTCAATAATTTGCGTCTTGTTACTATTTTTAGCCATTGGAGTTGGAAGGTTCATTAATAATGAGTTGGAATGGGAACTAAATCAGGATTTAACGTTTTCTCAATCATTTAAGATGGTATTAACGCAAAATTATGATGGTGAGAAAGAAACGCAAATTAAAAAAGAAAGTATCAAGGAACAGTATCGTCATATTACTGTTTATTATCCAGATGATTTTTCAAGATATATACCCATTACCAAAGAAACTTTACTATGGGCAATGGATAAAAACCGAGAACTTTTCGGAACAGTAAAAGAAGTACCATTGGATTTATTAGTAGTACAAAACAAAGATGAATTAAGAGAGCTTAGACCACAGGAGAACCTATTAGGCTTTTATTCTGAATTTGACAAGATAGTCGCTATTACGTATGACGACAATGAATTGAATTTAGGAAAGAGGGAAACGCCACTTCACTATTTTCAAAAAGTAATTTTACACGAATATACACACTATATTTTTGCTCGATTGGTTAATGATTCAAGCGGAGGCACTTCCCCTTATCCAGTTTGGTTTCAGGAGGGGATTTGTGAATATGTAGGATACGACCAAACCACTATTGAACATTCGGATTTTGATTTGGAATTTGTTCCATTAGACGAACTTGTTTCATACGAACAATGGCAAGATGTACAAATGCAAGGTGATACTGAAGCGTATTTACAAAGTTACTTTGCTATTAAATATTTGATTGATACATTTGGGGTTGGAATTGTAAAAGAAATTATTAATCTAACAAATAGTACGGGGGATTTTGAAAAAGGTTTTATGGAAGCTACTGATATCACCGTTATTGATTTTGAAAACAATTTTTTAGGTGTAGCTGAGATATTGCGATAAGACGCTCTACTTATTGTTTCAAATGTTAATCCTAAGCGGAAAAATTATAGCTGGTCAGCAGAATGTCAATAAATGTACATAAAACAAACGGGTTCAAGGGTACAGAAGCAACGCTAAAGGAAAGATAGCTAATGGATAACAAATTAAAATTAATATTTTCGGGAGGGGGGAGGCAATGAAACCGATTCAATTGATAGAGCTAACAAAGGATGTGGAAATTCTGTATTCTAATAGCCATGTCGAATTATCATCAAGACGAAAGAAACAAATAGAAGAATTTTGGAAAGAAATTAACCAGCAAAACGCATTTCATAGGGGAGAAGTTTTTAATGTTAAAAGTATTATTGAAGAGGAGAACTCTTACAAGATAATGCTTAACTGTACCGATTATGCTCACTATTTACATACTGTTAGAAACAATATTACAGATGATGAGGGATGCAAAGTTGTATTTGGAGCTGGATTAGTTGAAACAAAGGATTCAAAATTAGTCTTCGGTGAAATGGGTAATCATACGGCTTATCCTGGAAGGTTTCAGTGTGTAGCGGGTGGTTTGAGTTGGAATGATAAGAAGGATAATTATTTCGACATTAAAGAAAGTGTTTTACGTGAACTCGCTGAGGAGTTAGGAATTTATGAAACTAATAAGATTGAAAATTGTACGCCAGTTTTTATTAAAACAGGTGGAATGTACGATTTCATTGTTGTTCTGTATCACATTAAGCTAAACATAACCTCAAATGAATTAATTGTTAGCTACCAAAAATTTATAGAAGAACTTCTGCTTAAAGGGGAAAAACCTGAATTTCAAAGTGTGTTTTATTTGGAGAATAATAAAGATTCAGTATACCGTTTTTTTGAAAGTAAAAGGTATTGCGAAGAATATCTACGACCATATTTAGAACAAATGGTTTTTTAAACAAATGGTTGTAATTGTACAAACAGGTCAGTATTCATGTAATAAAGCTAAGTTTGTGAACAAATGCACTTAAACTATAGGGTGCGTTGATTCAAGAATGATTAATGCACTTTTTTGTTAAAGTTATTAAAATAACAAAGCAGAATTGTTAGATAAGGAAGGATTATAATTATTAGTATGATATCAAAAGGTGTGAAATAGATGAATATAAAATATGAAATTATACCAATTGAAAAAGCTTACTTTTGTAAAGAGTTGTGTAATGAACTTATAGTTTTTCAAAAATCAAAGACAAAAATTACACCTGAATTGTTTGATGACATGAATTTTGAGACAAGGATGCTTCCTTCTATAAAAAGTGCAATAGACAATCAAATCGTGGTTGTAAGAGATGGTGACAAAATAGTTGGTTATGTTTATTCAAATATCTCTCCTAAGGAAGCCTACTCAAATGATTTCGCAACTTTTTTTGACCTTTCTTCAGTGAATAGAAACAATGTAGGGTGTTTATCTCAGTTTTATATAATAGAAGAATATAGACGATATGGGATTGGTTCAGTGCTCTTTGATATTTCAATGAAATGGTTGAACCAATTTGATGAAATAGAGGATTATTTTATTTTTGTTTCAAATGGTAATGATGCATTAGAATTTTATAAACGTAAAGGTTTTGCTGTAAGCCACAACATTTTGAATGGGTTTATAACTGTTTTACGAAACAAAAGATTATCAGATAGATAATTGTGAATATGAGGAATTACACTTAAAATACCGGGTGCTTTAGTGAAATAAGATAATAAAAAAAGTGGCTTAGAGTCAAAATAACTCCAAGCCTTTTTAACTGTAAAATAATTTGTGATTCGTGTTGTGAAATTTATGTTTTTGCTGTGTGATATAACGTTTTGCACCTCACAAGTAAACCCGTTACCATTTCGTCCGGGTGGTTTTGCATTTGTTTACAACCCAGGAAGGATTCCCGAGAATAGGCTGAGGATGAAGACGCAGGCGAGTGCTGTAAGTCCTGCGATGAAGCCGCCGATGGTCCAGGCTTTAAGGGTTTGCGGGATGGTTAGTTTCCCAAATCGGTTTACTACCCAGAAGCCGGAATCGTTTGGCAGGGACAGGCCGATACCGCCGGCGCAGATGGCCAGGCCAAGCAGGATTGGCGATACGCCAAGGTCTGCCGTCATTGGTCCAAGTATGCTTGATGTTGTAACAAGTGCAACGGTTGCAGAACCGAGTGAAGCGCGGAGGATCTGCGAGAAAATGAATGCGAGCAGCAAGACTGGAATGCTCCAGCTTTGCATCGTGGTAATCAGGTATTCGCCGACGCCGCTCTTGTTGATGACGGCTCCGAACGCGCCGCCCGCGCCCGTGATTAAGATGATGATACCGGCGGAGTTGATTGCTTCGGAATACAGCCTCTCATAAGGAATCGAAATATATGGCTTTAATAGGATAAGAGCTGCAACAACACTGATGAAAAGGGCGATATTTTTTTCACCGACGAAGCCAAGGACGCTTGCCAGGCCAGTGCCCGGGAACGCAAGCTGCGATACGGTGTTCGCCAGGATCAGGATGATAGGCAGGCCAAGCATGAAAAAGCTGAGGCCGGTGCTGATTTCCTTCTTTGGCGCGTCTGCCGCATTCATTTCGACTTCTTCAATGTCGCCGGAGTGCTGGACGCGTTTTCCGATGAACAGGCCGTATAAATATCCACCGATAAGTGTTGCTGGGATGGAAACGAGAATCCCGTACAGGATGAACAGGCCAAGGTCGGCTTTTGTGTTTTCCGCGACGACGAGCGGCCCCGGTGTCGGAGGGATCATGTTGTGGGAAACGATGAGCCCGACGCCTAGCGCGGTAACGAATGTAACAACAGACAGGCCGGTTTTTCTCGCAAGGCTCTTGATCAGTCCGCTCAAGATAACAAACGCGGCATCGAAGAATACCGGAATTGAGACGACGGTTCCAGTTAGGCCGAGGCCTGCAGGAGAACGTTTAGTGCCGAATACTTTCAAGACTGCCTGGGCGATTTTTTCAACGGCACCCGATGCACCGAGGAATTGTCCGAAGATCACGCCAAGACCGATTAAGATCCCGACACCGGTCATCGTGTTTCCGAAGCCCTGCGTGACGGTGACGGCAACTTCCTTCAACGGCATGCCGATTGCAAGCGCCGTGGCGAATGCGACGCCAATCAAGGACAGGAACGGTTCAACCTTTAATTTTAAAATAAGGAAGAACAGTGCTCCCAATGCTAGCAAAAAAACAATAATTAACATACTGCCAGTAACCATTTTCATTTCCCCCTTTGTGAATGAACCCGGAAGCATGACCCCTAATGCACGCCTGCCGGAAACTACCGTGAGTAAATCATTTCCCCTCTAACGTTAACACGACATCCTTCAAGGTTGAGACTGCTCCAACATTCCCTGGGAAAATCACGTATGGAATGAACGGGAAGGTGCTTTCCTCACCGGTTTTCCATACCGGAATTCCCGGAGCGATCTGGCCGGCGACGTCCGCGCGCTTGACACAGAGGCCTTTTGTGCCGACATCGCTTGAGGTGATGCCCCCTTTGGCGATCAGATAATTCGGGCGGATGGAAAAGTTGCGGACAATGCTCGTAACTGCGTCGGAAATTTTAACCGACAGCTTCAATTCCTCTTCCTCTAGCCCATCGCCAAGGTCGAGCCTTTGCCTTTTTGTAAAAATAACCGTCGAGATTCCGGCCGCCACCATTTTTTCCGCTTCAAGGCGGACACGCTCGGTTTCATCAAGGAATGCTTCTTCGTGTAAAACAAGATGCGCGTCAAACTCGATGAAGTGCAGCGAGTCGGTAGTCTGCAGCTCTTTCAGTTGCTCGGTCGTTTTTTGGACGTGCGATCCGACGATGACCAGGCCGCCAGTCGCGGCATCTTCGTTAATCAGCTCTTCCCGGGTAAGGAGCGGACGGGAGCTGATGTCGCCGATGACTTTTGTGAACGAGGCCGCTGTCCGGAAGATGAACCGTTTTCCATTTTGAAGCGCTTTGATAAGAGCTGCCGCAAACACTTTGACATCGTATTCCTCGACGGCATTGACGACAATTTTTCCAAAATCGCTTACCTGCATAAGTTGGCTGGTAATGGCATCGATCTCAATGTTGCGCAGGCTGTCGAGCGAAATGTAAAGGACGTCCTCTTTCTTGAAGTGGCCGTCTGTTTTTTCCTCAATCCAGCTGCCGAGATGGCTCGAATGATAGCCGAAGGTCCGGTCCTTGGCAAATTCGGTTTCGCCCGCCGGAACGAGCATGTCGTTTTGAAGGACATAATGGATGTTGTCTACGGTCAAGCGCCCTCCTTCCTTAAAGAAAGGGAGAAGGACTTCACCATCGATGTCCGTGCTGACGGATTCTTCAATAGTTTCCTTCAATACTTCGGTTTCAAGCGGATAGTGGCCGCGGAGTGTTGAATCGCCTCGACTAATCAGGATATACTGCCTGCCGAACTTCCGGGATGCATTTTCCGCCCGTTCGGCGATATCCTTGTGGACCTTCCGGGTTTCTTCAGCAGTGAACGCCCGTGAATTCGTCAGGATAAAGAATATCTGGTTGTCTTCAAGGAAACCCTGATCGATCGTATCCTCGGACCAGTCGGTGTAGACGGAAACGCCGTGAACGGTCTGGACGCCGGTCGGGTCATCATCGAGGACGATAATTTTATGAGTGAAACCAGGCCTTATTTTTGCCCAAGCCTCCTGCACCTTTTGGTGGCTGACGGCAGGGAAGGAGGCGAGCACTTCATGTACATTTCTAGTCTTCAACATGCTGATCGCCCTTTAGTTGAAAATTGGCCAGCTTTTCGTAAAATTGGACAAGGCCGCCGTGGTCATCGGCCGCTTTGCCGTCTGCTTTCATTGAATGGAACATTTCGAGCACCTGGCTGGTAAGCGGAAGCGGAACGCCGAGAGCATGCGCGGTATCCATAACGTTCGTCAGGTCCTTCGAGTTGATGTCAATTCGACCACCGGCGACGAAATTGCGCTCCAAGATGAGCGGAACCTTCGCGTCAAGGACTGCGCTTCCTGCGAGGCCGCCTCGGATTGCTTCGTACATTTTCCGGATGTCGATTCCTGCCTTGCCGGCGAGGATGAGCGCTTCGGACATGGCCGCGATGTTGACGTTGACAATGATTTGGTTCGCGAGCTTCGCGGTTGCACCGCAGCCATTGTCACCGACCAGGGTGATGTCTTTGCCCATTTTTTGTAGGACAGGCTTGACCTTTTCGAAAATTTCTTCCTTCCCGCCGGCCATAATCGCAAGCGTGCCATCAATAGCTTTAGGTTCGCCACCGCTGACTGGGGCATCTAGCATTTCGAGTCCTTTAGCAGCAAGCGCATCGGCGATTTCCTTTGATGCGACAGGGGAAATGGAACTCATGTCTACGACGATCGTGCCTGCCTTCGCGCCATGAATGACACCGTTTTCACCGAGGACGACACTTTTTACATGCCTGCCATTTGGCAGCATCGTGAAGATGACGTCGCTGTTTTGCCCGACTTCCTTTGGTGTTTTGGCAGCGGTTGCACCGTTTTCAGCGAGCTGCTTTACAGCCTCCTCGTTAATGTCAAAGACGGTCACCTCGTACCCGCCACGCAAAAGATTGAGTGTCATTGGTTTTCCCATGATTCCGAGACCTATGAATCCCAGCTTCATAAAAACTCCTCCTTCTATGTTGGTAAACGCTTTCAATTTGCTTTATGTCACCAATTGTACACACTTGATTTAATTTTGTATACAATTATTTTTATTTTGTATACAAAAAAGTTTTTTCTTTAAAATGAAGGGCGGTCGTTCTATACTTGAGAAGAGAGCAGGCCCGGTACTGTCGGGTAGCGGAAATGATGGATTTGGGGAATTTTTTAAAGGAGCCATTCTGAGGTTCGTGGCGCTCCTAGATGTGTAACTTTTTTAAAAGAAGAATCCATAATAAGCGGGACTCGTAATCTTAAAGCTTTACTAAAAAGAGTTTTCAAGTCCTGAAAAACCGCAGTGCCTTAAAAATAATGGACTCAACATTGCTAATTAGGAGAGTCGGTACGATGACGAAGAAAATGCAGCAGCACGCATATTTGCAGACATACGAATATTTACGGGATAAAATCCTGCACGGGGAGCTCGAACGGGGCACGAAATTGACCGAAGAGAAACTCGCGCAGGAATTGGGCGTGAGCCGGACGCCAATCCGCGAGTCAATCCGCAGGCTAGAACAAGAGGGGCTCATTAAACAAAAGAAGGTCGTAAACCCTACCGAAACAGATTTGCGAAACCTGTTCCAGGTGAGGATATTATTAGAGAGCTTCGCCGCAAAATCAGCAGCCACTTATATGGGTGAAGCTGATTTGAAAAGGCTTGAGGACTGCGTCCAGGTGGGCAGGACCGGGACGACGGACGAGATCATGAAAGCAAACGAAAGCTTCCACGACATCATCGTCCGGGCGACCAACAATCCCGTCATGATCGATACAATCGAACGGATGCAAGCGATTATCTACCTTTTTCGGAAAACCGTCGTCTACCACAAACGACCATTCCTCATAGACGAACACCAATACATTTACGATGCCATCCTCAACCGCCAAGCGGACGAAGCCGAACGGCTCATGAAAGAACACCTCCAAGCCGACCTCGACTTCTGCCTCCACGTACTAGCGCAGTAACGTGCGGGAGGGAAGGGGGAAAATGCGAACAGTGAAGCAGGGGACGTATCTAGTGCCTCATTTTGTATTTTGCGGATGATTAATATTTTTTCACAGAAGCTGCTCCATTGAAGGTGTATTAACCTAATGGCGCGGCTTATTTAAATTGGTTAATTCATAAAAAACAGCCCGCTTTGGCACTCACCTTCCCTACCCCTTCATTTTCCCAACAAAAGAATTTAGTTTATTGGAAGGAATTTGCTTTTTGATAGGTAATATATAGATAAGGGAAATAGTAGGGGGGAAGGCATGTTAAAAAGAAATAAGCCACTAATTATCTATTTTGCAGTTGCGGTGCTTTTTGTTTTTTTGATGATGTTGGTGAGCAACCCTACACTTAGTAAGGAACGGGAGATAAATTTAAAGTTTGCGGATCATTTTATTAGCTATGTAATTGATGACGAAAATGGTGTCGTGTTTAACCTTTTTGCAGTTCAGGATGTTCGGAAAAGGAATACTGATCTTGATGAGATGGTGACTTCCGTCAAGTTTAATAATTCAAATATCGAGGTTGTTGATTTCAAGGTGGAAACCGGGATGGTTCATAAAGGTAATAAATTGGTGAACATGCAGGTGAAGGCGCGGGTTTTGACCGACTTAGTTGAGATGGCTGATTTGCTTCTCATTCAATTTAGCAATGGAAAGACGGTGGGATACGGGTTTGGTGAGATGGCTGTCCAAAATGGTGATTCCTTTGAGCGGGGCCATTTGGTTCCTTCCGGTGGCTATACGGCAGGGTATCCGTCGGCTGGATTGAATGTGGAAATAAAGAATAGAGCGGAGCAAAGTGTGACCGGGTTAAAGATTGAAGATGTAACGGGAGCGATTACCCATCAGTTTGACGATGGTTTGAAAATTGAGCCGATGGAAGTTGTCCAAATTGACGTCAATGGATTCGGCATGAAGGAATATGATTTTACGATGATTTCTCCAATTCTCACCTACAATCTGCAAGAAGTGGATTTTCGCTACAACATGCCTGGAGTGATGCATGGGGTTTCGGTTGGGGATGAGGCAAAGATTAAAAGGATAGTTGATTAATAATACTCCTCGAAAAATGCACACGGATTAAGAGGAAAAGGTCCCGATAGTTATGGGATAAAAATGAGGCAGAGGATACGTCCCCTGCCTCACTCTGTTATTGAGCCCTTGGCATGTAGATGTAGACTACGAGGGTGTCGTCGGTGACAAAGGTTCTGATATTTGGGGTGGTATAGGCGTTGTCAGGCATGATGATTGCGTAGTCCAGATACTTCATGCTTTTCCAGGCAATGTCCTCTCCCCAGACCACAGCGATGCTTTTCTTGAATATGCTATAGTAGTTGGAGTTAAAGTTGTTCGATCTTAGCTGCCAATAAGTTCCGCGGTTCAGGAGGCCGACTGTCATGCCGACACCGGTGTATACCGCTGTTGTATCTGAGTTGAATTTAAAGCCGAGCTTTTGAAAATCGCGCTTGAATTTTTCGATGTTGGGCGGGAGTTGGTTTTCTCCCGTTTGAAGCTTGTGAAGCAATAGCAGTCGAGTGTTTGTATCTGTCACTTTGTTGATTTTTTCTTCAACGGAAGCTTGGAGTTCTGATGTCCTGCTTTCGATGGCGGTTGTCCTGAATTGGTCAATCGCCATTTTTGCTGTGATGGTGTTGCTGGCCGCATTTCGGGCACTTTCGGCTGGAAGCTTGTACTCCTTAAGGATGGCTTCCCTAGTTGTGCTTCCATAGACTTTGTAAAGCTGGTTAGCTGTATGTTTAATTCGGTAGGTTAAATCGTGATACGCCTTTTCCGTTTCATCTGTTGACGGATGAGCGTTATAGGAGCTGGTGAACAATTCTGCCTGCGCCTTTAGCTTTTTCCCGGAACTGATGGCGTCGATGTAAGCGATGGCGCGGGTATAATGAATCTCGGCCTTGTCGCGGAGTTTGGCTTCAAGTTGGGTTCTTTGGTCCGCTGGCAGTGTGTTGAACTCGGATTTAGCCTTAAGGATATTGTCTTTAGTAGCGTTAAAAACCTTCATATCCGGGTAGGAGACGTCCTTTTTATATTCAATGGAAATTTGCCATTTGAGTGCGCCGGCCCAGTAAACGGCCTGGTTGACATACTCCTCCGCTTTGGAAGTGGCCGCATTGGCCTTTCCGGTTTGGATTGGTGACAGGATGAAAGTGGCAGTAAGTGCCGCTGCGATCGCAAAGTTTGCTAATTTCTTCATAGTTCCTCCAATGTTTTAAAAAAACCCTTAAACTTCCTCTATTACTAATATCCTATAAAAATTGGATGCTTTTTTCTAGGTAGAGAATGTGGAAGTGAAGGGATATTTAGGAAGAAAATACGAACAGTGCCTGTCACTCCCCGAATAATCTTGTTTCACGGAGTGTTTCACAAGGATTAAAAGGAAGTGTCTTGATAATATTGGATAAAAATGAAGCAGAGGATATGATATGCTCCCCTGCTTCATTTTGTATTTTATTGGTTAATATTTAGTCGGAAGTAATCAGCAGTTTAGACCTATTAATAGATAAAATATTTTGAATATTTAGTAATTTGGTAGCTTGCCGGGGTTTTGAATTGTGAAATACGATATAGGTGTAAAACATAGAGGTTACTAGTTTTATCATGTACTAGGAGTTTTGATAGTCTGGTAGACTGAAATTTTAGGAGGAGTATTATGTCGTATCGTAAAAAGGGTTTGAAAATTGCTTCGTCGTTATTGGCTATGTCGATGTTATTTGGTTCGACGGGTTTTGCGGCACCGGAGTCAAGCCCGGGTAAATCGGGCTATGCGCAGGATCAAAAGGTTGTTGCCCGGGTCGATGCGGATCGGGCGATTGAGCATGTCCGCTATTTATCGGAGGAAATCGGACCGCGGCCTGGCGGGCTTGAAGCTGAAAAGAAGTCGGCCAAGTACATTGGTGGCGTGTTGAAGGGCTACGGGTACGATGTCGAGTATCAATACTTCCCGGTTGCGGACCAGTACATAGCGACTGTTTCATTCGGGGATGGGAAGTCGTGGCAAATGGGCGCTGCCCCTTACGGGAAAATCAGCAAAGAAGGGGTTGCTGGAGAGGTTATTTTCGTAAATGGCGGGAAGAACCTTAGCGATTTCCCGGCTGACACTGCCGGAAAAATCGTTGTGATGGCAAGGGAAGCGACAACAGCTGACTACCGCACTCAGGTGAACAACGCGATTAGCAAGGGTGCATCGGCTGTCATCCTGCAGAGCCTTGTCGGCAGCCGCGGGAATTATGGGCAGGCGTTCAACCCAAGTCTTACTTCCAAAGTGGATGTCCCGGTATTTGGGGCCGCTTTTATCCAGGGGGAATGGCTGAAGGAGCAGCTTGGGAAAGGGCCTGTAAAAGTGTCCCTGTCTGCGGAGCATTTTTCCAACCTTCAGTCCGTGAATGTGATTGCGACAAAAGCTCCTAAGAGTAAAAATAAGGATACAAAGCAAGTGATTCTAAGTGCGCACCATGACAGTGTCGTTGGTGCACCGGGAGCGAATGACAATGCCTCCGGAGTTGGGTTGGTGCTTGAGCTTGCCCGTGTCTTCAAAGGATACAACACGGATAAGGAAATGAAGTTTATCGCATTTGGTTCAGAGGAGCGTGGTTTGCTGGGAGCCTACCATTATGTGAACCAGCTTTCCGAGGAAGAGAGGGCAAACATTGAAGGAGTTTTCAACGCCGACATGGTCGCCACAAATTATGATAAGGCGAAGAATTTGTATGCGATGACGCCGGACGGCAGCAAGAATCTTGTTACGGAATCGGTCGAAGCCGCGGGTGCGCGTTTAGGGAACTCTGACATCCTGCCGGGAACATTCGGGTCAAGTGACCACGTGCCATTCCACCGGGCTGGCATTCCGGCCGCGCTGTTCATCTGGATGGGCATCGACAGCTGGGATCCACTCGTGTACCACATCGAGAAAGTCTACCACACGCCACAGGACACAATTGCAGACAATATCTCTGCGGAGAGGATGAAGTCCGCGCTCGACATTATCGGGGCAGGACTGTTTGACGTCGTCAGGAAAGACGTCCCGGCGTTGAGCAAATAAGCAAGAATTTGAGAGAAAGCCGCATGGGTGCGGCTTTCTTTTTGCATGAATGCGAATAGTGCCCTAGTCAATACCCGAAAAATCTTGTTTCACGGAGTGTTTCACATGTAATAAAAATACCCCCTTTTCAAATTCGAAAAGGGGGTATTTTTTATTTAATATTATTTAAAGGGAAAATTGAAAACATTGCTATGCCAACAATATTTCGTAAAGGGAAAGTGCCTATATTTGGGTCGCGGCTATCCAGGCTTTCTCCGGGAGGGCGGTTGTCCCCAATGACAAATATCTCACCCTCAGGTACAGTTGTTTCCATAATATCTATGGATTGGCCGTTTGTGTAAGTTTCTTCAACCGGATTCCCATTAAGATAGAGGGTACCGTTAGTAATAGAAATGATGTCGCCCGGCATCCCGATGATCCGTTTGATGATTTGGTAACCCTGGGGACTTTCCAGAACAACGATGTCACCTCTTTGCGGGGTGAAGAAAATCTTATTTATAAATAGGACACTGTTATGGCTGATTGTTGGGTTCATGGAGTTTCCATTAATGATTTCAAGGCCCGTTGCAAAGCGAAATGTGAAAAGGATTAGGCCAATAAGGACTGCAAATTGAATCCAGCCAATAATAGAGGTTCTCTTTTTCAGGTGTATTTTTTTCTCGCTGGCGACATCGTTTATCGCTAAAGCTCTCATAATGGTTACCTGCCACCTTTATTTCCCTTTTGGTTTAATTTTGTCCATAGCCTTTATGGCTTTATCTATTTCTTTATCCAAATCGGATGCAATCCTTTTTTCTTCCTCGGAATTATCCACCTTCATTCCGGCAATCAACTGGTTTGCGTAATCTCTCAGAGCCTGGATACGATTTTGCTTTTCTTCTTCAGTAAATCGGTTAAGACGCTCAGAGGCATTTAATAATTCTGATTGCAGTTCTTCTTTTAAACGCAGCTTCTGGGTTTCTTTTTCAGCGGCTATCGCAGATTCAATTGAGACGATGGATTCCTGGCCTTTTTTATTGAACCAGCTTGATAACAGACCACTGATATCCTGGTCGGCGAAAGCAACCCCGATGTTTCCTGCAATCACGACACTTAAAAACAGAACTCCAATTAGAATTTTAAGCGGAAGAGTTGATTTCCTATTGTACTTTTCTTTTCTGGTCATTGGCCGGGCCTCCATTTTTTAGAAATCTATCAGAGCCGGATAATGGCTCTGATAGAGTTGGGATTTGGATTAGATGCCTTTTACTACATTTTCAAGTTCTTGTTTCGCTGAATTTTCAAGGTCGCTTGCCCTTTTCTGGATGGCATTTTGCTGTTCTTTTAGCAAGGTATTTGCCCTTTCAGTAATCAAAGTGCGCAGCTCGTTAATTTTGGTGTCGATGGCATCTTTGATTTCTTGTGTTGTAGCTTGTGTTTCTCCATTTAATTGTACTGTCAGTTCTTCTTTGGCATTTTGGATAGCTGCTTCCAGTTCTGTTTTTGCAGCAGCCTGTGCAGCATTAAGGTCATTTTCAACCTTTAACAGTGCCGCTTTGCCATCATTTCTAGCCTGGTTCTTAAGTTCGAAATAAGCAATTTCCCTTGTAGTGTTGCCTGCAACATTGATTGCAAGGTTAGCCAAATTAAAGATTGCGTCAAATTGTGCTGCCATTTCATTGGAGATTCCAGTCTTCTTGTTGTTAACTTGAGTTATGTAGTTATCTCTTGTTGTATTAATGACTCCAGTACTTGCAGTTGTAGCGGAATCCCTAATCTCGTTTATGTCTGTGGTAACTTTTGCTTTAATTCCGTTGTACTCTGTTTGAAACGCTCCTGATTTCTGAGCAAAATAAGTGGCGGATTCTTGTGCAATCAATGTTTCAGAGTTTTTGAATTGATTGTTGTACCATGCTTGAAGCTGGATACCTGCATCCGTATTAGCAAACGCAGCGCCAACCCCCGAAAGTAAACCTACTGCTACAGCACCTGTTACGATTTTTGCTTTAATTGATTTCATGTTTTCTTCCATCCTCTCGTTTTGTGTTTTTATTAAAAGAATCCAGTTTTCCTGGTTCAATTAATCAAGGTTTTCTAACAATTCCTTAAGTATGTTTTTCGCGTCTGCACCTACTAGTGCGGCTTCATTGGCCATTTTTTGCTGTTTGTACGTCTCCAAGGTTGCTTTATGTTCAATTATGAGGGGTTCTTTAGCGGCTTGAAGGTCTTGGAGGTAATGGTTTTTGTGGTCTGTGATTGCCTGGACAGTGGCAGCGGTTTGTTTGGTCTGGAATTCTATTAACTGCGCTTTTGCTTGATCCCCGGTATCCCGGATATAGGTTGGTATTTCTTCAAGCGATTTCTTCAATTCGATTTCCATAGTTTCTTTCAATTGTTGGTGATTCTTTTCAAATGCCCGACTATACCAGTCCGATAGCGCATTGCCGAAAGCTGGATAAGCATAGACAGTTCCAGTTCCAAACAATAGGGTAATCAATAGAAAACCTGCTAGGAATCGATTAATGCTTCATCCCTCCTGTTCTTTTTATTAACTATTACGTTCTTTATATTGAACTTTTGAACTCATTATAAATTGGAAAATAATATAAATAAAACCCGAAAAACAGCCAAATATTGAAGAAAATGTTATGATAAGTCACATAATCGCCAATTTGCTCGCATTTTCTCACTATTTCGTTCATTATTAAATTCATTTCGTAATTTATAAAGAACGAATTAATGATAGGAAGGGGGCGGAGAGAAGAACGGTGTGAAAATTCGATTAAAATAATGGAGAAAATACAAAAACCGGCCCTTTACTCTTTTGTAAGTAGTGGGCCGGTCCCGTTTTTTCTAATACGATCAGTGCCTGTCACTCCCCGAAATTTCTTGTTTTACAAATGAAGCAGAGTATACGTCCCCTGCTTCACTCTGCTTCACTCGAGAAGGGCTTTTTTTGCGATGGCGGCGAGGTCGAGTCTTTCGATTGTTTTGCAGTAGTGATTTTTAATCTGCCCGTCTTCGTGTTCGGCCAAATCTGTTAGGTAGTAGACTGCTTCCCAACTGGTGAACCAGTCGCCGGGTTCGGCGGGGGGATGCTGCTGGTTTGGCCAGGCGTATTGGAGTTTTGGGCTGAATATCCTTGTTGCCCCCGGTGCGATTTGGCACGAAAGAATCCTCGGTTTGAGTGCGCTTCCTGGCATCAATTCCTCGATATCATTGAATAGATGGGGCCAATAGTCCTTCCGCGAACCGGTGTGAGGGTTGGCGAGGGCCCACTCCTTCACCAGGTTCAGCCGCTCCTCGTCTCCAAACAATATCGCGTATAATTTTTTCCCTATTAAAATCCTCTCATCCAGGCTTTCGAACTGGTGGACGGTCAGGCCTGCGAGCTTTCTGCTTTCATATGGAAAGAGGATGTGGTTCATCGAAAGCACATCCTGGAGCAGGAATTCGAGTGTGTTGAACACCTTATTTTTAAAAGAAGGATTCTGCAAAACACGCGCCTCCAGGTAATTTTGTTCATTCGCGATGAGCCCGTACGTCAGAGTTCGCAGGTCCTTTTCCACCCAAAAGTGATTCCAGATTGGCTCCATGAACCCGGAAACCCCTAGATACGGCAAAAGGTGAAAGAGGTTCCGGCCGCGTTTCTGGCTTTCTTCATATAAGAGAAGCTGCGGAAACGCATCCAGGAAAATCAGCCAGTTTGCACGCTCCAAAAAGGAAAAATAGGCTTCCGCCTCTTTCTTCGTGAGCAACCTTCCCACCAGACTCCCCTTCAAATCTGTCATATTCCAGCCGCCATTCCGCGAAACCATGTGCGCCAAAAACGCCCAATGAATTTCGGGATACTGCACAAAGAAATCCAGGTACGCCTTTGTCCGGGTGATGTTGTTCAGGTTTAGCCTGCTCGTACGATTTCTGATGTCCTGGACGATTCGCGCTTTGGGCGGAGGAAGCTGTGCGTCAACTTTCCTCTTTTTCTTAAGGTCTTTTTTTAGTTTTAAAAGGTGGCCTGGGAGCGTTGGCCAATTTTTCAAAAAAAGGTTCCAAAACATTGGTGCCACCGCCTCTAACGAATTCTTCCGCTTGCTGGTGAATATGTATTTGGTAGGGGAATTGCCGGGGAGGGTGAGGGTTGATGAGTGTCCAGGATGGGATTCGGCAGCTGGTTGGGCGGCTGCGGCAGGACCAGTCTCCGCGCGGGTCGTGGGAGTATCCGTTTGAGACAGGGATTACCACGGACTGCTATATGATCATTTTATTAAGGTCGCTTGAGATTAATGATGAAAAGTTCATCAGGAAGCTTGCGGAGCGGATTTTGAGCCGGCAGGGGCGGAACGGGGCGTGGAAGCTGTTTTACGATGAAGGGGAGGGGAATGTGAGCGCGACGCTCGAGGCTTATTACGCGCTGCTTTATTCGGGCCTTTTTGAAAAAAGTGATGAACGGCTAGCTGCGGCGAGGCGGTTTGTCGTTGAAAACGGAGGGATTGCGAGGGCGCACTTGTTCACGAAGGTGATGCTGGCGATGACGGGGCAGATGAAGTGGCCGGGGTTCTTTCCGTTTCCGCTTGAGATGATGCTTCTGCCGCTGTCGTTTCCGGTGAATTTCTATAGTTTTTCGGTGTTCGGAAGGGCGAATTTGGCGCCGATTATGATTCTTGCGGACAGGAAGTTTCAGGTGATAACGGAGCGGAGCCTGGATTTGTCGGATTTAGGGGGGCGGGAGGACGAGGAGATTGAGCTGTTCCGGGATACGGATTCGTGGCGGTCGCTAGGGTCTTTTTTGAAAAATGGCCTGAAGACGCTTGTTGGGCTTCCGAATGAGGTTCATCGGCTGGCAACGGAGCGGGCGAAGAATTACATGCTGAACCGGGTCGAGGCGGATGGGACGTTTTTGGGGTATTTCAGTTCGACGTTCTTGATGGTTTTCGCGTTGATGGCGCTTGGATACAGGAAGGATGATCCGGTGATTCTATCGGCGGTGCGGGGATTGGCGGGGATGCGGACGGTTGCTGGCGGGCATTTGCATATGCAGTATACGACGGCCTCGGTGTGGAATACGGCGCTGGCGAACTACGCGCTGCAGGAGGCGGGGGTTCCGGCTGCGGATCCAATGGTGGCGCGGGCGAATGGGTATTTGCTGAGTCGGCGGCATTACCGGAATGGGGATTGGGTCGTTCATAATCGCAAGGCTTCTCCGGGCGGGTGGGGGTTCGCGGACAGCAATTCGATTCAGCCGGATGTGGATGATACGACAGCGGCTTTACGGGCGATTTCGTGGAGTGTTTGGGCTGGGGGCGGTGCGGGCAAGGGTTTGGGTGATGAGTTTGGGCAGAGGACGGGGCCGGGAGTTGGGATGGGGTACGGGCCGGGAGTGGTTCCTGGATCCGGTGGAGCAGCGGGGATTCCAGATTACTCCGGTGCCTGGGAGCGCGGGGTGCGCTGGGTTTTGTCCATGCAAAACGATGATGGCGGGTGGCCGGCTTTTGAAAGAAATACGAACAGCAAGCTGCTGACGCTTTTGCCGGTCGAGAAGGGGGAGTTTCTTTTAACAGACCCGTCTTCCGCGGATTTGACCGGGCGGACGCTGGAGTTTTTGGGCAACTATACAGCTTTGCCAAAGAGCGATTCGATGGTGAAGGCCGGGGTTCGCTGGCTTGTGAAGAACCAGGAGAAGGACGGTTCGTGGTACGGGCGGTGGGGGATTTGCTACATTTACGGCACGTGGGCGGCGGTGACGGGGCTTCGTGCTGCAGGGATTTTTCCATCGGAGCCCGTATTGTCACGGGCTGCTGCCTGGCTAAAGGGGATTCAAAATGCGGACGGTGGCTGGGGCGAATCGTGCTTGAGCGACAGCGCGAGGAAATATGTCCCGCTGGGCGCGAGTACGCTTGTCCATACGGCGTGGGCGGTCGATGCGCTGATTGCAGTGGCGGGGCGCGGGCGACCGACCGAAGAAATCAACGCTGGGGTTGTGTATTTGTTGGAGAATCTGGGGTCGGCGGACTGGCCAGAGGACTACCCAAAAGGGCAGGGAATGGCAGGCGACTTCTACATCCACTACCACAGCTACCGCTACATCTTCCCACTGTTGGCTTTGGCGCACTACCGGGCGAAGTTTGGGGAGTGAGGAAGTGAGGCAGTGAGGCAGGGGACGTTTGCTCTGCCTCACTGAAGGAGTAAAACTTGGGCCGGATTTCGTACTTCATCGGTTTTGGAAAGGAGCAGAGAACCTATCATGCTTGCTTCACTCAATTGAATACGCCAATAGTATCCCGGTCCAGCCAGTCCGCCAGTTTACGCTCCAAAGAGCACCCTGTTTTTCGAAAATGGGGTGCTTTTATAATGAATAATATAGTGTGAAAAATAAGAGAGTGATATGATAGAGTTAATTACGGTTAACTCTTCTTTTTGTCTCCTTCAAATAAACGTAGTACTTCTATTATCCTTCATTATTTCATCAAAATTCCCCTAGGTTTTACAATCTCTTATCGAAATCCGCTTTTAAACAAGTTTACATTTCACTCAGTAGCTATTTTTAAAAATATAAAAAAATGAGGCAAAGGGTATGACCCTTGCTTCACTTGGAGGTGCTTTTTGTTGGCGCGGTTGGCTAGGGTTAGGAGTCGGAGCGGGGTATATCATGTGATGTTGCGGGGGGCGAATCGGCAGGAGATTTTTCATGATGAACAGGATCGATTGGAGTTTTTAAGGATTTTGAAAAAATACCGGGAACAGGCTGATATGAAGGTGTTTGCATGGTGTTTGATGGGGACGCATGTTCATCTTCTTTTACAAGAAGGAACGGAAAGCCTTTCTCAGACAATGAAGCGGATTGCGGTCAGCTATGCGCTGCTATACAACTGGAAATATGGGACAACTGGGCATCTGTTTGAAAACAGGTTTAAAAGTGAATGTGTTGAAATGATTCCATATTTATTGACTGTTGTCCGGTACATTCACCAAAATCCTGTTAAGGCCGGGATTGCCAGCCGGGGAGAAGATTGGAAATGGAGCAGTTGCAGGGCCTATTATGATCCTGTCCATCATTTTCGAAAATGGCTTGATTGCGGTATTGTTCTCGGATTTTTCTCTGGAAACCCAGCCATAGCTCAGAAGGAGTTTAAGCTTTTTAACGAAAAATTCAGCGATGAACAATGCCTTGAGGAAACAGCAACAGTACGGCGTTTACCTGATGAAAAGGCGAGGCAGGAAATCAAAAACCTGCTTGGAACAATTGAAATCCCACAAGTAAAAACCCTCCCCAAACTTCAAAGGGACGACCTTCTCCGACAAATTAAAACCATAAACGGACTTACCCAACGGCAGGCAGCCAGAATACTTGGCATCTCCCCAAATCTCATTTTTAGGGCTTGAGTGATGCAGAGGAAACGTCCCCTGCCTCACTGCCTCACTGCATCAAACGTTCTCATAAAATACAATTCTATTGCCGAATGGGTCGCCAACACGGACCTCGCGGGTATGCCAAGGGGTTGTTTCGATGCCGGGACGGGCATATTTGTATTGCTTTGAAATAAGGTTTGAATGGAGTAACTCTATGTTTTCGACTTCAATTCTGATTGCAGCTCCAGGACAGCAATCTCCGTAGTTCTCAGAAAGGTGAATGATGCAATTATCATAGGAAATTTGCATGTATAAAGGCAGATCGTCTTCAAATCGATGCTCCCAATCTACCTTGAATTCCAAAAATGATAAGTAAAACTCTTTGGCTTTTTCTTCATCAAAAATACGCAGGATTGGGATTGGGCTTTTCATATTAATATTAGAGGTGGTCAATTCCTTCATCTCCTTATTCTTTTGAAGATAGTCATTCTTAATCTTTCATATCTAGGCTCAGTCGATGCCAAGAAAACAAACTGACATAATTTTAACGTTTTAGTTACAGGCTAGAAAGGTAAAACGTTAGAAAGGGGTGATTTCATGGCAGACAATGTTTCGCTTCCGGAATTTGTCTCACGTGTTAATGAGGCGGAAGGGCAACCGGTTATTCATTTTAACGAGAAAGAAATTCGCCCTGACGGGATGGCCATCGCCGATGAGGACAGCACCACGGGGGCCAGCATAAACTTGCATGTGCAGCTCCAGCTGGAAACGCCGTCTGAAACAGTCGTCTATGAGAACATGTACGACAATCAAGTCGAATATGAAGAGGATATCAAAATTATCAAAGAGTTACTAAAGGACACAGGCTCTTTATGAATGAGTTCTGGTAAAAGAAGTGAAGGCTCGCTAAGCAAACGGCTTGGCGGGCTTTCTTTTTGAAAAATTCATAAAGGGTGAGGCAGAGGAAACGTCCCCTGCCTCACTGCCTCACCCCACCTCAAATTGGCGGCTGAGCATGTTTCCAAGCCTTTGGGACTGGGCGGTGGCTTCTTTGATGCATTGGATAAGTGAGTCGTGGACCTGGTTGTTTTCAAGAACGCGGATGCCAGCTTCGGTTGTGCCGCCGGGGCTGGTGACTTCGTGCCGCAGCTGGCGGGAAGGCTTTTCGGAAGTCCGCAGCATTTCCGCGGCACCGAGCAGCGTCTGGACGATGAGCTCCTTGGCCAGGTGCCGTTCGAGGCCAATTTCGGTTGCGCTGTTTTCCATTGCTTCGACGAGGTAGTAAATATATGCCGGGCCGCTGCCTGACAATCCAGTGACCGCGTCAAGCTGGCTTTCCTCGACAAACGCGGCAAACCCAACGGTTTCAAACAGCGCTTTCGCCTGGTCCGCTTGCGCTGCGGTAACATGCGAGTTGAAGGCGAGGGCTGTGGCCGATTTTCCAATCGCCGCAGAAGTATTTGGCATCGCACGGACGATCGACAGTTTTTTATCCGCCATCCGTTCTATCGTCCCGATTGAAAGCCCCGCGAGTACGGAGATGATTAGCATATTTCCAGTCAAATGAGGCATGATTTTTTCCAATCCAGCCAGCGCGTCCTTCGGCTTCATCGCCAAAATCACCGCTTCGGTACCTTCAAACAATGTTTCCTTATCGTACGTAACCGTCACACCATATTTTTCCCTAAGGTCGTTGAGGCGTTCCTGGTCGCGCCTGTTCGTCACCCAGAGGTCCTCACTTTTCACAAGCCCATTCGCGGCAATCCCAGCAATCAGCGCCTCCGCCATCGAACCCGCTCCAACAAACACCACTTTCCCCATGGGAACCCCTCCTTTTTTTAAAAATCGCCATCAGCTTCTGACGGTAAAATGAATTAAAAAATACAAAAAGGCCCTTCATCCGCAAAGGACGAAAGACCATTCTTCCGTGGTACCACCTTTATTCGCCTTTTTGTAAAAAAACCGGTCACCTAAACGGGCCAGCCACTTTTCCAAAAAAGCTCACTCAAATCCAGTATCGCCGGACACGCGGCCAGGTTTGCCTGGCAGCTCATAAGGTAGGTTCAATGGTCCAGAGGGCTGCGGAACCTTTCAGCCGGTGGGTCCCGCTCTCTTTCGCCGTATTCCATCTACTGGCCTTACTCAACGCTCTGCACTATACATTTTTTGAATTTTCCGAAGTTTTAATTTTCATTATGCTGGAATCGAAGGTTGTCTGTCAAGGGATATCTTTTTTAAAAAAATGAAGCAGGGGATGGGTCTTGAAGCAGTGAAGCAGGGGACGTTTCCATTGCATCATTCCGTAATAAAGAACCAGGGAGAGACAACGCTCCACTCAAAGTTCCTATGTGGCGGTGAAATAAATAAGAAGGAAATATAGAAAAATTTACAAATTCAGTTTATTTTCGAAATTTTTCTTTGCTATAATAAAAGAGCTAAAATTGGTTCTTTTTACTATTAAAGTAAATAGTTGAAAGGCTAGGAAGCTATTTTGCTAAATATGGGGTGCTGGAATGAATAGAAAGATAAGTAGAGGGTTACGGTTAGTTATACTCGCAATTATGTTTGTTCTATCAGGTTGTAGCGAGAAAGAGGCCCTTAGCCAAGAAAAGCCTAAGGTTATCCATAATGATTTTCTATTTTATAAGCATGAGCTTCTAAGTGGAGAAGATGCCAGTATTGGTAGCCTGTATATTCGAAGCGACAAGAATGAACCTGAAAAAATTTCTTCAAACGTGATGTATGGAACGGTTCAGTACATAAATGACAAAGAGAAGGTTCTTTTCATAAATGATGAAGGTGAATTATACGAATACACAAAAGGAAAAGAGAAATCGAAGCTTGCTGAGGATGTAGCTGATTTTGAAGTGAAAAATAAGGGCGAAATTATTACGTTTACATCAGACGATGGAGACCTCTATATTTTTCGGGGGGAGTCGGAAAAAGAAAAGATTACCTCTAACGTTGCCCAATATGAGATTATTGGTGAATATGTCGTTTATATTGACGACGATGGTGATTTATCCATGTATCATCTGACGGATAAACAGGAAAAGGAAATAGCGACAGATAGCAGCCATTTTGTAAATCTTGATGGACAGGATGAAATTGCATACCTGAATGAGGACCAAGCGCTATATTATTATAAGGCAGGGGAAGAAAACCCCATTAAAATTACAGGCAATGAGGTTGGCTTTAAACTTATTAAAAAGATTGGAAACAATCTTATCTACCTAAATGTTGAAGACGATGATTCCCATGAACTTTTTTCATCGGAAATCAAAGAAGGAAGTTCCCCAATCAAGATTGCTTCGGATATTCGTAATTACAAGTTCAGTAACGGATATTATTATTATTTAAATTTTGATGGAAATTTGTATAAGAAAAAAGCAGGAGATAAGGACTCAAAGAAGCTGGCTAGTGATGTGGCGAATTTTCAAATAAAGAAAGGCATCCTTTACTATGCAGATGAAGATAGTGCGCTCTATAAACTTGATGATAAAAAAGGCTCTCTAAAGGTAAATTCGTCAGTTGAGTATTACGAGCTTACCGAGGATGGTGAGATTGTATACGAAACAAAGGATAAGGACCTCTATATTGGAGAAAAGAAAATCGCCTCCGATCTGGATGGGTTTGAGTTGTTTTTTGAAAATATTGCCTATGTTTCCGAGAAAAAGTTGTATGTGATTGAAAAGATGGGAGACAAAAAGCTTATTGCGGATGACCTGGACCGTTATTCGAATGTGTTTTACCAACGAGGAACGATCTTTACAAATACACTAGAACTCGATGACATTGCAGGTATATGGAGTTTGGATGGCGAGGAAGGATCCTACTTTTTGGAGATCGGGAAAGATGGGAAACTGAAATATCTTTTGAATGGGCACGAAGCGAAACTCAATGTCGATTACGCAACTTATGACTCTATCTATGCAACTGTTGGTGACGAATATCAGTCATACTCCCTTCAAGGCGATGAACTGATTATTCGAAATAACGGAAACGAGTATTTTTTTCAGCCTTCAACAAAGGAAGCTGCGGATGCTTATGCTAAACAACTTCAAGAGCAGCAAGCCCGGGAGGAAATTTCATCTTTAATGGCTAAGTATCTTTCCGGGTTTGAAGATGCGGTTAGCTACGGGGATCCGGATTATATTACCGATTACATTGATACGAAAAGTAAATTGTATCAACAGCAATCGGACTTTGTAGTGGGCCTATATGAAAAAGATATTAGGGAATACCTAAATGAGTATTCCATCGTGGAAGTTAAGGGAATTGGACCGGATGCATATAATGTGAAGGTATATGAATCTTGGAGGATTTATCAAAACTATGATGCAAGTGAAAAGGAATTCGAAAATACGTATACAATTAAAAAGATTAATGGAAAATTCCTATTAATGGACTTAAAGGTGCAGGAAATGAAATCCGGAGGCATATAAAAAAACATTTCTGCCTAGGGGAGACAATTTTATAAAAAACATCAAAGAGTGGATGGCCGCCCAGCCATCCTCTTGCATTTTAAAAAAGTTATTACGGCATAACCCCATTCAAAAATAAGCGCTCCCAAATCTAATTTCTACAATATTCGGTAAATTCCTTCCTTTTTCGAAGGTGGAAAATTTGCCTCAGCCAAGTTGCTAGGCTCCTTTAAAAATGCACCTCTAAAACGTATCTTTTATGCATTTTTATTGGCGGATTTTGTTCTTTTATTTTGGGGGTTTTAGAGCTTTTCGCTGGAGGATTTTTGGCCGTGGGCATTGAATTTTCTATAGACTACCCCAGAATTCTTTTCCTCGTTATTGCTGCAATGCAAATTCATCACGCAACAATATTCATAACAGCATTTTTAAAATATTCAGCTCATACACCACTGGGACGATTTTCTCGTTTTTGTGTTTTTTGCATATAGTGAGGGTATGTGAGTAGAAAATGGACCGTCCGGGGCGGGGGGCCAGATGAAGAAATGGGGGCGTTGGCCAATTTTCAAAAAAGCGGTTGTAAACGGGTTGACAGTGCTAGTTTTCGTTTTGGGGCTTTTCGGGCCATTCAGCCATACTGAGGCTGAAGCGGCTGGGCAGACGGGTGTTGTGGAGATCAAGAGCGGCATGCTGAATGTGAGGAGCGGGCCGGGGCTTGCTTACAAGAAGATTGGGGCCTTGAAAAACAAGGCGAGCGTGCCTGTTTCCTCGGTGAAGAACGGCTGGGTGCAAATTAAATACGGGAAGCGGACCGGCTATGTGTCCGACGATTATGTGCGCATTTACCTCCCGATGTCCGAGGCGGAAGCACGGAAGATTGCCGACAGGGCGGACGATGTCCAGCGGGTTTCGTGGGAGAAAAGCTACACGAAAGCGCAGGTTTACGCAATTATGGAGCAGGCGTTCACCCGTGGTTTTGTGGATCGGTATTTTAAGCAGCAGTTCAGGACGGATGGGAAGGATAGCAGCGGGAATCAGCTGTACCATGTGATTGAGACGGAGATTTGGGGCCTGGCGCTGTACCCGCTCGACTGGGAGCTGAAGTACGAGCCAAAGAAGCCGGCGGTTGAGCGCTACCAGAAGGATGGTACGGAGTATTTGTTTATTTCGCAATACCATCTCGATGAAATGAGCGGCAACCAAACGACGACGATCTGTTTTGTGAAAAATAAAGAGGGTTGGCTTGTGTATGATCATTTGGTCGTTTTTGAAAAGTAGGCTTGGGAAAAGGGGAAGGGATTTGGCCTATTGGAGCTGGAGTTATAAAAAGAAATTTCTTTGGAACTTAATTCAGGTTCCTATTTTACTTGCTATCATTCTATTTATCTTTTTAAGGGAGAAGGCTCCTCCTTTTTATCTGTGCTGATGGTTACCTGGGTGGCAGTCGCTTTTTCAACATTGCTTTATACATTTTATAGATGGAAAAAAGAGAGGGCATCTATATAAATTGGCGGGCGGACCTGGTGGCAGGGCTGCTCTTTTTTGTGCGATGAGATTGATTTATTTTAAGAGATAGAGTGGGTTTATTTTCCTATAGTGGAACGGACTGGAGTTGTGCAATGATACGAACATGTACAGGATTAGGAGGTTCACCGATGATTCAGGAGATGATTGACCTTGCAGTGGGGAACTTCCCGAAGCTGGCCAAAGCCTATGAAAAGAGGCTTGGGCAGGGGTTTACCGCAACACATATTTACACTCAAAGCATGAATATAGAGCCCGGTGTTGACTTGACTGCTATTGAATTGACAATGAAAAATGGGGCGGGGGAATCTATTCTATTAACCTACACGTATTCAAAAGATTTTCTTGATATGATTTTTGAAAGGGAGCTCCCCGAGCATCAGCAAAAAAATGACTCGAATCTTTTGTTAAGCGGAAGGCAGATCAACGAAAAGGAATTTAAAAGGAAGATTCTTCGCGGGTATGACCCTACAGAAGTCGATGCGCTTATGGATTTGATTATGAAAGATTATTTTTATATGGAGAGCGTGTTAATAAAGGAAAATCAGATTTTAAAAGAGGATATTGAGAAGCTGCGGGGGAAGTAAGCAGTGGATAGGGATTTGGAATTTCTGGTATTTTTAGGTATGATAGATTAAAAGATAGTTTATGAGACTAAAAGATTGGAGCAGTGACGAGTTGAAAACGATTTTGAAAGCCGCAGTCCTGACACTACTTGCCCTTGGATTGTATCACGGAAATGCTTCCGCAGCTGAGCAGCCGGGATTGGTCTCGAAGTGCGCGAAGTTTGGCGCGTTGAAGCCGAATGAGAACCCGTCCTTCCAACACGCGAACTGCCTGCTGACGAGCGCGGCGATTGCATACGACGTCCCGCCTGAAGTGGTGAAGGGAGTCGCAATCCAGGAGAACGGAAAATGGGAGCAGTTTGATTCGAACGGAGAGCCGGTCATTTCATGGGATGGCGGAATCGGCATTATGCAGATTACGAACAAGTCTGATTTGAACCAGGAGAGCTTGAAAAACGATGTGTATTACAATATTGAATCAGGTGTAAAAATCCTCGCATCTATGTACAACAGGACGGACCTTCCGAAAATCACGAACACCACTCGGCGTGACATCGAAAGCTGGTATTTCGCGGTCATGGCCTATAATGGGACAAAGCCAGTAAACAGCCCGATTGTTAAGGCGACAGGTGCGCCGAATCTAGATGCGTACCAGGAGAAGGTGTTCAGGAATATTGAAAACGACAGCCTGCTTAACGGCGGTAAGTTGGTGAAGCCAAAGTTCGAGCCGAGCGATTTTGACTACAATCCTGATAGTCCGGCGAATATTAAGTTCCCGACAATGGCCTATAAGATTGACGGGACGGTACATCCATCTGCTTATTTTTATAATAAAGGGGATAAGGTTGCGACGACCATTGACGAAGCGGTTTTGAGGTCAGGGCCGAGCAAAAGTTTCCCGGTGGTAAAAAAGCCTGGGAAATTCTCAACGCTGACGGTTACAGGGGATTTCGTGTACGATACTTCAGCAAACCGGAACCAGTTCGTCTGGATTCCTGTGATGACCTTGGATAAAAAAGTGGGGTACATCTCATCCGCGTACGTGACGAAGCCTGTGTGCACGCCATGTTTGCAGTACCACAAGGGCCAGAAAATTTACTGGGACAAGTATAAGTGGGAACTAGTACCGGGGCTACTTGGCCGTCTGACCATCCTTGAGGATACGCCTCTTTTGTCCAATGACGGCAAGTTTGTGAGGACGCTGAAAAAAGGCGAAGTGTATCGGATTTATGGCTTTAAAAAAGACGAACTCCGGGTCGGCGCCGGGCAGTTCGTCAAGCGCGACCCGAAAAAAGTAAACTACGAAACACCAAGCAAAGCACGGCTCGACGCCGTCAAATGCATCGCGAATTTTTATTGATTTCGGCTAGGGGCGGACAGCTTACACTGTCCGCCTCTTTTTTGGGGGGAAAATGCGAACAGTGCCTGTCACTACCCGAATTTTGTCGAAAATCGGTGAGGGGATCTGGCACTGAATCGGAATCTTATTTATAATTCGAGGTGTTGTTTCAATTCCACTTGAACGCGCTGTTTTTCTTCGTCCGGGACGAGGTAGTAGTAGATGGCGTTGATTTTTGTTCCCGTTCCGTTTAGTTCGATTTGCTGGATGGTTTTTGCGGCAGCTTTGTAGTCTTTGGCGACGCCAACCATCTGGTCGAAGGTAAGATTCGTTTTTACCGACCGGCCCAATTCAGCGAAAATTTTATCAAAATTGGTGAGCGATGAGATAGACGCTCCCTTATCCAAAACAGCCTTGATAATGGCACGCTGCCTTTCCTGCCGTCCGAAATCCCCCCGCGGGTCCTCATAGCGCATCCTCGCGTAGTTCAACGCCGATTCGCCGTCGAGCGTGATTTCCCCTTTTGGAAATTGGTCCTCGCCATACGAGAAGGGAAATGGATTTGTGACACTGACACCGCCAACCGCATCCACCAGCCCGCTGAATCCTTCCATATTCACTTTTACATAATAATCAATCGGTATATCGAGAAAACGTTCAACCGTTTCCATTGCCATCTCGACCCCGCCAAATGCATAGGCGTGGTTGATTTTGTCCTCGGAGCCCCGCCCGGCAATCACGGTCCGTGTATCTCTTGGAATACTGACCATTTTTACAGAGCCGAGGTTGGGGTTCACGGTCAGCACAATCATACTGTCGGTCCGGCCGCGGTCTCCCTCGCGCTCGTCGACTCCAAGCAGGAGAACGGAAATGGGCTGCTGCTTCTCCAACGTAATCTGCTCGACCCGCTTCGGCGATTTCACGCGTTCAATCGGCGCATGCATCGTATCGGCAGCCTTTGATAAGGAGCTGTAAACCGTAAAGGCATAGCCCCCTCCTGCCAGGAAAAGGGCGATCAGGGCTGTGAGGGAAATGATCAGCAACCGTTTCTTTTTCGTCCCCGCCATTTTCATCAGTCCTTCAGACATTTTCAGCCATATTGATAGCTGTACTGATAAAGTTTATTGCGCTGCGGCCCGTGCTATGATTCCCACCGTGAAAATAAGTCACTGTGGAAAAGTGGGATTCTTTTACAAAGCAGGCCGGTTTATAAGAATGGCCCTGTTTCCGCCTGAATATACTTAGGTAGTTTGTTTTTGGGGGGAATTCGGTGGCTATTTTGGTTACAGGCGGGGCAGGATTTATCGGGAGCCATACATGCGTGGAGTTGCTGGAAGCCGGCTACGAACTCGTGATTGTCGACAATTTTTCAAACAGCAAGCCGGAAGTTTTGAAAAGAATTCGCGAGATTAGTGGGAAGGAGTTTGTGTTTTATGAGGCGGACCTCACAGAGCCGGGGCAGCTGGAGGAAGTGTTTCTGAGCCATCCGGTCGAAGCGGTCATCCATTTTGCCGGGTTAAAAGCGGTCGGCGAATCCGTTCGGGCGCCGCTTCATTATTATCAAAACAATGTTTCTGGCACTTTGAACCTCTTGTCATTTATGGAAAAGTACAGGGTGAAGAGTCTTGTTTTCAGCTCATCTGCTACCGTTTACGGTGATCCGGAAAGGGTCCCCATCTTTGAGGAATCCAGGCTGCAGGCCGTGAATCCATACGGAAGGTCAAAGCTGATGGTTGAAAGGATTTTGCAAGATTTGTATGCGGCCGATCAGGAGTGGAGCATTGCGCTGCTGCGTTACTTCAATCCAGTCGGGGCGCATCCAAGCGGTTTGATTGGGGAGGACCCAAATAGCTCCGTGCCGGCAAACTTGATGCCGTATATCAGCAGGGTCGCAGCCGGAAGATTGGAAGAGGTCGAGGTGTTTGGCAACGACTACCCGACAGCCGATGGCACTGGCATCAGGGATTATATCCACGTTGTTGATTTGGCGCGGGGACACTTGAAGGCATTGGAGAAAGTCATGTCCTCCCCCGGAGTGGAAGCATATAATCTTGGAACGGGGAGGGGGTACAGCGTCTTGGAACTGGTCGCCGCTTTCGAAAAGGCTTCAGGCAGGCGGATACCGTATCGGATTGTCGACCGCCGACATGGCGACGCAGCCATATGCTATGCGGACCCGTCAAAGGCGGAATGGGAACTTGGCTGGACCGCCGCTCGGGGAATCGAGGAAATGTGCGGGGATGCATGGAAGTGGCAGATGCTGAATCCGGATGGATACGGGAGCGAGTGATTTTTTATGAAGGGCGGCGCATGGACGGGTTCATGCGCTGTTTTTAATTCCATTAAAACCCCCCCGCTTTTTTGGTAAAATATCCCCTGAAATCTTATGGAATTTTTAGCGGCAGACTGAAACATCCTGTGTTATACTGTTAAAATAATTTTTAAAATTCACTTAACTGTCAATTGTGGCCTATTTTACAATAATAAATTTCCATATTAAGGAGAGTTACATATGAAGATTACCCCATCGACGGTATTGGAAAAGCTGCCATCAGGAATTTTTCTTGACCTTGCGAACCGCAAGCAGGAGCTCCTGAAACAGGGAATTGATGTTATTGACCTAAGTGTAGGAAGCCCTGATTTGCCGCCTTCCCCGCTAGTCACAGAGACGATTGCGAAGTACAGCAGCGACCCGCTGAATTATGGCTACACGCTGAAGGGGACTGCGGAATTCAGTGAGGCTGTGAGTTATTTTTACAAGAAGCGCTATAACGCGGATATTATTGCGGAAAAGGAAGTTTTGCAGCTGATGGGCTCGCAGGACGGGCTGTCGCATTTGGCGCTTGCGCTTGTAAATCCAGGCGATTATGTACTTGTGCCTGACCCGGGCTACCCGATTTACGAGGCGAGTGTGAAAATTGCCGGGGCCGAGGCTTACCCAATGCCGCTTCTTGAGGAGAATGATTTCCTCCCTGTACTGGAGGACATTCCGGCGGAGGTTTCGGCGAAAGCGAAGCTGATGATCCTCAGCTATCCGGGAAATCCCGTCCCCGCTTTGGCGGACCGACGCTTTTTTGAAAAAGTCGTGGCGTTTGCGAAAAAACACGAGATTCTCGTCCTGCACGATTTTGCCTATTCCGAACTGATTTTTGACGACCATCCGCAGATCAGTTTCATGTCGGTTGAGGGTGCGAAAGAGGTCGGCATCGAGATTAACTCCCTTTCGAAAACATTTAACATGGCGGGCTGCCGGATAGGCTACGCGGTCGGGAATGAGCAGGCGATCCGCATCCTCGCGGCGTTCAAGTCGCATATCGACTACGGAATTTTCCTGCCGATTCAAAAAGCGGCCGTCGCAGCGCTCACTTCGGATTATGCCGACCTCGGCGAGCGGGTGAAAATCTACGAGCACCGCCGGGACACGCTGATTGAAGGCTTGAACCGGAGCGGCTGGCATGTGAAATCATCCCCGGCCACGATGTTTGTCTGGGCTAAAATCCCGGAAGGCTGGACGTCTCACGATTTTGCATTTCAACTGTTGGATAACGCGGGGGTGGCGGTCGTACCTGGCGACGCGTTCGGCCAGCAGGGCGAGGGGTACGTCCGGATAGCCATCGTTCAGCCAGCGGAAAGGCTCGCTGAAGCAGCCAATCGGATTCGAAAGTTTTTAGCAGTTGGCGTGGAAGTCGAGGCGTAATTGGCTTGCCGCTTTAAAGGAGCTCGACATGTTTTATCATCCAGAATGCAAACTTTTATCGAAAGCAATTTCAAAGCCAGCCACTGTCGATTCGCGGTGGCTGGTCTTTTTTCACAAAAAATTCACATAAGCTCGGCGAAGGATAAGGAAACTTTTGTAAAATAGAATTGATGAATCAAGAAAGGTTGTGGGAGATGCAGTACAAACCGCGGGCGGAACCAAAGGATTTGGTCGTGCTGAGGCAGCTGGATGCCAGGTCGACCTTGGCGGAAAAGGATGCGAAATACTATCGCAAACAAAAAAAGGGTTATGAAGGAGAGGTAATGTTTGATACATGGACGGACAAGCTTCAAAGTGATTGCCTCGTCTTGAATGATTTACTGTTCGAGTATAACAACACCACGTTCCAGATTGACACGCTTATCGTGGCGCCGGAAAAGCTTTATCCGTTTGAAGTGAAAAACCTCTATGGGGACCATTCCTATGATGAAAAGGATAAACGGATTATCAGGCTGCCTGATGTAGATGTGACGAACCCTCTTCTGCAGATGAGCCGCAATGAGTCGCTGCTGCGCAATACACTCCACGGCCGGGGCTACTCTTTGCCCATTGAATCAACCGCCGTTTTTATCAACCCCGAATTCACCTTGTTCAATGCACCTCCCACCGAACCGATGCTCTATCACTCCCAGTTAAATCGCTTCTTTAAAAAGTTTGACGCGCGCACTTCGAAATTGAATAAAAACCACTATAAGGTGGCGGATCAGTTGGTGTCGCTGCACCAGGAGGAGTCCCGGTATTCAAATGTCCCGGCTTATGAGTATGAGGGCTTGCGGAAGGCGCTATTCTGTGGGCTGTGCGGGGCGACTTTGGTTGCGGTGAAGGGTCACTATTGTGTCTGTGGGACTTGCGGGGGGAAAGAAATCGTTGATGCTGCTGTCATGCGGCATGTGTGGGAATACAAGGTGTTGTTCCCTGACCGGATAATCACTACATCTGATATTTTCGAATGGTGTGGGGAGACGGTGGCAAAAAGGCGGATAAGGAGGGTTCTAGAGAAAAATTTAGATTCAATAAGTAAACGTCGCTGGTCTTCTTATGAATATGGCCGGGAGCGTTAACTCCTCGCTTGCTTATTCTCCTCACGCTCCTGCGTCTCCCTTCTAAAGACCGTTTCGAAGGGATTCATGAGGTGAAACGGTCTTAATGCTCCCTCTAAAGACCGTTTCGAAGGGTTTCATGAGGTGAAACGGTCTTAATGCTCCCTCTAAAGACCGTTTCGAAGAGATTCATAAGGTGAAACGGTCTTAATGCTCCCTCTAAAGACCGTTTCGAAGGGTTTCATGAGGT
>NZ_LMTI01000006.1:216515-412103 GCF_001510665.1 Bacillus sp. FJAT-27445
GACTGGTCTTTAAGTAACAGAATCATTGCAAAATTCTATCACTCATGAGGAGGGATTTCCCTGGTTGGAGCGATTTATTCGGATCAAAACGGCTTCTCCGAAAATCCAGCTTAAAACTGGCCCTTCGTTAACCTGATCTTCAACTTAATAGAAAATAGAAGCCAGGGTTCGCCTGGCTTCTGCGTTTTTGCAGGCTCCTGTCGTAGTACCGGAGCGCCAAATAAATCAGTTCATCTTCTTTACGGAGAATTCTCTTCGAACTATCAAAGCGCCACCCCCTGGCGTGGGAAATTACTTGTCGCATGGGCCCATTTTCCAAAAGAATTAAAAGGGCTTGGTGACCATGAGGATGATAAGGATGATGGCGGCGGCGTGTGTGATTTGGTTGAGGCGGTCCATTTGCCGGGCGATGGTGAGGTAGGCTTCGGGCAGGCCGTCTCCTTTGTGCGCGTCGAGGATTTGCTTTTGCTGCTTGATTTTTTTCGGGAGGATGCCGGCGACAATTGGCTGGACGGCAATATAGATGACGATGGAGGCGATGTACCAGAATTCCTTGAAAAGTTTCGGCTCCAGAGCGCCCAAGATGAGTCCGGTCAGCAGGAGGGTGATGCTGCCAATTTTGGCTATTTTCTCGATTCCGTCCAGGACGCCGAAGGTAAATTGCGCTTGCATGGGGGTTTTCGGCTTTTTGGCGATTGCTGGCAAGGCAAAGGTGGCTCCGATTCCGACTATCGCGGCAATTACGTGAATAAGGACGAGGAATTGATAAAAATCCATATTTGTTCCTCCTAGCATTTTTTATTTGGTTGTTACCAAATTATGTTTGGGAATTGTGGAAAATAACGAAACGTTGTAAAAATAATTCGGCTGCCGGAAGACTTGCGGAAAACTCAATCTACTCGACTGGACGGCGATAGTATACAATGGAACAAAATGGGATTATTGGAGGGATCCAAATGTCTGAAAAGGAAAGGGAACGTCTTGAGAAGGAGATGAGGAAGGACCCCGGCTATACCTTCAATGAGGGAATGCGGCATGGTTTTACCGGTTCGCCGGGTGAATTTTTCCGCGGCGGCTGGAAACAGATTCTTTTTAATATAGCGGTACTGGCGTTTGTCATCCTAGCCTTTACTCTATTAATAAGGTGGTTTACTGGCTAATGGTAAAAACGAAGGAGCTCAGCGGCGGACAAAAAGCCGTTTTAAAGGGGATTGCGGCAATCCTGCCGACGTTCATCTTAATCGAATTATTCATAAGGCTGTTCCCGTATACCGGCCTTGCACGCATTATTGCTATCCCTTGGATTCTTTGCATAAACGTTTCACTTGTAGGTGCGGCAATTTACTTCATCCGAAAAGGAACCGCCCTCGGCAGAAACAAACTAGTTTGGCCTGTGACAATTCTACTTACACTTATCACAACGATCGTCTTTTACCCACAGGAAGGCAGTCCCCATGTAGCCGTTCAAATCCGGGACAGCCTCGCAGCGTTGAAGAATTATAACGAGATCAAGCCGGAGGACATGGAAGAGGATGACGAGGAAAAATACGTCGTCGCACTCTATAAATTCCAGAAAGACATCCCGCTGGATGGAACTTTTTACCTTTATGGGCGTAAAGATGAGGAGGATGAGCAAATACATACTCTTGCTGATATCCCGCGCAAGCTGTACCCTCACCACAGGCTGATGTGGCGATATTTGGAGGCGAACTGGAATTGAGCCACGAAAAAGTTTGCCCCTTTTAAAAGTTTAGTAATATAACTTTTTCATCCTAGAAGGAAGTTACTGAGATTGAGGGAATTCTTTCCCATTTCAAACTAATTAATATATTTATATAATTTAGTTTGAAAAGGGGGTTTTACATAATGAGAAAGATTTCAATTTTATTCATGTCCTTGCTGTTGCTTGTGGCTCCTCTAACGGCGAATGCGGCGACCAGCAATGTGACAACGGTGGACAGGGCTATCGTACAAATGCAAAAAGCCTACCACCAGTACAGTGATGTGACGGCGACTGGAAAATTCGCCAACATCAATGATGTTTACAAGCAATACAACGCGGCCAAAGCGGCATATGCGAGCGCCAGGGCAGCTGTTGTGAAAAGCGGCGGAACGCAAAAGGCGTCCCTGCTTTTAAAATTGGATACGAACTACAAAACGTACATCACCGAACGGGTCATCCCGTACATTGACGCGTACAACTACACGGTCAAAAACATCCAGGCGAATACGGCAGCGCTGCAGAAGAGCATCAATGCCGGAGACCTTGATGGCGTCCAGGAGTCCTACCACGAAATTTCTTACCAGCTGAAGGCGCGGACCGTCATCATTTACCGTGTATACGGCTTGACGACGCGGAACCTCTTCAAAACTTACAAGCAAGAGGCACAAGATCTCCGCGACAGCATGGTATACGATGTTTCCGTTGCCATGAAGCTTGACCAGCTCAACAAGCTGCTTGACGGAGGGCTCGCAGATTCGGAACTCGCTGACGCGAAAGATGCGGCTGGCCAGGTGAACCAGTACCTGCCAAAGGTCAGCGGCACATTCAAGGCTAAGCTGACCGAGCAAGCCGATGTGATCATGCCGAAATACGAGGCAGTGCGCCCGGCGGTTGTGACAGGCGTGGCAGCAGTGAACGGAACTGTAACCGTTTCGCTGGATAAGCAAGTAACCGAAGTGCCTAAAGACCTTATTTTTGTAAAAAATGGCCAGGCCATCGAGCTTGCGGGTGACGCGATAACAGTTGAAGGGAACAAGTTAGTCGTTGCGGTCCCAAAGGTGGAGCGGACGACTGTGAAGCAGGAAATCATTTATGGAGTAAAGCTTGGCAGCGGTGAAGCTGTAAATGCTGCTACATTGGTGCTTGAAGCACTAGTGGCTCCGGAAACTCCGGTTTTAACCGGGATTGGCGGCGAGGTTGTGAAGTCGGCGACCCCAGCGGTTAATGCTGTGGAAGGCGTGAAGTACACGGCTGTCCTAAAAAAGGACGGGGTGGAAGTGAGCGGCTACACGCTCGGCACGGAAATCCTTGAAGAAGGCAAGTACGAATTGACTGTTACCGCCGAGCATGACGGGTTAACCTCATCGGCCACGGCAACGTTTACAGTTGACACTACGCCACCAGCGGTTACGTTCGATGTGGCGGATGAAACAGTTTACGAGGGTGCCTATGTGGTCAATGGAACTGTGGAAGCTGGCGCATCGGTTACCGTAAACGGAGAAGCGGCAGCGGTTGATTCGGAAGGACATTTTACAAAGGAAATTACTTTGGCAGAAGGTGCGAACCGGATTGTTGTTGCAGCTGCGGACGCGGCAGGCAACACTACGGCAGAACTTGCCAAGGCTGTGACGTATGTTGTGAAAGTTTCCTCGGTCGGATTGCCACAGAGCGCGACTGTGAAAATTGGCGGCACGAAGCAGTTGAGCGCGGTTGTATCGCCGGCGAATGCGACGAACAAGACTGTTGTTTGGGAGACTTCGGACGCGGGTGTGTCGCTCGTCGATGAAAACGGGCTTGTGACAGGTGTCGCGGAAGGAACGGCGACCATCACAGCAACAGCAGACGGGAAAAGCGCGAGCACGGTTATCACTGTGAGCGACAGGCCGCAGCTTGTGCTGAACAGCTATCCATCGGTGCTCATCAACACCGTCATCCAGTCGCTGTCGATCAATGTGTACAGCCGTGACGAACAGGCTGTCACCGTCGAAAAGGTCGAGCTTTACGAAAAAGGCAAGCTCTACACAACGTATACGGCGTCTGAACTCGAAGCAGCCGGAATTGGAACAACCATCAATCCATACTCAAGCTGGGGCTTCAGCGTCAATTTCAAATTCGGCATGTGGCTCGACAACAGCAAAACAATCACCACCGTAAAAACACAAAGCGGCAAAACCTTTGAATTTGAAACACCAATAAAATCACTATAAAAAAGTGCCTATCACTACTAGATAGACATTTGAAAAAGCAGATTGGGAGTTAATCCTGGTCTGCTTTTTTTTTCTAAGTAATGCCTTAGTTTGGCGGATCCTAAAAACCTCTCCAGATATCCCGTTTGCCCTCATGTATCTTTCAAGGTACCGCCGCTGTTTTTTCACATCAGGGAATTGTTTGTATGGCTCCGTACTGATAAAATAGATTTAATAAGAGGAAAATGTCACACATTGTTATATTTAGTTATTTTTTGCAAAGGAAAATAAACTATGAAACTATCTTCTATTCTAAAATCACAGCAAGGGTTTTCATTGATAGAAATATTGGCTGCGATGATGATTCTCACTATTATCATCGTTTCCATGCTACCTATGTTTGCTCAATCTTCGCGTTCCAATACTTTTTCAAAAAACATGATTGATGCAACGTATGTGGCTGAAGCGCATATGGAGACTGTTTACAACGTGATTTCGACGGTACCTTCGCTCGATAGCGCGGAGAAATCACTGAAAGATGCCCCTTATGGCTATACACCAACAACGAGAGATTGTCCAACCGACAGCAAGTGTTTTGAAAAAACTGGCGGCGGACATTACACTTTCATCCAGATAACCAATTCAGTAAGCTCGAAAGAATTGGCCAAAGTTAAGGTGAAAGTGTATAAGGATTCTACTAAAGCCGTTAAGGAAGCACAAATGGAAACTTTACTAACCTGGAACCAATAGGAGGCTTCAACATGCTGAAAAATCAGAAAGGCATGTCTTTGGCAGAGGTGCTGGCAGGTGTTGCGCTCCTCTCACTTATCCTTCTGCTTGGCAGCTCGGTTTTCCTTTTTGGACAAAAACAGGCCATCAATCAAACCGCGCAAGTTCAAAATCAAGCCGATGTCCGCCTTGGTCTGAATATTATCACAAAAGAGATCAGGAAGGCATCAAGCGTGAACGTAAACAGCAATGTCCTGACGATTAATGATACAGACATTTATAAACTTGAAAACGGAAATGTTACAAAAAATGGTCATCCGATCATTACCAGCCTCAAGGATTTCAAAATCCAAATGACTGACAATAAAGTTACGATATCAATGTCCGCAAACAACACTCCGAACAATCCACAGACAACGTTATCAACGACGATTTATATCCGAAAATAGGAAAGCTAACCGGAAATGAGTGAGACCGTGAGACAAGCAAAGGCAATTTTAAAAAATGAAAAGGGCATGGCAATGGTGTTGGTTCTGCTTGTTTTGGTTGTTATTGTTATTATGGGGCTCAGCATGATGGCGATGGCGGCGAACAATATGAGGATGGGCACGGTCGAGCGCAGCTACCAGTCCGCTTATTACATTGCGGAAGCGGGTGCGACGGCCAGATTGAACGAGATGAGTCCGGCTATCAGAGCGGTATATAAGAATGCAGCGACACGGGATAGTTTTTTTAGTGGAATCGATTCGGCCCTTGAACTTGGCGTGGAGAAATCCTATACAGATTTCGAGGAGTCATTCGGTGATAAGCCGGTCGCGAAAGTGAAGATAGAAAAGCTGGCTAGCGATACAATCATTTCCTATACAATGGACTATAAAATTACTTCTACCGGAATGATTAATAACCGGAAGAGGACGGTTTCAAGGGTTGTCCACGTATCATGGAAGCCGAAGAGTGTTGTAAACATCCCGGCGGACACCGTCCTTTTCGGAAAAGATAGCATTGTAATTTCAAACACCCCCATCGACGGGAGTATCGCTACCAATGCTACAAAGGAAAGCGGAAATGTAAAAATTAATGGTAATGAAGTAAATATTAGTGATAGTAAAGTAAAATACGATGCCAAAACGCCCGTCAACCTTCCACCATTCCCGGGCTTTTCGGTGCCTAACACTGCCGTTAATTTTTCAGGTAATCTATTAAAAATGAATCGGGATATGGTGTTCAAAACATTTTCGGTGAATAGTTTAACCCCGTTGACCATCGATGTGGGTGATTATAACCGCAATCTTGTTGTACAGAATTTGGATATCCAACAAAATGGACAAATTACCATTATCGGAAAAGGAAAACTGTCCATATTTGCTGAAAATATTAAGCTGGGTAGTGGCTCAGTGATTAATACGGGCAAGGATTTGAGCAAGCTTTATTTATTTTTGAAAGGTCCGGGGACGTCGCTGGACAACGGTTTAATTTACGGTTCGATGTACGCGAATGATTTGCAACTATCAAAAAATGCCAATTTGGCAGTAAGTGTTACGACGGGAGTGCAGGGACACATCATCACCGGGGGAACATCGGGGATCAAGCTAAGCGGAAGTCCGATTCTTTATCCAAGGATGATTTATGCACCAAGTGCAACTGTAGACTTAGACGCTACGTTTACCGGCTCAATCATTGCGAACAAAATAATTTCCAACGGTGCAAATAAAACCGGAAAATACGAATACGTCCAAATCAATTACGAAAATTCACCGATCTATGTTGACACTGGCGGGAACGATACCCCCGTCCAGGACAGCATCGTCATCGACCCAATCCGGGAAACCAACTAGAGTACAAACAATAGAAAAAGGCTGCTGAAGCAAAATGCTCAGCAGCCTTTTTCATTCATCAGATGCCAGGCCCATTCCGACATGCTTTTCCCCGATTCGGTGCCTGGATGTTCATCTCTGTCATGCAAGATTGCTTGGAGGGGTAAACTATTTTAGTAAATAAAAAATTATTTTTCTACGTTTACGACCTGTGTTTTTTACCAATTTTGAATTGATTGACTATTGTTGTTTTGCGCTATACATTGGGTTTTTCTTGTTGGCTGACTGGAAAATGCTAACCTAAATACAAACGATTTTTATTCTAAAAACCAAAATATTCGTATTGACGGCATGTCTATGTTTGACTAAGATATTGTAGTAATAAATAATTATACTCCACGAGTGAACGGGGGCGTTTGTGAAATGTTATTCAAAAAGCAATATCAGGATATCGCGGAGCTGTCGAAAAAGATCTTCCAGAACCCCGAGCTAGGCTACAAGGAGTTCGAAACGAAAATGACCGTCAGGGATTTTTTGCAGAAAATCAATCCCGACATTGAGATTGAGGAATTCAGTACCACTGGCCTGAAAACCTCGCTAGGAACCCAAACTGGCCTGAACATTGCGTTCATTGCCGAGCTGGACGCCGTCTATGCGCCAAGCCACAAGTGGTCAAATCCGGAAACCGGCGCGGCCCACAACTGCGGACACTACACACAGGTTGGCATTGCGCTCGCGCTGTACAGCTACCTTTACCAGACGGAAGCGTACAAAAATTACGATTTCAAAATAACGTTCGTGTTCGTTCCAGCCGAGGAATACCTCGACCTGGCGTATCGCGCAAAACTTGTAGCTGATAAGACAATCAGTTATTACGGCGGCAAGCCGGAAGCGATGAAGCTGGGCGTGTTCGATGATATTGACCTTGGAATTTGTGTCCATGCGATGGGCGGCGAATTCCCGGAGCGAACGATTGAAGTCAACTGCGACCTGGCCGGCTTTTTATACAAAAAATACATATTCAAAGGTAAGGCGACCCATGCCGGGTTCGATCCTTTTTCGGCTAAAAATGCTTATAGCATGTCCACACTTTTTAATGTGGCACTGGGACTTAGCCGCCAGCAGCTCAGGGACGATGAAATGGTGCGGATTAATCCGATTGTGATGGAATCCGACATGTCCACCAATGTCATCCCGAATCAGATTACAGTGGGCAGCGATGTTAGGACCCAATCGGTTGACTACATGAAAGAGGTCGTCAAGCGGATGGATGACGCGGCGATCGGCAGTGCCCGCGCGCTTCAGGGGGAAGTCGAGATTGAAACGCAAATGGGTTACCTGCCTTTCGTCCAGGACCGCTACTTGAACGAGTTCGTCATTAGCGCATTTGAAAAAAACGATGAAATTGCCGCGATCAAAAACAACAATCCAATCAGTGCTGCCGGCGATATCGGGGACCTTTCCTACCTGTTCCCGTGCATCCAGGTCGGGTACAGCGGATTTACCGGTACGATCCATGGCGATGATTTTATAGATATCGATCCGGAATACATTTTTGAGGTGTTCCCAAGGTTCATGGCCCAGGTACTCGAGGAAATGGACGGGAAAATTGACCGCGGGAAGCTGTACAAGCGTTCCTTCGCGGACTACGAAAAATTGCTAGCGACGATTTTGGAATAGGGGACTGGATATGTTACCGGGCCGTTGGATGGCAAATCCAGTCGGCCGTGGCACCTAAACCCCAATCCCTGACCTTTAATAAAACTAACCACAACAGGAGAGGCTGACTATGAAATCGAAATTTATTTATTTACTCGTATTTGTCCTGCTTGTCATCACTGCCGCTGAATTTATTGGTTTCCAGGCAATTACGATTGGAACTTTCAAAATCGGCCTATTGCCGCTAGTGTTTGCCATCCTGATTACAATGGTTTTGGGGATGCCTGTGTTTCGAAAGGGAATTTTAAAGAATATCTACAGCCGGGAGAATGTCCTGTTTTCCAGCAAGTATTTGATATTCATCATGCTTCCGTTAATGGCGAGATATGGGGCGGATGTTGCGCCGCATCTGCAGGAAATTCTTAAGCTTGGCTGGATTTTTCTTATCCAGGAGCTTGGGAATTTGGGGACAGTCATTCTTGGGCTGCCGGTTGCGCTGTTTCTCGGTCTACGGCGAGAAGCCATTGGTTCGACTCTCGGGCTTGGCCGTGAAGGAGAGCTTGCGTATATTACCGAAAAATATACGCTTGAGTCACCTGAAGGGCGCGGGGTATTGTCGCTCTATATCATTGGCACGCTGTTTGGCGCGATTTTCTTCAGCATCCTGGCGCCGATCCTGCTTGACCTTGGCTTCCGCGTCGAGGCACTCGCGATTGCTTCGGGCATGGGCTCGGCAAGCATGATGACAGCATCGTCCTCGAGCCTAGTCGCAAGGATGCCAGAATTGCAAAGCACTATTTTGGCATACGCATCCGCGAGCCAGCTTTTGACCAGCTTCCTCGGGACGTTCACAATGGTCTTCCTTGCCGTTCCGCTGCAGCGCTTCATGTACCGTCTATTTGTAAGGGGTGAAAAATAATGGCCGCTGGATTAAATAAATATGTAAAATTCGGACTGATTTTATTGCTCAGCATCGGGCTGATCTTATTCACCCAGCAAATCAAACTGATAAAAAACCCGGCGTCAACGCCGATTTCAGTTTTGACCATTTACGGATTGATTGTATTGTGGATGTTTTCCTTCATTGGCATCCTGATTTCCGATTTTGCGAAAAAGGCTCCCGTAGGATTCATTAAGGACTTCCCGGTCCTCGGCTGGGTCGCGATTACGTCGCTTGTTTTCTGCTCTGTCTCAGACTGGTTCATAAAGGCAATCGGTGCAGTCGACTTCCTATCCATTACAACACCAATCCTGACCTTTGCGGGAATCTCAGTCGTCGACCAACTAGTGGACTTAAGGAAAACCTCCTGGAAAGTCGCCATCGTCGCCGTCTTCGTCTTCACCGGCACCTACATCGGCAGCGCATTGCTAGCCCAATTCGGACTCATCGTATCAGGAAAGTAATTTCTTAACACAAATCGCAGTATATTTCACAGTTAAAAAGGCTTAGAGTTCATCGACTCTAAGCCACTTTTTTACTATTTTATTTCACTAAAGCACCGTTAAGTGTAATTCTTGACAAAGTTAAGAAGTGAGTTGATTATTTTATTGGAAACATTTTCATGAGAAGGATTTAGAATTTAGTTTTCGTAAGAAATCAGTAAAAAATGCTTGCAGGTTACGTAACGTCATCTTTTACTCTTTAAATTAAGGGGGTAATTAAATGAATAATCGTGAAATGTACTTTCTCAAATCGCCGTGGACATGGAAAGAACTAGTCAAACTACTTATATTGGTGTTAGTGATAGTTCCAATCTTTATAGAGTATCAGTTAAAGGAATATTTGTTATCTGTATTACAAAATGATCTTTATTCAGGAACATTGATAGGACTTATAATGTCAATTATCTTTATGTTTGGACTGTATTTTATTGCACTAAGGCCAAATAACCTTAGTTGGAAGGAAGTCGGTTTAGTAAGATTTTCTACAAATTATTGGAAAGCAATTATTGGATGGACATTTGTATTAATTGTAATAAGCATCGCAATGGTTGTTGTCATGGAGATTCTTTTAGGTGTTGGGCCGGAGAATAGTAAGACTGATAGCCTACAGTCAAGAATGACCCTACTTAACTTTTTGATTGGATTTGTATCTGCAGCAATTATTTCGCCGTTATATGAAGAAATATTTTACCGAGGGTTCCTTTATCGATTCTTACGTAGCAAATTTGGAATACCTATAAGCATATTAGGTAGTTCATTTATTTTTATGATAGTTCACATTCCAACCTTCAATACATTACCAATAAATTTGGTTTCTGGTCTTATATTTGCATGGACGTATGAAAAGTCAGGTTCTATCGTTCCGGCAATAATAATACATGGAATATTTAATGGAATTGCCGTCATCCTTACTGCCCTTGGATGATTGCATAAGCCTCTTCGATAAAATCTATAATTTCCTGCTTTATTGGATATAGATTTAGTTCATTTGAAGATTCTTGAGATCGACGTACCTCCCAAAACTTTGTCAAAAGGTTTTGATCCCCTTGAAACGTTTCCTCAGAAAGAATCTCCATGTCTTCTATAATAAGCTTAGCCTGTTCAGATCCTGGGGAGGTATCTTCCAGTATGCATAATTCAATCCGTTTAACCAGATTAATCCATTTTTTTACGGATAAATTATCCTTTTCTAATTTCGGTAGAGTCTCATATAATTTCTCTTGTTCTTCTATAGAGAAAAACGAGCTCCAGGTTCTATTCTGTTCTGGTGGGACTACTAGTGAGATAAGGTCTTCCCAATGAATCGTACCTTCTAATTTAAGAATGTGAAGCAAAGAAGTTGTATGTGCAATCGATGTTTGTATGTTAAATAATTGCTCTTTCAAATATGATTTATGAGCTATTAGAATGGTCTCTGTCGATTGGTCTTTTATAATCCTTTTTATTTCATCGAGTGGAAGAGCAAGGGATTTAAGTAGAATAACTTTTTCAAAATTTAAGCAGTCCTCTACAGAATAGAAACGTTTACCTCCCTCGCCTAGTTTTGATGGACGAACAACGCCGATTTGATCGTAATATCTAATGGTCCTAACTGAAACCTTGAAACGCTTTGCTAATTCTCCACTTGATATTAACATTGTTCCTCTCCTTAACTTTAAATTAATAGTATTTTGTAATTATGCTTATTAAGCATAACTGCTTGTTAGTTCAACCTTCCCCCTTAAATTGATTGTATCTTTATTGTACTAAACGCACCGTTAGAGTAAGTACTTTCCTTTATTTATACAAAGTTTGCACCTTAGAAGTAAACCCGTCAAGTGATTTACTAACAAGTTCAATTTTTTAGAATGTAGAGGTGATCCTGCCAATTATACTAAAAATAGTTCTTGTTAAATTATTTTGTAAGCGCTATATTTATAATATACAGAATATTGTATATTGCATAAGGTTAAGGTTGTGATGAAATGTCTCGGATTTGGGAAAGTTTATGTTCTAAAAATGGCCTGGCAGCCAGGTACATTGCAAAAGAATTGTTGGAAATTGAGGAAGGGAAGCGCATTCCACGGGTCAGTGACTTTACTGAAAAGCTGGACTTGGGAAGAGGGACAGTACAAGGGGCAATAAAAGTGCTGGAAGATTTACATGCCATCCAATTGGAATCTCGTGGGCATTTAGGGACATTCTTGCGAAAAAGGGATGTAAATTTGCTCTATGAAATTGCGGGAATCGGGCCAATCATTGGTGTAATGCCGCTTCCATATTCCAGAAGGTATGAAGGACTGGCTACCGGACTAATTGAGGAACTCCAAAGTTTAAATGTTAAAGTGGGCCTCGCATACATGCGAGGGTCAGTGCCCCGGATTGAAGCCTTAAAATCCCGCCGATATGATTTTTCAATCATGTCTTTATTGGCGGCTGAGGAAGCAGTCAGGCGATTTGATGGTCTTGAAATTATAAAAGACTTTGGAGCAGAATCATATGTTTCTTCCCACAAAATCTTTTTTTCAAATGAGGGGTTCGACTCAATTAAAGACGGAATGAGAGTGGGAATTGATTACTCCTCTGTTGATCAGGCAGAAATCACTTTGCGCGAGTGTAAAGGCAAACAGGTTGAGTTAATTGAATCAGGTTATATGCAGCTTTTTTCGATGCTTAAAAAAGGCACGATTGATGCAGCTGTTTGGAATGCAGATGAAGAAAATACTCTTCAAACTTTTCCTTCATCAGATTTTACATCCAAAGAGGCAAAAGAACTGGCAGCCAAGGCAACTACGGCTGTTGTGATAGTTGAGTCTATCCGGAATGAAATCAAAGAGCGGATTCAGTCCATAAGGATAGAGAATGTCATTCATATTCAGCGTCTCGTTATTGAAGGGAAAAAGTATCCTCATTACTAAGAGAACTGTTTTCCTTTGTAACAAATATACTAAATACAGTATTTTGGAGGTTAATATGGATATCCAGGGTCTTGAAGAAAGACTTGCTATTTTAACAGTTTCTGAAGTTGTGACAGAAAGGTCGGCGAAGATTTGCCTGGATGCATTCAGTCAGCTGCAAAGGCGTTTGGGCGCTGAGAAAATTGAGAACTCCGAAATGTTGTTTACACATTTACCGACAGCGATTACTAGAATTGAAAGGGGTGAAGAGATAAAAGGGCCAATGCCTGAACTAATGGCAGAGGTAAAACAATCAGAATGGTTTGATGAAGCAATGGAAGAAATTCGTTACATAGAAACAATTCACGGAAAACCATTGCCACCAGAAGAAATAGATTATTTGTTGCTTCACTATACGACTGTCTTTTTGCAAAACCAAAATAGGAGAGTGATGGAATGAAAATTGTAATTGGCGGCCAGGTGGATAAAAGGGAGATTGAAAGTTTAGTAAAAGACCTTGATGGCAGCATAACGACAATGGTTAAATCCGATCTCGAGGCTGCAATGGCAGTCAAAACCGGCCAGGCTGATTATTATCTTGGCGCCTGCCATACAGGTGGCGGCGGTGCATTGGCTATGGCTATTGCACTCTTGGGAAAACCGAAATGTGAAACGGTCTCAATGCCAGGAAAAAGGCCCGTGGAGGCTAATGTGACTCAAGCAGTTAATGAAGGAAAGGTAGCATTTGGCTTTACGGCTGACCATAAAGAGCAGGCAGTTCCAATGATTCTATCAGCAACAAAAAATAAGGCGTAAACCTACATTTAATAGGGGGGAAATACGATGGAAATGACGTTAATTGTCTTAATCGGTGCTGTTGCTGCTGTTTTGGCGAATATGAATATCGCGGTGTTTAACGATGGACTCCGCCCAATTGTTTCGGAACATACAGAGGGCCGGCTAACAAGAAGAGACCTAGCATTCACCGCATTTGCTATGAGTTTCGGCCTGGTAATTGGCTTTGGGATACCCTTCACATTAACGGCCAGTATTATTCTGATTCACAGTATCCTGCTTGGGACTGACATTATCGGGCTGATGACCCCGAAGAACAAGTGGGGAACCCCTGTAGCAGCTATCATTGGCGGTGCTTATGGCGCCGGTTTGCTCGTTGGGCTTGAGGGTTTCGTAAAGCTCTTTGAAAAACTTCCCCTGAACTTTTTGCCGGCCATGGGCCAGGTTGGTGCGCCGGTTGTCGTTACGTTTATGGCATTCCCCGCACTAGCAGTCGCTTTTCAGTTCACTGTAAAAAAAGGTCTCTTAACGTTCCTCGTTTCTGCACTTGTCCGCCAATTGGCTGTTTTTGTAAATGAAAATAAATTTTTGACCTTCTCTGATACAACCGTCACTCTTAACCAGGAAGGTATGGCTCTTATTACAGGTATGATATTCCTTCTAGTTTTTGCAATGAAAGAAAAGAAAGAGGATGGCACTTCAATCGACCTGGCAGCCATCTTCAGTGACAAGGTAGCTAAAATTCGAAAGAACGTTGTTTTCTTTATGATAATTGGAGGCTTAATTGCAGCCGCAACGAACTTGGCCATCATGGCTGGCGATCCTATTTCCCTCAATCTGTTAGCTGATGGCAAAGCGACTGATGCGGGTATTGCAGCTGCCGCGCGGGCTCTTGGATTCATTCCGCTTATAGCGAGTACGGCAATTGCGACGGGTGTATACAGCCCGGTTGGCTTCACCCTCATATTTGTTGTCGGCTTGTTCTCACCGAATGTTTGGGTAGCGTTAATTGCTGGGGTAATTGTTATTTTCCTAGAAGTCATGCTTTTGTCTAGTATTGCGAGATTTTTGGATAAATACCCTGGCATCCGCAACTCTGGAGAAAACATCCGTAGCGCGATGACAAAACTGCTTGAAGTAGCACTGTTAATCGGTGGCGCCAATGCAGCCAATGCCATTGCCCCGGGATTTGGCTTCTTCTTCATCGCTGGCACTTACTTGTTGAATGAGGCTGCCGGCCGTCCGATTGTGCGCATGGCCGTAGGACCGGTTGGTGCAATTCTTGTCGGGATTATCGCAAATATTCTTGTAGCGTTGGGGATTATGACAATTCCACAATAGGAATGAGGTAATAAAATGATACAAACAATCCTAGGGAAAATAAATCCTGAGGAATTAGGTGTATGCTCGGTTCATGAACATCTGTCAATCGACCTTTCCAGAATCAAGAAGGATCCTGATACAATCCTTGATGATGAGCAGGGGATGCTTGAAGAGCTGCAGGATTTTTATCGGTTGGGCGGCCGGTCGATGGTTGAAGTGACGAATGATGGCATGGGCAGGAATGTTAACAGACTTAAGAGGCTCAGTGAGCAATCCGGCGTGCATATCATTACCTGTACAGGTTTTTATAAGGATCCGTTTATTCCTGAATTTGCTAAAAGGTGGGATGCTGAAGAATTTGCAAGGCATTTTATTCGTGAGGCAAAAGAAGGGATAGAAGGTACTGGCATCCTTCCAGGCGTTATCGGCGAGGTTGGTACTAGTAAGGACGAAATGAAACCTATAGAAAAAGAGTTGTTAATTGGAGCGGCAGTTGCAGGGAAGGAAACCGGGCTTCCTGTTACAACTCATACCACACTTGGGACATTGGGATTTGAACAAGTCCAATTATTGACCTTCCACGGCTTGCCGGTCGATCAAATTATCATTGGCCATCAGGACCTTAATCCTAATAAGGATGAGGTTCTGGCTGTCCTGGAAACGGGCGTATTCATTGATTTTGACACCATCGGCAAAAACAACTACCGCCCAGATGAAGAGCGGGTTGACTTTTTGCTCGATTTCATTGAACGCGGATATGAAAAACAAATCCTTTTATCAGCGGATTTAACAAGAAAGTCGCATTGGAAAAAGCATGGCGGCCCTGGCTACGGACTTGTTTTGGAGACATTTATTCCAAGGCTTAAAGATGCAGGTGTACCTCAGGAAGTTATCAATCTATTCTTGGTTTCCAATCCAGCAAGGGCTTTTACGATAGGTTCTATTAAACACGGCTGTTGATAATCAACATACTTCTTTAATAAGCCTTACGAATAAGGAGTGAGACAGGATGCCAGGATATGATCCTAGTAAACTGAAATATGCAGAATCCGTATTGCCAAGCTTGTCCATTGAAGAGGCAAAAGAATTACAGTTCAGGCTCGTCCATATGATGAGCAGGCATTTTGAAGGAAAGCAGTTCTTATCGATGGGGGATTTGGGCGTCTCACCAAAATGGAAGCGCCCAGAACAGACCTATTTTGCAGAGCGGGCGATTGCCGATTTTTTTGAAACGGAGGAGTGCGCACTCGTAAGGGGAGCAGGTACAGGAGCGATTCGCACTGTCTTGAGTGCGCTTCTTTCCGCTGGAGAAAAAATGATTATCCATAGTGCCCCGGTTTACATGACTACGAAGGAAACAATCCGTATTCTTGGATTGAATCCGGTTAGTGTGGATTATAACAGGATTGAGGATGTGCGGGACGCGGTCAACTCGATAAGAGACGCGAAGGTTTTTTATATTCAGCATGCGCGGCAGCAGCCTAATGACACTTATAGCCTAAAGGAAGTTATTTCGGCAGTAAAAAGTGTCCGTCCCGACCTGCCGATTGTGGTAGATGATAACTATTGCGCTTTTAAAACGTATGGAATTGGCGTTGAATATGGAGCGGATTACTCTACCTTTTCTGGTTTTAAAGTTTTAGGCCCTGAAGGCATCGGCATCATTGTAGGGAAAAAGGAAGCAATCAATCTTGTTCATGAACGGAATTATTCAGGCGGCGGACAGGTTCAGGGATATGAAGCGATGGAGCTGCTTAGGATGATGACGTTCGCCCCGGTTTCGCTTGCGATTCAAAACGAACAGGTGGAGGAACTTTGCAGGCGTTTAAATGAAGGGGAAGTACCTGGTATCGGTTCGGCCTATATGACAAACGCCCAGTCTAAAAATGTCATTGTAGAATTGGATAACCCAATCGCCAAAAAGGTAATTTCCATCAGTGATGCCAAAGGCGCGGCAACCCATCCGGTCGGGGCGGAGTCGAAATATGAAATCATACCAATGATTTACCGTGTTTCCGGAAGCTTTATCGAGGCCCAGCCTCACCTCAAGGACTATGGGTTGAGGATCAATCCGATGAAAGCAGGGGCGTCGACGATCATTTCGATTTTGCAAAAAGCGATTCCGAAAGCAATGGAAACATGAGATATACATCGATAGAGAATCCCAGTAAAAAGGGGGAAGCTTCATGTTTTTAGATGTTACGAAAAGAAGGAATCCAGGGCTTATACGTGCCGGCACGGCGCTGCACCAAATGGGGAAGATTCCCCCCAATACGTATGTCATTGATTTGGATATTTTACAGGAAAATGTCAGGCTGCTTTCCAAAACGGCTGAAAAACATAACTTCCAACTCTATTTTATGAGTAAGCAGCTAGGCAGGCTCCCCCAGGTTGGTAAGCTGATCTTTGAAAATGGCATTCAAAAGGCGGTGGCGGTCGAGTTCGATGAAGGGAAAACATTGTACGAAGCGGGAATCCCAATCGGAAATATCGGGCACCTTGTCCAGCCTGGTAAAAACCAATGGAATGAAGTGCTCTCATGGAATCCCGAGGTTGTAACTGTTTTTTCGTTTGAAAGAGCACAGCAGGTTTCAGATACGGCTATTAGGCTGGGCAAGGTCCAGGATGTGTTGCTTAAAGTTTATGGAGAAACCGATCTTATTTATCAAGGGCAGGAAGGTGGATTCATCTTAACAGATTTGCCATCCTCCTTGGTCCTTTTGAAGAATTTACCCGGAATTAGAATAGCAGGCATAACAACCTTTCCGAATTTTCAGCTTGCGGATACTCACGACAGCATGATACCAACTCCCAACTTTTTTACATTGATGAAGGCAAAAAAAATCCTTGAACAAAACGGTATTACAGTCCATCAGGTTAATGGGCCAAGTGCGACAAGTGTAGAAACGATTCCATTTTTGGCGGAAAACGGGGTCACACATGGTGAACCGGGACATGCACTCACCGGGACAACTCCATTGCATGCTTATAAGGATTTGCCGGAAAAGCCTGCCATCATCTATGTCACCGAGGTTTCCCATAGCGATTCAGATTTCAATTATGTGATTGGCGGAGGGTATTATGGCCGTTCAAATCTTTCCGGCTGCCTGGTTGGCGATTCACAGGATACGATTCTGGAGCAATTTGTACCCGCTTATGAGGGATGCCCGGAAGCTATTGATTACTATGGCCGCATCGGGAAAAGCGATAATTTTCCGATAAATACAGGAGACACAGCGGTTTTCGCGTTCCGGACTCAAGTATTTGTAACGAGGGCCCACATAGCATTGGTTAAAGGCATTCAAACCGGAAATCTTGAATTGGTGCATTTTGAAAGGAAGTGGTAACAATGGCAAAAGTGATTTTACTTGTCATTGATAGCTTCGGAATTGGCGCCATGGAGGATTGCATACAGTACAATCAATCGGATTGCCGAGCAAACACATATAGGCACATACGTGAAGCTGTGCCTTCATTGCATATACCAGCGTTATATGGGCTCGGGCTTGGAGCGCTTGTCGATGGAAAAGAACCACCCGCAAATGCTTATGGCAGATCGAAGCTTGCCCACCACGGCGCGGATACGTATCTTGGCCATCAGGAGATAGCAGGAAGCTGCCCGAAAAAATCAATAAATAGATTAATGAAGGATATTCATCAGGAGTTGGCTGAAGCATTGAAGGATGAAGGCTATGACATAACCTATCCATGGCCAGGCCGGCCTGTTTTTGTCGTTAATGGCGGGTGTGTGGTCGGAGACAATTTAGAATCTTCTTTAGGGAATATTATTAATCTTTGTGCAGATTTTAACATAATGCCTTTTGAAGAATTGAAAAAGGTTGGCAAAATTGTTCGCAAGCACGTTGATACAAGCAGAGTGATTGCTTATGGTGGGCCTTATACCTCGATTGAGCGGATATTATCTGTCGTGAAAGAGAAGAACCCGGAGCAGTGGGGAGTCGACAGCCCGAAAGCGGGAGTTTATGGGAAGGACTATGAAGTTTATCATATGGGATACGGAGTCCATATAGAGGGACAGTTCCCGATGATTGCCGCGGAACATGGTTTAAAGGTTTACCGCATTGGCAAAACAGCTGATGTCTTACACGGCCAAGGGCCAGCATACCCGCTTGTTGATACGGAGAAAATCCTTCGAGTTTTAAAGGAAACATACGTGCAGGAAGAGGAAAATGCCGCCTACCTTGTTAATATTCAGGAAACAGACCTTGCAGGCCACTCCGAAAATCCTGATTGGTACGCGGAAATATTAAATAAAACAGACCGATGGTTGAAAGAGTTTATTCCCTCTATGAATGAAGAGGATATCATGATTATTATGGCTGATCATGGAAATGACCCTACGATTGGCCATTCCAATCACACTCGTGAATACGTTCCTTTGCTGATTGCGGGTAAAAAAGTCCGGCCTGTCTATATTGGAACCCGCGGAACAATGGCCGATGTTGGAGCAACAATGAGTGACTTTTTTGGATTGCCAAAAACCGAGCAGGGAGAAAGTTTTTTGGATATGATACTGTAGCGATGGCAAAGCTGGCAGAAATGAAATCGGGCATGGCCAAAAACTACTACGCCTTGACCAGCGAACGCCTCCGCGATCAGGTTTGCATTTGAACAACAGCGCCTTCCTGCTCCAAGTCCATTTCATCCTTGAACATGGTGAAAGGGGCTTGCAGTGCAACCTGATTAAATTTTACGAAACAAAAACTGTGACTCATGTAGCTAACTGCATGGGTTTTTCCTATTCGAAAAAAAATTTTGAACTAGGCAAACCATCTAGCTATCATATAAAGTGGAATGTAATATGGGGAAAATTGGTACCCGGCATCCAAGTGGGAAAATAGTGCCGCGTTCGTTTTCGATCCGATAGTAAAGGGGTTGGTGAGATGGAGTATAGGATTGAGACGCTAGATTTTGAGGTTAGGGTTGTTGGGAAGGGGCACACGGTGAAGACAAGCCGGGCGTTTAAAACGATTCCGGGGCTTTGGAGCGCTGCGAAAAATGATGGGTTTATGCAGGAACTGATTGATAGGTCGTGGGAAAACCCTAAATGTGAAATGGAAGGCCTGCTCGGGATTTGCGGGGAGGAAGCGGTGATTACAGCAGGAGAGTTTACATATTTTATGGGAGTCCGCTATGACGGCGAAATCCCGGATCAAATGGAATCGCTGGCCATCCCGCCGGGTACGTGGGCTGTTTTTCCGAATATCCCGGACGCCTGGAAACGCCTTTACTCGGAATGGCTCCCGGCGTCAGGATACGAACTCGCCAATCTTCCCTGCATTGAATGCTATTATGGTCCAAAACGAAAACCAAGGCATGAACTTTGGGTACCGGTCTTGCCAAAAGGGTGAGGTGGACTTTCTAAAGGAATCAGCCAGTGGCGTTTAAAAATATTGTAGCCGGACTGCTGAAAGTCTGGCGATTCTTTGGGTCAATGAGGCAATGGAAACGTCCCTTGCCTCACTTGCCTCACTTGGCGCAACTAAATGGGGGAAAAGAATGGAGTTAACGTTGGATGGTGTACGGTTTGGGTTGAAGGAGGAGCATGACTTTGGCTGGCTCCGGGAATTGGGAACCGTGTTTTGTGTGTTTGATCGGCAGGATTCAGGCAATATTGCCTTTGGGGTTGAGCGGGACGGGGTTAAAAAGCTGGTGAAGTTTGCCGGGGCGAGGACGATGAGGTATTCGGGGAAACCAGAGGATGCGGTGGCTCGGTTAAAGGAAGCAGTCCCAATTTACGAGGGATTGCACCATCCGCATTTGGCCATGCTGACGAATCATTTTGAGGTTGGGGACGGGTATGCACTTGTGTTTGACTGGTTTCCCGGGGAGTGCCTGCATAATCCAGATGCTTTTCCCCCTCCGAAAAAATACACTGATTCCGATTCGCCATTTTTCAAGTTTAGGCAATTGCCGGTTTTGATGCGGCTTGATGTCTTGAAGAGTATTTTTGAGTTCCATGTTCATGTTGAAAAAAAGGGATATGTCGCTGTCGATTTTTACGATGGCAGCATTTTGTATGATTTTAAGTCGCATTCCAGCAAAATTTGCGATATCGATTTTTATCAGAAAAAACCTTATTTCAATCCAATCGGGAGGATGTGGGGATCGTCGCGCTTTATGTCCCCTGAGGAATTTGAACTCGATGCGCCAATAGATGAGAGAACGAATGTGTTTAACATGGGTGCTGTTGCGTTCGGGTTGGTTGGAGGCGAACTGGATCGTTCCATATCGAAGTGGGAGGCGGGTATGGGCCTTTACGAAGTAGCTTTGAAGGCGGTTGAAAAGGAGCGGAATGACAGGCATTCAAGCGTAGAGCAATTTTTTGGGGCCTGGAAGGTTGCCTTGGGACAATAGGTTAAGGATTTGCACATTTATTTAGAATAAAATTGATTCAATCGTGGCCCTCATATGCAAAAAGTGAAGCAGAGGAAACGTCCCCTGCTTCAGTAAATTCTAGAATATTGTAGATTTTTTTAGAAAATATAGAAAATTATTCTGTAAAAAACAGTTGAAAATGGTAAAATTAAGTATGATTTTGTTTTTCCGAAAAGGGGTGGAATTGGCTTTTCAAAGGCTTCTTTATAGGTATGGAAGTACAGAGATACTATTATCAAACATAGAAGCGGTGAAAGATTGCTAACCAAATTGGGCGCCAGTTGTTTTTTTAAAAAAATTCACTTGAGGCGCAATTCTCTTTCAGGACTTATGACTCTATTATTTTTTACAGGAAGGAAGAAAAGTGCGTGAGAATTCTACTAACTTGTTTAATGTTAATGTTGGCGCTGGCCGGTTGCAGCGATGCGGGAAACAAACAGCCTTCTGTCGCTGTGAACGATAACCAATCCGAAGATGATGGAGAAGGAGAAGGCGTATTGAGTGGACTGCCTGACAGTGTCAAAATTGACTCTTACTCCGCTTTTAATAAATTGAAGCTAGATGATTTTATTTTGGTAACCAACCGGGTTTACGACCGGGTTTATGAAGAAATGGGCCATAAAGAAAATCTGTCGAGGGTTTTGATCGGAAACTATGAAACAATGGGCGAAATGTTTTCGATTGAGATTGTGGAAGGCCTTGATTTTACAGGAATGCTGAATGAGGACGGCACTGTGACTATGGTGACCCTTGTTAAGAAGCATTTTGCCGAAGACGTAACTGACAAGGATGAACTTGCAAAGAAAAAAGAAATTTATGGCCAGTATGAGATTTTGAAGAAGACGTTGATTGGCGCAACGGCACCGCAGGCGACAGCTGATGACATCAAGGCAATTGAGGAAGGCCATGCCCAGACCCAAGGAAATAAAGATGAGCCGACTTTCACTTATAAGGGAATCACTTACACTGAGGCAACTGACATTAGCGACGAGCAAAACCCGCAAGTCTACTTTTTCATCACGCCTGAATCGTGAGAAGTCCTTTTAAGAGCCGTCACTGTCCAAAGCCATCCTACACAGGCGCTCACCACTAATATGCATTAAACCTACTATACTCACCACAGGGGCTTGGCACCACTGTGGAACACCAGCTACCAGCTTCGGTGCCTTGCACCACCATGGGACAAAATATGTCCCGGGTGGTGCAAGGCATCTTTTTTCTATTGGGCGTTCGAGTGGCAGTCTGATTGAGGATGATGATAGAATGGGTTAACTTTATTTTTAGGAGGCTGTTTTAAGTGGAACAAAAGAATTGGATGGAGTATGCGGTCGAGCTCTCGAGGAAAAATCAATTGGAAAAGGGCGGCAAGCCTTTTGGCGCAGTGATTGTTAAGGATGGTGAAATCATTGCCGAGGGGGTAAACGATGTTCACGAAACCCATGACCCAACCACTCACGCAGAATTGCAGGCGATCAGCAGGGCTTCAAGGCTTCTTAAAACGGATGATTTAACCGGCTGTGAAATTTATGCGAGCGGCGAGCCATGCCCGATGTGCCTGAGCGCCATTTATTTGTCAAACATTTCGAAGGCGTACTTCGCAAACCCCGCGGAAGGAAACCCGCTGGCTAAAAAGGCAATTTACATCTATAAGCAGGTTGGCCTCCCGAATGAAGAGAGGGACAACAAGCTAATCCATATGCCAGTCGAGAAGTAGATAGTACATATCCAGGAGCCCTCCTTATTAAATAGGAGGGTTTTTTGCATTTATATAGGCTCAAGTTCAACTTTACTTTTTAAAAAACGACATTGATGTATAGACCCAATCAATTTCCGACATGTGCGTTTACCACTACTTCAAAATTCTCCATTTTCCTCCTCGAAAAGTGATTTGTAAAAAAGAAGAAATGTCATTCAACGTGGACAAACCAGGCTGATTGTTCTTTTAAGAATGCCAAGACCCCAAATAGACTCAATTACTAACCTTAACAATTTAAAAATATTGCCAAATTTAATAGGAAATTGTTTGTTGCCTAGAGTTGGGATTATCAACTATAGTTTAATAGTCAGATAATTTTGATAAATAATGATTTTTTAAGGGGGGATCAAGTACTTGTAAAAGAGATTTGAATTTGTTCAAAATCATAAAATTGGGGGAGTATGAGTGAGGTTTAAGAGATACCGAAATTATTCTAGCAAATTACTAATTTTCGCTATTATTTTCTCATTTTTGTTGCCAGGTTACGGTCATGCCGCCGATCTCCAGCCTAAAAAGGATCAACTAAGCAATGAAGCTATTTTGCAAATGAAGAGCATTATTGCAGCCCAGGAGGCTCAGGTCGAAAATGGACCAGTATTGCATCCGGATCTTGAGAGCCTTACTGGTGATGAGGAAGTATCCGTCATTGTAGAGTTATCGGAACCTCCTGTCGCGCTGGTGAAAGGCATGAAAAAAGTCGCAGGGAAATCATTTTCAAAAGCCGATGAAAAAGGTGTTGAGCAAAAGGTTTTCGGACAGCAGAAAAAGTTCGAGAATGCAATGAATTCAAAAGGAATTAAGGCGAAGAAGGGGTTTGAATATAGCTATACGTACAACGGAATGTCCCTGAAGCTAAAAGCGAACCAGGTTAAAAAGCTTCTCGCAATTCCAGATGTCGTGCTTGTTGAACCTGACCTTGAGGTCCGTGCCCTGGGGACTCCTTCCGGTGATGATGCATATTCGCGAACTGCAACCAACAGCAACAATTTCCTTGATGTCCCGTCCGTTTGGGATATGGGCTTTGAAGGGCAAAATGTAAAGGTTGCCGTTCTTGACACAGGCATTGACTATAATCATCCTGAATTTGAAGGTGTTTACAAAGGCGGCTACAATTTTATCAACCAAACAACAGCAGCAGGCTATTCCCGCACGAGGGCGGACAACGACCCTTATGAAACATCCCCATTGGACCGGCTTGCCACTAAAGCGGAATTCGATTCAAATGGGAATTCATTTTATACCGAACATGGCACCCATGTAGCGGGCACAATCGCCGCCCAAGGGAAAAATCCATATAGCATCAAAGGGATTGCACCGAGAGTTGAATTGTATGCATACCGCGTCCTTGGCGCTTATGGAAGCGGTGCAACCTCGGGGATCATTGCCGGGATTGATAAGGCTGCACAGGAAAAAATGGATATCATCAACATGTCGCTTGGCGGCAGCAGCAACAGCCAGACTGCATCCGACGCAATTGCAGTTAACAATGCCGCACTTGCAGGTACAGCAGCTATAATTGCTACAGGAAACAGTGGTCCTAACAGGGGTACGATTGGAAACCCGGGAACTGCCGCATTTGCAATTTCAGTAGGGAACTCAACAATTCCTGAGGACACAAAAAAGGCGAATGTCAATGTTGCAGTAGCAGGTTCTCAGCAAACCAGTTATAACCTTAACATGATGGGCTGGAAATTCGGATCCAATCCGGAGCAAATCCTAAATGGAACCTATGAAGTCATTGCAATACCTAATTTCGGTGTTGAAGCGGACTACGCAGGTTTGGATGTGAACGGGAAGGTGGCACTCGTTTCCCGAGGCGGCAGCGTTCCATTTGTTGATAAAATTGCAGCTGCGAAAAAAGCCGGTGCCATCTCGGTTATTATTCACAACAACGGAACCGGTGGAAACGGTCCGGCGGGAATTCTCCTTGGCGACTCGTTCCCTTTCATTCCGGCATTCGACATGTCAACAACAGACGGAACCGCATTGAGAACCGCGATGGCGGGCAAAACGACGAACGTTACCTTCAATAATTTTGAATCAGGTAAAACGGTCGGTGATGAAATTAACAATTCAAGCTCACGCGGTCCAGCAAATCCAACGTTTGATATTAAGCCGGATGTTTCAGCGCCGGGAACGAACATTATGTCTTCCGTTCCGGCTTATAAAAAGGATTTCCCGAATGCGAATTATTCGGAGTCTTATGCACGCTTTACCGGTACAAGCATGGCGACTCCGCATGTAACCGCAATCGCGGCGCTCCTGAAATCACAGCATCCTAATTGGACGCCGTTTGATCTTAAGGTCGCTATTTCCAATACGGCAAAACAACTAGATACGGCAAAGTACGATGTATTTTCCCAGGGCCCAGGCCGTGCGCAGCCTTTAAAGGCAGTAATGGCAGAAGCACTCGCGTATTCAATGGATAAGACGTCTTTTTCATCAAAAACCTATGACAATATCAAAGGGACCGTTACTTTTGGGATTGTGCCGACTAGTACTGTCAGTGCCACTACTATTTCAAAAGATATTGTTGTGAAAAATTTAACGGGGAACGCCAGCGATTACACTGTTTCGGTACAAGTCACAAAGGCCGCGACAGGTACGATTGCGGGAGCAAATGTAACAGTCGATAAGACGAATTTTAATCTAACAGGCGAAACTACAATTAAGGCGACACTGAATGTGCCAAAAGGATCTGGTACAACCGGGAACGAATTACTTGGCTATATTCACATCACTAATGGGACCACAAAGCTAATCCTGCCGTTTGCGGCAAGTTTTGCACCGCCGACCGGACTGAAAAGCTTCTCGATCGACAGCAATCATATTTCACCGAATGGCGATGGGAAACTCGACAGCACAACAGTCCGTTATGATTTTCATACTGCTCAAAGGACAACATATCTCGAACTATGGGATGCGGCAAATCAGGAGGCTGGCTATTACGGAGACGGATATCTTGGCTACCTTGTGGCCGCGAATTCGACCAGCACAGGCCCAAAAACAGCAGCTTTCAATGGACAGATTACACAATGGGGAACCGGAACAAAAGCTATGGCTCCGGACGGTGTTTATACGCTTGATTTAACGACATTGAACTTACTCGGTACGGCTATCGTAACCTTCAACTGGATTGGGCCGATTTACGTTAAATCGACTCCTTCAAATATCGTAGCGGAAGACCGATATTCCTTCTCGGGTCCGGATTATTCGTTCAATAGTGCCATCGAAGATTCCTATGTGAATTTCGGGCCGACGGTTGAAGAGGTCTTTGGCATTGACTATGATGTCAATGCGAATCTTCATCCAAAATATGAACTGACAAATAGCACAGGCGATTTGGTTTCAAGTGGACCGATTACTCTTTCACAGGACGGGGCATTCGACCTTGATTTGAAAGGGCTGACACTCGGTGAAAACAAGCTGAAAATCATCGTGGAGGACGAAGCCCAGAACCATGCTGAAAAGGAAATTGTTCTTGAGCGAGTTGATAACACCAACCCGGCAACAAATGTAGCCATAACAGGGACTGAAGGAGCAAATGGCTGGTACACGTCCAATGTTAAGCTGGAACTCACAGCCACCGACGAAGAAGCGGGGGTACAGTCGACGGAATACAAAATTGGCGAAGGCGAGTGGACTGCCTATACTGAGGCGATTGAGCTTGCCAATGACGGAATCCACCAGATCCAGTTCCGAAGCACCGACAACGCAGGAAATGTGGAGGAAGCCCAATCCATTGAGGTGAAATTTGATAAAACCGCTCCTATCCTGAAGGCTACAGTCGACAAAGCGGAATTGTTCCCGCCGAACAACAAGTTTGAGAAAATCAAGGTAACATTGGCTTATTCCGATGCAGTTTCCGGTATTGAATCCGTTGTTTTGGAATCCATTAAAGTCAATGATCTAAAATACAACAACGATGGTATCCAGGACGCAACATATGGAACACAAGACGTAGAATTCAGCTTGCGCGCCTCCAAAAACAGCGACGACAGCAGCCGAATCTACACAATTACCTACATCGCAACCGACAAAGCCGGCAACACAACAAAAGCAACAACAACCGTTATCGTTCCAAAAAACAAGTCCGGCAAATAAAAGTAAAAAAGCGGCGGCCAATTCAATCTGGCTGCCGCTTTTTTTTGTTTAATGTACTTTGTTCTCAATAGGATTTAATTGTCACTCAAAACCCGTTGAGTGACAACATCCGGTCCAAATCTGAAAAGGATGTCACTAAAATCCCGTTGAAATTCGTTTAATGGTAGAATAGGGGTAATTAATCTTAGTGTTGGGAGTTTTGCAGTGATGGTTGCTGGGAATGGTGGTTTTTCTGATTTTTTGCGTGATGTGCGGTCGCTTTTTAAGGGTCCAGTGCTGGCGGCGAATGTGCTGCCGGTTTTTACGGGCTTTTGGCTGGCGCTGTTTTTCAATGGCTATTCCTTTGCGGATTATTGGCAGGTGTTCGTGCTGACGATGACGGGCGGTACGTTGGTGATGGCCGGAGCCCTTGTGATCAACAATTGGTACGATGTTGATATTGATACGATTATGGAGCGGACGAAGCAACGGCCGACGGTAACAGGGCATTTTTCCTTAAAATCGGTCCTCGTAACGGGGATAACGCTTTCGCTTATTGGGCAGATTTTTCTGCTGTTCACTACCTTTGAAGCTGCAATCTATGGGTTCATTGGCTGGTTCACGTATGTCATCCTGTATACGATGTGGTCGAAGCGGCGGTACACGCTGAATACGGTTATCGGGAGCGTCTCGGGTGCGGTGTCGCCGATGATTGGCTGGACCGCGGTTGACTCGGGCTTTCATCTCGTCCCAATCATTTTGTTCCTGATTCTCTTCCTGTGGCAAATGCCGCATACATTTGCCATCGCAATCCGGAAATACGACGAATATAAGGCAGCAAAAGTGGCAATGCTCCCGGTCGTGTATGGCTTGGCTGTTACGAAGCGGCAAATTCTCGTCTATGTACTGTGCCTGCTCCCACTGCCGCTTTATTTGACATCGCTTGGCGGCGCATTTGTCCTAATCGCCATGCTCTTGAATATAGGGTTCATCGTGGTGGCGGCGCTTGGATTTTCCGCCAAAGATGACGGAAAATGGGCTAGGCTGCTATTTCTCTACTCCGTCAACTACATCACAATCATTTTCCTCTTGGCAATCATTGTGACATTGCCGGTTTTTAGGTAAAAAGGGTTATGTGAAAAAAGCAGGGAACCAGCCGTACTGGTTCCCTGCTTTTTTCTCTGTAATGGTGGAATTCGCAACACAGAATGCCGTTGGCAGTGGTACAAACTTCCTCAAACCACTTGCATCCCTTTTAAAAATCCCACCCCTTATTCTCATTTAAAACTCCCCCAGGAAATGTTCACCAATTTGTCACGACCCCATTTCTGCAATAATTCTCCTTTATTCCCTATGATTCGCTCTTCATCTAGATAACGATAAAACCAGTATTGACAAGGGTTTCAGGACTATTCCAATCGGATGCATGGCATCTGTTTTCACCGTTCGACTTTGAAGGCGGCCAATTTTTCAAAAAGGATTGTTTGAGGTGTGATGCAGTTCACTCTGTTGATAATCATTCGCAACTATTATTAAGGTAACAAAAAAAGTAAAGGGGCTGGTTTTTCGATGGCAGCATCAAAAATGGGCAGTGGGCAGAAGGCAGTCAAGGACAAGGGGACCTCAATGATGGGCACATTCATATCGCTCGGAGTTGTTGGCGGGGTTATTTTAATTACTTATTTCGTACTATTCGGCCTATTCATGGCCAGATATTAGGGGGAAGCGCACATGCATCGTTCGGAAAAGGTATGGCTGGCATTGAGTTTCGGGATGATTATGGGATTTATGATTTTTACGGGGTATCAGACGTTCGCATTGGAAATGGGGCCGCCGAGTGCAACAGAAACAATCGATCCGCAGCGGGTGGATGAAATTGCTCCTTTTGATAATCCTGGCGTGAAACAGGTTGGCGAAAATGAGTATGAAGTCGTGATGACAATGCAAATTTTCAGCTTCACTCCACATGATATCGAAATACCTGCCGGAGCAAAGGTGACGTTCATTTTGACATCAAAGGATGTTGTCCACGGGTTCCAAGTAGCAGAAACGAATATTAACGCAATGGTTGTTCCGGGGCATATCCAGCGGATTACTCAGACGTTTGAAAAGCCTGGAGAGTATTTGGTTATATGTAATGAATATTGCGGCGCGGGCCACCAGATGATGGCTACGACGATCAAGGTTAAGTAAGGGGGGCAGAGAAAATGGCTACAGTACTGGCAAATGCGTATAAGGAAAAAGTTACGAAGTCTTTAGGCGTCAATCCAAAAGACGCGGCCTTATCGAAAACATATATGTTTGTTTCATTTGTAACACTGCTTATTGGAGGGTTTTTAGGATTGCTGCAAGGATTGAACCGGGCAGGCATTCTCGAACTGCCATCATGGTTCAACTATTATCAGGTTCTGACAGCACACGGAATTTTACTCATACTCGTCTTCACGTCATTTTTCACAATTGGTTACTTCTACGCCGGGATGTCACACACATTGGGCGGACTCCTTCCTAAAGTAAGGAAAATGGCGTGGATCGGTTTTGGATTAAAAATATTCGGATTTGTGATGGCGGTTATTCCAATCCTATTGAACCAAGCTTCAGTCATGTTTACATTCTATCCGCCAATGGCTGCATCACCTTGGTTCTACATCGGCCTCGTATTCATTGTCCTTGGCGTTTGGATGTGCGCGTTCGGCGCGTTTATACAGGTGGCAACATGGAGGAAGCAGAATAAAGGCCAGCACGTTCCGATTCTGTCTTATTTTGCAACAGGCGTCTTCGTTCTCTTGTTCTTCAGCTCGATTCCGGTTGCAATTGAAGTGTTCATGATTATTCCATGGGCTTTCGGATGGGTAAAAACAATTAACGTTATGCTTTCAAGGACGCTGTTCTGGGCGTTCGGCCATACACTCGTTAACATCTGGTACTTGACTGCCGTTTCAGCCTGGTATGTCATCATTCCAAAATTGATGGGCGGCAGACGCTGGAGCGACACGTTGACACGGGTTGTCATTATCGCCCTTGTCGTTATGAATATTACTGGAGGTTTCCACCACCAGATTGTAGACCCTGGGATCACTGAATCTGTTAAATTCATGCACGTATTCATGAGCCTTGCGATTGGTTTCCCATCGTTGATGACAGCTTACGCGCTGTTCGCGGTTTTTGAAAAGACTGCAAGAAGAAATGGCGGGAAAGGCATTCTGGGCTGGTACAAAAAAATGCCTTGGGGCGATGTCCGCTTCCTGGCTCCGTTCATCGCAATGGTTGCATTCATTCCTGCAGGGGCAGGCGGTATTGTCCAAAGCACAAACCAACTGAACCAAGTTGTCCATAACACGATGTGGGTTGTCGGCCACTTCCATTTAACGCTTGGTATGACTGTAGCGATGACCTTCTTCGGCATAAGCTACTGGCTCGTTCCGTATTTGTCCGGCAGAGTGCTGACAAAGACAATGAATAGATTGGGATTAATCCAGACAGCTGTTTGGACAATCGGCATGACGCTCATGGCCACATCGATGCACTATCTCGGCTTGCTCGGCTCGCCAAGACGGACTTCCTTTAGCACATACGGCGATCATGCGACAGCACTTGGCTGGAATCCATATCTTGCTCTGCTCGCGATTGGCGGGACGCTACTAATCATCGGGGTTATTCTGCAAGTTTACGCTGTCATCAATATGATGTTCTTCGCCCCTAAGGGTGATACGGAGTTCCCAATTGCCGAAGAGGAAGATGATGCTTCTAAGACTCCATACTGGACAGAGCGCTGGGGCATCTGGATTGTCGTTATGCTTATCATCGTCGGCATGGCCTACGTCATCCCGATTACGGACTTTATCGTTAACGCGCCTCCAGGATCCCCGCCATTTAAGACTTGGTAGGATTTTAGCAAAAAAATCCGACAGCCAATTGAAAAATGAGTTCTGGGATTTTGGCAAAAAAATATTCTGGTAGCCTGATGGATAGGCCACTTAAAGAGTAAGATGTAGGTAAAATCAAGTTCTGACAGGCGGCCGTTTTTGAAAGATGATTCCTTCATCGCTAAGCGGCCGCCTTTCTCTTTAAAGGTTTCGGAAGTAGCTGAAAATGAAGAAGTCAAATCTTCTCAAGGTAATAGATGTTTTTGCAAAGAAACTGTTTTGATGTTCGGTTTTGGCATACCATTTTAGCCAGGTGATTACACTGGATGGAAGTGATTTTCATGAAGAAGCTTGGAAGAAATACGTGGGCGAGTATCGTCGTATTGCTGTTTGGGGTTGTTCTTTTCTATGTCGGGACGGACGGATTCCATGCGTTTACTGCGGAGGCGGCGAGGGTTGAGCGGCTTAAGGAGGATAAACCGAAGTTTCCTAAGGTGACGCTTGAGGATAGCGAAGGGCGGACGTACCCGATTTCGGAGTTCAGAGGAAAGTACGTGTTCATCACCTTCCTTTACACGAGCTGTGGAACGGTTTGCCCCGAGTTGGAAATGAACATGGGCGAGGTCTACAGGCAATTGCCCGAGCGCCATATTGGCAAGGATATTGTATTTTTGAGCATCAGCTTTGACCCGGAGCGGGACACTCCTGAGAGGCTCGATAAATACAAGAACATGTTCGATAGCGACGGGGAAACATGGCGGATGGCCAGGATCGAGGACCAAGCGGAGCTCGATTCGCTGCTAAAGGAGTTTGGCGTGATAGTCATTCCGGATGGCGAAGGGAATTTTGCGCATAACTCTGCGTTTTACCTAGTCGACCCAAAGGGCAATTTGGCTGACGTGATGGATTACAAGAAGACAAATGAGGCGGCGAGAAAGGTTACTAACTTGCTAGGGGAGGGTGACCAGCGATGAAACAGGGAGTGTACGGTTTGTTCTTATTGGCTGTTCTCGCTCTTCCTCCAGTTGTCAACTTCATGGAATCAATCATGATTGTCCATATGCATATGCAAATGCCGCTGCTCGTTATTTCCGGCTTCTTTATGGGACGCTTTTTCTTGGATAAATTCCCGCACCTTTTTGAAAAATGGAATGAGAACGGTGTACCGGGAATCTTTCTATTCATGATTATCATCGGATATTGGATGCTGCCCCGGGCAATGGACGAAGCACTTACGCTTCCGGCTGCCGAGGTTTTCAAATTCATCAGCCTGCCGTTTCTGGCCGGAGTCCCATTCCGGGACAGCTGGAGCAAGCTTTCGGGCAGGGGCAGGAATACCGTGATCGGGTTCTTTACCGCCCTCTTCATCGCGATGGGCTGGCTTTACATCATGGCCCCCGATAACCTGTGCAACAGCTACCTCGTTTTCGACCAGGTTATCCTCGGCTGGGGATACATGGCAACGGCCGCTGCATTTATCGTTTATTTGGGGTATTCCTTTTTTATCAATCCAGCTGATTATGAATAGGTGATGTGTTAAAGAAGGAATTAACCAAAAAGACGTTTGCGCAGGCTGGAATTTTGTATTGAAGCTATTTTTAATAATTTCTTTTTAGGTCCTGGCGGCTATGCCGGGGCTTTTTTCGTTAAGGAAAAAAATTGTTCCAAAGTTGTTACCCTTGCTTCTGACAGCTTTTCCGAAAATCGAGGCAAATGAGTCAGAAGTTGCCCTTGCTTCTGACAGCTTTTCAGAAAACCACAGCGAATGAGTCAGAAGTTGCCCTTGCTTCTGACAGCTTTTCGGAAAATCGGGGCAAATGAGTCAGAAGTTGCCCTTGCTTCTGACAGCTTTTCAGAAATTCAAGGCAAATGAGTCAGAAGTTGCCCCGGGGGATATCGGGGTTTGAACGTGTGGGTATGGGTAGTGAGATTTGGGGTAAGGTGTCTAGGAAGGAAAATTGAATTGCTAATCATTACTTGGACAAATACAGTTTTGAAACATTTTTTAAATCAAAACGTTAACACTACTAAGAGTCAGGGGACGGGAGGAGATTGTTAAGTGGATAACGGGAAGGATGAACAGAATAGACAAATAGATGATTTAATCAAGTCGGTTTACGATGGGCTTGTGGAGTCGAAGCTTCCGGAAGTGCTGAAAAGCAAAATCAGAAATGAGCTTGAGCAACTAAAACAGTTCACGCTCAACGCAAGGCCGGCGCGGATTGCGATTGTCGGGCGCAGGGGAGCGGGGAAGTCGAGCCTCATTAATGCATTTTTTGGAGAAAAACGGGCGGAAATCGGCGATGTAAAAGCGAGAACCGGAATGGGGAAATGGCATACGTATCAATCTGAATCCGGCGACCTCGAAATCCTTGACACAAGGGGACTTGGGGAAGCGGACCAGCCGGAGGAGAAGTTTTTAAGAGAAACAGCTCTTGAAGAAGTTCAATCCTCCGTTAAAGAGAAATGCCCAGACGTGATTTTGTTTTTGAGCAAGGCAAAAGAGGTAAGCTCGAGAATCGATGAGGATATTGAACAGCTGCTGCAACTCAGGAAAATGATCGAGGCGGAGCATAACTATAAAATTCCCGTTGTCGGCGTGGTCACACAGGTGGACGAGCTGAGCCCGAAGTCATCGGATAAGCCGCCGTTTGAAAATGAATTAAAACAAAAAAATATTGGCGAAGCGGTTGAGGTTCTGTCCTCAAAGTTGGAGCAAGCGCTAAACGGTCAGGCCAAAGTAATCCCGGTCAGTGCCTATATGGAATTCGAAGGGGGTGAAATTGTCTACGACATCCGCTGGAACGTAGACGCGCTGCTCGATTATTTAATCGAGCAGTTACCCAATGAAGCGCAAATGATTTTAGCAAAATTGTCCAAAATTAAATTCATCCAGAAAAAACTCGCCAGAAAAATCGGGAAAAGTGTCGCGGGAATCACCGGAGCAATCGGAGCAAGCCCAATTCCCGGGCCCGACATCCCAATCATAACGGGTCTGCAGATGGCAATGGTCACATCAATCGGACTGATTGGCGGGAAGAGACTTGATAAAAAAGGCATCATTGAATTTTTGAGCGCGCTCGGCATGAATGCCGCCGCCGGGCTTGTTTTCAGGCAAGTTGCCAGGCAGCTGCTCAAAATCATACCAGTCGCAGGAAGTGTCATTTCCGGAGCTGTTGCAACCGCCGGCACCTATGCACTTTGCGAGGCCGCTATCGCTTACTTTATCGAAGAAAAGCCACTCGACAACGTCAGAAGCATCTACAAAAACATTTTTGAACAAATGAAGAAAGAGAAATAAATAAGAGCCCGGTACCGTATCCCATCTCGGTTCCGGGCTCTTCCAGCTTCTCAAAAGATTAACCAATATTGGTAAAAACCACCCTGAAAAGAGCGGCCTATATTTATATACTACCAAAAAAACCCCTCCTGTTACAGAAGGGATTTTTCTTATGCATAAGCGATTCCAGCAGGTTTTATATTGTTTTTGTCACCAGAGCTGCAAGGGGTAACGCCATACGTCATCTCGCATTTCGGGCAATTCATAACCACTGTTTTCAACACAAAGGCCTCGCCGCACTCACATTGAATTTCATGCTCAGCCAATGGAGGAAGGCCAGCCTTTCCCTTTTCCATTACATGATCGACAATTGCTTTCCCATCAGCCAAACTCGAACATCCGGTACACATCACACAACACTCCTCACAAATCCACTTTCCCTAACCGTAGCACAAGCCAAATGAATTCCATATATCAAAAGTCACACCTGGAGAGTGAAGCAGAGAGAGGCAGGGGACGTATCTAGTGCTTCCTTCGGTTTACGAATGAGGCAGGGGACGTATCGAGTGCTTCATTCGGTTTACGAAAGAGGCAGAGGAAACGTCCCCTGCCTCACTGCCTCACTGCCTCATTTTAAGGTTACAGCCGTGGGTCGACTGGGTCTGACTCCATTGCAAGGGTGGCGAGGACACATTCGTGGACTCGCTCGATTGATTCGCCGGCAACGAACCGTTTTATGCCTTCAAGGCCGAGGGCAAATTCCTTCAGGGCGAGCTTTTGCTTTTTGCCGGTCGTCCGCTTTTTCAGCCGTTCAAGGTTTGCGGGAAGTAGGTAGTCCATGCCGTAAATAATGCCTAGATATTTTCGGCCCCTGACCTTTATAGCAGGCTGGATGAGCTTTCCATCTGCCTTTGGCACGAAGGATTCAGGCTTGATTACGATTCCTTCGTTGCCGGCTTCCGTCATCTCGGTCCACCATTGGATTGCTTCCGCCTCGCTTGCCTCGTCATCAATGATTTTGAATTCTGTTTCTACAAACAAGTCCGAAAGCTCTGCAAAAACCCGGTTCATTTCCATATGCCACGTATGCGGCCTGTCAAAAAAAGCTTGAGTGCTGTGAGCGAGAACATGGAAAGGCGCTATACGGATTTTTTTAATGGTGTCAACGTCCCAGCAATAATGCTGGAAAACCTCTTTGAAGGCTGTGGCGTTGGCCAGCTTCAGTCTATATTCCTCAAGCCATGGCTCCACCGCAGTATTTGAAACAGTGGCTGCGGCCAATTTTTCGGCGAGAGTTTTCCTGTCAAGCAGGGCAGCTTCCGCAACATGGGCATATTGGTTTTGGATAAGTTCCTTAGCCTTAAGATTCCATGGCATGATTTCAGCGTCAAGCAAGACAAAGTCTGTTTCGTATTTTGTAAAATACCCAGTTGCGCACAAATCATTGTTGAGGTTCCTAACAATTTCCGCTTCCGTCTCCCTATCAAAAAAGCGGCGGCCAGTCCTCGTATAAATTGTTCCAAGCGTCTTCATCCCTGTATACTTTAGAGCACTTTCTTCATCCTTGAAAAGGAAGAGGATGCCTCGGCTGCCCATATGTTTTTTTTCAGCAACTAGCCTAGTGATGCCGTGGTTTCGGTAATAGCCAATGGCCTCTTCCGGATGCTCTAGATAATTTTCCAAAGAGGACGGAACCGGAGTAGGGCTCATTGTCGGCGGGATGTAAATCAGCTGTTCAATTGGCACAGTATAATGTGAGACCGTATCAATTGCCGGTTTGACAATATCTTCGTACACACGAACCTCGTCTAACTCTTCGGTAATCACTGAATACCCGTTAATAAACTTGCCGATATTCGGAGGATTAAACCGATTTCTCTCCCATTCCAGGAGTGGATTATCTGGCATACCGGAATAATCTCTTTTGGCTTTTACGAAAAAGAATTTTTCCTCAGGGTAGCGGTATGCAGTAAGCCTTCCGCCGAAGACAGCCCCCTGGTCGATATTAATCGTATTATTGACGATAAGAGGCTGTGGTTTCGGGTCGTGTCCCCAAATAATCGTCACGCTCGACTTGTGATGGACGAACCAGTCCTTCCTAATCGGTTTTCCGTCTTCATTAAACCCAGCCGTATCACCATACCGGCAAAAATCGCTGACCTCCCGTGACTGCTTTCCAATAAATTCGTCCTTTATTCCTGCATGGGCGCAGACCAGCATAGGGACGCCATTTTTAGTGACAACGTAATGGGATGGGGCTTTCAATAAAAAGTCTTTAAGCATTCCTTTTAATTCGTTCGCTCGTTCAGGACCATACTGTGCTTCATAGTCCTCAATTTCCTGTGCAACCTTTTCATCCCCGTGTCCGAGGGAAACCTTCCTGCCCTCAAGCCATCTGGCAATTTTCCAGCCGTGATTGCTGTCAATCATAAGGCTAAGGCCCTGCTCAGCATGCCGGACAAAAAAGAGCATTGTTTTCAGGGATTCAGGTCCCCGGCTCATTACATCCCCAATCGACAAGAACTTCCTGCCTTCAGGATGGATATAAAGTCCTTCGGAGTTCTGTTCATAGCCAAGGTTATGAAGAAGCTCGAGCATTTCCTCATAGCAGCCGTGAATATCGCCGATAACATCGATACCCGCACCAACATCAATGAACAGGGGATTGCTCCTCCGGATAAGCTCTGCCTCATCCGTCTCTTTTATAGTGTAAACCGCTGTGTAGCCTTCTTTTTTAATAAAGCGCTTTTGCTTGTTGAAGACCTGGTATTGCTGTTTGATTCGCCGTTTTCCACGGGGATTGTTCCGCTTTTCATCCCTTTCAAAAAGGACCTTTTCAGGAATGTCCAAGATCACTGCGAGAATTGGGACATGATGTTTCTTTGCAAGGGTAATATATCGCTGCCGATCATCAGGCTGCAGATTGGTTGCGTCGATAAACGTTAATTTATTCAGGCGGCAGCGCGCTTCGATCAATGAATCCATCATGGCAAAGGCTTCTCTTGAAATGTTGTTGTATTCATCAAACAGGCTGTCCGCCTCATTTTTCGGGCGGTCGCGCCAATCAATAAATTCAGTATCGCTCACGAGGATGCGGAATTCATCTGAACTAACAACCTCGGAGGCTTTAATGGATTTCTCGTCAATCCATTGTTGTAAAAGGGTCGATTTTCCACTGTTGGATGGCCCGATTAAGAGGACAATTCCTGAATGGGGAACAATTAGCTTCATCGCGCACCATCCTTTCTTTTAAAAATACACATCTGGGTCGGATGGCCATACTCGGGATGGCTATCGCCTATTCCTTCAAAATGGGTTTCGTAACTTTTGTCTTCTATAAGCGCTTTGCACCAGTTTTGGAATTCATCCCTTGTCCACTCAAAACGGTGGTCTGTATGGCGCATCTCATTTAGGTCATAAACCGCGTTATACTCCTTATTTGGGGTAGTCACGAACAGGGTATTCGGCCGGTATTGGTGCAGGATTGTCTCCATCACCTTTGGCAGCCGCTCCTGGTCGATGTGTTCGATGACCTCGCACAAAATCATCACATCCATGCCCTTAAGCCGGTCGTCATAATAGAAGAGCGAGCCCCAAAGCTGGGTTGGCGAAACGAATCCATCGATGTGTTCACCTTTTTTGAAGCGTTCCCTGGCTTTCAAGGTAGCCGATTCGGAAGGTTCAATCGCGAAAATCTCCTTCATCCCAGGAACGAAGCCCAGCCGAAAGGATAACTTTCCTTCTCCAGAACCAAAATCGGCAATTCTATCACGTTTTGGAAGCCTGTTAATTAGCTCAATTATTTTTTCGTAGCGAAGGTCATTCAAGCGGGCTTTGGGCGCCTGTATCTCATCTTCCTCAATTTCAGAAGCGGCAGTGTTTTCTTCCTGCAGGGCTGTTTGGGAATCTGTTACATTCGCTATCTCGGAATCTACGACCAAATCTTTGAGTGCATTAGCTTTTGTTTCTTCCTGGATACCGGCCATTCTGTACACTTCACGAAAGCGGAGTGCCTGCCGCAGGATAAATTCTCTCTCAGGATGATGGTCCAGCCAGCCTTCCCCGTATCTCTCCAGCTTTTCTATTTCCCTTTCATCAATAAAATAGTGCTTATAATTATCCAGTACCGGTATGAGGACAAACAATTGCCTAAGCCCCATTTTAAGAGTTGTTTTTCCTTTTAGTAAAATAGACCTGATTGAGCTTTTCGTTTTAAAATCAAAATTGTAATCCGTTTCTGCCCTCGATATTTCTACGTTAAAACCAAGAGGTTCAAAAAGTGTCCGGATATGGTCATCGGAAAGGCTAGATGCAATAGGTGAAAACTCAAATTCCAAATCGAACGAGTGGTCTACCCATTCCAGATAGTCTTCCTTTGGCTGCCCATTTAACGCTGTGCCAAGCGCCGTCCTAATTAAAGAAAGAAAAATACTGCTTACCGCAAACTCACGGTCATTTATATAATGGGTGATATCATATACACTTCCACTGTTTTTTATCAATTCAATCGGGTCGGGGGTTACAAAAATGGTTACATCAACCTCATTATCCGTAAATTTACTATAAAATAGCCGGACAAGATGCCCCTTATGGCCCCGCTCATACAAATTGGACGGATTCTTCGCCAGTAAATGCGATACCATACCCGCGCCCTCACCAAAAGCCCTAATCGTTAATTGCACAAAACCACCTCCAGAAAATCAATCAATCCATAAAACTTACAACAAGAATACCACAAACAAGTGAAGAGTAAAGCAGGGAAAGGACGGTGCACTTCTCTCGATAGAACCAGCGTGAGGCAGGGGACGTATCGAGTGCTTCATTCGGTTTACGAATGAGGCAGAGGAAACGTCCCCTGCCTCACTGCCTTACTGCTTCATCCCCTTCATTGGAACGATTTTTGTCGGCAGCCTTATTTCTATGACTTTTGTCGCTTTGGATAAGTTTTTTGTTTGTTATGATGATTGCGAATAATTGAAAAGAAAGAGGGGTAACACATGGAAAAGTGGAAATTGGTAGCGTTGGCTGTTATTGTAATTATCCTCTTAGTAGTAATCGTGCTCCCTAGAATCGCTAAAGTATTTTTTATCAAACAGTCGGAAGCAAGCGCTAATAGTTTGTTTAAGGATTATGATGTACAGAGTTCCACCCCCATTGATAAAAATGATATAAAAGGCCTTCCATCCCCGGTCCAGAATTGGCTGATAAGTTCAAACGCAATAGGGAAGGAGCGAATTAAAGCAGTACGCTTAAAGCAGGAAGGGCAAATGAGGACGAAAAAAGATGGGCCATGGCTGCCCGTCAAAGCGGAACAGTATTATACCGTGGATGAACCCGGGTTTGTCTGGATAGCAGACGTAAAGATGGCTCCTCTCGTTCACTTGTCTGGTATTGATACTTTTAAGTCTGGTAAAGGAAGCATGAAAATCAAACTCTTTTCCCTCATTCCGGTTGTGAATGCAAATGCAGCCGAGATTGATTCGGGTACCCTGATGCGTTATTTAGCTGAAATTCCGTGGTTTCCAAGCGCTGCCCTTGATCCTTATGTTAAATGGGAAGGAATTGATAAAAATTCTGCGAAAGCAACAATGGAATATAAAGGGGTTACAGTATCCGGAATTTTTACATTCACGGAAAATGGGAACATTGAGAGCTTTAAAGGGAAGCGCTACAGGGAAATGAATGGCAAGTTCGAACTCAACGACTGGGGCGGACGATATACAGGGACTAAAGAGTTTGATGGGTGGAGAATCCCCGAAAAAGCAACTGTCATCTGGTTTGAAGAAGATGGGGAATTTAATTGGTATGAGGCTCGTCTAAGTGAGATTGAATATAACAAACCTTTAATCTATTAGCTAATGTGTAAAGAATCTAGAGTATGTGTGAACCAAGGGGGCGGCTCCAACCGGTATCCGGTGGTGGAATGCCGCAGAAGGGCCGTCGCCTTTATTAATGGTAGTTTAAGTTGTGTTGTTTTCTGCTAACTAAGTTGAGATGGTTATTTTTTTGGAGGTGGGGAATTTTTTAGAGGTATCTTTTGTTCCTAAATAGCTCTTTTTTGTAAGTCGTTTTGGTTGTTCACATTGATTAAAAGAGGAGGAAAGTACATGAGCGAGTTTTTTAGTAGCTGGGGTGAAGATCCAATGAGCGAGTATGAAATTCTATTTTGGAACTGGTATGAAGTCATAGAGTATTTTAAGAAGACCGGTAGAAGCCCCGATGTTGTTATGGAGGTTTTCCGTCTGCTTGATGATCCAGTACGCAACAGTTCAGTTACCGCTTCAATTTCCCCGAAAAAAAGTGCCGCCCCTTTTCGCATAGAAACATTTCTCGATGAAGGCCCCCGTTTTGACAACCATGATTATTCAGATTCCTACGATGATTACTGGCACACTGACGATGATGACATGCGGGAGTATTTTGAAAATCTAAAGATACCGAAAGATACGTCTATTCACATGAGCACCATTAAGGGAAATAGTAAATTTAAGTATGAGGGCTCCGTGGAAGAAGGAACGAAGATTATTTATGGAAAGTACAACAGCAGTAAATTCGTATCGAAGGAAATATATCAGGAATTATTAAAAAACTTCTCGGGACAAATCATCCAGCTGGATTATCCGCCAAAGGAAGGCGAAGCACCTAACAACCTCCGAAATTGGTTACACGCCCGCGCCCACATTAGGCTCCTCAGCAAATATATCCCTTCCATTCTTATTAAGGAAGGCTACGCCGAGCTCCTTGAAAACAGCACAAACACCTTAAAGATCTTGGATTAACGACAACATGGGCCGTTCTGCCGCTTCGTTTTTCACTATTAGTTAGCAGAGAGCGCTAGCTTAGATAAGGTACGCCGCCTTTAGCGAGCATCTTCCTTAAATAATGTCCCGCAGAGGGAATAAAATTAATTATCGTCCAAGCCCATGAATTAGTTCCGGCACACACAAAAACAGCCTCCATCTTTTTAAAAGTGGAAGCTGTTTTCTTTCACTATCGCTTGATTCGGTAAGCCCGCCGTTCTGCATATCCAAAGCAGGGGATACATACTTTAAGAACTTTCCCACGGTAATCACTATATTATCTTAGCGGGCAGGTTTCTGCTTTTTTATCATTTAGACTATTTCATTCCGCAGCTTTTCTCTCAACAAATTCTTCCTTTATAGCCGCGAGTACTTCGGGGTCAATCACGAGCTTCAGTGCAGTGAGAGCCAGCCCCTTCGCACCAGTGATTAAAGCCTCGTCGCCTTTTGGCGAAGCGGCGGCCTCGCGGAATGGTACTGTGTGGGCAACGAGGTCATCCGGACCGATTTTGATGTACGGATGAATGGTCGGAACAACCTGGCTGATGTTCCCGGCGTCGGTTGAACCGAGTCCAGGGCGATCACCAACAACTACAGTTTCCCCAAGCTCCTCAATGACTTCCTTGAACACAGCATCGTATGTCTTATTTAATAGAAGATTATCGACTTCGTTTTGGAAGGCGATAACGTTCAACTTGGCACCCGTGGCAAGTGCCGCGCCTTCCGCGACAGCTCTGACACGGCGGGTTACTTCATTCAATACGCTTCGTGTTGCAGCACGGATAAAAAAGCGCGCCTTTGCATATTCCGGGATGATGTTTGGCGCATCGCCGCCATGCGTGATAATGCCGTGGATGCGGACATCACTGGTCACCTGCTGGCGAAGGGCGTTAATGCCATTGAACAGCTGGATGACAGCGTCAAGTGCATTAACTCCTTCATGCGGTGACGCTGCAGCGTGTGCGGGTTTTCCGATGAACTCAAAATCAAGCGGATCGACCGCAAGCGAGGTCGAAGTCAGCCTTGTTTCGCCGGATGGATGAATCATTAGTGCGGCATCAATTCCTTCGACTAGCCCGTGCTTGACGAAGCTTCCTTTTGCGCTGCCGTTCGGTCCGCCTTCCTCAGCCGGGGTTCCGAACACGACCGCCTCGCCGCCCGTTTCATCAATCACCTTGCTCAACGCAATGGCCGCTGCGACGCTCGTTGTGCCAATGATGTTATGGCCGCATGCATGGCCGATTCCCGGAAGCGCGTCATACTCAGCTAGGAAAGCAATCGCCGGACCTGGCTTCGTTGATTTTTTCCGTGCGACGAAGGAGGTTTCATGGCCAGCTACAGCCTTTTCCACGTCAAAGTCCTCATCCTCCAAAAGCTTGATATGCTGGGAGGCTGCGAAAAACTCCTGATTGCCGATTTCCGGACGGGCGTGGATTGCCTGGCTTGTCGCGATGTAAAGGCCGCTCTTCGTTTCAATGTTTTCAAGGATTGAATTTTTAAAATCGGTTACGGATTTTGCTGGTGCTGCCATGGTATTTCCTCCTTTTGATTTTGTACGGAGAGGGGAAGGGGGTCTTTCTCTCTGCTCGTCCTAAAATATCGATTTTAAAATTTCAGTGTCTTAGCCAATTACTTCCGATTAGCTAATGTATGTGCCAACGCTTCTCCTTGAAACAATTTCGGGAACCGAATGAAGCACAGGAAACGTCCCCTGCCTCAGGAAACGTCCCCTGCCTCACTGCTTCATTGCGTCCCCTGCTTCACTTACCACCCAATGTTGCTGAGTGGGACGAAGGTTGGGATGGAGTTGCCTTTGTATTCCTTTTCGATGAATTCTTTTACGTCGTCTTGTTGGTAGAGTTCTGCGAGCTTTTTCAGGGTTTTGTTGTCTTTGTCTTCTTCACGGACAGCGATGATGTTGATATATGGTGTGGCTGTTTCGCTTTCCAGGAAGATTGCGTCTTTTCTTGGTGTCAGGCCTGCGTCAACGGCAATGCCGTTATTGACAATCGATGCGGCAACGTCTGGCATCACTCTTGGCGTATGGCCCGCAGTCATCGTAACGAATTCAAGGTTCTTTGGATTTTCTACGATTTTATTAAGGGATCCGATGCCGTTAAAACCTTCCTCAAGCTTGATCAACCCTGCTTCCTGGAGAAGGGCAAGCCCTCTTCCCATATTGGTAGCTTCATTGTCAAGTGCGATTTTGCCGCCTTTTGGAATATCTTTTACATCTTTGTACTTCTGGGAATAGAGGCCCATTGGAGCGATTTGCGTTGTTGCAATTGGAACAAGGTCAAGCTTATGTTCTTTGATGAATGCATTGAAATAAGAAACGGTCTGGAACGAGTTTGCATCCAATTCACCTTCCGCTAAGGCAAGGTTTGGCTGGACATAGTCTGAGAAAGTGAGGATTTCTACTTCAATTCCTTCCTTCTTTGCTTTTTCCGCTACGAAATCCCAAACGCGGTGATCTGTGCCGCTGACACCGAGTTTCACTTTTACCGTTTTATCTCCCTTGGCAGATGAAGAGTTTGAGCATGCCGCACCGAACACTGCAAGTACAAGGACAAGGATTGCTAATACAAGTTTTTTCATGGTGAATTCCTCCTGATTATCGTCTTCTGATTTTCTTTGCTGCTATATTTCCGGCTGACTGCAGGCCCTGGACCATCACAATCAATATTCCTACTGTAATCAGCATTGTTTTCGTATCAAACCTCTGGTAGCCGTATGTAATCGCCAGGTCGCCAAGGCCGCCGCCGCCGATTGCACCTGCCATCGCCGATGCTCCAATCAGACCGACTGTCGCAATCGTGAAGGCAAGGATGAGGGAGCTCAATGCTTCCGGCAAAATAAACCTGAACACGATTTGCCATGGGGAAGCACCCATTGCCTGGGCTGCTTCAATAACCCCGGGCTCGACTTCAAGAAGCGAATTTTCTACCAGCCTTGCAATATATGGACCCGCGTAGAAAACGAGCGGGACGATCGCTGCCGCCGTTCCGATTGACGTACCGACAATGAATCTTGTAATTGGAATGATAGCCACAAGCAAAATGATGAAAGGAACCGAGCGCAAAACGTTGATCGTGCCATTAAGAATATTGAAAACAGGCGCGTTTTCCAGCAAATGCCCTTTTCGCGTGACAACCAGCGCGATTCCAAGCGGGATGCCAAGTGCCGCTGAGAACACAAGCGAAAATCCCACCATTTGCAGCGTTTCAATAAGAGCTTCGATGATTTGGTCCGAATTAACTAGCATGTGCTTTCACTTCCTTTATGTTGACATTCTGCTGGTGAATATAGTTGAGGGCGCGGAGGATTTCCTTCTCGCTTCCCTGGAACTCGACGATTAGATTGCCGAACGGCGTCCCCTGCAGCTCGGTAATATTTCCGAACAGCACGTTCACATCAAGGTCGAACTTTTTCGCAAGCTGGGATAGAAGCGGCTGGCCGGCAGAATTACCGACAAAATTTATTCGGTACACCTTTTGCAGTCCGGCGTTTTGCTCAATCAGCTTTTTGACCGAATCCGGAATGCGGTCGTTCATGACCGAGCTCACGAAATTTCTTGCAGTCTCCGTTTTCGGAGCCGAGAACACATCGAATACGGACCCCTGCTCAATGATTTTACCTGCCTCGATTACCGCCACCCGGTCGCAAATTTCCCTGATGACCGACATTTCGTGCGTGATAATCAGGATCGTGATGTTGTATTCCTTGTTGATTTTTTTCAAAAGCTGAAGGATGGAGCTCGTCGTCTGCGGGTCTAGTGCTGAAGTAGCCTCGTCGCAAAGCAGGATCGACGGCTGCGTCGCTAATGCGCGGGCAATGCCAATCCGCTGCTTCTGCCCGCCGGAAAGCTGGTCCGGATAGCTGTTCGCTTTATCGGCAAGCCCCACAAACTCAAGTAGCTCGTAAACCCGGTTCCTAATCTTTTCACTCGGTGTTTTTGCAAGAATGAGCGGCATCGCCACATTCGCAAACACCGTCTTTGAATTCAGGAGATTGAAATGCTGGAAGACCATCCCAATGTTGCGCTTGATTCCTCGCACCTCTTTTGCCGAAAGGGAGGTAAGGTCATTCCCGTCGACAATCACCTTGCCGGAAGTCGGCCGTTCAAGCAGGTTCACGCAGCGGATCAGCGAACTTTTTCCCGCGCCGCTGAAGCCGATAACCCCAAAAATCTCCCCAGTATTCACCTTCAAATCAATCCCATCAAGCGCGGCAACCTGATTTCCGCTGCCTTCGCCGTAAACCTTCCGTACCTGCTGAAACTCAATCATCTGCCTGCCTCCTTGTCTGCATATGTATTTTTGTTTCTTTTTTTTGGTAAAAGTTGCTTTGCGCCCACGCCCAATCCGTCAGCTGTTCAACCTGTTTTCCGCCGCCATTCGTTTCGGAAAATGAAAAGCCCTCTTCTGGGGGGACAGAAGAGGGCACACACTTGCACATACGCAAGTAAGGGTCTCTTCTTATCTCCCAAGCTTTCGCCTGCTGGAATTGGCACAGAGCTCCAAACGGAGTCCGCTGCCGAGGTGTCATAGGGCCAGTCCCTCAACCTCTCTGGATAAGAATGAAATAGTATGGGGTGATGTTTTAGGAAAATAAAAAGCCCCTTCATAAAGAAGAGGACAGAATTGATCAAGTTCGCCTCTTCTCATCTATCAAGCCGCGCTTGCTGGATTTGGCACAGACAAACATGTCCGCTGCCGAGGTGTCATAGGGCCAGTCCCTCAACCTCTCTTGATAAGAAGGTACACATATTCGCTTTTTGAATTTCCTGTGTCCTACTCTACCGCCGAAAAATTAAAAAGTCAAACACTTTAAACAATTTTAATTTTTTTGCAAGGTACCAGGCACTGTACTTGGATAAAAAAAGAGGTTTTCATGTTCCAGGAAAATTTCTGACTTTTATGTAAATAAAGGAATTTGGAGGTTATTGTCGAATTAGGAAATATTAGTTACTTGTTTGGGGGGATTAGAATGGAATCCAAGGTTGTTTTTGCTGGAGTTCCAAAAGAGAATGAGAAGCGGGCAATCCAGGAGCTTAGAGATAAGCTGCCGCGGGAAAACCATGTCATCATTGTCGGCGCGCTTGTGCCGAAGGATGGATATATCAAGGATCAGGAAATGGATGTGATCTTGATTTGTCCGAAGGGAATTTTTAACATTGAAATGAAATCCTATCGGGGAACGATTGTTACTCCGATTAGCAATTTAAGTACCAAGCTTGTGACAAGGACCATTACCGGTGAGCAAAAAACGGTCGATAATCCAATTATCCAGGCTGCAACACAGTCGAGGACCCTCCATTCATTCGTGAACCGGAAGGCGCAGAGGCGATTGGGGAAACGGGTATCGGTCCGGCCGGTCATCTTATTCACAAGCCCGAGAAACGAGCTTACATACGAAATCGACCAAGGGGGGACCAATGAAGTCATTCACCATATGGATACGATTTCGAAAGTATGGATGGAAGGCCATCCGGAACTGTCTCCGAATGACATTCATATCGTGTACGAGTCGTTCGGCATCCGCGAAGTAAAATTTACAAGGCAGTCCATCAATATCGATGTCAGCGGGTACGTGACAAAGCGCCTGCTATTCGAACAATCCAACTACCAAGTTTATGAGGCAGTGGACGATTTTGATCAAAAGTATTTCCTAAAGGTTCACGAAATCAATCCGGCACTCCTGAAGGAAGACCAGGAGCTGTTCCTGACTATCACGAAACGGGATACGAAGGTGCGGGCCAAGCTTAAGGACAATCCTTATGTCCTTTATTATCATTCGAGTCCATTTACATATGGCGATTACATTTGCTCGACGACCCAATGGGTGGACCACACTTCATTTTTCACCTTGATAAAAAAAGCGCGTCCGCTTGACGAGAAGATGGCACTGCTCAAGGAATTGTACAAAGCGCTTCGATCCATACACAGTCAGGGAGTATTCCACCGCGCTTTGACTCCTCGCAATATTCTCTACACGGATGATCAAACAATAAAGATCATTAATTTTGATTATTCGAGGATTGTCGGCGAGCCGACCGTCGGGGCGGGAATCCCCTTTGATGAAAAGAATGCCTACGCCGCTCCGGAAACGAATGTCGAGGAACGGAAGGTGGATATTGATTTTCATACAGACTATTATTCATTTGGAATAATCGCCTACGAATTCCTGGCAGGGAAGTATCCGTATAAATCCGATATAGACTTGAAGCATGACACGCTGGACAAGCTTGTCCCGGGTGTGTCCGAAGAATTTGCCTTTGCGGTGGAAAGCCTGATCAGCATCAGCCAGAAGGACCGGGATTTTGGCTGGGAATTTCTAAGTGATCTTTGGGGGATATGATGTTCAGCCCTAACTTCTACGATAGCTACGACATATTTGACCCTATTCCCGGGACAGAAAAGGAAACCGAATTTTATGAGTCGTTCCTATCATTCGGAAAGCATCGCCTGACAGGTGAAGAGGTTGTCATCAAGCAAATCTTCCTGATTGACCCCGCCGATATGAAAAATAAGAAAAAGCGGATCATGATTGAAAATATGTTCCAGGAGGAAATACGGATTATGAGGAATCTCCTCCAGCTTGATTGCACAGCCAAAATTAAGGAATTTTTCATCGACGACTTCGAGGTAATCTTCGCAATGGAGAAGGTAAACGGCTCAACGGTGAATGAACTCATTTTTTCAGATGGCTTCACGCTCAATCAGCGGATCTGTATCGCTGCAAAAATAGCAAGAGCCTACAGCGAAATCCACCGGCTTGGCATCATCCACAGGGATTTATCGGACCATAATATTTTCCTGGACGGAGGCGGCAACATCAAAATCATCGACTTTGGCCTTTCCTATCAGCGAGTAGGGGTTCTTTTAAAGGCGGGAACCGATGTCTTTCCACCTCCGGAAGCAGCCTATCTTCACCACAGGCCAACCTCCGCATACGATATCTTTTCATTCGGGGTGCTGCTCTATTTATTGGTTTACCGGACGCGCCCTTTTGAAAAGGGGGAAATTTTACAAAAAGGCACTGTCGTACTTGAATTCCCGGAGAACCCGGGCATTCCTGTGGATTTGAAGGATTTGATGGCTCACTGCATGCAATTTGAGCCGGAAAAAAGGCCCCGTTCCATGCATGAAGTCTACAGAAGGCTGGAAAGAGTGGAGGTGGCAGTATGACCAGCATCGTCGGGGACGCCCTGGCAGGCAGGACCATCCGTGCCGCGGGAATCCTGAATTTCCAGGTATCTGCCGGGGAGGCGGGGAATGTGCAGCTTATCCTCGCTCAGATGAAAGAGAGTGAATGGCTGTGGGCAGAGGTCCGCGGCGAGGAAAATATGCAGCTCCATACGAAGGATTACAAACTTTTGTGTAAAAAATATGACAGCCCAGGCCATAGGAATGCCGCATTCCGCGTCAATGGGGTGAAAAAGCGCAATGCCGCCGACCGTACCCGGATGGTCCGCTACGGAGTTAGGCTCATTTTGCTGGAACAGCCTTTTGTTTTTTCTGGGGAAAATTTCAATATGCAAAAGAACCGTAACGCTGCTTTCGTTTTTGCCGACCTGTATAAGCTTTCGCAAAAGCTCAGCCAGCTTCAAAAAGATACACGTGAGGACAATTTTGAGCAACGAGAGCGGAAGCAGGCGGAACAGGAATGGGCTGCCAAGCTTGTCCAGATGATTGATAAACAGGAAGACACCGATTTTGCTGAAACCAAAAAGAAGTATTTCTTTTACGACAGGTTCAGTGAGGCGGCCTCCTCCCAGGTGAAGGGAGTTTCGTATTCCTTCAGGGCGACAATCGAGGACAAGTATGCCTACAATGACCTGGCAATTTCCGCAGAGCCGTTTCCGCTATCGTATGAGGGCTTGATTGTCGGAAAGGTAATTCGTTCGGATGAAAACGAAACGGTCCTGTCCTTTGCCCATAGTGTCGACTATGGAAAAATACCGGAACGGGGCTATTTATTGGTGGTGCCTAACAATACTACCTACCGCGTCCAAAAAAGGACCATCCAGGAGCTTATTGACGGGCAGAGCGTGAATGAAAAATTATTGAACTACCTTGTCCACAAGGAGTTTGAGGGCTATCAGGCACCAACTGCCGTGGCAAGGCAAGGAGGAACACTTCTGCCAAAGCAGGGGGAGGCAGTCGAGAAGGCGGTAGCAACCAATGATTTTATGCTCGTACAGGGGCCTCCCGGTACAGGAAAGACGACCATTATCGTCGAGATGGTCCGCCGCCTGATTGAAAAAGGGGAGCGGGTGCTCATCAGTTCGAAAAACAATCTAGCTGTCGACAATGTGCTTGAGCAATTGATTGACGATGGAATTGATTGTGTCCGCATCGGCCGAGAAGAAAAAGTTAAGGTTGCCAAGGTTAAGGATGTCCTGCTCGACCAGGTCGCCATCAAGCTTCAGGAAAATATGATCCGCCGCTGCGCCGGCGATCAGCAAATTCTTCAACGGGAACGTGAGAAGGAAGAGACGTTTAACCGCTTGCTCACGGCGATATCCGGCGATATTGGCCGTTATCAGGAGATTCACAAGCAGACTGCTGAAATTCGGCGCAGCCTTGGAAAGATTGAAAAGAATTCAAAGTGGAAACTGTTCCACTTGTTCGGGCCTTTGGCCGTACTCAGGAAGGCCAGGGACCTTGTTCCTTTTATAAAAATTAAAGCGGAGAGCCTCGAGGCGAAGGCTGAAGCGAAATTAAGCCAGGCGCTTGCCGGAAATGGAATGTATCAGGGGCTGCTCGGGCGGCTTGCCGAGGAGGAAAGCCAGGAAAACGCCTATTTTCTAATGCTTGAAACAAAATTGAATGGCTATCTCGATTCCGAACAAGTACGGGAACTGGCGGAGGAAGAGCGCTGGCGATTTCTTCAACAATCTGCCGCCCACAGGCTGGCTACGTACCAAAAGCAAACGTCGATTTCAGCCGATTGGATTGATGAACTACAGGAAAGGCAGCAATCACTGTACCCTTTGCTGCTCCGTAGTGTGCCGGTCCTTGGAGCTACATGCATCGGCATTGATACTTCCCTAGAATTTAGGGATACCGAGTTTGATACGGTTATCATTGATGAATCCGGACAAATCACCATCTTTGACGTGATTGTGCCAATGGCCCGCGCCAAAAAAGTCATTTTAATTGGCGACCATATGCAGCTGCCACCGGTCTCCGACGCCAATTTGGTAAAAGAGTTCAGGGAAATGGGATTGCCGAGCGACTGGATTGAGAAAAGCCTATTTGAAGAGCTGTATTACAATGCACCGGTTTCCCATAAGGTGATGCTGGATACACAATTCAGGATGCATCCGCTCGTGGCCTCATTCATTTCCGGCGAGTTTTACAACGGGGAATACAAATCGGGTGTAACCGCGCAGCAGCGGACGATTGACTGGGACCTGTACGCATCTCCGCTCGTCTTCATTGATACGGTTCATTGTGAAGAGAGATTCCAGCAGTGCATCCCGGATGAAGACCATCTTGTTTATTTCAACCAGCTTGAAGCTTATTTGGCGGCCCAGGAACTTATTAAAATCCTGAAATATGGGAGGAAGCCTGGGGAAATCGGCATTGTAACACCATATAAAAAGCAAAAGCAGATAATCGAAGGGCATTTGCCAGCCCTGCTGAAGGAAGCGGGTTTTTCAACCGAAGCCATTCGCGCAATCGTTTCCGAGGTGGAAATCGATACCGTTGACAGTTTTCAGGGCCGCGGGAAGGAAATCATCTTGTTCAGCTTTACACGGAGCAGCCCTGATTTTGAAATCGGGTTTCTCAGGGAGCTCCGCCGCCTGAATGTGACGATGACCCGTTGCAAATCGCTGCTTGTTTTAATTGGGGACTTGGGAACGCTCGCGGGCGCGAATGACAAACGTTCCGCAGCTTTATTTAAAAATATGGGCAGATATATCCGCAAGCACGGACAGTATGTAGATGGCAAGTCGCTATTGAAGGAAGGTGAAGTACCATGGCGACAGCTCGTATAAAATCTCCGCTAGGCATCATGCGGAACAGGCAAAACCCGGGGCCGCTCGGAAGGCTGATTCAGCTGGATTACCCTGTCTACAACCTTCCCGTCATTTTGAAAGAGCGGATGAGCGAGCCCTATGAAAGCCTCGAATGGTTCATCATCCGCTTCCTTCATGAAGGTAATGTGTCAACACAACAGGAATTGGCAAGCAGGCTCGGTCTGCCCGGCGAATCACGAATCCTCGCAGAAGTGCTTATGCACCTTGAATCCATAGGCCACATTAAAAACGCGGAAGGGCGTTACCGGGTATTGAGGAACGGTGCGGAGTCATATGATAAGCGGGAAAAAATTTATGATGCTGAATCGAGGAGGCTCCTTTACTTCGATGCTATGACTCTAAAGCCACTCCCTCGGGAATTTTATGAGGACTCGGGGACTATCCTATTGCCTGCAGATAATAGGGATATGCTGAACAGGAGTTTTGTCTTTGACTTGTGGAGTTCGCTTGCGGAAAACACGCTCCAGCAATTGCTCCACTATAACGGGAATCAGCGGTATGCGTACAATCTGCCGCAGGAGATGATTCACATTGAGATAAATCGGGAATTACTGGCTTCGGATGAGCTGGGTATGAACGGCGACATCCGCTTCATCCCCTTGTTCGTTTGTTTTTACGGGGAAGAGGCGGATTTCATAACGTTCACTAGGGCGAACAACTGGGACGGAATCGACATTGAAGTGTACATCGGAACAACAGGAAAAAGGTCACCGTTTTTTGAACATCTGATAGTAGGGAATTTGGTAAGGGTTTGGACGATGATTCAATCAGAGCAGCAGCTAAATAAGGGAAGACCTACATCTTTCTCCATCATGGGGCTGTCTCTTATGGATTATCTGGAGATGGGCCGGGCGGAAATTGATGGGACAGGTAACATAAACTATGTCATCGAATCAGGCGATATTGAAAAATGGAGCGGGTCGCCGGAATTTCAAAACCGAATTCTAAGGCATCTTGCCTACACAAGGGAACTACCCCTGCACGCAAATGAACAGCTCGGGCCAATCCTTTCGTTCCATATTCCGGACGAAAATACCTATGATCGGCTTGTCGGCCTACTCAAACAGCAAAACAAAACTTATTACAAAAAATACGAATATAGCGATACCTACATTCAAAATCAAAACAACCTTCTCCAGCAAACCATTAACACAAAATGGAAAAGGTAAGAGGGTTGTGTTGCTATGAATGTATGGCCCCCAAGCGAGACATTTTTTTGTCCTGGCGAGGGGGTTGTTTTTTTATCTGCTGTAAGAAGAGTGTGGCGGAAGGATTGCGGGTTGCTCCCTGTTGCTCATTGGATTGCCTTATTACAGGCAATGAACGTAGGTAAAATTTTTGATAAAAATTTAGTAAAAGATTTATCCCCCATATCCTTTATATTTGCAAAAAATGATAGTATTTATCATTTTGCCAACGTTTTCGTTTGATAAACCTTCATGAATACTGCCAAAAAGAATCCATCTCTCTATTGTCTGCCTCCTTCACTGTCAAGGAATTCCCATCTTTGGAATTTGACATCCAATTGAAAAAGGGTTAGATTTGAGTTGTAGTAAAAGTTTAATAAAGATTTTACGTGAAATTTTTTTAGCATCCCATGAAAGCGTATTCATGTTGTTTTTCAAACTAAAGTGAACTAAAGGAGGAGATTCTCAAAGAAAACTAGTTTAGGAGATGGGATGGCAATGGGAAAACTAAGTAAATTGACTAAAGCATTATTGGTTGCGGGGTTGGTTTTGGTGCTGGGATTGCTGGGGATATGGCGTGCTTTTGACAAGGAGGAAGAGGCTTTGGCCTATACGAATCCGGTTGGCGGCATCACAAATATTGGCGACCCGTTCGTTATCAAGGATGGAGATGCCTATTATATGTATGCGACATCGGCTGCGTCGATTGGCTTCAGAGTTTGGAAGTCTGATAATCTCGTAGATTGGGATGAAATCGGGATGGCATACGACATCACTGACCAGGAGAACCAGTGGGCGACCGGCGATTTTTGGGCACCCGAGGTCATCAAGCACGACGGCCAATTTTACATGACATACAGTGCAAGAAACAAGGAAGGCCATCTGCAGATTTCAGTCGCTGCCAGTAAGGATCCGCTTGGCCCGTTCAAAGACATAAGTACTGAGATTGTTAAACAGGAAGGCTCCTATATTGATGGACATATCTTTTTCGATGATGATGGCACTCCGTATTTTTACTATGTAAAGGATTGCTCCGAAAATATCATCGACGGATATCATGTCAGCCAGGTCTACGTCCAGAAAATGACACGTGACCTGACCGCTTTAACAGGAGAGCCAACATTACTTATTGGCCCCGACCAGGAATGGGAAGGCCTGAATGATGACTACCAGTGGAACGAAGGCCCATTTGTACTAAAGCATAAGGGCAAGTACTATCTCATGTATTCTTCAAACTTCTATGCAAGCCCGGATTATAGTGTTGGTTATGCGGTTTCGGACAGCCCGATGGGACCTTTTAAAAAAGCCGAGGAAAATCCGATTTTGAAAAAGGATCTTAAACATGGCATTTCCGGTCCGGGTCATAACAGTGTGACCGTTGGGCTTGACGGCAAGACTCTTTATGCTGTTTATCACACGCACACTGATCCGGATGCCCCAAGCGGTGACAGGCAAATGAATATGGACCGTCTCTATTTTGAAGATGGAAAGCTGAAAATCGATGGGCCGACTAATACGGAACAGAAAATTAGAATAGGGGGAAGCAAAAAATGAAAAAATCAAGGCTTTTAATGATTTTAATGGTCATTTTTGCATTACTATTAAGTGCTTGCAGCAGCAACAATGAAAAATCTTCCGGCGACAGCAAAAAAGAAAAGAAGGAAATCCTGCTATGGAGCGGTACGACCGGTCCGGATGGCGATTTGATCAAAAAGGATATTGACCGCTACAATGCCACAAATCCTGACTACAAAGTGAAAATTGTTGCAATGGAGGGCGGGGTATTGGGCAATAAGCTTGCCAGTGTAACCCGTTCAGGCAAAGGCGTTCCTGATATCGCATTGATCGCATCTGAAGCCGTTTCCACTTACCACTCGCAGGGAATGCTTGAGCCTTGGGATGAGTTTATTGACGGTACTGAAGTAAAAGGTGATAACTACCTTGAAGAAGCATGGAATGTTGGTACGGTTGATGGAAGCCAATTCGGAGTCCCAGCAACAATGGGAAGCTGGGTTATGTACTACAACAAGGACCTTGTTGATAAGTATGTACCTGGCGCGGCCGATGACAACATCATCACATATGAAGAGGTTGAGAAAGCTGGCGAGGCAGCCAAGGCGGATGGCGTTTACGCATACGGCTTCACCTGGCCGATGCAGAACTTCAACAATCTCTACCTGCAGATGGGAGGAAAGTTCTCTGATGGAGAAAAGCCGACTATCGACAATGAAATTGCTGTAAAAACCGTCGAGCAATTCAAGAAGTTGCATGACCTTGGCTACATGAACAAAAAGGGCGAGGACATGAACAAGTTATTCAACAATGGAAAAGTAATTTTCCTTCCTGAAGGAACATGGATGCTTTCCCAGATGAGCAAGATTACCGATTTTGAATGGGCTGAAACGTTCACTCCGCAGTGGGATGCCGCGCGTGTCATCCAGGGAAGCGGCGCTGACCAGTTTGCGATGTTCAAAAGCAAGGAACGTTCAGAAGAGAAAATCAAGAGCACTGTAAAATTTCTGGAATGGCTGCAGGGCAACCAGACTGAATGGATTAAGTCAGGCGCGAACCCAACGTCTTTGGGAATGCTCGACAACGAGGAATATACGAGCATGCCGCAGTCTTTCCTTCTGAAAACGGATGAGGCTAGGAAAGCGGTAACGATCATTACGGATCCGGGAAGCTCCTATGTCTTTGGCGAAATCGATTCCTCCCTGTGGGATATGATCCAGGGCAAAGCTGATATTAAGGAACAGCTCAAGAAAATCCAGCAGACAGTTAACGATAAAATGGGCCAGTAACAACAATGGTTGAAAAGGGAGGAGGGGCCCATTCCTCCTCCTTTTTCTATCCACTCCACTCCGAATTCTCTTTTTGGCTTAGCCGTTATGTGATTGGAGTGGAAATCAACAGGCAGGCCACAAAGCCTTTTCAAAAAACGAGGTGAAAGAATGGCAACGATAGCTGAAAAGCCGATAAACGAAAATGGAGGCATGCACAAGCGGAGAAAACCTAATCTTTGGCCTGTTTTCTTCATAGGGCCCCATCTCCTTTTATTTATATTGTTTTTTCTCTTCCCGTCTATATTCGGCATTTATATCGCGTTTACGAAATGGGACCTTTTCCAGTCCCCCGAATTTGTAGGGTTTGCAAACTTCCAAACCATATTGTTTAACGAGGAATCAAGCTTTTATGGGCAGTTTTACAACGGGATTAAAAATACCTTTATTTTCGTCCTTATTTCGGTGCCGTTTTGTATTATTGTCCCGCTGCTGATGGCAACCGCTCTTTCGGCAAAACCGGCAATGAACAGGCTGTTCCAGTCATTATTTTATTTGCCTTCACTGTTTGCCATATCCGCGGTCATGATTGTCTGGAATTTCCTCCTGAGCGTTACCTATGGGCCGCTCCAAAATTACTTTAACATTTCAACGAATATGCTCGACAACCAGCCCCACGCCTGGATTTCCCTCGTCATCGTTACGGTTTGGTGGACAATTGGCGGCAATATGGTCATCTATCTGGCTGCCCTGAACGGGGTTCCGAAGGATTTGCTGGAAGCTGCCGAACTCGATGGAGCAGGAGTCTTCAGCAAGTTTTTCAGGGTGACGCTGCCGAGTATCAAATATCAGATTTTGTTCACGACCGTCATGACTACGATTGCCCAGTTCAACGTGTATGGCCAGCCGCTTATGCTGACGGGGGGCGGCCCGAATGACTCGACCAAGGTGCTCCTCATGTATATCCAGCAAAATGCCTTCGGGTCCGGTATTTCGGTGGCGGGCATTTCCTCGGCGATGGCCATTATGCTTGGGCTGTGCATTATGGTTGTATCCGCAATCCAATTCTACCTTTTAAGGGACCGAGATTAGGGGGATACCGATGAAACATTATAGGGCAACCAAACTAGCAGCGTTTATTTTTTTATTGATAATGGCACTTGTGTGGGTATTCCCGATTCTTTGGGGTATCTTTACTTCCTTTAAATCGGAAGAGGAAATCACAGCCGCAGGAGTCAGCTTTCTGCCAATCCACTGGTCGTTGAGCAACTATGTCGAGTTGCTGTTTAATAATGATTCGACTCCAATCATTAAATGGTTTACGAATTCATTAATTATCGCTGTTTCGCATACAGTGCTCGTCCTTGTGGTCGTATCGCTCGCAGCATACGGCTACACGCGCCTGCACTTTAAGGGACGCGATTTCCTGTTCGCCGTACTGCTCGGATCGATGATGTTCCCGGGTGTCGTGAACCTGATTCCGCTGTACAGCATTATGGATCAGCTTGGATGGGTAAACAACCTGCTCGCTGTTATCGTTCCGGGTGCGGCGGGTGTGTTCAACGTTTTCCTCGTCCGCCAGTTCGTCCTTGGCATTCCGAAAACATTCGATGAATCGGCGCGTATTGACGGCGCGAATGAATTCCAGATTTTCTGGCTGATCATTCTCCCGCTTATCCGCCCCGTCCTTACTGTTGTCGCATTGTTCAGCTTTACGGGCGCGTGGAATGATTTCCTCTGGCCATCCATTGTCCTGAATGATGTTGAAAAGCTTCCAATTACCCCGGGCCTTCAGTTGCTCCAGGGACAATATTTGACGTATCCCGGCATCGGCACGGCGGGTGCCCTGATTGCGCTCGTACCTACCTTCCTGCTTTATTTATTCGCGCAGCGCTATTTCATGCAGTCGATGTCCCTGTCGTCAGGCGTAAAAGGATAATGAGCCAGGAGAAAATGAGCAATCCCCAGCTAGCAAGGAGTGAATGCGAATGAGCCGGTCCTTCGAGCGGAAACTCATCTATGCGGCAAGCACATGGCAAATTATTACAGGGTTTATTACCATGTTCTTTTATTCTATGTATATCAAAAAACAGGGAGCCCAGTTACCTGGCCTCGAAGCTGTCGAACGGAAGGGCGCCGAGTCCCTGTTTGACAGTTTATATGGATTCACAGTGACGTATGGACTGTTATTTATTGTCATCGGCAGCCTGAACATCCTTTTCGCAAAAAAGCTTATGAAGGATGGAAAACTCCAGTACAAGCTGCCGGCCTATTGGGCTTTTCTAGCGGCAGCCTTCTACTTTTTATCCGATCTGATCAGCCTTGCGCTCTGCCTGGCCGCTGCGGTTATTGCCCTAGCGAAGAACAAACCGATCAGAGCAGCAGGGCAGGGTTCCGCTGATCTAGCAAATTAGGTATATACAATCATTGTTTGGTAAGGAGAGATCATTATGACTTACAGGCATGAATATCCAAGACCACAGTTTGTCCGGAACGAATGGTTGAATTTGAATGGTGAATGGGATTTTGCCTTTGATGACGAAAATGTTGGCGTGAGGGAAAAGTGGTTCCAAAAAGGGGATGCGTTCGACAGGAAGATCACCGTTCCTTTCGCCTATCAATCGAAGCTGAGCGGCATCCATGACCCGTCCTTCCATGACCATGTCTGGTACCGGCGAGAGTTTAGCGTGCCTGAAGGATGGAAAGGCAAACGGGCCGTCCTCCATTTTGGCGCGGTCGACTACCGTGCCTGGGTCTATGTGAACGGCCAATTTGTTGGCTTCCATGAAGGCGGACATACAGCCTTTTCGCTCGACATTACCGATGAGTTGACGTGGGGAACCGAGACGGTTGTTGTCAGGGTTGAAGATCCGTCAACAGATGAAACAATTCCGCGCGGGAAGCAATTCTGGGTCGAGAAATCGGATGCAATCTGGTACACGAGGACAACGGGGATTTGGCAGACCGTCTGGCTTGAACCAGTTGGAACCGCCAGCCTGTCGAAGCTGAGGCTTACGCCGGATATCGACCGCGGCGATGTGATTGTCGAGTTTGACGTGAAAGGCGATAGTGCGAAAAAATACGCCGAAATTGAAATCAGCTTCAAGGGTGAAAGGGTGGCCCGCGATACAATTGAATTGGCGGAATCGTATACAAAGCGCGCCATCAATCTCTATAATCGAAAGATTTTCAGGACGTCCTTCCATCATATCGGCTGGAACTGGTCACCTGAGAACCCGAACCTTTTTGACATTAAGCTGTCCCTTAAGGATACCGAAAACGATACTGTATATGATGAGGTCGAGTCCTACTTCGGGATGAGGAAAATCCATGCCGAAAACGGAATGGTTTATTTGAACAACAAGCCCTATTACCAAAAGCTTGTCCTCGACCAGGGATATTGGCCGGAGGGGCTCCTGACCGCGCCAAGTGATGAAGATTTGAAAAAGGATATCGAGCTTGCCCGGGAAATGGGCTTCAACGGCTGCCGAAAACACCAGAAAGTCGAGGATCCGCGCTTCCTGTACTGGGCAGACCAGCTTGGTTTCCTTGTGTGGGGTGAGTGTGCCGCGTTCCCTTCCTACAGTGAAGATGCAGCGGCAAGGCTGACAAGGGAATGGATCGAGATTATTGAGAGGGATTATAACCATCCGTCCGTTGTCGCCTGGGTGCCTGTGAATGAAAGCTGGGGCGTCCCTTTTATTAAAAACAATAAACAGCAGCAGCACCATTCGCTGGCGATGTACCACCTGATCCATTCGGTCGATCCAACCCGTCTCGTCATTTCAAATGACGGCTGGGAGCTGACGAAAACGGATATTTGCGCGATCCATAATTATAACCATGGCGGCAGCGAAGAGACCGCGAAATACGAGGAATTTAAAGAGTCCCTGTCCACCAAGGAGAACCTCCTGAACTCAAAGCCTGCCTTGAGAGGAATTTACGCGGACGGCTTTGAGTATCAGGGCGAGCCAATTTTGCTCACTGAATTTGGCGGGATAGGCTTTAAAGCCGGGGATGACAGCGGATGGGGCTATACATCCGTTAAAGACGAATTCGAGTTTGTCGAGGATTACCGGCGCGTCATGGAAGCCGTCTACGCATCAAAAGCGCTCCATGGCTTTTGCTATACACAATTGACTGATGTTGAGCAGGAAATCAACGGGCTGTTGACCTATGACAGGAAGCCGAAATGCGAATTGGCAAAGGTAAAGGAAATCAATGATATGTGGCATTCCACCATTATTAAACCTCAATAAATATTTTTAGTAAAAATATTGATTATTTTACTAAAAAAGATACAATATAAATGATAAGTTCTATAAAACTAAGCAGATGTTGATGGTTTGGCGCTGAAATAAAGAAAGGTGCCTTCTTCACGAGCATAAATAACCCAAAATCCTTTCTTACAGCGTTCCTGAATGAACCAATTTCATGTTCTTCACGTTCTTGTTGGAAAGGATTTTTCTTCTTGGAGGCATTGGCAATATACCTGCCTGCTATCGAGGAGTAAACAGAAAGGAGGGATGAGACCTGGCAACGATTAAGGATATCGCCGAGAAGGCAGGGGTATCCATCGCGACTGTTTCGCGGGTGCTGAATTACGACCCAACGCTGTCGGTTACTGATGAAACGAGAAAGCGGATAGTTGAAGCTGCTGAAGAATTGTCCTATAAAAAAAGGCCATTGAAAAAGCCGGCAGCCAAAAAAATCGCAATCATCCACTGGTATACCGAAAAGGAAGAGATGGAAGACCTTTACTACATGTCAATCCGCCATGGCATTGAGCAAAGATGCCAACAGCTGGATATTCAATTTGCCAATTATTTTTACGATGAGCTGAAGGAAATAAAGAATGACCAGCTTCAGGGAATCATCGCAATCGGAAAGTTCAGCCTTGAGCAGGTTGCCGAAATGGCCGAGGTCACCCTGAACATTGTGTTTACCGATTGCAGTCCGGATGATGACGTGTATGACTCGGTTATTATCGATTTTGACAAAGCATCGAAAAAAATCATTGATTACCTTATTAAAAAGGGCCACAACTCAATCGGATATATCGGGGGGCGTGAAACCTATAAAGGAAGCTCAACCGAGATTGTCGATCCCAGGGAAACGACCTTTCGCACCTATATGAAGGAAAAAGGGCGATTGGATGAGTGTTTGATTTACATCGGTGCCTTCTCGGTCGCGAGCGGCTACACTTTGATGAAGCAGGCGATCGAGGAGCTGGGGAACAGGCTGCCAACGGCCATTTTTGCCGGGAACGATTTGATTGCAATCGGCTGCCTGCGCGCGCTCCATGAAGGGAATATCGCTGTTCCGGAGCGTGTGAATGTCATAGGGATCAATGACATAAGTGTATCGAAGTATATCTTCCCTTCCTTGACGACTTTGAAAGTCCATACAGAACTGATGGGGGAAACAGCCCTTGAAGCGCTGCTGGAACGGATTGAAGGCCGAAGGGTCGCCAAAAAGATTTTCATCAGTACCGAATTAGTTATACGGAACAGCAGTTTCTAGAGGGAGGAAGCCATATAGGCCTTCCCACTAAAACTGTATTTCCTTTTAGTTAGGGGTATAGACTATGAATCTCAAACAATTAACGCAAGAATTCAGCGAACTATTTTCATACGGAACGACAGAAGGTGTCCGAAGCTTTTTTTCACCAGGGCGGATCAACCTGATCGGCGAGCACACGGACTATAACGGGGGCCGTGTTTTCCCGTGCGCAATTACGTACGGAACATATGGAATTGCCAAAAAGCGTGACGACCATTGCTTCCGCCTCTTTTCAAAAAACTTTCCGGATGCCGGGTTCATCGAATTTACCCTTGATGGCCTTGATTACGAAGCGGGCCACACATGGGGGAACTTCCCAAAAGGGATGATCCGCTATATCATCGAAGCGGGCTGGGAAATACCAAATGGAATGGACATCCTAATCGATGGGAACATCCCGAACGGAGCGGGGCTATCCTCCTCTGCGTCGCTTGAAATGCTAATTGGGGTCATCGCCAATGAACTTTTTGGGCTGGAAATCCCAAGAATCAGCCTTGTCCAGATCGGCAAGCGGGTCGAAAATGAATTCATCGGCGTGAATAGCGGGATCATGGACCAATTCGCTGTCGGGTTGGGAAAAAAAGATTGCGGCATCCTCCTTGATTGTGAAACGCTGGAATATGAGTATGCGCCTCTGCATATAAACGGTTATAAAATTATCATTATGAATACAAACAAGCGGCGCGAGCTTGCCGATTCCAAGTACAACGAGAGGCGGAGCCAGTGTGAAAGCGCTCTTGCCTATCTGCAAAAGGAGCTTAATATAAGGTCCCTTGGGGCGCTGACCGAGCATCAATTCGATACCCACATGCATCTTATCCCGGATGAAATTTTACAAAAAAGGGCCAGGCACGCGGTGTACGAAAACGGGCGGACGAAGGAAGCGCTAACCGAGCTGAAAAATGGAAATCTAGAGAGCTTCGGAAAATTGATGAACGAGTCGCACCGATCGCTTAAAGACGATTACGAGGTCACGGGCATTGAGCTCGACACGCTTGTCGAAGCAGCGTGGCAGCAAAGCGGAACCCTCGGGGCACGGATGACCGGAGCGGGTTTCGGGGGTTGCGCGATTGCATTGGTGGCGGCTGCCCAGACTGATTCTTTCATTGAAGAGGTAGGGAAAGCCTACAAGGACAAAATCGGCTATGATGCTAGCTTTTATGTCGCACATATCGGCGATGGCACGAAAGAAATTACAGCGGAGGTAGAATGATGGGCATTTTAGTGCTTGGCGGCGCGGGCTATATTGGCTCCCATGCCGTCTATCAACTGATTGACCAGGGATACGGCGTGATTGTGGTGGATAACCTCCAAACCGGCCACCGAGAGGCCGTCCATCCGAAGGCGAATTTTTATAATGGGGACATCCGCGATAGGGAGTTCTTGCGCGGGGTATTCGAAAAAGAGCAAATTGACGGGGTCCTCCACTTCGCCGCAAACTCGCTTGTTGGCGAATCGATGGAAAAACCGCTCGACTACTTCAATAACAATGTGTACGGAACCCAGGTGCTGCTCGAGACAATGGTCGAGTTTGGGGTTAAAAACATTGTTTTCTCCTCGACCGCGGCAACGTACGGCGAGCAAACGGTCATGCCGATTACGGAAGACATGCCTGCGAACCCGACAAACGCCTATGGCGAAACAAAGCTGACGATGGAAAAAATAATGAAGTGGTGCGAAGTGGCCTATGGCCTGAAATATGTATCGCTCCGCTATTTTAATGTTGCCGGGGCAAGGCAAACAGGTGAGATTGGCGAAGACCACCAGCCGGAAACCCATCTAATCCCGCTTATTCTCCAGGTTCCACTTGGCCAGAGGGAGCACATTTCCATTTTCGGAGATGATTACGATACCGAAGACGGCACATGCATTCGCGATTACATCCATGTGGAGGATTTGATTGACGCCCATATCCTTGCCCTCCGTTATCTTCAAAACGGCGGCGACAGCGAAATCATCAACCTCGGAAGCGGTCAAGGCTTTTCGGTGAAGGAAATGATCGAAGCTGCCCGGAAGGTGACTGGCCATGACATCCCCGCAAAGATTGTCCCACGGAGAAGCGGTGATCCTAGCAGGCTGATTGCTTCTTCGGAAAAAGCAAAACGAATCCTTGGATGGACACCGGAAAAAACGTCAGTGGAACGGATATTAGAAGACGCCTGGAACTGGCATCGAAACCATCCGGAAGGCTATAAAGGATAAGGGAGGGCTTGGCATGGAGGTTTATCAGGCGATACAAGCGCTACTCGACCAGGCGCATGCCTGCGAAATGATCAGACAGCAGGATGAAATTTATGCGCGCAACCAGATCATGGCCCTCCTTGGACTGGACGAATTTATCCCGAACGGCACTGGACCTGATAGCGAAAGCATCCCCGACATCCTAGCGGCGCTTGCCGATTTTGCTACCGAAAAGGGCATCATTGGCGAACTGGATTCCGAGAGGGAAATTTTCACGGCAAGGATTATGAATGTCCTTGTCCAAAGGCCATCCGATGTAAATGCTTTATTTTATGAAAAATACCGCGTCGATCCGAATCAAGCGACCGATTATTTTTATCAGCTTAGCAATAACAGCAATTACATCCAGACGAAGCAAATTGCGAAAAATATTAGCTACACGTATGACTCGATTTATGGAACGCTTGATATCACGATTAATCTTTCAAAGCCTGAAAAAGATCCGAAGCAAATTGCGCTGGAACGTGAAATGAAAAGCACGGCTTCGGATTATCCAAAATGCCTGCTTTGCATTGAAAACGAAGGCTATGCAGGCAGGATTGGCTATCCAGCCCGCTCGAACCACAGGATGATCGAGCTTGGCCTTAGAGGCGAGCCATGGTATCTGCAATACTCGCCTTATGTATATTACAATGAGCATTGCATTGTCTTAAGCGCTGAGCACCGCGACATGAAGATCGACCGCGGTGCATTTGAAAGGCTGCTTGAATTTGTCGGTAAGTTCCCTTCCTACTTCCTTGGCTCAAACGCCGACCTGCCGATTGTCGGAGGCTCGATTTTAACTCATGACCATTATCAGGGCGGAAAATACGAATTCGCGATGGCGAGAGCCGGGGAAATCTTCAATTTTACCCTAAAAGGCTACTCGGACATTGAAGCGGCAGCGCTGAAATGGCCGCTGTCCGTCATTCGGCTTCGAGGGGAAGACCCTAAACAGGTTGCCGGCGCGGCAGAAACGATATTTGAAGCGTGGAAGGGCTATAGCGCACCGGATGTGGGGATTGAGGCCTATACAGGCGAGACAAGGCACAATACGATCACACCAATCGCAAGGAAGCGGGGCGGCCAGTTCGAGATGGACCTTGTCCTCCGGAATAACCGGACAAGCGACGAACATCCACTTGGCATTTTTCATGCGCATGGCGACGTCCAGCATATAAAAAAAGAAAACATCGGGCTGATTGAAGTGATGGGTCTGGCAGTCCTCCCCGCAAGGCTCGAATCTGAGCTAAAGGAAATTGAAAAATATTTGCTCGGCACGGATGCTGACGTGAAGGAGTACCACCTCGCCTGGGCGGATGAGATGAAGAAGAAGCATGCGAAGGAATTGTCCGACAAGACGGTGTCCTCCATCGTCCGCGAAAATGCCGGTGCGAAATTTGTCAGGGTCCTTGAAGATGCGGGCGTTTTCAAGCAAACGAGCGAAGGCATACAGGCATTCAAAAAATTTACAGAACTTTTATCATAAAAGGGAGCCATCACGGTTCCTTTTTCTATTAAAAAAAAAGCGGGAAATACGAACCAATCCACTGGGAATAAAACCTTAAGTCTATGCAGCTGGAATAGGCCTTTTTTTATGCGTTTGTCCAATTGGAAAATTGTTGTTTCGGAATGTTTAGAAGGAAGCATAAAACGGTTAATAAAGTATAAATAGCTATAAAAGGCCAGGCAGTGTCTTCATCGAGGTTAAGAAGTCAGAAAAGATTGAATCCAGTCTGGAATTTTGGTAATGTTAGGTGTATAGCACAAAAATGGACGAAACGGCAAATCCACTGAAAAGTGGGGGCGCAAAACTAAAGGGGCTAAAGCTATTTATATAGCCATGCCAGCCAGTTCCCGAATACGGCCCTGCGGTATACGGATTGATGATTAGGGGGTAATTGTGTTGAAGAGTCTAGTTAAAGCCCAATATTATTTCCACTTTTTTTTACATAGGTACAACCATCGATTATTGGATGATGCCTTAAGCGTGGAACTAAAATCAAAATTAATGGCCAAGTCGCATTACCATTTATGCAAGGCTGTCGGCCTGACAGTTGAAACAAGATAAAGCAAAAGCACTGCCATATTCAGAGGCAGTGCTTTTTTAGGTTGAAAGCGCTCAGTGCCCAGCAATGGTTGGCTGGGAAATGAGTTTTGTATAGACGATGAATTGGTACTATTTTTTCATTTATTTGAATTGTACAGGTTCCATGTCGGCTGTCAGCGGCAGGAGTTTGAAATTTTGATTTTTCAAATAGTCCAGCAAGGCAGGCAGGTATAGGAGTGTCTCGTCCCTTTCATGGAGAAGGACGACAATTGGTCCTGGCTTGCTTTTTTGCTTTTCGATTTGTTCAATCGCGCTTTCGACAAAGCGGCGGTCCCGGTAAAACCAGTCCCTGCTATCGACGTTCCAATCCCACATCTTAAATCCGTGCGCAATGACAGCCTTTTTATAATCATGGGTCATGTAAGGAGAGCTGCCGAACGGGGTGCGGATCAAAATTGATTCTATCCCGGTGAGCCTTTTTACTGTATCCCTGCCCTGGTTCATTTCTGCAATTACTGTGTGGCCCGATTGGTAAAACTTTGCCTTGTCATGGGAAACACCGTGCATCCCAAGTCCATGGCCAGATGCAGCCATCCGTTTGACTGCTTCGGGATGCTGGTTCATGTTCCCGTCAAGCATGAAGAACGTGGCCTTGGCATTGTACTTGTCCAGCAGGTCAAGGATTTGGCTTGAAACTCGGTGAGGGCCATCATCGAATGTCAGGTAGAGCTCTCGTTGTTTTGCCGGTGCAGAAGGAGCAGGCGGTTTTGCAGCTGGCGTGCTTTGGGAAGGCGTTTCCGCCGGCTTTGAATCCGGTTTTGATCCCTGTGCAGGTTTTGAGTCGGGAATGGTTGTTTCATCTGTTCCGTGATTGCTTTTGCCAGTAGTATCCGACTTGCTTGTTTCAGTTGTTGCAGGCTTGCCAGCAGACGTAGCCGATGGTTTCAGTGCAGGAGGGGCGTCCTGTTTTGCAGGAGTTTTTGGCACGGGTTTTTGAGCCTGTGACGGTTTCACTGTGGGCTTTTGTGCCGGCTTCGCTTCCTGTCCGGTTTTTGCGGGAGGTTCTACAACGGTAATCAACCCTGCCGAATTCTGGCTGTTCTTTGTGGATTCGGGTTTATGTTGCTGGGAAACAGGTTTGACCGGTTGGAGCCTCGTCCCGTAGTTCGGGAACTCCGCTTTAAGTTCTGCCTTCAGCCAGGTTAGAGCAAGGCTGCTGCTTTTTGCCACCCTGGCTTTTGATCCATATGTGCCGGCAGCCATAATGACTCCAAAAATAAGCGGCACAAACGCAAGGCATATCAATACATTCCGAAGTTTCTTGTTGCCAACAAATTTCCCCATCACCGTTTCCCCTCGGTTTCTATAAATTTCTTATTCAACTATATAGTCGATTATATTACTATTATGTTACAAATATTTCTGATATTTTACAATTTACTAGATTTATAGAAGGAATGGAAGATTCCATAGACCTATTTCATGGCGAAAATTGTAGGTTTTTGAAAAAGGAAAGAGTGCGAGAATGCATTGGTTAACATAGGAAGAGAGTAGTAAAATATAAATGAAGGATTTACATTCTAACTCTCGTGCTAGCTTGCTCTAGTGCATTGGTATTTGTGGTTGAAAATTAATTTTATATGCGCGGCTTGTAGAAAATAGAGGGGTGCTGGAGGATGAACCGTGCCATCAATTATTACAAAACGTGCCCAGAATGCGGCGCGCCTGAAGCGAACGGACTTGATTGCCGGGGGCAGCTGGAGGAAATCCTCGCTTGGGAGCAAGCTGACCCGGAATTGCTCAGCAAACACTTTTGGACGGTCGCCTGCTTCAACATCCAGCATCCTTCCGAGTTTTCTGAGGCAGCATGGTCAAATTTTCGCGGCATTTTTTGTGAGGCGTTTGACAGCAGCTTGCCGATTCATGAAATAGGCAAAATGGTTTCCGTCTTGGCTGCCGGCCCGTCAAAGATGAAAAGAAAAGAGGCTGCCAGCCCTGTTTATCGCGAGTGGGCCATGACTGTTTCGGAGGTGTACCTGGGCGGGGAACCCAAGGGAGCGGCCGATAGGGTCTTTGCCTGGTCAAAGGTTGTCAGGAAACAGCTTGAGGTTTTTGAATAAGCTAGCATGGTCGTAAGCTGCAGTGTTCCCGTATCAGACCGTTTCACGTGAAAGATCCCTCATAAACGGTCCTGAGCCGGCTTATCAAGACCGTTTCAAATGAAGAAATCACCCTAAACGGTCCTGATGCTCAAATTCCAGAATGCTCCCGCCTTCAGTATAATAAAAGAAATAACCAGGAATCCCGCCACAACCCTGGCAGGCTTCCTGGTTATTTTATTTACGGCTGCTTGCCGCCTTTGAACCAATTCATTGGATTCATGTTTTTTCTGTAACGCGTGACAGCTTCCTTGCCGAGGATTATGCCCCCAATCCAGAAAGTGGCTTCGCCGACTAGCACAAGCCCGCCGGTAATGGCTACCTTCGTCCCTGTCGATAAAGACGTAAGCGGGACAAACAGGATGGCTGCATAAAATACACAGGATAAAATAATCAACACAATGCCAATTCGGGTAAGCGTTGCTTTTTTCTTTTGTTGAGCGGCTAATGCGCCGTCGTTTTCAGGCATGAGTGTCCTCCGTACTCTTTTTCTAAATTATATAGGATTGCACCATGAACCGCTATTAAAAACAAGATGGATTTTTTAGGATAACGTCAACGGCTGGCCTGCGGTGGATAAATTCTATACACTTATGTACAATGTAAAATTGAGCGCAGGGGCGGTTTTTTTAAAAAGAAAGGTGTTGGATATGGAAAAAAGCATTATCTTTTTTGATATTGACGGAACGTTGCTCGACGATGATAAGCGCCTTCCCGCATCAACTAGGGAAGCGATCTATAAACTGAAGGAACTGGGGCATGAAGTTGCCATTGCGACAGGGCGGGGATCGTTCATGTTCGAGGACTTACGTGAGGAACTTGGCATTGATACATATGTTTCCTTTAACGGGCAATACGTCGTCCTGAAAGGGAAACCGGTTTACCGGAATCCCCTAAATGAACTGGCACTTGAGCAACTAACTGTGGCGGCAGCGGAAAACAACCACCCAGTTATTTATTTGGACCCGTTCGATATGAAAATGAGTGTACCAGAGCATAATTGGATTGATGAAAGTATGGGAACGCTTAAGCTTTCGAAACAGCCGTCTCACGAACCCGATTATTTCCGTGGACGTGAGATTTTCCAGACGCTCCTTTTCTGCCAGCATGAGGAGGAGCAACAATATGAAAAAGCGTTCGGCGAATTCGATTTTATCCGCTGGCATCCGCTTTCGGTTGATGTACTCCCAGCAGAAGGCTCGAAAGCGAAAGGGATTGAGAAACTGATTACTGCAATGGGGCTTTCCCTTGAAAATACCTATGCTTTTGGTGATGGCTTGAATGACGTTGAAATGCTGTCGTATGTCCCGAACAGTGTCGCCATGGGCAACTCCGTCCCGGAAGCGAAGGAAGTTGCCAAGTTCGAGACACTCCATGTGAATGACGGCGGCATCCTCCACGGGCTGAAAATGGTCGGATTGCTTTAGGCGGTTGGCCTGGGGCAGCGGGGCAGGGGACGTTTCCAATGTTTCGGGAATGTGTCTCATAATATTGAAGCAATAGATACGTCCCCTGCTTCACTGCTTCATTTTTTTTAAGAAATAGAATATGGCAATTTGGTGAAGAAAATAAAATTTTGCAGGAATATGGGTAGATGTGACGAATAGGTATTATGCGCCAATTTGGAAGAGTACAAGGATTAGGATTTTTTTCTGGGATATGGTACTATTTCAGGGAAGAATCAATAGGGGTGATGCAGTTGGCACGAACGTTTTACTGGTATCCGAAGTGCGGCACCTGCAGGAATGCAAAGAAGTGGCTAGATGAGCACGGGGTTGCCTATGAAGCAGTACATATTGCGGAGAATCCTCCATCACGGGACGAGCTTAAAAAGCTTTACGAATCAAGCGGGCTCGAACTGAAAAATTTTTTTAATGTAAGCGGCCAAAAATATCGTGAGCTTGGCTTGAAGGACAAGGTCAAGACTGCTTCCGAGGATGAGCTGCTCACTATTCTGGCATCGGATGGGATGCTTTTGAAACGGCCGATACTAACGGATGGAGAAAAGGTAACGGTTGGGTTCAAGGAAGACGAGTACAAAAATGTTTGGCTTTAGGCTCCTGTTGCCGGTACCGGCATTCATGGCAGTATCGATTGGCAAATCGATAATAGATAATATAGAACATATGGAGGGATTGCAATGAGCACACCGAAAGAATTGCGGTATTCAGAAGAGCATGAGTGGGTAAAGGTTGAAGGGGAAAAGGTACGGATCGGCATCACGCATTTTGCACAATCCGAGCTGGGCGACATCGTTTTCGTTGAACTTCCTGAAGTTGGCGATGAAATAACTGCGGACGAGCCATTCGGCAGCGTTGAGTCCGTTAAGACCGTTTCCGAGCTTTACGCGCCGGTTAGCGGCAAAGTAGTTGAAGTAAACGAAGACCTGAGCGACAGCCCGGAATTCGTTAACGAATCACCTTACGAAAAAGCATGGATGGTTGTTGTTGAGCTTTCCGATACAAGCGAACTCGACAACCTGATGACTGCTGAGCAATACGACGAAATGACGAATGAATAATATGAACGGAGGCCGCCCTGATGGGAACGGCCTTTTTTTTCTGAAAATTGGCCCTCGCCCTATCTTTCCCAACTATGCATTCCACATGCCCGGGGTATGCTAATTGAAAAAACAAAAAGGGTGGTCCGAAATGGCTTTAATCGAGAAGAAATTAGATATTACTGACCGAGTGGTTGGAAAGCTCAAAAATGGGGAAATAGAATTGTATCTGGAGAACGAGCCGATTGGGCGCATTTTGCTCACAGGCAAAGCGGACTTTGAACTGGACCAGCGCTTTGACGTTGACCAGCAGCGAATTTTCCAAAACGTTACCTTCACAGAGGAGCCCGATGCCAGGTACACCGACTGCGATGAGGGCGGCTGGTGCTAAATGGCCAAGCAAAATTCGGAGACATAAATTTGTCCTACTCTAGTGACACGCCTCCATTCATCGTAAGCCAGGCAGTGAGCAAACTCCTGTATGCAATTGAAAATAACATGGTATATTTGAAGCAGGGCGGGAGGCTACACATAAAACGCACAAATGAATAAGCTATTACCAACAACTTTCCTGCAGGTGATTCCAATGAGCGAAGAATTCGCGGATAAGATTATTATAGTTGAAGGCAGATCGGATAAAATGAAGGTTCTCGGAATGATAAAGGACCATGTCGAGGTTATTTGCACGAATGGGACAATTTCCTTATCAAAGCTTGATGAACTGATCGATTCGTTCGGTGACAGACAGGTCTATATTCTGGCAGATGCGGACGAAGCGGGTGAAAAGCTTAGGCGGCAATTCCGCAGGGAATACCCGGAGGCGGAGCATCTCTACATTGATAAAATGTACAAAGAGGTTGCCACCGCGCCATACCATCACCTTGCCATGGTGTTGTTGGGCGCCAACATTGACGTTCATGCTGAATTTTTGGATATGGGCCGTACCGCGCAATGAAGGAATGGACAAGCGAAGAAGCTTCCGCCTTTTTGGAAGTCGGGAAAACAGGGCTGCTTTACTTTTACACGCCCTTGTGCGGAACCTGCCAGGTAGCTTCAAGGATGCTTGAAGTTGTCGCTGAACTTCTCCCCCATATGGAAATTGGAAAAGTAAATCTTAATTATGCTCCCGATTTTGCGGAGGCATTTGCGATTGAAAGCGTCCCTTGCCTTGTTTTTATAAAAGAAGGGCGCGCCATGGATTCCATTTATGCGTTCCGATCTGTACCCTACCTGCTGGAAAAGACAAATACAGTTTTGCGATAAGCAGATGCCACGTTGCGTCTGCTTTTTTGCTGTTTTTTTATGGGGATCAACAGGGTTCAAATCCCTCCGTATTTATGGTTATGGCAAGTAATTGCTGCCTATCTCGATTCAATTTGCTTTTTTAGAAAAATCGGCATAATTCCAGCTTGTTCCCTAGTTTACAAATTGTTCCTAAGCCATTATGATATTTAGGGAGACGAAATAATGGCGAATCCACTATAAGTAATTAGTTCCATTGCGGAATCCGAATTTCCAGAATGGATTTTGAACCTCCCTCGACTATAGTCGAAGGATTCTATTTCCCTTGTGGGAACAAAATCCTTACTGACCTAAAGCAAGTCGCTGGATTCCTGCTTCATCGGGAACTGCATCCAGTTAGTGAACGTCTTACATTCCCTCCATTGTCCTTCGGATGAAGGACAAACAACACCTGTGTTGACAGGCACACCCCGTTGTTCCAACGGTAAAAGGTTATTCTTTTGCTATGCTGAATGGGGATGAGAATGCAGGATTCTCATTCCTTCTTCTTTGATATTTTTGGATGCGTTGATGTCACGGTCATGTTTGGTCCTGCAAGACGGGCATATCCACTCTCTGTCTGAAAGGGACAACATGATGTTTTTCGTTTGACAGCGGTTGCACAATTTTGATGATGCAAAAAATCGGTTGACGAACACCACGGTTTTGTTTGCCCATGATGCTTTGTAGGTGATAAAGGTTTTAAATAGGCCCCACCCTGCATCAGCGATGCTACGTGCCAACTTTTTGTTGCGAATCATGCCTTTTACATGCAGATCCTCTAAGACTATGACTTGGTTTTCGTCCACAACCTTGCGGGATTCCTTATGCAAAAAGTCTTTTCGTTGGTTGGCAATATGAAGGTGGAGTTTACTAATCTTTTTCTGCAATTTCTTGTAGTTGTGGCATCCAATGTTTTTGTTTTTTAGTTGCCGTTGAAGAGTCGCTAACTTACGAAGACTTTTTTTGAGGTAGTGGGAATTCTCAACTTTCTTGCCGTTGGAGTCAATATAGAAATGGGTCAATCCTAAATCCAAGCCAATGAAGGATTCATCAGGAATCTCCGATACATCGACAGGCTCTTTCATATGGATGATTTCTTCCATTTTAAGTGAAACATTATATTGACCACTGCTATGATAGGTAACGGTTGCCGATTTAATAGTTCCTTTCAGACCGTTTTCTTTAAGCATCTTTCGGTGTTTTTTAGATAAACGTACTTTTACTTCCCCCAATTTAGGAAGTTGAATGGTTTGCTTTTCTATATTTAATTTAATGTTTCCATTGGTTTCCTTCGTAGAATAAGATTGTTTCGATTTATGTTTACTTTTAAACTTTGGAAACTTGTTTTGACCGCTAAAGAAGCGTTCAAACGCATCATCCACCTGTTCCATGGCAGTTTCCAAAGCAAACTTATCCGAAGCCTTCAACCAAGAATAGTAGGGATGGTCTTTTAAGTGATTGAATGCTTTTTTAAACTCTCCGTAAGTTAAGGTTTCGCCTGTTAATTGGTAGACTTCCTTTTTCTCGGAAAGATAAAAATTATAGGTGAAACGGGCATTTCCGATGGTTTGATGAATTTGTTTTTCTTGTTTTGAATTTGGCTCCATACGTAATTTGAGTCCATAATGACATAATTGTTTGCCGTCAGGAGCCAATTCTTCGTTCCGTTGTTTCGTTGTTTTTCGTGCCATTCGTTTCACCCCCAGGGGAGTTTTTCCATCTTTACTATTATAACACAAAAACGAACATATGTACTAAAATGTAATGCGAAATAGTTTAAAAACCACCGCCCTAACTCACAACTAAAGTAACGAGTGTGCGGGCGGCTTTCAATCAAAAGGGCGGATTAAGATGGCTTTTTACAAGGGATGGGTAAATCAATTTAACGGCTATAATCACAACATCAAACTAAGTATGGCTGCGAATATCATTACCCAAATAGGGATAGGGATATTTATTGTCATTTATAATTTTTATGTCCGTGAGCTTGGCTACACGGAATCCGTTAATGGGAAAATTATCTCGATGGCATCACTCGCAACAGCCATCATACTCGTGCCCGCGGGAATCATAGGTGATAAATTCGGGCGGAAACGGGTCATTTCTACCGGCATACTTGTTTCCGGAACCCTGCTCATCATGAGGGCATTGGCTGCTGACGAGTCAACCCTTGTCTATCTTGCGTTTACAGCGGGACTTGCCGGGGCTTTCCTTCAGGTATCAGGTATTCCTTGGCTTGCGGAGAACTCGGATGCTTCGCAGAGGGTCAATTTGTTTTCGCTGCACTTCGCTTTAATGACGGCAGCAAGTGTAATCGGGAATCTATTAGGCGGGATTTTGACGGATTTCTTTGGACTCTTTTTCTCCGATTTGCAAAGCCTCCGGGTTACGTTGTTGATTGGTGCCATCATCTATTTGGGCGGGGCTATTCCGGCGTTTAAATTCCGCGCACCTGCCAATCGGATGGAAACTGCTCCTCTAGATGGTGCTGTTCGGGAACGGAAGGCATTCAACTGGAGCGGGTTCAAAATCATTGCCCTGTTTGCGATTGCTCAAATGTTGATCGGATTTGGGGCTGGTCTGGTCATTCCGTATCTGAATCTTTATTTTGCTGGAAGGTTCTCAGCTTCCACTTCAACGACCGGGTTCATCATTTCACTTGGCCAGGCAGCTACCGCTTTTGCGATGATTATCGGACCTAAGGTTGTCAAGCGTGTCGGCGAGGTGAGGGCCGTCGTTATCCTTCAGCTTCTATCACTGCCGTTTTTGCTTCTAACCGCCTATACCCAAAATTTATGGCTTGCTGCCATCGGCTTCCTATTCAGGCAGGCGCTTATGAATGCGGGAAACCCGATTCAAAGCTCGCTTATTATGTCGCGCGTCGACGATTCCATGAAGGGGCTGGCCAACTCAATTAATCAGACCGTTTTCAATCTTGGTTGGGCGTTCATGGGACCGGTTTCAACTGGCATTGTTGTGAAATATGGGAACTATTGGGGTTATGCTTACGTCTTTTCGATTACCGCAAGCCTTTATTTGATTAGTTCAATCTATTTCTTCCTCGTATTCGGGCGCAAGGTATTAAAAAATCAGGGGAAGCAGGTTCCAAAAGCTGCGGGATTATGACATATTTCCCTGGAAATGATTTTCAGAGAAGAATTTAGCTCCTTTTATGGAAAGAATTCTATAAATGTGTAAGAAATCGGTACATCTTGTCGAACGAATCATGGAGGATTCTCCCCTATGAAAAGGAATTTAATATACAGGGGGAATGCCAAAATGATTGAGGAGATAACAAGGTTTGTTGCCGCTTTTAATAATAAGCCACATATACATTATTTATTCCGCAGCACTAAACCGGTATATATACAGATAGACGTTTTTCAAATTGAAATTTCCGAAGGGAAGGCTAAGGCTGTGCAGGGCGTTTTTACCCATGGGCCTTTGTTGGCGGAAATTACCGGGCTGCCCGGAGCAATTGCCGAGCTGCTTGCCGGGAAGGCGCGGCTGCGTGATCTGCTCTCACAGGGCTTGGTACAAGTCAACGCTTCGTTTCGAACAGTACTGAAGCTCGAATCGGCTTTTCTTTTGGCAAAAGAACATTTTTCTGAAATAACAAAAATTTCTCTCTTGACGGAATGATAGCCTTGAGATAAACTTTCTTTAAATCTTAGCGCAAGATTCAAACAATTCAATAAAACTTATCAAGAGAGGCGGAGGGAATGGCCCTATGATGCCCGGCAACCGGTGAAAACACGGTGCCAATTCCAGCAGGAAGTTTTCCTGCAAAGATGAGAAGAGATTCCCCTCTTCTTATGAAGTGGGTTTTTTGTTTCTAAAGGAACTAATCTGGTTCATTTATTGCCTTCCCGAAATTACCGTTTATTTTCGAAACATTCTTTATTGACACCTTTTTTCGTCCATGTTACGATAGCAATCGTGATTAATTGAATAGGTTAGTGCTCTTATCAAGAGAGGTGGAGGGATGTGCCCGATGAAGCCCGGCAACCGTCACAGGTCCGATCCTGTGAAATGGTGCCAATTCACACAAAGCATACGCTTTGGAAGATGGGAGAAAGGATTATTATCTATTATGCCTTTCTGCCCGCCGCAGATGGGCTTTTTCTTTTATCTGAATGAATCTCCCAGTGGATTCAAACGATAAACATTAATATAGAGCGTTTAATTTGCATGATTGCTGCCCGGGACGACGGGTAAATGGATGTAAAGAAGGTGATAGGATGATTTCGATAAAGAACGTTAAAAAAAGTTTTCCTTCCAAGCAAGGGACTCTGACGGCTGTTGACGATGTTAATCTTGACATAAACGAAGGGGAAATCTTTGGAGTGATTGGCTACAGCGGAGCAGGGAAGAGCACGCTGATCCGTATGCTGAACAAACTGGAAAGCCCTACGGAAGGAACGATTACGATAGCCGGCCGGGAGATTTCCTCCATTTCGGGGAGCGAGCTTAGGAAGGCTCGCCAGGAAATCTCAATGATTTTCCAGCACTTCAATCTTTTATGGTCCCGTACGGTCCGTGACAATATCGCGTTCCCGCTTGAAATTGCAGGCATTGGATCATCGGAGCGCAAAAAGCGAGTAGATGAGCTAATCAAGCTCGTTGGCCTAGAGGGAAGGGAGAATGCTTATCCTTCGCAGCTTAGCGGAGGGCAGAAGCAGCGTGTCGGAATTGCCAGGGCACTGGCGAACAACCCGAAAGTCCTGCTTTGTGACGAAGCAACTTCCGCTCTTGACCCGCAAACGACTGATTCAATCCTTGACCTGTTGGTCGACATCAACAAGCGGCTGGGCCTGACAATTGTCCTGATTACGCATGAGATGCATGTTATCAGGAAAATTTGCCACCGGGTTGCGGTGATGGAAAGTGGTCGAATCGTCGAGCTTGGGCCGGTACTCGACGTTTTTAAAAATCCGCAGCAGCCGATAACCAAACGGTTTGTCCAGCAGATGACAGAACCTGACGATACAAAGGACACGGCTGAAAATTTGCTCGTGCGCTATCCTTACGGCAAGGTAATTCAGCTCACATTTGTCGGCGAGGCGACCGAACAGCCTCTTATCACGAACCTGATCAGGCAGTTCGATCTTACGGCCAACATTTTGCAGGGGAAAATCTCTCAGACGCAAAGCGGTTCCTACGGATCATTGTTCCTACATCTTGACGGTGCAGAAAGCGAGCTGGAAAAAGCCCTGGAGTTCATCCACTCCCAACAGGTCGGAGTGGAGGTGATTGAGAATGGTTGAGGAATTCTTTCCGAATGTCGTTTGGGAGAATATGTGGGAGGCAACACTTGAAACACTTTATATGACGTGCATTTCCGTCGTGATTACATTTGTGCTCGGGATAATCCTTGGATTGCTTCTCTTCCTCACTGGGAAGGGCAATCTTTGGGAAAATGCTTTTATTAATAAAATCATTGCCGCGTTTGTGAATGTCTTCCGTTCAATTCCGTTCATCATCCTGATAGTCCTGCTCATTCCGTTTACCGTTTTCGTGGTAGGGTCGATGATTGGGGAAAATGCGGCATTACCCGCACTGATTATTGGTTCGGCGCCGTTTTACGCAAGGATGGTTGAAATCGGGCTGCGCGAAATTGATAAAGGAGTTATCGAGGCCGCGAAATCGATGGGTGCCTCGACGTGGACGATTATTTGGAAGGTTCTGTTGCCCGAATCAATGCCGGCGCTTGTATCCGGGATTACCGTAACAGCGATTGCCCTTGTCAGCTATACGGCGATGGCTGGCGCGATCGGAGCTGGCGGACTTGGAAACCTTGCTTACCTTGAAGGCTTCGGCCGCAGCCGCAATGACGTAACAGTGATGGCCACGATTGTCATCCTGATTATTGTATTCATCATTCAGATCATCGGGGACACCATTACCCGGAAACTGGATAAAAGATAAAAACCCCTCAGATAGATTACTTACACAAAGGAGAAGAGAACATGAAAAAATGGCTTGGAACACTTTTAACATTCGTCCTTGTCCTCGTACTTGCTGCTTGCGGCAGCTCCGATGACAACAAAGCGGGTAGCGACAACAAGAAAGACGACAACAAGCTGGTAGTAGGCGCTACAAACGTACCTCACGCGGAAATCCTTGAAAAAGCGAAGCCGATTTTAAAAGAAAAAGGCATTGACCTTGAAATCAAAACATTCACGGACTACGTTTTTCCTAATAAATCTTTAGCTTCTAAGGAACTAGATGCAAACTACTTCCAGCACATCCCTTACTTCGAGTCTCAAATCAAGGAAAATGGCTATGACTTTGCAAATGCCGGCGGAATCCACATTGAGCCGATCGGCGTTTATTCCAAGAAATACAAAAGCCTGGATGACCTTCCAAAAGGCGCTCACATCATCGTCAGCAGCTCTGTTCCTGACCATGGCCGAATCCTTTCCATGCTTGAATCCCATGGCATCATCAAGCTGAAGGATGGCATCAACAAAGTTGAAGCAACGGTTGAGGATATTGTTGAAAACCCTAAGAAATTAAAATTCGATGCGAAATATGAAGCAAAACTTCTTCCACAAATCTTTAACAATGGGGAAGGCGATGCGGTTCTGATCAACTCAAACTATGCGATCGATGCAGGCCTGAACCCAGTTGAAGACTCCATCGCAATCGAAGAGTCCGACTCACCATACGTGAACATCATCGCAGTCAATAAAGGCGACGAAAACAGCGAAAAGATCAAAACTTTACTAGAAGTCCTCCGTTCCCAGGAAATCCAGGACTTCATTCTTGAAAAATACAAAGGATCCGTCGTTCCGGTTTCCGAATAATTCCTTCTGAACGAACCGTAACTTTTTTAAAATGGCGATACTTCTAATTTTGGCGGGCTTCCCTTTCTAGGGGAGCCTGCTTTTTATTTTACTTTTGAAACCGAATTTATCCCGTTTCGTAGACGCATAGTTACTCATTCAAATCTCCATACTAACGATGACAACGAACCGTTAGGAGTGGAAAAAATGGAGCATTTTCATGATCCCCAGAATTCAACCGAGGAAGCGTTATACGAATATAAAGCGGGCCTCGGTGTTTTTACGAAAAAAATGCCCGAAATAGCTCGCCTTTATAACGCATTTACAGAGGAATGCTTTAAGGAGGGCGCTCTTTCCCAAAAGGACAAACACTTAATTGCACTCGGTGTATCTCTTCACGCGCAGGACGAGTATTGCATCATCTATCATTTAAAGGGTTGTTTGGATCAGGGGGCATCGGAGGACGAAATACTAGAAACAGTCGGTGTCACCGCAGCTTTTGGCGGCGGCGCGGCAATGAGCCAGGGCGTCACACTCGTCCAGGAAGCCATTGACGAACTAAACCAGCTGAAGCAGTAACGAAATGGGTAATTCCCTTGATGAAGACATTTTAATGGCGTTTTACTGGCTGAAACTGTCTTCATCGAGGTTATGAGGACAGTTTTGAAGTGTAATAGCAGATGAAACTGTCTTCATCGAGGTTATGAAGACAGTTTTGAAGTGTTTTAGCTGTTGAAATTGTCTTCATCAGGGTTATGAGGACAGGTTTGAAGTGTTTTAGTTGTTGAAACTGTCTTCATCGCTTTTGGCGGTGGAATTTTTATAAAGGGTTCGGGATCAAGACCGTTTCACGTTAAACAACCTTCCCGAACGGTCTTGAGACCCCGCGTCAAGACCGTTTCATATTAAAAAACCTCTCCAAAAATTCCATCCAAACCGACACCATTTTCCACCAGTTCCTTCCTTTCCCGGCGAAAGATATGTTTTCATAGCCCGTCCACGGGTATACACTTAAAGTCGGAGGAATGCCGAAGCAAGAGTGCATAGCGCATTTTTACAAAAAACCAACACCGTGGGAAAACGAAAGGACGTTTTAATTGTGGAAAAGCTTAACATGAGGTACACACCAGAGATGGAGAAAGCAATGCAGGGATCTCATGGAGTCGGCTACGAGGAGTATAAACTGAAGCATGAAGTAAGAATGGAGGTCGAGCAGCGCAGGCAGAAAGAGTATGTGAAAAGCCAGCGGATGATTGCCGACCTTGATCGAAAAGTTTTCTAGGAAATCGGAAAGTAAAACCATTCCAGCTTCACGGGCCCGCTCACCCAGATTGCGCGGCAGCCCTATGGGCACAATATATAATAGGAAGAAAGCCGGAAAGCCAGTGGACCGTTTCACTGGCTTTCCGGCTTTTTTTAGGCTATTGTATAGGCGTGCATACATGAACGCGTTGGGGCGGGGGAAAATAGCCATAGACATGGAAATGGAAGTGGCTGATTCTCACTCATGCAGGCCCCAGTGAAAACAGGTATGCAGCCATACATTTGATTTAAAGGGTTGCTAACACATTTGATTTGTTATAAGATTGGAATGAGAATAAAATGAGAATGGAAGTTTCCGCATATCAACCGGGTAGACTTCCTCATTATGTAGCGGAGGTATGAAAATGGGTGGATCAACTTTAACGATCAAAGATCTTCATGTCGCGATCGAGGGGAAAGAAATTTTAAAAGGTGTGAACCTTGAAGTAAAAGGCGGGGAAATTCACGCTATCATGGGACCGAACGGTACCGGGAAATCAACCCTTTCGTCTGCGATCATGGGTCATCCAAAATATGAAGTAACAAGCGGCTCCATTTCACTTGACGGAGATGACGTCCTAGAAATGGAAGTTGATGAGCGCGCACGCGCAGGGCTTTTCCTTGCAATGCAATATCCAAGCGAAATCAACGGCGTAACAAATGCCGATTTTTTACGTTCTGCCATCAATAGCCGTAGAGGTGAAGGCAATGAAATTTCATTAATGAAATTCATCCGCCAGATGGATTCCCAAATGGACTTACTTGAAATGGACCAGGATATGGCCCAGCGCTACCTGAATGAAGGTTTCTCCGGCGGTGAGAAGAAGCGGAATGAAATCCTTCAGCTCATGATGCTTGAGCCGAAGATCGCAATCCTTGATGAAATCGACTCCGGCCTCGATATCGACGCCTTGAAGGTTGTTTCCAAAGGAATCAACGAGATGCGCGGCGAAGAGTTCGGATGTTTAATTATTACACACTATCAGCGACTTTTAAACTACATCACTCCTGACTATGTTCATGTCATGATGCAAGGCCGCATCGTAAAATCAGGCGGACCGGAACTTGCCCATCGCCTTGAAGCGGAAGGATATGACTGGATCAAGCAAGAGCTTGGTATTGAAGACGAGACTGTCGGGCAAGAAGCATAAGCATTAGGGGGATTATAGATGACTACTGAAACCATATTGCCTTTTGACAAAGGGTTCATTAGCTCTTTTTCAAAAGAAAAGGCCGAACCGGCATGGCTTGAAGAACTGCGCCAGAAGGCTTTTGCCAGCCTTGACTCTTTGCCGATGCCAAGGCCCGATAAAACAAAAATAGATAAATGGAATTTCACGAAATTCGAGCGTCATACAGTTGACAGCGAGCCATTCGCATCACTGAATGACCTTTCTGAAGATGTTAAGGCGCTTGTCGATATGGAAGGGCAGAAGAACCTTTATATCCAGCGAAACAACACGCCGGCTTACCTTTCCCTTTCACAGGAATTGAAGGACAAAGGCGTTGTGTTTACCGATATCTTCACAGCTGCAAAGGAGCATGGCGACCTTTTGCGCCGTTATTTCATGAACGAGGCCGTCAAGGCAGATGAACACCGGCTCACAGCCTTGCATGCTGCACTAATGAACGGCGGGGCGTTTCTCTACATTCCAAAAAATGTTGAGATTGATGAGCCAATCCAGGCTGTATACCTTCATGACAATCCAGAAACAAATCTGTTTAACCACGTAATCGTTGCAATTGACGACAACAGCTCGGCAACATACGTTGAAAACTATATTTCGACCGTCGATGGACAAGGTATCTTCAACATCATCAGCGAAGCCATCCTTGGCGCGAATGCCCGTCTCCAATATGGTGCGGTCGATACTCTTGCAAAAGGCATCACAACCTATGTGAACCGCCGCGGCGTTACCGGAAGGGATGCCAGGATTGACTGGGCCCTTGGCCAAATGAATGACGGCAACACCATTTCCGACAACGTGACCAACCTTGTCGGCGACGGCTCTCACGGCGACCTGAAAACAGTCGTAGTCGGGCGCGGAGAACAAATTCAGAACTTTACAACTCAAATTGTCCATTTTGGTAAAAATACAGAAGGCTTCATCCTGAAGCATGGCGTTATGAAAGACAGCGCGACATCGATTTTCAACGGAATCGGCAAAATCGAGCACGGCGCGTCTAAAGCAAATGCGGTTCAGGAATCACGGGTCCTAATGCTTAGCGAAAAAGCGCGCGGAGACGCAAACCCGATCCTGTTGATTGATGAAGACGATGTAACAGCTGGCCACGCAGCTTCCGTTGGACGGGTAGACCCACTACAGCTGTACTACCTAATGAGCCGCGGGATTCCGAAGGCTGAAGCTGAGCGCCTTGTCATCCATGGATTCCTTGCCCCTGTTGTAAACCAGCTGCCAATTGAAGGCGTTAAAAAGCAACTGATAGACGTGATCGAGAGGAAAGTCAGATGATTAATTCAGCCGAAATCCGCCAGCTGTTTCCAATTTTGAACCAGGAAGTAAACGGAAAGCCGCTTGTCTATCTTGACAGCGGCGCGACATCCCAGAAGCCGGTTCAGGTCATTGAAGCGCTAGACAACTATTACCGCCAATACAATTCCAACGTTCACCGGGGGGTACATACCCTCGGAACGAAGGCGACCGATGCATTCGAGGGTGCTCGGGAAAAGGCGCGAAAGTTCATCAATGCCAAATCGACTCAGGAAATCATCTACATGCGCGGGACGACGACAGCATTAAATACAGTCGCCCACAGCTATGGCACGGCGAATTTACGGGAAGGCGATGAAATCGTCATCACCCCGATGGAACACCACAGCAACATCATCCCGTGGCAGCAGGCCGCCAAACGGACCGGCGCTACTCTGAAATACATGCCTCTTCAGGAAGACGGCACGATTTCACTCGAGGACGCCCGGAAGACCATTACGAAAAACACCAAAATCGTCTCGATTGTCCATATTTCTAACGTGCTTGGCGTTGTAAACCCTGTTAAGGAAATAGCTAGGATTGCCCATGAAAATGGGGCAATCATGGTTGTAGACGGAGCACAAAGTGCACCTCATATTAAGGTGGATGTCCAGGATTTGGATTGTGATTTCTTCACCTTTTCAGGCCATAAAATGTGCGGCCCGACCGGAATTGGGGTATTATATGGGAAAAAGCACCTCTTGGAAAACATGGACCCGATTGAATTTGGCGGCGAGATGATCGATTTTGTCCACGATTTCGATTCTAGCTGGAAGGATCTTCCATGGAAGTTCGAGGCCGGCACTCCAATTATAGCTGGGGCCATTGGCCTTGGCGCCGCGATTGATTTCTTGCAGGAAATTGGCATGGACAACATCGATGCTCATGACCGCAGGCTCGGCGCATACGCGCTTGATAAAATGTCCCAGATTGAAGGGATGACGATTTACGGGCCGATGGATCCTGGCAAACGTACAGGAATCGTTACGTTTAATATCAGTGATGTCCATCCCCATGACGTAGCCACTGTCCTAGACGCGGAAGGCATTGCCGTCCGGGCCGGCCATCATTGCGCGCAAGTGCTGATGAGATGGCTGAAGGCGTCGGCAACGGCAAGGGCCAGCATGTATTTGTACAATACTGAAGAGGATATTGACAAGCTTGTAGACGGCCTTGTCAAAACAAAGGAGTATTTCAGCGATGTCTTCTAATAACTTGGATCAGCTTTACCGCCAGGTGATCATGGACCACTACAAAAACCCCCGCAACAAAGGGGTACTCGAGGATGGCAGCCTGACGGTCAATATGAATAACCCAACCTGTGGAGACCGGATCCAGCTTACCATGAATGTTGAAGACGGAATTGTAACGAATGCGAAATTTGAAGGGGAAGGCTGTTCAATCTCAATGTCCTCCGCCTCGATGATGACGCAGGCAATCAAAGGGAAAAAAATCGAAGACGCCATTAAGCTGTCAACGATATTTTCCGATATGATGCAGGGAAAAGACTACGATGATGATCTGGACCTTGGCGACATTGAAGCGTTATCCGGCGTTTCGAAATTCCCGGCACGGATTAAGTGCGCGACACTAGCGTGGAAAGCAATGGAAAAAGGCCTTGGGGATGCAACTAACGAATAGGTTTAAAGGTCTTATGCAAAGCTTTAGCGCGGGCAGGTTTACAATGCCGGGCTTCCGGGATTGGGCGTTGGCGCAAAGCAATTTTTTTAAAAAAAGGCCTTTAAAATCTAAGAATGGAGGAAAACGGTGATGGCTAAAAAAGCGCCAGAAATCGGTGATTATAAATATGGCTTTGCCGACAAGGACGTTTCCATCTTCCGGTCAAAGCGCGGGCTGACGCGCGAGATCGTTGAGGAAATCTCGAAAATGAAGGAAGAGCCTCAGTGGATGCTCGATTTCCGCCTGAAATCGCTTGAGCTTTTCTACAACATGCCAATGCCTCAGTGGGGCGGCGACCTGAATACGTTGAACTTCGACGAAATCACTTACTATGTTAAGCCTTCCGAAAAGACTGAACGCTCATGGGATGAAGTGCCTGAGGAAATCAAGGCGACCTTTGATAAACTCGGCATTCCAGAAGCGGAACAAAAGTACTTGGCCGGTGTTTCCGCCCAGTACGAGTCGGAAGTTGTTTACCACAATATGCAGGAGGATCTCGAAAAGCTCGGGGTTGTCTTTAAGGATACTGATTCCGCGCTTAAGGAAAACGAAGACATTTTCCGCGAGCACTGGGCGAAGGTTATCCCTCCTACCGACAACAAGTTCTCTGCATTGAACTCGGCGGTTTGGTCCGGAGGTTCATTCATCTATGTACCGAAAGGCATTAAGGTGGAGACTCCGCTCCAGGCGTACTTCCGTATCAACTCCGAGAATATGGGGCAGTTCGAACGGACACTGATTATTGTGGATGAAGGGGCCAGTGTCCACTATGTTGAGGGCTGTACGGCTCCTGTCTACACGACGAACTCGCTTCATAGCGCGGTCGTTGAAATCATTATTAAAAAGGATGCCTATTGCCGCTATACAACCATCCAGAACTGGGCGAACAACGTTTACAACCTCGTTACAAAGCGTGCGGTGTGTGAAGCGAACGCTACGATGGAATGGATTGACGGGAACATCGGCTCCAAGCTGACTATGAAATATCCTGCAGTCATCCTGAAGGGTGAAGGCGCTCGCGGACTGACATTGTCAATTGCGTTGGCAGGTAAAGGCCAGCACCAGGATGCAGGTGCGAAAATGATTCACCTTGCTCCAAACACATCTTCAACAATCGTGTCAAAATCGATCTCGAAGCACGGCGGAAAGGTTACCTACCGCGGTATCGTCCACTTCGGACGTAAAGCAGACGGCGCCCGTTCCAACATCGAGTGCGACACGCTGATCATGGACAATAAATCGACTTCGGATACGATTCCGTACAACGAAATCCTGAACGACAACATTTCGCTTGAGCACGAAGCGAAGGTCTCCAAGGTTTCCGAAGAGCAGCTCTTCTATCTGATGAGCCGTGGAATTTCCGAAATAGAAGCAACCGAAATGATCGTCATGGGCTTCATCGAGCCATTTACTAAAGAACTTCCAATGGAATACGCCGTTGAAATGAACAGGCTGATCAAGTTCGAGATGGAAGGATCCATTGGCTAATATTCTTGTTTTGAAAACCGTCTGTCCATGTGGCAGGCGGTTTTTGGTTTTGGCGATCCTCTGGATAAAATGGAGTCCTATGCAAAAAAAATTCCGTCCCCAACTCCTGCTGAGTGTTTACTTTTCCATCTCCTAGGAAAAAGACGTGAATAGAGTGGTTTTTGGGTCTATTGTGCTATGATGGGTACTGGAGGGATTGTATGATTTATGTTGGAGTGACGGGGTGGGGGGACCATGACAGCTTGTATCGGCAGGGGATGCCCGCTCGGGAGAAGTTAAGCGAATATGCGGGACATTTTCCTGTTGTTGAAGTGGACGCGGCGTTTTATGCCATTCAGCCTATAAAGAACTCAACGAGATGGGTTGAGCAGGTGCCCGCCAACTTCCAGTTTATCGTAAAAGCCTATCAGGGCATGACCGGCCACCAGCGAGGCGACAGCCCGTTTGCCACGGAAGCGGAAATGTTTACGGCGTTTAAAGAGTCGCTTACGCCCTATGTGGAGCATGAAAAGCTTGCAATGGCGCTTTTTCAGTTCCCTCCATGGTTTGATTGCAAAAAGGAAAACGTCGACTATCTGCGCTACTGCAAAGCGGAGATGGGCTCCATCCCGCGCGCGGTTGAATTCAGGCACCAATCCTGGTATTCACCCGAACTTCGCGAAAAAACAATTGAATTCCTCACTGAAGAAAAGTGGATCCACTCGGTGTGCGATGAGCCGCAGGCAGGTTCGGGGTCAATTCCCATCGTACTTGAAGCGACCCATCCTGACAAAACCCTCGTCCGGTTCCATGGAAGGAATGTTCACGGATGGCAAAAGAAAAACGCGGAAAATTGGCGCGAGGTACGCTATTTATATAAATACAATCGCCAGGAGCTTACGGAATGGGCAAACTACCTCAAACGGCTCCAACAACAAAGCAAAGACCTATATGTTCTTTTTAATAACAACTCTGGCGGGGACGCGGCCGGGAACGCGAAAGAGATGATTGAAATTCTCGGCATTGAATACGACATCCTCGCCCCGAGGCAGCTTGATCTTTTTTAAAAATACGGCCCTACCGAATTTGCTGAGACAAATTAATATAGAATCTGCAACCACCACGCAACCACAAGAGCAGGTGCGCGCCGACATAGGAGATTAACTTCATCATGGAATGGATTTTCATTATTTTACTTGGAGCCGCAGCAAGCGCACTCGGATCACTCATCGGGCTCGGCGGGGGCATCATCATCGTACCGTCACTGCTCTATCTCGGCACACTCGGCATCTTTCCGGAAATCACGCCACAGCAAATTGTAGGCACCTCGCTGTTTACGATGATATTTACGGGCATGTCCTCTACGATGGGATACATAAAGCACAAAACCGTTGACTATAAGAGCGGGTTGATTTTTTTGATAGGCAGCGCCCCAGGAGGCATTTTCGGGGCCTGGATGGTCAAGTATCTTGATGTGCATACCTTTAACCTCTACTTTGGCCTATTTGTCCTTTTTGTATCTGCGGTTATGGTGATTCGCAACAAGATCAAACCGCTTCCTTATAAAAAGGATTCCGGCTATGCTAGAACGTATATAGATAGTACGGGAAAAGAATTTGAATATGGATTTAATCCGGTCCTCGGCATGGTGATTTCGCTCGCCATCGGCTTTATTTCCGGAATTTTTGGCGTCGGCGGAGGTTCGCTCATGGTTCCCGCGATGATCCTGCTTTTCTTTTTCCCGCCGCATGTGGCCGTGGCAACATCGATGTTTATGATTTTTCTTTCATCTATCATCAGCTCGGTTGCCCACATCTCTCTAGGAAACATCAACTGGCTTTACGCAATCGCACTGGCACCGGGAGCCTGGGTCGGCGCGCAAATGGGCGTCTTTTTGAACAGAAGGCTCCAGAGCAAAACAATTGTCCTCATATTGCGCATTATCCTGGTTGTTATAGGGATCCGCCTTATTTACGAAGGAATGATGGGATAACGGTGAAGGGGAAAGCTAAATTGAGTTACTGGATTACTTTTATTGCCGTTTCTGAGGATTGCAACTATCGTTAAGGGAATACATTCAAGAAGGAAATAGACGGTGCAGAATCGACCACAGACACCTTTTATATGAAAAAAGGAAGCGAACCGATGGAAAAAATACATATCTACCATACAAATGATCTACATAGCCATTTTGAGAATTGGCCGAGAATCAGCCGCCTAATTAGTAATCGGGCCGCCCAGCATCGGGAAGCGGGCGAAGAAGTATTTATTTTCGATATTGGCGACCACGTTGACCGCTGGCATCCATTCACCGAGGGGACGATGGGGAAGGGGAACACCGGACTGCTGAACGAAGCGGGTTACACGGCCATTACAATCGGCAACAATGAAGGGATTACCCTGCCGCATGAAGGGCTTGACTCCCTTTTTGCCCAAAAAAACTTCGATGTCCTCATCTCCAATTTATACAACAAAAATGGGACACGCCCCGCTTGGTCCGAACCATACAAAGTCTATATGACAGCCGCAGGTACGAGGATAGGCGTTATTGGCTTGACTGCCCCTTTTGTTCTCTTTTACAAGCTGCTTGGCTGGAATTTGCGCGATCCGATCGAGGAGCTGAAAAAGCAGCTTCCCGCCTTGGCGGAACAGTCCGATATTATAGTGCTTCTTTCGCATCTCGGGATTCATGAAGACGAACGGATTGCCTTGGAATTTCCTGAAATCGATGTCATTTTGGGCGGCCATACGCATCATATCCTTGAGGAAGGAAAGATAGTGAACGGCACTCTCCTCGCAGCTGCTGGCAAGTATGGGAATTTTGCCGGCCAGGTCACACTCGAGGTTGAAAATGGACGTCCGATCAAAAAAGAAGCCCGCCTTTATGAAATAGCAAAAACCCCCCGTGAGCGATGGGAACTTGCTGAAACCGAGGCGCTTTTTGTAATGGGCCGGAGCCTCCTTGCAACAAAGGTTGCCGAGGTGGAGCCGCTGACAGCCGATTTTTTACTCGATTCTGATTTACCGCAGCTTTTGTGCGAAGCAATAAGGGAATGGTGTGATGCGGATTGCGCTTTTTTAAATGCCGGGTTGGTCTTGGGACCGCTCGATGGGCAGGTAACGAAGTTTGATTTGCTTTCCGTTTGTCCGCATCCAATCAACCCCTGCACCGTTACCCTAGAGGGTGACGAACTGAGGGAAATCCTCCGCATGACGCTTGATGAAAGCCTTCCGCACGTCGAGGTGAAGGGTTTGGGGTTTCGCGGGACCGTTATGGGAAGGTTTGTGTATGACCGTATTGATGTTCTGGAGGAGGAAATGGACTTCCTGATTAATGGTAAAAGGATAGAAGCTGATGAAAAATATATCGTTGCCATCCCCGATATGTTTACCTTTGGGCGATTTTTCCCGCAAATCGTCAGGTCTGAAAATAAGTATTACTACATGCCGGAATTTCTGCGGGATGTGCTGGAGTGGAAGCTGAACCGGCTGTAAGGTTTTAAAAAATAGGGTGTCCGTCCGCGATGAATGCATTTTTCTGCCTTATTCCGGGAAAGAAATTTTACCAGGATGGGGCCAAGTTCACTCCCTCTTTGCCCTTGCATAGAGTAATAGGGACAGGGGGAAAGGGAGTGGACGGATGATTGATGTGACACCAATTGAAATTGATGGGACGACATTCCTCGGGATAACCGTAGAGCTGCCGAAAACGACCCTCCTGGTTATTACAGGCCGATGCGGCTACATTATGTGCGGCGCGCTCGATGTTGGCTTGTTGAACCGAAAACTGAGGGACCGAAAAATTGTTGCTGGAAGGGCGGTAGGGGTCAGGACGATTGACCAGCTGCTTGAAGCCCCGCTGGAATCCGTCACATTTGAAGCGGAAAAGCTCGGTATCCGCATTGGGATGGCAGGCAGGGACGCTCTTCTGAAAATGATTTAATTCTTCAAGGCATCCACCGCTAACGTGAATGCCTTTTCTTTTTGTGAAAAATCTACCCTAATTCCCGCTTCTTCAAGCGCAGTTTTATTAATAAACATCCGCTTTTTCCTTTTAATTGGTTTTACATGGGGGTTTGGGCCTTCGCTTTTTAAAATTGGGCTGGTAAATTGCTTTTGTGTAAATAGTTTTATTAATGATGAGGATTTTTAATATCCGTCTTTTCCTTTATATGCTCTATGCTTTAGGAAAATATAACTAGGACTGTTTTCTCAGTAAAGGCAGTACTTCTATCCTTATTTTTACTTTTATTCAATATATTATCTTGATTTTGGAAATGTTTTGGTAAAGTAAAATCACGTTAAATACTCTATGAAAAAATATTCTAAAATAGTAACATACCTGTTGACATGCCACCTCTGAATCACTATACTAATTTTATGATTTTAAAAATCTGAAAAATAGAAATTTTGGATTTATTTCAACTAAAACATCATGGGGGTATTCATTTATGGAAAATAGACCGCAATGGGGAACAAGGGCAGGTTTCGTCCTCGCTGCTATCGGTTCTGCAGTAGGATTGGGGAACATCTGGAGATTCCCGGCGGTAGCGTATGAAAATGGAGGAGGAGCGTTCTTTTTACCTTATCTGTTCGCGTTACTGACAGCAGGGATTCCGTTGCTCATCCTGGAATTTACGCTAGGGCATAAATACAAAGGATCCTCGCCGCTTACATTTGCGCGGCTGAATAAAAAGTTTGAATGGCTTGGCTGGTGGCAGGTGGCCATTTCATTTGTGATTTCCACCTACTACCCAATCATTATCGCATGGGCATTGTCTTATGCGTGGTTCTCGGTGAACCTCTCTTGGGGTAAAGATCCAGGCTCGTTCCTGATGGGAGAGTACCTGAAAGTGGCCCCAAACCCTGGTGAATTCATCGGCCTTGTGCCGGGCGTATTCATTCCGCTCCTTATTGTATGGGGAATTACGCTGGGGATCATGTTTAAAGGGGTTAAAAAAGGAATTGAAGCAGCAAACAAATTCATGCTTCCAACTCTGGTCATCCTATTCCTGATCATTGTTGTCCGCGCCCTTTCTCTTGATGGTGCCATGGAAGGCCTCAATGCTTTCTTTAAGCCGGATTGGAAGGATATTGCAAACCCTAAGGTTTGGGTTGCTGCATACGGACAAATTTTCTTCAGCTTGTCGGTAGGTTTTGCGATCATGGTTACGTATTCAAGCTATCTTCCAAAGAAAACCGACCTGACAAACAATGCATTCATTACAGGATTTGCAAACTCTGGATTTGAATTACTAGCGGGTATTGGGGTTTTCTCTGCCCTCGGTTTCATGGCCCAGCAGCAGGGCGTTCCAGTTAACGAGGTCGTTGAGTCGGGGATTGGCCTTGCATTTGTGGTATTCCCGCAAATCATTAACGAGTTCCCGGCATTTAATCAGTTTTTCGGGATTCTGTTCTTCGCCTGCCTGTTCCTGGCGGGATTAACATCACTAATTTCGATTGTAGAAACGTTCGTAGCCGGCGTACAGGACAAGTTCAACGTCTCCAGGACGAAGTCGGTTATGATCGGCGGAGGTATTTCCGCCCTTGTTTCCATCCTATACGCGACGCGGGGAGGCCTGTACCTGCTTGACTCGGTCGATAACTTTATCAACTCATTTGGTATCGTAATCGCCGGCCTCGTAGAAGTCGTCCTTGTTGCATGGGTTGCGAGGAAGCTTACTTCCCTTCAGGATCATGCTAACGCCATTTCCGATATACGGATTGGCGGCTGGTGGAAGATTTCTCTATCGGTTATCACACCACTTGTCCTTGGCTATATGACTGTCCAAAACTTCATCACCAACATCAAGAATAACTATGAAGGCTATCCTACATCATTCCTGCTCTATGCTGGCTGGGGGGTTGCCATGGCTGCTGTCGTAGTTGGCATCGTATTCATGTCGCTTCGCTGGGGCAAGGACAGCCTGATTGTGCCTGATGAAAAGGAGGTTTCCTAATATGTCGGCAGATGCAATAGCAATGATGGTAGTCGGTATCGTCATCATTTGGGGGGGACTCGTCGCAAGCATTGCGAACGCGGTAATTAAATCGAAAAGAGCTAAATAACACTAAAACAAAGGCCATTCCGGGCAACCGGGACGGCCTTTGCTTTTATTTTTGAATTAGGATGAGCGACAAAGATTGCGCTAAATTTAGAAAAGGTGGGGCAAAATCCGGAAAGGAAGTCACTCAAATCCCGTTGAGTGACATTGTCGGGCCAAAATCCGGAAAAGGTGTCACTCAAAGATACGCACCATTTCTTAACCAGCAAGAAAAAAGAAAGGAAAGCCCACTACCTCCGTTTGACCTTTTTGTCCAACCGTTCCCATTTCCGCAGATGCGGATAAGGATCAAATGCCCATTCTGTATAGCCATTGTCTTTGTACATTCCGTAATGGAGATGGGGTGGGAACTTGCCAGATGTCCCCGGCGGCCCGTACCCCGAGCTGCCCACTCCGCCAATCAGTTTTCCAGGCTCGACAACGTCGCCAACATTAATTTCCTTTGCAAAACCGCTCATATGGGCATAGTAGTGGTAATTGTTATTTAAATCCCTGATGCCGATTCTCCAGCCGCCAAACCGGTTCCAGCCCTTCATTTCGACAATCCCGTAGCTTGTCGCCCGGACTGGCACGCCATAGCCTGCAAATATATCGGTCCCCTCATGCATGCGGCGGCCACCCCAGCCCCGCGCATCGCCCCATGTATTTTTATAGCTATGGTTGCTTCGATAGGGGACAGGAAAGGCGTTTCCATCCATGTCAATCCGATTAAATTGGTTGAAAATCTTTGCAAACCCCATGATAATTCCCACAGCTTTGTCACGGTGATAATATTCCCAAAGGGCAATTCGGAAGTTATCGTTGTCGGACCCGTACTTTAGGATATGGTTTGCAAAAGCCTGAAGAACATCCTCATCCTCAGAACGGCTTGCTTTTCCGTTACCGTTTCCGTCAATTCCAGTCCCGCCGAAAAAAGCGATTGAGATAGGATTCCTATCCTCATAATTCGGATTTGCGGGACCAGCCCAGTCTTCAGAGGAAAAATAAATTGAAATGGCGCCTTCGGGGTCAGGCAGGTCTTTTCTCGCCATCCGGACATTCCGCTCATAACGATCGACTGCGGCAATATAATACCATGGAATCCTTGTTGCCGCTTCTGTCTTTTTATAAAGCTGCATTCGGGTTTTATCCAAATCCGGTTCCTCGGCCAAGGTAAGTGTGCTTCCGGCCAAAGTAAAAGAAAGTGCCAGTAATAACAATATTCTCATATCAGGAACCTCCTTTCCAGCTTGCTCACGGCCGGCTTGTACGGCCCGTTCATTTTTGTTTATTTTGCCTCGGATCCTATAGCTTCATAAGGCACAATAATTGCCAACCAAGGGGGCCTTACCCTTGAAGGGCATACTTATAGTATGGTACAGTTTCAAAAGAGAATAGTATTGTACATAATTATTGGAGTGGATATCATGACAGCTGAGAAAAAGCCGTTGCGGAAGCCTGAATGGCTGAAAATAAAACTGAATACGAATGAGAACTATACCGGGCTTAAAAAAATGATGCGCAATAAAAACCTCCATACTGTGTGCGAAGAAGCGCGCTGTCCGAATATTCATGAGTGCTGGGCAGTTAGAAGAACGGCTACCTTCATGATTCTCGGCGACACTTGTACTCGTGCCTGCCGTTTCTGTGCTGTTAAAACCGGCCTTCCAACCGAGCTTGACCTGCAGGAACCGGAACGCGTAGCGGATTCCGTTTTTCAAATGAACCTGAAGCATGCGGTCATCACTGCCGTTGCCCGGGATGACCTCCGTGATGGCGGAGCCGCCGTTTTTGCCGAAACAGTACGGGCAATTCGCAGGAAAAATCCTTTTACGACCATCGAAGTGCTTCCATCCGATATGGGCGGCGTTGAAGAAAATCTACGGATGCTTATGGATGCCCGCCCGGATATCTTGAACCACAACATCGAAACAGTCAGGAGCCTTACACCGAGAGTTCGTGCCCGGGCTACATACGACCGCTCGCTTGAATTCCTGCGCCGTGCAAAAGAAATGCAGCCGGACATTCCAACGAAATCCAGCCTGATGATCGGTATCGGCGAAACCTGGGAGGAAATCCTCGAGGTAATGGATGACCTGCGCGCAAACAACGTTGAAATCATGACCATTGGGCAATATTTGCAGCCTACTAAAAAGCATTTGAAAGTTGAAAAATATTACACTCCGGACGAATTTAATGAACTGAGGAAAATTGCGTTGTCAAAAGGCTTCAGCCACTGTGAAGCCGGTCCGCTTGTCCGCTCTTCCTACCATGCCGACGAACAGGTGAATGCTGCCGCAAAAGCAAGGGCCGCAATGGCTGAGGCAGCCGGAAGCGAGGCAGTTGAGGCGTAAACCAGTCCTAGTCAACATACTGATTAAAATAAGGCATCCGTTTCTGGCGGATGCCTTTTTGTTGTCTAGGAAGTTATAAAATAGATCATTGGGGATAACTCGAAATAAGGTATTGTAATCCAGCTCCAGCACCTAGCCCCTCGAGGTCTTAAGCCGGTTCCCTCCGGAGGGCAGGCCCGTCCTGCGGGTCCCGTCTTAATCTGGTCGGGGCTGACCAAGGCGCTTGCGCATTTTGTTCCGATTGGTGATCTCAGTGCCAGGAAGATCAGTGCTGTAACAGCTTACTGGCACACATTCATTCACGCCAATCCCCATCGCCTGTACACTCACCGCTTCATACCGCCATTCATGTCTTCCCGAGTTTCGCCATTTTCATTTTCCGATGAATTGATTCTTGCGCCCTGTGGAGATTTTTTCATTTCCTTTATTACCGCCGCAATGGCTTCATTCGCATTATTAGTTTGCGTTGTCAGGCTAGTAAGAGTTTCGACATCCAGCATAAGGGTTTTGTTGTCTGAAACATAGACATGGAAAAATCGCGGAACTCGTGAAAGCGCAGTTCTCTTAACCTGGTCGGCTGTCAAAAAGCGGTCATTCGAATCCGTTTCTTATGCGACAAGCACCTCTTTATCCGTCACAAGCACCGCCACATCATTCACATTTGGAAGGTCCGTACTCATCCTGCTAATATCCTTCGCAATTTGCTGCCTGTCAAGCGAAGGATAGTGGCCCATCCCGGATTTGTCCCCCATGATTGGACTTTTTTGATGGCGATAGTAACCGAACCTCTGCGACTTATCAGCCCGCTTCTTATTATTGAGATCTCCGTAGACCTCCGAACGGCGGTTATCAGGGTGCAAATGCCCCCCCCCGCCATAATTGTCGCCCTTCGGATTGTCCTGGCATCCGGCAAGCAGCATCGAGAACAGGCCGGCAGCCAAAAGCTGCTTCATCATTCGCAACACCTCCTACGAAAAGTATTGCCATATCAAAGCTTTTTTCTATTAGTAATTGATTGGGAATCGGTTATAATGGAAAAAGAGGATTTGCCCGCAAATGAGGTGATAGGAATGATCATTGTAAATAACACCGCTTACGAAGTCATAGAGGAGTATAGGGACGGTTTCAATGAGGATGCCTTCAAGGAAAGATATAGTGAAATCCTTGCAAGGTATGATTATATTGTCGGAGATTGGGGATACGGGCAGCTCCGCCTGCGCGGATTTTTCGATGACCAGAACCAGAAAGCCACCTTTGACACCAAAATCAGCACACTCACCGAATACCTATACGAATTTTGCAACTTCGGCTGTGCTTACTTTGTCGTAAAGAAAATCAAGAAATGATTCTTTTTGAAAAAAAGGAGCAGCCATAAACCGGCTGCTCCTTTGCCTTAACTACAGGGGTGCTGCGGGATAAAACCGGCCAGCCAGCCCGTGTTAAATAATCTCCGCCAAAAACGAGCGAAGCTCCTCCGCGTCCTCCTCCGATAGCTGGAACGCATGTTCAATATACCCTTCTTCCTTTAGGTCGTCTTCGCCAATAATCGCAAACCTGCTGCCCTGCATATCAAGGACAAGGGTCTTGCCATAATGCCGCCCGGTCTGGGTTAAGGCCAGGTCGAACCTGCTGTTTTCGCCAACAAAGCTAACGAACCTTGTTTTCGAAGCTTCTGTATCATCATATAAGAAAAAACGTTCTCCCATTTTCCTTCTCCTTTTATAAAAAGTCTCCATCCCATCTTACCAAAATTCCTGACTGAATTGAATGTCGACAACTTTATTAAAAAAGCAAAGCGAAAAACACGAATAAATGTCAAATTGTGTTACAATACGAATACAGACACATCGGAGAGGAATGAAACGAATGGTCCGTCAGTATGTGGCAAAGGCCACCCAACTTTTGCAATGGGGCAAGATTGTGCTTCCCCTATCTACCATAAAGTTTTTCCCTCCGCAATTCGTCATAAGAAATCCTGTAGCACAAGGAGTTAAAGTTGCCTTTCGCGAGGGTTATGAGGCGGCTGTTATCGTATTTAACCTTAAAAATATAAAAGAGCTTGCCGATTTCCTCGGCCCGGCGGAATTTCCTAAATTCATGGGCAGGTTCAAGCATCTGTTCCGCGAGGCGATTGAAGCCGAGGTTGACCAGAAGGATATTATTACTCTTCACGACTTTTATGGGGACGGACTATCCCTGTATATTCGGGTAGGAAATGACCGGAACGGGCTATCCGCAATCGACTCCATCATGAGAAAGGTAGCGGGCCGGGGCAGAAGGGATATCCACACTGAATTCCCCCAAGCTCAAATGGTCCTTGAAACCGGTTATATGTTTGTTGAAAAGAAGCATTATTCAATTCACGAAGCCATCCTGAAAGCCCATCAACAGGCGGTTGCGATGGCGGAAAAGAGAATTCAATCCGAATTCAATGAAATGCTCTTCATTATGAGCAAAATCATTTCACAAAAAGAAATCTTCCTGCTTGCCCAGCCAATTATCGATGTGGCCACAAATGAAATACGCGCCTGGGAAATGCTTACGCGCGGCCCGGCAGGCACGATGCTCGAGAACCCATTCACGCTTTTTTCCGTCGCGAGGCAGACGGGGAAGCTGTATGAGCTTGAGCTGGTTGTCCTAGAGAAGGCTCTTGAGGAAATCAGGAAATTCGAATGCAAGCAGGATATCTTTATTAACTTCACCCCGCTGACGCTTGGAAACGCACAGTTCATCCGTGACGTCAAAAAGCTGATGCTTACGTATAAGAATATTTCTCCGAAGCAAATTACATTTGAAATAACCGAACGGGATTCGATTGAAGAAATGAAGGACTTTACTTACAATATTAAAGTGCTCCGCTTGATGGGATTTAGGATTGCAGTTGATGACACGGGTTCCGGCTATGCTAGCTTGAATACAATCAATGAAGTAATGCCCGACATCATCAAAATCGACCGTTCCGTCATAGAGGACATCGACAAGAACTCGGTGAAGGAATCGATGCTTAAGGGGCTTTTACTTGTCGCAAGGGAGGCTGGCTCCCTAGTGGTCGCTGAAGGCATTGAAAACGAGGAAGAGGCATCCGTCCTAACCCGGAACAAGGTTGACCTCGCCCAGGGCTATTTCTATGCCAAGCCGGCTATGCTGACCAAAAAAATCGCAACATAGGGAAGTGGACGGTATGTACTTTGTCGATCGTGAACAATTGGAGCAAAGACTCATCTATATTGAACAGCTTTCTGAGCTGTTCAGGTCACAGAAAAGCTGGGAGTCCCCACTTGAAAAAGCCGCCCTGGAACGGGTAGCCCATATGCTGGCCGAAGCGGTGCTTGATGTCGGAAATGCGATGATTGACGGCTTCATCATGCGCGATCCTGGCAGCTATGAGGATATTATCGACATTCTTTTGGATGAAAAGGTAGTTGGAGATGCGGTAGGAGAAAATCTGAAGGTGCTGGTTTCCCACCGGAAGCAGCTCGTTCAGTTTTATACAGACATCGACCACGGGCAGCTTGCGGCTGATCTGGCTGCCCAACTTGAAGGAATTGAGGCTTTTCCAGGGCTGGTCAGGACATACCTCGTCAACGAGCTGGGTCCCGTATCTGCTTTTAAAAAATAACGATTCACCATGGGCCGCAAATCAGCGGCCCATTTCTTTTATTGATATTATACCTAGCTGGGAGTGATTCGAGTTGAAACAATATAAAGGCTATATGATTGACCTCGATGGAACAATGTACAGAGGAGCCGAACGAATTGATGCGGCTTCCGATTTTATAAAAAGGCTCCTTAAAAAAGGAATTCCCTATTTGTTCGTCACGAATAATTCAACACGGACCCCAGCCCAGGTAGCCGAAAAACTCCGCTCCTTCGATATACCGGCAAATAATGAGCAAGTGTTTACCTCAAGTCTTGCAACTGCCAGTTTTATTGCAGACCAAAAACATGGGGCTTCGGTTTATATGATTGGGGAAGAAGGGCTCCGAGATGCCCTCCAGGCGAAAGGGCTTGTCCCGGCAGGAGAGGATGCCGATTATGTTGTTGTCGGGCTCGACAGCAAATTGACCTATGAGAAACTTGCCGGAGCCTGCCTTGCAATTCGGAACGGGGCACACTTCTTTTCTACCAACGGCGACCTCGCCGTTCCGACCGAGCGTGGCATGCTGCCAGCAAACGGGGCGATTACAGCGGCCATATCCGCCTCCACCGGGGTAATGCCAACCTTCATCGGGAAGCCAGAATCCATCATCATGGAGCAGGCGTTAAAGGTGCTTGGAACAAAGAAGGACGAAACCATCATGGTCGGCGATTATTATGATACCGACATCCTGGCGGGAATGAATGCGGGCCTTGACACCCTCCTTGTCCATACCGGGGTAACAAGCAGCGAGCTATTGGCAAATTACGAAAAGAAACCGACTTATTCAATTTCTTCCCTTGATGAATGGGTCGTTTAACAGGTATGCAAAAGTCCAGCCGACTGCCGGCTGGACTTTATTTTATTATTATTGCTATTCTCCATTTTCGGCACGATGGGCAAGCCGGCTAGAGGCCGCTGCCGCAACTGCTCCAACAATATCATCAAGGAAGGTATGGACCTCACCGGTTGATTTATCGTTCAAACGCCTAAGGATCCCGGGCTTTTGCTTATCGATATATCCATAGTTCGTAAATCCGATTGAACCATATACATTCACGATTGAGAAGGCAAGTATTTCGTCAACGCCGTACAGGCTTTCATCTGTTTTAATAATGGACAGAAGAGGCTCCTCCAAAAGGCCTTTCTCGGCCAGCATATCGAGCTGGATGCCTGTAATGATCGCATTCTGTACCTCCCTTTTTGAAAGAACCCGTTCCACATTGTGGAGGCAGTCTTCAATTTTCAAGTCTTCATGGTATTTTTGCTGCAAGAAATAAACGAGGTCAGCGATATCCTGTACCTCGACCCCCCGCTCCTTCAGCCACTTGCGGGCGGTAGTTTCTGTTAGGTTTTCCTTCTTCATCTCAGACATGTGGTAGTCACCTTTCCCCGTAATTTTCACTATATATATACCCTTTTTCTTTACATTATGCCTGACCTCCCCAAAAGGAACAAATTTGGGGATTCTTTCTTATGCTTCGCAAAAGCCGCCAATTCATCCTGTTTTTTTAAAAAAGGGACATTTGAACTCTACACTGATAAGGAATGGTAAGTAAAAAACCATCGTAAGGACAGGGTTTTTAAGACTCAAGTAAATTTTCACAGCTTTAAAAAAACAGATGCCAACGTCTGGAAAACAAGTTTGCCTTTTTCAGGCATATACATAATAGGGAAGCGGAAAGGCAGGTGGTTTAATGCTCGGGAAAGTGCTTGAAAAATTATATGGGGTTACGACTGGTGAATACATGAGGGTAGAATCCTACGATGCATTCAGGGGAAATGGCTTTTATTACGTAGTGGCCAATGCGAGCGGAAAGGATGAAGAGGAGGCCGCGGAGCTGCAAAAAATCGCCGCCCATTTAACGGCGTATGGGGACCGTAATGTTCCGGCGGTCCTTCCGACCAAAAGCGGAAGCATTGTTGCCAATTGGGAAGGGGGCCCGTTCTGCCTGCTAGCCTCTGGTCCCCCAGCCAAGCAGGGGCAAATGCGGCTGGGGCGGAAGCTGGCGAGGTTTCACGAACGGGGAAGGATGGTCCCATTCCAGGTCGAAAAAACAACGCGGATTGGACAGTGGAAGCAGTTATGGGAAACGAGGCTCGACCAGATGGAAAAGGTATGGTCGGAGCGAATTTTTCAGCCGGCAGCCGATGAATTTGAACGATTGTTCATTGAATCGTTCCCCTATTACACAGGCATGGCTGAAAATGCAATTCAATATCTTGTTGATACGGAGCTTGATGAGGAGGCGGAGGCGATTGATGGCGGAACTGTCTGCCACAATCGGTTTTCGGAAACTTCATGGGGAAAGCAATATATTATCAAGAACCCTTTGGATTGGGTTTTTGACCATCGGAGCCGTGACCTGGCTGAATGGAGCAGAAGCCGTTTTTTTCACAACAGCAGGACGTGTGGACCCGATATCGCACAGTTTTTTTCGGATTATCGCAGTGTAGCTCCTCTGTCAAAGTTCTCGTGGAGGCTCCTTTATGCAAGGCTCCTGTTTCCGCTTCATTATCTCGAAACCATTGAAGCTTACTACAGTTCCAATAGGGAATCAGTCCAGAAGGCGCTTGAGGACCGGCTTATTGCCATTCTAAAACAGACCGCCGACTATGAACAATTCGCCACGGCCTTTTTTGCCACAGCAGGTTCGCCCTTTACAACCGTGCTTCCAAAGCCGGAGTGGCTTGTGAACCGTTAACTCCTAATCGCCCGCCATAATGTGGTACTATATGGTTGTGACTGGTAAGCCCGATTGGTGATTAAAAGAGAAACGAGCCGCAGTGTCCTTCAGCGGCTTAGTTGAACCAATCGGGTCTACGCGCCAGCGTAGATTCTAGCGGGAGTAGAACGGGAAAAACCATCAGTGGGGAAAGAAACCCCACTGATGGAAGATTCATGCCATTATAGGAGGGAAAGAATTGAAGCCATACATATTCATTTCGCGAAAATTACCCGAGGCAGTAATTGAAGTTATAAAAGAAAAATACGATGTTTCGATGTGGGACAAGGAGGATATTCCAGTATCCAGGGAAAGGCTCCTCGAAGAAGCGGAGAAAGCGGATGGGCTGCTGACGATGCTATCGGACCCAATTGATGAAGAGGTTCTTAGCGCGGGAGAGAGGCTTAAGGTTGTCGCCAATCTTGCAGTGGGCTATGACAATATCGATGTACAGGCGGCCGGAGAGAGAGGCATTGCTGTCTGCAATACGCCTGATGTCCTGACGGATACAACTGCTGATCTGACATTTGCGCTTCTAATGGCTGCTGCCCGGAGAATTGTAGAAGCGGCAGATTATATTAAAGAAGATAATTGGAAAAGCTGGAGCCCGCTTCTTTTGGCTGGCCAGGATATTCACCACAAGACAATCGGGATCGTCGGCATGGGTAAAATCGGCGCCGCCGTCGCTAAACGCGCGACTGGTTTTGACATGGATATTCTTTATCACAACAGGTCAAGGAACATGGAAGTCGAGGAAGCAATCGGAGCCCAATATGTATCCTTTGACGAGTTAGTAACAGAATCCGACTTCATTGTCTGCATGACGCCTCTTACAAATCAAACAAGAGGAATGTTTACCCGGGATGTATTCAGAAAGATGAAAAAGACGGCCATTTTTGTCAATGCGGCACGCGGGCCCGTTGTAGATGAACAGGCGCTATTCGAGGCCCTTACCGAAGGGGATATTGCGGGCGCTGGCCTTGATGTGTTTGACAAGGAGCCAATCAGTGCAAGCCACCCGCTTTTGACGTTAAAAAATGTCACGGCGATTCCGCATATCGGCAGCTCGAGTATTGAAACGAGGATGACCATGATGAAGCTCTGCGTGGATAATATCGACCTGGTTTTATCTGGGAAAGCTCCCAAAACGCTTGTCAATAAGGATTGGAAAAAAGCTTAATGGCCTTAGCGTAAAAAAAGCGATTGCCCACTGATGGGCAATCGCTTTACTATGCAAAATTAGAATACTTGTTCAACTTCGACAACGCCTGGGACTTCTTCTAGAAGAGCGCGTTCAATCCCGGCTTTCAATGTGATCGTCGAGCTCGGGCAGCTGCCGCAAGCACCCAGCAAGCGGAGTTTTACAATGCCATCTTCGACATCGACCAATTCACAGTCGCCGCCATCGCGAAGGAGAAACGGGCGCAATTTATCTAGGACTTCCTGAACCTGTGCTATCATTTCTTGTTCTGTCATGAAAATCGACTCCTTTCATAGTATCTATTATAATCTGAGAGGGGTTAAAAATCCATTCTTCGGACCAGGAAAACTTTTAATTAAGAGCCTTTTTTATATAAAAGTCGTTAAAATGTTGTAAAATTTGTTCAAGGGGTGATTTTGGATGGGAGAAAAGAAGGTTGAAATTATTGTTTACGGGGCGGAGCAGCTGTGTCCAAGCTGCGTAAACCTACCCTCGTCAAAAGAAACATATGAGTGGCTTCAAGCGGCGGTAAGCCGGAAGTTTCCTGGCCAGCCGTTCGGTATATCCTACGTGGATATTTACAACCCGCCGGCAGAGGAAGGGAAAAGGGATTTCGCCGAACGCATCATTGAGGAGGACATGTTTTATCCTGTTGTCCTCATCGGGGATAAGGTGGTCGGTGAAGGAAACCCTCGCCTCAAAACGATTTATGCCGAACTCGAAAGTTATGGGTACCGCACAGAATAGCATGGTTTTGGATACTCTATGAAACTGGTTAATTAATAAACCGGATTCTAGATGATAACGCAAGTGCAAGGCACCAGAGGCATCCCCAGAACAGCGGAGGGATGCCTTTCAATTTATGGCATCCCCCTTTCTGCATATGACGTGCTCCAGACTCTATAATAAAGCCAGGCTATACGCCTGGTCTTCATTCATCCTTTATGATATTTGTAGAGCCACAGCACGCCGGACTTAAGCAGCCTGGCTACACGGCCAGTTATTGCATGATCCGCCATCATGCCAAACCCTTGTTTTTTCCCAAGCGATCCGAGGACGCCCTTTAGCTTAATAGGCGGCATCGTTTCCGGGAGCTGTTCACCGTTCCAGCGTTTCTTTAGGATCTCAGCGATTTGTTCAGCCTGGCCCTCGGCAAGCTGCGCGCTCGGCGCATGTGGCAGGCTTGCGCAATCGCCGACAACAAAAACATTCTCATGGCCTGGAAGATGATGATGCGGAGTCACAGCCAGCCTGCCAGAAGAATCTTTCTGGATATCGAGCTCACGGACAACCTTGTTGGCCTGGATGCCGGCGGTCCAAACAATTGCATCGCATTGAAGGGGCTCATCATGGTTGTAAAGAATATTTTCCTCAACCTTGGTGATGTTGGAGTTATTAATGATTTCAACGCCATGGCGGACAAACCAATTTTCCACATATTCGCTTAGACGGTCAGGGAAGTCCGAAAGAATATGGTTCCCTCTGTCAAAAAGCTTTACACGGAGGTCCGTCCGGCTTTCACTCAATTCACTCGCCAGCTCCACCCCGCTCAGGCCGGCGCCAACGATTCCAACTGTTGCACCAGGAGCTAGATTGCTAAGAGTTTGATAGGTTTGCCGCGATTTCCCAATGCTTTGGATGCTAAGCGTGAAATTGTCAGCTCCCGGTACGTTATGGTATTTGTCCTCGCAGCCAAGGCCGATTACGAGAATGTCATAGTCCATTTTTTCAGAACCGTTCATCTCGATGGTTTTCCCTTCCAGGTTAATTCCCGTCACATCCCCATACTTGACGGTCAGGCGCGGATGTTCAGGAAAGTCCACACGGAGCTCTTTGTCGGAAACGGTTCCCGCAGCAAGCGCATAATATTCCGTTTTTAGGGAGTGGTAAGGGTTCTTGTCCACCAACGTGACGGAAACCCCTGCTGGCAAATGGTCAGGAAGAAGCTCGTTGAGAAGTCTCATCCCGCCATATCCTCCGCCAAGCATAACTAAATTTGTCATAAAAATAATCCCCTTTTGTCTGTGCAAAATGAATTCCAAGTAGCGGGTAAAGGTAGTACAGAATAATAATCATACACGCGCGTTCACTCAGTAAGAGTATAGCTAAATTGTGTCGATATCTCAACAAATACAGTATCCGTATTGACAGATACAAAAGGGTTATGGTAATTGACTGGAGTAGGCAAAAGGGGTAGGATAATAGGGTGTATAAAATGAGGTGAGTCAATGATCAAACCAATAATAGAATTTTGCATCAGCAATCTTGCGAGTGGTGCCCAAAAGGCGCTGGAAAAGCTTGAAAGGGACCCAAACCTTGATATTGTTGAATATGGGTGCCTTGGCTATTGCGGGAAATGCGCTTCCTCGATGTATGCCCTGGTTAATGGGGAGCCAGTCACTGGCAGCACACCGGAGGAGCTGGTAGACAATGTTTATCAGTATCTGGATGAGAATCCAATGTTCTGATTTTTACCAAAGAATAGGCAGACATGTTGAGATGGAATGCTCAACTGAAATATACTATAGATAAGGCTAGTAAAGGAGGGATAGGGATGGAAAACCAAATTGTACACCTAACAGAAGCAGCAGCTCTCCAAATCAAGGAAATGATGAAGCAAAACGAAGAGGATGGCGCGTTCCTGCGCGTTGGCGTAAAGGGGGGCGGCTGCAGCGGGCTCTCTTATGGAATGGGCTTTGACCATGAAGCAAGTGAAGGGGATCTCCATTTTGAACAGTTCGGCATCCGAATTTTGGTCGAAAAGGATAGTGGACCAATTCTGAACGGTACAAAGATTGATTATAAACAATCCATGATGGGCGGCGGTTTTACAATTGAAAACCCGAACGCCATCGCTTCATGCGGATGCGGCTCCTCGTTCCGTACTGCAACCACAACGGGAACGCCGGAAGAGTGCTAAGTCCATCTGAAAAATAAAGCTATTGCCTTCCTGGCCGTTAGGGGAAACCTTAACGAATGGGAAGGTTTTTTTGAAGAAGAAGCTTCGACTTTACTCAACAAGAAAGGCCTCCCGGGAAAACCGGGAAGCCTCAATAAAATCAACCAAACATCGACGAGCTGTGGAGCGGCTGGATCTTTGCTTTTGGATCGATATACGCTTTTGCATTGTTGACGGCTGTCGGTGCCTCACCGAATCCGCATGCGATCAGCTTTACCTTGCCATCGTAAGTGCAAATATCGCCTGCTGCATAAATTCCAGGTACGGTTGTTTCCATTTTTGAATTTACTAAAATGGAGTTCTTTTCAATTTGAAGGCCCCATTCCTTGATTGGGCCAAGTGATGAAACGAAACCGTAGTTTACGATGACGGCATCGACATCGATTGCTTCCGTTGTAGTGCCATCGACGCTGGCGATGACAACCTGCTTGATTTCATCTCCGCCAATCAATTCATGCGGAACAAATGGAGTCTTAATTTCAACCTTGGAATTATTAAGGTTTTCAACACTGTGCTCATGGGCGCGGAACTTCTCGCGGCGATGGATAATGGATACCTTTTCCGCGATTGGCTCCAGCATCAATGCCCAATCGACAGCTGAATCGCCGCCGCCGAACACGACAACCTTTTTGCCGGCAAATTGGTTCAAGTCATCGATGAAATAATGAAGATTCTTTCCTTCGTATTGGGTAGCGCTTTCCAATTCAAGCCTGCGAGGCTGGAATGCGCCGTTTCCAGCGGTAATGATGACAGTTTTTGAAAAGTGGGTTTCTTTATCGGTCGTCAGTTTGAAGACGCCATCCCCTTGCTTTTCGACTTTCTCAACCGACTGCTCCAGGGCGACGGCTGGTTCGAATTTTGCCATTTGCTCCTTCAAGTTGTTAACCAGTTCTTGTGCGCGAACCTTTGGGAAACCGGCAACATCGTATATGTATTTTTCAGGATAAAGGGCTGACAGCTGGCCGCCTAGTTGTGGAAGGCTCTCAATAATTTTAACCGAAGCCTGTCTCATTCCCCCGTAAAAAGCGGTAAACAGGCCAACTGGCCCTCCCCCAATAATTGTAATGTCATAAACCTTTTGTTCTTCTTGCACTGTGTATCCCCCCAACAAAGTAGTAAAGGTAGTCCACAAATTATCATACCACAACTATGGCAATACAAGCCATATGCTGCAAAATTCAGGAAGGGCTTCATATTGATTTCCAGCACATTCTCTTTCATTTAGAGCAAAACCCTTGACAATAAAGGGAAAAATAAATTAACTGAATTGTTGAACATTTTTAAATGAGCGTTTTGGTTGAAGAATTCGCTTGAAAATGCGATGGAAAAAGCATAAGATGAAATATGAAATTATTGTTACTATATTGTGACAAAAACAGCACATTTTTTTGAACATCAAAGTGAAAAAAATCACAATCTCGTTTATTGTCTATGATTCTTCCAAATTAAGGATATCCGAAAAAATATTGGATAACTAATTTGGAGAACCGGGGCAGAAGCTAAAAGCACTTGTATAAAATATTATGTAAAGGTGGAAGTGATTGCATTGAAAATCCCTAAAATCGTCATTCTTGGGGCCGGCTATGGCGGGCTCGTTACCGCGGTCCGTCTTCAGAAAATGGTAGGGGTAAATGAAGCGGAAATCGTCCTGGTAAACAAAAATGATTACCACTATGAAACAACATGGCTGCACGAGGCCTCCGCTGGTACCCTGCACCACGACCGTGTGCGCTATGATATCGATACCGTCATTGATAGGCATAAGGTTGAATTCGTTCAGGGAACTGTCATTGAAGTCAATAAGGAAGAGAAGAAAGTCGTCCTTGAAAAAGGCGAGCTAGCCTATGACTATTTAGTGATTGCCCTTGGTGCGGAGCCGGAAACCTTTGGAATTAAAGGATTGAAGGAATTTGCCTTTGGAATTACCAATGTGAATTCCGCGCGCCAAATGCGTGAACATATTGAGTACCAATTCGCTACCTATAATATTGAAGAAGAAAAGAAGGACGAACGACTTACGATCGTCGTTGGCGGAGCTGGCTTTACCGGGATTGAATTTCTTGGCGAACTTGCCAACCGCATCCCTGAGCTTTGCCAGGAGTACGATGTGGACTTCAATAAAGTACGGATCATCTGTGTCGAAGCTGCTCCAACGGTTCTTCCAGGGTTTGATCCTGAGCTTGTCAATTACGCAGTTGCGGCGCTTGAACGCAAAGGCGTGGAATTCATGATTGGCACTGCCATCAAGGAGTGCACTCCACAAGGAATCATTGTTGGCAAAGGTGAAAACGAAGTGATGGAAATCAAGGCTGAGACTGTTGTATGGGCAGCCGGTGTCCGCGGACACTCCGTCATTGAAAAATCAGGTTTTGAAGCAATGAGGGGCCGTGTAAAAGTACAGCCTGACCTCCGTGTTCCAGGCTTCAATGATATCTTCATCATTGGGGATTGCTCTTTGATTATTAATGAAGAAATCAACCGCCCGTTCCCGCCGACCGCGCAAATTGCAATCCAGCAGGGCGAAGTGGCGGCTCGGAACCTTGTCGCACTGATCCGCGGCAAAGAGGAGCTTGAAACGTTCGTGCCGGATATTAAAGGTACTGTCTGCTCCCTTGGCGAAGATGATGCAATCGGGGTCGTTTATGGCAAAAAACTGACTGGCGGAAAAGCCTCTTTTATGAAAAAAGTCATCGACAACCGCTCTCTTTACCTAGTTGGAGGCGCGGGACTTGTATTGAAAAAAGGAAAATTCAATGTACTATAATTTTAAGGGGGCAGAGCAATCTGCCCTTTTTGCGTTATATGTAAGGGTGGCTGCCGCTCTTTACAGTAAGAGAAAAAACGCTCTACCAGGAAAATCTGCTGTTTTTATTGATTTTAGACAGCTTCCTAACAATTCATACATAGTATAAAAATTTCTTGAGAGGGTGGGGAAGATGGCTGCGAATAAGCGCGGGAAGGTCTGGCTGGCTGCGGCTGGCCTGGTTATAACGGATCAAGGGAAATGGCTTGTTGTAAAAAAAAGCTATGGCGGGCTAAAGGGAAAGTGGTCGATACCAGCGGGATTTGTTGAACAGGGAGAAACCGCGGATGAAGCGGCTGTCCGGGAAGTAAAGGAAGAAACCGGCCTGGATTGCACTGTAAAAGGATTGATTGGACTTAGGACTGGAGTTATCAAGTCGGATTTCAGCGATAATCTCCTGCTGTTTTTATTAGAAGTAAAAGAAGAGGGCCTCCTGCTCCCGCAGGAAAATGAAATCGTCGAAGTGGCCTATATGTCGCCAGAAGAATTGATGCTTGATAAAGATGCCTCCATCCTAATCCACTATTTAATCGGCTTGGGGAATTTACGCTATCTCCCCGGCAAGGACGGGATGAATCCAGGCAATGAGTTCGGCTATACGACGTATAAGCTGTATTTTTAATAAGGGGAAATATCAGCTTTGAAAAATTATTTAAATTTTCAGTAATTTTAAGAATCTCCGAGTAAATGGAAGAACGAAGTGAATGTATACGTTTTCATTCCAAAAAATAGCTGAATATCCCGGTTTCTGTTTTCATATAATCCTGTTATATTATCAGAAAATTGAGTTAATATTTTAAAGGAGGAAATGATATGAAAACAACTAAGGCGGATGCGAAGAAATGTATGTATTGCGAAGGGAATGGCTATTTCCAGCTTCTGCTTGGCGGTTCTGAAACGTGCACTTGCTGCAGCGGATCAGGCAAAAAGAAGGATTAGCATTTGGCAAACGCAAAAACCATTCTATTTAACATTTCCAATTTCGATTTGCTCCTTTTTTGCAGGCAACGCTGTTGACTGTCCCAAAGGCCTTAAGTAAACTATAACTTGAGTGTCTAAGGGGGATGGATTATGAGTATTGTCGAATTGGTCTTATCAATGCTATTATTTTTTGTACTATTTTTCGGAATTGGTTTCCTTTTGAATATGCTTTTGAGAATGTCGTGGATCATGGCCGTCATTTATCCAATCATTGTCCTGCTGATTGTCGACAAGGTTAGGTTTATCGATTATTTCAAAAATAGCAAGAACGCACTAACTGAACTGGGGCATGAACTTGCATCACTTGGCTCCGCGGATATTATCATTCTTTCCAGCGGGCTGGTTGGGGCGATTGCAGCAGGAGCGGCCATAAAGCTTTTAAGAAAAAATGGATACCAAATGTTTTAGCCTTTTTCTTCGAGAAAAAGGCTATTTTTATGTCCGTATAGGCAAATTTACCTGTAAATAATCATTTTTTTGTTCCTTTTATGAATATATTCCTGAATCTTGGGGAAGATTGTCATGGGAGGAGTGAAAAAATTTATGAACCATAAAAAAGCATGGGCTAGGCGGTTTGCCACGGCACTATTGTTTGTTCTGGCACTTTCGACCACATTCCAATCCATTTCCGGCGTAGAAGCAAAAATACTTATATCCTACTCGGGTCTTGGACAGGAAGCCCCATACCAAGAGAAAAACTTTCAGACATTTTTTGCCCATAAAATGAAAACAGTCGGATTGAAACTAAAGGAAATCAAACATGTGATTAGGCCACAAAGCTTAATTTCATCAAGTGAAGCAGTCGCTGCAGCCCCACCGAAGCTTGAGGATGCAATTGACTGGAGTAAGTACAATAAAAAAACAGTCATTGCCACAGGCTATACGGCAGGGTTTGAATCAACCGGAAAGGAAAAAGGCCACCCAGCATACGGTATTACATACTCAGGGGTCAAGGTTAAACGGGACCTGTTTTCAACAGTCGCTGCGGATCCGAAAATCTTCCCAATCGGGAGTGTGCTATTCATCCCGGACTATGGATATGGGGTTGTAGCCGACACCGGCAGCGCCATCAAAGGCCATAAGCTTGATCTCTATTACGAGACAACTCAGGATGTTTTTAAGGAATGGGGAAAAAGAACCGTAGAAGTATTCATCGTCAAAATGGGCAATGGGAAACTGACCGAACAGGAAATGGATGTTATGAATGAGACAGAATCCCTGCAGGTTTTTCGGCAACAGTACATAAAATCAGAAAAAAAATAATATAAATGGAATCCTGGAGCTGGCACAGCGTTACGCCAGCTCTTTTTTAATTGCTTAAAAAGCGTTCTTCACCACAAAAAGCGGTTTTACAATGTGTTGATTTCCGCTCCGGGCACACGCTTTCCGCGGGGCGTCAGTGGAGCCTCCTCGGCGCTGGCGCCTGTGGGGTCTCCACCTTGCCGCTGCATCCCGCAGGAGTCGGTGCCCTCCGCTCTAATCAACATATAAGTGTGTCATTTATTATAAACTAGCACTTATGGTGAAGAACCTGAAAAGCTAATAAATAGAACATTATGGATTACTCGAAATATTGTTATTGTAACCCAGCTCTACCAAAGGAAGCATAAGCCTCACACGAATAAAAAGCCATAGCACGAGGAAAGCTCTAACTCCTCTATCGTCAAGCCGGTGCCCGTCCTGCGGGCCCAGTCATGCTGACCGAGGCGCTTACGCATTTGTTCTTTGTTCAGTTTGATTTTTTGAGGAAAAGAGAAAGCGGAAGTATGATGAAGAGAGAGCACGGGAGGGAAGGTGAGCCGAATGGAGCTTTATCCACATCAGTACTATGAATTCTTTATCCATTTTAATGAAGGCGATTATTACACCTGCCATGACCTTCTGGAAGAGATGTGGATGGAGGAGAAGGGAAACCTGTTCTTTAAGGGGCTGTTGCAGATGAGTGTTGCCCTTTACCACTATGGCTACGGAAATGTGAAAGGCGCGCGGCTAATGATGCAGGCGGCCCATGACTATTTGCAGGGCTACAGGCCGAGGCATTGGGGCTTGGACCTCGAAAAGGTGATTGTTTATATTGAAGAATGTCAGTTGCTTATTCCGGACGGCGTTGACTCGGTTCCGTATGAACAAATTAATATTCTTCCGCCGCTTCCATCACTGTATTTGTATATGGAGGAATAGCCGGTATGGGTTGATATGAATTTTTCATACTTTTCGGTATAATTAAAAGGTATAAATAAAGGGGGTACGGAGATGTTTACGGTAAAAACAGAAGTAAATTTTTCAGCAAGCCATGAAAACCTTGTTATTGGCCTCTTTGACAAGCCGGTCAAATTTGAGGGAGGGCTGGCAGCGCTTGATGAATTATTCGAAGGGCAGTTAAATGAAATTGCCAAAAACGGCGATATTTCAGGAAAGCTTAAAGAAGTTGGCAAATTACATACACTCGGCAAGGCCGGAGCAAAAAAAATCTGGTTCGTCGGCCTGGGCAGGGAAAAGGAATTTACATTTGAAAAGCTCCGTGAGGCACTGGGACGGGTTTTTAAATCACTGAAAAATGCAAAACAAGAGGAAGCAGCCCTTCTGCTTGACTCCTTCCTGACAGGCGATATTGATGTGAATGACGCTGCTTATGCCGCAAGCGAGGCTTTTGCCCTTTCGACCTATGCATTCGAAGGTTACAAACAAAAGCCGAATGAACCGGATAAAAGACTTGGGAGCATTACGGTTTACACCGAATCTTCGGACGAAGATGAAATCAAAGCTTCTCTTACGGTTGGCTATGCATACGGCCGGGGAACAAATTCGGCGCGGACGCTCGTCAACACGCCTGGCAATATGCTCAAGGCTTCGGATTTGGCGGAATATGCGCGCGAACTCGGGGAAAAGTACGGTTTCGAAACGGAAATTCTCGGCCTTGAAGAAATCAAAAAACTTGGCATGGGTGCACTCCTTGCTGTTAACCAAGGATCTGTCGAGGAGCCAAGGATGATTGTCCTTAAGTACCATGGAAAAGAAACATGGGAGGACGCAATTGGCCTTGTCGGTAAAGGGATTACGTTTGATACGGGCGGGTATTCCATTAAAACGAAGACTGGCATCGTTGGCATGAAGACAGATATGGGCGGGGCAGCCGCTGTTCTCGGCGCGATGGAAATCATCGGCGAGTTGAAGCCTGAGCAAAACGTGGTCGCTGTCATCCCTTCCACTGACAACATGATCAGCGGCGGAGCTTTCAAACCGGATGATGTCATCACTTCCATGAGCGGAAAGACAATTGAAGTGCTGAACACCGATGCGGAAGGACGTCTTGTGCTTGCGGATGCGATGACTTATGCGAAGCACCACGGCGCCCAATACCTTGTCGATGTGGCGACGTTGACTGGCGGGGTCATCACTGCACTCGGCATGCATACGACCGGGGCGATGACTAATAACGAAGAGCTGTTTGAACAGGTGCTTGAAGCTTCCTATGAAGCAGGCGAGCAAATGTGGCGCCTGCCAATCTTTGAAAAAGATTTGGAACGTGTCCGCGGCAGCAAAATCGCCGATTTGAATAATTCGCCTGGCTCTGAAGGGCACGCGGTTATGGGCGGCGCTTTCGTCGGTGAATTTGCCGAAGGGACCCCATGGGTACACCTCGATATTGCCGGAACATCTACGGCAAGGCAGGATACTGACCTTGGCCCGGCAGGCGCGACTGGAGCAATGACCAGGACGCTCGCCTTGTTCGTTGAACGTTTTGAGTCTCTTGGAAAATAACTAAAGAATAAGGGGAATAAATCCCCTACCATGCGATTTGCCCCCCGGTCCTGTTCCGGGGGGCTTTTCTTTTACAGCTGAAAAATGGAGCCCGCCCACTCAATCCCTTCCTTGCTCGCATATGAAATAGGGAAGGCAAGTGCACAGAAAAGGAGGTTCCCATATGTATGACATAAGAAATCAGCACTACTATGGCGGGGATCAACGGTTTTTTGTAGGGCCGTTTCTTGGCGGGCTGCTAGGCGGTGCGTTGGGAAGCGCACTGTTCTTTCCACGGCCGTTTGCCCCGTTCCCGGCCTATCCCCCAGTTGGTTTTCCAGGATACGGATTTGGCTACGGAGGCTTCGGCTACGGAAACCCTTATTTTTACTAAAGGCCAAAAAGAAGGGCTGCCCTTAAGAGGTACAGCCCTTTCTGTCTTTGGAAACTCCTTCCTCCTATGATAAAATTGAAGAAATGCTTCAACCGATAGTAACGTTTTGGTTTCTAAAACTCCTTTATTCAAGGAAATCTATCTCCATCTCATCGTGATGGAAACTCCGCAGCAGCCGGGGTCAGCAAAAACGACTGTTAGTCCGTCAGGGTCGAAAATAATCCTCGCATCTTTTCTGACCCCCGCCGATGTAAGCAGGTTCCTGACAATATCGGGTTTTGATGCCTGGGCAGCTTCCATGATTCGCTGCGATAAATTCCTTGATCCAGCTATTTTATTCGCTAGCACGCCTGCTTCGGATAAGGAGGGCCTTACTCTCCTCGCCGATGCCATAAACATGTCGGGAACGGCAGGAGGAAGCACCCTGGCAGGCTGGGCCGGGAAACCTCTATAGGATGAAGGATAAGGATAGCCATAAAAATGCAAATGGTTCACTTCCTTTGTATAAAGTTTTACACGCAAAAGCCACAAGCGGGGATTCATTCTTGGCGTTTCTCCAAGACTAAGCCGGAGGATATGTTCTTACTCGTACATTCCATTTCATTAATGTATATGAAATTTGTATCTCAGCTATACAAGGGAGGGAAGGATTGCCAGAGACGAAAAGAGGGAAAGGAAGAGATAGGAAGCAAGGGTTAGGGAGGGATTTAGGATGGATCTCGATTTTTTCATGAATATTCTCGATGAAAGTGGTTATGCCGGCCTTTTTTTATGGATTTTGCTCGGTTCATCGACGCTGCCGGTGCCGAATGAAATTATAATGATGACGATTGGATTGGCCGCATCCCAGAGCCCATCCCATATTCTCCCGATATTTTTTACTACCCTTGGCGGGGTTCTGACGGCATTGACAGCCAGTTATTTTTTTGGGAGGTTTATTGGCTGGCCATTGCTTCATTTCTTGGCCAAGAAGGAACGTTTCGCAAAAAAGATTTCCACTTCTCTTAGGCTCATGGATAAATACCATGCTTTTTCTCTTTCACTCAGTTATTTTGTACCTGGTGCCAGGGCACTCGTCCCCTTCCTCTATGGTTTCAGCAGGCTATCATTTAAAAAGTTCATTCTCTTTGCCTACAGCGGCGCGACAATCTGGCTGTTAATCATGTTCTCTGCAGGCTATCTATTTGGTGAGCATTTAGATCCCAGTGGTGCTTTTCTTGAGGAATTTCTTGTTGCCACAGTAATCGGAGCCGTTTTTATTTATTTCCTTTTTAAAATCATTCGTAAAAAACGTGGTGTGGAAGACGAGGAACAGGAAGAAATCCTTCCGGCAACCCTTGCAGCTATACAAAAAGGCAGCTCGGATTAAATCCCGGCTGCCGAACCAAAATGTCCAGTTACATTTCCCTTCGGTGTTCGAATAGGTCAATTGTTCCAAGAACGACGTGCGCTAGGCCAAAGCCCAGCACAGTGTTTGCAACCATTTTGTTGACTCCGTTGTTCCGTGACATAGCGTAACCGGCAACAGTGACAGCTGAACCAAGGATTGTCGGTATCAGCCCTTCCCTGTATCTATCCATGCGCGCTCACCTCATTCGAAGGATTTCCGAGGTCCATTGCTGGACATACATAGTATAAGCAGTTATAGAATTATTAAAGATAGAACATTTTACATAGAAAGTGGGGATAGCAAATGAATGTGAAAAATACATTGATTGAGGCTCTCGGCATAGAAATTACCTTGCTGGAAAAGGGCAGGGTAGAGGCAACGATGCCTGTTGATGGAAGGACGAAGCAGCCGTTCGGCCTGCTGCATGGCGGGGCGTCAGTCGCTCTTGCAGAAACCGTAGCAAGTGTGGGTGCTTACGAACTGGTGGACCACGAAACAGAGTCTGTGGCAGGGCTTGAGATTAATGCGAACCATATCCGAGGGAAACGGGAAGGTGCAGTCAAGGCGGTTGCTACAGTGCTTCATCAAGGGAAAACGACTCAGGTATGGGACATTAGGATTACAGATGAAGAAGGAAAGCCAGTCTGCATTTCGAGATGCACGATGGCCGTACTCAAACTGAAAAAATAAGGCAGCGGCTTCGCTGCCTTTTCTCTTTTTAACTGCTGGAAAACACTTTAAATGTTGTTAAAAAATTTCAAAAATTCAGCTGCTTCCATGCTATAATAAAGTGAACCTTCCATCAGCGGTGGTTTTCCGCTGATGGTTAGCTGAACCAATCGGACCTTTAGGGACAGTTGCCCCTTTAGGGCTTACTGTCCTTTAAGTGTGGGGTAAAAGAAATATTTAAAAATAGAACACGCGCACAATTATTTGTACAGGTTCTAAATATAATGTAGTACAGGCGCGACGGGGAGGAGTGGATGGATTGTCAGCGAAAAAACAATTCCTGTTTATTGACTTTGAATTTACGATGCCTGAAAAAAATATTAGGTCAAGAGAGTTTTTTCCAGAGATCATTGAAGCAGGCATCGTCTCCGTAATCGATAACAAAATACAGTCACAATTTTCGGCCTATGTAAAGCCCTCTAGGTTCCCGGTTCTTTCCGAGCGTTGTAAATCATTCCTACATATCACCCAAAAGCAGATTGATTCGGGAATGCCATTTACTGATTTGGTCAACTACTTTGACGAGCTTGGCAGGAACCAGGAAAATACAATAGTCACGTGGGGTAACATGGACATGAAGGTGCTTCGCCATAATTGCGATGCGGCAGGCCTGCCGTTTCCACTTAAAGGGAAGGAAATTGACCTTTCAATGGAGTATAAACGGTTTTTCGGCGACCAGAACCAGACAGGGCTTTGGAAAGCCGTACAGGAATATGGCAAGGAAGGGACAGGAAGGCATCACCGTGCCCTTGATGACGCATTGACAACGTACAATATTTTTAAGCTTGTAGAGAAGGACAAACGTTATCTTGAGAAGCCGAAGCCGACGACAATCGGAGACAGGATCGATTTCTCAAAGTTTCTCAATGAATTCGTGTAAAAGGCCAAGTCACACTTTATGTGATTTGGCCTTTGTGTTAGTGCCGGTGAAAGTACTCTTTCTCAAGGGTTTCAACATTGCGGAGGCTCATTTCCGCCCATGCGCCCGAATCGTTTTCAAGCTCGGCTTTTAACTTTCCAAGAGCTTCCTTAAGCGATTCTGAATAATCGGGTACTTCGCCTTCATATTTTTTTACCATCTGCTTTGGTATTATCGCGCCTTCACGGTAGGATAGGGCGCGGCGTTCATGAAAAAAGCCAACCTCCGCATCCTTTGGGTGGTGGAGATCCCCCTGCATTGGATGCTTTAGCACTCCGAGGACACGGACTAGCATGCCATTCGGTCGCTCTTCGGAAAATTCGGCAATGTATTTACCGGTTTTATAGATGGCGGTTACGATGTCACCTTTTTGAAGCTCAGACAAGCGGACCACTCCTTCTGCAATTTTGTGCGTTGCTTTCATTATGGATGAAATTGATGGAAAAACAAAGTGCAAAAGCTTTCAAAATCGGTTACATTAGTTAAATGGAGGGATGAATAATGAAATTGAAAATAGCCGCCGCTTTGGTTGGCGTACTGCTTGTTTTATCAGCATGCGGGACGTCCGGGGAAAAAGCGGATGACAAAAAGAACACAGGCGCGGGCCAAAACACGCCAGAACAGACAGAAAAGAATGACAACAAACAGGGACCTGAAACAACGGGCTACCCACAGCTTTCCAACGAGGTTGCGGAAGGTGAAAGGCTTGTTGAGATGGTGACAAACATGGGTACAATAAAAATCAAACTTTTCCCTGATCTTGCACCAAAAACGGTAGAAAATTTCATCAAGCTTAGCGAAAAGGACTACTATGACGGTGTGACATTCCACAGGGTCATCAATGATTTCATGATCCAGGGAGGTGACCCGGAGGGAACAGGAAGGGGCGGCGAAAGTATATACGGCAAGCCGTTCGAGGATGAATTTTCCGAGCAGCTATTTAACTTCCGCGGTGCGTTGTCCATGGCAAATTCAGGGCAAAACACGAACGGAAGCCAATTTTTCATCGTCCAAAACAAAAACCTTGATGAACGCCTGAAGGGCCAAATGAAAGAGGCCGGGTATCCGGATGACGTCATCACCGGGTACGAGCAGGGCGGAACGCCATACCTCGATTTCAAACATACGGTTTTTGGCCAGGTAATTGAGGGAATGGATGTTGTCGATAAGATTGCGGAAGTGAAGGTAGGCGAATCGGACAAGCCTGTAGAGGATGTCATCATTAAGGATATCAAAATCGTTAAATAAGCCGCTGATGGAAAAGGAAATTGTTTTCCGGGACCCTCGCAAAGACGATATGTTATACTAACTGGTGATATCAGGGGTGAGAGGAAGTTTTAAAATGGATTCCTTCTTAATGGCACTTTTCCTCTATTTTCCGGAGGATAAAAGCGAATATATTCCCGCTGCTATTTCGTTTTTCTTTTTCCTCCTTGGCGCGATCGGCGCAATGTGGCTGATTATCCGCGTATCAAGAAAGGAAGCGAGAAAAGCAAAGGAGCTTGAGGACAGGCTTTTGAATAGGGACGGGCACGAGGGAAACAGCTGACATGCTGTTTCCTTTTTTGGCTTGCTTAGGAAGCTATAAAATAGAACATTGTCGCTAAAAAAGTTATAGATGAACACTAATGGAAAGATATCAAAGTCTGGGGGTTGGCCATGCGGCTGAAAGCGATTATTTTTGATATGGACGGAGTACTCGTAGATACTGTCGGCTTGCATTTTTTCGCAAATAAATGGATGGCCGATTTTTTGGATATACCCTTTACCGTAGAGGATAACAAAGGGTATAAAGGAATTTCGAGAATGGATATTATAGAAGATCTGGTAAAGCGTTCCGGAAAAAAGCTGAACCTTAACGAGAAGAAAGAACTTTCTGAGGCAAAAAACAGGCAATATCAGCGATTGATTAATAACCTCGATAAAGCTGCGGTTTTACCAGGGATTGAGGCATTGCTTTCCGAGTTAAAACGATACGGGATTAAGATGGCAGTTGCCTCTGCTAGCACAAGTGGGCCGATTGTTTTAAAAAAAGCAGGCCTTCTTCAGTATATGGATTTTATTGTCGATCCAGCTTCTCTTGCCAATGGAAAGCCTGACCCAGAAATCTTTTTGAGGGCTGCCGACGGTCTTGGAGTTGCCCCGGAATATTGCGCAGCAATCGAAGACGGCAAAGCAGGGCTTAAGGCGATTAGGCTTGCGGGGATGTTTTCTGTCGCGGTAGGGGAAGAACTGGCTATGGAAGAAGCTGATTGGCATGTAGCATATACCTCGGCGATTACATATAAGGAATTGGCAAAACGGTTTGGGGAGCGTGGGTGATTTGGCGGAAAAAGAAATGGACAAAACGGACTTCCAGTTAAAATGGGTTGATGTCGTAATCACCGAATACAATTCACTCCGGGCCGAAGTGAGCGATTCACTAAAAAACCAGCAGTCGGTCATTAATTACGGTCTGACGGCTATTGGTGTACTGATTGCATTTAGCGCAAACCTTTGGGGTAAAGAAAAAATAATTGAAGGCATTTATGTGTTTTTTATTCCGTTTATCTGTAATTTGATCCTCCTAATCTGGAACGGCGAGGTACGGAGGATGTCCAGGGCGGGCCAATATATAAAACTGCTAGAAGACAAGCTTCAGGAAAAGCTCCGGCCACTGTCGGGATTTTCAGAAAGGGCCCTTAATTGGGAGACGTACCTCAGGTTGCCCAGAAACGGTTCAGCAGGGGTTGGAAAAGCAGCAAATTCGTTGCCAAGTTGGCTACCGCTTTTTGGCGGGGTAAAAACAAACAAAATTAAAAGTAATTATATTGCCATCATCGTCATGTTCGGCATTTTAAGCATTCTTTCGATTCTTCTTGCCTTTGGCCACAGCTTCAGTATGTTCTCTCATTCCGGGCAGTACGCAGGTACGGCTTCAATTGGCGCATGGCTCCGCGACGAGGGTTGGTGGCTTGCCTTTTACTCTATACTGCTTTTAGCAGATATCTTCTTGTGCTTATACCATTACCGATATTTTCAAAGCGTCAAAAAATAACTGTCGGGGAGAAATCAAATTGAACCAACAAGTTGTTGTAAGCATTGATGGCGGGGGAACCTATACGCGGGCTGTAGTTGCAGGAATGGATGGAAAAATTATCGGGTTTTCCAAAAAAACTGGCTCCCATCCAGGAAAGAACCGGCAGCCGGGGAAAAACGTTAGTGATGCCATCACAGAAGCTATTGCTGTTGCCGGATGTAAAATGGATGACGTAGCGTATATGGCTGGCGGCTTTGCGGGAGTGAATGCTCCCGAAGACCAAAGCTGGGCAAATGAATTTTTAGGCCTGCCGGGAATCAATTGCCCGAAGGCAGTCATGAATGATGCGGAGCTTGCCCAATTTGGTGCCTTTTCCGGTGGGAGCGGGATTATTGCCGTGGCGGGGACAGGTTCAATTATTATAGGTAAAACCGAAAATGGGCGAATCGTTAGAAATTATGATTTCAACCATAAATCGGATGCGGGGGCAAGATACTTGTCGTATTCGGTCATATACGGGCTATTGTCAGAAAAAAACGATGGAAGTGATTCCGAATTAACAGAAAGGGTCCTTGCCTACTGGAATGCAGCAAGCATTGCCAAGCTAAGGCTTCTTGCTGCACGCGGATTTGGAACAGACAAGATTGAGGCAATCAAGAGGTTATCGGAGATGGCGAGAATTGTAACCGATGCTGCCGAAAAGGGAAGCAGTCTCGCAATCGAAGCCTGCCGCCATGCTTCCCAATCGCTCGTTACCGGTATCGAACTGGTTTCAGGTATGTTTTCAGCCCGCCAAGTCCCGCTAGCTGTTTTTGGCGGGGTAGCCACCAATCCGTATATAAGAGGTCTCTTAATGGAAATGCTTAATAATCATAGGGGAGTGAAAAACTATGTCTTCCGGGAGCCAGTTCTTTCCCCGCTGTCCGGCGGAATCCTTTATGCATATAACGAACTGGGGATTCCAAATGCAACAGAACTTAAGGAAGTACTGGCTCGAGAAGAGAAAAGGCTTCTTCCCTATTAGGAGATCCATCCTGACCTATTCACCTTCGAGCTTTTGTTCTTTCGACTTTGTTTTGTCTTCGCGGCCGATTTCATTGCCGGATGTGTATTCGTATGATGCTTCAACACCCGAATACTTCGCTTTTTTCCCTTTTGGGATACGATATTGAGACAGATTTCTATATACCATCCATAAGCACCCTTTCATTTTTCTGCAGCTTTCGGTATTTTTTCTGATTCTTAATGTTTACCGAAAATCTGACGCTGATTCAAAAAAGGCAGATATCAAATCATTTTGGCGGGGCCAAAAAAAATATTCGCATGCATGTTAGAAAAGATGAAACAGAACTGGTAAAATAGACGAGGCGAATTATTTTATTTACAATCAAGGAGAGAATTTGAATGAATAAGGTTCTTGTTTTTGGACATAAAAATCCTGATACAGATTCAATTTGTTCTGCAATAGCATATGCGGAGCTGAAGAAAAAGCTTGGATTGGATGCCGAGGCTGTCCGTCTTGGAGAGATTAACGGTGAAACTGCCCACGCATTGCAAACCTTCGGAGTGGAAGCGCCACGCTATGTCGAGAAGGTTGCGAGTGAAGCAGCCGGCGTCATCCTTGTCGATCATAACGAAAGGCAGCAGAGCGCCGATGACATTGGCGAGGTCGGCATTTTGGAGGTTATCGACCACCACCGGATCGCCAATTTCGAAACGAGCGACCCGCTTTACTACCGTGCTGAGCCTGTTGGTTGTACGGCTACAATCCTGAACAAAATCTACAAGGAAAAAGGAATTGAAATTGAAAAAGCCACAGCCGGGCTGATGCTTTCAGCGATTATATCCGATTCACTTCTTTTCAAGTCCCCGACATGCACCCAGGAAGATATCGATGCTGCGGCAGAGCTGGCTGAAATTGCAGGGGTCGATGCGGAGAGCTATGGCCTTGCTATGCTGAAGGCCGGTGCGGACCTAAGTGACAAGTCGATTGCCCAATTGATTTCGCTTGATGCGAAAGAATTCCAAATGGGATCGGCAAAGGTTGAAATCGCTCAGGTTAATGCAGTTGATATAAACGATGTTATGGACAGAAAGGCTGAACTTGAAGATGCCATCACTGCAGTTGTTCATTCCAAAGAACTCGATTTGTTCCTTTTCGTCGTGACCGACATCTTGAAGAATGATTCGGTTGGCCTTGCGATTGGCCGCCATGCCGCCGCTGTGGAACAGGCTTACAATGTTAGCCTGGAGGACAACACCGCCATTTTAAATGGTGTTGTATCTAGGAAAAAGCAAATCGTCCCTGTCCTGACTGAAACATTCCAGAAACTGAATTAATATATGATTGAAGGCCGTTCCGATACCGGAACGGCCTTTGTTTATCCTTTCAGGCGAACGGTTAGCTAAAGGCTTTTTTCAGACGGGAAAGACCGTCTTCCAGTACCTCCCTTGGACAGGCAATATTCATCCGGACAAAACCCTCACCGCCACTCCCATATTTTGAGCCAGGCTCGAGGGCAAGCTTGCCTTTTTCAATAAGCATCCTCTGAATTTCCTCGTCGGAGGAGGATACTTCCCTGCAGTCTAGCCATAAAAGGAAGGTCCCATCTGGTTCCATCAACTTTATTGCAGGAAGGTTTTTCGCCAAATAATCCTTTGTAAATGCAATGTTTTCTTCTATGTACTCCAATAAGGCATTAAGCCATTCGGCCCCATGCCGGTATGCAGCTTCCGTTGTGATTGCGGCAAACGTGTTCAGCGTTTTGAACCCTTGCTTTTTCTGTGCGCCGTTAAATTTTTCGCGGAGCCCCTCATTCGGTATAATTGCCGCAGCTGCCTGAATGCCGCCAAGGTTAAAGGTTTTGCTTGGGGCAATAAAGGTAACCGAACGATTAGCTATATCTCCACTTAGGGTCGCGATTGGCACATGAATACGGCCTTTGAAGATGATATCTGAATGGATTTCATCCGAGATGATTAGACAATCATGCTTGAGGCAAAGCTCTCCAATCCGTTCAAGTTCTGCCTTTGTCCAAACACGGCCGCCCGGATTATGAGGGTTGCAAAGCAGGAACAGTTTGCAGCCTTTTTTTAAAGCGTCCTCAAGGTTGGCAAAATCGATTTCATAGCGTCCTTCTTTTAAAACGAGCGGTGATTCTTCAACCAACCTGCCGTTCGCTTCTATCATTTCAAAAAAAGGATTATAGACAGGAGGCTGGATAAGAACTTTATCCCCGGGTTCCGTGAATGCCTGAATCGAAGCGGCGATTGCGGGAACAACCCCGCTTGCAAAGGCCAGCCAGGAATGGTCGATTGCCCATCCGTGCCGTGAAGAAAGCCAGCTGCTGATCGCTTCGTGGACGGAGGGCTGAACAAAGGTATAGCCGAAAATTCCGTGCTCTACCCGTGCTTGGACGGCATCAATTAATCCTTGAGGAGGACGGAAATCCATATCCGCGATCCACATTGGCAAGACATCATCTGTCCCGTAAATCTCTTTGGTCATCTCCCATTTTATTGACGCGGTGTTTAGCCTGTTGATTTTTTCATTGAAATTCATGATAGACCCCCGACAGCATAATTTTTTTCGTATTAAATATATGGTAAAATAAAGCGGCAGAACGGTCACGATTGGTTCAACTATGCCCCTGACGAACACAGCGGCTAGTTTTATTATTTTTCACCAATCGGCTTTTAAGGCTTACTGGATAAAACGAGTTAATCGAATTGCAGGTGATAGCATGGAAACAGCGGTGATAAACCTTCTTTTGGCGGATGAGCTAAATGAATGGGATCCATTCGGTATCGGCGGCGGATCCTATGACCCAGAAATAGCTGATGCCATCCAGGCCGTATACTTATCCGATGTTGAAGAAGAACTTGCGGTACGGCTGCAGTCCATATATGAATTCTCCTTCGAGCAGATTATTCCTCTCGAAAATTGTCTGAAAGTGGCGAAAAAGCTACTTTTCATAAAAAATGAAAGCTCCTGTTCATTTTAAGTGAATTTTCCCCTCTTTTTATAGGGGTTATGGCATTGCAGAAATCGGAAACTAAGCTACCAAAACAGCGGCAAATCATTCAAATGATTTCCGCTGTTTTTATTTTAACACTGTGTTCGATTAGTGATCATTGCTTCTCTCAATAAACTCCCGCATATGCCGGTATACCTCCTCGGGACGTTCCTCCGGGACGAGGTGGCCGGTGTTCTTTAGTACGATGAGCTCGGAATTTTTCAAATCCCCTTGCAGCCTTTTGCCAACTGCAAGAGGAACGACTTGGTCATGCTCTCCCCAGACGAGCAGGCTCGGGGTGAAAATCTTCCGGAGTGCTTCCGGGGATAGCTCGCCTTCACGGTCGTGGATTAGACGCCCAAGCCCATGAAACATTTGCTTGTCCAAAAATGGCTGCATATACCCCCGCAGCATATCCTCATCGATCAGAGACTGATCATGGACGACAAGCTTTAAATTCTTTTTGACACCGCCCGAACGGACAAGCCACCGCTTGACTGCCAGATGGAAAAACGGCATTCGGCTGCCAATGGATAGCAGCCTTCCAGGAGGCTCCAAGTAGCTCGAACTGCACATCAAAACCGCCTTACTGGCCAATTGGGGTTCCAGTGCAATCATATTGAGGGCATATTGCCCGCCCATTGAGTGCCCCGCCAAAATTGGCTTTTTAATATTCAATTCATTCAAAAGGGCAATTATCGTTGAAGCGATATTTTTATAGGAATACAGAAACTTCGTTGATTTACCGCTTTTGCCAAAAGGGGGAACATCCACGTTTAACACATTGTATTCATTTGCCAGAAGCGGAACGAGCTTCCGGAAACTGAAAGAGGATGACAGGAATCCATGCAAGAGGACGACTGTTTGAGCTGTCTCGTTGCGGGAATGCCATTCATAGTACAGGTCAATTCCATTTATCTCTTTAATCGTAGCTTCTGCTGTATGGTTCATATGACCCTCCCTAGGTGAAATTTGATCTGTATAGAGTATATATCAAATACCATACCCAGTTCCTCGTTCGAATCCTCCATAACATTGAAAAAAGAAGAAAAAACAGCCTCTTGCTCTTTATTAAAAAATAATTCCATGGCCCTTGTGGTATTTTTCAACCCCAGCCACCTCCAATCCTGACATAGGAAATTGTGTTTATTCAAGCGTGTTCTGTGGAATATGGGTATTGGGATATGTATAGAGCCTTTTGATTTAATCCTTTGTTTGTGTTATAATTTTATATTGCGTATAAAAGGGATAAAATTCTACAAAACTTAGGAGTGTTTATATGTCAGAGAAAATTGAAACAGGCAGCGTCCTGACTGGAAAGGTGACGGGAATCCAGCCTTATGGAGCCTTTGTTGCCCTTGACGGGAATACACAGGGACTTGTCCATATTTCGGAAGTTACGCACGGTTACGTTAAGGATATTAATGAATTTTTAAAGGTTGGGGACGAGGTTAATGTGAAAGTCCTGTCCGTTGACGAGGAAGCGGGAAAGGTTAGCCTTTCCATCCGCGCAACCGAAGAAGCACCAGTCCAGCCTGCGAAGCCAAAGAAGCCGCGCCAAAAGCGCCAGGCTGCAGCAATCATGCCTGAAGCTGAACAGCAGCAGGGCTTCAACACCTTAAAGGAAAAACTGCAGGAATGGATTGACCAATCCCAGCAGGAAGAAATAAATAAATAAATGTATGTAAAGGCCTGTTCCCGTATCGGAATAGGCCTTTTTTTCGGATATTGAAGTATTCTTTTACAGACGTGAACAATCCTGTCTTAAGTTATGAGTAGTTCAAAAAAAAGCTTTTCTTATGTACAATATAGATAGCAGTATATAGTAGTCATTATACGGGGGCTCTGCCCTTAAAAAATGGAGGGAATTTAATGGTACATACGACAAAATCCCAGAATGTAATTGAACAAACAGAAAGATATGGCGCACATAACTACCACCCGCTGCCAATTGTCATCTCAAAGGCAGAAGGTGTTTGGGTTGAAGACCCTGAAGGCAATAAATATATGGATATGCTAAGTGCCTATTCGGCTGTCAACCAGGGGCACCGACATCCGAAAATCATCCAGGCGCTGAAGGACCAGGCCGACCGGGTAACACTTACATCCCGAGCTTTCCACAATGACCAGCTTGGCCCGTGGTATGAAAAAATTTGCCAGTTGGCAAATAAGGAAATGGCGCTTCCAATGAATACTGGTGCCGAGGCGGTTGAAACGGCAATCAAGGCTGCAAGGCGCTGGGCTTATTTTAAAAAAGGCGTTGAAAATAATAAGGCTGAAATTATTGGCTGCATAGGCAACTTCCATGGCCGGACGATGACAGCCGTTTCACTGTCATCGGAAGAGGAGTACAAAAAAGGCTTCGGCCCGATGCTTCCTGGGATTAATCTGATTCCGTACGGTGATATTGATGCGTTGAAGGAAGCGATAACACCAAACACCGCGGCCTTCCTGATCGAACCGATCCAGGGAGAAGCAGGGATCATCATTCCGCCTGTAGGATTTTTGAAAAAGGCGTATGAACTCTGTAAGGAAAACAATGTCCTATTCATCGCCGACGAAATCCAGGCAGGGCTGGCACGCTCAGGAAAAATGTTCGCTTGCGAATGGGAAGGCTTTGAGCCGGATATGTATATATTAGGGAAAGCGCTTGGAGGAGGAGTATTCCCGATTTCGTGTGTAGTCGCGAATAAAGATATCCTTGGAGTGTTCAACCCAGGCTCACACGGCTCTACATTCGGGGGCAATCCGATGGCATGTGCTGTTTCCATTGCAGCCCTTGATGTACTCGTTGATGAAAAGCTAGCCGAGCGTTCCCTGGAACTTGGTGAATACTTCATGGGCAAATTGAAGGAAATTTCCAACCCAAGGATTAAAGAAGTTCGCGGTCGGGGTCTGTTTATCGGCATTGAACTGAACGAGCCTGCGCGCAAGTATTGTGAAGAACTGAAGGAAGAAGGACTTCTTTGCAAGGAAACCCATGAAACCGTTATTCGTTTCGCTCCGCCGCTTGTCATTTCAAAGGAAGAGCTTGATTGGGCAATTGAACGAATTAAAAAGGTTATTGATAAAGAATAATTTGATTTACCTAAGGCAGAGTAATGGATTAACATCCTTCCAGTATTTTTTAACAATATAATTCTTTGAAAATAAATCTGCTGTTTAAATTGGCACTAGCCGGTAAGGAGATCCCCCATGCTAGAATCAACGCAAATTGTGATGAAGGAAGCGCTTGGGAAACTGGGCTATAAGGAAGAAGTCTATGAGCTATTAAAAGAACCGTCCAGGCTGCTTGAGGTCCGCATTCCCGTCATGATGGATGACAGGTCTTTTAAAGTGTTCACAGGCTACCGGGCGCAGCACAATGATGCGGCCGGCCCAATCAAGGGGGGCGTCCGTTTCCATCCGGACGTAAATGCAGATATCATCAAAGCACTTTCACTCTGGACAGGGCTTAAATGCGGGATTGCCGACCTGCCTTTTGGTGGCGGCAAAGGCGGGGTTGCCTGTGATCCAAGACGCCTTAGCCTCGGAGAGCTGGAGCGGCTTAGCCGGGGGTATGTCCGTGCGGTCTCGCAAATTGTAGGTCCCGCAAAGGATATTCTAGGGCCGGATGTGTTCACAAACTCGCAAATAATGGCCTGGATGGTGGATGAATACAGTAGGTTGAGCAACTTTGATTCTCCAGGATTTATCTCTGGAAAGCCACTCTCCCTCGGCGGGTCGGAGGGAAGGGAAAAAGCTAGCGCGCTAGGAGTTGCGATTTGCGTTGAAGAGGCGGCTAAAAGGAAACGGCTTCGTTTAAAGGGCTCCCGTGTCATTATCCAAGGGTTTGGAAATGCCGGCAGCTATCTTGCGAAATACCTTCACGATACAGGAGCAATCATTGTGGGCATATCGGACGCTTATGGTGCTCTCTATGACCCGGATGGGCTTCCTGTCGAGTATTTGCTTAACCGGCGTGATAGCTTTGGAACGGTTACATCGCTCTTTGAAGGAACGATTTCGAATGCGGAGTTGCTGGAGCAGGATTGCGACATTCTGGTTCCAGCCGCTGTTTCCGGGCAAATTACCTCGGAAAATGCCCATAATATTCAAGCTTCCATCATCGTCGAGGCTGCCGGTGGGCCAACAACTCTTGGAGCAGAAAAAATACTCGATGGCAGGGATATCCTTGTAGTTCCATACGTCCTTGCCGGCGCGGGCGGAATCATTGTTTCTTATTTTGAATGGGTACAGAATAAACAAGGGCTATATTGGATGCTTGAGGAAATTGAGCATGGCCTGCGTGTAAAAATGACTGGGGCTTTCAATGCCATCTATGAATCAGCAAAAGCCCGGAGAATTAACATGCGCCTTGCCGCTTATATGGCGGGAGCAAAAAAAATGGCTGAAGCCTCTATATGGAGAGGCTGGGTATAGGAAATAGAAAAGTCCCCGCGGATTGCCACGGGGACTTTTCGTATAAGTTTTTTGTAAATAAGAGTCCTACAGGTTTTTGGCTTTCGCCTAAGTTCGTACCTATCTTGTCGGGTTGGTTTGGGCTGCTTCTTCTCTTTCATGGCTTGGGGCAAACAACAGGCCAAGGTTAACCAAGCCCGCAATGCCGACTAGTCCGTAAATGATTCTGGAAACTGCCGAATCCTGCCCTCCAAAGATGGAAGCAACTAAATCAAATTGGAAGAACCCAACAAGGCCCCAGTTTATTGCTCCAATAATCGTAAGGACAAGTGCAATCCTTTGAATTGTGCTCATCATGAACCTCCTTTTATTTGTTATCACTACTAATGTGGACATGATGAGGAATTTTATACATACACGAACCGCTGCCGTTCATACTTTTTGCAATTTATTGAAGGATACTAAATAATAATAATGTGTATAAAGGAGGAAATCACATGGATAATTTTACTTTCTACAATCCGGTTCGCTTGATCTTTGGGAAAGGGCAGCTGGCTGAATTGAAAACCGAAATACCGAAATACGGAAAAAAGGTACTTCTCGTCTATGGCGGAGGAAGCATTAAACGGAATGGCCTTTACGACCAGGTCATTTCGCTGCTAAATGAAATAGACGCTGAAGTGTTCGAGCTTGCGGGAGTCGAGCCTAACCCGCGTGTGTCCACAGCCAGGAAAGGGATCGACATCTGCAAGTCCGAGGGAATCGACCTGCTGCTTGCTGTTGGCGGCGGCTCGGTAATCGACTGCACCAAGCTAATCGCTGCAGGCGCAAAGTATGAAGGCGATGCATGGGACATTGTTCTGAAAAAAGCCGAGGTGAATGATGCCCTCCCATTTGGCACGGTATTGACACTGGCAGCGACTGGTTCGGAAATGAACGCCGGCTCTGTTATCACCAACTGGGAAACAAATGAGAAATACGGCTGGGGCGCTGCGCCTTATTCGATGCCAAAGTTCTCGATTTTGGACCCGGTCAATACTTTCACTGTTCCTAAGGACCAGACAATCTACGGGATTGTGGACATGATGTCCCACACATTCGAACATTATTATCACAAGGCGGGAAATACGCCTTACCAGGACCGCATGTGCGAATCCCTCCTGCAAACCGTAATGGAAACAGCTCCAAAGGCTTTGGCGGACCTTGAAAATTATGAGCACCGTGAAACATTGCTATTTTGCGGTACCATGGCTTTGAATGGCATGCTCAATATGGGCTTCCGCGGCGACTGGGCGACCCACAATATCGAACACGCCGTTTCGGCTGTCTACGATATTCCACACGGAGGGGGCCTTGCTATCCTGTTCCCGAACTGGATGAAGCATAATTTGAAAAAGGACCCTGCCAGGTTCAAGCAAATGGCGGTCCGTGTCTTTGGCGTCGATCCATCCGGCAAAAGCGATGAGGAAGCAGCACTTGAAGGAATTGAGAAGCTTCGTGAATTCTGGACAAGCATCGACGCTCCGGCTCGCCTTGCCGATTACGGCATCGATGACAGCAAAATCGAACTGATGGCCGACAAAGCAATGGCCAACGGCGAATTCGGTGGGTTCGTTACCTTGAACAGGGACGATGTAGTGGCGATCCTCCGCGCATCATTATAAAAAAAACGGCTGTACCCACGGGTGCGGCCGTTTCTGCGAAAATCGACTGAATTGGTCGCGCTTACAAGGCGGCCTGTTCCTTGCTTATCCGATTTCCTTTGGGTAAAGTGGGTATGATACCACTAAAATACGGAGGTTCCCAAATGACACATATCCGTTTTGACTACACAAAAGCACTCGGCTTTTTCGCCGAACATGAACTAACTTACTTAAGGGATGCGGTAAAAGTTGCCCACCACTCCCTCCACGAAAAAACTGGCGCAGGCAGCGACTATCTCGGCTGGATCGACCTGCCTGAAAACTACGACAAAGAAGAATTTTCACGGATTCAAAAAGCAGCGGAAAAAATCAAATCCGATTCCGATGTTCTTATCGTCATTGGAATTGGCGGCTCCTATCTTGGCGCTCGCGCCGCACTCGAATTTCTTGGCAACAGCTTTTACAACGTGATTCCAGCAGAAAAACGCGGTACACCGCAAATCATTTTTGCCGGAAACAATATTTCCTCGACATACATGCATGATGTCATTGGCCTGCTAGATGGCAAGAACTTCTCCATCAACGTCATCTCGAAGTCCGGAACGACAACCGAACCAGCCCTCGCTTTCCGCCTGTTCAGGAAGCTTCTTGTGGAAAAATACGGGGAAGCTGAGGCGCGGAAGCGGATTTACGCCACCACTGACAAGTCACGCGGAGCCCTTAAGACGCTCGCGGACGAGGAAGGCTACGAAACATTCGTTATTCCGGACGATGTCGGCGGCCGCTATTCCGTTTTAACAGCAGTCGGCTTGCTTCCAATCGCTGTGAGCGGGGCCAATATTGATGAAATGATGAAGGGTGCGGCTCAGGCGATGAAGGATTACAGCCATTCCGAGCTTGAGGACAACCCGGCTTATCAATATGCCGCTGTCCGGAACGCGCTTTACAACAAAGGGAAAACGATTGAAATGCTCATTAACTATGAGCCTGGCCTGCAATATTTCTCCGAATGGTGGAAGCAGCTTTTCGGGGAAAGTGAAGGAAAGGACCAGAAAGGAATTTTCCCTGCATCGGCCAATTTCTCGACTGATTTACACTCGCTTGGGCAATATATCCAAGAAGGCCGCCGGGATATGTTTGAAACCATCATCAAAGTGGAAAAATCACGGTATGAGCTCACAATCGAGGAGGAAGCGAATGACCTTGACGGCCTGAACTATTTGGCCGGAAAGACAGTCGATTTCGTTAACAATAAAGCATTTGAAGGAACAATGCTCGCGCACACCGACGGCGGAGTGCCGAACCTGATTGTTTCCATTCCTAAAATGGACGAGTATTCGTTTGGGTATATGGTTTATTTCTTTGAAAAGGCATGTGCGATGAGCGGCTACTTGCTCGGCGTCAACCCGTTCGACCAGCCGGGCGTTGAAGCCTATAAAGTGAATATGTTCGCGCTTCTCGGCAAGCCGGGCTATGAAGAAAAGAAGGCTGAGCTGGAAAAACGGCTAAAATAGTCAACCTGTAGCCGGGAGCTCTTTTAAAAAAATATTAAAGGAAAAGAGGGGCTGCTATGATTCCGATTAAAAGCAATGTTGAAGGGAAGGACTATTCCTTCAAGGTTCTTGAGGATACCTTAAAGCCGCTTGGCTACAGCGTAGGAGGCAACTGGGATTACGACAAGGGCTTCTTTGACTATAAAATCAATGATGACGGCGCATACCACTTTTTCAGGGTGCCATTCCAGGCGGTGGATGGCGAGCTCGACGGTGGGAATCCAAGAGTCAGGATCGGCACGCCCTTCCTTCTTGCCCATGAGTACCAGGATGGAGTCGATAAGGGAGGGAATATCGGCAATGTGTCCGCTTCGGTCAACCAATTCCAGTCACCAGAGGACAAGGACGCCCCAATCGATTCTGAATACCTGAAAATTACGGACGACCTCATCGCAAAGCTTGAGGAGGCCCTTCTTTAAAACCTAATACATTTCAAAAGCGCGGGAGTTTTTAGCTCCCGCGCTTTGTTTGACTTTTATGAACAAATATTATCGTCGTGCCCCTAAGATTCCTTGTGTTCGGACAGTAACCCGACATTTCCGCGGTTATGAGTCCGAAGGTGCCCCATGTTTGTACAGTAACCAGGCATTTCCGCGGTTATGAGTCCGAAGCATCCCCTGGGTTCCTTTTAAGTAATACGGTTCCCAAAATTAACGGATGGCAATAAATTCATCGCCATGTTCGATTTTAAAAGTAAGGGGAGGGTTGATGACCAGTTCCTCTCCTCTCTTAATGCCAATCAAAAGCTTTTCCCTATCCGCCCAGGCCACTTTTACCTCAGCGAATGTCCGTCCCTCCAGATGCTCAGCTACCTGCTCGGATGCAAGCCTGTTTTCCTGGAGTTCTCCAATAATATCAAACAGCAGCCCCGTCCCCCGCGAGTGGATACTGCTAAGCATAAAGATGCTTGTCAATTTGTTTGATTGAAGAACCTGGTCCGCACCAGCCCGTTTCGCATTCACAACCTGCTCGGGGGTGAGGATTTCGATAATGCATTTCACTTCCGGGCAAAGCCCCTTAATAGTCAGCAATGTAAGGATCGAGTTCATGTCCGCCAATAGCTCCTCGTGGCTATGGTCGGAGGTGATCAGCACCATTTCTGCCTTTGGGACATTTCCTTTTAAAATGGTTTCGTCAACGTGGGGCTTGCCTTGAACGAAGTGGACATAGCGAGACTGGGTTGGGTTTTCCTCAAGCGTTTCATCAATGAGGACAATCTCTATCGGGCTGCCGGAATCGTTCAGCTTGCTGATAATTTCTCTAGAGCGTTCATTCCAGCCCACAATGACCATATGCCTGGTGCCCTTATACGCAAGCTTGCCTTCTGACAAAGCGTTCTGCTTTGTTACCGCCGCGGTAGCCAGAGAAACGAAGTAATACGAAACAAGACCGGCCCCAAATAATATCAGGAGAACCGCAGCAAGCCTGCCTAAAAGAGAATGCGGGACGAAATCTCCATAACCTACGGTCGTAGCGGTAATAAACGCCCACCAAATCCCGTCGTAAACAGTTAGGAATGTATCGGGTTCAAGAAAACGGATTCCCACCCCAAATGTAACGAAAAAGAATAGCGTAATAAACAAAACCCGAATTTGGACGGGCAGTCGCAAAAAATGAATATACCAGCGGTTAGGCATGGCAACCTCCTTATCGGCAGGGCTATCGGAATGGCAGCCCGGCTAAAACCCGCCAAATGGGGTCCTAAACGATCCAGGCGATATTTTACAAGTATGGACAAAAACCGCCGTTCCCATAAGGGGTTAGGCGGGCTTTGTAAAAATTCCACAGCAAAAACAATTCACCAACGATATTTTTCGATACCAATTGAGATAAACAGAATGAAATATTAGGAATAATATCCTAAAGCTGGTCAAATACTAGAATGGTCCATTGGGTAAAAAAGCGACCATATCGAGATAAAAGTGAGGGGAAGGGATGGGTGCACAAAAAGAATGGCGTCAGCTTTGCTTTGCATTGGCAGCGCTCGCCGTTTATTTGGCTCCGCTGTTCCTGCTTGGGGAGGATGCCCATATCCGGGTCCATGATAACCTCGATTCCAATATTGCCTGGTACAAGGTTTTGGCAAACAGCGGAGAAATTTTCGGACCTGTGGACACGGCAATACCGCAAATAATGAACGGCACGCTTTCAAGGAATGCGTTTGGTCCTGAGCTTAGCGGGATTGTCTGGCTCCATGCTTTGTTCAAGCCTATGACAGCCTATGCGCTCAGCCAGGCTATCACAAGGATTCTTGCATTCATCGGCATGTATCTTTTGTTAAAAAAATATATCGTCAGCCTGCCGCGTTACCAGTGGATTGCCACAGCCGCCGCCCTGGCATTCGCGCTGACCCCGTTCTGGCCGTCGGGGATGCTCAGTACACTAGGCATGCCTCTTGTGCTCTGGGCTCTTCTTAACATCCACGCCGGCGAAACCCGTACTGTAAATTGGCTTGTCCTGCTGCTAATTCCTTTCTACTCAAGTTTCGTGCTCGGGTTCTTTTTCTTCATCGTAGCTGCAGGCGTCTATTGGCTTGCAGAGGCTATCCGATTGAGAAGATGGAATCTTCGCTTTTTGCTGGCGATTTTTGCGATGGCGGCCATGTTCCTGCTCGTCGAATACAGGCTGGTCTATTCGTTTTTATTTGACGATGACCCGAACAGCCGGGATGAGTATTTCCATGCGCGCCTTTCCTTTTGGGATGCTGTTAGGCTTTCTTTGAAAAACTTTTTCCTTGGGCATACGCACGTGATGACTGTCCATGGACTGTTCATCATCGCCGCCACCGTTATTGCACTGGCGATTATTTTTACAAAAAAAAGCTGGCGGCAGGAGAAGCTATTCCTGCAGCTGACAGTGCTGAACATGGTCCTGTCCATCTGGTATGCCTTCTGGTTCTATAAAGGATGGCTGCCATTGACGGAGAGGTTCCATTTCCTTGATACGTTCAATTTCGCCCGCTTCCATTTTCTGCGGCCGCTGGTCATCTATACCGGATTCGCCATCGCCTTGAAAATCATAGTTGATGCAGGAATTGCTTGGAGGAAGGCGGCAGCGGCATTGGCGGTGGGGCAAATTCTGCTTCTTTTCTTCTTTAATGACGAATTCATTTACCGGAACAAACCGACATTCAGGCAATTTTACGCTGAAAAACAATTCGCGGGAATTGGCCGACACATTGGCCTGCCGAAGGAAAATTACCGGGTCGCAAGCATAGGCATCCACCCAGCTATTGCCCAATACAATGGTTTTTACACGCTGGATTCATACAACAACTTTTACCCGCTTTCCTATAAGCACGAGTTTCGGAAAATCATCGCAAAAGAGCTCGAGAAGAATAGCGTCATCCGTGAGTATTTCGACGAGTGGGGAGGGCGCTGCTACATTTTCACCTCTGAGCTGGGCAAACGTTATATGTTCAAGAAAAGCTCAAAAGCGTCCCTTCATAACCTTGAGCTTGATACAGTCCAATTCAAAAAAATGGGCGGCACGCATATATTCTCCGCAGTGCCGATTATCAATGCCGCCGAAAATGGCTTGCTTCTGGAACGGACATTTGACTCAAAGGAATCGGCATGGACGATTTACCTTTACAAAGCCCTATAACGGGCGCTTGCGCTAAAAGCTCTACCACATCAGGAGGATCAAACTATGAGTGAACCAGTCCTAACAATTGTCGTCCCTTGCTATAACGAAGAGGAAGTACTGCCAATGACTCTTCCCGAGCTGTCAGGCTTGCTGTCGGGGATGATTGATAACAGGCTTGTATCGCCAAAAAGCAGGGTCCTGTTCGTTGATGATGGCAGTAAGGACAGGACATGGGACCTAATTTATAAAGCAAGCCTTGCGAATAGCCTCGTAAAAGGATTGAAACTCGCCAGGAATGCCGGGCACCAAAACGCGCTCCTTGCAGGAATTTTTACAGCAAAGCATGCGTCCGATTGCATCATTTCAATCGATGCCGACCTTCAGGATGACATAACGGCAATCCCGGAATTTGTGGAGAAATACAATGAGGGGCACGAAGTCGTGTACGGTGTTAGGAAAAGCCGCAGCAAAGATACATGGTTCAAAAGATGGACCGCTCAGGGATTTTATACGATGATGGCAAAAATGGGTGTCAGCCTCGTTTACAACCACGCTGATTTCAGGCTTCTTGGCAAGCGCGCCGTCATGGAATTGGAACGGTTCCGTGAAGTGAATATGTTCCTGAGGGGTGTTGTCCCGCTTATCGGCTTTAAATCGGCTGAAGTCTATTACGACAGGAAGGAACGCCAGGCGGGGGAATCTAAATATCCGCTCCGGAAAATGCTCGCTTTTGCATTTGATGGGATTACGTCATTCTCAGTAACGCCAATCCGGCTCGTCCTCACACTTGGAGCTGCGGCCTGCGTCATCAGCCTCATCTCCTGCCTTTATTTCATTTTCTTGAATTTGTTCAGTGAAACGGAAACAGGCTTGCCTTCGCTGATCATTTCAATCTGGCTCATTGGCGGGCTGCAGCTGGTTGCAATTGGCTTAATTGGGGAATATATTGGCAAAATGTATAAAGAAACGAAGCAACGGCCAAAATTCATCATCGACATTGATATGTTCAACCTGCCATTTGCGCTTGGGAACTCTGCCGAACCCGGAATGGAGCGATATCGTCTTGATAGCGGCAAACTCCCAGAAACAAACTAACTCGTTCATACGCTTTGCGCTCGTCGGGGCCGTCAATACGTTTGCCGGCCTGTTAATCATGCTCATTCTCCTAAATGCTTTCGAGGCCTCATACTGGCTTTCAACTTTCGTTGGCAACGTGGTCGGAGCAATTATCAGCTTTTTTCTGAACCGGGCGTTCACCTTCAGGAGTACAGTCCGTTTCTCCGAAGGGGCACCCCGATTTGCAGCAGTCATTCTGATATGTTATTTTGCATCCTACTGGGCCAGTGGACAGCTGATTGATGCTGGAGCAGCGGATTTTTTGCCGGCAATTTACCGGGATGATGCGGCGGTACTGATTGGCAGCGGCTTTTACACAATCAGCAACTATTTCGGGCAAAAAAGATTCGTATTCCGGAATCAGGCAGCCCCGGGACCGGTCGGGGACTGAATTTGCGGGAATATGGCGGTATCACTAGTAAATTATAACCATTTAATTTCATGCAAAATAGCCGGGGCCAGGCCCGCACTAGATTCTTTATTGTTTTTAGTGAAAAATCACTAGTTATTCAGCCCGAAATCCCCTTTAATTACCGACGCCGGGAGAATATTAAATGATCCGCTCCGCCTTCAGCTTATACCTGGCTAAGCCAAAAAACAGTCGTACAAGCCCTTCATCCTGAATACACTTTGTAGACAGGCTTTTTCCAGGCAGGGAGGGTATCGAATGACTGTTTATTTAAGTTATATATTACTCGGATTATCCCTTGCGGCGCCAATTGGCCCAATCAATGCCGCGCAGCTCGACCGGGGAATCCGTTATGGCTTCTGGCACTCATGGCTCACTGGGGTCGGAGCGGCCGCAGCCGATGGGATTTATATGATTATCGTATACATCGGAGTCGTAAAATTCATTGATGCTCCTATAGTTCAAACGTTCCTCTGGCTGTTCGGGGCATTCGTCCTCCTATACAGCGGGATCGAGAGCCTGCTAAATGCGAAAGACCTTACCATCGGTGGCGGCAGAAAAAAGGAGCCGCTCATCAAATCATTCATGTCCGGCTTTTTTATGTCGCTATCAAATCCGCTCACGATTCTGTTCTGGCTAGGAATTTACGGATCCGTCCTCGCCAAAACCGCCGCAACCTCCAGCAGCAGCCAGCTCATCCTGTACAGCCTGGCGATTTTCACCGGCCTGCTAACCTGGGACATATCAATGGCCATGCTCGCAAGCGGCGCAAAACGCCTCCTCACATCGGCGCTTCTGACCGCCATATCCGTCATCTCCGGCCTGTCGCTCATCGGGTTCGGACTCTATTTTGGATGGAAAGGCATTGACGCACTTATTGCTTTATAAATCCCTTTTTTGAAAAAGCCCGGCTTCTGCCGGGCTGGCCCACGCCAGAAACCCCTATCTCCAGGCGTGATTCCTATTACACTTTCCGTCCGGTAGCCCCCACCGATTTATCCGTATTTCCCTGGCCATTATAATCCGATTTGCCGACGCCGCGAATTTGGTCGCGGTCAGTGCCTACATACTCAGCCTGGTGTTTTTCCTGTAGTTTGTGAAACTGTTTCTTATCCGTGTTTACCATTGGTTTATCCCTCCTCTAATTAGCATGCGGTGGGGAATCTACGCTTATCCTGGTTAATTTCCTCCAATGATAATTGCGGTTTGTATAATAAATGGCCCATTACAGACTTTACGAACGGGAAAGCCCACTCCTTCAGGGGTGGGATGGAGTGAGGCCGGCTACGGGGTGCCGTGAACTACAGCTTTTCGGCACCTCAAGTATCCGGAAGCCAGAAATTGCATCATGATTTTTTTCTATCATACAGCGGCTATTTCTTGTATCCCCGCTTCAGCTAAAGTATAATTAATATATAGGAACATACGTTTGTTTTTGGGGGTTTTTCATATGGCCATTTCCCGCTCACCCAGCTTTGTCCTCACCCTGGAGCTTGACAGCCATCCCGGGCTTTTTTCCGTTGCCGACAATGAATTAGAAATCCTCCGTGTCATCTACAACACTGTCCTTGGGAACTATCTGAAGATGGAAAACCAGATGAAAAGGCTGAAGGAATACAAAAGATGGATCCGGCAGTTGCATGGGATCAAAAGAAAATTGGCACTTGATGAAGAGAACCACTTCCTGCAAAATGAGCTGGAAAGTGTCCGGAAAAAGCTCAAGGGCTTAAGGGAACAATACAAGCTGACCGAGTATGCCTCACACGCTTGGGTAAAAGGCATCCGTAAGCATTTTGGGGACAGGGTGAACGCAGCCGTCGTCCAAAAAACCGCTTCCCGCGCCTGGCTTGCCTTCAGGAAGAAACTGTTCGGGAAGGCAAAGAAGGTCGTGTTCCTCCGAAAAGGGGAAATGGCGAGCTTCGAAGGAAAAACCAACACGACAGGATGGCGGTATTTCAATAAGCATATCGTCTATAAGGACATGTCCACCCCTCTGAAGTGGACGGGGCATGACAGCTATGTGTCCGCAATCCTCTCCCATCTCGAAAAGAAAACCCCATTCACCTATACCATCCAGAAAAACGGGGAAACCCAAACCATCACCGATTTTTATCATGTCAAATATGTCCGGATTGTAAGGAAAATCATCCGCGGGAAGGTACGCTTTTTCGCCGACCTGATCATTGCTGGCTACCCAACGTCAAAAGGCAGGAAACTCGGGAAAGGGAGAATAGGGCTTGATATCGGCACTGCGACCCTCGCTGTTTCCTCCTTAAAAAAAGTAGCCCTCTTCAACCTGGCGGAAGAGGTGAAGGGCCTGGCAAGGGAAATCAAATTGGCACAAAGAAGGCTGGATCGTTCAAGGCGCGCGATGAACCCGGGGAACTATCACGAAAACGGCACAGTGAAAAAAGGAAGAAAAGTGTGGCAGTTATCAAACCGCTACAGAAAACAGCGGGCAAGGGTACGGGAACTGAACCGCAGGCAGGCGGCCATCCGGAAACTCTCGCACCGGAGGCTCGCGAACTCCCTGCTTCCGCTCGGGGACGCCTTCTTCATTGAAACCATGAATTTCAAAGCCCTACAAAAAAGGGCGAAGGAAACAAAGGTTTCCGAAAAAACCGGGAAATATGCCAGGAAGAAACGGTTCGGCAAGACGATCGGCCACAGGGCACCCTCCATGTTTGTATGCATGCTGGAACAAAAGGTGAAAAGCCTTGGTGGGAGTTTCAAAAGGGTGAACACCCAGACCTTCAAAGCAAGCCAGTACTGCCATGTCCGGAACGATTTTATTAAAAAGCCACTCGCACAACGATGGCATGTGATCGATGACCGAACAAAGATCCAGAGGGACCTGTATTCCGCCTTTTTGTTGATGAACGCGGACTCTTCCGGCTCAAAAGCAAAACGGAAGGCATGCATGGAGACTTTTCCACGATTCAAAAGCCTTCACGACCAGGAAATCAATACTATCAAAAAAGAGAAAAGGAGGATTCTCAATTCCGGAATCCTCCTGTGATGAAAACCCAATCATAGGCGGTGTGATGCCACCGGGCTTGTGAAAGCCAAAAGATGCGGCCGTAAATGGCGGCGGAGGCTGCTTTGGCCGCGAAAGTCCTGAAAGAAATTGTCCCAGTGTCCTGGCCCTAGATGCCGAGCGTATCAAGATGCGTACTGTGGCTGCCGGCCAGGAAGAAGGCAGTGGATTCAGAACCCCACGGGTATAGCCGTGGGAGTATCAGTTGAAACTATAGAGAGGATTTTACCCGTGCCACGGTGCGGGGATTTTTTAGGAAAGGGGCTTGCATATGTTATCTTCAGCGCAATTGGAGGAGCTGCGGTCGCGGCTGCTTGATGAAAAGGCACACCTAAAGAGCCAGTTGGATCAAAATGATGAATACGGGCTGCAGCGCGGACACGGGCATGAATCAATGGGCGAGCTGTCGAGCTATGACAATCACCCGGCCGATGATGCCACCGAACTGTACGAACGGGAAAAAGATATTGCCCTTAACGAACATTCCAATAACCAGCTCGACAATATAAACAGAGCACTCGAAGCGATGGAACATGGAACATACGGCAAATGCCAGGTGTGCGGAAGGGAGATTCCGTACGAAAGGCTCGAGGCGCTTCCCGATACGACTTATTGCAAGGAGCATAGCCCCGACCAGGTGACGTCCCATACCCGCCCGGTCGAAGAGGGTGTCCTGATGCCGCCATTCGGAAAATTCGATAAGGATGAAGAGGATGAAAGTGTTTCCTACGATGCGGAGGACACGTGGCAGGAGGTAGCTTCCTTCGGGACATCGGAAACGCCCTCCGACTTTGCGTTTACCGATGAAAAGGACCACTACAATGATGATTACATTGAAAGTGAAGATCCGGTTGGCTACGTTGAGGATTACGAAAACTTCGTCGGTGTAGATATGTATGGAAACAATGTAACAATTTATCCGAACGGCCAGCACCGCAAGTATGAGAAGGAGCTGGACGAGGAGGGAATCATGACCCCATTCGGCGACCTGCCGGCATTTGAGCATGACCCGTATGTGGATGATGACCCGAAGGACGGCCTTCAGGACCGCCACAAGTATGAAAAATAAGAACGGGCGATTTTAAGCCCGTTCTTATTGGTGGGGAGCAGAGTTAATTTTAAAAATAAAGACATTTTCAATGAAACAACCCACTCGAAACTGTCTTCATCGCCTTCATGAAGACAGTTTCAACGCAAGAACCAACCCGAAAATGTATTCATCCATCAAAGTAAAAACCAACTCACCTCAAAAAGGCATTCCCGCTAACCGGAGAATGCCAATGTACTTTACCGGGGCAGTTCTTCTGCGCCACCATCCGGACGCTCAATCTTGCCGCCAATTTCACCTTCCATATACACATCACTTACCTGCTCATGCGTTTCAGCCAGGCCAGAGGACACTTCATCCTTCTTTTTATAATCGGAAGGGTCATAAATTCGTTCGGCTATCGATTTTTCACGTTTATCCATGATCATCACCCTTTCCCGTTTATTTTTCTCTGCCTTTTGTGTTTTATCCAGAGGATTTGGGAGAAAAGTATAGGAAAGGAGGCGGAGTCTATGAAGGAAAAAGATCCAATGCTATCACGTAGGGAGCTGGATGAGGCATTCCACAGTCTGCAGGATCAAATAACCCGTATTACAGTTGAAGAGGAAGAGGAAATGGTTAAGCAGGAAATAGAAACCGAAGAGGCAGGGGAATAAGCAGGCAATGAAAAACGCCGTTCCGGACATGCTTTGACCGGAACGGCGCCACATTATTGAATTGGCAGCCAGCCTACTTTCCAAATCCCTTTGTGGTTTTTGACAAGCCTGAATGCCAGCCCAGTTTCTTCAGAAATGGTGATAACAGCTTCATCTTCGCCAATTAGCGCGACCTGCTTTACAGGGCTGCTTATGACTTGTTTATACAACTCTTCCCAGCCAGCCATGTTCTGCCGATCTTCGGAAGCCTGAATATACTCGTTAACAGTTGCAAAAACTGGTTCAACCTCCGGATTATCATTAAATAACGCGTATTGTGTCTCATAATCCCGAATATTCCCGGCATGGAAATAAAATAGGAACAATGAAAACGGATCAAGCGTATGCAGAATCGTTTCGTTATGAGTACTGGCAAATTGGTTGTAAGCATCCATTAATGTGTCAGTCAGCTGCAAATCCCCTTTCTCATCGAGGGGAACAGGAATATTGTTGTAGCTTACTCTTGGCTCATCTGGGAAAATCACACGTTCTAATTTAAGAACATCTGCTTTATTCTTTTCGAAACCTTCGTAGGCGATGTAGCCGCAAACCTCAATCTCGACTCCTTCAACCATTGAACTAGGGGCCATTAAGGCCTAAATAAAACCAGGCAATAAATGTAAATTCATGCTTTTCCAAGTATAAAAAAACAAAGGAATCTGCCTTCATAAAGGAGCGGATTCCTTTGTTTTCCAATTTTTATGCAGATTTTTCAATTGTTTCCCAACTTTAAAGGAATTTACTTCCTTTTCAAACCTGTTTCCCGTCCATTTTTTTGAACACAATCGCGGCTATTTCTATAGCAGCTTTTGTCCATTTCCTTAAGGAGCGCTTGATCCAATTTCAGCTTTTTTCCCGAAACTCGTGAACTTCCTTGCAAACGAAGGTCTCCATAGGGAAAACCCCGGCGGAAATGGCCCCCAAAAATCACCTCAGTCCAAAAATAGATGAGGAAATATTCCTCACTTCCTTATTCTTCCTGATAATAGAGTCAATTACCATAACGTAGGTTTTTGCAATATTTTCCCCTTTTATTTGAAAAATATGGACCTTTTCCCTTATAGAATAAGCCTAAAGACCCAGCGGACCTCTACAATTTTCCCAACTGAAACCGGTGTGATTTCCGTTGCTTCTATCGGAAAATTTAAAATATACTAAAAACACACAGCAGGAGTGCTGCTGATATTAATACTCGAGAGGAGCAAGCAAATGAAGAAAAGAACCAAAATTGGATCGGCTTTCATGAGTTTAGCATTGGGAGTATCTGTTTTTGCCACGGCAGCATTCGGCCAGGCGCCTGGACATGAGGCAAAGGATTCCTACCGGGTTTTAATCAACGGCAGTGGTGCCGAAAAGGCAAAAGTGCAACAAAATTTTGGAACCCGCTGGGAATTTGGGGCTGAGGGCTTTACGACTACCGTCAATGGCAGCCAATACCAGGCCTTGTTGAAAAATAATAACCTGAAGATTGAGCTTGTCGAAGAAGTCCAGCTTGGCAGCGAGGCAACAGCGAAGCCTGGAGCATCCACACAAGCAATTCCTTCCGACCAGACACCTTGGGGCATTGAAGCAATTTATAATGATTCTACTATTAAGACTACGTCCGGCGGAGATGGCATTAAGGTAGCTGTTCTTGATACTGGCGCTCTAACAAGCCATATTGACTTGAGGGACAATGTGGAGCAGTGTAAGGATTTCACACAAAATACATCCCCGCTTGTTAATGGAGTCTGCAACGATAAGAACGGCCACGGCACCCATGTTGCCGGAACAGTACTTGCAAACGGCGGCTATGATGGCCTTGGCATTTACGGCGTGGCTCCCCAGGCTGAGCTATGGGCATATAAAGTACTGAATGACCGCGGGTCGGGCTATTCCGATGACATTGCGGGTGCGATCCGCCATGCGGCAGATGAAGCATCCCGCCTTGGAGTAAAAACAGTTATCTCCATGTCCTTGGGATCGAGTTCAAAAGATTCGTTGATTGCTAGCGCAGTTGATTATGCATATGGAAAAGGCGCACTCGTTGTCGCGGCAGCCGGAAACAGTGGCCCAAGCGCGAACACTATCGGCTATCCTGGTGCACTGGTCAATGCAATTGCCGTTGCTTCACTTGATAATGCATTTGTGAACGGCACCCATAAAGTTTCAGATTTCTCCTCTAGAGGAAATCCGAATACTGACGGTGATTATGTTATCCAGGAACGTGATATTGAAGTTTCAGCTCCTGGCGGTTCCATTTATTCAACCTCCGCTAGCGGCGGCTATACGACAATGAGTGGAACATCCATGGCAACTCCGCACATTTCCGGGCTTGCTGCAAAGATTTGGTCTTCTAACAAATCGCTCAGTAATGTTCAGCTTCGCGCCGACCTGCAAAACCGTGCAAAACTGTATGATATTAAAGGTGGAACAGGTGCTGCAACTGGTGATGACTATGCATCCGGATTCGGTTTCCCACGTGTAAAATAACCCATTAGACCCAGTCCATCCTGCAAAAAAGCGGGATGGTTTTGGGCGTTTAGAACCATATTCATACAAAAAGTTCAATAATTTTGAATTATTGTTTTTTATCCCCTAATTTAGTGATAGAGTAGTAGAAAACGGTTGGTGAGTCTATGGATTTCGGGCCTTTGATCAAGTATTACAGGACGCAAAGGAGGATGACACAAAAGGAGCTAGCCGAGGGGATTTGCTCAATCCCGCATTTAAGCAAGATCGAACACAATTCCAAAGAGGGCAATAAAGAAACAATGGCCCTGCTGCTTGAGAGGCTTGGCATTGAGATTGAAGATGTGGCCTGCAAGGACGAGGAAATTAAAACCCTACTCAATGAGTTCGATAATCAAATGACGTTCCAGATCAAGGCGCAGGCGGATCACGTCTATTCCCGGCTATTAGAGCTTGGCAGCCTGATTCCGTTTTCATCCCACATTTATACATACGAACTGTATAAATATAGATACATGCTATTTAAGGGGAATGATAGCGAAGCTGAAGCCCAGCAGGAATTGCTCAGAAAGCATTTGAAGAACTTTACCCGGCAGGAACGGAACCTGTTCGACTATTTCACAAGCATCCATTTAATGAGACAGGCAAAATACCATGAGGCGGACGCGATTCTTGATAAGCTTGATGCCGAACAGGCCGGCGGAATCAACATCGGTGAATTCCTTTACCACAGGGCGTTTGCCAAAGGGTATACCCTTCAATCTGGCTATGCTATCTATTTTGGAAAAAAAGCGCTCCAGCATTTCATGGAACAGCATAATTTCAGGCGCATTCTTCATACGTTGATGTTGCTTGGAATTAACTATACACATTCAAATATCTATGAAGAAGCTTCAGCATCATTTGAGCATTTGATCCGAAATGCCGAGCTCCTGGATGAGAGTGAGTTGCTCCCATATGTTTATCATAATATGGGTCTTCTACAGAAGAAAAGGAAAAATACGGAACAGGCAATTCATTACTTTGAAAAAAGTCTTTCGTTACAGCGGGATAAAGGATTTAATTATCTGGTTACTCTTAACACTCTTGGTGAAACAAAGTTCGTAGAAGGTGACGCTGCAGGTGCTAAGAGGTGCTTTGTGGAGGTCTTTGAGTTAGCAGACCAGCTTTGCAGCAAAAAGTACCTATTATTAAGCACGTTCTATTTGATGCTTGACGCTAAAGATCCAGATTCATTTAAGTACCTTGAATCTAAAGTAATTCCACTTCTCGAGGAAGGCAAAGAGCATAAAGATGATCTTGCACATTTCTATAAATTGCTTGCAGACTATTTTACAAGGGAAGGGAAATTCGAGCAGGCAGTCCATTATTTAAAGAAAATGACTTGAGGAGGAGTTTTAATGAAAAAAGCTTTTGTAATTCTTTTATCAGTGTTCGCATTTAGCCTGTTTGCGGTTGGTGCTGCGCCATCATCATCATCAGCTGCGAGTTCAACGCCGATCTATCCGCCACTTGGAACACCAATCTATCCACCGCTTGAAACGCCAATCTATCCACCACTATAATTCTGCCATTTCAGGCTGTAATATAGCCTGGAGAACGAAAGCAAAAGAAGGCGCATCCATATTCAGGATGCGCCTTCTTTGCGTCAATCGTCATCTTCAGAAAACATATATTTTTTCGTTTTTGCAGAAATATTCAAGACCAGCGCCAGGGAGAGCAGGGTCCCCAATAGGGAGCTTCCGCCATAGCTTATCAGGGGGAGTGGAATTCCGGTCATCGGAACAAGTCCGATAACCATGCCGATGTTTTCAAAAATATGAAATGTTAAAACCGAGATGACCCCGGTGGCAACCAGGCTTTCATAGGGTCCTTTGTTTCTTAGCGCAATAACAATGATCCGGTAAATCAGGATGAAGTAAAGCGAAATAACGAGGCTCGCCCCAAAGAAACCAAATTCTTCTCCTATGACTGTAAAAATAAAATCCGAGTGGGCTTCTGGCACATTTACCTGGGAAGCATTGAATCCTTTTCCATACATCATGCCTGAACCAATGGCCAATATTGAGTATGCCAGTTGGTAGGAGGTGTTTTGCATGTCCTCGAATGGATCTAACCAGGAATGAATCCGGTTCAGCTGATATTGATCCAGGACGAGCAGCAATAAATCAGGCGCTTCAAGATAAACGTAAACAAGACTAGCCATTAATATGGCTGCTGCTCCGCCCAACACGGCAATGATTCGCCAATTGATTCCCGAAATAAAGGTCATCCCAATAACAATCGCAGCTACCGCCATGGCCGTTCCCGCATCGGGCTGAACCAGGATAAAAGCCAGCGGTAATGCAGCCACACCAACAATTTTGCCAAGCAGAATGAAATCTGTCTTAATGGTCCGGTCAAGGTGTTCTTCATTATGGTTTGAAATCACCCTTGCGAGGAATATAATGAGGAAAAGCTTCATGAATTCCGATGGCTGGAGTGAGCCGAGCTTTGGAATTTCGAACCAGGCCTTTGTGCCTTTTGTTGGCGGGGCAATGGACTCTGGCGAAAAAAACAGGGCAATAAGGAGCAAAACTCCAAAAATGTAGGCATAAGGCGATATTTTCTTGATCTGGTCAAAATCAAAAAAATACACAAAGGCAGAGGCAACCAGTCCAATTACATACCATCGGGCTTGCAGCATTACGAAATTGACGTTATACGGTGAATACTTTTGGGCGCTGTATAGTGCAATGCAGCTTACAATCATGAACAGGAAAATAAGCAGCAAAAGCGTAAAATCGAAATAATTCCGTTGTGATTTATCCATTTACGTGCATCTCCACATCTATTATTTTGCAGGTGGAAAAAAGGGTGCCAAATCCGCAAAACATTCACTCTAGTACTAGTGTACCTTATTTTCCAGTAGCAGGCAGTCTTTCCAGCATGGAAGTTGAAAATAACTGTTTTATAAATCAAAATGACAGATTCTCTCCATTTATAAGTTATAAAAACTAGACGATGCATATCCCAATTTTGTTACCGCAATATTTATCCTATGCAGCCCAATTTATTTAAGGACGAATCTATGGCTCATTGAAGAGGTTTTCTTGTATGATATATAAATAGGCATTCATAAAATACTGGTGTATTTTTAAATAGAGCAAGCTGGCCATGGACATTGCTTTGTTGTTGGACCGGCTGGCGAAAAGGCGGGTTAAATTGATGGCGAAAAAGAAAATCACAGTCATAGGCAGCATTAATATGGACTTGGTCACGAAAGTTTCTCGAATTCCAAAGGTTGGAGAAACGGTGACAGGGGAAGCGTTTTACACCATTCCTGGAGGCAAGGGGGCAAACCAGGCTGTCGCCGCGGCAAGGCTGGGAGCGGATGTCTCGATGATTGGCTGCGTTGGGGATGATGGTTTTGGGCGAGAGCTTATTTCCAAGCTCCAACTTGAGTCCATTGATACCTCAAGGGTTGCGGTTGCCTCAGGAACCTCAACGGGTATTGCTTCCATCACGCTTTCGGGAGGGGATAACAGCATCATCGTCACTCCCGGTGCAAATTATCACGTAACCCCGCAATTCGTTGCTGAACATGAAGCAGCAATTGCGGAGAGCGATATCATTTTACTTCAGCTTGAAATACCTATGGAGACAGTTAGGGTAGCGGCAGCCCTTGCAAAAAAACATCGGGTAAAGGTTATTTTAAACCCGGCTCCTTTCAAGGAGATTCCGCTGGATCTGTTAAAAGACGCGGATTTCTTAACTCCTAATGAACATGAACAACAGCATCTCCTAAACTCATTAGGAGATGGGATGGGAAAAGAATTTATAAAAAAGTGCATCGTCACTCAAGGATCAAAGGGCGTCACCATCAATAAAAATGGACTTGAGGATATTCCGGGCTACCGTGTTGAAGCTGTTGATACGACAGGTGCCGGCGATACATTCAACGGAGCCTTGGCCTTTGCGCTTAGCGAAGGGCTTAAACTTAAGGAAGCATGCCAGTTCGCCAATGCGGCAGCCGCACTTTCCGTCACAAAGCTGGGCGCACAGGGAGGTATGCCAACAAGGACGGAAGTAGAAGACTTCATGAATAAGTCATAGGAAAAATGCCCATTTGGAGTGCCCAATCGCAAAATTTGGAAGAAAAAGGATTGTGACTTTCGCTTGCATCGCTTGCCTTTTATTTCTATTCGTGTTATTCTAAGCAAGAATTATTTTTGTTCGGTAACAAGCGACATCGCCTGGATACGTTTGAGCAAGAATAGTAATACAATTGTGTGGAAAACACACGAGGAGGCAACAAAAATGGAAAACGGTAAAGTTAAATGGTTTAATGCAGAAAAAGGTTTCGGATTCATCGAGCGCGAAGGTGGAGACGACGTATTCGTTCATTTCTCAGCTATCCAAGGCGAAGGCTTCAAGACTCTTGAAGAAGGCCAAGAAGTTTCTTTCGACGTTGAGCAAGGCGCTCGCGGACCACAAGCTGCAAACGTTCGCAAAAACTAATTAGTTTTTGCTCCATAGAAAACAGGTTCCTGTACTGGGACCTGTTTTTATTTTGCATAAATAACACCCTCACCAGCAGTCAAAATCCGGACATCACAGAAATAATTCCGCATTTGGCAAAAATAATTGGAAAGCAGCCAATGCCACAGGAAAATTTCTGTCTTGTAAAAGATTTCCACACCTCCCTCTCTCCGCTTTTTACCATTATTCCAACGTTATCATCCTCCACAAAATCAACTCGATCCCAACAGACAGCAGCTCTGCATTTAGGCCGATATTCATATTAGCGCCGCCTCTTGCCTAAACTAAAGTGACTTTTAGCAAAGGGCGGGAGTAGAATGGACAATCAATGGGCTAAAGATGTGGAAATTTGCCTCGAGTACGGGGACAGGCGAAAGCAGTTCGGCGGGGCAGTTGTACCGCCAACCTTCGGGAATTCGCTGTTCGTGTACGATTCGATGGACAGCCTCACAGAAGCAGTCTTACATGAGCAAGGGAATTATGTGTACACACGGGGTACAAATCCAACCATTGAAACAGCGGAAATGAAGCTGGCTGCATTGGAACGCGGCGAGCAGTGCCGCTGCTTCGCCTCCGGAATGGGAGCAATAACCGCTGCCATTCTGAATTCCGTGAAAAGCGGCGACCATGTCCTCTGCCTTAACAACCTTTATTTTTCAACAAGGGAACTTCTAAAATATCTTGGTAAATTCGGGGTCAGCCATTCGATCTGTTATGAGGCGGGTGCGGCGGCTGTTGAAAAACACATTCGTCCGAATACCCGCTTGATTTTCATCGAAAGCCCTTTTACATGACATTTAGGCTGACCGACTCTAGTGCAATTTCCCAGCTGGCAAAAGCATATGGCATCAGGACAATCATCGACAATACGTGGGCAACCCCGCTTTTTCAAAAGCCGCTTCTGTATGGGGTCGATATTGTCGTCCACTCACTCTCAAAATATCTTGGTGGGCACAGCGACATTGTAGGAGGAGCGGTCATCGCCAAAAAGGAGATCATGGATACACTTTTCACAAAGGAATTGTTACTGATGGGAGGAAACTTTTCCCCTTATGAGGCGACACTGCTGCTACGGGGGCTGAAATCTCTTCCTTTCCGGTTGGAGGCCCATCAGGCAAACGCCTTAAAAGTGGCGGAATTTTTGGACGGGCATCCAAGGGTAAGGAGGGTTCTTTATCCAGGTTTACCGTCCCATCCGGATTATGAGCTTGGGAAAAAAGTTTTTTCCGGGTACAGCGGTGTATTCAGCTTTGTTCTGGATGGCGGCTATCGTGAGGTCAGTCGGGTATTGGATCGCCTAAAGCATATTAAAATCGGAGTATCGTGGGGCTCGTTTGAAAGCCTGGCATTGTCGCCAAATACGGGAAGCAATGAACAGAAGCTGTTAGCTGAGCATATCCATCCAGGAACAATTCGCCTTGCGGTCGGCTTAGGGGACAGCGGTAAGATCATCCAAGATTTGGAGCAGGCCCTTGGCTAAAAATCCTTACCGAACGGGGAAAATTAAATAAATGATTGGACGGATAACCATTTCGTTGCCTTCAGAATACGTTAAATTGATGTTTCAGAAAAAAATGGAGGTAACCGCATATGATCGAAGAGGAACGCAGAACCCTTGCCTGGCATGAAACACTTGAACTGCATGAATTGACGGCATTCCAATCAATCGGATTAATGAAGACGAAAATGGGATTAAAAAGGATTACCGATTCAGAATTGCGGGGCATTTACCAGCGGACAATCCGTGACTTAGAGGAAAATCTTACAGAATTGCTCCAGTTTTATTCTTCCGCGCCAGGTCATGGCGGAAGGGATGAGGACGAAATGAGGGAGGATAACCCATTCTTTGCGGGTGACCTACTCGCAATGTCAAAGACGCTTGTACGCAATTATGGTATTGCCATCACCGAAACGGCGACGCCTCAGTTAAGAAGGACGTTCCTGAACCATATGACAAAAGCGGTCCGGGGCCACGAGCGGATTTATAACTATATGTACAATAAAGGCCTATATCAATCGTATGACCTTGGCAAGCTATTGCAAAATGATATAACCCTCGCACGAAGAGCAATCAGCATGCGTGAAGAGTGAAAAAAATTAAGAATCATAAAAACGGGCCGGGCTATTTAGCCAGGCTTTTTCTCGTGCATGTAACCCACCTCACTTCTCGAATATTCAAGCTGTGAATATCGCTCAGAAGACTATTTTTTGCTAAAGTGGAAGTAGAAGTTCCAACCAGAGGAGGGTGAAGATGGAATATGAAATAAGGCCACTGGGTGACAGGGCGTTGATGATTTATTTTGGTGACGCGATTACGGCAGCCATCCATGAAAAAATCAACGCATTTTTGGCCGCACTCGAAGCCGCCGGCATCGAAGGAATCTCCGAATGCGTGCCGTCCTACACCTCGGTCGCAATCTATTATCTTCCAGAAAAAATCAGCTATAACACCCTCTGCGAAAAAATCAACTTAATTGGCAGAGCGAGTCCGAAGAAAGAAGAATCGTTCATTTACAGAGTCCCAGTCCAATATAACGGCCCCGATTTGCAGTATATAGCCGAAGTAAACCAACTTACAGTCCAGGAGGTTATTCACTTTCATACAAGCTCTAACTACTTAATCCATATGATGGGTTTCATGCCGGGTTTCCCTTATTTGGGCGGCCTTCCGGAAAAACTGGCCACGCCAAGACTGCCAAAACCAAGGGGAAAGGTCCATGCTGGGGCGGTCGGAATTGGCGGCAGCCAGACAGGCATTTATCCGGATGAATCCCCTTCTGGCTGGCGAATCATTGGATTCACGCCTCTCAAGCTCTTTGATCTTAATCGGGCCGAGCCGTTTTTATTTACACCTGGCCATTACATAAAATTTTATTCGGTCGGGCACGAGGAATACATTCATATTAAAGAGCTGGCCGACCAAGGCTTGTTTGCACCAGCACTTGAAAGGCTGAAATGATTTTAGCTCACATAAGGAAAAATAAGGAGGGGAAAACGTGAAAGCAATCGATTTGAATTGCGACATGGGTGAAAGCTTCGGAGCCTACAGGCTGGGGAATGACAGTGAAGTCCTGAAGTTTGTCTCTTCGGCAAACATTGCCTGCGGCTACCATGCCGGCGACCACAATACAATGATGGAAACCGTCAAAGAGGCGAAAAACCGCGAAGTTAACATCGGCGCGCACCCCGGGTTTCCAGACCTTCAGGGATTTGGAAGGCGGGAGATGCTCCTCCGCCCTGATGAAGTATACAATCTTGTACTCTACCAATTAGGGGCAATTTCATCTTTTGTAAAAGTGGCCAATACCCGTTTGATCCACATAAAGCCTCACGGAGCGCTGTACAATATGGCCGCTGCCGACAGGGCCACCGCAGATGCAGTGGCTGCAGCTGCAGCCGATTTTGACAGGAACCTTGTTGTTTTCGGGTTGTCCGGCAGCCAGCTCATAACGGCTGCGCTGGAAAAGGGGCTCCGCGCCGCTAATGAAGTTTTTGCTGATAGGACCTATCGAAGCGATGGCTTGCTGATGCCGAGAAGCGAACGTAATTCAGTTATCTACGATTCAGATCTTGTAATCAAACAGGCGCTCAGGATGGCGAAAGAGGGAAAAGTCACCACGGCAGACGGGACAGAATTGAATGTGGCAGCGGACACAATTTGTATCCATGGCGATAATCCGGAAGCGTTGGAATTTGCAAAAATATTGTCCGCCGCTTTTTCGAAAGAGTCAATTTCCCTCCGGAGAAGCTGGGACGATTTATGATGGCAGCGCCGGTTTTTAAAGTAGTACGGCCCGGATTACAGACAACCGTGCAGGATTTTGGGCGGTATGGCTGGCAGAAATATGGAGTTTCACCGTCTGGCGCAATGGATCCGTTCGCCATCCGGGTTGCGAATATTCTAGTTGGAAATCCCCCTGGCGATGCAGTCCTTGAAGCAGCTTTTCCCGGCCCGGCTCTTGAAATTCTTTCAGATTGCACCATAGCAATTTGCGGAGCGGATTTTTCGCCCGAACTTAACGGTAAACCTGCGCCACTTTGGAAAAGTTTTCAGGCAAGGAAGGGCCAGATCCTCTCATTTGGAAGGCCGGTCAGTGGGACAAGGGCTTACATCGCCGTTTCTGGTGGCTTGGACGTCCCGGTTTTATTGGGGAGCCGTTCCACTTACCTGGCTGGCGGCTTTGGCGGGGTGGATGGGCGCTCGCTAAGGAAAGGCGATGTGCTCTCAGCTGACAATCCGTCAAACGGCATTCCGGGCCGATCGCTGGCAACCAGGCTGATCCCCGAATATCAATCGGAATTAATGGTCCGGATCATAGCCGGCCCCCATGCTGAAGCATTTGAAAAAGAAAGCTTCGAAGCTTTTTTCCAAAAAGAGTATACGGTCACCACGCACTCGAACCGAATGGGCATTACCCTTGAAGGGCCAAAGCTTCGCCATCGGGAGGGGGCGGATATCTTTTCGGATGCCGTCCCGTTTGGAGGAATCCAGGTTCCATCAGGCGGGCAGCCGATTATTCTTATGGCGGAGCGGCAGCCTACCGGCGGGTACACAAGGATAGCAACGGTTATAACGGTTGATTTGCCGCTGCTCGCACAAGCGGCGCCGGGAAGCGTAATCCGTTTTAAACAAGTAGGCGTGGCGGAAGCCCAAAAGGCATATTTTGAATCGCGTGCCATGTTAATAGAGTTGGCGGTGGCTACCGGTGCCTGGAGCCAAGGAATGGCGTTGTAAGGGAAAATCCGACTAAGGGGAGAAACATTTTTGCGGACTAACATTTATCTTGTGCGCCACGCCCATTCAGTGTATACATCAGACGAGTTGGGACGGCCGCTTTCAGAACGTGGGAAACGGGACGCCGAAAGAGTCGCGGATTTCTTAAAAAAGGAAAAAATCGGCCTGGTTCTTTCAAGCCCCTATCGCCGAGCCATCGAAACCGTTAAAGGAATTGCGGATGCGATTGGCAAAGAGGTCATAACGCTTGATGCCTTTAAGGAGCGGATTCTGTCGGAAGAGCCGGTGGATGATTTTTCTTTCGCAATCAGGAAGGTTTGGGAGGACGAGGCTTTTGCCTGGGAAGGTGGCGAATCAAACAAAGAAGCCCAAAAAAGGGGCATCGAGGCTCTTATCCAGGTTCTTGGAACCTACACAGGTGAAACGATTGCGATAGGAACGCACGGCAATATCATGGCCTTAATCATGAACCACTTCAAAAAAGAGTATGGCTTCGCATTCTGGAACGGACTTGATATGCCGGATATTTATAAACTCGTATTTGACGGGCTGGAGCTAATCGAGGTGAGAAGGGTCTGGAGCAGAAGCTGATCATGATGAAAAAAGATATGCAAGCAGTGCCTCCAAACCGGAAATCCCATTCATATTTACACACAATAGTAATTATGTAATCGAACATTGTGAATAACTCCAAATATATTGTATTAATCCAGCTCCAACGCCTAGCCCCTCGAGGTCATAAGCCGGTTCCCTCCGGAGGGCAGGCCCGTCCTGCGGGCCCCGTCTTATGCTGGTCGGGGCTGACCAAGGCGCTTCCGCCTTTTGTTCTGAATGGGATTTAATCGATTTCACGGTATTGGAGAATATGAAAGGGCGCTCCATCCACAAGAAGGTTATCAGCCGCCGGGTTATCCGAATGCGGTACAATAAGAAAGACATCCCCGTCTTTTTGGGCCGAGCTGCGCCGGAGCACTTTGTAGAGCAGATCACCGGCCACCTCCATGCTTGATGCTTCCATCGTTCCGAATGTATCAAGTGCATCTCCATTGGATGCTTTATAAATGGAAAACTTCATGGCTCATCTCCTTCTTTTTGTCCATATTCCCCCTACTAGGGAAACTAAACCGCAAGCCATGGAAGCATTCAGAAGCTGACACAAAAACAACCATCCTTGATAAAACGAAGCAGGGGCAGGAAACCTGCCCCCTAAACCGCATTTAACTTAACGGCAGCCGCAGCCTTTTTTGTAGCCGCCCATTGGCATTCCCGCATAAGCACCTGCTACACCAGTTGGAGCTGCCATTGTTCCTGGTAGGTTAGGCTGATAAGCCCCAGCTACAGCCGGTGATGGTCCCATCATGCCAGGTCCCATCATCCCAGGACCCATCATTCCAGGTCCCATCATTCCAGGTCCCATCATCCCAGGTCCCATCATGCCAGGTCCCATCATACCGGGTCCCATTCCAGGGCCGGGCGCATATGCTCCAGCAACAGTCGGAGCGGGAGGCGGTCCCGGAACTGGTCCAAGGTCCGTAACAGAAGCCTCATTCACAAAGGATTGAGTGTTTGTGAAGTGATGTGTGTGCTCGATATTCGTATGGTGGACATTTGTCGTATGGGTAGGATGGACGTGCGGCTGGATCACGTTCTCAAATGAATTCGTCACACAGCACTGTGTTGGATGGCAAATTGCAGGCAGAACCTGCGTTGGTCGCGGACAGTACATATAAATTCCCCTCTCTAATAGTATTGTTACATTAACAGGTTATGAGGGAAGATGTGCACTTGTACTAAGGCAAGGACCTATTTTTCACAATTAGTCTTCGTCCTTGATATCGGGATCCTCAGGGATTGGCTCGCTTCTCCATTCCTCAATCAGCCTTTTGGCAAGCTCCACGTGGTCAAAATGGTTTTTGAACTGTTCTCGATTAATCATATATTGTTCACCGTCGAATACGGCGCGAATCTGTTTTTGGCCAATCAACGTTTTAATGTATGATTCAGGAAGTGATAAATACTCGGCTGTTTCCTTAATGGTTAAATACATGGCGATTCTCCTTAAAAGTAAGTTTGCTGCGCCTAAAATATTTCGACATTCGTACTTTTTGTTCTGCCTTTTATGCGCAATGAGTTAAAATAGGAAGGGTATATAAGGATAAACTTAACTAAGCGTCCATATAAAGATAGTATACATAAAGATGAGGAGGACTGACATGGGATTAGGACAGGCAAATTTGGGTTACGAACAAAAGCCAGACAATAAAGGGCGGATTTGGACAAAAGATTTCATCCTTATCTGCTTTGCAAATATGTTCATTTTCCTTGGATTCCAAATGACCCTTCCTACAATACCCCTGTTTGTCAAACACCTGGGCGGCAATGACCAGATGATTGGGTTTGTAGTAGGAGCATTTACCCTTTCGGCACTCCTGATCCGCCCTTACGCCGGGCAGGCGCTCGAGTCCAGGGGCAGAAAGTTCGTCTATTTAACAGGGCTGGCGATTTTTGTCCTTTCGGTCGGATCGTTCGGTTTCGCGGGCGGAATGGCGTTTCTGTTTCTGATGAGGTTCATCCAGGGGGTGGGCTGGGGATTTTCCACTACAGCCTCCGGTACGATTGCAACCGATTTGATTCCTGCCGATAGAAGGGGAGAAGGGATGGGTTATTACGGCTTATCGGGTAATATTGCTCTTGCCGCAGGTCCATCCCTTGGACTGATCCTTGCTGGTATAGTGACGTTCCAGCAATTATTTTTGATTTGTGCTGGACTTGGTCTTGTAGCCCTGCTGCTGTCTTCAACCATCCGTTATAAAAAGGCGGAAGCGGTCCAAAGAGCAACGGCGCTTAAATGGGATTTTTACGAAAAAAGCGCCTTGCAGCCTTCAATCCTGCTCTTTTTTATGACCGTAACATTCGGAGGAATCGCAGCTTTTCTTCCCCTCTATACGGCTCAAAAAGAAATTCCCGGCATCCAATGGTACTTTTTAATTTATGCCCTAGCCCTCATGCTGACACGGACATTCGCTGGGCAGCTGTATGACAAAAAAGGGCATAGGGCGGTTTTTATTCCTGGCGCACTTCTTGTTTTTTCAGCGATGCTGCTGCTTTACTGGCTGCCGAATCAGGGAGTTTTGTATTTTGCCGCGGTACTTTATGGTCTAGGCTTTGGAACTGTCCAGCCGGGACTGCAGGCTTGGGCTATGGAGAAGTCTCCCCGAAACCGGAGGGGGATGGCCACTGCAACGTTCTTTTCATTTTTTGATCTTGGCGTTGGGGTAGGATCGCTGTTGTTCGGCCAAATTGGGCATGTTTATGGCTATAGCAGCATTTATCTGGCCTCCGCCATTTCGATATTCGCTTCAATCCTTTATTACTTATTTATTTTAAAAAAGGAAGCCAGGGAGCCGCGAGAAGTTTAAAAAAGCGATGCTTTGATAGAAAAGCAATGACGGCACTCAGCAAGCGGGATGAGGAGTGAGAATAGTGGAATGGGTTCCTGGCGCCAAATCTCTTTTTATTACATTATTTTTGGCCATTATGGGAGGTTCCCTATTCAATTTTCTTGGGCTTCCGGTGCCCTGGCTGCTTGGACCGATGGCTGCTTCGCTCGCAGTCTCCGTTTCAGGGAGGGTTAAACTTACGTGGCCGGTGCAAATCAGGGATGCCGGCCTGATCATTGTCGGCTATTCAATCGGACTTTCTTTTACGAAAGGCGCACTTGGGCAAATTATCGGGCACTTTCCCACTATCATTCTCATGACCTTTTTGTTGATTGGATATTGCGCTGTCATGGCGGTGGCTGTGGCGAAGCTTTCCGGGCTTGATTATAGGACTGCGTTGCTTGGAAGCATTCCAGGCGGACTATCGCAAATGATCGCCCTTTCTGAAGAACTAAAGGGGACGGATAGTTCGGCAGTAACCATTTTCCAGGTAATGCGCCTTCTCATGATTATTTTCATTGTCCCTTTCACTGTTCTATATCCGATGTCAGGAAACACGGTGCAGCAGGCGGCCATCGTGGCTGGCTCAGAGAGTAGCCTCTTTCCGGTAATCCTGATTTTTGCGCCACTTACTGTCGCCTTTGCCATTATCGGCAAAAAAATCGGGCTGCCGACCGCTTATTTGACTGGTCCGATTATTGTTACTGCGGCTCTTACTATTGCTGAAATGAAAGGACCCGAACTTCCCGAATCTATAATGGACGCCTCACAGCTGATGATCGGGACGTATATCGGCCTTATGTTTAAGCCAGGGAGCCTTGCTAGACACCGGAAGCTGCTTTTATTTGCCGTTGGCTCCGGCCTCATGCTATTGGCTGGATCGTCAGCCCTTGCTGTCCTGCTTGAAAACCTCTACGGAATCCCATTTATCACTAGTTACCTCAGCATGGCTCCTGGCGGAATGGATCAGATGAGTATCATTGCCCATGAGTCAGGTGCGGATTTATCAATTGTAGCCGGCTACCAGCTTTTCAGGGTGTTCTTTATCTTTTTCGCGGTGCCATATATAATCAGAGGATTTTTTGCCTTGTTAGGCAGCAGTAAGGCAAATTGACTTGGATTTTAAGGCTCGCTGAATTAATCAGGAAATTTCCCTATACAAAACGCTTAATCTATTTGTATAATGGGATGGACATAAAAATATCTATCAAAACAGGTGCTGATAGTTTCAGATTGTCAGCTTAAAAGGGAAGTTTGGTGAAAAGCCAACGCGGTCCCGCCACTGTAAATGCGAGCTGCCTATACAAAGCCACTGCCCTAAAGCGGGAAGGCATAGGAAGCGATGACCATGAGCCAGGAGACCTGCCTGTTTATAAGCACCAAAAGCCTACGCGGATAGGAGGGTGTTAAGACAGGCCGTTTTTCTCATATGCCTGCTTAACGACAAACCTCCTCCTTCACAGGGGGATTTTTTTATGTAAAAAGAAGTGGGGAGAGAGATAGAATGGCAAGAAGTCAGTATGTGAAGTTAATGTTGGCGTTGATGCTCGTGTTTACCCTGTTTGCGGGTGGCTTTGGGCAGAAGGCTGCGGCGGCGGCCAGTACCGTAACTGTAAAGGTACTTGGGGAAAAAGGAGCCGTTAGTAGCGAAAAACAGGCGGAAATCGGGGAAACTGAAACAGCGTTCGATGCCCTCGTTAAGACTGTCGGCACGGATGCGGTGAATTATGAGCAGTATAGTTTTGGCAAAATGATTACAGAGATAAGCGGACTAGCTGCCAAGGATAACATCTACTGGGGATTTTACATAAACGGCATTTCAGCCATGACGGGCGCTGATTCGTATAAGCCCCAAAATGGCGATGTCCTCACTTTCCGCTATGAATCGGAACCTCCGGCTGGAAAAGTAAATCTTGTGATTGCTGGAAAAGACAATCAGCTAAAAGAATACAAGGATATTTCTTTCATTGATAAGCCCAATGCTTTTCAATTGCTTCAGACAGTTGTTGGCCCAGAAAATCTGGCCTATGTGCAATATGATTTTGGTAAAATGATTTCTTCAATCAATGGGCTTGATACGACTACCAACAGCTTCTGGAGTTTTTATGTAAATGATGAAGCGCAAATGGTCGGTGCGGAGAGTTACACGCTTGAGTCGGAAAAAACTATCGCATTTAAGTATGAGACTTTCACACCTCCTCCTGCAGAAGAGCCGGGAAAAGGCGAGCCTGGCAAGGATTTTGCGGTTTATCCGGCCGACAGCTTTTCTAAGGATTTGAATGAAACGATTGCTTATGTTTTGAAAAATAAGCAGCTTGGCGAATGGGAAGCAATTGCCCTAAAGCAAGCAGGAAAACCAATTCCCGCCGGTTACTTAGAGGGAGTTGCAAAAAGGGTAAAAGATAGAAGTGGAAAGTTCAGGACGATTACAGATTATGAGCGATACACACTTGGTATTCTGGCGGCGGGTGGAAATCCTGAAAATTTCGCCGGCTACAATCTGGTTGAAGGCATTTACAATGGCGATTTTTCCAAACAGGGCCTTAACGGGGCAGCTTATGGCCTAATTGCCCTCGACAGTGCCGACTTTACCATTCCTGCAGATGCAAAATGGACGAAAGAAAACCTTAAGGCCCACCTTATCACGAACCAAAACAGCGATGGGGGTTGGGGACTGGACAAGGAAACAGGCAGCGATCCGGATACGACTTCAATGGTACTGACTGCGTTGGCCCCATATAAAGACGAAGCAGCAGTAAAACCGGTAATTGACAAAGGGATTCAGTATTTGAAGAATCTGTTTGCATCCTCCAAGGTTGACAGCAGCCCGGCGGCAGCACAGGCGGTAATCGCCCTTTCAGCTCTCGGCCTTGATGCCAATAGCGGCATTATTACAACTGATGGCAAAACCTTGCTCGGCTATCTGGCATCGTTTAAGCATTCTGGCGGCGGTTTTGCCTGGAAAGCGGGCGATGGAGCAGATGCAATCTCAACTGGACAGGGCTTCCAGGCTTTGGTTGCCTACCAGCTTTTCAAGGATGGAAAAGGCTCCCTTTACAAATTAACGATTGATCAATCGGCAGGTCCCAATTCTGTTCCGGGGAACGAGGACCCTGGAAACAGCAAAAATGAAGAAGGAAAAGAAGAAGGGCACCGCCTCCCGGATACAGCAACGAACGTCTATAGTCTGCTTGCATTTGGGATGGTACTTGTCGCAGCAGGTGGAATCCTATTGATGACCACAAGAAGAAAACGCTTATAAGAATGAAGGTGGAGAGGAGGAATGGCAATGGGAAGGAAAATCACTCTTAGGCTGCTGCTTGTTTTTTCATTGCTAACCGCCCTTGCACTTGCAGGATGCGGAACAGACCCTGAATCCTCGGCAACGAATCAAAAGCAAGACCATTCTGGAATGGAAATAACTAAAGGCGAAAAGGCTGGCGGGGAAGCTGAACAAAACTCCCCTGCCGGCCATCCTTCCGATAAATCAAACCTCACAAACGGGAATCCGGGCGAGGAAAACAAAGATAATCAAACCGTTTCGGACGGAGCGGCTTCAGGCACTCAATCGAAATCAACTTCTGCGACAGCAGGCCCAGGTACCCAAAAAGATACCACATCCAAAACTTCTACTGCTGGATCTTCTGGACCCGGAACATCCGATAAAGCGGGCAGCGCGGTAGGTGCGGATAAAGGCAGTGCCACAACTGGAACTTCAGCAAGCAATCCGTCCAAACCTTCAGGCGGATCGAGTTCCGCCGGATCGAAAGGCGGCAGTCAAACCGAGGCAAAACCAGCCCCGAAACCAGCTCCAAAGCCTACACCGGCCGCTACTGCATCCATCTTGATAAAAGGGCCGGATGAGGCTGGAATGATACTTGGGGCAACAGCTGTTGAAATCAAGGAAGGCGATACTGTGATTGATTTGCTCCTTAGGGCTGCAGGCAAAAAGGGAATTGATGTCGATTACTCAGGGAGCGGGCCAACCGCCTATGTTGCGGGCATCGACAATTATTACGAATTTGATTTCGGGCCTAGAAGCGGCTGGATTTGCAAGATGAACGGATTAAGCCTTGAAAAAGGTGCCGGAATCGTCAAAGTGTCGAAGGGCGACAGGATCGAGTGGGTCTACAGCGAAGACTTCCTGAAGAAAGAATGAACCGTCTCCATCCGCTTACCGCATTTTGCTACTACGCCGGGGCTCTAACAATGCTGATTCTATTTCGGCATCCTCTTTTCCTGTTTACAGGGTTCGGCCTTATACTGGTAATCAATTATGTTCAAGATCGCTGCAGGGGTCTGCAGCGATGGCTTTTTTTCATTGCGTCAAGCGGTTTGCTGATCTTCTTGGTTAACCCGCTTTTTAATGAAAGGGGTCGGCATGTCCTCTTTGAATGGGGCAATCACCGGATTACACTCGAGGCAGTAACGCTTGGCGGCATGGCGGCCCTTTCAGTCATGGGCATCATTGCTTTGTTTGTATCCTACAATGAAATTATGACCCCAAACAAGCTGTTGTTCTTGTTTGCGAAAGCATTGCCGCAATTCGCCGTCCTTCTTATGCTGACACTTCGATTTATACCTCTGATGCGCATCCGGCTCGAGGAAATCTCGGCAGTCCAGTCCAGCAAGGGAGTAACCTTAGCATCGGGTACATGGAAGGGGCGTGCCAAAAACGGGCTGCTCTATGTCCAGGCTCTGCTTGTCTTTTCGCTTGAGGAAGCTATCCAGACCGCCGACTCCATGAAAGCACGCGGTTACGGAACCGGAAAGAGGTCCGCGTATCATCATTTTAAATTTAGAAACCTCGATTGGCTTTCGTTCGGGTTTCTTTTGCCAGTATTCGTCTACGCACTATTTGGCCGGTTGAATGGCTTGGGTCTGCTGGACGTTTATCCAATTATGGAGAACACTGATCTGTCAATTGCGGAAGCGGGGACCTTGGCAGCAGTCGTTTGTTTCATTGTCTTCCCGGTAATCATTGAACTGAAAGGGGCATTCCGTTGGCGTATATCGAACTGAACAATGTAACGTTTACTTACCCGGATGCCCCGGCACCGGCACTTTCGTCCATTCAACTTTCCATAAGCCGAGGCGAATTCATTGTCCTATTTGGTCCCTCGGGTTCTGGAAAAAGCACATTGCTGCGGCTCCTGAAGGAAGAAATACGCCCCCATGGAACTCTTGAAGGGACGATTGCGACCGGAGAAGCAAGTTTAGCTGAAACCGGGTTTGTTTTTCAGGATCCGGAAAACCAGATAGTTGCTGATGACCCTCTCCATGAAATGGTATTCGGCCTCGAAAACCGCGGCCTATCGACAAACGAGATGAGAAGCAGGGTTGCGGAAATTGTCAGCTATTTTGGAGCGGAACCGATCTTACATAAAAAAATGCACGAGCTTTCGGGTGGCAAAAAGCAGCAAATGAACCTTGCTTCTGTTCTCTTGATGCAGCCGGACATCCTTCTCCTTGATGAGCCAGCTTCCCAGCTAGATCCCGTCAGCACCCGCGAGCTGTTTGATATGCTGAAAAGGCTGAACGAGGAATTCGGGATGACAATCATTCTTGCGGAGCACAGGCTAGATGAAGCCATCACGCTTGCCGACAGGGTCGTTATGCTCGATTGTGGCAGGCTTGTTCATGACGGGAATCCTCGTCAAGTCATGAAAAAATTGTGGCGGACCGAAGCGGGCGAGTTCATTCCGAGCATTCCCTCACTGTTTTTGCAAAATGAAACGGAAGAGCAGATTTTACAGCTGCCCCTGTCTATAAAGGAAGGCCGCAGCATGCTGGGCCTCATAAAGCCTGTTCCGGTTGAAAATCAACTTGATTCGGAACAGGGCCGGCATGAATCCGAAGTACTGGTTTCGGCCAAAAATATCGGCTTCAGGTATGAAAAAAAGAATGGCGCTATTTTGCAGGATCTTGACTTAATGCTCGGAAAAGGTGAACTGTATGCCCTGCTCGGTGGCAACGGATCAGGAAAATCCACCTTGCTGAAACTTCTTTGCGGGGTTTTAAAGCCCGAAGCGGGGACGATTACTTTTGCAGGCAAGCCTTTGAAAAAGTGGAGATCAATGGGTGGCCTTGCTAAACTGATTGCGTATTTGCCGCAAAACCCTAAGCTGTTTTTCCTTCATGACAGTGTTGCGGGTGAAATAGAGGCTACCTGCCGCCAATGGGGTACCGATCCTTCGGAAGCGGCAAGGCTTGCAAATGAGTTTGGCCTGGACGGGCTTTTGGACCGCCATCCGTTTGACTTGAGCGGCGGAGAGCTGCAAAAGGCCGCCTTCCTTTGCCTGCTTTTGAGGAAACCTGAACTATTTCTTCTAGACGAACCTACAAAGGGACTTGATCCCGTTTCGAAAAAAAATCTCGCAGCAATTTTGCAAAAACTAAAAGATAGCGGTGCGGCCATTTTAATAGCCACCCATGACATTGAGTTTGCAGCAAAGTACGCAACACGGTGCGGCATGCTGTTTGAGGGTGAAATTACGTCAGAGGATTACCCAGGCCGTTTTTTTGAAGGGAATTTCTTTTATACAACTATGGCACGGCGGTTGTTCAGGAACATGGGCAAGGATGCGGACTAGCGAGGAAATATTTAGGGATTGGTTTGAAAGGGGGGAGGAGTAGCATGGCTCATTGGAAAAGGGTTGCTGTGATTGTATTGCCAGTAATGATGCTGGCACTCCTTCTCTTTGCAGCGGTAAGAGCGGAAAGCTTCATGTGGGCAAGTGTGGGCTTTGCGGTTTTTGCGTTCATTTACCTGCTCATCCGGTTCGAGCGCAGAAAAATTGAAGCAAGGGAACTCGTGCTCCTCGCCGTTCTAGCGTCAATTGCCGCAGTAGGCAGAATCCCCTTTGCAAGCATCCCCGGTGTTCAGCCAACTACCTTAGTTATCATGATGTCCGGCCTTGTATTTGGCGCGGAAAGCGGCTTTCTGATTGGCGCGGTCGCGGCTCTTGCCTCGAATATGATTCTTGGCCAGGGGCCGTGGACGCCGTGGCAGATGGCCGCCTGGGGCTTGGTGGGCTTAACGGCCGGGATGTTAAGGAAGACCCGCTTCATGCAAAAAAACTGGGGAAGACTCGCATTCGGTTTTGTATGGGGTTTTTTATTTGGGTGGATTATGAACTTTTGGGGGGTTCTTGCGTTTTCCCAGACGGGCGGCGAAGTCACCTTGTCCTCCCTGGCAGCCTATTTCGCAGCCAGCTCGCTGTTCGATTTTATGCATGCGGCTTCAAATGTGTTTTTTCTATTGATGTTCGGTGAAATTTGGCTGAAAAGCCTTGGCAGGTTCAAGCGGAAATATGGGTTGCTGGAGCAGAAGGGTAAGTGAATTTCTCCGTAAAGGAGATGGGCGGACTGCTCGTCACTAAATTTGAAAATTGTTCACATCGCTTTACTAGATTTATAGTGTACAATGGGGGAAAGTAGATTTGTGAATTTCATCACATACAAACATCTGAAGGGATGCGGTCCCATGTCTTCCTCCTATTTAAAACCAGAAGAAATTATGGAAATGACCATTGAAAACGGAATTAAAAAAACAGGTTTTTCCGCAAAAACCTCTATTATACTTGGATTCCAGGCCGGCGCGTTCATCGCGCTTGGCTATTTATTGTCGATAAGGATCACAGCACCGCTCACCGGCGACATTGAGGGCCTTGGAACAATCCTCGGAGCATCCGTCTTTCCAATTGGTCTTATTCTAACCCTCATTGCCGGCGGAGAGCTCCTCACCGGGAATATGATGGCTGTCCCGCTAGCCGGGCTAGCAGGCAGGATTTCCATCAGGGCCATCCTCCAAAATTGGGCTATCATTACACTATCAAACTTCCTCGGCGCTATCTTTGTGGCTTATGCATTCGGACATATCGCGGGGCTCACCTCATCGGGAATATTCCTCGAAAAAACTGTCAGCATTGCCGGGCACAAGCTTGAGGCGACATTCCTTCAGGGATTTGTATCAGGAATCGGCTGCAATTGGCTTGTAGCCGCTGCGGTTTGGCTTTCCTACGGTGCAAAAGACATAATTGGAAAAATTGCGGGTATTTGGTTCCCGACAATGGCGTTTGTGGCCATTGGCTTCCAGCACGTTGTAGCCAATATGTTTGTCATTCCAGCCGCAATTTTCGAGGGCCATTATACCTGGAGCCAGTACATCGCCAATTTTGTTCCAGTCTTTTTAGGAAATGCTACTGGCGGGGCCGTTTTCATTGCCATGGCATACTGGTTAGCCTACAGGAGAAAGGGACATACGCCGAAAGCCACGGCAAACTCCTCGGTCATCCTGCTTAAAAGAAAAGGGTAAATAAAAATGGCCGCCAGCTTATGCTGGCGGCTTTTCACTTTTATTTTTTCAATTTTATCCTTACTTTTCGAGGTCGCCTTTTTCTTCTTGGGAATTTGATTTCCTTTTCCTTGATAAAACGGACGATGATAAATGCCATATAGGTGGCGAGTGCGATCCAGAAGAAGATTGGGACGCTTTCCATGTTTGCTTTTACGACTCGGTACGTCATATAGAAAATAAAAACAGTGATGATGACTCCGTACCTTGGGAGAGGGATTTTTTTAAAGCTTGGAATTTTGATCTTGCTTGCCATCAGATAACATAAAAGCAAATAAATGACCAAAAACAAAGGGACGGGAATACTTATGTGAAATAAAACTAAAAATGCAACCAATCCGCCCGCAAATGTAATTGGAATCCCCTGGAAATGATTCGATGAAACATCCGGCTGGGTAAGATTGAACCGTGCAAGCCTGTATGCGCCGAATAAAGGAAAGATCCCTGCAAGCACCACTCCTGTCATCCCCAAACCAGCAAAGTACGTATGGACCGACAAATAAGCTGGGACCACGCCAAAAGAAACAATGTCTGCCAGTGAATCCAGTTCCTTTCCGAATTCATTGGACACACCAAGAATCCTAGCCACCCTTCCATCCAGCGCATCCAGCATCATCGCAATGAAAACCAGGATTGTTGCATTTTTGATATCCCCATTCATCATATAGCCAATCGATAAAAATCCGCAAAACAAGTTCCCGAATGTCAAAGCATTCGGATAATATCTTTTCGGCATCATTGTCACCCTTTAATTGAAGAATACTTCTATTTTAACATTTTGTTCATAATTTGCCTCAACATTAATGATTTTCCCAAATATCGCCCACTCTAAGCCTGGCTATTTCCATAAGAGTGGTTTGGTAATGTTCAGTTCATACTAATACGGGTGATGAAGATGTTGTGTGAGTCAAACGATGAGTTGAATGAGCTGGTGGAGGAGGCGCGTCCTTTTACGAAACAGGGAAAGGTTGCGGATTATATTCCTGCGCTTGGGAAAGCAAATATGGCGGATTTGTCGATAGCAATCCACTATCCGAATGGTGATTGTGTTTCAGCGGGTGAGGTTGAACGGAAGTTTACGCTGCAGAGTATTACGAAGGTGATCAGCTTGGCAATGGTGTTGATGGACCGTGGCTATGATTATGTATTTGAACGGGTCGGGATGGAGCCGACGGGTGATCCGTTTAATTCGATTGCCAAATTGGAGACAATGGGCGTGGCAAAGCCATTGAATCCGATGATCAATGCGGGTGCACTCGTAGTGACCCATATGATAAAAGGCAGCTCGGTTGAGGAGAGGCTACAGCGGCTGTTGGCCTTCATTCAGGAGCTGGCGGACAATCAAAAGGTGGGGTTTAATGAAGAAGTATCTCGGTCCGAGTTTGAAACCGCCCATTTAAACCGTGCCTTGTGTTACTTTTTGAAGCAGCATGGTGTGATTAAGGAGGATGTCGACCCGCTAATCGATTTGTATTCGAAGCAGTGCGCGATTGAGATGGATTGCCGGGATTTAGCCGATATTGGCCTTATGTTTGCCATGAACGGCGTGCATCCGTTGACGGGTAAACGTGTCATGCCTGATGATGTCGCCAGGATTTGCAAAACGTTCATGGTGACGTGCGGCATGTACAATGCATCCGGTGAGTTTGCCATAAAAATTGGCATTCCGGCAAAAAGCGGAGTTTCAGGCGGAATTATGGGGTCGGTGCCAGGCAAAGTTGGCATCGGCATTTTCGGGCCGGCACTCGACGAAAAGGGAAACAGCATCGGAGGCATCAAGCTCCTGGAACTGTTGGCGAAAAACTATTCGTTGAGTATGTTTTAAAAATGCGAACAGTGCCTGGCACGCCCCGAATTTTCTTGATACACAGATTGTTTCACAGAGGAATTGGCAATCGCTTTACATGGGCTTTTGGAGTCCTGCTTCGTGCACATCATATACTATTCATAATAATGCTCCATCCTTTAACCGTTTGGTGAAAGCTGCCAGGCGGTTTTTTTGGGGGGAAATTGAACAGTCCTTTATTAAAAGAGAGTGGTTTCCATAATCTCGATTAGCTGGTGCAGGCTATTAAATTTAAACGTTTTTTTTGCCAAAGGTGGGGTAGAAGGGGAGTGAGGTACCAACTTAATGTGAGGAGGATGATGAATGGTAAAAGAGAACCGTGATCCTGAAGTGAATAAAAAACAGGAACAGCTGGAGCAGTTCAAGGTTGATGATAGTGGGAAGAAGCTGACAACCAATCAAGGTGTGAAGGTGTCGGAGGATGAATTTTCCCTGAAAGCCGGCGTGCGCGGGCCGACGTTGATGGAAGATTTTCATTTTCGGGAAAAGATGACGCATTTTGACCATGAGCGGATTCCTGAAAGGGTTGTGCATGCCCGCGGGTTTGCGGCTCATGGTGAGTTTCAGGTTTACCAGTCGATGAAGGAGTACACGATGGCGAAGTTCTTGCAAGACCCATCGAAGACGACGCCTGTATTTGTCCGCTTCTCAACAGTTCAGGGTTCGAAGGGCTCGGCGGAGACAGTCCGCGATGCGCGTGGATTTGCGACGAAGTTTTATACAGAGGAAGGGAACTATGACCTGGTCGGGAATAACATCCCGGTATTCTTCATCCAGGATGCGATCAAGTTTCCAGACCTTGTCCATTCATTCAAGCCGGAGCCGCATAACGAAATGCCACAGGGTGCGACTGCCCATGATACGTTTTATGATTTTGTAGCAAACAACCAGGAAACGGCACATATGGTCCTTTGGGCTAAATCAGATCGAGCCATTCCAAGGAGTTTCCGAATGATGGAGGGCTTTGGAGTACATACGTTTCGGTTCGTGAACGAGCAGGGCAGGTCCCATTTTGTAAAATTCCACTGGAAACCAGTGCTTGGCGTCCATTCGCTTGTGTGGGACGAGGCCCAGAAGATTGCCGGCAAGGACCCGGACTTCCATCGCCGCGATTTATACGAATCGATAGAAGGTGGCAATTTTCCGGAGTATGAGCTCGGCGTCCAACTGATTCCAGAGGAAGAAGAGTTCCGGTTTGATTTTGATATTCTCGATCCAACGAAATTGTGGCCTGAGGAGGAGGTTCCGGTCAAGATTATCGGAAAGATGACCTTGAACCGGAATGTAGACAACGTGTTTGCAGAGACTGAGCAGGTCGCGTTCCATCCTGGACATGTTGTGCCTGGGATTGATTTCACGAATGATCCGCTGCTGCAGGGCCGTTTGTTCTCATATACGGATACGCAGCTATTGCGCCTTGGCGGGCCGAATTTCCATAAGCTGCCAATCAACCGGCCTGTCTGCCCGTTCCACAATAACCAGCGAGATGGCTTTGGCCGCCAGACGATCAACCGGGGCCAGGTGAGTTACCATCAAAATTCCCTTGCGCAAAATACGCCTGCCCCAGCGGCTGCTGATGAAGGCGGTTATGTGCATTATCAGGAGAAGGTGGATGGGCATAAAATCCGTGCTCGCAGTGACAGCTTCAGGGACCATTTCTCCCAGGCATCGATGTTCTGGAACAGCATGAGCCCGCCTGAGAAGCAGCACATCATTGACGCGTTGACTTTTGAGCTCGGCAAGGTGAAATCACCGGATGTACGCCAGCAGGTTGTTGATATGTTCGCCAATGTCAGCATGGAATTGGTGACCCCGGTGGCCGAAGGGATTGGGGCCAAGGTTCCGGAGCCGAGGGAGCCTGCATCGCTGAAGGCTTCCCCAGCGCTCAGCATGGCGAACACAGTGAAAACAGCGAAGACACGAAAGGTTGGCGTGCTCGTGGCAGACGGGTTCAGCGGCAATGAAGTTAAAACAATTCTGGATGCTCTAAAGAAAGAAGGAGCAGTCCCGGAATTCATTAGCGAAACGCTAGGATCCGTACGGGGAACTGACAATTTCGATCTGCCAGTCCACCACTCGTTCCTGACTGCTGATTCGGTTCTTTTTGATGCAATCTATGTTGTCGGAGGGGCAGAGAACACCCCGAAATTCAAGAAGACTGCCCTCTATTTCCTCCAGGAAGCATTCGAGCATTACAAACCGATTGGTGCAACTCACGCTGGGGCCGAGATAGCGCAACAAGCCGGTATCATCGGTGCGCCGGGTGTTGTAGTTGGCGGCGAGCCGGCCGAATTTGCTGGACAATTTGTCCAGGCCATTGCCACCCACCGCCATTGGGACAGGCAGGTGCAGTAATCTCTCAAGGCTCTTAGCGTAAAATTATAGTGTCATATTCATTCAGAATCCGCTCGGCACTAAATGCCGGCGGATTTCTTGTTTCAACTGGTCTTTGCACTGGTGTTCTTTTTTGGGTTGCTGGGAATCCCAAAAGGCTAACCTTCTATGGGAGGGCCTTTTGATTGCCATGTTGCCGGGAATGTCACCATTTTAAAAAAACGTCAATTTCCTGTAGCTGAATGGGTAAAAATTCTTCTTTTAGGGTAATAGGAAATCACATAGTAATGAGGAGGCTGAGAGTAAATATGAACGATTTATTCAGCAGAGGCATTTTGCTGGGCTTGGGCGCGGCAATCGCAGGGAAGGAAAAGCTTGAGGATACGATTATGAAAATGGTCGAACAAGGGACTATGACCAAAAACGAAGCCGATTCGCTTTTCAATGAATTTGTCAGAAAAGGGGCGCAAAAGAGCGAAAGCTGGAATCAGGACATCCGTACTTCTATTACAAGCCAGCTGAAAGAGCTAGGCTTTGTAACAAAGGATGAGGTGGATACCCTCCAGGCCCAAATAGTCCTTTTACAAAAGGAGCTTGCCGGACTTCGCAGCAAGGATAACGAGTCCGAAAAAAAGCTTGATAGAGGGAGCGGGCTGAGTTCCTCAGGATCAGGAATTGGCGATACTCTTCCTGGCAGCGGTATTCAAGGTGTTCCGGAGGGCGTGGATTTGACAGGCGCTGAGGAGCAAACTGGATTTAGTGGAAATTTGACTGATACATCCAGCCAAAAAACTCCTCCTGGTACAGACCGTACTCATGACTGACAGTTGGTGATGGAATGTTGACAGATAAGCTGCGTCGTTTAAACAGATACAAAGAGATATTATCCCTGCTGGGGAAATACGGTTTCGGTTACCTAATTGAAGAGGTCGGCCTTAGCCAGCTTCTGTCATTAAGGGAACGCATCAAGGCTGATTTTGAAAAGGAAAACACCCAGGAGCTGGGCGTCCGGCTCCGGGGGCTCTTGGAAGAGCTAGGTCCAACATTCATAAAGCTGGGGCAGCTTTTGAGCATAAGGAGCGACCTTCTGCCAGACGACATTATAAAAGAGCTCGAGACGCTCCAGGACAATGTTCCGTCCGTGCCGATTAATGAAATAAAAGAAAAGCTCACACGGGAACTTGGCAAACCGCCTGAGGAAATTTTCTATTCTTTTAATGAGGATTATGTTGCCGCCGCCTCAATCGGACAGGTTCATGAAGCTGTTTTGTGGACAGGGGAAAAAGTCATGGTCAAGGTCCAGCGGCCCGGAATAAGGAAAAACGTTCATACCGATCTTGAAATCCTCATGGACCTATCAAGGCTGCTTGAACAGAACTATGAATGGGCGGAGCAATACAAAGCAGCCGAAATCACGGAAGAACTTAGCAATTCAATCAGAAAAGAGCTTGATTATATCGAGGAGGCACGCAATACGGAAACGATTGCGCTCCAATTTGAGAAAAATGAAAAAATTAAGATTCCGGAAATATTCTGGGATTATACGACTTCCCACATCCTGACGATGGAAAAGATAAACGGGATTAAAATAACCGATGTAAACATAAAGGTGAGCGATGAGGAGAAGCGGCATGAACTGGCAGACTTGCTTGTCCAGGCGTTTGTCACACAAATTCTGCGGGAAGGATTTTTCCACGGCGATCCGCATCCGGGAAACATGCTTTATATCGAGAAAACAGGTCAGCTCGCTTTCATTGACTTCGGCCAGGTTGGCAGGCTTTCCGGCCGAATGAGATATGACACGGCATCAATGATGATCGGGCTGATGCGCGAGGATACAGATATGATTGTCAAGGCGCTGTATCGGTTGTCCGATGTTCCTTCCGATGTGGATGAAAAGGAATTTTACGATGATGTCGACCGAATCAGTAAAACAGTTAGCCGTGTTCCGCTCGGGGAAATGGACCTCGGGATGACGGTAAAGGATTTGCTGGCAACCGCCCAGGCTCATCAGATTATCGTACCAACCGAGTTGACAATGCTCGGGAAGACGTTGATCACCGTTGAAGGGATTATCTCGGGAATTGACCCGAAATTGAACTTGATCCAGTTAGCCAGGCCGTACGCAGAGGAATTGGTCATAGAGCGGTATAACCCAATTAATATAGGAAAACGTCTTTTTAAGGACGTGGAGGATATATCGGAAACAATTACGAAGCTGCCAGGCCGGGTCGATGAAGTCCTCGAACAGGCTGCGGATGGCGAACTAAAACTGAAAATCAGCCTATCGCAAATTGATTCCATTTTCAACAAGATCGACCGGATTTCCAACAAGGTTTCCTTCAGCCTGACATTGTTGGCCTTCAGCATTGTCGTTCTTGGACTTATTATTGGCGCGACTTTTGGGACGGATACATTCCTTACAAGCATCCATGCGTTAGAAATTGGTTTCACGGTCGCATTCCTAATGTTCCTATGGATTATTTATTCAATTCTACGATCAGGCAGATTTTAATCTTCCTATGAAGACTCCGGTTTATACATCCACCGGGTCTTTTTTACAATCGAACATTGTGGATAACTCCGAAAAAGGTTATATTAATCCAGCTACAGCGCCTAGCCCCTCGAGGTCATAAGCCGGTTCCCTCCGGAGGGCAGGCCCGTCCTCGGAAATCCTCAATTATGCTGCCGCATAATTTCGTGCGATGTAAGTTCGCTGAAGCCTTCCTTTGTGCTCGCATTTCCTTCGTGCGTGGGCGAATTCAGGGATGCCCTTCAGTGTCCTGCGGGCCCCGTCTTATGCTGGTCGGGGCTGACCACTAAGGAAAGCTCCCTAGAATAATCATCGCAGGGACAAGCGGTTTGTGCTTGTCACGAAGGCGCTTGCGCCTTTTGTTTTTAACACCAAAAAACCGGCTCCACTGGGAACCGGCCAAAATGTTATAAAGGAAAAGCCGCATTTGCCGTAGGTAATATAAGAAAGTTTTAAACCACCACTCCTCAAAGTGGGTGTTCTCAGAAGCGTTCCTGCTTGTCCTCCTTGCCGTGTAGGCGAAGGCATGTCATTCCGGCTTCGATCAAAAACTCCCTATTACAGCTTAAAGGTTAAAACTTTATTATGAGTACGAACAACGCAGCTTTGATAATAGTATCATACAATGTTTGGATAAAATATTCAATGTAAATATAAGCCAATTGAATTTAGACAGCCGCTTTTTTTAAGCTTGTCCTAAATTGTTCAATTATTTGCGAAGCAATCGCCTTGTAACCGAGTGAATTCGGATGGACCCCGTCTGGCGCGAGATTTTGTAGGTTCTGGCCATTGATAACCTTCGACGTTTCAATTACCAGGGCGGCCGGAATATTTTTGGCTGTCCTGTAAATATTGACGTTCCATTTAGGCAGAAGCTTATCAGCAATCCCATAATAGGCTGTGTCAGGATTAAGAGGATTGTATAATTCCAAGAACACAATCGTTGCGGCAGGATTGATTTCCGTTATCCTGGCGGAAATATCGGCCAGGTTTTGCGTAAAGGTTTGCTGGAGGGAATCGAATGCCTTGAAGGCGGATTGGAAGTCTTGTTCCTTTGCTGCCCTCAACACATCATTCCCGCCGATATTAACCGTAATGATATCGGCTTTTTTTATTTCTTCATCAAACTTCCTCGCGTCCATTAACTGCTTCAACTCACTGCTCGTCATGCCGCTGATTCCTTCATTCTGAAAATTAACTTCTTTATTCGTAAGCTTGCCTAGCTCTTTTGAAAATTCGCAGACAAAGTTCTGATTCTTGCTGGCGCCAACACCGCGAATGATGGAATCTCCAAGGGCAAGGTGATACAGAGAATTCTTTGGAACGCCTGAATAATAATCTATATACGTCGGGGAGATCTCCTGGCTCGATGCTTCCAGGGACTGTTTTTTCATTTGGCTGATTTGGTACTGAGGATAGTAGAGCCAACCGGCAATACTTCCTGTAATGATGACGGCAGCTAAGAGGATGTACTTGATTATCGTAGATGCTCCCCTTCCATTTTTCACTTGTCCATGTTCAGGTTTAGCCCAATAAGAAATATTGCCTTGATTATACCAAAATATGTATGAGAAATAATTAGGGAATCACTGGTAAAGAGAGGGAGTGAAGTCCTTAATACTTTGAGTCAAAAAAGCCACGTATTCCTTAAAATTCAGTCAAGGGGAATCCTGCCATAACCCTTGTTTTTCCATTTCCATCGATCAATTCAACTGCAAGTTTACCGGCTCATTGGAAAAGATTTGCTGTATTTTGTGAAAAAAGTAGCAATTTTTGTCGAAAGGAAGCCCCCTTATTTGCTAAGATAGATAAATTGTATCTAGAATTCAGCGGGATTCTATGCCACAATAACAGTGTAAGGAGGGGGAATTTTGAATAAAAAGATAGTTGCAATCCTCGTTTCCGTGCTTGTTTTTGCAATAACGGCCGGCGGTTACGCGGTTTATGGAGCAAATAAAGATAAAAAAGTTGAAGAATCGGTGAAAGAGGCAAAGGCTTCAGCGAATGAATTATATAAGGCAATGAAAAAGAACATCAGCGCTGGCGAGGAAACTGGCGATTTTAAAAAAATTGATGGTGACAAATTATTGAACGTTGAGGCAAAGGCAGCGATTGCCAAGGCCGATCTCGAGCAGGCGTCCGGGGAAGCTAAAAAGAAACTCGGGAATGTCCTGAAAGAAACAGTTGAGCCGAAAATCAAGGAAGTACATGAGTACAATAAGGGCGCTTCCATTGCAGAATCACTTTATGGACGTATCTATGAAGCTGAAAAGCTTGCAGCGGAAAACCCGCTCGCACCCGAACTTCTCGCTGGATTGCCACAGCTGAAGGAAGACGCCATGGAGGAGAATGATAAGTTCAAAAGCTTGAAGCCTCCATATAACAAACTGTTCGCAGACAGGTTCATCCAGAAAATTGAAAAGCTTGAAGGCATTATCAACATGTTTACGAGTGCCGAACAAACCGTGCAAACGGTAATTGATTTATCGGCTGATGAAAAAACAGCCAAGGATGTCTTTGAAAAGAAAGTCGATGAAGCAAAGAAAATGATTGAAGAGCTTGAGAACGAAACAGCCAAAGAGGAACTGTCCGAACAGCTTGAGCAGGCGATAGCCGCATTCTATTCAGCGCAGGCGGAACGGGATGAGAGAGCCAGGGAGAAAGAGGCGGAAGAAGCAAAAACCTTTACCACAGGCGATGGAACAGTTTATGAGCTAGGTGAAGGGCCGGATTTTGAACCGATGGCGACTGTTGCCGCACAGCACGGAGCAAGGCTTTACTACATACCTCATTCCGATGTAGGAATCATTGTCAAAAACAAAGCCACCATCCTATCAATGAGCACGGGATCAATTAGCACTACCATAAGCCAAGCAAGGCTCCTGGCCGATTTGCTTGCCGCTAAAGGCTATAAGGTTTCGTATGAAACGATTAAAAACGTTATTGATAAGGGAACCCCTTTTGAAGATGAAAAGGAGTTCATAAGGATTAGCAAGCAGGGAAATGACTTAAACGTTAATATGTGGTAGTTTGAAGAAGCATTTCGGCCTTTAAAGCCGGGATGCTTTTGTTTTACCGCCAACCACTTTATGAACAAATTATTTCCAAACAGTTAATATTTCTGTAAAAAAGTATAAACGAGTTGATTCTAGCCGTGATTAGATTTAATTTTGTACTAACGGATTGGCGTATTTGGAGGTGCCTGTGATGAGGATTCTTGTAATAGAGGATAATGAAAGTGTTTGTGAAATGATTGGGATGTTTTTTTTAAAAGAAGGCATTGAGGGAGAATTTGTCCACAATGGGCTTGAAGGGTATAGCCGCTACAAAGAGGGGAAGTGGGATTTGCTAATTGTCGATTGGATGCTGCCTGGGATGGATGGCGTTACTCTGTGCCGGAAAATCCGCCAGGACAAAAGCGAAATCCCTATCATTATGCTAACAGCGAAGGACAGTGAATCAGACCAGGTGCTGGGACTTGAAATGGGTGCTGACGACTATGTCACAAAACCGTTCAGTCCACTTGCCCTTATGGCAAGAATTAAAGCGGTCGCCCGCAGATACCAAAAGGCGGGGGACAACGCCGGCGAACCAAGGCACATCATCGCCACGAAGCATTTCCGGATCAACAAGGAAACAAGGGAAGTGCTTCTTGATGAGAGCGCGATTACCAACCTGACCCCAAAAGAATTTGATCTACTCTCCTATCTTGCATCAAATCCGAAGCAGGTTTTTACGAGGGAACAGCTGCTGGAGAGGGTATGGGGCTATCAGTTTTATGGTGATGAACGAACCGTGGATGTCCACATAAAGCGGCTGAGGAAAAAGGTCGGAACAGCAGCACAGCCATTTTTTCATACTGTTTGGGGCGTCGGCTACAAGTTTGATGAGTCGGTAGAGGCCCATGAAGGTTAAATATTTTTACCAACAGCTGTTTAGCCATATAGGGGTCCTGATCGTTGCGTTCCTGGTCCTTAGCCTGCTGTTCACCTATTACGTCGAAAACCTTGTCTATCAAAGCAAGACTGACGAGCTGGTGGAATACGGGCAAAATATATTAACAGACCTTGAATGGAGCGGCGTAAACCCCAGAGAAGCAGACTCTGTAATCAACCAGTACGCCAGGGTGCTGTTTGGCCGGGATATCCAGTTCAGTGTCTTCCGAGTGGATGGAACGACGGTCACCCTGCTGAACCCGATTGCCTGGCGGGGCCCGGCAATCGAACTGACCCGAAATGATTGGAACAAGCTGCGGGCGGGCGAGCCGGTTGTCATTAAATCCGATTTGAAGCGCTACAACCAGAATGTTTCAATTGTCACCATTCCGTATAATGCGGGCGGGCAATTTGTTGGAGGGGTCCTTTTGATTTCCCCGGTAAAAGGGCCAAGGGCAATGATTAGCGGCATTAACGAATACTTGCTCTATACCGTCCTAATTTCCCTTGGAGTTTCGTTCCTGCTAAGCTGGGCCCTCTCAAGAATCCATGTGATTCGGATAAAACGGATACAGAAGGCTGCCTCGGCTGTTGCAGCGGGAGACTATACGGTCCATGTGCATTCATCGAATTTTGACGAAATCGGCGAGCTGTCAAGCGTCTTCAACCAAATGGTCGATAAAATCAACCAGTCGATGGAGGAAATCGAAAGCCTGGAAAACAGGCGGAGGCAGTTCATGGCGGACGTATCACATGAAATGCGTACCCCGCTTACGACAATCAGCGGCATTATCGAGGGCCTTAGAAACGACATGATACCAGAAGCCGAGAAGGAAAAGGGAATCGACCTTGTCAGCAAGGAGTCGAAGCGCCTAATCAGGCTTGTGAACGAAAACCTTGATTACGAAAAAATCCGTTCCAACCAGGTAATCCTTTCAAAAGAGGATATCCAGATGTCAGAGGTATTTGAAATCATCAAGGAGCAGTTGGACTTGCAGGCGGAAAAGAGCGGGAATAGGCTAGCCGTCCACGTTGATGCGGACACGATGATCTGGGCTGATTATGACCGTCTTTTGCAAATCCTGATCAATATAACGAAAAACAGCATCCAATTTACACAGGATGGATTGATCACGCTGACTGGCTATATGCAAAATAGCATGACCGTCATCGAGATTGCGGATACTGGCGTTGGCATTGATCCGGAGGAAGTGGAGAAGATTTGGCGGCGCTTTTATAAGGCGGAGCTTTCCCGGACGAGCAACCCATATGGTGCGTTCGGCCTCGGGCTTTCAATTGTAAAACAACTCGTCCAGCTTCATGACGGTGAAATCAGCGTGGCCAGTGAAAAAGGAAAAGGGACGAAATTCACAATCAAAATCCCATATTCGATGAAAGAGTAAAGCCGAGGGAGCTTCCCGCGGCTTTTTTTGATGGAAAGGGAAAGCTGATTTCATTTGCGTTAAGATAACCGGCTGGGCCTCGTTAATGGTAAAGGATCCTTGTTACTAAAGGCGGTCCGAATCGTGATCGTATTCGGACACAATGCAGCGCATTTTCCACGTAGGCTGTCAGGAATATTAGGTTTTTCCACATCGGAATGTATTGCTCCTTTGCAAAACCCTTCAAAATGTGAAAATCCCTTGTTTTTCCGCTATTTTTAAAAGCCTCGCCTCAGTTTGTTAATAATTTGTTCATATTTTCCGGATAAGATAGTAATAGATAAAAGGAATATACTAGGAGGTAATCGCGATGAGTGATTTTTACCAGGACTATCCGCAAATCCAGCCGCAGCCGGAACCGGAGAAAAAGCCGGCCAAATCCGGAAAATTGAAAAGCTTCCTATCTACTATCAGCGCGGGGGTCATCGGTTCAGCTCTCACCCTCGCAACAGTCAATTATACAGATATCGGTTCAAACCTGGGGCTTGATAACCAAGGTGCGGCACAGACGGAAAGCTCCGGTAGCCCCACCAATCTCGTTCCCGCTTCAACTGCCTCACGTTCTGAAACAGGATCAATCGCCGATATGGTTGAAAAGTCATCCAAGGCGATTGTCGGCATCGTCAATCTCCAGCCGCAAAATAATCCGTTCAATGATAAACAGGGCATCGTGGAACGCGGCTCTGGATCCGGCGTCCTTTTTAAAAAGGATGGGAACACCGCCTATATTGTTACAAATAATCACGTAATAGAGGGCGCTGAAAAATTGGAAGTTTCGTTCTATGACGGCCAGAAGGCTACAGCCCAGGTTGTTGGGGCTGATGCCCTGACAGACCTCGCCGTTATTAAAGTGGATGCCAAGTATGTAACACAAACCCTTGAATTCGCCGACTCTTCAAGCCTGCGCCCGGGGGATGAAGTGTTTGCCATCGGGAACCCGCTCGGACAGGATCTCTCGCGGACCGTCACACGGGGGATTGTCAGCGCGATTAACCGCAGCATCGATGTGAAAACATCGGCCGGCGAATGGAAGCTTGATGTAATCCAGACAGACGCGGCTATCAACCCGGGTAATTCAGGCGGGGCCTTGATTAATACAGAGGGGCAGCTTGTCGGCATTAATTCTTTGAAAATCTCTGAAAGCGGAGTGGAAGGGCTTGGATTCGCAATCCCAAGCAATAATGTTGTTCCTATCGTCAACGAAATGATTAAAACCGGCAAAGTCGAACGGCCATATCTTGGCGTTAGCCTGGCCGATTTTGAGGAAATCCACCCGGCCTTCCTGCAGGATCTTCCTAAAGGGGTCGATTCGGGTACAATGGTTACCCTCGTCCAGCCAGGATCCGGCGCCGATAAAGCCGGCGTACAAAAGCAAGATGTTATCGTCTCCATCGATGGAAAAAAAGTCGAGAATTCATCCGACTTAAGGCGTTATCTGTACTCGGGCGCCAAAGCCGGCGACAAAGTGAAGCTGAAAATTTACCGCGATGGGAAAGAACGCACCATCGAAGTGACTCTGTCAGGAAACAATGTAACAAGCTAATCGGAAAAGGGAACGGGTTTATTCGCTAATGGGTTCCGTTCCCTAATGCAAAATTCGAATTTACAGCTAAAAAGGTATTTCAAAAAGCACCGTATTTTGATGTGACCCCCAAAAGTTAGATTTCACTCTAACTTTTGGGGTGCAGTACAATTTCCGGTGCTTTTTGTTTTAAAAGAGAAAAATATAACCATATAATGTACAAATTAACATTAATAAGAATGATACAATAAATGCCTTTAAGCTTTTGATATACTTCCATTCGAAAAATGATTGGAATCCAAAAAATATTGCTAAAAAAATTAGTAAAAATCTATTAATGACGACTTCATCCGATATGTCTATTACAAAAAAGATTAGAGATAAACCTGTTATAGCGAGTAAAATTCTTCCCCAGAAGTAAACATTCTTCCCATCCGTTTCGGATATTTCTTGCCCTCCTGGACCGACAATCCATCTCCTTAGAAAGTACTCTAATACTACAAGAAGCAATACAAAAATCAGTGAGGAAAAATACATAATAACTCCCCCCTATTTTACAAAAACTGTCCTGTTAGCTTTTCATAAGCTTTATTTCATCTTAACAAATATATTTGGATTTAACTTCCAGTAGAAACCTTTTTCGCGAGATAATTCGCATAACAATAAGCGGCTGTAATTGCAGGAGTATGACAGTCATTATTCCCTTAGAAATTTGGGTTTGTTTATCAGGTGTTTAAAGGGCCCATTTATGAAGTACTCACTGCAAAAAGAAAAAGGGATTACACCAGGTGCAATCCCTTTAAATGATTTATGCTTCTACCGGAACCGGAAGGCCGAGCCCTTCGGCAACACGGGTTCCATATTCTTTGTCGGCTTTCAGGAAATGCTGGATTTGGCGTAATTTAATGTCATCGCGCTCAACCGGTTTCATCGCCCCAACGATATTGGCGACAAGCCTCGCTCTTTCTTCTTCGCTCATTAGGCGGTACAGGTCGCCGGCCTGGGTATAATGGTCACCGTGGTCGTAGGCGGTGCTGAACGCGGCGCCGGAAATCTCATATGGCGCAATTTTATTTTCCTGTGTTTCCTTAGGGCCGCCAAAGCTGTTCGGTTCATAGTAGACTGATCCGCCGCCATTATTGTCGAACCTCATCTGGCCATCACGCTGATAGTTGTTCACTTCGGTGCGCGGACGGTTGATAGGCAGCAGGTTATGGTTTGCACCCACTCGATAACGGTGCGCATCCGAATAGGCAAACAGGCGTCCCTGCAGCATTTTATCAGGCGAAGCTTCAATTCCTGGAACAAAACTCCCTGGGGAAAAAGTTGCCTGTTCAACTTCTGCAAAATAGTTTTCAGGATTTTTATTCAGGACCATCCGGCCGACTTCCTGAAGCGGATAATCCTTTTGGGACCAAACCTTTGTAACATCGAACGGATCCCAGCGGTATGTATCCGCGTCCGCCAACGGCATGATTTGGACATACAAGGTCCAGGCAGGATATTCTCCTTTTTCAATCGCATTATGCAAGTCTTCGATATGGTAATCGGGATTTGTACCGGCAAGCTCAGCAGCTGTTTCAGTAGCAAGGTTTGCAATGCCTTGTTCAGTCTTGAAATGGTACTTCACCCAAAAGGCTTCACCTGCTGCATTTACCCACTTAAACGTATGGCTTCCAAAACCATGCATGTGGCGGAAGGTCGCCGGAATACCTCTGTCAGAGAAAAGAATGGTTACCTGGTGAAGCGATTCAGGTGAAAGGGACCAGAAATCCCAGACAGCATTTGGATTTTTCAGGTGAGTTTTTGGATCACGCTTTTGTGTATGGATAAAATCAGGGAACTTGATTGCATCGCGAATAAAAAACACAGGTGTATTGTTTCCGACTAGGTCATAATTGCCTTCTTCAGTATAAAACTTGACAGCAAAGCCCCGCGGGTCACGGACGGTGTCAGCAGATCCTAGCTCTCCGGCCACCGTTGAAAAGCGGATGAACATTGGAGTCCGTTTGCCCACTCCCGACAGAAACTTGGCTTTTGTGAATGGGGTTACATCCTTTGTTACTTCTAAATACCCATGGGCGCCTGCACCTTTTGCATGAACGACTCGCTCAGGCACACGTTCGCGGTTGAAATGAGCCAGTTTTTCAAGCAAATGGACGTCTTGGATGAGAGTCGGACCACGATGACCGGCAGTTAAAGAATTTTGGTTGTCGCCAACCGGCGCACCCCAGCTCGTTGTAAGCTTGTTCTTGTTTTCCATAATTTCTCCTCCTATAACATTATTAACACGGTGTAAATAGTATTAAAGAATAATAACTATTAATTTATAATTATTATAATTTATTCTGAGATGCATAGTCAAATAATTACCAATCATTTCAATAACCTTTTGGCCAGGCAGTAAAGTATATGCTCTTTTTGCGGGGGAATGACCGTAAAATGAATCCTCCAAGACCAAAAGGGGGGATAATACACAAAAAAAGCAGCAAGCCGAATTTATGGCTGCTGCTTCTCCTAATCTATCAATCGTTGATTACGACTGCCTGGCTTCCCATCTGTTCCCAAGCCTTAATGAAATTGCTTCTGTTTGCCTTCCTGTCTTTCGTTCCATACGGATCATTAAAGTAAATAAAGTTTTCGTCAAAACCGGTCAGGGCGACACTGTGCATTTTAAAGGTAATGTTCACCTTTCCTTCCGGCGTATCCCACGTTGTAAAATTGGCGTCCCCAAGCGGAGCGTAAACAGTGTTGATAATCACCCATACTGGCGAGCCGGCAGCCATCTTTTCAAAAACAGCATCGAATGTTTTGCCAGTCAAGTCCTCGGCTCTGGCCCCGGCGTACTCCTTGGCCAGTTCAAAAATTGGCCCATGGTAGACTCCTAAGCCGGGCCCAACCTCCATATTTCCAACAAAGCCTGTATAAGGATTCCCATTTTGGCCATTACCATATTTAAGTGGAACCCTTTTCACCTTATTTGCCAGTTCGCCTTTCGAAACCTCGATTCCCTTATAGTTCAGGACCATGGCCAGACTCGTGACTTCGCATCCATTGTAAAGCTTTGGATTTGCCATTTGATTGAGCAGCGGTACATCAAGATTGATGCTATCCACCTGCTTTTGGGAGGGAGGTATCTCTTTTTTCTCCATTCTCCGCTCTGCCTTCGAAGCATATGTCATTATCAGCTTTTCTTTTTCTTTTTTTATAAAAATAGAAGCCTTCTCCTGGCCTGGAAGAAGAAAAAATCCTGTGAGCAGGACAAGTGCGATGAGCGCGCTTCCATAACCAATCAATTTCCCCATACGACGTTCCCACCTATACTCTCTAATCCATTTACTCTATAACTATTTTACTATCCATACTTTAAAGTTTAGCAAACAAATAAGAATAGTCCACACATAAGTTTCCAAAATGAGAAATAAGACCCACCAAAACAGGAATTTTTTTAAAAAAAAAGCACGGGCTAAATGCCCGCGCTCGTAATTTATTCTGCTTTCGCTGCCTGGATTTCAAAAGAAATTTTGATTTTATCGCCAACTAGGACGCCGCCTGTTTCAAGCGCTGCATTCCATGTAAGCCCATAATCCGCACGGTTGATGCTTCCGGTTCCGCTGAAGCCAACCTTTTCGTTGCCCCATGGATCCTTTCCTGAGCCTTCGTAAACGACCTTGAATGTTTCTGGGCGTGTTACTTCACGGATGGTAAGATCCCCTGTAACATCATATTCGCCTTCATCAGTTTTCGAGATTTGCGTCGATGTGAAAGTGATTTTCGGGTTGTTCTCAACATCAAAGAAATCTGCGGAACGGAGGTGGTTGTCACGGTCCCCATTCCGGGTGTCAATGCTTGCCGCATCAATCGAGAATGTAATATCCGCATTAGTCAGATCGTTCGGGTCCGCCGCAACTGTAGCATCAAATGCTTGGAAGCTTCCTTTCACATTTGCAATCATCATGTGCCTTACTGAAAAATCTATACCGCTGTGCGCCGGGTCAATTGCCCAATTTGTTTTTACCATTTTTCTTCTCCTCCTAAATACGTATTGATGTAAAATATTTTTAATTTGAGATAATTTATTTCAAAGTAATTATATAAAGAGTTGGCTTGTTTTGTCAAATAAAAAATTTTGCGAAATAAAAACTTTCTCATTTTTTCGAGAATTCATTCTGGATTATAAGCTGAGGAAGGTTCCTTTTGAGGATTGAAAAACTGGAAAGAGGGTAAACTTAAATGGGCTTCGCCCGGCATAGTGAAAAAATCTATTCATAAGATGGCGGGCGATAGGATAACGAATAACAGATCAGGAGGAAATGTCATGAGCAAAAAGTTAACAAATATTGTCAACAAACAGGTAGCGAACTGGAGTGTCCTTTATATTAAGTTGCATAATTATCATTGGTACGTAACAGGCCCGGAATTCTTTACGCTTCATGCAAAATTCGAGGAGTTATACAATGAAGCGGGAATCCATATTGATGAACTTGCTGAAAGGCTGCTGGCGCTGGGTGAAAAGCCAGTAGCGACTATGGAGGATTGTCTTAAAACTGCATCCATTAAGGAAGCGAAAGGTGGAGAAAATGCGAACGATATGGTTCGGTCCGTGGTGGAGGATTTCACTACTATCATCGACGAGTTAAAGGAAGGGATGGACCTAGCTACTGAAACAGGCGATGAGACAACAGGCGACATGCTGCTGGCCATTCATGCCAGCCTTGAAAAGCATGTCTGGATGCTTAATTCCTTTCTCGGAAAGTAAAAATAAAATAAATAAAAAACAGGACTGGCGAAAAAGTGCCAGTCCTGTTTTATTTTTCAAAAACATAAGAGGAGAAGATGAGATTCGAACTCACGCGACGGTTACCCGCCCTAGCGCATTTCGAGTGCGCCCCCTTGAACCACTTGGGTACTTCTCCATAATGTAGTGGAGCGGGTGAGGGGAATCGAACCCCCGCCATCAGCTTGGGAAGCTGGAGTTCTGCCATTAAACTACACCCGCAGGCAGAATAAAATTATTGCATTTTAAAGAAAAAAGTGCGGATGAGAGGACTTGAACCTCCACGGGGTTGCCCCCACTAGAACCTGAATCTAGCGCGTCTGCCGATTCCGCCACACCCGCATGTATAAGAAAAACAGCATTAATAATATACCATATTAGCACTGGCTTTTAAAGAGGAAATTTCTCCTATGCAAGAAAATCGTCGTTGGGGCAAAAAGCTTTTCCAAATTGGGAAATTAGTAATAAAATGGAATAAAGCGTCAACTTGAAAGGTGGGATTTAGCGATGCAGCTATCCAGGACGGTGTTCCTTTTATTCCTTCTCTTCTTTTCGTTTGGACTTGCGGTTAATGCGACAAGCTGGGTAAAGCTTAAGCCGGAGGAAGTAGTTAGCAGGGCGGAAATTGTTGTTGTTGGCAAATACGATTTTTCAAGCGAACCGATTAATGGGGAGCCCCCTTTTACCCATGGCTATGACTTCATTGTACAAAAGGTATATAAAGATTCGACCATTGCTTCACCTTTGAAGGTTGGCATTGATATGTTTGATTATGGCTGGGTTAAGGAATTCCAGCAGCAGGGTGGAACCTTCCTGCTTTTTCTCGAGGATGACCCTATTGGGTTTATGACGCCTGTAGGCGGGCCAAATGGAATGATCCAATTGAAAAACGGAAAAATCCATATCGAGGAACAAGAGAGAAGAACGTTTTTTGAGAGTTATGTAAAAGAGCAGGAAAAGGCAATTTCAAAAAAGGGTATAACCGGTACCCCTGGCTGGCAGCGGTATTTGATGCCGGTTATTTACATAGTTCTTTCCGGCGTAATCATTTTTATAGTAATTAAGACAATTCGCGCCAAATAGGCAGGCAACAAAGATATTTTTATTAAAAACGCAGATAGTTTCCTTAGGAACGTATAAAAGATAGAAGGGGGAGAACGAATGGAGATCATCCGCGTTCAGAATGTTCATAAAGAGATAAACGGCATAAGTATATTGAAAGATATTAATTTTAGGATAAAAGAAGGAAGCATCATCGGGCTGCTTGGCCCGAATGGCGCGGGAAAAACGACGATGCTCAGGCTGATGAACGGGGTTATTGATGCCACGAGCGGAACGATGAGCATCTTTGGGTTCGACCCTAAGCGCGAAGGGGAAGAAATCCGCAAACGGTCCGGAATCGTTACGGAGAGCGCCTCGCTTTACCATGAGATGAGCGCCTTGGCCAACCTGAACTTTTTCGCGGACATATACGAAGTTTCCGATAAAGCGAGAATTGGCTATTTGCTTGAACAGTTTAATCTTGCCCATGTAAAAGACCAAAATGTCGGTACCTTTTCAACCGGGATGAAAAAACGCCTTGCGCTTGCCAAGGCGCTCCTCCATAAACCTCGGCTGCTGTTCCTTGATGAACCTACGAATGGCCTTGATCCGGAAGGTATTAATGAAGTAATCCATTATTTAAAGAGGATTAACGAGGAGGAAGGAGTCACCATCGTCATTTGTTCCCATGTCCTGCACCAGCTTGAGGATATTTGCGATTCTTTCCTATTCCTCAAGAAGGGACAACTAGTGGAGAAAGGCAACAGGAGGGAACTCGAAGAAAAGTATTTAAAGGAGGTCAAATTGCTTGTTGAGACGAATCTAAAAGTGGCCTCTTCAGGCTTTTACACCGGTTATCCCTTTGAAAAGAAGGGCGAGGGCCTGATTGAATTCACGCTAGAATCCAAGGATCAAATTTCTCCACTGATTGAAAAAATCCTAACCAAAGCCTGGGTTCATGAATGCAAAATTACGAACAGAAGCCTGGAGGCGCTGTATTTTAAAATAAAGGGGGACACCGGGGATGAATAAAGCTATTGTGATGGCTATTGCAAAAAAAGATTTAAAAGCAGCCTTTACTTCCAAAAAGGTTTGGGTACCTATGTCCATCCTCGCAGTCATGCTCTGTGTTCTGCTTCCGACAGCATTCGCAGCCCTTGGACTGCATACCAATCTGTTGGCTGCCGATGCGAAGGACATTGAAAAACCAATCAACGCCTTCATTGAAAAATTTCCTGATGGGGAAATGGGAGAGAAGCTTGCTTCATTGCCCGACCTTGGCTCGAAGTTTGTTTACTTTTTCATGTCGTTCATGATGATTCCATTCTTCCTTTTGGTCGCCATCATCAACTCGTCCGTAACAGCTTCGAATAGCTTTGCCGGGGAGAAGGAACGCAAAACGCTTGAAACGCTGTTATTCGCGCCAATATCCATTAAGGATTTGTTTATCGGGAAGGTTATTGCCTCACTTGTTCCGGCCCTAGGCATTACATTTGCCGCTTATTTTATCGACATTGTCGTTATCAACGTAATTACATACCCTTATTTTGGGGAGCTGCTCTTTGTGAAAAGCGTCTGGCTCCTGCTGATCTTTTGGGTCACTCCCGCGCTTGTATTATTCAACATCGCCCTGAACGTCCTCATCTCCGCAAAGGTGAAAACTTTCCAGGAAGCCCAGCAGCTGGGTGGTTTAATGGTGCTTCCAATCATTCTAATCCTGGTCAGCCAGGCAACGGGATTATTTTTCGTAAGCCCGCTTGTATTGGTTTTGATTGGCGCTTTTCTCCTTGCCGCCAATGTTGTATTGCTAAAAGGTATCATGAAGTTCAACCAGCGAAATGCTCTTTTCGAAAGCCAGATTCATTAATGTCATCTTTTAAAGATGACTTATTTGGGTAAAATGATTTGAAAAAGCTGATGGAATGGAGGAAGTCGGTATGTTTACTGTCAAGCCGGTCGGCAGGGTTTGCAACAATCGCAAAGAAGTAAAAGACGATCATTGGGGTGAAGTCATTTCCGAAATCGAAATGAATGAAATTCTGGACGGCACCTGCCTGGATGGGATTGAAGAGTTTTCCCATCTCGAAATTTTATTCCTGTTCCATCTGGTTACAGAGGATAAAATTGAATTCTGCGCTAAAAGGCCAAGGAATAATCCTGACTGGCCTGTAACCGGTATTTTTGCGCAGAGGGGGAAGAACCGCCCAAACAGAATAGGTGCGACGATTGTGCGGCTTCTAAAGCGGGATGGGAATAAGCTGACAGTGGCAGGGCTGGATGCTATCGACGGTACTCCAGTCATCGATATTAAACCTGTCCTGAAGGAATTTTTGCCGAAAGAGGATGTAAAGCAGCCGCGATGGGCTACCGAGCTGATGGAGGATTACTGGAAGTAAGTATAAGAAAGGCGGCCTCCAAAGGTCGCCTTCATTGCTATTAGATATATTCATAATAATCCTGTGCGTGGTACGATTGAAAACCGCATGATTCATACAGCCCCAGGGCATGCGCATTTTTTGCTTCAACCTCCAAAAATAACGGCCTGCCTGCCTTTGCTTCCTCGGAAATGATCCATGACAGGGCCTTTCTGCCAATCCCTTTCCCCTGGTATTCGGGCAATACAGCAAACCCATATATCCATGCTTCGTCATTTGGATGGTCGACTCGCATTTTGCCGACTGGCTCGCCATTCGCTTCAACAATATAAAAATTTTCTATGCTGTTAGCCTTCAGTTCCTTGTGATAAGCGGCAGCCTCTTGTTCAGAGAAGCCGAAACATTCCACCTCAAGGCGGATTTCCAGGCGTTCATCTTCATCGGTTGAAGGCCGCAAACGAATGCCATCGCATGAAGGAGGAGAGGTCCCATCCCATTTCATTTGGTATTCCGTCACATAAAATCGTGTTGAGAGAGATTCAAGAAAATCCTTGGCCGAACGGGAATCAGCAGGTGCATTAAGGAGAATCTGCCTCGCGCCGCGGTTTTTCGCTTCTTCGATCGCTTCTTTCAATAACGCGGTGAAAATCCCTTTCCTTCGGTATTCAGGGTGGACCATCCCACACAGCTCAACTTTATTACCAAAGCCATAAAGGCCAACAAAACCAACGAGCTGTCCGCTTTCATAATAGAAAAAATCCTCTTTTTTCCCTTCTGTTCTCGCGGAGAGCATATCCCAGTTCAATTTCAACTGGAATCCGCCTTCCTCCTCACATAAACTCTGCAATTTTTTTATTCCTTCCAACTGCCACTCTGCAAGCATGATATTCCCCCTGTCTTAAAAAAAACCGTCTACCCTATTCTCCATTCCGAAAGCTAAATCCTTCCTTCTCCACAGCATAGTCCACGAAAAGCTTTGAAATGAGCGGTAGCGTTTTAAATATGTTGTAAACGAGATAGAAATAACGGTCATCCTTGAATCCTTCAATTTCATACACGTTCACCATATTGTGTTCGGCATAGTCCCTGGCTGCTATTTCAGACATAATCGAGATGCCGATTCCCTGCCTAACAAATTGGATCAGGCTTTGGCCGGAATCGGTATAGGCAATGATATTCAATTGTTCCTTTTGAATGCCTCCTTTTTTTAAAAAACGCTCGAGCATCGAGTTAGTCCCAGAATCGGAATGCCTCATTACAAAAGGATAGTTTTTAACATCATGAATATTGATAGCGCCGGAAAACTTTATGTCAGTTGAGGTGACCAGTACAAGCTTCTCTTTTAAAAGGGGAATGTACTTCAGTTTTTCATTCTCATACTTTTCTCCAAGAACTCCAACATCAACAGAGCCTTGCAAGACTTTGTCCGCAACAACCCTCGACGGGAATTGCGAGATATTAAAGGTGGCGGCGGGATATTCGGCCCGGAATTCCTTTACCATCTTTGGGATGAGGAATTGGCCCGGGACAGAGCTTGCCGCCATCCGGATGGTTCCGCGGAATTCAGCCATTCCCTCGTTCAGGTCGAGGAGAGCTTCGTCTTTTAAAAGCAAAAGCTTTTGTGCCCATTGATAGAGTCGCTCCCCATGGGGGGTAAGAATATTTTCTCTTCCAACCCGGTCGAACAGGCTGACATTCAGCATCTTTTCAAGTGACTGAATGTGGGAGGATACAGTTGATTGGCTAAGGAAAATCTCTTCAGCCGCTTTTGAAAAGCTTTTATGTTCGACGACTTTCGTAAACACAAATAATTGATGAAAGTCCAACTTCAACCCTCCTTATTCATAAAAACGATTTATTAAATCGATACTTTCGATGCTTTTAGAGTAGCATGAATTTTTTTCAAAAAAAAGAGGCAAAAGAAAATCCGCCGGTTGTCTGCCGGCGGAAGGTTAGAGTATGAATTATGGCTTAATATAAGGTCCTTGTTTCAAATGGCCTGTATGCTCTTTCATTTGGTGGAAGAAAACGTCATATTGAACCCAGGAAAGCGGGAACTTCATGGCGGGCTTGCTTTCTTTTCCGTAAACGAGAACGTGCCTTTTCGTGTATTCGACCCGATTGATTTCATGGAGCAGGATGCCCTCGCGTTTCTTTCCATCCTGTAGGACAAGCTCCCGCCCGATGATTGAGATGCTTTTCGTTTTATTCTTATTCAGCTCATAAACGGTCAGTAGTGCACCGAGTAGGGTGAACAGAAACGATGGCCATAATGGCCCAGCGAAACCGTCAATGGCATTCCGAAGCCAATGCACGATAAGCAGCCCGTAGAAGAACCACATGCCTTTGCTCACCTTTGGTTTGCTTTCATAATAAACACTGTTTTCATATTCTTTATGGTCATCTTCGCGCTTTTTAAAAAAGGCCTGCCTGTGCCCTTCAATTGGCATGGAATCAAGGTCTTCAAAGTCGGTATACGTGCCATCCCAAAGATGGGCGGTATCATCGCCATCCTCTAGGGCATAAGCGCCTGCCCAGCCGACATACTCCCTATCCAGCTCAGTGAAACCCATTAAATAGAAGCGGATTGGCTGGCTATAATAGTTTTCAGATTCCACCTTGTCGAGGATTTGGATGTTCTCGGGAAAATGGGTAACCCCATCTTCATCCTCCGGCAGATTGACGATGGTCGAAAACAGCCTTGTCTTCGCCAAATGAGGCTGTTTCCCTTCTTTAATTGGATAGAGATGCTCAAGGTCCATTTCCCTAAGTTCCCAATAGGCCATCTCTGCGCTTTCAATATTCGCGGCGACATCGGCAATGAGAGATTGATCCACCGGCACGTTTTTTGCAAGGCAAACAAGAATGGCTTCTGTTTTAATCATTGGATCGTGGAAGTTTAGCGCTTCAAGAAGCTCCCGTTCTGTTTCCTCTGAAAAGTAATACTTCATCAGGCTGAGGAAAAGCCTCATCCTGCTGCGAATGTAAAAATAGTTTTCCTTCCAGGCTGTGTACACATATTTGTCGGAGTAATCTTTATCGAAAGCCCTGTACTGGCTTTTTGACTGGCGGTAATCTTCGAGCAATACCGGGAGGATAACCTGCTTTTTATAGCCTTTTTCCAAGTCCGAGGCATTGACACAAAGCAGCAAATCATACAGCATGAATTTATAATGCTCCGTATCCAGCCTGTCCATTGTTTTTTCAAGAATATCCCTGGCCAGAACGGGATATGAAGAAAGTTCAGCGCTTGGAATTAAGAAGTTTTCGGTTTCGTTAATAAGCCCGACAATCTTATCTTCGAGAAATTGAAAAATTTCCTCGTCTTCAGTTCCAAGCAAAAATTCGATTGCCCGTTCCTTCGCCTGGAGGCTAAGTCCGTCAAAGTGCTTAATCATGCATACGATTATTTCTTCGCTTGGGAAGCTGCAAACAAAATCGATTAAAAAATAGGACGGATTGTCCCAACTGTCGACAGGCTCGGGAAAGGTCCCTGCTGCTGTTATGATCATATCCCGCAAAACATTTACTTGGACCTCGAGATTATCCTTTTCTTTGTAATGAAAAAGCTGGTCGAGCGCCTCGTATCTTTTTTGCGGCTGCTCGCTCTTAACCATTCTCATAATCGACCGCATTTTTAACTCGTACAAAATCTCCCCACCCATTCGAAAATTCTTCTATATTTGACTATCTATTCCTATTATTCTATTTTAAATTAACACTATCAGCAATCCCAATAGGTGGAAAAAGGTGAAGTGAGGCAGGGGACGTATGCTTTGAGGCAGGGGACGTATGCTTTGCCTCATTCGCCGTTACACTGTCTGGTTAGATTGAGGCAGGGGACGTTTCCTTTGCCTCATTCGCAATTACACTGTTTGGTTAGATGAAATGGAAAATGAACGAACGAGGAGATGGTAAGATGTTCGATCAAGCGCCATATGCGGTCAGGATGGAATGGGGCAGGAGGGGAGCGAGGGAAGCAGCCGAGCGCGGGGACATTGTCCTAATTGTCGATGTCATAAGCTTTTCATCGACAGTCACCACCGCATTGCACACAGGATGCGAGATTTATCCATATCCGCCTCATCTCGATGGAAAGGCATATGCGGAGCAAATTGGCGGGGAATACATACTTGGCAGGTCGGAAGCCGCCAAACTGGGAAAGGCGACACTCTCACCTGTTTCCTTCAATACTTCACACCAAGGGAAAAGTTTTGTCCTGACCTCCTTGAATGGAGCGTTTTGCACCTGGATTGCTGAAAAGGTCCCCGCGCTTTTAATTGGGTCAATCCTGAATGCCGCTGCGGCTGCGAAAGCAGCCAATGAAATCAGGAAACGGATCCAAGCGGACATTACCGTTGTTCCTTGCGGGGAGCAGTGGAACCAACCTGCTGAAAATGAAGATTCCCTTAGGCCGTCAATTGAAGACTATTTGGGAGCCGGGGTAATTCTTTCGATGCTTGATGGAGAAAAATCACCTGAAGCGGAGGTCTGCGAAGGCGGATATCAATCCGCTAAAGACAGGTTAGGCAAACTGATTTGGGATTGCGGAAGCGGAAGGGAACTGCGCGCTAAAGGCTTCGAGGAAGATGTCGTCCATTGCGGCAAACTCAACGCTTTCTCCACAGTTCCGCTCCTATTCGGGAAAAAATTCATCCATGCAAGAGAAAAGTTCGGTTTCCTGAATGAATAACACGCCCGCCTTTGCCGAAACCTATTGGAAAAGGAGGCAGAAATATGGAGAAGGAAATTGTCATCAAGGAACTGAATGCCTTTTTAAAAGGGCAATATATGGGCATCCGCGCCTATGAACACCTGATTGAAAAGCTCGATGACCATGAAATCAAGAAAGTTTTTCAAGGCTTTCAGCAAGACCACAGGCTTCATGCCGCAATCGTAGCCGAGCGGATACAGGAGTTGGGAGGGGTCCCTGAAAATAACGAGGGGCTGGCCGGGAAAATTCAGGGATTCATAAGCGAAAGGATGATGCCTGATAACACATCAGGAATTGTCCAACTGGCTCTAAAGGGCGAGGACGTGTATGGAATCCAACTCTCTGAGGAAATTGTAAAAGGAGACCTAGACCCTGACAGCAGGAAAATGGTTGAAAGCATTTTAGATACCGACCGGAAACACGTAACAATCCTGAACAATATGGTTCATTAAATGCATTTATCAAATAACCACAATTCTTCATTTGGAGTTGCGGTAAAAAAAGACTAAAAATCCGGCGCTGCCCAGGCTGCCGGATTTTCCTATTGGCTCTTATTTGCATTTTGGGCCGGAAACAAGGAAAATCAGAACTAAACAACTTAGAAGAAAGCAGGGGATTTTATTGCCCGATTTTATAAAACTGGGAATTTCAAAAGAAATGGCAGGGATTTTACAGTCAGGCGGCATCGCCGTACCGACACCTATCCAGGAATTGGCCATACCGGCATTGCTTGAGGGAAAGGACGTAATTGCCCAGGCACAGACCGGAACGGGGAAGACACTTGCGTTCGTCCTGCCGATCATCGAAAAAATCGACAAGGAAGCTGACCGAGTCCAAGCCTTGATTGTCACTCCGACTAGGGAGCTGGCTTTGCAAATTACCGCGGAACTTGAAAAACTTGTTTCCGGAATGGGGATAAGTGTATTGGCTGCATACGGAGGCCAGGATGTTGATAAGCAGCTTAAAAAACTTCAAAAGCGGGTTCACATTGTTGTTGGAACGCCAGGCAGGCTCCTCGACCATATCCGCAGGGAGACTGTCCGCCTTGGTGAAATTTCGTTTCTTGTCCTGGATGAAGCGGACCAAATGCTCCATATCGGTTTTTTGCACGAGGTAGAGGCAATTATTCGTGAAACACCTTCCAGCCGCCAAACCATGCTTTTTTCAGCAACGATGCCACAGGAAGTGCGCGAGCTTGCAAAAAAACATATGAGAAATCCAAACTATATCCAGGTTGAAAAAACTCAAGGGCCCGCCGAAACGGTGAACCAAATCGCTGTTCAAACGACCGATCGCGGCAAGCAGGGCGCAATAATGGAACTTGTCCGGACACACAGGCCGTTTATGGCGGTTATTTTTTGCCGGACAAAGCGGCGGGTAGGCAGGCTGTTTGAAGTTCTAAGAGCAAATGGGTTTTCCTGTGAGGAGCTGCATGGAGACCTTTCCCAGGGAAAACGGGAACAAGTAATGAAAAGATTCCGTGACGCCGAGTTTCAGCTGCTTATTGCGACGGATGTTGCCGCAAGAGGGCTTGATGTGGAGGGCGTGACCCACGTTTACAATTATGATATTCCTCAGGACGCTGAGAGCTATGTCCACCGGATTGGCCGGACAGGGCGGGCGGGGACGAAGGGCCTGGCGATCACTCTATTCACTCAATCCGACAAACAGCTGCTGAACGAAATTGAAAAGGACCTTAGCATTCGGATCAAGAAGGAAAACATGGAAGCCGGCAATGATCAATCGGCCACTTCTGAAGCAAGGCCATCAGGTAAAGGGAAAAAGCCTTCTTCGAAAGGCAACCAAAGAGAGGGACAAAGAACAAGGCAATCCAGACCTGATGGCAAGGCACCGGGCCGAAATCAAAAAAACGATCAAGGCCGAAAACCGGGTGCCGGAGGAAGTGGAAAGCAGTCAGCCGGCCGGGGAAAACAACAAGCGGCCACAGGTAAGGGAAGGGATACGGTCCCTCGAGGCAAGAGGGCCGAATCAAACCAAACATCCTCGCGCCAAAATCGCAGCCGCGGAAATAGAAAATAGGAAAGAAGGAAACGCAGAACACCCTGACTAATCCTTATATGGCGGGGTGAATACAATAAAGAACATCATGGGAGTGCAAAATGGAAAACTGGATTATTTCTTTTATGAATGAATATGGATACATAGGGATTTTTCTTTTAATAGCCCTTGAAAATATTTTTCCGCCAATTCCGTCGGAGGTAATCCTCACGTTCGCAGGATTTATGACGACTACCTCAGGCATTTCGGTAACAGGGGCGGTGGCCGTTTCAACAATCGGCTCTGTCGCCGGGGCAGCAGCCCTGTACGGTGTAGGCAGGCTGCTTGATGTGGAAAGGCTGGAACGGACCGTCGACCGCTGGGGCAGGATCCTTCGCCTTTCGAGAAAGGATCTTCATAAGGCGGACGATTGGTTCGGCCGTCATGGCGTATGGACCGTGTTCTTCTGCCGGCTCGTCCCGCTTGTCAGGAGCTTGATTTCTATCCCCGCGGGAATGGCGCGGATGAAATTTCCGCTGTTCCTCGTTTTGACCACGGCCGGGACACTGATTTGGAATACCATTCTCGTCAATGCAGGAGCATTGCTTGGGGCTTCCTGGGAAAACGTAGCCGCGTTTATGGACATTTTCTCGAATTTTGTTTATGTCTTGCTCGTAGGCGCGGCCATTTATTTTGGTGCGAGGTTTATAAAAAAACGGGTTTAAATTTGCGGCGTGGTTTTATATAGCAAGCAAGTAAGGTGCGTATATATTATGGCATCCATTTATAAATGACTGATATTCGAAGGGAAGCAACAATAGATTTATAAGAGTTTCTACAAAAAAGTTTCGAGGGTGCGTTGGAAGCTGATACATGAATTGGAAGTTCTTCTCCTAAATAAAAGGGTTCCTGACCGGTTGACCGGCAGGAACCCTTATTTAAATTCCAGATGTTTATGGATAAAAATGTCTTCATCGGAGGAGCGGACCAAGATGGAAGTTTCGATATTATCGAGGCCATGTAGTGTACGATTATGGTGGGCGATAATATCATTTGCTTCAAGCACCTTGCTCGTGGTAGTAGAATGGGCATCTGAAACGAGCGTAACATCGTAGCCGAGCGTAGTCGCACGCCTGCAGGTAGTGTCAACCCCATATTCGGTTTTACAGCCAATAATTACAAGATGCTTGATATCCAGCGTTTCCAGATAATCATGCAGTGTCGTGAATTGAAAGGCGTCAGTAGCCTTTTTGGTTATGATAATATCCTCTTTTGTAGGAAAAATATGGGGATGGACCTGGGATTCAATCGAAATCGGCGAAGCTATTTCCGTATCCGTCATAAAGATTATGGGAATCCGTTCGGCTCTTGCCTTGTCAATCACCTTTTTCAGCGTATCGAGAAGTATATCCTTTTCATGGACCGGCCCGAATTTAGGGCCTTCAATAATACCAACCTGGGCATCAATTACCAGTAAGGCTGTATTTCCCATCAGCAACCCCCACTTATTAAAAAAATTAACAACCATTTCTTGTTAAGTAATTCCATGGCGGCTACGACAAGGCCGGTGCCCTTTCATCGCCAGGAAATTAATACTAGACAATAGTTTGTTTCCTTCTCTGGCGTTTTGTAAACATTTCTACCAGTTATTCATTCAAGCCGATGTAAAACAACTGTTAATGATGGGGATTTAAAAAACCCTTGCGCCGGCAAGGGTTTTAATTCGTTCTTTCCACACTATTGTATAAATCTTTTCGTTCATCAGGCTCCGCAGCATCCTTTGCGGCGAGATTATTCCTGACCTCCAATTCGTCCCGTTGTTTCCGTACTTTCCTTAGTTCCCTTTTTAAAGCCACAATCCGCCCTGCACCAACTGCACCCATAATGACGACTCCGGCGAGTACTGAGCCAAGCACTACAAGGATCAGCGGCCAGTGTGCGATTCCGAAGAAATAATCCACTTCTACGGGCTCAACATTCATGACTGCAAAAACGGCAACGACCACAGCGAAAAGAATCGCCAGCAACAAGCTCCATTGTGTTTTCAATTAACGCAACCTCCCATGGTTTCGTATCCTTTACACTAAAGATACCCAATGGCCAAGGCAAAAAAACAATTCCGGGAAAAGGCATAAAAAAAGAACCTTTGCCTTAATAGCAAAGGTTCTTTAGTATGGAGACTATCGGGATCGAACCGACGACCTCTTGCATGCCATGCAAGCGCTCTCCCAGCTGAGCTAAGCCCCCGTGTGTCAAAAGGTATTCACTTAAAAAATAGCTACAAGAACGATTATAGCCAGCACTGACGAAGTTTGCAAGAGTAAATTTACTTTTTTGTGATATAATTTTTTTGAGCGCTTGGCTCGACAAGCCTAAACGATTACCGGGCATGTATTCACAATGATTATTAAGCGGGGGATTCCTTTGAAAAATATCTTATTTTATATCCTAATCTTTCTTATGCTAATAACAATAGGAAGTTTTGTTCTCGGCTATCATAACGTAGGCTATATTGTTGGTTTTATTTTCGCCGGCTTTGCCATGTCCGTAGGGTTGGTCTACTCGGTTAAAAATAGGGACTATACACATAAATACTGGCATGAGGATTATGTGGAGCGGAGACAGAAGAAAGATAAATAGGAAACGGGCGGTAATTTATGCCGCCCGTTTTTAATTGATGCTTTCGATTTCAACCCGTTGAACTCCTTCGTGTTCAGAAATCGAATTGTATACATCAGTTGTTTTCAATTTTGAGTTAACAGCGATATGCAAATGTACATGATGGTTGCCATCGCTTAGATCTTTTATCCGTAATTTCCTCAATATATACTTTTGCGCATAGACGAACTCGACGACGGAATCGATCTGCTTGCGATCAAGAATGTGGAGCTGAAGCAATATTTCTTTTTCCCTTAATTGCCTCGGGCCAATCAGTTTCATAATAAACGGAACGAACTCTACACTAAAAATGATAAGTGCGACCCCTACGAAGGATTCCAAATAGAATCCAGCCCCTACTGCAATGCCAATCCCAGCTGCCCCCCAGATCATGGCTGCGGTTGTAAGTCCAGAAATACTGTCATTCCCTCTCCGCAAAATTACGCCTGCCCCGAGGAAGCCAATCCCTGAAACAATCTGTGCTGCCAGGCGAAGAGGGTCCATTGTGATATTGACTGCGCCTGGGTGGGCTTTATAGGCCGATTCCATAGAAACGATCGTCAGTAAACAGCTTACTATACAAATTACCAAGCTAGTCTTAAGACCAACCGGTTTCCTTTTCAATTCTCGCTCAAGTCCAATGACCAATCCAAGAACTGCTGAAATCCCCAATTTCAAAAACATTTCTGTCACAGAAGCTGACATATCCTCCCCCATCCCTTCAAAATCATTACGTCCGGTAATAATATAATAGAATTATGCGCAGAATCAATGTAAAATACATTACATTGTACATAAATTAATTTCATCTAAGGAGTACTTATGAAACCAATTATCAATCCTTACTTGGCTTTGGCAATCGGAGTGATCACCGTCTCTGCTTCAGCTATATTTGTAAAGTTTTCCGCTTCTTCAGCGGGAGTCACAGCATTTTACCGGCTTTTCTTTTCAGTTGTCTTCATGCTTCCACTATTCTTGGCGAAATACACACCCGAGCTTAAGAAAATCACCAAAAGGGACTGGCTCTTTACTATCGTGGCAGGTGTGTTGCTTGCTTTTCACTTTATCCTCTGGTTTGAATCCTTAAACTACACCTCAGTTGCAAGTTCAACGGTGCTGGTCACGCTACAGCCTTTGTTTGCTTTCCTGGGTACCTACTTGTTTTTCAAGGAAAAGGTGACCGTTGGTGCGATAATGAGCGGAATCATTGCTATTATAGGAAGCTTCATTATCAGCTGGGGAGATTTTCAGATAAGTGGTACAGCTCTATTTGGAGACTTTCTGGCACTTGTCGCCTGTGCCTTAATTACAGGATATTTATTATTCGGACAAACAGTAAGGCAAAGGCTTTCTCTTATTACCTATACTTTTTTGGTTTATCTAATCAGTTCAATTACTTTATTCATATATGTAATAGCAACAGGGGATTCCTTCCTTCCGAAACAGGAGACTGACTGGATTTATTTCATCTTACTAGCCCTGCTGCCTACTCTGCTAGGCCATAGCCTTTTTAATTGGGTCATTAAGTGGATCAGCACTTCGATGATTTCAATGGCGATTCTTTTTGAACCCATCGGCGCTGCTATAATGGCATATTATTTACTTGATGAATCGGTGATTTTGTCACAGGTTGTTGGTGGCGGAGTTGTAATCGCGGGAATTGGTTTGTTTATTATCAATGAACGCAGAATGAAAATGAAAGAGCCATTAACCCAGCAATAAAGGTGGATTGAATAAAGCCAACTAATCAATAAGATATACTGAACCAAGGCATACAATATGTTTTTTGGAAAAATACCCTGATCGATTTGGAAAAGATAAATTAACAAAGAAGTTCATAAATAGTTGGAATAGATTCAGGCTTCCCTCATTATAGAAGGGGAGCTTGTTATTCCGAAAATGCACGATTACATTGTGAAGATAATTCTTTTGAAAAAACTTTTTAAAATTATATTGCAAACATTTTTCCCCCGTGTTATATTAAGAATCGTCCTCTTCGGAACTGAGCTTCAAAAAGCTTCCGGCCCTTAAAAAACCGGTTGACATCAGCGAATGGGATATGATATAGTAACTAAGTCGCTACGGAGCGACAAGGTTAAAAATTGCTCTTTGAAAACTAAACAAACAAGCGTCAACAAACAATATTATAGTGATCTTCAGATCACTAGCCAACGTAACTTTATGAGCTGAAACTCATACTCTTTTTTGGAGAGTTTGATCCTGGCTCAGGACGAACGCTGGCGGCGTGCCTAA
>NZ_LMTI01000007.1:0-18186 GCF_001510665.1 Bacillus sp. FJAT-27445
TAATACCACGCTGAAAGCTTTTTGGAACCCCGGGCCTAGCCCGGGGTTTTCGATTTACAAACAAAAAGAAAAAAAAAACCCCGAGTTGGGGTTTTTTCTTTACTCCATTTCAACCTTATTTTTCTTTTTTGGGGCTCCCAATGACTGCATTTGATTCATGATCTTTTCACGTGATTCCTTGTTTCTCATTAAATACGCCGCACCGAGAGCTACAGTAGTCATCAGCATTTTTTTCCTGTTCATGGATATACCTCCTTGGTAATCTGCATACATAGAAAACTTTCCCTGACATTCCCTTTTATAAACACGCTGCGGCCAAAAAATGATACCAAATATATCCATGATAAACCTATGTTAAACATTATGGAAATTTATGCTCCAGATGCTTCCCAAAAATTTATTTTTTAAATATGTGAAGTTCTCTATCAATATAAAAAAAATCCGGCTGCATCCGCAGCCGGCAAAAAGGGGGAAAATGAGAATGATTAGCTTACACTAAATCATACTAGTTGCTTGGTAGTATTTTACCCGTATGCTCGTCCTCAAAACCTTATAAATATTTCATTTACATTACAAGTTTATTGCGTTTTTTACAGATTGGATGACCTCATCAACAGTTCCCATTGAAAGTGCCTCGCCAGCCAACTTTTCCATATCTGATTTATTCAGCTTTTTCAGCAACGACCTCGCCCGTAAAATAGACGTGGCGCTCATTGAAAATTCATCCAGGCCAAGGCCAAGGAGGAGTGGGATAGCCGTTACATCGCCAGCCATTTCCCCGCACATGCCAGCCCATTTTCCTTCAGCATGAGCAGCATCGATAACCATCTTTACCAGCCTTAAAATTGCCGGGTTATACGGCTGATACAAATAGGAAACCCGTTCATTCATCCTGTCAGCAGCCATTGTGTACTGGATCAAATCATTTGTTCCGATGCTGAAAAAGTCGACTTCTTTTGCGAACTGGTCTGCCAAGACAGCGGTGGAAGGGATCTCCACCATTATGCCCACTTCAATTCGCTCGGAGATTGTTGCCCCTTCGCTCATAAGTTTTTCTTTTTCTTCCTCGAACATTCCTTTCGCCTCGCGGAACTCATCAAGAGTCGCAATCATTGGGAACATGATTTTCAGGTTCCCGAATGAGCTAGCCCTAAGCAGTGCGCGAAGCTGGGTACGGAAAATTTCCTTTTGGTCGAGGCAAAGGCGAATCGCCCTATAACCAAGGAATGGGTTCATTTCTTCAGGCAGGTTTAAATAAGGCAGTTCCTTATCTCCTCCGATATCAAGCGTCCTGACAACAACTGGCTTCCCTTCCATACCTTCAAGTACAGCTTTATAGGATTCATACTGCTCGTCCTCAGAAGGCATTTGATCCCTGCCCATATACAAGAATTCTGTCCGGTAGAGGCCAATTGCTTCAGCCCCATTCTCAAGAGCTCCTTTTAAATCCTTAGGTGTCCCGATATTCGCGCCAATTTCAACCTCGTGCCCGTCAGCAGTCACGGTCTTTTCATTAATAAGTTTGGCCCATTCGGCTTTTTGTGCTTCAAAGTCGGCTTTAACCTGCTCATAAGCTTTTATGAGCTCCGGTGTGGGGTTAATATGCACTTCGCCCTTTAGCCCGTCTACAATCACCAAATCCCCGTTCCTGATTTCTTCAGTGGATGTCCGGGTACCGACCACTGCCGGTATTTCCATGGAGCGGGCCATAATCGCTGAGTGTGATGTCCTTCCGCCAATGTCGGTTGTAAAGCCTTTAACAAACTCCCGGTTTAACTGAGCTGTATCGGAGGGGGTGAGGTCTCCTGCCACGATGATGACTTCTTCGGCTATCATGGAAGGGTTCGGAAGTTGGACGCCCAATAGCCTCGCGAGGACCCTTTTTGTAACATCACGGATATCTGCGGCACGTTCTTTCATGTATTCGTTGTCCATTTGTTCGAACATGGAGATGAACATCCCAGCAGTCTCTTCAAGAGCAAATTCGGCATTGACCTTCCCATTTGAAATCTTTTCCTCAATCGGGGAAACTAATTCGGGGTCGGATAACACCAGAAGGTGCGCATCGAATATTGCAGCCTTGTCCTCTCCCAAATCTACTCTTGCACGGTCACGAATCTGCGAAAGTTCCGCTTTTGATTGGTCGAGTGCCGTCCGGAATCGTTCAATCTCAGCGGACGGATTCTCAATGGATTGCCTGCTGTAGGATAAATCGGGCTCTATCAGCCTATATGCCTTGGCTATCGCTATCCCATTTGAAGCAGCAATCCCTTGCAAGAATGCCATTATTCTGCCAATCCTTCTTTTTTCAATGTTTCTTCGAGAGTCTGGAGCGCTTCTTCCGCATCCCCGCCCTCTGCCGAAATGGAAATCGTTGAGCCCTGGCCGATACCGAGAGACATAACTCCCATAATTGACTTAAGATTCACCCTTTTTCCTTTATACTCCAGGTTGATTTCCGAATTAAATCTGCTCGCGGTTTGGACAAGAAGCGTCGCGGGCCTAGCGTGGATTCCTGTATCCGCTGTAACCGTAAATTGTTTTTCTGCCATATCAATCAATCTCCTTGTTATATAATAGTGTCAAACTCTTACCAGGACTACTCCCATACCTTATTGTAAAAACGAATAAGCTTTCGGAAGATTAACGCCCTTAACCTCATAAATTTAACCAAATAAATGCTTATAGTCAAATAAACAGGCAGGCTGCCTATATTTTTCCCCTTTACGGGAAAAACAAAGCGCGCCTGCCTGGCCTATTCCTTCTTAAAAACCGGCCTTTTTCATTTGGGCTTTTCTCTTCTTTTGTTCTTTACCCCTCTGCTTGATCAGTTCCTTGATTCCTTTTAGTTCACGCCTTGCAAGTTCAAGGTCGGATAGGCCCACCTGGAAGTTTCCATAACGGACAGCTTCATATAGGCCCACCAGGCTTTGGTTGGAAGGAATTTCGATTCGGTTCCACCACTCCCCGACTGTTTCAGATTCGAAACGGCCGAATCCGTTCTTCCTTGCAAAGTATTCCAGACTAAAAATCTCTCTCCGCAGCATATTTTCCGGTGGGTTAGGCTTCCGCCTTTTGGCCTTTCCCTTGCTGGCGTCTAAAATTAGGGTCTGGCCAGAAAAGTTCCTTGTGGGTTCGTCCAAATAAATACGGGTCCTTTTTTTATACAAATAAATGAATAACCCAATTATCGCTAGCACCGCGAGAGCCATTAAAGCTATTTCCGTATATTTCTGAGTTGCCTCTTCACGGATGACTTTTCCAACCCCCGGCCTTTCCACAACCTCTATTTGAACCTGATCAGGGTTGGTCCACAGATTCAAGGTCTCAGACCACATCAGTATCGGTGTTGCAATCGTGGCGAAAATGATTGCGATTCCTTTTAATATAAGAAAGAATGCGGACTGCAGATAATTCATTGCCAGTGCTATAAGGCTGCCTGCCAAAACAATGGGGCCAATCAACTTTGCATAAAAGGCCATATATCCAGCCTTCTCGCTCCGATTCCCTTCAATTTTGGACAGATTCAACAGGAATCTTCCTGATAGCACCACGGCGACCTGTGCGATCACCAATAGAATTGTAATTTGAAAGATTGTTTCATTTTTTAAATGAGCCCCTATCATTGCCGGAAATGCGGCCATTGCCGAAAAGGAGGCAATTAACAAATCCTGGTCTTCCGCCTTTCCGCCAGAAAGGGAATTTCCCCTCCAGAAAAGGAAGGCTATCGCGGCTGCCACAGGAACAGGATGAAATCCCAAAACCATTCCTATTGAGATTAACGCTGGAAGCAATAGGGCCAAAAAGATTATTTTCGCCGTTTTCCTCAATCGTCCAAGAAGCCAAATATAGATAGAAAAAAAGACTGCAAACACTAAAAGGACAGGAAACACAAGCCAGCCGCTTTCCACTGGCCAAAAATATGGATATACAAGCAGTGCCGCAAAAAGCAATTCAATTAAAAACAAGTAGAGTTTTCTCATCAAGACAATCGCCTTCCTTCCGCAGATGGCGAAAAGGGTGCAAGCTCAGCTTTATCATGGACCGTATTTAATACTAGTAGCCTGATGCCCCTCTTTTTGAACTCGTCAAGCGTAGCTGCCGTATGTCCGGGCATCGTGCCAGCATGGATAAGGCAGGGCAGCAAATGGAGGTTCCTGTCCATATAGGAGAGCATCCGGTCATATGGAAAAGGAGCAAAAGAATTTGACAGCGCAAGCATTTCATATATTTTTTGCAGCTGCTCCCTGCCGTTTCCCGGGGGAAGGTAAAAAAATGGGATATCTCCCGCATTCCTCATATTCATGCATAGCGAGACAGGAATTTGCCTTGAATACGCAAAATAAGCAAGATCCGCGGCTCCCTCAAGCATTTCCTCCAAGTTCCCTGGCACGGAATACCCATCCGCTACATTGATGCAAATAACAATCCCCTTTTCAGAAACCCGGTCGAACAATTTTGTTTGGAGCCTTCCAGCCCGGGCACTGGCTTTCCAATGGATGCGGTGGAAGCCATCTGAATATGTATAATCCCTAGTACCCGCAGGTGAAAGCATATCTTCGTACAAGGAATACGGAGTAAATTGGGAACCGGGCTTCTGGGAAACCAAATCCATTTTATTAACAACTTCCATCCTATTTGGATACACAATGACTTCCTTGGGAAGGGAATATCTGTATTCAAGATTTATTTTTCCAAATCCGAACAGGTTGGGGACCTGGAATTCAATTTTCCTTATCTTAGCTAACCCCCTGTATTTGCTCGTAAAAGGGAGTTCCAATTTCTTTGATTCTCCTTTATTGATTGAGAAAGGGAAGGACACTTCATGCAGCCATTTCTTATCATTTTCATCAGCGCCTGGAGGCTCGACTGCCTGATCGAAGAAAATCCTCGCTTCCGCATTTAAAATCGGCCAGCCATCATTTGTGAACATCATTTCCCATTTGCCTTGTTCATCAATAAAATAACGGTCCCTTTGCCTTTCCATACTTACCTCAAAGCCTTCTCCCACCTTTTTTTCATAAAAAAGGTTAAGGGAAATTAAAACAAAGATAATTACTCCTGCAAAAAGTAAAAATTTTGAGTCAAGATAAAGTGAAAGCAGGACGAGGAGAGCGGATGCAAACTGGATTGGAACGATTTTACCTTCAGAAAAAGAATGCTTGCTCCAGGACATTAGCTGGCACCCGCTTCAACAGGGACGGGCACACTTTCCATGATTTCCGAAATGACCGCCTCCGGGCTTTTTGTAAGGGAGCCTTCCGTTGATAAATAAATGCGGTGTCCCAATACATATGGGGCAACTGCCTTAACATCATCCGGCACCACATAGTTTCTGCCGGCTAAGAAAGCCTTTCCTTGCGCGGCTTTCATTAAAGCAAGCGTGCCCCGCGGGCTGACCCCCAACTCGATAAGGGAATGCTCCCTCGTTCTCCTGGCAAGTTCAAGAATATAGCATTCAACTTCATCATCTATTTGAACTTTTTTCGCCTCTTTGGAAAGCTCCAGCAATTCCTCTTTATCAAGAATCTGCTCGATTCCAGTGGCATTGATGCCCTGGCGGTGGATTTTCATAATTTGCTTTTCTTCCTCAAATTCAGGGTAAGCTGCATTCAATTTAATGAAAAACCTGTCCATTTGTGCAACCGGCAGCGGAAATGTTCCCTGTTGGGATTCAACCGGGTTCTGGGTGGCAATGACCATGAAAGGCCACTCAAGATGGAGTGTATGCCCGTCAATTGTTACCTGCATTTCCTCCATCGCTTCCAGCAAGCTCGATTGTGTCCTTGGCGTTGCGCGGTTGATTTCGTCGGCAAGGACGATATTTGCCATAATCGGCCCGCGCAGGAGTTCGAATTCCTGCTTTTTCGGGTTGAAAAATTGGATGCCTGTAATATCTCCAGGCAGCACATCAGGGGTAAACTGAATTCGAGAAAAACTGCCGCCTACTGCCTCGGAGAATTTCTTCGCCAGCATTGTTTTCCCTGTACCTGGAACACTCTCTAGCAACACATGGCCGTTGAATAGGAGGGAAATGAACATTAGCTCAATTTCCTGTTCCTTTCCTACCAAATGGGTGCCAATCTCTTTTTTCAGCCTGTTACCAATCTCTAAAACTCCCATGTTCCCACTCCCACCTATATATTCTCTCTTATTATAAAAACGCTTTCATCTCTACTTGCATCTATAGGTATAAAGAGGGCTTTTGGGCTTTCCTGCTAAAGATCCTACTGCTTAACGGGCTGCCATTAAAAAGCATTGAGCGATCCTCCCCCTATACATTAGCCATAACAAACAGGCGCCCAGCTAAAAAGCTGGACGCCTTTGGCTGTTTCAATTTTTCAATGCAAGTGAGCAAGAAAAGGCACCAACTACCGTCTTATTATGCATATTGAGCAAATCGTCAAGTTCCCGGCTTATTAGCAGGGTCTGATTACTCGCTATACCAGTCTTCGAGGCCGCCAAAATCATTTCATTCCGCTTGCTTTCTATTTTGTACAGCAAGTTTTCCTGTGATGGCAATGGTTGTTCACCTTCACTCCGCATTTTTATAATGAGTATATTGTACACTTACAGGAAAAAATTCACAATATATTCACAAAATTTTTACAAAAAATACTAAAGAAATTTTTCAACTTCTTTCCTCTGGCGTGTATTCGTAAATAACATTGCCGCCCCTCTGAGCTATTCCCCGGAAATGTTTAAAATCCTCCCGCATTACCAGGGTCTTTCTGAATGGGAGGAAATCTTCATTGGCAACATAATATTCAGCTATTTGCCCGCTTTTAAGCCTGTCCAGAATGTCGTGAATTCCTTTCTCATCCAAGCTACTTCACCACCTGATAATCGTATTTATGTTGTAGTTGGTGCTATCCGTATCATAATTAAAGACTATTTTCCTGTCCAGTTCCAATTTCCGTTTTTAGAAATTAATTAAATTTAGAAATTTTTAGGAAAGAAAGCCTTTACGTTTTCATAAAATTAGTGCAAACTGTTTATAAAATCTGGTTCCATACCGGTTTCCAAAACAGATTCCACTTAAAAACTCCGAATATAGGAACCTACTCAAATTAGGGATAAAAAGGAGAGAGGCAGTTGAAGAGAGCAGAAGTAGGAAACATCATCGAATTCCGCGGCGGACTTAAAGGAATTGTAGAAAAAGTGAATGAAAACTCTGTTATCGTAGACCTAACTTATATGGACAATTACCGAGATCTTGAATTGGACCAGCGAACCGTCATTAATCATAAAAACTATAAAATAATTAAAGAATCAGTCAACTAAATGAAAGTGGATGGCAAAAAAGCAGCGGCCATAACATTCATCCGCTGCTTTAACGTTATTCACCCTTGCCGCCTAGCCCCGCCAGCTGATCCGATTCATGGACATTAATCCCAGTGAGTTCCCCAAGTGCCGCGGCAACCATAGCAGATGCAACAATTTCCGCGTGTATCGGGGAGAATTTCTTTAATCTGACAGGCATTATCTTTGTCAAAGGTTTTGACAGCCATTCTGCAAGCTTCTCCCCAAAACGGAACTCTTTACGGTCTCCAATTAATAGTGAAGGCCTAAAAAGATGTATGGCTTGGAATGGATATGTTGAAAGCTTTTCTTCCATCTCTCCTTTTACCCGGCTATAGAAAAAAGCCGACCCCTTGTTGGCACCCATTGAAGAAATGGCCAAGTAGCGTTTTGCCCCTTCCGATATCCCAAGTTGGGCGGCTTGGAACGGCAGGCTTAGGTCAACGAATTCAAAGGCATCTTTTGACCCAGCCTTCTTCATCGTAGTTCCCAGGCAGCAAAAGATATCATCCACATTGAATTCGTTTGAAAACCTTGAAAGCTCCTCCAGTGGAACAATCAATTCCCTCACCTTAGGGTGATTGATGCCCGTTTTCCTCCTCGAAAGGATTTTTATTTCCGAAAACTCATCTCTAGCGATTAGCTTCCTTACTAGATATCCTCCTACAAGGCCGGTGGCACCGAGAACTAAAGCTTTTCTCTCCATCCACATCCCTCCTTTCCCTAACTATATCGCTATTTGGAAATCCAAACCATTGGAATGTCAGGAAGGATTCATGTATTTTACAATGTGCGGACTTTTTTTGGCTCCTTCTATTTGCTACAATAGGTTCAATGCACGAAAGGAGACAACCGTTTCAATGTTATTGGAAAAAATCGATTTCCGCCTGATTGGCGGCTTTTTGCTTGCCCACCTTCTGCTTTACTTCACATTCCAGGATAAAAATATATTCTGGTATATTTTCCCGGCTAGTCTTTTGGTCTTAACAATCTGGACCATTCTATTAGAGGATGTGGACGACAGAATATCATTTATCCGTTATATAACAACAGGGATTATTTCAGGTCTGCTGTTATATGGACTCTTTTTCTTAGGGAATTCACTGATTCATTTTTTTAAAATTCCTCTTGGCGACAATATTGCAAAGCTATATAAATGGTTTTCCCCAGGTCAATTCTGGCAATACATCGCTCTCGTGCTAATTGCTGTCCCAGGCGAGGAGCTATTTTGGAGAGGGTTTATCCAAAAAAGAATCCTCCGCCATCACCGTGCTTCCTGGAGCATTTTTCTGTCGGCGGCCATGTATGCCTCGGTCCATATATACTCTGCGGAGTTCATCCTTGTTTTCGCGGCATTCGTCTCCGGTCTTGTTTGGGGATTGCTCTTTGCCTGGAAACGAAGCATTCCCCTGGTGATCGTATCCCATTTGGTATTTAATCTGCTTCTTTTCATCCTGGCCCCGTTTAATTAACTAGAAAATAAGGCCGCCGGTTATCGGCGGCCTTATTTTACTTTTGGCAATGGTTTCACCCATAGCAGGATAAGAAATATCAGGCTGACATAGCCGAATAAAGGGTAAAGGAACGATAGAAGTGTACCGTAGTGGATAAGGCTTGCAACATAAGACACAGAAAATATCCCTAGAGAAATAGCTGCTGTATGCAACGGAACGATTTTTTTTATTTGGCGTTCAAGTCCATAAATATTTCCTATTACCGATGTGAAAATCTCCGCATAAACTACAGAAACGAAAACCCAATGGAAGCTGTCGGAATAATTTTTCATCACTGCCGCCATCGGGATATCGTATGTTTCAAGGTCAGGGAGCGTAACGAGTGTAAGATGGCTCGATACAAGTATGATTGTAAGAGCAGTGCCTCCGAGTATGCCTCCCCATTTTAATGTCCAATCATCTTTTACCTCTGCGGCAATCGGTACAAGTACCGCTTGGGACAGACCCAAGTTAAACGCTATATAGATAAATGGGGAAATGGCTCCTTTCCAGTTTCCTCCTGAGCCTCCCATTTTTAGAAACGCTTCCTGGAAACCTGGGGAAGTAACAGAGAGCATCATTAAAAACAGGCTAAATAGAATCATGGCCGGTACAATAAACGTGTTGACAGCAAATAACCCTTTTGTCCCCAGTACCATAACAATAAGGGACAGGGCAATCGTCAACAGGATTCCTGCATTCCTTGGTACGCCAAGCTGTTCCTCAAACACCGAACCAGCACCGGACATCATAACGGATGTTACCCCTAAAAGCATTAGAAGCATTAGGATGTTAATCCATTTTGAAGCACGCTTGCCGAATAAATATTCATTGAATCCTTGGTACGTATCAACGTTAGCCCTCGCTGCCGCTCTCATCAATTTCGCCCCCATAGCTATGAGCAAGTACCCGCTGATCAATATGCCAAAAAAACCAATTAAACCATATTTTGAAAAAAACTCGACGATTTCCCTCCCAGTCGCGAAACCCGCCCCAACCACTGTGCCGACATAAACGGCAGCGACTTGGAAGGCCCCTGCCCAATTCCGCTTCACAGAATCCCCTCCCCTTAAACACTATATGGAGAATAGGACAAACCATGCCACCAATTTACCAGTACTTAGATGCAAGTTAAAAAACGGAAGTACGACTTATATGGCAGGACTCATAGTGATTTATTGGAAAAAATTACATAAGCTTAACTATTGAAAGTCAAAGAAGGTCAGATTATACTTAGTATCAGTAAGGTCAAATATAGTCAAAGACAAACTTAATATAGATAGATTTGTAAAAAGGAGGCAGATTTTATGCTTTGCCAACTATGCAATCAATCCCAAGCCAATGTACAACTCAAGTTAATGGTGAATGGCAGAAAAAAAGATTTAATTCTTTGCCAGGACTGCTTTAGCAAGGAACGCCAGGCCATTGCAGGCTCATTCGGTCCATCGGCTGGATTCCCCACTTCGTTCTTCAACCAATTCAGCCAGCCTCCATTTGACAACATGGAATTTACTGGACAGAAGGAAGAAACGTTAAATAAACAGCCTGAAAAAAGAGGCGGGAACGGATTCATTGACCAATATGGACGCAATCTTTCCCAGCTGGCAAAAGCCGGTCTTATTGATCCTGTAATTGGCCGTGATGAGGAAGTTGAGCGTGTCATTGAAATTCTTAACCGGAGGAATAAAAACAACCCTGTCCTCATTGGGGAGCCAGGCGTCGGGAAAACAGCAATCGCGGAAGGACTTGCTTTGAAAATTGCTGAAGGTGATGTGCCATCCAAGCTCATGAATAAAGAGCTTTACTTGCTTGATGTCGCTTCCCTCGTTGCCAACACAGGAATAAGGGGCCAATTCGAAGAACGGATGAAGCAATTGATTTCCGAGCTGCAAAACAATAAGAACATCATCCTATTTATTGATGAAATCCACTTACTCGTTGGAGCAGGCTCCGCAGAAGGGTCAATGGATGCCAGCAATATCCTTAAGCCTGCACTTGCCCGTGGGGAGCTACAGGTAATCGGGGCAACCACTTTGAAGGAATACCGCCAAATTGAAAAGGATGCCGCCCTTGAGCGGAGGTTCCAGCCGATTCATGTCCTTGAACCATCGGTGGATGCAGCGATGGTGATTTTGAAGGGAATTCAATCGAAGTATGAAGATTTTCATGAGGTATCCTATTCAGAGGATGCAATTAAGGCTTGTGTACAATTGTCGCACCGCTATATTCAGGACCGCTTCCTCCCAGACAAGGCGATTGATTTACTCGACGAAGCAGGTTCGAAGCTGAATCTTGTAAACGGAGGCGTTTCTTCTAAAGAAGATTATGATGAAAAACTGAAGAGCATTGCGTTAGAAAAAGAAGCTGCCTTGAAGGCCGAGAATTACGAGAAAGCCGCTGAACTTCGTGACGAAGAAGCCAGGATTGAAAAAATGCTCAACATCGCTAAACCTTTAAGCCGCCCCGTAGTTGAAGCGAAGCATATTCAGGAAATCATCGAGAAAAAGACGGGTATTCCTGTCGGCAAGCTCCAGGCAGATGAACAGCATATGCTGAAATATCTTGAAGAGTCTCTCAATGAAAAAGTTATCGGCCAGGAGAAAGCTGTCAGCAAAGTCGCGAAAGCGATTCGCCGAAGCCGCGCCGGCCTGAAAGCAAAACAGCGGCCAATTGGTTCGTTCCTGTTTGCCGGCCCGACAGGCGTGGGTAAAACAGAGCTTACAAAAAGGCTTGCCGAAGAGCTATTTGGTTCCAAGGATGCAATGGTCCGTCTCGATATGAGTGAGTATATGGAGAGACACAGCGTATCCAAATTGATTGGTTCACCCCCAGGGTATGTCGGCCATGAGGAAGCTGGGCAGCTTACTGAGAAAGTTCGCCGCAATCCTTACAGCATCCTCTTGCTCGATGAAATTGAGAAGGCCCACCCGGATGTCCAGCACATGTTCCTCCAAATCATGGAGGATGGGCGCCTGACAGACAGCCAGGGAAGGACTGTAAGCTTTAAGGATACAGTCATTATCATGACAACCAACGCCGGAGCTGGGATGAAGCCAATCCACGTTGGGTTTGGAAAAAGCGATGCTCCTTCAGATACCGGCCTGCTCGAATCACTGGGGAGCTACTTTAAGCCCGAGTTCCTGAACAGGTTTGACAGCATCATCGAATTCAGCCAGCTTAAGAAAGAAGATTTGCTCCAAATTGTTGAATTGATGGTTTTTGAGCTTAAAGATAATCTATCCGAACAAGGGCTAACACTTGATGTAAGCAAAGAGGCAATGGATAAACTGGCCGAGCTGGGCTACCATCCCGCATTTGGCGCACGCCCGCTTCGCCGTGTAATCCATGAGCAGCTTGAAGACAAAATCACCGACCTAATCCTTGAAGAACCGGACACAAAATTGATTGAAGCGGTGATTGAAGGGGAGCAACTGGCAATACAGCGCAAGGAAACGATTGTACAATCATATTCATAAAACGTTTTTTAAGGCAAACAGCCCGGTCCATAACACAATGGACCGGGCTGTTTTACATAAGTTTATAGTTTCTTATCATCAATCGAATTTAGATAGTCTTCAATTACGCCGACAACCGACTCGACGCAGCCTTCTTCGAATGGGGAGATGAGGCTAGCTTCCTTGACAAGCCCTGTAAAGGACTGGCTTCCGCCCAACGTACAAAGGCGGGCATAATCCTTCCAAGCAGCCTCCCTGTCCTCCCTCGATTTTTTCCAGAATTGGAACGCGCAAATTTGCGCAAGGGTATAGTCGATATAATAGAACGGGGAACCGTAAATATGGCCCTGGCGCTGCCAGAATCCGCCTCTGGCAAGGTAATCATTTGCTTCGTAGTCTTTATGCGGCTGGTATTTATTCTCGATTTCACGCCACTTCGCTTTTCTATCCGCGGGAGATGCTTCAGGATTTTCGTAAACCCAATGTTGGAACTCATCAACCGATACACCATATGGCAGGAACAACAAGGAATCGCTGAGGTGCTGGAACCTGTACTTATCCGTGTCTTCCTTAAAGAACAATTCCATCCATGGCCATGTGAAGAATTCCATGCTCATTGAATGGATTTCACAGGCCTCATAAGTCGGCCAGTAGTATTCCGGCACATCGAAATGGCGGCTTGAAAACACCTGGAAAGCATGGCCTGCTTCGTGAGTCAGTACATCGATGTCACCGGAAGTTCCGTTGAAATTCGAAAAGATGAATGGTGCCTGGTAATCTTCAATGTATGTGCAATATCCGCCAGAGGCTTTGCCCTTTTTCGCGACAAGGTCCATTAAGCCATTGTCCTGCATGAAGCGGAAAAATTCACCCGTTTCCGAAGAAAGCTCATCATACATTTTCTGGCCATTCTCGATAATCCACTCCGGGCTTCCCTTTGGCGTCGGATTCCCAGATGTAAAGCTGAACCCTTCGTCATAGTAATAAAGCTTTTCAACACCAATCCGCTCCTGCTGACGTTTTTTCAGTTTAGTGGAAATCGGGACGATGAACGCTTCTACCTGCTTCCTGAAACTGGCGACCATTTCCGCATTGTAGTCAGTACGGTTCATCCTATAATAGCCTAGCTCAACAAAGTTTTTATAACCAAGTTCCTTCGCGATTTGGGTCCTAACCTTGACAAGTTCATCATAAATACGGTCAAACGCCTCTTCATTCTCGCTGAAAAAGCCAAACTTCGCTTCACTTGCCTGCTTCCTAGTATCACGGTCCACGGATTGGATGAATGCATCTAGCTGGGCAAGTGTCCGTTCTTCCCCATCAAATTCGATTTTGGCCGAAGCAACTAGCTTCGTATATTCCGTTGAAAGCCTATTTTCCTTTTGTAAAAGCGGGACGATTTCCGGCTTGAAGGTTTTTAGCTGGCCTTCCGCAAGCGCGAAAAGCTGGCGCCCCCATTTTTCTTCCAGGTCGGCCCTGAACGGGGATGTTGTCAGCGCATGATAAAATTTCGTAACGAGCCCTTCAAGCTCAGGGCCAATTTCATCAATATTGTCTTGCTCCGCTTTGTAAAATTCATCCTCCGTATTGATTGTATGGCGGACGGATACTAGAGAAATCATCGTCCCAATATGATTCCTCTGAGCGTTGATTTTTTGCATTGCCTTTTCCTGCCCCGCTGCGTTGGAGGCGGAATTAAACTCCTCTAGTGCAGCTTCAAAGTCCTTTTTTATTTCCTCCAAATTTGGCCTAACATATGTATAGTCTTGAAATTTCATAATACCCCTTCTCTCTATTTAAAATTCTATACTATATTCGATATCCGGCATGAAGATTCCTCCAATTTCTGAAAAAACCCGGAAATTTTTAATGCCGCCAAATGCAAAAATGCATTTATAGATATTGCCAATAAAAAAAGCAGCACAATTTCATGCTGCTTCTGGTTAATATTTTCCGGACGGAAGGCCCAGCTTTTTCAGGAGTGCTATAGCCTCATCACGCTCTTGATCTGTCAAGCGCGACATGAGTTCATGGATGTTCCTCTCGTGTACAGGAAAAACATCATCGATGAATTTCTTCCCTTTATCGGTAATCCTTGCATATGTCACCCTGCGGTCACTTGGACAGGCAACCCTTTCCAGAAGGGCTTTTTGCTCAAGCTTATCGACAACATAAGTGATGCTGCCGCTAGCAATCAGGATTTTGCCGCCTATTTGCTGAAGGGGCTGGTCGCCTTTGTGATAGAGGAGTTCAAGGACCGCGAACTCTGTCGGGTTAAGGCCATTTTCCTGAATTAACTTATTAACTTGCTCATTAATGGCTTTATAAGCTCTGGAAAGCACAATGTACAGCTTTAGTGATTGAGCAATAGAATCTTTTTCCATATCAAATCAAATCCTTTTTCGGCTAATGAAATTACCTTTAATTCAAGATAATTATACTAAACGAAGGTGAGGGTGTCAACTACCTTACAATTTATCCCAAAATAGTGTTTACTATGATACTGCCCATAAAAACTCCTAAAGAATCTATCCATTCTATTTTTTCCTTTGGGTAAATGCTGTAATATAGGAGGGTAATCACGAGGAGGAGTCATATATATGAACCAGGCAGCATTAGTCCAAAAGCCTGCCCAAAAAGAACAGACAACTACATATAAAATCCTATTTATCATCGCCCTTTGCCACTTATTAAATGATTCGCTTCAATCGGTTGTACCTGCAATGTTTCCAATCATAGAGAAATCTCTGGGGCTAAGTTTCACCCAGCTCGGGATGATTGCCTTTGCATTGAATATTATTTCTTCAGTGATGCAGCCGGCTGTCGGGCTGATGACCGATAAAAAACCTATGCCTTATGCGCTGCCAGCTGGCCTTGCCTGCTCAATGGCAGGAATTTTGGGCCTGGCATTCGCGCCGAATTTCTCGCTGATCATCCTATCCGTTATGTTCATTGGAATTGGTTCTGCAATTTTCCACCCCGAGGGATCCCGCGTCGCCTACCTTGCCGCAGGGCCAAGAAGGGGATTAGCTCAATCCATTTACCAGGTTGGCGGGAACTCCGGACAGGCATTGGCGCCATTGATTACCGCGCTTATACTAGTTCCATTCGGGCAAAGAGGTGCAGCATTATTCGCTATTGTAGCCGGAATTGCAGTTGCCCTCCTAATCTATATAGCCCGGTGGTATACGGAAAAGCTTTCTGCCGCCAGGAAGGCTGCAGGCAATTCATCCAGGAAGCTTGACGGGACAAAGCCATTATCAAAAGGGGTATTGCCAGCTCTCTCACTCATCCTTATTCTTATATTCGCACGGTCCTGGTATATATCCGGTATCACAAGCTTCTACTCATTTTTTGCAATACATGAATATTCGTTTACAATTCAGAATGCGCAATACCTGCTGTTTGCCTTTCTTGTTGCCGGCGCAGTTGGTACATTTTTTGGCGGTCCGCTTGCTGACCGATTCGGCAAAAAGAATGTGATTGCAGCCTCAATGCTTTTCGCTGCTCCATTTTCAGCCATTGTCCCATTTTTGCCGCCTGGGCCGGCTTTGGTTTGCCTTATCCTGAATGGATTTATTTTGATGTCCAGTTTTTCCGTTACGGTCGTGTACGCCCAGGAACTTGTACCCGGAAAAATTGGCCTCATGTCTGGCCTAACCGTCGGCCTTGCTTTTGGAATGGGGGCCATTGGCTCTGTCGGGCTTGGATATATCGCCGACTTGGCAGGGTTGAAGGAAATGATTATCGGGGTTGGGTTTCTCCCGTTAATCGGGCTTACCTCTTTCCTATTGCCAGCGGATAAAACGCTAGAGAAATGGAATACTTCAAATTAGCAAAAAGGCATAGCCATTTACTCGGCTATGCCTTTTATCATTTACTGTTGCTGAAAAATAGATTGATATCCATCAAAAATCGTTGGCTGCCATCCTACTACTTCAGCTTCATCTAGATTTCTTGGATTCTGAGGTAAAGCTCGGCTTTTTCTTCTTCTGAAAGCATCCGTTGTGCCATCGGGAATAAAACATTCTCTTCTTTTGCAAAATGCTCTGTTAATGTATAGTAAGCTTCCTTTATTTGCAAGGCAAGTTCATGGATTTCAGCTTCAGTAAATGTCGCTCCTTCTTCGCTTGTCCGTGCCAGGTAAGTGCCAATTAGCGTTTTTGCCCGATCATGCTCATATTCCATTACAGCAATCGGGCCCGAAGTCCGGCCAATATACGCTCCCATCATATCAAAAAGGACGCCTTCTTCGCGGTCTGAATGAGGTCCAAGATTTGCAATAAAGTCCCTCGTCCTCTTCGTCAGTTCGGCAAACGAATTATTGAGATCCTCACCTGTTTCTATATTCTTTACAGTGGACAGCAAACCCTCCAGTTGAGCCAGCAACGGCGGATGCTCTTCCTTCAGCTGTTTCAGCCCCGCACATAATGTAACCTCTCCCATTCCTTGTAAAGCGCTCATGCAACCACTCATATTAATTTCCCCTTTCAAAATAGTGTTATTTGATTACAGTATAATGGGCATGCTGGTAGTGAGTTGTGATGGGCGTCACATGCCATGAATTTGTCAAGAATTAATGAGCACGCTTTCAAATTTCGAAAAATTTTAACATTTGCTATGACATTCAATAGCAAGAATTTCATATAATTTAGATAGAACCAAAAAAGGAGGAACATAACTTGAATTTCCCATATTATAGAGACTTTTATCCAAAAATCATAATGCCCATAGGTATGAATGACTCAGCTGTTCTAAAAGATTCCCCCTTCGCGGAAACTGGCGCCACCCATTGGCTGATTGCGTTGCAGGGCGAACAGGACGGTTTGCCTGCCGGCTGCTGTAATTGGAAGGTACTGGTCTACACTTCTGATTCAGAGGGTTCATTTAGCTGGGATAAACCATACTTCGCCTCCACGATCATGGATTCAATTGATACCGCGATTGAACTTGCACAGCAATTTGAATCTTTCGGAAAAAATGACCAGCTTTGCACAATGGAGACAGATAAAAAAATCAGCTAGCATCAAAATACAACCCTTTCGAGCTTCTTCTTTTTACCCCCCTATGTGAAATCCCGTACATATAGTGATTATAGTGTTAATTAAATACTGGCCTCCTACTAAAACTCCTTCCTATCAATTAAGCAGAAAAAAGCAGTTTGCATAGAGTAAACAGCAGACTGTAGACAAATTCGAAAATTTTCGGGTTTGCCTACAGTCTTTTTAATTTTAAATATAAAATTGAAATGACAATGCGTCTCTAGATTTCCATTCCGGGTGGACGCTTTCCGCGGGCGGGGCCGAGCCGCCTCCCTCGCTACGCTCAGTCCAGGGTCTCGACTATCCCGCTAATCCCGCCGGAGTCGCCACCCTCCATTCCAATCAATTGAAATTCTTATAATAAAAAGAATACTATTTATGAGGTGACCTGCCATCATGACTAAATCAAGCCAATGAACGGGAACAATTAGAAAGTTGACCATTTACCTTCAGAAAATCATATAGTACGTAAGCTGGAAGCAGCCATTGATTTGTCGTTCATCCGTCCCTTGGCAGAAAACTTATTATACGGTGACAACCTTACGAGGCCTTAAAAAAATGTCTATCCAGGTGATACTTAGTTTTGCTGCAATCAATTTAAAGAAACTGGCAAATTGGACTTCTAAAAGTATAGCCACCGGAAAGAAAATCTTAAGTTTAACCTCGGTAATTTCCATATAAATCACAAAAGGCAGCGAGTGTGTGCTCGCTGCCTTTTTTCGGCAATCTAAGCTGTTTGTATAGAGCAAACAGCTTTTTGATCGTCTAGTGAAATTTTAAAATAAATCATTGTGTATAACTCGAAACGAGTTATATTAATCCAGCTCCACCGCCTAGCCCCTCGAGGTCATAAGCCGGTTCCCTCCGGAGGGCAGGCCCGTCCTCGGAAATGCT
>NZ_LMTI01000007.1:18196-277505 GCF_001510665.1 Bacillus sp. FJAT-27445
AGCGAATTCAGGGATGCCATTCAGTGTCCTGCGGGCCCCGTCTTATGCTAGTCGGGGCTGACCCAGGGGCTTGCGCATTTTGTTCCTATTCTCTTAACCTAGGCAAGCCGGAATACGATACCATGGCCGCCTTTTGGGTATTCCCATTTAATATTTTGGTGCGGGCAGCCAATTCGGCAGCTGCCACATTCATGGCAGCCTTCAAAGCCTACCTGCATGCGGGTTCCTTCCCACTTGTAAACTTCTGCGGGGCAAAATACCGTACAAATCTTGTCAGGACATTTTGTCGCGCAAATATCATGATCCAGTACGGTTAAATGGGATTTCGTGTCACACCTGAAGCGAAGGAGGTATTGTTTTTCTTCTAGTGTTGTAACTGACATTATTTCACCGCCTTCCATGCTCGATAAATATCCTGAAGTACCTTAAAGGTACCACGTTCGCTTGTCATACTCTTCAGGATTTCCTTCTGCTTATCACGTTTCGGAGTCCCGTCGACCGTAAAGAACTTGCTCATCGCCTGATTCATCATCGGTACATATTCCTTAAAGTATTGTGGATACTTTTCAAAGGTATGGGCAGCATCCTTATACTTTTCAAGATCCTTCATTATAAAGCTTCCATAAAGTGCTTCGCGGTAGCTGTTCAAGCTGGATTCGCTAAAATTGTTACGGTTTTTCGCTTCAATAATAGCCTCGGCAGCAAGCTTTCCGGAATACATGGCCATGTTCGAGCCTTCACGATGGATCGCATTGACAAGCTGAGCAGCATCCCCGATCACTACAACCCCGTTCCCGGCAACCTTTGGAACAGATCTAAAGCCGCCTTCCGGAATCAAATGTGCCAAGTATTCAGCTGGTTCCCCGCCTTCAAGCATAGGCCTGACCATTGGGTGAGCCTTTAAATAGTCAAGCAGGTCATACGGCTTCAGTTTTGCCTTGATCATGCTCGATAAGGTTGTGCCGACACCAATATTGAGGCTATCTTTATTCGTATAAAGGAATGCAGTCCCAAGATTCCCTTTTGTAGAATCTCCGAAAATCTCAATTGTGCATCCATGGTTGCCTTCGAGGTTAAAGCGGTCGTTAATCTTCTCTTTTGGAAGATTGATAACCTCCATGACTGTCAGGGCAACTTCATCCGGACGGAATTCCTTGTGGAAGCCTAGCTGTTTTCCAAGTAAAGAGTTCACGCCATCCGCGAGAACGACAACATCCGCATACACATCTCCATCCGGCCTGTCAGTCCGCACTCCGATGACCTTCCCATTTTCCACAATGCATTCAGTAACGACCGTCTCGTTGATTAGAAGGGCTCCATTATCGACCGCCTTTTGGGCAAACCACTGGTCGAACTGGGCTCTTAGGACGGTGAAATTGTTATATGGCTCATTAGCCCATTCCATTCCTTTATAGCCAAAAGAAACGACTGATTCTTTATCCATCATCCAAAATCTTTGCTCGACAACCGGCCTTTCCAGCGGTGCTTCCTTCCAAAATTCAGGGATGAGTTCCTCCGTTTGCTTCCTATAGAGTACGCCGCCCATTACGTTTTTGCTACCAGGGTATTCCCCTCTTTCAATCAGCAGCACATTTAATCCATTTTTTGCGCAAACGAGGGCACATGCAGCTCCCGCAGGTCCCGCGCCAACGACGATAACATCAAATTTTTCAGGCATAACTGATTTCACCGCCCTTTTGGTTCCGCATCTGTTTGAATTGTTCTGTAAGTTTCGGGACGATTTCAAGTGCATCCCCTACGATTCCGTAGGTAGCAACATCAAAAATCGGTGCATTTGGATCTTTGTTGATTGCGATGATAATTTCAGAGTTTTTCATTCCAACTACGTGCTGGATCGCTCCGGATAAAGCTACCGCAAAGTATATTTTTGGGGTAACTGTTTCCCCGGTCTGGCCAATCTGCAGGTGGTGAGGCAGCCAGCCGGCTTCGACAACATCCCTCGTCCCGCCAACGGTCGCGCCAATTGCATCTGCAAGGTCGTTGAGCATTTGGAAGTTTTGCAGATCTCCCATTCCTTTGCCTCCGCAAACGATGACATGTGCTTCTGCAAGATTAACCTTATTTGTTATGTCTTTCACAATTTTAAGCACTTTTGTTCGCATATTTTCTTCAGAAAGTGCTATCGTTTCTTCAATGATTTTACCTGTTCGTGAACTGTCCGGTTCAAGGGCTTTCATCACCTTAGGCCTAACCGTCGCCATTTGCGGCCTGTGCTTTTTACACAGTATTGTCGCCATTATGTTTCCACCGAACGCCGGCCGGCTTGCCTCAAATAGTCGGTTGCTAATGTCAATATCGAGCATGGTCGTATCCGCGGTCAAACCAGTATTCAAATCCGTGGCGACGGCGCTTGCGAGGTCCTTTCCGTTTGGAGTAGCCCCGTAAAGGAAGATTTCCGGCTTATATTTTTCGGCCAGCATGATTACACCCTTCATGAATGACTCCGTCCGATAGTTCTTCATAACCGGATGGTCGATTACATACACCTCATCCGCCCCGTAGGCAATGACTTTGGATGCAAGCGGCTTTATTCCGTCTCCCATAAGGACCCCTGCCAGCGAAACTTCAAGCTTATCGGCGAGCATACGCCCTGCACCGAGCAGTTCGAGGGAAACGCCTTCAATTTCCCCATCTGTTTCTTCTATAAAAACCCAAACCCCTCTGTATTCATCTAAATTCATCAGAATCCTCCTATCCACATATGCTAGTTTGTTTAGTTTGCGGAACTGGGCATTAAGAGCTCTTTTTTCTCCATTAGGAGCCCCATCAGCTCTTTCACTTGCTCATCCGATGTGCCTTCGAGCCTTTTTCCTCCTTCAGGCTTTGGAGGAGAAAACATTTTGCCAACAATGGTCGGGGAGCCCTTCAGTCCCAACTGGGTCTTGTCAACATTTTCAAAATCGCTCACAGCCCAGATGACAGGCTCATACCTGGCCGCCTTTATCATATTCGGGAGCGGCGAATAGTCAATTTCATTAATTTCTTTTTCAACCGTCAGCAGGCATGGAAGCTCAGCCTGGATCAATTCGTAGCCATTTGTCTGCTTTCTTTTAATCAAAACGGTCTTTTCCTTTTGATTCACCTCGGAAACTTCGATGACATTGGTAATAGGCGGGATATCTAGCCTGCGGGCGATTCCTGGTCCAACTTGCCCTGTATCCCCATCAATGGCGTGCTTTCCGCAAATCACCATATCGATTGGCTTTTCCTTGCTAATCTTCTCAAGCGCCTTCGACAATGCGTAGCTGGTGGCGAGTGTATCAGCCCCAGCAAATGCCCGGTCTGAAATTAAATAGCCTCTGTCGGCCCCAATTTCAACACTTCGCTTAATAACGGCAGTTGCCTGTGGTGGCCCCATTGACAGCACGGAAATCGTACCGCCGGTCAGCTTCCGGATTTTCACTGCTTCCTGGACGGCATGGGCGTCATAAGGATTCAGGATGGCTGGAGCACTTCTGCGGTCAAGCGTATTTGTTTTAGGATTAATTTTAATAATTTTTGTATCCGGTACTTGTTTGACACAAACGACAATATGCATGTACTACCTTCCCCTCTGTACTAAATTGTTGTAAGCGTTTCCTTGGTTGAAAATAAAAATGCTTTGTAATACGATATATGAATCATAAAACAAGCATAGTACCAACAAAACGAATGGTTTGGAGTTTAAACCAAACTTCAGCAATTCCGGTCATAGGACGGCATAACACCTGCCGTACAAACATACGACGCTGATCATAACATTGCTGTTAATACTACTATAATAAATATTCAGATACAGACAATGATATAAATCACATTTAAAGGTTTTTTAAATATTTTTTGGGAGACGAGGATGAAATTGGACAATATTGAAGAAAGAGGTTCATCACCATAAGTGCTGGTTTATGATTAAAATGCGTAACTTATATGTTGATTGGAGCGGAGGGCACCGACTCCTGCGGGATGCAGCGGCAAGGTGGAGACCCCACAGGCGCAAGCGCCGAGGAGGCTCCACTGACGCCCCGCGGAAAGCGTGTGCCTGTAGCGCAAATCAACATATTTGCTAAAACCACTTTTTGTGGTGAAGAACCAAGAAAGAAGAGTTTAGCGGCGGTTACCGTAAAGGAGCAAAATGAGGTCTTTGATCATTGGATCAATATTTATTACAAAAAAAAGAGGATGCCAGCTTAGTTAGCATCCCACTACATTTTTAAATATTCCTGAATTTCCTGCCTGCCTGTCTCCAATATTCTTTCGGGCAAGTCGCCACTTTGATAGGACAATATCAACCTGGTTTGATCTCTCCCGGCAGGATTGCGTTGCCTTTTGATAGGCGACAATGATATCATCAAGCTCCTGGCTACATTGGATTGTCATTTCACTTGTTAATCCATTCTTATTTGCCAATTCAATCATTACTTTTCGTTTCTTCTGTATTTCTTCCAATAGTTTAATCATTTCAAAGCTATTTATAAACACCCTTAACCTGCCTCCAGTTGAATCAATTATTTTTCTATAAATGCGTGTCCTTACCTACAAAAATAATGACACTTGTTGAATTATGCCAGGCTTTGGAAGTAATGTAAATAGATTCGCAAAACAGGTCAAAACATCTTAAAATTCACCGTATTTCGACATCGATTTATCGGTATTGTTTCAAAAAAAGAAAAACCGGCTCCACTTGGAACCGGTTTTTAAGGCAAATTTTATATTACCTATTCATAAATTGGCACCCAGCCTTCGGGAGTTACAAAAATCCGGATGGCTACTACCTTCCTGTCTTCCTGGAGAGTAAAATAGTGGCGGACATTTTCAGGGACAGAAATCAGGTCTCCAGGGTCGAGGTTGACATCAAAAAACTCGCCATTCTTCCCTTGGATGACAAAGATTCCGTGACCGCTGACGATAAAGCGTACTTCATCGTCTGTGTGATGATGCTCCTTTTTAAAGTTATCGAGCAGTGTATCAAGATTAGGGGTGGAGTCAGAAAGAGAAATCACGTCCTGTGCCTTGTAGCCCCTCCTTGCTGAAATTTCGTTGATTTCGTTTTCAAAGGTTTTAAGTATATTTTCCTTATCTTCTTCCGAAAGCGTAAAATTTTCCTTTAGATTTTCAGAAAGCTTGTTAACATCCCAATGCTCATAAATAACTTCCTGGGATTCAAGGAAGGAAGCGACTTCCTCCTGTCCCCGCACTTCTTGGCCCCTTTGTTGAAATTTAATCCATGCCATATGAAAAACCTCTTTCTATATATTAGTGGATACCTTATTTTCAAGCTTGATAGTTTTAAACGACCTTAAACAGTTGGAAAGGTTTGTGTTCAAGGAGCCGGAGTTGGTAACGGAAGAGAAACTCGGATGCTTCAAGTACTTTCTTTGCTTCGAAAGCATTCCTTCCCCAAACCGTGATTCCGTGGTTCCGGATGAGTACAGCTCCAGTGTCACCGTCAATATGCTCTGCGAACGCCTTTGCCAATGAAGGGATATGGGCGTAATTTCGGATAATCGGGATTTTTAACACCGCATCCTCTTCCCACCTATCGAAGGCTTTGATAATTTCCTGGCCCTGAAAAGACACTTCTCCGCGTTCTCCGTAAATTTCGGAGATGACATTGTTGTCGATCGTATGCACATGGAGGCTGCAGCCTGCATTGGTCCTGCGGTATATTTCAACGTGAAGAAGAGTCTCCGCGGAAGGTTTCAAATGGGTATCCCCCACCGGCCTGCCATACTCATCAACAAGCAAAAAGTCTTCATCGGTCCTTTTCCGCTTATCCTTACCGCTTGCTGTAACAAGGAATTGCAGTGGATTACCACTAACTTTTATCGCAAGATTCCCACTTGTCCCCATAAACCAATCCCGTCCCGAAAGCTCATCCTTCACATCAGCAAGCTCGTTCCACTTTTCGTTCAGCATGCCTGCTCCTTCACCCCAGTCTTCTTTTTTATCCATGCAAGGCAATCATGAAAATTGTCGAATGGTGCATGTGGCAGTCCCCATTCCTCACATTTTTCCTTAAGCAAGTCACGCGCCAGGACAAAATCCGCTTGTTTTGCCGCCTCAAGGTCTGTTATTGAATCCCCGATGACAATTTTAAAATAATCCCCACCATGGCCAAGCCGCCTGATGACACTTGGCTTGCAGCAGCCGCAGTTATTGCCGCAACCTTCATCACAGCTGTTGGGCCAGAGAATGTGAATCCTTTCCCCGCTGAAGTCAGCACTGTTGCAGAATACCCCATTAAACGGGCCATATTGTGAAATGACTGGTTCGACGAAGAAATCAATGCCACCGCTTATAATATAAAGAGGAATGCCAACTTTTCTTGTAAAAGCAACAAATTCTCCAAAGCCCTCCCTGATTTTCGCCTGTTCAATAGCAAATTCGGCAATCTGTCCTTTTTCGCTCGACGGAAGTAGTGAGAATAATTCCCCAACCCCTTTCCTGATGGAGGTTTCTCCAGAAAGGATCTGGTCCTTAATCGGTTCCCACTCCGGCGGAGCAAAGGTCTTCATAATTGAAATTATGTTGTCCTTTTCGGTAATTGTTCCATCGAAGTCACAGTAAATAACGGGCGTTTTCATTTTACAGGCACCCCCCATAGCTCCAGGGCTTTTTCAAGTTCCGGTTGATAGGCAGCCGCATCTGACAGGCTGCGGCCGTCCAGGACTGCATCGATTGCTTGGCGAAAGGCCTTTCCCCCGGCAGCTGCTCCGCCCGGATGTCCATGGACTCCTCCGCCAGCATTAATGACTGAGTCAATGCCGAAGTCGGAAATCAAGGCTGGAACAAGTCCTGGGTGAATGCCGGCGGAAGGTACCGGTAACGCCTTTTTGTACAGCTCTTCCTTCGTCAGCTCCTTTGCAATCCCGAGCGCGCTTTCCCTTGCAAGCGCCACCGAGCCGTACGGTGATGGGAACAGAGCAAGATCCGCGCCCGAATACCTGAGCAGTTTCCCTAAGAGGAGGGAATGGGAAACCCCATATACAGAAGATGATACGATTGCACCGCTGAACGCCGGATGCGCCATGATTGGCAGGCCGATGCTTTCGTCCTCCCTAAGTTCCTGCAGGACATCCAGTCCGTAGGAAAATACATTGAACAAGAGTAGATCGGCGCCATCTTCCGCAAACCTTTTTGCTTTTTCCCTAAGTTCCGAAGTCCTCCCTGTTAAGTTCACTGCGTAAAGTGTCCGGTGGCCAGTTTCGGAAAATACTTCATCCAGGACGAGCCGGCCGGCCTGAATTCTTTTCCTCGAGGGGGTCAGCGGATTTTCGAAAAGGATTTCGTCATCCTTAACGATGTCGATTCCGCCCAATGCCTGCTCTCTAAGCTGGCTTGTGAGGAAATCGGGACTTTTTCCAAGTACACCCTTAAAAATGCTCATCAACAGCGGCCTGTTGAAAACATTGAGTTTATCCCTTAGCCCTTCAATCCCAAACCGTGGACCCGGAAAAAAACGTTTAAACTCCTGGCTGAATTCCAAATCCATCAGCCGAACTTTCCCATCGAGGGACAATTTTCCAAACACTGTAGTCAGGATTGCGGGAAGGTCCGCCGAGAAATTGGCTGCGGGATACGCTACCGAGATTGTTGCGATGGTTTCGGCGGTTTTTTCAGCCGATACCACTCTCCCTTTGTGCTTCCTTAACTGCTCCTGTTCCAGTGCGGGTAAATTGGTCCATGAACCGACCGTCAGGCCTAGGGCAATTTCCTCCGCTTTTTTCGCGGGATTATTTTCATCATGTATAAGATATGTCGCTATAATTTCGCTCATTGTGTGCCATCCTTTCTTACGTGGAATTTCCGATGGGCATAGATATTTTTCATTAAAGGCATTAAAAAAACCCCTTCCAAAGAAGAGGTTAGCGCAGCAAACTAATCTCTTCTCATCTATCAGCTTTCGCTGCAAGAATTAGCACCGTGCTTAAAATAAGTCGGTTGCCGGGCTTCATAGGGCTAGTCCCTCCGCCTGCTCTTGATAAGAAAATGATTTTTATTATATTCACTATTTTCATAATGTTAAGATTCAATATGGATTATCGCAAGAATTAATATTATTGTCAAACATTTTTTTGGAATATCTCCAAAGAACCAATTCGTTGGACCGCTTCAGCAAGCCTCTCCTCCGATGCAAGGAGGCCAACCCGTACATAGCCTTCTCCAAATTGGCCAAAGCCGATTCCTGGGGCAACCATGATATGCGCCTTTTCCAGCAGATAGTCGGCAAATTCCATTGAGCTGAAGCCTTCCGGAACCTTCAGCCAGGCAAAAAACGAGCCTGCCGGCGCAGCGACATCCCAACCAATTCGCTTTAATCCGCCAATTAAGGCCTTTCGCCTGCCTTCATACAAACGGACTAGTTCATTAACGCAGTCCTGGGAACCATTCAATGCTTCCGCGGCTGCTTCCTGTACAGCCCCGAACAGGGAAACATACATATGGTCCTGAATCAATTCAATAGCGGAAATAACGCTTTTGTTCCCAACGGCAAAGCCAACCCTCCAGCCGGCCATGTTGTAGGTTTTCGATAAGGTATAGATTTCTATGCCAATATCCTTAGCCCCTTCGGACTGTAGGAAGCTTATTGGCTTTTTTCCTTCGAAACCTATTGCCCCGTAAGCAAAATCGTGGACGATGCAAATACCGTGTTTGTTTGAAAGCGACACGGTTTCATCAAAGAACTCTTTTGTTGCAACTGCGCCAGTGGGATTGTTTGGATAGTTGAGGATCATGAGTTTGGCACTTTCCAAGGCTTCAGGCGAAATCGCTTTGTAATCGGGCAGGAAACCATTCTGCTCGAGGAGAGGCATTGTTTCAAGCTTCGCCTGGGCTAGGGCTGCCCCTGATAAATAATCAGGATAGCCTGGGTCTGGCACAAGCAACGTATCTCCTGGATTAAGCAGGCACTGCGGAATTTCCACAAGGCCGGCTTTTCCACCAAAGAGGATGGCTACTTCTGTATCCGGATCCAAATCAACGTTGTATTCGCGTTTATAGAAATTTGCCGCAGCCTCTTTCAAGTACCTGAACCCCTGAAATGGAGAATATTTATGGTTTAAAGGATTTGCCGCGGCATTCTGGAGTTTTCTCACAATATGGGCCGGCGTCGGCTGGTCCGGGTTTCCCTGCCCAAGATTGATGACGTCATGCCCTTTCTCAATTGTCTCGCCAACTTTTTTGACAAGCCCTGCAAAAAATTGGCCTGGTAAGCTGTTCAATAAATCCGACTTAGGATATTCCTTCACAAAAGCCACCTGCTTTATAATGGTTTGATTTTTTTATGGAAATCTAGTCACAAATGATATAACGTAATAGGTATCTTGTAAAGAGGTTTTTTACTTTTCTGAATTGGGGGAAAATAATTTGAAAATGAAAATCGCCATTTTACAAATGGATATTGCATACGGGAACCCGGCTGAGAATTATTCCATTGCCGAAAATTTGATTCAAGAAGCAGCAGATACAAATCCAGACCTCATTGTCCTGCCGGAATTATGGACGACCGGTTACGACTTGGACAGGCTTGATGAAATTGCCGATGACCATGCGCTGGAGTCAATTGCTTTTCTTGAGAAAAAGGCTGTTGAAAACCATGTTAATCTCATCGGAGGATCAGTCGCGAACCGAACCGGGGACGGAGTCGAAAATACGTTCCTGGTCGTCTCGAAGGATGGAAGCCTGGTCCATAAGTACAGCAAGCTTCATTTGTTTCAGCTCATGGATGAGCATCATTTTTTCAAACCAGGAACCGGAACAGCGAATTTCGAACTTGAAGGCCACGGCTTTGCCGGCTTTGTCTGCTACGACATCCGTTTCCCGGAATGGCTAAGGAAACATGCGTCGAAAGGGGCTGAAGCAATCATCGTTGTTGCAGAATGGCCGAAGCTTCGCTTGGCCCACTGGCGCGCGCTCCTGATTGCCAGGGCGATTGAAAACCAATGCTACGTCATTGCCTGCAACCGGGCGGGGAGCGATCCGAAGAATGTTTTTGCGGGCCATTCAATGGTAATTGATCCATGGGGCGAAGTAATTGCCGAAGCTGGTGAAGGCGAGGAAATTCTAAGTGCCGAAATCGATTTTGAAAAGGTGAAGGAAGTCCGGGGTATCATCCCGGTTTTTGATGACAGAAGGCCTGAACATTACAGGGAATAAGACACAAAATGCGCAGGCGCCTTGGTCAGCCCCGACCAGATTAAGACGGGGCCCGCAGGACGGGCCTTCCCTCCGTAGGGAACCGGCTTAAGACCTCGAGGGGCTAGGCGCTGGAGCTAGATTACAATAAATTGTTTCGAGTTATCCACAATGTTCTATTTAAAAATTTCCAGACAAGTACAAAGGAGGCAGTGCCAGGTGGCAGCCTCCTTTTTTTCACACACTTACCTACGGCTTTGCCCACATTTCTTCAGGGTTCAGCTCGTAAATGCCATTTTCTCTGTACATGTAATGGTTGATAATAAACTCACGCCGGATGGTCGCGTAATCATCATGGAAATTCTTGACGTATTCGTTAATTTCCTTTTCTTCGTACTTTTTCCCTTTTGCCAAGCCCCTTACGATATGTTCAAATACATAGAGCTTCTTTCTTCGTTGTGCCGGAATGTTTTTCAGCTTCCCATCCGCTGTAAAGAAGTTGCTGATAACCTTCTGCCTCTCCACGTTTGTATTAGCCATTTCGTCTAGTTCCTCCCCTTCCCGTTTCGCAAGCTGCGTTAGCGCCTTTGCCTGCTGCTCCATCACTTTTTCATTCAGATAAAAATAGATTGTATTTTTGTCCCTTCTCTCGAAGACAACATGGATTTCCCGTAGTTTTTTCAAATGATGGGTAATTGTTGGCGGAGTCAGCCCCAGCTTTCCCGCAATCGCCTGGCCATGAAGCGGGCCAGTTGCCAGAAGCGCAACAATCCGGATGCGTGTTGGATCGCCCATGGCTTTATAGAATGAAACCAGCCTGTTTAACTGCATATTCATCACCTTTACTAATTCGATATATATCTAATTAGATTTATATCAATTGTTTGCTGAATAGTCAAGAGAGGACTGGATAATTTCACTAAATTGGGGGAGTAATAATACGCGGTTGGTGACCTTGTCCAAATTGTGACAGTTTTCGATATATCTTAAAAGTTTTCGATAACTACTAGAAAATTTTCGATATATTTTCCGAGTACCTAAAAGGCAGCTCATTTTGACTTTCCATCACGGAATAAATATGCCATTAACAGCCAAAATGTACCCGGAAACCGAAAGCATCCCAAAATATGCAAATTCCGTTTGCCAAAATGCAAAAAGCGGCCTTTTTTCGCAAAAAGGACCGCTTTTCATTCATCTTTTTCCTATACCCATGTTTCAGACACCATTAGCTTATAGCATCGGATGTTCGTTCTTTGCCTTCAGTCGCTGCCAGCGGTTTTCGATTTCCTTTTCGAACGCCGCGAGCAATTCCTTATTTTCTTCTTTTAAAAGATGCTTGGATTTGCCCATGTATCTCAGCCATTCGGATGCAGGTACACGTTTATTTTTTTCCTCAGGATTGTATGTGATCGTTGTCGCGCCCTGCTCGATTTCGTAAAGCGGGAAGAAACAGGAATTCACTGCTTGTTCCATGATTGTGCTCCCGTAACGATCCTCTGATTTCCAGTTCAACGGGCAAGTGATTAGGATTTTCCCATATACTGTGCCAACATTCTGTGCGTACCACTGGGCCTTTGCACCTTTTTTAACAAGGTCCTGCGGGAATGCTTCTGTACCGGTGAAAACGTAAGGAATGTTTGCAGCCGCCATCAGCTGGGCCGTATCCTTATGATGGAAACTCTTTCCCTGCTGGGTTTTTCCAACACTTGTGGTACTCGTCATGTGGCCCATCGGAGTGGAATATGACATTTGAGAGCCGGTATTCATATAGCCCTCGTTATCATATTCAACAATGATCAGCTTGTGGCCGCGCAATGCGGTTCCAATCGCCGAGCCCATGCCAATATCCATTCCGCCGTCACCGGTAATCATAACGAATGTGACGTCATCGGCAATTTCAATTTCTCCGCGTTTTTGCAGTTCAAAGAACGCTTCAACGGTGCCAGACAACGTCGCCGCCCCATTTTGGAATAGGTTGTGGATCATCGTTTGCTTGTGCGATGTGTACGGATACGCAGTTGTCGTCACGTAAGCGCAGCCTGTCTGGTAAAGGACGACGATATCCCCCTCGATACCCTTAAAGAACAGCTCAAGTCCTGGGAATATACCGCAGCCTGGGCAGGCGCCGTGGCCTGAACCGAGGCGCTTTGGCTTGGAGGCCAGTGCCCTAAGCGGAGGGATTTTCACCTTCAGTTTGCCTGTTTCCTCATCCATTTTCACATCGATGAGGCCGGATTTATACGTTTCTCCGTATTGCGGCTCAATGACAGGCTTGAGCGCTTTTTCCGGGTTGCCTGGAACAATTCCGTAATAATCAAATGGCTTTTCTGCATATCCTTTTTCCTTTGCCTCTAATGCCATTTCAAAAAATGCTTCCGCATCATCTGAATAAAAGTCTTTACCGCCTAGGCCAAATACCCTGCTAAGGACAACCGTGGCGTTTTGTTTATCTTCCTGCAGCGCCGATTTTACCTCATGGGTCAGATTCGGCCCGTGAGCGCCATACGAATCGGCGCGCTCGCCCACTAGCAATGCCTTAACATTTTTCAGGGCTTCACGGATTTCCTTTGCCGGGAATGGGCGAATGATGTTCGGTGAAATGACCCCTGCCTTGATTCCTTTGGACCTAAGCTTGTCAACAACATCCTTTGCTGACTCGGCCGCGGAATTAAGGAGGAACAGTGCTACTTCGGCATCTTCCATTTTATAAAGGTCAAGTACAGGATATTCTCTGCCAGATAGTTTCGCATATTCAGCTGCAACTTCCTTGAAAACTTCCCCTGCGGCATAAATTGCTTCGGATTGCTGGAAGTGGTTGTTCATCAGGTCCTCGCCGTTCATATGCGCGCCAATAGTAACCGGTTTTTTCGGGTCCCTTGCAAAATTGTAATCAATCGGACATTCACCGACAAATTTCTGGACTACAGCCCGGTCCTTAAAATATTCAACCCTTCTCTTCTGATGGGAAGTGAAGAATCCGTCATAGGCGACGATGACAGGCAATCGGACCTTTGAATGTTCGGCGATTTTCAGTGCCATGATATTCATGTCATAAACTGCCTGCGGAGTCCTCGCGGTAAGAATGACCCAGCCTGTATTCAATGCATAGTACAAGTCGGAATGGTCTCCCCTTATATCAAGCGGACCGCTGACAGCCCTCGTTACGAGGTTCATGACCATCGGGAAGCGCGTACCCGCCTGGACCGGAAGCTGCTCGATCATGTAGAGGAGTCCGTTCGCGCTTGTTGCGTTGAAAACGCGCGCCCCAGTTGCTGCGGCACCGTAGCATATTCCTGCAGATCCATGTTCCCCATCCGCAGGTATAAGCTTGATGTCATGCTCCCCCCTTGCCTTCATCATGTCAAGGTATTGGGCCACCTCAGTAGAAGGGGTGATTGGGAAGTATCCCATAATATGATAATTGATTTGCGCCGCCGCCATCGCGGCCATTTCATTCCCGGATTCAAAGGTGAGCAATTGCTCCGCTTTTGCAGTTCCCTTAAGTTCTTTTTCTAACATGGCCATTTTTATATCCTCCCCTGCGCATAAGGAAAGTTTTGCCTGACCCGGTTGGCATCAGCATAGCCAATAGCCTCTCGGAGGTCGCTTAGCGCGTCTGTCGGGCATGCCTCTACGCACTTCAGGCAGCCTTTGCAGTATTGATAATCAATTCCCTTTAGGAACATTTGCTCCCTGCCGCGCTTGTCCTGACCCGTTTCCCAAACAAAGCAGAAATCAGGGCAAACCGTATCGCACGATGCGCAGTGGATGCATTTTTCAAGTTTCAGTTCTGGCAGGAAGCCCTGTCTGGATCCGCTAAGATCTTTAAGGATGCTGTTGCCAGGTGCGGGGATAACCCCGCCAATTTCTTGGGTAAGATAGCCAAGCTGAGGAAGCGGCCTCGTGAAGGTTTTGCCCTCGGCACCAGCTGGCACTTCATATACCTTGAACGTTACTTCATTGTAACCGCGTTCAAACGTCCTGATATTTGGCTCGACCAAGTGCGGGTATTTCTTTTCAAAAGTCCTTCTTATGACTGCTTTCATTGCCTCCGGATCAAGAAAATCACATATTCGATACAGCGCGCCAAGCATTGCTGTATTTACTTTCGTTTTTTCCTCAACCGCAATTGTTAAGGCATCAACGATTGCTAAAGTGCCATATTCAAGCTGCAGATCGGTTTTTATGCCGTCAAAATCCCTGGCCGAATTGACGAGGACAATCCCATCGGCCTCGAGTCCGCTGACGACATCGACCATTTTATATAAGGCTTCATGAAAAACTCCGATAATATGAGGCTGTTCAATCGGGCTGTGATCCCGAATCTCTACTTCCGCGTCGCAAAAACGGATAAAACTCTTTACAGGTGAACCCTTTTTCTCGGACCCGTAGGATGAAAAATTCGATCCATTCAGTCCAAGGCCAAGCACCCCCGCTTCAGCAAGCATTTTCCCAGCCAGATTCGCCCCAAGGCCCCCGATTGATTCGAGGCGTATTTCAAAGAATCCCAGATCATTTCTTTTTGGCAGAATTGACATGTCTTCCCTCCCATTTTCCCTTTCTTATGTTCTCAGCCGGCGATTTGCCGGCATCCCCACCATCTATTTTAGGCAACAGGAAATATTTACGCTGTGACAAAAGTTATACAACTCTAATAAAATTTAGATACAGCTCGAACTGTATTAACATGAATTCAGATTTCACAAAGGAAAGAGAGCAATCATAACAATGGATACAGATTCGAACCTGTATTATAACAGTACCCATCTTTGCAGACTGGCTTACTGGAATTCATTACCTTGTTTCTGCGAATTTAGTTAGGGTAATAAGGAAGTGAGATTGCTGGGGGTCTCTTAATTGGAGGAAATGATGAAAAAACGAAACCACTACTTTGACAATGCAAAATTCATTCTGATTTTTCTAGTTGTTTTTGGCCATTTGCTAAGAGCGTTTATTGAAGATAATGAAATCTTTTTTGCCCTATACAAGGCTATATATACGTTCCACATGCCCGCTTTCATCCTAATATCAGGCTTTTTTGCAAAAGGGTTCAATGAAAAAGGGTATGTCGCTAAAATTGCCAAGAAATTGATTCTGCCCTATATCATTTTCCAGGTTATCTACTCGGTTTTTTATTATTACCTATACCAGAAGCCTGATTTCCGGATGGACCCATTCGATCCGCATTGGTCACTATGGTTTTTGATCAGTATGTTTTTCTGGAACTTGCTACTAATCCCCGTTACAAAAATCAGGCCGTCCGTTGCGATAGCGGGGGCGTTTACTATTGGATTGCTGATCGGCTATGTCGGTTGGGTATCCAATTATTTGAGCCTTTCAAGGACTTTTGTGTTTTTCCCATTGTTCCTGACCGGCTATTACATGAAGAAGGAACATTTTTATTCCCTGTTTACAGTACGGAAACGGATTCTGGGAATGGCTGCGTTTCTTATCATTTTTGCCGGATTTTACCTCTATCCGGATATACAGTATCAATGGCTGCTCGGTTCCAAGCCTTACGAAGCAATGGGGGCCGCATCAGTCTGGGCCATGTTTAAGCGTCTGGGCATTTACGCATTGAGCCTGGTGATGGTCATGAGCTTTTTCGCCTTTGTTCCGAGAAAGGAATATTTCTTTACCAATCTTGGAAAAAATACACTTTATGTCTATCTGCTGCATGGTTTTTTCGTTAAGGTCTTCCGTGAAAGCGACATCGTTTCCTATTTTGACAGGACGGAACAGATTGTCCTCCTTGCGGGAATTTCCCTTATCATAGTCCTAGGATTGTCAAGCAGGCTAATCACGTCATTCACCCAGCCGCTTATTGAGCTAAGGGCATCGAAGACAAGGAAATTGCTCAGCCGGCTCTCGGACGGGCTTAGCGTAAACCAAGGGCGGCAATAAAGATTCAGTGCAAAGCAATAGTCCCTTCCCGTTCCCGGAAGGGACTTTTACTGTTCCTTCCTTTTACATCCTTGAGTGATTATACTAAAATACTTATAAGAACCTTTCAAGGAGCTATTTACATGAAAATAATTTGTTCGACTTTGAATGCCAAATACATCCATACCAATCTGGCTATACGATATTTGAAGGCTTATGCCGAACCAGAGTTCAACATTGAACTGGTGGAATATACAATTAAAGATCCAGCAATGAATATCGTCTCGGATCTCATTGCTAGAATGCCTGATGTCATTGGCTTTAGCTGTTATATATGGAATATCGAGGAAACCATTAAGGTTATTTCCATGATAAAAAAAATAAACCCTGCTATTGCCATCGTCCTCGGAGGGCCAGAAGTTACTTATGATACAGCACAATGGCTTGAAAGACTTTCGGCCGCTGACTATATCGTCATCGGCGAAGGGGAAGCGGCTTATAAGGAACTCCTTCAGGAACTTGAAAGCGGAGCGCCTAATCTTGGCAAAGTACCTGGTTTAGCCTACAGGCAAAATGGCCAGGTAAAAATCAACCTCCAGTCCGGCAAGCTTGATTTGAAGGAAATTCCTTCCCCTTACCAGTTTCCGGAGGATATAGAGCATCTGGGCAAACGGGTGACTTATATTGAAACGAGCCGCGGCTGCCCATTCAACTGCCAATTCTGCCTATCGTCAATCGAGGTTGGCGTTCGCTATTTTGACCGGGAAAAAATAAAAGAAGACATTCGCTACTTAATGGCGAACGGGGCAAAAACGATTAAATTTGTCGACCGCACCTTTAACATCAGCAGAAGCTATGCGATGGAAATGTTCCGCTTTCTCATTGATGAGCACTTGCCGGGGACGGTTTTCCAATTTGAAATTACCGCCGACATTATGCGCCCGGAGGTCATTGAATTCCTAAATCACGAAGCACCGAAAGGGCTTTTCCGTTTTGAAATTGGCGTCCAATCAACGAACGAGTATACGAATGAGCTTGTTATGAGGAAACAGAATTTTGATAAGCTTAAGCGAACGGTAACGATGGTTAAGGAAGGCGGCAAGATTGACCAGCACCTTGACTTGATTGCGGGTCTGCCGGAGGAAAACTATCAGTCTTTCCGGAAGACCTTTAACGATGTATTTGAAATGAGGCCCGAAGAATTGCAGCTTGGATTCCTTAAAATGCTGCGGGGCACAGGTGTGAGGCTGCGCGCGGATGAGCATGAATACATTTTTATGGACCAGGCACCTTATGAAATACTTGGCAACAATGTCTTGCCGTTCGAGGATATCATCCGGATCAAACAGGTTGAGGATGTCCTTGAAAAATATTGGAACAGCCACCGGATGGATACCACCATCGAGTATTTGATTACCAGGGAATTTGAATCCCCGTTTGATTTCTTCCAGGAGTTCGGAGCCTTTTGGGATCAAAAAGGCTGGGCAAGAATCGGACACCAGCTTGAGGACTTGTTCAAACGCCTCCGTTCCTTCCTTATCTCGAGAAATACACAAAACCTGGAAGTTGCCGAGGGGCTGATGATGTTCGATTACTTATCAAGGCAAAAATACAGCCCACGTAAACCATGGTGGGAAAAGCGGTTTGATAAAAAGGGCAGGAGCCTGTTATACCAGCGCCTGCTTGCAAACCCGGAAATTGCCGGCCAATCGTTTGAAGGCCTGAACCTTTCGGAAAAAGACATGTACAAGCATACCATTTTAGAGCCTTTGGCATTTGATTTAAACGAATATGTTGCTTCTGGTACGATTCGCTTCACCCCAACAGCCCTTGCGGTTTATTATGACCCGGCTGGAAAAGGGGCGAAGATCAGTTCATTCGCTCAATAAGCCGGCATCCGCCGGCTTATTTTTTCTTATTCGAGGAGCTTTTCGTTGTACTTCCTTCCTCTTTGTCTTGCCGGTTGGAAGCAAAAAGCTCATATAACTTAATTCCATTTACATCACCGAACTCAATACTGAATTCTTCCTTGGGACTTGATTGCTGATGAATCTTTTTTTTCATCAGCCTCGCCCTTTTCTTCCTTGCTTTGAGTTTCGATTGGCCCCTTTCATGGGATCCTCCTCATGGGCAAGCTCAGCTGAAAAGTCTGACTCCTGGGTATTTTTATGCGGTGTTTTGCTATATTTCTCGACAGCATTTCGTTCCGCTTTTCTTTTCGCCATTGGTACGCCTCCTTTTTCATTAGTTTCCTACAACCATGCAAAATTCATGCATCCCTGTTCCCCATTCATAAATCCCTCTCCTGTGCCTAAAAATAAAACTAAAAAGGAGGAAAACACATGGCAAAAGAGCGAAATAAATTGGAAAGACCGGAAATTGACGGAACACTCCCCCACCAAATTAACGCCCCGGATTTCAAAGGGACAGACATCGAAATGGAAACTCCTTTTGTTAACCGGTATGGTGTTGTAATCGGAGACAGCCTCTATTCTTCCCCGGACTCGCCACTTGAAAACTGGTCGGATAAAACCGACCCTGAAATCATGTCCGGTGATCAATGGGTCCACCCTACAAATGATATTGGTTGGAACACGAAAGAAAACAGGGAAATACTCGAAAGCAGAAGAAAGCCAAATGCGGTTCCATTCATGCACCCGCAAATCGATACAGGAAAAGGCACGGATTAAAAAACAAAATGCGTAAGCTCGCTTAAGCTGGATTACAATAACATGTTTCGAGTTATCCAAAATGCTCCATTCTATAGCTTCCTAAGCACGTAAGCAAAACGCTGTCCCCCCATGGATAGCGTTTTTTTATGAAAGGCTTAAAAGACCGGTCCTGCTGGAAAACAGTATATAATGGACTTTAACAGACAAGGGGGCGAAAAACGATGCTGAATCCGGATCTTGCAGGGAAAATTGTCAATGAGGTCAAGAGACTGATAGATGAAGATGTAATTGTCGTAAGCACCGATGGAACCATCATCGCCAGCACTGACCAGTCTCGTATAGGGGCTTTCCATGAAGGGGCACTCATCGCCGCGAGAGAAAAAAGAAAAATCACCATTACTGTGGATGAGCAAACAACTTTAAAGGGCGTTAAAGCGGGAATGAACCTTCCGATTTTTTTTCAAAATGAAGTAATCGGGATTGTAGGAATAACAGGCGACCCTTCAAAAGTGGCTCCATTTGGCGAAATCATTAGAAAAATGACAGAGCTGCTGATTGCCGAGGATTCCTATACAAGCCAATTCGAATGGCAATCACGCGCAGTTGAAACGTTTGTCATCGACTGGCTTCAAAACCAAAATCGGGAGGATTCGTTGACAGACAGGGCAAGGCTGCTTGGGATTGATTTGTCATTGGCTAGGATCGCTGCAATTATTGAGTTTAAGGCCATCCGCCAACCCATCTCAAGACAAACATGGTCCGTTATTTTCAATTGGCCCCTATTTTTACAATCCGATGTTGTAGCACGCTGGGGCAACGATCGAATTGTCCTTCTCCTCGACTATTCTCTTAAACCTGAAAGGGAGGAAATTGAACGGAAAATTCGGCAGTTTCACGAATTCCTTTCTGGCCTTACAGGAATTGTTCCGTTTATTGGCCTCGGGCAAGCAGTAGCTCCTCTAAGCATAGAAAAATCATATACTCACGCTGTAAGAGCGCTGAACATTGCGTCGGAGGGCAATCCTGTTGTTTTTGATGAAGATCTTACATTGGAAATGCTTCTTGATGATTTGAATACGGAAATAAAGAAAGAATTTATTACCCGGACGGTTGGCCCCATTTTAAAAGAAAGAGACTTGCTTCAAACAATTTCTGAGTTTTTTTCACAAAATCAGTCCTATAAAAATACAGCAAAAAACCTTCATATTCACATCAACACCCTTCACTACCGGCTAAAAAGAATCAAGGAATTAACAAACCACGACGCTGGCAGGACTTCTGATGTCACTGCTATGTACCTCGCAATCCGTCTATTAGATAAACATACAAAAATCGACTTATTATAAACTTTTTATTTAGATATACATACATAGCAGGTTGATGGGTGTTTTTTTATAATGGACTTATACCAATTTTTTCAGCGCTCAGTTGCTTTACAAAGGGATTGGAGGAATGAACATGCTGGCTCAAACGATTAGTAACGAGGTAAAAAGGAAGTTCATCGACATTGTTTCCGACGAAAATTATGAGGATTCGCAAACGAGCCGTCTCGTCTATTCCTATGACGCGACGCCGAATTTCCAGGCTTTGCCGGAAGCGGTCATTAGCCCTAGAAATACCCATGAAGTTTCTGAGGTTCTAAAAATTTGCAATGAGTACGGAATCCCTGTTGTGCCGAGGGGATCGGGTACCAATCTTTGCGGAGGGACTTGCCCTATTGAGGGAGGGATTGTCCTCCTGTTTAAACATATGAATAAGATTTTAGAAATTGATGAAGCCAATTTGACGATTACGGTCCAGCCCGGTGTTGTGACTAGCCAAATTATCCAAGCTGTGGAAGCGAAGGGGCTCTTTTATCCGCCGGATCCGGGTTCAATGAAAATCTCGACCATCGGAGGAAATATTAACGAAAATGCCGGGGGGCTGCGCGGCCTGAAATATGGCGTTACAAGGGATTATGTGATTGGTTTGGAGGCAGTGCTCCCAAATGGCGATACTATCCGGACGGGCGGAAAGCTTGCAAAAGATGTCGCTGGCTATGATTTCACCCGCTTGTTTGTCGGATCGGAAGGAACGCTTTGCATCATAACAGAAGCAATCCTTAAGCTTCTTCCACTTCCGGAAACGAAAAAAACGGGGCTTGCGCTTTTTGGGGATCTTGAATCAGCAGCCAGGGCAGTTTCGAAAATCATCGCCAATAAAATCATCCCGGCTACTCTTGAATTCCTGGACAATGCAACGATACGGGTTGTTGAGGATTATGTGAAAATCGGCCTTCCCATTCATGCGGAAGCTGTCCTTTTGATTGAACAGGATGGCCCACCGGAAATCGTTGAGCGGGATATGGAAAAAATAATGAAAATCTGCCTAGAGGAAAAGGCATTTTCCGTTGAAGTTGCGAAAACGGAGGTTGAAGCCGAGGCACTAAGGATGGCAAGGAGGACAGCTTTGTCCGCTTTGGCAAGACTTGCGCCGACCACGATACTTGAAGACGCGACAGTCCCCCGTTCTGAAATTGCCAAAATGGTTAAATCCATTACGGAAATAGCGGGAAAATACAATCTTAAGATTTGTACCTTCGGCCATGCCGGAGATGGCAACCTTCATCCCACCTGTCCAACCGATATCCGAAACAAAGAAGAAATGGCTCGTGTAGAAAAAGCATTTGAAGAAATTTTCGCGAGGGCCATCGAGCTTGGCGGGACAATAACAGGTGAGCACGGTGTAGGCATCATGAAGGCTCCTTACCTAGAGATGAAGCTGGGGAAGGAAGGAGTTGCGGCAATGAGGGCAGTTAAGGCAGCGCTCGACCCGAACAATATCATGAACCCCGGGAAAATTTTTGCGAATGACAACAGGAAACGGGTGGTGGTTTCAAAATGACTTCGGTACAGGAACGTGAAGCTATCCAGCAGCAGTTCAAAGAACGGATGGACGAAGATGAATTATTGAATTGCATGAGATGCGGTTTCTGCCTGCCAAGCTGCCCGACCTACATTGAATCGGGCTTTCAGGAAACCCACTCACCAAGGGGCCGCATCGCATTGATGAAGGCGGTTGCCGATGGGCTGATTGAGCCCGGCGAGGACTTTGAACGTTCACTGGATTTATGCCTTGGGTGCAGGGCGTGTGAGACGGTCTGTCCTTCAGGTGTAAGGTATGGTTCGCTCCTTGAGGAGGCCCGCGATATCATTTCCAGCAACAAAACCTACTCCTTTGGGGTTAATGTCGCCCGCAAAGCTGCTTTTAAAGGGCTGTTTCCCCACCAGGACAGAATGCGGTCCGTTGCCGGGTTGATTGGCTTTTACCAGCGGTCCGGCCTCCAAACAGCCGTCAGGAAGCTTGGGTTTATAAACCTCTTTCCGGAAAGCCTGGCTTCCATGGAAAAAATACTTCCAGACGTACCGCCGATGAAGGAGCTTAAAAACAGGCCGGAGTACATGCCCGCAATAGGAAAGCGGACAATGCGGGTTGCCTTTTTTAGAGGCTGCCTGATGGACACCATGTTCCTTGAAACAAATAATGCAACATTAAAGCTTCTTCAACTGGCAGGCTGTGAGGTCGTCATACCCAATAGCCAGGCATGCTGCGGTGCTCTTCACGGCCATTATGGTGAAAAAAATTCCGCAAAGGAAATGGCAAAAAAGAACATTGAAGCATTTGAAGGAACAGGAGCCGACTATATCATCTCCAATGCAGGGGGATGCGGCGGATTCCTGATCGATTATGGCCATTTACTTCAAAATGATAAAGATTGGCGAACAAGGGCAGAAATATTTTCCTCTAAGATTAAGGATCTTTCAGAAGTTCTTATTGAAGCAGGTTTCCTCGGGAAAGTGGATTTGGAACTGCCATCTCAAGTTGTCACCTACCAGGATTCCTGTCATTTGCTGAATGCCATGAAAACAGCCTCCGCTCCAAGAACTTTATTAATGGCAATCAAAGGGGCGGAATACAGAGAAATGGCTGAGGCAGACCGTTGCTGCGGTTCAGCAGGCATTTACAATATTATTGAGTCAGAGATGTCAATGAAGGTCCTGGATTATAAAATGGAAAAAGCAAAAGATACACATGCCGCCGCTATTGTAACAGCCAATCCAGGCTGCCTCCTTCAGATGAAACTCGGGATTGAACGAGAAGGATTAACAAAATCGATGAGGGCGACACATATTGCGGACTTCCTTCTGGATGCTGTAAAACACAGCTTGCCGGAAAGGTAAGATGTATTTAGGTAATATTCCTTTCTTTATCTTTGCCAATTGGGAAAAGAATTACCACTCATAAAACACAACCCGCCTTCAAAAACTACCCTTACAGAGAAGAAATCTCTGATGTTAGCGAAGGAGTGAGAATCATGGCAAGAAACAGCAATAAGCTACTTGTTCCAGGCGTAGAACAATTCCTTGACCAGGTCAAATATGAAATAGCCCAGGAGTTTGGCGTTCAGCTGGGTTCAGATACGGTATCACGGGCGAATGGATCTGTTGGCGGGGAAATCACAAAACGCCTTGTTCGCCAGGCACAGGCTCAAATGACCGGGCAAAACAATCAATAACAATCGAATAACATGGAAAAAAGTCCGGCTATTTGCCGGACTTCCCTTTTTCTTTTTGATTTGAGTCTGATTTATTTCCATCCTTGTTCCCATTATTGCTTTTGCCCTTATTCTCGGATTTCTTTTCATTGTTGTTGGGATTTCCTTTATTTTCGACAGGTTTTGGTCCCTTACTCTGGGGACTTGGTTTTTGTTCGCTTTTCCCTTTTTCGTTATTCTTCTCTTTTGGACCTCCCCGCTTTTTTTCCTGGTCACCACCTTTTGCATCTTTACCCTTTTTTCCAGGATTGTTTTCCTTGTCGTCCCCGAGATTATTTCCTTGGCCATTTCCGTGCCCGTTATTTTTCTTATCTTTATTTTTCTCTTTATTGTTTTTCCCGTTTTCTTTATTATCGGTTTTTTCCTTTTGGCCAGGTTTATCTTTACCGGATTCGGATTTTGGCTTTTTACCTTCATTCCCTTTACTTTCCTTGTTTGCAGGGTCGGCATTCAGTTCCTTTTTGGCCTGGCCCGGAGGGGTGTTTTTCTTTCCTTCCTTGCTCGGAACCGCAGACGGAACTGGAACAACTTGAGGAACATCCTGTATTACCGGCTTTGTTTCAACCGTTTTCGTTGTTTCTACCCCCGCCTTGTATATACCAGTAGTCACCCCGCGTTTCCGGGCCTCCTTCAGGTCTTTGGCAGAGCCATTAATAACTGTTACTTCATGGTTTTCCTTCTTTGCTGTAGCGGATATTTCCTTTATTGTTTCATTTAGCTTTTTTTCAGCCTGTTTTTCTTCTTTATCGGTTTTTACCGCTGAAATAATAACGGTATTCGTTTCTGTAAAATAGCCCTGGCGGCCGATTTCAGAAAGAATGTTTTCCGCTACCGTGGATACATTTTCCTTTTCCCAATCCTTCAACCCAGATACGATTTTCTTGCCTGCCGAATTATAGGCGTTTAATTTCAGAACCTGCATTTTGTCATTGACGCCAAGCTCAATGCTTGGATTTACATCAATGGACATATAGGCATATACCTGATTGCTGCCCTGCAAAGGTATGAGTCCGGAAGCCATAATGATAATGGCTGCAGCTGCTGCAATCCAAGTCCTCTTCATCCCCGCGAGTTTGCCAAATACAAATCCCTTTTTATTATGGGATTGTAAAGCTGGTTCAAAAGTAATTTCTTCCCCGATTGAGTACACTTTTTCTTTTCTACGCGCCCTCAAAAATTCTCCCTCAGGGGTCAATAAGGTAAGAAACGACTCATCCATTTCCATAATGATACCTGTCCTCATGAATCAAGCACCCCTTTAATATAATCCTTCATATAAACATAATCACCGGACATTATCAGAGCCATTGCGATAATATATTTTCTATTCCGTTCCAGAGTCTTTCGGCTGACGTCCACCATTTCCTCCAATTGTTTCATGGGAAGCCGTTTCTTAACGAGCAAGCTCTCTCTTAATTCTTCATTTTCAGCAAGCATCCTGGCAGCCTGAATGGCATTTTTGCGTGCATCTGCATGCTTTGGGGCTTGTTCAACCAATTCCTGGAAGCTAAGTTCATAGTCCCGCAGGTGTTGCTGGAAACGAAGGATTTCCTCCCGCCTTAACTCTTCATCTGTTTTTTTACGATAATCGTCAAGGGATAATTCATTTTCAATCATTGCACCCCTGGAATCCGGCTCGCCCGTTTCTGTCTGATTTTCCAGGCTTACAGTCGGATTCTTTGCTTCCTTGCGTATATGGTCAATCACTCTGCGCTTTATAAGTACCTCTGCAAAGCTTAAAAGTGAGCTTCCCCGTTCGGGTGAATATTTTTGGATGGCTTCATTAAACGCTATAAGGCCTATGCTAAACTCATCGTCTGATTGAACGATATACCTCTTGCATACAACCGAAACAGTTTTTGCAATGAATGGCTTGTAAGCTTCAATCAGTTCATTATTCAGCTTCTTGTCGCCCTGCTGTATTAATCGAACAGACTCCTCAAGCGTCCGCTTCTTTTTTTTGGCTAAGAACAATAAGCTTAGCATAAACCTCACCTCTCTAATCCCCAATTATAGCATATGAGAGATGCCAAGTGGTTTAATTGGGAGAAAAGATAGCTTTTTAGAGCTATCTTTTCCAATGCTTCATGCTTATGGCTTTTTGTTTTTTGCTTTTTTCTTTTTATTTCGGTTCTTCACCACAAAAAGTGGTTTTAGCAAATATGTTGATTTGCGCTACAGGCACACGCTTTCCGCGGGGCGTCAGTGGAGCCTCCTCGGCGCTGGCGCCTGTGGGGTCTCCACCTTGCCGCTGCATCCCGCAGGAGTCGGTGCCCTCCGCTCCAATCAACATATAAGTTACGCATTTTAATCATAAACCAGCACTTATAGTGATGAACCTTTATTTCCCGCTTTTTCCATGTTCTGACTCAAGGCCTTTTTCTTTTTTAGCTGTTTTCACTTCAATTTTCGCTTCAACCTTGGCAGCTTTTTCAGCTTGCTTAATGTTCTTTACTTCCTGCTTCGCCTCGCTGCGGATTTGCTTTACCTGTTGGTTCGCCTGTTTGCGGACTTCTTTTACTTCCTGGTTTGCTTGCTTGCGAATTTCTTTTGCTTCCTTTTTGGCTTGCTTTACTTCCTGCTTTTTCTGTACTGCTGGTACTGCAGGAGTTGCAGGTACTGCTGGTTCGGCTTTTACCACTGGTTTTTCAACTACAGCCTCTTCCTTAACACTTATCTCGTCGTCAGTTGAAACATTCGTTTCAGTTTTCACTGTAGCCTTTTCATCCTCGTTTGCTGCTTCTTCTGCTTTTGCTGCCATTTTAGCAATAGTTTTATCAATGTTTTTTTGCAGGGCTGCTTTGGCAGTTGGATTCTTGACCTTTTCAAGAGCAGCTTTTAAAGCGATTATGTTATTGCGGACAAGGTCTTCCCCAGGTTCATCATTGTCTTCATTCTTATCAACAGCCTTTTCTTCCTCTGCTGGCTGATCCTTTACTGTTTCTTCACCTTCGGCCGGCTGTTTTGTTTCATCCGCGGATTTTGGCTCGTCCGATTTTGGTTCTTCCGTTTTTGTATCCTCGGATTTTGGCTCTTCTGCTTTTGCTTCATACTCGTTTAGGTAAGCAATTCCGTCCTTAAGTGTTTTAACAGCAAGGTCTTCTTTGCCTGCATTAAAGAGTTCTTCCGCTTCTGCAAGCCTTTCCGCCGCATAGCCGGCAAGAAGTTCGGCTTCCTTCTCTTTATCAAACGTAATGGCAAGCTTAATTTTTTCTAGAGCGATTTTAACAAAGTAGAAGAAGTCACCTGGGACCAAATCCGGTTTTTGCACATCTTCGTTTATCTGTACGTTAGCGGCAACTGTGGAATCTGCCTGTACTTGAGTATTCGCGGACGCGAGTGTTGGGGAAAAGGCGAATGTTCCTGCAAGGGCCATTGCCATTGCTGCTTTCCCAATTTTTTTCATTTCAATGTTTTTCATCGTTGTCACCTCATGGTAAGATTTGAGCGGCCGCTTTTCACTAAAGCTTACGCAAGAGGTAGATGCTTTTTTGAGGGTACACAAAAAAAGAATATAATAAACATAAAAATAGGGCCATAAACCAACATGGTTTATGGCCCTAAGAAATATGGTAGAGCGGCTTGAGAAAAGCGCGCCGTAAAGGGAAAACAAAGAGTGCCTTCGTTTTTTTAAAGAATGGACAACTTAATCATGCATATCCATCGGGTTATAAAGCTTCACTTCCGGATTTTTATCCTGGAACCAACGTAATGCAAACTCATTTTCAAACAGAAAAGCATATTTTCCGAAACGGTCTTTGACGAGCAGGCTCCTGGAGTTTGAAAGATTTTCGTTAACAGAATCACCTTCAACCCACCTTGCTACCTTGGAGCCAAGGCTCTCCATGATGACATCCGAATTGTATTCGTTCTTCATCCGATGTTCGAAAACCTCAAACTGGAGCTGGCCAACCGCGCCGAGCAGATATTCCTCCATCCTTGCCGTTTTGAAAAGCTGGATAGCCCCTTCCTGGACAAGCTGCTCAATCCCTTTATAGAAGGATTTCTGCTTCATTACGTTTTTCGCAGATACCTTCACGAACAATTCAGGCGTAAATTGAGGCAGTCGTTCAAACTGGAATTGATCTTTGCCAGATGTAATCGTATCGCCAATCTGGTAGGTACCCGTATCATAAAGGCCGATAATATCCCCGCTTACTGCTTCATCGACAGTACTACGCTCTTCAGCCATAAATGAGGTTGACTGGGAAAGCTTGATTTGTTTCCCAATCCTTGGCACATTCACACTCATCCCACGCTCGAATTTTCCGGAGCATACGCGGACAAAAGCTATCCTGTCACGATGCGCAGGATTCATATTCGCCTGGATTTTGAAAACAAATCCAGAAAAATTTTCTGAAAGCGGGTCGATTTCCCCAACCGAGGAATTACGCGGCTTTGGAGGCGGCGCGAATTCCAGATAAGATTCGAGGAATGTCTGGACTCCAAATGTCGTAAGCGCGCTCCCGAAAAAGACAGGCGTCAAGTTCCCCGCTGCAACACGCTCAGGGGAAAAATCGTTCCCAGCCTCATTCAGCAGTAATACTTCTTCGAGTGTCTGGTCATACAAACCCGTTTTCTTGATTGGGTGGTCACCCTCAATTTCGCCGTCATCATTCAATGGAATGAATCGATCTTCTTCATCGACCCTAAACTGCTCAATGCGGTTATTGAATCTGTCGTAAATTCCCAAGAATTCCTTTCCCATACCAATCGGCCAGTTCATCGGGTAGGATTCGATTCCAAGCACTTCCTCAAGCTCTGCCAAAAGCTCAAGCGGTGCTTTCCCCTGCCGGTCCAATTTGTTCATGAATGTGAAAATTGGGATCCCGCGCATCCGGCAGACCTTGAAAAGCTTCATTGTTTGCTCTTCAATCCCCTTTGCCGAGTCGATAATCATGACCGCGCTATCGACAGCCATCAGCGTCCTATACGTGTCTTCACTGAAATCCTGGTGGCCAGGGGTATCCAATATGTTAACCCTGAAACCGTCATAATCAAATTGCATTACACTCGATGTAACAGAAATTCCACGTTGTTTCTCAATTTCCATCCAGTCGCTAGTCGCGAACTTCCCTGTTTTTTTTGCCTTAACCGTTCCCGCGTCCCTGATTGCTCCTCCAAATAGAAGCAATTTTTCCGTCATCGTCGTCTTTCCCGCATCCGGGTGGGAAATGATTGCAAAAGTCCTTCTTGAGAGGACTTCATCTTTAAGATTCTTACCCATATTTGTATCCTCACTTTTGACAATTAGATTTTGTCCATAACTTTTATCTTATCGCTGCGCACTGAAGTTTGCAATCATGAATATTTTCCTTATCGTATCAAACGTTTAAAATAATCAAAAAAAGTTTTGTGTATTAATTTCCCCTCTAAAGAACATATTGCAATGAAGGAAATTTACAATATTTTTCTAACGGGTTAAATATGGCGGGAATGTGTCCGAAAAACCAGCTTTTTTTAAAAAAACTCACTCTCGGCTAACGCATTTTTTTCATAGGGTTAATCCTCCTAAAGTCCCTTCCATTCAATAAAGCAGGGATGTTTACTGTGTTAAACGACTCATAAATTCACTAGTTGTTCAAACCTCGACCAATTAATTTCCTGCAATTCCCAGAGGGGATAATTCTCATTCCCTATTTATTACAAATAGTATTTTCATATAATGGAGATAGACATAAAGGAGATGAGCATAGTGGATATGAGTAAAAAGACAATTAATAAATTCATACCGCTGATTACAGCAGTTATTATAGCAGCCGCGGGAATTACTTGGGCAATTCAGTCTACGGTGAAAGAAACCGTCATTCCGTTCTCTTCGATGGAAAAGAAAATCGCAGCGGAAAACGGCAAAATTGTATCTCTGGAAGAACGATCCGATGGAAGCCTAACATTAACTACAAGCGAGGGAAAATTCATGGCAAAAGTGCCTCCTAATAGCCAGATGGCGAATGATTTAGTATCCAAATACAACGTTGACTACAAATTTACAAACAGCAGCAAGTACGGAAAATGGATTATGGGCGGAGTAATCGTTTCAATGGCAGCCGTGGCATTTGCCTTACAGAAATCAAAAGGCGGCAACGGAATCGGCGTTTCGAACACAATGAAAAACAGCCTATCCAAAGCACGTCCACTCCCGGAAATCTCCCTTAAGGATGTAGGGGGCCTCGGCGATGAAATGAAGGAAGAAATACTCCAGACACTTTCTATTATAAAAGAACCCGAGCGGTCCTCAAAGCTTGGCATTAAGCCCCCAAAAGGAATCCTCCTATACGGGCCTCCAGGGACTGGAAAAACTTTGCTTGCACAGGCGATAGCAAAGGAGCTTGGCGCAAATTTCTTTTCTACGAGCGGTTCTGCCTTCAATGAACTGTTTGTCGGCATCGGTGCTTCCAGGGTGAGAAGCTTGTTCCAAAATGCAAGGAAGCAAACGCCGGCCGTTATCTTTATTGATGAAGTCGATGCCCTTGCCGGAAAACGCAAGGCGCTTGGAGGGGAAGAATCCGAAAAGACCCTTACCGAGCTTTTGGTCCAGCTGGATGGGGGACACTCAAACGAAGGTATATTATTCGTAGCGGCAACGAATCGGAAGGACATGCTTGATGACGCGTTCCTCCGTCCTGGCAGGATCGATTTTTCCTTCCAAGTACCGCTCCCTGACACGAAGGGCCGCAAGGAAATTATCAACATCCATACAAAGGGTAAAATGCTTGCTGATGATGTATTCGCATCCCTGGATGACCTTGCTGAAAGTACTTCGGGATTTTCAGGTGCCGACTTGAGCATGCTATTTGAAACAGCCAGCAGGCGCGCCGTCCGTAACGGCCAGGATGTAATTACCAAAGCGGATCTTGATCATGCGTTGGATCGAACAATCCTTGGGAGTACTTCCCGGGAGCTTCAGGATGCTGATACGAAACGCAGGGTCGCAATCCATGAAGCTGGCCATGCAATTGTAGCTGCGATTACCAAACCAGGTTCTGTTCGAAAAGCAACCATTATTCCTAGAGGAGAGGCACTTGGGTATGTTGCGCCAATCCCTAAAGAATTGCACCTCTCAACAACCAGCGACCTTCTAGACCGGATTGCAATGATTCTTGCCGGCGGGGTTGCAGAGAGAATGTTCCTTGGAGAGCACAGCATTGGGGTCAGCGGCGATGTTCAGCAGGCGAAGCGCATCATTGAGCAAATGGTCGATACAGGGATGCTACAGGAAGGATTCACGCTCACTTTCGTAAAGACTGAAAAGGAAACGAAAATGCAGGAGCTGTTCCAAAATGGACTCGAAAAGTCCGAGCTGATCATCCGTTCTAACCGCTTAGCTTATGAGAGGCTAGTCGAAGCACTTCTAAAAAAAGAAACACTTGAAGGTTCTGAAGTTGAAGACATCATCGCTTCCAGTAATAAAGCAATTGAAGAAGAATTCATCTTAGCTTAAAAAATAAGCCGGGAACCGATTATATCGGAGCCCGGCATTTTTTGTCTAATTCGAAAAAGTTTAAGCCTGTCCTTTCTGTGGAAAATAATATGAAGGTACAAACCTTTTTGAAGAAAGGAAGCTGCATATGGATAAGGACTATGAAGGCATTGGCAAAAAATATGAACAGAAGGCCCAAAAATATTACGACAATCCGAAAGAAACGGATTCCCTTCTAAAAAGGGCTTTCGGAAAGGCTGATAAAAACAAAAAGTCACTTGGCGACACCTGGCACAAGCTTCAGCTCCTATTCGAACTTGCGAGGGCATGGGCAAAAGGAGAATATAAGGAAGTTTCCAAAGGGACAATATTGGCGGTTATCGGAGCTATTATTTATTTTGTATCTCCAATTGATATAATCCCTGACTTTATTTTGGGCCTTGGCCTGGTAGACGACGCCGCGGTGCTCGCGTTTACGTGGAAACGGCTGTCGAAGGATATTGAAAATTTCAAAACCTGGAAAAACACCATAGAAATGCATGAAAATCAAAAACCCCTTGCTTCAAGATAACAAGGGGTTTTTGATTATACGGTATTTAACTCGCAAAAACATGCCTTCCTATTTTGGCGGTGACAGTCCTGGTACGGATCCACCTATCTCCTGCGGTTACGGGATTGTAGAAAAACAATGCATCTGTAACCTTTTTCTCTTTCGATACTGCTTCCTCTACTGCCTTCTTTGCTTCGGCGCCTGCTGGTTTGTTTATCTCTCCATTAGCGACAGGATCAAATTGCCTTTTCTGATAAATCACTTCTTTCACTGTATCAGGGAACTGGCCGTTATGAACCCTATTCAAAACGACCTCCGCTACGGCTACTTTCCCTTTGAACGGCTCACCCTTTGCTTCGGCATGAACAAGCCTTGCAAGGAGATCCTTTTCTTCATTTGATAAAACCGGACCTTTGACCGCTGCTTTCACGTTCTTCTTATTTTGAACAGGCTTTACAGCTGCAGCCGCCTTTTTTGGCTTAAACAGCTTTTCAACAGCCGGAATGCAATTTGGATCATTCTGTTTTTTTACTAACAGGCTGCCAGGCAGGCAATTAGGGAAGGCAATCATGAGCGATATGGCTGGCGTAAAAAACCATTTCATCTCCTCCAACTCCCTTCTTTTTGGCTCCCTATAAGGCTAACATTGTATGAAGGGCGAAACCAACCCCAAAATGTTGCCATGGAAAAAGAGACAACTTTTTCCGATTAAAAAGTTGGAACTTCTGCAGCTCGACCATTCATCCCATTTTGGTTTTTACATTGGCAATTAAAAAACCCGGTGCAACCGGGTTTTCCAACTCCTTATCCCTTCGTTCCGGAAGAAATATTGGCCCCTTCAATAAAATAGCGCTGAAAGAAGAAGAATAACAAAACAACGGGCAAAAGGACGGTTACAGACATGGACATCAAATAATGCCATTGTGTCTGGACGGTACCCTTAAATGTCTGCAAGCCAATTTGTAATGTATACATACTCTCATCGTTAATGTACAGAAGCGGGCCAAGCAAATCGTTCCAAGCCCCGTTAAAGGAGAATATTGCGACTGCCATCAAAGCCGGCTTGGTCAAAGGAATCATGATATGCCACCAAATTTGCAAATGGTTGGCTCCATCAAGCACTGCCGCCTCGATCAGCGAGTTCGGGATGGTCATCATGAACTGCCGAAGCAGGAAGATAAAAAATGCGCTGCCGAGGAATGCGGGGACGATTAAAGGTAAGTACGTATTCACCCAACCCAGTTTGGAAAACAGGATATACTGGGGGACCATTGTAACAAACCCTGGAATAAGCATCGTTGAAAGGACGATGACAAACAATGCATTGCGTCCCTTGAACCGTATTTTTGCAAAAGAATAGGCTACGAGAGAATTTATAAGGACGCTGCCAATCGTACCTATTACTGCGATGAATGCTGTGTTCATTGCCCAGCGCGTGAAAGGCGCTGTCTGCCACGCTTTTAAATAATTTTCAAATTTAAATTCCTTAGGAAAAAAGGTGGGAGGGTATTGAGCAATCTCCGCTGGTGTTTTAAGGGATGTAGAGATCATCCACCAAAGCGGCGACAGGATAATCAAACTGCCTGCCAGCAGAATCAGGGTAATCGCCCAAGCCTTAACCTTTTCCTTGAATTTTTTCTTCTCATAAAACTTTGGAGCCGTGTACGTACTCATTTATTTTTCTCCCCCCTCATAATGGACCCAACGTTTGCCAATCTTCAAATTCAGCACTGTCAGGACCATGACGATGATGAAAAGAATCCAAGCCATCGCTGAAGCATAGCCCATATCGAAAACCTTGAAGGCATTGTTCCACATATGGAGGTTATAGAATAGCAGCGAGTTTGCCGGTGCTCCGCTTCCGTTTTCCGTCATTACGTAGGCTTCCTGGAAGATTTGGAATGCTCCAATTGTACTTGTAATGATGTCAAAGAAGATGATCGGGGAAATCATTGGAAGAGTGATGTTGAAGAACTTTTGGAGGCTGCTTGCCCCTTCAATATCGGCCGCTTCATACATTTCACTTGATACCCCCTGCAGGCTTGCAAGGTATAGCAGCATTCCACCGCCTACTGCCCACATTTTCATCAGGATTAAAGCGGGCTTGGTCCATTCCGGATCAAATAGCCACGCAGGGCCATCGATGCCAAACCAACCGAGGAAGGTGTTCACCAGCCCAGTTGATGGGCTTAATAGCTGCATCCATAAAAAATATACCGCTACCCCCGACAATATCGCCGGCAAATAATAAATAGTACGAAAAATCTTCATTCCGAGGATTTTCTGGTTTAAAAGAACTGCGATTAAAATAGCCCCTATAGTTGTGAGCGGCACGGAAAAAACAACGTAATAAAGAGTATTCCATAAGGATGTCCAAAAAAGATCGTCGATCGTAAACATTCTTACAAAGTTATCAAAACCAATAAAGTTCATTTTTGAAGTAATATTGTAATCGGTAAAGCTGGCCGCAAGGGAAAACAGAAGCGGCCCAAGCGTCAAGCAGAGAAAGCCGATAATCCAAGGGCTAATAAATAGATAACCCCATATGTTTTCCTTCGAGGACCTGGATATCCGCTGCCTTGGAGACTTCTGACGCGAAGTTTCCAAAGGCATTGAATTACTGATTCGCAGCTTATCATCTTCTGATGACAAAGAAATATTCGATGATTGAAGCGGCTTCATTCCACTTCCCCCTTTTCCGGTATGATTGAAAAGAGAAAGGACAGCACCGCCATCCCTTCTCTCGAGCATATTTTATATCAAAACGCTTATTTTTTTATTTTCTTTACATCCGCTTCTGCTCTTTCAAGTGCTTTCTCAGGGCTGAGCTTTCCGGTAAAGACCTTATCTATATGCGGATTGATCCTGTTCTGAAAATCAGGGTATTCAACAGGTACCGGGTAGAGATTTGTTTCCTCAAGGTTTTCCACGGTCAAATCGTATACTTCCTTGGCTTGTCCATCAAGCGACTCAGAAACGGCAGTAGCACCTTCAATGTTGGCGACGTTATCATAGTTCTTTTCTCCCCAATATTTTTGTGCTTCCTTTCCTGTCAGGTATTTAATGAACTCGACTGCTTCCTTTGGATGTTTGGAGCCCTTTGGCACCTCTACAACAAAGCCTCCGCCATCCGCCCAATGTCCACTGTTCTCATCATAGGCCGGAATCTTGGCAACACCGAATTCCAGGTCCTTACCATAATCCCGGATTTGAGTGTAAAAAGTACCGACATCAATCATCATTGCCACCTTACCTGAAATGAAAGGATTGGCTTGTTCACTTCCGAATTCAGCCTTGAATGCCTGAACGTTTTTTTCGCCATACCGATCCTGCCAGGAAAGCAGCCATTTAAGCGCGTCGAGCTTTTTAGGTGTATTCATTTCCAGCTTTCCATCATGGATGAATCCTTTGCCGCCATCCGCACTTGACATCCACGCAGAAGGCCCAGTATTTCCCCATAATGGGTAAAAACCGAATCGCTCATATTTATTTCCATTTTTAAGGTCAAGTTTTTTTGCGTATTCTTCTAATTCCGCCCATGTTTGCGGTGGTTTATTTGGATCCAGCCCAACTTCTTTGAATGCTTTTTTATTATAGAATAATAGCCTCGTGTCTGTATTAAATGGAACTGCGTAAGGCTTCCCTTTATATTCGACTGTTTCCCATAAATGCGGATAGAATTGGTCCTTAAATGAGCCGTCAAGGTATTTGCTTAAATCCTCTACCTGTTTATTCTCCGCGCGCTGGGCAACCGTGTTGATATCATTTACTATGACATCAGCAGGATTCCCTGCGGCCACCGAAGCAAGGTTTTTAGTCCAAATATCTCCCCACGGCAAAAAGGTATGCTTTACCTCAATTTTATCCTGGGAATCATTGAAATCTTTAACAATTTTTTCGATAATCGGCCTGCGGGTTTCAGATCCCCAAAACGTCCAGAAGTTAAGAACCACTTTACCGTCTTGCTGCTTCGTATCAGCTGAGCTTTCCTCCCCGCTGCAACCAGCCAGAGCCGCAATTACCAAAAGAATACATAAAAACCCAAAAACAACCTTCCTCATATTCTCCTCCTGTAAATCTATATAATTTTAGGCACTATATCTTTTTACCCATGTTCTTAATGTCGAAACTTATTTTGTGAAACGAATTGGGTTTTCGGCATCTGTTTGTTAATACTTGCATGAAAAGGACTAGTTTCATGAGGAGAAGCTGCTGAAAAGGAACGAGCTTCTATCGTGGATGCTAGTTAAAAAAGCATGAGTGCAATAATAAGAAAAATAGCATATGCGCCTGCGCTCAAGAATAAACCGCTGCGAGACAAGCAAAGATCGCTGTCTCTGATGTATATCCTCGGAAGCGTTCCTTTGTGTCCCTGCGGCGATTTTTTTAAAGAGCTTTCCTTAGTGGTCAGACCCAAGCCAGAAAATTCCCTAATGAATACAAAAAAGCTGAACCATGGGTCCAGCCTTTTGCTGCCAACTAGCACCTGAAGCAGGCAGCGCCAACTATAATCAACAGGATAAACAGGACGACGATTAGGGCGAAACCGCCGTGTCCATAGCCGCCAACTCCATAACCGCCGCAGCCATATCCGTATCCACCGTATCCGTACATAATAGAACCTCCTTTAAATTAATAGAAACCTCCGTACCCCCAGGAAGCCCCGATTATAACCAACAAGATGAACAACACTACCAGAAGGGCGAAACCGCCGCCGTATCCGCAAGCTCCTCCAGACATTCACATTACCTCCTTTAGTTAAGTCCATATATCCTATTCAGCATTGGGAAAATGTGCAATAGGCCCAGGCTGCAATTTTTATAAATGGGCGCGGCACAACAAAATGCCAGGGTTCACCTAGCCGGCCTTATTATGGCCAATAGAAATCTACCCCTCATACTTAGGGCAAACATTTTACAGAACAACCATTCACATGCCAAGGATTTTATAGTTCCAAAACGACAAAAGGAACCTCGCCAAAGGTTCCTTTTTATCTTATATTTTAAAATTCATTTTGATGACGTTGACTTTAATGAGCGCGTCAATCATGATAACAATCGCTGGCCCGGCGAACAGGCCAATAAAACCAATAAGCTTGAAGCCGATGTAGAGGCTTGCAAGTGACGCAAGCGGTGAGATTCCCAGGCTGGTCGCGTAAACTTTTGGCTCCACTGTTCTCCTGATGATAGTAATCGCGACGAACAGGACAATTAATCCTATCCCAAGAAATTGCTTATCCTGGATTAATGAAAAAACAGCCCAAGGCACAAGGAAAGATCCAGTTCCGAGAATTGGCAGTATGTCCACAATTACAATCAAAACTGAAAGCAAAGCGGCGTATTTCACCCTTAGGAGAAGCAAACCAATAAAAGCAAGCATGTAGGTGAGGAGGCTAAGGATGATTTGGGCTTTTATGAATCCAACTCCCGCCTTTGTCAGCTGGTTTAGGACAATGGATACCTTTCTCTTTGTACCTTCTGTTAAATGCGATTTGATTGAAGCCTTAATATCAGGGAGTTCAAGGCTGATTAAAAATAACGCAACAAGGTAAATGAGAAACTCGATGAGAAATCCCGGTATGGACGTCAAGAAACCAATTAAAGCTTGAATAATTTCATGTACAAACCGATCCAATGCGTATACAGTATTGTCAATTGTATTTTCCACAGAAATTATGACATCAGGCGGAAGTGTTTTTGAATAGGCTTTCCACTTTTTGATTAGCGGTTTGATGCCAGTTGCATATAAATCTCTGACAAATGTCGGTGTTTTCTCGGACAAGTTTATGACCTGCTGGAATAGGATCAGAAAAAGATTGTATCCGATAACCAAAATGCCCAGCAGGAATGTAATAAAAGCCGCGATCACAGATTTTACCCTGTTCAATTTCAATTTCCTTTGGAAATAGCCAACCAAGCCTTCAAGGAATGTCGCGGTTACCAACGCGAAGATAAGCGGCAAGCTATAAGGTATAAAAAAGATAAACAGCAGGGCAAGCCCTGCGAAGATAATCCACTTTTTCCACATTCTACTTCTCTCCCGGGAACTTTTAAGCACAGATTGCGCATTACCTAATTATAGCCTGTAAGTATGGCCATTGCGAAACATTTGTCGAAAAAAATGTAAAACGTCTAGCTCTCTCCTTATTAAGGAGTCTTCCAGTACTGCAAAAAAGGGGCGCCATGTTATACCTGCTGCCCCTTTTTCCTTTAGATAATTTTCCTTGCCAGGACATTTCCCTGGGCACTAACGAATGAAAAGAACTCGTTCACAACTGAGTATTTTTCATATAAGAAAATCAAGGTATCTCCTTCAGCCGACCGATTCCACGCTTCCTGGTATGCTTTGAGCTCCTCTGGAACGATGGAAATCCGCTTTCCGCTGTTACCTTTTTCTTTAATGGCTGCCGCCTGCATGATCGTCGCTGTTTCATATGGCGCCCTCCCCCTCAGGTCTTCGTCTTCCCGAATAATTAACCGGTCCGCATTCCTGACGGAAATTTTAGCCATTTCACGGATTTCGTGATCCTGCCTGTCTCCTGGAGCGGAAATGACGCTAATGGTCTTTCCAGTCTTAAAATGGCGGACAGTATCAAAAAATGCATTCATACCGGCAATATTATGGGCATAATCAACGATGATTTTCCTGCCTTCCAGTTCGAATGTATTAAACCTACCCTTTGATTGCTCACTATTAGGCTTGAAGGTCAAGGCCTTTTCCTTTAAAACTTCAAAAGGAACACCTTGTACATGGGCCGCAGCAAGTGCCTGAAGCAGATTTGAAATATTATGCCTTGCCTTTCCTTCAATTGTAACAGGGATATCTTTCGCAGGGAGGAGCCTATTTCCAATCCCGCTTTCGATGCAGTGAATCCAATTATCTTCATCTAAATACCATACTGTCCAACCCTTTTCCGCTGCTTCCTGGATATGATGGTTTGTGTAAAAAAGGCTTGTAAAAACAACATTGCCCCTAGTATGTCCAGCCATTTGGACGACTTCTGGATCATCAGCATTCAGGATACAGTACCCATTTTCCTTTACCACCTCAGGAATCAGCCTTTTTAATTTTACAAGCTGGCTGAATTCATCGATACCATCAAGGCCCAGATGGTCCTCGGATACATTCGTGACAATTCCCACATCGCATTGCCTAAAGGCAAGTCCCTCACGAAGGATTCCTCCCCTTGCAGTTTCAAGCACTGCGGCATCCACTTCTGGGTTTGAAAGGATTTTCCTAGCACTGATTGGACCGCTGCAATCCCCTTCATCAATTGTCTTATCGCCAATATAGACACCATCGGAATTCGTCATCCCAACTGTATATCCATCCCTCTCAAGGAAATACTTGATCATCCTGGTTGTAGTCGTTTTACCGTTCGTCCCAGTCACAGAAATGATTGGAATGGATGCTTCTTCGCTCGTTTTAAAGAGATAATCGACAATCGCCTTTCCGACATCGCGCTGCTTCCCTTTTGCAGGATAATGGTGCATTCTGATTCCAGGCGCCGCATTCACTTCAATTATCGCAGCAGTTTTCCTATTAAGTTCTGCTGAGATATCCTTGCAAATAAAATCGACACCCGCAATATCCAAACCAATTGCCTTTGCTGCTGTTATGGCCATCTCCCTTACTATTGGATGCACCTCATCCGTAACATCAATAGCCTGTCCTCCCGTGGAAAGATTGGCATTGCCCACTACCTGGACAATCCGTCCAGGTTCCGGAATTGAATCGAGAGTCAACCCGGATTTTTCAAGGTAGCAGGAAACAATCGGATTCAATGGAATTTTGGACATTGGTTTTTCATGTCCATCTCCCCTTAGCGGATTTTTGTTTTCTTCCTCAATCAATGTCCTGATGGAATCTTTTCCATTTCCAATTACAAAAGGGGCAATCCTCATGCTCGCTGCGATTAAACCGCCATCTACAATAAGAAGCCTATAATCATGCCCCTCATAATATCTTTCAACGATAAAGCTGCTTTCAGGGTTGTCCATGTAATGGAGAATGTTGAATAGCTCTTCTCTGTTTTTAATATTGGTATAGACTCCCCGTCCCTGGTTTCCATTCAACGGCTTGATTACAAGAGGAAAGCCTATTCGTTCCGCAGCTTCAAAAACTTCCTCTGCTGATGCAGCTGTCTCACCTTCCGGTACAGGCACTCCGGCTCCGGCGAGGATCGTTTTCGTTACCTGCTTGTCGCAGGCGTTTTCCACTGCCATGTAGGAGGTTTGGCTTGTGATTGTTGCCTGCACATACTTTTGCTTTGAACCTGTACCTAGCCTTACAAGGCTGTCATGTCCTACCCGTTCAACAGGGATTCTTTTTTCAAAAGCGGCATTGTATATAGCTTCCGTGCTCGGGCCAAGTTTATGTTCATAATAAAGGTTTTCAATTTTATCTATATAAGGCTTGGAATCCACTGCTTTCTCGCCTGAAAGAATCCTTTCAACTATTTCCTTTGCGGCTTCGAAAGCGTATAAGCCAGATTTAGGTTCGCGATAGTCATACGTAACAAAATATATCCCCTTTTTGTTGCTTGTCAGTGTTTTTCCTCTTCTGACCTTTATTCCAGCGAGATATTGAAGCTCAAGTGCCATATGTTCAAGGATATGGCCCATCCATGTCCCTTCCTTTAGCCTTTCAACGAAACCGCCAGGATAGCCAAGTGAACAAGTATGATCCTTCAAGCTCGGTATGGTTTCCAATAATGCTTCAGAAAAACCAGGGAGCTCGTTGGAAGGGCTGAATTCCAATTCTTCAAGATCCAGCTCGATCCACATTGTTGGTTTGTAACTAAAGTAGTTTGGCCCCTTTAAGTACCGCACGCGGTTCAACTTCATGGTTTACTCCCCTTTAATTAATAGTTTTCTGTTTTTAAAATCAAATGTGTAGCCGTGTGTCAATGTATGAAGCTTGAAGTTCGAGAGCGTTAATTCCTCGCTCCCTTCCTCGTTTTTCGTAACCTCGACAAAACTATTTTCCTTTCCATCGAGGATCAGTACCTGATGTTCGCCAATTACTTCAAATTGATTTCCTTGTACAAAGATCGCGGTATTCTCATCTATGCCAATTCCCATTAAATCAGGGTTCCCCGCGATTGCACCTAAAAGCCTGTCAAAGCGGGAACGCTGCGAAAAATGCTGATCAATTAACATATTTGACATAAACCCAAATCCTTTATCCATTTCAACTTGAAGGATTTCGTCGGAATCCTTGGTCAAGGCATTTACAATCATATGCTTACCCATAATGGAAGCGCCTGCGCTTGTGCCCCCCAAAACCATCCCTTGTTCCCATTTATCAAAAAGTAATTTGTGCAGCTTTGTGCCCGTTATCATTTGTGTTAATCGGCTTTGATCCCCGCCTGTTATGTACAGAGCGGAAAGGCCTTCGACATCGTTTAGGATTTGCGGGTCCCCGGCCTTTTCCCGGGAATCGACATCTATGGTTATAGGGTCTTTTTCCCCCAGATTTTTAAATACTTCTTTATATTCATTGCCTACTTCGACAGGAATTTTCGTTGCGGTGGTCAAAATCCCGATTCTGCCTTCATTCTGGAGCGAGAGTTCAACGAATTTTTTTAGGATGGTGACGCCGCTGTATTTTTCTTCCGCGCCGCCAATAATCAATAAAGGGCCTTTTGTCACAAACATCACCTGTCCGGTTAAATTATAAGAATATACAATAACGTTTATTTACCCATTTATTCCTTTTTTAAACGAAATCCGTAAAAAGGTATATGTGTGAAAAGTTAAAAATATAGCTGTATTTTTAAAAATAGTTATCGGAATGTTCGCTTACTGTGCTGTTTTAGCAGGTCCTGAAAAAGGGTATACCAAGAAAAGAGGTGATAATCGATGGAACGCAAGGATAAAAAGAAACATGCTTCCCTTCAGCAGGGCAACCGTGACAACCCCGAACAGTATCCGACAGACAAGGAGAGCCTCTTTGACAAATTCGAGAGCGAGATGAATATGGATCCGATTCCACTGGAGGATTTAAAGATGGAACAACAGGAAGAGAAGGCGAAACACCACACAAAAAATGATTCTTCAAGTGAAAGAAAATACAATTAAGGGTTTTAATTAGTTCAACAATATTATTGCTGTATACCTGAACATTTTTCCAAGAAGTCAACGATATGAAGGGATTATGATGGATTGGGATAAAGAAATAGACAAAAGCAATTCGTTGGAACAGGAACAAAAAATCAATCAGGAAAAGACATTGAACCTCAACGCGATCCCGTTAAACCACAAGAGGAACAGCGGGAAGAAAAGTAACACCGAAATCATAGAAGCATCTGCCTGGCTTAAGAGCCAGGCAATCCCTTTCACACTAATTACGGTATTCAAGATAGCTTTTATTCCTAATTCCGGATCTTTTTAGATTGAAACGGACCTCCACATCAATATCCCCTTGGCTAAACACTTCATCCCAATTCTTCTCCACTCTTTTAAAATCATGAGGATGTTTCCTTTATCGCTCCTCCCCAAAACCAAAAATATCGGATTTGAACTTTTTTGCGCATTCTTTATGGCCCCTTCAAGCTCTTTTTTTACATTGCTGCAAGCTTCTCCACCTTTTGGAAAGTTTTAACCTCAGTGAAATTTAACAGGTATTGAGTTCCTTCAACATAGCCGGAGGCGTGTATTTGCATCTTTAACTTTGTTCACCTTCCTTCAAGGCGGGCTCTCTTTCGTGATTTATTGTTTTAGACAAATACGGTGATAAACTTATTGTCCTTGTAAGGAAATGTTATGGATGTTTGGCGCAATTCATTCTAAGTCCACAAAAAATCCCTGATGCTTTTCATATCATAATCCCTCGAAGCCTATCTCCTTGAATACAGCAAGGGAATCGGAAATGACCATTGCGTCAACCCTCGCATTTTATCCAAAAGGTTCCTTAATAGGGTTATTTCACTTTTAATGGGCTAATTAAGATTCTAAATAAAACGAACTAATAGTGCAGCATCCCATTGGCCATGAATTTTTTTGTTAATTTCCCACCCTTTCTCAAGCGCTCTCTTATAGTCAGCCTACAGGCTCCTATCACAAATAAATCCCCAAAATCATAAACTATCTTGGATGAAAATAAAGGAGGAAATTGTATGGAAAACAGGCAAATGTTTGGAGCTCCCCATGGCGGGGGAGGGTATGGGGGATTCCCTGGTTATGGAGGATATGGCGGTTATCCTGGACATCATGGTTATGGAGGGTATGGCGGTTATCCTGGGTATCATGGATATGGAGGGTACGGTGGTTATCCTGGATATCATGGATATGGAGGGTACGGCGGTCACCCAGGATACGGAGGATATCCGGGACACCATTATGGGCATGACCACCATCATGGACATCACGGACATCACCACGGGCATCACCACGGCTATGGGGGATATCCTGGAGGATTCGGAGGCCACAGGCAGCAGGAATAAAATGCCCATTTTACATTAGCCGAAGCACGCTTTCATCCTTAAAAACAGGCAAAAAGCCTGACTCACTTTTAGAGTCAGGCTTTTTTTAATTCTAGCTTACCCGCAAGTATTGATAGCAAATAATTCACCGTGAAATACATAAACGCAAGGATAACAAGCATCGGGATGACATATCCATCCTTCTGGCCATAAATGATTTGTGCATTATGGGTCAGTTCAGGAAGTGAAATGACCACTGCCAGTGAGGTGTCTTTTAAAAGAGAGATAAATTGGCTGACAATCGGCGGAACCATCCTCCTCAAGGCCTGAGGCATGACAATGTAGCGGATGGTCTGGACATATCCAAGACCTGAAGAACGCGCCGCCTCAATTTGCCCTCTTTCAATTGAATTCAAACCGCTGCGGATAATTTCCGACAGCATCGCAGATTCGAATATTGTCAACGCGGCAATCGCTGCTGTTGTCACCGGAAGTTTGAGGCCCACCTCCGGGAGAGCGAAATACGTAAAGAAAATGATAAGCAGCAGAGGCAAGTTACGGATTGTTTCCACTCCAACCGCCAGAACCTGCGAAACGACTGGGATTTTTGCATACCGCGCCGTCCCGATTGCCCCGCCAATAATAAAGCTTAAAACTATGGCAATCGAAGCGACCAAAAGGGTTACCCCGAATCCCTGTAAAAGAAACTTTAAATGGTCAAACGAATAAGCTCCAATGAAATCCATTTGGGCACCCCCTTAATTGCTCTTAGCCATTCTCCGCTCCAAATAGCCAACGCCAAGGCTGAGCGGAATTGTTAACACCAAGTAAAACACTGCTACAAAAATATAGGTATCAAAGGTGACAAAGGTCCTCGAAGAAATGATATCCGCTTTGTACATTAAATCCATTCCGGCTATGACACCAAGGATCGAGGAGTTTTTTACGAGATTGATAAATTGGTTGCCGAGCGGCGGGATGACGATTTTGATAGCCTGGGGCAGGATGATCAGGAGCATGGCTTGGTTATACGTTAAGCCTGAAGAACGGGCTGCTTCCATCTGCCCTTTCGGTACCGCCAGTATACCAGCCCGTATTGCCTCAGCGATGAAAGCTGCCGTGTAGACGGCCAATGCGATTGTTCCCGCAGTCATCCCATCGAAATCCACCCCGACGGAAGACATCCCAAAGAAGAAAAAGAATGCGATGACCAGGACAGGTATATTCCTAATAAATTCAACATACGCCGTACCAATCCAGTTTAATGGCTTAATAGGGGCAATTCTGAAGATTGCAATCAGGGTACCGAGCAAAAAGCTGGAAATAAGTGCAATGAAACTTGCAATAATTGTAACCTTAAAACCATCGAGATATAAATCAATGTTGTTTGTTAAAATCGAAAAATCCACCAGGCACACCTCTCTTGCATTTGCCATAAGGCAAAGTTTTTTCCTTACCAAGCAATTAGGATGAGCCAGGAAGGCCCATCCCGATTTTTCTTCTTTTAATGCTCTTTAATCCAGTTGCTTTTGATTTCATCATATTTCCCTGAATCCTTAACAGCATTAAGCGCTTCATTCAGCTTGTCGACAAGGTCCTTATTGCCTTTTTTCACAGCAATTCCGTATGGCTCATCCGTGAATGTACCACCTACAAGCTCAAAGGAAGGATCTTCGTCGGCCATTCCATAAAGGATGGAGTCATCGGTAGTCAGGGCGTCGCCTTTGCCGGACTTCAAGGCAGTAAATGCTTCCGCATAGTTTTCAAATTCAAGCACCTGGGTTTCCGGAGCTTTTTCACTAATATTAACCGCTGAAGTGGAGCCTTTAACGGCTATTACTTTGGTGCCCTTTTTCAAATCATCCAGGCCTTTGATATTGCTGCCTTTTTTGACAAGCAGGGATTGGCCAGCCAAAAAGTAAACATCGGTAAAATCAACTTCTTTTTTACGCTCCTCAGAAATAGTCATTGTTGCGATTACAGCATCGATATCACCATTGTTAAGCATTGGAATCCGTGTCTTTGAGGTAACTTCCTTGAATTCCACTTTGGTCTCATCGCCAAGGATTTCTTGCGCGAGCGCCTTAGCCAAATCAATGTCGAACCCTTCCACTTTTCCGGTGCTTGGGTTCTTCAGGCCAAAAAGCCTCGTATCGTGCTTAACTCCGAAAATGATTTTATCCCGTTTTTCTATCTGTGCCATGACACTTTTGTCCTTGCTGTTTTTGCCGCCTGTTTTTTCCTCATTTCCTCCGCAGGCCGCAAGCATCAACACTGCGATAATTGACATGATTGTTAGTTTAAACATCCTTTTCATCTTCATTTCCCTCCTGAATTTTAATGGTTTAATATACGGCTGAGGAATGACTTAGCCCTTTCTTCCCGGGGGTTCTCATAAAACTCAGCCGGTGTTGCCTCTTCAAGGATCCTGCCTTCATCCATAAAAACAATCCTGTCTGCCACTTCTCTCGCAAAGCCCATTTCATGGGTGACGACAACCATGGTCATCCCTTCTTTTGCGAGAGCTTTCATAACATCCAGCACCTCACCAATCATTTCAGGGTCAAGCGCGGACGTTGGTTCGTCAAACAGCATGATTTCCGGCTTCATCGCAAGGCCGCGGGCAATGGCGACCCGCTGCTGCTGGCCTCCAGACAACTGGGACGGATAGGAATTCGCCTTTTCCGGAATGCCTACTTTTTCAAGGTATTTGAGCGCGGTCTCCCTAGCCTCCTTTTCAGACTTTCCAAGAACTTTCATCGGGGCGAGTGTAATATTCTCAAGGACGGTCTTGTGCGGATATAAGTGAAAATGCTGAAAGACCATTCCTATTTCCCTGCGCAGTTTATTGATGTCGGTTTTCTTATTGGCAACGCTTACATTGTTGACGGTCAATCGACCTGTAGTTATTTCCTCGAGCCTGTTGATGCAGCGGAGCATTGTGCTTTTTCCCGATCCTGATGGCCCTATGACTACTACAACCTCTCCCTGATTAATCTTAAGATTGATATCTTTCAGGACGTGGAAATCACCGAAATACTTATTAACGTTTTCGAAAACAATCATGTTCCTTCCCCTCTCATCAAAACGTTATTCACTATGTAAATAGATTATTATAAATGTATGTGTATTCAAGATTATTATAAATTTTCTGAATTTATTTTTCTATTATAATATAACAATTACAAATTGGTCAATCTTGTGACAATACAGTTGAAATGAAGAATCCATATAGGTTTTATACATTTTTCATAAAGAAAAGATTTCCCCCGCTAAAAATTATATATATTTTTCGGCTTTATTCACGTAAGTGCGCCATTTCCCGGGATTTCATAATATATCAAGTTTAATCTTTTGTTCAAAAGGAAGAAGTACAGGGAGGGAAAAATAATGGGAGGAGAGATGGCAATGTATCTCGAAGACTTTGAGAATCAAAAAGTACAAATTAAATTCCGCAACTTTCCTGAGGAGATGGCAGGGGATGTGACAGGTATTTACGAACCCGGGGAGTGGTACTTGGCCAAACTGGTGAAAAGCGAAAACTTCGGGATATGGGTTGAAAACCCCTGCTACAAGCGAACAATGGTAAAGGACGACGAAGGAACGGCAATACCAAAGGAAGAACAAATTGAAGAAACCTGTGTAACCCACCTTCTCATCCGTTGGGAATACATTAGCTCAGTTATTACTTTTCCGGAAGAAACGCATGTCGGAGTCGACAAAAAAGCCCATCTCATCGGTTTTCAGCCAGACCTTGATTAAAGGAAACATTAATGGTGCCAGGCACCTGGATGGGACAAAAAACGTTCCAACCGGATGCCTGGCACCTAAAAATTTTATAATCAAGGAAGTGGGTTTCCTCTAGAAGCGATATATAGGCTGTACCATTCTTCCCTAGTCATGAGCTTTGCCTGGCGGTGTGAATCCTGGCAATTTAGGATACGCTGTGGGTTTGTTGTTCCAATGACGGGTTGTATGGATGCGGGGTGCCTCATAAGCCAGCCAAGGACGATGGCTTCCTGTGTAGTGCCTTTTTCCTCGGCCAGCCTGGCAACGAGTTCCGCAGTTTCTTTTTCGGAAGCGGTTGTGTAATTTTCTTTGCCTGAATAGACGCCTTTTGCGAGAGGAGCCCATGCCTGAAGTTGTATCATTTCCAACATACAATACTCAAGTAGTCCGTCTGCGAAGTTTGTTTCAACCCCTGCCGGCTGATTGACATGGACTCCTTGATTGAGCCAATCGAGTTTTTTGAGGCTCATTTCCATCTGGTTTACAACGAGCGGGCTGTCAACATAGGATTGAAGAAGTTTTATCTGGGCAGTATTCATGTTCGAAACGCCAAAATTCCTTACCTTTCCTGATTTCATCAAAGTGGTAAACGCTTCCGCTACTTCTTCAGGTTCCATTAGCGGGTCGGGACGGTGGAGTAGAAGAATATCCAAATAATCAGTACCAAGCCTTTCGAGAATCCCATCAACCGAATGAAGAATGTGGTTTTTGGAAAAATCGTATCGGCCGGGATTGCTTCCGTCTTTGGGACGGATTCCGCATTTACTCTGAATCATGATTTTTTCTCTTAGGCCGGGCTGCTTCCCAAGGCAAAGCCCAAAAACGGTTTCCGCCTTTCCCCTCTTGTAAATATCCGCATGATCAAACATAGTTATTCCCGATTCCAGAGCGGTTTCCAATCCCCGCTCAACTTCCATAATATCCCTTTCGTTTATTTGGCTATTGTTCCATTCACCGCCAAAACCCATACAGCCTAAAACAAGCCGGCTGCTGGTTATTCCCCTTTTTTCCAATGGCATTAGTCTCATATTGGTTCCCCCTCTTTTAAGTTTGTTAAATTGTATACCCTCCTAGTGAGTAAAACACCTTACCTCGCCAAGGGCCACCGAAAAGCCTTACTTTTAAGCTTGGGAAGTAATTGGATGCTTGAACTTTGGAGGCAGATTGACCCTTTCTGATTTCCTAACAAACATTGTTTCACTGCCGAGGAATGGAGTTTCTACCATAGGCAGCCCATAAGAATCAGGAGTGAAATGAAAAACAATCCTGACTGTCTCTTCCCCTGCTATCTTATCCAGAACTGATGGCAGATTGGCTTTGGTCCTGCTAATCAGGTCAAATAGCTGCAATTCTCCATCTGATTCTTGATAGATGGCGATGCACTCCTCATCCTCAAGATAATAAATGGAATCCGAAAATACATTCATACAATAGAACATAAGCAATTCTTCCGTACCTTCAGTAGCGAATAAGCTCGACACCTGGATTCTCTGTTTTGCAAAATTGAGGAGGAATTCCCTGTCTTTACGGTTCTCCATATTAAGTTGCAGGACATCGTTGTGGTTGTTTGCCTTTCCAGAGTAAGGGAGGGAATTAACATATTCGGCGACAGGGGCAAAACCAAATTTAGGGTAAAAATCAAGAACTTCTTGATTGGCGAATAAATACATTACGTCGTATTGTCCTTCGTATTCCTTCAACACCCGTTCCATTAGTTTCCGTGCAAGCCCCTTGCCCCGGTAATCAGGATGGACCATAACCGTCCCTATCTGTAGCCCGTCCTTTAACTCCCCATTCATCACCAATCCAATTTTACTTACGGACACATTGGCTATGATCGTTCCGCCATCACAAAAGGAAAACGGCCTATACTTTTCTGTCCAAAATCCCTTTTTGTACCAGCCCTCAAAATTGATTCCAAATACAGTTTCGGCAAGGGCGCACAAGCTTTTCCTCAAAACGGGGGCCTCCCGATAATCGCTTTTGTATATATAAGCCATCTATATCTCTCCCAGAAAAAATTGCATAACTTCTTCCATTTTACTCCTATACTGGATGTTATACCAACCTTAGATAGTGTACTATTAATTTAGAAAAAAGATTTTAATAGAGTAACACAACTGGAGGTCATTTCCTTGGAAACCGTACTGGAATTAATGAATGTTAAAAAGACTATTAGGAAGAAAACAATTATAAACAACCTTAGCTTTTCGGTACGCAAAGGAGAAGTATTCGGTTTCCTTGGTCCAAACGGCGCAGGTAAGACAACGACCATCCGGATGATTGTCGGGCTAATGGACATTACCGAAGGGGATATCGTTATTTGCGGGACAAGCATTAGAGAAAACTTCGAGGAGGCAATTGGCAATGTAGGGGCGATTGTCGAGAATCCAGAGATGTACAAGTTTCTCTCTGGCTACCAAAACCTCCTACAATATAGTAGGATGCACGGAGGAATCGCCAAAAGCAAACTTGCTGAAGTAGTCAACCTTGTCGGGCTAGCCGACCGGATCCATGACAAAGTAAAAACCTATTCACTTGGAATGAGGCAGCGCCTGGGACTTGCGCAATGCCTTCTTCATGACCCAAAGCTTCTCATCCTTGATGAACCTACAAACGGCCTTGACCCTGCCGGTATCCGGGAGATTAGGGACCACTTGAGGATGCTCACTCGAGAAAAGGATATGTCTGTCATTGTCTCCAGCCATCTCTTGTCGGAAATGGAACTAATGTGCGACAGGATTGCCATCATTCAGGACGGTGAACTTGTTGAAGTGCAGGATGTCAATGCGTTTGTACCGAAAGCGTGCCAAGGTATTCATTTGAAACAGGGCCGCTTGGCGCTTTCCAGAGCTGGCTCCAAACGGAATGGAATGCAGTTTTTACAACGGGCGGCTTTACAGTAGATGTTAAGCGGGACGATATCCCGTTTATTGTAAAAAAATTAATTGAGGCGGATGTTGCTGTATTCAGTGTTAAGGCAGAATTGAAAACATTGGAAGACCGCTTCTTGGAAATCACCGCGAATTAGGAGGAGGAAGGATGAAAAATCTTGTACTCAATGAATTAGTGAAGATCTTCAGCAGGGCCGGAACATATGTCATGATTGGCCTTATTGTTATTTTGGTGATGGGGATGGCGGGCCTTTCGAAATACGAGGAATACGACAACCCTCCCAAGGAAAATCCCCATTGGAAGGCAGAGCTTGAGAGGCAGCTTGTAAATGACCGTACCTCCCTTGAAAACTTCGGGAAAAACAACGGGAATCTCGGCATGTTTTACAAACGGGAAATAGCTATTAAAGAATACCGGATCAAGCATGATATGGCACCGCCGGTTGGCATGCATGTCTGGTCATTTGTGAATGATTCGAAAAACTTTATCAGCTTTGTAGGTTTATTTGCGATTGTCATTGCAGCCGGGATTGTCGCTTCCGAATTTTCGTGGGGAACGGTCAAGCTTCTTTTAATCAGGCCGATTGGGAGATGGAAAATTCTTTTGTCAAAGTATTTGGCTGTGCTCCTGTTTGGTACCGGGCTGTTAGCCGTATTATTTGTCTTTTCCCTTCTGGTTGGGCTTCTTCTCTTCGGTCTACCTGACAACCCCGCACCTTATCTGGTTTATGCGGATGGGATCGTCGGGGAACGGAACATCGCTTTGCAGCTTATCGCCGAATATTTGCTTAGCTCAATTGATATATTGATGGTGGCAACCATGGCATTCATGATTTCAGCTGTCTTCCGAAATAGCTCTCTCGCGATTGGAATCTCTCTGTTTCTGCTTTTGACAGGAGGGACCTTGACAATGCTTTTGGCGGGAAGGTTTCAATGGACAAAGTATTTTCTCTTTGCAAATACGGACCTGACTGTCTACATAAACGGGACGCCACCGGTTCCCGGAATGACCCTTGGTTTTTCAATCATCATGTTATTTCTATATTTTTCGTTCTTTCATCTTCTTGCTTTTTGGATATTCTCAAAGAGGGATGTGGCGGCATAATCTATGGGTTTTTCAATTCGGGATCCTTCCTCTTTTTTCAAGTTAATTGTAAAAATAGGCAACGCAACCAATCTTTATGCTGTATAATTAATATGGGTGATGCTTAGTGAATTATAGGGCACTTTTTTTCGCAATGTTAACAATTCCAGCAGTGTTATACATACATATTAAAAATTGGGATTTAATTTTGGTGGCTGTTTCTCTTGCCGCGATAGCCTATTTTCTAATCAGCCAGAATCAATTGAATAAGGCAAGGCAGGAAGCAAAACAGTTCAGGGAAGAGCTTTTTGAAAAAAACAAAAAGCTTGAAACAATATTCAGCCACTCCGCCTTGGGGATAATGGTTGCGAATAGGGACGGCCAACTGCTTGATGCCAATACAAAATTTCTTGAAATGCTTGGATATTCAATGGACGAGCTAAAGACACTCTCATTCATTGACCTTACATTTCCCGAGGACCGCGAGAAAGACAGGGAGCTGTATAAGCTTGCTGTTGAAAAAAAAGGATCATATTCCAAGGAAAAAAGATACCGGAGAAAAAATGGCGAAATGTTCATCGGAAAACTTTCGGCTTCCTTTGTGCTTGGAGAAGATGGCGAGCCAATGTATGCGATTGCCCATGTAGAGGATATTACAAAAGAAAAACTTCTTGAAAAAGATTTGAAGGAAAGCCAGAAACGGTACAGGGATTTAGTTGCCTACTCTCCTGAGCCAATCATTGTCCACCGGGACGGCCTGATTATTTTTGCGAATGAAAAAGCCTGCAAAATGGTTGGGATGACGATGAAGGAGCTGTACAATAAATCAATTTTTGATTTTATCAGCCCGGAATACCACCAACGGACAAAGGAAAGGCTGGATGAGCTGCAAAACGAAATGGGTGAAGAGGAAGCCCGCCCTTTTAAAATCATCATTCCCAGCGGCCAGAAATTAACGATTGAACTTACCCATAAAGCGATTGAATACGAAGGCCTGCCTTCCATCCAGGCGATATTCCGGGATGTCACAGAACGCAGGCGGCTTGAGAAAGACCTGAGAAAAGCGACTGAACGGTACAGATTTATTACTGAAAATTCTAAGGACGTCATCGCTTTTATCGATTCGGATGGGTGCTATGATTACATCTCCTCCGCTTGCAAGGATATCCTCGGCTATGAACAGGAGGAATTAATCGGCAAGAATGCTTTTAAGTTAATCCATGAAGATGATGTCCCCGAACTGGAACATGCCAGGCTTGAGAATCTATCAGGGGCGAAGGACCACTTTTCCCTCCTCTACCGCCATCAGTTGAAGGATGGCTCATATAGATGGATTGACACCGTTGCAAAGGTCTTAATGAATGAAAGAGGAGAAATTGACTCCATTCTTGCTATTTCGAGGGATGCGACCAAGCGGAAGGAAAAAGAAGAAAGCCTTGAAAATGCAAATGATTTCCTGAAGCTGCTTTCCTCCCTTGATGGCTTGACCGGCATTCCAAACAGGCGTTATTTAGAGGAAGTACTGGATAAAGAGTGGGAGCGGAATAAAACGAATGTAACGCCTCTCTCTGCAATCATGCTCGATATCGATTGTTTCAAGCTATTCAACGATACGTTTGGCCATCTCGCAGGGGATGATTGTTTAAAACAAGTAGCATCAATCATTCGAGACGCCGTCAAACGCCCAAGGGACATTGCTGCAAGGTATGGAGGTGAAGAATTCATCATCCTCCTTCCCGAAACAGATAAGGCAGGGGCAATGGTCATAGCAGAAACCATTCGAAAATCAGTGCGTGAAAAGGAAATTCCACATCCATCTTCGGAAATTAGCAATTACGTTACGATTAGTGCCGGCTACGCCACAATCGTACCGGATGGCCAATTTACCCCTAAAGATCTGATTCACGAAGCCGACATCGCCCTCTATCAAGCCAAAAGGAATGGCAAAAACAAAGTATGCTGCCAACTAGCCCGGTGAAGCAGGGGACGTATCCATTGCTTCATTCTGGTTAGATAAAAAGAAACGCCGTTAATTTGGCGTTTCTTTTTCTATCTCCGTTTTCATTTTCCGCCTGGCAGCCCCATTCATTTAGGCTGCTTGCACCTTAAATAACTTGTTCCCCATTAGAAAGGAGTCGTGCAGACAGGTTTCGTTTCCGCCTTAAAAGCCTTCTCTACAACACGCAAGTAATTTGAATTACTGATTTTCAGCTTTCCATACCTGTACAGTTTTCCTGCGTCGACGGAACCCATCATCAAAGACGAATAGTCTGATACATCCAGCTCGATTTCAAAATCAGGATGCTCGCCTACACCCTCTGAAAGCTTCCCATCCTCCAATTTCAGTTGAACTCTGGCAGGACAATCAGAGAAAAAGCTGTCATGGACAAGTATGGAAAAAGCCGCTGTCACGTTGTTGAATCTCCTGCCACCAATGTCTTCAATCATTTTATCAAGGTCGATGATCCTGTACATCAGCCCGACTCCTGAAGTGTTTGTTTCGTGAAAGACACTCGGAATCAGGTGGTCACTGCCATTCCTTGCGTCTCCTAGCAAGTACTCCAGGCCATCATCCTGTGTATTGAGGATAACACGCTCAATTTGGTCAGACTGTGTATGGAGGAATTTCACAAGGCTCGCGAGCGCATCTGGCGTTTCATTGATGAACTCTCTGATAACAAGATTGTTTCGGAGGAAATTTTGTTTATTGGACTGGTCAAACCCATAAATCATATAGCCTTGCAGTTCCTCGCCATTGAAAGCGCCAACGATGCGGTTTTCGGGGTTTTTAAAAATAGCGTCTGTGTCAAACCCAGTTTTAAGAATCATGCCGTGTGTTTTTTTCGCGTAACGGTTATAGCATTCCCTGATTTTTTCCTTATCGGCCACCCCAAGCATCGCAAGCTCTTCCTTGCTTCCGCCAGGCGGAAAGCTTTCAGGCTTTATCCTGTATTGGTTCATCTTCGTCCCATAACCGAAGCCCATTTTTTTGTAAAAATCAGGCCTGAACGGATAGAGCATTGCAATTGATGCTCCTTTTTCCTTAAAATGCCGAATAAAATATTCAATGAGCTCCTTGGCTACCTTCTCCTTTTTATGTAAAAGGTCGACGGCGACAAGGCCGACCCCTCCGGCAGGGACCATTTTTCCGAAAAGGTTCATTTCAAATGAATGGAGCCTCATCCCGCCAATCAGCTTCCCGGACCTGAACAGGCCGTAAAACTCGATCGTACCTGATTCTTCATGAACGCGGCGGAGATTACTGGCAAGCTTTTCTTTAAATTCAGGGGTATTTTCCTTATTTGCTGGAAAGGCCTGTATGGCAATGCCGGCAAAGTCCAGGAAATCATCCCCCTCCAATTTCCTGATTATAGATTCCATTTTGGCACTCCCCATGTTGTTCTATTCCATTTCCTTGTTCATCATGACCTGATTAACAAATGGCGTGAATCCTATTTCCTTAAGGGCTCCATGGGCAAGGCTGCTTTTTTCTTTCGGCAGGTTTAGGACAACCCTTCTGATGTCATCGTCAAACGACCCAAAAAGGTAGTTTAAAAGTACCTGCATTATTTCCTTTGCATCCTCCCGGCTTTCATCCGCTTCACATTGATAAATTGTAGTTGCTGTGTGTACACCAGCTTCATTAAAACCTTTTTTGAAGTAGGCATAGCCGGCATCTTTTCCATTTTCATCAGACAGGATGGCTGCTTCGGCCACCTTGGCGCTTTGCCAGTGGGTCTGCCATGGATTGCCACCCTTGTAAAATGGAAGGTTGCCAACCTGGACCGGATGGGCATCCCTTATGGAAAAACGTTCTCCTGCCTTGAGTGGATTATCTTCAAGTTTTCCTTTTAACTCGAGGTATTCAAGGCGATCAACAATTTTATAACCAAGGCTTTCATACAATGCAATTGCTTTGTCGTTTCCTTCTATTGCCTCTAGCATTGCCAGCTGGACGCCTTCCTGCTTGTAAACATTGAGCGATTCTTCCATAAGCGCGCGCCCGACGCCCTGCTTCCGGTATTTCACCGCAACCGCTGTGCCACCGTTCCACGCTGTTTTTACCCCTTTGATGGTGCGGATTCCATTCACGATCAATCCTGCAGGCTCTCCGTCCACAAATGCGACAACGCTCATAGATGGCGAGAGATCCTCTAATGGAAATCTTTGCAGGAAGGCCTCATGGGTCATCGTCAAATCCACGAAGTACTCCTCAAACCCAGTATTCCAAGCGGTTAACACTTCGTTGAATGTACAATCTGTAAGCCGTTTTATCTCTATCATTCTCTCTCCCCCAATTAGCTTAATTTACCATTCCCGTTTAGTTTAACCATTTGGGGGTTTGGCCGTCAAAAATGAACTGCCGCCTGGGAATTGGCGGGGCGGCAGTCATGTTTATTTATTTATTTGGATTTCTTTTTTAAACTATGCCTATGAAGGCATTTTGAGCGGGGAAGATTAATGAAATGTGTCTTTATAAACACGGTTAAGGGAATGCCGGTTTCAGTTTAGCCATCTGGTCATTTCGCGACTCTAAACCCGCGAAATGATAGTCCTGTGTCCCGATACTCTCAAAAAATCTGCAATCCGATTTTTACCGTAAACGGCCTTGCCACATTTTCGCGCGTCCTTTCAAGATTTCTTGGCCCATTGGCAAGTGCGTCTTCCAATGAAACTGCACCTTCAGTGATTCCGAAAATGGCATCGATATTTTCGTAGAGTGGTTCAATTCCATCGCCAAGGATTGCATACTCCGCTTCCGCCTCTATACCAAGCGGGTCGCTTACCGTTTTTGTAAAAATCCGCCCTCCAGTAGCATCTGCAAGCGACCGCATTGTCCTTTCCATCCATCGGCCATCGAGTCCACGAACTTGCGAAAACCTCCTCTCAGAAAAAAAACAACCCGGGCATCGCCGGGCTGCTTCATCCATTCACTTTCAGCATAAATTCATTTACATCGCTTTCCGGTCCAGCAAAGGCGATTCCGGCATCAATTGCCTCAAAATGCTTTTTCGCAAATTTGATTTTCGCCAGTTCTTCGGGACGGAGGCCTGATTCAATGCTTGTGCCTTTCGTCTCGATGACAAAGTACAGCTTTTCCTCACCGCCTTTTGTGATGACCGCAGCCCAGTCCGGGTTGTAATTGCCAACTGGCGTTTCAATTTTGAACCAGCCAGGCAGCTTTACGTATACTTTGACATCGGGATCGTTTTCAAACCGTTCGGCAAACTTCGCCTCGATGGTATAAGAATCGTACAGCACAAAGTCGAACGGGGACTTTCTGCTTGGCAATGCGTTGTCATTCAAATAGGCAAGCAGCTCTTCATTTTTGAAAAGTTCGACCGCATAGCAGGAACTGTCCCCAATCTTGTGGTAACGGACCCCATCCGCGAGCAGGAGCTTCATTTCCCGCTGGATGATTTTTGATGCTTCTTCAATGAACTTTTGCGGATTGTTTTTAAAATCGTCAAGCCTTCCGCAAGCGGCCAAAATTCGCACTACCGTTTTCCTTGTCAAGTTTGTCCTGTTCTGCAGCTCGGTGATGATATCTGGAAGCACACGGCCCGGAGCAATGTAGTCCTCGACACGTTCGCTTGTCATCGAGCCTTCCACGCCTGATAAACGGTCAATCCCTGAAATCCGGTCCTTCCTTGAGATGATCCGCACCCTGTCAATTTTGGGCATCGTGGAAATTCCGGCCACCGCTTTTTCAATCAGCTCGCCGCTGTCAAATTCAACCGAGTAAACAGTCTTGTACTTGATTTTATCCCACAGCTCAAGGAACTCGGCAGAATCGAGGACAGCCTTGTTCAGCTTTACTTTTCGTTTCTTCGAGGCATCTTTGATCGGCAGACGGTTCACAATATGGTTCAATTCCCTCATGATGGCTGATGTCCATGGACTAAATTCATCTGGGAGCACGAGCCCGCCCTTTTCAAGTGCTTCCTTCATTGAGCCTGTTGCCTTGTCTTTTCCGTCTACATACCTGGAGGCCTTCAGCCAAGCGAACAACTCCGCCGATTTATCATATCCAAGCGGTTTTAATTCATCGCTTTCCGGATTAAAATAACCAAGTTTCGCGAACGTATGCTTTTCAATTTTCCCAAAAACAATCCCGGTCTGCTCTTCCATTTCCTTCTGCAGGTTTGCGACAAACTCTTCATATGATTCATTCGCCATAACGGTAAGCGTATTAATATTGTAATCATCGACGCGCTCTCCGTCCTGGTTCACGGCGAGCCTCAAGCCGCGGCCGATTTCCTGGCGCCTGCTTATATACGTGCCCGCTGAATCCTTAAGCGTACAAATCTGGAATACATTCGGGTTGTCCCAGCCTTCCCGGAGTGCCGAATGCGAAAAAATGAACCTAAGCGGCTCATCAAGGCTTAGAAGCCGTTCCTTCTCCTTCATGATCAGTGAGTAGACATCCGTATCAGCGGCTGTGTTTCCTTTCGTATCCTTCAACACGCCTTTTTTATCCTGGGCAAAATAACCGTTGTGAATCCTGTCTACCTGTCCGGCTTCCTCAATGATGTCTTCAAAAAGTCCCCGGTATTTCGGCTTTTGGATCAGCTTCCGGTATTCTTCTTCAAAAATCTCCGCGTATATACCGGGAACCGGTCGCCCGTTCCCATCGTAATCACGGTAGTTTGCGACCTTGTCTATGAAAAACAAACTCAGCACTTTGATTCCTTTAGGCTTCAGCAGCAATTCCTTGTCGAGGTGCTCTTCGATTGTTTTACGAATTTGATACTGTTTCAAATTATCTTCTCCGAACGAACCGATCGCTTGCCCAATCGCAAGCCTGTTTCCGTTTACCTCGATTGATTCACTGCCTTCGGTCCAGTCGATTTGCTCAACGAACACGTTGCGGTACAGCTCCCTCCCGCCTGAAACGTCGAACAGCTCATCGCCGTTTTTCACCATTTTAGCCGTCCGCTTTACCTTTCCTTGTTTTTCCACGTCAAGTTCAAGCTTCGCCTTGCCCGGCTTCACTTCAATCAGCTTCATGTATGGCTGATTATGGTCTTGTTCGGAACGGACCGACATGACTTCGATTTTCTTGACGAGTTTTTCATTATACGCATCGACCGCATCGAGCCTGTACACCATATTGTATGTTTCCACATGCGTCGCCGAATAGCGAAGGGTGCAAAGCGGCTGCAGCGAGGAGATGGCTTCCTTCGATTTTGGCGTCCTATCAACGCTTTGCGGCTCATCGATGATGGCGATCGGGTTCGTCTGCTGGATGAACTCAATCGGACGGTAGCCATTCATCCGGTCATTCGGGCGGTGGATCAGGTTCGATTTATCCTCTTTGTCCGGGTCATCAAAGCTTTTCCGGAAAGCATCGATATTGATGATCATCACCTGGATAGCAGTTGCGGTCGCAAAATTTCGGACCTTGTCGAGCTTGTCGGAATCATAAACGAAATACTCAAGCGGAGTCCGGTCATAAAGCTCGGCAAAATGCTGTTTCGTTACCTCGAGTGATTTATGGACGCCTTCGCGGATGGCGACAGACGGAACGACTATGACAAACTTGGAAAACCCGTATTTCCGGTTCAATTCATAGATCGTCCTCAAATACACGTACGTTTTTCCGGTCCCTGTCTCCATCTCGATGGTAAAATTCATGCCACCAAGCGTTTCGCTCCTTGCAAGGCCGTTTTCGACCTGGATTTCCTGGACATTTTTCAAAATTCGATCCTGGGTCAATTCAAGCCTGTTCCCCACTCCCAGATCGGTCTGAAGCATCCCCGCATCTTCCCCATAGGAAACCGTGAAGTTCGACTGCTTCATCGGCTGGCCTTTAAATATGCCAATAATGGAATCAATCGCCCGGCGCTGGTAGGGAAGGTCGGAAATAAATTTCAATTTCATTCCCTACACGCTCCTGACATCGAGAATACCGTTTTTCTTTAGCGTCTGGATGGCATTGGTCTTGACCGTATCGTCCGGGAAACCAGATTCCTTGAAAATCACCTTTGTATCGGCAAGGTCAGATTTATGCTTCGCCAGCTCATTAACGAGGTCCATGGTGATTTCATCTTCTAAGCAAAGCAGGACAGCCCCATCAGCAACCTTATAAATTGACCTTCCGGCAAACTGGATTTCCTCGACCATTTCTGTCAGCGAGGTTCCAACCTTCAGGAGCATCTCGGCGAGAAGGTCCTCCTTCGTCCGGCCTTCTTTGATGCTGTTTTCAAGGTCGAACAGGCTTTTTTCGAGATTGTCCGTATCCGGATCCCATGCCTTGATGTTCGAGCTATCGAGCTTATACACTTTGAATCCGGTATCCGCCTCCCGTCCACCTGCGGTATTTATTTTTTCCCCAGCACGGCGGATGCGCACTTTCGCTATTTCACAAATCGTTTTGAAGCCTTCCCTCGCCGCTTCTGAATCAGGGCTTGTCCGTTCCGGAAGCTGGACCATGATGAACTTCCGCCTGCTGCCGAATTCCCTGTTTACATCCATGACCGCATGGGCGGTGGTTGCCGAACCCGAGAAGAAATCTAGGATCAAATCGTCCTCTCTAGAACCAATCAGAATGAAATCCTTAATGAGCTCGAGCGGTTTCGGGTTGTCGAACACTTTCCCGTTAAATAGGCTTTTCAGCAAGTTCGTCCCGTTCCCCGAGCTGTATTCAGGCTTGTAGAACAGCGACTTCGGTTTTTTGCCGCGAATGCCCTTGTCTTCTTCGAGGCGCTGCTTTTTGTAAAAAGAAATGCCGTTCGCCGTTTTTTTTACAATGATCTCATCATACGTTTCTGCGAGCGTTGCCTTCGAGCGCCGCCATGACATCTCCTTGCCGTCCGCTGTTTTCGGAAACACCTCGTAGTCGTCGGCATTCATCCTCTCGATTGAAATCCGCGAAAGGTCCTTCGTGACATAAATCGGGTAATAGCCTTTCGGGCGTTTTTCGCGCGCGCCCGCCTCACCTGTCCGCATCAATGTCGCGCCTTGCTTGTAATTGCCCTTCTCGTCCTTCAGGCTGTAATCGCCGATATCTTCCTCCGTCAGTGGCAGCTCGCCAATCGAATCCTCATTGGAGATGTTTTTGCAATAAACAAGTGTATATTCATGCGTTCCCGAGAAGCCGTATTGGTCATTATTTCCTTTCATGTTCATGATGGTCGGCAGCTGGGCGACGAAATTGATTTCTCCAAAAATCTCGTTGCAAATGGCGCGAAGGTTGGTCACTTCATGATCATCAATGGAAATGAAAATTACCCCGTCGTCTGAGAGCAAGTTTCTGGCAAGCTTCAGCCGCGGATACATCATGTTCAGCCAATCGGTATGGAAGCGCCCGCTCGTTTCGGCATTCGCCTTCGTTGCCTGCCCCGTCATTTCCTTGTAGTTTTTCAGATTGTCAAAAAAATTGTCCTTGTATACAAAATCTCTTCCCGTATTGTACGGAGGGTCGATATAAATCATCTTCACCCTGCTGAAATATGCTTTTTGCAAAAGCTTCAGGACCTCCAGGTTATCGCCTTCAATGTAGAGATTTTCAGTGGAATCCCAGTTGTTGCTTGAGTCTATATCAGGACGAAGCGTCCCCGTGGAAGGGGTTTGGGCAATTTTCAATGCCTGCGCTTTTCCATTCCAGCTGAACTCGTAGCGTTCCCTGCCCGTTTCAACCGCCTCGCCTAGCAATGCCCGCAATTTTTCAAAATCAATTTCCCCTTCCGTGGCCGCTTCGGGAAAAAGCCGCTTAAGTTCGCTGATGTTTTGCTTCGTTATATTAAAAGAAGTACTTTCAATTTTTTGCATCTAAAACTCCCCTTACAAGATGGAAATCATCATAGGATTGAACAGGACTCTGTTCCTGGTCCGCAATCATTTCCTTTTTAGTATAACAAACTCGCTTGAAGGGATAAACGCCTCAGGGATGGGACATGTAACTGCACAAGTTTTCGTTTAAGTCTACTTGGTTGACTTTGGGAAAAGCGTTGTTTTAAGATATCTTTAGTTCAAGGTATACTTAAGGAGGCTATAACATGTTTGATATCGCAATTATTGGAGCAGGCCCAGCTGGAGCAAGTGCAGCACTTTTCGCCGCAAAAGCCGGCAAGAAGACTGTCGTCATTGACAGTGATAAAGGGATGACAAAGCGTGCCTGGGTTGAAAACCATTATGGGGTTCAGGAAATTTCCGGTCCAGACCTGATTGAAACAGGAAAATCCCAGGCGAAAAAATTTGGTGCGGAAGTGCTAGAGGATGCCGCCACCCTTGTTGAAAAGACTGAAAGCGGTTTTAAAATTGAAACCGATAACAAAGGTACTGTCGAAGCAAAGCACGTTATTTTTGCCACGGGCATTTCCGTTGACCTTGCCGAAAAGCTAGGGGTAAAAACGAGACCTGGTACGGAACCAAGGATCAAAACCGTCCTTGATACTGATGCTGATGGAAAGACGAATGTAGAAGGCGCTTGGGCTGCGGGAACATGCGCGGGCGTCAGCGTCCACACAATCATCACCGCCGGGGATGGCGCCAAGGTTGCCATCAATATCATAAGCGAGCTTAATGGCGAACGCTATGTCGACCACGATGTTTTGAAGGCGAAGGAATAACAAATTATATTTTTGATGAAAACGGCCTGGCTTGAGCTTGGCCGTTTTTTCTTCTCCGGCTTTGCATGCAATTAGTTATTCAGCCGCCTTCAATCAAATCCCACATATACGTTTAAATTTTCGGCACGGAATTAGTACATATTTTTTTAAAAGGCTGAAATTATTGCCCCGCTTCTCCGTCTAATTGGTAAATCAAAGCAAAGGAGGACGGACATGCAAAATGATGACCTTTTCCAGCACTGGTTCAACGAGTACCACGAAGATGTCTATAACTACCTTGTTTACTATTTGGGAACAAAGGACGTGGAGGATTTCGTCCAGGAAGCATTCATAAAAGCCTATCGAAATATGAACAGGTTTGAAGGGCGCTCGAATCCGAAAACCTGGCTGATTACAATCGCCAGGAATGTGGCAATCGACCATTTTCGGAAAAACCGGCTTAAACGGTTCCTCCCTTTTAGCCGGTTGAACAAGGCTGCCGCCCCGGAAAAGAACCCTCTGGAACATATCCTTGAGGACGAAACGAAGCGGGAGCTTTATGGAATGATTAAGCAAATGAAGCCTACGTACCGGGATGTTCTAATCCTGCGCGGCATTATGCAGCTGACGCCGGAAGAAACAGCTGCAATCCTTGGCTGGGAAAAAGCTAAGGTCAACCTTTCCTTCCACCGAGCGATCGAGGGGTTGAGGAAACAGTCGAAAAATGAAAAAGGAGGTGCCCAAAATGCAGCCATTAACGAATGAAGAAATCCAAAAAGAACTCAACGCTTTCCCACGCCTTGGCCTTAACCATGCCGCAAAAGAACGGATTGGCGCATCTCTGAACCGAGTTGATTCCACCTTCCTGAAACGGAAGAAATTTTTCCCTGCGGTCCTAAGCTTCGCGGTGCTTGCCTTCCTCTTTATCGGGCTTTCCGCCTTCGTAGTCAGCAGCATTTCCGGCAACGGCCTTTTTTTCGGCTTAGGATCGGCCCCTGAAGAAAAGTTTTCGATCGACCCGATGGATAAATTTACGATCGAGAGGATTTCCGATGACGAAGTGGAGTTTTTTGTGGATGGAACAAAAGCCGGCGGCATTGAAATCATGACGGAAGAGGAAATGCACAAGAATATTGCCAAACAGAATCTTCTCGAAAACACCGTCCTTCCGGGCTATCAGTATCCCGTCAGGTGGACATTAGACCATCAGAAAACGATGGAAGCAAGCCAAATCCGCCACTACTTCTTCCTCTCCGAAAAATCGAAGCTTCGCTATCATGTTTATTTCTACTCGCAACTGATAAATGATCGAGACGCCGAAAAAATTGCCAGGACGTTTATTATTAATGAATAACCCTTCTATGCCGGTCACAGCCGGCCTTTTTTAATGTTTTTTTATAAAAAAATAAATATGCTCAACACTTCACAATATAGATTGTGAATATTTGAGCAAGAGAGTATACTATAATCAAAGGGAGTGATTCGGATGGTAAAAAAGGAAAAGATTGTGATATTAGGCGGAGGGTACGCGGGTTTGCTGACCGCTGTCACTCTTCAGAAGAAAGTCCATGGTAAGCGCGCGGAAATCACCCTCGTCAACAAAAACGACTACCACTATTTAACAACAAAGGTCCATGAATCTGGTGCCGGAACAATTCCGGCACAATCAATCATTTTCCCGATTAAGGAACTGATTGATCCAGAGCGGGTAAACTTTATCAAAGATGAAGTAACCGGAATCGACCTGGCCACGAAAACCGTCTTACTAAAAAACATTGAACTTCAATATGATTTCCTCGTCATTACAATTGGCGGCGTTCCACAAACATTTGGGCTTCCCGGAGTGAAGGAGCACGCCTTCTTCCTCTTTGACTGGGAAGGAACGAACAGGCTCCGCGGGCACATCGAGGAACAATTTAAAAAATACCTTGAAGACCACGATGAAAAGAGGCTCAGGTTTGTGATTGGCGGCGCTGGGTTTTCAGGCATGGAATTCATCTATGAGCTTACCGAAAAACTGCCTGAACTTGCCCATGAATTTGGCATTGCGGAGGAGCTCGTAAAAGTCATTTGTGTGGAAGCCAATGACGATTTGCTTAGGGGCTACGACGCTTCCATGGTGAAGGACGCGAAAAAAGCTTCGGAAAAAATACCAGCCTACTTCAGGACTGGGACAGCAATTACCTCCTGCACCGAATCGGAAGTCCGCTTTACGGATGGTTCAGCGATTGAATCGAATACATTTATCTGGGCCGGAGGAGTCAAGGGCAACCCATTGCTTCAAAACCTCGGCTTCAAAATGTACCGGGACGGGCGCGTCCTTGTGAACGAATACTGCGAGGTCCCAGGCTACCGGGATGTTTATGTACTTGGGGACGCTTCCGCCAGCTTCTCTCCCGAGGGAACCCCATACCCGCCAACTGCGCAAATCGCCCTGCAGCAGGGCCAGTACTGCGGCTGCAGCCTTGCCGCGAAAATTTACGGCGTTACATTGAAGCCCTTCAAGTATATCCATCGCGGCACCGTTATGAGTATGGGCCATAAAAATGCGACTGGGGTCGTTTATGGAAAAGCAATTCATGGCAGGTTCGCCTCTTTTATGAAATGGGTCATAGAGAAAAGGTATTTCCTCATGCTCGGCGGTCCGCGCCTGCTGTTAAAAGAAATCAAGAAATAATTAAAACTATTCACGGTGCCGTCCGCTTATGCGGGCGGTTTTTGTTATGTAAAAGTGAGGCACAGTATACGTCCCCTGCTTCACTGCTTCACTGGGGTGGAAAAGTTGGGGGTTTTCATCTATTTTTATAGAAAGGGAACTTTTTGTCAGGGGGCAGCTGAATGAATAGGGAATCGATTTTGATTGTTGAGGATGAAGAGAAGATTGCACGTGTTTTGGAGCTTGAGCTTGTATTTGAGGGATATTTGGTTGCGAAGGCGGCTGATGGAATTGAAGGCCTGGAGGCGTACCGCACCGGGAAATGGGATTTGATATTGCTTGATGTGATGCTGCCGGGAATGAGCGGAATCGACCTCCTCCGCCGAATAAGGGCAAACGATCCCTTTACAAAGGTGATTATGCTGACAGCAAAGGGTACAATCGAGGATAAAGTGACCGGACTGGACCTTGGGGCAAACGATTATATAACGAAGCCCTTCCAGATTGAGGAGCTTCTGGCAAGAATCCGTGCCGCTCTTCGCATTAAAAATGTGCAGGATCCGTTGGAAGAAGGTAGCCTTCTTTTTTATGGCGGTCTGACACTGAACCAAAAAACACGTGAAATCTATCGCAGCGGTACTTCTATTGATTTGACCCCCAGGGAATTTGATTTACTTGTCTATCTCCTCACAAATCGGAGACAGGTCCTTACAAGGGACCAAATTCTTGAAAAGGTGTGGGGCTACGATTTTGCAGGTGATACAAATGTCGTTGATGTGTATATCCGGTATGTGAGGAAAAAAATTGACCTGCCCGGCCTCCCTCCCCTTATTCATACAGTGCGCGGCGTAGGGTATGTCTTGCGGGAGGGCCAATGAAGCTCCGATTAAAAATAAACCTGTACACTGCCGCCCTGTTCGCTCTAGTTCTGATCATTATGAACGTGCTAATATATTTTACTTTCAGCAAGCTGACTTATGGAAGCAACATGGAATCTGCCGAGGCCGAAATGAAAAAAGCCTCCGCCGTTGTAACCCAGTCGCTCGGGAACATTCCCGAGGCGGATTTGCTTCGCGCCTATGTGCCTGTTGACGGGATGATTCAGCTGGTCAGCATCGATGGGAAAGAATTGGCGACAGCCACTTCCCAATCAGAGAAAAAGCTGGTCAAACGAACGCCCCACTACATCACCAGTGAAACGAGCAAAAGAATCAACTACCTCGGCCGGGACTACTCGTTCCAGTCGATGCCAATCATTCTACCTAGCGGAAAAGTCGCCAATCTTCAGGTAACCACAAGCCTTGAGCCCGCTGCAAAAATCGTCAAAACACTCGGACTTGTCCTGCTGCTTGCTACATTTGCCGCCTTGATTCCTGTACTGGCTTCAAGTGCCTTTCTAGGAAAAATTATTATCGGGCCAGTCACATCGATGATTGCGACGATGTCCCACATTCGGCGAAGCGGCCAGTTCAAACGAATCCCCCTTGAAGGTAAATCGAAGGATGAGCTTTATCAAATGGGCGATACGTTCAACCATATGATTGAGCTGCTAGAAACGAATTTTGACAAGCAGAAACAGTTCATTTCAAATGCTTCCCACGAGCTGAAAACGCCGCTTACGATAATTGATAGTTATTCCTCTCTCCTGAAACGGCGGGGCCTCCAGGATCCGCAGCTTTTTGAGGAGTCAGTTGAAGCAATCCACTCTGAAGCCATCCGGATGAAGGAGATGACCGAGCAGCTTTTGCTACTGGCAAAGCATAATGAACAGTGGAATCTCCATATTGAATCCGTTGATTTACGCTCGCTTCTCTTTGCGTCGGCAAAAGCGTTTGAAAACGCCTTTAACCGGGATGTAATCCTGGAACACTCTGGAGATCCCCTTTTTGTCAATACGGACGAACAAAAGTTGAAGCAGCTTCTGTTTATTTTCCTCGACAATGCGAGGAAATACAGTGATGCACCGATAACAATTTCTTTTGGCAGCCAGAATAAAGAGGTATTTATTTTTATTAAGGACAGCGGCATAGGCATAGAGAAAGAAGACCTCCCAAGGGTGTTCGAGCGATTCTACCGTGTCGATAAAGCACGGACGAGAAAATTGGGCGGTTCTGGGCTCGGCCTTTCCCTTGCAAAGGAAATAGCCGATGCCCTTGGAATCCAAGTTGAGATTTCCAGTGAGCCAGGAGTTGGAACCACGGCCAGCCTTTTTTTTAAAAAATAAATGTTTTCTCAGCAAATTTTAATGTTACGGCTGGATAATAGAATAAGACAACGGTACGGGAAAACTGGCCGAAAAGGCGGTGAAGTATGACGAATAAGAAAAGGAGTTATTTCGCTTTGTTTGGCACGCTTGTCGTGCTGTCAGCATTGATTGGCTGGCTGCTATTCAAGCCTGACAGCTCTGCCGCCGAGGCGCTGACAAAGGAAGGCGCAAAAAAGCTAATTGAAGACCGTTACGGCGGGAATGTGTCATTTTTACAGGCGGAAAAACAGGTTTATTATGCTCAGTTGGATATCCAAAATCACTCCTACGAGGTAAAGGTCGATGCCAAAACAGGCAGAATCCTCGCTATTCAGTGGATTGAAACCCATGAAGGCGGCCCTTCCGCTGCCCTTACAGAGGAGGAAATTAGAGAAATTATCCTTTCGAACACTCCCGGGGAACTGATTTCTTTTGACAAAATAGCCAGTGATGGGAAAACAAATTATAAAGGCACTGTGAAAGATAAGAACGGAAACACAACGACTGTCACGGTCGATGGCGAAAATGGAAGGGTCTTATCCGCAAACACTAGCCCCGCAAACCCGCCGAGAAGGCTGTCCGAGAAGGAAGCGATTGCGATTGCCCAGAAGGAAGTGAAGGGTAATCTCGATGACGTCGACTTAGAGACAGAGAATGGCCAGACCTTCTATCTCGTTGAGATTAAGACAGCTGATGACCGGGAAGCCACCGTCCAAATTCATGCGATTACTGGAGCGGTCATGTCCGTGACCTGGGATGACAACGGGAACAACTAGGATGGCGAGAATGAAAAGTAAAAGCGTGTTTTCTCATTAAATTCTAATCTTCTTTTCCCTTTCCTCTCATTTTCTAAGGCTATAGTAAGTGTAAGAATAAGAATGGGAGTGAAAAAAATGAAAAAGAAATTTTTGGCGGCAGGCGTGATAATAGGGCTGGTTGCAGGAGGTACTTTTGCGGTTGGAGCCGCGGGAAAAGATGATTCTGTCCGTAAGGTTGAAGTAGAATATGAAAGGGAAACAGAGCATGGGGTGTCCTTAATTAAAAAGGAAACGGATAATATTGAAAACGCCATGGAAAACGCTGCTGTCATCTCTTTTGAGGAAGCAGCCAAAACCGCAAAAGAAGCGGTCAAAGGGATAATTAAGGAAGCGGAAGTTGAACTGGAACACGGCCGTGTCGAATATGAATTCGAGCTTGAAGACGGGAAAACTGAAACCGAAGTGAAGATTGATGGCACTACTGGAAAAATTCTTGAAATCGATATTGACGATGACGATGGTCATGACGATGACGGCGAACTAGATGATTAATATGCAGCTTTTGTTATAAAAAAGTGAAAGGCAGAATCCAGCATCGGCTGATTCTGCCTTTTCAATTTATACGGATCCCATTAGTTCTCTGCCATCAGAATATCCATGATGTCCTCTTCTGTTAGACTGGAAATGGACTTGCTCCTATTGCCAAGAATGTCATCCACCAAATGTCGCTTTTTTTCTTGCAAAGCATTTATTTTTTCTTCTATGGTCCCTCTTGCAACCAATTTTATCACTTGGACGGTTTGTTTTTGCCCCATCCTATGGGCACGGTCGGCAGCTTGCTCTTCAACGGCCGGATTCCACCAAAGATCATAAAGGATGACCGTATCAGCTCCAGCAAGGTTTAGCCCTGTTCCCCCCGCCTTCAAAGAAATCAGGAAGAAATCCCGCTCACCGGCATTGAAGCGGCTGCACACATCGACACGTTCTTCGGATGGTGTTTGGCCGTCCAGATAAAAATAGTTAATGCCCTGATTAGCAAATTCCTTGCCAATCATATTAAGCATCTTCGTAAACTGGGAGAAAATCAGGACGCGCCGCCCAGCAGCCCTCGATTCCTCGACAATTTGCAGAAGCTGTTCGAACTTTGCCGAACTCCCTTTGTAGCCGTCCACAAACAAGGCGGGGTGGCAGCAGATTTGGCGAAGCCTTGTCAGTCCGGCTAGGATTTTAATCCTGTTTTTCCTGATTGTTTCCTTATCAAGATGCTTAAGTGTCTTAACACGTAATTTTGCCAGATAGGCGGCGTACAGTTTTTTCTGTTCCGGCAAAAGCTCGGAGGTGTCGGTCGTTTCGATTTTGTCTGGGAGCTCGGAAAGGACATCCTTTTTCAGCCTTCGAAGCATGAATGGGCTGACCCTACGGGAAATTTGTTTCCTTGTTAAATGGCTGTACTCCCTCAGTCCCTGGAACAACTCCGGAAAGACGACGTGAAAAATCGACCATAGCTCTTCAATTGAGTTTTCTATCGGAGTGCCGGTAAGGCCAAACCTGTGGGACGCCTGGATTTTTTTCACAACACTGGCTGTTTGGGTTACAGGATTCTTGAATGCCTGCGCTTCATCAAAAAAGGCACAATGGAATGATTGGCGTTCGTACGTTCCAATATCTTTCCGGAGTAACGGATACGAGGTAATCACCACATCTATTTGGTCGAGCTCACTTGCAAGACTTGCCCTTTCTGTCCGCCCCCCATCCGCGACGATGGCATTTACCTCGGGGGCAAATTTGGAAAACTCGTTCAACCAGTTATAGGTTACGGACGAAGGACAAACAATGAGCGCAGGACGCCCTTGCTTACGCATTTCAGGAAGCTCGGACAGAATGTATGCAATGCTTTGAAGCGTTTTTCCAAGGCCCATATCATCTGCGAGAACGCCGCCAAACCCGTAGCCCGCAAGTGTCTTCAGCCATTGAAAGCCCTGTTTTTGGTAGTCCCGCAAAATTGGCGCCAATGCTTGGGGCAATTCATATTTAGTCCGTTCCGGATTTTTGATTTCCTCGAGAAAATTGCGGAACGACTCCTCAAAGAAAAAAGAATTCCCCTCACCCACTGAATCAAGCAGGCGAAGCCCTTGGATGATTGGCAAATTCAAGGATGAATCAATATCCTCCTGCTGGATGGGGGCAGCCTTTAGGAAGCGTTGAATCTCTTCGTACTCCCTTGCCTCTAGTGACATAAGTGAACCATTTTTCATACGATAGTATTTCCGTTTTTCTTCAAGCGCGGCAAGAATATCGCGGATTTCCCTTTCCGGGATGCCTCCAAGCTCAAATGTAAACTCCAGCCAGTTCGTGCGCTCCTTTTTAACCTTCACACTAATTCTTGGTGGTGCAGGGCTCCTGAAAATCCGGCTCCTTACAGCAGTTGTCGCATATATTTGCACATACTTTTCAAGCTTCGGAAGAATATGATACAAAAATTCATATTCAAGCTCTTCATTATGGAGGAAATAGCCGCCCTCTGTTGTTGCAAAAGAGCCTTCTTCCATTAATTCAAGAATGGCGTTTTCCTTGGCTGTCTCCCGGAGAATCCCTGGTTTATAATAGTTCGTTCCGTTGTCAAGAGGATTCAGGACGTGGCTCCCATAGTGGAATTCGAGTCCGGCCAAAAGGCGGCTTTTGACGCGGTCGAGGTACAGCTTAGCAATGAGTGGCGGACGGGCCTGATTTCTGGCAACCGATTCGGTGATCTGGATGCTGCCCAGTTTCTTGAGAGTCGGCACTACTTTTTCAAGGAAATAAGCTGCCTGGTTTGCAGGAATCGGCAGGACGTTTTTTCCAGGTGAGAGCACCCGTTTTAATTCAGAAAGGCGGCCGCAGTCTTCTTTGGAAAGCTCGACAAGTATTCCTTTGGCCAGCGCTATTTGGTAGGCCTCCAATAACATAATTTGGTCAAGCCCTTCAATCACCAGTTGATGGTTTCCGCTTTCTTCTTTCATTTCAATTTGCATAGGAAGCGGCCCTTTGGAAACCTGTATGCCCTCATATACCTCCCCGCCCAAAGCGAGTTTCACCCCTTTAGCCGGAAGTAGCAAAGGCAGAAGCTGGACCCAGGAAGTCGGAGGAATTATCAGGAGATGAGGTTCATCCTGTTTCGTTTCACCTCTGCTATCCGAAAAAGTGGCCTTTAAAGCTTTTTCATCCTCCATCGTCAGGATTAGCTGGTGGATGACAGAGTCCGCCTCGGTCTCAAAGCAATGAAGGTGAGGGTTGTAAAGGCCTGATGGGTCCGGTATCCCTCTTTGTACACTTTCGAGAAATACGCGGAGATTTTTTATTTGAATTGAATTGAGAACAATTTCAATGGCAATCATATTCCGTGCATTTGATACAGCTACTGGTTTGCAGAAAAACTCCACATCCAGGACAGCCCTCGTTTCAAAATGAAGCTGCCGGCCAGTTGAGAGCTTTGGCCGGTTGGTAAATAGGGTCGAGAGCAGTCCGGGTTCGACTGGGATTGTCGATGCCTCCAGAGTGTTTCCGGCTAGCATTTGTCCAGAAATCGCCAAAAGCACCCCGGCAACATGCTGGCAATCCTTATTGACAGACGCCAGTGACGGACAAGAACATACTGTCCGGAATCCACCGCGATTGTCGGCTTCTATTGTAACGTGGAAATCTTCGGCCCCGGTTACAGTTGCAGCCCACTTCCCATCTTCAGCTGAGTGCAGTTTCACCTTATTCCCGCGGTAATACGCCTCTCCCCTCTTATAGGAAGCAGGCCCGCACCGATTTTTAATGATCGTTTGATTTAACTTTATAATCAATGAAGAATCCGTTCCTTCCATGGCAAACATTTTTAGCATGCTTTTTTAAAAAGGCCGTTAAGCCCTGCCTTTATTATAACTCTCTTTTTGGAAGGCTTGCCAGAGTGAAGCAGTGAAGCAGGGGAAGCAGTGAAGCAGGGGACGTTTCCTTTGCCTCATTCTCTCTTTGAAGCAGGGGACGTTTCCTTTGCCTCATTCTCTCTTGATTGTATACAGAAGAAAAACCCCGCCTGGGCGGAGTTTTAGTAGTAAAGTACAAAGAACAATGGGTATGGCCAATTTTACGGCAAAATGGGTTTTTCAAAAACTGGGGGCTGCCCTCCTAAAGTTTTTAGAAAAGCCAGCAGGTCGGCTTTTTCCTGGACAGATAGCCCGAGAGGCATGAATTGCTTCATAAAGAAGCTTTTGTTCGGATGAATGTCTCCGCCGCGGTCGTAATAGTTTATGACATCTTCAAGCGTCTTTAGGCTGCCATCCCTCATATATGGGGCAGTATGGGTTATTCCGTACAAACCCGGCGTTCGGATCCGTCCCAGGTCTCCGGGGTCTTTTGTGACAGCGAAACGGCCTTCATCCGCCGATTCAATTCCGATATTGTAATAGTTATTGTCTGAGAGATTCGGTCCATTATGGCACGTTACACACATCGCCTTGCCAACAAATAAATCAATCCCACGGATTTCCTCGTCGGAAAGTGCGTTCTTATCCCCCTGCAGGAAGCGGTCATATGCGGTATCCTTTACGACAATCTGCCGTTCAAACGCAGCGATTGCTTTGGCTATATTATTCTTCGTAATACCATCGCCAAAAGCATTGTTGAACATTTCTTCATACCCTTTGACCGCTTTCAATTCCAGGATTAGCGCATCCAGGTTTTGATTCATTTCGTTCGGGTTTTCGATTGGGCCCAATGCCTGTTCTTCAAGCGACGCGGCACGGCCGTCCCAGAAGTTTGTTTTGTAATAGCCCGAATTGATAACGGTCGGCGAGTTCCTGGCACCTGCTGTTCCATCAACCTTTTCAAAAGTGGCCTTGCCATCGCCGTATCCAAGGCTGGAATCATGGCACGATGCACAGCTCCTCGTATTGTCTCCGGATAAGCGTGGATCGAAGTACAGCGCTTGGCCAAGCTTCAAAACTTCCGGATTCATCGGGTTATCGTCCGGAACAGGGATGTCTCCAAGCGGCGTGAGCATGTGGTGGGTTTGCAGGACATACTTCATTTCTTCTGACACTTCCCGGGGCTCCTGCTTGGCTTCTTCAACAGCCGGGGATTTTGTTGGCGCAGGAACAGCGTTTTCTCTGTAGCTAGAGCAGCCCTGCAAATTTATTAAAATAAAAATCACGAATAGAATGCCAGTTATATATTTTCCCATAACGGTTTACCTCCGGATGATCATTGGTACTTCCATTATAAGCGGTGGGTGATTGCCAAAGGGCTAAGCTATGTGAACATATTATTAAACATGTAAAGATTAGAAACTTGTAGTGTACTGCATAGGAAAAAAGTGAGGCATAGGACACGTCCCCTGCCTCATATCCCCTGCCTCACTTAATTGATTCTGTTATTGGTTTTGGCTTCCCTCGTTCGCGGAAAATTAGCCAGACGATGAGGCTGAGCGAAACGAGCAGCCCTTCCAGCGAGAGAATGTACCATGGATAAGGACCGAGGACATCAAGAAGGCTGGCGGTTTCCGGCTTGTGGCTCAAGTACATGTAGTTGCCGCCGACCAGTTTGTTTATCAGAATGACCTCTGGCATAATCAGATTTAAAAACACGATTAGCTTTACTACAGACCAAATAGTAGGGCGATAGCCTCTAGCCCATGTAAAATAAAGCGGGACTAGTACAATCATAATATGCGTATAGAAAAAATGGACGAACCGGAAATGTGGGAAATCATAAAAAAGGTACGGAGTGGCGAGTGCCTGCGTTGCACCGAGCAATGCGGTATAAAGCAGGATATCATAGACTGCCTTTTTTCTGGTCAAAAGAAGGACAATCGCCAATATCAGGCTGATGCTGCAGAGCCCAGCCGGAAGCGAATCGACCGCGCGCCAAAAGCCGTTCGCATACATCCAAATGTGGTAGAGGGACTCCATCACAATAAGCGTTCCCGCTGCCCAAAGCTCCATTTTTCGCTGCCCCGGCCCCTGAAGCCGTTCACGAAACACATAAATCGCGATTGCCGCCAAGAGAAGTATGGCTAAAACAGCAATGTGAGAAGCCGAAAACATTGTAAACCGGTAGTTTTCCGAGCTCCCTCCGAACCAATCCATCTCCCCATCCCCTTTTACTAGTGGTTTTTTTGTGTGATTTAGTTGGAACTTAAAGAGTGCGGTTTTTTAATAATTAGTTCAATATCCACTATTTTACCATTTTACCAAAATGGTAGGCTATAAGGAAATGCTGTTGGCATCCTTGCAGCCTTAAATGATAAAATAAATTGGTACAAATATTGTTTAGGAATTCTTAACCGCTGTTTAGTAAGAACAAATGGGAGAAAGTTGGGCATCCATGCCAAAGGGGGATTATTAATGGGGAAAATTAACGTTGGCATTATTGGCACCGGTGGCATTGGTGAACGGGTATTGAATGCGTTCCAGGCCCATCCGGACACAGAAGTTTTAGGGGCTTTTGATGGCAATGCGGATAGGCTCGCTGAAATTTCCGAGAAGTATGGAATCGCAGCTGCGGAAGATTACAAGGAACTTTTTGACAACCCAGATATTAACCTGATTTATATCGCTGTTCCTCCAAAATTCCACCACCAGTTTGTCACTGAGGCTCTTCGGAGTAATAAAAATGTTTTATGCGAAAAACCATTGGCGAGTACGGTTGCCGAGGCGGATGAAATGCTAGCGGCTGCAACATCCAGGGGGCTGATTCATGCCGTCAATTTTCCGACGGTCTTCGGTGGTGGGTTCCTGGAACTGGAACGGCTTGCCGGCGACGGCTTCCTAGGTGATTTGCGTCGGGTTGAACTTCACTGCCATTTCGAAGAGTGGCCGCGCAAATGGCAGCAAAACAGCTGGATCTCTTCAAGGGAGCAAGGGGGATTTGTCCGGGAAGTCTTCCCGCATTACATCCAAATCATCCTTCACCTTTTTGGAAAAATAAGCGATATTCATTCTTCGCTGGAGCTCCCGGACAATCCTGAGCTTTGCGAAACGGGAATTATTGCCAACGGGAGGCTTTCCAATGGCGTGCCAGTCCTTTTTAATGGACTGTCGGGCATTGGAATGAAGGAAGAACTTCGGTTCGATTTGTTCGGAACAGAGGGCACCCTCTCCCTACGCAATTGGTCGGAGCTTTGGGCGGGTAGGAAAAATGAGCCTTTGCAACGGGTAGAGACAGATGTATCCAACAGTTATCAAGTTTTCATTGAGGAACTAGTGAATGCTTTTGAAGGAAAACCGTCGCGAATTGTTTCCTTCCAGCGCGGAAGGGATGTCCAGGAAGTTCTTGACCAGCTTTTGGGTGCTGAAGACTGATTTTCGAAATGAGAAATGAAGCAGAGGTAAATTCCTCTGCTTTATTCTTTTAATGGGGTAATTGAGCCTTCCTCCAGGCTACTGCACCATTTTGACATTAGATAGGATAAAACCACTTTCGGGACGGCTCGGCATCCGGACAAGGCTGTAGGTTAAGTCCTGTTCTTCGGGGACATCATATGTAATTCCGTTAACAAGCAGGTCGATGCACACCTTCATGACTTCAACGGTAACCCCCTCACCCGGACAGCGATGGCCCTTGGCTGTATCGCCGCCTCCTTGTGGGATGAACTTGAACAGGTTACCGTCCCAATCACGGAAGCGTTCCGGATGGAATTGGTCAGGGAATTCCCAAAGCCTGTAGTCATGATTCGTCCCGTACATATCCAACAGGACGAGCTGCCCTTCTTCAAAATTGTAATTTTGCCACGTAAAGGCATTTTTGACCCTTGCGCCGACAAACGGGCCAAACGGATAATAGCGCCTCACTTCCTCGGCAAACCACTCCCGGTATTGGTCTCCTTCCGTCCGTAATTTTTCCAGGCATTCAGGATGTTCGTTCAAGGCAAGGGCACTAAAAGAGATGAATGTTGCGATTGCAACAATCGGCCTAAGAATATTGATCAGTTCGACTGCAGCCATATGTGCATCCAGTGGCTCTCCATCCGGATCACTGTAAACCGCCCATGAATGAAGAGCGGATCCTTCTCTAGCGGCGAGTTCACCTGAACGGACCATTTCAATTACTTCGGTAATCCATTCCTCGGCACGAGTGCGCGCCCTTCTTCCTTTCCAATGACGCGGGCCAACAGCACCGAATGCATCGACCATCGCTGTAAAATCCTCCGAGCGTTCCTTAGCCTCTTCTTCCTTCAATGGCACCCCCGCCCATTCGCAGGCAATTTTGCATAGGATTGTTTCGGCTTCTTCGAAAAGGATAACCTGGTCCATCGTCTCCCATCTTGCGGCGGCTTCCTTGAAATATTTTTCAGCAAGTTTGCGGACTTCGGCAACTCCTTCCGGGGACAAAAGCGACATGAACAGCATTTTCCTGCTCAGATGGACTGCCCCATCCTTTGACTGGATTGCATTCACGCCGAAGAGGGACTTTTGCACCCGTTTCGGCGCTGCGCCTTTCCTTTGAAACCTGTCGTTATCATAAAAAACCTTCGCCGCTTCCTCGCCTGTCATACATACGACCTTTTGGCCAAGCAGCCGCGCCTCGAACAGGTCGGCGCCGTATTTTTTGCAGCGGTTTTGGATAAATTTATAGCCCTCCTGCATCAGCGCCAGACTGTTATCGAGGCTGTGGTCTTTAGGGACTTCACCATTCAAAATGATCTTCTCCTTCTTGGAAAAATAAGTTATCGCTACTGAATACATATTTGCCCATCAGGTCCCTGAATAAACCATGGACTGTTATGCGGCGGTAAGACGCCATTATCAGTTGGTTTCCGGTATTGGAGGATGGGTCTAATTGTGTCTGAAATTTGACAGTTTTCGATATCAACTTCGAAATTTTCGATATATCAAAAATTCTTTCGATATCCGCCTCAAAAATTTCGATATCCACCTTAAAATTTTCGATATCTTTCCATTTATAAAAAAACCATCATAAAATGACCTGGCCTGCCGGGGAATTTATCATGAAAATGGCCCAAAAAAAGGACTACTATTTAAAATGAATGCCAAACAACCTTCCCGGACCACTAAAAAAACAAAAAGACAGGGAAATATCCCTGCCTTACACAAATATTCCTATTAATTGGGGATGAAGCACTAGATACGTCCCCTGCTTCATGAAGCAGCAGAAACGTCCCCTGCCTCACTGCCTCACTGCTTCACATCTTCACTCCGCCGGAAACCCGCTGGAGCCGAGGTAGCGTTCCATGAGGATTTTGCGGTGATGGAGCTCGTGGCCGGCGATGATGGCTGCGAGGGCGCGGACCGTTACCATGTAGCCATTTGCGTTCCCTTTGCGTGTCCAGGCCTCTTCGTCAAGGGACCGGACCAAATGGAGGGTCGCCGTCCTGACCGCAGCAAAATTGGCCAGCAACTCTTCAAGTGAGTTTCGGTGAAACCCGGCGTTACGGACAAAATCGTTCTCCTCAAAGCCGGGGAGCAAAACCTCATCGCCGCGAGCGATTGTTAAAAGCCGGTAGGACATGACCCGCTCTGAGTCAGCCATATGGCCCAATACCTCTTTAATGCTCCATTTCGACTCGCCATACTTGAATGTTGCCTGCGTTTCCGACAGCCCTTTCAGGAGGATGTCCGTTTCCTCCCCCTGCCTTTCCAGAATTGAAACAATGTCTCCCTCCGGAATCAACGCAATATAAGGTTCAAAGTTGGTTGCATATTCACCTTGTCCAGGCCGTTTGTACATGCCAGCCACTCCCTTCCGTTTCTTGCTTTTACAATATCACGACCGTAAGCAATTTTACCAAAAATAAGCAAGCGGCAAACATGGTTTGCAATTTTCCTAAAAAAAGAGCCCTGTACTAAAGACTGAAGATGTTTCACTACATTTCCCGTTCGAATCGCTCCACTTCCTCCAGCACTTCCGCCAAACTCTTCTCCGCCATCGATGCCAGCCTAAGCCGGTACTTTTCAAATGGAAGATGGTTCGTAACCGGGTTCGGGACGATGACACAGTGCATCCCCGCCGCAATCGCCGCCGCTGATCCATTTAGCGAGTCTTCGAAAGCAACCGCCTCATCGGCATCGATCCCCAGGCTTTCAAGTGCTCGTATGTAAAGCGCGGGATCCGGCTTGACCTTATCGACGTCTTCCTTTGTCATAATCGTTTCAAAGTACTCAAAAATGCCAAACTTCCTTAAATACGACTCAACCCAATCCCTCCGCGAGCTTGATGCCAAGCCAATTTTCAGCCCAAGCTCCCTTGCTTCCTCCAGATACTCGCGGACCCCTTCCCGGAGTTCTAGGCCGCCTGATTTTTGCCTATATAATTCATTCGTTTTCAAATGGAGGCCAGCTTCATCAACGGTTATTCCTGTTGTTTTTTGAAAATAATCCTTCAACACTTCGTCAGTCGTGCCAATCACCTTTGAAAATTCCTCAAGCGGGAGTTCACACCCAAATTCCCCCATCACTTCTTTATATGCCTCAAACCAGAGTGACTCGGTATCAACAATTAAGCCGTCAAAATCGAAAATAATCCCCTTAATCATCCTGTTCGCCTCCATCTATCTTTCACCAAAAATGGTACTCTACTAAATTCTTGCCAAGTTTAATATACTATATTTACAATCCTATGATGAAGAAGGTGACTCTGTGAGAAAAGTAATGATTGTTGAGGATGACCCTAAATTGAGGAAATTGATTTCCTTGCACCTCGATAAATGGGATTTTTCGTCATACCCAGTAGACTCGTTCGATGAACTTGATTCAGAAGCTAAAAAATTGAATCCGGATCTCATTTTGCTCGATATCAATCTGCCAGCCTATGATGGCTTTTATTGGTGCAAAAAAATCCGCGAAGTATCTACCGCTCCCATCGTATTCATTTCATCGAGGACCGAGAATATGGATATCGTGATGGCCATGAATGTCGGGGGCGATGACTATATCCAGAAGCCCTTCTCCCTTGAGGTGCTGGTCGCCAAATTGAATGCCATTTTGCGGAGGGCAAAAACGCCAATGTTGCCAGTAGAGAATGTAATAGAGTACAACGGCCTGCTTCTTAATCTCGAAAAAGCGACAGTTCGATATGATGGAAGAGAAGCAATTTTAACAAAAAACGAATTTCACATTTTAGTAATGCTGATGAAACGGCCGGGAAAAATTACGGGAAGGGATGAAATCATGAGGGCATTGTGGGAGGATGAAAGCTTTATAGATGATAATACTCTGACCGTCAATATGAACCGGCTTAGAAAGAAGCTCGAGAGCCTGAAACTTAGTTCTATTATTCAGACGAGGAAAGGCCAAGGATACATCCTTCAATGAAACCGGGTGAATATCTTTCAGACCAAAAGGCACTTATCATCTGTTTCTTGCTTATCATCGGCTTTATAAATACCGTCGTCCTTGCCGACCCATCCCTGTCCATCCATCCGTCGAGCCTTGTGTATATTGATATTGTTTCACTTTTATTCATGGCGGGTTATTTTTCGTTTGATTTTCGGAGGAAGATAGTATTTCTAAAGGAAGCTGAAAGATTTGAACCCGGCGAAGCTCCATCCGCTGCTGAACTTAAGCTGACGCATGAAGAAAAGAGGTACATATCTCTTCTCTCGGGGCACTATCATTCCTATCTTGCAGCAATCCATGCAACCAATGAAGAAAAAAAGGAATGGATGGAGTACATGACCTCCTGGTTCCATGAAATCAAAACGCCTATCGCAGTAAGCAGGATGCTTTACGAAACAGGGGAAGGCAGCAAAAGCCTTGAGGAGGAGATGGACCGGATTGAGCATTATGTGGAACAGGCCCTCTATTTTTCGCGTTTGAACGACTTCAATAACGATTATCTCATTCAGGAATCAGACATTGATAGAATCGTGAAGGAATCTTTAAAAGCCCATTCAAAAGCATTTTTCGCCAAAAAAATCGGCCTGGAGGTTCACTTTGAACAGCTGGAAGGACTGACAGATAAAAAAGCTCTCCTATTCCTATTCAACCAGCTCCTTGGGAACGCATTAAAATATACCGCGCCCGGGGGGGAAATAACTGTTTCGGTCCTGAAAAATGAAAGGAAAATCATCATCAGGGATAATGGAATCGGCATTCTCGCCGAGGATCTTCCAAGAGTTTTTGAAAAGGGCTTTACCGGGAAAAATGGCCGTGAACTTTATTCTTCAACCGGCATGGGGCTCTACCTCGCCCAAAAAATAGCCGCCAAGATGGGGCACACACTTAAGATTTATTCGGAAAGGGGATCCTTCACGGAAGCAAGCATCCATTTCCCCGACCACGGAGGAGCCTACCACCTTGGAATGGAAACCGACAGCCACTTAAACCCATAACAAAAAGGGATGGAGCACCATCCCTTTTTGCGTTGCTATTCATTCACCAAACTGAAGAAACGCATTGCGGTGTAATAGAAATAAGCTATATACAAGCAAATATAGAGTCCAAGAACGACTGCAAATGGGCCAGCCATGCCAACTCCCGTAAACTTTGCCAAGGCTGAAACGAGGACCGAGCTATGGGACACGGCCAGCAGTATTGGGATTGCGAATACAAACAACGTTTGGAAACGGATTGATTTCCTCATATCAAAGCCACTTAAGCCAAGCTTCTTCAAAACTTGATACCTAGGCCTGTCAGCCTCTGCCTCGGATAACTGTCTGTAATATAGGACACTTCCGGTGGCAGTAAGGAAGACGAGCCCGAGGAAACCGCTGATGAATATTAGGATTCCGTATGTTTCCATCCCCTGGACATATTCGCCATAGAAGCTGGACCAAATGATATCGTCCTGTCTTCCGCCGTTTTTCCAAAGAATTGTTTCAATGGCTTCCCCAAGTTCCTTCGTATCTTTTTCATTCCTAAGCTTATAGATTTGCAACTTGGTTGTCGGCGCGCCTTCCATCACCGCTTTTTCGTACACTGCATCCTTTACGACAATCGGGAAGGCGAAAATGATTTGATTTAACAAGGAATAATCCTCATAGGATCGTATCGTGATCATTTTTCCTCCCGGTACTGTCAGGCTTCTACCGGTGTAGGGGTCGTGCGTCCTGTTCAGATTGCCATCGTAAAACACAATGGCTTCATCGCCGGCAAAATCAACAATCGCATCCTTCCCCATTTTTTTGGCAAGCTGCTTAAATGACGTTTCAGGAATGAGCAAAATCGGATAATCAGGCCGAAACCTGTCGGAAAATTCATGTCCAGCTTCCATCTTCACCGCCAGCAGATTAAACTCATATCGGATATCCTCCCTTTTTTTAAAAAGCTGGCCGATTTCCCTGTTTTTCTCTTCATTTTCAACAGAATAAATAAAGCTGTACGGAAAATTCTCCTTAGAAATTTCATTCAAATTGGCGTATAGGCTCCATGTTACCCCCATCAGGAAGAGAGTAAATGTAGATAGCAAAGACAATACTGCCAGGACGAGGATATTTCCCTTGATCCTGTAGAGCAGGTTTGAAATCCCGATCATATTCGCACCTTTATAGAAAAACCGCTTCCGCTTTGAAATTGACAAAAGCAAATAAACAATGAACGCCCTGATGAAGAGGAAGGTTCCAAAAATCATGAACAAAAACGACCCAAGCAGCTTCATGCCCGCATGGCTAGCCCAAAAAGCCGAGGAAGCAGGCTGTAGGATTGTCCAGTACCCGGTTCCAATCAATAGAAGCGAAAGAAGTGCGACAATAAAAGATGCCTGAGGGTTTTTTTCAGCCTTTTTCTCCGCCTTGAAGAGTTCAAGCAAGGTCGATTTATAGATCACTTTGGAATTATAGATGGAGGTGGCAGACAAAATCAGAAAGAAAACGGCAATTGTCTGAACGGTGGCTCCCACGGATAGGGAAAAGCCGGCAATGACATTTACCCCCATCAGCTTTACCAATACCATTGCAAACAGCTTTGAAAAAATTGCCCCAAGGCCAATTCCAACAAAGAGCGCTCCAGAGCCGACTAGTAAGTTTTCGTAAAACAACATTGTGCCAACTTTCGCCTTCGTCATGCCAAAAAACGAATATAGTGCAATTTCCTTCTTCCTCTTTTTCATAAAAAAGCTGTTTGAATAAAAAATAAACAGCGCGGAAAAGACCATCAGGAAAACGGAAGCTGCCATGAACGCAGGGCCAATTTTACCAAGGCTCGCCGCGGCATCGATTATCTCCCGGTTGTATTGCAGTGTAACGAATGTGAAGTATATGACCACACTAAAAACCATTGGATAAAAATATACCAAATACGCCTTGCTGTTTTTCCTTATATTCCGTTTAGTTAGCTCAAACAGACTCAATCTGTCCACCCCCCAGGGCAGCCAATACATTGACAACCTGCTGGAAAAACTGCTTCCTTGTTTGACTTCCCTTTCTCAATTCAGTGAAAAAGGAACCGTCTTTAATAAAAACAACACGGCTGCAAAAGCTTGCAGCATAAGGGTCGTGGGTAACCATTAGAATGGTTGCGCGATTAACTTTGTTGATCTCCTCAAGTGTCTTTAATAGAGTGTGCGCCGCTTTTGAATCAAGCGCGCCTGTCGGTTCATCGGCAAAGACAATGCTCGGGCTTGCAACAAGAGCCCGAGCTGCTGAAGCACGTTGCTGCTGTCCGCCCGAAACCTCGTATGGAAATTTACTAAGAATGGGTTCAATTCCAAAGTCCTTGGCAAGGCGGCTTACCCGATTGCCAATTTCAGCTGGGGGCATACCCGCCAATGCCAAAGGCAGTGATATATTTTCTTCAATCGTTAACGTGTCCAGAAGATTGTAGTCTTGAAAGATAAAGCCAAGCTGATCTCTCCTAAACCTGCTAGTATCCGCTTCTTTTAACCCCTGGACATTTGTCCCGTTAATCCTGACCGTTCCGGAAGTCGGAACATCAATGGTAGACAATATATTTAAAAGTGTCGTCTTTCCGGAACCGGATGGCCCCATCACAGCAGTAAATTCGCCCTTTTCAACCTTTAAATCAATGTTTTGCAAAGCTGTGAACACATTTCCCCTGCTTCCAAACGTCTTGTTGATGCCAACAGCCTCCAATACCAACTCCATCGTAATCCCTCTTTTACTGTTTTGTTACTTTAAATGTAATAAAATTCTATTGTCCCCTCCATCGCTTCACCTTACATTTTTGAATGAAAACTTACAATTTTGTAAGAAAACTATTAGCACTATTCTTCAAAAAAAGAAGTTTTGTTACAAATTTACATATTTTCGCCATACTTTTATATTCTTTTTACTCAATTTTCTTTGTAACTCTCGTAACATTTTTTCCTTAAAATAGATTAAAAAATCTCAAAAAAAAGCCTTTCATACCAAGGTTTCTCACTTTTAATCTCTTAAATGCATATTAAATTTATGTTAATTTTCGGAATATTCATCTCTGGTTGTAATAGACTTGTAATCTACCTGTGATGACCTTGTTAAGTAGATTGAAGTATAGTTGGTTTAGCAAAAAACACCAGGGGGTAAACTTACATGTTGAAGAAATTTATGGCGGTACTGTTTATGACAACTATGCTGATGACGATCCTTCCGACCATGGGTGAAGCTGCAACATATCACAACAGCGCAATTTCTGTCGCAAAAGCCAATATGGGAAAACGATATACCTGGGGCGGAATTAGCCCAAAATCAGGTTTTGATTGTTCTGGATTAGTGAAATACTCTTTTGGAAAAGCTGGAAAATCACTTCCACGGACAGCCGGCGAAATGTGGGGCAAAGGCACTCGCGTCTATACCCTCAAGCCAGGCGACCTTGTTTTCTATAAAACATACAAATCCTCAAGGCCAACACATGTCGGCATTTACATCGGCAGCGGAAAGTTCATCCACGCCGCTTCATCTAAAGGCGTATCTGTTTCATACTTAAGCAACTCTTATTGGAAGCCACGTTATGTAGGTGCGAAACGCATCTAATTATAGTATAGAAGAGAGCCGGACGGCTCTCTTCTTTTTTTGTGATTTTTTAAAAAAGAGAGACATTGAATGAACCAATGTCTCCTTGGCAAAACTTTTGCTAGTTTTCGTATTTCATTTTCCTTAGGCCTAAATAGAAGAACAGAAGGGAGAAACCAATAAGGGCCCCAACTGCTGTCCAAATGGTTGGCCCATGGAGGCTGCCGCTGACAATTTCCCTTATTCCGGACAACATCCAGCTTTGGGGCACGAATTTGGCAATCAGTTTCATGGCATTGGGGACAAAATCAAGCGGCCAGTAGACCCCTCCGAGCATGCAAGTACTGACAATGATTACCGCGCTTATTGCGCCTGCCTGCTGCTTTGTTTTTACAAGTCCGGCAATCATCAGCCCAAGCCCGACCACTGTCAGGATGACAAGTGAGGCAAATGGGATGAAATAAAGAGGATTTCCCCATATTCCATTAAAAATGAATTTAATTGAAAGGGTTAGGACACCAAGCTGAAGCCAGCCGAGCAAAAAATAGGACAGAATATAACCACATATGATTTGAATCCTCGTTGCCGGCGTTGCCATTAGCCTCGCCCAAGTACCCCCGGCTCTTTCTTCAAGGATGCTGGAAGCGGCTCCCGATATGCCGAACATCATGAACATGATGGTAAAACCAAGTGAAGTGAGGGAGACAGCTTCACCCTTCTCCCCTTTTTTCTGAATAATTTCCTTCTCAATGTGAATGGCCTTTTGAGATGATACCTCTTGTAACAGGACCGGAAACTCACTTTGGCCAATTTCTGCCGCAATTGAATAAGTGGCTGTAATCGTTCTTGATGTCCCTTCTAGATGTGGATACAATGCGAGGTATTCCATTGTCTCTCTTTGGATGGCGACTGTCATCAAAGGCTCCTTCTTGGCCAGCCTCTCCTCCAGTTCATTTTCAATGATGACAGCAGCAATAGCCTTTTGTTCGCTGACGGCCTGCCTTGCTTCTCTTGCAGATACCTTCTTCCACTTATACTGTTTGTTGCCCGTCAGCAAGTTCGCTGTGTGGCTAGAAAGTTCATCGCTTTCAGCGGAATAGAGCACTAATGGCTTATTCGTCTCGGCATTTCCAGCCATGCCTCCAAAAATGAGGCTGAAAACAAGCGGCATAACAATCATTAACACCCATACTGAAGTAGTACGGGACATTTCTTTAAGATGCAGGAGGGAAATCGCAAGGATTTTACGCATACTTCACCCTCCTCTCCCCGGAAAGGCGAATCCAGCCAATGGCCATAAAAAGAAGGCCCAGACCAAGCAGGCTCGCCGAACTTGGCAGAATATCGCTAATACCGCCGCCTGCCATGAGTTCCAGAAAGGATTGGAGTGCAAGGGCGTTTGGAAATACTTTTACAAACGTGTTCACCCAGTCGGGCATAAGGTAAAGAGGAACCATGCTCCCGCCAACTGCCGCCATAATCTGCGTTCCTAGCATTCCGGCTATACCGAATGCTTTCCCCGTTTTTAAAAAGGAGCCCGCCATGACCCCGAGCCCGCAGGCACTAAAAATGAAACAAACACCTACAATAAACACGCCTGGCAGGGAGCTTCCCCAATCAACTTGAAAGATAAGCCTTGTACCAAGAATGATTGCCAGCAGCTGAAAAGAGGACAAAAACAGCAGGCCAAGAACCTTCCCGGCCAAATATTCAAAATGGGTCAACTTTGAAACGAGGAGCCTTTTATAAACCTCTTGCTCCTTTTCTTCAATCATGGAAGTCACGCCAATGGTGACCGTCATGAGCAGGAACATGACACCCATTCCAACTGCGTAATATTGAAAGGAACTGACTGGGATTCCACCTTCGGCTGCCGCTTCCTGTTGAATCCACTTGACTGATCCATCCTCCGAAATTCTTCCCGCCCCGAGGTTGACTTGCCCCGTATTCCCCGTCTTCGCGGCAGCTTCAATTGCTCGCTTCATCCCTGCAGTCTGGATGGCCGCTTCCTTGGCAAACTGCTGGACGATGTTTTCCGTTATTGTAGCCTGAATGCCAGCGGAGGGAATGGAAATTAATTTTACTAAAGTTTCTTCACCTGCCAGGACCGCATTTGAAAAGTCCTTGCCGATTATCAGTCCGACAACTGCTGTTTGCTCCCGTAAACTGCGATACAGTTCTTTTTCATTCATCTTCTTGACCTTTACGAGGCCGGGAAGCCCTTTTTCAAAAATCTCTTCCTCGAGTATCGTCCCCATTTCCCCTTCATCCTGATTTGCGATTGCAAGGGTAAATTTATCTATTTTCACTTCGCCATCGCCCATGATTTTACCGAAGGCTGCTCCGAGGATCCCAATTAGCAGCAACGGCATAAGGATGAGAGTGAGCAATGCTTTTCGGTCTTTTCCGATAAGCAATGTATCTTTTAAAGCCAGCCACCAGAAATTCATACTTTCTCCCTCCTTAGTCGCGCAGGCTTCTTCCTGTCAGATGCAGAAAAACGCTCTCCAAATTCGGTTCGATGATTTCCACTCCGCCTATTTGCGCCCCTGTTTCTGTGATTCTTTGAACAAGGCCGCTCAAAACTGTTTGCGGTTCTTTATGGAATACGGTCAACTGCCCGCCAGTGAATTGAATATCTTCTTCAGGCATTATCCCGGCAAGGAACCCGGTATCCTGAAGGCCGCCCGTTATGGAAAATACCATCCTCGACCTGTCGCCAATGGTTTCCCTAAGTTCAGCGATCGTACCTGAAGCAATCAGTTTTCCATGATCCATGATGCCAATCCGTTCACACAAGAATTCCACTTCTTCCATGTAATGGCTCGTATAAATGACTGTCATCCCCTCACCGTTCAATCTCTTTACAGTCTCAAGGATATGCGCCCTTGACTGCGGATCGATGCCTACTGTTGGCTCATCCATGATCAATAATTCCGGCCTGTGGAGAATGGCTGCACCAATATTGACCCTTCGTTTCATTCCGCCTGAAAAAGTCTCTATTTTATCTTTCGCCCTGTCTGCAAGTCCAATCATGTCCATTGTTTCTGCAACCCGCTGTTCAAGAAGCCTGCCGGAAAGACCGTACATCCTTCCCCAAAAATACAGGTTATCCTTCGCACTCATTGTTTGGTAAAGGGCGATTTCCTGTGGCACAATCCCAATTAACGCCTGGGCTTTCTTTGGGTTGCTCAACATATCGATGCCTGAGATCACAATTTTTCCCGCTGTTGGCGGAAACAAGCCCGTCATCATATTGATCGCGGTCGATTTTCCGGCGCCATTCGGGCCAAGCAATCCAAAAGCCTCCCCTTTCCTTACGGTAAATGTGATTCCACGTACCGCCTCAAAATCCTTGAACGATTTCCTCAATCCTGAAACTGAAAGCAGCTCCATACTCCCAGACCCCTTTCTTTTCTAAGACTATTTTACTATATCTTTTTTCTTAATTGTGTGAATTGCTAAAGAAATCCAAAAATATTTATTTTTGGTATAAAAAAACGGCCAGCATCTGCTGGCCGCAACTCATTTATAAACTGGATAGCCAATGAATTTAAAATCGCTGCCTATCCTTTCCATCGAGGTATTTTCCAAATCAACGACATCTGCCATTGTTTCTGCGCCTTGCCCTGCAAGGAATGTAGGGGCAGCTTGTCCGCCAATAAGCTTAGGAGCCAGATAGAGGACCACCTTGTCAATCAGTTTCTTCTCCAGGAAGCCTGCATTGACGGTTCCTCCCCCTTCAATTAACAGGGACGAAACCAACTTTTCGCCAAGGATGTCTAGAACCTCTTCTAAGTCCGTTCTCTTTTCACCACTGGTCCGGAAAACATTGATTCCTTTTTCTATCAATAACTGTTCTTTATGTTCATCGGCTTCCTTTGCAGTAAAAATCCATGTCTCCGCCAGGCCGTCCAAAACCACTTTGGAATCTAGGGGTATGTTTAAAGAAGAATCGAGAATTACACGAATTGGATTTCTCCCATTTGGGATGCGTGTTGTCAACTCAGGGTTGTCTTTTATTACAGTATTTACCCCAACCAGGATGGCCATATTTTCATTTCTAAGAAGATGTACATCATGGCGGGCTTCCTCCGAGGTAATCCATTTGCTTTCAAAAGTCCTTGTGGCGATCTTCCCATCGAGGGCCGTGCCTGCCTTCAATGTAACAAATGGCCTTTTGGCCAAGATGAACTTATTAAAAACCTCATTCATCAAGCGGGACTCTTCTCCACCGATTCCAATTTCAACTTCAATTCCGGCATTTCTAAGGATTTGGACGCCATTCCCTTCCACAACCGGATTGGCATCAAGGGTGGCAATAACAGCTTTCTTAATCCCCGCCTGTACAATAGCTTCCGCACAAGGGCCGGTCCGCCCATGATGGGAACACGGCTCCAGGGTAACATAGATGGTACCTCCCCGGGCACTATCGCCGGCCATCCGGAGAGCGTGGATTTCCGCGTGGGGTCCGCCTGCCTGCAAATGGGCGCCTGTCCCTACAATCCTCCCATCATTCACGATTACCGAGCCGACAAGCGGATTGGGGTCCGTCTGCCCTTTTAGCGCGCGGGCATTTTGCAGAGCGATGCCCATGTAAAACTCATCGCTAGTCATTCGTGCATGTCCCCTCCTCTTCCAGGTGGCCTGAACGGTTTACTTTTGTGGCGAGGTACTTTTCATTGTACTCTGATCGATCCCCCCATAAAGGCTGCCTTCCTGAAATAGGCATTCCTGACTGCTTTAATGCTTCTAGTTTTTTCGGATTATTCGTAATCAAAGTAACTGGTTTGGAGCGTAATGCTTTCAGGACGGAAATGGCGTCATCATAATTTCTCGAGTCATCGACAAAGCCAAGGCCTTCATTAGCCTCAACCGTATCATAGCCATTTTCCTGAAGGATGTAGGCCATCGCCTTACTAAACAAACCAATTCCCCTGCCTTCATGATTAGCCAGGTAAAATAATGCACCAGTGCCATGCTCAACAATCATTTTCATTGAATTTTTTAATTGGAAGCCACAGTCGCACCTCTTGCTGCCAAAAATGTCCCCAGTATGGCAAATTGAGTGCATCCTGATGATTGCATCATCCCCGTAATTAAAATCCCCATAAGCAAGTACGCTTGATTGCTGCAATTCCGCCAAATTGGATGAGGATAGCTTGTCGATAATCCGCTGGTAATCTTCAGTAACCTCGTCACAGTTCAGCCAGCAGTACCATTGGAACTCGACAGTTTCGCCGTAAAGATTGACAGGAAGCCTGATAGGGCCAACCAAATAAATAGCCTCTTCGCCTGATTTAATTAGTTGAATTTTGTCTTTTAAAACCGAAAGTACTTTTGAATCCATTTTCAGCTCACTCATTAGAGATGGCTCCTTTTTTTAAAAATAGTGAATGGCCAAAGGCCCTCACATTCTACAAAAGGAACTGTATATACGCAGTTCCCCGTCGTAAAAGCTATTATTAAGCTTCGATCGAGCGAATCAAGTTGGCCATTTCGATTGCTGAAGAGGCCGCCTCCCAGCCCTTGTTTCCAGCCTTGGTTCCGGCACGTTCAATTGCCTGTTCGATTGAGTCAACCGTAAGGACGCCGAAAATTACCGGAATACCGGTGGCAAGCGCGGTGTTTGCAACTCCTTTGGCAGCTTCATTGCATACAAAATCGAAATGGGGAGTAGATCCCCGGATTACCGCCCCAACGGTAATGACTGCATCATACTTTGCTGACTTGGCAAGTTTTTGCGCAATCATCGGGATTTCAAATGCCCCCGGCACCCACGCGACATCCACATCTTCTTCGCTTACTCCGTGGCGCTTAAGAGAATCCAATGCGCCGCTTACTAATTTATCTGTAATAAAATCATTAAACCGTCCAGCTACTATTCCTATTTTTAGGCCTGAACCTATCAAATTACCTTCATAAATTTTTTTCATTGCCCATTCCTCCTATTATTTTCCCTCTATCTTAAGAAATTATTTTATGGCTCCATGCAGTTCTCTTTTATAAGCAATTAAATCTTCTATCGTAATCATTTTAAGGCCAAAGCGCGCGGCCACTTGTTGAAGCTGTGGAACCCTCGCCATCGTCCCATCCTCGTTCATAATCTCACAAATGACCCCAGCAGGCTTTGCGCCGCAGAGTTTGGCCAAATCGACCGCAGCCTCAGTATGTCCCGGCCTTTCCAATACTCCGCCCTTTTTTGCGACAAGCGGAAAAACATGTCCCGGTCTTTTAAAATCCTCTGGCTGGGAGGTTGGATCCAGAAGGCTCAAAATCGTTGCAGAGCGTTCATATGCAGAAATTCCGGTTGTGGAAAATTTATGGTCGATGCTAATCGTAAAGGCTGTCCCATGGGCATCCGTATTCTCCTTTACCATGGAGTGGAGCCCCAGTTTCCCCGCCAGCTCCTCCTCAATGGGTACGCAAATAAGGCCTCTTCCATGAGTAGCCATAAAATTAATGACTTCAGGAACAGCTGTTTCTGCCAAGGAGACAAAGTCCCCTTCATTTTCACGTCCTTCATCATCACAGACAATGATGACCTTCCCTTCTTTAAGTTCCTGAAGGGCTTCTTCAATTGTGCTGAACATTGTGCTCCCTCCTTAAATGAAACCCTTCTCCTCCAGGAAACGGGCCGTAATGCCTGACTTTTTTTCCTCTAGACGGTTTTTGCCTGGATTCAAGATATGGTGCACATACTTGCCAAGCATGTCGCATTCGATATTGACGCTATCCCCGGCTCCCTTTTGGGAAAGGATCGTTTCAGAGAGCGTATGAGGAATGAGCGAAACTGTAAATGATTGTTCGGTTACTTCGAACACTGTCAAGCTTGTCCCGTCCACTGCCACTGAACCTTTCAGGATGAGGAACGGCATCATAGAAGGGGCTGCTTCAATTTCATAATATACCGCATTTGCCAGCCGGTTCTTTCCTTTTATTGTTCCCGTTCCGTCAATATGGCCGCTGACAAAATGGCCGCCAAATCTTCCTCCCGCCGCCATGGCGCGTTCAAGGTTCACCTTTGAGCCCTTCTTCAAATTCCTGAGAGTTGTGGCCTTTACCGTTTCAGGCATCACATCGACAGTAAATCGACTTTTTTCAAAAGAAGTAACCGTCAGGCAGACTCCGTTTACCGATATGCTGTCACCAAGCTTAACATCCTCCAGAACCTTCCTCGCATCAATGGTAAGTACGATTGAAACGCTTGTAGAAGCAATCGCTGACACAGTCCCAATTTCTTCAATGATTCCAGTAAACATTCATATCTCCTTTTATCGTGGCTTATCCATTGTAAGGATATCCCAAAGGGGTGGAAAAACATGCAAAAAGCCCCAAAGGCAATCAAGCGCTTTGGGGCAGAGAAATGGCATGCTCAAATAAAGGTTTGAAAAAGGCGGGAACGGCCAGCTTTGAATGCCCAAAGCGTGCTTTTGCAATTAAGGCGCAGCCCTTCAGAACCGTCCCTGGTTGCAAAAGGGCACACCTCACCCTTTTTAAATCCTGCTTTTTCCTTCTCCCATCCAGACTATACTGTCGGCCCCGGAATTACACCGGATCCACCGCTTGCCAATACAGGCAACCGGGTCACGGGCTTTGGGGTCTAGCCCCATCACCGCCGGTAGGGAATTTCACCCTGCCCCGAAGGAATATTCAATTGGAATAGTTAAATTATACTCGAATAGCTTGGAAAAAGAAACAGTTTGGTACTTTACAGAATCTAGGCCTTAAGTCTTAATACGGATTTCTCCTGCAGCAGGCTCCTCAATGAACCCTTTATGGCTTTGAATATACATTACTTATCAAGGAACTAATAAAGCGTATTCATAGATTATAATACTGGCTGAAATCGTCGCTATCGTAAGGATTATAGTCCAGCCAGATTGTAAAGGCGCTGTCATTCACTTTATAGTAGTCTTTCGCAAACCGGATGAATTCAATAGTGGCCAGTTTCTTTCCTGAATAGGTTTTCAAATAATCGGCCAGGAACGAAAGCGCCACTTCCTCTCCATGGGGTTTCATTATTTTCCAAAGATGTCCACAGGGACGTAAAAACGGTCCTCGCTTATGATTGTTACAGGCTGCAGCACCAGCCCGGGATAGCTTCCTTTTCTTCCATTTGCCAAAACGATATCAAGCTGTCTATAGGGATAACCCCCCAGTTTCTCAGAAAAAAAGGATACTGTTTCGCCCGCTGTTTCCAATGCTTTCCTTGCCCTTTCCTGTTCCCCTTCCGGCGCAAAAACCCGAATTTCCACATCGGCGGCTATCGCTTTAATCATGCCATGCCCATCCAATAACATGACATACAGTTCCTTCAGGCTATTTGCCTCTATTTGTCCCTTTCCGACTCTCTGATCAGGGTCGGGGGCGGATGTCACCAATTGGTACCTTTCCGGAATTTCATAGCTGAATTGGTAGTCTGAAGGTATTATTGTATACGTTTCCTTACCCAGTGTGGCCGGTTGAATGATCCAATCATTGGCAAAGTCCGGGACCATGGGATACCATTGAAGAAGATCGTAACCGGTATTTTCACTAGCTGCTTTAGGCATTGAAAAGGAATAGGATAAAGCGACGGAAGCTTTTCCCTCGCTGGGCAAAATGTTTTTTAATGGCACCACTACCTGGAGGCCATTCAGCTAATACTCTGAGGTTTCGCCGTTAACATGCACGTTTTTCATTTCCAAATCACCGCCGCCAATCTCATTCAAGCATTTATTCACCGCCCACGAAAGTACCTTGCGCCTGTATTCATCCCTGGCAATGTCACCTAACTGATTTGGATTAAAATAAAATGATAGTGTATTCCAACCTCCACGGGAGGTATTGGTTACGTCTATGGAAGCCTGAACTTTTAAACGTGTTTTCCTTAGGCATTTTTAAATCAAGCATGTACCTCGCCATGGAACCTTCACTAAAAACCTCAGGCTTTTCTGCCATCCCTGGCTCGAGGTGTTGCTCCCCGGCCTGACTTCCTTGAAGCGATGCAGATTCGACAGTGGGCTCTGGCATACTATGGATCAGTTCACTCCCCAATTGAAAAAATAGCGGCAGCAAGAATGCCCAGCGATACGATAATGATTAACGCATACCTGTATTTTTTTCGTGTTGGCGCCTTAATCTCTATCGTTGGGGCCGAATATGTAAATTGCTTCTCCTTTTGCTGCTGTTCGAGCATTTCGTAATTCTTGTTCACAAACCGAAACTTCTTCTCCATAAAAGCCTCCTGTTGGGAAAATTTCCCCCAATACATTCGACTGCTTTTCATGGAAGAAAGTTACACGTAATAATTTTTTGGTTTATTACCACAAATAAGGCTTTAGCCTTTACCCAGTAATGAACCGATTTTTTTATAAAAAAGGGTGGCAATAGAGAAACCCGCCTCAAATGAGTAGCGGGTTTCTCCATCGTTTAGCTTCAATTGGTTTTCATTATATTTTCGCCAAAGCCTTCCAGGTTGCCGCATCGACAATGCCGGTCACTTTTAGCTTGTTGTTTTTTTGGAATTTCTTTGCGGCTTCTTCGGTTCCTTGCCCAAAAACCCCGTCAATTCCTTTTGTCGGGTAGCCTATTTGTGTAAGAACTTTCTGCAGGGTTTTCACATCTTCACCTTTGCTTCCCTTTTTTAACACAACAGATGTAGACGCTGTGGCCGGTACAGCCGATCCAGATGCCTGAAATCCATTTGCAGCGGCAATTGAGTGAAACGGTTGTTTTGATGAAGTGATGATGACAGGTGTATTGACCGGAACCTGTGAAAAGAGCCATTGAACTTCGTCATTGTGCATCCGGATACAGCCGCCGCTTACATATTTGCCAATTGAAGCTGGGTTGTTGTTTCCATGGATAGCATATGTTGTCCCCCAAGTACCGTTGGCGTTGAGACCGAGCCACCTGTTTCCGAGCGGATTCTTAGGGCTTCCTCCCGGAATTTTTTCTTTGTAATAAGGCCGGTTCACGATTTTATTTACAATCTTGAATTTCCCTTCCGGTGTTAAAGACGGCTCCCTGCCTGTGCCAACGCTGAAGATTTTTACAAGAGTGCTATTTTGGTAAAAAGCCAGCAGGTTCGTTGACTTATTAATGATAATAAAATCTCCTCCGGTAGCCTGAACTGGTGCTTCAAACAACACCATTGAAAAAAACAGGAGCAGACTTAACAATGCTTTTTTCAACTTTATAACCCCCTTTAATTCTAAACCATCCCTCCGGACAATCTCCGAGGATGAATTGTTCCTCTATAGTATTAGTACGATTTCTTACATAATAGTTACATAGTTTTAACTATAATGTCATATTTTTCTATCCCCTTTTTCCGACAAAATCCTTACATAAGGTCGAAATATCTAAGCCCGTTAAGAAATGTTTCGGAATTGTATTGACCGATTGAAGAAAGTTCCCATGCTGAATCGGTCTTCATCAACGAGTCGGAGTCTCAAAGCTGCCAAAACGATGAAAAAGGCTTCCACCCATGTCCGGGGGGAAGCCTTTGGTTTAAAACTGCTTATACTGCTTTCTGTGAAGCATGGAGCTTCCAATAGTATCCTCTGCGATGGAGCAGTTCGCGATGGGACCCTTCTTCGACGATTTTTCCATTGTCGATGAACAGGATCCGGGTCGCGTTTTGGATGGTTGAAAGGCGGTGCGCGATAATAAAGGAAGTCCTTCCTTCAAGAAGCGTTTCCAACCCTTTTTGCAGAGCCAACTCTGTCTCGGTGTCGATGGAGGAAGTCGCTTCATCCAAAATCAAAATCCTCGGGTCGGCAAGCAAAGCCCGCGCGAAGGAGATCAGCTGCCTTTGCCCGGTGGATAACCTTGTTCCCCTCTCGTTCACCTCTGTTTGGTATCCATCCTTCAACTGGTTGATGAACTGGTGCGCCTGGACCGCTTTTGCGGCTTCAATCACCTCTTCATCCGTGGCATCGAGGCGCCCGTAACGGATATTGTCCATAATGGTGCCCGAGAAAATAAACGGATCCTGGAGCATGACGCCCATTTGGCTGCGAAGCGAAGGAATTGTCACACTGTTGATATCAGTGCCGTCTATTTCAATTTTGCCGCCTGTAATATCGTAAAAACGGCTGAGCAAGCTCACGATTGTCGTTTTTCCGGAGCCAGTCGCTCCGACTAGCGCAATCGTGTCACCCGGTTCAACCTTAAAGCTGACATTGTCGAGGATGCGGTCTGCTTCTTCGTAACCGAAGACCACTTGTTTAAATTCGACACTGCCCTTGATTGGTGCAAGCTCCGCGGCATTTGGCACATCGGTGACTGCGGGCTTCTCATCCATTGTTTCGAAAATCCGCTCAAGGTATGCCATTGCGTTGATGATTGCGTTATAGAAGTTACCGATATTCGCAAGCGGTGTCCAGAACATCCAAATGTAGCCCACGAACGCTACCAACGACCCGACTGTCACTCCATCTCCAATCATCGACACACCCATAATATAAATGAAGGAAACCGTCAAGACCGAAATATTTTCAATTGCAGGCCACAACAGGAAGTGGATTTTAATCGCGCGCATCCATGAAGAACGGTAGCTGTCCGAAACATCACTGAAAATCCGCTCGTTTTCCTTTTCCCTTGAAAAAGCCTGAGTCACCTTAATGCCGCTAATGCTTTCATGAATATATGCATTCAAGTTAGATTGCTTGTTGCTTAAAATTTGCCACGCCTTCCGCTGGGCATTTTTTAAAAGCAGGATAACTCCCGCAAGGACAGGGAATCCAGCCATTGCGTACAAGGTAAGCTTTGGATCGATTGAGAGCATAAAACCGACAATGACCAAAAGGCTGAACAGGTCGGTTATGACATTGATGATTCCATTTGACAGCAGGTCGCTTAATGAGTTGACGTAGTTTACGACCCTTACAAGAATTTTCCCGTGCGGGCGGCTGTCATAAAAGGAGAAGGACAGCTTTTGCAAATGGGTGAACAAATCCTTCCGAATGTCCCGGATGATGCTTTGCCCGGTCTGGGACATCATCCTAATCCGGAATTTCATGCAAATTCCAGTTGTAATTAGAGCAAGGACGTATATCCCGGCGAGGATGAAAAGCCCTGTTGTATCCTTAGCGGGGATATACTTATCGATTGCCTGCTTGATCAGGTACGGGCCGACAAGGCTGGCGCAGCTCGCCAAAAGCATCATTAAAACCGTCAGCAGGATAGTTTTTTTGTAAGGCTTAATATACACCAGCAGACGCTGGAAGTGGGCGAGGCGAAATGGGGATTCCAATTCCTCATCAACGTCAAATTTATTGCGTGCCATTGCCTAGACCACCTCCTTTTCTGCGTTTTGGCCTTGAAAGCTGGCATGCTGATTGCTGAATACCTTCCAATAGTATCCCTTCTCGTTAAGCAATTCCTCATGAGTTCCCCGTTCAATGATTTGCCCGTTTTCCATTACCAGGATTAAATCCGCTTCCTTAACAGAAGAAATTCGGTGGGCGATGATGAAACATGTTTTATCTACGAGAATTGACTTTAGCGTATGTTGGATCCTAAGCTCAGTCTCCATGTCTACAGCGGAAGTCGTATCGTCCAGAATCAGCACGGATGGATTTTTCAAAAGGGCTCTTGCAAGCGCAATCCGCTGCTTCTGGCCCCCCGAAAGGCCGACTCCCCTTTCGCCGACAACTGTGTCATATCCCTCTGGAAGTCCGGTAATAAACTCATGCGCCTCGGCCATTTTCGCGGCAGCCTGGACCTCTTCAAGTGTTGCATCCGGATTCCCGTAAGCGATATTCCCTTCTATCGTATCGGAAAACAGGAAGATATCCTGCATAACCATCGCCATGTTTTCCCGAAGCTTGAATAGATCCCAATCCTTTACATTAATGCCGTCAACCTTCACCTCGCCGCTGTCCGCATCATAAAACCGGCTAAGCAGGTTCACAAGAGTCGATTTTCCCGAACCCGTTGCGCCGATGATTCCAACGGTCTGGCCAGGGGATGCACTAAAGCTGACTTCCTTCAACACGTCCTCATCCCCGAAGCTAAATGATACTTGGTTGAATTCTACGTAACCTTTTAATTCATCCCCGTTCAGTTTTTTGCCATCATTGGCGATTGATGGAGTTGTATTCATCAGTTCCTCAACCTTTTTAGCAGAGGCATTGAACCTTTGTACATCGTTGATGAGCCATCCCGCCATCCGCATCGGGTTGTTCAGCGCCCAGATCAAGCCATTGAAGGTGGCAAGCTCCCCGATTGTAAGCGACCCATTGATGACCATGATTCCGCCGACCAGGATCATGACTACCGTGAACAAGCCAGCAAGAGAGTCAAGTACTGGCAGGAACTTTTCCCAAACCCTTGCGGAGGCTAGCGACTTCTCTTTGTAGCCTTCATTCTCTACTGTAAACTTATTAATCTCATGGCCTTCTTTTGCAAATGCCTTAACGACCCTGTTTCCGCTGATGTTTTCCTGGACGACTGAATTCAGCTTTGCGAACTGCCCGCGGATCTCCGAAAAAGTCGGTCCGACCGCAAACGTCATCTTATAGGCGAAAAATCCAATTATCGGCGTCACCAGCATCATTACAAGGGCTAGCTGCGGATGAATATAAAACATGAACCCAACCGCGAACACCAAAATGGTGACATTTTCGAAAATCATGTAAATCGACCAGGCGGAAAACGCCCTGACCATTTCCATATCCCCGGTCATTCTTGCCATGATATCACCGGTTTTTGTTTTGTCATAAAAATAAAAATCGAGCTTATTCAGGCGGTCATATAATTCTTTCCGAATCCTGAAAATTGTATTTTGGGAAATCTTTTCAAACACGATTTGGTAATTGTAGCGGATGACCGTCTTCAGCACTGTCGCGCCTATCATGGCGCCGAGGAATGGCCACAGCAATTCCTCCTGCTTTCCGAATATGACTTTGTCAATGATCCTTCCCGCAAAATATGGGTTTACCAGATTTAACATAGTGACAACCAATGCCAGGGACAATCCCAGGTAAAAGCGTACCCGGTAATCCCTCAAATACCCCCATATCCAACGAAAGCTTTGCATATCTCTCTTCTCCCCCCGGTAAAACTGAACATTTAAAACTATATTTTGGAACCAGCCCTCCTATGTCTCTTTATCAGACTATTACGAAAAGCGAAATAAATAACTTGATAACCATTCTACAACAGGAGTAACTCCAATACTAGATAAAAATTCCATAAAGTGAAGAAAATTCTTTTTGAAGTACCGGGTACAATTGTGGGACAGAAAAAGCCTTGAGCGGGCAATAATTGAATCCAAAGAGGAGCTGCCTATAGGGGGTGGGTTGGCTTGCACTTTCTTGCCAAAAAGAAAAACACCTGCCCCAATGATTAAGGAGCAGGTGTTTGGAAGGATTTGTTAACGGATTCCCTTCATAAATACTTGTATTCTTGGGGCCAACATGAAGAGCACGACACTTAGGACGATGGACGCGCCACCGATAATGCCGAAGTAGGCCATTTCGTTTTCTGGGGAATAAAATTGGACGATCTGTGCATTGATTGCCTGGGCAGCCGCGCTTGAAAGGAACCAAAGGCTCATTGTCTGTGCAGAAAACGCTGCAGGCGCAAGCTTTGTTGTCGCAGAAAGCCCAACAGGCGACAGGCATAATTCGCCAAGTACAACAATCAAATAGCTCAGGACAAGCCATAACGGGTTAACCAACGAATCGGTTCCGCCGAAATATGCAGGCAACAAGATGACCAGGAAGGACAAGCCTGCAAACAGCAATGCCAGCGAGAATTTTTGCGGAATGCTCGGCTGGCGCTTGCCCAATTTAACCCACATCCAGGCAAACACTGGCGCCAATACGATGATGAACAGCGGGTTCAGTGATTGGAAAAATGCCGGAGATATTTCCATGCCGGCAATATTCAACTGGGTCCGATTGTCCGCATAGCTGGCAAGGATGGTTGAGCCTTGCTCCTGGATCGCCCAGAACATCACTGAGGCGATAAACAGTGGAATGTAGGCGATTAGGCGCGAACGCTCAACATCATTTGTTTTCGGACTGCGGTACATTACGATGAAATACAGGGTCGGAATTAATATTCCCAGTACCCCAACGAGATTAATAAAGCTTTTAAAAGTCAACAAGCCTGTTGGAATGGCGATTGCAATAAGCACTGCTAGAGCAACGACAACTATACCAATAATGGTGTAGGCTTTTTTCTTTTCATCACCTGTAAGCGGGTTTGGTACATAAGTTCCGGCAAGTCCAAGATTCTTCTTCTTCGTTGTAACAAATTGAACCAGACCGAAGAACATACCAACTGCTGCAATACCAAATCCAAGATGAAAGCTTGTTTTCATAACGGCACCAACAATCAGCGGTGCAAGGAAACCACCAAGGTTGATACCCATATAGAAGATACTGAAGCCAGAGTCACGGCGGGCATCTTCTTCGCTGTAAATCTCACCAACCATAGATGAAACGTTTGGCTTAAGCAGCCCGGTACCAAGAACAATCAGCACCATGGAAATGAAGAACAATGCAACATTTCCCGGGATCGCAAGTGCGATGTGGCCAAGCATGATTAAAATACCGCCATAAAAAACGGCTTTAGATGTTCCGAATATCCGGTCCGCTAACCAGCCGCCGATAATACCGGACATATAAACGAGTGAACCGTAGATCGACATAATCGAGAGCGCGAGAGTCTGATCAAGCCCAAGCCCGCCTTTTGAAACTTCATAATACATATAGAAAACAAGGATTGCCCTCATTCCGTAATATGAAAAACGTTCCCAGAATTCAGTGAAGAAAAGAGTGAACAGTCCCTTGGGATGGCCAAAGAAACCTGTTTGGGGGACACTATCCACAATTTTCTGCCTATTGTAATTTGACATGGTTTTACCCTCCTCTATATTATTTCATGATACTTTCTTGGATATAATTTTGTCAAAAGCTATTTTTGGCAACCCGCTTGAAATCTTCCAAAAATGCTGATAAAACAATGAATTCTAATAATATATCCCAAAAAGAAAGTTTTTTTAAAATAATGATTAAATTCCTAATCTTCCCTCTAATGTGACTCTTCTACTATTAAATCAAGACCTCCCTCCCCTTTTCCCAAAAAAAGCCTCCAGCCATAGAGGCGGGAGGCAGAAAGGGGGCAACCCCCAACAATCTATTCAAAAAGAAGGCATTTTCAAGATTTGCAGTTAAAATTTAAACTCCATACTAATCCTACCTGTTTACTCCTCATTCCCCCACTTCCTTGATCCCGATTTGGCCCTGTGTTTGAAGTTTTAAGTTTTCAGGAACTTTGAGATAAAGAGTGGATCCTCCTCCCCGGGTGGTATAGACGTTCGATTTTTCTCCAGTAAACTGCCTCACAGGGAAACTATTGGTAAAGATGCGCACATCCACTCGTATTTCAGTGTGCGGGATTTCAAGTTGATTACCGTTGAATTTGTAAGGCAAGGCCTTTATTTTGCTGCTAAAGTCCAGGCCCCCAATGAAAAGTTGTTCTCGATACGAATAAATTTCGATCTCATTTTTCAGTCTGCTATCCCTCTCAATCAAAATCTCAGGGCCGAAATCGCCCCTAAAAACTATTTCGAGAGTGTCGAATGGAAAATCCTTAATCGTTTCCTTTTTAGCCAGATAATCATCAATTTGATCCAGCCTCCCGGAGTATAAATTCTGCATGTAATTTTCCCATGACCGGTCAACTGTCCCACTCGGCATCCGTTCACCTTGGACTCTTTCCACTTTAAGAAACGGAGAAATGATTGTTGCAATCAGTAAAATTCCAATGTAACCGAGCAGCAGCCAGTGAGTTACCTTCGGAGTGCCGAGCCTTATTTTACCCGATCTGGCGATTAGATGGGATACGGCTACAACCATCACAAAGAGTAGCAAAATGGGAATAATCGCCATTACCTCCTCACCTCCATCCGCTGAAGAACCGCAATGCCGGCTGTGTAAAATAAACCAGCCGTACTGAGGGCCTTAAGGGCAAACAGCACAACGCTTTTTTCTCCCGCATAGAACTTGATTACATCATTTAAAAACCCAGCCGGTAGTATAATTTCCCCTGCTGCCATTATGCCAAAGATTAACACAGGAATAATAAAGACAAAAATTTTGCTTATACTGGTCACAGAACTGATGAAGTAGCCAATCGAACTGACTAGAAGGACATAAAGAAAAGTAATCCCAATCCCAGTCATTGCTTCAGCCAATCCGCTCCGGACGGAATAAATGGGTTGGTTTTTTATGAAGAAAAAAATAACCTGAAACAGATTTCCCGCCAAAATCGCAGTAATGCTCCCGAGGAAGCCTGCAGTAGCCAGGAAAAGAAGATTTGATACGCTGCTGCTTACCCGGTTCGTAACAAACGTAAAGTCCTGCAGCCTGTTTTGCCTTGTATTAATGGTTATCGCTGAAACAAAGGCCCATATCATTGTAAAAATAAGCACAACATCGGAAGAATAATACTTTGAATTAACCTCAAGCCCACTCCCGCTCATCCCGCTTGAGCCGACCCCGCCTAGTGAGAACAAGATTGCCAGCACTTGAATGCCGACAAGTGCGCTAAATGCATCAATATTCGCCCTAAGTTTATGAAAATATTGCTTTTTAACAATTTCAGCTAAATTCGTTTTCGTTAAAGACAACATCAATTCCCCCTTTCTCCCCATTCGTAAGGTAAACAAAAAGGTCGCTTGGACTTACTGGAAAGATATCCGCCCCCAACTGGCGCAGCTCACTCACCTCTATATCTGTGAGTTCGTTCCTGACTACCGCCTGGACAGTGTTACTTCCCATTGTTTTCTTATGAATAATCTCTTTTTCGGTAAGGACATTATTGATCGCTTCCTCACTTCCCTTCACTGCAATCGCCAAGGTGCTGAACTCTGACATTGGCAAATGGAGAAAGGTACGGCCGTTCTGGATAAGAAGAATATCCTCAAGCAAATCCTCAATTTCTTCGAGATGGTGGCTTGATAGAATAATAGTCCTTGGAAAGTCAATATACTCCTTCAAGAGCGCCCGGTAAAAATCCTTTCTGGCCGCCTGATCCATCCCTGTAGTTGGTTCATCAAACATTGTCAGCGGACAGCGGGCTGCCAGGCCGACAATCGCATTGAAAATACTAGTCTTTCCTTTTGACAGTCGGCTATGGTAATCCCGAGGATCGAGGGAAAAATAATCAAGCAGCCGTATCGCCAGCTTTTGATTCCAATTCGGGTAAAACCGGCCCGCTTCCCGCAAAATGTCTCCCAACGGCAGTGCTGTTGGAAAAAACATTCCATCATCAACTAAGATTGAGTTCATCGAAACATCCAGATTTTCAAAAGGAGTTTCAGAGAATATTTTGACATTTCCGGAAGAAGGCCTTAAAAATCCCGCCATTATTTTCATCATGGTTGTCTTCCCAACGCCATTTCGCCCAACTAAACCGGTGATGGTATTCTCCTTAATCGAAAAACTAAGCTGATTCAGAGCCTTTTTTCCAAAAAAAGCTTTCGTTACATCGTTGAATTCTACTGCCTTCATTGCTTACCCTCCCCGATTTCCGCATCCTCAATCATTTTAATTAATTCTTCCTTCCCAATATTCAAACGGCTTGCCTCCAAAACCAAATCCCAGACCAAACCCTTTAACGTTTCGTTTTTGCGTTTTTTTATAATAGCCTCTCTGGCACCTGACGCTACAAACATTCCCAACCCCCGCTTTTTATACAAAATATTTTCATCGGCCAGCAGATTCAGCCCTTTTGCAGCCGTCGCAGGATTGATCGTATACATTTCAGCAAGCTGGTACTGCGAATAAACTTTTTCATCCTCCTGCAAATGGCCGCTAATGATTTCGGACTCAATCCATTCCGCTATCTGTATATAAATCGGCTTCATGCTATTAACGTTTATTATGGGATTCACCTCCAAAAAGGATAGTACATTAGTGTACTAATGTACTACTTAACCTTAGTATAAATATTTCCTGTTCCTTTTGTCAACAGAAAAAAGCCTTCCATCAAAATAGGAAGGCTTATCGAATGAGGTTTTTTTATTCCAAATCGGTTGGGGAAGAAAGCTTATCTTCATACTTATCGATAAAAAGAGTGCCTCTTGTGTTGATGACAGCATAATAAATTTCTTTTACGTTCAAGTTTCTTTTTCTGCATTCTCCCTCAATCCAAGGTTGGCTGTAAATGCCATTGGTATTTTTTGTGATGATTTTTCCATCCATAATCAATTCGATGGGCAAAGATTGATAGGAATAAGGTATGCCATATTCCTGTTTCGTTACAGATTGGAATGGCATTTTTTTAATTATCGATAAACCACCGCTGACTTCCAATAAAGCGTATTCCACTTCACCTATATTAAAGATGTCCTTTTCTCTCAATAGCTGATTGAGGTCATCAATTGACATTTTTACTTTTTTCATATTTGTATCCAGAATTATCCCATTCTCAATTAATACGGTCGGCCTTCCGGATAGCCACTTCCTTACCCACCTGCTTCGCCACGACAAGAGGAGGCAAAGATAGTATAAGAGCAATAATGCAATAAACGCGATAAATATATCCATAAATTTCAGGTTCGTATGAAAGCCCATGTTAGCGATAAAGGAGCCGATCGAAACAGATAAAGCAAAGCTAAAGTGGGTCTTATGTGAATTGATGTGCTTGCCAATAAATAGGGTAACCGAAACCAAAAGAATGAAACTGGTCAAAGTTCTTCCAATCGGGACTAGTATCTCTTCCATTTTAGTCTCCCATCACATAGGTTTTTCCTTGTTGATTCAGGCTGAATTGAAAAAAGGCCGGGCAATTCCAGTTGGGAATCACCCTGCCTTTATTCTTCCAGTAAATTCATTTTTTATCCAATAATCTCTTTTCCCATTTTAAAAGATCAAAATGCGCAAGCGCCTTGGTCAGCCCCGACCAGATTAAGACGGGGCCCGCAGGACATTGAATGTCATCCCCGAATTCGCCCACGCACGAAGGAAATGCAAGCATTTCCGAGGACGGGCCTGCCCTCCGGAGGGAACCGGCTTAAGACCTCGAGGGGCTAGGCGCTGGAGCTGGATTACAACAACTTATTTCGAGTTATTCACAATGTTCTATTTTTAGTTTCCTAAAATACTAAGAAAGGCACATCCTACTACGGGGCGCCTCTGTTTGGTCAATGCCGGTTTCCAGCCAAGGGGCTGCCCGTAGCGTGAAGATTGCTCATCACCTTTGTGCTATAGGTAAAATCTCCATAGCAATAGGGATACCGAAAGTTGTTTTTATCACCGCCGCAATTGTAAAGCTGCGGATTTTTTTTGACCTGGATATACGAATATTCCTTAGCGAAATCCTCTTGGTGTTTTCCTCCATTTTGAGAGATAAAGTCAATATAGCCAAGGCCCATATTATATGCCTGGATGACAGTAGGAAGATCAACATTTTTCTTTTCTCCATATAGGAAAGCCCGCTGGAAATGCTTTACTCCCTGTTTAATGCTTTGCTCAGGATTCTGAATGGCATTCCGGGCCAATCCCGCAGATTCAGACGACTGCATCGGGTCGCCGCCTTTCCCCTTGCTTTCCTGCTGCATCACAGCAGCGAGAAGCGGAGTAAACTCCTCTAGTTGTACCTTTTCAAGTTCCCTGTGAATCAAAGGAGTGTATTTTTTAACATTTTCCGATGGAATGTTTTTATACACAAGTCCGGGATGTTTGTTAATAGGGAATTCACCGTTCAAAATGGCAACGAGCCAAAGGACCCCTGCCAAAATCATAATGATATGAAGGGTTCGCTTCTTTTCTTTACTGCTTTTCGCCACTTTTCGTTTTTTCTTCATACCTTTTCTCCAAATCTTGTATTCTCTTATCATCTATTATTATCAAAAAATAGCGGAGAAGACTACCATTTGGTGAAACTAATTCGACAAAGCTCTCCAGGCTTCGATTTTATTTGAGAGTTTTTATCCTTAATAGGTTTCTTCTATCAATAAATTGGAAAATATATATTAAAATGGATACCTAGCAAGTTAAATACAGAGCAACAATAAATTAGGCAGTCTTTTAATATTTGAAAATTGAATCCAAGTTTTCAACCTCATGCTTCCCTATTCACATTTTTTCGAAAAGTAAACATTGTCACCCGTTTTTTCGCAAACTGGCCATTGGAATTTCTAAACAAACAACTTATATGGTAATATAAAGTTGTTACTTTCGAAAACCGGCATACCAAGGGGGAATTTGTTTGATTAAGTTTGAAAACATTGTAAAAAAATATCAGCGCCAAGCAGTTATCCACGACTTCAGTTTAGAGATTACGGAAGGCCAACTGGTTGTATTTATTGGCCCGAGCGGCTGTGGTAAAACAACCCTGCTAAAAATGGTCAACCGCCTGATAGAGCCTACGTCAGGGAAAATATATATAAAGGGCAGGGATATTTCCACAATAGACCCGATTGAATTGCGGAGGAATATTGGCTACGTCATTCAAAGTACCGGCCTTTTTCCACATATGACAATCAGGGAAAACCTTGAGCTTATCCCAAAGCTTAAGGGTGAAGATCCAATTGCCATAGAGGAAAAAACCGAGAGGCTTCTCAATCTTGTCGGACTGAACCCAGATGAATACCTTGACCGTTATCCAAATGAACTAAGCGGCGGTCAGCAACAGCGTGTTGGCGTAGCCCGAGCTTTTTCCACTGACTCCGATATTATCCTGATGGATGAACCATTTAGCGCCTTAGACCCCGTAACAAGAAGTTCCCTCCAGGAAGAACTTTTCAATATGCAGAAGGAATTAAATAAGACAATTATTTTTGTCACCCATGACATGGATGAGGCATATAAAATCGCGGACCATATTTGCTTATTGAAAGACGGCGTTATTTTGCAATACGACACTCCGGAGAACATCCTAAAGAATCCTGCTTCGGAGTTCGTCGAAAACTTCCTTGGAAAGAGACGCGTTTGGAACAACCCTGAAGTGCTGAAGGCAGAGGATATTATGATTCCAAACCCAGTAAAGGTTTCGCCAAAGCGGAATGTGCTGCAGGCAATTGAAATTATGAAGGAAAACAAAGTGGACAGCCTGATGGTTACAGACAGGGATGCGACGCTTATTGGGCTAATTACCCTGAAAGGCATCAAAGTAACGAACCGGGCAATGCTCATCGGCGATGTGATGGAGATGAATGTCCATTCAGTATCGGAAGACATGGATTTGATAACTGTTTTTAAAATGATGAATGAACACAAGATTGGCTATTTGCCTGTAGTGAATGAATCCGGGAAATTAAGGGGACTGATTACTCGAAGTAGTATCCTTTCTGCATTGAGCAGCCAACTGATGGACCTGGAGGTGGCATTTTAATGAAATCATTTTTTGATTATGTAGCTAATAATACCGGCGAAATCTTGAATTTACTTGGCCAGCATATTTATTTGAGCGTTGTTTCCGTATTGATTGCAATTGCCGTCGGAGTGCCGCTCGGGATTACGATTTCACGAAACAAAAGCTTTTCAAAACCGGTAATCGGAACAGCGAATGTCGTCCAGGCGGTGCCGAGCCTTGCTTTGCTCGGGTTCCTCATCCCCTTTATTGGAATTGGCAGTACACCGGCTATCGTCATGGTTGTCCTTTACTCCCTGCTCCCGATTGTCAAAAATACTTATACCGGGCTGACGAATATCGACAGGGATATCCTTGAAGCTGCACGGGGGATTGGGCTTACAAACAGCCAGATCATGCGGAAGATCCAGTTGCCGCTAGCTTTTCCAGTCATTATGGCAGGGGTCCGGATTTCAGCTGTTACAGCGGTCGGGCTAATGACCATTGCCGCTTTCGTAGGTGCCGGAGGCCTTGGCTACCTGGTATTTTCGGGGGTATCAACGGTCGACAATAATATGATCCTGGCTGGTGCGATTCCCGCGTGTATCCTGGCATTGCTGATTGATTTCGTGGTTGGAAGGCTTGAGTCCAAACTTTCCTATACAACGAAAACAGCCGCCAAGAATAAAAATAAGAAGCAGGCACTGGCAAGAAGGATCGCAATCCCAGCGCTGATTGGGATTGTTGTCATCGGAATCGGGATAACCTATGCGTTCAATATGGCTGGCGCGAAAGAAAAGATATCCATAGGTTCTAAAAACTTCACGGAATCCGTGATTCTGGCCAATATGACAGCCGACCTGATAGAGGACAAAACCGACCTCGAGGTTGAACGAAAGCTGAAGCTTGGAGGAACACAGGTCGTTTTCAATGCACTCAGGAAAGGAGACATTGATACGTACATCGAATATACCGGGACAGGGCTTGTCAGCATTTTGAAAAAAGAAGTCTCGAATGATCCCGATGAAGCCTATTCGATTGTCAAGGATGAGTTTGCGAAAAGATACAACATTGAAGTACTGAAACCACTTGGCTTCAACAATACGTATACGCTCGCGGTAAAGCAGGAAACTGCTGATAAGTATGGACTGGAAACCTTTTCGGACCTAGCCAATGTCAGCAATGAATTGACAGTCGGTGCAACCATCGAGTTTACGAACAGGGAGGACGGGCTTAAAGGCCTTGCCAAAGCATACGATATGGATTTCGGCGACGTGCGGGCAGTGGACGGAGGGCTTCGTTACACAGCGCTGAAGAGCAAGGAAAGTGATGTAATCGACGCGTTTTCTACAGACGGCTTGCTTGAGGAGTTTAAGCTGAAGGTACTGAAGGACGACAAAAATTTCTTCCCTCCTTATTATGCAGTGCCAATTGTTAGGGAAGACACACTGAAAGAGCATCCAGAGCTTAAAGAAGTGCTCGACTTGTTGGCCGGAAAACTGACTGACGAAAAGATGCGGGAACTGAACTATCGTGTCGACAGCCTGAAACAATCCCCTCAAAAGGTTGCGAATGACTTCTTGATTGAAGAAGGACTAATTGACAAAAAACAGAATAACAAATAAAGCAAAGGACGGTTCCCTTGCATCCTTCGAATATCGGAGGATGCAGAGGAACCGTCTCTTTATTTTTGTAAAAAATCGACTACCCTGTCGAATGTATGTTCATTGCCGATGATGAGCAGGATGTCTCCTCCTTCAATACTTGCATAGGGGCCAGGTGAGATGATGATGTCGCCATGTCTTTTTAGCCCGACGATCGTTCCGCCGGTATTTTGCCAGAATTTCATATCGGATATTGTTTTCCCTATTTGCGAACAATCCTCGCCAATTTCCACTTCAATCGGCACAAGTGGATTCGTATAGCGCAGCTTGCCCGAGTAATCAACGATTTTCTCAATTGTTTCAAAAAGCTGGTGATCGAGCTTACCTCGTTCCTCCATAATCTTCCTTAGCTGTTTTTCCATGTCCTTCACAGTTTCAAGATTGGAAAAGCGATTAATGTACGACAAAGCATGCTCGCGTGAGGCAATGACGACTCCCGCTCCCTTTTCCGATTTAACAATCTCGACATCTTCGAGAATCTTGATTGCTTTGCGGACGGTTTCCGGCGATACATTGTACTCACTCGCCAAGGTTGAACGCCCGTGAATCTTTTGGCCAACCTTATACTTCTCATTGTAAATTCGATTCGCGATATCAATAGCAATTTGTTCATAAACCGGAATTTTTGTGCGCATAGAATACTTCCTTTATCAGTTTTCTTTTTGAAAGGCGCTGTTTAACAAGTATGTTGATATCCGGCCAGTGAATGCAGCAGTTAATCAACATAGCCCATTTTACAGGCTATTTGAAAAAAGATGCCAGGAGAACCGCAGTATACAGTCTTCCCTTTTTGGCAAAAGAACCATCCATCCATAAGTATATCACTTTTGATTCTTTATGCGCGTCTGCTGCTTCAGGGAACGAGCAGTTGGCCTGGAACGTTTGTAGGGTGATTCTTCTTAAACTTGTTTTCAATGTTGACCTTGGTTGTATTCCCGTTTATTCATTAAATAGACGAAAATCATAGTTTAAATTAAAATAACGGAACGAAACGGAAATAATTATTGACTATTCATGAATAAACATGAAATAATATGGAACATGGTACCATATTTTACTACAGGGGTGATAGCAATGTTTTCCGAAGAGAGAAGGCAGGAAATTCTTAATATGCTTGAACAAAGCGGACGGGTCCTCGCAAAGGACCTTGCCGAAAAGTTCGAAATGTCCATTGATTCCATTAGGCGTGATTTATCGATCATGGAGGAGCAAGGTCTGCTTAAGAGGACGCATGGAGGTGCCATACCGATTACAAATGTCCGTATGATGGCAAGGCCGCCAGCCGACCGCTTCGGGGAAGGGACACCTTTCCAAAATGCGATTGCAAAACTGGCTGCGACCTATGTCAATGCCAGCCAAACTATATTTATAGGCGGCTCTTCTACCCATTATGTGATGCTGAAATACCTGCCGCGCGATTTTCCGTACACCATTGTTACGAATTCAGTCGAAGCCGCATATTATCTGCGGAATGTAACAAATGTGCAGACTTACCTGATTGGAGGAAACGTAAAATCCTCCGGTAACATAACTGATGCCCTGGCAGCCGATTTTGCTCGCCAATTTACTATCGACCTATGTTTTGCAACCGCAGGTGCCTTATCCGTGAACGGCTTAAGTACAGCAACCCCAGAGGTTTCGATTTTCCACAAAGTCGTGTATGACAACTCCAGAAAACGAATTTGCCTGATGGGCCATCAAAATTTTGGAACAGATATGTTTTCACGAATGTATCCAGTTCAAAAAATGGATTTGATTATAACAGATGAAGACACTGACGAGGAAAAAATAGAAGCCATAAGAGCCCTTAAAGTCGAAGTGATTGTCGCAAAAACGGAAGATAATTGAGAGGAAGGTATCAGTTTGATCTCTAGCCCTTGGACAGGAAAATCATTAAGACCGTTTTAGCTTCAGGCAGCCCGTGAAACGGTCTTCACCAGCAACGTCAATTTCAGTATAAAATAACTGACAGGTTTGTCTATATAATAGAAAAAAGGCGGCTTCAACTGAAAGCCGCCCCCTTTCTATAAAAATAAAAATGTTCCGAAAAAGAGAAGCAGCGATCCTACAGGTATCGGATGTTTAAGGAAGGAAGAAAAATACTGGATTAAAGATTCAGCTTCATGGCTTTCTTTCCGAAAAACGCCTAGTGTAACTGCTAAAAAGACCGCGGAACTAAACAGTAAAATATAGTCAAAGGACATAAATTGCGTGCTGATTGGGATTCGGAATGTATACACATAACCCCTGTCCAATAAAAGCTTGAAAGCGGTATAGGATAGCAGTAGTTCGACTCCGATTGTCAGCAAGGCCCATAGCCAAAATTCTATTTTTTTCCCCATAAAGAGCTCCTTTATATTTCTTATCCTAATTATAAATAAGACTATTCCTTTTCCGCAATACCCCTATTATACCAATTTGTAACACATCAAAAAAAATACAAAATGCCTGCAGGGGCAGCCTTATTTCTCAAGACTTTGCCTGCAGGCATCTTTCCTCTTATCTATTTGCCGTGCGCGAATGTTCTTCTCAGTTTGCCTGGCTTCAATTCTCCTGCATTAAAGTGTGCCGTTGCCATGGCCACCAGGAGAAGAATACCCGTTACAATAAAAACGCTCTGGACAGGGAAAAACCCTCCAAGTAACCCGCCAATCATCGGGCCGACCATTCCGCCAAGCTGGTTAGCAGTTTGGTTGAGGCTAAATGCCCTACCCCGGAAATCTTCCGGAGTGGTTTTTACAACGAGGCCGTTCAATGCCGGGTAAACTGCGCAGAAGAAGATCCCAAAAATGAACCTGATAATTGAGAATCCCAAAATTTGGGCAAAAAGAACCTGGGCCAGCATGCCAAGACCCCCGCCAAGCAGCCCGATAAACAGGACACGCTGAAATCCAACTTTATCCGCCCATTTTCCCCATAGAGGAGCAAACAAAACGCTCGCAATTCCTGGAAGCGAAAAAATAATTCCTGCCAGGAGTGATGCGTTATCCGCAGAGCCGCTCAGTTTTACAACATACAAAGGAAGAACTGGCTCAATTGTCATAACCGAACAGCTGACAACGAGTGTTAAAATAAGGACGAGCAGAAAAGAGTGGTTATTAAGGGCCGCTTTAAAGTCCATGATAACGGAGCCCTTTTCCTTGCTCGGCTTGAAGTTTTCTTCCCGTACCCAAAAAATGATCAGCAAAGTTGCAAGCCCAACGATGATGCCGCCGCTTGCGAATGCCCAGCGGTTCCCGACCATTTGAGCGACTATCCCGCCAAACAGCGGACCGACTATCTGCCCCGCTGCTGCACCTGATGAAATTAGGGAAAGGGCATAACCGACATGTTTAGTAGGTGTATTCGTCCCAATAAGGGCAATCGCCCCCGGGATGAAGCCGCTCAATAAACCCTGTAGAATTCTTAGCGCCAGGATTTGATATGGGTTAGTAACAAAAGCCATTAGCGTATAAATGACAAAAAGGGCAATACCTGCCCTTACAATCATTGGTTTACGGCCGTATTTATCCGCCACTCTTCCCCAAAAAGGCGAAGCGATGGCGCCAGCGAAAAATGCGGAGCCAAAAATCAACCCCGACCACATCTCAGTGTTTTCGTGCACACCTAGCTGCAGAAGGAATAGCGGCAAGAACGGAATGACCATTGAAAAACTGGCGGCTGTAAAGAATACACCAATCCAAAGCACCCACAAGTTACGTTTCCATGTTGCCATCTATATATCCATCTCCAAGCTTTTGAATGTTTCATATATTGACCATTATAGCATAGAAATTTATTATTTCCATCTCCGAAACTTTCGGTTCGCGAAATAAATGTGCATTCATCCCCTATTATCTTGTGTTTTTAAGAGGTAAAGGCAGTTTGTTTTTCCATAGTCCAATGAGGACAAATTTCCCAAAAATCAAACAGGTTGCTAACGGTACATGATAAAATGGTAGCATTAGAGAGAAGGAGCAAATTGAATGAATAAAACTGAAATTATCGCACGGAGAATTATGGGCTGGAAGCTGAACAGATGGGACCGCTGGTACGACCCGGAAAACAAGTTATTCATTTCTGTTTCTGATTTTCAGCCGGCACAGAACCTGGACCACGCTTTGGCCATCGCAAAGCGGCTGGAGCTTGCAGGATATCACTATAAAACCACCGGAAATTACGAAGCCTGTTTTAATGGAATTTGTGTAAAAGGAGCCACATTGGCCGAAGCCATCACGGAAGCTGCCTTTACTATTGCGGATAATCATTCTGTAGACGATGGCTGGCTTTAAAATTTCTTTCTCTGAATGAATTCATATTGCCCGGCTTTTCCTCTAAAGCCGGGCAAAACTGTCAAACTATTTGGCCCTTATTAAATAGATTCTTTCAGGCCGGCCCACAGTACCATACGAGAGATCCGCATCCACTTTTTCCTGGGAAACGAGGTATTCAAGATACCGTCTTCCTGTTGTCCTGCTTACGCCAATTTCCAAAGCCATTGATTCCGCGGTAAGCCCCGAATTCACTTTTTTCAAGACGTCGAGGACTTTTTCGAGCGTCAGTGGGTCTATACCTTTAGGAAGCTGCTCTTTTTCCACAATAAGGACGCCTGTCTCTTTCCTTAGAAGCAAATCCACTTGATATTGGGTCACATGGGCGGAGGACTTGCCAAGGTTATGGAGCTGAATATAATAATCTCGGTATCGGAGGAGCGATTGCTTGAATCTTTCAAAAATGACCGGTTTGATAATAAAATCAAAGACCCCTATGCCTACGGCTTCCTGAACCCTGTTGATTTCTTTGGTTGCGGTAATCATAATTACATCCATCTGCTTTTTTTGCTGTTTAAGCTTCCGCAGAAGATCCATTCCGTCCATATCCGGAAAGTATACGTCCAACAGGATAAGGTCCGGCTGCATAATTTCAATATAGCTTTTGGCCTCATTATAGCTAGCTGCAACCCCGACCGTCGTAAAGCCTCCGACTTGTTCAATAAACATCTTCTGGATTTCCGCCACTCTTAAATCGTCTTCAACGATCAGTACTTCAATTTTATTATGGCTGTCCAATCCACTTCCCCCTTTTTGGCAACGCAACGGTGAATAGTGTCCCTTCCCCTTCCACGGATGAAAAGGTTATGGTTCCGCCGAGGCTTTCTACAGCATTTTTTACAAGGCTAAGGCCTATTCCCTGGTTATTTGATGAAGGTTTCGTTGAAAATCCTTCTTCAAATATTTTGCAGCAGTCTTCATTGCGGATTCCTTTTCCAGTATCCTCTACTTCAATAATCAAGTCCTTTCCCAGGTCGGTTAAAAATAAGGTAACATCCCTCTCCTTTTCATGGTTTTCCTTAACCGCTTCAAATGCGTTATTAATGAGGTTCCCAATAATCGTAATCAATTTGTCCCTGCTAATTTCCGCTGGCACATCCTTAAAAGAACTGGACTGGTCCACATTGAAATTTATTTTCAATTCGCTTGCCAAGCTTGTCTTACCTAGAATGAAACCGGCTATAACCGAGTCGGGTATTTCCCTCATCAAAAATTGGATAAACCCCTGGGCATGGTCCACCTCTTTGGAAATGAATTCAATCGCCTCTTTATAGGATCCTAGTTGAATAAGGCCCAATAGGGTATAAAGGCGATTTGAATATTCATGTGTCTGTGCCCTAAGACCTTCCGCATAAGACTTGATATGCGTCAGTTCCTGGAGGAGTTTGGCTATCTCGGATTTATTTCTTAAACTCGCAACAGCGCCTATTACCTCATTTTTATTGTTTATGATAGGAACACGGTTTACAAAAAATGAATTGCTGTTAATGGTCAGTTCCCGGTCATATTCTGCTTTTCCGCTTTTTACGACATGAAGGAGTTGGGAATTCACGATAACTTCTTCGATCCTTTTACCCCTTAGCAAGACATGATTGGAGACGTTCAGGATTTTATGGGCTGTTTCATTCACGACCGTTATTTTCCCTTCTGTATCGATTGCAATGATTCCTTCATAAATTGATTCGAGGATCGCGTGCTTTTCCTGGTACATCCAGGCAATTTCTTTTGGCTCCAGCCCGAAAATGGCTCGTTTGATATTTAAAGAAATTAAAAGAGCTGCTGCGATGCCTCCTAACAAAATCATAAGAGTGGCAAGGAATATTTTCTTTTGGACCTTTGAGACTTCCCTTTCTATATCAGTCTGAAGGTATCCGACTGATACGACGCCAATGACATTTCCATCGTGAAAAATTGGTGCTTTCCCACGTAGCGACGGGCCAAGGGTTCCAGTGGATTCAGAAATAACTGATTCTCCTTTAAAGACCCGGGTATTGTCTCCTCCGACCATTTTTTGGCCGATTCTCAAAGGATTCGGATGGGAGTAGCGAATTTCCTGCTTATTTCCAATGACGATAAATTCCGCTTCAACCTCTTGCCTGATGGTCTCCGCTATAGGCTGGAGGATAGCTGAGGGGTTTTTAGCAAGGAAAGCTCTATGGATATCTGGCATATTTGCTATGGATTCGGCTACTGAAAGGGCTTTAATCCCTTTTTCATGTTTTAAATTATCTTCCATAATCGTTTTAAACGTATATTCAAATATCCCGCCAATAAGCAGGATGACCAAACTTATACCAACCATCAACTTTGTATGTAAGCGCATAACATACCCCCTCTTCTTATCATAATGAATCGCAAATATTCTGCCAATAAAATACTTTTTTAAAAAACAAAAAAACTCCCCGAAAGGAGTTTTGGGAGGTCATGCTTCTTCGCTTACAATAACCGTTTTTCCTTTGAGCTTCATCAATACTGGAACGACCAGCCATAAGATGGTCATCAAAATGAAAACAAGCGAGAGTGGCCTTGTGAAAAACGGAGAAAAATCGCCGTTTGAAATGGTTAATGCCCTCCGTAAATTATTTTCGAGCATTGGCCCCAGTACGAGCGCAAGTACAAGCGGCGCGATTGGGTAATCATTTTTACCAAGAAAGTATCCCGCAAGCCCGCAGAATATTAGAAGCAGCAAATCATTGACCGATACTTGGACAGCGTAAACGCCAAAGATGGAAATGGCGATAATGATCGGTATCAGGTACTTCTTTGGTGTCTGGATAATTTTCGCAAATACTCTAACAAGCGGGAGGTTCAGCACCAGAAGCATCACGTTGCCGACAAACATGCTCGCGATCAGCCCCCAGGCAACCTGCGGATGATTCTCAAATAGTAGCGGCCCGGGCTGGACATTGTACATCATAAACGCCCCCATCAGGATGGCTGTCGTCCCTGAGCCCGGAATTCCGAGTGTCAAAAGAGGAATCATCGCGCCACCTGATGCTGCGTTGTTCGCCGATTCGGGAGCAGCAACCCCCTCAATCGCGCCTTTTCCAAATTTTTCAGGGTTCTTCGAAATCTTTTTTTCAAAAAGATAGGAAAAAAAAGATGCAATGGTCGCCCCCGCCCCCGGAAGTATCCCTATAAAAAAGCCAAGCAGCGAGCCCCTTGCAATCGGCCCAGCTGATTGCTTCAGTTCGGCTTTCGTCGGATACAGATTTTTGATGGCGGCGGCTTGGGTATCTTCCGAATCCTTTTCCAAAATTGTTTTGAACACTTCACCAACAGCGAAAAGTCCGACAGCCATCGTCAGGAACTCAATTCCCTGATAAAGCCACGGCTGGTTGAAGGTAAAACGGGCAATTCCAGAGACGTTGTCAATCCCGATCGTTCCTATCAGCAGCCCCATAACGGTCATAATCAACGCTTTTGTCACCGATTTTCCAGCAAGGCCGCTGACAGCGCCAAGGCCAAGGAGCATCAGAGAAAAGTACTCTGCAGGCCCGAACTTTAGGGCAATATTCGACAGTGGGGTTGCCAATAAAACAAGCGCGATCAGCGTAAAAATCCCCGCGACAAACGAGCCGATCGCCGCAATGGACAAAGCGCTTCCGGCCCTCCCATTTTTCGCCATCTGGTAGCCATCAAGCGTTGTAACAACCGATGAAGATTCACCCGGAGTATTTATCAAAATCGACGTCGTCGATCCCCCGTACATCGCCCCATAATAAACCCCTGCTAAAAGGATGATTGCACTTGTCGCAGCCTGCTCGGGAGGCAAATTCCCGGTAATTGAGGCTGTGACTGGAATCAGAAGCGCGACTCCGCTCATTGGTCCGATGCCAGGCAAAACTCCGACGGCGGTCCCAATCAAGACCCCGACAAATGCAAAAATCAAATTGTACCAAATAAATGCTGTACCAAATCCCTCTAATAAATAATGTATAACGTCCACGTTACCTTCTCCTTCCTTTACCTAAAACCATACTGGCCAGCCAGGAAGCGTTCCTTTAAGTACTTCTACAAACAGAAAATAAACCGCACCTGAAAATACCGCTGATATGAATAAGGAAACTACCCATTTGGAACGCTCCATTACTTGGAAGCAAACAAAGAGAAACACAAATGTCGTAATGACATATCCGACTGTCTCCAGTGACAGAGCGTAAATAATCGTCGCTGCGAAAATGATAAGGAATGGTTTATAGTGGATTTTCTCCTGATTTTTCTCGCTGTTTTTCCTTTTATAAGCCTCATAAAAGAGCCGTATGCTTAAAATGATAAGTAATACTCCCAAAGAGAAAGGAAATATATCGGGGCCTACACTGCTTCCGTAGGCCGTCGCGGACAGCTGTTTGCTGCCGACCGCAAAAGCGAGGCCGACCGCGAGAAAGAGTACCGATGCTACCCGATCAAACTTGTTATCCAATGCAATTCCCCCTAGTGCCCTGAAGTTTTCATTTTAACTCCAGATTTGGGCCAAAATTTAAAATCGGGAAGGAGAAGAAACTCCTTCCCTCCTTATCCTATTTTTGCATTCCGAGTGCTTCAAGAAGCTTCTGTACCTGGCCTTCCTGATCCTTCAAAAACTGTTTGAAATCCTCGCTGTTTTTGTATTCCATTTCCCATCCCTGGGATTCAACTTCTGCCTTCCATTCAGGGGTTTCAACGAGTTTGGCGATTGCCTTGTCCCAATATCCCTTTGCTTCATCAGACATTTTCTCAGGTCCAAACACACCGCGCCAAATTGTAAATTCGGCGTTTACCCCCTGTTCCTTCGCGGTTGGAACATCAGCATAGTCCCCCCCGAGGCGGTCAGAAGAAGTGACAGCAAGAACCTTTACCTTTCCGGCCTTCACGAATTCCTTAACGCTCGACGCGTCGGTTCCAATGACATCGGCATTCCCGCCAAGAAGAGCGGTAATGGCTTCGCCTCCGCCATCATAGGAAACATATTTTACCTTAGTAGGGTCAATACCGTATTCAAATGCAGGCAGGATGGAAATCAAATGGTCCATCGAGCCTGGGGCGGAACCTCCTGCGAATGTCAGCTTGGAAGGATCCTTTTTCACCTCATCCAAAACAGATTTCAAATCAGTAAACTTGGAATCAGCCTTGACGACAATCGCTCCGTAATCACGTGTCAATTGGGCCAAAGGAGTCGTGTTTGCATACCCGTATGGGCTGTTTCCTTCTTTTTTAAGGTTGTTGATAATAATCGGCGGTGAATTAACGAACAGCATATCATTGTTGGATGCCTGCTGGGTTGCGTATTCAGCCATGAAGACCGCCCCCCCGCCGCCAGGTTTATTCTCCACCGTCAATGGCTGCTTGACCAATTTTGTTCCACTAAGGATCTTTGTAAACGAACGCGCTGTCAGATCCCAACCCCCACCGGCACCTGAGGGAGCAACTACAGTGATCGATTTTTTAGGATAGCCTGTCCCCTCTTTTTTCTCCCCTGACGTTTCCTTTTCGCTGCAAGCGCCAAGGCTTAACGCAAGTGCCCCCGCCACAGCAAATGCTGTCATTTTCCTTAGAATCTTCATTGATATCCCCCTTGTAAAATAAAATGAAAACGTTTTCTTAATTTTATTAAACATTTAGAAAATTGAAATATTATATTTTTAAACGTCATTAAAAACTTAAACTTAATTTTGTTTATATTGTTCATACTCAAGAAGCTGCCTAAAAGAAAAAGCCCCCTTAGTGGAGGCGTCAAATTTTTTGTTATTGAAAAGCAAACTGCGATTCCATTTTTAAAAAGTAGGGCAGCCCTATTCCTCATTCCGCAAGCGGTATCGTAATAGTGATGAGCGTCCCCTCATCCACGCGGCTCTGGTAAACGATGCTCCCATGATGCTGCTTAATGATTTTATTACAAATCATCAATCCGAGTCCTGTCCCCTTCTCCTTGAGGGTGTAAAAAGGCTCACCGAGGCGCGGGAGAATCTCTTCTGGAATGCCGCAGCCCTGGTCCTGTACGGTAATAACACATTCCTTGGTTTGACCTTTCCGAAGAGTGATTTGGATATCCCCTCCGTCCTCCATCGCTTCCATTGCGTTCTTAAAAATGTTCAGGAACACCTGCTTAATTTGATTCTTCTCACATTTAATAAAAAATGTTGGTTCTTCATATCGGAAACTATATTGAACGTCTTTCAAATGAGCCTCAGGTGAAAGAATATCAATCGTATTTTCAATGATGTCCCTTATATTTGCCCTGACAAGGGTAATAGCCTGGGGCTTGCCAAGCGAAAGCATCTCGCTTGTGATTGTTTCAATCCGGCTCAATTCACTCAAAATTAAGTCATTGAACTTAAACCCCGGATTTTCTGCCTTATAAAGCTGGACAAATCCCTTAATTGTTGTAAGGGGATTACGGATTTCATGGGCTACCCCCGCGGCAAGCTCGCCAACTACCGATAGCTTTTCGGACTGCAAAAGAATTTCCTCCGATTTTTTCCGCTCGGTTATATCCCTGCTCACGATTACAATATTTTCTATTGATTGACCTTCTTTTTTTACAGGCATGCAACGGGATTCAAATTCAATCCAGCGGCCATCTTTATGGTGCAATCTCAGTTCAACAGAAAGGGTTTCTTTATTTTCAAAAATATTTTCAATCTCCCGCCGGCACATGTCCAAATCCTCTGGATGGACGGTATCCCATATCCCCATTGTGTCAAGCTCTTGGCAGCTGTAGCCCAACGCGCTTTCATGGGAAGGGGAGATATAATTGAAGGATTGGTCCTTGCCCATAACGATAATGAGGTCGGAGGTGTTTTCAGCGATAAGCCGGTACTTTCCCTCGCTCTCAATCAAACTCTTCTTCATTGCTTTTTTTTCCGAAATGGTCCTGTGAAGTTTTTCATACGACTCGATAAGGAGAGCGCCTAACAAGACCCCAAAAAGAACAAAAATCAGGTATTGGAGGTGAAAAAGAGGTTCATTCCGAAAGACCCCAAAAACGAACGGAACCATGACGATATAAATTGCTGCATAGAATACGTAAAGGATGACGCATTTAAGCGCTGGCCGCACATGGGCATATTTTCGATGAATTAGCGTAAACGCCGCCATAATCACAAACCAGCCTCCGATTGCCGGCAGCCAGTTCGGGCTTTCCATCAATCTGGCACCAAGGGCAATGCCCCCTGCAAGCAAACCTGGAAGCGGCCCGAGGTAAGCAAAAACAAGGATAAGCACCGCATACCGGATATCGTATGAATATCCGTTCTCGTGAATTGATAGCTGTACGAGTATGGAGGAAACAATACCTGCATACAAACCAGCAAGCACGCGAAAATGTTTAATTGGATTAAGCTTTATGAACGAACGAATAACCAATGGAGTATTTACCATTAATGAAAAAATGGAAAGGTTCAAAACATAATCCAGCAACATTCCAACGCCCCCGGTCACATACAACAAAATGGTATTTCTATTTTCAGTAAACCACATTATTCCCCATATTTATACAATTTTATCAAAAATAAACAAACCCCGCTTTACTGGGCGGGGTTTGTTTTAAGCGGCATGGGGAGATAAGATTCGCTCTCCTTCTTGCCATTATTCTCATGTCTACATTACAATACGGCTGTTGCGGCCTTTCCAATGTGTTCATCAAGGAAGTCAGCGACGCCAGAATAGGCGGTAATGTTATTTTTTAATTTTACGAAGAAATGGCCTTCATCCTCGAAACGGATGTACTGGACCGGATGGTTCCTGGCTTTCAATTCATCGACCATTTGCTCGGTTTCCTCGATTGGCACACGAGGGTCGTTCGCTCCGTGGAGCATCATAACCGGGCATTCGATATCCTTCGTCCGGTGCAGCGGGTCAATTTCATTGAAGAAATCGCCGTCCGCTTCAATGCTCCCATATTCCGCTTCCCTTAGCTTGCGGCGCCAAACACTCGTATTTTCCAGGAAGGTCCGGAAGCTTGAAATCCCGACAATATCGATTGCAGCGGCCCACAGCTTCGGATAGTGGGTGATGGCTGCAAGAACCATGAAGCCTCCATAACTTCGTCCCATGATAGCAATTTTATCAGGATCGGCGTTTCCTTCCTTCTTCAGCCAATCGACAAGCGCCACTAGATCCTTAACCGAATCCATCCTCTGCCTCACATCATCCAGGTGTGTATAGCTCTTCCCATAACCGGTGCTCCCTCTTACATTCGGCGTGCAAACTGCATACCCGCGGCTCAGGAAATATTGCAGGAATGGATTATAGACTGCGCGGATTTGCGACTCAGGCCCGCCGTGGACAAACACAACGACCGGCAGCTTTCCTTCGGCGTCTTTCGGCCTGTAATAAAAAGCCGGGACTTCTAGGCCATCAAACGACGTAAACGTGATTAGCTCCGGTGCAATGAGCTGCTCTTCAACAACCGGCAGGCTCGATACGAAGGTCATTCTTCTTGTATTCTTCGATTCTATATCCAGCTCCCATATGTCAGATGGCTGGGTCGAGCCATTCAGCACATAAGCAAGCTTTTTGCTGTCCGGTGAAAAAGATAATTCCGAAATAACCCCGGCTGGCGTTTCCCAAGTTGCGATTGAGCTGTCTTCAATCTGATAAATCACGCCCTTTGAAATTCCACCGGCATTGACTGAATAGGCAAGAAGACTCTTATCCTTGCTCATCGCCAGGCCCTCAAGATCCCATTCCCTCTCGTCAAGCCATTCCAATTCTTTCGTAGCAGCCGTTATGGCGGCCAAGGCTACGAATTCGCGGTCCTTGTTTGTCAAAACGTAAATGGTCCCGCCATCCTTGCTGAAGTCTGGGCTTTCGAATTTCGCTTCGCCTTCATGGAGGGTCAGCCAGGAAACATCCCCGCTATCAAGATTGAGCAGTCCAAGGTCGTTATCCAGATTGGTATTGACTCTGTCAATCAACAGAGATTGGCCATCAGGGGACCATTTAACCGCATGGTACATGCCATCCCCCTGGTAAACCTTTTTAAACTCAAGCGTTTCTAGGTTTTGAACATAAATATCAAACTGCGCGGCATTCCTCCGGTTGCTCGACCACGCAATCCAGTTTCCATCAGGGGAGCTTCCTCCATATTGATGGATATGGTCAGGGGAATCGGTAAGCGGCACAAGAGTTCCGTCGTCATTCAATAGGAAAAGCTGCTGCTTCTCGTTTACTCCGGCATCCATGCCGATGACCCGTTTGGACGTTCCGGATATGTAGCTTACAAACATAATTCTTTCTTCCGTAAATGAATTTTGCGATGGCCAGCCCCCTTTTAGGCTGAGCTCCCAAACCTGAGGCAGGCCTGTGTAATCGGTGATGAAGCTGATCTTATCGCCATTCGGGTGGTAAATCGGTTTTTTTGCCGTCCGGACGTGCAAAAATGGCTGGATTCCTATTGTCATTGGTTTCTGTCCTTTCTTTTTAGCATGTTGATTTTGGATGTCGATTCCCTTTGTTCACTTATAAAATCAAGCTTCGATTGTCTCAGTGGCTAGCTTCATGGCTTCCGGGAATCCGGCGAGCATATGGGCCATGTGGACAATTCCCTCCTCAAAATCCTGGAGGCGGATTGATTCATTCGGTGCATGCGCCTTCGATTTTACCCACCCCACTCCTGTACTGACGATTGGAAGCTGAAGGGTTTCGCCGAAAATATACATCGGCCCTGTTCCCGCTGAGTTTGGCGCCAATACGCAGCCGGCTTCGTACACTTCATTGGCCGTTGCAATAACGTGCTGAATGAATGGATGGTTGTAATCAGAGCGGTATGCTTTCTGCCCGTTAAGGGAGGTGACCTTCACATCGTGGAATCCATGCTTCTCCAAATGCTTTTCGACGCAATGCAGAATATGGTCAGGATCCTGGCCGGGTACAAGCCTGCAATCAATCTTTGCTTTCGCGCTTTTTGGAAGGACGGTTTTCGCTCCTTCGCCAGTATAGCCGCTGACTATTCCGCAAATCGTCATCGTTGGATGGAACACCATCGCTTCACGCGGGTCTTCCCCTTTAGCCTCGGTGATGAGCGGCCGCGTCAGCCCGTACAAATTGGCGGTGGCTTCTTCATCAAATGGGAGTGCCCTGACCGCCGCCAGTTCCTCTTCCGTTGGCGGAATGATACCATCGTAAAAGCCTTCCACCAAAATTTCGTTTCGTTCGTTCCTCATAGTACCCAGCGCTTGGACAAGCCGCCAAGCCGCATTATCCACATAGGCACCAACGGAAGAGTGCATATCAATATCGGACCCAATGCAGGAAAGCTCGAGATACGCCATCCCCTTTATACCCGCGACCATATTGATTCGCTCTTCACCATCTTTTCCGCCAAATTCCCAAATGCAAGCATCGGCCGCAAACAAATCATTGTACTTCTCCAAATACGGGGCCAAATTCGGACTGCCTATTTCCTCTTCCCCTTCAATGAGGAATTTAATATTGCACGGAAGGCCGCCTTCCGCTTTCTGCAGCACTCTTATGGCGGCAAGCCTGGCTACGAGGTCGCCCTTATTATCCGCTACCCCGCGCGCAAACAGGATACCTTTAACAACGACCGGGTTGAACGGTTCGGAATGCCACTCCTCAAGCGGATCCGGCGGCTGGACATCATAGTGGTTATAGAACAATAACGTCTTTTCAGAATCTCCGCCCTCCCCGGCAGGGAAAAATGCATAAACAACCGGATTCCCGCCAAGGTCATCGAGAACCTGGGCTTCACCGCCAGCATCCTGGACCATATTCACAACAAAAGCAACTGTTTCCGAAATTGCTGTATTCTGGGCAGAAATCGTCGGCAGCCTCAAATACTCTTTCAAAACTTCAACCGCCCCTGGCACCTGCTTCTTTGTATAGTGTTTCAAATCCTCTAACTGCAGCCTGGCCATAAACCTGCCTCCTTTTAAAATACGTCAATAAGTATTTCGTTACCCGAAGTACTAATTCCTTCTATTTTTCTAAATATTCTTTTAAAAAGCGAATTGACGCCTGGCACCCACGGTCGATATTTTCCGTATAAAAGGCATCATTCCATGGTTGGTACCTTCTTACTTAGGTTTGGCTGAATCTTTTACTGGTTTGGCCGAATAACCAAAGGTTTGACGAAATTTCCTACGGATTAGACCGAATTCCTTTCCTCTATTACCGAAAACGCCATTTTTCGTTTTATAAAAAGAACAAAAGCCCACATCCCGTAACACGTAAAATGGACAAAAAAAAGAGAGACAGCGATAAAACTGTCTCCCAACCTATATCAACGCTTCCGCAACAGCGGCTGGGATACTCTATCCATTCCAACGAGTCCGAGGATAGTAAGGAAGATGTTCTGCACTCCCTTGTACGCTCCGGCCGGTTCATAATATTCCTCGAGAGTATGGCATCCGCCAACCCCGCCTCCTCCGCCGAGCGTAACCGCGGGTATGCCCAGGCTGATCGGCACATTGGAATCCGTGCTGATTGGCCCGCCTAATTCAGGTTCAAAACCTAGAGCTGTAGAAGAAGCCATCGCCGCTTGGACTATCATGCTGTCTTTAGGCTGCGAACCCGCCGGCCTGTCCCCGACAAGATTTATTTCCACCCGAATTGCATCCGTGTCCCAACGCTTATTTTCAGCGTCAGCCGCTTCCCTCACAATACCCATAGCCTTTTCCTCAAGCTCTGCAAGGGCATCAGGTGAAACGGAACGCAAATCAAGCAGCATTTCTGCGCTAGCGGAAATCGTATTGACCGATGTCCCTCCTGTAATAGTACCGACCGTGAATGTCGTTTTCGGTTCGGCAGGGGTCTCGAGATCGCCAATTCCCGCAATCGCCCGGCCCAGCGCATGAATGGCGCTTGGTTTTCCGAAATCTCCGAAGCTGTGCCCGCCTGGCCCGATATAAGAAATATGATAGCGTCGGCTTCCTGTTCCAAGATAGGTAATTCGTTCGGGACTGCCCGGTTCGATTGAAATAAAGCCATCAATCTCCTTGTTATTTTCAAACAGCGCTTTGACTCCGTTCAGGTCGCCAAGTCCCTCTTCCCCTACGGTAGCGCCAAACAAAATATCCCCAACCGTTTGTATCCCTGTTTTTTCAAATGCCCGCAGCAATGTCAGGACGGCGGCAAGCCCACGCCCGTCATCAGAGATGCCTGGCGCGTAAATTCTTCCATCCCTTTGCTTCGCTTTCACGTCGGTGCCTTCGGGAAAAACGGTATCAAGATGGGCGCATACCACAAGCTTGGGTCCAGCGCCAGTCCCACGCCGGATTCCAAAAACATTTCCATTGCTGTCTGTTCCGACATTTTGAAGGCCGTACCCGATTAATCTTCTTTTATAATCGAGTCCACGAATCGACTCCGCAAACGTCGGTGCTGAAATTTCGGTTATCGCAATTTGCTCGCTTGTCGTATAATCGTTATCCTCTTCAAGAAAGTTCAGGCCTGCTTGAACCTGCGCCTCTTTTAAAAGCAATTCATACATGTTTTTTGTTTGTTCTGATATCAACTCACTTGTATTTTCCGTGCCTTGCTCCAATTTGTTTGCCATAATTCCATCCTCCTGCATTGTCATTGGCTTTCCACCTACAACTATACTCCGATAATTCAGAAAATTAAACAAGCATCTTTTTTCATATTTAATAAGAGACTGGCTCTGGTACTTTATTTCTATTCGTTTCTCAAAACAAACCTTTTTTCATTTTTGAACTGAATTTTCCGGCGATTGGAGTAAACTTTAAATTGTGGGATTATTTTGTAAATTATAATTGACAGATTCTGTATACCTTTTATGATAGAAAGAGAACGAAGAAATGAGGAGCAGGGGGAACTATATGTCGTCAAATGCGGATTTACTGCGGCCTTCACTTACGAAAGGATGGAAGGTTACTAAAACCTTTGATATCAACCGCCTTTTCCTGGTAGCCTTTTTTGGCGGTGCAATTCCAATGATGATTCTTGGGACCAGAAACGCGAAGTGGCTCAATGTCCCTAAAAACACGATCAATCTTTTACTTGGAGCTGGAATGCTTATCTTTATTGGAGAGTTGGCACTATTTCATTTTTATTTCAGTGATTTTTCCGTTAATGGAGACCGGACACCACGTTACATTATGAGAGCTTTGAATATAATCCTATTCTTTTTTTACAGATTCGCCCTAAAGAAGCCGTTTCAACAGCATCTATTTACAAACAATAACGAGATTCAGCCCCTTCTTAAGCCTGCGATTCTATGGATTCTCATTGGTGGGACCATTGAGTTAGCTTTGTTTGGCGGGATAGCTGTATTATTGTAAAACTATTAGGGGGATAGTGCATGGAGACAGTAAATTATGATAAAAATAAGTCCCTAATCGATCATTACATAACTTTGAATCGTTATGAGGAGGCTGCCCCTCTAATAGAAAACCTTCTTAGGCACGATCCAAATGATGCCTATGCCCTTTTTAACATGGCTGTAGTCGAATATTGCCGGGACAACCATGATGAGTCCATAGCACTTTGCAAAGAAGCACTCCAGAATGGATATGATGAATCAGGCTGCTATTATTTCCTCGGAGTTGTTTATCAAGAAGAGAACAAATTCCAAGAGGCCGAGGAGGCGTTTTTAAATGCCCTTCACCTTGACCCGGAAGACGGGGAAACCTATGCCGCATATGCAGAATTAATGTTCAAGGCTGGGCATGAAGAGAAAGCATTAACCTTATTTAAAAAGGCGAAACAGCTCGACCCGGACAACGAGAAAGTCAATCAATCCATCCTTCATTATTTTTTTGCGAAATCCGATTCAAACAAACAACTGGAATATATTAAAAAAGTAATGGAAACCTCCACTGGTGATATTCAAAACCTTCTCAATACGGCTGCCTATCATTTGCTCCGTGGGGAGGATAAGGAAGCCAGGGAACTCGCCAGGCAGGCTTTCCTTCTCGATCCCACTAACGAGGATATTCTTGAGGTGCTTGCCGAGCTTGATGAAGAGACACACCCGATGTTCTTTCCACAAAGGCTGATAAATAAGGTTGGCGGCCCTGGGGTTCTTTGGCTTGAGTTCATTGTAATAAGCTTCATACTGAAATTTTTCGAGCTAAACGTTCTCCTAGTTGTCTACGTTTCTCTCTATATCCTATTAGTCGTCTATACGTGGATTGCCCCTACCCTCTATAAATGGTTTGTGAAAGGGAAGCTATGATGAATAAAATTGATATTTATCTTTCAATCTTGAACATGGAACAGCACAATCCCCAGGTATGGCTTTTGCTTGGTGAGGAATATCTGATTGAAGGCCAGCTTGGCGAAGCGCTGCATGCGTTCTCCATGTCTGTGAAGCAGGGCGGCCCGACTATGGAAGCACCCGTTTTATCTGTTTTAAAAAAGCATATGGGAAGTTATGTTTTTGAGAATCCCCCAGAAGATAGCATTCTATCAAATGAAGATACTCCTTTTAATGAAAATGAAATTACTGGCTTTGGCGCCGGCCCAACAGATACCCTGGGGAATTCGGATGAACCGCCTTCATCTGTTAATGAACCCCCATTCGGCCGCCAATTAGGCAGTATACACCAATTAGAAGCAGCCGCTACTTCCAATGGGAGGAAGCTGCAGGTCATTGAAGGCACTAAACCAAACAATGTTATCCTCTATGAAGAAAAGAAGCGGGAGAAAGTGACATTTCAGGATGTCGGCGGCCTCGACGCGCTTAAGAAAACCATTGAAATGAAAATTATAAAGCCCTACAGAAACCCAGGCATCTTTGCGAAATTCCGGAAAAAAGCAGGTGGTGGCATCCTGCTATACGGTCCTCCTGGATGCGGAAAGACGTTTATTGCAAAAGCAACGGCTGGCGAATGCGACGCCGACTTCCACCCTGTCCACATTTCGGATATCCTTGACCCTTATGTGGGTGTAAGCGAGCAGAGAATCCACGACGTTTTCGCAACTGCAAGGGCCAATTTGCCGGCTGTCCTTTTCTTTGACGAGCTGGATGCCCTTGGCTTCAGCCGCTCAAAATCTCGCTCGGATGTCATGCGCCCTTTGGTTGATACGTTACTGAACGAGCTCCAAAGCGTTGAAACCAGCAACGATCAATTGTTGGTTATTGGCGCAACGAATATGCCTTGGGATGTGGATGACGCGTTCAAACGGCCCGGCAGATTCGATAAGCTTGTCTTCGTACCGCCACCGGATAAAGGCGCACGGAGAGCCATACTGGAACTTAAACTACGCGGCAAGCCGGTTGAAACTGGCATATTCCTTGATATACTGGCAGAGAAAACCGAGTTCTATTCGGGTGCCGATCTTGAAAATGTCGTTGAGATTGCAACCGAACGGGTCCTGACGGAAATCATGGATGGCGGCCCTGAACGGCTAATAACGATGGATGACTTGCTTGATTCCATCAAGCAAACGAAACCAACCACTACAGAATGGCTGAACACCATTAAAAACTATATCAAGTACGCCAACCAGGGCGGCCTCTACAGCGATGCGGCCGATTATATTAAAAAACATATGTGATGCAGTAAGCATGCTGCCACCTCTTCAGGCTTTGTGTGACAACTACACCGGATTTTTGCCAGCTGTTGTTACATATCCGGGTTTCTGACAACCCAACCCGCTTTTCGCGTTTGGTTGTCACGTATCCGGGGTTATTCTGACAACCCATCCTGATTTTCGCCCTTGGTTGTCACATATCCGGGGTTATTCTGACAACCCAACTCGATTTTCCCCCTTGGTTGTCACATATCCGGGGTTATTCTGACAACCAAACCCGATTTTACCCCTTGGTTGTCACATATCCGGGGTTATTCTGACAACCCATCCTGATTTTCGCCTTTGGTTGTCACATATCCAGGGTTATTCTGACAACCCAACTCGATTTTCCCCCTTGGTTGTCACATATCCAGACTTTGAGTGACACCTAAGCTAGTTTTCTCATAGTTTCTTAGCCAAAAATAAAAAGAGAGAATCCGTCCAGAATTCTCTCCCCCTAAAAATTATAGTTTAGTAGCAAATCATCGAGGCGAAGTCCCTCGGATAATACGTAAGCATTTCCATGCCGTTTTCTGTTACGAGTACGGTGTCGGAATGCCTGAAACCGCCGAGTCCCCTTACATAAATTCCTGGTTCAACGGTAAAAACCATTCCCGGCTGCATAATCGTTTGGTCGCCCAGATCAAAAAACGGCGCCTCGTGGCCCAAAAGGCCAATCGCATGTCCGGTATGGTGCTGGACAAGATGCTCAACCCCGGCTTCCTTCCAGAACCTTTGAACGGCCTGCTCAACAGCAGAACATGGCTCGCCCGGCTTGATTGCCGCAAAAGCAACTTCCTGCGCTTCGTACATGATTTGAAAATAGTTTTCCTGCTCCTTGCTGGCTTCCTGGACAAACATCGTTCTTTCCAATTCGCTGTGATACCCCCACACATCCGCCGCCGCTCCCGTTACCAATGTGTCCCCTTTTTTCAAAATAAGGTTTTGGGTCACGGCATGAGGGAAGGCGGACATCGCCCCTATTTGGCCACGAAAAATCGCATAAGCGGGCTTTCCATGCGGGCGGTAATCTTGCCCGAGCGTTTCAATCATCGCCATTGTGGCTTCAGTGGAAGCTTTGCTCGTAATCTCGATTTCACTCAATCCTGGCTTAGAATATTTCTGCAGTAGGCGGTGAGCGAGATTTCCCCAGCGGCATGATTCCTTGATCAATTCTATTTCCGTCGGAGACTTGATGAACCTCATTTCTTCCACTAACCATTTCAAGGAAACAAATTCCGCATCGAGGAAGTCGCTTACGCTTGGCCCGCGATATCCCATCGATGAGCCGTAGCCGATTGCATCATAGCCAACAGTCTTACCGGAAAAACCCGATTCAGTCAAAGCGTCCATCAAATATTCCATCGGATGCCGAAGCCCCGGATATTCAGGATAAGAGTGGACATGGTTTACATAAGCAAACTCCTCCGCATGTTCATGCTCCAGTGCAGGGACGAACAAATGCGTTTTATGGGACGGGTCCACAAAAAAGCAAATCGGCCTTTCAGTAGGATGAAAGTGGAAGCCCGTCAAATAGAAAATATCCGTAACGCTGAACAATATCGCGCAATCCGCTTTCCTGTTCCCAAGCTGCGAGATAAACTTTTGCTGCCTTTCAAGAATCTCTTTTTTTGGAATGGATAAAAGCATACATTCTCATCTCCCTCGTTTTCTTTTAAAGACTTTCTTTTAAGCTTTTAAAAAGGACCTCGGAATCGTTCAAATTATCCTGTAGTTAAGTCAATTGATGATTTTCAAATAAATTTCCGAATTGCCCCTCTTTTCTGAAAATAGACAAGTGCATGGCGTTTGTCAATACTATTCCATTCCCTTTCCATTATTTATACTTTATTGTATAATTAGTTGATTTTTACGATTGCCGCAAGGGTTTGAGCCGCTTTCTTGATAAAGTGGATCTTCCATCAGTCGGTTTTGTTCATACCACACTGATGGTTAGGTGAACCAATCGGACCAATACGGGCAGTTGCTCCCCACCTATCATCTTCGAAACTTCTGAATGTTTGGTGGCGATCTTTCTGCCCGTTAAGAGTGGGATAAAGGGGTGGTGTAGATGGCGGAGCTTAGGAAACCGACAAAGGAAAGAATACTTGAATTATTAAAGAAGGAATCCAGCATGACAGTCGCTTCCTTTACTAGTCATCTGAATATCACCCATATGGCAATTCGAAAGCATTTGAATGTCCTTGAGACGGATGGGCTGGTACAATCACGCGAGCTAAGGCAGCCAATGGGCCGGCCGCTCCAAATCTATTCGCTGACAGCCAAAGGAGAAGCCCTTTTTCCAAAAAATTATGAAGGGATTACACTCGAATTCCTTCAAGATATCCAGGAGATATACGGAGATGGCGCCGTCAATGAACTTTTCCAAAAAAGGGAGAAGCGCCTCACAGAAGAGTATTCACGGAAAATAGGCGAAAAGCCGAATCCTGAAAAAATAAAAGAAATTGTCAGCCTTCAAAATGAAAAGGGCTATATGGCGACAGCCTCGAAAATTAATGATTACACGTATGAGCTGGTTGAATACAACTGTCCAATCCTTACAATTGCCACCCATTATAAAACAGCGTGCAAGTGCGAAACGCAAATGCTAAAAAATGTCCTGAAAACGGAAAACATCAACCGTGTCAGCTGCAAAGCCGATGAAGACGACCACTGCCGATTTAGAATCGAGTTTAATGTAAATTAAAAAAACACTTTTAGCGGGAAATCAATCCCCGACTAAAAGTGTTTTTTGTTTTCTCTTATTTTGCTGCGGAATAAAGCTTGTTCACTTCATCCCAGTTAATGAGATTGAAGAATGCACCAATGTAATCCGGGCGCTTGTTTTGATACTTCAGGTAATATGCATGCTCCCATACATCAAGCCCAAGGATCGGAGTCTTGCCTTCCATGAGCGGGCTGTCCTGATTTGGAGTGCTGGTAACCACCAATTGGCCGTTATCAACAGCAAGCCATGCCCAACCGGAACCGAAACGAGTTGTAGCTGCTTTTGTAAATTCTTCCTTGAACTTATCATAGCTTCCAAAAGCTTGGTTGATTGCATCTTCAACTTCACCAGTTGGAGCGCCGCCGCCATTAGGAGAGAGAAGTGTCCAGAACAGGCTGTGGTTCGCATGGCCCCCACCATTGTTGCGGACAGCTGTACGGATATTTTCAGGAACCGCATCAAGATTTGCGATCAGCTCTTCAATTGTTTTCCCGGAAAGATCATCATGTCCTTCGAGAGCCGCATTCAGGTTGTTAACATATGTAGCATGGTGGCGATCATGGTGAATTTCCATTGTTTGCGCATCGATATGAGGCTCAAGCGCATCGTTTGCATAAGGCAATGCTGGTAGTTCGTATTTAGCCATTTTTAATATCCCCTTTTATGTAAATTAAGTACGATTTGATTATAAAACTGCCTTGATACTTTTTCAACTAATAAGTATAAAAACCTCATACAACGGCTCTTTTTAAAAAACGCCACCTCCCTCACTATCATTGATTACACACTTGGCAGCCCTCATTGAATACTCTATTGGTGAGAGGGGGACCATGTATGGCTTTATATAAACAGGAGGAAATTGTCCTATCCATAGGGGAAACATGGAAAAGAGATGCCGTTCTGAAATTTGCGGCAAAAATGGAGGATAAAGCAAGGCCATTTCCTTGCATACCGGCCACCATAGGGCATCAGCTGGAACACTTCAGATATGGTTTTCTGCCGCACCCCGCGGCCTCCGATTCGGCGATCAAACTTGCCAGTGCGCTCGATGAATATGCAAAGCATTATCAAGAGTTTGGAAACTATACCTCGCTCGTTCTATTTTATAAAGACACAGACCGCGAAGCATTGAGTGTTGAACAATATGAGCAGCTCTTTTGGTCTCAGTTAAATAAGAGCGCGAAGCTTGATACCGCTCAATGGCCTGATCATATACCTAAGGATGCTGAAAATCCTTTATGGGAATTCTGTTTTAATGGGGAACAGTTCTTTGTATACTGCGGAACACCTGCCCATGAAAAAAGGCTAAGCAGGTATTTCCCTTATCTTATTCTCGCAATCACCCCCAGGTCCGTTCTCGTCGAATTCAATTCATCAAAGGGCCGCGCTTCTAAAGTCAAATCAGATATACGCAAACGGCTTGCCGCATATGATACGGCGCCGATACACCCGGACCTCAATACCTATGGGAATGGAGACAATTATGAGTGGAAGCAATATTTCCTCAGAGATGATGATACGACCCTATCAAGATGTCCTTTTCATCGCTATCTTAAGATGAAAAGTGAAAACGATGTATAAATTTTGGCATGCCGCGCAGGCATGTTTTTTATTAGGATGGAAAGCAGTGGAGGTGGAAACCTAATTAAGGAATGAATTTATAGGAGGGATGATTGTTGGTTGAGATATCGGATAAACCTGCCTTGCTCGTACTGGATGTTCAGAAAGGTTTTGATGACCCTTATTGGGGAGAGCGGAACAACCCCGAGGCAGAGGAGAATATATACCGGCTACTTGCAGAGTGGAGGAAGCAGGAATGGATCATCGTTTACTCACAGCATCTTTCCCTGCTGCCTAACTCGCCGTTGAACTACAAAAATGGTGGTAATATTGAAATTAAAGACCCCCTCCGCCCTCTTGCCGGCGAGAAAGTGTTTACGAAAAACGTCAACAGCGCGTTTATTGGAACCTCCTTGGAGGAATTTTTAAAAGGTCATCAGATTAAAACACTTGTGATTACAGGCTTTTCGACCCAGCATTGCGTCTCTACGACTACAAGGATGGCCGGAAACTTGGGCTACACCAACTTCCTGGTCTCCGACGCAACCGCCGCATTCGAAATCACCGACCATAAAAACGTAAAGCACCCCGCCAATGAAATCCACGAGATAGAGCTGGCGATGCTCCACAAAGAGTTTGCGACCATTGCCACAACGAATGAGATTCTTGAATCGATTAGCTAAACATTCGGCAGTCAGCTTAGCAAAAAATAAAGGGACAAACCATAAATAAGGTTCGTCCCTTTATCTTTTCTATTCACCTGTTTGAACCGGTGCTTCTTCACCAAGCTCCCTTAGCCGCTCAGCAACTTCCTCTTCAGTCAGTCCATGTTCCTTCACATAAAGGTTCCGTGGATCAACACGGCATTCGTGCGTGCATCCTCGCAAATACTTGTGCTCGTTCTCCTCGGAGCAAAGGATCTGCTTGTTGCATTCAGGATTGGCACAGTTTACATAGCGCTCGCAAGGTTCATCTGTAAAATAATCCTTCCCGACAACAACGTGTTCGACCTGGTTGATAGGTACGGAAATCCTTTCATCAAAAACATACATCTTTCCGTCCCAAAGCTGCCCTTTCACCTCAGGGTCTTTCGCATATGTCGCAATCCCGCCATGGAGCTGGCCGACATCTTCGAATCCTTCTTTTACAAGCCATCCGGAAAACTTCTCGCAGCGGATTCCGCCTGTACAATAAGTAAGAACCTTTTTGCCTTCAAACTGTTCCTTATTTTCCCTAATCCATTCTGGAAGCTCGCGGAACGCCTTAATTTCTGGGCGGATGGAGCCTCGGAAATGCCCAAGGTCATACTCATAATCGTTGCGGGCATCAATGACGACCGTATTTGGATCCTGCATTGCTTCAAAGAATTCCTTCGGCTCCAAATAGTTGCCTGTGACTTCATTTGGATTGACATCGTCCTCAAGCCGCAAAGTAACAAGCTCGCTCCGTGGGCGGACATGCATTTTTTTAAAAGCATGCGATTCGGCTTCGTCGATTTTAAAAACCATATCGGCAAAGCGGGAATCTTCTTTCATTGCCTCTATATATGCATCAGTCTGTTCAACCGTTCCAGACACAGTACCGTTAATGCCTTCCTCGGCAACAAGGATACGGCCCTTCAAGCCAAGCTCCTTGCAGAACGCCAGATGCTGGGCTGCAAATTCCTCCGGATTATCAATATGGACATATTTATAATAGAGCAAAACTCTATATGGTTGTTCTGTTATCATTTTTCCTTACCCCATTCTAATTTGTGTATATAAAGCGTGCCTGTTAACCGCACAACTATATTTTTATACCAAAAGGCATAAAAACATTGTATAAAAAAAATCCCTATTTTTCAATACTGCCTTAACAATCATCCTAAAACCGCCAATTTTTCCAGTTGGCTCGGAGTTTAATTGATACGGCCATCATTCAAAAAATGCGAGTTCCTTTTCAATCTGTCTCCTGATTTTATCGAGGCATTCTTCTGGGGTTTTCGCAAAAACCCTCTTCCCATTCACAATCGCAAACGGGCTCCTCGCACACATCCCGCAAAAAGACAGGCATTCATTCCGGAGAACGGACACTTCAGGGTATTCCGATTCAAGGATCGTTTCAATATCAAGCACGTTGATGCTGTTGCTTTGGCATATATCCACGATGACAATCCCCATGTCGATCCCTCCCCTTATGTAAAAAAACAGGCAGGTATAGTATACCCTTGATTTCTTGCGGACATAGGGATTTGGCTTTTGGTAACGGTTTTGGGCAAGGTTCCTTATGTTAACGAATTCAATTACGCCGGATAAAGGTTAAAATGTTCTTTTTTTTAAAAAAAAATTAATTTCCCCTCATACATATTTACCCACATAAAGGAATTTTCCCCACCGTAATGTATGGTAATTTCAGTTAAGGGGGTTTCACATTTTGAAAAAGCCATTTAAGATTGCCATACCTGCCCTTGCTCTTGGATTAGCGTTTTCCACTGTAACCAGCGCATCGGCCATTTCCATCGGACAGAAATCGGAATCTACTCTAAAGGTTTCTGCCTCGGTCTCTAACAAAACAGCCGCCAAGCACAAGGCTGACAAAGAAGCGAAAAAGCGTCTGGCTACGATCAACAAAAATATAGCAAAGGTAGAATCAAGTAACAGGACGCTGGCAAAGGCCATAGTGGACATATATGCGAAAGCGACAGCCGGGACACTTTCGGTAAAAGTCGAGGCGGAATTTCACAAAAGTACTTCTGGTAAATTGAAGGCCAACAGCAACCAGCTGAAAGCCTTGAAGTCACAGGTGGACCAGGTGGCCAAAAAATATGGGAAAACGGAATCGGTTAACGCGGCCTATGCTAAAATTACAGCCCAAACAAATGTAATCTCTCAGGAACAAAAGAAGCTTAACGATTTGCACACCCAGTTCGTGCAGGCACAAAAAGCAAAAGACGCCGCCAAACTGACCGCCTCGATTCAGGAAAGTGTCGTGAAGGCCGAAGCGAAAGTTGCCGCCCTTTCAAAGGCAACAGCCGAGTTCTATACGAAAGCGGTCACAGTTCCTGTAACGGCTAATGCAGAGTTAGATTTCTATAAGAAAACCTCTGCTGACTTAACTTCCGTATCAAGTCAGCTTACAAATGCCAAAAAGCAGCTCGATGGGCTAGTGAAATCCTATGGGAAAACAGATGCGACAACTGCCCTATATGTAAGAGTTGCCACTCAGAATGAGGCAATTGCTGTTGCAAAAAAGAACCTTGATAATTTGCACAGCCAGTTCCTGCAGAAAGACGCCGTGAATCAGGTAGCCGCCATTAATGCAGCGGTGCTGAAGGCGGAAGCGAACCTGGCGGCCACTTCAAAGAATATTGCGGATTTTTATGCAAATGCGGCAACCACTCCTGTTACTGTCAAGGCTGAGTTAGATTTCTATAAGAAAAACTCGGCTGACTTAACTTCCCTGTCAAACGGGCTTGCAAATTCGAAAAAGCAGCTCGACGGGCTAGTGAAATCCTATGGGAAAACAGATGCAACAACAGCCGTCTATGCAAAAATTTCCGCACAGAATGAGGCAATTGCCGTGGCGAAAAAGAACCTGGATAATTTGCACAGCCAGTACCTGCAAAAAGAGGCCGCAAAGCAGGTAGCCGCCATCAATGATGCTGTGCTGAAGGCGGAAGCAAACCTGGCAGCCACTTCAAAAAATGTTACGGATTTTTATGTGAAGGCGGCAACTACTCCTGTAACGGCAAAAGAAGAAGCTGATTTTCACAAAAAAGCTACAGGGGAAATTCACGCGCATGCGGTTCTGTTGCCTTCATTAAAAAAGCAGCTTGACGCTCAAGTCAAATTAACAGGGAAAACCGATGCGGCAGTCGCCATATATGCAAAGATTACAGTTCAAACTGAGGCAAATGCCGCTGCGAAAAAGAAGCTGGATGAATTGCATAGCCAGTTCCTGAAGGCAGAAGTGGCGAAACAAGTGGCTGTTATTTCCGGTGAGGTGGCGAAAGTGGAGGCAAGAGTGGCTGCCGCTGCAAAAGCAACAGTCGAGTTTTACGCAAAAGCAGCAACCGTACCTGTTACAGCAAAAGCTGAGGCGGAGTTTTACGTGAACATGACCGGCGAGCTTGCAGCCAGCTCCGTCCAGCTTTCAGGACTGAAAAAGCAGCTCGACGATTATGTCAAAAAACACGGCAAAACAGAAGCTTCTTTAGCGCTTCACACAAAAATTAACGTTCAAAATCAAGCAATTGCCACAGCAAGCAAAACGTTGGTCGAATTGCACATTAACTTCAAGCCAGCTTCGGCTTAATTTTATCAAGGAAGGCCCCTTCAAGGAGCCTTCCTTCTTTGTTGCTGGAGAATCCACAAATAAAAGGCTTTGATTTCCTGGCTGTAAAAATAGAGATGGATTCGCCTGTTAAACTACTGTTGGAACGCTTGGTCGATGTGCCGTATTTCTTCTTCAGTCAAGTGGACATCAAGCGTTTTTAGATTGTTGAGTACTTGTTCCGCTTGTTTTGCGCCTGGAATGATTGCATCGATGACGTCGCGTGTTAAATACCAGGCTAGAACAACGTGTGCCACGTCCGCACCCTTTTGCTCCGCAATCTCCCTTACTTTTTCTACTTTTTCCAATGCCGCCTCAAAGGTCTCCTTTTGGAAAAACTTCCCGCGCTTGCCTTCGAGGTTTGTTTTCTTGTCATACTTTCCGGTCAGAAGGCCTTTGGCGAGCGGAAAATACGGGATAAATGAAATATTTTTTTCGCGGAAATATGGGAATAATTCCTGTTCGGCACTGCGGTTCAGGAGATTGTACTCGCCCTGGTACACATCGATGTAGCCGTCCTTATTCGCTTCCTTCAGCTGCTCCAGCGAAAAGTTGGAAACACCGATTGCGCGAATTTTCCCTTCATCCTTCAGACGCTTCAGTGCGCCGACCGCCTCATCCTTTGGCGTATCCTTGTCCGGAAAATGAATATAGAACAGATCAATGTAATCAGACTGAAGGCGATTCAGGCTTTCTTCAACGGAACGGGTCAAAAACGCAGGGTCATTGTTGTGGACAACGTCCTGCCCGGCGAATGTATAGGAAGCTTTTGTGGCAATGACCGTTTCCGAACGTTTCCCGGTTTCTTTTACAATCTGTCCGATAATTTCCTCGGACCGCCCCAATCCATAAAAGTAAGCTGTATCAAAAAAATTCAATCCGTTTTCCAAACCTGCACGGATCATTTCAAAGCTTGCGCCTTCATCAATATTCGGATAGATATTATGCCCTCCGACCGCATTTGTTCCCATTCCAATCGGATTCACATACAAATCCGTCCTACCAAGTCGCATCTTCCCGGCCATTTCCAACCAACCTTCCATTATGTAGTAACCCCATCATATCAAACCAGGCTTCTCGCAAAAAATGATTTGCCGCCCGTCCTGTTCATTTTCTTCATAAAAAAGTACCTTCCATCCGCGGAACTCCTTAAGCAGCTCATTCGGCCTTAGCCGGAATTGCTTCGAAACCCGCCCGCGTTCCAATTTCTGCGAATCATAATAGGTCTCCATAAAGAAATGGCCACCTTCTTTTATTACGCCCTTCACATAAGGAAACAACGAACGGTCCAAATAATACGCAATCACAACGAAGTCAAAGGTCCCCTTTTGAAACGGTAAATTTTCCAACTCTGTAAGGTCCATGACCGAGGCATTGATTTTTAATCGCTTTTTTTCAGCCAGCTCCTGCACAAACTCAATGGCTGTTTCCGAAATATCAATAGCCTCCACCTCGTATCCCCGGTCCGCCAAAAACAGGCTGTTCCCGCCAAGCCCGCAGGCGAGATCAAGAGCCTTCCCCCCATTCAGATAAGCGAAAAGGGTATTCAGCCGCTCGCTTGGCAAGGGCTCCGCCATATCTGCCAGCCGTTCTTTGTGCTTGTTGTTCCATTTTGCTTTTGTATGGTTTTCGTTTGAAATTTTTGATTCCCTCCCCTCCTCAGACGTATCATTCATTAAGTTCCACATAAAGCTTCATACACCCTTCCTATTTCAAAAAAATATTCCTTAAAACACCGATTCCATCTGCTGCCTAAAGTTAGCCTTCTATCAGTGGTGGGGGGTGCATCCCCATTAATGGTTAGCCCCTTTATATTGCAGGGTAGTTCACCAATCGGACCTTTACCAGCCATAAATCGGGTGGTGAATGTGTCCAAAATGTGACAGTTTTCGATATCGGCCTTGAAACTTTCGTTATCCTCCTAAAAGTTTTCGATATATCTAAAAAGTTTTCGATAACAGTATGTAAATTTTCGATATATCTCCAAACACGTTAAAAAAAACTCATTTGGACCTTTGGCGATGGGGGATTATCAGCCAAAAACGACTTCTATGAACCCAGTAGTCGGAGTTTATCCATAAAAAATTGCTAAACCCGTTTTCCAAAAAGAAAAGGGGGCCTATTTTTCTAAAAAAAGGAACGCTTTGTGGCCTGGCACCTTCCACATTACAACATACTTTAGGGCGAAGTTGTCCATCCAGATTGGCTGCCCGTTAAGAGTAAGTAAGTCCTTTCCCCAAAAACCAATTAATACCAACATACCCAACTTAAAAATATTGGTATAATTGGTATTGAATGAATTTTCTAGGGGGAAAGAGAAGTTGAAGCTTTTTAAGACTATTATCATGATTTTGCTGCTATTGTTCTTGTTGATTTTATCAACTGCGGCTCCAATTGCCCTGATTGGCGTGGCTTTGTACGGGGCGGGGTTTTGGCTGAGCCACCAAAAGTCCAAAGGCAGGGTTTATTTTAAAAAACCGTGGCTGCTCTTAACTGCGGGAGTCCTTTCGACTTTCATCCTGGTCGGAACGTTTGCCGAGGCGACTGAAGGCCAGGCCTCATCAAAACCTGAAGTAAAAATCGATAAGCAGGCCAGCGATAAAAAAGCCGCTAAAGAAAAAGATAAAGCGGACGAAAAGGCCAAAGCAGCACTTTTAGCAAAAAATGCCGCTGAAGAAAAGGCGAAGGCCGAGGAAGCAGAGAAAGCGAAAGCCGAAGCCGAAGCAAAGAAGCAGGCCGAGGAAAAAGCAAACGCGGAAGCCGAAGCGAAAAAACAGGCGGAGGCCAAACAAAAGGCCGAAGCCGAAGCGAGAAAACAGGCGGAGGCCAAACAAAGGGCCGAAGCCGAGGCGAAAGCCAAGCAGGCAGCAAATACAAATGCGTTAGTTGCCGCCCTTGCACTTGAAAAGGTCACCGTTGGCCGCGTAGTCGATGGAGATACGATCGAGACATCAGACGGGAGAAAAATCCGTTTTATCGGTGTGAACACGCCCGAATCTACGACAAGGCATGAAAAGTATGGCAAAGAAGCAAGCAATTACACGAAATCAAAATTGGACGGTAAACAAATCTGGATCCAAAAAGACGTGAGCAATACCGACCGGTACGGGCGCTTGCTGCGCATCATCTGGCTTGCCGTCCCAACGGATGACATGAACGAAAAGGAAATTCGCGCAAAGATGTTCAATGCCGAGCTCGTCTTGAACGGATATGCGGAACCATCCACCTACACACCTGACGTAAAATATAGCGAGTTCTTTGTAAAATTCGCTCGGGAGGCGCGTCAAAACAATAAAGGTCTTTGGGCATATGGGCCGAATGGGACAACGAAGGGCGACCTTGATCCAAAAACATCAACCCAAAGTTCTTCACAACCGAAGCCTGCCGCGTCTCAGCCTGCAAAAACGACTGTGAAACCAGCAGCGCCAGCACCTTCAACCAGCACGCAAACTGAAATATTTGCAAACTGTACGGAGCTAAGGCAAAAGTATCCGAACGGCGTCCCATCAACACACCCGGCCTATCAGGCAAAAATGGACCGCGACAAAGACAACTATGCCTGTGAAAGATAACAAGTGAAGCCACTGCGGCTTCACTTTTTTATTGGGCAACATTTTTTCAAGAGGATTGCCACGCTTGAATATTCACTCACCATTCAAACAAAACAGTCGCCTGTTAAATACCTTGTAAAAATCATTGTCATGGCGGTGTCTTGAATGGGGTATTCCAAGCCAACAAAACAAAAAGAAATGAACGTTCAGGAAAAAGAAATTGAGGATCTTAAATTAACACTTGAAAAACAAATCGCAATATCCATTTGTATTCAGGCTATTAGGCAATAATGGAAGTCTTTCTCGTACTAAAATTACTATCAATAAGCGAGAGAACAGAGGGAGAGCAAACGTTGGCGAAAGGCGTCCTGATTCAAATGTTTGGCCAAATAACAGAATCAATAGGTGTGACCAAAGAAATAACACGACAGGCACCAGGTATTCTACCAGAAGCGCAAAGTATTGCCATCACTGGTGACTGGCTGCAGTCATTGGGCGCAGCTATCGAGGCGATGGGTGGAGAAATGGTACTTACAGAAGAAAAGCAAAGCGGACGGCCCAAATTTGTACCTTAAAAGGCGAGAAAGTGAAGCAGAGAAAATCTCCTGCTTCACTTTAGTCAAAAAATTGTATATAAACGAAAACAATAAATAAAATGGAGAACGAATGAAGCACTAGATACGTCCCCTGCTTCATGTTGGCATCATGGTCGGGGATATTGATCAATCGTTTTCCAACGGTGATTGCAATGAGGCAGGAGAACCATTCCCTGCCTCATTATGCTTTTTTAAGAGATTAATACCATTATCTTCTATATTAGGATAATATAAATTCTAAAGATTTTCTAAATTTAGAACCTTCAAAAATCACCTGGAACTTTACTAATTTATGAACTTTTTATGGATTTTTATCAAAAAAATGGGATTTAAGGCATTTTTATTTTTAACAAAGTTATTTGCGTCATTGTAATATATCTAAATTTTCAATATAATACTTTTATATTTACTGTTATTGGTGGATAGCATTTTAATAGCTGCCGCAAAGTTATACTATAAGCACAGAAAGTCAATTTGCACAAGCGGGGGGAGAAAATGAAAGGTCTATTTAAGAAGTGGAATCAGTTGAGCCTGGTCAAGCAAATCATCATTGGTTTGGTGGTTGGTATCATACTGGCTGTTGCGATTCCCAGTGTAGCAAAGCCTCTAGTTATTTTTGGTTCTTTATTTGTTGGTGCTTTAAAGGGGATTGCGCCAATCCTGGTCTTGTTCCTTGTCATGTCTGCCATCGCACAGCATAAGAGCGGCCGCCAAACGAATATGAAATCCATCATATTCCTGTATCTTTTAGGAACCTTTTTAGCCGGATTAATCGCGGTAATCGTCAGCTTTATATTCCCGGTAAGCCTGACGCTTGTGAAAGGCGCTGAAGGCGTAGCGGCTCCCGGGGGAATTGTCGAAGTTCTTAAAACCTTGCTTCTGAATGTAGTCGACAATCCGGTGAAAGCGATTTACAATGCGAATTACATTGGTATCCTTGCATGGGCGGTTGTCCTGGGTATTGTCCTGCGCAATGCACCGGATACAACCAAAACAATGATTTCAAATTTTTCAGATGCGATAGCCAAAATTGTGACATGGGTTATCAAGCTAGCACCACTTGGCATCATGGGACTTGTCATTGAGTCAATCACTACAAACGGCCTTGAGTCGCTGCTGAGCTATGGCAAACTGTTGGCCGTATTGATTGGCTGCATGCTCTTTGTCGCTTTTATTGTCAATCCGGCAATCGTTTATTTCACGATCCGCCAAAACCCATACCCACTCGTATTGAGATGTTTAAGGGAAAGCGGAATTACAGCATTCTTTACCCGTAGCTCTGCTGCCAACATTCCGGTAAACATGAAGCTTTGTGAAAAACTTGGATTGGACAAGGATACCTATTCCGTCTCCATCCCACTTGGTGCCACCATCAATATGGCTGGTGCCGCAGTAACAATCTCAGTACTGACATTGGCAGCGGTTAATACACTTGGAATTGAAGTAGACATACCGACAGCTATTATACTAAGCGTACTTTCAGCTATTTGCGCTTGTGGTGCATCCGGGGTGGCCGGCGGCTCACTATTACTGATTCCACTTGCAGCAAGCTTGTTCGGAATTCCAAACGATGTGGCAATGCAGATCGTTGGCGTTGGCTTTATCATCGGCGTTCTCCAAGACTCCTTTGAAACAGCCCTTAACTCTTCAACGGACGTCCTGTTCACAGCTGCTGCTGAGTACAGAAACCGCCGCAAAGAAGGAAAAAGCATAAATATGAAACAAGCAATTTAATGTGAAGCAGGGGACGTTTCCTCTGCTTCATTTTTTTACCGATGTGATGGGGCATTTCCATCCAATGAAGCCTGCCGGCTGTTGCGGCAAGGAATCTCGAGGAAAGAACAAGATGCGCAAGAGCCTTCGCGACAGGCAAAGACCGCCTGTCCCTGCGATGTTTATTCTCGGAAGCTTTCCTTAGTGGTCAGCCCCGACCAGATTAAGACGGGGCCCGCAGGACACTGAATGGCATCCCTGAATTCGCCCACGCACGAAGGAAATGCGAGCATTTCCGAGGATGGGCCTGCCCTCCGGAGGGAACCGGCTTAAGACCTCGAGGGGCTAGGCGCTCCTCGAAAAAGCTAACGCTTTTTCTTCGTGCGAAGCTTATGCTTCCGAAGCTTATCCTGGTGGAGCTGGATTACTAAAACCTTTTTCGAGTTATCCACCATGTTGGATTTTAAAATTTCTTAGACAATCAAAAAGCAGTCCAATTCACAAAAAATTGGGCTGCCTTTTACAAAAGAACTACTGATTATATTTTGCGGGAATTTTGATTAACATGTAAACCCCTGTCCACTTCTGTGTCGTGACAATGAGTGTTTCTCCTTGCTTTTAAAAAAACAGCCCGCTTCCATCATCGTGGATGAATTCCCAGCCGAACCGATAATCAGCAATCCTGTCAGCATTAATTTCAAATGATTCTCTTTAGCCATTTGCTGTTATCGGTTTTCAAATTAATGCTTCCACATCGAAAACAAACCTTGGACGAGTTGGTAAGCAGCTTCTTGCAATTGATGCACCTTTTCATTTTCTCCTTCATCCCTGGTCCCCTCCCAGCGAGTTAGTGTGGAGCAGTTGAAGCATGTGCCAATGAACTAAACTAAACCTACCATTAAAAACAATATTTCCCGCGACCGATAATATCCAATTATTTTTAAGCATATTTACTTAATTTAATTGATTCATATTCTGGTGAAAAGGTTACATGACTGGATAGAGTTTTCTTAAAATCGTCAATATAACTATTCGACTATCCATTTGGAAAATCCTTCATAAAGTCTTGGTGATTAAGAAAAACTGCCAGGCGCATTTCCTCCGGGCAGTTAATGACCTCAACTCTTTTATCTTCAGTCCATGCAAGGTAGTCAGTGTAATTCACTTTTTTCTATGGGGCTGTTGCTTACTTATGCAAGCCGCCTCCTTATTTCACCCTAAGTGGAGCATATTTTAGGGAAAAACCTTATTTATCCTTGGCAGAACTCAATCCGTTCTGGAACATGTATTGTAGCCCTTCCTCAAAACCTTTCCCCCAAACATGTGAGCTATGTCCTCCATTTACTATTCTAAGCTCAGCAGGACTTCCTGGGACTTTTCCCCACTTTTCAAAGTCCTCGTTAAAGATGTTTGACCTGTGGAGATTCTGGTACAAAGAAACGGACTGGACCTCCATATTGTATTTGTTTGCATCAGGTGGAAGATCTTCTTTTTCGCTCAAATGATTCCAGTCATCGTCACCGGCATAAATAAACATAGGAACTTTGTATTGTTGCTTACTATAAGCCTTAAGGGCTGTTGGATAATTTAGTTTATCCCAGATTTGCGGGTCAAATGGTTCCCCAAATGAGCCCCGCTCAACCGCTCCAGAGGTCGCGGGAGCCTCACCATCCTGAATTGCAGGGCTTAATAGCACCGTTGCCGCGAATTTTTCCGGGTAGATTAATGAGTATCGTAATGCACCATATCCCCCCATCGAATAGCCTACAAGCCCTCTTCCTTCTCTCGAAGTGATAGAATTAAAGTTTGTATCAATTTCCCTGACCAAATCATTCACGACAGCAGTTTCCACGGCATCGTACTTGGCTGAATCGACCCAATAGCTGTTTCCTGTTATTGGAGCGACGGCGATTACAGGGCTAATCCTTTTATCATCAATCATTTTATCAAGGATTGGCCAGTACCTGTCCCAGCTGCTTGCTGAACCTCCGCTACCATGGAGAAGATAGATTACCGGGTATTTCTTCCCATCCGCTGTATTGTAGCCTTTTGGTAAATAGATGTTATAGGACAGCATGTTTTCAGATTGATTGGACCCGTTACCCAGTGATTCGGAAACAAAGGTACGAAGCTGGACAGTGCCTTTATTTGGTGTTTCATAATTGGCCGCTTGATAGGTAGGAGAAAAATCCTTTTTTTCTTGTTTGCCGAACAAGTATTTCAGCCCTTCTTCAAAGCCCTGGAGCCAAACATCCATCCCATGCCCTCCGTTAATAATCCTGAGTTCGGCCGAATTGGAAGGAACATCTTCCCACTTGTCAAAATCCTTGTTAAAAAGGTTTTTCCGATGGAGTTCTTGATAAAGTTCTACAGCCTGGACTTCCATATTGTACTTATAAGCATCGGGTGAAAGATCCTCTCTTTCACTAAGGTGATTCCAGTCATCGTCACCAGTTACAATATAGAAAGGGACACGGAAAGGCTGCTTTACATAAGATTCCAATGCGGCAGGATAGTTCAATTGCTCCCAACGATTGGGATCGAAGGGGGTTCCAAAGCTTCCCCTTTCAACAGCCCCGGAAGTTACAGGCGGCTGTCCTTTTTGAATTGCTGGGCTTAATAGAATCGTACCGGAAAACAGTTCCGGATATACAAGCGAGTATCGTAAGGCTCCGTATCCACCCATTGAAAATCCGGAAATATACCTGCTCTTACGCTCGGGTTTTGTGTTGTACTTTTTATCGATATGAGGAATGAGGTCTTTTATGATAGATTTTTCATAATGACCAAACTTTTCAGAGTCAACCCAATAGCTGTTTCCTGTGGAAGGGACGACTGCAATAACTGGTTCAAGAATTCCTTCTTCAATGAGGTTGTCGAGTTTGGCCCAGAATCCATCCCAGCTATTTTCATTTCCCGAACTGCCATGCAAAAGGTAGATGACAGGATATCCTTCCTCCCGTTTGGAATCATATCCTTTTGGAAGGTAGATTTTGTAGGTCAGCTTATTTTGTTTAGGGGTATGGTCATGAACCAACGCTTGTGACGTGATAGATTCAACAATTTTAGTGCTGGAATCCCTCACCTTTTCTTTTGCTGTTACAATCGAATTTGATAGAGATGCAAGAAGAAAAACAACCATGGCAAAACTAATAAGTCTTTTCAATACCTCAACCTCCGATACATTGTATTAGGTAAGATTTATTTCACATAACTCATCCAAGTTTAGGTGGCAATCCTCTTTATGCAAATCTGCACTTCTATTCATGTTTTTTTTTTTAAAACCCAGCGTTGATTCTCTCTTCACCAAGCAGACATCCAATTGGAAATCCCCATCGAGAGTATGATTATTTTCAATCATGTTGATTAGCCTGGAGGTTGCTAAGACCCCGATATCATAAATCGGCTGCTCAATCGTACTGATTTCCGGGTCTACCATTTCGGCTAGTTTTATACCATCAAAGCCAATAATGGCGATTTCCTCGGGCACGTTCTTCCCAAGCTGCTTTAAAATTTTTAATGAACCGATTGCCATCATATCATTTGCCAGGAAGATGCCATCGATATCCGGATGTTCAGATAATAGCTTCTCCGTCAAGGCTTTTCCGCTTTCTAGTGAAAAGTCACCTTCTAAAATGACTGGCACGTAGTTGACGCCCTTTTCGGCAAGCTCATCCTTATATCCCTTGAGCCTTTCCAGTGATGGCTGGAAAGTCGGCGGGCCACTTATATGGGCAATATTCTTGCAGCCAATTTCAATCAAATGGCTGACAGCTAGCCTTGCCCCCTTATAATTATCAATTCCAATTGAATCGGCTGAACTTATATCTGCAGCTCTGTCAATTCGGACATAAGGAATATTCATTCCGTTCAATTCTTTCAAAACCGAATCGTTAAACTGAAACGAAGCAAGAATCAGCCCGTCGGTATAACGGCTTTCAAGGCTTCTCCAGAATATACTTGAAAGGATGCTCTCTTCATCAGAATTAATTAATATGAGGCGGTACCCTTTTTCCTTGGCCACTTTTTCAATGGAGACAACCAGCTCTGGGAAGAATGGATTCGTAATATCCGGAATAACCAGTGCGATTGTATTTGTTCTTTTCCTGGCCAGACCCCGGGCTATTTCATTTGGGTGATAATTAAGCTCTTCCATTACTTGTTTAACTTTTTTTAATGTACTTTCACTTACATAGCCATTTTTATTAATATATCTTGAAACAGTCGCTACAGATACACCTGCCTCCCTGGCGACATCTCGAATTGTTGCTGTGTCTTTTTTCAAAATAAAAATCCTTCCTGCAAAGTGCTATTTTGACTAAAAAGCCCGAAAAAGATTCAACAAGTTAAATCCATTTCGGGCTGATCTTCAGATGTTTTCTTTAACCAATAAAGAATGGTAGAGTGTTTCGCCAGGAGTAATTGAACCAAATCCAATCATCCCATAAGTGATTGTTTCATCATCATGAACCAAAACTTCATTTTCATCAATGAAGAAACGAAGGACGTTATCCGTAAACTCTACTTTCATTCTATATTTTTGTTCATACTCCCATGGAAAACTTACAGTTTTAATACGAGTGAAGCCAAAATTGTTCAGGATCAGTGAAACCTGGCCGGCGCCATCCAGCCCGATAAAATATCCTCGCTCAGCACCCTGCGCACGGAATGCAATGCAATGGCTCTCGCCAATAACAGGCTCAATGACAGTTTCAACAATTCCATCACGCATAAAATAATTTCCTGTATAGGAAGCACAGTTTTCACTTGCTCTGCATCGGATAGTGTCCCCTTCAATCTCCCAATCTCCTCTGTTATGTGAGAAAGGCATAAGGCTAAGGAACTCTTTTTTGAGCAGGGAAAAGTCAATGCTATATTGTGCTTTCCCATACACATGGAAGTTTTTGAAGTACAATGAGCCAAACGCCCGGTTGGTCAGTGTGGACGGGCTCTCAATCAAGTAGCCGACTTCATCAAAAATATCTCCCCCTGAAGGCGGAAGTGTGAATTCAATCTCTGTCCACTCACCATGCTTAAGAATCTTTTTTTCTAAAAAGGCATCCTGCTTCGAGAATGTCTTCCTCACAAATGGTGCAACTGTAATTTCAGAACCCCTCCACTGGTCAAGGAAAACATCAACTTTCACAGTTTGGCCGCTTAAAGCCTGCGGGGAGAATACGGGCTTATACTTTTCATCATTGAAATCATCCCGGCGATAAAATGGCTTATAGAATACTTTGCTTTTGTCCCCCTCAACCATCCGGTCGATTACTACCTGAAGAGAGCCGTCACCTATCACAGCGTTATGCCTGATGACCGGAGTTTTGAAAGTGTTGCTCACTCTTAAACCGTGGGTTGATCCAGGGAAACTAAAATCAAAGTACAATTCTCCCCTTTTAATAGAATCTTCCAGCCCGGAAGGCGGCTCCACTCCATTCAATTGATAGCCAAGGAGGGCAACTTCTTTTGAAAACGTAGGCATATCTACCATATTTAAATATCCAGAAATACTTGAAGTGATTACGTTATCATTCATAGGTTGCCTGTAATGTTCAGGAATTCCATCAAGCCCCGCCATTACGCCTACAATTGTTCCAACATTCCCTGCATTGCAATCCGTATCCCAGCCGCACATTGTCGCGATTTCAATCGTTCTCGCAAAATCGCCATTCCCATAAAGAAGTGAAAGGATGCAAACTCCCGCGTTTGGGATGATGTGGCATATCCCCGGATATTTATCATATCCCCAATCTCTATGAAGGAAATCAAGACAATCCCTAAAATTATCAGGGTTATTTCCATGGAAATTTATCACTGCCTTAGTAACCTGGGCATAGGTGGAATCATCAGGAATAAGCATTAGCCCTTGATCAATGATTTCACGGATATCTTCCGAAACGAAGGCTTGGGCGATGCAGCCAGCAATGAACCTTGCTCCATAAAGCCCGTTTTTATCGTGGGATACACTTGCGGCAACCTCAGCAAAATGGGCTGCCTGTTCCGGCTTGCCTGGATACATCAATCCCCACGTATCGATGAATATCTGGCCGCCAATTTGTTCAGCCTGGACAATCCCATTTTGCTCGGCTGAACCTGAACGGGGCGCTTCAATCCCTTTTTTCAAGTTGTTAAAGGCTTTATGCTCGGTACTCGCATCCTCGCCGCCCCACCAAATCATGCCAATGCCCTCGCGGCAATAGTTAAGCCAGGCCCTTCCCACATCTTGCGGCTGCAGGTCCCTGTCCCTTGCATCATCGTAATGGGCCCTGATAAAAAAGACCGGACCGTTCACATCATCATCAGCGGAAAAAGTCTTGTAATCTTTCACATAGCCTTTTATATCGCCATATACAGAAAGAATCTTTTCAGCCGTCCACTCTGTCGGCTCTACCGGGGCCCCAAGACGGATTCCTGCGTTCATCCCAAGAAAGCCGGCGTATACTTTCTGGATATAGTCATTGGAAAACATAGAATTCACATCCATTCATTGCAGTTAAAACAACATTTTCCTGTCTTCATTTAACCTTAAATCAGCTTCGATGATTTCTTGGGCCGTTTTTGCAAAGCCATCCGCTGTTTGAAGAAGGTTCATTTTATTCGTTGATTCAAGAAGATCGATGTCAGCTCTATTAATGGCCTGGATTCCATACATGCTCCCAAGGATTGCCCCAATCATGACACCGATTGAATCGGTGTCCCGCCCTGAATTGATTCCATCATAGATCGACTTGTAATACTCCCCTTCATTCAGGACAATGAAGGCTAGGGCAAGCGGAAGCTCCTCTATCGAGAATAATCGGCTCGGAGTATAGTGATTCGATGGAATGCCTACCTTTTCCATCTGGCGGTGGACATCATCTTTCATCGGAGAATACTTTGCGATTACAGAATGCAGTGTTTCCACCACTTTATCCATATCGCAGTTCTTCTCCCGTAGTTCATTGGCGGCCGAAGTTATATCAATGATGGCATTTCGTGTCCCATCTTTCGAAAGGGAAATAGCCGTGTTGACAATGTCATTGATAGTAACACCGGGAGTGAAAGCCCTGGCTATACAAGCTGCCAGGACTCCCGCAGCCTCAAGTCCATAACTGCTTTGGTGGCCCATGGCGAAAAGGATCGCTTCATCATAAGCCGCTTTCGGGTTTCCAGCATTAACAATCCCGATTGGCGCAATATACATGGCCGCGCCACAATTGATCATGTTGCCAATACCGCCTTCACGCGGTTCACAATTGGCAAGGACATGCCTGACGAAAATATACTTTTCAGGATAGAACAGGCGGTCGATGATTAGAGCTTCTTTTTTGAATTCAGGAATATAGGTTTTTCGGAAGGCAATTTCCTTTATAAATTCATTCCCCATGTCGTAGGAATCAAGATGCCGTTTTTCCTTCAGATACACATTAATGAGCGCTTTTGTCATCAAGGTATCATCGGTTACGATTCCGTTCCCGCGGTGCCTTCCCAGATTAACCTCGGGTGGAGCATCCTCCTTGTACCATTTCGTCCGGAGGCTTTCCACCCGGCCGTACTTATCCTTGATTTCCTGGTAGCTTAGCTTTTCAATCGGCGCGCCCAGTGCATCACCAAGTGCAACTGAGAGGACAGCCCCTCTTACTTTATCCTGAAAAGATATCATGGCTAAACTCCTTACTTAATGTTTTTGTTTGCGTATTCCGTAAGTTCTTTTCCTCCGGCTTTTTCCCATTCAGTTACGAACTTATCGAACTCGCTAATTGGCTTTTTGCCGGTAATTATGTCTGTTGCATACTCCTTATAAAGGTTTTCCATTGCATCCCAATTGGCTGCATATTCCTCAGGGATGATGAAGGCATTATCCTCTTTGTAAAATTCGTTGGCCAAATCCCTGGACTTCTGGGCCGGCACGCTCAATAACGGAGTATTTAGCGGTTTTTCCGTCTTAAACTCGCTAGGCTCCCAGAAACGGGCATACCATTCAGCGTAATATTTGTCAGTCAGCTCAATGCCGCTGTCGGTAACATTGTAGTGCTCCCCTTCAAAACCGATACGGTCGAGCAACTGGCCTTTTTCACTGGCAAGGTAATCAAGTACTGCGAATACAGTATCCTTATGTTTAGACTGCGAGCTTATCGCGACTCCCCGTGATTCTTTTGTAATATCAGTAGAAGTGAAGCCCTGGTCTTCACCTTTTGCTGGAGGAAGCACAACGACCTCAGACTGTTCACCATTTACCTGTGTCATCTTGCCATTATAAATATCAATTATTTTTCCATTTGTTCCGACAATGACCCCTGCTTCACCATCATAGAAAGCTTTTTCTTTTGTATCCCACTGCTTAGTCAGGTATTGCGGGTCAAGCAGGCCATCTTTATAAAGCTTCTGATAGAATTCAAGCTTTGTCTTTTCATTATCCGAAGCCTTGCCATAAACATATTTACCGTCTTTTTCAAGCCAAGTTTGGTTCAAGCCGAATGCCCTCTTGAAGATAAAATCAATTTCAACAATGTCCCCTGCGGCAGTAAGCGCATAGGTTGGCTTTTTGCTTCCTCCCGGAGGATTGGACACCAATTCTTTGAAAAATGCATAATAATTGTCGACTGTCGGCTCATCCAGTAACGCTTGGGAGGTTGATAGCTTTTCGAACCAGTCTTTTCTCATGACAGGAACTTTTGAGTCAAGCGGTTTAATCCAAAGGAGATAAGGATAATTTTCGAGTCTTTTTTTGTTATGAGGCTCCAAAATATTTTTGATATTCTTTGATTTTTCTATATAAGGTGTCAAGTCTTCAAGGAGCCCCTGCTGAGAAATCTGCAAGTCTCCACCCTGGAAATAAATCATATCGGGAATGTCCCCGGAGAGAAGAAGCAGGTTCAATTTTTCCGCGTAATTTCCTTGTGGCATTTCAACAAGTTCAAATGTTACATCCAGGTTTTCATCTTCTTTTAACGCTTTGGAAAGGCTTTCAAAATATTGCTTAGCTACCGGGTTTGATGGGCCTTCATCTTTATAAACAACTTTCAGCGTAACAGGGCCCTCTTTTTTATTGTCTTTTTCATCGGTAGAAGTCTTCTTATCAGAACACGCGGTAGTCAACACTAATAAAATGGCGAAAAGTACAATCAGCAACTTTTTCATCAAAATTCCTCCCAGAAGGGTTTTTTTATTTCTGCTAAAGATAAAAATTAAATAGAATTGAAACCTGTAAGATTAGTCTTTAACCCCCCCTTCAAGAGCTCCCTTGGCATAATACTTGAGGATTAAAGGATAGAAGAGCAGGAGCGGTACGATGGATATAATGATAGTGCCTGCCTGCAACGATGAATAATCAAGGCTGGCAATCTGATCATACGAGAGTACATTTTGCGCCCCAAGAAGCGAGGTGTTGTCCCTTTCCACAACAAATTGCCTCAATACTACCTGAAGCGGCCATTTATTGGGATCTGTTAAGTAGATGGTGGCACGAAAATATTCATTCCAATGGAACACTCCATAAAACAATCCAAGTGTCGCCAAAGCTGGTTTAGAAAGCGGCAGCATGATGCTTGTGAATATTTTAAAATGGCCCGCGCCATCAATCCTTGCGGCCTCAAGAATACTATCAGGAACATCCTCAAAAAATCTCATCATAATAAATAGATAGAATACGTTGATTGCCTTATAAAGGATCAAGGACCAATATGTATTTAATAAACCAAGGTTCTTAACTAACAGATATTCCGGGATGAGTCCCGGCTCAAATACCATGATGACAATCAACAGCAGGATAACAAGCCTTTTACCAACAAAATCCGTCCTTGCAAGCACGTAGGCGGCCATTGCTGTTAAAAAAAGATTTATAGCAGTCCCAATAACTGTGATAAAAATACTGTTGAAGATGCTCTTCACAATTAAAGGATTTGAAAACAAAACTTTATAATTGATGAAGGAAAATCCTTTAGGGAAAATATCCAGCCCTTTTAATTCATGGACCTTTAAGGGATCGGATAAGGACATGGCCAATAGGTTCAGGATTGGTATTAGAACTGTTATGGACGAAAGAAATAGAATCGTATATATAATCAAAACAGGGAAGTTTAATTTTCGCATACCATACCTCCTACCAGACTCCCTTTCCACTAACTCTTTTTGCAATAAAATGAGTGGAAAGAATCAATATGACACCGATAACCCCTTTGAACAAACTGGCAGCTGTCGCATAAGCATACTGGCCGTTTAAAATACCTATCCTGTAGACATAAGTATCCAATATATCAATGGCAGAAATAACCGAATGATTGATCATATTGAAAACCTGGTCGAAACCTGCATTCATGAAAAAGCCGAGATTCAAGATAAATACAGTGATAATCGTCCCCTTCAATTCCGGTAGGGTGATGTACCTCATTTGCTGAAAATGGGACGCCCCGTCTATCTTTGCTGCTTCATATAGAGATGGGCTGATTTTCATGATGGCCGCTAGATAAATGATTGAATCCCAGCCGGCGCTGCGCCACATTTCCTGAAAGACAAGCACCCAACGGATATGGTCCTTGCTTGTCATGAAATCAAGGGACGGCAGATTGAAAAAATTCCTTATAACATTTATTCCGCCATCACCGGGGTTCAGAAAGCTTATCCAAATCCCCGCTATGACTACCCATGATAAAAAGTGCGGCAAATAAATAACAGACTGCACATATTTTCGAAAAGGGCCATTCCTGACTTCATTAATGATGATTGAAAGTATGATTGGCACCGGGAAAAAGAATACCATTTTCATTGTTGAAATGATGACAGTATTTTTTAAGACATCCATGAAGACCGGTGAGCTAAACAGAATCTTAAAATGTTTCAATCCCACCCATACGTTATCTCCGATTATCCGATAATCCTGGAATGCAAGTTTCATCCCGATCAGAGGAATGACATTGAATATTCCAAAATACAGAAGCGCAGGCAGCAGCATCACATATAAAACCCAATCTTTTCTTACTCGCTTCAATATTCCCATTTCCTATACAAGCTCCTCTTTAATGAAATGGTCTATTTCCTTCCTCGTTGGCATCCCTGTCTGCGCGCCTTTTTTCCTTACTGAAAGCCCTGCAGCGATCGTGCCAAATTTTATGCTCTCTTCAAGTGCCTTTCCTTCCGAAAGTGCTAGAGTAAATGCGCCAGAAAAAGTATCTCCCGCACCAGTTGTATCTACAGCTTCTACCTTAATAGCCGGGACCTTGACCACTCCTCTGCCATCATGGAAGTATACTCCTCGTGATCCACATGTCACAATTACTTTGTTAGGATACTTTTCAAGGGTTTCCTCAAGCCCAGCCACCTCACTAAGGACCAATGGATACTCATGCTCATTTGGCGTAAGAAAAGTGACATTCGCAATCAATTCACTACTCAGCTGGCAGGCTGGCGCAGGATTTAGGATGATTATCTTTCCTTCTTTTGCTAGGATTGGGATTATATGCTCTATCATCGGGAGCGGCGTCTCTAGCTGAAAGAGGATAATATCATGCTCCAACAGTCTGTTCTGGATTCTATTAATATATTGAATATCAGTATGCTCATTGGCCCCAGAACTAACGATAATTCGGTTTTCCGACTTACAAATTTCTATGAATGCAACTCCAGTATTACTGCCCTCTACGAGGTTAAGGTGACTGATATCCACCCCTTCATTTTCAATCTTTCCTATTAAGAGATTGCCATTATCATCATTTCCCACTGAGCCAAACATGGAGACATTCCCTCCAAGGCGTGCTGCGGCAACAGCCTGATTCGCTCCCTTTCCCCCAACTGACATGAAAAATTCTTTTCCCATAATTGTTTCCCCTGCAGAGGGGAAAATATCGGTCTCCATGAAGTAATCAATATTCAGGCTGCCAACCACAGCGATTTTTTTCATGTTCATCACCTAGTCTATTAATATATTCATCAAAGGGGCGTGCTGCTGTGCTCCATATACGTCCCGGTCCCCAATGGTACCGGAGGGCACTTCCCTTAAGATGGTAATTTTAATTCCTAACGCCTGGTCGAAAAACACCAGATGCCGAATCGATTCAATTTCGATACAATATAGTTCGCTTACCGTTTCAGGTGTTAATTTACCGGAGTTTTTCACACGTTCATATTTTTCTTTATCGTCAAAAAGGATATCGAGGGTAAGCTCGAATGGTCCGGAATTTTTGCTTCGAAGTACTTTCGCCAATTCATATAGTTTTTCCATTACAGTCCCTCCTTTTGTATTCAATATCAAAAGGGTTTTCTGTAATTTCCATCAGGTGATAGACAGAAAATTCATAGACCGGGCCGAATTCAATGTCACTCGGGGCAAATGGGAAGGCCAGATTACCTGCGGTGGACTTCCTTTTTTCATGTCCAAAATGGAGAAAAGTAGAACGTACAGTAGCGCAAATTGAATTTGCCAACTCCTGTGTCTTTGCATTAACCTCAATCAGGACCCCGATTTCATGACCAGTGAATACTTCCGTTTCCCTGTGTCCCAAGACAGCATTTATACCGTAATTGTTAAATTGAATGTTATACTCCCCCTGCGGGACTTCTTGAAAATATTCTCTAACCTGTTCCTCCACTCTTTGCTCGATATTATCAATGTTAGCCAGCAATATTGGATCTCTAATCCCTGCAAACACAATAGTCCGGTAAGCAACTTTTCTTGCTCCTTCAAGCTTTATTAAATGCTTGTCTGCCTCAATGTATTGGCTATTCGCTACTTCTACGGCCCCATTGCCAATATCATTGAACGTACATTTGCTCAGGTCGAGAGTAAATCCAGGACCATAGAGAATATAAGGATGCTCTTTTTCATAAAAAGTATGTGCAGCTACAGATAATGGAGTGCACTTTCTCACGGGATTGAGTGATTTAACTGTAAAGGATAAATCTTTTATAGTGCCAAGAATAGAATCCTTAGTTGTCCCTGGCTCTGCACAAAGTGCTCCACATTCCAATATTTTTCCAAGGTGATATGATAGGCCGGGGTCTTTACCATGGAAAATTCCAACTGCTGCAAAAGGAGAAGGGTCATATGCACGGCCGCAGATGATAATATCGGCCTCACTTTGAAGTGCTTCAAGTATTGGGGTATGGCCCATTTGAGCAACTATACCGTTTGTTTCTTCTATTACATTAAGATCCAACACAGGAACGTTTGGACTTAAAGGTGTCACTTTCCCTTTTTCTAAAGCTGAAACGACCATTTCCTTTTCTATGTCTGCCCAGATAATGGCCATCGAAGCAGTTAGGTTTTTTTCATTGAGAATTTCATTAATGATTTCAATCGTTGATTCTACATGAACTTTTGCACCAGCTCCACCAGCGGATCCTATAATAATAGGAATCTTCTTTTCTAAACCGTTTGTTAAAATAATCTGTAAATCCTTTTTTAATGCTCTTCGGCTGACAATTGATACTCCTGCCCCTAATTTATGAGGTCCTGCATCAGTTGAGCCCGCATCCACAACTATTGCATGAGGATTCTCATCCATGCCCTTTAAAAAGGAATTTTCCGGAAAACCATAACCCAGCATCCCACATGGCGCCAGTATTCTGATATCCATCCTTGTTCACCTCTTTACAATTTTTACTATCCTCGAAATATGTAACCGGTCACTTATTAAACAGTTCCATTTATGTAACCGGTCACTTATTGAATGTTATTTATCGGACAATATCAAAAAAACATTTGAAAGCGTTTACACTTTCAAATTCAATAATATGTAAACGGTTACTTATCATATTACTTTTCAACCTAAGAGGTTGTCAATAGAAATTGCAAAAATATTCTAACTTTTCCATTTGTGAACCTTTTTAGAAAATAAAATAAAAACGTAATTCTCCTACCCCTTATTGTTGTATTTCTGAATTAAGTGATTTAGACATTTTTTTTATATTTCAACAACCCTTGTCCCGATGAGCTTGTCTGTCAGCGTTCTTTCCCCATTGTTTTGTTACAAGCTAAGACAAATTTAATCCCAACTCAAAGTAAAATGTTGGTGTTCTCCGTAAAACTAGCGTTAAGACCCAGTGAAACAGAAGATACGTCCCCTGCTTCATTTTATCCGCAAAAAAGAAAAACAGGAAACGGTTATACCGTCTCCTGTGATTGCGTCTATTTTATAAAACGGGGACCTTCACGCTGGTTGCGATAAATTCCTTGAAAAGGCGGTTCATGGCTTCATCCGTTGGAGCCAGTGATTCAGGGTGCCACTGGACGCCGACCGTGAATCGGGAAGGTTTAGCATATTCAACCGCTTCTACAATCCCATCCGCTGACCGTGCAACAACGCGCAAGTCGTCGGCTACTTTGTCCAACGCTTGATGGTGAATGCTGTTTACCCGAACCCGGTCAGAGCCAAAGATTTGAAACAGTCTGCTGTCCGGTGACACTGTAATCCAATGGGAGTCCTTGTTCCTCGCAACCTTTTGCCCATGCTGGATTGATTCCGGAAACTGGCTCGGAATGTCCTGAATCAGCGTCCCTCCGAGCGCGACATTCATAATTTGGCTGCCTCTGCAGATGCCAAGCAACGGAATATCATGTTCAATCGCATACCTCGCGATGGCAATCTCGGCCAAATCCCGTTCAAGGATCGTAGGGCCCAAATTGGGGTGAGGATCCTGGCCATAAAAATCCGGGTCGACATCCTCCCCGCCGCTAAGGATAATCGCATCAACTAAAGGAAGCATTTCCAGCGCAATCTCTGGAATATATGGAAGAATAATTGGAATTCCTCCATTTGCAGCCACTACCTTGTGATAATCGTGATGGACATATACACCTTCCATAATTTCATTGTGTTTAACATAGGCAGAAGTAATCCCAATAACCGGTTTTCTCATCCCTGTTCCCCCAAAACTGTATTTTACTTTGTATATCCAAAATATAACACAAAAACATTGGGAAACCAGTGAGAAAAATGTCTTTTAAAACAAATGCACAGGCCCTCGTTCACTTGCCAAGAAAAGCTCCGAAAGCCTGGACAACGAAAAAGGCTGTCTCGGCAGACAACCCCCATCTAAAAGTTAACATTGTATTAAGCTTGCTCATCCGGATTGATAATCCCGTATAAATCAAGATCCTCAAAGGACCCGTTCTTAAAAACATGGTCTTTGAGTGTGCCTTCGTACACCATCCCGCACTTTTTCATGATTCTTCCCGAGGCTGGATTGGATGTAAAATAGCGTGCATAAACACGATGATAGCCCTTTTCTTTAAAAACAAATTCGATCACAGCATTAGCAGCTTCCGTTCCATATCCTTTACCCCAATGTTCCTCGCCAATCCAGTACGCAATTTCACCGTTTTTGTGTTGTTTCTGATTTGATATCCCAATTGCCCCGTATAATTGCCCGCTATCTTTATCTGTTACAGCAAATTCATACATACGGTCCGAATCGAAATTCTCCTCATGGTTGGCAATCCAGGAAACCGCACATTCCAAAGGATACGGAAAGGGCAGCGTCAACGTGCTTTTGTAAATATTAAAATTATTGCACATTTTGCTGACTTCTGTTGCATCTCCTTCGTTAAATAGGCGCAAAAACAGCCGATCCGTTTCAATTGTTCTCTCTGTTTTGTTGTAAATCATTCCTTCTCCCCCTGCCCTCTTATTTTAAATGAAACACTGGATACGCCCCCTGCTTCACTGCTTCACTTCTTCACCTAGTCAATCCGCCTGTTTGTCGTGAACGGCTTTTAGTTTTCCCTCCATCGTGCTTTCCCTGTCGCGCCGGTCGTCAATCCGTATATTCGTGGCAACCCTCTGAATTCCCTTTTGAAAAGGAACCTCATGAATTTCCCGTACTACATCAAGCAATTCCTTCAAGTCGCCTTCAATCAATGTACTCATTGGGGTCAATTGGAACTTAATTTTTCCATCATACTTTTTAAGGACTTTATGTATTTCCGCTACATAATCACTCACGCTTGGTGTTTCAGTTCCGATGGGAATAACAGTAATATCAATGATTGCCATGTTCATTCCTCCAATATTAGGGTGTTTTTTCTATGATAGCATAATATTGTACTTGTAAAGAACACGCACCTTATAGGAAAATAACACAGAATTAAGAGTGTACACGAAAAAAGCTTGACTGATTTAAAACATCAACCAAGCTTTTTAAATTGGCGAGTTGGCTGTCAGGTCTGGGGCTTCGGACCTGAAGAGGCTGTGTCCCGATTCCTAACTTATCGGGACTGATCTTGCTAGAATCAGAGAGCTTGTGTCCCGATTCCTCGCTAATCAGGACAGCTTGAAAGACAGATTCTCAGTCCAACTCCACCTTGCCCCTTGCCATAAAAAAATGAAATTCAAAAGCAAAAAAAATCCCCTACCGGCCCAAAAGACAGCAGAGGATTTCTTAAAATATCAACGATTATAATCAATTACGTACATGTATGGAATTCGGATATTGCCATCACCAGATTTTACAGTAATATATCCGCTAACGAACTCTCCGGCTCCATTTTTACCACCGGAATGGGTTCCCCTGTTCAAAACATCAACTTTGATTTGAGCCTTGCCATTCGCAGCAATCGATACACCTGCTGCGCTAAGCTTCAGATTCTCATCGTCAGAAAAAGTGTACTCCAACATGTCGTCAGTTGGATTCACCAATGTGATGGTCATTTGATAAGATTGTTTTCCAGTCGGGCGGACGAGTCCAAAGCTTAATGAAGACGGGAATGCCATGGCCGGCGCATTCATTGCCCTTCCCAGGTTAATAATGCCCGCTCCTACCTTAAGTGGATCTGCAACTTCAATATCCGGAAGGACGCTTCCTTCAACAATCCCTGCAGTTCCCATAAGAGCCGCTTTGACTTCCGCAGGACCCCAACCAAGGTTTTTTAATCTGCTATTAGCCAGCAGGACAGCTGCAGCACCCGCAACGTGCGGCGACGCCATGGACGTACCTTGATATAATTCATAGCCACCGCCAACAACAGACGAATATATATTCACACCAGGCGCTGCAACATCAGGCTTCAGCGTGTAATTTGGCGTTGGTCCCCAGGAGCTAAAATCAGAAATCTTATTCGGGTCAGTTCCAGTTTCGGCGGGAGGGTAGGAGATTGTAACTTTCCTGTCCCCTGTCCAGCTAACAAGCTTTTCGCCAGCTTCGTGGCTAATCATTACTGCAGGTAAGAGCGCACCATCAGATGACATTGGAATAGGTTCAGCAACATCTTTCTGATATATAATGACTCCTTTCGCCCCGGCAGCGGCTGCGTTATTAATTTTTTCAGTAAATGTACACGTGCCGCGCTGAATCACTGCAATTTTCCCATCCAACGGCTTTCCATTTACCGATGTACAAGCAAGTTTATCCCCGCCTGATACTTCGGTCCAAAGCACATATTCCCCTTCAATCTGTTCTTTCACCTCGCCGCCTTGTGTTCCTGTTGTGGCTACGGTCTGGCCGCCTTCAAATGCAGCTGATTTTAACCACATTGCAAATGTCCGGCTATTTGTAGTCGCGGCTACTGTGATTACTTTATCTGCTGTTCCTGGTGAGCCGACAGTGTAATTTTCTGGACCTTCATTCCCAGCCGAAATCGCAACGACAACGCCAGCATCAACCGCGGCATTGACTGCCATATCCAGCAGGTCGGCGCCTTTATGAGGGGTCCCGCCCAGGCTCAGGTTCAGGACATCCATTCCATCTTCGACTGCTTCTTCAACTGCTTTCGCTATGAACAAGCTTTTCGCATCAGCCACATCTCCCGGGAAAACATTATAGTTTCCTAGATAGGCTCCCGGCGCGACACCACTAAGCGGCTTGTCTCCAAGAGTCGGGAGTGTTTCCGCTTTTCCGGCAATCGTGCCGGCGACATGCGTCCCGTGGCTGTCAATCGCTTCTGCACTGAGCTTTGGATTCTGGTTGAAGACTTTTGCGACAATGACTTTATTGCTTGTAAATCTAATATCACCTTTAGGGAATCCTTCAGGCGCTTGCATTTCCGCATTCGGCTGAAGGAATGCATGGTTATGGTCGACCCCGGAGTCGATTACGCCGACTTTCATTCCACTACCTGCATTCGCCTGTCCACCAAGCTCATTCCAAATCTGGCCGGCATTGATTAAGGCGGTACTGTCACTCATCGTCTTCCGGTATGTACCGCTAGCACCTGCATTCACAACACCCGGTCCGCGGCTAATGTCCTTTAACGATGCACCATTAAGCTTAAGGCCCAGGCCGTTGTACGTTGTATCATATTCAGTAACAACTTCCACTTTTGGAAGCTGCTTTGCAAGCCACTTTTTGTAATTCTCCCGTTGTGCTTCAAGCCTTTTGCCGTATTTCTTTGCAGCAGGCAAGTCTATATTCACTTTTTTCCCTTTCGCAGGCATAGTCTTTTCATACCCTGATATTGATCCATCGTAAGAAGCAATTGGTGCATCAGCGAATTGTACAAACACATACTCCTGATTATCCCCCTTAGCATTCAGTGGGCTATCGTCATTTTTGACAATCGCCTCGGCGGGAAGCCCTGCGTTCAAAATCAGCAGCAGAATCAACGAAAGCCCCAACAAGCTCCTGAACTTCTTAATCAACTTCATTCGTTTCCCCTCCTTATGTACTCCGATGAAAGGTATCCTTTCACCTAGACAAGTTTAACAACACAATTTTACTATATTCTCAATTAAATTTTTGTAATATTAGGAAAACTTTTTTGTCAAAAAATAAGAGAATAAAAAATATGCTGTCGGGTTGTTCATTCTGCAAATTTAGAATTAGGCGAGAACCCTCGTGACTTCAGTCATGAGATGAATCGCCTTCGGATACGGTCTAGTGCTAATAAATGGTGAGATATTGTACTGGATTAAGTATCCGACACGTAAGCCGAAATTTCGTATCGCTCAATATAGATGCTATGATATTACTAGAATTTGTTCTTTGAAAACTGAACATATAGGGTTGATGCAGGAAAAGCTCTGCATCGTAAAATGTTCAAGCAACACGAACAAAAACCGTTACATGTAGCGATAGCCAAGCACATGTAATAGATTAAACGGGGTTTGCTTGGTTCCTCGTCAAACAGTTCACCTCTTAAAGAAGGTGATTAATTCGGTATGCCAACGGGCGTATATTGGGCTGTTGATACCAGAAGGCGATTTTTGCCTTCACAAGCTCGTGACTTCAGTCATGAGTTGTTGACAAAACGGTCAAACTCTCTTATTTTCGAAATCCTTGTAATGGAAGAAGAGTCCTAACCAAATTTTAAAAGTGCACCGAAAACCGTTTTTCAGTTTTCGCTCATTCGCTTTTTAAATCCCAGGATCGACTTTACTTCTTCTCAATTTCCAGAGGCTTTCGAAGCAATATAATCCCGTTGTTAATGGTATAATTAGTTAGTAACCATTTGAACCGAAACAACACTTATATTTGTTTCCCTTTTGAACCAATGGGTGAACTTGATCCTTTTTGGGAATAGAATGATGGAGGTGAATTAGGAAAATGAGCACAGTCCTTACATATTTGGTTTCCTTAATTGTGATAATGATGTCTGTCATGATCACACTTTATTTTAAGTCAGAACTGGAGCGCATGTTTCGTGAAAAAAAAGAGATTTTTGCGTTTCATGTATGTAATGTGCTGATTATCTTAATGGCTTCTTTTGCGGTGCATGCAGTAGCAGATTTTATGCTTCAGAATAAAATCAACTATTTACTGCAAATGGCCATTCTTTTGATTATGATCATACCAATCTATATTATCGGGCACTTTGCCTTTGAAAAGTATAAATTCATAAATCGGAAATACCTCAAATCCGAAAACGGAAAAGTGTTGGTCATTAACGAAAAGTACTTAAGACGGAGATAAGGGAAGTTTCGTAAAAAAATCAGTGAAGTATGGGACGTATTCATCGTCCAGTTTCCAAACACAAAAAAATCACTCAGGTTTAATGAGTGATTTTTTGTGGTTACCTCTTACCTAAAATGGCATGGCCATCACAAGAATAACGTGCATCATCTATTAAAAATAGATACAAACTAAGCAAGTCCAAAAATTGCGGGTGGTGAGTTTATGGCTAGGAAAAAGGATAAGGAAAGTAAGAAGGCTATGCCTAAGTCAGATGTGGAGTTTGCGGATAATGGGCTTGAAAGGATTGCGTTAAAGGCTTAAAAGACAAAGCAAAATAAGTAGCAGGAAACTCAATTTCACCAAATCCGTCAAACTAATAAAAAACCCGGGATGAATTAATCCCGGGTTGTTACGTTATGATGTTCATGTTTGTGGATTCCAAGGACTGTACCTGCAATGTTAACGGAATGGTCGCCCATTCTTTCAAGATTGGATACAATGTCCACAAAGACAATCCCTGACTGAGCCGTGCAAATCCCTTCATTCAAGCGCAAAATATGCTTCTTGCGGAATTTTCGTTCCATCGTATCGATTAAGACTTCTCTTTCAACTACAGAATAAGCAATCGCTTTATCATTTTTTTCAAGGGCCAAAATCGCCTGTAATACGGTTTCCATTGTAAGCTCAAACATTTCATTCAAGTCTGCCATTGCCTCTTCTGTCAAGATGACTTTGTTGGCCAATTGATAGTCTACAAGCTCGAGGATATTTTCGCAGTGATCCCCAATTCGCTCTATATCACGAATTGTATCAATTAGAAATGAGTGGCTCTCGGATTCCTGTGCAGATAGTGAAGACCTTGACATTTTAACAAGATATTCTGTGATTTTATTATCCAGATTATTAATGGCATCCTCTATTTGATAAGCAGTGTCAGAGTTCTTTTTGTTTTTCGTCTGCAGGTAGTTGTATGACTCCTGTATTCCCTGTACAGCAAAGTGGCCCATCCGGACGACTTCTTCTTTAGCAGCCCCAAGCGCGATCGATGGAGACTGTTCAATTAATTGAGGGTCGAGATGCTTCGGCTTAAATTCAATTTCAACATCTTCCCCCGCGACTATTTTTGTCACAATCAATGCTAGAAGCGCGATGAACGGGAACTGGATCAATGTATTCGACACATTGAATGTTCCATGTGCGAAAGCAATCTGCATCGCGGGATTCAAATTAAGAAGCTGATCGAGCCACGAGATAAAAGTTGTAAATGGAATGAGAATTATCATAAAGATAATTGTTCCAATCACGTTAAACATTACATGGACCACAGCTGCGCGCCTTGCTGCAACGGATGCACCAATCGACGCAAGGACTGCCGTGATGGTTGTCCCGATATTATCTCCAAACAGGACCGGAAGTGCCGCATTCAAATCGACAAGACCTTCAGAGTACAAGCCTTGAAGAATCCCAATTGTTGCACTCGAGCTTTGTACGATGATTGTGAAAACCGTACCAACGAGGACGCCAAGGAATGCGTTGTCACTCATGCTTTGGGTAAGGTCTATAAAGGATTGCAGTTCACGGAGCGGCTTCATACCCTCACCCATCAATTCAAGCCCATAGAACAATGCACCGAAACCAAAGACAACCTGGCCAAAGTTATTAATTCTGTTATTTTTGAAAAAGAATAAAAGGAAAGCCCCCACCGCTAAAATTGGCAGTGAATATTCGCCTATATCAATTCCTATTATAAAAGCCGTCACAGTGGTCCCAATGTTGGCACCCATAATAACGCCAATCGCCTGGCGCAGCGTCATAAACCCGGCGCTAACAAGCCCGATGACAATGACCGTTGTACCAGAACTCGATTGAATGGCAACCGTTACAAATATTCCCGCAAGGACACCCATGAAAGGGTTCGTTGTTAAACGATCAAGAATGGACCTTAACCTGTCTCCCGCAGATTTTTGAAGGCCGTCTCCCATCGACTTTATCCCATAAAGAAAAATCCCGAGTCCCCCAATGAACATAAAGAGAATTTCCTGCCAATTAATCTCCATTTCCCCACCCCTGTTCGCAAAATCCGACAATCTTTTTAACTCCACAACAATTATTAAGTTAATGTAAACCAAAGTATAGCTGCCGGGCGGAAACTTTACGAAATCTTTACAGTAGATTTACATTCAACCCAGCACCAGATCGAGAGAAACCTACGAAAATGGCAATCGAAATGAAAATACCGGTACTTCCGGAAATCCTGGTTACCGCGGCCATGGAAATGGGACTCAAATGGGCGAATACAGCGGCACAGGAATCGGCGGGGGCAGTATTGCCGGATTGGGACTGGATACACAGGGCGAAACAGGAAGGAGCTTTGGCACAGGAAACGGCTCTGACGGCAACCTACATTCAGAAGCCGACCAGCCTGAAATCGTTATGGACTCATCCTATCCTGGTATTTCCGCTTCTTTTAAACAACGGATAGCGGACCAGATTAGAAATACCGAGAGGAATATTAAAAGGGTTTTTATTTCATTTAACCCTGACTTTTATAGGCGGATGAACCGATTGGCGGATGATATCAACAATGGACAGAACGGCGTAAATGGCGATTTTAGAAGAACCGTAACTGAGATTTTCGAAAACCGTTAAATCAACTGCTCTCTTAAAAGGTGATTTGGTACCGTTCTTGAGCAGCAAAAAGAAAGGAAGCCCGTAGATTGCGGGCTTCCTTTACCGAATTAATTCAGAGAGGTGTTAGTCATTTCAGCTGCAATTGCAAACGCTCAGCTGATTAATAACCGGCAATTTGCAATAGAATGGTTCTTTTCTCGCCAGTTCGGAATCACGTCGGACGAACTCCATTTTTCGGAATTCGTGTTCCCGATACTCCATTGTTTTTTCAATCATATAAATATCGCTATACATAAGTTCCATCTCCCTTGTTCTTGTTATCTCTATCTTATATGGCCTCCATTTTTTACACATTGGCCTTAATAATGGAAATAACTAAGACTTTGGGAGTAGACAATTAACTATAAAAATCCCTTAATTTTCGGAAACACCTTAAGTGCTGTGTTGTAAAAAACCGCATCGTGGTGCTCCTTTGGGATGATGTCGGCGATGAATTCAATGTATGGCTTGATTGGCGTGAGCGGCCAGTCCGTCCCGAACAGAAACTTTTCATAATTGTTCGTGAAGGTGAGAGCATGGAGAAGATGGTCAAAAAACCTCGTCTGCTGCAGCTTCCTGATGTCCCCGTCCTCCCCGACAACAAGGCCCGATAGGTCGGCATACACGTTGCTATTCTTATAAACAAGCTCCGCACCGTCCAGCACCCACGGATCGCCAAAGTGCGCCATCATGATGGTCATGTCCCTGTTTTTCACGGCGACTTCATCAATCGCAAGCGGATGCGAGAACCGAAGCCTGCCCCGCTCGGAATACGTATCCCCAGTATGATAGACAACCGGAACCCCATACTCCTTCGCGATCCTGTAAACAGGTTCGTACACCTCGTCATAGGCGTAAAACGGGTAATAACCAAGATAGATTTTGATGCCGACGCATTCAGGTTTCTGCACATCCTGTTCAAGCCGGGCAAGCGCCTCCCTGTCTAGCCTGAACGGATTGATGCCTGCGCAATACACAATATTCTTCGGAATTTCAGGAGTTAGGTCGATGCCCATCGGCGTTTCGGAAGCCGAGTCGGGAAAACCCTCCCCGGCTGTTTCCGTCACACCCATCGCAATCCCAAGGACGACTCCGTTGTCGGCAAACTCCTTCTGGATTCCTTCATATGAATAGTCAACCTTCGAAATGTTCCGGGCCGTCTCATGAAAGCTCCCAATCTCGGAGTAATGGATATGTGCATCAATGATTTTCATTGCTTACCTCTTTAAAAGTCAGTTTCTGCAGCACCTTCACTTCATCTTTGCTAAGAACCCTGTCCCCCGTGACAATGAATGCCGGAGCGGATAGCCATTCGGATCCATGGGCAAGGTCGATTTCACGGTCCATCCCTACAAGCATGACTTCTTTGTTCATATATGTGTCCATTGCCGTCGATTCCCGGTCGGCAATCACCTGGAGAAACTCGGCGCATTCGTCCGAACCGATGAGCGCATGGCCAAGGAGGTGCGCCATGATTTCCGACTTCCCTGCTGTATACTTCCTCGTTCCACCAGCGTTTTTCACCCAGGCTTTTTTGAAAAACAGCTGGCTGAACCAGTTCTTATTATGGAAATACGTCCCGCTATGCTGGCTGATTTTCGTAACGTTGACAAGCACCGGAACGCCCGGCAGCATGCAAAAATACTGATGGATGCAAAGCCCTTTCCACATCTCGTTCTTTTCAAAAACGGTCGAAATCCTCAGGCCCTGCCACTCCCGGCCTTCATCGTCGAATAGTGTTGCTGAGCCTATACTCGTTTCTTCCTTTGCGAACGACTTTGTATTGATGCCTTCAATGCCGGTGACCAACCCGCCGCTCCACGGATTCCACCACGCTTTCGGTTCAAGCGCTGGGAACGATGAATCAAGCCACTCTCGGCCCGATGCTTCAAGCGAGAACAGCGACGGGTAAAAACCTTCTGACGCAGCAATTGACAGCACACCATTCCCCGCCGTCAAAACCGATAAGCCGCCCCGCTCCTCTTCACGGAATGCAACCGCCCCTTCCGTTGGGTTTAGGACGAGCACATCCAGCCTGTCGCTAATCCCGTTGATTTCGTATTCAGCCGACACCATCGATAGCGGCTCCACGGCTATTTCAGCAAAAGCCGATGCTTCACGCCTTCTTTCCTCAAGGGCGATTTTTGTTGTATAAAACCCTTGTTTTTCCCGCTCAAAGCTTACTTCTCCATCAATATAGCTCGTTTTCCGGTCGGACAGGATAATTTCTTCAGATCCGTCTTCCCGCTTCGCCACCTGCACCTCAATCGGGCTGCCAGCAAAATCCTTCCGGTGCTTCTTTCTCGTCGCAAACTCCCGGAATTCCTCCCAGCTTTGATATGCTCCGAAAGAAAGCGCGACCGGCATCGTCCTCATCTCGCCCCCTGCCGGAATATGGCCAAGCTCATGTTCCACATACATATACCATGACTCGAAATTCACGGCCGCCCCTGCAGGCCATGCGACACCGTGCGCATACGGTTCATGGCGCGAAAACAACCAGTTTTCCGAAAGACGTTTGCTGTCCCAAAGACCATATTCCGCTTCCGCCTTGTCATCGAACGCTACGATCTCCCCATCCATCGCAAAAACAGGCCTGTTCAGTTCATGGTAAACCGGCTGGGAAACGCTGATTGGCGAGTCCGTCTCCGATTCGCCCGTATTCTTGATAATGTACGATTGCTCAAGCAAGCCTTCCCCGTAAAGCTTCGACTCGCCCACAAGTACAAGTCCCTCGAAATCGGACGATTCATAAACAACCGACATCACAATCGCCGCGCCCTCTTCCCTAAACTCGACTCGAACCGGCTTCCGTTTCGAAAACTCGCCCGAATACGGCTTCCCGATTTTCGGGTACATGCACATCGTTTTCTGCGCGCCCTTCGTCAGCCTGCCCGGAACAACCCAGTTGTTGAACTTCCGCAAATACGTATGGGACAACCCATTGTAAATATGCCAATAATCATCGCACTCGCCGCTGAAACGTGCCCCAAGCCCTTTAAAGCCAAGCCCGAGATTTTTGGTAAAAGTCGTCGCAATACCACTTTTAGTGGCGGCATCAATTTTAAGCTCCGGTGCGAAGAATCCATAGGCATTCAAAGCATATGGAATCGCAATTGACGTTTTTCCTCTCGCATCCAGTTCAACCCTGAACGTTTTTTGGCTAAGCTGGACCATATCATTTTCTGGAAACTGAATGGTGAACGCTGCCGGTTCGCTGAAGCTGTTTTCCACGTCAAGATAGAAAACCGCTTCTTCATGAAGATAGCATTGCGAACCAGGCACCTTCCCGGCCACTTTAGCCGGCTGCTTCGACAGGACGCCGACTGTAAACTTCGCGGCCCTCCCATTGATCAATGCGTTAGTGACAACGGAAGGATGGGTGCGCCAGTTGCTTTGCTCCTCCTCCAGCTCACCGAGCGTGAATTTCGCTTCGACAGTTGTTTCATCTTCTACTGCTACGCTTGTTTTAAAATCAAATCCGACAAGTTTGTGGTCTTCGCCTTCCAGTTCGACCAGGAGCGGTTTTCCGGACTTATTTTTAATATGGTAAGTGACCGTGTACTCAGATCCGCAAACGAGCTTGAAATCCTCCACATTCACGGAAACAAGATAGTCATCCGTTTCAATCAACCGCAACCCGCGGCCGGTCCGTTCAAACTCCATCCTTAGGCTTCCATTTTCCGACTTCCAACTATACTCGTAATAGGAGAAGTCGTTGTCCTTTCTACCATCTGGCGTCACATCGATGGCTCTCGTGCTCTCACTATACCAATTGATATCCGTAAAATAGCCACGGACCGCTTCAGTGTTCAGGACCGTCGGCATGAAATTCATCAGATGGGTCGTATCATCCCGGTCTTCCCAGAAAAATCCGCATTTCTTGTAAAGCGGGACAGCCTTCGTGTTGCTCGGCCAGGTGTACAGGTCAAGCCGCGGCCAACCCAGTTCGACCGTCCGTTCTAGCGCCCTCAGGACGAGCAGCTTGCCAATCTTCTTTCCATGGTAATCGGTGCGTACATTAAGGAGCGGGATATACAGCGCCCCTTCATCCTCCCGGTACTCGCAAAGACCGCAATAGCCAACGACCTGATCGCCGTCCATTGCCAAAAAAAGATTCAGGTTGCCGGAATTCGCTTCCTGGACCCGGACCTTTTCGGCATTCGTAACCTGCGCATCGCCTCCCCAGCCCTCGCGGCTAAGGTTCCACATCTCCGCCACACCCGCGGCAAGCCCTTCATGGTATTCTACAATTTTAATTTTTTCCTTAGTCAGTTCCATAAAAAAATCCTCCGTTCCTAATCCCAGCCCCGCTAGGTTTCCAGTTTCCTATTTTCTTCGATACCCTTTCCCGCACAAACTGTCTCCTTCATCAACATTCCGCTCTCCTCCTTAGAAATATTTGGTTTTTTCAACCACCTTCTACTATAAAGGAGGCCGAACAGGATAGTAAAGGAATTTTCTGAAATTACAAACAATCTTTACAAAAAAACTCCGTGGGGAACTCAACCCCATGGAGTCGTCGATAATCATGCCAATGTTTTTCACTACGGCTCTTGCTTTGGTTTTTTACACTGGATAGTTCTTTACTGCCATGAGCATTGAAGTGATAGTAGCAGGCAATTTTCTTAGGCTGCTACATATTTCCTTTTTGCATTGCCAAAAGTCTCTACTTCCCTAGTTTGAACAATCGTTCCGTTGCTTGTATCCACGTCTTTGCCATTAGCATATTCCCCATGCTGTTCATATGGACACCATCCAATGTAAGAGGCTGACTATTGCCATAGTTTATATATTTCATAAATTCCTGATGGGTCGGTACAATGGTTGCGCCATAACTACCTGCCAGTTTATGGACAATCTCAACATAAGGGACAAGCTTCTGATTCCCTTCACTCTGGATATCTTCCTCAATAACCGTAGGTTCCATTAATACGACGGTTGCATTTGTATTTTCTTTCAGATTACTAAGGAGTGATTCATAAACTTCTTCATAGCAATCAGGGTAAATTTGATCAATTTCAGGTGAATCAATTTGCCGCCACACATCATTAATTCCAATTGAAATTGACACAAAATCAGGCTGATGGGAAATTACATCGCGCTCCCAACGTTCGGCCAAGTCTATCACTCGGTTTCCACTGATGCCTTTATTTAAAATTTCCATATTCCGGTCCGGATAGGTTACCTTTAAATAATCATGAAGTAAACGCACATAGCCAGTACCTATGTTATCGCTTTCATTCATTCCCCAGTGTGTAATACTATCACCAATAAATACAATTCGTTGTTTCATGTTCTACCTCCAAATCAAAAATCGCTAAAAACACTTTACTTTTGTTCCCACTTACGTAAATATTCCTCTAACTTTTCCCCTATAAAATGAACATAAAATGAAATCATACTGAATGGTTCGCCAGCACCGTTTATTGCTCTTTTTTTCATTTGGTCAATATCGTTTTTCCACTCTTTTAAATCCTTAATAATCAACTCCACGCCATCGAAGGTTTCCACCTTTTCGGGATCAATTAACCGGCTAGGGAATAGTGGAACATTCCATTTTGATACTTCCGAAAGGATAATTTCCATTTTCTGAAGAACTCGTTTAACTTCATTATGGTACTCTCCAAATATCGAGTAAAAATCCTGTTCAATGTCTTCAAATGAATCTCCCCAGCTTATTCTTGCAAAAAAGTAACTATTCATCAACTGAATCGATTTCCACGGATATACCATATCCTCTTTCCTTGCGTTATCTTTTGGAATGAATGGAACAATCAAATTTACGACCTGTTCAATACCCATCTTGGCATACAAATCGATATCTTCCTGAATTCTATTAAACAAGGGCGGAAACAAATCCCCTAACATAAAATGGTCACTATAGTATTCAAAAATCGTTAACTCTTTATGGTTCGCTTTCGTTGAACGACACCATTTTCGGAAAGCTTCAAATGCCCTTTCTTCCTTCGTGAAGCATTGCTGATAATTTCTGCCCCAATATGCAAATAATGTTTGAACAGATTTAGAGCTATCTACTCCATCTGGCAGTTCCAACATCCCCCACGATAAACCCGCATTATAGGCAATATGTTCCACCTGAATATCAGGAAGCTGCTTTTGGAGTTGTTCAGTAAACTCAATATAATGAGCCAAAAAGCGTTGATTGTCCTCTATCCCTACATCCGCCGGCCATAAGGATACCCGTTCTATGGATCGAGTATCATTACAATACCCCTTAATTTTGTTGATAACCAAGCTCTTCCAGCTTCCATCCGAAAAGTCGATTTGTTTCTTCTCCGAAGCAGCTATTTCCCTAAGTAAATAATGCATACTATGTCCGCCTAAGGTGATTGTTAGCCCTCGCTTCTCAATCTCTTTTGCCACTCTATCTTTTACCTTGTCCCAAAGCATAAAGGTAAAGAAAAGTTCATTTATATACTGTTTAGCTGACCAGTCAATTAGCTGTATTAGAAAATCAACGTCATCGTAGTTTTCAAGAACCAAGCCCCTTCGTTTCATTTTTCCACGATGAATCTTAGGAGTGCAAAAATCATGTTCATTGAATTTAGTTGTTTCTTTTGAAGAGAAGCTAACCCACTTATACCCGAACAGTTTTTTACAAGCATGATAAACACCAAATAGCACGGAGCGCGGATTCGATCCTATTATATATATCGTGCTTTCTCTTTCTGCCAGCTGAAAGGCATCGATTGACGAATCAGCATGAATGAGTGGTTCTATGATGCCTCTTTGATGAAAATCATGATGAACCCCTAATACAAAGGAAATAGGGATGGACAGATGTACCTGTTCTGCATATTTAAGCAACTCTTCTTTCGCAAACTTTATCACTTCGTCTTCATTTAAAATGGTACATTGGATGCTGGACAAAAAGACACCTCCTCAGAATTCCTTTTTATCTTAATCGATCAGGGATTGATTCAATTCGTTTAAAAGAAACCCTGATAAGATAACTGCATTTGTCCAACCACTTTCGATTACATATGCACCCCAGCCGGTATCACCGTTATTGCCAAAATACTCTCCTCGTTCCATGTGGAAGGATCGCATCCATCCTCCATCAAACTCCTTTTTTTGCGAAGAGATTTGAATACCGGATAGAAACCGGGCGAGGTTCTCGTATAATTCCTTTATTGCCTCGTCACCAGTTGCTTTCCAAGCCTCCCAAGCGTTCATAAGCAAAAAGTTATTCGTATACAACTGATCGGCAATCCCTTCATTATTCATACGGAAAACACCCGTATCCTCCGTACCGTAGCGCTCCGGGTCAGGGTTATCACTTTCCTCAATTCCGCCTTGCTCATTTTGGTTAGCAGATAGATAATCGATAACTTCATAGAGGCCTTGGCGAATCGTCTCATCCCTTGTAATGGCATACATTTGCGATAACGATAAGAGGAATCTGCTGTATCCCGCAGTCTTGCTGTACATAAACTTTAAATTTTCCTTATTCTCAAGCAAAGTCAAAGTGCCTTGATATGCAGCCTGTATAAACCTTTCATCATTTGAAACATAATACGCTTGAATAAATGCAGCATGGACGATTGATTCGAAGTGCGGGTTCATGCTTGCAGCACTGGAGTTCTTGAAGTGGGAAATCCCCTTCTCTTCCAGTTCTTGTTCACGGATACATTCCGGACGCAGTCCATTCCTATTTTGCGTGTTTAATAGAGCATAAGCCGTCAACAGGCCCCGTTCTTTGTACTCTTCAATTCCGGTTTTACGGTAAAGGTATAACAAAACCAGTGCTACCCAACTATTATCATCTGAAAATAGTTGATCCGGCTTTCTCTTGGGGCTCTGGAACCATTTCCAAAAGCCATAGGTGGCTGAATTGGGGTCGGTATCCTGATAGCCTGTTTCGAACAAATAGCTCAGTAAGTTAGCAGAAACCTCGGTCCATTTCTGTTCCTTCGTATATTCTCCATATAAGTAAAACAGCAGGGCGGTATGGGCGTTGCAGTCCGGCCGATAATCCTTACTAATATCACTTCGGATTGAATGAACATTCTCATATACTCCTAAACTACCGTCACCCATCGGTAAAATACCCGAAGTTAAAAACCAGCTCATCCCCTTTTCGATCGTCTTTTCAATATCGGCATTCATGGAAGCTTGAATGGTTGGCTGTATCACCTGAATCGGCAATTGAAATTCCGCCTGCAGTAAATTTACAAAATCCTTCCAGAGCCAGTTTGGCCGTAATGTCCAAGATTGCTCATTACCTAAAAAAGAAAAGGCAGAAAAGATGGCTTTCCCCTTACCATGTTTTTTCACTACAAATGCTGGATATGTCCCCGCCATTTCAGTGCGATGTGTTTCTTTAAAATGGCCAATATCCAACAGCCTTTCCGTATCGAAGGTAAAACCGGTTAAAAAGGGGCCTTGCCACTCGAGCAGCTGACCTTTTTTACAATGGCTGCTATCCGCCGGTATGACTAACTTTTCAAGGCGCCGATTCGTCACAGCAAAGTCCTGCTTGAATCCAAAAAGCCGCGAAGCCGGAAAATCCTCACAATTGATTAATTCTCCATATAAAGTCCCGCCTTGCTCTACATAATCCCATAATTTTTCTAGCATTTTATAGGACAGCTTCAGAGGCTTTCCATTGTCATTCCCATTGATAAAAATAAATTTATATTGGAGTAAATCCTCTTCAATCATTTGATCTATATCCGAAAAGTAATCGGTGAAGTTTATATGATTGTTCATTTTTTTACTGTTATCCACTAGAGCTATCACTGCTTTACACTCCATTCACACATTGTGGATTTTCGGCCACTCAAGTTCAATGCCCGCCCTCATTAACCGCGCCTGAAAATCCTTCAATCGATGCTTGTCATTTCTTACTTCTCGTGGACTTAAGCAATGATCCATACAATAAGCTGCCAGGTGTCCAGCCGCTTCCCCGATATTCCATTCCACCGGGTGAAGCCGGTAACATCCATTTGTAAGATGGGTCGTTCCGATATTTTTACTGGAAGGCAATAAGTTTTCGACTCGGATTGGGATTAAACTTCCTAGTGGAATCTGAAATGGATGGGATGAAATATCAATATATGTATTCATTCCAGTGCTTGGATGAAGGTCCAAGCGATAACATCCAATCCCTACACTATCTTCAAAGTATGTGGCGGAATTCTTCCCATCGATTTCCCCGCTAATATGCTGTTCTTTCACAGTGAATTCAGCTTTTATTCTTCTTGATTCTCGTATGTAAGGATACATGGCCAATCCATCCTCTGTACCTAAACTATCTTTCCTTAACCGCAATCCTGGATACCCATGGCCTCCGTCTGGCCGGGGTGCTTCCGTTTGCATCCAATATAATAAGGATAAGCTTAATTGTTTGGCATTAAATAGATGTTTTTCTTTCTCTTCTTCTGTTACATCAATGATTGGGCCCAGCCAATAGTCATTTTGCGGCCAATTGACGATGGTCATATCACTTAAAAATGTCCCTGGTTCAAAATTCGTCCTGTCAATGATTCTGCGATAATTCCATAACGAAAAACGGCCTGGCTCGTAAAAAAGGGAGTACTCAATAGGTTCCAATGTATGAGGCACAAGCCCCCACCAGCTCAATTGTTTGGAAGGCCAAAATTCAGCCTGATAGTGTTTCCAAAATTCATATTGGGCAGGCTTTTCGATTGTATGGTCCTCTCCCTCTATATAATCCATCGCAAAACAGTATGTAAAAGCCTGCATGTTGGATGGCTCGGCCTCTCCGCTTGGTGCGTGGGCTTCTCCTGTTTCCGACTGTGATTCAGCTCCAATGACATATTCTACATCGGCTAAAGGCAATACGTCTCCCATTTCGGTCGCATCCAAAAAATACTTTCCCTTTAATAGGATGGTATTTCCCGTTACAGTATGCGATACAGCAACAGCGAGTACATGGTCCCCTTCTGTTTCGGCTTCACTGACTTTATACTCCGTTAACAAAGTGAGCTTCCCGCTATGCAGGAAAGGAGCTAACATATCATATAGCACACGTAATGCTACTCTTGGTTCATGGCTGATTTTACTAACGAGTGCATTGCCTGGATTAAATTGCTCGTTCACTCTCTGGCTATTTTTCACTGGAAAATGCTGAAAATAATACTCTCTTATTTTTTTCCGGAATTTCCGGTAGTTCCGCGTTGCACCGAAACTTTCAATCCATGGATGTTCATCTGGCGGTACACCTTGGCTGGTAATTTGGCCGCCAATCCATTTTGTTTCTTCTGTTACAATAACCGTTTTTCCGGATTGCAGAGCAGACAGTGCAGCGGCGCAGCCGCCAAGCCCCCCGCCAATAATAACAAGATCTGCATGTAATTCTTGAGAGACTGCCAAATTATACACCTCTTCATAAAAGTTCAATAAAAATGACTTTTCTATAATCGGCCATTTGTTAAATTAAGGATTTCATTAGCAAATCGTTTTGTTATCTCCTGTGGCCTTGTAATAGCAGACCCAACGACAACCGCAAATGCCCCCAAATGAATGCATTCTGCCGCAAGTTGAGGGGTATCTACCCTTCCCTCCGCAATGATGGGGACATCTGTTTCCTGAATTAAACGAACTAAGAGCTCTTGGTTAAACGAGTTGTGTTCAGTCGTATATGGGGTATAGCCGCAAAGGGTTGTTGAAATGAAATCTAATCCTAATTCTGCTGCATAAATCCCCTCTTCAACTGTTGCGATATCTCCCATTAACAAATGATTGGGATATTCCCTCTTTACTTCTTCCACAAGTTCTTTAAGGGATTGGCCGTTTGGCCGGCTTCTTTTCGTTGCATCAAAAGCGATGATTTCCGCACCGGCTTCAACAACCTCACCCACTTCACGCAGTGTGGGGGTAATATATATTTCGCTATCTTTATAGTCTCTTTTTACTAACCCGATCACTGGCAATTCCACTGCTTTTTTAATTTCGAGAATATCTTCCCGAGTGTTGGCCCTGATTCCTACAGCACCGCCTTCCATTGCCGCCCGCGCCATTTTCCCCATCGTTTCGGAACCAAAGAGCGGTTCATGTTCAAGTGCCTGACAGGAGACGATTAAGCCTCCTCTTAGCTTCGATAAAATGGAATCCATATAAGCAACCTCCTACCGCTTATCCTCGTATTGCTCTGATAAAGTTTTCAAAGAATCAAGTGTTCCATTGACTTCTATTTTTCAACACAGTTTAACAGGGCTCTTTTTGTCAAAAGATTGATAGGCTGCGAGGGCAACTTCTACGGCCTTCAATCCTGCATGTCCTGTCGCAAGCGGAGGCTTTCCTTCTTTAATGCTCTTAACAAAATCTTCTATCAGGCCTGTGTCCATGTCATCTCCCCATCCAATCCATTTAACCCCTTCGGAATTGGAATATAAGTCGACCTTTTGGGAAAAAGCATCTACTTTTGCGTTCCCTTTTGATCCGATGATTTCCAATGTTACATCGCCCCATGTAGGATAGCTGCTATTCCTTGACCAGCTGCAATCTAATGTAGCGAACATTCCATTCGTAAATTCCATCGTAATGATCCCGCAATCATCAATTGGATGATCTGAATACACATTGCCTATTTCAGCGTAAACTTCTTCAATTTCCGCACCAGTGAACCATCTCATAATATCGACAACATGGACCGTATGGTCAAGAACAGCTCCGCCACCTGATTTTTCTTTATCAATGAACCAGCCCCCCGGATTCGTTCCCCGATTCGTTCCTTTAATCGCGAGAATTTCTCCTAGAACTCCCTGTTCGATCATCCTTTTAGCTTCTTGAATAGGAGTATTAAATCGGACTGGAAAAGCTGTTCCTAAAAAAACTTCATTTTCTTCACATACACGAATCATTTCATTGCCATCTTCTATAGTCGTAGCTAATGGCTTTTCACATAGCACGTGTTTACCTGCCTTTGCTGCAGCAACAACGTGCTGGTGATGGAAGCTGTTCTCAGATGTCACAATGACTGCATCTATATCGGAATCAAGCAGTTCGTGATAGTTTTTATAATAGGCCGTGTTAAATAACTCCGAATATTCTTTGCCTCTTTCTTCATTGTCATCGGCTATTCCCGCGAGAGTAACACCCTTCATGCCATTTATTACGGAGGCATAACTAGTTGCGTGCATATGTGCAAAGCTGATTATTCCAATCTTCATTCCTGTTCTCCCCCTTTAGTATCCAGGGTTACAGGTAAACCGGTTTTTAATGATTGAAGAGCGGCTGTTGATATTTCCATCGCTTTATAAGCATCTTCCGCAGTTACAATTGGAGGTTCATTCGTCTTTAAACAGTGCAGGAAATGTTCAAGCTCCACTTGATAAGGTGATTTTTTCAAAGGGCTTTGAGGAACGGATACGCCGCCTTTTTCTTCTTGTGATTGTCTAATAGACAGGAGAACGGGCTCTTCTTTTAAACTATCATATTCGAGAATGCCGCTTTTTCCGGCAAATTCAAATTGTGAAGAAAATGTTTGATGGGCCCACGTACCTTCCACATGAGCAATGACCCCTGACTTAAAAGCAAGAGTTACCAAAGCATAATCTAGGTGGTCCAAGTTTCTTCCAGTAAGGCCTTTGGCAAACACTCTTTCAACTTCCCCAAAGGTCCAACGCAGGAAATCAAAATCATGGATGATTAAATCGAGGATTACACCACCGCTTTTGGTTTCATCAGCATACCAATCGCTCCATCCAGCAGGAAAATTCCCCCCTCTTCTTGTTCGGACGACACCAATTTCTCCAATCGTTCCATTCACTGCAAGCTCACGTACTTTTGCATATTGAGGAAAGAAACGGACAACATGGCCAACAAATAATTTCACATTTTTCGCAACGCAATAATCAATCATTTCTCTCGCATCTTGAAGTGTATAAGCTAAAGGTTTCTCGCAGATTACATCGATCCCTAAATCGGCTGCTTTCATTACATATTCTTTATGAAGGAAAGTAGGAACACATATATCAATCACATCGATATGGCCGAGATTTTCTACCGCCTCTTCCAATGTCTCAAAAATTTTAGTATTATGGCTGCCGACAACGTGTGCCGCTTGCTCTTTTCGAAAATCAACGATTCCCGCTAGATGTACATTATCCATTGAGTAATAGGAAGCAGCATGTTCCGTCCCCATTGTTCCAGCACCTATCAATAGTACATTTTGCATACAATCACTACCTCTTTCGGATTTCTGGTTAATTCCTTCCAGCTAAATTTCCATCCACCCATTGGCAATTACTTTTTTATACCAGTAATAGCTATCTTTTTTGATTCGTTCCAATGTAAGAAAGTCTACATACACAAGGCCAAATCGTTTTCCATAGCCCTCCGCCCATTCAAAATTATCCAGTAACGACCAGGCCAGATACCCCATAATATTGATACCCGACTCAATCGCCCTGCTGACTGCTGTTAAATGCTGTTTGTAATATTTGATTCTATCTTTGTCTTCCACTTTCCCGTTAACCATTTCATCAATGCAACATGCCCCGTTTTCGGTAATGAAAAGCGGAATATTACCATATCGGTCTTCAAGATAATGAAAAACTTTATAAAGGCCGTCTGCATAAATAGGCCAGTTAATATAGGTTTGTTCATAATCGATTTCAATATTTTCAATATCCAATAAGCCGGCATTTTCTTTATATCGGGCGATATTGCCTGAATAATAGTTTACTCCGATGAAATCGATTGGCTGGTGAATGGCTTCCATGTCCCCTTCCCCAATATGAAGTTCCGCGCCTTTTTTCTTAAACCATTCCACCAGATATTGGGGATATTGCCCCTTCAAGATAGGATCGAGAAACCAGTCGATATTATGGCCGATTTCTCTCCTGCAAGCTTCAATATCTTCTATTTTATTGCTGAATGGCTCTCTCCAGGTTGTATTGGTTGCTGTTCCAATTTTTCCTTCTATCCCCAAATTTCTAAATAGCTGGACCGCTCTTCCATGCGCTAAAACCAAGTGATGGGAAATATCGACTGCTAATTGCAAGTCTTGATACCCTGGCGCATGAACCCCTCGATAATTGGATAAAAATGCTGCACATAAAGGTTCATTAATCGTTTGCCAATACTTTACTTTTCCATTAAACTCCTTAAAAACAGTTTCAGCATATTGGCTAAAGGCTTCAACGGTTTCTCGATTAGCCCATCCACCGAGATCCTGCAAGGCTTGTGGCAGATCCCAGTGATAAAGGGTCAGCATTGGTTCAATCCCTTTTTCCACTAATTTATTGATAAGGTTATGGTAATAGTCCAGCCCTTTAGGATTGAGATCTCCCTTTCCGTTTGGATAAATCCTTGGCCAGGAAACAGAAAAGCGATACACATTTGCACCCAACTGCGCCAATAATTCGATATCCTCTTCATAACGGTGATAGCTATCACAGGCGATATCACCATTATCCCCATTTTTCACCTTACCCGGAGTATGGGAAAAGGTATCCCATATCGATAACCCCCTCCCATCCTCAAATGCTGCCCCTTCAACCTGGTAGGCAGCTGTCGCAGTTCCCCACTTCATTCCTTTTGGAAACTGGATTATTGGCATGTTTCCACCTCCTTAGGCAAGGTATTTTTCTTCTTTTTTCATTTAAATGATATTACCCGCTGTAGCAATCCGGTGATAAAAATGATTGCCTAATGAACCTTCAGGAATACCAAGTGGGCCATCATGAATTAGCCTCTTTTCTTCCAACTCTTCAATCCTGTCGATTTTATTTTCCAGCCACTGTTGAATGCGAAATTGTGCCGTTTCCATCCGGGCTGTCAGTCCGCCATAGCGAAGCTCAATGATTTCCCAACCAAATGGTTTATATAAAGAAAACCAAACTTCCCTATGTTTGCGATGAAGATTCCCTATCTGCATCGTCAACCCTTTAATCTCTTCTAATAGAATCTTCATTTCTTTCTTATCCATCTGGTCATATGCCGTCTTTAACTGGATGCCCATTTCCGCCTTTACGCTTAACACCTTCGTTAATTGTTCATAGAACTCAAATAAAAGAGATGCGCGAGGGTTTCGTTCCAAAGCAGCCTTAAATTGGGGAAGAAGGCTTTGATAATGCCTGTTCATGTCCAACCCACGGATGTTTTCATCAAATAATCCGATCAGTACATCCTGCCACAATAAAAACTTTGAAGCATTCGATGAACGCAAGTTATTTTTCATAACGCCGGGGGTTTCATCCAATTGGTTTAAAAGAAGAAAATCTTCTAAATGATTTCCAGTACAAAAGTGGAAACGTTCCGCCAACTGTTCATTGCCAACTGTTTCCTGGTAGGTATGTTCAGCAAACAGCTGCATGACTGGTTCGGCCGTTATTAGTGGGGTTTCTGCTCCGTTGTCTCCCCATAATGTTGTAAATACTTCTTGAATGCCATCCTTTTTACATGCTGTTAAAGCGGCTTCCGTTGTGGCGAACGCTCTTCCGTAATTCGGTGAAATCCCGTTCCAAGTCCATGCCCCGCCAGCAAAAACTGTATCCCTCCCTAACTCTTTATGTTTTTGGATATACGTGCGGTAAAAAGCTTCATCTTCATGATAGTAATCCCAATAAACAAGCTGCAGATTTTCTGGAATCGAATCAATTGCTTCCTTTGGAATGTGTAAATCCTCATCATAATATTCACCTTTTTTGGAGCCTAAGCGGAAATACATATCACTCCAAATCATGGGCTTCAATCCATAACGCTCCGCAATGGAAACAACTTGATTTAAGTGTTTATTCATTATCTCGAATCGATTATCATATCCATTCACATCTAAATATCGGCCAAGCCCAAGCTGAAAAGCTTCATCCATGCCGATATGAATCCGCTTTGTTCTGAATGGTCTTGCAGCTGCCTCGATCATGCTTTCAATAAACTGATACGTTTTCGGCTCACCAACCAATAAAATATCTGCCGTGTCTCTTATTTCTGAAGCATACCCCCATTTTAATGCCATTGTTAAATGGGCAAGAGTTTGGATGCATGGAATCATTTCAATCCCGAATGAATCTGCATAGTCATCACAAATCCTTAGCTCTGTCTCTGTATATCTTCCGCGCATATAGCCAAAATACGGATAATCCGGGACTTCATATGTATCTTCTGTATAAAGCATGACGACATTTAATCCCATTCTCCCCATTTTTCTCAGAAGCCCTTTTACTTCTTCTACTTTTAAAACAGCATTCCTGGAAGCATCAAGCATCACGCCGCTCGTTTGAAATTGGGGCTGTTCAGTCCGTTCAAATTCCCCATTTTTATTGTAGAGTTCCAGCCATAATCCAATGGCACGGAAAAAATGAATTTTTTCCTGATAGAAGATTTCTCCCCTTCCGCCTTTATTGCTAATGTTTATAGGACCGACCCTTTGTGTAATGGTGATTGGATAACCATCTGGATTTAATTGGATGTTCAACTCATCCGATATAAGCTGTAATCCTGGCAAAATGGAATTTATTTCGCCCGTTAGGTTGATTTTCATAGTAGATACCTCTTTTCTTTTAGCACTATTTTCCGTGGTACGCCCGATTCGTTCTTTTTTAGCTATTTAACCCAACAAAAGGAAGGTTTCACCATCTTCAGGGGGAACCCCCTTGATGTAGACAAAAAACTTGCCACACCAGGATGGGAGCCCATCTTGAATGAAATAAAAACCTTCCCGGAATGAATCCTGAACATTATTTAAAGTGAATGAGTTTTGTAAGGGTGGCAGATTCCTTTTCAAACAATTTTTCAAATTCTTGCGGCGCATCCTCCAGTTCTACGAGTTCTGTAATAAATGGGCGAACATCAATCCTTTTTTCGCTTATAAGCCGAATATATTCCGCGACATTCCTGCCTTCCGTCCAGCGTACATACTCATATGGATAATCGATGGCTTCTTTTTCATACACCTTGTCATATCGGCCAGGTCCGCCTGCCCGGGAAATAAGGATTTCTGCTTCTTTGGCAAACATTAAATCCCTTGGAAAGTCGGGTTCAATATCTCCAACAATAACCGCCTTTCCTTTCGTCCGGATCCACTTCAAACATTCTTGGGTAAGCGGGGAGCGTTTCCCGCCTGTGCATAATAGAACAGCATCCGCTCCACGGGAGTTGGTACCGATACGGATTGCCTCTTCCATCTCCTCAACCGTCGCAAAGGATTTAAACTTTTCTTCCTTTAACATTTCGACCCTGCTTTTGCTAAGATCATAAGCGATGACATTGTAGGCGGCGGCATTTGCGATTTTGGCGATTAATTGCCCTAAAACGCCCAATCCTACGATTACTGCAGTTTCACCAAATTGCAGGTTCGCGATGCGAAGTGCATGAATGGCAATCGCCCCAAGTCCGCCCAGAGCAGCCTCCTTTGGATCAACAGATTCAGGAACCTTGGTATACAAGGTTTTGGGAACCAGCAAAAATTCATCGTGATGCACATATGGAGCACCATAACAAGCTACTAAATCACCTTTTTTAACATCTGTAATCTCACTTCCGCATTCCACTACTTCCCCCATCGCGCTGTAGCCGAGATGTACTTGCTTATTTTCACTGTTTGAAAGGATCGTCAGTTCGGTTCCTGGTGAAATAACCGAATACATCGTTTTGATTAATACATATGATGGTTTCCCATCCAAAGCCGGCATCTCATCCTCTATGATTTCAATCTTCTTGTTATGTGCCACGATTCGTTTCATAATAAGATCCTTCTTCCGTCTATTAATTAGCGAACCACTTCGATAAATTTGCTTTCACAAATTCATCATCCTGTAAGTGTGGATAGCTGGCATAAACCCGGTCCAATTCTTCTGCCTGCCCTGGACTTAATGTTTCACGGTCAAGCAGGCACCAATTGCCTTTTAACAGGCCCTGTCTTGTTAATATCTCATTAATCCCTGCAATGCTCCCTTTAAAGGCATTGCGTGAATCAAAAATCGCTGCATTGGCATCCGTAATTTCTTGGCCAAGGGTAAGCAGGTGGGCAGGAATAGAATCTTGATTTTGCAGCTTTTTCATTTCATCAAACGTTTCAACTACTTTTTTAGTCCAAACTGACCAATGTCCAAGAAGGCCGCCTACAATTCTCTTTTCGACCTTTTTGTCTCCAACATTGAATTGGTAGGCCGTAATTAAATCATTAATGATGTTATCGTCATTACCTGTGTATAGAGCAATCTCTTCATTGCGAGAGGAATTGCAGACAGCGCGAACGACGTCAATCGTACAGTACCGGTCAAATGGCGCAATTTTAATGGCGTAAACATTTTGAATGGACGCAAAGCGGTGCCAAAAATCATAAGAGAAAATTCTCCCGCCTACTGCTGGCTGCAAATAAAACCCAAAGAGCGGGATGATTTCAGCTACCTTTTCAGCGCGGTCTATGACCTCATCCTCAGACAGATGGTTTAACCCGCCCATACTCAACAGCCCTAAATCATAGCCAAGGCTATAACTGAATTTTGCTTCCTCAATTGCCTGTTCTGTCGGTCCGCAAATCCCTGCCACCTTGATAAAATCATCTGGAACATTCGCCCGTTTTGTTTCTTCTATCGCAAGGGCTAGCACCTTTTTGTATAGGTTGAATTCGGGATCGCGAATTTCAAACTGAGTGGTATGAACCCCAACAGCAATTCCGCCTACTCCGGCATCAATATAATAACGTGTTAATGCCCGCTGGCCTGTTTCATCAAGCTTTCTCCCTTCTGTTAATGCAAGGGGATGAGCTGGAATCACTGTACCAGAATGAAGCTTTTTCTTAACAGCCTCTTTAAGCATTAAAAAGCACCTTCTCTCTCCTGGAAATGCGTTGGCTTATTAATGGTGTGTCCGTCACTGATCACCCAGTCAGCAATCATATCGACCATTTGTTCAACCGTCACCCTTGGATAGCCAAACAATTTATGCGCATGGGAAGAATTATTAAGTAATGCAGTAGGACTTTCTGTATTCACAAACAATGGTTCCTTTTTCATTCTTTTTCCGAATTCTTTTGCCAGCCATCTTATTGATAACGTTTCAGGCCCGGTAACATTGAGGGGTTTTGGAGGATAACTTGCATGCAGCAAGGAACGGATCGCATACTCATTCGCGTCGCCCTGCCAAATTACATTGGCATTTCCCATTGTTAAATCAATTGGCTTTTCCTGGTGTACTTGTTTTGCAATTTCCAGCAGGACTCCATAGCGCAGGTCAATCGCATAATTTAATCGAAAAAGTACCATTGGCGTTTCGTTTTTATAGGAAAAATAAGTGAAAATCCGTTCCCTGCCTAAGCATGATTGAGCATATTCACCAATAGGATTTGGAACAACATCTTCGGTGCAATCATTGCTTGTAACAGCCGTAAATGGATAAACATTCCCTGTTGAAAAAGCAACAATCCGCGAGTCTTTGAACTTTTCCGCCACTCGGCCTGGAAGGTAGGCGTTCATAGCCCATGTATTATGTTCATTGCCGACTGTTCCAAATTTAGTCCCTGCCATATAAATAACATTCTTCACTTGCGGTAGGCCTCGAAGATCATCTTCTTTTAAAAGGTCAGCTTGGATGGTTTCAATTCCACATCTCTCTAACTCTTCAATTAAGCTCTGATCCGAAAATCTGGCTACTCCAATTACTCGTTTAGGGACACCAGCCTGATCAACCGCTCTTTTCACCATTTTCGCTAAAGTAGGTCCCATTTTCCCGCTAACACCCAAAATCATAATATCTCCATTAAGCTGCTGGATGTCCTGAATTAATGCTTCGCTTGGTGATGACATAAACTCTTCTAATTCTGCAATCGTTTTCATTTATATCCTCCTAAGACTTCATTGTTTATTCATTAAGCTATTAAATATTTTTAATTTTCAACTTTATTTTATAATTCGCATTTTTAAAAGACAAGTCACTTTAAGGTCTTTTAATAACCACGCGTTTGTTTAGGGAAAAATTCTGTTTGACAATTCAGTTAGTTCTCCTTAATCTTGATATAGGATTATATAAAGACATTTCTTTAATGTGTCTTTAACAGGAGCTGAAAAGATGAAAACAAGCCCATACTCAGTCAATCGAATTGAAATTGCAATTGGCATTGTCAGTCCAAAAGCTTTAGAAAAGGAAGTAATGAAAGCGCTTGAGGCATTTCCGAATTTACGTCCTGTATTTATCAATGCAACTCCATCTTCCATAGATTCAGAGATTACCGCTGACCGTTTCAAACAATTGGAAGTTATTTTATTTACTGAATTCCAAACCTACCTAAAAGCAAAGCACCAATTTGATTTTTCAGTACCAGTCCACTATGTCCCTTCAATGGGAACCGGACTTTACCGATCTTTATTTTTAATAAAAAACCAATATGATTATACCTATTTCTCGATTGATACCGTTGAAGAAAAATACATACAACAGGTTCTTTATGATTTAGGCGAAAATAACTATGAATTTACATTCTTTCCCCATAACAATCACCACAGCTCCATTCAATCGATTGTTCACTTTCACCAAGACAACTATCTGCAGAATGGTTCAATTGCCATTACCGGCATTCAGGAGGTCTCACTTAACTTATCAGAAATGAGCATTCCAAATGAATGGGTAACGCCAACCTACCAGGATTTAATCGTTTCCCTTGAACGTGCATTGCTCGCAACGGAAGCTAGGAAAAATAAAGAATCTCAAATCGTCTTTGGGATTATCGATATTGATAAATTTAAGAAAGCAACTGAAAAATATTCGACCGAACATGAGGTACAAGTACTCAAACTGAAATTTCAGCAAATGATGTTGAACTATACAAAACTGCTAGATGGCCATTTGATTAATTCAGGCGGAGAAGAATTTTCATTTATAACCACGCGCGGTATTTTTGAAAGAGAAACACGCGGGTATAAATTTATTCCATTATTAAATTCCGCTAAAAGTGAGCTCGGTGTAACGATTAGCATTGGGGTCGGCTTTGGCCGCTCAGCAGCGGAAGCAGGCAGCCACGCAAGGCTTGCACTGCGCCAATCAAAAGAATTAGGCGGCAATGTTTGTTACATTGTCCGTGAAGACCAAAGTGTAATCGGACCGGTTGACATTATCACAGATACGCAATATGAAAAATACGATTTATCCATCACGGATGCAGAACTGCTCGAAAAAGCGGAAAAGGCCGGAATGTCCGCGGCTTATATGACAAAACTAATGGCAAGAGTGGCCCGCCATAAAAAGTATGATTATACGGCACAAGAACTCGCTTCAACTTTGGATATTACAACTAGAAGCGCCCATCGGATTCTATTAAAATGGATGGATGCGAATTTGGTGGATATTGTTGGTGAAGAAAAAATCACTTATAAAGGTAGGCCCCGACGAATTTATCGGCTCAGTTTTATCCTTGGTGATAACGATTAGAAAAGAAATTCACTTGGAATAGTTGAAACGGCGGGACTAGTTAGCGGCCCGCTGTTTCATTTCCCTTCTCCTTTTCCCCCTCAGATACACACCATTTTTTCCGTTTCCCTGCTCTCATTAGCCGCTTCAATAAAACGGATGATTTCCCGTGTTTCCTCCATTGGGACTATTGGTTTACCGGTTTGAAAGAAAAGCAGAATTTGTTCCAATAAACTGGCATAAAAGGGTTTGGATGAAGAATCAATCAACACAAATTCATTTCCTTTTTCAAAATGAATAACTGCCCCAAAGTTATAATTGCCTTTTCTATTTCCTCTGGCCGTACCGATTCTACCGTCTTTCCACTGGGCAACAATCAAATCAGAAGCATGTTGGGAGTTAGCCTTTACATGCCGCACACCGTTTCCTAATATTGCATAAAGCATTTCAATCGTATGTATCCCATACCAAAAATAGCCTGGCTGCGTTTCAACCATTTCCATTGGGCCAAAGCAGTCCGCACCAATGATCTGCCCTTTATCCTGTATAGATAGAGCCTGCCTTAAAGGTTCAGCGAAACGCAAGGCAGATGAACTCATTATGGGAACATGATATTGCTCCGATAGTTCGGCCATTTTGGCTGCTTCGGCTGAAGATAAGCAAAATGGCTTATCAATGAATAGCGGCTTTTTGAATCTAACTAATTTTCTTACTTGCTCCAGATGCACTCTTCCATCTACGGACTCTACTAGGATAGAATCACATTGCTCTGCCACTTCTTCGATTGTATCCACAATTTGCACTCCATGGGTCTCAACTTCTTTTGAAATCCCGCCAATCCGCGAATAACTTAACTCAAAATCATATGATCCTGCTGGGAATGCCATTACAACCTTTCCGCCGTTAACGTGGAAGGGATGAGTCGGATCATTTAGCAATTTTGTAAAAGCAACCGCGTGCGAGGTATCAAGCCCAACAATCCCAATTTTTAAATTCCCCATAGATTCTCTCCCAAATTATGATGAGAATTATTTCAAACCTGACAGCTGGATGCCTTCTGTAAAGTACTTCTGGAAAAACAAAAAGATTAAAAAGGTCGGGATGAATGAAAGTGTAGCCCCTGCCATTTCAATTCCAAAATTCCCTTCCTTATTTAAAGTGGAAGCTAATCCAACTGTAATAGGAAACATTTTTTCATTCGTCATAAAAATTAACGGCTGAAATAAATCATTCCAGTTACCTACAAATGAAAACGTACCGACTGTTGCAATGGATGGAAAAGCCAAAGGCATATAAATTTTACGAAAAACGTGAAAATCTCCAGCGCCATCAATTCGGGCTGCCTCATCTAATTCCATTGGTATGCCTTGCATAAATTGGCGAACTAAAAATACCCCCATAATCCCCCAAAGTTCAGGAACGATTAATGCTTCGTATTCGTTAATCCAACCGAATTTTGAAAACATGATGAATTTAGGAATGATCAGTAATTGGGATGGAATCATGATGACCGCCATGAAGGTCCAAAAAATGAATTCCCGTCCGTAAAACTGTTTTCTCGCAAAAATATAACCAAGCAGCCCCGCGAAAAACATTTGAGAAAATACGGGGATAACCGTAATGACAACAGAGTTAAAAATCCAGCGCAGAAAATTGTCATTTCTAAACAGATAAATAAAATTATTCAAGGAAGGGTCCGTGGGAAGCCAGAACAAAGGACTCAATGATGCAAAGGTCGTTTCTTTAAGTGACCCAAACACCATGATTAAAAACGGAAGGAGAAAGCAAAAACCCAGGAAGAACATCACAAAATACTTTCCTAATTTTTTCAACAAGATCGTTCATCTCCCTTACACTCACGCTGACTCATTAATAAATACCTTGATCTTTCCCCACTAATTTTCTCTGTATAAGGGAAATTATTAAGATGATCGCGAATAACACGTAGGAAAGAACAGCAGCATAGCTAAAGTTCAAATTGGTAAAGCCAATCGAATACAGATAATAAACAATCGTACTGGTTGAGAAGTTCGGTCCTCCGCCAGTCAATAAAAATGCCGAATCAAAGATCTGGAAAGATCCTATCGTCGTGATGATCAAGACATAGAAATGAATCGGTTTTAATAATGGGAAAGTAATCATCCAAAAGGATTTAATAGGCGATGCGCCATCAATCTTCGCTGCTTCATACATATCCTTTGGAATGGACTGGAGCCCGGCGAAGTAATAAATCATCGTGCTTCCGGAAACTTTGAAAATACTTAAACCCGCCAATACCATTAGCGCTTGTGAAGAGTCAGATAGGAATAATTGAGTTTCAACGCCTAAAAAGCTTAACAAGTAGTTAATAAAACCAGATTTCGTTCCCGAAAAAAGCCATTCCCAAATGCCGGCAATAACAACAAACGAAGTAACAACAGGAAGGAAAAATACCCCTTTAAAAAACTTCGTCATGTGGATGCCTGATTTCAAAATAAGGGCGAGAATCAGTCCGAGCGCCATTGTCGGGATGATGTAGTAAATGGAAAATAAGACGGTGTTCCAGATGGATTTCCAGGCAATTTTGTCATTTAACAGTTGTTGCCAGTTTCTTAAACCGACGAATTCCGATGTACCGATGACACGGTAATGCATGAATGTCAAAACGAAACTGTATACAAAGGGGATAATTTGAAAGATAAGAAAATGGATTAGTATCGGGACAAGGATAATATAGACGAGCGCGTTCTTTTTCCATTCATCCTTTATCCTTTTCACCAATGGCCGTTTAAGCTGTTTTTTATCCAAAGGCAACTTGTTATCATTTACAGCCATGACCTTTTCCAAGCAATCACCTTATTTCATTTTTTGATCGGCTTTGAAATGCAAGCCGTATGTATTCCGCTGGCAGCCACTAACAATTTCCATCCGCTATTCTTAAGTAACAGAGAGCTTTATTCACAATGGAATAAAACTCTCTCATCAAAAAAGTTATTCGTTTACGGCTTTGCAAGCTCCGTTTCAATTGCTTCAGCCGCTGCATCTGCTGCTTCTTGAGGAGTTTTTTCCCCTGCCATCATCGATTGTACCTGAGCTTGGATAAATGGCATGATCGCACGGCCTTTTGGATGAATAACTCCAGGCAGGGCGTATTGGGTATATGATGCCAACTGGCTCAAATATTTATTTGAATCGAAGATATCCTTGGCAGCTTCCTGAGTTGGGATATATTGCGTCACTGTGCTAAAGATACGTTGGTTGTCCGTGTTGGTAATCGCTTTTACAAATTCAGCCGCTGCATCCGGGTTATCGCTGTTGGAAGGAACAACAAACATACCAGTCGTACCGTATGTTACTAGTTCTTTATTTTTTAATGGCGGTGCAAATGCAAATTCAAATTTCCCTTCTTTTTGCAGCATGGTTACGTCGATTCCAGAGCCAAGAACCGCTAACATTTTTCCGCCCATCCAAAGCTCATTATGGTTCGTTGCGGTAATGGAGTCTTCCGGAATGTACTTGTTTTGATACATCTTGTTAATCATTTCGAACGCTTTGACACTATCTTCGCTATTGATTAATACTTCATTTTCAGCTGTGACAACATCTCCGCCAGCCTGCCAAATCCAAGGGTAAATCGTTCCGTTCATGGAACCTCCGCCCGCATAGGACAAAGCATAGAAATCTTTTTCTTTTGCTTTTGCCGCCCAAGCTTCAAATTCTTCCCACGTGGCTGGCAGTTTCGCTGGATCTTCACCAATTGCCTTAACAACATCCAGATTGTAGAAGAATGTATAAGCTTCCTGTAAAATCGGCAATCCATATTTCTTGCCTTTCCAAGTAGTCGCTACCAATGAACTGTCAACAAATCCTTCCAGATCCTTATCATCTAAATAAGGATCCAGCTCAAGCAGCATCCCGACATCGGCATATTGCGGCATTTGGTCAGGAATGGCATAGAATATGTCCGGGCCATTGTTTGCGGCTAATGCAGTTAGTACTTTCTGGTCGCGGTTAGACCAAGGAATCGTTTCAATATTTACTTTAACGTCAGGAAAATCTTTATTATAATTTGCAATAATTTCTTTCCACATTTCTTCTTCCTTTGTAGCATCACCAGTATAAGGATGGACCCATATCGTTATTTCGCCACCAACCTTGCCGTCTTCTTTTGGTTTCGTTCCAGCCTTCTCTTTGCTGCAAGCAGCGAGCACTAAGCTAAATACAAGCATGAGCACCATGAACCATAAACTTTTCTTTTTCATGTAATTTTTCCCCCAGTTAAAATTAATAATAAAATCCAAGATTTCCTTATTTAAAAATTTTTAATATCCCCTCCTTAAAACCACTAAACTAGTTAACTGAAAAAACCGTAAATTGAAAGCGTTAACAAAAAGGATTAAAAAAAATTCAACAACTACCCTTATTTTAGTTTTTTTGAAATATTGTGACAAGTCTATAAAGTGTCTTTAAATAGATTATGGAAATTATTTAGTAAGAGCTAAAGAAAATTTCTTCACCCTAAAAAAGTGGTTTTAACGAATGTGTTGATTTATGCTACGGGCACACGCTTTCCGCGGGGCGTCAAAGCAACTTCCTGGAATTCACTCCATGAATAAGCTTCTCGAAAAACATCAAGGGCTTTGCGACGAGCTGAAGAGAGCTTCCTCGAATATTCTTTGGCGCAGGAGCAGTAAGGAGCCTCCTCGGCGCTAGCGCCTGTTTGTCCAGCTACAGCGCCTAGCCCCTCGAGGTCGCTTCGATCCTTCAGGTAAAGTCAAAGAGCGACTTTTCCTTCAGGCCCTCCAGCGCTTGTCAGGGCTGACCAAGGCACTTTCGCTTTTCGTGGGTCTCCACCTTGCCGCTGCATCCCGCAGGACTCTGAATGGCTTCCCCGAATTCACCCACGCACGAAGAAAATGCGTAGCATTTTCGAGGAGTCGGTGCCCTCCGCTCCAATCAACATAAAAGTTAGGCATTTTTATCATTAACCAGCACTTATGGTGAAGAACCTAGAAAAATAATTAAACATAATTCAATCCTTGCGGGAACGGAAAAGGAATCGGAAAAACATCCTTTAAGGACAGATCGCTGTCTTCATTTCCTTTTAAGATCACCTCTCCTAATTCTTGACAGCCCATTATTACAGAACTCTGGTTAAACTGAAGTTCTTTATGATTTTCATCAACATTTGAGATGGTCAGCTTGTTTTCAAAATACGGACCAAGCTGAGCCAGCAGTAAATCAAGATTCATAATTTTAATGGTTCCTGGAAACGGCAGTTCTTCTTTTGGCAGGGTTTCGAGGTGCTGGTTAAGGCCTAAATCAAAGGTTGGAACATTGGCCAACAAGGAATTTAAATTGTATGTAAATGCTGCTGAGAGCAGGCTTCGGACGGCCCGAGGGTCTCCTCCCCATTCTATTACTCTAGAATCTACCTTTTCCTGGTGGCCATGGTAAGGCATCCCGAATACTAAAAATGCTTTTACCTCTTGATTCACTTCAGCCACCAAGACTTTATGGTTCATCTTAAAAATGCTGGCAAAACCAGCCGCTTCATTGAGCAGAGCTAGATCATAAATACTTTGTTCATACCTAACCGGACGGTTCTGGCTTAGTTTCCTTAGTTGAAACCAATCGTAAGGCCCAAGCTCTCGAATGGTAAAGTCCTCTTCCGCTGGCAGGTCACCTTGGTGCATTTTATATTGATTCATCTTTCCGTAATAAGTACATCCCTGTTTAAGGTAGATTGGTAAATCACCGGAAATAAATAAAACTGACGCACTAGATTTATTGATGTGTTCAAAAACCATTTGTAATAGGGTATTGGCCAGTCCTTTTTTTCGATAATCAGGATCCGTACAGACGGCACCAATTGAATACGCCTGGACTTCAGCTCCTTCGATATGAAGTACGGATGGAACTAATCCGATAAAACTAACTAGCTGTCCATCCATAAATGCCCCATATGATTGATTTAATGCGGGTGAGAATACTTGCGGAAACGCTATTCCCATAGACACATGGCCTTCTTTGCGAAAAACTTTGTCTGCCAAATCACTTGCTTGTTTAAAATCTCCCTCATGTAATAATCGAAATTCTGTCATTCCCCTACATCCCTCCTTAATTTCCCAAAAATGGTATAGCCACTATTTTGAATTATGTTATAATACAATCAATTTATTATCTCTATTCTATTTTTAATTAAATTAAGTGACAAGTCTATTAAATGTCTTTAAATAGGTTCTTTCCATTATTACGCAGCTTTTGAAGGGACATTATTTCTGATAATGGGGTGTTGAATTGGGTGGTTGGGAGAAGTTTAATAGCTTAGCAACTTGGATGGTAAAGATAGCTTATTTAAATATACTTTGGATTTTTTTCACATTTGCAGGACTGGGGCTATTTGGCCTCTTCCCTTCTACGGGCGCTATGTTTACAATCGTTCAAAAGTGGCTCCGAAAAGAACCAGTTGAAAAAATCTTTCAGTCCTTTTGGAAAACCTATAGAAAAGACTTCGTTTCCCTAAATCTATTCGGCTTATTCTTCATCGTAATTGGTTACATTATCGTTTACGACTTCATGTTTTTACAAATGAACGGCGAGAAACTTCAATTATTGTACCCTGTAATTGGATTTATAGCGATTTCGTATATCCTAACTTTATTGTACTTCTTCCCTGTATACACACAATTTGAAATGAAATTCTTTCAATATATCAAACAATCATTCTTATTAGGTGCATCTTCGATTTTAGAAACAATGCTCATTCTTACTTCATGCATGCTTCTATCAATCATTATAAGATTCCTCCCTGGGATCATCCCTTTATTCACTGGAAGTGTCTTAGCTATCGTAATAACATATTGCAGCAACCGAGCCTTGCATAGAATCAACAGCCGAAGAAAAGTGATAGATATAAACCTTTAATCAAGTTGGAGGGTGTCCCATCGTTGGACCCCCTCTTTATATTATGCCAGCCGATTTCTACTCCAGCGAATTCAATTAATGTTAATTTAATTTATTTCAGATAATGCTGAAACTTTCCGCCCATTCTTTGTTAGCTATTTAAAGACCGTTTAAAGTCTTGATTAATAACATCATTGCCATAAACTTTAAGATAAGTTCGAAATGCCGTTTTGATCCCATCTAGGAGGTATTTATATGGATTTCAGTCAGTTGCATTATTATGTAACTACCCCGAAAGCTAGTGACCCAAAGATAATTGAAAGAGATTTAATTGTATATGGTGCCACTCCAGCCGGTATTACAGCGGCAATTCAAGCAAAACAAATGGGATTAACTGTAGCCATTGCGGAGTTTGGCAAACATATTGGCGGGATTTCAGCAAGTGGTTTAGGTGCCTCAGATAGTGGTGCCAAAGAAGCTATCGGAGGCTTATCGCGAGAGTTTTTCCTGGCATTAGGAACGTATTACGGTACAGAAGAACAATGGACCTTTGAACCGAAGGCAGCCAGGCAGGTTTTCGAAAAATGGCTAAAAGAATATGGCATTGAGGTGTTTTTCAACCAACATTTAGAAGAAGCAAAAACAGAGAATCGAAAAATTAAAGAAATAATAATGGAAAATGGAACTGTATATAAAGGAGACATTTTCATTGATACAAGCTATGAAGGGGACCTAATGGCTAAAGCTGGTGTTTCTTACTTTGTAGGCAGGGAATCGAATGCCACCTACAAAGAGACTTATAATGGGATTCAGTTCGGGCATCCCCACCATCAATTTGAAAAATGGATCTCCCCTTTTTATCACGAAGATGACCCTGCAAGCGGTGTTTTGCCTGGAATTACAGAAACCAGCCATGACACGCTTGGATACCAGGGACAAGGAGATCATCGGATTCAAGCTTATAATTTCCGGATTTGCTTAACAAAGAACCCTGTCAATCGAGTCCCTTTTCCTAAACCTCCTTCATATGATCCGGAACGGTATGCATTACTATTGCGTAATATCAATGCCGGTGTTTGGGATGCAATGAACCTTCATACCATGTTGCCTAACGGAAAGACGGACTTAAATAATTATGGAGGATTTTCGACTGACTATATCGGGATGAATTATGAATGGCCGGAAGGGAATTATGAAACCCGTGAAAGGATTTTCCGAGACCATTTTACATATAATCTCGGCATGCTCTACTTTTTAGCCTATGACGAGCAAGTACCTCAAGCAATTCGAGACGAAGTATCCGCGTGGGGATTGGCTCGTGATGAATTCGAAGAAACTGGCCATTGGCCGCATCAGCTCTATATTCGGGAAGCAAGGAGAATGATATCTGACTACGTAATGACAGATCGAAATTGTTTAGGTGACGTTTCAGTTGAAGATTCAATCGGGCTGGCTTCCTATCAAATGGATTCCCACCATTGTAGAAGATTAATTATAGACGGAAGGGTTTATAATGAAGGCGATGTTGAAATACCCATCTCACCATACCCAATTTCTTATCGTTCAATTCGCCCCAAATCTGCGGAATGTACGAATTTACTCGTTCCAATATGTTTATCCAGTTCACATATAGCCTATGGTTCGATTCGAATGGAGCCGGTATTTATGATTTTGGGCCAATCTGCAGGAGCTGCTGCCGCGTTGGCCCATCAAGATAACACGACAGTTCAAGCGGTTGATTACGAACAATTGAAAAGAGTGTTACTCGATTACGGTCAGGTACTGGCATGGGATCCTTCCATTGAAGATAATCCCGTCTTAAGGATGAAATCGACATTTGGGAAAAAATAAACGAACAGCTTAAAGGACTGCATTTCTTTCCCTAATAGGGAGATGCAGTCCTTTTTCTTTTCAAACAATATCGTTTGTTGTAAAAAGCTTTATTTTCAAATTGTTGAGGTCTACCTGTTACTCAGGTTTACCAGGATTGGTTGGTTTACCCGGCTTACCTGGCATACATGGTTTATGGTGGTTGCCTGGATTTTCTGGCTTGCCAGGATTTTCTGGTTTGCCAGGTTTGTCTGGTTTGCCCGGCCTGCATAGTTGCTCTGTCCATGTAATTGTGTAGATTAACGTTGAAATGCCATCTGTTCCTGTTACATTGATAACTGTTTTCTCGGATCCATGTACGATTTCAACATGAGCATCAGGTTGATTCGACTCTGCAAGAATGTTTTCAGTTGGGCTAGCATAAATGGTATAGTCTAATTTTCCTGGTTGGAAGGCTTCCATTGCTTCACCATCAATGCTAATTGATGTTAAGGTTGCATCTGTTTCAGGTACAGGGATTTTATAGAGCTCACTTCCAAGCGCATAATAAATGCTCCCATCCACTCCGACTGTCATGCTGTTCATGAAATCCTCTACAAGCACTTTGTAATCTAATGTTTCTGGATCAATTACAATCAATTTACGAGATAATGTTGTATAAAGCATGCCATCCGGCCCCCATTTAAGGCGGTATGGAAACCATTTACTGCTGTTATATAAACTTGGCCGTATGACTTTACTATCCACCACTTCAAAGGTTATGGGATCCATTTTAAAGATTGTTCCCTCAACGGCACCCCATAAAAATCCATCCGGTCCGAATGACAAATCACCAATCATTCGAGGTGCTGCATCGATTCCCGGGATTTTCGGTGTGAAATCTGTAATTTTTTCACCCTTTTCAACATCCCAAACAAAGATTTTCGCTTCTTCTGCTTTAGGGTTTATTCCTAGTCCACCCCATACTGAGGTTCCTCCAAATAACTTGCCATCGCGGTAGGCCAAGCTAATAATACTTTGATCCTGAACAACATTTCGCTGCTGTGACCATTCATTTGTTTCAGAATCATAGATAGCCAGGGCCCCACCTAAAACCCCGTAATCAGGGATTGTTCCAACAAATAGCTTATTCTCACCCGATGTGATGGCAAATGGGCGGTCTTGCTCGTCTTTAATATCATATTCTATTTTTGGATTGCTATTTAAATCTACTGGCTGTGTTGGATCATAGCTGTACATAATAGCCCCTACATATGTTCCAAAATAAACGGTATCGTTCATGAATCCGATTCCTTCTGGCTGGGCAAACGAAGAAACATTTACTTCGATTTCATTGGTGAATGGATTATATACACTCATGCCGCGCTGATATCCGCCCATATAAAGCTTTCCGCCTGGACCGGATTCAAGCGATTGAATGGCTACAGCAGTTGCAGCCAGGTCTAGCATGACGAACGACAATTCATTTGTTTCTGGATGATAGAGCATGTATTCGCCATACTGTGTCACCATCGCCAATACTGTTTTGCCAGTAGATAATGTAATCCAAGCCATATCCTTTACCCGTGGAGTATCCGGAAGAATTGGAAGTTCTTGAATCAACGTTTCTTCGTTTGAATCGAGATCATATTTATAAAATTGTGTCCCCTTTTTGTAATAAATCATATTGGGCTGATTCGGATCAGGTTCAGAAATCATATTGCTAAACTCGAACGAGCCTTCAACTTCCATTGTCTCTGGATCGATGACAAGCATATTGATGGTTGAAACGGCCACGAGAAGCTTCCCGTTCACAACCCAAACATCTTGAATAAAACCATTTTCACCAGAGTGCCCTTCGATGATAAGCTCCTCTTTTTCACGTGTATGGCGATTAATTTTATACAGATGCTTTGTTGTTCCAATTCCCACATAAATATAATCCCCATCAACGGCTAATCCCCGTGCGTAATCCTGGTTCGTGACACTTCCAAAGTCTTTGAATTCACCTGTGTTGATATTATATTCGAAAACGCCAGCGCCTGGGTATGTTGCACCATAAATTTTGCCATCTTCTGTCGCTTCTATATCCCAAACCCAGGCTGCAGAAGGATTGGCTCCGAGGTATTCGACAACTTTTCGTTCCGGTACATAACGATATAATTTTCCATCAGAAGTTCCCGCAAAGTACACATTTTTATCAGGGCCAATGGTTATGGCCCATACAGCTTCTGTATTATCAATGACTTTAGAAAATTTAAGTTTCCCCGTTTCTGCGTCCAATACCGAGAATGTTCCTGGATGGCCATTCGAATGATAGTATACTTCATTCTCACCTAAACTATTTTTTTGAATTACCCCTGCTTGTCCCAATTGAACATGGACCATTTCTCCAAGGTTAATAGGTTCGGCATATTCACGGTCTAAGTGGGAATCATCTGTTACCTTTTTGAATGTAACATCGTCAAAATAGACTTCTGTGAAACTAATACCTCCAGAATAGAATGCAAGTCTTGCATATGCCGCATTCTCTGGAACAACACTGAATACCTTTAAATCTATCCACTCATTTTTCTGCAAGTTGCCGTTAAGTTCTCTATGGTCAGTAATTTTCTTATTGTCTTTATCAAAATACCGAACTTCTGTCACGACATTATGTGTCTGGCTAACGACATTGGAAAAGACGGTTAATAAGTAAGAGGTACCAGGCTCAACGGCGATTTTATCGCTTAAAACACTCACACCCGCCTTGTCAGTTGTATCGTGTAAGTGTAAGCTTTGTACTCCTGTACGCGCCCGTTCTGAACTAACTTGAATGCCTGGACCTTCAAACTCTGATTTCCAACCTAAAATGTTGCCAGCCGTTACTTTCTCTTCAAAGCCTGGATTCACCACTTCATTGTAAATGTCCTCTGTTGGAGGTTCTTCTATGGTTGTACCTTCAATTGTTACATCGTCAAAATACGCTTCCGTAATGGAAGGGTGACCTGAGTTAAAGCGTAGTTCGACTTTGGCGGCACCATCTGGAACCACAAATGGAACTTGAATTTCAGTCCATTTGTCCGTTCCTAAAACAGCAGAGCCGAAGTTAATAAATGTTGCTGTTCCTACCCTTTGATTTTCATTGTTGAAATAATGGACCTCAAAACCAATACTATGTGATTGTCTGACAACATTTACAAATGCTTTCGCGATATAAGACTCTCCTGATGTAACAGAAACCTTTTCACTCGTTACCTGTAAATTCCCACCCGGATTATTGCTATTCTCATCTAAAAAATATAAGCTTTTATTTCCGGTGCGGGCCTTTTCTCCGCTGAATGTGATACTTGTGGATGGATTTTTGGTTACGAGGCTCCAGCCAGGATATACGACTTCCAATTCAAAAGATGCGTTTACCGGCAGTGTTTCTGTAGAATCCGAATCCTTCACAATTTTCACATCATCAAAGTAAGCTTCCGTTTTAGAAGGATGCCCGGAATTGAACCGAAGCTCAACCTTTGTTGCCCCATCCGGAGCTGTGAATGGCACACTGATTTCGGTCCATTGGTTTGTTCCTAAGTCTGCTGCCCGGTAGTTAATAAATGTTGCTGATCCTACCCTTGTATTTTCATCGTTAAAATAATGAACCTCATACCCAATACTATGAGTTTGACTAACAACGTTTACAAATGCTTTCGCTGTATAAGAATGCCCCGAACTAATTGGTACTTTTTCACTTGTGATTTGCAAATTACCACCGGTAGTACTGCTATTTAAATCTTTAAACAGTAAGCTTTTACTCCCTGTATGAGCCCTATCTTCACTGACAGCTATACTTGTTAATGAATTATTCGTAACAAGGCTCCAACCAGGAATTACGGCCTCTTCAAAACCACCGTTCAAAACCACTCCAGGCATAGTACTGTTATTTATTGTTTGTGAGTTTGATACTGTATAAGGAGCAAATAAACTGAAGACAAGTGTAAAACAGAAATAGAGTATAAACCGTCTTTTAAAAATTTGATTCTTCATTACTAGCCTCCCCATTTTAATAGTATTGAATCGAATGTCAGATCAACTCCTCTCTTATTTATTTTCAAAACAGCGGGCTAAGTCCTCAACAAATATAGACCATCCAGTTCCTAGCCTTTTCCTACTATCTTTCTACTCAATGATCATTATTCCTGTTCATGCTTATTGACGAGAATATGACCATAAATAATTTGGGTAATAAGGACCAGTGATGATTATTTAGGTTTTCACCATCCGTGCGAACATAATAAAAAGCCTCCCCATCTAAAGTAATGGGAAGGCTAATAAAGTTTGCCTGTTTATTTAGATAGCAGGCCAGGGTAGATTTTCACAGCCAAACTATACTTCCAGCCCCGCAATTCCGAACCCGCCAGGCCCGGCGTGAGTCGAAATCATCGCACCGGCTTGGATCCATCTTACATTTTTAAAACCAGCCTCTTTTGCTAATTCATCCATCCGTTGCTTTATACTATCATCAAGCCCGATCGAGTAAAGTAAATAAAGCTGCTCTCTATCAATGTTGTATTCACTCAAATATTCACTCATGAGCTTTTCAGCGACCACACTCATTTTCCCGCGATATTTTTTAGTAGAGACAAGCTTACCCTCTATCAATTCGATCACTGGCTTTATTTTTAACAAAGCCCCGCCTAGATAGGCAACATTGCTTACCCGTCCACCCGCTCTTAAAAAATCCAGGCTGCCGGGAATGAAAGCCAGCCTCGATTTAGGAACCACTGCTTCAATTTGTTCGATTAATCGTTCAGGTTCAATGGAAGGTTCCTGCTCCAGTAACTTTACAGCATACATGACAATTGCCGCCAACCCGCCTGTTACATTTAATGCGTCAATGAGAAACAAATCTTCAAAATCCTCAGATGCAATCACCGCACTTTGAAAGGAAGCGGAGGCCTTTGACGTATAACCAATGTGGACAATGGCGCAACCAGGAAAATCCGCTTTTATTTTCGCAAAAAACTCCTGGTACTCATGCACATTCGTTGCAGAAGTAGACGGGATTTTTTTCGTCCGCTCATAATAGTTATAAATGTCCTCTACAGGCAAAGAACCATCCAAATAATCCTGCTCATCCATTATGACATGCATCGGAACCACCTGCACAGCATGTTTCTCAGCTAAATCCCCGGGTAAATCCGCGCCACTCTCTGTCGTTAAAATAATTCGTCTCATAGTTTGTCCCCTTCCATGCAACTCTGCCCAAATTGTTCGGGATTCCTTGTTATAACTTACTCTAACTATACAACAGAAGGGAAAATCATACAGCTAAATTTATTATTTCATATTTAGTGAAGGCCTTACTTCGTTCTTATTTGTTTGATCGTCCTAGCAATGAAACTACAAAACACAATATTAACTAGTTTTGTGACACCATTTGCAAGTGAAGCTAAAGTAACTTATGACAGTTTACGCATGTCCAAATTCAATGTATAGTTTTTGTTGAACGAACGAATTTGATTAATGCCAGAAATTATATTGAAACAAGGAGATGGTAAGTTCTTTGAAAAAAATATCTTTCGCAATCATTTTTTTGGTAATCATATTATTTGGATGCCAATCAAATGATAATGACTTAACATTTGATGGCGAGAGTGAAATTTGGTCAGCCAGAGTAACTGTAAATCAGAGTAATGGAGAAGAAAAATACCAAATTCAACTTAATTACAAAGGAAATAACATAGAAGGAATAGATACTTTTCATTACCAGGTTGAATCAAATAATAACGGAAATATAGATTTTGGTGCAGATAATGCCAAATTAAACAAAGAAGGCATATATTTTAACAAATCATTAGGTTCAAACAGTCCTACTGCCAGTTCCGATGATGAATTAGTAATTAAAATAGAATGGAACGATACTAGCGATAGCTTTACTTTAGTAACCAAGTAATAAGCTTTAAGAGTGAGGAAACCCTTAGCCTTAATAAAACAAAACTATGTCCTTTCAATAGAGTATAGCGACGAAAAAGCCCCAATCCCAAAACGAGGATTGAGGCTGAATAAGACTATCCTTATTTTACTTGTTGCCGTATATCGCTGTTTTGTTGTACTTCTCTTTCCAGATTGAGTGTCCCAACCAAAGGATAGCGATGCCGGCAAGGGGCTGGGCGACATAGGTTCCATATGGGATGAAATCCAATATCGGGACGAGGACCATCATGATTCCAGCCCCTTTCGGAAGAACCCCTTTTAGAGCAAGTAATATACCCAATAAGATCAGGCCGATAAAAAATGGATAAAGAGATAACGATACCCCCGTCATTAATAAAGGAGGAACCTTTTCTAACACCGCGGGGGCGCTTTCCTCAAGGACTGGAACAACGAACGCATTCACCCAGCTGTGCCCTGTCCACATGGCTGCACCGAAAAATGTTAGCAAGAAAACACCAAATCCAACTTTCCCAAAGTGTTTCGCATTGACCAAATAAATCCCGATGAGTGCAAGAAGCAGAAACAGCATGGCAATCAAATCAACATATGAACCGAATCTCTCCATTGAAGTGTTGTACCAGAACAACAACGAAAAAGACAGCACCCCCGTAACCATCCCACACAAGCCGGTGAAACGTATAAAGCTTGAATACGTCATACCACCCACCACCCGTTTTGAAATATGGAAATCTGTTCAACAACCTTGCTGCCCTCCCAAAAAGATGGAGTTACTTAAGGTATATTAACGGGCGAAACATTTATGTATAGTACTAATGAAGTAAATTTAGAGTAAAAAAATAAGGGACCGTGCTCGTCCCTTTTGAAACTTTTCATATAATAGCCCGACTAAAGTAAATCGCAAAAATGGAATCGGCCTTTATCGACCTCCTCACAAATTGTAAAATCAACTTTGCCATTAAAAAGCGGCCCGGCAAAACAAAACGTATGGAATTCCCCGTTTTCACCGCACGGATCAACTGTTGATGGGAGCACATTCAGGAATTCATTGTCTATCACTCTCCCAAGAAACCGATCATCCAGTTTTTCCGTATCTATGCACGTTGTGATCGTTTTGAAACCAAGTGATAAAAACTCTTTTATGAGATCTTCCGTACTCTGTTCCCAAAGCGGAAAAACACCCTTCAGGCCGTGTTCCCTCACCTGATTTTCCCGATATTCCTTCACATCATTCAGAAGGATATCGCCGAACATCACCGCCGTAACGCCGTCTTTTTTTAGCGACTCCAACATCCCGCGCATCCTCTCCTGGTAGACCTCATTGGAACATTCGGCGGGTATGTATAATTTCCTTAAAGGGAAACCGATGCTATCCGCTTGCATCTCCAACAAGCTTTCCCTTACACCATGAATGCTGACCCGGCTGTATTCTTCGGTGATTGTTGTAAAAAGGGAATCGACAATGTACTCATCACTTTGCAAAAGCTTATAAAGAGCGAAACAGCTGTCTTTCCCCCCGCTCCATGATACTGCGATTCGTTCCTTCATTTTCTTCACCCTTAAAAAATTCATTTGAATAGCGATAGAACTTTCAAAATTTAGGCAACCATTTACCAACGCATGGCTACAAAAGCAATCCTTTTATTCTTCATTATACAATCCTAAATTTGGTGTGCTACTTCTTCGGGCTGTGCTGTCCTGAACATTTTTAATAACAACTTAGGGACAGCTCTCGTCTGCCAAATGCAAACGAGAACCGTCCCCGATTTATTACGATTTATTAAATGGTCTTTTCTCTTGGAGTGGTGTACATTTGTCTTTCTTTTTTCTGGCGTACATCCTTTACCTTAGATTCATATTTACTGTAGTATTTACCCTTCGTATAGACGGCCACGAAAATCGTAATGATTGAAGCTAATATTGCAGCAAAGAAAGTCGCGGTATGTTGTAAGAACGTTCCCATGTATCCTAATGCGGCAATTGTCCCAATCACGCTTGAGATAAGTAATGGAACAACCCCAACTGGATTCCATTTATATAATCTTTCCTGTCTTGATTCATATTCTTTCGGGACGATTTTCAACAACTTCTTCACGACTAAAGCATCAGTAACTAAAATAGCGGCCCACGCCATGAGGAGGACTCCCTGGAACGTCATTGCGCTGGCTAAATGATCGAGAATGCCGCCAAGCATCAATGCGATCGAAACGACGGCTGAGATAACAACCCAAAAACGCCGATCGGGTTTGAAATGAAATACATTCTCAAAAAAGTTGGACAATGACAGGGAAGCACTATAAATATTTGTAATGTTAATACGTAATTGCGTTAACATTGTAAATACCACTCCACCTAGTCCAAGAAGTGTGACAATGTAGACACCCGGATTCGATTCACCTAACCGGACACCAAACCAGATTCCTAGTAAACCCATGATACCAAAACAGAAAACCTGTGGTATAAATCCAATCATAATGGACCCAAGTTTAATATCTTTAGGTTTAAGGAAACGCGCATAATCCGACGCGATTAAAGCTGTTAACCCCATAATGCCATGCTGCATTCCTATACATAAAAGTAATGCTGTTCCGCCAATCTGCACACCATCTGGCAGATACGTCCAAAATTGCCCACCGAATTTAGATGGGGTATTGAAGGCGACGATTATTGTGGTAATTAAGAAGATACCGAAGATCGGTAATGACCATTTTTGTAGCTTGTCTAATTGTTTAATACCGAACCAATTAAGCGGGATGACAATTGATCCAAAAACAACAATTAGAAGCCATAAAGGAATTGCGGGGAAATATGCATGTACAGCAGTAACGAGAATCATACCTTCAAATGCACAATACATGATGAAATTGGATGCGTAAATTAAAGAGGTTAACGAAGCACCAATATATCCAAAACCCTGTCTAGACATTAGATTTACGTTCATCCCTGATTTTGCGGATAAATAGGCAATGACTGTACCTAAAACTCCCGCAATCACGATGGCATAAATGGCTGAAATAATGGCGTTCATTGCGCCAAACTGAAGTGCCATAACACTACCTGTTTGAAAATAAAAAATCGCAGTGGCAATACCAAACGTTATGTTGGTTACACTAAACCACCCCATATTCCGTTTTTCTACTGGCACCTTGTCAAATGAATAATCGTCTTTTTCTACTTTGAGATCCATTGTCTGATTCAAACTCATGCAATCATCCTTTCATGATGTTCTACACAGACTGTCTCCTTCCGCCATTTAATTTTCCTACATTCAACTAATCCTCCTTTCAAGATTGAATGCTTGTTTAGAAGGATAACAGAATGTATATTTATTAGATTATTTTTTTTAAGAAAAAACCGCTTTTGCCCCCTTCTTCACAACTAAATTTTTTCACAATAATAATAGTATAACATAAAATCAGTGTGGGATGAGAACTGGAGCCATTTATCGTAGTCAAAAGAACCAATTGTATGGAACATTTCATTCAAATGAAAGAATAAAAGTTCCAGGTTTACAATATTTAATCCTACAAAAAAGTAGTCTAAAAAATATGAGTAGGCATTTTGTTTGAAGAGACAGAAAATTAAGGCTTATACTTAAAATGTATTCTAGAATACTAATTAGCAACCGGTGAACCATTCAAAAAGACAGGGAGGAATACGACACAATGACTACACAACAAGTGGCAGTAATTACAGGTTCAGGCCAAGGAATAGGGAAAGCATTAGCTGAACGCTTAGCAAATGAAGGATTTGCAATCGTATTAAGTGATCTTAATGAAAAAACGGTACAAGAAACTGAGACAGAACTTAAAGACAAAGGATTAAAAGTTACATCATTTGTTGGGAATGTTACAAATCCTGAAGACCAAACAGCACTTGTTCAGCACGCAGTGGATACTTTCGGTAGTGTAGATGTTTTTATCAATAATGCTGGTGTGGAAGGCCAAGTGGCACCTCTAACTAAAGTAGAACCTAAATCGGTAGATTTTACTTTAGATGTAAACGTTAAAGGGGTAATCTATGGTATTCAGGCAGCTGCAAACCAAATGATCAAACAAGGAACTGGTGGTAAAATCATTAACGCTTGTTCTATCGCGGGACAGGAAGGCTTTGAAATGTTAGGAGTATACTCCGCCACTAAATTTGCAGTAAAAGGGTTGACACAAACAGCCGCAAAAGAACTTGCACCCCATAAAATAACCGTTAACTCCTACTGTCCAGGAATAGTAGGAACAAGCATGTGGGAACGACTGGACGAAAAAATGATGGAACATATGGGGACGAAAAAAGGAGAAGCATTTGAAAAATTCACTCAAGGCATTGCGCTTGGCCGCCCTCAAACTCCAGAAGATGTAGCAAATCTGGTATCATTCCTAGCCTCGTCAAACTCTGATTACATCACAGGACAAAATATTCTGACTGATGGAGGTATGGTATTCAATTAATTCACTATATCTATCATGCCTAGAGTGATCTTTAAAAAATATCCATGATACCGTCGAAAAAAAGTTAAAAGCTCCAGCTCTCAGACTTTGACAAACTCGCAGGAGTTCCGGGTTTGTCTATAGTCTTTATTAATTGGAAATATAAATTGAAGCAACAGTGCGTCCAGATTTCCACTCAGGGTGGACGCTTTCCGTGGGCGGGGCCGAGCCGCTTCATACAACGTCCTTTGGGATGCAGCGGCAAGGTGGAGACCGCCTCGAAAAGCGAAAGCGCCTTCGCGACAAGCACAAAACGCTTGTCCCTGCGATGATTATTCCAAGGAGCTTTCCTTAGTGGTCAGCCCCGATATAGGAAGACTAGGTTTTGCTTCAGCAAAACCTAGTCGCCCATAATGCGAGCGTAGCGTAGCCTAGCGCTGGAGGGCCTGAAGGAGAAGTCGCTCTTTGACTTCACCTGAAGGACCGAAGCGACCTCGAGGGGTAGGCGCTCCTCGAAAATCCTCATTATGCTAACGCATAATTTCGTGCGAGGATTATTCTTGGAAGCTTTCCTTGTGCTATCGCTTTTTCTTCGTGCGTTGCGTAAGCAGCCGTAGCCTTCCCTGTGTAGCTGGACAAACAGGCGCGCATTGGACGCTCCACTGACGCCCAACGGAAAGCGAAGTGCCTGTAGCGTAAATCACCGAAACGAAAATCAAAAGCCCGCGGAGAGGATATCCTCTCGCGGGCTTTTGTCGACTCTCCGAAAGGATTGTCTTGTGGCAATTTGCAATTATAAAGTTATACGTGTGCCAGTTTTACCTTCAAGGGCATCTTGAAGCTTATCCATAGATGTAATAATGACGTTTTTACCGCCTTTTTTCAAGAATAGGATAGCAGCTTCGATTTTCGGTCCCATGCTTCCTTTTGGAAAATGGCCTTCTTCCATATATTGCAATGCTTCATCAATGGTCATTTCAAAAAGATTTTTTTGTTCAGGTGTTCCAAAGTGTATCGCAACCTGCTCAACACCAGTCAGGATAAATAAATAATCCGCATTGATTTCAGCAGCCAGAAGCGCACTTGCGAAATCCTTATCAATGACAGCATTCGTTCCCTTTAGCATTCCATTTTCCTCGATAACAGGGATTCCGCCGCCACCAGCTGTGATGACCGTTATTTCTTTATCAAGCAACGCTTGAATTGCGTCTTTTTCAACAATTGTAACTGGCTTTGGAGAAGCAACGACACGTCTGTATCCTCTGCCGCTGTCTTCAATGTATGAAATCTCTTCCGTTTCGAGAATTTTGTCCAACTCTTCTTTTGTATAAAATGGCCCGATTGGTTTAGTCGGGTTAGAGAAAGCTGGGTCCTCTTTAGAAACTACAGCTTGTGTAACAATTGTCGCAACTGTTTTAGCGATATTACGTTCAACCATTTTATTTCTAAATGCCTGCTGAATTAAATAACCCAAATTTCCTTGAGTTTCCGCATCCAAAACATCGAGCGGATAAGCCGGGACCACGGATTCAGCCATTTGGTTTTTAATCAATGAGTTTCCAACTTGCGGCCCATTGCCATGAGTAATAACAACCGTGTTTCCCTGCTCAATCAGTTCAAGAACAGGTTCACAGCTTTCATCAATATTTTTTTGCTGTTCTTCTAATGTACCCTTTTGTCCTTCTTTGATAATTGCATTTCCGCCGATGGCTAAAACAATTTTGCTCATTATGATATCTCTCCTGTTTAAATTTACTTTGTTGCCTCAACTTATTTTGTTCTTAATGGAAGCATTTAAACCGAATTTTCAAAAAAATGATCCTCTTCATAAAAGGAGGAGAGGAATTGTTTTTCGTTTCCCTCTCCAGCAAGAATTTCATTATTGAGCTTCAATTAGGCCAAGCTTTACTGCATACGCATCGATTGCTTTTTCAAAGCAAGCTAATGGCGCACGGACAGTACCTGCACCGATTTGTCCAACTCCAGCTTCTTTATGTGCAATACCAGTGTTGATGATTGGCTCGATACCTAATTCAACTACTTTTCTTGCGTCGATTCCAAGTGCAGACCCTTTGAAATCCCAAGTAGGAATCGAGAAGTTCGAGTTATGGTCAATACAAATTTCCATCATTTCATTACTTGTATTAACTGCATCGTCCATACCGCCAGCACCTACGAAGCGCGTAACACCAGGTGCAGCAATCATTGCAAAGCCGCCTACCCCGAATGTTTCAGTAATGGCACTGTCACCCATGTCAGGGCAAGCCAAACTTTGATCATAACCTGTAAAGAACAAACCTTGCGGCGTATTTACAGGTGCTGTAAACCATTGGTCACCCATACCGGCAATTCGGATACCGAATTCATAACCGTTACGGCACATTGCTGTTACAACTGTTCCATGTTGGATTTTACGTGCTGTGTCCATTACAGCCTTAGTTGTTGCCATCGCAATATTCAAGAAGAACTGGTCTGTATCAGCCAGGAATTGAATAACGTCTTCTTTATCCTTTTCAGATGCATCTGTTTTTAAAATATACGGAGTGATTTCTTTTAGGAAAATTAGCGATCCAGCAATATTACGTTGGTGGAACTCATCACCCATTGTTATTGCTTTTGCCATCATAACGTTAATGTTTAATCCGTCACCTTTAACTTTTAGCGCTTTAGCTAGTGTCGGACCAAGTACATCCCTAAACCATTGCAATCGGTTGATTACTTCATCAGAATACGCACCGAAACGCAGGACCGCACCAATACCTTCATTCATTGTGCAGTATGCTTGATTATCGCCGTCACGATTTTCTACAACAAAAACTGGCATGTTGCCGGATGTAATCCCACCCATTGGACCGACTGCATTTACATGGTGGCATGGGATAAATTCAATTTCATTATTCTCGAATAGTTTAAATGCTTCTTCAGCATTAGCAGCCCATCCTTCGAATAAAGCAGCTCCTACACAAGATCCTTGCATCGGGCTTGTCATGTTTTCCCATTTGATTGGTGGTCCTGCATGAAGCAGAACCTTCCCGGTTAATTCTTGAATGACAGATTTTGCAGGCACTACATCTACTAAGAAAGGTGCACTTGATACAACTTTATCGATTACTGCGCGGTTTGCTTCATCAATTGTTTTAAATTGTCCGTACATTATGCTTCCTCCTGATTTTCACTTTAGTGTAATATGCGATTGGATTAACGAAGAACACTTAGGACTTTACGCATTCTCTCGTTGCCGCCAGCTACTGGACGCCAATCGAATTGAACAGCCCTGCCGCCGTTTTCTGTTATAGCAGAAGTAAATTTCTTCAGGCCAACGTTGACAACATTCGGTTTCTCGTTCAATAATTTCTCGATAGCTGAAGAAACGTTGATTTCTGCTTTTGCAGCCGCTTTGCCAGAAACCAATTCTTTATCCTTCTCTTCAATCCGGACATCAAGGATTGCAAGAGCCGTGCGGATCGCTTGGTTATTGCTGTCTCTTAAAATTACACCTGCTTGTTCAAGCTTCGACTTTTGCTCCTGAATGTTTTGCGGGTCTTGCTCCGTACCGCAAACAGTCGCAACAAAGTAAATGTTTTTGCCGTTTTCACGCGCATTGCTTTGGATCTTTTGAATTCCAGGAATCAACGCGCCAGCCATGTCATCATGTGAACCGTAACCAAGAACAACATCAAATAGAATAATCGCTGTAGACTCATCCTCTGCAGCCTTTTGGAAGAACTTGATTCGTGTATCAGGATCGATCATTGGATGCGGTTTTCCTTGAGTATACATATCGTCACCCAAGTCAGCGACTTCAAAACCGTTTGCTTTTAACAAGTAACCTTCCTCATGAGAGCCATCCTTGCTAAGGCCAAGGCCTCTGCTAATCAGGGTAGCTGCTTCATATCCTAGTGTACCGCCGGAATAAAGGCCTTTAATCGTTTTTTGTTCTGGTTTCAAGTCAACAGCAGGTACTTCACCAACAAGTTTGTTGTAGTTTCCTTTTACAGGATTTCCTTTTGCAAGGTCCACAGCAATTGCTGCTGTTTCTTCAAGGGTATTCGCATAGTAGATGTTACCTTCATGATTATGCGGCTCTTCACCAAGGAAGATAGCGACAACTGGTTTAGATAGGCTTTGAAGCAATTCAACCACCTGGTCGCGCACTTCTTTTGCTGGTGGCTTTGAGACGATCCCAATCACTTCTGTTTGTTTATGTGCTTCAAGTCCTTTTATTGCATCGATCATTGTGATGGCGCCAATCTTATCAGATAGGTCGCGGCCGCCTGTTCCGATGGCATGAGTTACACCGCCGCCAAGCCGGTCGATTTGGACAGTAACTTCCTGAATACCTGTACCGGAAGCACCAACAAGTCCGATATTTCCTTGCTTAACCACATTTGCAAACGCAAGTGGTACGCCGGACAAAATTTCCGTTCCACAGTCAGGTCCCATTACAAGAAGGCCTTTCTCATGGGCTTTCTCTTTGAGGCGACGCTCATCTTCAATTGACACGTTGTCACTGAAGATAAGAACATGCAAATCGTTGTCAAGCGCCTTTTCCGCTTCTTCTGCTGCGTATTGCCCCGGTGTTGAAATCAAAGCGATATTTGCACTTGGCAAAGCTTTAAGTGCCTTATCCCATGTACGTACTGATTCAAATTCCTCTTTACTGCTGCTGATTGCCTGATTGTTTAAATAATTATCAACTTCATCAAGTACTTCCTGAATCTTTTCTTCCAGGTCGGTATCGATAACAAGACACATGTCATTAGCAGCCGCTTTTTCAAGTTCTTCAGTGTAAAGGCCTGAGCTTTTGAATATATCCTTATTGGCGGGAGTTCCCATCATAATTTGGACCTTGTTGATTCCGTCCATTGTCGAGATTTTATTTGTAAGAAGCATTAAGTTTACAGAATCCTGGTAGGAATTCTCTTTTATAATGGTATATAGCATTGGTTCACGCACCTCTTCTTGTAATTTTTCTTGGTGAAAAAAAGCTGCCTAATTGGACTATTTAGGTCCATGTAAGAAGGGTGGCATCTCGCTGGGAGACCACCCTTCCTTTCTCTGCTATCACTTTGCAAAAGGACTTTTATTGTCATACGCATTGTTGTGGACCACGTCGGAATTTAAATACTCGTATATATGGTCAACAATTTCAATGCCGTCCTCTTCATATTTCTTCTCCCTTTCAGCACTTCTTTGGCCAGGATAAGAAACATGTTCAAAGCCAGGAGCGGGCTTAATGTTATTAAGATCCTTCATTGTCGTTGCAATGCCTTCTTGGAATGCATTAAGGTTTGTGAAAAATTCTGGATTAATAACAATATGGAGCTGTCCAAGATTCCGATACTCAGTCAGATCATGATACATTGAGGAAACCTTGTTTCCAAACGGAAGGCCAAGCAATATTCCAGATAAAACATCAACCATCATCATGAGCCCGTAACCCTTTGGACCGGCAATAGGCAATAATGCATTTACTTTAAATGGATCGGTTGTTGACTCTCCGTTGCTATCGACAGCCCATGTATCAGGAATTGATTCATTTTTCGATCTGGCATGAAGAATTTTTCCCCAGGCCTGTACGGTTGTCGCCATATCGAAAGTAATATGCTTCCCGTCCTTGCCAGGTGCGGCAAAAGCAATTGGATTTGTTCCGTAATAAGGCTCCGATCCACCAAAAGGAACAACCATTGGATCGGATTGGCATACAGAAATCCCAATCAAATTCTCATTGACTGCCTGTTGAACAAAATAAGAAAGCGCACCGCTATGGCCGATTCTCCTGACACCTACGACAGCGACTCCATTATCCTTAGCCATTTTTATGGCTTCATCCATAGCAACCTTTGCCGCAACATGCCCTGCTCCATTATCCCCGTCAAAAATTGCTGTACATGGACCAGTTTTTTCAAACGTAAACTCCGGGTTATTATTGATTCCACCCTTAGCGATTCTTTCGGCATAATATTCAACTCGCATTGCGCCGTGAGAGTGAACGCCTCTAGCATCGGCATGAGCAAGCACATCTGCAACAACGGCAGCATGCTCTTCGGTTAATCCAGCCTTCTGGAGCTTTGTCGAGATTAAATTCTTCAATTGCTCTTTAGTCAATCTCATTCCTAGTCACCCCTAACATCGGTAAACCAATTAAGTTATCTTTTATATCAATTTAGCACTTATTTAGCAAACGGGTCTTTATGATCATACTGGTTGTTATGAATGACATCCGAGATTAAATATTCATGAATATCATCTACAATTTCAATCCCGTTTTCCTTATAATCTGCTATGACAATATCGTTATTCTGTCCAGGGAAAAGAACCTTTGAAAAACCTGGGGCAGGTTTGATTTGATTCAAGTCATTCATGGTTTGCGTTATATCTTTCTTGAAGCCAGTTATACCCGTAAAGAATTCCGGATTAATGACAATATGGAGTTGGCCTAACTTCCGGTATTCAGTTAAATCTTCGTACATAGATGAAACTTTATTACCAAACGGGAGTCCTAATAGTATTCCAGATAGTACATCGACCATCATTGCCAGGCCATAGCCTTTAGGGCCTGCAATTGGCAATAATGCGTTGACACTAAACGGATCAGTAGTCGGTTCACCGTTTTTGTCTACAGCCCATGTATCCGGAATCGATTCATTCTTTGATCTGGAATGAAGGATTTTTCCCCAGGCCTGGACAGTTGTTGCCATATCCAAAGTAATCTTACTGCCATCGCTGCTTGGAGCTGCAAAAGCAATAGGGTTTGTACCATAATAAGGCTCAGCACCGCCGAATGGAACAACCATCGGATCGGATTGGCAAACGGATATGCCAATCAAATCTTGGTCAGCTGCCTGGTGAGTAAAATAGGATATCGCTCCGCTATGGGAAATATCTCTCACACCAATAATTGCAACGCCACTTTCTTTTGCCATTTTTATTGCTTCGTCCATAGCAAGCTTTGCAGCGGCATGGCCATTGCCGCCATCACCGTGAAAAATGCCTGTAGCTGGTCCAGTTTTCTCAAATTTAAATTCAGGATTTGTATTAATCCCGCCTTTTGCAATTCTTTCAGCATAGTACTCCACACGCATGGCTCCGTGGGAATGAATTCCTCTTTCATCCGCAAATACAAGGACATCAGCTGCTATTTCAGAGTGGTCCTCGTTAAGGCCTGCATTGTGAAGCTTATTTTTGATTAGACTTTTCAAGTCCTCTCTTTTTAATCTCATGGTGACACCTCTTCGTTGGGAATATTATAATGATGCATCCCGATTACAATCTTTTGAGTAAACATATGTCAGTGGTTCTCTTCCAACTGCATATGCAGCTTGGTGGACATAAGGGCCCATAAAGATGTAATCGCCTTTTTTAACCGGAATCCATTCGTTATCAAGGTTATACATACCTTCTCCAGAAAGGAGATATGCACCATGCTCCTGGACATGTGTTTCAATAAATGGATGGCTTGCTGCAGGATCGAATGAAAGAATGTGGAAATTCATATCAAAATCGAGATCCATCGGCAATAGATCTTTAATATGAACGTTATGCATCTCATCGTAGTCCCTATATTCGATATCATTTGCATGGCCGGAAACAGCCCATGGCTTACGGCCTTCTAATGGCTTATATTTTTGTTTGTAAAGGAATAGACGGGAATCCCCGGATTCGACGTTTTCCAAGTACATTTTCACTCCTGGAGGGCAATATAGATAACCGCTTTCTTGTAAAATATACTCCTTGCCATCAGCTGTTGCCTTCACTTTTCCGCCTAGAACGTAAACAAATGACTCAACATCTTCCTGTCCACAGAAGCCTTCGCTATTCTTGCCGCCTTCGTGCATTGTGATGATATAATCCACAAAGCTCGCACCTAACTTCGGTGATCCTAAAATGGACATTGTGCAATTTTCAAAACCAGGGACAACGTTATTGACTAAGCCCTCTGGTGCAAGTAGAGCATATTTGCCATGTTTAATAATTGACCTGCTTGACAGTAAATCTTTTGGATAACCCATCTTTACATCCACCTTTATTCAACATTTTTTTATAAAAAGGTTCTAAAACCTTTATTATTCTTTATATCCCAATTCATATAGGGCGCCAATCAGTGCTTTAACACCTTCCGCCAGATCGGCCGGCTCTGTAAATTCGGCAGGATTGTGGCTGATACCCTTTAGACTAGGGACAAAAAGCATTGCTGTAGGTACAACCGGCGCAAAAATTTGCGAGTCATGGCCTGCGCCACTGTGCATGAGCTTATAATTGAGGCCATTTTCTTTACATTGCTTTTCGATAAGTTTCACAACGGTTTGATCCATTGGAACTGGATCAGCATCCATCCACATATCGATTGCGGTCTCAACACCATGTTCTTTTGAAATATCATTCATCATTCCAGTCATTTTTTCCGTGAAGGACACAATCGCTTCTTTGTCAGTATGGCGAACATCAATGGTGAAAATCGCCTTTCCTGGCACGACGTTTACAATGTTTGGCTGAACTTCGATTTTACCAACTGTTGCGACAAGCGGATCCCCAGCTTCCCTTGCCATGGTTACAATTTCAACAATCATCTGGCTTGCTGCAAAAACCGCGTCTTTTCTGTAGCCCATTGGCGTTGTCCCTGCATGGTTTGCTTCGCCTGTTATTTCAACAGTGTACCGCCTCTGGCCGACGATACTATGGACAACCCCGACTGATTTCTTTTCGGTTTCGAGGACGTTTCCTTGTTCAACATGGACTTCGACAAAAGCTTTTAAGTCATTGCGCTGCCCTTTTGATTCGTCCCTGAAACCAAACCCGGCGTCAGACATCGCTTTGATAAATGGAACCCCATCAAAATCGGTTATCGTTTCGACATCTTCACGTTTCGCTAACCCAACAATGTTTTTAGATCCCCAGAATGTGTAAGGGAAACGGCTTCCTTCTTCTTCAGCCATTGAAACAACTTCAATGTTGCGCAGTGGTTGGCCGAACTGTTCTTTCAAGTATTTTAGCGCCAATATACCAGCAACAATTCCATATGCTCCATCATATCTGCCGCCATTTTTCACTGTGTCGACATGCGAACCAGTCAGGATGGTTTCGTCAATGTTTTTCCCTTTTAGTGTGCCGAATAGATTTCCGACCTCATCAAAGTGTGCTTCAAGGCCTTCGTTTTCCATCCATTCTTTCAGGGCATTCTGGCCGTCGACCCATTCTTTTGAATAAAGCAGACGTGATACTCCACCTTCGATATCCGCCCCGAAGCTACCTAGCCATTCAAGCTTCTGGGCTGTTTCTTCCGCTAGTGCATCAAGCTGTTTACCGGTTGCTTTTAGTATGTTCCCCAACTTCCATCTACCTTTCCTCATTATGTAAAATAGTTCAATCTAGGAATTGTTTTCAAAACATCTCTCTTATTGTTCCAACTCACGCCGATACTAACCAAACGGATGTAGTTTCATTTCATTCCGTTCCCGGTTTCTTGCCTCCCTATAATTGTAAGCGTATTGAATGGGATAGTCTTTATGATAAACGGATAAAGATTAATCATTATTTTTATCCAAGATGGATAAGCTGGCGTCCGGGAGGTATTTGTCTCCACGCTTTATCTACAATGGATAAAAAGAGTAGGCGCATGAAATTATTAATGCGCCTCTTACTGATCCATTCGTGCGGGTCATTGTTCACGGTTTCTCTGTAACGACCCCGCATGTCGTGATTTTCGTTTTTTACATTGATAGATAGAATTCAGGAATAAAAAGGAAGCTTAACTATCTCTGTCCCGTAGTTTCGAAGATGCTTGCACCTTTGTTTTTCTTATTTGGACTCTTTTTTTGCATGGCTAAACCCTATAGCTGGAACAGCCAACATTCCCCCAAGCATCAAGATGATTCCAATCATCAACACACCGTTATTATGCTGAGTTCCTCCAACATAGAGAAACAGGAAGGAAATTAGCGTTACGAGTGTCGCAATTGTTTGATGTCCAATTTTGGTTGAAAAAAAATCTCTCATTTCTTATCACCACTCACTCTAAATAAACTGTGTAGCAATTGTTAGTATTAACCCCATCAAAATAGCGATGGTGATGACAACAGGCAATATCTTTTTTAAGACAAGACCTTCTTGGCCAAGAATTCCAGCTGTTGTTGTCCCAAGGATGATTTTACTTGGAGATAGAACAGAACCAAGCGCTCCACCCCCTGTATGAGACCCCAATATTGCAGCTTCATTTATATGCAATAACTGGGAAGTCGCTTGTTGGAACCCACCTAATAAAATATTAGAGGACATATTACTTGAAGTCATAAATGATCCAAGAACGCCAATAGCTGGTGCCAACATTACGTAAGTCTGGCCCATAACTCCCGCGGTTCCCATGGCAAGTTCATTTGTTTGACCAGATCCACCCATGATCTTGGACATTATTATCAGTCCGATTACAGCAATCGTAGAAGGTATCGATTTTTCAATTGTTCTCCTGATAGCCCGAACTCCTCCGCCTTTTTCAATTTTCCCTTTACTCTTGAAATAGACAAAACCCATGATTGCGGCAAGAAGCAGGAATAACCCCGAATTCGTTAATGGCATAACAGGTGAATATAGATCATAAGCATGATTCACCACACCATATCCGGTCGATGTTTCAGGATAGCTAAGGCCTAACTGCCACTGATTCAGAAAGTTTTTTAGTGGATTGATCAGTAAAACGAGCAAAGTAATAACGGTTAATACGTAGAAAGGAAAAAAGGCTTGATTCATCGTAAGTAATCCTTCTTCCTTCGTTTCGAATTGCTGCTTATTTTCCTCTTCTTGGCGAAGCATCATTTTACTACCCTGAATGCTCCACGAATTTCTGTACATTTTAAGTTTGCCAATGAAAAGAATAGCAACGAGTGACAGCAATGACGGAATAAATGCTGCTAATGAAGGGTTTGCCTGTGATAAAACCATTTGTCCTCCACCTTGGATGAACGATATGATCACGACTGCCGGCAGACCTTTTTTTACAGCCTCCATGCGGCCATAGGCCCAGCAAATGATAATTCCCGTAGCAATATTGATAATCCAAATGAATAGAGAAGCCCAGATAGCAGCTTCTACTAGAGTGGAGCCCTGAATACCTGTTTGGGCAACTAGCGCATCCCAAGCTACTGCCAGAGTTCCAAACGTATTCCCCCAGGCCTGTCCTAACAAAGCAATGACCACAGCCCATAGTGGCCTTACTCCAAGTCCGACTAATAATGGAGCACAAACTGCGATTGGTACACCAAAACCAGTGATTCCTTGTAAAAAGCTAGCAAATACCCAACCGATAGCGATAATTTGAAGTAGTTCATTTGAAGTAAACTTTTTTAATCCATTCCGGATAGAATCGAATGCGTTAGCCTCAGTGGTTACCTCATATATCAGAATCGCAGGCAAAATAATAGCGATTACTGTTAGAGAAGTCCATATCCCTTTTGCACTTTCCAATCCAATCAACTCAAGATCGGATTTATAAAAAACGATGGAAATGATAAATGCCGTTAATAGTCCAATTGGTGCCGCTTCGGCAGCTCCCCACTGGAATTTAACCATTAGTAATATAAGTACCGCTATAGGTAATACCGCCATTACCCACATCAATATATTCACAGGTAATTCCAATTCCTGCTCTCCTCCTTTTTAATAAAATAAAGTGAATCTTCATTCGGTGGGGGTTTTCTTCACCTCAACCGATGGTTAGAAATTGTTAAAACAATTACTTTTTCAAAATAACTGTTTGTTCACAAATAATAATGTACAACTTTCTCATGTTTCTTTCAATTTACAAAGTGGACAAAAACACCATAAATTTTAGTGCACTATGAACAATATAATAAACAAACAATAACATAATGAAACGATGATACAGCGATGTTCCATAGACTTAAGATGCGAATGGAGCACCAAGTTTATCCACTAGCCTGGAAAATGAAGAACAAAATGCGCAAGCACCTTCGCGACAGGCAAAAATCGCTTGTCCCTTCGATGATTATTCAAAGGAGCTTTCCTTAGTGGTCTGCCCTGACCTGCAAAGATAAGATCCCGAAAAACGGGCCTGCCCTCAGAAGGGAACCACGAAATGCATAAGCGTTAAGATAACTTGATTTAAATTATCCATAATGTTCCATTTTATAATTTCCTGTTGACAAAAAAATAGTAAGCTTTTGCTAGCTTACCATTTAATCTTTCTGTCCATTAAATTGTGTCTTTATAATTCCGAATCAAATCGTTAGGCAGGAACGAGTTGTGGCGAATTCATTCTTTATACATATTTTTTCGTTCAAGGAGATCGATAATTTTAAGTCCTACTTGAACAGATAACATCTCCTCAGAATCATCAAAATTCATTCCAGTTATTTCCTTAATTCTTTCAAGACGATAGACAGCGGTTTTATGGTGTATAAAGAGAACTTGAGATACTTTAGTAGCATTTTGGTTACACTCTAAAAAGATTTTTAATGTTTCCAACAAATCATTTTTATTAGACTGCGGGTAACTCAGTAACTTGTTGAGAGAAGGCGGAATAAATGTATTTAATAGGGCTGGATCTTCAAATTCGCAAAGAAGCCTATATATCCCTAATTCAGAATACGCTGTAATGGCTTCCTTTCCATTTAAAAGCTCGCCAAGTTCCAGCGCTTCTTGAGCCTTTTTATAGCTTTCCCCAACATCCGTTATTCGATTTGCTAAACTCCCCAAGCCTACTTGAACAACGATTTTATTGTTTTGTTTTTTTAGAAATTGTTGAATTTTGGCTGCGGTTTCTTTTATTTTATCCAGCCATAAATAATTATTTTTATCATCCTCATCTATTTTCCAAAGTACCACGACTAAGCCGCTTCTACTGCCAACAATACAATTGGGCATCTGTTGGTGAATAGCCTCATAAAGCAATGTCTCATTTCGATTTGATACGCCACGTATAATCTGTTTCTTGGAAAGCGGTTCATTGTTTTTGCTTATTTTGAACAAAACCGCCGCAAACGAACCTTCAATATCCCAGCCAATTAAATTGGCATTTTGGAAAAAGACCGTTGATCGACTTTTCCCCTCAATTAACTCTTCCAGTAAATCATTTTTAAATCTCTTATCCACCTCTGCTACCGCAAATTGTTTCACTAGTTCAAGTGAGAGCGCGGTTGCAGCATTTTCCACAGCTATAAAATCGAGCTCTTCCAAAGGTTTATTCATTTCACTTATTAATAAGTATGTTTTGGTATTGTTAACCGTTTCAATTGGAACAACTATTTGATAGCCTTTTTGTCCATCCAGTTCTAGATATTTCACAATTTGCCGGTAGTGCGGAAACTTTATTTCCTCCGTTTGATCATAATAAGGGATTTTTTCAACAATCTCGAATCTCATCAGAGATGGTTGGGTTGATGTAATACAATGGAAGTGACGGTCAAATAATGCAACAGAATTCCCAATTAACCCTTCCAATGTCTCAATTATTTTTTCGGGGCCTTTGTCGGCTAAAGATAATGCCGTAAACTGATCATGGATTTTTTTGTAGTATTGGAGCTTCTTTACTTGAGTATTCATTATCTCCCCTATGACTGGGTACATTACATCTATATAGGGCACCTCTTTTGGCAGCTGGATAATCGGCAGTCTACTCTTTTCACCCGCTCTAATAATTATCTCCGGAATCCCGGACACGTTTTTAATCAACAGGGCACTCACTCCCTTATCGGCCAATCGAATAACAAATTGCTCTTGTTGGCTATCATTAAAATCGCGGATGGGGTAAAGACTCGTTAAAATTAATTCCCCGCCATTCAACCAGTCAGCAATATCGGATGTTTCCATAATCGTGGCCCCTGTTATCACTTTATTCAAATTGCTTGTCCCGCTGAGTATCACGGCATCTTTTAAGGATGCAAGCTTCAACAAATCTTTCACTTTAAATTCCATGGGCATTACCCCCCCTTTCTGCAAAATATTAAGTCTGTCTAGCAAAAAAGGACTAAGAGAAAAACTCATAGTCCTTTTTACCACCTGTGGATGACGGATGAACAAGCCCTTTCACCAAATAACCAGTTTCATAAACAGTTTTACAATTTATAATCAAACAGAAACTTTGGCTCTTTCAAAAAAGATGCATATCCACTATATTAACCCATAATTCCACACCTATTTAAAGGACCAATTTCTTTTTTAACAGGAATTTATCCCCATTTCAGAGGGAAGGTTTTTCCCTGTGTGAATATCTCGGCGGGAGGAAGATAAAGTTAGCTTTATTTTAAGCAAAAATAGACATTAGTTAGTAACTATATTTATTTATGATATAGTTATTAACGCAAAAAACTTTATTGGAAAGAATGTGAACATCATGATACCAACAACAATAATTTACAAAAGAGACAAACATTTTGAGATAAAAGGAGATTTTTATCCAGCATCGCAAATGTTAAGTCCTGTCATTATCTTTATCCATGGTGGTGGACTCGTTTGGGGATCGAGAGAAGACATAAAAAACGAACAAATTGAATTTTATCACCGCGCCGGTTTTAATGTATTTTCCATTGATTATCGTCTTGCTCCAGAAACGAAACTACCCGAAATACTATCTGATATTGCCGCTGCTCTTTCTTGGGTTGAGAATGATGGTGTCAAACAATTTAACTATAATCCAGAAAAGGTAGCTGTTATTGGAAGTTCTGCTGGCGCCTATCTTGCCCTGATGACTGGACCATTGAAGAATAAGCCTAAAGCAATCGTTTCTTTTTATGGCTACGGGGATATTACTGGTGATTGGGCGTTAAAACCAAGCCCACACTATCAAGAGATGACAACCGTACCAGGAGAACTCGCAAATATGCTGGTTTCTGATGAAGTAATTACAGTCGGCCCTATTCAAAAACGATATGCAATCTATATGCATGGTCGGCAAACAGGTGTTTGGATTAAGAAAATTACCGGACTCGGAAAGGAAGAACTTTCCCAGTTTTGCCCTATAAATTTCGTAAGTGCGGACTTTCCGCCCACACTTCTTCTCCATGGAACAATGGATGAAGATGTCCCATTTGAACAATCAGTATTAATGGCCGAAGCATTAAACGAGGCTGGAGCGAAAAGCCAATTAATTACAATCCCAAATGGCAAGCATGTCTTTGATGAAGAGTGGCAAAACCCGATTGTCCAAAAAGCGTTTGATGAAGTTATTGCTTTTTTAAATTTACACTTAAATTAAGAACAAAGTGCGCAAGCGCCTTCGCGACAGGCAAAGACTTATTTTGTGATGTCCACAAGGTTCAATTTAATAATTTTTCCTTGACGATGAAAAAGGGCTTGAGAGGATATTCTCAGGCCTTTTCTCGTTTTTGGGTCTAAGATAAAGCAGCTTTTCTAAACAACAGTGGCTTTTATTCCTAACAAAATGCCTATTATAGTATCTGCCCCTGATGTATGGCCTATTTTTCTCATGTCTTCAAGAGCAGCCAAAAACTCTGGCCCACGCGGTTTATCCATGACATAACACATCTGAATAAGATGCGAGTGAAATTTACTTTTGGTTGCATATAAGAGGTATTCTAACGCAATATGCGTTGTCCTCTTCCTGCCGTTTTCCACTAAATAGGATTTCAACTGCTGCTGAAAAGCATCATTTGTTCCATTTAATGCAGAAAGGATGGCACAAATCCCTGTGATGACATCGTCCCCGCTTGGAGTAAGCCCCAGGCCTCTTCCGATCCAATAATTAAATACGTTTTCGGCTATTACCGTTAGATCGCCATGGGCAAGCTTTTTTAGGTTGTCCATTTCCTTTAGAGTCAGATTATCCTTTTGGTCAAACATATTGTCTAGCAAATACTTGATTATCATCCTTTTATCATCGTTGGTTTCCGCCACGCCCGTGCGCCACTCCTCCTGAAGCAGCCTGTCGGCAACAAATAAAAAGTTCTCTTTTAAATGTTGGCGATGGTACAAATGACCATGAAGCGTATGATTTGTCAATTTTGCCTGATCTAACGAAATGGAAGCTCCTTTCGAAAAAACAATGGTATTTGATGACACATCCCATACTACATCCTCGTTATTACTTATCTGCCTGGTAAGCTGTTGCACATCATTACCATTCATGCCAATACCGAATGGGGATAACCCCTTTTCCACGGGACCAACATGGACTAAATATTTTTCAAAAGCTAAGTTAAAACTATTGTTAAAAATACTATGGACACAGCCATTAGGATTACTTTTAATGATTTTATATATTTCATCACTGGAAGCGCGGGCAGACCAGCTGCTTTTATCATGATTTTTCCTTCGCATTGAATAAATCAACCAATTCACCCCTAACTAAAAATAGTCCCTTGAAGAAATTACTATAAATATTTTGTTTACCTTATATATAATTGTAAGATACAATAGGACTACTGTCATTGTTCAAAGTAGCCAAAATTCACTTGCAACTTGTATGTTTATTACATAAAATCACGAATTAATAGGAAGTAAATGAGGGATGAACAGCCATGAAAACAATCAACGATTTATTTATTTTAGAAGGTATGAAAGAAAGTGTCGTTCTGGCTGGCCACAGAGGACTTACTCGAAATGTTCAATTCGTCAATATATCAGATACACCCGATATCATCCGATTTTTAGACAGCAATCATTTACTTCTCACTACCGGGTATGCTTTTAAAGACGATATTCAGCAAATGTGTGAGTTGATTAAACAAATGCATGCGTTAAATTGTTCAGGAATCGTAATTAAAATTAATCGTTTCTTGAAAGAATTACCAACTGAAGTTAAATTGCTTGCCGATGACTTGGCTTTTCCAATTATAGATTTACCGACAAAACATACTTTAGGGGAAGTGTCCCGCCACATTTTGAATTACTTAAATGATGACGAAACTGAGCAACTTTATTATGCCCTCCACGTTCAAAAAGAGTTTTCCAAAATGATGATAAAAGGATACAGCATGAGTGCACTAATCGAACAATTAGGCCATTTTTTGGCCCGACCAACTCTTTTATTAAATCACAGAGGAGAAAAAATCGCCTCTAGCCATGATTTTGGAATGGAATCAATGAAAACAGTCGAACGGGAAATCATTCAAAGGGTAAAAGAAGATTTAGTCTCTGCCCGGCAAGGCATGACATTTACGATCCCACTAAAAGACCATCAATCCATCTCTACATTTCCAGTGCAAACAAAACGGCTATACCCCAGTATGTTGGTTATCTTTGATTCTTTAACCTTGCCCTATCCCTCTTCACAAATGGCCATTGAACAGGCTGGCAACGTTATTTCATTTACAATCATCAAAGAACAGGCTATCGAAGAAAATTCGAGATTATTAAAAAATAATTTCTTTGATGAATTAATTGAAATGAGGATTGGCTCTGAGGAAGAGATTTTAAGCCGTGGGAATTATTACGGATTGAAAGAAAACATGGATAATATTTGCATGATTTGCACCATTGATCAAAGAGGGCAAAATTACGAATCATTACAATTGTATGAAAAAAAGGTTGGAGAATTATACAATAGTATTTACGATCAGCTCGAGGACGAAATCATACACAATAATATAGAAGCAATTTTATTTACAAAAGAAAAATACTTTGTGATGATTCTCCAATTCCCCAAATTTAGCGAATTGGATTTGAATACTTTAACCAGCTTTATAAATAATTGTCAAACCAATTTGCAGGGCGATTATTCCATTTCCTTCGGAGTAAGTAATCCAGTCTTCTCAATTAAGGATATTCGTACTGCCTATCACGAAGCCGTAGAAGCATTAATGGCCGGATATGAAATGAACAAGCTGGGATTCATAAATTTCTATAAGCCGAAGGAGCTTGAAGAATTACTTAGCGCCGTTCCTAAAAAGGATTTAAAAGCACTATACGAAAACACATTAAAGTCTCTTGCTTATCCAAAGACAAAAGAAGAACAGGAGTTAGTTAAAACAATAAAAGTCTACCTTGATTCCCAATGTGAAATATCCGAGACATCAAGGAAATTGTTTATCCATAGAAATACGGTTAAATACCGCATCGAGAAAACGGAAGAAATGCTAAACTGTTCATTTCGTGACCCTGTAGATTCATTGCGCATGCGTGTTGCTCTAATTATAGGCGCCATACTAAAAGAAAACGATAGCAATGAGGAAAAATAAGTGTAAGCCTGCAGGAGATCCTCCAATAGCTAAGCAATAAAAAAACCAAAACCCTTTATACTCTCGGGTTTTGGTTTTTTTACTTATGCTTTAACTTCAGATTTTCCATCAACAATGATTTTTCCGTTATCAAAGACAATTTCACCATTGACAATCGTTGTTTGGACTTTACCTTTAAATGTCATGCCAACGTAAGGTGAATGCTTATGGCGGTAGAACAAATCTTCATTTTTTAGTTCAAAGCTTTCGTTTAGGTTAACAATGGCCAAGTCTGCATCGTAGCCTTCGGAAATTGTTCCTTTCGTTGTCAGCCCGAATAATTTTGCCGGATTTGTTGCAGTCAGTTCAACGATTTTTTCTAATGGAAGATTCCGTTTGAAGTGTCCTTCAGTCAACAGAATATTCAACATGGACTGAGCACCTGAGATTCCGCCCCAGCCCTCAAAATAGTTGTCAGTAATGGTCTTCATGGATGCTGGTGCAGGTGAATGGTCGGAACCGATGACAGTAATTTCACCATTAGCTACAGCCGCCCAAAGATCTTCTACTTCTTCTTCATCCCTTAACGGAGGAGCGCATTTCGCCAATGCTCCTTTTTCTTCTAAATCCTTAACGGTTAAAGATAGATAGTGCGGGCATGTTTCGACTGTTACATCCACGCCCCTTTGCTGAGCTTCCCTTATAACCTGAACGACCTTCCGGCTGCTCGCATGGACGATATGAAGTTTACATCCAGTTGCTTCAGCATAGGAAATCACTCGGCGAACCGCTTCAATCTCAGAAATGATCGGCCTAGATTCAACAAAATCCCTCGCGGTTGTTTTTCCCTGGCTTTGCTTTTCTTTTGCCAGCTGAGCACAAATAACCGTACTTTCCGCATGGACAGCTAATAGAGAGCCAATGGAAGCAATTTCTTTCATGCCCTTGTAGAGTGTTTCATCATCAACATTATCGAAATCAGCTATCCCACTTGGTGACATGAATGCCTTGAATCCAATGACGCCATTTTCGTGAAGTTCCTTAAGATTGGCAATATTTTCTGGCACTAGCCCACCCCAGAAACGCGGATTAACAATCGACTTTTCGGCGGCAGCTGAGCTTTTGAGCTCCAAATTCGCCTTGTTAATTGTCGGAGGTGTACTATTCAACGGCATATCAAAGAATGTTGTGGCACCGCCTGCAGCCAGGCTTCTGCTCCCTGTCTCGAGCCCTTCCCATTCGGTTCTCCCCGGTTCGTTAAAATGGACGTGTGTGTCAATTAAACCAGGAAGGATATGAAGCCCTTCAGCGTTAATTTCTTTATCTGCTGTTGCCTCTAGAGGTTTACCTACAGATACTTCTTTAATCTTGCCATCTTTGATTGCGATATCCCCTTGAACGATTGACTCTGCTGTGACAATATTCCCGTTTCTAATAATCAATTCGTATGTAGCCATGTTTCATACCTCCTGCCATTTAGTAACCCTTAGCCATTGTCAATCGCGGACAATGGCTAAGCGTTAATTGTTTCGTTTTTATAACTGATTATTTTGCAGAAATTAGCTTCCCTATAGGGTTGCCAACAATGCCTTTTTCCAAATCAAAAACAACATTCCCGCGAACGATTGTTTTCGTTACACGGCAGTCGATCTGTCTGCCTTCATACGCACTGTGTTTATTTTTATAGTACAGGTCTTCCCTTTTCACAGTATAAGATTGGTTAGGATCCACCAAAATAATATCCGCATCTTTTGAAACGGCTATTTCACCTTTATGAGGCAAGTTAAAGCGTTCAGCTGGATGTGTTGCAATCAAATCAACGAACTTATTGACCGCGAGTCCGCGTTGTTTCACAGCGAGGTCAAACATAAGGTCGACGTTGTTCTGTGCACCACTGATTCCGCCCCATGCTTCCCAAAGGTTTCCTTGCTTTAAGTCCTCAGTACAAGGCGAATGGTCGGAAGTAATCCAGTCGATCGTGCCATTCATCAGCTCATCCCATAGTTTTGCCTGGATTTTTGCAGGTCTGATTGGCGGCTGGCACTTTGCTCTTGGTCCGATTTCATCCACTTCCTCGGCTGTGAAGGCAAAATAATGCGGGCAGGATTCCACCGTAACATCGACACCTTCCTGCTTGGCCTTTTGAATGACTTGAACAGCCTCTGATGTACTGATGTGCACTAAATGCAATTTACAGCCAGTTTCTTTTGCAAAAAGAATGGCGCGTTGGACGGCATCCACTTCTGTAAAAACAGGGCGGGATTCAGCATATTCTACTCCGGAATTCTTGCCTGCTTTAGCAAATTCTTTAGAAAGCCCAGATGTAACCGAAGGATTTTCCGCATGGATGCATAGCAGCTGATCCAATTCGGCTAATTTCTGCATCCCTTTATACAAGGTATAATCATCGACATTTGTGAAATCTCCAGGGATATCGCTTGTGATATCAGACATGAAGCATTTAATGGCAAGAACACCTGCATCAGCCAATTCTTCCAGCTTGTCCAGATTATCTGGCACAAGTCCGCCATAGAAGGCATAATCAACATAGTTTTGCGTTTTTGCCGCTTCAAGCTTAAGATTCAATGCCTCTTTATTGATTGTTGCCGGGAGTGCGTTCAATGGCATTTCCACATAACTTGTCGTCCCGCCGGCTGCCAATGCTTTCGATCCTGTTTCAAAGCCTTCCCATTCCGTCCGGCCTGGTTCGCTGATGTGGACATGTGTATCTATCATTCCCGGCATGACATATTGTCCACTTGCATTGATTACTTCTTTTGCCTCATCCGTAATTTGTTCCGCTATACAGGAGATTTTTTCATCTTTTATTCCAATATCAACATTATAAACGCCATCCCGTAATACAACATTTCCGCCTTTAATAACCAAATCAAATGCCATGTAAAATACCCCTCTCAGAATCAAGATTTTTTTCATTCAATTAAGAATTTTTTCAATCACTAGTTTTGCCATTTCTTTATTTAACTATTTTCATCATTTAATTTTGGTGTCTTTGCAAATAAAGTTCCTTTAGAATGCCGCCATTCAATCACTGTATAAATAATAAACGCTGAAATGATTCCGACAAACCAGGACATGTCGTAAAGCGGCTTCAGAAATGGAATGAAATTACCACCCAAACAAAGGATGCCGGCGATAATCATTGTTATGATGGCATTCACATTAAAACCATTTATATAATTGTATTTGCCTTTTTTTGCATATAGTTCGTTCAAGTCAATAGTGGTTTTTGAAATGATAAAATACTGGGCTAACATAACTCCAGTTACTGGAGCTAATATCCCGCCAACAATATTTAAGAAGGTGAAAATACTCGTTGAGTTTTCCATCAACTTCCATGGCATAACGAGAATTCCAATAATAGCTGCAATCATTGCGCCGGATTTGAAGGTAATTTTTTTTGGAAATAAGGACGCTAACTGGTAACCTGCAGGAACAATATTACCCGTAACGTTAACAGATAATGTTGTTAAGCAAAGCGTAGTAACGGAAATAGCGATTGCAAATGTTCCCTCGAACCGGGCAACTACATCAAGCACGTTCCATATCGGAGTTCCAAAAGCGATTTCAGATCCGACAATAATCGAAATACTTGCAACCGCAAATAATAAATACCCCACAATAATACCGAGTGATTGTCCGATTGCTTGGTCCTTCGTAGACTTCGCCATCTTTGTGAAATCTGAAACATTTACAAATAGTGTTGCCCAAGCAGCAATAACCGCTGTCACTGAAGCGATGAAGATTATCATTTTATTTCCGGTAACCCCTGAGCCGGTATAAGCTAATATTGGTCCAATACCACCTGCTAAGTTAATGGCCCAAATTGCCATTCCTCCAAAAACTATGTATACAAGCGGTGAAAGGATATTTGAAAATTTCCCTAAGAACCCCATTCCTCCATAAATTAAGGCAACATTCAATAACCAAAAAATTAAAAAGGAAAGTAGTGCAGGCAATGACAATCCTAAAAGGCTCCAATCTCCGCCTAACGTTAAATATGCCGGCCAAAGTTTGCCTATTAAAATGGATAATGCTTGGCTTCCTGCGTAGGTCTGAAAACCGAACCACATAATCGCCGCAATAACTCCTCTTAATACTCCTGGAATCATTGCACCTTTCGTTCCAAAGGACAAACGGAGCAGCATCGCAAATGGCAATCCATACTTTGAGCCCGCATGGCCATTAAGAACGAGCATTGCAGCTATTATTAGCGAGGCAACCATAATGGCGGCAAAAACCTGCCCAACTGACAATCCCAAGGCAAAAAGCCCACCGATTGTAATATAGTTAGGAATGTTATGGACAGCCCCCATCCATACAGTTGAGAAATTTCCAATATTCCATTTCCTATCTTCTTGTTTTGTCGGCAAAATGTCCTCACTATATCCCGCAGCTTTTAATTGCTCTCTATCAAAATGACTCAAATGAATCCCTCCTTGGTAGCTCCACTAACCATCGAAGCTTTTTGTTCAAGTTCATCCTTTACTTGAACTTATGTTTCGCGTACATAATAAAAAAATGCAATGGGGTTCATCGAATCATGTCGAAAAACCTTTCTTTATTTATTACCAGCATTACTATTATACAATAGTATTTGGCTTCACTTCTTTAGGTCCATTAAACAAAACAAATATGTATTTTTATATATTATGCATAAAATTTTTACACTTATATTCATTTCAAACAAACGCAAGTGCAACTTGCACAGTAATAAATGGCGAATTGAGTCAAACTTTTAATTCCTATATACAAGCGATCATGGGGTTGTGTAAATTGTAGGAATCAAAAAAATACTTTGCAGAGCATTCTCTGCAAAGTATTTTTTATGGTTTTACTTCTCAAAAATCGTCCCTTTTTTGAAGCTTGAGCCTTTAAAGGCGAACTTCGATAGAAGATAATAAGCTATACCTGCTACTACTACACCGATTATCCATGCTAGCTCAACCTTTACGAAAGCAGCGCCTGCACCGATAAACATTGCAATCAAGCTTGCTGGATTAAACCCTGCAAAAGGGCCATCTTCCTTGTACAATTCTACAGTATTTACTTTTTGCTTTCTTAAAATATAATAGTCGATTAATAATATCGCAATAACCGGTCCTAAAAATGCGGAGTAGATTAGAATGAACATATTAAGACCCTTAGACGAGGACTCCTGAATAAGCAACCAAGGAAATGCACCTAGTGCAAGCAATCCTGTTACCGTTACAGATGCTTTATACTTTAATTTTGTCAGCAATGAAATGACATAAGTTGGCGGAATGATGTTAGCAACCATATTTGTTGCAATTACCGCAATTACAATAAAGGCAGATACAAAAACTGAAATATAAGGATTATCGATTACAATTGGGAGTGCATGTGCAGGGTTCGTTACCCCAGTTGCAGCAGCGAGCATCGCCCCAATTACAAGAACAAAACCATATGATAAGGTAATTGGCAAAAAGTATAATGCTCCGCGTTTTCCATCACTCAAACCAGTTTTAAGTTCTCTGGAATAGTCTGCAGCACTAACAAAAATACCTGCATAATTCCCTAAAAAGACCATAATGAGTCCGAAGAACGGCAAGCCCCATGAGCCTTTTGCCTGAACCCAGTTTTGGGAAATCTCAGTGCTATATGATGTTAAAAGAATTCCGAAAACATAAACAAGTGCTGCCATAAAAACAACAGATGCAACAGTCTCGACCCATTTAATAGCATGGAAACCGAATAATGAAAGCACAATCTGAAATAATTGCAGCGCTACAAAGCAAACAAATACGTTATCAAAACTTCCACCTGTAACAATTACGGCAATTTCATTTAAAGCAGTTCCGCCGATCCAGCTTTGAATCCCGTACCAAACGATGGCTGGTATCCCACGGAGAAGTGACGATATGACAGTCCCTTTAATCCCAAAGGACATTCTAAGCTGTACAACATATGGAATCCCTAATTTGTAGCCGGGACGATCATTCAATGCAAAAATAGTTGAAATGATCGCAATTGCTATGATTGCTGCTAAAATTGTTTGAAAGATGTTTAATGTGGCAACACCCGCGACAATGACACTAGCCCCCAGCGTCATATTACCTAAATTAACGCCGTCACCAATCCACATGAAAATGTAGTCTTTCGCGCTGACTGTCCTTCCCTTATCGGTTTTAGGATATAATGATTCATCCACTCCCGCGACATGTTTAATCTCGTTTGTATCGTAGCTTTCAATTGTTGTAGCCATATTTCATACCCCTTTTTTATCGTATCCCGTTTTCAAACCCTTTTAATTCGACCATTTAGCAAAAGTTTAACCTAATTACTGTAAAATTATTTTTCTATGGCAAGAGGCTGCTTTGGAATGTCAATTTTCCTCCTTTATAGCCAACAGTACTCTAATCAGTTAAATAATTTTCAGTTTCCTAAAGAAAATTAGGCCAAGCAATTTATCCTCCTTGAACACGTTTCTTTTTTAACAAGACTTATTATACATAGCTTTTTTAGTTAGGTCTTTATGTCGATTGAACAAAATAAACAAACAGCCACTATCTATACTGCATAAATTATTTTAAAATAACACCGATATGAACAACCATTTGTACAATTTGAACAATATGAAATTGATTATTTTTACCTTTTCCTATAAATCACCGAAAATTAAACACATCTGCGGTTTGTATATGTTGAACGATTATTAAATGAATCATTAAAATCACAAAATAAAAAGGAGTGATGTTTTACGTAAACAGTCACTCCTCCTTTTTTATTTATTTTCTTTTTTTGGCAATCATTTCGATTTCAACTTCAGCATCTAACGGCAAAGCTAACACAGCTACACACGTCCGGGCAGGAAACGGGCTTGTGAATTGTGTTTCATATACTTCGTTCATAGCAGCAAAATTATTCATATCCGTTAAATATACATTCACTTTTACCACATCATCAGGTGTAAGGCCAGCTGCTTCTAATACTTCAAATAAATTTTTGAAACACTGCTTTGTTTGTTTTCCAATATCCCCTTTCAGGTTTTCCGCTGAAATTGAGTTCATTGCTGTTTGACCTGAGAAATAAACAAATTCTCCTGCATCTACCGCATGTGAATATGGGCCAGATACTGTTGCACTCTTTGCCTCATAAGCCTTCCTCATTTTAATCATTCTCCTTTTTTAATCAATATAATGCCCATATTACTGAAATGGGATCGCACATTCAATAAAGTTGCTTTTAATAAATGTTGTAATCTTCTCCATGGCATACAGCAGTTACAGCGCTTGTGTTCAAAAAAGAAGACACCACTATAGATTATAGTAAGATGTCTTCTTTTTTAAATAATTTTTATTTTAACGGCTAGTATAGCCAGCATCAACATGTATGGTTGTACCAGTTACATAAGAAGCCCAATGCCTTTTTTATATTCTCTTTATTTTTGTAACCGATCAGAAACCAATTCTATGCTTCAACTTCACTTTCACTTTTATATACCCACTGCCGAAAGATTCGTTGGTAATTTGCAAGCATCCATCCAAGAATTTTTCCGTTGAAATATGCAGCAATCAGTGTACCAATTCCAATAGATCCTAAAGATTGTATAAAAATTAGACATACCAATCCAGCCACAACAACATTTATTAGGTCACTCGTAATTTTTGCTTTGCTGAATTTCATACTGAACCGTTCACTTATCACGTACGTTAACGCATCGTATGGCATCAATGGAAGTTTTGCTTTGAAATAACCTAGCAAGCCGGCCGGTACAACGAATAAACTCACGAGTAAATAGAGTACACGAACAACTATGGTTTCAGGTGTGGGGAGAAGTTGAACGATGGATAGCGTGACATCCATAAAGAAACCGAACAAGAACGCAACAATTAATTGAACTGTATATTCTCTTATTTCTATACGTTTGTTTAAAATAACTTGAACAAAAATAAACAGAACGTTTGCAAGTACTGTTGTAGCACCGACGGAAATGCCAGTCGTAAGAGAAATGGCAACAGGCAGCGAGGATACTGGAGATACGCCCAGCCCTGCTTGAATTGAAAAACTAACTCCTAGCGACAAAAAAAATAAGCCAATGCAGTACAAGGCGAGTCGTTTCGTAATATTCATTTGAGTATTAACATCCTTCTTTTCTAAAATCATAAAAATAAATATAACATTGAATTCAACATATTAATAATATATATTTGATAAACTATTTATATTAAAATTTATATAACGGGGTTGTGAAATGGATATTCGGCATCTATACTACTTTAAGGAAATTGTAATACAGGGCAGTATTTCAAAAGCGGCAGAAGCCCTCCACATGGCGCAGCCGCCGCTGAGCCAGTTGTTGAAAAAGCTTGAAACGGAGCTGGGAACCACGCTAATCCAGCGGTATCGCCAGAAATGGGAACTTACTGAAACGGGGAAAATTTTATATCAATATGCCGAGCAAATGTTGATTCAAATGGAAGATGTGAAACAGCGAATCGAAAATATTGAACATGGTACAGCAGGAACCGTCCGATTAGGTGTTTCGTCTGCATGTTCGAATATGGTAATTGACTATGTCAGCACGTTTAGAGTCCAGTTTCCAAATGTGAAAATCACAATTTTCACAGGCAATTCGGAGGAATTACTAACAAAACTGGAACAAAGGCAAATCGATATTGCGTTGCTGTTACGGTCTGGCAAAAGTGAAAAGTATAGTATAAAAACACTTAAAAAGCAGCCAGCCGCCGTTATTGTTCCATCAAGTTGGTCGGCGTCATTTTCAGAGCGAGCCTCATTGGAGGAAATTTCCCAATACCCATTAATTTTGTTAGGTGCGATGGAAGGACATTCTTTCACAGAAAACATCCTTAACGCTTTTGATGAACGTAGCATTAAGCCAAATGTTATTATCGAGTCGAAAGATATTTCAATGGTTGTCTCTCTTGTAAGCAGAGGCATCGGCTTATCGATTATTCCAAGAATGGATTATGTATCTCCTTTTTTAGAACACACCATGCTGTTCGAACTGGAGCAATTGGATTTTAGTGTTGAACCGGTCTTTGTAAAGTTAAAAGATGAACCAAGTTCAAAAGCAGCCCATCACTTTTGGGAAATTGTAAATGAGAAGTTGTGATAATTGTTAGTGCCCAAGGAACAGAAATTAAAACGCACGAATGTGAAATTATCACGTTCGTGCGTATTGCTTTATTAGTATAGAACCCTTGCTTGCCCTATACGAGAAAGGCGGATGTTATCTAGCAGACACTTATCTGTTTTACGAGTGGTAACCTATCCCAACTTCAAAGAATTGGACTTTAGCGGTCGAAATTCAAATAAAAAGGCTGTCCCAAAAATCGTTGGATGACGATTTTATATGGGACAGCCTAATGTGCATTAGATAACCTTTTATTGGATATAAAACGTTCGTGTTTTATACAGAATGTATAGTAGGCTCAGTTGATGGACATAAGAGCCCACTCATGTCCCTTAACCAGAAACAATAAATATGTTATGTACTTACTTCATTTGCTCTTCTACAGTTGGACCCATGATGCCAGGCACTTTTAATCCTGCTTGGCGAAGGAGTACGGTCATTTGTCCGCGATGGTGGGTCTGATGGTCGATGAACAGTCTTAGTGTCGCACCTCTTGGCATTAACTGGCCAAGTGACTCAACAGCTTCAACTATTTTTTCGTCGGTCAAGTTGGTTTCTACTTCTTTTTTCAACTCCTCACTTGCCTGTTTATATGCTTCCACAATCTCGCTTGCCTTGTCAGGAACTGATTTTACATCGCCCGGAATCGATACATTCAAGCCTACCTGCCCGGCAAAGAACGGAATGCTCGTTGCCAAATGCCAGCCTAACCACCCGAGTGTACTATGGCCTTCCACAATTGCCTGGTTCAATTTTTCATCTGTTAAAGACTCCAATACGCTGATCGTTCCACTCGCTGCCCGGGACCACTCAGCCATAAAGTCATTTACTGTTCTGTACATAAACTCACTCCTCTTATACTGTATCTAATCTATTATTAGCATATTTACTTTTTATTTTCATTTTTTCGGCTCGTTTTAATTTGCTAATCCGTGTTTCTAAAAAGAAAAAGGGCCCTTTTTTTTCAAAAAAAAGACCGTTTTGAATTCACTAAAAAGTACAGAAAGCCATTTACAATTGCTTTAAACACTCTTTCTTCTTTCACTTTCAAAAAATCCCCATATAAATGAGCTTGCACACCTCTACCTTCAGGGTAGTGGTTGTTAAAGGTTATTGTTTTTGAGAACCACCCTTTTGCCTGAGAGGGCTCGAGGATGGTTTTCCTGTTTTCAAATGAAACGGCGGGCTAACAGTTGTTTGTTTGCGAGCAATGATTGATTTTGTACAGGTTGCAGCTTGATTCTTTTTGTATAACAAATTTCTTCACATAGTGAACAATCCACACATTTTTGTGGCTGTAACGTGATTGTTTGCTGGCCTTCCTCAATTTTCACCAACAGGGCATCCGTTGGGCATAATATTGCGCAAGCCCCGCAGAAGTTGCATTCTTTGCTTATATGAGGCAAACGGCTGTCCTCTTGCTGGCGCAATGCTTCGTTTTCCTGCAATTCCGCCAAAAAGAGCGAACGTTTATTCATATATGGAAAAGCCGTTTCATTGGTCATTTTTTCAAAAAGATGGTCGCCCACCGCGTCCCATTCTTTCTTTAGTTTTGTTAGTGAATCATCCTGAAGTTTCTCCTGGTAGGATGATACCCTGTTAGACCCGCCAAGCAGCTCTCTTAACGCAAGCTTATTTGTTGCTTTGATTTCCTTGAAGAAACCAGATAGAAAATCCCTGCGTTCAACATCGTAGCGCACGTTTTCTTTTGAATCACTTATTTGGTCGGTAATTTTTATCTTTCTACAAGTGATAGCTTCTCCGGCATGCAGTTCCATTCTCCACACCTTTTCGCCCGTCGTGATTTCACAGCCCTGGCATGCCTGTGTTGGTTGATAGATGGACAGATTTTCACATCGATTTAACAATGTCACCCAAGCTTCTTTTGGGATCATTCCCAAACATGGTACGGATACCGCTGTAGGATGGCGGGTTGAAACCGGCTTCCTTTCGCAGTGGAGATAAACTGCTTCATGCTCCTCACTTTTACGAATGACTTCCTGGACAAATTGAGTGAGAGGGGGACGATTCGTTAACAGGGCCCCTGTTGGACAAACAGCCGCGCATAAGCCGCACTCCACACAGTTGCCTTCGATGGCCATATCCTTCTTTAAAAAGGAAATGCTGTTCATGGGACAATGATCGACACAGCTGGTGCAGGTGCTTTTTGGAGATATCAGCTTCGTGCAAAGATTTGGTTCCACGCTAAGCCCCGCCATTTTTTTATCGATTACATTAACCCAGTTAACAATGCTCATTCCTAATTCCCCCTCCCTTGTTTCATTTATAAGTGAATCGCTGTTTCATAGAAAAGAAATCTCCCTAAAAATTCACTGGCCAAAAGGACTGCAAAAGCAGCCGAATAGACTGTGGCATTTTGCCATTTGCTATTTTTATACGATAAAAGCATTAACGCCGAGGCGGCCAGGAATGTGGCAATCCTTACCCAGAAAAATACATGTTGGAATGTTAATTTCGCCGTTTCAACAGCCTGTGGCAGACCAGCGGCCAGGGATGAAAAATAGACAACCGCCACAATTGCTGAAACAACTAGTACAGGAATTGATAGGCTGGAAATATTAACCGAGAGCTCCCCTCTGATTACCAAAAAGACAGCCACATATAACGGGCCCAATAATAGCGATGTTAAAAAGAAAGCAAACAGTGTATTTGCGCTATCCCACGCGGGAAACGCCGGAATCATGTAAATTTTTGCTGAAGAGAAGATCGCGATGGCGCCGATAGCAGTAGCAATCCATCCGATCGCGCCGCGCTTTGCCGCATCTTCTTTGTACCAAAACCAGGTATATACCGCCATCAGCCCAAGAAAGGCTCCATAAAAGGCAATTTCACGGCTTAACCAGGAAACTTTAATATTTAAAATTGCGCGGTAAGCATGGAATGGGTGGCCTAAATGCAGCATTGAAACAAGAAGCGAAACTCCGCCTAAAATCAGGAGAGAAATCGAAATCACCAATCCTGTTGTCTTCGAAATGCCGCCTTTTTTCCGGTCCAGCCACCAAAGTGCCACAAATCCGCCTAAAAGAAGCTGCGATAATACGGTGAAAATTACAAGTGGAAGATCATGCATCGTTATGCCCTCCTAAACTGCTTGCCTGGTTTTGGCAAAATAAATTGAGTAGTGGGATGTGTAATGGACGGATCAGCGAAAGTCGGCACAATGCTCACAGTTCCGGCAGGCTGGACTTCATTATAATCAACAATTTCAATTGCCTCCAGCGGGCATTTTGAGACACAAATCGGAGATTCTCCTACATCAAGCCGGTCGTAACACATACTGCATTTGTCCATTTTTTTCTTAACAGGATTGTATTGCGGCACCCCATAAGGACATGCCTTTCCGCACATTTGGCAGCCGATGCAAAGCTCCTGATTATGGACAACAATGCCATCCTCTTCGCGCTTTGTATACGCTCCAACAGGACAAGCTGCCTTACAGGCAGGCTCATCACAATGGTTGCACGCTGTTGAAACAAATGCGCGGACGGGAGAGCCGACCATATCCTCCGGCAGCTCCCTTACCGTTCTCCGCCTCATCTGTGGTTCAAGCTGATAAAAGCTTTTACATGAAATTTCACAGGCATGGCATCCGATACACCGATCAATATTTACTAAGAAGCCTAATTTTTTCGCCATGTGATCCCTTCCTCCTTACGCTTTTTCTATTTTGACAAAGTTATCATGGAAGGCGATTCCACGCTGGCCTTTACTATAGTCACCCATATCCGAAGGAATGGCCTTTACATTGAAGTTTTCTGTGTAATTCACATCTTTCCACCAGCCCTCATACATCACGACCGTATCAGATGGAACTGTTTTCGTTAATTTTGCCGGCAGTGTCAAATACCCAGCCTCATTTTTGACATGTACCAAATCATTTTCTTTAATTCCGTATTTCTTCGCCAGAGCAGGATTCATTTCCACGAACGGGTGGCTTTGGATTGCATCGAGCCAGTCAATATGCTGGAACTGGCTGTGAATCCCCAATTTCCAGTGCGGGGACATACAGCGAATCGGATGGTCGCCATCGGCTTTGTATTGCTCTACAAATACCGGAAGCGGATGGTGGCCATATTCAACTGCCTTCTCCGAGTAAAATTCATACTTCCCTGATGGGGTTCTGAACTTAAGGTCTTCCCATGCAACGGTCACCTTTTCACTTGCCTTCGCGGTTCCGCCATTTTTACGCAGTTCATCCCAGCTTTTAACGCCGAACATCTCCCTGATACCATCGTTAAATTCTTTTTCAACCCACTCTTCAAGCGAGCCTGATACTGGGAATGTGCAGGAGCCTGGTGCCAACTCATTTAACTTCTTCGATAGTCCCATGGCAATTTCCAAGTCGCTTTTTGTTTCATATAGCGGTTTAATAGCCTGCTCATTTGCATTGATCCAGTAATGCCAGTAGCTGACGTTAACCCCTACCGTCTCAAATGGGGTTGTGACAGGAAGAACAATATCGGACAGTTCAACCGTTTGGTTCATATACAAATCGGCTGTTACAATTAGGTCCATTTTCTCGAATGCCTTTTTCACGACATTCGGCTCGGGATCCTGGGCAATTGGGTTTCGGCAGGCAATCCACATCATCTTGATTGGCGGTTCATTGGCATCCAAAACTTGCGCGCCGAAGTTGTTCATATTCACATATCGGTCGGCTTCGCCCTTTGTTCCTTCTGGTACGCCAAATCCCATCGTATGGTAATTGAAGCCCCAGGTTTCCCCGCCGATATAGTTAACGCCGCCGCCTCTTTTTCCGATATTGCCGGTTATTGCCGCGAGCGCATCAATCGCGCGGACCATAGAACCGCCATTTGTATGCCGCTGCATGCCAAAACCGATCCAAATATTTCCTGGCTTTGCGGTCGCATATTCGCGTGCAATCCGTTCAATTACGGGTTTTGGGACACCTGTTTTTTCGGCAGCCCATTCAACAGTAATATTCTTTTTCACATGGGATAAAAATTCATTAAACCCAATGGAATGGTTGCGGACCCACTCTTCATCATATAAGTTTTGATCCATGATATAGCGAATCATCCCAAGAGCCAGCGCACCATCCGTACTTGTGTTAATTTGAATATACTCATCCGCCTTTGAAGCCGTCTGGGTAATGAGCGGATCGATCACGACAAGCTTTGTCCCCTTTTCTTTCGCTTGTTCAATAAAATACATCGAATGAGCGGAGGTCCACGCCGGATTTGACCCCCATAGGATGATATACTCGGCATCCAAGAATTGTTCAGGGTCATTGTTATAGGCTGTTCCCATATCAAACGCTTGCGCATCCGACCCAGCCGGGTCACATGGCGTCCCCTGGGCCCTTGTTGTATAACCAATACTCGAAAGCATGCCTTCGGTTGCATAGTTTAAAATATTGAAATTGCCGGAATACTTGTTCAAGCAAATTGGCAAGGTATTGCCGTATTCCTGTTTAATTTCAAGTACTTTTTTGGCGATGATGGTGTAAGCCTCGTCCCAGCTGATCCGTTCCCAATCGCCTGAACCGCGGACTTTTTGCCTCATAGGGTATTTAATCCGGTCCGGGGAGTACACAACACGCGGATACGTATTCCCTTTTACGCACAGACGGCCTTTTGTATACTTGTTGTTTTCATTGCCTGTAATAAAAGTAATTCTCCCATCCTCGACTGTTGTCACGATTGAACACGTATCATAGCAATTTCGCGGGCAGGCATTATAAAAATGTTGTTTTTTTCCATTAGGAGCTGCAGCCGCTGTGGGAACAAGCCCCCTCGCCGCTTTATTCCCAATCGCTCCAAGCCCCAATAATGTACTAAGTGCTGCGGAACCTTTTAAAAACGTCCGGCGGGAAAAGTTTTCAGTCAACATACATCTTCACCTTCGATCAACTTTTTTTCGAGATGCAAAAATTCTTTTAATAAAATGGCCATCGCGAGGGTGATGGGATTATCGCTATTTTGTACAATCCGCGCGCAGTGTTCGAATGCCCATTGCATGAGATGCTTTTCCAAAAATAGCTTATAAAGTTGGGTTTTTTCCTGGTTCGCTGGTTCATTTAACAGGTGCAGGATCATATCCAATTCAAATTGGATGTGGTCATCCGGCATTTGCCCCTCATCTGCAACCTGGAATCCCGCATGATAATAAAAGTTCCGCACCTTCAAAGTTTCCTGCTGCAAAACAGCCCCTTCGAAGTTCCGGTAACTAGATTCATAAGGAGATGCCAATAATTTATTCGGGCCTACAAATAAACGGTTATAGTCATATTTAAACGTTTGGACCGCGGCAGCATTGGCTTCTTCCAGGCTTTGTACTGCCTTGCCCGCTTCGCTGTTTATCCTTGTAAGCTTGTATTCTATTAAAATATTCCCCAGTTGTTTCCATTCAGCTGAACCGAAATGGAGCAAATCCCCTCGATAGTAGTGGCAAAACAACTGATAATACATCAAACGTTCTTCCAATGTAATCGCTGTTTCTTTTATGGCGGACATATTATTCATCCTCTTTTTTCTCTAGGATTTCCTTCTGCAGCTTCTCAAATTCCACCTTTTCTTCATTTGTTAATTTCATTTCCTTTTTTACAGTTGGCGATGGGTCACCTACATAATCCTCGTTTGGAACGAATTGAATTTTATCTTTCATGCTATTTTCTGCTTGCTGCTCACAACCTATTAATGAAACGGACATGATTACCAGGAATAAAAAATATTTCATATTTCATTAACTCCCTTCTGCTTCTTAACTTAAAGAGTATTATGCTCACAGTTGAACAAGTGTAAAAGTGTAAACAGGTTTTTCACTTCCCTAGTGGACCAACTTTCATTTAAGGAATCCTTTTTAGTTTGTTCACTATTTCACAATACGTTAGAGAAATACCTGTTAATGCCCACAAAAGATGGGAATATAATCTGTAACTTTTTTACACTTTCCACAATAAGCACAGTGATTTTCTTATATATTGAGTATAGTAGATAAATGACATAATAAAATTAGAAACTATGACGAAAAGGTGAAAAATTTGACGAAAAATGTTTGGGCTGCCTGTTACGTTTGCTGCCCGTTTTTGTGAGATTGGGGTGCCATAGCTCGGTTGGTGAATTTGTCCAAAATGTGACAGTTTTCGATATATGCCTTGAAACTTTCGATATCCATCAAAAATTTTTCGATATATGTTAAAAATTTTCGATAACCCATCGAAAACTTTCGATATATTTCCAAATCTCCTAAAAACCTACCATTTGGAGGTTTTTGGCGGTTATTTTTAGGTATTTACGGTGATTTCTAGCCATAATACAAAAATCCCTTCATAAAACACGTTACCCCCACTTTCCTAAAAGAAAAAGTGGCCCTTTTTCACAAAAAAGGACCGCATTTCATTCATTTTTCGGTGATAGGTACCGTCCGCATAACCAGTGCCTTTTGATTAAATCACCTATTCCTATTCACAAAGATTGTATACTGCTCCAGGATAAAACTTTTTAGTACTTGCAGTTTTTCCTTCGATTCAATGACTTCAAATGGTACATAGACTTCGTGATTCTTCAATTGGAAAGTTCTCATTTTTTGAATATCAAAATCCAGAATTTCTTGAATTTGTTTTTGAACCAGTTTTCCTTTCGGCGAGTCTTTTGTGCCTGGATCAACATGAAGGACTAAACATCTATAGCTTTTTTCACCGTGCAAAGTAGCAAACTTCGGCCTTCCCCCATAAAAGCTGAAAGGTTTATATCCGAGAATCAAACTCTTTGGAGCAAGAGAATATTCCATCCTCCCCAAGCCATTTTAAAATTTATACAGGTCACTGAAAAGCTTTAATTCGTTCATTCTATTGATCTCCTTGGAATTATAAAATTTTCCTTAATTATACCTTTTCCGTTTTTTAAGAGCACAAAAAACACCCTCTATTAAGAGAGTCATTTATATCGTACACCTTAAATCTTGATACCAGTTATCTCGCAAAAAAGAATGGTTCACATGCACCTGTTCGGGGATTAAAAAAGGTACGAAACAACATCCTTTAGAGGAAACGGTTTCGCACCTTTTTCTGTTTGATTGACAAGTTAATTGGGGATTTTATGAGGAATTCTTCTTAGGAGATATTAACCGAGCCTTCTTTTAAGAACTTCAATCTCTCGCTCATTCCGGGCAGTTTTTTCCCAGATGAAATCCTGGTCCAGTTCCATTGCTTTAAGCATGCTCATTACTTGCTCGTGGCGTTCTGCATTCTTCTGTTTTTCGGACTCAAAATCCTGCTGCATCCCGTTCATTTTCTGCTGCAAACCGTTCATTTCATGCTGCATTTCGTTCATTTTCTCCTGCAAACCATTCATTTCCTGCCGCAAACCATTTAATTCCTGCCGCATGTTCTGCTGCTCTGCAATCACGTTGCCGACCATACTAACCAATTGGCCCAACATCGTTTCTATTCTTTCAAGTCGTTCTTCCATTTCGCTATCACCTCCTTCTCTTGTCAATTATACTATAGCTGTCGCCAAAATAAGAACCTTCTACACAAAACGACAAAACAAATTATACGGGTTATTTTCCAATCAATGGCTAATTGTTTTTTTCAAAAAACCTAAAACGAAAAATATTATGAATTTTCAGTTGACTTTTGAGATTATCTTCACTTATAATCCTCTATAACAACCGGCAGTTAAAAATGAACACTAATTGAAAACTAAATATGCAATCTCTTATCCAGAGTGACGGAGGGTCAGGCCCTATGAAGTCCGGCAACCTTCAAGCGTAAAGCTTGAAAAGGTGCTAATTCCTGCAGGCGTTTTGCCTGGAAGATAAGAGGAGGAACCCCCCTCTTCTTATGGAGAGGGGGTTTTTGTATTAGATGCGTTCATAAACAAACCGCCCAAATTAAACTGGAATTAGTAATTGGAGGGAATTCACATTGACAAATCAACATGAAAACTTCGGCCTTGAAACACTTTTATTGCATGGCGGGCAAACCCCTGATCCAGTAACCGGATCCCGGGCAGTACCTATTTACCAGACAACTTCTTATGTTTTCAATAGTACCGACCATGCTCAGAACTTATTCTCTCTTGCAGAGCCAGGGAATATTTACACCCGGATAATGAACCCAACAACAGATGTTTTAGAAAAAAGAATTGCTCTCCTTGAAGGAGGCGCAGCTGCCCTGGCAGTTTCTTCAGGGATGGCCGCAATTGCCTTGAGCATTATGAACATCGCTGAGGCCGGGGATGAAATCGTAGCCGCGGAAAACCTATATGGCGGTACATTCAACTTATTCGCTGTTACTCTTCCCAAGTTTGGAATTAAAGTCCGCTTTGTTGACTCGGCCAATCCTGAAAATTTCCGTGATGCAATCACTCCTAAAACAAAGGCAGTCTTTGCAGAAATCATCGGCAACCCAAGCCTAAATGTATTGGATGTTGAAGCTGTAGCTGAAATCGCCCATGAAAATGGAATTCCACTCATTATCGACAATACGTTTGCTTCCCCGTACTCATGCCGGCCAATTGAATGGGGCGCGGATATCGTTGTCCATTCGGCAACAAAATGGATTGGAGGACATGGCACAACAATTGGCGGATTAATTGTCGATGCCGGCCGATTCAATTGGAACAGCGAGAAGTTTCCTGGCTTTACCCAGCCAGATCCTAGCTATAATGGGCTTCGCTTTGCCCAGGATATCGGCTCGCTTGCATTTATCATTAAACTTCGGGTCCAGCTCTTGAGGGACTTTGGATCATCTTTAAGCCCGCATAGTGCTTTCCTCTTGCTGCAGGGACTTGAGACACTGCACTTGAGAATTCAAAAGCATAATGAGAATGCACTGGAAATTGCCCAATACTTGCAAGACCATCCAGCTGTCGATTGGGTTTCCTTCCCGGGGCTTGAGGATCACCCAAGCCATCAGTTAGCAAAAAAATACCTTGGCGGCGGTTTTGGATCCATTATTGTTTTTGGCATTAAAGGCGGCCGTGATGCAGGTAAAAAGGTGATTGACAACATTCAACTATGGTCCCATGTGGCAAATGTCGGGGATGCAAAGTCACTGATCATCCATCCTGCTTCCACCACACATCAGCAGCTGAACAAAGAGGATCTTGCAAAGAGCGGTGTAACCGAAGAACTTATCAGGCTTTCTGTCGGGCTTGAATCACTTAAGGATTTGAAGGAAGATTTGGATCAGGCATTCTTTAAAGCTACCGGTCTATCATCCAGGCCTGAGGAGCAGCTAAATCAATGAACACCGAAGATTTATCAATAGGCGTTGAACCGGCTCCTCCGCCGGAATATGGAAAGATAAAAGTTGGAGACCTCCGGCTTGAATCAGGTATCGTACTCGAGGATGTTGAACTCGCCTTTGAAAGGGCTGGGAAAAAAGGCGCACCCGTCATCCTGGTCTGCCATGCCCTTACAGGCAATCAGTATACAGTTGGTACGCAACAACAACCAGGCTGGTGGCATGGCCTGATAGGTCCGGGCTTGTATATTGATACAAACGAGTATGAGGTCATTACTTTCAATGTTCTGGGAGGCTGCTCTGGATCAACCGGCCCAACCAGTATGAACCCTTTGTCAAAAAAAACTTATCAGTACAATTTTCCGAAAATAACAATCCGGGACATTGTCGATTCACAGGTATTGGCGCTCAGGAAACTCGGCATCCACAAAATAAAAGCGGCGATCGGAGGGTCGCTTGGGGGCATGCAGGTTCTTGAATTGGCAATCGCCTACCCTGATTTTTCAGAACTCATCGTCCCAATCGCCGTTACCCCATACCTAAGCGATTATGGAATTGCTTTTAACGCAATTGGAAGAAATGCCATCATGCAGGACCCGGCCTGGAAGAGCGGCTTCTATTCAGAGGATGACCGGATTGCAGGACTCGAAATCGCTAGAATGGTCGGGATGGTTACCTACCGGACCGGCTCAATGTTCAATCAAAGATTCAAGAGGGAGCTTAAGGACGAGGAGACCTTTCAAGTTGAATCCTATTTGAAATATCAGGGAAAAAAACTTTCTTCCCGTTTTGATGCCAACAGCTATTTGTATTTGCTTGGGGCGATGGACTCACATGATATCGGAAGAGGCAGGCAGGGATGGAAAAAGGCCATTCAGCAAATTACCGCAAAATCTCTGCTGTTAGGCTATACAGGCGATCTACTGTACCCTCCCGAGAAGGTTAAAGAAATTGCGGAAGCCCTCAAGGAAGCGGGGAAAGAAGCGGATTATGTTGAAGTGAGCACTGATTTTGGGCATGATGGATTCCTTGCCGAGTTTCCAAAATGGGGAGGAATCCTGCAGTCTGCCTTATAAGATTTGAGGAGGAGATTAAGTGGCGGACATCCATGTTGCACTACTCGGGTTTGGCACAGTCGGCAAAGGAGTATATGAAACAATCAAAACCCATCAAACAAGGCTTAAAGCAATCCTTGGCAAAAATGTAAAGGTAGCTGGCATACTTGTGAGAAACGTTGAAAAACACACTCTCCAGGAAGATGACATCCTCCTTACCTCAAATTTCGAAGACATTTTAAACCTGCCGAAACTCGATGTAGTGATCGAAGCAATCGTAGGACGGGAACCGGGTTTTTCGTATTTGAAAAAATCAATCGAAAGAGGCTGCCATATCATTACCGCGAATAAGGAAATGTTTGCTTACCACGGAAATGAGCTGCTGGAACACTCCTCCCGGTATAATGTCGCCTGCGGGTTTGAAGCGACTGTCGCTGGAGGAATACCGGCAATCCAAACGCTGAGGACACTTTTGAATGTGAACAAAATCGAGAGGATTGAAGGAATCGTCAACGGTACCTCCAATTATATTTTGACCAAAATGCGCGAGGATGGCGATTCATTCCAAGATGCGCTTCAAGCAGCGCAAGAAAAAGGATATGCCGAGGAAGACCCAACCAATGATATTGAAGGATATGACGCTTTTTATAAAGCGATGATATTAAGCCAGATCGCATTTGGAGAACAGCCCGAATGGCAAACAGTAAAGAGGAAAGGCATCTCTGAGGTATCCCACTCCGAAATCGGCTTGTTTTCCGATTGGGGGCTGCGCGTAAAGCATGTCATCTCGCTTGAAATAGGGGTACGGGGCCTCCGCTGCTCCGTTAAACCTGTCCTCGTTGGCCCATCGCACCCGTTGTACTCCGTCGAGGGCGTCCAAAACGCCGTTTCGATCGACGCGGATATCGTCGGAAATATTACCCTGCAAGGGCCGGGCGCCGGGAAGTTTCCGACGGCAAGCGCCATTGTAGAGGATTTAATCCAACTTAACTCAAAGCACAACGATTACGTTGCACGGGAAGAAAATGTCCGGTTTAAAAAAGAACCTCATCATAATTGGGTTCTTTTAACAAACATAACGAACCTATCCATTCCTGATTCCATTGAAGTAACCGGCCGGGTGCCCCAAAAAGCCCTTTTTGTGAAAGCGAAAGAAAAGGATATTGAACGGCTGCTTGAAGTATACCCTGGATTAAACAGCTTCCAGCTTTATGGGCAAATCAACAAGGAATTTTTTGAAAAAATCCATCTCAGCGGTACACGATCGGAAAGAAAGGCGGCTGTCCCAAAAGGCATGTAACCATGCTAGGGCACTCATATTTCCATAGCTGATAAATTCAGTTCGCCGATTAAAGTGGGGGCTTCGCATTAGCGGAGCCCCTCTTTTCCTTATATACTAAATGTAGTATGGAGGTGTGTCAGATGACTGTGATGAATGAAATGTTTCGCAAAAGGATTGAGTTTCCGAGGGATGAACCAATACACTTTGATAACCTGGAAACGATACTTGAAAAGACCGCGCTGGCGCTTCCCTTTGAAAATGTGCGCATTATGAATGGCAGTACGACTGAATTTACGGAGGAATCCCTGAAGGAAAAGATACTCGACCGGAATGAAGGCGGCCTTTGTTATGACCTGAATTCGATTCTCTATTTGTTCCTTTTGGAAAACGGCTTTGATGCCAGGATAATCCGTGCGGTTGTTTTTAACCAAACACATCAGAAATGGAGCGAAACCGGAAAAACACATATAGCCATCCTCCTTCGGGAAAAAGGCCGCCAATACCTTGTGGATACCGGGTTTGGCATCAATATTCCGCTAAAACCAGTCCCACTGGACGGAGACACCATCTCATCAAGAAACGGCGAATTTAAGGTTCAAAAAGAAGATAGTGAACATGGGGATTATTGTTTGTATTTGAAACTCAAGCATAAGGATAAAGAGTGGAAAAAAGGTTATGCCTTTGATTCCACGGATACCGTTCATAAGCTAAGTGACTTAAACGAAATTCAGCAGATTATTGCCAGCCACCCTGCATCAGGTTTCAATAAACGGCTGATAATTACCAGGCTGACCGATAAAGGAAGCGTAACATTGGCCGGAAATTCGGCCACAACATGGACTGATGGAAGGATGGAAAAAGAAGAAATTGATGACAGCCATTTTAAGAAATTGGCTAAGGAGATGTTTGGATTTACGTTATAAAGGTGCCTGGCACTCCCCGAAATTTTTCGACTAGTTTCATTTTACAAAAACCCACGGGGCTCAGGCACCTGGGTTATAAATTTCTATACGGAGAAATTTGTGTTCAGGGTAGTGTTAATACCACTATTACTTGTAAAGGGAAATAGTTCATTGTCACAAAACCGCCTACTGTCAGACTAAAATCCTCTTCCAGAATTTTGTATTTTACTGGTATAATGAACTTGCCTCAATACCCCACAACCCATCTATCCCACTTTCAGGCAAAAACCCCTTAGGAAAGCAAGTTGAAAACTGTATGAGAAAAAGGCCGTTATGCAGCTGCGGAAGCAGATTAGCCGAGGAACATTGCTGCGAAAAACTTCAAATCCATTCCTTTGCCCTCCCCATCACCGAGACCGAAACACGCGAAAAATTCTTAAAGAAGCTCCAAATCGGTTCCGCATTTAAAATGAGAAACCGCGCGATTGCCCTCTTTTATGGAGACGACCTCATTGCCTACAAACTCGGCAAACCGAAAGACCCCATCCGGAATGAATTTCTCTTCCACTTCTCAAATTATCTCACTGATTACCTTGAAGATTTATGCCCTCCTTCCTGGCAGGAATGTACCCCGCTCTTCTGGGAAGAATTCCTCACTCCCCATCTCTCAAGCAGGATTCCGATATCAAAAACCGGGCGGGAAACTGAAAAACTGCTTTCTGAACTCCAAACCTTTGTCCGCTGGCTTGATCGCAGAGCGGGAACAAACTGGCTCCCTATTGTTAAGGAATATATCGATATGTATAAGTCCGATATAAAAATCGGGGAAACCGCAATAAATGCCCTTATCCTCCAGCATTTCCCCAATATCCATGATCCCGATTTAGGTATTCAAAATGATTTGGAAGCGTACCAAAAACAGCAACGTGCATTCGACCTCTATTTCGACACCGTGTTTGAGGTGCAGACAGTTATAGAAGGCGTGTTCGTCCTAAACGACTTGGAAGATGGAAGGACCTATCACACCAAAGGGCTTCCGGGGAGTATTTTGCCAGAATTGCTGCTACATGGCGCGATTGGCAAAAACAATCATGATTTCTTTTGGAAATGGTGCGCAACAGGCGCGGTATTCCCTAAATGCTCAAAAAAGTTCCTAGAAACCGAGGAAGCGGTTATTCTTTTATAATGAATGATAGAGCCCGGCACTCCCCCCATCGGATGCCGGGCTTCCATATAAGTAAAGAAAAGTTGAATTGCAAACAGGACACTGCTCAGTGGCAGCCACTTTTCAAAAAGAAGAAGGAAAATACCACGATAGAGTAGAATCGATTACGTATAGATAAATTCGACAAGAATCGTTGTCATATGTTTTTTTAATGGAAATTAATTTTTATATGTTCAACTTGATACCGAATAAAAAAATCCAAGAGGTAGGAATCATGAAAAATAAACTTTTGTACATAGAAGACGATAAGGAAATCAGCCCCTGGGTTAGTTAAGATTTAACCAGACGGGGCTACCACGTGACCTGGCTTACCTCGAAGGATGATGCGCCCAATTAAATGGATAGCATCGACCTGGCCATACTTGACATCATGCTTCCCGAATTGGATGGATTCTCCATCGGCCAACGGTTAAAGAAGGAACATTCAGAGACCCAATGTTCCAGCTACGCAGGGGGTTAAAAAGGAGGAATGTGTGATGAACGAAAAAACAAACAATGTGAATGCTCCAACGGAAAGGCTTACTGCCTTTGAACAATGGACGAAGAAAGCGGTATGGCCAGCTTACCTCGGTTGCGTTTGGGCAGTCATGTATGCCGTTTTCGTCCGATTTTATCAAGCTGCGGGCGGAACTTTAGGTCTTCCGGGGCAGTTCGAGAATCCTAAAGCGGTGCAAATGGGAAGTTACGTTGCCGGTCTCCTAATCATGGCCTGCGGGTTCATTTTAATTGCCCTTGTGAAGCCATGGGGAAGAGTAGTTCCAACTTGGGTGCCATTCATTGGAGGGAAAAACATCCACCCTCTCATCATATTAATCCCTACCCTTTTCTGTACTGGTTATTTAATTGCACATGGAATCAGCGGGATGATTACAAAAGCCCTTCTTCTGGCAGGTGTTATCACCATTCAGTTCACCGGCTGGATTACACTTGATGTCCACAGCCTGGCGTTATGGTCTCTTCTGTTTTATGAGCCGTGGTTTTTGATCATGGGCATTTTGTCCGGATTAACAGCTTCCCATTACGCACTTGCATCCAACATTTCGCTTTCCGTATTTAGAAGAAGCTTGTCCTTCTATTTAATTTCCCTTTTTCTCTTATCGATATTTTTGGTATTCTATATCATTCATAAGCTCGCTTAAACTGAATCGGTGCCTGGCAAAGCCCAAATTTGCTGATTAATTTCATTCAACAAAAAGTGGAAAATATCAAGCACCTTTCTATAAAAATTAGAGAACTCTAATATAATATCGACCTGATTCAACAGACAAAAAGAGCTTGCCTGAAAACGGCAAACTCTTCTTTAAAATCTCTATTATTGCGCTGCTGAAATATTGATAATGCGTCCCTCTGCTTCGTACGCGATTGAAGTTGTGAAACTCCTTACAAAATCAACTGTAGCTTGAAGGTCTTCCGGTCCTTGAACAGGATTTTCTCCGTAGGCACGGAGCTTGTACTTGTCAGAGTAATGATCGTACATGTAATTGTTGACTGTCAGTTTGTACGTTACGTTCTGATCAATAGGAGTCCCATCATCCAAGAGTATTTCAGTTACTTTGCTGGTTGCACTGTCCCATTTGTAACGGAACCCGCCAATTGAGGCATCTGGGCCGTATGAAGAAATTTGCGCATTCACAATTTCATCCATTTCCGATCCCAATACTTCGACTGTAACCAATGTGTTGCCAAATGGCTGGATATTGTACAATTCCTCCCAGGTAATCTCGCCGGCATTGAGTTTTGCACGGATTCCGCCGCCATTCATCATTGCAAAGTCGCTTCCCGTTGCAGCATTCATTCCGTCCGCAATCAGATTCCCAAGAGCATTGTCGCCAAAATATTTTTTTGTGATATATCCGCCTTCCATAAAGTTGGCTGCCTGCCCGATAACCTCATTCAATTTAGGCGCGATAGCAGTTGAGTATTTTTCCAAAATGGCGGAAACCTCAGGATCAGGAGTGACCCCCTGTTGAATAACATCCACGATTTCTGCTTCTTTTTTAACAATATCCCCTGTCACTGGATCAATTTCAAGATCGATATCAGCAAAGGCCTTTCCATATTCTCCAGCTTGAACAATCAGCTTATTGTCCACTACAGCATCTACCTTTTGATGATTATGGGCAGCAACAATTAAATCGACCTTATCATTGATTTCTGTGGCCAACTCGGCAATATCCCCTGTTGCAGATTCACCGGCCTGGCTTCCAGGAACGTGTGCCAGGACGACAATCGCTTCCGCACCGCGCTTGGCCAGTTCCGGAACATACTTGTTGATCGCTTCTGCTTCATCTGTAAATTTGATATTTGTGATTCCTTTTGCAACGACCATGTTTGGTGTTTCAGTTGTCGTAACGCCGATGAAGCCGATCTTCTGCCCCTTAACATTTTTTATATAGTATGGCGGCAGTACCAGTTCCCCGCTATCCTTATATACTACATTAGCCGCTACCATTGGAAAATTGATGCCGTCATAGTTAGCTGTTCCATTCGGATGGTCTCCGCCGTAGGTTAAACGAAGCAGTTCGTCCACACCTTCATCAAACTCGTGGTTTCCAAGCGTTCCTACATCAAATCCAATGGATTCCATGATTTCAACAGTAGGTTCATCTTGATAGAGAGCTGATACGGGCGGGCTTCCTCCCACCATGTCCCCGGAATGGACAATTAATGTATTTTCATTGGTTTGTTCACGATCACGAAGATATGTAGCAAGGAAAGCAGCATTTCCATAGGTATTTGGGTCATTATTTAGCTGTTCGCTTACATTGATTTTGCCGTGAAGGTCGTTTACGCTCAATATTTGTACTTTAACATTCTCTTTCTTCTCAAGACCTTGAGGAATCTTTTGTTCTTTAGCTGAAACTGAACTACCAATCATCCCAGTCATAAATAAACTAACCGACAAGGAAGCAGCTATTACTTTGTTGCTTAAAATCGCCATGAATTTTTCCCCCTTAAAATAATTAATACATTGTGATTATAAGGAGGATTTGTTAAGAGTCTGACAAGAGAATCTTAAGGTTTTGTAAAGCGGATTGTTTTAGCGGAAAAATGATTACTTGGTCTCATGCTTAAACTATGCTACTCTAGTTCTTTTAGAGTCAACAACCCACGACTAAAGTCACGGGCTTGTAAGGTCTTACGGCCTTTAGATTTTACAGTGGACAACAAGACTAGTGTCCTGCCCTTCAAACCACGCTAGAGGTACTGTTTGGGCTCCAAGCAACCCATTTGTATTAGTTAAACCACAACTATTTGTGGCAGAATTGCTTCTTTACTATAACGTTCTCCATATTGTTTATCTTTTTTGCCACTATTATTTTCAAAAAAGAGCAATCCAATTCAGTTAGAATCGGATTGCTCATGTTGCATTTTACTTTGAAGTTTTTTAATCGAAATTTTCAAGCGGCGACTTATTTGCTTTCAATAACATTCCCCTCTGCTGGAATCGGATATTCCTTCAGTAACCGGGCAAAATGCAAGAGATTATTGGCGGTAATTTTTGCGTGTTGCATCGTAAAATCGTTCTCCCTGCCATTTGCTTCAATGAACGAGGGCCCGGGACCGGCTTCGCCTACCCAATAGGTATCCACATTAGGGGGAATCGTGAATCCGATATGCGACAACGCATAAATCAGATAGCTTGAAACGTTTTTCGCGCCGTCTTCATTTCCGGTGACAACCGCTCCGCCTACTTTGTTGTAGTAGAGATATTGGCCTTTTTCGTTTGTTAGGCTGCTACCGCCATACAATCTTTCAACAACCAGCGTGGCCAAACTGCTCTGTTCGCCAAGCCATATCGGCGATCCAAGTACAAGAATATCCGCCTGCTTCACTTTTTCAAAAATTTCCGGCCATTGGTCCTTTTCGTTCACAGCCTCATGAGTAATTCCAAAACCAATTGTATAATCAGCCACCCTCAGCACTTCCGTTAAGACACCATTTTCATCAAAAATTTTAACAATCTCATCAATCAGCGCGCGGGTATTGGATGGCTGTGTACTATCCTTCAAGCTGCAATTCAAAACTAACGCTTTTATGCTCATTGCTACATCTCCTTAGGTCATTGTACAGTATTCCTTTTCCCTAAGGTTTTTTCAAAAAACTAGAAATCGGACAAAACAACTAGTTCTTATTCAAAATGCCTGCGACGAGCTTTTTGTAAACCTTGTCATCTTTCCCTTTACTGAGTTCTTCAATCCACCAAAACGCTTTCCTTGGATGTTTTAATACCTCTTTGGCTTCTCTTGGGTGTTCTACTACCGGCGCGGAACCACGCAACGACCTTCCAGCTGTCTCTTTTACAAACAGGGTAACGATAATGAGTCCGAAGGCACATATGCCCATCAGATAATAGGCCGGCAGCATCTTGTTACCCGTAACCGCAACGAGCCATGCAACGACTAGTGGGGTCGTTCCCCCAAACAGGGAAGTAGATGTATTGTACGTGATAGCAAGTGCTCCATATCGAACTCTTGTAAAAAATAATGAAGGCAGAGTAGCCGGGAGTGAGCCTTGAAAAGCGGATAAAAGTGCTCCCAAGATAAATAATCCGAAAAAGGCTCCAATGATATTCCCGGACCGGACCAGCATAAATGCAGGGATGCTGAGGACAATTGTGGCAATCAGCGCTCCGGTTAGGATACGGTTTCTGCCTATTTTATCACTCCAATAGCCCATCGCCATAATTAACGGAATCATTGCAATCATCACTAGAATCAACAAGAGGAGTCCGGTTTGTTCCCCATAACCCTGGTCCTCTGATAAATAGGACGGCATATAGGTAAGGACGGTATAGACCATCACGTTATAAAAAATGACAATACCTGTACAAGTTAATAGCGCTTTCCAATGACCGGTGAATATCTCTGCAAGGGAAGTTCGCTCCTTTCCATCTTCAATCGATTCGTTCATTGCTTCAAATGCCGGTGTTTCCTCCAAATGGTTACGCAAGTAAAAGCCTATCAATCCGAGCGGAGCTGCAATAATAAACGGGATGCGCCATCCCCAGGCGACCATAGTTTCAGGCCCCAATATGTAAGTTAAAGATGTAACCAAGGCTGCTCCAGCAATGAAACCCACGAGAGTACCTACTTCCAGGCCGCTTGCCATGAAAGTCCGTTTTTTATCTGGCGTCGTTTCCGCAATGTAAGTCATTGCACCGGCATATTCTCCTCCCGTAGAAAATCCTTGTACCAGCCTTGCAATCAGCAGCAATACCTGCGCCGTAATCCCAATTGATGCATAACTGGGGATCAGCCCGATACTTAACGTAGCCGCAGCCATTAAAATTAACGTAAAAGCCAAAACCTTCTTTCGGCCAATCCGGTCGCCCATCAACCCAAAAAATATGCCTCCAATCGGGCGGGCAATGAATGCAACAGCAAAAGTCGCGAAAGCATAAATTAATTGAAAGGAAGGATTTACTTCAGGAAAAAACACCTTCCCCATCGTTACGGCCAAAAACGAATAAATACCAAAATCAAACCATTCGACTGCATTCCCAACAGATGTCCCAATCATTGACTTTTTTGCAACGCGTGAATCGACTACCGTAATAGCCTCTTCACTTAATCCTTCTACTGGTTTACTCACAATTTTCCTCCTGTTGTTTTTTTAGGTAGGCCTACTTTAGGCATTTTCCCTAATAAAAAGCTACTAAACGGTGGAAATTTATGTAAAATTTACTTCGATAATCCCGTAGACCCGAAAACACTTTCCCATTAATTTTTGACGCAAGTTCGGCAAACAGACTATACTTTGAATTAAGGAAAAATTCTGAAAGGTTGAAAAAAAATGATAAATACATACGAGTATGCCAATCAACTTGACCTGCATGACCCTCTCGCAAAGTACAGGAATGAATTTTATCTAAAGCAGAAAAGAATTTATCTGGATGGCAACTCGCTCGGGCTTTTATCAAAACGGGCGGAACACTCTTTGCTCGGGATGATCGAAGCTTGGAAAGAGCATGGCATCGACGGATGGACGACAGGTAATCATCCTTGGTTCTATCTGGCTGAAAATTTAGGGAACCAAGTGGCGCCGATCGTTGGCGCGGATGCAGGAGAAGTCATTGTCACAGGCTCGACTACGGTAAACCTTCACCAGCTCGCCGCCACTTTTTATCAACCAAATGGGAAACGGACGAAAATCCTTGCTGACGAGTTGAATTTCCCGAGCGATATTTACGCGCTTCAGAGCCAGTTGAAGCTAAAGGGTTTCGATCCGGCAAGCCACCTTATACAAGTAAAAAGCAATGACGGCCATACCCTTAATGAAGAAGACATCATTTCAGCAATGACCGATGAAATTGCCTTGATTGTCCTGCCTGGCGTCCTGTACCGGAGCGGCCAGATCCTTAATATGGAGCTTTTGACAAAGGAGGCCCATGTGCGCGGAATTCCAATCGGCTTTGACCTGTGCCATTCGATCGGCTCAATCCCCCACAGTCTGACAAGCTGGGATGTCGATTTTGCATTCTGGTGCCATTACAAGCATTTGAATGGCGGTCCTGGTGCGACGGCCGGACTGTATGTAAACAAGAGGCATTTTGGAAAACTGCCAGGACTCGCCGGCTGGTTCAGCTCCAACAAGGAGAAGCAATTCGACATGGAGCATGAGCTCACCGCCGCGGGCGATTCCGGTGCCTACCAGATAGGCACTCCGAATGTTTTCAGCATGGCGCCAATCATCGGCTCTCTGTCGATGTTCAATGAAATCGGCATGGAAAAAATCCGGGCAAAATCGCTCAAACTCACCGGATATTTAATGGAACTCATCACAACAGAACTTGACGGCCACGGATTCATTCTCCGAAACCCAATGGACGATGAAAAACGTGGAGGGCATATTTTTCTGGAGCACCCGGAAGCGCCAAGGATTTGCAAGGCGTTGAAAGCGGAAGGAATCACACCCGATTTCCGGGCACCGAATGGAATCCGACTCGCTCCGGTTGCCCTATACAATACGTTTGAAGAAGTACGGCAAACAGTCCAAATCCTGAAGACAATCATGAACGAGGAGAAATACAAACAATTTGAAAACAAGCGGGGAGTTGTGGCATGACAAAAAAGACGTGGATCGATATCTCGCAGCCCCTTCATGACGGAATCAGCCACTGGCCAGGTGACACCCCGTTCAAATATGAAACCGCATTCTCCAAAGAACAGACCGGATCCGTCAATATTGGCAGGATCATAACCAGCCTCCACACAGGCACCCATGTTGACGCGCCCTTTCATTTTGACAATGAAGGTGAAAGGATTCTTGAACTCGACATTGACGTTTTCATTGGACCTGCAAGGGTTATCGACGTCTCATACTTTGAAAAGGTTAACGCTGAAATGCTCCGGCGCTTTGACCTTGAAGGAATTGAAAGGCTGCTTCTGAAAACGTCCGTCCCGAACAATCCGGACCACTTTCCAGAAAGAATTCAGGAAATCCAGCCGGACATCGCGGCTTTTCTTAGCGAAAAAGGCATAAAACTGCTTGGCGTCGATGTCCCATCCGTCGACCCCCTCGACAGCAAGGACATGGCGACCCATCACGCACTTTATCGCCACGGTATCCAAATCCTTGAAAACCTCATGCTCGACGGTATCGATGACGGCGTCTACGAATTAATCGCCCTGCCGCTTGCTCTCAAGGATGCGGATGGCAGCCCGGTCCGCGCGGTCATCAGGAAGCTGTAGGAGCGAGACGGTCCCCCATGCCCAGGACTTAAGGCACCGAACAGCGTGCCAAAAACCACCCAGGAGGTCAGAAATGGTTCTTGACGATCCAAACCCAACAACCGACGAAAAAAGCATACTTGTTGATTTTACAAACAATATGACATATAGCGAGTACCTGCAGCTTGATAAAATCCTGTCAGCCCAAAAAAGGCTATCAGGCCACCACGATGAAATGTTGTTCCTCATCATCCACCAGGTCAGTGAGCTGTGGATGAAGCTAATTATTCACGAACTTAACGCAGCGATTGCCGCTATCAAGGCCAATAATCTCGCCGCCGCGCAAAAATGCCTGGCGCGCGTCTCCAAGACTCAGACGCAGATTATCCAGGCCTGGGACGTATTGTCGACGCTGACACCTTCCGAGTATATGGAATTCCGGGAAACGCTTGGCCAGGCGTCCGGCTTCCAGTCGTACCAAAACCGGATGATTGAATTCGCGCTTGGCTACAAGAACAGCCATATCCTGAAAATCTATCAAAAAGACCCGACATTACAAGCCGAGCTGAAGAAAGCGTATGAAGCCTCGGGCATCTATGATGCCGCCATCCATGCGTTGTATAAAGCAGGATATCCAATCGACGAAAAAATTCTGAACCGGGACGTAACGAAGTCATACAAGGAAAACGATTCGGTCCGGGCTGCCTGGATGAGTGTGTACAAAAACACAAAGGCCAATTGGGAGCTATATGAACTCGCTGAAAAACTTGTCGATATCGAAGACTGCCTTCAGCAATGGCGATTCCGCCATATGAAAACGGTCGAGCGGATCATCGGCTTTAAAACAGGCACAGGCGGCTCATCCGGAGTCGGCTACCTGAAAAAAGTGCTCGACCAGCGCTTTTTCCCCGAACTTTGGGATATTCGGACAACATTATAATGACGGTGGCCACAGCTTTACTTCAGGGCTGACAACTGTCAAAACAGCCCCCTTTACCAGGCCCTCCGCCTTTCACGCCGCCACCTTACCGCCGCCCACAACGACTGCCGGGCGGCCTTTTAATTCAAGAAAAATTGGATAGACCATACATGATACCCCCGCATTTATCACTTCATTACATGTTAAATAACCTTGACACTATCAAGATTTGCCTTATTGTCCCTTTAGAATTGCATTAGTCAATTTATCCAAATTCAAGAAACTTGTAATAATTACACGAAAAGTTGATAATATACGTTATTCAGTTGGAAATTAAGTAAGGGGAAATGCATAAATGGAAGCACTAGCAGAATTGGTTCGAAATAAAGGAGTAAAACGGCTCATTATCTTTTCTTTAATCGTTTTATTCCTATACAGCGTACGGAGTATGATAAATTTACTCTTGTTAACTTTCATTTTCGCGTTTTTAATGGATCGGCTTGTGGAGTTTACGGCGCGGCGAATCCGAATAAATCGACGATTGCTCGTTTTCTTTATATACTCGCTCATCGTCGGATTATTAACATTGGGCCTTGTGAAATATTTGCCGATAATAATAACTGAAATTAGTGAGCTTATTAAACGGATTACTTCGTTTTACACCCAACCACATGACAATGTGATCATTAATTATATTGAAACAATTATTACAAATAATCAAATAGCGGGCTATATGGAAAATGGATTGTCATTTCTGCTCAAATACTTCACCGGTATAAGTAAAACAAGTATTCAAGTGTTAATTTCATTAATTTTAAGTTTATTTTTCTTGCTTGAAAAACCTCGGTTAATAGAATTTACAAGTAAATTTAAAACGAGTAAAATTGCTCCATTTTATTATGAAATTGAGTTTTTTGGCAGAAAGTTTACAAGAACGTTTGGTAAAGTAATCGAGGCTCAATTTATAATTGCCATTGTCAATTGTGTATTAACTGTTATTTCTTTAGTCATCTTGGGTTTTCCACAAATTTTTGGATTAGCGATTATGGTCTTCTTTCTTGGACTGATTCCGGTTGCCGGGGTAATTATTTCACTCATTCCGCTTTCTTTGATTGCCTATACAATTGGCGGGTTAATGAAAGTTGTTTATGTATGGATTGCGGTTGGGATTATCCATGCGGTCGAAGCATATGTGTTAAATCCGAAACTGATGTCATCAAAAACAGATCTCCCTGTTTTTTACACATTTATCGTCCTCATTTTTTCACAGCATTTCTTCGGGGTGTGGGGGCTCATTATCGGAATTCCCGTATTTGTTTTCTTACTTGACGTGTTAGATGTAACGAATAAACAACCGAAAAACGGGTAAACTCCCATGTATCATTTCAAAGAAAAAAGCCGGCATCTATTCGGATTTAGAATAGATGCCGGCTTTTTATTGGCAGATTATTTGATACCGTTAGAACAGATTGTCCAAGTACTTTTGAAAGATAAGAGACTCTAGACTATTAAAGTCCATGGACGCCTTTCATATTAGGAATTAAGCCTTTTAAAGTCCTCGATCAATTCCTTCACAGCCTCTTCTTTTGTTGCCCAGGAAGTGACAAATCGGACAGCGAAAGAATCCTCATCAACTTTTTCCCAGATAAGAAAGGCATACTTTTTTTGCAACTCGGCGATCAGCTTGTTCGGCAGGATTGGAAAAAGCTGATTGGACGGGGAATGGGTCAGGAAACGGATATTCTCTTTTTCCAAAGCATTCCGAATGAGCCCGGCCATGCAGTTCGCATGCTCCGCTAGTTCAAAAAATAGGCCATCCCGGAACAGCTCCTGAAACTGAATGCCGAGCAGCCGCCCTTTTGCGAGCAAGGCTCCCTTCTGCTTCATATGGTAGCGGAAATCCTCCTTTAGCTGGTCGCTGCAAATCACAAGCGCCTCTCCCAAAAGGGCGCCATTTTTCGTTCCCCCTATGTAAAAAGCATCAACGAGCCCTGGCAAATCTTCAAGGTTCAAATCATTTTCCTCGGAACATAAGGCTGAGCCAAGCCGGGCGCCATCCATAAAAAGAATGAACCCCCGCGAGTCACAGACATCCCTTAACTCCTGCAGCTCCTTTATTGAATAAATAGAGCCGATTTCGGTCGAATTCGATATGTATACTAATTTCGGCTTGACCATATGCTCATCGGAGTGGCCTTCCGCTACTGCATGAACATGATCTGGAGTAAGCTTGCCATCCGCCGTTTCTACGGTAATTACTTTATGGCCCGTCGCTTCAATGGCTCCGGTTTCATGCGTGGCAATATGGCCAGTGCTCGCCGCGATGGCTGCTTCATGCGGCCGCAAGAAAGCGGAAATCGCGATGAGGTTCGTCTGGGTGCCGCCGGACAGCAAGTGAACATCGACATCACCCCGCCCAAGCTTTGATTTTATTAACTCTACGGCATTTTTTGTAAAAGAATCCTCCCCGTAACCGTCCTCCTGCACTAAATTCATCTCCAGCAGCGCATTTAAAATCCTTGGGTGCGCCCCTTCGCTATAATCATTTTTAAAACTGTACATAAAGATTTTCGCTCCTTTTAGGTTGTTTCTATTCTATTTTATAAGATTGTTCGACCAAAGGGAAAACTGTTTCTTGAGCCGTTCAAAATAAAACAAGCCGAAATCAAACAGATTTTCGGCTTGTTTTGAAATATACCCGAACAATTAAACTAATTCCACGGCAACTGCTGCTTCGTTCTCCGCCAGCTCAAGCAGATAATGGTGGGTGATTGCAAGGAATGCGTGCCCTGCCATGGCCATCGCGCGTTCATCGAAATCAAATTTCGGATGGTGGTGCGGGTAGCACGCGCCCACTTCCGGATTCTCAGCCCCCGTATTGAAAAACATCCCCGGCCTTTCCTGAAGGTAATAAGCAAAATCCTCGCCGCCCATCTTTGGGTCGAGCTCGACAAGCTTTTCCTCGCCAACCACGTTTTTCATTACATCATAAAAGATATCTGTCTCTGCTTCGTGGTTGACCACCGGCGGATAGCCCCGCTCATAGGTGATTTCAGCGGTGGCATGGAACGCCGCGCAAATCCCATCCACAATGACTTTCATTTCCCTTCCAATCTGGTCGCGCACCTCGGGATCGAATGTCCTGACCGTCCCGGTAATCTCAGCCGAGTCAGCAATGACATTAAAAGCATTCCCTGCATGGAACGAGCCAATCGAAACAACCGCCGGCTTCAACGGATCAACGAGGCGCGAGACGATATGCTGGAGCTGATTGACAATCTGGGTGCCAATCGCGATGGAATCGACCGTTTCATGCGGATACGCGCCGTGCCCGCCTTTTCCGTTAACTTTTATAACAAAACGGTCCGCCGCAGCCATCATTGGCCCCTTCCGATAGCCATACAAACCATAAGGCAGACTCGCGTTTAAATGCGTACCAAACACGACGTCAACACCATCAAGGCATCCATCCGCAATCATCGCGGCCGCGCCACCCGGGGCAACCTCTTCCGCATGCTGATGAAGAAGAACCACATTCCCATGCAATTGTTCACGGTTCTCGCTCAGCACCTTGGCAACCGCCAAGAGGGTCGCTGTGTGCCCATCATGGCCGCATGCATGCATGACCCCTGGAACGGTTGATTTGTAAGGAACGGCTTTTTGATCTTGAATCGGCAGGGCGTCAAAATCGGCCCTTAGCGCGATTGTTATCCCTGGCTTGTCGCCCTTGATGGTACCAACCACGCCGCGGCCGCCAACGCCGGTTCTCACTTCAATGCCCAGGCTCTCCAGATAATCGGCAATTTTCTTTGGCGTCCTGACTTCCTCGAAGGACAGCTCGGGGTTCATGTGGAAATCCCGCCTCCACTCCACCAATTCACCAAATAACTCTTCCAATCTCGCATTCCAATTCTCCAACAAGCCAATTCCCTCCATTATGCAAATGAATTATGTATTTTAAATCTTCTGAAAGTATTATACCACACTCCTAGAGAAGTGGGTTTCCCATTCGGAAAGTCTATAATAATAGAACCCGCTTACCCTGCCCTGTTCTTATGGAATGCAAATGAATGTCTTTGCCTTTGTATACATGGTGATTCCAAAAATGGCTATCCGGATTAAATCTATTTCAAATTTTTGATTCATCCTCTGTTTCACCTTTAAGGACGTAATAAAGTAAACATTCTATCTAAACATTCTTATTTCCATTCATCATAAATGATTTCAACTTTATCACCGTTTTTTTCGAATGCCAATTTTCCAAATCCATTCAACCAAACTTCAACAGGGTGAAAGATTGCATATCGATTAGAAAAGAACCATTTTCTTTCTGTTTTCACAACTATAAACATACCATTTTCATCACCAACAGGCGTCAAGCCTTCACTATCGTTTCTCCAATTAGGAAAACCTAACGCATTGAGTTTCCTCACAAAGGGGATTACTTCATCCACGGCAATTCCTATTTCACTTACATTGAGGAAATCCTCTGATGAAAAGTTGTTGTTGGTCCCGTTCGGTAAATTATGGCGGGCTATTAATTCCACGATATTACCTGAAGGATCTTCAAAATAAATCGCATGTGCATTCCAACTGGCAAAATGAACTTCATCATTCCCATCCTCACTGTAAAGTGAAATTCTGGATTTAGCCCAAGTTATCGCTTCGTTAAATTTGTTTTCAGGAATATTTATTGCGAAATGGTAGAAAGGATTGCCATCATCGCTTTCACGAAAAGTCACGTCTGTTTGCCCAACATGCACAGTAAACTCCTTAACAGATTCAGCGGAGATGTGCATCTCAAGTACATTTCTATAGAAATCCTTCATTTCTGTTAAATTAGAAGCCAACAATGAAAGTTTAGTAAATTCCATAACGACCGCCCTTTTAATATATTGTACCCTCATTATAATAGGAACTCCCCTCCTTAAAATCATCCATTGGACCAAAATCTTATTCTACCTATGTTCCGTAAATGTATACGACTAAAGTTGCAGGAAACCACTATGTCCAAATTCCGAGTGAGTGCCTATCCTACATAAGTTAAAGGCGCCAAATAATTTTAACAATGGCGAGGAAGCTGAATTCAATACGACCAGGAACATAATAAAAACCACCCGTAGAACGGGTGGTTTTCTCTGCGGCTGAAAGCCTTTGTTACTGACCAAA
>NZ_LMTI01000008.1:0-100335 GCF_001510665.1 Bacillus sp. FJAT-27445
AGGTTAAAATCTAGGTTGCTTGTCAGATAAAGCAAGGATATCTGACAAGCTAAGGCTAAAATCCCGGTTGGTTGTCAGAATAAACTCTGATATATGAGAAGCTGGCATCATTGGACTGAATTTCCGCTAAATTCCCGTTCTGTGTCTCAACACGGTAGCAGCTTTGATCTCATATGCCTTGCAACGGACTTGAATCCCATGATCACATTATGTCCAATATCCATTCCCGCAAAAAGCCAGCACCTATTTTAATTAAAAAAGTGCCTTATCCTTCTTGGACAAAGCACCCTCAATAATACCTGTTTATCAAAACCTATCTAATCCCACTTTCTAAACGACACTTCAAGAATAAATTCATTTTCATGGACATTCGCAACCACTTTTCCTCCTTGTTTGTCAACAAGCTGCTGAACAATATGAAGCCCTAATCCAAGATGAGTACCAGTTCGACTAGAATCCAACCTGAATGTCCTTTTAAAAATCTGTTGGAGTTTCGTTGCATTAATGGTCTCAACATCATTTACTGCCCTTAGCCAAATATAGTCTTCTTCCTCTGCAAAACTAATTTTCAAATAACTTTTGGCATACGTTAAAGCATTTTGAATAATGTTGGTTACGATCCGAACGGTTGCTTTGTTGTCAGCAAGAACAGCAGGTACAGTACCTTCATCCATTTGTACCTCTAACTGCGCTTTCTCAAAATCTTCATAGAACATTAGCATCGTTTCCACAACAATTTGATCTAGAAACTGCTTTTCAATGGTTAATTTCTTGTCCGAGGAATCGAGCTGTGAGAGTTCATAAAATAAATCTACAATCATCGTGAGATTATCGATTTTCTTCTGAATAATATCTAAAAACTCTATCTTTTCTGCTTCAGATATAGACGGATCGGTTAAAAGCTCTGAAAACCCTTTGATCGATGTTAAAGGCGTTCGTAAATCATGGGAGATATTTGTGATTTCTTGCTTTAGTTCCATTTCTCTTCTTTCGACGGACTGCTGGTTCTCTTTGAATAATTGAATCAGCTGGTTGATTTTCGCTGCAAATCGGGCCAAGTTTTTAGTATGAGTATTTGTACGAACTATTTCATTTGTCCCGAAATTTTCACTGATTTCCTCTAATTGTTTTGTCATTCTTTTGACATCCCAATGGAAAAGCAGAAGCATGAAAACGGCAACAATCAGCAGGAAACCCAAAATCATGATAATCAGCCAGCTGCTCACTTTCATTCATCCCTTCCCCATCAATCGATGTTTTTATTTGCGAACTTTTTTGCTCCAATTAGTAAAGAAATCACGGAAATGACGATGCCTACAACCCAATATCGGTAATCGAATTGGACTGCGTCATCCAAAAAGCTCATTAAGTTATCATTTAACAAAGTATTCGGTGCGTATTTATATAACTCATTCAAGCCAGAAATTGGCCGGAAAACCCGCAGCAGGTTACCAGAAAGTCCAAAAATAAAGAGCAGCACGATAAAGATGTAAACTTCTCCAACCCTCAGCATCTTCAACGTATGAGTTAGGAAAAATCCACTCAGGACCATTGGCGCCATATTGACACACGCTAGTAGAAAATTTCTTGCTGACGGATTTTCACCTGTAAATAAGTTCTCACCTAACGCAATCATTAAAATTATCCCAACGACACAGATTAGCAGAAAATAACTTAAAGTCAGGATTAACTTAGACCAGAAGATACTATTTCGAGAAACACCGAAAGAAATGGATTGCTTCATCAGGGTCAAATCTTTGCCAGTGAGAGATAAATTATAGATTAACCCTACGATGATAATCATTAATCCGCCACTAATCACATTTGAATAGAAAAATTCACTGGTCGCATAAGGAAATTTCGGATCAGACTGTCCAAAAAAATAAAGGACGGTGGCAGCAGCGACAATCAGAAATAAACATATTACACTGGTTAAATACGGCCCTTTTTTGCGCAGCAGACGATAACTTTCACTTTTCATATAATTAATCATTTTTATTCCCCTCCACTAATCCTATGAAGTACTCCTCTAGATTCAGAGCTTCGATGCGAAACTCCTTCACGATCACACCATTATCAACTAAAAGGCGATTGATATTTCCACTGCTCTCTACATGATTTTGGATAGTGATGACTTGATTAGGAAGGACTTTGAACTGGATATCTGCATATGCTCGTTCTAATAATTGGGCCGCTTTCGCTGAATCATCAACCGTTAGGAGAATTTGTTTCCTGCTCTTCTCTTCCAGAGCCTCCTTGCTTAAATCATCGACGATTACACCATCTTTGATAAATACAAAACGAGTCGCCAACAATTTCAATTCCGTTAAAATATGACTAGAAATCAATATGGTTATATGTTTTTCCTGATTGAGCTTCATCAATAATCTGCGAATTTCAATAATCCCCTCGACATCCAAACCATTGATTGGCTCATCAAGAACTAAACAATCCGGGTTGCTTAAGAGACAAAGGGCTATGCCTAATCGCTGCTTCATCCCCATGGAATAATCTTTAAATCGTTTTTTCTTTTCATTTGCCAGACCGACAATTTCCAGGACTTCATAAATACGTTTCTTCTCAACGACACCCCGTTGAATCCGGAAATATTCCAGATTTTGAACTGCGGTAAAGTCCGGGAAAAATGCAGGTGTTTCAATCATAAAACCCATTCTTTTTTTCTCATTCTCGCTCTCTTTACCAGATTTCCCAAAAAGTTGAATCTCCCCAGTTGTCGGGAATAATTGGCCCGCAAGAATTTTGAATAACGTTGATTTACCTGCGCCATTTTTTCCAATTAGCGCACAGATTTCTCCTTTTTCCACTGAGAAATCAAGAGGTTTAAGGACCTCATCTTCCTTAAACTTTTTCGTTAATTGATACGTCTGAATAATAGTAGCCATCTTTTCGACTCCTTCACTAAATTTCTCGTTAATTGCAGTTTAGCTTAGAAGTCGTTAAAATCCTTTAAGCAAAACATAAAGAATTCATAAAGAAGTCAGATTAGCATAAAACCTACTCCCCAAATGGTCTTAATATATTCTTCCGTAGTCATTTCGGAGATCTTCTTGCGGAGGTTAGATACGTGAACGCTGATCGTATTATCATCCCCATAATAGGTCCCTTTCCAGATGCTTTCATATATCTCCTTTTTGGAAAGCGCACGCTCGGGATTGTTCATGAAAAATGTTAAAATATCAAACTCAGCATTCGTCAACTGTAGCTCCGTCTCTTTTAACGTTACAGACCGTTTTTCCGTATTCATTTTAATCTCACGCCATCCTATTTCCGCTGACTGCTCCGGGTGAGAACTTGCTTTTCGTAATTGGACTTCAACTCGGACCATCACTTCTTCCTGATGAAACGGCTTGGTTATATAATCATCCGCACCCATTTTCAATACTTGCACTTTATTCTCAAGGTCCACTTTCGCTGAAATGACAATAATCGGAATAGAACTCTTTTCTCTGATTTCGTTTATCAGTTCCTCCCCGCTTTTTCCCGGCAGCATCAAATCCAATAAAATTAAATCAAACGTATTATTTTGCAGCTGCAACAAACCTTCTGTACCCGAATAAGCTGCGACCGGTTCCATATGCGATTTTGCCAAAATTACACTTAGTAGCCTACTAATCTCTTGATCGTCTTCAATAATTAAAATGCGTTTACCTTCATACATCATTATCACCCATTTTTTAAAAAGAGTTGTATTACACGATGTTTCATTCATTTAATCTTTTTTTGTTTCATTATGCATACTACAATCGGTATAAAAGTGGTTACTAATGCTATTGGCAAAAACCATACTCCAATTCCGTTTCCATTGCCTAATGCAATTGAAATTGATTCAATTAAGAGTAAAGCAAAGAGGATTAGACAAATATTTTTTAATTTGTTTATCAGTTTTCGGCTTATTAAGTAGAACTCTTTTGCATTCTCTTTGCTAAATCGTTTTGGATAGTTGTGTGATTCCGGGTATTTCTCTAAAAATTGCATGAGTATTACGATAAATGCACCTACTATCGGTAATATGAAAAGTTCCATCTTTGAACCCCAACGATCTACTTCACCTAACGCATTATAATGTGCGGGAACTTTGTCAGGAAGCCCATTCCAATTGATAATTAAATAGATTAAAGAGCCTAAGTAAAATGAATACCCGATGATATCCCAAATCCACTCGCTCTTCATTTTCAAAATTTTAATTTTAGGTCGTTCCCAAGAATTTGACATCTCCTTCGTCTCCTCTCTTTTCCCTACCGAACAATCTTTCCTATTGTTCCCACATCAATTTTTCAAAAACATCTTAGATCTTTATACGGCTAAGAAATAGAACCGTTTCGCGTCCCGTTTGTATAATAAGCAGTTCCACAAAACGGAGGTAACTCCTCCCTGGATCAACAAATCCGTTGGTTCGCAATAACTGTATACCAAGATATTTTTTTAATAGAATCCTACTTTCTTCATATTCGTCAAACTAAGCTTGATATGTAATAATAATAAACAGAATATTAACATTTTTTATAGGGGGAAGACATGGGCGAGCATTTGGCACTTTTGGGAGAGACCATTATTAATAATAAACATGACATTTCTAGAGAAGTACATAATAGTCGATTCGCAGGCATACAGCTGCCAGAGCTGACAGCAGAACAAAAAAGAGAATTTCAAAAGATTGAACAGCAAATTATGCAGGTTAGGGCAGACTTTATTGAGATTTTTGGACGAGCCCTTATTGATAACAATGATGAACAATTATCGATTGATCGCGTAAAGGAATGGGGAGAAACAGCTGGCAGTTTTATCTTTAATCTTGGGGTTCCTTTAGACGAGGCGTTGAAAGACTCCAGCTATTATAGGAAGGTTATTTGGAAATCGATACAAGATTTCGGCTCAGACATGGACCTGTCAGCTGACTCTATTTTTCAAATTATTTCAATAATAGACCCTTTACTTGATCACGCAGTCTATTACTTTAGCTTAACTTTCGTTCATCATTTCCAACAATCCTTAAACAATGCCAAAAGGGCCTTTATGGAGTTGTCAGTCCCAATTGTTCCACTCATACCAGGAGTAGGCGTCCTTCCGTTGATAGGCAATATCGATACGGAAAGAGCTGCTTTACTGATGGAAAAGACACTGGAACAGGCAGGCAAATTAAATTTAAACCATTTAATATTGGATGTGTCAGGGGTACTAATTATTGATACGATGGTGGCCGATCAATTGCTAAGGGTAATCAATGCATTAACACTCATTGGTGTAAAAACCATTCTTACTGGGATACGTCCTGAGGTAGCCCAAACGATTGTGAGTCTCGGGTTAAGTCTTGAGCAATTAACAGTTAAATCCAATCTGCATCAAGCATTTAAAGAATTACAGTTGGTCAGGCATTAGATGTAGACAGGAGAATGGGCCCAGTTGAGTGGGCCCTATTCAATTTCATTCCCCCTAAATACTTGCTTCGTTAGAGCTAAACAGTTCGGACAACAAAAGTGCCTGAAAACAAAATTACATCCACTATTGTTCTAAGTTATCTCCATAAAAAAATACTTCTTCCAAAGGTAAGTCAAAGGAGTGTGCAATGCGAAAAGCCAGTTCTAAAGATGGGGAATAGTTACCCTTCTCAAGAGCAGCAATAGTTTGCCTTGTTACGCCTACCTTGTATGACCTAACCTTTCCCGACAAGTGCGTGTTAAATAGAAAAGGAACTACCGTTTTGCGGTAGCTCCCTATATGAACTGGCTTAAATCTATAAGTTCGAATGGCACTTTGCAAAAGATTTATTTTGAAATATACTTTACATGTTTACCTGTTCCTCCTGCAATAGGAAGGACATAGTTATTCGTATTCTTGCCTATTACCAGTTCCATTTTTGTTTTTGTGGATATATTGATTCCACGAATAGATACATAGGTATTTAATTTTACGTTTTTTTTGATAAGTTTATTCCCAGCGATCGTTCCGGTGTTATTTCCAGAACGGAAGGCAATGGCAGAAGGCGTCTTATACATACGATCCTGGACATCCTCCACTCTGTTTTCAGTAACTGAAAACTGCTGATTATGAGTATAGAGATGGATCCCATTTGCGTAGGAATTTACCAATGTATTATTTTTTATAACTAAACCTTTAGTATAGGACGCCTGGATTGCACCAGAGATACTATTTCCCTGCTGCCCCGCCTCTATTAAATGGTTTCCTTCAATGGTACAGCCACTACTATTATCAGATGACAATCCAGCCACAACGATTCCATATCCCTTACCGATTCCTTCAATTCGATTGCCTTTTGCCGTACATTTTTGGGAACCAAATAGCTCCTTCCCGCCTTTTCCTGTTGCGTTTACAAATGCAATTCCAACCTTTGTATTTCGTATCGTATTATTGTTAAACGTAATATTTTCTCCGCCATGAGTGTCAAGGGCCTCCCATAACGGAATGTCCTCAATGATGCTGTTCGTCACCGAACTATTTGTGCTCCTGGGGTGTGCCTTTAGGTTACTCTCAGCACCCTTTCGTGAATAAAAAACTCCATATGCATTTCCTTTACTTCCTGGTGAGATTGATTTTATATGGCTCTTATTAATATGCATATTACGGACAGACAATCCGCCTACTCCAGCAAAACCAACATCACGGATAACTGTATTTGAAATACGTACATTATCTGCAAATTCAGCCATAATACCATAAAAACCAATATTATGAATAAAGGTATCTTCTATAACAATGTTCTGGGCAAACTTAGCTGCATTCGCCCCCTGAATCGATATTCCGACTCCCTTTGCATCTGCTTTTTTATTGCCTGCACCCTGAAGCTCAATCCCATATATCTTTACCCCATCGCTAATTTTCAAAAGAGTTTGATGCTTTTTATCGTTGTATAGTTTTGATCCATACCCAACTATAGTGGTATTGTCGGGCACAAGTAGGCTGCTGATGTTAAATGAGCTGCCATATGGCAAAACGATAGCTTTACCAGTTCCTAGCTTTAACGCTTTTTGTAGTTGTTCTGTATTACTAGATTCATTTTTGGGCATATTTTTATCAGCCACAATTATTATATTGGTTTTATCAAGATCCGGTATTTTAGGATTAAACCCCAACTTCACCTCTGCAAGATTGTATAGTTCATCATTGTCATAATCCTCAAATCCATCTGGAATTCCATTTTTATCAGTATCACTTGATTTTGGATTAAGATTTAGCTCGTATTCGACCAAATTAGTTAACCCGTCTTGATCCGGGTCTTCAGAAGCGGTCTGCTTGTTGGTTAGATCCAGCCCATATTTCTTTTCCCAAAGATCATCTATTCCATTCTTATTATTGTCCAAAACTAGATTGCTAGTCCCTGCTATTACAGAGGGAACAAACAAGAAAAAAAGCATGACAACGATAACCATACTTAGAAAACGAACTTTTTGTTGCGGCATCTTCTTACTCCCTTTTAACGAACCCCTTTTAAATCTTGTTAAAAACAGATTTAATTAGTTCTTTTATCACGGTAGAATCTACTCATTCAAAATATTATATACTATATTAGGTATTTATATATGGGTAAAAAGATACATTTAATTGCTTTTAAGACATATTTTTGGAAAAAGAATAAGAGGAAAGTTATTGTTGTGAAGAAATGAATAAACCTCTAAATAGGCGGAAGTTTAGTTTTGCGGATTTTCCTGTTTAAAACCTATCCGAAGAGGAACAGGAAGCAAAGGCGGAGTAAGAAACCGAAAAACATCCTATAACGGATTTACGGAATCGTGGAAAGATTAAATATTCTATAATAAAACTATCAATTTTGTTGATTAGCCGGCCTAGTGCCGGCCTTTTTTTGTTTCAATGGATAACAATAAAGTGAAGCTTTTATAAGTCGGGTCATTTGTCAATAGATGATGAATTGAACCCATCGGCTACCCGTTTAGAGTGGGATAAACCCCCAAAATTTTGTTTTCGCAATCGGTTGATGAATTTGTCGGAATTGTGACAGTTTTCGATATATGCCTTGAAACTTTCGATATCCACATAAATTTTTTCGATATATCCGAAATTTTTTCGATATATCCGAAATTTTTTCGATAACAGCATGAAAATTTTCGATATACTTCCAAATTCCCTATAAAAGCTCATTTGGACCTTTTACGATGGACTGAATATGGTCGAATCTGGAGCCTCCCCCTAAACCAAATAGAAAAAGCGACCCTTTTTTCAAAAAAAGGCCGCTTTTTATAATTTATTGAGCCTGGCACACAGGTGGGACGTTTTCTGTCCAGTTTGGTGCCAGGCAAAAATCTAACAACACAGTAAGATCATGGTGTAAACACTTTCCAATTACCTTCGGATAGAACTTCGACCGCTCCATCGATCACTTTGATGGCGGTTTGATCATCAATTGCATACGCCGGCCCCTGCATCCCGGCGGCCCATTTCTCTGCATTAGCCATCGTGTTATACGGCAGCATCTCGTGATCCAGATGCGGGAACATTGCAAAATCAACCAGACTCAAGCCGGCATCACCTCCGTTGGGTGGAGTCCAGCCGACGAAGAATTCCCCGATGTTAGGTGCCATCACCATGCTCCCAGCACTCATTCCCACATAGACCGTACGCAGCGATGGCAAGAGGTCTGCCAGTCCGGACTGCCGCATCCAGTGGCACAGGTAGAGGGCGTCTCCGCCAGCCACCAGCAGGACGTCCGTCTCCCGGACTAGCGGCACCCAGCGGTCTTCGTCGATGCTTGGCAGCGCTGTGAGCTCCAGCACGCCGACGGACTTCCAACCCAGATTTACCATGGGGCTCTGTTCTTTCCCGCTGATGAACTCCCAGGTTTTGACGCCGGGGCCGACCCAAGGATGTCCGTACATCGCGGTGGGGATGCACAGTGCGCTAGACTCGGCGATCGGTTTGTCCAGCATGTTAACCAGCGCGTCGTGTATGCTTTTGTTATTGATGCCTCCAGATGTAAGCAGAAATTTCATAAGCCAACTCCTCCGTCTTAGTATGCGTATGACGTTTAATTCTTCAGACTTAAAGGTTAATCTGAATTATTTGGCCCCTGGATTTTCTTCTTGAATAAAAGTGACATAGCTAATTATTCTTTAATAATTTTAATTTCTTTTATCGGATAGTACACAATATTCGTTGTCCCAATTATCTTCTCTAAAGGAATAGCTCCAATACCACGGCTATCCTTACTATACCTTCTGTTATCGCCCAAGACGAACAGATGACCTTTAGGAACGGTTTCAGTACCTACTGCTGTTTCCTTTAATGTAAAGGATCCAGTTAGGGTACCTTGACTGATTTTTTCCTTAAAACTTTTTAAATAAGGTTCATCATACGCTTTGCCATTTACATAAAGCACATCATTTATATACTCTATCCTGTCTCCTGGAAGCCCGATGACACGTTTTATATACTGCTTGCCGTCAGGGGCGTGAAACACAACAATGTCGAATCTTTCTGGTTCTGCCGTTTTTGTTACAATCATGCGGTCCTTTTCTTGTAACGTAGGGTTCATTGAATCTCCCTTAACAACGATAGGGGTAAGGATAAAAGAACGAACAATAAGTACTAAAACAAGCGCTACTATTATTGATTTAATCCATTCATAGGTTTCACTCTTCTTCTTTTCCATTTCTCATCCTCCCTAAATCCACATTAAGTTTTATCCTTATTTTACCACATAAAGATAATTATTGCTTTACATTGAAAAAGGCGTCTTATGAGAAATATCTCCCTCCAAAACAAACCTATATTCCTTTCCGTTCACTTCAACGATCGTAAGGCTTGTATCGTGTATGAAAGGTGGGTCCCATAAATTTTCAATTGGTGAGTTTTTAAAGATGGACAGCAAAGTTTTTATCATTACCGAGTGAGTTACGATAAGAATATTTCCAGTTGTATTAGCCGCTTTAATTTTTCCTAAAACATCAAATGCTCTTGCTCGAACCTCACTAAAGGTTTCTCCGCCAACTGGAACAAACCGCTGAGGAACATTCCAAAAATGTTCAATCTCTAAAGGATTCGTTTCCTGAATTGATTCAAGGGTTTGTCCTTCCCATTTTCCTAGGTTCATTTCCCTGAGATTTCCATCGTAGATTACAGGGGTTTTTCTATTTCTTTTTAGTAACTCAGAGGTAGTCCTTGTTCTCCCACTTTGGCTTGAATAGATCGCTTCAAATTCAATATCCTTTAATCTCTCGCTTAAAGCGACTGCATTTTTAATGCCATTTTCCGTTAGGCTGGAATCCAGCCAACCTTGCATTCTTTTTTCCGTATTCCACACAGTTTCTCCATGTCTGGTGATATAAAGTTTGAGCATCGCTATTTCTCCTATACTTTTTGTTTTACAAAGATTCTCCTTCAACTAACAGAAAGGGGGTCAATTTTACATATCCGAACGTTTCATTATCTTTCATCCATTGAGCAATCCGTTTTAACATATAACTTTATAGCAAGTTTTATATTGAACCCTTTAAGATTTTCAATGTAAACCAAATTCATTTCTTCCATGTATCTTTCATCAGGTTTGATTTATTCAATCCATATAAAAGTTCATAGCAAATACTTCAATACAAACTTAAGTTTAATTACAAGAATGCTACCCCGTTAACTTTGTTATTTTCTTAACTATATAGTTTGCATCTAACCCAACTCCACGTATGGTTGCAGAAGAAAATGACCGTTGTCCTGAAAGACCTATATAAAATAGACCATAGATTGTGGTACTTACCCCTTTACTGTGTAATGGGTTTCCAGATGGATCAAGTGCATTTAGTAGAGATGATAGATAGTTCACATTAGGGCGAAAACCAGTGGCATAAATGATTGAATCCACTTTTTCTTCCCTTCCATCACCCCATACTACCCCATCTTCTGTAAACATTTTAAACATAGCTTTCCACTCTGGATTGCCCGTTGAAATGGCTTGTTTATATATCCCCGTATCAATAATTGAAATATTCATAGAGAATTTTCGACCATAAGGAAGAATATCTACCCCTGTTACTTTCAACCAAAAGTGAATGTCTTTTCCAAGAATCCTTTGGGGTTTAAATGAAATTGGATTTCGAGTGGCGATTGATACGTTTGAGACTTTTGATAATTCATAGGCAATTTGAACAGCTGAGTTACCGCCACCAACTACAACTATATTTTGATTTTTATACTCCTCTACAGTTTTGTATTGGCTAGAATGAATTGTTTTCCCTTTAAATATTTCACTTCCATCAATTTTTGGTATATTTGGACAGGAGAAAGCACCAGTAGCTGAAATGACGGTTTTTGAATAATAGACATTTTCTTTTTCTGTTGATAGTACAAAAGAGGAGCCCTCTTTTCTCACTTCTATAACTTTTTCCTCAGTTCGAATATTTAAGTTGTAATGATTAGCATATTGATTAAGATAAGAAATAACCTCATCTCTAGTGGGGTATCGATTTGGATTCCCAGGAAATTTGAATCCTGGAAGTGATGAGTATCGAGCAGGTGAAAATAATCTCAGACTATTGTAATATTTAGTCCAGGAACCAGCAGTTTGATTACTACCTTCAAGAATAAGATACTTTAAACCCTTTTTGTGTAAGTAATACGCCGCTGCCAAACCCGCCTGACCTGCTCCTATTACAATCGAATCATATGATTTCATCAATTAATACACCCCTTTATATATCGTAATTTAACGATATGTTTATCAAAAAATGAACATATAGATATTCCTATATGTTCTATTTACAGCAGTTCATCATTAATTGATTAAAGTCTTGCAATAACTGAATAATTTTGTTTTTATGGGGTGAATAATATACAGCTTTTCCTTCCTTACGCGAAAAAAGTAAACCTGCTTTTTTTAATATCGCTAATTGTTCGGAGGCAGTGGATTGACCTATACCCACTAAATCTGAAACTTCATTTACTGTTACTTCATTTCTATCCAGAAACAAAAACATAATTTCCTGTCGCTTTTCACTTGCAAGTGCTCTAAGAAATTGATGGATTTCTTCATTTATCAATATTTATTCCTCCCTTCAACCGATTCCTTATATCGGTATTTAACGATATGTAATATATAAATATTATTTTAGTTATCATCTTCTGTCAAACCCATTTTTCCGACTTTCTTATGATCGTTTTTTAAATTGTTGCTCGAAATGTGTCCTAATTCGCCTGCCAGGGGAAGAACCGTCAGTGAACGGGACTACGATAATTGAAATGACAGCCAATCCAATGTAAAACCATTTATCTTTTATAAAAAAATTTCTCCCCCTTCGACACTTCATAATGGCCGCTGCCTTTTGTAACTATTATTTTACCAAAACTGTTGGGTACTTCTAACTTCTCTGATATACTCATTAAAATTAATTATTTGAGTAGTCATAAAAGAAAGGGGAATAAAATGGATAGCTTACTTACATACATTTCAATAGTTGCAATGATGATTGTTATTCCAGGAGCAGATACTATGCTATTGGTGAAAAACACCCTTAGCTATGGTACAAAAGCTGGATTTTATACGATTCTTGGAATGGCAACGGGACTTTCTTTTTGGACGCTTATTGCGGTTCTTGGATTATCTGTTGTCATTTCCAAGTCTGTTGTTCTTTTTAGTATAATTAAATATTTGGGAGCTGCTTATTTAATTTTTTTGGGAATAAAAAGTTTTTTTACTAAAAGTGTGTTCTCCTTAGAGGAATTTCAAGCACAAGCAAATGCACCTGCGGATTCATCAAGTCGGCATAATAAAGAATCCTTTATGCAAGCATTGCTTAGTAATGTTCTAAATCCAAAGACTGTGTTAGTTTATATTACTGTCATGCCTCAATTCATCAATTTGAACGGAAATATCAACCAGCAATTGATTGTGTTGGCATCGATCCTAACAATACTCGCTGTATTCTGGTTTCTAATCCTAGTGAGTGTAATTGATTATACAAAAAAATGGTTGAAAAACTCCAAATTCCAAAAGGTATTCCAGAAATCAACTGGCTTAATTTTAGTAGGTTTTGGCGTTAAAACAGGAATTTAACTTTTTTTATTACAACTCCAAATTCAATTTTCTCCGTTCAGACATCTGAACGGTTTTTTTTCCTCGCAATTGCTTCAAACATGCAACTTACATCATTGTTCAACTCCGTATGTTTAATAAGAAGTTCAATAAAAAATGCGGTAATCCTTCATGGAACACCGCTTAAAAAACACTATAAATGATTAATGCTTAATAAGCGTTTATACCTTTCTCTTCTTTCCTTTTCCAGCCTTAATCGTTCAGTTTTCATTGTTCTTTTGGCTCTCTCTAGAGAAGAAAAACCAGTCACCTCAAGTACATTTAATTCCACATTAAAAATCCAGTCATTCATCATACCATCATAGTAATAATTCGGATATACGGGAATCATTGGGAAAAATTCTAAAATAAAAAATATGAAATAACCCCCTTTTTCTTAATGAAAATGGGGTTGGCCGAAGATAAATCAATTATCGCGATAATACCCCGTTTAATTAAAATGAAGCAGTGGATACGTCCCCTGCTTCATTCTTTTTATAAAAGTTTTTTAAAGCGTCCTACAAGCGGGATTACGATGATACCGGCAATGACTACCTGCATGATATTGCCAGGGATTGAGCCGAATGGAATGATCCAGTTGCCGTAAATGATGACCTCAGCAAAGTAATAGCCTGCGACCTTAATGATTAATGCGACAATAACCGCCAATGTGTAGACAAGCACTCTTTTGCCAGGCATTTTTTCGGAAATAAGGCCGGCTACATAGCCCATTGCCCCAACGATGACGAATGTAAATGGTGACCATGCCGCCCAGCCGGAGAGAATATCGAACATTCCCATCCCGAATGCACCAGCAATGGCTCCCGTCTTTCTGCCATATACGAATGCCGCTATAAAAAGGGGTACGTTCCCCAGATGGATCAGGCCACCGTTCCCCATGATTGGAAGCTTAATGTTAATGAACATAGTCGCTACCAGGGTAAGAGCGATGAAAAGAGAATTGATGACCAAGGACCTTGTTTTCGTTGATGCAGGTGCCAACGTAGATTGCATATGAATTACCTCTTTCTTGTGTTTAAATAAAACCCACTGATTACTTGATATTTAGTATAATGAAAATTGACATTATAAAAAGAGTCAATTTTTCAAAAAACTAAGTGGTCAGTTAGGGGGTTTTCAGATGGATATGCTTATGTTCGAATTGGATAAAAATACGGAAAAGCCCTTATATGAACAGCTTTATCTCGGTATTAAATACGCCATTACCCATAAACGGATAAAAGTTGGAACAAAATTGCCTTCCAAAAAAAAATTGGCGGAATTTTTAAATATCAGCCAAACAACGATCGAAACTGCCTATGGTCAACTTGTAGCTGAAGGCTATATTATATCCCGGCCCCGCAAAGGTTTTTTTGTAGAAGAAATAGATGATTTACCTTATATAGAGAAAGAGTCCTTAGACATTCCGGTAGAAAAAGTTGTGGAAAAAGCCTATCAATTTGACTTTCATCCAGGAAAAATTGATACAGATTCATTCCCCTTTTCACATTGGCGAAAATATGCGAAAGACTTGTATGACAGTAGTTCAAAGGATTTCTTACAAATTGGGGAGCCTCAAGGGGAATACGCATTGCGGACTGAAATTGCGAAGTATCTTTATCAGTCTAGGGGGATTGTTTGTAAACCTGAACAAATCGTCATTGGTTCGGGAACAGAGCAGCTGCTTCCAATGATTTTGAGATTGCTTGAAAATGATTCGGAATTCGCCCTTGAAAATCCCGGCTACTCAGCAATCCCAAGAATCCAATTGCAAAATAGGGCCATCCCGATTTCGGTTGATGAAGAGGGATTAATTGTGGATGAACTCGAAAAAACAAATGCAAATGTCGTTTATATTACACCTTCGCACCAATTCCCTACTGGAGCTGTTTTATCAGCAACAAGGAGAACGCAGCTATTGAAATGGGCAGCAAAAGATGAAGACCGCTACATCATTGAAGATGATTACGATAGCGAATTTCGTTATATCGGAAAGCCCATTCCCGCATTGCATGGACTGGACCAAAACAATAAAGTGATTTATATCAGCACGTTTACTAAATCATTAATGCCATCTTTGCGCGTTGCTTATATAGTGTTGCCTACAACATTAGTCCGAAAATATAAAGAGACATTTAGCTATTACTCAGCAACTGTACCTAGATTCGACCAGCATATTTTGGCCAACTTTATGAAGGATGGCTATTTCTCAAAGCACTTAAATCGGATGCGGAAGATTTATCGTAAAAAACACGATAAAATAACCCACACCTTTGAAACGTTCTACCCAAATGTCAAAATCACTGGCGACCAGGCTGGTATGCATATTTTGATTTCTGTACCTTTGTCAGAAAATGAGGATGAATTAAAACAGATTGCCGCAGCAAACCATATTGCGATCTATCCAGTAACCGATTATTTGTTAAAACCAATTGACTATCATCATCCTACCTTTCTATTTGGCTTTGGAGGTATTCCATTGGAGGAAATTGAAACTGGCATTCATCAATTGATGCAATGCTGGGGAATAGCGAAACGGACCTCCCATTAGACAGATTGAGAAAAATCAATTTTGATGGAGGAGTGAGGCAAAGGAAACGTCCCCTGCCTCACAGTTTCCAAGCATAAAGAATTACTGGATGAAATAAGACAGCACTTGCATTTGAATTTTTAAGCTGATAAAGATAAAACTTTCAAAACTGTGAAGTTATATTTTTCTACCTTCAGCAATCGGGTAGTATCGTTGAACAAGATGAATGGGAGGATTTTTTTATGGGGGAAAAAACGGAGTTAAAAAAAGCCGTTGATTTATTTGTTCGGGGGGAGTTCCAATGTAGCCGCCAACCTACGACCCAATTACATAATTACGATTCTATTAAACATCTTGCCCTTGGTACAAATGTTGATGGCAGAACTGACGAGTTTTTCGTGAATGATTCAGACCCTGCCCACGTTATTGAATTTATAAATAAACAAGACGTCAAAGAAGACTATTGGCTTACCGTGTTTTCTGATGAAAAACCTAATAGTTATGATTCCGAGGGATATACTCTCTATAGTACAGAGTTTCTTATGATGTTAAATCTGGATAGCTGGTCTATTGAAACAGAAAACAAGATCATCACGCGTGTCAAAACCAGGGATGAAGCCCGGCGTATCAATCATTTTTTCGATAGGAATGTTATCGATCTTAAAAAATTGGACGATCCAAATCTGCATTTTTACATTGGTGAGGTGGACGGCCGTCCTGTATCATTTGGACGCTATTTCCTGCTAGATAAAACGGTATGCTTTTTGAGTGATGTATTTACTTCGAAAATTCATAGGGGTAAAGGAATAGCCAAGGCACTTTGCCGAAAAATGCTTATTGATGCCAAGCAGGAAGGCGCTGTCAAGAGTGTCCTTGCTTCCAGTCAAGCGGGGCATCCTTTATATTTAAAATTGGGTTATCACGATGTAACAAAAATGTGGGTGCATAAGAAGCAATCATAAAATGACTTAACGATAGAAAAAAATTATAAGCGTCCAACATATGCAAGATTGTTTTCAAAGCTTGCGTATGTTGGACTTTTTTGCTTTTTTTCGGGTGGAGGCTGTGTTTTTAATTTTTACACTCCATGGGAAATAGTTTCTGGGTCGGGCGTAGGTTGACGGAGTTTATGGGCTTTTTATTGTGCTAGCTTTGTTTGTCCAGGAGTTGGGTTTTGGCTGGGTCTAGGTTTCGCTGGCATTGAAAAAGGCATCCAGTGACGGATGCCTTTTTTCACAAAAGAAGAAAGATCTTGCTCTTAGACTACATATTTCTCGGCTTCGATGAGGCGGTCGGCGGCCTGGCGCTTTTTGGCGATGACGTTGATCGGCGTGTGGCGCGTGAATTTGCGGAGCGCGGACATGAGCATCCTTAGGGTGTCGCCTTCTTCGGTGGCGACGAGTGTTTCTTTTGCATGTTGCTCGATTTCGTTGAATGCTTCCTGGCAGAAGATTTGAGTGTACAGGAGCTTCTGCCGGGATTTTTCGAGGCCTGATTTTGTTATGGCTTTTTCTGTCCTCAGGACCGCCGATTCCATTGCATAGGCGTTGGAGATAATGTCGGCGATGTTGACGAGGATTTCCTGTTCCTGCTCAAGAGCCTTGCCGTATTTCTGGGCGGCGAGTCCGGCTGCGAGGAGACCGATTTTTTTTGCGTTCCGGACGAGGTGCTTTTCCTGCTCGAGCGGCTCGTCACCTGGATCCTCCGGCATCAGCATCATCATCTCTTCCTGAAGCTGCTGCGCTTTTTGGAATAGCGGAAGCTCGCCTTTCATTGCTTTCCGGATATAGGTGCCCGGTACGAGGAGACGGTTGATTTCGTTCGTTCCCTCAAAGATCCGGTTGATGCGGGAGTCGCGGTAGGCGCGTTCGATTTCATATTCGGCCATGTAGCCGTAGCCGCCATGGATTTGGACGCCTTCGTCGACGACGTAGTCAAGTGTTTCGGTGCCGAAGACTTTGTTGAGCGAGCACTCGATGGCATACTCGGCGATTGATTTTGCGACTTGTAGCCCGTCCCTAGCTTCGTCTGCGGTGAGGCGACCCATCCGGTCCTCGAACAGGCCGACTGTGCGGTAGACGGAGCTTTCGGCTGCATAGATTTTTGACGCCATTGTCGCGAATTTTTCCTTTGTCAGGTTGAACTGCGAGATTGGCGTTTTGAACTGCTGGCGCTGGTTTGCGTACTGGACGGTGATTTCAAACGCACGCTTTGCCCCGCCAACGACACCGACGCCGAGCTTGTAGCGGCCGATGTTCAGGATATTGAAGGCGATGATATGGCCGCGGCCCGCCTCGCCGAGGAGGTTTTCTTTTGGTACCTGCGCGTCTTGCAGGATGAGTGTCCGGGTCGATGAGCCCTTGATGCCCATTTTCTTTTCTTCAGCACCGACGGATACGCCCGGGAAGTTGCGCTCGACGATGAATGCCGAGAAGTGCTCGCCGTCAATTTTCGCATAGACGATGAAAACATCAGCAAAGGCGGAGTTCGTTATCCATTGCTTCTCGCCGTTCAGAATATAGTGCGTTCCTTCGGCGTTCAGTTTGGCGGTTGCTTTTGCGCCGAGTGCATCGGAACCTGAGCCTGGCTCGGTCAGTGCGTAGGCTGCGAGTTTTTCCCCTGTCGCAAGGTCAGGCAGGTACTTTTGCTTTTGATCCTCGTTTCCGAAAAGGACGATTGGCAGTGAACCGATACCGACATGGGCACCGTGCGAGATTGAGAAACCGCCGGCACGGGCCATTTTTTCAGCGATAAGGGCCGAGCTGACTTTGTCGAGTGCGAGTCCGCCATACTCTTCGGGGACGTCCGCTCCAAGAAGGCCAAGTTCACCAGCTTGCTTTAGTAGCTTTACGGAGCGGTCGAACTCGTGGTTTTCGATGTATTCGATTTGCGGCATGACTTCGTTGTTGATGTATTCCTCGGTCGTTTTGGCGATCATTTTATGCTCATCGGTAAAATCCTCGGGGGTAAAGACGCGGTCTGCTGGGATGTCTTCGATTAGAAAGCTACCGCCTTTAATAGACTGGCCGAGCTGGTTGGTCATTGCGATTCCTCCGTTTCATTTTTAGAAGAGTTGGGTTGGGTCTTGGGTGGCGTTAGTGAGTTGGATTTCGATTTGGTTTGGCGCCCCGCTGGGTGTAATTTTTGGACTTATTTTGTTTTAGTGCTAGCAGCTGCTAGCTTTTATGAACCGGTTTTATGGATTTATGAACTGATACTTAAATTTATGAACCGGGTTCGTCGTGTTATGAACCGATTTGAACATTTATGAACCTTGCATCTGGCCTAGTCGAAATCTAACGAGCAAGCCATCCCGGCGCACCAGGATGGCCGGATGCCAACGTAAGTTTTATTTTCTGAATGGAGCTGTTTTTTTCCGACTAAAGCAATTCGAACACTCCGGCTGCGCCCATGCCGCCGCCGATGCACATTGTAACGACGCCGAATTGTGCATTGCGGCGTTTTAGTTCGTGGATCAGGGAAAGTGTGAGTTTTGCGCCTGTGCAGCCAAGCGGGTGGCCGAGTGCGATTGCGCCGCCGTTTACGTTGACTTTGTCCTCATCAAGGTTCAGCTCGCGGATGACCTGGATGGCTTGGGATGCGAATGCTTCGTTCAGCTCGAATAGCGAGATGTCGCTGAGTTCGAGACCTGCGAGCTTGAGCGCCTTCGGAATGGCGACGACCGGGCCGACGCCCATGATTTCCGGCGGCACTCCCCCAACGGCAAACGACCTGAATTTTGCAAGCGGCTTCAGGCCAAGCGACTCCGCTTTTTCACGCTCCATGACCATGACCGCAGCGGCGCCGTCGCTTGTTTGCGAAGCGTTCCCCGCTGTGACTGTTCCGTTAAGGGAAAATGCCGGGCGAAGTTTCGCTAGAGTGTCGAGGTTCGTATCCGGGCGGACGCCTTCATCTTGCGCGAACTGGAACGTTTTCTCCTTTAGCTTGTTGTCGCTGCCGACCGAACGGACGGTGACATCGACCGAAACGATTTCATCTTGGAATTTCCCCTCCCGGATGGCACGGGCGGCGCGCTCATGGCTCCGGACGGCGAACTCGTCCTGGTCGCGGCGGGTGACGCCGAACCTTTCGGCGACTTTTTCTGCTGTGTGGCCCATGCTCATGTAATACTGCGGGGCCGTTTCGGCAAGCTTAACGTTCGGGCGGGTGACATGGCCCATCATCGGCACCATGCTCATCGACTCCGCTCCGCCGGCGAGGATGGTATCCGCTTGGCCGAGCATTATGCGCTCGGAGGCGTAGGCGATTGACTGCAGGCCGGACGAACAATAGCGGTTGATGGTGATGGCTGGGACTTCGTACGGGAGCCCGGCCAGGCCCGCGATGTTGCGCGCCATGTTCAGGCCCTGCTCCGCTTCCGGCATTGCGCAGCCGATTATGACATCATCTATGTTTCCTTCGTAATTGCCGGCTCGCCTCAGAGTTTCCTTGATGACGAGCGCGCCGAGGTCGTCCGGGCGAACCTGGGCAAGCGAGCCCTTCTTCGCCTTTCCGACTGGCGTACGGGCTCCGGCAACGATGACCGCTTCTCTCATTGGGTTCCCTCTCTTTCCTTCTAGTGTTCTAGTAAACTCATGGTTTTTAGCGGATTTTGGGGTCCGCAGGTATTGCGTGGTTCTGTCTGCAAATCTGGTATCAGCGGGTGCTGGTGGTTTATCAGTATTTGGTAGCAGTCTATCAGTATTCAGTGGCGGTTTATCAGCATTCGCCGAATGTTTATCAGTATTTGGCGGCGGTTTATCAGCATTCGCCGAATGTTTATCAGCATTTGAGCAACTTTTATCAGTATTAGAACCGATTTGTCAGTCGGTTAACAAAAAGCCGATGCGAAATGAAGCAATGGATACGTCCCCTGCCTCACTTCAATTCTAGTTCCTGAGCGGTTTTCCTTTGACGAGCATGTGTTGCATGCGTTGTTGTGATTTTGGTTCTGCTAGCAGGCTTAGGAATGCTTCGCGTTCTAAATCTAGCAGGTATTGCTCGTCGACTTCGGTGCCGAATGGGACTTTGCCACCTGCGAGTACGTAGGCGAGTTTCTTTGCGATTTTCATATCGTGCTCGGAGATGTAGCCGGATAGCTGCATCGCCTGGGCGCCGAGGATAAGTGCGGCGTAGCCGGTTTCGCCTGTGACCGGGATTTTCTTTCGGACAGGCGGTTTGTAGCCTTGTTCGTGCAGCGCGAGGACGGCTTGTTTGGCGTCATGCAGCTGGTGGTCGCTGTTGACGGAGATGCCGTCGGCCCGGTATAGGAAGTTGGTTTCACGCGCTTCGGCTCCCGAGGTGGAGACTTTTGCCATGGCGATGGTTTCAAATACTTTGGCGGTGACCTTCATAAGGTCGAAGTCAATCCCTTTCGGCAGTGCATTCAAGTGCCTTATATAGAGCTCCTTGTTGCCGCCTCCGCCCGGAATGAGGCCGACGCCTACTTCGACGAGTCCCATGTACGTTTCCATGTTCCCCTGAATATGCGCGCATGGGAGGCAGACCTCGGTACCTCCGCCAAGTGTCATCTGAAACGGCGCGACGACAACTGGCTTCCTGGAATATTTGATTTTCATCATGGCGCTCTGGAACTGGCGGACGACCATGTCGAGTTCATACAGATTGTCGTCCTGGGCTTCCATCAAAATCATCGCGAGGTTTGCGCCAACACAGAAGTTCTTGCCCTGGTTGCCGATGACGAGCCCTTTGTAATTCTTTTCAACCTCGTCAATCGAAAAGTTGATCATCTGTAGGATGTCTGGCCCGATTGCGTTGCTCTGGGAATGAAACTCGAGCAATGCAACGCCGTCTCCAATGTCGATGAGGCTTGCGCCTGTGTTCTTTTTGATGACGCCTTTTTCCTTTTTGATTTGTTTCAGGTCGATGACTTTCGGATTCACTTCGAGCGGCTTGTATTCGCCGTTATCATAATAGGTATTTTCCTTATAGAATGACGTATGTCCGGCAGCTAGCATGTCCTCCACCCATTGCGGGACTTGGTCTCCTTGCTCCTTCATTTTCGCGGCGGCACGTTCAACGCCGATTGCATCCCATGTTTCGAACGGACCGTGTTCCCAGCCGAAACCCCATTTCATTGCACGGTCAATTGACGGGATGTCATCGGCGATTTTTCCGAGAAGCTCTGCGGAATAGAGGAGCACCGGACTGAAAATGTTCCAAAGCAGGCTGCCTGCGCGGTCGTCCTTTGCGTATATGAGCGCTTTCAATTTATTCGCCGTGCCTTTTTCCTGCTTGGCAAGCTCGGTTGCCTGGGTCTTTAGCTTTTTGCGCGGTCCGTATTCTAGTGTGCTTGGATCAAGTTCAAGAATATCTTTTCCTTCTTTTTTAAAAAAGCCTTGGCCGGACTTGCTGCCGAGCCAGCCGTTTTCAAGCATTTGCAGCATAACGGGCGGAACATCGAATACTTCCTTTTCCTCGCCTTGAGCCTGATCGTAGACATTTTTCGCGACATGTACGAATGTGTCGAGGCCGACAACATCAAGGGTGCGGAAGGTTGCCGACTTCGGGCGGCCGATAAGCGGGCCCGTAACCGAATCGACTTCGCCGACTGAATAGCCGCCCTTCAGCATTTCCCTTAACGTGATGAGCAGGCCGTAGGTGCCAATGCGGTTCGCGATGAAGTTCGGCGTGTCTTTTGCGATGACGACTCCTTTGCCGAGTACGTCCTCGCTGAAGGTCTTCATATAGGTAAAAACGTCCGGGCCGGTGTGCTGTGTCGGGATGATTTCAAGCAGTTTTAAGTATCGTGGTGGATTGAAGAAATGGGTGCCGAGGAAATGTTTTTGGAAGTCCTCGGAACGGCCTTCCGCCATCGCTTCAACCGATATGCCGGATGTGTTCGAGCTGACGATGCTGCCCGGTTTCCGGTGCTGGTCTACTTTTTCAAAGACTTGCTTTTTTATGGTGAGGTTTTCGGTAACGACTTCAATGATCCAGTCGACTTCTGAGAGGCTGTACAGGTCGTCTTCAAGATTGCCCGCTTGTATGAGGTTAAGGTTTTCTTTTACTGTGAGCGGTGCCGGCTTTTGCTTGAGCAGTTTTTGGATTGCTTCGGTTGCGATGCGGTTGCGGACTTGTTTGTCGTTTAGCATCAGGCCTTTCGCCTTTTCGGCTTCGTTTGGCTCGCGCGGGACGATATCAAGCAAGAGTGTCGGGATTCCGATGTTGGCGAGATGGGCGGCAATCCCTGAACCCATCACTCCCGAGCCAAGCACGGCAGCCTTTTTAATCGGTTGAATCACATGTGTCTCCCCCTTCGACAAAATTTGAATGAATACTCATTCATTTTTTCAGCAAAAAAAATTCAACTGGAAAATTATGAGCTCTGCTACCTCTAATAATAAAATATTTTGAATATTAGCGCAACAAATAAGTGAAACAAGTGCAACAGTGAAGCAGTGAAGCAGGGGACGTTTCCTCTGCCTCATTCGAGTAGTTACCGTTTATGGTGCCAGGGGCGAATCCAGTGCCACATTTAGTTAAGTACACTCTTCATTCAAGATGGTTCAGTTTGTTCGTGGAGGAGCGGAACTTTACATATGCAGATTTGAGGCAATGGGTACGTCCCCTGCCTCACTATGGGTATGTCCGCTGTTTCATTTTTCTCTATGAATTTTTATTAATAAACCCCTATTTTTACAATGAAAAAGATGGTAATATAATCTTTATTTGCCATCTATTTTTGATGGTAATGGCCCCTTTTCTATTTGAGGTTTTTACTAAATATACGTTTTTTGGAAGTGGGGAGTTTTATGAATATTGTTAAGAAGAATCCGCTTGAAAAAGTGCTGATGAAGAATATGGAGTTGTCCTTACTGGCGTCGGGTGACGGGACTGAAGTTATCCACCATAAGCTGTATGCGGGTGCGCGCTGGGCGATGGCGCCGGCGGATGATTGGACCGCACTGGAGCATCTGACGATTTTGTCGGGGCGGATGAAGATGAATTCGTCTGCCGGGGAAGTTGTGCTTGAGCCGGGTGATTCGGTCAATGCTTGCCCAGTGAAGGAGCACATAATTTTCACAGCTGAGACAGAAGTGGAGTTTTTATATGTCACATCGCAGCCGCAGTTCCATTTTTACAGCAATTCAGTGAAGGACATGATGGACTTGGCGATTTTGGTTGAGGAAAAGGATGGCTATACTTCCGACCACTGTGACCGGATTAAGGAGTTGGCGATGAAAGTCGGGAAAGTGATGGGATTGAATTCGGACGAGCTTTATATACTGAATTTGGCTGGCTTTTTGCATGATGTTGGGAAAGTGAAGGTTCCGGATGGAATTTTGAACAAGCCAGGAAAACTGACTGGAGAAGAGTATGAAATTATTAAAATGCATACTGTCTGGGGAAGAGAACTTTTAACAGAAACGAACTTTCTCGATTTGGTCAAGGCTGGCGAAATAGTCGAGCAGCACCATGAGCGGTATGACGGGTTGGGTTACCCCCACCAACTGAAGGGTGACGAAATCCGGATTGAAGCGGCGATTATCTCGGTCGTGGATGCATTTGATGCGATGACGTCCGACCGCGTGTACCGAAAAGGAATGGACCCCGAAGACGCTTGTGCGGAACTTGTTCGCCATAAAGGCACGATGTTCCATCCGAAAGTTGTCGATGCATTTCTATCGATAAAACATCAATTGAGCTAAAGGAGGTGATACTATGAAAAAAATGCTGTTGGTTTTAACATTGGCCTTTGCCCTGCAAACCGTATTCGCGGGTGCAGCTGGTGCGGCATACTTTAAGGGTTGGGACAAGACAATTTCAATCAATACCGGACTTAATCTTCTTCCTGCATTGAAAACTGGCGATGCGACTTTCAAGCTCCAGGAAGCTGTACATAACGAGCTAAAAAATGCTACAGGCCTTGAAGTCGACCACTTCTACTACTGGGTAGAAATCGACGGCCAAAAAGTCCTTGCAGTCGACCCGGCACGTGCGATGTACTAATAGAGAAGCAGTGAAGCAGGGGACGTTTCCATTGCCTCATTGCGATTCCTATTCCATTTTAGAAGACTACTTGTAGTCTTCTTTTTTTATAGATTGGGTTGGCTATTCTTTTCACACAACCTGCGAAGTTGGTTGGTATAATTAGGATGGAGTTTTAATAGAGGAGAGGGTATTAAAAATGATTTCACATCGCCTGCTTTCGCACGAGACAGTTATCCAACTAATTGGCCAAATTGATAGGGATCGCCACTTACTATTCTATAGCTATTTAACCCAGCGTAAGGAAAAGGCTCTATTTTACGGCCAGTTTGTAGAGAACCGGTTGACGACTGTCCTGGCATACTTAAGCGAGCTTTCCTTTCCGGCTTTTTCTTTTTACCGTATTGACGAGCACGAGGTCTTCTTCCCGGAACTGGTTGCTTTTACACGGGATGCCCTTCAACTCGAAAAAGATGCTGTGTGCGGAACAATCCTCTGCCCCCATGACCTGCAACTTTTTCATTCCTATGGCCTTATCGCTGGCGCCCCGAAACAGTTCTTCACGATGAAGCATCTAGATGATTCGAAACTGCTAACATCCGATATTGCAGAACTTGTAAAAGATGAGGAGTTTACCGAGGTGATGGATTTTTTGCATAATGGGGGTATGAAGTTTTTCACTCGGAGCGAACTTGAGAAATGTCCTTTCCTTGGCATTAAGGATGGCAATGGGTTCCTAGCAGTAGGTGGCTACCATTTTTACGATCCTCAGCTTGTAGAGCTTGGAAACATTGTTACCAGACCGGACCATAGAGGAAAAGGGCTCGCCAAGGTCCTGACGAGCCAGCTTACCCACCTGGGAAAGCAGCTTTCACCCGATATCTATCTGGGAGTTTTGGCAGAAAACCTGCCAGCCGTCCATGTCTATCAAAGTCTTGGCTATCAAACTGTGGCCGAGCAATCGATTGTTGAGTTTACTTTGGCTTTAAAATGAGGCAATGGAAACGTCCCCTGCCTCACTGCCTCATTTTTATGGTAAAATTACGGAAACATTTTTAGAGGGAGGAAATCCATTGATTCCACCAGATTCTTTATTAAAGGTTTGGAGTTTGTTTGATGATTTTCCGATGGAAACACTCACAAAGGCTTGGGTATACAATCAGCCATCGGGTCCTAGGCAGCGAACTGTTCGTGAAATGATTGAACATAGAGAACAATTTGGAACGAGCGGAAATTGTTTTGATTTGGCTATTTGGCTGTTGCATGAATTGAATAGTGCCGGGATTGAAGCCCATGCGATTGGCTCTGACTTCGGTACCCCCGAAGCTCATGTCGGGGTTCTTGCCTATATAGATGGTTACCGCTATTTGTGCGACCTTGGGGACCAATGGATCCGCCCTATTTTAATCGACAGTTCGAGTCCGGATTTTGTAAGTGAACCTGTATCCGGGTTTTTCCCGGCCGCAAACGTGCAAGTTAGCTCTTCTCCAACTGACTGTAAAATTACTTACCATCGTCCCAATGGGAAAATTAGCCGCCAGCATTATTCCTTAAGCAAAATTACCGAAGAGGAGCTTTTTGAAGCGGGCAATTCCTCGCAAAATTCATTTAGCAAACCATTGTGTGAAATGCGAATTCGCAACGAAGATGAGGTCCAGCATTGGGAATTTTACAATTGGTCCAGTTTTATTAGTACAAATGCAGGTTTATTTCATGACTCCCCATTAATTTCAAATGAAGAATGGAGTGCACGCATTTTTTCCAGGACAGGCATAAGCCCCGCTGTTGTAAGGCAGGCGCTGGAATTCTATTCGAAACTTCCTTCTTTTTAAAAAGGTCCTTTTAATTTTTTAGTTGATAATAAGGATAAAAAGCCCTTAATTATTCGTAATAATATGCTTTTGTCCAATAGTAACCCTTGCCCCTGTTTTTACACCAATTAACAAAGTCATTTGTTTGTTCGTTTTTAAACATTATCCAGTCATTCAACAGTTTTCTATAATAGTTAAGTTCGTCATCATTATTCTTTTTGGTTTGTTGACATTCTACCTTGTCGTTTAACTGCTGAGACTTAGTAATCAGTATTGAATCTTCTTCAATATTGCCAAGATACAAATCTTCAGATATATGATGGAAAGAATACCAAAGGGAGTACAAATTACTATCAATTAGTTTTACTAAGGATAATTGTTCGCTAGTACCACCAAGTTCAAGAGCATTATTTAAGTAATCGATACGTTTTTCGGTTTGTAAAAACAAACCATACCACCTATATGGCCTAGGATCTTTGGGATTAATTTTCATCCATTCATCAAGTATCGGCTTTAATAAATTTTCTTCTAAAGGATGAACAAGTAGATGGTGAACATTATCTGATACTTCAAATAAAGCAAATAGCCAACAAACAAAATTCCGTTGTTTATCATTACTCCATTTCTTTGCTTCATCAATAAATGAGAATAATTCTTTAAAGGAATCCTTCCGTAATCCTTTTTCTTTTAGGGAACAAAATTTTTTGAATAACGGATATTCATCCAATCTATCACTTTTTAAGACATTGGTTAAAATATCTTCCATTTTGCACGTCCAATCCTATTAGGTAGATAAAAAAGTGGAAGCCTTAACCATAAAGGCTTCCACTTTTTTTTAGGGATTTAACCAAAATAAACTTCAAAAGAGCCCCTTATTGTATCAACAGCAGCATTCCCTCATTGTTCCTCGCCGCCATTTCATAATAACGCAGAAGGAAATCGTAGTTTTCCACCAGATACTCCTTATCCTCTTCGCTCCATTTCTTATACATTGGGGAAATATTGTGATTACTCAATTTCTCTGGGTCAAAGCGGCTGGCAAACTCATCGGGAGATATGGCCTTTAGGTCGTTGTAGATCTCTGTCACCTCATCGGCTTCGAAGTACCGGAGCGGGCCGTAGCCAAAATCATCTCCCAGCTCATGACCTCCAAGCACAGCTCGCCCGATGTGCCCGTCAGCAGGCTCATCCAGGTCAGCCACCCCGCTTAATAGGAAGTAGATGCCATGCCACGATTTATCGATGTCCAGCTCTAGCTCCTCGATTTCTTCGATTTCAAAAATCAGGTCCCCCGCCTCGTCCGGGTTCGTTTTTAACATCTCAAGCATCTTTGGCGAAACCCTGAAAAAGCTCGCAATCATACCCATCTCTCACCACTCCTCAAATTTCCTTTTCACATAGAATAGCACAATGCTGAGGAATGATGCAGTGATGCAGTGAGACAGGGGACGTTTCCTCTGCATCACTATTTTTCTATGAACTTACAACTCATCGTAATTATCGGTAATCGTCACCTTGTTTTCCAGCAGCATTTTCATAAGTCCAGCCCGAAATGGAAGGAAGTTTTTATCATGAGGCAAGTCGAAGACCCGGTTGTCCTTCGTTTTGAATTGGTAGCTTTCAATATGGGTATTGTTCATCTCTTTTTTGTACACTTCATTCACTTCTGTTATTTCATCCCATCGGTAAGTTTCTACCGAGTTGTAGCTTTTTAGCACATCAGAGTGGATTCCTTCCTTGTCTAAATAATAATAGTTTGAGATGCCGAACATGAAAAAAGGGATGCTTATCAGGATAAGGAACAGAGATAGCCACTTTTTAAATTTCCAGCTCGTTTTTCCGTACATAAACAAGGCAAGTGCAATCAGCATCATTCCTACTCCAAACGTAATAGAAGCTGATGTGGGAGTCTTAAAAAACCAATGAGTACTTGAATGGTACATTGCTTTTTGGATAAGATTCACAATGACAAAAGGCATAAAAAAACTGCCAATGAATAGCATGATGGAAATAGGCAGTATGTACCGCGAAGCTTTTTTCTCTAAAACTGCTACATTCATCACTTTTCCCCCTATTTATCTTGGTATGATTGCTTTTATCGGAGCTCCAATGCTCCTCCTCCCTCCTCGTGAAGTTCCACAAAATTCCGAATTATGGTAAAATTATAGCATAATTTCCAAAAAAGTGAACAGCTCTCTATATCCGGTTTTGAAGCAGTAGATACGTCCCCTGCTTCACTCTTCTTCAATGGGAACAGGAGGGATATGATGTTGAGGAGGTTTGTTGTTTTTGCGGTTTGCTTGGGGATTATTACTGCCGTTCCTTTGGTTGGCCATGCTTGTAAGTGTGATGATCTCCCTTCTGTTGAGCAGGAGCTTGCAGAGTCGAAGGCGGTTTTTACCGGGAAAGTCATTGAAATTAAGGAAGAAAAGAAATTTAGCTCTGGCTCTACGATCGAGAAGGTTTTATTTGAGGTGCAGGAAACGTGGAAAGGCCCCTCCGATTCCCATGTTATTTTGGAGTCGTCTCAAACCTCCTGCAGCATTATTTTCAAAAAAGGCGAAGAGTATTTAGTGTACGCAAAGCAGAATCCGGATTTCAAAAATAAAACTGTGTATACTTCGCAGCTCTGTGACCGGACGGTGGAAGCGGCAAAAGCCGGTGAAGATTTCAGAGTTTTGGGTAAAGGCGAACCCCCGGTTAAGGCTGTGAATCTTGAAAAAGGGATGGAGTGGTCGATTTTTGTTCTTCCTCTTCTTATATGGACTCCAGTCATTGGCGTTGCCGGGCTTATCGGTTTTTTCATTTGGAAGGGAGCGAAAGATTGACCATCGTTCGTTAAGACAGTGAGGCATTAGAAACGTCCCCTGCTTCACTGCTTCATATTCGGGTTGGATGAGAAATTTTAAGTGAGGCACTGGATAAGTCCCCTGCTTCACTCAAAAAAATGCAGAGGAGTGAGTTGAATGAATTTTAGCCCGGCAGGTTTCGGATTGAGATTTTTGGCTGATATCTTTGACTTTTTCATTGTTGGTTTGCCTCTAGCTTTGATAATTTTCTTCATAACAGGAGATTATTGGGGTAGTTCGGGGATAAGCTGGATCTTTAATTTGGTTTACTTGTTATATATGACGTTTTTACCCCTGATGTGGACTGGATATATTGTCGGGAAACGTATTATAAAAATACGAATTATGCGAATCGATGATAAGCCTTTAACGTTAAAAAATATGATATTACGTGAAATTGTCGGGAAGTTCCTGCTGGGGTCTGTAACGTTCGGTATTTCCAGTATTGTAAGTCTATTTATGGTGATATTCCGGGAAGACAGGAGAGCCGTACACGACTTCATTGGAGGAACGTATGTTGGATACGAATATTAATCCTGAAAAAACTTTAATCGATATAACCCCGGCTGGTTTTATTGAAAGATTGATGGCAGATGTTTTAGATTTTATCCTTATTAGTGTGCCACTTACTTTTTTTATCTTCCTTTTAACAGGAGAATATTCATATGAATGGGTGATGGGCTGGCTGTGGCATGTGGTTTATACTGGCTATTTAACGCTCCTTCCCCTGATTTGGAGTGGCTATGTAGTAGGGAAGCGAGTTCTTAAAATTAAAGTAAAGCGATTGGATGATAAACCATTAACCTTTAAAAATATGATTTTACGGGAAATAGTCGGTAAGTTCGCGGTAGCGTATATAACGTTTGGAATTTCCAGTATTGTGAGTATATTTATGGTGCTTTTTAGAAAAGACAAGAGAGCCGTTCACGACTTTATTGGCGGAACGTATGTGGGGTACGAAGGACTCTAGTGAATAATTCGCAAAATCCCTTCTTTTCAAAAAAGCAGGGATTTTTTATATTGGAATGAGTTTTTTAAAAATATGATTTAGTGTCTTAACTGTTGCCAATGAATCTTAATGTGAAATCCAGAAACGGAGAACTCCAATAGCACTCTTAAAGCCTCACTACTTTCTGTCTTCTTAAATTTCCCGTCAAACCCCTGCTGCCAATATTGGTAGTAATAGTTTAATGGACTAAAAAACTAATCATGACGAAAAAAGAAATTGAACCAATACAACCCCAATTAAGACTTCCACAATCGAAACAATGAATTGTTTTGATCCTTTTATATACTTCCACTCAATAAACCCGTGAAATCCCCTGGCCATGATCACAACCAATATCCAAAACCATTTTAACTGCTCGATAGGAGCATTTGATGTCCAACAATCAAGATTCTTAACAAATACCTTGTGAAAAAAAGCGTTACTATTAGTAGGGATATTTTACCGGCTATTAAACATCCTCTCCTCGCCAAAACGTTAATCTATATTATTATTATTTTAACATTAAATTACAAAAAACCTCTTTTGAAAAATATACATGCTGAACTTGTTTAAACAACAATCATATTATTTAGGCTGTTAAGTATGTATTATTTTTAAATAGCAATAGGGCATCAAATAACTTTGCGGTTTTAATACACCATATTCGAATAGGTTATATTACCTAGTTATTTCACATTTTTTGGTTCCTTTTAACAATTCAAAGGTGTATAATTATCTCCAAACCAGAAAAGGCAAACCTACTGAAAAATAGGGACGCAAAGTCACAGATCTAAAGTGAGTATACCATGATGGCTGGACTGCCGGGTTCAATTTAAAGGAGTTGAACTCATTTGTTTAAATCACTTATTTGTTTTTTTCGTCGAAACCATAAGTACAGCTATTATTCTGGTAAATGTATTAGATGTGGAAAAAAACGAACTCAATAAACAATTCCAGTTCAGTCGACTTCCTTCTCTACCTCGATGTAAGATTTGAAACAAATTAATTTTACTGAAATATTTGAAACTGTTATAAACGATGAAGACACCTTAGACGGTGAAACCTCTTTGAAAGTGTCTTCAACATAGAATCGCGGATTGGACCGTTCGAATTACTTTTACAATTCTATTCATCATTTTTGGGTTTTATACAATTGGTAATGATATAGTGGAGATTCCCTGGTATTTTGAAACGAGGTTCATCATACTGCTTTTAGTTTTTGTGTCCGAAACCGTCCGCGCAATCATGGAATGGAAGTATGATGAAAACAAAAACGCCTATGTGGCGACGATAATTGAAATGCTCTTTTTAGGATTTGTAGTGGCCGGTGTTATCGGCAGTATTATGTACGGCATTGTTTCTATTTAAAATTTATTCCCCAATCGAAACTAAAAGCGTATTCGGTCTAAAAATCGAATACGTTTTTTTTGTTAAAATCCACTCTCCTCCCTCCCCTCTTTCCAAAATTTACTCAATGAATCTTTATGTAAAAATCAGTAATATAGGAATTAACTTCAAGAAATGGAAAAGATGGATAATGAAAAAGATATTTCTCTTTGGCACCATTATGTTTTCTATAACAATCATTTGTTAGCGACAATCGGTGAAAAATAAATGGACGATCAGAATAAGGTTCTAAAAGGTGCAATTAGCCATTACAGAACCGATGACGATGGAAACCCGCTAATTCCATTGCTTCCAACGTCTAACTATTACGAATACTTTCAATAATCATAGATTTATAGGCTGTGTCTTCATTTAGATGGAGGTGCAGTTTTTTTATTTTTATGTTTTGGATGGATGAAATACACGCGGCTTGCCACCAATATTTAATGGCCAGGGGATGGGGTGGGGACTCGTTTCGTGGTTAAAATCAAAAACCTGTCCGATAGCTGGACTGCTTCGGCAAGTTTCAATGCTGTATTGACCAGTTGGAGGAAGTTCTCATGTTGTATCGTTATAGAACTTCCCCCTGTAACCACATACGTGTCCGCTACCGGGGCAAACTTTTTCTAAACCCCTGCCCCGATTTCAGCTTTGTACACAAAAACCATTTTATAAAAGCTCACGCTGTTTCTACCGAGGATAATATTAAATAATTCGAATGCTTTACGACCGTTTTTGTTGTATCGTACCCCAAGCTATCCGCTGATTCTTTTGAAACATCCACAATAACGCTGTTGTCCCTTACGATTTCAACAGTTCCTTCTAAAGAGTGATTCTTACGTGTAAATGAAATTTGATCGCCAATTTCAGCTCTTTTTTTCGTCATAGCAATGCCCCCTAATTCTTACTTCTTTATTATGGAGTCATGTCCCCATTATTATTGCATTTTGATTTTTATTCCCTATGAGACGCGAATTAAACGTAAAAAGCATTGGTATTTAATTACTTCCTTTAACTCTGTGCAACTACCTCAATTAACAGTTGCCTTAATCCATTCTCCGATTACGGTTCTAAGCCTATCTTCTTTATCTTTAACATCATTTTCATTAAAAAATTTTACCAGAGCCCTGTCATTAGTCTGCCATTCTAATAGGCCAGTATGGTCAACAAACAGAGATTCCTTTTTTGCTTCAGGACTCACCTTTGCTCCACAATGAAAAACAAGGCGGAAAAATCCTTTTCCATTCAGGTTGAACGTTATCCGATCGTCATTTTCAATGAGGAAACTCGGTGCATTCCATTTAATATGTTCCGTAATTCGGTCATCACAACTTAAAATTATATTGCGAACTTCCTCTATCTCCTCTTTAAGAGGATGGTCAAGTTTATCCATAAATTCTGCAACCTGTTGAGGACCGGTCAACTTCTGTTTCATCCGTTTTTCCGATTCGTTTTTCAATGAATCACATCCTTTTATGGTAGCCTCTGTTGATTCACTCACCAATATTATTATCAATTATCTCAAAATTGAATCTATATAAACCTGGCTGGAACGCGATATCCAATTAGCACTTAAGGTTTCTATTCCATCGATTTCTATATTTACCGCATTGCATTCCACTTATAGTTTATATTCTTTAATCCGACAAAATATTTCTCCGCTCAATAAGTAATTCCATATAAAAAGCGTTAATCCTCCTGGATCAACGCAATGATTTGTTTAAATATTAGTCATCGTCACGTTTGTATTCTAAAATATCCCCAGGCTGACAGTCCAATGCCTTGCAAATTGCCTCTAATGTGGATAATCGAATCGCTTTAGCCTTTCCATTTTTCAATATAGAAAGATTCGCCATCGTGATTCCAACTTTCTCCGAAAGCTCCGTTACGCTCATTTTCCTTTTTGCCAACATCACATCTATATTGATAATAATCGCCATTTTTTTCACCTCAGACCGTTAAGTCATTTTCAGATTTTATATCTATCGCTTCTTGTAAAAGTCTTTGGAGCACAGCAGCAAACACTGCAATCACCAGTGAAGCGAAGATTGGGACCATTCCAACTATGACGAGACCCGGCGCATCATCAAGTTCGGCTACCATAAAGACAAACGGCAGAACAATTACATACAAACCACTGATGGCGATCGCACAGAATTTGATGTTTTTGAGCGCCTTAACAGACAATTCAGAGAAAGCCTGGTTCCTGTCAATATAGCCTAACAATTTAAAAGCCTGATACAACGCACCGAAAAATGGTATCGCTGAAACATACATGCCGACTACAATCGGGTACAGAATATGGGCATACTCTGGATTTGCTGGATTTTTCATTAACCAGTACAAGCCGAATGAACCAAACGCAAGAACTGGGGATCCGATTAGGAAAACCGCCATCCTTAAAAATAATGTTGACCCTCGTTTCATAAAAAGCACCTCACATATTTGTTTTCAATTTATCCTAACAGGAAATTTATCGTTTTACAATAAATTATTATCATTTATTATTACTTTATTAACGATATGCAGCTATTATGCGCAAAATAAAAAACATTCTTCTTTGCAAAGAAATGTTTTTTAGCTTAAAGCTATGTAATTGATAATTTGTTCAATGGCTTTTAAGAGATGCCATGTGGATTCACTGCTAGTTTTGATAGATTTATTTTTTTATGAAAAGAAAATTCTTAAGGAGTTCACTTTCATTAATTGATACCCTGCCCGTTAAATCTATCGTTCTCAACACAAACTCCTTAACCCCGATGAATTCCGACTCAGCAATCAGGTAAAACTGTGTTCCTTTTTTATATCCTTTAAAATCCTTCTTTAGTGTATATAGCTTCATCTAATAACCTGCCTAATCTCATTAACCTTTTAAGGAAATAATATCAATAAGTAAAAGCTATAGTCCTCTATGATTTGCATCGAATATTGAAGATAAATCTTACAAACTCATGTTCATCCACATAACAATAGACATCCACCAATTATAGTTATTAACGGCTCTGTGTTCTGTTGACGGAAAAAAAGTAAAAAACCCCTCCGGCCATCCAAAATGGTTCCCAAAATACCAATCTCCAAAAGGTAGCATATTGGTCTAAATCAAAATTGAGTATATGAAACGCATGTAAGGAAATTGTGATGAAATTAAGAGCCCCATACAAGAACAGTAATGCTCCACCTGTTTTTACAATGTAAAAAAGCTTTCGGATCACTTCGGAATTGTTCCGGTGGACAAGCAGCATCAATAGTAATACTGCCCCGAGAAGCTTTATAAAACCAGTAATCCAAACAATAGCCAAGAACGATGGTGAGGGGTTTAAGGCAATCTCATAAATTGTTCCACCCAAAGATCTTACCCCCAACATGCCGCCCATTGCCCAATAAATACTCATCCCTGAAAAAATAATAGTCCATATAATCCCCAGATAGATAAACCAATAATTCAACTTAATTAAGAGCCTCTGCCCCATTCCTCAACAATTCCTTCCCTGCCTTTAGTTAAATTGCCATTTCAATGAAAAAAACGAGTTGTTTGCAATTTAATAAGGGTCTATGAATCTCCAAAAATCGAATTATGGAATTCCGATCACAGGAAAAGCTGTTAATAATGATACCTTCCCTCAATAATTAAGTAAAACTATAATTATGTGATTACATTACCATCAGACCTTCTTATACAATTCTGCTCTGTTGTCCTTTAACAAATTTCTACTCTTCTTATTACTATTCTTATCCTTGTCATCTCCCTGTTCCTCATCTACTACTAGTATTTCTTGTTCTACATGAAATTCCACTTGAGATTGTCCAGTTATTTCATCAAAGGGTGTGTAGAAAGGAGTCAAATTTTTCTTTTTTACAAACACTTTATAAAAACTCATTAGGACAAAAGTAAATATAATTGTCAGTAATCCTATTGCCATTATAAGTATTGGATTCATCAATATTCTCCTTTTTTTTCGGTTCCATTTCCAATTAACTACATTAAATAATATTAAACAAAGTTAATGCTAATCCTCTTAAGCAAGTAAATACTACCTTCTGTTCCATTAAAAAATAAAATATCCGCTAACAAACAGTAATGAATTACCTGAAATACTCGATATCACATCCAGCTATCCTATAGAGGATAATTGCGTCCAAATACCGAAAGGATCCACGCACATTACATTCAATGTGCATGCCAATAACACAGAAACAGTGTTGTTTTGGTTAATCCCGACAGGTACCGGTACCTGGAATAAGCGAAAACTAATCGGTTACGACATAAAAAACGATGCGAAGGATAACATCTTTACATTCACATGGGGCATAGATCGGCCAACCCTTCACGATCATTTATATGTACAAGCCTTAGGTACAAGGGTTGAGAGTGTTATCCTTAACCTTAAAATGGAGTAGTTCATATTGAGCCAAACTGCACTTAAGCTTTTCGCCTTTCTACCTCTAGCAAAAATTTTATATCAAATGGCTGCTTGCATATGAGACCGAAATTGGACAGAATTATGCTCTATTTTCATATAATATGACTACCAATAAGAGACTTGATATTGAATCAGCTGGCTTTCTGCACCGATGTATTCCTCATGACCAATCCTGCTTATTTCTTTAAAGCCAATCTTTTCAAGCATTTTTCTGGAGCGAACATTTTCCTCATGCGTTTCAGCGGCAAAATCCGTGATGCCGAGTTTTTTAAAACCGTACTCCATCATGCATTGGGCTGCCTTAACCCCAAGGCCTTTGCCCCATTGTGCAGTATCTCCAATTGCAACGCCTAGTTCAGCGGAATGGTCCTGAATACCGGCTAAATCCGCATACCCAATTAACTTCCCATCGCACTCAATTCCCATGCGAACAAAATCTTTCGCCTCATTTTTCACGCAGCGAAGCCACCACCGATATAGCTCCTCCTCATTCCTGTTCATCTCCCATCCATTTGCGAGGCAGAATCCTTCATCCCTGCTCCAGTTCAATGCAAATTTAAAGTCATCAATGCGTAGTGGCCTGATTTTTACCGATTCGACATTGCTCGTTTCCATCACTAATCCCCCTAAAAAATTATTTATATTTTCATGGTATCACAGAAAATGGAAATATTATGTCGAATAATAAACCTACAGTTTTAACTTGCTCATCCAGCTTTTTTGAAGCTTACGGATATAGACAATCTGGCCGATGTGATATGCGTTATGTGTTGTTAGATTCGCAATTATTCCCCACCACTTCGCATTTACAGAGAAGCCCGCTACATCGCTTTCCATTTTTTCCACTGTTAATAGATCCTGCCATCGGAGCAGCGAGTCTACTAATTGATTCCTTAAGGAAGCAAACGTGTGGTTGTCAGGAATTTTGAAGCTTTCCTCATTGCTTGAAAGAGGAGGCACAGCGTTTACATTTCCGCTTTGATACCTGATTTGCCATGTTTGATTCCAATAAAGTAAATGCAGCACAATCTCAGCAATACTGAAGCTTCCTTCATCCGGTTTCCAAAAGGCTTGTTCTTCGCTCAAATTTTCCACTGATTGTAAAAAAGGGATATACCAGCTGGGGTCATTCGCATTTGCCAGCAGCTGGTCGGATAATACTTCTTTTGCATGAACCACGGTCCCACATCCTTTTTAAATTTTTCTATTAAGGTTATCTATTCGAGATAAAAGGTAAGATTACCTTTCCCTTCTTCCCTAAAGTAAAAAGACCGCATTATAGCGGCCTCTAATTGTATTGTTTCGGACACCGAAGCCGTGAAAGCTTGAGGCTATGTCCGAATCCATACCTCATTCGGGCCTGGGGCTCTGTCCGAATAGCATTTTGAAAAAAGGTTTTTTCACGGATTAGAAACATCATTTTTTGATCCATACAAAAAATGCGTTCCCACTTTATTGTGGAAACGCATCTTAAGGTATTGTCCGTTTTATTTTCAAAAGTCTACATGATTATACCGTTTTAATTAGGTCAATAAACACTTCAACCTTACTATCCAGGAAGCCAAGTGTCATTTCATCGACCAATTGGCCTGTTTGGGCATCAAACTTTTGGTTGGCAAAGCCGATGAGTACTTCATTTCCTGCTGGCGGGAGTTGCTTCGCCTGAAGGCCGGTCAAAATTTCACGCAAATGCATTTGCGCGCGGATGGTTCCAAGTGCTCCCATGGTTACACCCATCGGGAATACAGGCTTACCGATGAAAACCTTGTCCACACGGGAAGCCCAGTCCAAAGCATTTTTCAAAACACCAGGAATTGACCAGTTGTATTCAGGAGTGATGATGATTACTCCGTCCGCGTCCGCGATGGATTGTTTAAAATCCTTAACAGACTGTGGCGGATTGTTTTCCTCATCCTGGTCATAATGAGGCAGGGAGCGGATGTCGGCAATTTGAATATCCAGCTTATCTTGGTAGCGTTCCTGCATTGTTTTTGCCAGATACATATTTAGCGATTCTTTTCTGATGCTTCCTACTATTGCTACGATTTTCATGTTGAAGTTCCTCCACTTATGTTTTGAATTATTTTTGTTAACATCTTTTGCAGCTGCAACGTTTGTTCCGCGCTGATCCCATTCATCACGGTCCGGCTAGCCTCTTCTAAAATGGGTGCCACCAGACATTCAAGCTGCCTTCCTTCGTCCGTTAAGTGAACTTTGAATGTGCGCTTGTCGCAAAGGTCATCCATTCGTTTGATGTATCCCTTCTTCTCGAGGCTCGCAATCATGCGGGCGATATTGCCTTTGTCCTTTTTCAATTGCAGGGAGAGTTCATACGGTGAAATCCCGTCCTTTTCCCAAAGCATCATCATGATGAGATTCTGCTCGGGAGCAAGGTTGAACGGCTCCAGCTGCTTCTTGACGTAATTCGCAATCGTCAAATCCGCGTTCCGGATTAAGAGTCCAATGAGCTTATTTTCGTCCAAAGGCCCGCCTCCTCAAAAACGTTGATATGTCAACAATAATAGCTGGGTTTTATTACAAGGTCAAGCTTGGGGGCTTGAGGTTTCTCTATTAAAGTAAAGTGGTCCTCAACTCTTCGTTTCTTTCCTTTAAAATGTATTCCTTCCCCACATAATCCCTGCCGCCGCTTGCTTCAAACCACCGATTGACCCGCTCGATCGCGGTGGCTCCGGACATTCGCTTCTATTTCCAGGTATTTTTCGTAGCTGTCGTACTCCCAGATTGCAAAATTTTCACCTATGAATCTGAGTGAAACAGAGGTAATGTCCCCTGCTTAACAACTCATCCACATCCACACTATTGCTATTTTAACATTTAATAACATATTTCCTGTATTAATTTGTATAATTGAATTTAATGAATGGTTTATTGTGAGGGGGTAGAAGGCGGAAATCATTGTTGGTGATTGGCCTGTTGTTAATTGTTACGAAGGAAACTAGAAACGATAATTTTCTTGGGAGAATACAAAATGATAAAAAAAATAGCATTTTGGATAGTTGCGCTCATCCTCTTCTTTGGGTTATCACTGGTGGTAAACGTTGGGATTGGCAAAATTGTAAAAGAGGTTAAACAGCACTCTTATTCAAAACCTCTTGTTGAAGAGGAGAATGCTCAATCAAAAAAAGTTGGACACATCACTTTTAAATATAAAATTAAAAATGACAAAAGCTCAATGGCTATTGATGCCGCTTTAAATTCATTAAGTGAAAATGAAAAACTCTTGATTGAACTTTTCGGAAAAAACATCAGCAATCCAGTATCGATAGTTTTAGTAAATGATCTTTCCAAATTACAAGAGTTATTTGGAAATCCCGGAGATGGCCAGGTAGTTGGATATTATGTTTCTGAAAAAAATTCTATATATATTGCACTTCCAAAGGGTGAAAACGAGCTATACCAATTTAACCAAACCATTGTACACGAATATACCCATCATCTGATTAGTAGTACATTAAAAAATAGCGGAGTCCGATTTTCAGACTTGCCTGTTTGGTTTCATGAAGGATTAGCAGAATATGTGGAACGAAAAAACCAGGGGATCACATACGAGGATATTAAAGAAACGGAAATTGTTAATTTCAAAAAACTAGAAAGCAATAAACAATGGGATCATCACCTCCGTTCGCCTTATAATCCATATCTTCAGAGTAGTGTTCTAGTCGGCCTTTTAATCAAAAATGAGGGAGCGACAGCGATCAATAAAATTATTGAAGGCTGCAAGGAAGACGATTTTCGGGTTGCTTTTGAAAAAGCGGCTGGCCAATCATTCTCTTCATATGAATCCGAAACAATAAAGACAATAAAAGAATTTCCATTAAGAATTACCAGTGTGCGAGGGGAACTATATCTAAAAAAAAATCCCCATAAAGCTTTAGAAACAGCGATAGAACTCAACGACATAATTCCAAATGTTAATGAGATAATGCTATTAATCGCACATATTTATTCCGAATTAGGGGATTACGAAGAATCTCTCAATTATTATGAACAGACTGTAACATTATTTCCTAACAGCTCTTATTATCAGCAATTATCTCGGGCTTATTTATTTTCAGACTTAGATAAAGCAATTGAAGCAGCTGAAAACTCTGTAAAAATGGCAAATAATGAAGATGTACGTTTTTATCAGGATTACCTAGAAGAGTTAAGCAACTTGCACGCATTGGTTAATAATGGCCATCCACTAATAGGTTTCCTGCATTTCTTACGCAATGATAGCTTATTAACCGAAAGGTACAAAGATGATCTAATAACAATTGTCTTAGAAAAATACCCTAATGTATTCCAGGGAAGGGAAGATCTTGTTTCCCTAAAACAAAACCTTCAATAACTTTAGTAGATAGGGGCTTAGAGTCGATACATATTCTTGTAAGGTGGTATGAAAGTTGCTCAGAGGTTATTAACCTCTGAGCACTTTTCCATATATAGCTTACCTTTTCACCATTCAGAAGAGGGTGGCCCTAATTGTAAAGTCAAATAAGGAGAAATCAAGTGGATGAACTTCCCCGCCATTCCCGCAAATTGTTCCATCTCGGTCTATAAGAACCATCTAATCGATACTAAAAGCTGAATACCTTTAGGATAAGAGAACGCCAAAAAATTTTAAGCAATAAGTTCACTTCTCAGGCTCAATCGGCTTGTTTCCTACAACCAGCATCTCATAGAGTTCATTAAATATGTCCGTATTGTTCTTTGTAAATTTATATGTGTTTGCGTCGACTTTGAGATATCCTTTATCATTTACCTCTACTATTACCATATTGTTGTTGAAATTTTCTCCGTAAACCACGGCCATCATTATATAATTCCCATCATTTGCAATGTTTCTACTTCCTGGAATTCTGGTATATCCACTTTTAGAGAAAACTTCAATAAATCGCTCAACTTTAGATGAATCCTTGAACTCTATATTGTAATAATTCATATGATTATTTCCCTTATAAGCAATGAGGTGAATTTCATACACATCATCCCTTCCAACAAGAACATCCTCTGCTTGAATCGGACATTTGTAATACCATATAATGCTGGAAAATAAAATCACTAATCCTGCAACACAAACAATTAAATAGTTCTTTTTAGTTTCTTCATTCGCTTTCATTTTACCCTCCGCTTTACTAATAGAACTAAAGTGATAAATAAAAAGAAAACTGTTCCAATGAATCCCATAATAGCAAATGAAGTACCTTCGTCCATCTCACTTGGAGACGCCATATAATTACCTAAAAGCCAGGTGATTAAGCTTGTAACTAATAACAGTGTCGAAATGAATACCAGTTTATTTCCTTTAATCACAATTCTCCCCCCAATTATATAAATGACAGCTAGTTAATATATATTCATTGGTTGTCGTTGTTCCTGTCCGAACCAAGTAGATTCTTCCCTGAAATGCGATTTTTACATAGATATTCAACTGAGTTTCACACTATAATACCTTAATGCCTTGGTTGTGCCCCGAACTTCAAATATGCCTGCAGCGATTAAATGCCTTAGCCTGTATTCCAAATAAGAATCACCAACATATTGCTCGATTTGGCCGATTGCCTCTCCAATAATCCTCGCAGCCATTAAGAAATCCTTATTTTTTTGTTTCTTATGTAGCCGCTTGGCTATATCAATTAAATTTTGGTCAAAATAGTCTTCCTCAATGTTGCGCACTTTGCCCGCATCCCAAATTCTTAGGACAGCGTTCCCGGCAGATATCTCCACCCATTCACTCTCGAGTTTAAGTCGGTCTTCCCGTGTAAGTGGAATCCTGTTTCTATTTTCCTCAAAAATAAACCACAATTTTTCAGGATGAAGTTCTCCGGTATGTAAAGGGTGGTATTGTATTTCCGCAGTGTTGAACTTTTCCTTAAAGCTTGCAGTAGTGTTAAATACTGAAACATCATTCTTTTTCCCGCTTAACAGATGCATGGCGAAGCTGGCGGCCGTTTGTTCGTGCGCGTTTTCTCCACACCAAATATGAATGGGAATATTTTCAGGTATGGCAATAACTGTTTCAATTGCGGTTTTCATCTTTACTTTATATTCATCGAGATAGTCCTCGTCGTAATGGATATGATTTTTTATCCACTCATGCCTATGGCCTAGACCGGCCTCCTCATCTAGCCTAGACAATGGCCCAATGGCAAAAAGGTCCGGAAACCCGATAACTTGTTCCTTCTCAGCCAACCCTTCAGTTTTCAGCACATGCTTTAGCATGTGGAGAGTTGTTTCGCCAAACACAATATGAATGATAGATGGATTTTGGATGCCCCCGATGTTAGGTTGGCCAGCATTATTTTTCATAAAATCACTATATATCTCTCTTATATCCTTACTTAATTGTACATCTGAGGTTCCTGTTTCCTCCGCCATTTCAATTCTCAATAAAATGAGGAATAAAAGTGATTTCGCCTCTTCTTCGCTGCAATTGTTTACTAATCTTTTCAATTCGTTGATCAAACCAGCCACTCCCTCTTCAGCAGAAGCTAATTACTCCATAACCAAATATTACCACAAAGAGAAAAGCGCTTGGAGTTTTTATCCAAGCGCTTTTTAAAAAAATTAAATCGTCCTATTTAATTTCACAACAAAATCCGGCCTGGTTACATATTCCATGTACTTTGTTTTCCCGTCGAAATCCAAATATGCCTGGTAGCGGGCACGGATTGGAGGCGTCTCAATATAATCAAGGACATTTTCTCTTGGAACCCATTTGCTGTCAGTCGTTTCCTCCGAAGTCGCCAATTCTCCGCCAATGGGTTTGCAAACAAAATCAAACATGACCTTAGTCGGCACATCCGTTACACCGTCGTACCATTTATAAATGGCTGTGTTCGAATACACTCCAATTAAATAGGAAACCTCCACGTCGATGCCGCTTTCTTCTTTGACCTCCCTGCACAAGGCATCGATCAGGTTTTCCCCTACTTCCACCTGCCCACCGGGAAAAACCCATCCTTGATTATGTGTTTTTACTAAAAGGATTTCACCGTGTTCGTTTTCCACAATTCCGCCAGTAGCCGCGATGTGTGTTGGCATTGCCATATTTTCTCCCCCCCTTCTCCTTTAGTTTCAATTTACCATGCAACTGAATAAAATCCAATAAAACCCAAATCGTTTTTATTTCCATGCAGGGACTTTAAGTGTAGAAGGTGGAATTAATTTTTGAGTATTTAGTCTCACTTGCAATTACTTCCGATTGCTGTTATGATAAAGAAGAATTATTTTTGTTCGGTGTAAAAGATTGTATAAAGTCTCGACTTTTCGTCTTGAAATCCACTTTGGGCAAGGATAGTAATACATTGTGCGCTAACGCACTAGGAGGCAACAAAAATGGAACAAGGTACAGTTAAATGGTTTAATGCAGAAAAAGGTTTTGGATTTATCGAACGCGAAAACGGTGACGATGTATTCGTACACTTCTCTGCTATCCAAAGTGAAGGCTTCAAGTCTTTAGACGAAGGCCAAAAAGTAACTTTCGACGTTGAGCAAGGCGCTCGTGGAGCTCAAGCTGCTAACGTTCAAAAAGCATAATTTAAAAAATGGAAAACAGGCTCTGTATAGGGCCTGTTTTTTTTATGTTTCTTACTAATTTACTCAATAAAAAACCCTACTCAACGTTCGAGTAGGGAGATGGAGCCGGTAATGTTAAAAAATTTAAAGCTTAAAAGGTTGTTTACATTATAACATACAGATTGGCACTGTGCGATTTTATACAATAATTATTTTTTCGAAACTATAAAAGGTTCCGTCCTTAAAACTTCTTTTCCATCCTCCAAGACAATAACCCTTATTTCCTCTGCATTTGAAATAACTCTTAACGGATTCTTCATCGAAACAAACAGTTCTCCTTGCTCATTTGGTTGAAATAAAGTTTCTCCTACCATAGAACCAAACCGGATTTCTACATTCTCTTTTGGCCCAAAAACAACTCCTTGGTTAGAATCTCCCTTAAGTAAAATTTCATAGTTCCCAGATGGTTTTAACTCTTTTGCTAATACAATTACGTCAATCATTCCATCTATAATCTTACCACCCTCGGAAAGTTCGTCTTCAGAAAAGTTGTGTATAATCGTACCATTATCGAAAAAGGGGGTCTCAAATACAATAGTTGCTCTACCTGAGCCTTTTTCAAAAGGTATATCTTCTGCCTTAAAAACCTCTACTTCTATAACATTGCCTTTATTTGAACAACCAGTTAATACCATCCCCATCCCTAATAAAATAATAATGATCCAACGCATCAAACTCCCCCTTAATAAGAATGCTTATTATTCTTTATTCTTCAGTATCATTAGACTTCCTTCTGGATTATCTACAGAAGGACCATTAAGTTTAAGGAGTTATAATTGAATCATTAATTTAAAGCAAACTGGCTTTCCTGGTGTTTGATCACTGTAAGTCATTTAAACTAGCTGAAATAAATTAAAGGGAAGAGAAACAGGACCATAATGGCCCTGATATAGGTTCATTTTCACACCCTATTTTCTCTTAGTTATAGGTATATTTTTATTATTAATTGATTCCAAAAATTCAGCCTGAGAACCTTTTGTGAAACCTGATTTATCCAGCCTGATTCCCATACCTTTTGAAAAAACTAAAATCAATTCGTTCTTTTGATCAATTAATTTTACTATTTGGTTCCATTCCAAAGTCATCGTGTTGTTTCCATCATATACCGTTATCGTATCCGCAAATTTGATAACTCGGTTCCACTCTTTTGCTTGCTGAATGATTGTAAGTGCTTTGTATTGTCTTTCCGTAAACATTCTCGTCCTTAAAAAACCTCTGTATACACAATACACCGATAATAGCAGATAGAAAGAAGAAAATGCGGTATCATGAATGAATAAATAATAGATGGAAAGAACAGCTGTTACTAGTGTGAAAAAAATCCAGAAGATGAAAAAACAATTTCTCTGGATTGGATTTTTAGCCCATTCCATGAATCGTTCTTTTGTTACGGTGTATTCGTTCTGAAATGCTGTTTCCATTCCATAAATCCTCCTGAAAATTAATTCATCGGTTCAGGTAAAATCCCTGTTTCGCAAACGTAGCTCTAGCCCTCCTATTCCTTCTCCTTAATATAGTTGACCGGCCTAATTTCAATGCCCCAGCCAAACTGCTCACCCGCGGCCAATTGTGCGGTTGGGTGCAATAAGGCAATCCGGATTGCTTCTTCCATATTCTCGGCTTCGATGAGGAATGCACTCCCCACCAATGCTTTTGCTTTTGTAAAAGGGCCGTCGCTAACAGTTACTGACCCATTTTCCCTTTGCAGGCTTTTAGCCTCCACATCCAGGCCGGCGTCCATCAACACTCGTCCGCTCCTGTATAATTTCTCGAGATACGGCCCGCACTCATCCATGACAGCATCAATCTCCGCTTTTGGGCGGGAATCCATTTTCTCAGGTTCAAAATAACCCAGGCACAGAAACATCATATTTAAACCTCCTTTTTTTAGGGGAAATCATTTAGCAACCTTATTTTTCTTCCGAATTTGCCGTGTCCTTTTACTCCCCCATCAAATATAGTTGAATTTATACACTAAATCAGGAAAATCAATCCATCTCGTTGATAAGTACTATTCAACAAAAAAGGGCGTATTCCTTTTTGGAACGCCCCTTTCAAACGTATTCTTTTAGGCGTCCGCTTGGCCCATGTTTTTCTTTTTCATTAGCTCTTGAACATGCTCCTTTGGACTCCAGCAATTGAATTTATACTTCGGTTTCGTTTCATACCCGAGCCGGGTGCAGAAATATTTCATTCCTTCTATCTTTTTCTCGGCCCGGAAATGCTGGCAGGTTGCACAGCAGTGGAAATCTTTCATAATGATGCACCTTTTTCTTTCATTTTTTTTAAAAAATGGCTATGTTAAATCCATATTGTTGATATTTGAAGCAGGATTCCTGGCGTGCATTCAGTTCCTATGCGAATCACGGCATATCAACTAAGTACTTGGACAGCAAGGAATATGAGAATACTACATCGAATAAGTAATATATGTTAATATCCTCTTGTTTGTTTCCAGTAAAGGAGACAAACGCTTGCCTACCCCAAGATTTTTTTGCTGAACTGAAAGGATGCACCTGTAAAAAAGTATAGCATGATTGGGAGGTTATATTTTGAAACCGCGAATCACCGTGATAACACTGGGAGTAGATGATTTAGAGAAGTCACTTTATTTCTACCGAGATGGATTGGGGCTTTCCACAGACGGAATTGTCGGAAAAGAGTTCGAACATGGTGCAGTTGCTTTTTTCAACTTACAGGCAGGTCTACGGCTTGCAATTTGGAATCGGAATGATATCGCCCATGATACAAAACTTACAATGACAACACCAAGCCCAACAGAATTTACTATTGGACACAATGTAAGAAGTAAAAAAGAAGTTGACGAGGTTATGGAACAGGCACAGAAAGCAGGGGCTACTATTACAGTACCACCCCACGATACTTTTTGGGGGGGCTATTCAGGATATTTTCAAGACCCTGATGGTCATCTATGGGAAGTAGTTTGGAATCCGCAGTGGGAAATCGAAGAATGAAATACTCGCTCCAATGCAATCGATAATTTCCCTGTACTAAACAGAGTAAATACAAAACATAAACCCACCTTCAATAGATGGGTTTATGTTTTGTTAGAAAATCAAAAGTGAGAATTTACAAATCCAAAAAAATTAATAACTCTTAATTCCGCATTTGTTGAGTACAGGCGCAGGAGGAATTCCATATAGTAGGAGTAAGGCTGCTTGACCTCTTCGGGAAAAGTAGTTCTAACTACCAAAGGAGTGAACTTATATGGGTTATGGTTATGGTCCAGGTTTTAGAAGAGGGTATCCTCCATACCGCTATGGTTATCCTGGCTTCCGCCCTGGATTTGGTCCGGGCTTTAGGGGAAGCTTTGCGGGAGGCTTTGCGGGAGGCTTCCTTGGCGGCTTTACAGGCGCGGCAATAGCTCCATTTTTCTTTTTTTAAAAGTTAGGTGGAGAGTTTCATAAAATTTGTCCGCCGAGAAAATTCCAGGCGGACGCTTTACATATATTATTTAGATTTTTTGATGCTGTCCAATAAGACATAACCAAAAACAATCCCTGCCGCCGTTGTAATAGTGGAATTCCCTAAAAATACAATCTCTTTCGCGAATGGTAAATGCTGCCCGACTTGCGTGTAAGAAATATACGGCAACATCGCTACATAAAGTGCAGGTATCCCCATTGCGACAATTTTAGACCAATCAAACGTCCACTTCTTTTTTTCCAAAATCTCCAGAATCAGCTTTGGAATCCGCAGCAACATACCGATCACAACTGGAGAAACGGCTGCAAAAATTAACAACGGAAACATCTTGTACGTCGCTTCAGCTTCTTTTTTTAGATTGATATGATACTTCATTCCCATATAAAAAATAAACCCAATAAAAATGGTGCAAAACAAGTAATAAAGGAACCTTTTTATAAAAATCCCTCCCTTTTCCAGCCACCTATTCAAACTATATACGGAAACCGCGCAATATTGTCCATTATTCAAAAATACATTATAAATTATTAATTCCGAACCAAATGAGGCTTTTCATTAATTTTTATTAAGTTTTTTATATTATCTATCACAACTTCTGGGTTTTCGAGATGGACGGAGTGCCCGGTGTCTACTTCAATGTGTTCGGTGTTTTCAGTTAAATTCAATAATAATTGCTGGTGCCGCTTCCAACTTTCCGGCTGTTTTTTTGCACTTATTACGACAACGGGTAAATCTCTTCGTAGAGGATTGGCATTTAAAAGTTGTTGGGCAGATTGTTCGGAATCAAGGTATTCACGGTATGCAGATTGATAAGCCCCCAAAGTGTAACCGATGTAGTTCAGCGATCGATTATACTTCTTTTCTAGAAACTTCCTGCCGATTTTCTGTTTAAACATTCTTGGAATACCAACCAGCGAAGTAACATACCCCAAGGAAACAAGTCTCCTAAATTTCTTGATTCGCTTCGTATTCTCTGGAGATAATACATACTGGCTTTCATTGGCAGCATCTTCTAAAACAAGGCCAACAACATCATTTGGATACATACTTGCAAACAATCGCATTGAAAGACCGCCATAAGAGTGGCCCACCAAAATATATGGCGGCCTGATTTTAAGCTGATCCAATACTTCTCTAATTTCTTCAACGCTATCCAAAGAAGTCATTGTTTTCCTTCTTGTTTTACTCCACCCATAATTCCCCCTATCAAACGAAATGACACGGGCAACCTTTGAAATCTCCGGCTGAATATAGCACCAGTCAAGAGATACTGAACTATATCCTGCTTCCAATATTACCGTTATTGGCCCTTCCCCAGTCACAATTGCATGTATATCTGAAAATCTCGTTTTTATAATCTGTCCCGGCGGTTCAACCCTATTTTTTCTATCCATCGCTAAGTTCCAGATTGTAAAGGGAAATCCTATCGTTCCTAATGCGTTTCGAATGATTGTCGGTATGATCACTTTTAGCCTCCCAAAAATGTATGTTGGGGAATCAACTAACTAAACTCCCCCTTAAACCAAGCACTCTGTCAGAATCCATCCCGCTTTGCCGTCCTTTTTGACCAGCGCATAACCCGTGCAGTCTTCATCTATAACAGAAACGATATCCCCTTTACTGATAGTGATTTGAGCGCAGGATACATCTGCTTTAATCGTAAAATCGCCATTTTCATTTTGCACGATATATTCGTTCTTCACATGAAGAAGCTTGTCCGTTTCTGGTTGCCGACACAGAGTAAAGAACTCCCCTTTTTCAACAGGAACAATCGTGTAGAAAGGATAGTTGATGGAGCCCTTCATTGTTTGCTCGGCAACAAAATCTTTAGTGACAGTCCTGGTCGGCAGCTGGTCTACATATATATGGGAAAACGAATCAATCCCCGCTGTTCGCTGGATGATAAAGGCGTTTAATTGCCCAGTTGGCTTGATGACGTTACCACCGTCGATTGCGATGATTTTTTTTGCTTCATCAATAATTGGATTGTCAGATGGTATATCGGTTGAATAATTCACAACGGGCCAATGCCCAACGATGACATACTTGCCTGCCCGATGTGATTTTTCCAGAAAAGAAGGCATGCCTAGCGCACTGCTGCGCTCTGTTTCCTTCCAATTCTCGATATCCTCCAAGCCGGCATGGACAAAAATATAGCGATCGGTTTCGATGGCTGTCGGCAATTCTGCCAGCCATTTCAGTTCATTTTCATAGTGATGGGTCAATACTTCCTTTACTTCCTGGATGGTCGAGTGTTTAGTAAGTTGATAACCAATCTGCTCAAGCCATTCCTTAAAAAGGGTATTGTCCCGGGTAGTCATATAGTTTAGCAGCTGAGGGTTTTCCTTTAAAAGGTGCTCTACCAGCGCATCGCAATTTCCTTCTATAACATGCACGTTCGGATTAGTGGCGGTAAGTTCCATCACATAACGCACAACTTCTTTGCTGTTGCCGCCTTTTTCGCATAGATCACCATTAATGATTAAGTAGTCATCATTGCAAAACTGGACCTTTTCTAAAAGCTCTTTGAAAAGATTGATTTCTCCATGAATATCGGAGATAACAATCACCCGGCCGTTTTCAGGAAGCTTCAATTCTTTAATTTTATCCAAAGCGATCTTCTCCCCTTATGTATCTTCTTCTGTAAAAATAGTGTCGAAACCTAGCAACTCCTATGTTTAAATTCCACAAAAATAGCGATAATCCTTTTTGAATCACCGCGTCACTTCGAGTTGTAAGAAAGCTTGTAATCATGAAAATGAATAAATGAATCAGAAAAAAAGAGATTTAGCTTAGTTCTCCTAGATACCAAATTTCACCGCCAAAACAAGTATCATCAACTAATTCCAAATCCTTTATTTCCTCTTTTAGTCCCATTATTTCAAGTCCCATCGGAATTTCTAATCCCCATTCCGCTGCGAAGTCCCGATTCTTGTTCAGAGGAACTATTCTAATGTATTCATCCTCCGTAAATGGATAAATTCCTTCACACGGGGTTTTTGGTATATAAAACTCTATTTTGGCTGAATGCCAATAGTGAAAGTTAATGATTAACAAAACCTTTACTGTTTGGTATTGGGAAGGTTTAATATCAATCAGAAATTTTGTTCTATTAATCAACGCCTGAATACACAGTCTGCGGACGCTAGTAGGAGTTTTCGGCGAATTAATCCAAAAAGATCCTCGATCAGGCAGATGAATTTCCCAATAACCATAAGAAAAATCTTCAGGAAAATCTTTAGTCGCTTCATTTAAAAGCCTTATGAATCTTCGAATTTTTCTTCTTTTGCCTCTGACTTTTTTCTTGCTATTCATTTTCCGCCTCCCTTATTGGGTAAATTCCAAACAAATTATTTTTTTAAATTCTATCCTTGTTGTCGTAAATCCATCTAAACATTGCTTTGTTTAACTCATATAGACTTGAATTATTTACGAAATATGCCATGAAAATCGTTTGAATGCTGAGCATTATTACATACCAAATAGACTTAAGCTCACTAGTAGATAAAGAATTTAATTGATTATATCCAGCGACTATTTCCCCAACAAACAGCAGCCATTTTTCTCTTCGTGATTCGTTTAAGAAAACCTCGCTTAAAATGCTCGTACAACAATAACAAAGATCAAAAAGCCTGACATTGAACTCCGCAAAATCAAAATCAATTACACCACTTAGCCTATTGTTCTGAAATAAAATATTATGTATGTGTGCATCACGATGAATGAGCATGTTGGCAAGTTGCCAACATGCTCTTTTAGGCTTTCTTCTAAATCCTCAAGAATCCTGCTAATATTTCCGCATTCGTCTGCATTTACGATTTCTTTAACCGCATAACCGTAAACCATTTTATATAAGTTTTTTTTATCAGGGAAATCTTCAACCCTATCAAAGTTACTCATTAATTTGTTCATCAAAGCAATCGTTTCACCGAGAAGGCGGGGAACTTCCGGGTTATCCAAAGCTTCTTTTATATCAAACGGTTTACCTTTCAAGAAATAATATAAACAATAGTTATCCTCTTTGTAGGTGGCAAAAAATTCACCGGAGCTTGTAGCAATTGGATACTGAGTGATAATCTTATTATCTAGTTGCTTAAGTAGCTTTATTTCCCTCTTAACTTCCTGGGTGATTCCCTTCTTCTTCAAAATGAACTTCTGTTCGTCGTTAGTTTTTATATGGGTTGCTCTTTCTAATAAAACTTTACTTTCTTTAACCTGAATTCCCCAGAAAGAAGAAATTTGGCTAGCATTAGTCAGTTTCAAACAGTTTTCCCCCATTCCTAAACATGAGCAAATGAACCCCTGGCTATATTTCAGAAAGCATTAACCCCTAATTACTTTCATATCAAAAACAGACAAATACTCCCCTCTAATTTTACCAATGTGTTTTCGAATGAGACGAAGTCGATTTTTCGGAAGGACTTCACCGTGAATGACGTACTTTTTATGAGCATCAGGCAATTCCTTGCTCATATTTGTAAAGGTAAACTCCCTGCCATCCTCAGATTTGATATATGCTTTATAAAAATATTGCTCACTCCGAGTCACTTTGAAATCATAATCAATGATATATCCTTTAATTTTGATTTCATTATTGGTGAAGAGATTTTTTGTTTCCTCTTTAATCCATAAGTCATGTGTATTAACAAAGTTTTTACGATAATTTTTCCTCATAAACTCCCAATCATTAGAGCTAGGGAAGTAGTGGATGCTTTGGCTGCGGTAAAAATCCATTTTTTCCGCGTTCGTATCCATTTCGTAATCCTCATCGTGTTCCGATATCACCCTGATATATTGCGGGCCGCACTTATCGGTATGCAGGGCTAAAAACTTAAATGAATCGATAATATCGAAGTTTCCCCAGCCCCCGGCCTGACGCGAATAAAAACCACCAATACGCTTACACTTTACACATTTAAAGTAATAGTATGTAGACATATTTTCCTCCCGATAAAAGTCTACTCCACCAGGGGTTTTGACAAATATATGAGCACAAGGTAAGTACACGTCATAAACCCTGTTTTAGTGACAACCAAAGGTCAAAATCCGGTTGGGTTGTCAGAATAAGCTCGGATATCTGACAACCAAAGGCCAAAATCTGGTTTAGTTCTCACTTAAGCACCGTTATGTCACATCAACTCTAGTATTTTATTCTTCTCTGTAACGCAGCCGTGGACTATATTAACTTTAATCTCAACAAGGTTTTCTTTTCAAACCAAAAAATACCTCATTGAGAAAAATGCTTAACCAGTTCCCAGTTGGATTCTGCATTGTCTGACTTTTTCCAGATTTCCCCGTTCCTTTTGTCATAAAGATAAAGCCAGCCGCCGTTAACGACTAATTCAAAGCTTCCATCAGTATTTTGATTTACACTGATGTGGTGCGGGAAATTACTTGACGAAGAGGTAATTGCATCGGATAAATGCCAAATTGATATAAGCACACAAACCCCTAGAGCAATTATAGAAGCTGGTAACCACTTCATTTTTACACCTCACTGTACAATTTTTTTGCCTTGAGAATTCCATCTGCCGTATCTAAAACGACTCGAAATTGTTCTCTAATTTAACTAGGATTCCGTCCTTTGCCAACCTTCTATAATGAAGGAGCTTCGAGCTTATTTTTTTATACTTCTCATTCCATATTAACTCTAAAAAATATGTCCGCCCTAGCAAAAAGCTATCAGGAATTAGGTTCTCAAAACGGTAACATTCATTTGGATAAACTTCATGGCATTTAAATAAACCAATGACATTTTCCTCCACCGCGATTCCACCAACTTTAAATTCATACGCTGAATACAAATCAACAAGGAAGTTTGTAAAATCAGGCATCTCTTCTTTCCTTATCCCAATTTGTCCCCATTCTGGTAAATCGTTGTTGCAACCATAAAAATAAAAGTTCACCATGATGGCATTAGAAGAGATTTTTTCTATTTCCAATAACGATTTTCGCTGTCTCTGCAAATATACGATTGTTCTTAATGTTAAAGTGTGTAGATAAACCGAATTTGGATCATTTTCATCCCAGGGGTAACCAGTTACAAAAGAATCGATTATTTCCCTAATATCTTGGTCTGCAATTTCAACCTTTATCTTTAATTCAGACAGCTTGCTGACTATGTCTTGCACCACCAATTTATCTTCCTTGTTTAGCTCCATTAAAAAACTAACTTCCAGAAACGGGCCACCCTGCAGCCATGGTTGCTTTTCCATATTGAATCACCCTATATACAATTTACAAAACCGGAGCTGGATTCCCTCCAACCAATTTATCAGCAAGCTTAATATAGTCCCTCAAATAGATGGGGATATCGGGATGGTCATGGATTTTCTGTGTCGTCATCCAAACAACCTCATCTACTTCATCGGGGCACTTTGCAAAGGCCTCTCCAGATTTAAAGTCGCAAAGGAAAACGATATTTACCACAGCCAACCCGTTATCCGTTACAAACGATGTACTCGTAACATATCGCAGATTCTCAACTTCAACGCCCACTTCTTCGGCAATCTCCCTGTGAACTGTTCTCTCTAAAATATTTATAGAAGCTCCTTCCTTCTCAACTTTGCCGCCGACAAGGGAAAGTGAGCCCCCGGCATGTTCCTCTTTTTCGCTACGTTTAATTAACAGCCATTTTCCATCCTTGTTAATAGCGCCTTCCACATTTACAATGAACATACGTTTCCTCCAGGAATTAAAATTTGTAACCAATATCAGTTACATATCTATTTCGCCACTTTCCAAATTACCCCTTTTTTTAAAAAACACCAGGTTAAATTGAAGCAAATAGTCATATTTTTAAAAAAGAAGGAATCGCCCCCTTTTTAGCTAATTATTAAAACAAACTCATTAAGGTGGTTGTCGTCGATGAACCCATTTGTATTTGCGTGTATCACTCCACACGGAGGAGAGATTATTCCCGAATTGCAAGGCGCAAAACCTGAACGTATGGCCAAAACGCGGGAAATGATGGTGAAGCTTGGAGAATGGATGAGCAGTGCCAGCCCGGATAGTTTAATCGTGTTGACGCCGCACGGGACGAGGATTAACGGCCGGTTTTCCATAGTGGATTCGGAAAGGATGGTAGGATTTTTAGAAGAAAATGAAGCCGGCTTTTCGATGGAGAAAAAGGTTGACCGGGAGCTAGCCAAAATGATCAACGAGCAGGCGGCTGCTGACGGCGTGCCGGCTTCAACGATTAATTATGGAACGTCGGCCGGCCCAATTTCCTGCCTATCGCTCGACTGGGGCGCGATGGTGCCGCTCCGCTTTATGCCGGATGTCCCGGTTGTTGTGATTACGCCCTCAAGAGAGATGTCCTTCGAGCAGCACCTTGATTTTGGAAAAGCCCTCCGTAAAGCCGTGGGACAATCTGGGAAACGGGTCGGGCTGATTGCTAGCTGTGATTGGGCACATGCCCATGATGCCGATGGTCCGTACGGCTTCGATCCGGCCGCGCGCTTATTCGACGGAGAAACGGTTGAACTAATTAAATCGAATAACCTGGAGAAAATGGCTGAATTTGAAGAAGACTTCATCGAAGCAGCCAAGCCGGACGGTATCTGGCAAACATTGATTCTTGCCGGGGCCATTCCATTTGAAGAAAGGAAGGTCGAATTCCTATCCTACGAAGTGCCAACTTATTTCGGGTTGATTTGCGCTGCTTTCCACGCCTAGGAAATGAATTGAGTGGCATTCGGGAGTATCCGATTGCCACTCACCTTTAAAGAGAGAAAGCCGCTCCAATCCCTCCTCCAACATTTTGAATTTTCCAAGCAAAATTATTCTACTTCAAGTTAAAAATACCTTCCCCGGTTTCTCCGTTTATTGGTAATGAAGAATGTTCATGTGTAATGGCCCAGACATCATTTTCTTTTTTACAACAATAGGTGAACCGATTGGTAATTTGACGAAGTTTTTCTCCAGATTCTTCGTTTTGAGCCTCGAAAGTAACAGCACAATGAATATATGCTAGATTTGAGTTCTCTTCGACTACTAAATCGGTAAAATTTACTTTGAGTAAAATACCCTCATTACTTAAATCAGTAAACCATCTTGTCACCATTTCCCTTAATCCGGGTATACCCTTACTCTCCCAACTTTCCCAGCAATCATACATATGGATGTCAGCAGCGTATGCAGATAAAAATTTCTCAACATCTTTTTCATAAACCGAAGATTGATAATTTTCCAAGAGATCTTTAACTCTAGTAAAACCCGCCATTATTCATTCAGCTCCTTCTATCTTTTTCGACTCATTCATTATTTTCTCATACCACGCCTAATACCTTGTCGCTGTTTTTATCTAAGTAAACATTAATAGGTCCTAAATCCTCTTCTCCTTTTGTTTGAAAAGTCACGATAAGAACCTCTTTGCCTTTAATGTTGATCAAATCCCCAGTCCGTTCGTCCATTATTTGTGTGTCTGCCGTTACTTGTTCCTTCCTTACCTGTTCGACTTGGCGTTCTTAATGGACTTGCCGTTAAGTACTCTTAATAATTTCAAAAACTTTTCTGGTTGTGGCTACCGAAACAGGGATAAGAATAACGATGGTGATAAAAATCTGAAGCATGACTAAAACGTTGATATAAGACGGATCAAACATCAATCCAATGCGTTTGTAAAAGAAGCTGAATAGTTTAAAATAGATGACAAAAAAGATAAGAATAAAGAAATAGTAGATTAGTTGTTTTGCCATGTTAAAAGCCCACTCCTCCACTTTGTCTTTCCTAAAAGTAATATAAAAGAGGGAACAATTCTTTCCGATTAATGCCCCTTTTGCAACCAATAAATTTACATATAATTGCTTTGTTTATATTTATTCTGTTCTGACAACCAGAATTCCTTTTAAAAAGGCCAAAAAAGCTGCCTTTGTTGGCAGCTCTATCTTTATATATATTTATACAACTTTTCATCCTTTAGTTCCTAAGTATTAATCGAGGAGTATCAATCTCAGAATTTCTACTTCTCCATTTCCAAAATCATTGTCCGCATCTACTGGTTTTTCAAGTGCTACCAAGACTTTTTTCCCTTCTGTAAAGTCTTCAATGCCCAGGTAATTGCCAACTTCATCAGTAAATGTTGTGTTTTCTGTAATTTTTGCGGTACAAGGTTTACCCGGTTTTCCTTGATAAGTCTTAGAACAATCGACTTCTAAAAGGTCATCCTTAACTGCAGTAATTTTTCCGTCAAAGGCTTTTGTTAAAAGATTGGTGGTCACTCCAAGCCAAGCTGTTTTTGTTTCATCAAGGAACTTTACTTTTACTTTAACTTTTTTCCCATCCACCTCTACCACCTTAAGCGGTCTATCCTCCCCAACAGTGCAGTCAATTGTATTTTCTTCCATATCCATTTCAAATAATGTTGTCATGTCATTGTTTGCTAGAGCTTCGAAGTATTTTTCAAGGTCCTCTTTTTCATAAACCAAACAAGTGCCACCCAATAAAACTGCCCTGTCACCTGGTTTAAAAACGGGATCCAAATATCTCTCCTGGCTGATTTTATTGTTAGTTGCATCTGCTTTCCCTTTAACTTTCTTTTCTTCGGTCCCACACCCATACAAAAACAATGGCAAAACGAGCAATAAAGCAAACAATTGACAGTACTTTTTCATCTTTTCCCCCAAAAAAATAAATTTATATTCATTTAATTCTCCGTGATACCATAATATTCCTGCGAGGAGGAATCTACGCGCTTGAATTATTTAGGGGGAAGTTTATATAACCTTAGTTAATTTCATACACCAACCACTCCGATTGTTTCCCACCCATTTTCTCATACAGGGATTGGGCTACCAAATTATCCTTTGAGGTTTCCCAGGTCATGGATGCAAAATTGTTTTTCCGTATGTACTCCAGGCTAGCTTGAAAAAGCTTTTCTCCGACCTTTTTGCCTCTCGCCTTTGAAACCACAAATAAATCATTTAGGATTGCCTGTCTTTTTACTTTCAGGGTGCTGAGTGTAAAATACAAAGTGGCGAATCCGATCAACTCCCCATTTTCCTCCGCCACAAACTGAAGCCCGCTTGAAGGGTTTTCAAGTAAATGATTGATTAAGCCCTTTAATTTATTTTCTTCAGGTCCAGGCTGCTCGTAAAAATCAACGATGTACTGTCTCATCAGTTCATACAACTCACTCACATCTTTTACTGTTGCTGGCCTTATTTCTATATTTTTTTTCACACGGTTTCTCTCCCAATGGCAGATTTTTTGAAACATATTATCTCTTTTTTTGAAATTAATTTATTTAAAGACACTCTAGCGTCAATTCAATTTGGGAGGCTTCCGATGCTTGGCAGCCTGTTCAAAAGCATATGCAAATGTAATTAATGCGCCTTCACTATAGGCTGTGCCAGCAAATGTAATTCCAAACGGTCTGCCGCTTTCCTTATAGCCTGCTGGGACTGCAATCGAGGGATACCCCGCTTTTGCGCTGATTGTTGATCCTATATATGAAGGGAATAGAATTGCATCCAAATTGTATTTTTTCAACGCAAGGTCGATGCCCTGCTCCTGGGAAAAATACAAGTCTTCCAACTTTGCCCGTAAATATTCGGGATCCCTTAATGTGTTTGGAAAGGCCGCTCGCTGTTCCAACTTATCCTGTCCATATTTCAGGGCCGTTTCTTTATTGAGCTGATTGTATTGAATCAACTCCTTGATTGAATGTACTGGCAGATTCGCCGATAGTTTAGAAAGATAGTTTTCCAGACTATGTTTCAGTTCGTAATAATTCACTCCCCACTCCCACTCTCTATGGAAGGAAGGGATATCTATTTCTTCTAAAATAGCACCTTGGTCTCTCAGAACTTGAATAGCTGCTATGAACAGGCCTTCATCGTACTCATCCGATTCAAGAAATTCACTGGATGCATGATTAAAGACGCCGATTCGGGCTCCATTAAGGCCATTGGAATCAAGGTAACTTGCATAGTCTTTCTCGATTCTACCTTCGCTTTTTAAAGTTGCAGGGTCATTTTTATCGACACTGGCAAGTACACCGAGCAGAATGGCAGCATCGGCAACTGTCCTTGCCATTGGCCCAGCCGTATCCTGCGAATAGGTAAAAGGGATAATGCCGCTTCGGCTAATCAATCCGACAGTTGGCTTGATTCCCACCACCGAGTTTTGTGTTGCTGGGCTAAGAATGGAAGCGTCTGTTTCTGTACCAACTGACACTACGGTGAAATTGGCAGCAACCGCCACAGCGGAACCCGAACTGGAGCCGCCCACAAACAGGTCAGCGTCACCATAAGGATTTACTGTCTGGCCGCCTCTTGAACTATAGCCGGCCCACATTGTAGTAGACATGGCATTTGCCAGCTCAGTCATATTCGCCTTTCCTAAAATGACCGCACCTGCTTTACGGAGCTTTTCAACAAGAAATGCATCTTTGGCCGCAAGATTATTTTCCAAAGCAATCGTCCCTGCACTGGTATGCATGGAATCTAAAGTTTCGATATTATCTTTTAAAACAACAGGAATTCCGTGCAACGGTCCCCTTATCCCTTTTATGTTTCTTTCATGATCAAGAGCTTCGGCAATAAAAATTGCATCTGGATTTATTTCAAGGACGGAGTTTAGTTTTTGTCCGTCCTGATCATATTTCGCTATCCGGTCTAAATAGTACATCACCAATTCCTTAGAAGTTATCACCCCTTCTTTCATAGTATTTTGTATATCCTTTATCGTTAATTCTTCTTTTAAAAAATCGTTAAATTTAATTGTCATTCATATACCCCTTTAGAAATCACATTTGCCTAATTTTAACATACAATATAATCCATAGTTTCCGATAAAAATTAATACCTTGACGGTTCAACCACAAGTTGTTACAATAAATTCCAATAAAAGCATACAAATTCGTTGATGAGAAAAAGTAGCGTTTCGTCTTGATCCACAGAGAGCCGGCATTTTGGTGGAAGCCGGCGTTCGAGTGTTGCGTGAAAATCCTCTCTGAGAAGCCAGGCTGAAAAGATTGAGTAAGCCTGGACGGGAGTCCGCCGTTACAAGGAACGCGTATGATTGTACGTTGCTAAGTGCTATTGATCGGATCAATAGAATTAGGGTGGTATCGCGGTTAACCCCGTCCCTTGCTTGGGATGGGGTTTTTTGTGTGCTTTTAGAATACTTTTTTTAAAAAAGGAGCGATATCAATGAACTCTAATGAAAAGCAGGAATCCGTTGTTCGGCGCGAGGAACGGATTCGGAGCTACTGGACGGAAATGAATACTTTCAGGGAGTCGGTTCAATTAAGGCAAAGCGATACCCCGTTCGTTTTTTACGAAGGACCTCCGACAGCCAATGGCCTTCCCCATGTTGGCCACGCCTTTGGACGGACAATTAAGGACGTGGTTGCCCGGTACAAGACGATGCAGGGATTTCTCGTTGAACGAAAGGCCGGCTGGGATACGCATGGGCTTCCCGTCGAGCTTGGGGTTGAAAAACAGCTCGGTATATCCGGCAAGCAGGAAATCGAGAACTATGGCGTTGAGGATTTTATAAACAAATGCAAGGAGAGCGTGTTCACCTACGAGAAGAAATGGCGTTCTTTTACGGAGGAATTGGGTTATTGGGTCGATATGGACCAGCCATATTTAACGTTGAGCAACGAGTATATCGAAAGTGTTTGGAACATCCTGAGCAAGGTCCATAATGATGGCCTTTTATATAAGGGCCATCGTGTTTCGCCCTACTGCCCAAGCTGCCAGACATCGTTAAGCTCGCACGAGGTTGCCCAGGGCTATAAGGATGTGAAGGATTTATCGGCGACCGTGAAATTCAAACGGACTGATAAGGAAAATGAATATTTCCTTGGCTGGACCACCACGCCATGGACGCTGCCGACAAACGTCGCGCTGGCCATGAATCCTGAATTGGCGTATGTCCGGGCACAAAAGGATGATAACGTCTATGTTGTCGCAAAATCGCTCGCTGAAAAGGTGCTCGGGGACTGCGAACTGCTTAGTGAGCATAATGGGCGGGAATTTGAAGGAACAGGTTATATTCCACCCTTCAATTATGCTGCTGTCGAGAAAGGCCACCAGGTTGTAATGGCGGATTATGTGACGGATAACAGCGGGACCGGGATTGTCCATATTGCCCCCGCTTATGGCGAGGATGACTATAAAACTATTCAGCAAAATGGGTTTTCGTTTGTGAATGTCGTCGACGCGCGTGGCTGCTATACGGCTGAAGTGACGGAGCTCGCGGGAAGTTTTGTTAAGGATTGCGATGTCGATATCATCAAAATGCTCGCTGAACGGGGAACGCTTTTTCATAAAGAGAAATACGAACACAGCTATCCGCACTGCTGGCGCTGCGACTCTCCCCTGCTTTACTATGCGACCGACAGCTGGTTTATCAAAATGTCTGCGTTGAAGGAAAAAATGCTTGCCAACAATGGTGGGGTGAACTGGTATCCTGATCATATTAAAGAGGGGCGGTTCGGGAACTTCCTTGAAAATCTCGTTGATTGGAACATCAGCCGGAGCCGGTATTGGGGAACGCCTCTAAATGTTTGGGTGTGTTCAAATTGCGGGCATGAGGAATCACCTGGGAGTATCGCCGACCTCAAAAAACTCGCGGCAACAGAAGTGCCGGACGGTATCGAGCTTCACAAGCCGTATATTGACGATGTCCAATGCACTTGCCCTACATGCAGCGGAGTCATGTCACGAACGCCTGAAGTCATTGATGTCTGGTTTGACAGCGGCTCGATGCCGTTTGCCCAGTACCATTATCCGTTTGAAAATAAGGAAAAATTTCATTCTCAGTTCCCTGCGGATGTCGTTATCGAGGGAATCGACCAGACACGAGGGTTTTTCTATAGCCTGCTGGCGGTTTCGACTCTTTTTACAGGAAAAGCGTCTTATAAAAATGTGTTGTCGCTCGGCCATGTCCTTGATGAACACGGCCAGAAAATGTCCAAAAGCAAAGGAAATGCGCTTGACCCTGATGATCTTATGAAGGAGTACGGAGCGGATGCTCTGCGCTGGGCTTTCCTAGTTGACAGTTCGCCGTGGAATCCGAAGCGTTTTTCGAAAAAGATTGTCCAGGACGCCAAATCGAAGCTGATCGATACACTGGATAATACGTATAAGTTCTATGTCATGTATGCGAAAATCGATGGCTTCGCCTATGATCCAGATAAAACAGGAAAACGGACTATTTTGGACCAGTGGGTGCTTTCACGGTTGAATCGGACAGTCAGGGAAGTTGAAGCCTACATGAATCGATTCCAATTCACTCAGGCTGCCCGCGATATTGCGGCATTTGTCGATGAACTAAGCAATTGGTATGTACGGCGGTCGCGGACGAGATTTTGGGCCAGCGGACTTTCCGAGGATAAAATCGCAGCCTATTCTACACTATTTGAATCGATCAGCACCATCAGCCGCTTGCTTGCTCCGTTTGTCCCATATGTTGCCGAGGATATCCATTTGAAGCTGTACCAGAGAAGTGTGCATCTGCAGAACTATCCGAAGGCCAACACGTCACTAATCCATCCTGAGCTGGAAGAAGATATGGAAACAGTTTTGAAAATAGTAGAGCTCGGCCGCAGCATCCGGAACGCCAGTAATCTGAAGGTTAAGCAGCCTCTGCAACAGCTCATTGTGTGGCGTAAAGTTGGGGTACGCGTTTTGGAAGACTATGCCGGCATCATCAAAGATGAGCTTAATGTGAAAGAAATTGTCTTTACGGAAGATTTGTCACGCTACGAAACAACTGTTTTTAAACTAAATTATAAAACTGCAGGTGTGGCGTTCGGAAAACTTGTAAACCATGTCAAAGAATATGTTGACCACATTTCCGATACAGAAAAGAAGGTATTGTTGGAAAATGGCCAGCTTCAAATTGAGGTAAGTGGGCAAAAGGTGGCTTTGGGTAAGGAGCACGTCCATATCGACCATGTCGTTGCAGTGGGCTTCGAGATTGCGGGCGATCAGCAGATGAAGGTCTTATTGGATGTAAAACTCACCCCCGCACTCATGGAAGAAGGCCAGGTCCGGGATTTAATCCGGGCAATCCAGGATACCCGCAAAAAATTGGATTTGCCGGTTGAACAGTATATAGACATTGCACTCTCGGCAAACGAAACCACCCAAGGAATACTCCAGCGGTTTGAGAGGCTCATTAAGGAAAACGTACTTGTACGGCAGGTAAACTTCGGTCAGCTAAATGATACCGATAAATTCATTGAAGTGAAATTCGGGGATGAGGCAGTAAAAGTATCGTTGAGTTATTAACTAAAAAAAGCACTGCGAACAGGGTTAATTTCAACTCTGTTTTCAGTGCTTCTTTTTGGGTGTTTAAAACTATTCTTTTATTCAACTAAAGCACCCGATCAATAAGGGAAGGGCGACAACCATTAATTAGCCGTCGCCCTTTTTATCAACATTTACATGTTTGACTTTAACTTTTAATTTCATCTGCAATCGTGGGTTCTACAAGATCTTTTCTTCTATAAACATTTAAAATGAGTCCTAAAACAGCAGCGTAAAAGAGTATTGCACTGCCTCCATAACTAATAAAAGGCAGAGAAACTCCCATTATCGGCACGACTCCAAAGCTCATCAAGATGTTCCAGGCAGTAGGAACCGCAAATAATGTAGCACCACCAATTACGATCAATCTCCCATACAGGTCCTTTGTTTTAAACGCATTTTTCGATATCCTTGAAATAAATATCAGTAGGATTAAACAAAGAACGATACCGAATGCCCAACCAAGAGAATAGACGAGGAAGGGGAAAGAAAAATCTGTATGTGCTTCTGGCAACATTTTGAAATTCAAATCGTTGGTAAGTCCGTGACCGAACCATCCCGCTTGTGCAAGGACATTTCTAGCTGCCACATACAAATATCCTGCTCCATTTGGATCGGCAGTTGGGTTTATAAAAGCAGATAGTCTCGTAAACAAATAGTCTTGTTTTGAGGTCATAAAGAACATAATAATGAAAATGGTACCAGCCAATAGGTTTGTTAGAGACAAATTTACAGCTAATTTCTTTTGGATTCGAGCGAAAGCAAACATCGCAAGTGTACACAGAAAGTAACTAATACTCATCATAAAGTCTGCCACCATCATGTAAAGCATGATGGGAGTCCAAAACAAGACAAGAAGGAAACCTTGTTTTTTCCAACTCTGAAACTCATTAATCTTGTTAAAAATACCAGCCCATGCAAGAAAAAAGAAAAACAAGCTCAACATGGTGCCATCGACCATCAGGCCTGGGAGGGAAACCCACTTCTTTGCTCCGTTGACCATAATTCCAAATAAATGGAGATATAAATGAATCAGCAAGCCGCCAATATAAAAATACATCCAAAAGTTCTTTAATTTTTGGTAATCAAAGAAAAGGAATCCAATGATTACAAGAACAGAAAGTGTGTACCAAATCGCCTGCCGCCACATAAAATGGGTACTTGATAAGGAGAAATCAGGAATTCCATCAATTAATGGAAGAAAACTAAGGCCAGCAAAAATAACAAATAAAACAATCAAAAGCCAATCCATTTTTGGCTTATGGAGTGGATTTAAATTCTCTCCAATAGTAAATGGATTTCCCATTTCTTGAATGGCCTTTTCATCTGCATCCTCTTGAGAAAATCCTCTCTTTTTATAAGATTGACTCAACTCTTGCAGATGATTAGTAAGCTCTTTTTTTATCTTGTTGTGTGCTTCCTTAGATTTTACTTTGGACATTACTTTACTTAAAAATTCTTCAAATTTGGGAGAACTCATAAGGACGCCTCCTCTAGTAAGTGTTTAAGGGATAACTCTTGTTTTGAGTTATCTTGTTTATAGGTAGCTAAGTATTTTTTTCCTTTGGAATTTAAGGAGTAATATTTCTTTTTGTTTATCCATTTTGAAGTAAGAATTTCTTTATTTTCTAGTAGATGTAGAAGTGTATAAAGCTGCCCTTCATTTTTTTGGAAAGTACGTTCACTTTTTCGAAAAAGTTGGGTAGAAATATTGTAGCCATCCTTTGATTCATGCTGAACCGATTCTAATATAGCTATGATGGTTTCTATCTTCCAAGAATGAAATTGTGATTGAGATTGTCTCATACGAATGGATTCTTTCACCGCATTTTTTCTTTCATTGGAAAAAGAAAAATCCTTGAAAATTGATTTTTTCATTGAACTCTTCAGGTTAGTAAATGGATCATTCATCTCCTAAACCTCCTCGATCATCTTGTCTTTTAATAATTCTTTCGCCCGCTTTAATCTTGTTTTTATTGTATTGATATTTACTGTCGTAATCTTACTTATTTCAGCTAAAGACAGTTCTTCATAATAATGCAGAAATACTACTTCTCTGTACTTTAGAGGTAAATTCATGACAGCATTTGTTAAGTTGTTTTCTTCACTATTCGAGATAATCTCCTCTTCAACCTGTTTTGATTTCGAAGGTATATAATCCAAAATTTTATCGTTAAGCGTTATTTTGCGATAATGCCAGCTTCTTAAGTAGTCCTTACAATGATTACTGGCAATACGATATACCCACGTTTTTATTGTTGACTGCTGATTAAACTGATTTAACTTTTCATAACACTTTAAAAATATCTCCTGCGTTAAATCTTCTGCTGTCGCTCGATTTTTTACATATGTATATACGAGATGCAGAATATCATCGCTATATTCATGCATTAGTTGATCAATTATCTGCTCTCTCTCATCCAGCATACTTTCATCTGTCACCGCCAGTTGTTTTAGTCCATTCATCTAGTTATCACCCTCTCACATATTATAGACGTAGCTAACCTTCATCTGGTTTGAAAAAATAAAAGATTTTTATGACCATCTGTAATCTAGAGTATAAATGGAAAAAGGAACAACCTCTTATCAGATTGTTCCAAAATGTTGTAGGTAGGTTAGATGGCTTATAAGACTACTTATTCGACTAATGATACCTTACTTCTCAGAAGGAACTGCAATGTCAACAGCTCCTAAATTCAGTATTACTTATCGTTGTAAATCTGCATTTTCCTGACGCTACCCCTTTTTCAACTATCCTCCCCTTTAGCTTAATACGGAATTCAACAAAAATAGCGTTAATCCTCCTGGATCAACGCGAGTGGTTGAATACGCCATTATTTTTACAGGATGTTATATTTCAACATTGCCTAATATGGTTCTTATTCTCTCATTTTTCTCCTTTTCACTGATGTATTCAAAGAAGCCAAGTTGGTTTCCCCAAGGATCAGTAAATGTTGCCCATTTTACAGGTACCTCTTCTCTAGAGTAGATTTCAAACGAATCGACATTCAACTCCTTAATCATCCTATTTCGTTCAGTTTCAATAGAAGATACACCAAGGCGTATTGGTCCACTACCTTTGGATGCTGTACCTTCGGCAACCTGGAGCCAGCAACCTGGAATTAGCTCCCATTCCGCAAAACCTGCGTGAGGGGTATAATCAGGTCCTTTATTTAATAATGTTTTATACCACCTTTCCCCTTCTTCAAAATTAGATACGCGAACTTGATAGGTCATCTCATAAATCATTACTGTCACCCCCTGTAATAAAGACCCATTTCTATGTATTTCGTTTAATTAATTACATATTCCTTCTTAAGCTGACCAGCCCGTTAGTTGAAGAAGGGTGCTAAAATTAGCATTATTACTGACCAAAGAATCAGAGAAATGCCAACTTTTTTCGAGAGTTTTACCTTACCTGCTCCTTTGTAAAATCCAGAAAATTGAAGTTTATTTTTATACAAAACAAAAATTAAGATAAGGATCGATATTCCAACTAACCAAGCACCATTGGTATTATCTACATTTATTCCAAAACTCGCATATATTAACTTTACGAACGCTCCTATTAAACCACCAAGAATGAGAAGTATTACTATAACTCGAATAAATTCCAAGATTACTCTCAATTAAGCTCATTCCCTTCCGAAATCCAACAATAAATTCCCGAAAATCAAAATTCACACACTAAACTTATTGCACTGAATTTCCATAAAAATCCATATCCTTGTTCAACTAAACTCCCCGTAGCTGAATAAATCAATTTTGAAAAATACGGTAAATCCATCTTGGATAGAGCACCCTATATTCGAAAAGGGTTAGGTTTTATTTTCAGGATACTCCAACAATCAATGATGCGAAGGTAACAATAATCAAAGTGAAAGAAACCACAAGCCATAGTGAGTTTATACCGGTATTTTCTTCATTTTTTACCTTCTTTAAGATTGAGACTAAATTTAAACAAAAAACAATACTATATAGAGGTAATAAATAAAAACCAATTACTCCAAATATTTGAATCATTAAGATCACTTCCATTTATAAGACTAACCAAATTTTAACATATGTACTATGGGTGACAGATACTTTATATAAATTCTTTTCATACAAAGTCTCCTAGGGCACGAGAAGAGTGAAACCACACGGATTTATTCCCAACTAAGTGGTAGGCTCAGGCAGGATATCAAAAGTATTTCTAAACAAAGAGCAACGCCCCTTATGCGTTGCTCCCCTGCTCTCGTATCCGCTCTTTAATTATAATATTTTACAATTGTGACCCTAGTTGTCTACTCTTTGTATTGAAAACCAATCTCCCAATGGAAACCAAATGGGTCAACCAAGCGTCCCACCCGCCAACCGTGTGCATCTTGCACAGGAAAAACTTCTGATGCACCACCAGCTAGAGCTTTCTGGAATACCAAATCTGGGCTTTGCACTGTCAAGATCATCCGAACTGCATTGCAGTTTTCCGCTCCAGTATCTTCACTTACCCAGAATTCCGCCCCGCCTACTGCAAGCCTTGACACTATAGCACCACTTTGATCTTCTATATGATAGACTTCCTTTGCTTGAAAAGCACTTTTGTAAAATTCGACTGCTCGTTCTCCATTACGTACCGACAGCCAAGGAGCTATCGTACAGACTAACGAAGAAATATCTGTCTCCTTCACGTCAATCAACCTCCTATTCCCAGATTTCAATAGCCAAACAATTAGTTTACGTCTTACATTATAAACTACAATCTAATCAGATAGTCCTATCTTCTACCTTCTTTGCAATCGTGGTCGTTATTAGATGGATTACCTTTTATCCTCAGACGTTGTTGTACTAAGCTCCCGTTATTTGAATAAGAAAAAGCGATCCTTCTTTCGGAAAAGTGACTTTACCTATTGCTCGTGGAGTCATTTTCAACATCCGTTTTTTTAATACCTTTACTTATATAAGGTTTTGCACTCTTTTTCTTGTTTGCACCAGCCTGCCAACGATTCCAACCCTTCTTGTCTGTTCCTCTTCCTGTTCCGCCTTTTCCTTTAGCTTTACTCATAAAATCACCTCATTCTTATTCTAGGTTGAGTTACCTATCTAGTTCTAGTTTTCGTATTTACTCGGTTATTAACCAAGTTTACCCATACTAGTACGTATCGTTTTTAAGCTATCCTATCCTTTAGCCCTATAAGGAATTCAACAAAAAAGGTGCTTTTATCCTTTTGACAAAGCCATTCCTGGATCACAGACCCGTTTGTTTTAAAAGAATGCCAAACAACAAGTTCATCTCAATAAGAGAGGCGTGCAGTTTCGTTTCCTTTTAAGCTTAAATCCTTTTCAAATAAATTAATTTAAATTATAACACTGATACGAAAGTTACTAAATTTCGTAATTGTAATTGCTTCTTAATGAAACCCTCTCTCCCTCACATTTGAGCATTAGGCTTATTCAACTATCCTCGTTCAGCAAACCCATTTTTAAGGTTAAATGACAAAGTTAATGTTACATTTATTATAGATTGTTAAGAACCGTTCTTAAAGTAACGAATAAGTTTGGCTGAACAAAGCTTTGAAAAGTTTAAAGAGCGAAAGACTAACGGGGTGGTCTTATGAAGAAAATTGTATTGGCTGGCGGAACAGGTTTTATCGGTGAGTATCTTAAAAACCGATTCAGTCAATTAGGTTTTGAGGTAATTATTATATCAAGGCAAAATCACACTGTTTCATGGGAAGATAGACATGGCATTGTCGATGCTTTGGAAGATGCGGAGCTTCTTATCAACCTCGCTGGAAAGTCTGTCAATTGCCGATATAATGAACAGAACAAAAATGAAATAATGAAATCAAGGATGCTTACTACCTCAATCCTCGGAGAGTGTATACAATTATGTAACAACCCGCCTAAGACATGGATGAATTCGAGTACCGCAACCATTTATCGCCACGCAGAAGACCGCCCTATGACAGAAGAGAATGGCGAAATTGGCACCGGTTTTTCTGTTGATGTCGCTAAGAACTGGGAGAACACCTTTTTCTCTTTCACATTGCCTAAAACAAGACAAATCGCATTGCGCATTGCTATCGTTCTCGGTAAAGATGGCGGCGTGATGTTGCCTTATCTAAATTTAGTAAGATTTGGTCTCGGGGGTATTCAAGGGAATGGAAACCAAATGTTCAGTTGGATTCATATTGAAGATTTGTTTCAAATTATCCTTTTCTTAATCGGAAGGGAAGATTTGGATGGGGTATTTAATTGTTCTTCTCCAAACCCTGTTTCGAATCGTGAATTTATGAAAGAGCTGCGGAATGCCATGAATGTCCCGTTTGGTCTTCCTTCGCCCAAATGGTTGTTGGAAATGGGGTCATTGTTCATAAACACTGAAACGGAATTGGTATTGAAGAGCCGATGGGTTATTCCAGAACGGTTGCAAAAGGAAGGTTACACTTTCTCATTTGAAAGTCTTGATAGCGCCCTGAATCAGATTTTAAAGTAAAACTCGAACTTTCTTGATATTAATGTGGAAATGCCCCATATACTCGAATGCTATTAAAAAGGCATTATTCCCGAGGGGATAACGCCTTTTCGTCTTTCTTTTTCTTCAAACCAATCAGCGAACCTGAACGCCAATTGTCCGGTACCACACCCTAAATCAAGCATTCGGCCATTACCATCGAGGGAAAACTTATCTATTAAATACCTTATTAAAGATGCTGGATATATTGGCCTGTAACGTGAATAATACCAAGCTGTATCCTTGAACAATTCATCACCATAATCTGTCATTAACAATACAACCTCTCTTATTTTCAAAAAGGTTCCTTCATTCTTCTTGGATTAACGCCCGCTAGTTAAATTGCATTCTCTTTATATTCTCTATTGGAATTCCTGCTTCTATATAACTTCTTACCAATTTCCAATCATTAGAACTATCTTTTTTAAAGGTCTGGAAAAATAAATTTGCTGAATTTAAACGCTCTCCTTTTATGAGAATCGTTGCAGATATGATAACCAACATCTCATCGGCTCTTAACGGAATAATAGAAATTAAGTTCAATTCCCATTGGGCGTTATTTTCTTTAACAAAATTAAACCCTTGTTCCCAACCAAGCATTGATTCTTCAAACCCAAAATCAACAATCTCATCCCCCGTAATTTCTCTTCCCTTATAATTACTTGATAATAAATCCCTAATTTCTGTTAATGAGGAAGAACGCCAAGCATCTAAATAAGAGTCTAGAAATTTTCTAAATTGATTATCCATAATATCCCCCTAATCTTTTTTATCATTAATTCTATCTAACAATGTATTATTCCTTTATTGATCTACCTGGCCCGTTGGCTCAATAAAATATTAAATAAAAAAGGCGGTTAATCCAGTGCTTTTATTTTAAATTTTTCACCAGTTTTGATGATAAGAACATAAATCAGGTAGCCCAAAACAACACCTATTACATTACAGATAACATCATCAATATCAGTAACTCGTCCCCATCCACCGCCAAAGGATTGTAACAACTGAAAAAGTTCAATAGTTACGGACATTGCTAAACCCAGAATAGTAACTGTTTTTAAATCTTTTATCTTTTTACTTACAATTGGCACTAAAAATCCGAATGGCATAAATAATAAAATATTTCCTCCCACGTTCCTAACAATAAGAGAAATCATAAAATAAACATCGCCTTCATAAGCAGTTCCAATCTGACTTATATCCCTAATAATTGATACAATGGGCACAACATTTATCGAGCGGAAAAGATTTTTATAGTCATTCTCAAACCCTATTGGTATAGGGAATAAGGTAACAGAAATAACCAAACAAATGTAGATGCCAAACACTAACTTCAAAATTTCCTTAAGCCAGTATATTTGTACTTGGTTCCTGTACTGCCATCCAATAAAAATGGAACGAACAATAAGATAGATTAGGACTCCTAAGACAACAAAAAAACTGCCATTAATCAAAATCAATCTCTTCCAACCCCTATTTCTTATTACTTTTCCCACCCTTATTTTACCATATAATCACTTAACTAACCTGCTCCCTTTAGCTCTATAAGGAAAAGCTTCCAGTTCAATAGCAGCCGTTTTAGAGTCTTCCGCATGACAGTATTTTAAAGGATTATCTTCATGTAAAATTCCATAAATAAGGGGAGTAATGTGTGTATATCACCGGTACACATCTTACACCGGCAGCAAAGCAATTTATCTCAATGCTGGATCAAAAATTCGCCTAAGAAATTGATATTAAGTTAAAAAAGACTCTCAGTTTCCCTTTGAACATGAAACAAAAAAAGCGCACTGCCCCTTAAGTACCAAGGGTTTTTGGCGCTTTTTCATTTTGGTTTTCGAGTTAATTTATTTTTGAACTCTTCGTTAGAAGATAAAAAGGAAGCAATAAATTAGGCCGTTTAGCAACTGTAGAAGGGCTGTTGTTAAAGATAAACACTTAATTAAGTTTTCTCAAATTAACCTAGTGGTTCTTCTCCAAATCTTTCCCAAAGAATAGGAAATAAATCTTCCAGATCATCTTCTTCCCAATCAAATTCTATGTCAGTTGCAGGCTGTAACCCCTTTTTGTCAAGAGCTTCTAATAGCTCATCGTATATACTGTCATTCCATTCAATATCACCTGTCTTTATCAGGTTATAGGCATCAAAGCCAACCGAGAGCAATTCTTCATTTTGCGGGTACCCTTCATCATCAAGGTTATCTTCATTTATGTATTCTGCTAAAAATTCTGGGTCTTTCATGACCTTGTTAAATATTTCTTCACCCTGCCCAATCAGCCATCCACGAAAATAATCAAAAGCATCATCAGAACAGCCACCCATCAAAACAAATGCCGCTCCCCATAAACGGGATTTATAACTATAGTTCATTAATTCTCTAAATAAAAATTCAAACTCTAAAACTTCCTCTAATCCTTTTTGAGCTAATACCTCAGTTAACAATTCCGCTTGATCATCATGTTCCCTGGACTTTTCAATTAAGCACCAAAATTCTTTCTGTTCCACTAAATAACCCCCCATTTTACTTAAAACAATTATTAAATTCGACTTGAAATTAGCGTCTTCCTTGTTCTAGACACGCACCCGTAAGTTTAATGAAGTTACTTACTATTATTATGCAGTTCAAATGACTCTTCAAAGTCATCCCATTTTACCTTTACTTTTATAACTTCATCCTTACTTACTTTTGCCCCACCTTTTGAACTACCTGAAGACGAAAATGTTACTGTTGATGGGGGTTCCGTGAGCTCTTCAGTTCTTTTCCCACTACTACTAATAGTTTCATAAGAGTATTCAAGTTTTTGTAATGAAGACAACTCTTCTAAAGAACCTTTATATTTTAATACGAATTCATAGCTATCTTCGTTCGAATAAGTTTTTTTCCCGTCCTTTTCTCCCCATTTTTCTGTTCCTTTATAGGAGTATTCAGCTTCCCAATGTTCACTTTCTCCACTAAATTGATAATCATTGGTCGTAGTTTCTGAACAAGCTGTTAAAAGCATTATTGTAAATAATAAAGTAATTATTTTCTTCAAATTTACTCTCCCCCCAAAAAATATTGAAGTGGAACATTCCCACATATTACTTATTTCAACATACTTCTAATAATGCCTCTTCTTTCACTAAACTGCCCGTTCGTTTAATAAGAAGGTGAATAAATCCTATCCGTATCAGTATCAATAACAAAATCAATTTGAATTTCACTGTCATAAGGGAGTTGTTCAAAGTTATGAAGAAGCGAGAACACGTTACCAAGTTCTTTAATATCAGTCGTTAAAGCCTTTGCCTGGAGATATTTTTGTTTTAATTCCTTTTTGGAACATTTTTTTCCTGTTAAAAGAGCTTGATGAAAATACCCGTCCACTTCAATAATCACTTTTATCACGGCTGGTTGCTAATCAGCCTTATAGCTTCAATTTTTATTTCTTAAACTTAACCCCGTTTGTTCAATAAGGAATTCAACAAAAAGGTGCTTTAATCCTTTTTGGATCAAAGACACCCGATACTCGAATAAGGAAATATAGTTTATATACTTACTATTACTGAATAAACAAATAATATTGCCAAAACAATTCCTATAACATATTTGGAGAAATGTTTAAGTTTATCGCTTTCAAAAGTCTTAATTAACAAGTAAAAAAAGCCGATTACCCAAATTCCATTTTGAAAAAAGGTAGAAATAATATTTTTAAACATATTGAAAAAGAAAAATAAGTCCATAAATACCCCTCCCATAGTCTAACAACATTTTACCATAAATATCCAAACTTTTGTTCAACTAATCTCCCTATAGTTCAATTGTAATCCTTCACAAACGACCATATCAGCAATACATAAGCGTTCAATTTTCTTGTGATTCTTCTTCCTCTATTTAAATGGTCTTATATTGTAATGACTTTTAGGGAGTAATACTCATTAAACCAATAACAACCATATCAGCAATACACAGGGACTCTTTTCCTCGTAGCAACTTAAAACTCATTCTTGTGCATCTCATTCCATTCTTTTAACAAACGCATTGGTGCGGCGCGTAAATAGGCTTCTTGAATCAGTTCGTATTACCTTAAGATACACTCCATCCAAAAACTTTTACCCCCATTTTGTCACAGAATCATTCACTCATCCGTTATGTTTGTAAATAATCGAAAAGGATGATTACGATGACAAAATATGAAGTGGCTATTGTAGGCGGGGGAATTGCAGGTTTAACGAGTGCGATCTATGCAGCAAAAGCAGGAAAACGAACCATTGTATTGGAGCAGCAAAAACAATTGGGAGGCAGAGCAATCACGAACAAAAGGCAAGGGGTATATTTCAATTTGGGCGCGCATGCACTGTATAAAGGGGAAGCATATGAAGCATTCCGGGAATTCGGTTTACGACTTGAGGGAAGCACACCATCTATTGATGCTTACGGGATGTGGAAAGAACAATTATTGCCTTTACCCACGAACGCATCCTCCTTTTTTCAATCGCCGCTCCTAAGTTTGAGCGGAAAGCTCGAATTAGCAAAGTGGTTCATTAAATTAGGAAAAATGGATACAAGCGTTTGGAACCAGATCAGTATCCGTGATTGGATTGAAACTCAATTAAATGATCCAATGCTGCGTAACGTCTTCTATGCACTGCTCCGGACATCCACTTATGTGCTTGCTCCTGAATTACATGCTGCTGGTCCTGCCTTAAAGCAGCTGCAGCGTGCACTAAAAGGAGTGTTGTATCTCGATAAAGGCTGGGGGAAAATTGTAGAAGAACTGCGTGAACTTGCTGTCCAACAAAGAGTGGAGATAGTCACCGGTTGTAAAGTGGCTACAGTCGAACATCAAGATCAAACAGTACATTCGATTTTATGTGAGGATGGCACTAGAATAGAAGCAGCGAATGTTATACTAACCACACCACCTTCTGTTTCTCACAAACTAGTTCCACATGCGGATCAAACAGCACTCGACAAGTGGAACAAGCAAGCGATTCCTGTGACCGTTGCCTGTCTAGATGTTGGATTGCTCCAGCTGCCGATACATGAGCACCAATTTATCTATGGATTGGATCAACCAATATTCCTTACACATCAAACACGAGAGGGAAAACCAAGGCCAGCTATCATGAGTGATGATGGGACAAAACTGGTCTCACTTTTTAAATATCAGGGGCCGCAAACAGATGCAGTGAAGGATGAGGTTGAGTTGGAGCGAGTGTTAGATGTTGTTCAACCCGGCTGGCGGAATGAATTAGTTATCAGACAGTTCCTTCCGAAAATGACAGTTGTCCATGACTTTCCTCATATAAAAAGAATCGAGAATCCAGGTCCATCTGTTCCTGAAATTGAGGGACTATATGTGGCTGGTGACTGGGCCTCGCACGGGGAACTGGTCGTTGATGCATCCGTAGCTAGCGCGAAACGAGCCGTTTCACAATTATGAAAAAACGAGAGAGGAAATCAAATTATGAGCATGGAAGGACTATATCGAACCTATCAACCTCTGCTTTTTTCCTTAGCCTACCGTATGTTAGGCAGTGTGATGGACTCAGAAGATATTGTCCAAGAGGCCTTTATAACTTTTGATCAGCTCCCCAGCCGCGAACAGATTGAAAATAAAAAAGCGTATCTATGTAAGATCGTCACCAATCGCTGTCTGGATTTGATACGGTCATCCGCAAAAAAACGCGAGGTATATGTCGGCCCGTGGCTTCCAGAACCACTGCTTGAAATACAGAATTCACAGAACGATCCTTCACAAGTCTTTTTGCAACAGGAATCCATCTCAACCGCATACTTGCTATTATTACAGCAACTAAATGCAACGGAAAGAGCCGTCTTTTTACTTCGTGATGTCTTCCAATACACGTATGATGAAATAGCTGAAATTCTTGGAAAAAGCAATGCAAATTGCCGGCAAATATATCACCGTGCGAAAAAAAGCATGAACTACCATCCTAAGAAACAACCTTCAATTTCAATTGCGGAATCGACAGTAAAAGAGTTTGTACAGTCGATCTTAAATGGCAACGTTAATCAATTATTGGATCTTATTAGTGAAGATGTGGCAATGTACTCAGATGGTGGCGGAAAAGTAAAGGCAGCCCAGATACCTATATTCGGTGCTACTGGAGTAATCCAATTGCTTCAAAACCTATTGAAAATGTATGCAGGAAAGTTCACCATCACATTTGCTACAGTCAACGGATGTCCAGGACTGATATTAACAACCGATGATCACCTGCAATATGTTTACTCCTTTGCCTTTAACGACAATCGAATTCAGACGATCTACACAGTTGCTAATCCAGATAAACTACGACATTTGCAATAAAAGACCCTATTAAATTGCAGTTCTTACTCTTTCGATAGGCAAAAAAAAAAAAACAGCTGGTTCATCTAAGCCAGCTGTTATTATTATTCCCCGAGTACATTGAGCTCTCTGAATTTAAGTTTTTTTAAAAAAAATCAAAGTTTGAGCTTTAAACCTTCATGTGTTGCTTTAAAACCTAAACGTTCATAAAATCTTAACGCGTCTGGTCTTTTTTTATCGGTTGTCAGTTGTACTAAATGACAACCACGTTCTTCCGCACGTTGAATTGCCCATTTTATAAGTTCAGTCCCTACACCTTTACCCCTTACAGAAGCTGAAGTTCTCACTCCTTCAATAGTAGCTCTCCATCCACCTTGATGTGTTAAGTAAGGTGTAAAGGTAATTTGTTGCACCCCAATTACTTTATTCCCCTCACAAGCCACTATTAACTCGTTATTAGGGTCAGATTTAATAGCCTCAAATGCTTTTATGTAACTATTAGGAAGTGGATGCTCATATCGTTCACGTTTACTTCCTAAAACATCATCAGCAAGCATTGCAACAATACTATCTAAATCTTTTTCAGTAGCCATTCTAAATCTAATTTCAGTCTCCAATAAAACCCCTCCTCTTTTTAGCCTTTAGCTACTATCTATGCTAACAGCTATGCAGTATAAGGGTAATTATAATTTTTTTATGACGTTTCATAAGTTTTTACATATATAATTTGTAGATTTTCTCTTTTTCTCTTCTTCCTCGATAAGAAGAAGTTCAACAAAAAGGTGCCTTAATCCTGATTGGACTAAGGCACCTGATATGTATTACTCCATTTTGATTTTAAGAACAATTTTCCCCTTTGTACGCCCACTTTCAATGTGCCGGTGAGCCTCCACGATTTGTTCCAAAGGAAAGCATTTCTCAATAACTGGTTTTAATTTTCCTTCTTCCACAAGACCACGTAAGAAATCTAGGTCTGTATCATTTGGTTTCGCAAGATGGATCTTTGCTTTCTTGCGGCCAATCAAAGAACCGACTATCATTTGAATGGGGTGATACTTTGGGTAGAGTGGATTTTCTGTAATGTAAACTCCCGTATCGGTTAGAGAACGCAAACAACTGAAAAAGGTCCGCTTCGCTACCGCATCGAGAATGACATCGTACTTCTTCCCACTTTTCGTAAAATCTTCCTTGGTATAATCAATCACGTAATGTGCCCCCAGTTCTTTAACCCACTGAAGGTTCGACGTACTGCAAACCGCGGTTACTTCAGCCCCGAAGTGTCTGGCAAGCTGAACAGCAAAGTGCCCAACGCCGCCTGAGGCGCCATAGATTAAAACTTTTTGTCCCTGCTTTACCTGGGCAACATTTCGTAATGCTTGCAGCGCAGTTTGGGCAGCACACGGTATAGCCGCTGCCTCCTCAAAAGTGGCGTTTTTAGGCATATGACTTAATGAATTCTGACGCGGTGAGACATATTCGGAATGGGATCCGAAACAACTCCCAAAAACATGGTCACCTGCCTTAAATCTTTGTACGTTTCTACCGACAGCCTCAATCGTACCCGCAACATCTATGCCCAGTATCGAATTTTTTGGTTTTGTCAGTCCATTGTCCAACCTTGAAGGCAAATAGCCCTTTCGGTACAAATTGTCTAAAGCATTGACCGAGGCACAGTGGACTCTAATCAGCACTCTATCATCATCTTTGAGGAATGGCTGTTCGACATCCTTTATCTCCAACACTTCAGGGGGACCAAATGTACTGTAAATAGCTGCTTTCACCTGTATTACCTCCTTAATAATTTTCCTGGGGGTGAACGTGTCATCTTATGTGAATCTATTCTCTTTCCAATAAAAAAAGGAGATACAATCAGGCTCCAGAGGAAAAGAAAGCAGTTGTATTTGATATTCGATTTTGTAGTTAGACGATGAAAAAATCGTCTTTTTAATATATTCTTCATACGAATATTCATAACCTTCTGAATAATAAAAATTATTAATGTGAGATGTTCATCAAAGAATACTTCTTATCCTTCAACACACTTTTGCTTCTTAAGTAACTTTCCGTTTTTGTTCAACAAAAAATGCGCTAATCCTCACTGGATCAACGCACTTTTCGATGATTATTTCTTATTTGCTAAAGAAAGCTTTTCTTTTGACGGAGTTTCATATTTTATTGGTTCATTTTTGCCAACAAATAACTCGCCGCCAACTCCATAAACACCATAATCACCAGGAGTATACGAATACACTCGATAAACTTCACCTGGTTCCAAGTAGCGAACAAGTATATTCTTTCCTTCTTATAACAGTAACACTCGAAAGAAATGATTACCATTTATCCGACTCGTCCTACTTTAAATACCTCATTGAGTCTTTTTTTTTATATACATCAAAGGAGTAAACTACCCCTTGCTGGTTGGCATTTGTCAGCCACCTTCTATACAAGTTGTTGTAGAACTTCCAACCGCAGAGTTTAATTCTCTAAGAAGTGAAGAAAGGTTATCCCCTTCAACTATTTCCTCCAAAGTACGTTTTGTCATAGGGATGTTATACTTTTCAAAAATAACTGCAGTAACTTCCCAAACATTTACGATTCTATCTGGCGACATATTCGCTTGTATAACCATTTTTGCTCCCCCTTACTTTTCATCTTCAGTTGCTACGCTTGTTCAATAATTAGTTTACAAAGTGGGACCTGTATACATGTACCCGTTTATTGACTAAGGTGATAGCATAGTTGAACAACGCCGGAGGAAAAGCTTCTTGTATTAACGAGTTTTAGATTCATTCTCTGCTTTATGTCGATAAACAATGGTTTTCCTTCTCCCAGGATTACAGGGTGAACAGATAATCTGAATTCATCAACAAGCCCTAAATTTATAAAAGTTGTAATAAGACTCGATCCGCCATACAGCCAGATGTCTTTACCAGGCATATTCTTTAGATTATTAACCTCTTCAAGGATATTATCGTTTATAAAAGTTGCTTCATCATCTGTCCCATTTTGCGATCTTGAGAATACAATTTTCTTCTTACTATGGACCAGTTCCCAAATTTCCTTGTCGGTATCAGAAACCTCAGTTCCTGGAGTATATTTTCCCCATAGATCATAGCTTTTTCTTCCATATAAAATAGTATCTATTTGATACAAGAAATTAGTGAACCCCATATCAGAGTCCATGATGCACCAATCCACTTCTCCATTTTTTCCTTCTATAAAACCATCTAAAGTAACTGCTAAATCCAGAATTACTCTTCTAGGTCTGTCATTATTGGACATGGTTATTCCTCCGATACCAATGTATTTTTCAAGAGTTTCCGAACGTTTTTATTAAAATAAACAAGGAACTGGCATAAGTAACTTTAACACAATTTTCCTTAAAACGTATTAAAGGACTCCCTTCAACCGTTGGGTGAATATTTAAAAACATAAAAAACCCGGCTTCAATTTAGCCGGGTCTGGTTACTATTTGTAATCTATGAAGTCTATATGGTGAGAGCAGGGAAATTTGATCTGAATTAAAATGATCCGATGGTTTAAGTGACATCCTTTCCGAATTTTGCTCGGACATTGTCACTCAACGGGATTTGTGCAACACCTTTTCAGCTTTTCACCAAATCTTTGTCGCTCAACCAGGCACCGCCACCCCGAATCAGTACTTTTTCAACGCGTCAATCATGAGCTTCCAGAAACCCTCTACATCCAACTCCAGCCCAAACTTAGCATTCACTTCTCTGCCGGTGACCCCATGCAAATCTACCAACGTCGTTCCCGCTGTAAACTCGCCTTTGGTTTCTACCGTAATATTTACATCTTTCATCTTAAATAATTCTGGAGCAACACAGTATGCGACAGTTAAGACATCGTGTACGGGTGCTCCATCGAAATCGAACATCTCTTTATAGGTAGAAGCAAAGAATACTAATAGTTCTCCAACGATATTGGCAACCTTATTATCAATTTGATTCACTTGAGCAATCACTTCTTTTGTTGCCAAGGCCTGGTGTGTGATATCCAGTCCCATTACCGCGATTGGAACGCCACTATCGAATACTTTTTTTGCTGCTTCCGGGTCGGCCCAAATATTAAATTCAGCCGTTGGCGTCCAGTTACCGAAAGTCCCCCCGCCCATTAGAACAATTTCTTCTATATTATTCTTAATTTCCGGTGCTTTCACTAAAGCTAATGCAATATTTGTTAATGGACCTGTTGGCAGAATAGTAACAGGCTCTTTGGATTCCTTTACTAATCTAATAATCGTGTCAGAACCATGTTCATCACTCCAGCTGCGGGACGGTTCAGGGAGCTCCGGACCATCCAAACCTGAGTCACCATGAATACCCGGTGCTGTTTCCCGGAAGCGCATCAAAGGCTCGCTTGCACCTTTTGAAACAACAACATCTGTTAAAGAAACCAAATCACAAATTTTCAAAGCATTATCGGTTGTTTTTTCAATTTCAGCATTTCCTGAAACTGTTGTGATTCCTAGAATCTCCAATTCCGGCCGTGCAGCAGCTAGTATAATTGCGATTGCATCATCATGGCCTGGATCGCAATCGATAATAATTTTTCTTTTACTCATACCATTCACCTCATTAAAAGTTTTACATTACAAGACCCATCATTGTTCCTGAAATGACAGATGCTAATGTTGCACCCAGCAAAAGTTTCAAAGAAAATTTTGCAACATGATTACCTTGCTTTTCACTAATTGCCTTGATGGAACCAGCAACAATTCCTACAGTTCCGAAGTTGGCAAAGCTAACTAGATAAACAGATACAATTGCGACTGTTTTATCGGAAAGCTGGTTTGAAATTTCACCAAAATTCAACATTGCCACAAATTCATTTGTTATTAGCTTAGTGGCCATAATTCCACCTGCCTGGACTGCTTCCGCCCATGGAACACCCATTAAGAAAGCAATTGGTGCGAAAATAAAGCCAATAACCGTTTGGAAAGAAATCTGGAAAACGCCAAGGAAAACGACATTGATCATTTCCATTAAGGAAATAAACCCTAATAGCATAGCAGCAACAATAATAACGAGTTTAAATCCATCCATTACACTTTCTCCAACCATTTGGAAGAATGGAAGTCTTTCTTTTTCTTCTATTTGGATTAAATCTTCATCTTCGTCCAAATCATATGGATTGATAATATTCGCAATGATTAGAGCACTAAATATATTCAATACGACAGCGGTTACAACAAATTTCGGCTCTAACATTTTCATATAAGACCCAACCATCGCCATACTGATCGCACTCATTGCTGATGTACAAATCGTATAAAGCCTTTTTGGCGTTAGCAGTGGAATTTGTTTGATAATTGTCAAGAACACTTCTGGTTGTCCAAGTGTAGCAGTGGATATTGCGAAATAGCTTTCCAGTTTTCCCATGCCAGTTATCTTACTTAAAAATAAGCCTAAATATTTGATGATAAATGGCAATACTTTTATATAATTTAAAATCCCAATCAACACGGATAAAAATACTAGCGGTAATAAGACTGAGATGAAAAATGTAAATCCGCCTTCATTCACCATTCCGCCAAATACGAATTGAATCCCTGCATCAGCAAGCTTCATTAATTTTTCAAAAAACACGCCTACTTTTGTAATCGCAACTAAACCGATATTGGTATTCATCATAAAGAAGACTAAGAGGATTTGTACCCCTAACATGATTAGAATACGTTTATATTTAATATGTTTTCTATCATTACTGACTAGGAAGCCAATAACAAAAATAAACAAAATTCCAGTCAATAAAAAGATAAAATTCATTTAAAGTCCACCTTCTATTGTTAGCGTTTTCAGCTTGCTTTTTAAAAAAACAACTTCTATAAAGCTTTGACACTTTATAGAAGTTGAGGTTATGCCATTTTAACAATTCAATTAGTTTGTTTTGCTGTTGAAGCTAACTGCTAGTTGAGATCCTACTTTAGCATTGTGTTTTACCAATTCGATATTGGCTACAAGGCTCTTGCCTTCAGTCATTTCTTTGATTTTTCCAAGCAGGAATGGCGTTGTATCTTTACCGGAAATGCCTTTTTCTTCTGCTTCTTTAACCGCGCCAGTGATAATGCCATTGATATAATCTTCATCCATCGCATGCTCTTCTGGAATTGGGTTGGCGATTACTGCTCCACCTTTAAGGTTCAATTCCCACTTCGTTTTTAATGTGTCAGCAATCACATCAAGTGAATCAGTATGGAAGTTCAATTTATGTTCGCTTCTTCTAGTGTAGAATGCAGGAAGAACTTCAGTTCCGTAGCCAATGACAGGAACTCCTTTTGTTTCAAGGTACTCAAGCGTAAGGGCTAGGTCTAGGATTGATTTCGCACCTGCGCAGACGACCGCTACATTTGTTTGTGCCAATTCATCAAGGTCTGCTGAGATGTCCATAGTCGTTTCAGCGCCTCTGTGAACTCCGCCGATACCGCCTGTTACAAAGATGCTGATGTCTGCTAATTCAGCACAGATCATTGTTGTAGCGACAGTTGTCGCACCCAATTTTTTAGTTGCAACGATTGCAGCCAGGTCACGTCTTGATACCTTCGCAACGTCCTTGCTTTTACCAAATAGCTCTAATTCATCATCTGTTAAGCCGATTTTGATTTTTCCGTCGATAATCGCAATTGTTGCTGGAACCGCACCATTGTCGCGAACGATTTGCTCAACTTCGCGAGCCATTTGAACGTTTTGTGGATAAGGCATACCGTGTGAAATGATTGTAGATTCTAGTGCTACGATCGCTTTGCCTTCCTCTTTTGCTTTTTGTACCTCTGCAGATAGTTCAATATACTGTTTCATTTTGAAATTCCTCCATATCCAAGTTGAATTGTTGTTGGGATAACTCTTGTCTAACTGTATATTTAGACATAATGGTTTTGTGCGCATTGACTAAACCAGATTTAATAATGTAGTCAAGTTCTTTCTTTTGTAACCAGGAATAAATAACCCCTGAACAAAATGAATCCCCTGCACCAGTCACATCGACAACCTTTGGTGTTTCAATAGCCGGGGAATAGTAGATCTCGCCACTTTCAACTCCCGACATTACACCTTTTGAACCATTCGTTACGATGACATTTTTTACTCCTAAATCGAGCCACTTCTTAACGGCTTCTTTCCAATCATGTTCATCATTGATTTTCATATTCATGTATGTTTCAGTTTCGTCCCTATTTACAATGAGCCAGCTTACAGCATTCAAGGTTTTTGGAAGCCTGTTCATTTTTGGCCCCGAAACAGGGATAACAATTAGTGGAATATGATATTTTGATGTGAAAGCACTGAGAAAATCAATCGTTTCTCCTGGACAATTCAAATCAACAACGATACATTTTGCTTTTCTAAGAATATTACTGTTTTTAATTAACAACTCAGGTGTTATATGTTCATAAATATCCATGTCGGCTAATGCGACTGTTAAATCGCCGTTCTTATCTAAAACTGCAGTATAGGAACCTGTTGACGAATGTTCAAATTGGGCGACATGCTCCAAGTTCATAAATGGTGAGGATAATTCATAAATCATGTCCCATTCGGAATCATCGCCTCTGGCTGATAGTAAAATTACTTCCTCGCCTAATCTTCCTAAGTTTTCAGCAATATTTCTTGCTACCCCTCCTACCGAAGTAGAAGATTTCACCGGATTGGACGTTTCGTTCGTAATTTCCTCTTTCGCGTAGAACTTTCGATCAACGTTAGCCCCGCCAATGCAGATAATAGGAGTTGCTTCGTTTATTACAAAAGCCTTGCCTAAAACATATTCTTTCTTGACTAGTTCAGAAATACTATTGGCAATGGAGGAAATAGGTAATCCCATTAATTCTGATAATTCCTCTTGCGAAATAAATGGATTTGCCCGAACCATTTCCAAAACCAATTTTTCGCTTCTTGTAATATCATCCGTCACCGTACAACCTCCTTCCGTGACAAAAGTTTATCAAATAAACATAAGTTTAGTATACGTTTTCATTTCTGAATGTCAACAATATTATCTGAAAAAATAAATCCCATAATTAGCCACCATCTGCAGAAATGGACTGTAAATGCACTGATTATGGGCGTTTGTTAGCTTGTCTGCTGCTCGAAAAAATGAAATGCCAATATTAACTAGTACGTTTTTCTAATCCACCTAACATGTTTTGAGTTTTTTCATGTTGACTTGACGTTATTTTTTTTCTAAATAAACGATTCATATTAAGGATTGTTGGCAAACTCATTCCGAGAAGGATGGTAACAATTCCGGCAATTTGCAAAGCCGTAACCTTTTCGCTTAATAAAATCACGGACACCATTACAGCGATTGGAAATTCAATCGCACTCAAGATCGACGACATTCCCAATCCAACTTTAGGAACGGCAATCGTGAATAAGAAAACAGGTATAATCATGCCGAATAATCCCAATGCCAGGCCATACATCCAAAGGCCTTCGTTAAAAAACGTCCCGTTCCATATAATTTCCGGAGACTGGAATGTTGACGTAACCATAAAAGCAAAGAAGGAAACGAAAACTAACCGATTGGAAGTTGTCATATTTCCGGCTGCCTTTCCATTTATAAACAAAAATAAAGAATAACAGAGAGCTGCCGCTAACCCCCATAGCCACCCTTGGATAGGGATTTGCGACAAATCAACATCAATCAAACCAGCTGCCGGTATCGTTCCGGCTACCAGGACGATTAAAGAGATGAGTTCAACTCTGGTTGGGAATTGGCGTTTTGATATGCAGGAAATCAGCATGCCTATCCATGTAAATTGAAACAGAAGGACAACTGCCAAAGAGGCTGGCAGGTAATTTAATGATTGGCCATACACGATATTTGTTAATCCTGTTAAAATGCCCGCAACAATTAGGATTTTCATGCCGACAAACGTGAATTTTGATCTGTTTGCAATGAAAAAAATACATAGCGCGATAAAAAAGCCGCTAAAAAATTGGCTTGTAACTGCCTCCGAAACGGAAAAACCACTACCCATCGCCAGCTTTATGATGGTCGAAACGACACCATAACTGCTGGCTCCAATCACTACCAACAAGGGATAGAGATACATCTTCATTATTCAACTTCCTCCATTCATTTATTCAGCAATACATTTGCATAATGATTTTGACTATCAAAAAAAAATCATAGCTTCCACTATAAAACACAGATTGGCCATTTTACAATTATTTTTTTGTGGCAATAGGAAATTGACTATCGTTTGTTTGTCCTATTTCAATAGCGTATAATTTATTTGCCAAATGAATGAAAATCTGAGTATGTTTGGGATTAACGTTTTAAGGGTGGGTTGTAAAAAACGATCTTCCTTGTTAGCCATTGTTGTGTACCAAACAGAATTTTTTTTGTTAATCCTTGTAAAATTAAGCGTTTACAAACCTTTGTTTATAGATTAATCTATTGTTTAAAGTGAGGGAGATCTTCTATGGATAAAGAGAAGCAAATTTTGCATTATATTAGAATGAACCCTTTTATTTCCCAACAGGAATTGTCAACTAAAGTGGGTTTATCACGGCCTGCCGTTGCTAATTATATTGCCAATTTGATCAGGCACGGTGAGATAAAGGGACGAGGCTATATTTTAAGGGAAGAATCGTCGATTATATGCATTGGAGGGGCTAACACGGACCGGAAAGCACGAACGGAAAAGAAAGTGCGCTTGTATTCTTCCAATCCGGTCAAAATAACTGAGGCTTGTGGCGGGGTTGCACGCAATTTCGCGGAAAATTTAAGCCGGCTCGGCGTGAGCGCTTCTCTAATGACTTGTGTCGGGGATGACATAGAAGGGAATTGGATCCTGAAGGAAACAAAAAGCCAGGGAGTTGACGTTAGCCAGGTATGGGTGCTGCCAACAGAAAGGACAGGAACTTTTACTACTTTATTAGATATTGATGGTGAAAGCATTGTCTCCATGGCTGATATGAATATATACGAAAAATTGACCATTTCCATGTTTGAGGAAAAATGGTCTCATATCGCTGCCTCACAAGCGGTTTATTTGGATACGAATATTCCCCGGGATTGTATAAGTTACCTGATTAATCGCTGCAAAGATGAAGACATTCCTATATTTATCGACCCTGTCTCTACGGCAAAGGCACAAAAACTTCCTTTACGCCTTGATGGAGTCAAACTATTGCTTCCAAACCGGGAAGAAGCGGAAACCCTTGCCGGAATTAAGATTGACTCAATTAACGATTGCCAAACAGCTTGTGAAAAAATACGACAGCGCGGGGTTCAAAACGTGATTATCACTCTGGGGGATCAGGGGGTATATTATTTCTCTGCTGAGGAATCGGGGCATTTGCCCGCATTCCAAACTGAGGTTGTTGATGTCACAGGAGCCGGCGAAGCATTTGCGTCCTGTACAATATACGGACTCATGAACGGTAATTCGTTATCGAGCGCCTGCCAATTAGGCCTTGCCGGTTCTGCTCTCACCCTGCAGACGGAAAAATCGATCTCACCCTATTTAAAACCTGAAAAAATTCATGAACTCGTGGAGGAGTTTTCGGGAGAGTAGACTTCTCGGGCTAAGCTGTCATACATTTGGGCTTAGGGTGACAGCTTTTTTGGATTTTGGCGGGCGGTTGTCACATATACGGGCTTAATCTGACAACTAAACCGGATTTCGGCTTGCGCTTGTCACATATCCGGGTTTATTCTGACAACTATACTGGATTTCGGCTTGCGCTTGTCACATATCCGGGTTTATTCTGACAACTAAACTGGATTTCGGCTTGCGCTTGTCAAATATCCGGGTTTATTCTGACAACTACACCGGATTTCGGCTTGCGCTTGTCACATATCCCGGTTTATTCTGACAACTATACTGGATTTCGGCTTGCGCTTGTCACATATCCGGGTTTATTCTGACAACTACACAGAATTTCGGCCTGCGCTTGTCACATATCCAATCTTATTCTGACAACTAAACCGGATTTCGGCTTGTGCTTGTCACATATCCAGGCTTATTCTGACAACTAAACTGGATTTTAGCCTGCGCTTGTCACATATCCAGGCTTATTCTGACAACTAAAACGGATTTTAGCCTGCGCTTGTCACATATCCAGGCTTATTCTGACAACTAAACCGGATTTTTCCCTGCGCTTGTCACATATTCGGGTTTATTCTGACAACTAAACCGGATTTCGGCTTGCGCTTGTCACATATCCGGGTTTATTCTGACAACTAAACTGGATTTCGGCTTGCGCTTGTCACATATCTGGGTTTATTCTGACAACTAAACCGGATTTCGGCTTGCGCTTGTCACATATCCAGGCTTATTCTGACAACTAAACCGGATTTCGGCTTGCGCTTGTCAAATATCCGGGTTTATTCTGACAACTACACCGGATTTCGGCCTGCGCTTGTCAAATATCCGGGTTTATTCTGACAACTACACCGGATTTCGGCTTGCGCTTGTCACATATCCCGGTTTATTCTGACAACTATACTGGATTTCGGCTTGCGCTTGTCACATATCCGGGTTTATTCTGACAACTAAACTGGATTTCGGCTTGCGCTTGTCACATATCCGGGGTTATTCTGACAACTAAACCGGATTTCGGCCTGCGCTTGTCACATATACAGGGTTATTCTGACAACTAAACCGGATTTTCCCCTGCGCTTGTCACATATCCGGGTTTATTCTGACAACTAAACCGGATTTCGGCTTGCGCTTGTCACTTAAGAGTTTTTATGTGAGACTAAACTGGATTTATTACATTAATAACCACCTTTCCCTTGGCATGTCCTTCTCCAAGGTACCGAATACCTTCTTCTGCCTGACTTAAAGAGTATCGTTTATCTATAACAGGTACTACCTTGCCTGCCAAAAAAAGTTCCTTTAAAAAGTCCTGATCCTTTATGTTTGGTTTATGAGCTAGGATGGCCAGTTTCTTCTTTTTAGTTTTTGAAATCAAGGGTCCTAGGAGCACTATTTGTAAAATTAACGAAATGGATCCACCGACCATAACATATGTACCATTAGGGTTTAAGACGCGCTCGTAATCAAAAATTGGCCTAGTTCCTACAACATCTAGAATCAAATCGTATAGCTGCTCATTCTGGGTAAAATCCTCTTGAGTGTAATCAATGACATGGTCCGCCCCAAGGGATTTGAGCATACCCAATTTCTTTGTACTATCAACACAAGTCACTTCAGCTTTATACATGTTGGCGATTTGCAATGCAAAAGTTCCGACCCCTCCGCCAGCCCCATTGATTAAAATCTGTTGGCCCGCCTGAATCCCGCCTTTATCCCGAAGCCCCTGCAAGGCAAGAACTCCTGCTTGAGGGATCGCCGCTGCTTCCTCGAATGTCATGTTTGCTGGTTTCAAAGACAACGCATCTTCACGAACGCATACGTATTCCGCAAATCCACCCCAACCACACCAGGAAATATCCCCAAACACCTCATCTCCAATAAGAAGGTGTTTTACATCTCTGCCAACTGCTTGAACACTCCCCGCTATATCCGCACCGAGTATAGGATATTTTGGTTTTAGCAGTCCCCCAATCCGAGACAGAAATGGTTTACCTCTCAGGAGATCCCAATCCCAGGAATTTACCGATACTGCATGAACTTTTACCAATACTTCATTGTTCTTTGGAGCAGGAATTTCTACTTCCGTTAAATTGAGAATGCCTGTTGTTCCGTATTTAGTGTAGACCATCGCTTTCATAAAGAGTTCTCCTTTTAATTTTCGTTTCGGCAGGAATCATTTTTGAAAATAATGATGGTGTGGGACTGGAATGCTGTTGGCGATGATGGTAGAGCTAAATAAAGTCCTATCTTGTTACCATTTCAACCAGCTCTTCAATAGTTCCAAGACACTTCTCCACTTCTGGTAGATGATAAAACGTACTAGTCGTCTCAAAATTAGTAACTTCACCATCCGGTGAATATAAAACTATTCTTTTCCATTGTCCTAGGGCAATTCCTAATTCCATATGGCTGCCTTTCCCCGCGGGGAACAATACTATTAAAAAATCAGCTTCTTTTACTGCCTAACACTACTCCGTTTATCTTTGATCGGTTGCTATTTTAAAATGACTTACACGATTATTTTCATCAAAGTAAATGACCAGCCAGGCGTCAAGAATACTGATAAAGCCCGGTCCGTGCCTAAATTATATGCCAGGGCATTGTCGCTCCTATTTCCCCTATGGCCTAGATCTGTTGCTCCTAATCCCTACAGTTCCCCCACCTTAACCAGCCCATAAATAAACAGAAGCAGTCCCAGCAAAATAACTCCTCCCATGACTGAGAACACGAAATCAAAGAGAAATGATAGAGTACCCATTTTTTTGTTTTCCATAGACTTTGCTTCATGAACAAAATAGAAAATCGCTCCTACTATAAGAATTAATCCCAGCAATGATACGAAAAGCCAAACCATCTGCCCCGCTCCAATCTTTTTCAATCTCCAAAATGGTTGTAAATTAAGGTGAGCATACCATTTAAACCCATCCAGGAAACACAGCTTAAATAATGGAAAAACCCTCCCTATACACAAATTTCAGACTTGAGCAAAATTATCGCTAAAGTGATAGTATAGTTAAAAACAGCTAGGAGTGTTTATCGTGAGATATTTATTGCAAATCGATTTTAAATCGGATGGCCCATTTGGGGATGAAAAGGCAAAAGAGAAAGTTGATTTAGCAAAAAGCATTAATGATGAGCCAGGTGTTATCTGGAAAATTTGGACTGAGAATTCTGTTACGAAAGAATCTGGCGGGGTGTATTTATTCGAATCCGAAGAGACTGCTCAAAAATTCTTGGAGATGCATTCAGCCCGTTTAAAAAACTTTGGTTTTGATGACATTCGCGCGAAAATTTTTCAAGTACACGAAGAATTATCACTAATCAATAAGGCACCAATCAAATAATGAAGAAATTGATTCCAGGAGCAGCGGCTGCAAAGTCGTTGCTCTTTTCTGTAGTGGATATCTCCCCCTTATGTGAAAAAGGCCTATGGTTTAAAGTTTAACAATCCCAACAATTTCGCTGTATCACCTTTAAAGTTAAATACTAAAGCCCTGCCTTTATCGTCAAAAAACATAAGGTATGGATTTTCATAAGCGGGAAAAATAATGATTACCTCATCCACAGGTCCATTAAACAATGAGGTTTTCACCATAGTTCTGGGTTCAAAAGGAACTCTAATCATAAAACCTTCGCTTGGAACAGGATTTAATTTGGGGTAAATACCTGTTATCCCTGTAAGGAACTTCTTTACCTCTTGTTGTACCTTTGGATTCGGTTGTGCGGTTTTAACTACTTTTCCTTTGGCAATATCAAATATTTCAATTTGTTGGTGCGTTTGAGCTGCAGTGGGTATTGAAATAAAAGCCATTATTATAACGCATACGACTATCTTCTTAATCACTCATACCACCTCAAGGGTATTATCCCCTTCAGCGGATAAAAATTTCGACTATTTTAAGCAGGACTGTTGTTTCATTTTGTTCTTTAGGAATTCTACAAAAAAAGCGCCAATCCTTCCTGGATAAACGCCATTAGCTGGAAAAGTGAATCCCCATATAAGAAATTAAATTAGTTCTGCTGTTTTTAATACATTTTTAAAATGTGATATTTCATTTAACTTTGGATATTTTTCGTTAAGGTGCAAAAGATAGTTTTTAATAGAATTAATACTTCCTTCAATAACATCCTCTTTCATTAAGACATTCACCCCGGAGACAGGTATTACTTCTTGAACAGAAACCTTTTCCCCATCATACCAAGTTTGTTCTTCGGCAAAAACACCGTCCATTATTGCAATCACTAGTTTTCCCTCTTGAATGTCTAAGTCCATAACAATCGATTTGCTACTTTGCCAAGTATGCTCCGTAATTATAACTGTTTTGTCTTCAGCTCTTATTTTGTCGACCCCTTCCAGAATGGCTTCAATCATAGGAAATACGGGTACAGCAATTCCTCGCTCTGAAATCGTAGAAGTTCCTTCATAATATTTTTCATAAAAGGATGGTCTGAAGCTTTTAAAAAAGGATTCCCCATCGACAAGGATATCCATGAATCCCCAGAAATCGTATTCCTCATATTCATTTTCAAATATCTCCACCAGGTTTTCTTCGGGTTCAGTGGTAAAAACTATTTCAAATTTGGCCATGCTCTCCCTCCTAGAGCTATATTTGGGTAAAATAAAATAAAAAACAGCGCCAATTCCTAATAGAAATCGGCGCTTGATTAAGGTTTATTGATTAGCGTGATACTTTCGGCGGCTGGCACACGTCACATTTACGCTGGTGGTTATTTTTGAATTTCGTAAATGTTTTTTCGAAATTGCTGCCACATGCACATTTAAATAGCAGCTTTTGCGAAAAACCGTGATACTCCGTTGATAGCAATTTGCTTTCTGAATTTTTTTCAACAAATTCCTTGATCCTATCGATTGTCCATCGTTTATTCATTTGGAAATTCCTCCGAAATTGGCGCGCATCTTTTTAGTCCTTATTAAACCACAGTTCTTCTTTGTCATCAACGTCGCCATTATAATTGATTAAAATTTCTTCTCCCGCTTTTATATCTGTGTAAGCGTAGAAATCGAACGTGTGGTTATCAAAATTAATATCATACGTTGCATTCGGTTCATACGAATGGTTAAATAGCATCCCATAACCAAGAAGGATCGCGGTATGGTTTATGCCATACTCAAAAGCGTAATCAGCAAGTAATGTTTTCTCTATATGTTCATGCTGGTCGTTTGGATAGGAAATGACGGGTGCTTCGTGTATAAGCTCCCCTTTTTTGATATCACGTTTCGCAAATACGCCTCTATTGAATTCTCCATTACTAAGTGAAGATGTTTTTATTTCAATCATGCACTTCTCCTACTCACTTTTAATATTTTCTTTCTAACTGTACCATGAATTTACTACTTTGGCTCATTTTCTTTAGGGTATCCAATTTTATCTTTGGCAATTATTAATTGGGTAAACTCCCCTTTGAAAAAAGAATTGTTTTCTCGTAACTATCGCTGCTACAATTGATAATAAAAATGCGCCAATCCTTCATGGATCAACGCACTGTTTTGAGGAAGCAATTATCTTTTCTTTTTGTATCTTCCCGGAATATAGTTTTCGCTAGCTTTGAAGTTATAAACCGGCTTAATAATAGTGGAAATTGCAACGGTTTCCTCAGCCTTTTCTAAAATCTCACCCATCGACTTGTACGCCATCGGTGCTTCGTCCAGCGTCTCTTCGGAAACGGATGTCGTCCAAATGCCTTTCATCGTAGAATTGAATTCATCCATGCTTAGCGTTTTTTTCGCTTTCGACCGGCTAAGAATACGGCCGGCTCCATGTGGGGCGGAATAATTCCACTCCTCGTTTCCTTTGCCGACTGCAAGGATCGATCCGTCCCTCATATTGATTGGAATGATGAGGCGTTCTCCTTTTTGGGCGGATACGGCTCCTTTTCGTAAAATCAGGTTTTCGGTATCAATATAATTATGCACCGTATCGAATCGGTCCAATTCTTCAAATCTCATATTGTCGACAATTACTTGGGCAATTTCTTCCCGGTTTGCCTTTGCATATGCTTGAGCTAATTTCATGTCATGCATATAATCGAAAAAATCATTGCCTTCCAAAAAAGCTAAATCATTTGGAATGACAGGAGTCTTTTCTTGGTAGCTTTGAATGACGCTTTGGATTTCCTTTTGGCGCCCTTCAGCTTTCAGTTTTTCAATGATCTCTGTTAAATCCTGACTGCGAAGTTTAGAGATCGCAAGTTTTTGATAATAGGTGGCGATTCGTCCTCCGACAAAACGGCTGCCAGTATGAATGGTCAAGTAGTGATGGCCATCCGAATCAGCTGAAACTTCTATGAAATGATTCCCTCCACCCAGCGTTCCCAAGGAGTGCAGGCTTTTATTTTCACTAAGGATATGCTCGGCTTTAAATTCTTTTACAGGTGGAAAACTCGTCTTAATTTGCCCCACAGTCTCCTCGGTGTGAATATCCATTCCACTAGGCACCCTGTTTCGAATAACCTGATCCAGTTTATTGAAATCAACCTTTTTATCTGAAAGCTTCACAGTTAGGACGCCGCAGCCAACATCAACTCCAACCAGGTTCGGAACAACTTTATCCTTTAACTGAATGGTTGTTCCTATCACACAGCCTTTTCCTGCATGATAGTCCGGCATAATGCTAATCTTCGCATCCTTCAAAAAAGATTGATTGCACAATTCTTGAATTTGCTCAAGCGCGGTATCCTGAGGATAATTGGAAAATACCGTAGCTTCTGTGTGTACGCCTTTTATTTTTATCACGAGTTCTCCCTCCCTTTATTTAACAGAATACTATTAGGCTAGCACGGGGAACCCGTTTAGGCAACGGCATTTCGTGCGACAATTTAATGAGAATCAATCAAACCAAACAGGTTCTTTCGGATTATGCAGGTGTTTAAAGGCGAGTTGAATTTGAGATTTTGTATTTCTTTCTATTGAAAGCGGCGGCAACCCATTTTCCGAAAAAAACCCGACTGCGCTTGTTTCAATGCCTTCCTTAGCCTCCCCGCCAATGATTTCGCATTGGAAAAACAGTTTATATGTATGATAGGGAGATGGAGGATGCGGATGGCACTTTTTATCGAGCACCCCGATTAGTTTTAATACTTTGACATTAAACCCTGACTCTTCTTTTACTTCTTTGACAGCAACTTCACTAGGTGTTAACCCTATATCAGCCCAGCCGCCTGGCAACGACCATCCGCCGTCTGTATTTTCTTTAACCATTAAAATTTTGCTTTCCCTGAATACAACAGCCCGAATATCGACCTTCGGAGTAGCATAGCCCGTTTCATTGGCAAATAAATCCGCAATTATGTTTGCCTTCAATGAAGTGTGTTGGGACATGATTTCAACGCTTATTTTTCTTATCTCTTCAAACCTCTCCAAGTCATATACATCCTTGGAATACGTCAATCCTGCCTGTGCAATCGATTGAAGCTGCTTCGCCCATTCCAGCCATTTAGGTTCCATACCTAATCACCGCCAGTCTAATAATATTAACTGTCTTCATTATAAACCCGATGAAGACACTTTCGAAGCGGAATAGCGTTTGAAACTTTCTCATAACCAATTTCCGGGCTCGTCTCTTGACTTAAGTCAATGCAGGTAAACATCCCCCTATTTATAATGTAATCATTACTTAAACTTAGGGGGTTTTTCATGGCTAAACGAAGATAGGTTATCGGTCAGCGAAGGTCTTGGTGGATTCTTTTTTTAATTCTGCTTAGTGACTCTGGAGTAATGCCGAGATAACTGGCCAATTGATGTTGGGGTACCCGATCGATGAGAGATGGGCGTTTCATTTGCAGCGTCTTGAAGCGTTCTTCAGGCGAAGAAGCGATAAAAGCAGCGAATTCCTCTTGGACCTGACTAAAGTTCTCCTCGATCATCCTGCGAGTCATCGTCTCCAATTGTGGGTGTTTGTCGTACATGTCCTTTTCCATATCCAGGTCTCCAACGACCATTGCTGAGTCTTCAATGCACGTGTAAGTGTAATCGGACGACTTGTCTGGTTTGTGATGATTGAAAATGGCGATGGCTTGCTCTTCGGTGTAGAAATTGGATGTGATCTCCCTACCATCCTCATCGATAGCATACTGCCTTACGCAACCTTTTAAGATGAAATAACATTTTGTAGGGGCATCTCCTTGTTTAAAAAGAACTGTTCCCTTTTTAAATTCTTCTATACGAATCTCGTCCACTATGGCTTGCTGATCTTCCTCGTTAAGGGAAGTCCATCTTGACATATACTTGTATAAAATATCTTTCATTACCACGTTCCTTCATCTCCTTCCCTTCCGTTCTGCTCATATTCATTATCTAACGTTAGGGAGCCTTTTGTATAGGACCGTTGCAGTGGATCATAAAAATTTACCGTTTCTATTGATATGTTCTACAAATAAAATACTAAAGAATAGAGGGAAACCCATGAGAGCCATGGTCCAAATCTCGTATGGTCCACCGGAAGTAATTGTCCCGCAAGATATCGCAAAACCATCGCCTGGAAACAAAGAAATACTCATACGTATCCATGCTGCCAAAGTAGGGCCGTCCGACTGCACTTTTCGCAAGGGTGATCCGTTTATGATTAAATTGATATATGGACTGTCCAGACCGAAATTTGCAATTGGAGGAAGCGAATTAGCCGGAGTGGTCGAAGCGGTCGGCAAAGAAGTAAATCATTTTAAAGTGGGTGATCGTGTTTTGGGAATGAGCGTCAAAAACTTCGGTGCTTATGCCGAATATAAGTGTCTTTCCGAAGAGACCGCCCTTGCGGTTATACCGGATAACATCTCCTTTGAAGAAGCAGTCGGCGTCTGTGATGGGGGTGCCACCGCATTGACGTTTCTAAGAGATAAGGCAAAGTTGCGGAAGGGACAAAAAGTGCTGATTAATGGTGCCTCGGGGGCTGTCGGCATCTATGCCGTGCAATTAGCCAAATACTATGGCGCTGAAGTAACCGGTGTTTGCTCTGCCGGCAACGAAGGCCTGGTAAGAAAAGCAGGGGCAGATTTCATTATTGATTATACCCAGGAGGATTTCACGAAGGCGGACAAAGCCTATGATGTCGTATTTGATGCTGTAGGTAAACGCTCTTTCTCGACATGCAAGCGCGTACTTACGGCCAAAGGAATTTATTTGACTACCTTACTTAAGCTCTCTATCATTACACAGATGTTGTGGACTTCCCTGTTTAAAGGCAAACGGGCTATTTTTGCAACAGCCGGCCTAATGCAAAACAAAGCGAATTTGGCGTTTCTCATGGAACTCGCAAGAAATGGAACGCTGAACGCCGTGATTGATCGTCGATATCCTCTGGAACTACTGCCGGATGCACACAAGTACGTAGAGACCGAACGTAAAAAAGGGAACGTGATTATTACGTTCTAATGTCAGCCGTGGCCTTCTCGCTCAAAAACTTGCCGCTACTTATGATAAGGATCATCGCATTGTATGTACCGGCAAGTTACCTTTTCAACCTATTCATTTGTCCATTTTAAGTATCTCTGACTCATAGGATTGAAAAACATTTTCTAGGTCCATAATGACATCTTTAATTATCAAATAACCCCTAGTGTGAACCTCCAAGTCTGGATTTCTTCCCACATGTAGTGATACTGTCCTATATTTTCTGTTTATCTCACATTCTTTATTTTTTCTAACAAAAATCCAACATTTCCTAAAAAAGGAAGGATAAGTGTCTGAATTCATCGAATGTTGTAATGCTTGGAATATAAATGGAAGAATATGATTATGGGGGAATATGATTATGAAGGTGTTCAGCAAGAAAAGAGTTACAGCATGGATATTAATGACAGTGCTGATTCTTTCTACTTTTGGTGGACTAAGCAGTCCAGCTGCAGCCAATGAACTAGTAGAAAACAGTCAGTCAAAATCGATGTCAAATGTGCAATTTGATTTAGAATCAGCAGTCTCGCTCAACAACACACCACAGCAAATTACACAACAAACAGCTGTAGTATCCTTCCCGCAAAAATTGACGGACTGGATATTGGATAAAGAAACAGGCATGATTTATGCAATATCTGACTCAACAAACAAGCTGTACTTTATGGACAAACAAACATTGGGAGTCACGAAAGAAATCCAACTTAGTGGCGCGCCGACAGATATGTATAAGTTTGAAAACAAACTTTATATATCACAAGAAAATAATTTGATTCAATCGGTTGATTTAACAACGAAATCATTGGATGAGCAATATTCGACCAACATTAAACCTACAGACGTGGCTGTATCATCCACACACATTTTTTTCGCTTCGGATTCGTATGTTTATTCGATTGACCGTACGACAAAAGCTTATAAATTTTACGACAATATTCGAATGAGTTGGTATGTGGATATTCAGGTTGGCAGTGATAATCGTACACTCTATTTGGCTGATAGAGTTTCGTCATCAAGCAAATTCTATTCATACGATAGTGTTGAGAAAAAAATGATTAGTGTTGCCAACAATGGTTTCCGAAGTCCTTCCGGGGAAATTATCTTAGACGACACGAGTGTCTACTTTGCTGGTTATCGAATGAATAAAAATGACTTGTCGGATTTCTTGGGTGAGTATCAATGGCTAGTGGGATATCCTTCCTATGAGGCGATAAAAATCTTGAGTGTTAGCAGCAATTATGTTTTAACAGCTCAAGGTATTTATGATAAAAATACCTCCCTTGATCTGGCGACACTACCCTTTGAGCCAACTCAAGGCATCTTGGATGAAGATGGCTCAGTGTACCTTTTCAAATCAGAAGCTTCAGCTGCAAGCAATAAAATCTATCGGTACGCCATTACGGTAAATCCACTTCCACAGGTTCAAATGAAAAAACAAGGTAATACGTTAGAAAGCAATTTTACCATTACGGACTGGGCAACGACTGAAGAGACGCCATACATTTACGCCATCTCCGAAAAAGCCAATGCGTTAACGGTTATCAGAAAAAGTGATTTCAGCCCTATTAAAAGCGTTTGGATTGGCTCCCGCCCAGTGGATGTCGAAATCAATAATGGGAAGGTGTATGTTGCCTTAAAAGGAGAATCCTATATAGCCCAGTTCAATATTGCCGATACCGAGAAATCTAATATGGGCATTGAAAAGCGATTAGTCAAGGGACTTCCGATCAAAATAGAACCGTATAAGGGGAAGGTTTTTTACACTATTTACGGTGAAGGGCGTAAAATAAGAGTTTTAACCGAAAGGAACGAGCACAGTGAACTGCCAGTTGATAGCAATTATTATGATTTAGATGCAAAGGAAGAAGCGTTGTATGTCATTGGATCGATCGACCACAAGAAAATTGATGCCAACACACACAGCACCATATTATCTGGCAATTATCACATCGTTGTATCTGATGAAAGAGATGACCTCATAAAAGAGGGTGACTTCCTTTACTTTGGCGATAGGAGATTAAGCGCATCCGATTTATCAACGTTAAACGGGACATTTCCAGAAAAAATTCTCTATGCCAAGGATGAACTTGTCTTCGGCAGCAGGGCCGTATACGACCGCAATACTTTTTCAAAAATCATCGACTTGCCATCGGTTATTTCCAAAGCGTATGTAGCGGATGATCAATCCATCATCGTTTCATCGGAGAAAAAGTTAATTAAGTATGCAAACCTTGACGAAGCCGACAGCAATAACATCACTCCCATCTATTCTGTATTTATAGATACCGATGACCGGGAAGGATGGGTAAGCGGATATTTATACATCGTTCCAAGGGAAACTTCCCAGGCAATTGAATCTTATAATGTCTATTTTACTGATTCCTTAAGGAATAAATTTGTAAAACTTAATATGGTTTTAGAATCACAAAAGAATGGAGTATTAATTTATAAACTACAGGGAAGGTATTCGATTTCTGATTCGCCTCTACTTGGCATCTATCCAGTTTTACCAGGCGGGATTGAGCATGATCAATTTTCCACCACTGAGGTTTGGGACTTACCAACTTATTTGGCAAGAGACATTCGTTTAACCAATACTGAATTCACTGAAAATGGATTTTCAGGAACCGTAACATGGGAAAAAGCGATAAAACAACCAGCAAACACTGCCTATCTAATCTACTTCATGGATAAGGAAGGCCCTGTCGGAGACCCGATTGAATTCGTTACAGCGGATCAACTATCCTATTCGGTAAACATAAATAATGTACCAATTCCAGATGGAACGATTGGACTTGCAATTACATTAATAACATCTAATGGCTACGTGCCTCCTTTCATCACAGGTGCTATTTTTGATGAGTTGAAAAGTCCAGCACCACTCCCTGAAAACATCATCATTACGAATAATCAATCATCAAACGATACAGTAGGTGTCAAAGGACTTACCGCAGGTGATACCATTCGTGTCTATAATGAAGCTGAGACGGCCCTTTTAGGCGAAGGAACGGTCGCAGCTGGCCAAACTTCAGTAACAATCTCGATTCCGAATATTGGATCGCCTGGCCAGAAGGTAAGCGTGACCCGCGAAACGATCGAATTATATGAAAGTGCTGGAACATTGGTTGTCATTCCTGAAACAGCAGCACCACCAGTGGTGACGCCGCCGCCTGTGGTAACGCCGCCGCCAGCAGTAACGCCGCCTCCTGCCGCAACACCGCCACCGGCACCAGCGCCTGCGCCGAAGGGCCATACCATCACCGCGACTGCGGGTACGCATGGAACAATTAGCCCTAATGGCAGCGTTGCAGTTGTTGAGGGAGCAAACCAGACGTTTACGATTACACCCGAAAAAGGGTATGAGATTGATAAGCTGCTAATTGACGGAATAGATGTATCGGCAACAAGCAATAGTTACACGTTTACGAATGTAAAGAGTAATCATACAATCAGCGTCACGTTTAAAGCAGCAAAAGATGTAACTACGCCATTAGAACTTTTTGTGGATGAAGTGACAAATACAGGAACAACCATTACAGGCACAACTGAACCACGTGCCAAAGTAACGGCTAAGGTTGGGACTAAGGTCATCGGCGAAACGGTTGCGAGTAATTCCGGACAATTCCAAATCAAAATTGCCAAGCAAGCTGCTGGAACGACAATAGTTGTAACCGCCACAGATGACACAAATAATGCAAGTGAACCCATTGAAGTAATCGTGACGGATGTAACTCCTCCCGCGGCACCTCAAGTGAATGAAGTGAAAGATTCATCCGGGACGGTTACAGGGAAAGCAGAAGCCGGATCCACTGTGACAGTATCTGTAGGCTCTAAGGCAATTGGAAAAGGAACTGCTGATAAAAACGGGAACTTCACCATCAAGATACCAACACAAAAAGCAGGTACAGTCTTAAAGATTGTGGCAACGGATGGGTCAAACAATACTAGCAAACCAACCAGCATCACTGTAGTTGATAAAACGCCGCCGGCAAAACCTACTGTAAACACTGTAACTTCAACGTCTGTTAAAGTAACAGGAAAAGCAGAGGCAGGCTCGACTGTAACAGTATCTGTCGGCTCTAAGGTAATCGGAAAAGGAACGGCTGATAAAAACGGAAACTTCACCGTCAAGATTCCAACACAAAAAGCAGGTACAGTCTTAAAGGTTGTGGCAACGGATCGTGCAAAAAATACTAGCACCCAAACTAGTATCACGGTAGTCGATAAAACGCCACCGGCAAAACCTACTGTAAACACCGTGGCTTCAACTTCAAGTAAAGTAACAGGAAAAGCAGAAGCTGGTTCAACTGTTATTGTGAAGGTTGGCAGCAAAGTAATTGGTACAGCAACAGCAGGAAAAGATGGAGCGTTTAGTGTGAAAATTCCTAAGCAAAAGGTTAAAGCCGTATTAACTGTTAGTGCCAAGGATAAAAGCGGCAATGAAAGTGTTGCGGTAAAGGTAACGGTAAAGAAATAGAGTTGTTGTGAGGCTGTCCTTTTGGGACAGTCTTTCCTATGATAAGCTTATCTGTCTTAAGTAAGAATCTAAACTAGCCAAATATAAACAAGTTTACAACTTGTATATATTTGGCTTTTACTCTTTTATGAAAAGGTTCAACGTAACTATTATTTATGGATTCTTATTACTCAAGTAAAAATTTGCTAGTATGTTTATATAGATTACACTGTTTTACCAAAAAAGGTTATTGATGATAATTCGTTATGCGATAGATTTACTAATTTTATTGTCATGATAGTATAGATGGCGTTTTTCAGGTGCATTATTCCATTTTCCGAAACTTTTTTAAATAGAATGAACGAACGATTGGACTAGTGCATCTAATTAGTAAAGGAGGCATGGAGATGGAAGAAATCGAACTTGCCAGACAAGCGATTAATGGAAATGAAGCTGCTCAACTTCAGCTTTTAAATCTATATAAAGAGCCTATGTATCGAATTGCTTATAGCTACATGCGAAATGAACATGATGCAAATGATGCTCTGCAAGAAATGACGTATCAATGCTTGAAAAACATTCATAAAGTTCAGAAGCCCCTGTATTTAAAAACTTGGCTCGTGCGCATTGTTATTAATACATGTTTAATGATGAAGCGGCAGAGAAAGCGAGATTTCGTAACGAATGACTTTCATGAAGAGTCTCAGCATATGGCAGAGCTATTTGAACTAAACGATTTCATATCAAAACTGCCCATTGAACAGCAGGAGCTTGTTCATTTGAAGTACTTTAAAGATTTAAAGAATAGTGAAATCGCAACGCTACTAAATGTTCCTGAGG
>NZ_LMTI01000008.1:100345-138388 GCF_001510665.1 Bacillus sp. FJAT-27445
TACTGTGAAATCAAGATTACATAAAACATTAAAGAAGCTTCGTCATTTATTTGGAGAGGGGGGCGTTTAATGAGTCAGTTTGATAAACAACAAGAACAAAGATATATAGAATTATTGGATTCAGTGCCAATGGAAACGTTACAGTCAGAAGCACAGCTTATTGCATACAAACGATATAAAAAACGGCAAACTCACCACAAGCGGCTTATCCAATCCACAATTGCCGTTGCCATTCTTTTGATTACCTTAGTCGGATCCATTCGGGTATCCCCTACTCTTGCACACGCAGTCGCACAAATTCCTGGTTTAAAGCCACTTGTAGAAATGATTGCTTTAGATAAAGGGATTGAAGATATTGTAAACAATGAATATTTCGAACAAATGAATTTGAGCCAAACAATTAACGGCAAAACACTTACGATTACTGGTGTTGTGGCGGATGAATCCGGGATGATAATTTCATATAAACTGAATTCGGATGAGGATTTAGCGATATTCATGGGCGTTACTGCGGAAGTGAAACAGAATGATAAACTAGTAAATGCGGGGGTTGGCAGTAGCTGGACAGCTCAGTCTGAAGGGACATATGAAGTTGAAGATACAATTAATGTTACCGCAAGCCAAGGTATGGACTATTCATCTCAGGATTTTGAGCTTACATTGTCGCTGCGTGACCGTCCAGAAACAGTATTTGAAATTCCATTTACATTGAAAAAAGAAGTTAAAGCATCTAAACGATATACTGTTAACAAACAATTACTAGTCGATGGGCAACGCTTCACAGTCCATGAACTCATTATTTCTCCGATTAGATCCCAACTGAAAATGTCCATTGATCCATCTAATTCAAAGAAAATATTAAGCTTTGAGGATATTCGCATATATGATGAAAATCAAGAAGAATGGGGCAAAATTCGAAACGGGGTCACTGGATTTGGTGTCTATGAAGATGAGCAATTTAGTATCATGTTAGAAAGCAATTATTTCCGTATTCCAAAAACCATTACAATTGAAATACGGGAAATCGAGGCGATTGATAAAGCGGATGAATTTATTTTAGTTGATTTTGAAAAGAAAAAAGTGATTCGTCAGCCAGAATATATTAACATCGAACTTGAAATAAAGGATAACTTCGAAATTCAATATAAAGTACCTTCATATAAAAAGAATGAACATAAAGGCGTGTTTAGAAATTTTATTGACGCAAATGGTGCAATTTATCATTCATATAGTATTTGGATTTCACAGATTGAGAACTATATGTTAATTGGGCAGCATTTTGATATGGAAAATGCAGAAAAGCTTCCAGCTAATCCAGTAAAGCTTGAGATAGCACGCTATGAGCAATATCTTAATGGAATCGGGCGGATCCAAGTAGAACTTAAATAAGATGGATAACTTTTGAAACTACTTTGGCAAGGATTGTTTTTGTGTAGTTGGTGTTTATAAAAAGCCTATGAATTTTAATAGGAACCCTAAAGAAAAGCCGATTCAAGATTTGATCATGAATCGGCTTCTTTAAATCATCCAGAAAAAACTGCCTTTACTTATGATAAGGTTTACCGTAACGCATCTAAATGAGGTTTTTATATGAAATGCTAGTTAAGAGTTTGCAAATTGCCTTTCAACGTTTCTCTATTCTCAATTATAAAATATATTTGGTATACATAGAATAGGATTCCGGGAAGCATAGTTCGAAGAAAGCTTTTCTATAGTTGTCGTTGTTGATTCCCATATACACATTTGCATTTCCAGGTTCATCATCACTTGGAGATAATTGAACCACCGTCTGTCCTTTGCATATTCCTTCGCATTCCATCTTTAAATTAACTCGTTTATAGACGTCATTCTCATCACTTAAACTAGGGTCAATCGCAAGCATGACCGCAACTAAATCATGAACGATAATACCGGTAATACGAAGGGCATCCCAATACATTTTTTTATAGTGATCTGACATTTCACTTAATAGCGACCCTAAATTTCCACACTCTGTTCCTAAGAAGAATAAGTCATCCAAAGTAAAACGTGTACTTTGTGTAACATCTAATCCAATCATATTTATTTCAACTTCTTCACCTATCGACTCGTACACTTCTTTTGCCGCTTCAGGGTCTGCCCAATAATTAAATTCTGCTACTGGTGTCCGATTCCCAATGCGAACGCCACCACCCATAGACCAAATCTTTTTAACCTTTTTCATCGTTTCTCTATCTTTTCGAATGGCTAAGGCAATATTCGTTAATGGACCTAAGGTAATAAGTTCAACCTCTCCAGGGTTTTCTTTTACAGTTTCTAAAATAAAATCTACCGCGTGAGTATCTGACCGTTTCGTTAGGTCAGGAGTAAGCGTAACCGTTCCCAAACCGCCTGCTCCATGGACCGAAGATTCTATATTATATGTTTTAGCATTTTCCAGATCTACCAAAGAAGCCGTCGCTCCAGGATAAACTTGGCAGTCGGCATTCATTAAATTAACAATCCCTAAAGCGTTATTCACACAGTTATCCAAGCCTACATTGCCAGCTACAACTGTTAATCCTAATACATCAAATCCACCATAACTTAAGGCGGCTACAATCGCATACGTATCATCAATGCCTGGATCTGTGTCTATGATAATCTTTCTTTTTTCCACGTTTGTCACCCCATATAAGAATTAGATTAGGTCAATATTGTGGACAAGCCGTCTGCCTCTGACCCTAAACTTAAGCTCTTACGATTATTTCAGCTTGGGACAAGGAGCTTATCGCCTCATCCCCCAACCGGTTTAGGACCATCTCATATGAAGGCATGCCGGTTTGTGCCCCTTTTTTCTCAACTGATAAAGAAGCACATGCATTTGCAAATCTTACAGCTTCTTCAATCGTTTTCCCCTCGGTCAAGGCCACTGCAAAGCTTCCATTAAATGTATCCCCAGCACCTGTAGTATCAACTGCTTTTACTGGATAACTTTTAACATAAATATGCTTTTCCCCGTCATAATAACGAGCACCTTTATCTCCTAAAGTAACAACTAATTTATTTGGGTATTTTTCTAAAGCTTCTTCCATGTTTTCTCCAAATAGGCTCATACATTCATTTTCATTCGGAGTAATATAGTTTGCTAAATCAATAAATTCTTTTTTAAATTTATCCACTGGTGCAGGATTTAAAATCGTAGGAATATGATGTTCATTACAAATTTCCAATACTGCCTGAACTGTTTCAGGCGGTATTTCCAACTGAAGAACAACCATTTCGCTTTTTACTATTTCATCTTTCACAAGACTAATTTTTTCCGGAGTTAATAAATGGTTTGCTCCAGGAACGACAATAATTCGATTATCAGAATTAGAAACTATAATCGCAGCAACACCTGTTGAAACATCTGGAACTAAAAAGACACGATCGGTTTTAATGTTTTCCTTTTTTAATGATGATAATGCAATCTTTCCATACTCATCAGTGCCACAAGCACCAATAAATTGTGCATCCTTGCCTAATCTCGAAATCGATACTGCCTGATTCGCACCCTTTCCACCAGTAAAAACGGAAAGGGAATTCCCTAACGTAGTTTCTCCTTGATCGGGAATGTGATCTGTTTGTACAACTAAATCAATATTTATACTGCCTACTACAGTAATCATTCAAGCACCTTCTTAGTGGGACGCAGGGACAGGTCCCTAGTATTTTTTAAGCGTGTCAATAAATAATCCTAAGAAACTTCTACATCAAGTTTTTTTAGCCCAAATTTATCTATCTGTTTTCCATGCAAATGGACTTGCTTTGTCCCTGCGGTAAACTCGCCTTTCGTTTCAATTGTGATATTCAAAAAGTAACTCACCTTTGGGACGAGGGATCTGTCCTCATGGACCACGCGGGCACCACTTTACCAATTAATAAAACATTCCGACGATTGTTGCAGTCAGCATGGAGGCCATCGTGGCACCCAATAAGAGTTTCAATGAATATTTAGCAACCATTTTTCCTTGTTTTTCATCGATTGATTTAATTGAACCTGATACAATACCTAATGTTCCGAAGTTTGCGAAACTAATTAAATAAGTAGAAATCATCGCATTTGCTTTTGGCGACAATGTTTCAGCAACCTTCGCTAACTCACCCATTGCGACAAATTCATTCGTAATTAGTTTCGTAGCCATGATACTGCCAACTCTAACGACTTCATCCCAAGGAACCCCTAATACGAATGCAATTGGTGCAAAGACCCAGCCCATAATTTCTGTAAACGTTACATTAAACATAATTTCAAATGAATTATTTAATAAAGTCACTAAAGCCATAAAACCGATTAACATGGCTGAGACAATGATTACTAATTTAAAACCATCTAAAATGTAAGTACCCAACATTTGGAAAAACGGTTCCCTTTCTTCACTAGTTGCACTTACTTCACTTGTTGCACTAACTTCGCGTTCTGCACTTACTGCCCATTCTGCACCGTCCATGCTTTTATTAATATCAGAAGCATCTTCATTGATTGTTTTTGGATCGTAAGGGTTTACAACGCAAGAAATAATTAAAGCTGAAAAAATATTTAAAAATACAGCAACTACTACATATTGGCCTGGAACCATTGTCATATAAGCTCCCAATGTGGCTGCAGCAACAGCCGACATTGCCGACGCACAAATGGTATAAAGTTGTTGCGGTTTCAATTTAGGAAGTTGTTCTTTAATTGTTATAAACACTTCAGGCTGTCCTAAAATAGCTGTTGAAGGTGCAAAGTAACTTTCAAGATCTCCCATCCCTGTGATCTTATTGATTAGTTTTCCTGTCCATTTAATAATAAATGGCAAGACCTTGATATAATTTAAAATTCCAAGTAAGGCTGATACAAAAACAATAGGCATTAATACGTGGAAAAAGAAGACAAATTCCATTTGTATACCGCCAAATACAAAGTTGGTGCCACCTTCTGCTTGTTTCAACAACCAACTAAAAAAGTCAGAAATCGCACCTAAAATTTTAACTCCAACCGCAGTGTTTAAAGAAGCAAAGGTAATTACAAGCTGCAAACCAATCATGATAGCCATTGGTTTATATCGAACATTTTTTCTATCAAAGCTTATCAAATAACCTAAACCAAAAATGAAGGCTAAACCGATGATCCCTCTAATGATGTCCATACTTTTTCCTCTTTTCTGTAGTCATAGTTAGTTAGTTAGTTTTTACAGTATATGTGATAAATGAAACGTTTCATTTTGTATCTAAAAAAATAAGAAGTTATATAAATCGAGATAAATGAAACGTTTCATTTTGTATCTAAAAAAAAGGTAGTTATATAAATTTAGAAACAGATTCGCCTTCTTTAAGGGTGCAAGTGAAAAACATAGGCGTTTTTTCATAAGAATCATGTTTTAAAAAATCTAGTACTTGATATGCAGTATATTCTGCCATTTCCTTTATTGGCTGGATAATCATTGTTATACCTGGATTAACAATTTTAGTTAATTCATCAAAGTCAAAACCAATCAATGAAATACCTTTACCAATTTTTATCTTGTGCTCATTCAAGTATTCAATTACGCCTAATGTCATATCATAGTTTGTTACAAAAATAGCTGATGGGAGATTTTTTAATTCAAATATTTTTTCGCAGGCTAGATACCCGCCGCGTTTAGTGAAATCACTATACATGATATAATCGGGATTAATTTCAATATCGTTCTCTTCTAAAGATTTCTTATAGCCTTTCATACGTTCAATCGTCGTATACCCGTCCATATCTCCCCCAATAATCGATATCAATTTATGGTTATTATGGATTAGATAATCAACAGCCATTTTTGAGGCGCTTTCATTATTGACTAAAACATATTTCGCTTTATTATAATCCTCAATTATACGATCAAGTATGATAATCGGAATCGAACTTTTTAGGCTCTTTAGCCAATTCTCTAATGTTTCGTTATTTGTTGAAGGTATAATTATCATCGCATCCGCATTTCTAGATTGTAAATTAATTAACTTTTGATAATCTAGAAACGGGGAATGACCGATGACTGTGATCATGACCATAAACCCTTTTTTTGATAAAATTTCTTCAACGACTGAAACTAGTTTGGCTGAAAAGGTTAACCCAGATGATGGAACGACTAAACCGATCAACTTTGACTGTTTTGTTTTAAGCGATCGGGCAGACATGTTAACATTATATCCCAATTCTTTAATGGTTGTTTCAATTAATAATTTGTTTTTTTCCCTGACATTTTTTCCATTTAAATAGTTTGAAATAGTCCCGAGAGATAAACCCGTCTTTTCTGAGATATCCTTAATTGTCACTCCCAAATCACTACCCCTTACAAATATGAAACGTTTCATTTTTTAAAAATTTGAACCGCTTACAAAAGTAAATTTACTATACTCGTAGAATTATGTCAAAGGGAATTTTTAAAGGAAGTAAGTTAGAATAAATTATAGGTGCTCTGGGCATTGCATACTAGGATAACATCATTCTGTTTTTAATCAAAGCTTTAAACGGCCTTCTTTAAACAGTTTTTTATCAAAGAATTGACTTAAATATTGAATAGCTGGTCCTGTTGTTAAAGCCGTGAATATGGTTATGATTCCAAATGTACCGCCTAATAAAAATCCAATAACAATTAGACCGAGATCCATTGTCACCTTTGCTCTACTAATGCTCCATTTGGTTTTATCTCGCAAAGTCAACATTAAGCCGGTAAATGGGTCCACACCTATATTACTCGCAACAAATAAACCAAGACCGGTATAGAGCAAGATACACCCAGCCAATCCACCTGAAATTCGATGCAAAAGAATACTATTATCAAATAAGAATTGGTAAAGTTGGCCACCAAAGGATACGAGTAGACCATAAGGAATCAAATATAAAACTGTTCCTAGATTTACATATTTCCTTCCAAAGAAAAGTAACAATAAAATTAAACCAATGTTAATATAATTTGAAATGAGTCCTAGTTCCGCCCGGCTAAAATCGAATGTACTTCGAACGCCATCATATAATATACCAACTGGGTCATTCCCAAACAATGTATGATTATTAAACGCCACTCCAATACAGATGAGCGCAATTCCAATTATCGATACGATGATCTTTTTTGGCATCATTCTTGAACTAGTACTATCAAAGATAGACTTCACGTGCTGCTTAAGCTGCTTTTTCACAGAATTCTCTCACCTTCTCAATATCTTTCTCCATATGCCCACCTTCATACTGCACGGTGCAACAACCCTCCCTCCTCTTGTTGATACATAATAAGCAATTTAGACTTATATTTTAAAAAACCATCATAATCCTACATATTCATATCCGCAAGAAATTGTTGAATGATTTGTTTATACAAACTACTAATGTTGGCCCAAATTATATTAAAAAAAATTAAAAAAACACTTGCCAACTCCTCCAAATAACTTTAAATTCCTCGTTGGACAAAAAATGAGATACATATAACAACTTTTGAAAGAAGAACCGTAAAAAAAACCACCTGCTACAGCCGGTGGTTTTAGACATAAAGTCAACAACTAAATTTGTGATTAAAACCCCATTTGGTAAGGTTCACTGTATTGAAAATCAGTAGGGTTATTATCTTTCACCCGTTAGACTTAGTGTAAATTAAGAAAAGATGAACTACCCTTTGGACGAGTCAAGTGCTTGGTAGGCTAGTTGATACTTTCCGCCTTCAGCAACCTCTGCATGGTACAAAGCCTTGAGAGCAAAGTTTTTTTCAAGCCCGTGTTCTTCCATCAACTCTTTTAAACGCGTTTGCAATTCTTTATTATCTTTGATCAGCTGTTTCATTTGAGATTTGAAAAACTTCATAATTTATTTTATCCTTTCTATATCATTTGCCTTTTTCAATGGCAAATTCTTTATAAATACAACCTTAAGATAGCTGCCCTCTGGGAATTCTTTTATTGTTTTAAAGTCCTTCGGAAGGGAAAACTCCTCAACTAGCTGATACTTCCTGTTTGTTTCTCTAAATGCCTGATCAATAAAGCTTTTAAATTTTTGCATATTAAAAGAACCAGAATTGGTGGAAGCTACGATAATCCCCTCGTCTTCCGTTATAGAAATAGCTTCCTTTAAAAGATTTTTGTAGTCCTTTTCAGCGCTGAATACCATCTTCTTTGACCTTGCGAAGCTTGGAGGGTCCAGTATGACCATATCAAACGTTAGCTGCTTTTTCACCGCATACTTAAAGTAATTGAACACGTCTTCAACAATGATATCCTGTGAGTCGTAATCTAGCCCGTTCAAACTAAACTGCTCAATGGTTTTGCTTAAGCTCCTATTTGCTAAATCCACACTAGTCGTTTTAACTGTGCCTCCTATGGCAGCAAATACTGAAAACGCACCTGTGTAGGAAAAGGTATTCAGAACGTTCTTTCCTTCCGCATAAGCATCCCTGATTCTCTTTCTTACCTCTCTTTGATCTAAAAATACACCAACCATCGCACTTTCATTTAAGTAAACAGCGAAGTTTACTCCATTTTCCTTTACGATAATCGGAAAGGTTCCTCTTTCTCCGACCACGAAATCATCTTCTTCAATATATTTTCCGCTGACATCAAATCTTTTCTTTTGGTAAATTGCTTTAAACTCAGCCAATTCTTTCAGGGCATTTATAATATACTCTCGAAAGCGGTAAATTCCTTTGCTATACCAGTTGATTAAATAGTAGCCATCAAAATACTCTATGGTTAATCCGCCTAAACCGTCGCCTTCGCCATTTACTATTCTGAAGGCATTGGTATCAGGGCTATTAAAAAACGGCTCTCTATAGTTGATAGCATCCCTCAATTTATTCACAAAAAACCTTTGGTCGATTTGTTCATTCTCGTTTCTACTAAGGACCCACCCATAACCTTTGTTTTGTTTGCCAAAATAGCCTTTTGCTATGAACTTATTCCTTTCATCAACAAGACGGATAATGGTTCCTTCTTCAGTAACTTCATTCCAATTAATTATGGCTTCCTTTGATATGAGGGGATAACCACTTTTATATTTATTTACAAACTTGCCCTTTACCGTTAAAGTGACTTCTTTTTTCATCTTGTCATCCTATCAATGTTTTTTTTTGTAAAAATCCTTATAGCTATTATTTAGGTCCTTCACCACAAAAAGTGGTTTAAACGGTTGTGTTGATTTGCGCTACGGGCACACGCTTTCCGCGGGGCGTCAAAGCCGCTTCCTGAAATAACTCCATGGGAAAGCATCTTAGAATAACCTTCTTGTAGATTTGCGACGAGCTGAAGATGACTTCTTCGAATATTCTTTGGCGCAGGAGCAGTTTTAGGAGCCTCCTCGGCGCTCGCGCCTGTGGGGTCTCCACCTTGCCGCTACCTCCCGCCGGAGTCGGTGCCCTCCACTGCAATCAACATTTAAGTTAGGCATTTTAATCATTAAACCAAAACTTATGGTGAAGATCCATTATTTATATGTGTTGTAAATAATAACCTCATTTATTTATGATACGGTTCACCGTGATGTATCTAAATGAGGTTTATAGTGTTAATAAAGAATTTATTTATTTAGCGCTAGATTCAATTGGCTTTTAATGCTATTAAATTGTTTGGTTAGAAAAGGCGAAACATGGCCAATTTCGGATACGGCTTCAAGCAGTGCAAAGGTGTGCCCACCCCATGGACCCTTTGAATCAAATACTTGCCTCCCAATTCTTATGCCCGTTGTTTCGACATAGCTGTCCAGTCGGTGGATACCTTTACGAAGTAGGTCTGTCGGTAGCGGTTTATTCCTGCGACGTGACCATTCCACCAGGAAGGACATGCCCCTTAGTATATCGTATTCAAAAAACCTTGGAAAGCAAGGCTTTAGCCATTCCTTATCGATGATGGCTCCCGTTTGTTTAGAACATACAAGACGATGTTCAATCAAATAACGAGCGCCTTGATCCAAGAAAAATGCTTCCTTCTCAGTGAAATCGCGGTTCGTATACCACAGAATCGCCTCAAGAGGAGGTAGTGTCGAAATGATTGAACTCTTTTTAGAATGAGTATAAGCATCCGGCTCGCAGTTCAACCCACCATCGGATAGCTGATGCTTTAAGAACCATTCGCGAATCCAAGGAAGTTCCTTGTCCAAATCACAGCCATAGTCCATCAAAATCATGTAGAATACTGCAAGCTCACAGTGGCAGCAATCCATCTTCATAGTATCGATTTCAGTCGTTGGATGGTCTTCGGCGGATTTAATGAAGATGGGCCAGGTTTGAGCTTCTAGTATATATTTAGCTTTCGCAATAGCTGATTCAGGTATTTGTTTTACTTCCCCCATCTCATAAAGTGTTGCCATATGCCACCAGAGCCCATCCCATTTTCTACGGCTAGTTCCGCTTTGTTCAATGGGCAAATCCGGATAAGATTCAAGAAATCTAATAGAGTCTTCAATTGCATTTTGAATAGTTTTATTCGTTTTCACTTCGATAACCTCCATACCATATGTATGCCTTAGCGAGGTCAGTAAATATGCCAATAACATTCAAGTCTTTTTCATAAATTGTTCTTTTTGGCTTGTATTTTTTTAAAGAAAAACCTCATTTCCTGATATATAAATGAGGTTTTTCAATAGACCCTCGATGACGGACACCGATATTAAACAAGCTTTTGCCCGCAGTTTGAGCAGAAATTTTCCCCTTCTATTTTGTTGCCGCAATTCGGGCAAAAGTTCGGTCTCTTTTGACTGTCTTTCCTAGCTAAAGACGGTTCGGTTTTTTCCTCAGAACCAGGCTGATTCATCTGATTCATCATCTTACCTGCGATATTCATCCCCATCATCATCCCCGCTATATCGGAGGCTGCTCCGCCGCCGCTCATCTTGCCGGTGGCCATGCCATCTGTGATTGAGATTTGCTGATAGCGGTTAACGTCACTAACCATCCCATGTGAAGCATTTTTCGTAATCATGTCTTGAATTTCTTTTGGATAACTAAAGCTCATGACATTAAACCCAGTAATCGAAATCCCGCTCTTCAACATCTGCATATCCAGATCCTCTTTGATGCCTTTCGCAATGTCGAAGGAGTTGGCCTGCAGGTTGTACATATCCTTTCCTTCTCTAGAAATCCACTTCATCAAAAGCTGATCGAGAACCGTTGTAATCCGAATTTGGACATCCTCTACTAAATATTGCTCGCGAACACCAGCAATTTCATCAATCAGGGAAATATAATCACTCACTTTAAAATGAAAGGTTCCATTTGCACGTATTGGGAGGCCGCCCGGAAGTCCTAGTGAAGGGATATTAATCGCATTTTGCGTTCCCCATTTCACGACAAACTCTTTCGTGTTCACAAACAGCACTTCTACCCGCATGCCGCTATTAAACCCGAATTTGAATCCCTTTAAAGTCGATAAGAAAGGAATAATTTGCGATTCGATATCATACTCACCTTCATCGCGGAATATCCCCTCTATTTTCCCATTTTTAAAAAAGATCGCATCCTGGCCAGGACGGATAATCAGTTTACTTCCCTTTTTAATTTCCCGGTTGCTCCACTTATAAAAAATCATGTCATCTCTGAATTCATGCCACTCTACTACATTTGCAAATTGGTTTTTAAAAAAAGACATTTACTATCTGCTCCTTTCATTTAAAACTTTCCTCTGCTGCCGCTATGCGAATGGCCGCCCATTGTGACACCGCCACCGCCACCGCCACCGCCGCTATTTGTATTATTAGAAGGTTTCCTCTGCTTTGTTACTGTTTGCCTGACAAAGTTATCGTACTGGTTCATTACTTTTGATCGATTACTATCCATATAGGTTCGTGCATTTACCGTGACCCTGCCACCAGCACCGTAGGCCATGATCATGACAACTACTCCTGCTATGATTAGCGAGACTATTAATTGAAACCACCATTGAAAAAATATATTTTCAGTGGGTTGGCCAGCGAATTCATAATAATTATTCACTTGCGGGCTTCCAATCAATCCACTGCCCGTATAGCTACCGTTTCCGACATCCGGCTCATTGCCCATATATTCATAGGCCCTATTTATAAATACTGAGAAAGCATCAATATAATGGCCGCCTGATAAATCAGGAGTCATTTCCTCGCGAATGAGATCAAGCCGGCTATCATCCAAATACTGCTCAGCTTTTTTAAAACCAGCCAAATAGACATCCCGTTCATTCATGTCAATGGCTAGGATTGCTGTATTTCCATGTGGCTGGTCGTATCCCGGTCCATGCTCATCATAGAAATCCTCTACATACTGGACAATATCCTTCCCATTTGTGCCATCTAAGGTAATGATGATAAAAGCGGTCTCTCTCTCTTTCCCGTGTTCACTAGCTACATGTTGAAGTTCCGCCGACTCATCATCCGTTAATAAATGGGCCTCGTCATATATATAATGATTCCGGTCAAAGGTTTCCGCCTTCGCGGTTGACATCCCCCATGGCAAAACCAGCAGCAGCATCATTAAAACAAGAATACTTCGTTTTTGCATAAGGCTTGCTCTCACCAAAATCCTCCTCCCATCATAAGGGAGACACATTTTAAAGCAAAGAAGGTTCCCACAGCGATGCCGCTAAACCACGCCGTTACTTTACCTGTGCTGATTGGCGGTTTGCCGACCACCTTACCTGTCTGTCCATTCATCGCAAACGTATAGTCAGACTTATTATAATCATAGCTAATCATCCAGACTGGCAATAAAACATAATTGCTTTTTACATTTCTCGTATCAATATGTTTAGATTTATAATGGGTTGAATGATAGCCTGAAAAGGTAGATTTAATATAGGACTCTACATAGCCGCTGATTTTTTCCTTCGCCCTTGGGAGCAGCTCTTCATCTGTAAAATTGTATTTTTCTGCAATATACCCTGCCAAATAAGGTGTCCTAAAATCCTTTAATTGCTCATAGGGATAGGGCTCCAATTTATCCATTAATTCATCGTTCATTTTTACCGATGCATCAACAGGAATCTTGAGATAATCTAAATTGATATCACGGAAGGCATCATAGTATTTTGTTTCTGTATAAATATAATCTCCTTGTGAATAAGTTCTAACCTTTGTACATTCTGCGCTTACTTGCACTTTACTATTTAAATCAAACAACCAAAACGGCACATACATCCCTGTAATACTTTTTATCCTGTCTGCTGTCATAAAGTCTTTTGGGGTAAGCATTCCTTTTCGGCACCATTTTTGAAATGCTGCCATCGCTTCTTCCTTGCTAATCGTAAAAGGAATGACTTTAGCAGGTGCAAGCTGGCCTGATATGCGATCGGCAATGACGACTCCAGCTCCGCAATAACTGCATCTTGTTGCCGCTGTCTCAGCTGTCGTAATAAGAACAGCCCCACAATTCTCACAATGGTATTCATTTGCTTCATCCGCTGAAAATCTTGATGTCACCAGATCTTCGGGATAATTTTCAATAGTATCATGTCTGCCGCAGCTTTGGCAGCTCAGGTTGCCTGATTCAGCATCAAACCTCATATCGCTCCCACAGCCAGGGCATTTATAATGAAGAATCACGTTTAAATCACCCCTTTATACAAAATATATGTATAGAAGCGGTCAAAAACCGCTCCTTATAATAGATTCCAATTCACGGATATCAGCAATGAGTTGATCATGTATTGGTTTTAACTCCTGTGATTTCGATGAAGCCAACTGAAGGGCCGCTTGCAAATCAGATAATTTTTCCGCCATAACCGACTTTTTCTCTTGAAACGTTCTTACATCTCCTTCATTGCCCTCTTCCATAGCCTTAACGGAGTATCGTTCCATTTTTTCAATACCTTCTTGGCATTCATTCAGTTCCCGCTTCAAGCGCTGCTCTTGGAGCCAACATGATGCCAATTCCTCTTTTACCTTCCCTAAATCCCTATTTAGGTCAAGTAAATTCTGCTCAACCATTTTTTCCAGATCTTCTGTCTTATCCAAAGGATCAATTTTGTTTTCAATTATATCTCTAATCCTTGAAAAAATGCTCACTGTCTTCAGCTCCTTCCAATAAAAGAAACAACACTACATTATACTGTCAAATTTTATTAAAAGTTTCATTTCCCCAAAACAAATCCCTAGTAGATATAAAAAGCAGTGGATTTCCTAATTGAAACACACTGCTTTAGAAGATGAACAAGTGGCATGGATCCACTTTCATATTGTTAAAAAACCTCATTTACCTATGGTACGAATCCCCGTAATATATTTAAATACGGTTCAACTTTTTATAATAAGCCATATTATCTTTCAACATTTGAGAAATTCCCTCAAATCCTGTAAACAACCTATCTGCTCCATAGCCTATCTTAAGCAAATAATCATAAATTCTATATGACATAGATATAGGTATGTAAAACTTATAAATTAAAGGCTCTTGTTCTTTAACACCTACCCCTCCCCAAGAAATAGCATTTTTATCGACATGTTCTTGAATAAGTGCATCTAAAGACTGATTATTTACGAGAGGAAACAATAATTCTTGAGGTTGTCTTCCATGAACTTGATTAAGTTGAATTAAATCTTGAATATAACAAGTTTTATATTCCCATGCACTCAATATACCTTTTTGAAAGTTCAGATTTGGATTTTTATAGTGTTCAGGGACTATTAGCCTTAATGGAATTCTATTAGTAGTTTTTTTCAAAAATTCAATTGTAAAATAATCTAGAGCATATAAAACCATATATTTTGAATCATCATTGGAATGAATTGCACCAGAACAAGCAAAATATAATGAAGTATATAAATCTTTACTCCAATCAATTAATCTTGTAGGCAAGCCATAATGTTGTGCTAATGCCGCTAATTCTAAAAATTGATTAGGTAACCATATGTCACCTATTTCAAATCTTAAAATATCAATAGACAAGAACATTTCCAAACTATGACTTCTAAAAAATGATATATCAGGTAAATTTAAACCTTTATAATTAGCTGCTTTATAAAAATTCATAAGTATATTCAACTCTGCTGTCTGATAAAAAGATTCAAAATTATATTGTGGATGTGTCATATCCATTCCACCTAATTGAGCAAAACCATATAATTTTTCAACACTATTTTTATCTTCTCTCAAAGATGTGGGTAATAGTTTATGGAATTTTTCTGTTCGTTCCCCCCTAAAAATAAATCTTTCAAACAAAAATGAATACTTTCCTACTGGAGAGAAATCTTGAAAAAACAAATTACTATCTTCTATCCACACTTCTTTTAGAACTTTTTTAGTTACCAATTTATCACCCTCCATAAAAACCCCAAATGCGAAAAATACTTGCTCATTAAGCAATTCTCCCTAGTATTAGGTTAACTAACTAAACTTAAAATACACTACTAATTATAACAAAAATGGTATTATAAGTTATAAAGGAGGCGATAATCAATGAGTGATTTAAAAAAGCCTGGTATGGATAATCAACCATCCGGAAAGTATAAAGAAGTTGGTCCAAGAGGCGGGGAAGTCCATAAACCACGTATAGTTAAAATTGATAAAGGTGATCGTCTTCCACCCACACAAGAAAAAGGGCGGAAATGGAAAAAACAATGAAGATTATAAATAAAAAAACCACCTATAACATTGTCAAACCAACGTTTTGGGTGATTCTTTTTATTAACCTCATCTACTTATGATACGGTTCACCATATTGTACCTATTATGAGGTTGCAAAAACCTATTGTATGATCTATTTTATCAGTGTACGGTTTCTTAACATATCGATTAATCCAGTTGTGGTTTCTTTTCTTTCAAAAAACTTCCTATCCCCACTAATGTCCAAAATACCTTCATTTACAATAAACTCTTTTATTAAACTTAAAGCACTTTCTATTAATTCCAACGATTTAATATCATCTAACATAACCGTTTCGATATTTTCAGATACTCTTTCCGCATTTTTATCAATAATTGTTGATGGATTATTATAATCTGTCATTAGATACTTTATTACCATCATTATGTGCCATCGTGCTCTTCGATGTTTTTTTCCCTCCTCATTATTTCTAATAAAGGCTTCTACTCTATACCATGTAAGGCCACTGACATAATAAGGATTTAAAAAACTATTTTCTGTAAATAACTTTCCCCTTGTTTTTTGTTCTACTTTCCCATACTGGCCTGAAACTTCATGTGGTAAGTCCAAAAACATTGCAGAAGTCGCTTTAATTTGAAATGGAATATTAATAATTTTTGTCTTTTGAATATTTTCATTTCTGTATTGTTCAGTTCTTCTCTCGTAATATAAATGGAATCTATTTTGATTTCTCTTTGCTTTGTAATATTCCTCTAATGATTTCTGCTCATCTCTTAACGCTAATAATTGTTCCGGTTTTAAAGCGGTTTGACTATTTGTTGCCTTTATTATTGCATTTTTAGTATCCTCGTCTTCCGTTCCAATTAAGCGAATTGGTATGTAGATATTTTTCTCCTTTATATCTTTTAAAGATTCAAATATTACATTACTAGTTTGACACCCATTTACAATTTGATAATTTACTAGACTTGCTTCAGTTGAAATAATATGTACTTCATCCGCAATTATTGTTATTCCATTATTTAAAAGACCAAAGAAATGTGCATTGGTTCCTGTTAAACCTTTTTTCATATCTAGATTTACATCAAATTTCTCGTTTGCACCTAAATAATCACGTATATTATCTTCAAATATACCTTTTCTAAGTATTCTTTCTCCATCAATTTCTTCCGATAAAATATCTAATAAATCCTCTAATTTAATTAATCCAAAATAAGCAGATTTAATAATTCCTGTACTATCCTTTGGATAAGGAACCGGTTGTTTATCTAAATTAAATTTTATTTCTGATTGATTATTTTCTTTTTGATGTAATTCCCTTATTTCTTTTAAACCTATGAAGCTTAATCCTATATTGTCTTCATCAAATAAAGATTTTTGCCTTAATACTTCTAATCCAGTTATTATCTCTGACTTCAAATGAGGATCAATATCCTCGTCTTTTATAGAGATTTTTTTTGATGCTAAAGCGGTATAATACATTTTAAGTGAAGGGTCATTTTTGAATTTTGTACTTAAATCATAAATATATTTCGCAGTTTCCCAAGAGTTTTTTAGTTCAACAATCTCACAAAATTCGAAGTTAAAAAACCTATTCACTCCCTGTAAAAAATCCCTAACTTCACTCCTGTCAAATTTTTCAGAAGTCTTCGTTTGAGTAAATAAAAATTTCACTTCAATTTTTTTGGTTGAACTACAAATATAATCCACATCCTCAACACTTTCGACTAATTTATCATTAATAAAAATGGCAACTCCATCGATCCCAAATGCTGTTCCTGTTTCCATATCCTCATAACTTGCATTAGGATCATTACTGTATGTACTTAAAATTAAATCATTTATAAACATTTCAAAAATATTATGTTCATTCTTTGCTTTATTTTTTGAAATTTCATATTTATCAACAAAACCTTTAACATATCCCGAAATCATAGGATGTTTAATTGTAGTAATTACTGCCATTTATTTACCCCCAATTATTTTCAACTTTATAAATATATTCCTTTTATATTATAGTATATTTTCACCAAGGTAAAAACCTCATTTACTTATGGTACGGTTCACCGTAACGCATTATAAATCGGTACTTTACATTTATCTATTAAGATTTGATTCCTTTCTTAATCGTTTTTACGAAAGGCGATCCATCTCGACCTTCAATTTCAATGTTCTGCATCCGATTTATTTTCACCTATTTTAAAAGCTACTTCTTTAAAAACATCCTCCCATCTATCTACATTTCCATACGATTTACCCGTTCGTAAAATGACAATGTTGTTTTCCGGAGACATGTATAGATACTGACCATACTTTCCCATCGCAAAATAGTCAAAACCGCCATTATTATTCGGCGTACTATACCACATGTATTTGTATCCTATATTTCTATTTTCTAAGAATGAGCCTTTATATTCATCACTGTTTCGAGGGAATTCGCTAAGTGTAGACCGTTTTATCCATTTTTCATTTACTATATGCTGGCCATTCCACGATCCGCCATTCAGTAACATGCTGCCTATCTTTACGAAATCAATCGCTTTAAAATTAATACCGCTCTCCATTTTTTCAAAGCCTGTTTTTTTACTATCAAGACTCCATGAGGCATCGTTTTCAGCTCCGATTTTATCCCAAACCTCTTGTTCGAAATATTCAGCTACATGTTTTCCCGTACTTCGCTCCAGAATAATGCCAAGTAATAGAGGATGATAATTGTTATAATGAAATCTGCCCTGGTATTTTTCCGTCAGATTATCATGGGTCAACGTTAAATTCCGTAAATCAGGCATATAATACGTTTTCGCATCGTCGCCAAACCAAATACTCCCTTCCTCGTAGCTGATGTTTGACCGCATCAGAAGCAAATCTTCAATTGTAATACTCTCCATATTCGTTCCTTTAAACTCACTAATAAAATCGGCAATAGACTGCTTTTCACTTTTTATATAACCATCTTCAATCGCCATTCCAATTAACAAAGAATCGATTGACTTAGCCATAGAGAATGATGTGTTAACGGAATACTTGTCATATCCGTTTAAATATTCTTCTATTACTACCTTGTAATCATGGACAATGATAAAAGACGTAGTATTTGTTTCGTTTAGAAAAATATTCAGTGATTTTTTTCTGCCTATTCCTTTATACGTATAGTTAATTGACATGTCTTTTAGTGATTCATTCAGGTTGTATTTGTAATAATAGGGGTGAGAGCTTTTCTGAATAATCCGCTCAGGGAATATTTTGTAATCCATTACATCCGAATTTCCATTTAGGATCGTCCTAAAAACATATTGAGGGGAAAATAGTAATGAGGAAACGAATACAAGAAGTACTGAGCCTATCAAGGAAATTGTTAAGAAAATAAGTAATAGCTTGGTAGTTTTCATCTTCATTTTACCTCCATAATAATGTGGCTGGAAAGTTGTTATCTAATCAATTTTACTTTTACAAAAAGAAAAAAATGTTAATCCCCATCTCAATTAGTAAAAAGGACAATAACCTCAAATCGGAGAATATTCCCCTGATATGTACGAAATTTATTTAACTTTATAAAATAAATTCACTATTAGCTTAGAATATAAAATAAAAAACCTCACTTATGATACGGTTCATGTAACTATTATTAATGGATGCTTATTACTCAAGTAAAAACTTGCTAGTATATTTATATAGATTACGTTGTTTACCCAAAAAGATTATTGAAATTTTTTGAAAACAGAGTGAACGAACTATTCGATTGGTGCATCTAATTAGTAAAGGAGGCATGGAGATGGATGAAATCGAACTTGCCAAACAAGCGATTAATGGAAATGAAGCTGCTCAACTTCAGCTTTTAAATCTATATAAAGAGCCTATGTATCGAATTGCTTATAGCTACATGCGAAATGAACATGATGCAAATGATGCTCTGCAAGAAATGACGTATCAATGCTTGAAAAACATTCATAAAGTTCAGACGCCCATGTATTTAAAAACTTGGCTCGTGCGCATTGTTATTAATACATGTTTAATGATGAAGCGACAGAGAAAGCGAGATGTCGTAACCAATGACTTTCTGGAGCAGCCTCAGCAAATGGCAGAGCTATTTGAACTAAATGATGTCATTTCAAAACTGCCTATTGAACAGCAAGAGCTAGTCCATTTGAAGTACTTTAAAGATTTAAAGAATAGTGAAATCGCAACGCTACTAAATGTTCCTGAGGGGACTGTTAAATCAAGAATACATAACACATTAAAGAAGCTTCGTCATTTATTTGGAGAGGGGGGCGTTTCATGAGTCAGTTTGATAAACAGCAAGAACAAAGATATATAGAATTACTTGGATCAGTGCCAACGGAAACGTTACATTCAGAAGCACAGCTTATTGCATTCAAACGATTTAAAAAACAAAAAACTAACCATAAGCGGCTTGTCCAATCCACCATCGCCGTTGCCATTCTTATGATTGCCTTAATCGGTTCTATTCGAGTGTCCCCTACCCTTGCCCACGCAGTAGCACAAATTCCGGGCTTAAAGCCAATTGTAGAAATGATTGCTTTAGATAAAGGAATTGAAGACATTGTAAACAACGAATATTTTGAGGAAATGAATGCGAGCCAAACAATTAATGGAAAAACCCTTAAGATTACAGGTGTTGTGGCGGATGAATCAGGAATGATCATCTCGTATAAACTGCATTCGGATGAGGATTTAGCAATATTCATGGGCGTTAATGCGGAAGTGAAACAGAATGATAAACTAGTAAATGCGGGGATTGGCAGTAGCTGGACGGCTCAGTCTGAAGGGACATATGAAGTTGAAGATACAATTAATGTTACCGCAAGCCAAGGTATGGACTATTCATCCCGCGATTTCGAGCTTATACTAACGCTACGTGACCGGCCAGAAATAGTTTTTGAAATTCCATTCACACTGAAAAAAGAAGTTAAACCATCCAAACGATATACTGTTAACAAACATTTACTAGTCGATGGGCAACGTTTTACGGTCCATGAGCTTATTATTTCCCCGATTAGGTCCGAACTAAAAATGTCTATTGACCCATCAAATACAAAGAAAATATTAAGCTTTGAGGATATTCGCATATATGATGAAAATCAAGAAGAATGGGGCAAAATTCGAAACGGCGTCGTTGGATTTGGTGACTATAAAGATGAGCAATTTAGCATCATGTTAGAAAGCAATTATTTTCGAATTCCAAAAACGATTACAATTGAAATGCGAGAAATTGAAGCGATTGATAAAGCCGATGAATTTATTGTAATTGATTTTGAAAAGAAAAAAGTGATTAGTCAGCCAGAAAATATTAACATCGAGCTTGATATAAAAGATAACTATGAAATTGAATACAAAGTACCTTCTTTTAAAAAGAATGAACATAAAGGAGTATTCAGTCATTTCATTGATACTGGTGGAGAAATTTATCGATCTTATAGCGTTTGGATTTCGAATCAAGAGAACTATATGTTAATTGGACAGCATTTTGATATGGAAAATGTAGAAAAGCTTCCGACTAATCCAGTAAAGCTTGAAGTAGCACGCTATGAGCAATATCTAAACGGAATCGGACGCATCCATGTGAAACTTAAATAAATTGGATAACTTTTGTAACTATTTTAAGCTAGGATAGGGTTTTGCGTGTTTGGCAGCGGTAAATTCATCGATATTAAGAGTAGGCTTTGTGTGGCTTAAATTCCTATGTTAAAGAAAACACGTCGTGCGACTCCCATAAGATTCGCACGACGTGTTATTTGTTTTATTTAATTCCGCTTTTTGTATTCATCATATACGTTTAATGCCGCTTGTAAACTTTCGCCTCTATTGACATTAAAGCCTTTCCGGATAAGCGTTCCTTCTAATGCTGCAAGAACATGGAGTATATTTTTCTTGCGAGAACTATAGCCCATCGTTCCGATCCTCCAAATCTTGCCATGAAGTGGTCCAAAAGAACTTGCAATTTCAACTTCAAAATCCTCCAACATCATGGATCGAATCTCATCGCCGTTAATTCCTTCAGGGATTTCAATTGCAGTAACAACAGGAAGCTTGTGCTTTTCATCACCGAATATCTTTAAGCCCATCGCTTTAATTCCTGCAACTAATGCTTTTTCGTTTAACTTATGTCGGGCAAATCGGTTTTCAAGTCCTTCTTCCAGGATAATACGAAGCCCTTCTCTTAATGCATATTGCATACTTGTCGCTTCCGTATGATGATTAAGGCGGATAGGGCTCCAATAATCCATAAGCTGTGCTATATCAAAATAATTACTAATAATTCGATTGCTAGAAGTCTCGCTCTCAGATGTTTTTAAGCCCAGTTCGATACTTTTTCTTCTATTTATAACTTCTTCTACCCGCTTGTTAAAGGTAATTGGCGCTAACCCGGATGGAACAGATAAACATTTTTGCGTACCGCCAATAACTGCATCAAGCTTGAGTTCATCCACCTTGAGGTCGACTCCGCCCAAAGATGCTACAGCATCGACAACTAACAGAACATCTGCATTTCGGCAAGCTTCTCCGATTTCCTTTAACGGCTGCATGCAGCTAGTGGATGTTTCTGCATGAACGATAGCAACAATTTTCGGAGACACCTCATGAATCTTATTGATAACTACTTCAGGGTCAAAAACCTCTCCCCAAGGAGCCTCCATTGTTGTAACGTCTGCTCCATACCGTTGGCAAATTTCAGTCAAAAGATAACCAAATCGGCCAAAAATCGGAACCAAAACCTTATCTCCAGGTTCAATAATACTGCACAGAACAGCCTCGATACCTGCTCGGGAAGTTCCATCAACCGGGAATGCCCAGCGATTCTCTGTTTGAAATACAGCTCGGAGCATTTCCATTGTTTCATTCATGATATTCGTAAATGCAGGATCAAATTGTCCTAAAATCGGGGTAGCCATCGCCCTCAATACTCTTGGATCGACTTCAACCGGCCCAGGTGTCATAATTGTTCTAAGTGGGACATTTAAATCTCTGTACTTGGTCATATATCTTAGCTCCTATCATGAATATATTTAAAATTAAATGAATTATTATGAAAACGATTCCGATTAAACATTACTATTTTAAAAAAATAATAATTAGATTTTAACAGGATAAAGCGATGGAATCAACGAAAAAGTTCAATAATCGCTTAATAAACCTTTTTCAATTCCACTAAGGCTTTATACACAAATTATTAATACTTAAAGACATTTCGCTGTGTCATTTTCGTAATCACTAAATGAGATTCATGTTTTCCTCAACAGGCAATGGACAATCAGAAATATAGGTATGACAATGTAACCCGATTTCCACTCGAGCACTCCTTTCCTTTACCTTAACCAATTTAGTAGTGTTTTATTGCGAGTAAATTATTTGTAAAAATGACATTGGGACTGTTCCTTTTAGGGGACAATCGACAGGCTTTGAAGTAAAAAGACCCAACTAGATATTCCCTAGTTGGGCCTTACTTATATCATTTCAAGAAATACACGATGTATTCTGATATGGCTCCTGAAAATTCAAGACTCTGTATCGGATTTATTTTACCTACTTTAAAAGATACTTCTTTAAAAATGTCCTCCCATCTATCTACATTTCCAATCGATTTACCCGTTCGTAAAATGTCAATGTTGTTTTCCTGAGACATATATTGGTATTGTCCATACTTTCCCATCGCAAAAAGTCTAAACCGCCATTATATTCGGTGTACTTTACCACATGTATTTGTATCCTATATTCCTATACTAAAAATGAGCCTTTATATTCATCACTATTTCGAGGGAAATCCATTTTTTACGCCTCAGAACCCTGCTTTCAGTTATTTTTCTAAAGTGTCAAAACCTTTTCACAATTCGGCACAATTTTCCATGTTATCCTTTTATCAGGTATCGTGTTTAAACCGATACGAGGGAGGACCGGCATGAAAAAGTTAACTGTCTTACTTGGTTTATTATTTTTTATCTATCTTCTCAACCCGCCAGCCGCAGATGCTTACGAAAACGCCGATTGCGCGAAATACTACAAGCGGGCGCAATGGATGGATGCGCCGACTGAACAAGTGGTATGGTGGAATGGGGCAATTCTGAAAGAGGGGCAGATCGGCCGGCTGACTGTTCTGAAAAACACACCGCTGTACAAAATGACCGGAAGCACGAAAACTTTCGTCCGAACTCTAAAAAAAGGAGATTTTTACCGAATCTATGCTTTTAAGCCAGGGCTGTTGAGCGTTGGCGGGGGTCTGTATGTTGAGCGGAATGAAGCCGTGAAATATGAGACGCCAAGCAAAGCGAAACTCGAAGAAAGCTATTGCAAATACAAATTCAATATTTATGATGAGCTGGAGAAGAAAAAGGCAGCAATTATTAAAGAGGCCAAACTAAAAAAGACCGACCTTGCCAAAATCTTGTATGTTCACGACACCCTAGTAACCATGATTGAGTATGATGAAGAAGGCTACGCTGAAATCATCAGGACAAATAATCTGTGGGGCCCTTATCCGGTCTACCACACCGCACTCGGGGCGCTAGTGTTTGGCAAGGCATATTGTGACGGCTATACACATGCATTTAATGATATTCTGCGAGAACTTGGCATCACCGCCTATCAAGTTACAAGCAGACCGATGGCTCACTCTTGGACTATGGTCAAGCTAAACGGCCAGTTCTACCACATCGACCTGACTTGGGCTGATATCGGTAATGAGGCGAGTTATTACAACCTTCTTAAATCTGACGAGGCAATTAAGGCAGCCGGGCATTATGGCTGGGACGGCCCCTTTACGGACGATGATAAACAAATTAAGGCCACCAGCACGATTTTTGATAAACTTGGCCAAAACATGACCTACGACGACACTCAAATGTACGTCTTTACACCTACGAACAGCGAGGAGCGCAACAATTATGTAATCAACACGATTTCCTTCGCTCGCCTTGAAACAAAACAGCTGGCCGTACTGAACAACACAGAGCTTAGAGACATCATCTATCATAAAGGGGTCATCTACACAATCGAGCGCAAGGAAGGCTCAGACCGAATTCTAAAATATTCAACCACCATGAAACTGCTGGAGGACGTCACTCCGTCTGGTGGTCATTATTTATACAGACTGTTCCACATGAACGGAGAACTATACCATTCCTACGTCACTAACGAAGGCAAAGAAGGAATTAGGAAACTGCAATAGCTAAAATGCAAAAAGCCACCAGCCATGGTGGCTTTTTGTCTCCAATATTCCTAACATTGACCACGTAACAAACTACGGCTCCAAAATCTTATGCTTCACAAATAAAAAAATATATATGAGCATATAAGAATTACCTCTTTTAAAAATGGCTTTAACACCTTACATACTTCCGTTTAAAACCTATCCTTCCTTTATCGACATCCTTTTGAATACGTTCGCAAGCATTTAGGAAGCTGCTTTTTTTCTTTTCCCGCTTGACTTCTACTATACCTAATTCCTTTGCGGTTTCGACTGCCTTTTCATGAAGCGGCAAATACGAAAGCCCAACAGTGTATAAAAAGTTATTCATAGCAATTTTCGTTCGTTCCGGCGCATCGTGAATTGTATTTTTTACACTATCCAGCATGTTGGAAATCTTGCTTTCGGAAAACTCAACGTCCGGCCGATTCCCTAAGAGCCAACAGTAGCAGCTCCAACCCGCCGACATTCTCAGATCCTCACCGCTTGAGATCCATTTATCCGAAACGTCCTGTGCAATGTCCGACTCCGATAAAGTTACAGCCACTACAAAATCGGACAACATGTAAAAATAAGCCGCATCCATCCAGCGATCATAATCCGACTCAGTCATGGCTTTTGGGTCTGCAATAATGCCGGCAAAATACATTGCATCGTAATTCCCTGTTGCATATAGCTCTTCAGCCAGTTGCTGATTTATTTTTATTTTCTTTGAGATTGGTTTCATAGCGCCTGTAGCCACGCCGAAAAGCGGCTCGTGCGCGCCATTGGATATGTATATTTTTTTCATTCGTTCTTTGCCAAGCGCTTCAAGCTCCTGCATAACCGTTTCTAAATTCAAAGTTTCGCACTTCCTTTTATTTTGATTTTCCCTTACTTTACTTCAAAAGGCTACTTTGGGCTTCATCCTAACTTTAAGTTTTCCTTTATTTTTTGTTCTTTACGCCTGTTATCCTTTACGAATACGAAGCCAAGGCAAGGGGTTTTTCAGAGACGAAGAAGGCGTTGTAATCGACGAATGGTAATAAGGTTTTTTGGGAGGAAGTTAAGAGTTTTCTCTATACCAATTATATAGGGATGAAATCGACTGTTATTTATAGTAGATTCCGATAAGCCCTGATTCTTTTTATCCAGTTTTTTAAATTTATGAAGAAATACTACTAGTTGAAAAAACCCTAAACTGAAATAGAAAATTGATACCGCGCCATTCCATAAAACTGCACTCCACTAGGGATATTCAATTATGATAATAGAAAATTTCAACTAACTACTCGTAACTAAATAAGCTCTTAAACTTACCTTAGCTGCTCCAACTCCTTATTATAAATGAATTCCCCTTGTTCATTTTTTAAAAACGGCAGCACTTCAACAACCGAATTGAGGTTTAATTCTCCATATATATGGGGGTATTCTCTGCCGCAATGATCGTGGTCCTCCCATTTTGTTATAGGTTCCACCTTCCGGGAGTCGATTAATAGGAGGACTAAGGGCTCTACTATTCTTTTAAAATTGGGGGCCACTCTCCAAAAGTTTTCAACAGAAGAACAATGGATGAACCCACAGGCTTCTATAGATTCTTGCCCATAATAGGGATTCATTTTCACTCTCTCCCACACACTCTTTTTTAAGCAGTGCAAGATGATCATACGCTTGCCTCCTGGTTCTTACCTATAAATTTTAAAGGGGAAACAAAAAGCCGCCGATTGGCAGCAATACAATACGAAAAGCTTTTAAGGAAACGGATTGGGCTCTAGTGTTTTGACATCCTTTTTCCACCACTGGGAATCCGGTCCGAAATATATGTGATAAGCCCACGTTTTGGGAAGTTCGTGATGTACCAGATCATCTTCCCCAACAATACGGAGATGGCCCCAAAAACTATTTATTCTTCCCATTGCCTCTTCTTCTTTAATATTAAATTCCTTCATCATAATAGAAACTATTTCGAAACAAAATTCTTCCCTTACATCATCTGTTTCAAAAATGAATTTACTCATCTGGATCCAAAGCAGGTCGTCATTTTTTCTCCATTACCGCAAAGTAATTCTCTTCGCCATCTGCAAAGTTAAACACCCGGCCGCTTTGCATTGTTACGATATCCCCGACTTTGATCTTTTTAGAAGAAAGGTCTTCGTACAGTTCTTCCAGATTTTCCGTGAAAAACATTAACGATGGTGTACCCAGATTCAATCCTGGAGACATTTTTTCAACGAATTCCTTGTTGTGGAGGACGATGGTTGTGCCGCCGCTGTTTTTGGGTGCGACTTCTATCCACCTGAATCCCTGGCCGTTGTCTTCTTCAGCAATCACGCTAAACCCAAGCTTTTCCGTCCAAAAATTCACCGCGTCATCCTGATTGTTTACATACAACATGACCTGGCCTAGTTTACCGATCATATGCTTTTCAGCTCCTTTTAAATATTGTCTAAGCCCTTTTGTTTATATTCAACATCTTTCTAGTAATTCCTTCACTCTAATCATTTAAACCCTTTCCGTCCAGGATTTGCTGCATGTATTTTTCCACACGCGACACTCGGGTTTTGGATTGTTTGGGCTGGGAAAAATAAAGAATGTATCCCCTTTGCCGCCCTGGTGTCAACGCCTCGAAAGCGTTTTTCAAGTCAGGAATTTCATCGAATTTATGTTGAAATTCTTCGGGAACGATGTATTCTTCCGTCTTTTTAAAATTCACTTCCAACCCGGATTTTTCCGCCTCGATCGCTTCAATTATATAGTCTTTCAGAACTGGTTCCAGCTCATTCATTTCTTGAATATTTGTAAAGCGAATCTGGCGCGCTGCCTGGACATTTTCCGTTTGCTGAATCAAAATACCGCTTGTATCCTTTAACAAGGCACCTTTTGGGAACAGAAGTGCGCAATATTCTTTGAATCCATGGATTAAAACGATGTTTTTTCCCTCGAATGTGTAACAAGGATGCATCCACTTAAAATCTTCCTCCAGTTCACAGTCAAGTGCGATTCCTCTTAACTTCTCATATTCTTCCTTCCACTTATTCGCTTTGCTTAAAAATTCATCAACCTTAAGATTCAGTCTGCTCATCAAGGGACCCCCGCTTATCAGCTTTACTAAAATAAAATTTGATTATTCCTTCGCAGTATAGCCATTATGCTCTCTAGAAAAACGCACTAATGGAGAGATAGATACATAGGGCGGCTACAGTTGTGAAGATGCAGAGAATTAAACGATTATACCGAAACTTGAATCCATAGGCAACGAAAAATATCGCCGCGGCTAGTTTGGAGAGGCTTTGAAAATATACATTCCCTGTAAAAAGCGAACTGCTAAAAAGAATTGAACTTACTAAAGTCGTAATGATCAACAGCTTAAACCAGAATGGCTCTTTTAAGAATTGCTTGAACATAAATTTAATCCGCATCATTAAGGGTTGTCTCCTTCCACTAATTTATTCCTAATAATGCTCAAGATAGTTATCAGAATTTTATGAATCATTTATATAATCTTATCAAACAAGTCTTGAGCATACGATATATTTTTTCACTACCTTCTGCTAAAAATTTTGCATCCCACCATAAACCTGTTGCATTTTCTAAATTTTTGTCTATACTATTGATAAATTAAATATATTATCGATGATGAAGAGAGTAGTTGTTTAGCTGAAATAAAGCGAGCCGGGGTTGGTGGGAGCCTGGCATGACGCGGATAATGAAGCGCACTTCGGAGATGCCTTCCTGAAAAGCAGTAGGGATGGCCGGGGATGGCCCCGTTACAAAGTTGAGTGGTTTTTTCGTTGAAAAAACAAGCAGAGTGGTACCACGGGTTTGGATGTAACTCCCGTCTCTTTTAATAGAGGCGGGAGTTTTTTATTTTTCCGGGAGGGAATCGGGATGATCAATTTTAAAGATGTTTTTGCGGATGTCATTTTTGAAGCGTTGGATGGCCAGCTGGATAAGCAGAAAATAAGCATGATGATTGAGAAGCCGAAGTTTGAGCATATGGGCGATATGGCGTTCCCTTGCTTCGAACTGGCGAAAATCTTACGCAAAGCACCCCATAGTATTGCGGCAAATTTGACGGTGAAAATCAGTTCGCCATTTTTTGAAAAGGTTGAAGCTACGAGCGGGTATGTGAACGCGTTCCTTGAAAAAAGCACCGTTTCGGCAAGTGTGATTCGGCATGTCCTTTCTGAAAAAGAAGCGTACGGGGATGCAAAACTGGGCAATGGCCAGGCGGTGACAATTGACTTGTCGTCGCCGAATATCGCAAAGCCTTTTTCAATGGGACACCTCCGCTCGACGGTTATCGGGAATGCCTTGGCGCTGATTTCGGACAAATGCGGCTACCGGGCGATCCGGATCAATCACCTCGGGGACTGGGGGACCCAATTCGGCAAGCTGATTGTCGCCTATAAGCTTTGGGGGAACGAAGAAAATGTGAAGCGGCAGCCGATTAAGGAATTGCTGAAGCTGTATGTCCGATTCCACGAGGAGGCGGAAGCTGCCCCTGGACTTGAGGACATGGCGCGGCAGTGGTTTAAGAAGCTTGAAGATGCCGACGAAGAAGCCCTTTCCCTATGGAAATGGTTTCGTGAGGAATCGCTTAAGGAGTTTTCAAAAATTTACGAGTTGCTTGGAATCCACTTTGACTCGACGAATGGCGAGGCATTTTACAATGATAAAATGGATCGAGTTGTCGAGCTGCTAGAAGAGAAGAAGCTTCTCGTTGAATCGGACGGCGCACAGGTTGTTCCACTCGAGGATCTGCCTCCATCCCTGATTAAAAAGAGGGATGGAACGACTCTTTATGCGACGCGGGACTTGGCAGCTGCCATCTATCGGCAAGACACTTACGGGTTCGGTAAATCGTTGTATGTGGTTGGGAATGAGCAGACCCTCCATTTCAAGCAGGTGTTTTCCGTTTTGGCAAAGATGGGCTTTCCATGGGCAGCGGGATTGGTTCACATTCCGTTTGGCATGATGCTGAAGGATGGAAAGAAAATGTCGACCCGGAAAGGGAAGGTCGTTTTGCTCGAGGAGGTTTTACATGAAGCCATTTCCCTGGCACTTGAAGACGTCCTGAAGAAAAATCCGGACCTTCCTGCTAAGGAAGAAGTCGCCCGCCAAGTTGGGACTGGGGCTGTGATTTTCCACGACTTGAAAAATTACCGGATGAATGACATTGAGTTCTCATTGGAAGACATGCTGCGCTTTGAAGGCGAAACTGGTCCATATGTCCAATACACCCATGCCCGCGCTTCCTCGCTTTTACGAAAAGGGAAGTTTATTGAGAGCGATGTGGAACTTCAGATTCAAGACCCTCAAGCATGGCCAGTCGTCACTACCTTGATGGCCTTCCCGGAAGTGATCAAACGCGCTTTCGAGGATTACGATCCTTCCCAAATCGCCAAATACGTCATTGAATTATCCCGCGCATTTAATAAATATTACGCCTCGGTCCGCTTCCTGGAGGAGAACAGCCAGAAACATGCACGTCTGTCGTTGGTCTATTCCGTTACAATTGTCCTGAGGGAAGGGCTGCGGCTGCTGGGGATTCAGGCGCCGGAGGAGATGTAAAGCCAGAAAAGAGCATCGAGTGTGATGCTCTTTTTGCGTTGGTTAAGACATTTTTTCTCTCAGTGAAAAGACTTTTTTAACAAAGGCTTCCTTATGGTCTGTATATTCGTTGATTCCTTTTGAGCTTTGTCTGATATAGTTTAGCTTCAGGTCCTCATATTCCTTCTTCGCATTCTCGTTCGAATTCAGATAATCCCTGAAAAAGATGAGGTTGTTCCATAGCTCGCCGTTGAAATCAACCAAATGGATGAAATGGGTTTTTACCTGATAGGTGCTGTCTGTGAATTTCGCAAAGACGATTTCGTTTGTCCTTTCCAAGCGAAGCCGATAAAAACCCGTATTCCGCAAACCATTTAGCAGCCTATCGGAAACCGATGAGAGATCGTTTATTCCGATGAGAATGTCAATGATGGGTTTCGCTTGGATTCCAATAATTGCGGTGCTTCCGATATGTTCAATTTGATGGTCCAGCAAATTTGTGTGCTGTAGAAGGTCTTCTTTTACCTTGGCACATTCCTGTTTCCACCCAGGGTTATACGGAACAACTCGTACTTCATTCGATTCAAGTCCCAGCTTCATGGCTATTCCTCCTCTTCTCTTCATGTTAACTTGAATACACGGCTATTTTCAGTCTGAAAATTCACTTTTCGTTGTGATATAATTGAACTAGGAAAAAAAGCATTCGCGTTTATGCGACAAGGTGAATCTACAATTGTCTTCATAACCGCGATGAAGACACTTTCAAATGAAAAACTCCTTCAAAACTGTCTTCATAAACTCGATGAAGACACTTTCAAACGAAAAACCCACTCAAAACTGTCTTCATAAAATAGTTAACGGGGCTCAGACAATTCTGAGCGTTTTTACTTGCATCAAAACGGATAATTCCTGAAAAATCATAAGCACCGTAAATAAGGAATACACATTTATAGGTATAGGATTTTTTAAGGGGGGACCGTAATGGCTGTTGATTTTCAAAAAACAGCAAGGGATGAACATCTGTTTTGGCTTCAAATATTAGGCGATCACTCAAGGTTTATTCATGAAGCGTTGGCGCCCGTCCAACAGAAGGAGATAGAAGAGTCTTCAAGGTTTATCCATGTATTTGATTCACTCCTCGCTCAGGCAAGAACAGCGAATCCGATGCAGCTGGCAACTACAGCCGAAGCCGAGGTGCTTAGGCTGCGGGAATTCAAACTGGAATTATTGCGTAAACATTTAGTCGGAAAAATAAAGGTCCACCTTTCACCTACCTTCTTCAACCATATGGTAAATGAACTTGAAGAATACTTAAGAATTCTGGAGCACTTGAAAGCCGGCCAAGTCCCTCCCCTGTACCATGAAACGCACCACCATCTTTTATGGCTGCTGGATGCTGCCGGCCACTCCGGCGCGATATCTTCCAATTTGGACAGTGTGGAGAAGAGGTTAAAAGAGAAAAGCGATACCTTCACGAAGCACTTTGAGCAATTCTATTTAAAAGCGGTTGAAATGGCTGGCTATTTACGGACGAATATTATGGAATTCCCGGCATTGGCAAAGTTCAATTCCGATGCGAAACTGGAAATCGTGTTATTCCAGCAATTTTTAAAGGAAATCGAGGAACTCCGGTTAAGCAAGGAAGCACTTGGAACATTTGCCCCGCTAATGGCGGACCACATGTTCCGGGAAGAATGTTACTATTTAATGAAACTCAGTGAAACGGCAAAACTTGAAAAGCCAAACTGTGATCCTGCAAAACCGCGCTTAAAAGAATGAGAGATTAAAACTTACGACTATCCGGACTGTTAATGCTGTTTTAATAAGATGGTGGCCGCAATTGCCACATGTTCACCCATCACCACGTCTACTTATTAAGAGGTGATGAGGATGAGAAGATTGTTATGTCTTGTAGCTATTTTGCTTTTTGCCGGGTCGTTTTGGATTGGCGGGCCAACTCAAGTAGCGGCTTGTTCCTGCGCTGGGCCCCAGCCCGTAGAAAGCGAATTTCAGAACAAAACTGCAGTATTTTCAGGGAAAGTGCTTAAAATTGAAGACAGGAACTTCAACCTGTTTACCCAGTCTTCAGCTGACCCGCTTACGGTTATTTTCGAAGTAAAATCGGTCTGGAAAGGCCCAAGCCAAAGCCAATTGATTGTGACTACCGCGAAAAGTTCAGCCAGCTGTGGTGCGGAATTAATTGAAGGAAATGAATATTTGGTATATGCATCCGGAAATTCGGAAGAGTTGACAACAGGTTTATGTGACCGTACAAAACTTTTGCAAAATGCCGCGGAAGACCTGAAGATTCTCGGGTCAGGGAAAGAGCCCGAGAAAATAGTGGACCAGGAGACAGGCGGTGCGGGAACATCGAAATGGATTTTGGGAAGCGGAATTGTATTATTGCTCGCCATCGTATTTTTTGCTTTTAAAAGGCTTCGTACAAAATAATCAATAAAAACCTTCGTGATGAGCGCGAAGGTTTTTTCGTTGTTTGGAGATGTTATAGATCTAAATACCAGATAAGTTGAACTTCATCTTTAACTACTGGATCTTTGTTGTAAGCATATTCGTCTATTTTTCCTAATACCGCGCCATGTTTTTGATAGAATTTACACGCTGGGACATTATTATTTTGACATTCTATTTTCATTTGGATATATCCATTTGATTTGGACCATTCAACTGCCATGTTAAACAGTTGTGTACCGATCCCCTGTTGCTTATATTGATCATCTACCCTTATATCCCATAGCACAGCAAGATCCTCCCTGCCATCAAGCATTTGGACATCCTTTGTTTTTGAAGCAACCGTCACAGCTCCAACAGGCAGTTCATTATCAAATGCCATGAAGAATGCCCAATTTGTTATGTCAAATTCATTTGTAAAATGTGTTGCTTTCTCATATGCTCCTAAATCTTTTATGTATCCTTCAACCGGAGTTTCTTTTAGCAACATCCCACCCAAACCATTTTCTATCTTTTCCAAGCTGAACATACTCTTTACATGAACAAGCATTGGAATCCTATCATATTTTTCAAAATATGATTCATCTATCTCCTTATATGTAATCATTTTTTCACCTCAACTTTAATTTAGTTCATTCATCCTGCCTCAATTTCAGCTTGCCGTTTTTCCGAAAATAGTTCTTCATGCTCGCTCATGTGAAGGTTCCAAGGACAAGGACAGTCGATTTACATTGTTTCATCAGACATACTCCTTTTTGTTTTACCTAGTTCTCCCGGAAGAGCGCAGGCCATGTGACCCTGGTCCTGTTTTTGGATGCGATGGCCCTTTGAATCATTGATCTCCATCCCAAAATTGTATAAATGGTTAATCTACCTACTTGCTTCTCCATGTTTGTCTCTATCAATCTCTATAGGTTTTACATACTGTGTAACATGACTATAAAGGCGGTGAATTTATGGGCTACCAAGGTGGCGGTGGGCATGGCATGAGCTTTGCTTTGATTGTTGTGCTTTTCATCCTTCTAATAATTATTGGTGCATCCTTCATGGGGTACTAATATTCCAATTAGTACTTTGTAGAAGCGTGGGTTCTTCACGCTTCTTTTCATTTTTTGGATCACCCCTCCTTCTCTCTGGCACGTTTCAACAAAAAAAGGGAAATTCGAAACTTTGTAGTATTTTTAATAAGAGGAGGGATTCATTTGAATGCAAGTATGGAAGAAAAATTTACTCTAGCGGAATTTCACAGGAAGCAGGCCATCCATTTATTCAATAAGGTATGGGACTATATGGAAAAGTCTAATCGGACCCCGAATGAGGAAGATCTAATGATACATATGGCCCATAGCTCAAGGTATCATTGGGGACAAGTGGGTACACCTGTGAACCACTCCAGGGGTGAATGGCAAATCTCCCGAGTTTATTGCGTGCTAGGCCGCAGTGAGCCAGCTTTATTTCATGCAAAGAGAAACCTGGAGATTGTTCTGGAAAATGGCATAAGGGACTTCGATCTCGCCTATGCCTACGAGGCTTTAGCCCGCGCATACAAAGTGGAAGGCAACGTTCCTGAATTAGAAAAATATACGCATCTAGCACTTCATTCTGCAAATCAGATCATTAAAGAAGAAGATAAAAATCTTTTGCTAAGCGACCTTAAATCTCTTTAATTATTTTTATTTTAGCACCTTCAGTTAAACTGGAGGTGCTAAGCCTATTCAGGTATGTTCTTCATCTTACCCTTCATGAATCTATCTTTTAATTCTATGCATGACGAATTGCGATTTGCTCTGCCTGAATTTGTTTTTTTCATAAAAAGGGATTAAGTGCCGATCGCAAAACAAGCTAATGACATCGATATGGGTAAGGTCGTCCAACAGCCTAGATACAAGCTGTGTTCCGATTCCGTCCCGTTGATGGGATGTTTGAACCACAACGTCTTCAATATACGCTCTGAATTTCCCATCCGTGACAGCCCGGGCAAAACCAACGAGAGTTTCTCCGTCCCAGGCACCAACGGATTGCCCATTCGCCAGCATCAAATCAATATCGTGCTCTTCCCTCTCCGGCCACCATCCGGCATCCTTATATAACCGCATCACTTCCGCTGCCTTTATCGGTCTATCCGAGTAAGTTAAAATTTGGACACTCATCTGGTTTTCCTCATTTGCTAGTTTGATAAATAAACTTCTATCAAGACTTTTTCACCTTTTACAATTTTAAAAAACGGTCTTGGGAACCCGTGTCAAGACCGTTTCATTCCTTAAAATCTTCCAAAACGGTCTTGAAAACCTGCATCAAGACCGTTTCACTCCTTAAATTCTTCCAAAACGGTCTTGAGAACCTGTGTCAAGACCGTTTCACTCCTTGAAATCTCCAAAACAGTCCTGAGAACCTGCATCAAGACCGTTTCACTTCTTAAATCTATCGAAATGGTCTTGAGGACAGGGCTTACACTTTTAAACTTCTGAAAAAACAAGAAGTGAATGAAAACTCACTTTTTAAAAGAGCTTCAGTTGGTGCTTAGGTGCTCGTGAATCATTTTCCACTCACCATTGGCATCTTTCACGAAAACGTTGGTTGCCCGGCCGCTTCCGGAAACAAAGCTTCCATTGTAGTAGCCTTCGTAGTGGTATCGGTAAATGCACGTGGAAGTGTTGGCATCTACCGCAAGCCAGTTGATGTCGGAGGCGGAATATTCTTCGTCCTTGATTAGATTCCATGAATTCTCGAAGTAGTTTTTAATTTCATCCCTCGATGTGCAGGATTTATCCGAGAACCAGTACACCGCTCCTGGATGCAGAAGTTTTTCTACCTGGCCGAAGTCGTGTGTATTTGTTGCCCGGATATATTTCTCCAATGCTTGTTTGTGGTCCATTGGCATCTCCCCCTCATGGTTTTTACTTTATAGAATAAACCGTTCCTCTTTTCTTTGAGGAATTTTTTGTTAATCCTATATAAACATATGGAGAAGCGATTTTCCACAATATTATTTTAAGAAATGAGCTTTAATCCGATAGCGGAGCCCAATACCATCGATATGCACACAATCCTCTTCCAGTCCTTTGATTCGCCGTATAGGAACATACCGATAAGAGCCCCGCCGGATGCACCAATGCCTGTCCAAATGGCATATGCTGTTCCCATCGGCAAAGTTTTCATCGCATAGGACAAAAAGAGGAAGCTGGCTCCGAACCCACCGACAAGCAGGGCAACCGATTGCCAGTTCCGTTTTTGATGAAGCCGATTGATCATCGCAACTCCAAACATCTCAAAAAGGCCTGCAAAAACCAAAGAAATCCATGCCATTACGATTCCGCCCCCTCTCTCCCGCTGTCACTTGTGACTAATTTCAATCCGACAACTCCTGCGAGTAAAACTGCTATCAAAACAATTTTTGCTGCCTTAAATGGTTCGCCAAAGAAAACTATATCCGCGAATACCGTTCCCGCAGTTCCGAGGCCGACAAAAACAGCATAAACCGTTCCTACCGGAAGCTTCCGGCTAGCCACAATCATTAAGTAAAAGCTAATAGCGATCGCCACAATGGTTCCCGCCCATTCCACGATTCCATCCGCGTGTTTCAATCCAATTACCCAAGCTACCTCGAAAATCGCAGCTATAAAAACTTTCATCCAGTTAGCATTCATGTTTCTCACCTTCCGTATGTTATTTTCCCAAAAAAACAAAAAAAAAGCCGAAAGATGACTGTAAACAGTATCTCCCAGGCTTTTATCCCTCCGTGGCACAGCATTGGCTGTGAGTTTTCTCTCGGACCAGGCTAACATGGTTGTTACGGAACCCTAGAAAACATTTTTATGCAATTAGTTTTTATTATACATATATATCAATTTTACACAAGGAAAAAATGAATGAAGTTGCGGGCATCTTTGGATTGTTTATTTTCATTCAAAATTTTAGCAAACCTCTTGACCTTAAAGTTACTTTAACCTTTACAATTGAAGTTGGAAGACGTTACCGATATACATAAAAGGGGATGGAGAGATGGTTTTTAGATGGGATGGCGGGTTTATTATGGTCTCATGGGACCGTTTTGAAGATGGCGTTAACTGGTATAGCAAACATATGAGGTGGAAGTGTCTGGACCAGGTCGTGACCCCTGTTGGAAAAAAGGCTTTTTTTAAAATGCCGCGGCTTGGGGTTGTGACGCTTAAATCCTTTGAAGCTGATTTTGAACATTTTCAATCGGAAAGTTCTTTTGAAGGCCATACAAGAGTTGGTTTCGAAGTCGTTAATCTGAAGGAAACCCTCGCTTATTTTGAGAGGGAAGGAATTAAGATCTCTGAAGTGACTGAATTGCCAACTGGGCAGCTGAGTTTTGATATTTACGGCTTTGAGAACGCCAGGATTACCGCTGTACACAATCCGGATTTGGAGGGCCAATTTCCTGAAGCTAGGATTACAGGTTTCAGTGACGTAAATGTGAGGATTGGGGTAAGGGATGTAAACCAATCGGCGGCTTGGTATCAAGAGAACCTCGGGTTGAAATTAGTAAAACAATACGATCAGGATTATGCGCACCTGCAGGTGGAGGATGCCTATGATTGGATACAGCTTTCTGAAGTTTTTTACGATAATATTTGGTTGGAAAGACTCGAGGATGCCTCTTTTGAAAAAGGCAATCCTTCTGTGAGGAACTACTTTGATATCCGGCCGGAATTATTTTATGAAACCTATAACCAGCTGAAGTCAAAGGGGCTGGAACCATCCGAAATCGCGGGTAATCCTACTGCAGGCTGGGCTGGCTTCCACTTTTTTGATTTGGACGGGAATCGCATCAATGTTTGGTCGTACGCTGTGTAAAACATAAAAGAGGTGAAAAGGTTTGGCAATGACAATACAGAAATTTTCCGAACGGACCGGCCTTTCACCGAGCACGTTACGGTTCTATGACCAAAAAAAATTACTTGAGCCTACCGGGCGGCTGGAAAATGGATACCGGGTTTACTCAGAGGAACAGGTCCAACATGCACAAATGATTCACTCCCTTCGCCTGGCAGACATCAGTATACCGGATATTCATGTATATTTGCATGCTGACGAGGAAAAAAGGCGGCAGATACTCTCTAGCTGGAGGCGTGAAGTGGATGCGAAGCTATCTTCCTTAAAAATCGCAAAGCAGTACCTTAATGGTATGAATGCGAAGGAACAGCATATGCATCTGATTAAATGGGACGAGCGGCCGACTTTCATTTGGTTTCGGCATACAGTTCCAAGAAAAATGAATCCCTTTCAGTCTGCCATGATTTCGGATATGGGCAAAATAAAAACCACCCGTAGAACGGGTGGTTTTCTCTGCGGCTGAAAGCCTTTGTTACTGACCA
>NZ_LMTI01000009.1 GCF_001510665.1 Bacillus sp. FJAT-27445
GTAGTTGGGGCCTTGCCCCTGTGAGAGTAGGACGCTGCCGGGCAATGCGAAAGGCAACCTTATAAAAGGGTTGCCTTTTTTGTATTTCCACCACTTTTAAGACAGTTGCCTAACTTTCCGGTATAAAGTGAACTGAAAGCTTTTTAAAAACATTCCCTTCTTTTAAACAGACCTACCCCAAAAACTACATTATTAAAGCCCACACATCGGACGATACCAGAAATATATTACAAATGAAAATCTTTTAAAACTAAGGGGTACCTGTTTAATTTTACGAAACTAGGGTAGAAGAAAAACCCCTTCTTAAAACATCCCATAGAGGTTTTGAGTCAGCCGTAATTGGAGAAAATATCTATGATTAAAAAAATTGCAAGTACATAACACCATCATGTATAATAAAAGTCAAATATAGTCAAAGTCAGAAGGGGGTGGCAAGTTGAGAAATATCTCTGATATAATCGAAAACTACTTGAAAAAGGTTCTTGAATTAAGTGAGGAGGACCTTGTTGAAATCAGAAGGAGTGAGATTGCGGATAAATTTCAATGTGTCCCTTCCCAAATAAATTATGTAATAAATACAAGGTTTACTATAGAGCGGGGATACATTGTCGAGAGTAAGCGTGGTGGTGGCGGATATATACGGATTATGAAGGTCCAGTCGAATGATCATGCCCATTTGCTCGATCATGTTCTTTCCCTTATTCAGGAACATGTCAGCCAAAGCAGGGCTGAAGCAATTATTATCCGATTAATTGAAGAAAAGGTAATTACCGAGCGCGAAGCAAAAATTATGTTAAGTGTAATTGACAGATCAATATTGTTTATTGATTTACCCTACAGGGATGAGTTAAGGGCTCGGATGCTAAAGGCAATGCTGACAACTCTTAAATATAAATAAGAAAGGGCAGAATTTGCCCGCCATTTACGTACTAAGAAGGTGAGAAGATGATTTGCGATGAATGCAAACAAAAGCCGGCAACGATGCATTTTACAAAAATCCTTAATGGTCAGAAAACCGAATTTCATCTTTGCGAACATTGTGCACGTGAAAAGGGCGACATGTTTATGATGAATGGAGGGGCAGGATTTTCGATTAACAATCTGTTAGCCGGCCTCCTTAATTTCGATAATACTTACCAGCAATCTGGACAGGACGCATTCAAGAAGGAAGAAGTTCAGCAATGTCCCGAATGTAAAATGACGTTCCCGCAGTTTGTTAAATTGGGGAGATTTGGATGTGCCAATTGTTATAGTGCATTTTCTAGTAGCCTACAGCCTATTTTGAAGCGGCTGCATGGCGGTAATTGGAAACATAATGGGAAAATACCTAAAAGGGTTGGCGGAACCATTCATATTCGTAAAAAGCTCGAAGAAACAAAGCGTCTATTGAAGGAACTGATTTCCAGGGAGGAATTCGAAAAGGCAGCAGAAATCCGCGACGAAATCCGCGCGTTGGAACACCTGATGAAAGGTTCAGCCGGAGGTGGAAAGTAATATGTCTTTAGAGAATTTCTTAAATCATGCTGTTAGCTCCTGGATGAATGAGGAAGGCCCGGATTCGGATATTGTCCTTAGTTCAAGGGTCAGGCTGGCTAGGAATTTTGAAGAATATAAATTCCCGACGCTTCTTACTAGTGAAGATGGTCAGGCGATTATTTCAAAACTGAACGAAATGGTAGACAATCACGCAATCACATCATTTGGGAAACTTGAGCTTCTCCCAATGCATGAGCTTAAGCCGCTGCAAAAAAGGGTGTTAGTCGAAAAGCATTTAATAAGCCCCAATTTGGCAGAGGATTCTCCTTTCGGGGCATGCCTACTCTCAGAAAATGAAGAAATCAGTGTGATGGTTAATGAGGAAGACCACATCAGGATTCAATGCCTGTTCCCCGGACTCCAGCTTTCAAAGGCGCTGGAGGCGGCAAATGGGTTTGATGACTGGTTGGAAGAGAAAATAAAGTATGCTTTCAGTGAAGAACTCGGCTATTTGACCAGTTGTCCAACAAATGTGGGAACCGGACTACGGGCTTCGGTAATGATGCATCTTCCAGGATTAATATTAACACAGCAAATTAGTGGAATTATACCAGCCATTAACCAGCTTGGCCTGGTTGTCCGGGGGATTTATGGAGAAGGCAGCGAGGCTCTTGGAAATATTTTTCAAATATCCAACCAAATTACACTAGGAAAGTCGGAAGAGGACATTGTCGAGGATTTAATTAGTGTTGTAAGGCAGCTAATTGCACAGGAAAGGGCTGCAAGGGAAGCATTGGAGAAAACATCCCACATACAATTAGAAGACCGGGTATTTCGCTCATTTGGAATCCTCGAAAACAGCAGGATTATTGAAACAAAAGAGGCAGCTCGGTGTTTATCAGATGTTAGGCTTGGAATTGATATGGGGTATATAAAGAATATCTCCAGAACAATATTGAATGAACTGATGATTTTAACACAGCCGGGGTTCCTTCAGCAATATGCTGGCGGGCCATTGAGGCCGGAGGAAAGGGATATCCGACGTGCTGGCCTTATCAGGGAACGATTGAAACTGGAAATGGATAATAGATGAGGAGGAAACCACGATGATGTTTGGCCGTTTTACAGAAAGAGCCCAAAAGGTACTGGCTCTCGCGCAGGAAGAGGCAATCCGCCTCGGACACAATAATATTGGAACTGAACATATTTTGCTCGGCCTCGTCCGTGAGGGAGATGGAATTGCCGCAAAAGCTCTGTATGGACTAGGGCTTGGTGCTGAAAAAATTCAAAGTGAAGTTGAGACGCTTATTGGAAGAGGGCAGGAAGTCCCGCAGACGATCCATTATACCCCGAGAGCTAAAAAAGTTATTGAATTATCAATGGATGAAGCCAGGAAGCTCGGCCACTCGTATGTTGGAACAGAGCATATTCTTCTTGGCCTCATCAGAGAAGGCGAAGGGGTTGCGGCAAGAGTACTAAACAATCTTGGGGTGAGCTTGAATAAGGCGCGCCAGCAGGTTCTCCAGCTTCTCGGCAGCAATGAATCCGGAGGGCACCCAGGGAGTACTTCTGTCAGCGCCAATACGCCGACGCTAGATAGCCTGGCAAGAGATTTAACGGTCATTGCAAGGGAAGGCACCCTTGACCCCGTCATCGGCCGGAGTAAGGAAATTCAGCGCGTAATCGAAGTCCTCAGCCGCCGGACGAAAAACAATCCGGTGTTAATTGGGGAGCCGGGTGTAGGGAAAACAGCTATTGCCGAAGGGCTTGCACAGCAAATTGTTAATAATGAAGTTCCTGAAATCCTTCGTGACAAGCGTGTTATGACCCTGGATATGGGGACGGTTGTTGCTGGTACTAAATACAGGGGTGAATTTGAAGATCGCCTGAAAAAGGTTATGGATGAAATTAGGCAGGCAGGAAATATCATACTTTTCATTGATGAATTGCATACATTAATTGGCGCTGGCGGTGCGGAAGGAGCAATTGACGCATCGAATATTCTTAAGCCGTCCCTTGCAAGGGGGGAACTGCAATGTATTGGTGCTACAACCCTTGATGAATACAGGAAGTACATTGAAAAGGATGCAGCGCTCGAACGCCGTTTCCAGCCAATCCGGGTAGAGGAACCGACGGCGGATGAATCTGTTCAAATTCTGCAAGGATTGCGCGATCGTTATGAGGCCCATCACAGGGTAACGATTACTGATGAGGCAATCGAGGCAGCTGTTAAGCTTTCTGACAGATATATTTCCGATCGCTTCCTGCCTGATAAGGCCATTGACTTAATTGATGAAGCAGGCTCAAAAGTACGCCTTCGTTCTTACACCACACCTCCTAACCTGAAGGAACTGGAAGTGAAACTTGAAGAGGTGAGAAAGGAAAAGGATGCTGCCGTCCAAAGCCAGGAGTTCGAAAAAGCGGCATCATTAAGGGATTCGGAACAGCGTCTTCGCGAACAGCTTGAAGAAACAAAGAAAAGCTGGAAAGAGCAGCAGGGCAAGGAAAACAGCGAGGTTACAGTTGAAGATATTGCACATGTCGTTTCCAGCTGGACCGGCATTCCGGTTTCAAAGCTTGCCCAGACTGAGACACAAAAACTGCTTAACCTTGAAGAAATTCTCCATTCAAGGGTCATCGGTCAGGAAGAAGCAGTAAAGGCTGTTTCAAAAGCTGTCCGCCGTGCCCGGGCAGGCCTAAAAGATCCAAAGCGTCCCATTGGTTCATTTATATTCCTCGGCCCAACCGGGGTAGGGAAAACAGAGCTTGCACGCGCTCTTGCGGAAGCGATGTTCGGCGATGAGGATGCCATGATCCGGATTGATATGTCCGAATACATGGAAAAACATTCAACATCAAGGCTGGTTGGATCCCCTCCAGGATATGTGGGGTATGAGGAAGGCGGGCAACTTACCGAAAAGGTCCGCCGTAAGCCATATTCCGTTGTCCTTCTGGACGAAATTGAAAAGGCGCATCCTGACGTGTTCAATATCCTGCTTCAAGTATTGGAGGATGGGCGCCTGACGGATTCAAAGGGCCGGACAGTTGACTTCAGGAACACAGTTTTGATTTTGACGTCTAACGTTGGTGCTGAAGCGCTTAAGCGTAACAAATATGTAGGCTTCAATATCCAGGACGGGGAACAGGATTACAAGGATATGAAGGGGAAGGTAATGGAAGAACTGAAAAAAGCGTTCCGTCCAGAATTCCTTAACAGAATCGATGAAATTATCGTCTTCCACTCCCTTGAAAGGAAGCATCTTAAGGAAATTGTTACCCTCCTATCCGACCAACTGATCAAGCGCTTGAAAGAGCAGGACATTACATTGGTCTTGACCGATACGGCTAAGGAAAAAATTTCGCAGGAAGGCTATGACCCTGAATATGGTGCACGCCCGCTACGCAGGGCTATCCAGAAGCATATTGAAGACCGCCTGTCGGAGGAATTGCTTAAAGGTACATTATTGACTGGCCAGCATGTTATAATCGATGTAGATAATGGCGAGTTCACTGTGAAAACGGCGGCAAAGGATGCTGTTAGATAAGACCGGCCGCAGTTTTGGATAGTTTATTAATCAAGGAGGTCCGCGCTTATTTATCTGGCGGTACCTCCTTGCTTTTTTTCCTTTATTCCAGTGAATCTATAAAATTTAGAAGTGATGGAGAGAGCAAGAGATGGCAAAACGTAAAACAAAGTTCATGTGTACGAGTTGCGGATACGAGTCGCCAAAATGGATGGGGAAATGCCCAGGCTGTGGGGAATGGAACAAGATGGTTGAAGAAATGGAACCCGCTTCGACTGGAAGAAGGGGTGCTTTTGCCCATTCCGAGGGTTCAGCGGTTGCTTCAAAAGCCATGCCCATTACCGCCATTGAAACTGTCAGTGAACCAAGAATTTACACCGAAATGGCCGAAATGAACCGTGTGCTTGGCGGCGGGGTAGTTAAGGGCTCGCTTGTATTGATTGGCGGTGATCCGGGAATTGGGAAATCAACCCTTCTCCTTCAGGTATCTTCTCAGCTGGCGAATAACGGGCATAAAGTCCTCTATATATCTGGAGAGGAGTCACTTAGGCAAACAAAATTACGCGCTGAAAGGCTCGGGGTTGCCTCGGAGAATCTTCTGGTGTACTCTGAAACCAATCTTGAAGAAATCAGCCGGACAATTGAACAGGCTAATCCGGAATTTGTTATTGTAGATTCCATACAGACCGTTTTCCATCCTGAGGTAACCTCGGCTCCGGGCAGTGTCTCACAGGTTAGGGAATGTACAGCAGAGCTGATGAGGATCGGGAAAACAAAAGGAATCGCCATTTTCATTGTCGGCCATGTAACAAAGGAAGGCAATATTGCCGGCCCTCGGCTTTTAGAGCATATGGTTGATACAGTTCTTTACTTTGAAGGGGAACGGCATCATACGTATCGGATTCTCCGGGCTGTCAAAAATCGTTTCGGCTCAACGAATGAAATGGGTATTTTTGAAATGAAGGAAGCAGGCCTTGAAGAAGTCGAAAATCCATCGGAAATCTTTCTGGAGGAGCGCTCCCGGGGGACGGCAGGGTCTACGGTTGTTGCTTCCATGGAGGGGACTAGGCCGGTCCTTGTTGAAATACAGGCTCTTATTTCGCCTACCAGCTTTGGGAACCCACGACGGATGGCGACAGGAATAGACCATAACAGGGTTCCGCTTTTAATGGCTGTCCTTGAAAAACGGGTTGGCATGCTGCTGCAAAACCAGGATGCCTATCTGAAGGTTGCAGGGGGAGTCAAGCTGGATGAGCCAGCCATTGACCTTGCAGTTGCGGTGAGCATCGCTTCTAGCTTCAGGGATAAGCCAACGAGACCGACCGATTGCATAATCGGCGAGGTGGGGCTGACCGGTGAGGTAAGGCGTGTATCTAGAATCGAACAGCGCGTCCAGGAGGCGGCAAAGCTAGGGTTTGAGCGTGTCATCCTCCCTGCCAATAATATAGGCGGATGGACAGGGCCAAAAGGAATGGAACTTATCGGTGTGTCAACTGTAAGCCAAGCGCTCAAGGCAGCGCTCGGAGAATAACGAGGCATAGCCGCTGTTGAGGGCTGCTTGCCTTAAAGTGTACGGTTGTGTAAGAAAAATGCTTCTATTTGGAAAAATGTCAAGATATTTAAGGTTTCAATTAAAGGTTTTTGTTTATAATGATTAAAAGGAGGTGAAGGGATGTTAAAACGAATCGTTCAGGCGTGTTTTCTCATTACCGGGGGAACGCTTGGGATCTTTTTAATTCCACTATTATTAACTATTATTAAGGCTGACGGAATTTCGTTTTTGAATAATTCCTATATGGCAGCCATAATAGGTGCACTTATTTTTTATTTTCTTACTTTTTGGGCTATTGAGTACGTAATAAATTTTGTTAAATGGGTTGAAGATACCCTTGTTAGGGTTCCGGTGACCGATGTCCTTTTTGGGAGCCTTGGGCTGACATTCGGTTTGATTGTTGCTTTCTTGGTCGGCTTTGCCCTTAATGCTATCGAAGTACCTGTCCTTAATACTGCTGCACCAATTCTCCTCACCCTTCTTTTTGGGTATCTGGGCTTCCAGGTAGGCTTTAAAAAGCGGGATGAAATGATGAATCTTTTTTCAAGTAAAAAGAAAAAAGCAACGGAAGAAGAGCAGGATAAAGCCGCCACGTATTCTTTTAAAATACTCGATACGAGTGTTATCATCGATGGTAGGATTGCGGATATTTGCCAGACAGGTTTCCTTGAGGGAACGATTGTAATTCCGCGTTTTGTTCTTGAGGAACTACAACATATCGCGGATTCCTCGGATGTACTGAAACGGAACAGGGGGAGGCGCGGCCTTGATATCCTGAACCGGATTCAGAAAGAGATTGCTGTAAATGTTGAAATCTGTGAAACTGATTTCGATGATATACAGGAAGTGGACAGCAAATTGGTGAAGCTTGCTAAGGAAACAGGCGGAATCCTCGTTACCAACGATTTTAACCTGAATAAGGTAAGCGAATTCCAGAATGTTTCCGTCCTGAATATTAATGACCTTGCCAATGCGGTTAAGCCTGTTGTTTTGCCTGGAGAAGAACTGAGTGTCCAGGTCATAAAGGATGGCAAGGAGCATCACCAGGGAGTTGCCTATCTAGATGATGGAACGATGATTGTCGTAGAAGAGGGCCGCGAGTATATTGGCAAAAGAATTGATGTCATGGTAACGAGTGTTTTACAAACTTCGGCCGGCAGGATGATTTTTGCGAAGCCGAAGCTTTATGAAAAAGCATTGTAAGGAATGCGACCATTAGAAGGCTAATGGACTAATATATGAATTTGGGGTTATTTTATGGCTTATAAAGTGATTCTTCCGGCTGCCGGCCGGGGGAAACGAATGGGAGCGGGAATCAATAAGCTTCTGCTTGACCTTAATAGTGTGCCCGTCCTCATTCATACACTTTTGATATTTGAAAGTGATGAAGAGTGTGAAGGCATGATCCTGGTAGTAAATCCGGACGAGCAAGCGGAAATGAAAGGCCTTCTCGATGAATATAAAATCCGGAAGCCGATTGCTTTTGCCAAGGGAGGAGCTGAGCGCCAACAAAGCGTCTATAACGGGTTAAAGAAAGCCGGCGATTCTAGGCTGATTCTTGTCCACGACGCAGCCCGCCCATTCATCACAATAGGTCTGATCAGGAAGCTTTGTGAAGCGGCGGTACGCGATGGGGCGGCTGTGTTGGCAGTGCCAGTAAAGGATACAGTAAAAAAGGTATCCGGGAATCATGTTGCGGAAACAATTGAACGTTCCAGCTTGTGGGCAGTCCAAACCCCACAAGCTTTTCGCATTTCGGTACTCCATGAGGCGCATGAAAGGGCCGAGCGGGACGGCTTTCTTGGTACGGATGATGCGAGTCTGGTGGAAAGGCTTCACCATCCTGTTGCAGTTGTCCAAGGGGATTACAACAATATTAAACTGACAACCAGGGAAGACCTCGTTTTTGCGGAAGCGATTTTAAAACAGCGGGGCAGCCAGGACAACTAACATGGCATGGGAAAACGAGCTTTTATTTTATTTTAAAGGAGATACGAATATGTTTAGGATAGGACAGGGGTTTGATGTTCACCAGCTGGTGGAAGGCCGCCCGCTTATTATCGGGGGGATTACCATCCCATATGAAAAAGGTCTGCTTGGCCATTCTGATGCGGATGTTCTTTTGCATACTGTAGCGGATGCCTGCCTGGGAGCAATTGGAGAAGGGGATATCGGAAGGCATTTCCCGGATACCGATGAAGCATACAAGGATGCAGATTCTGCAAAATTGCTCGAACACGTATGGGCCAAGGTTAAAGAACAAGGGTTTGAGCTGTGCAATGCAGATTGCACCATCATTGCCCAGAAGCCGAAAATGGCTCCCTATATTGAGGAAATGAGGGCAAGGATTGCAGAACTGCTTGAAGCGGATCTAAGCCAAATCAATGTAAAAGCCACAACGACCGAGAAACTTGGATTTACTGGAAGGGGCGAGGGGATTGCTTCCCAGGTTGCCGTCTTGTTGCAAAAAAGAAAGGGCTAGCGTTGCGTCCAGCCTTTCAGCATTGAATACTCAGTGTTAAAATGGAGCATGAAGTTAAATCAGCAGCACGTTTAGGAGGATTTTTATGTCAAACACAGTTCGAGTGCGGTATGCGCCAAGCCCGACAGGACATTTACATATTGGAAATGCCCGTACAGCATTGTTTAACTATTTGTTTGCCCGGAGCCAAGGCGGCAAATTTATTATCCGAATTGAGGATACGGATAAGAAACGCAATATTGAAGGCGGGGAAGAGAGCCAGCTGAAATACCTAAAATGGCTCGGCATGGATTGGGATGAAAGTGTTGATAAAGATGGCGGATTCGGCCCATACCGGCAATCCGAACGGAATGATATTTATAAGGAGTATTACACAAAACTTACTGAAGAAGGCCATGCCTATAAATGCTATTGCACCGAGGAAGAGCTTGAAGCTGAACGTGAGGAGCAATCAGCCCGGGGTGAGACTCCGCACTATTCGGGGAAATGCCGAAATCTGACGGATGAAGAACAGAGCCGCCTTGTAAGCGAAGGAAGGCAACCTAGCATTCGCCTGAAGGTTCCTTCCGGGAAAACATATACATTCAATGACATGGTAAAAGGAGAAGTCTCCTTTGAGTCTGAAGGTATGGGAGACTGGGTCATGATCAAAAAAGATGGTACGCCGACATACAATTTTGCTGTGGCAATCGACGACCATACGATGGAAATCACCCATGTCCTTCGCGGAGATGACCATATTTCCAATACGCCAAAGCAATTGATGGTATATGAAGCCCTTGGCTGGGAAGCCCCGATATTCGGCCATATGACGCTAATTGTCAATGAAAGCCGCAAAAAACTTAGCAAGCGGGATGAATCAATCATCCAATTCATTGAACAGTACGAGGAGCTTGGCTATTTGCCGGAAGCACTTTTCAACTTCATCGGCCTCTTGGGCTGGTCGCCTGCAGGGGAAGAAGAAATCTTTTCAAAAGAGGAATTCATTGAGAAATTTGACCCTGCGAGGCTTTCTAAATCTCCGGCTCTTTTCGATAAACAAAAGCTTGCCTGGATGAATAACCAGTATATGAAAATGGTTGACCTTGACAGACTAGTCGGCACCTCACTGCCGCACCTTGTCAAAGCGGGGCTTGTTAAAAAGGAATTGAATGACCAGGAAAAAGAGTGGGTCGTCAGCCTGATTGCCCTTTTCCAGGAAAAAATGAGCTATGGTGCGGAAATAGTCGAAATGTCGGATCTTTTCTTCCGAGAGAAGACCAATCCCGATGAGGAAGCGAAAGAGGTCCTTTCCGAGGGCCAGGTGCCAGAGGTGCTGAAGGCTTTCCTTGATGAAATCGGAAAACTTGAGGTTTTTGAGGCGGATGGAATTCAGGCCGCCATGAAGGCTGTCCAAAAGTCAACAGGCCACAAAGGGAAGAAGCTTTTCATGCCGATACGCGCGGCTGTTACAGGCCAGACGCATGGACCGGACCTGCCGAAAACAATTGAATTATTGGGCAGGGAAAAAATTCAAAAGAGATTGAGCGATTTAATTAGTTAACAATTGGTCTAAAATGGTATATAGTAAGAGTAATCCTATAGCAACAAATCAAAGACGGGGAAAAGTAGAAAAACGATGCTTAAAAGAGAGAACCATCACCGGCTGAAAGTGGTTTAGGCCTCTCGCTTTTTGAAATGCACCCCTGAGTCCCTCCCGAACCGGCGCAAATGCCGCAGTAGGAGACGGGCGGCGCCTGCCGTTATAAGGCTTGAGTTGGGGTCGGCTTCCTTTAACAGCAAAAGAATGAGGCCCAAACAGAGTGGAACCGCGCACAAGCGTCTCTGTCATTTATGGCAGGGGCGTTTTTTTTGTTTATCGAGAAGATTCAAATTATATTCCTGAGTTGGGAGGGAAAAGGATGTTAAAAACGATCAGGGAAGATATCGATGTTGTGTTTGAGCAGGATCCAGCCGCAAGGAGCACATTTGAAGTCGTTTTGACCTATTCGGGCTTGCATGCTATTTGGGCCCACCGGATTGCCCATGCATTGTTTAAACGAAAATTTTTCTTTTTGGCACGCTTGATATCACAAATCAGCCGGTTCTTCACCGGTATTGAAATACATCCAGGGGCCATTATTGGACGCCGATTCTTTATTGACCATGGAATGGGTGTGGTCATTGGTGAAACGTGTGAAATCGGGAATAATGTAACTGTATACCAGGGGGTTACGCTAGGGGGGACTGGGAAGGAAAAAGGAAAGCGCCATCCCACAATCCTGAATAATGCCCTAATTGCTGCGGGTGCCAAAGTGCTAGGTTCAATTACAATTGGAGAACATGCAAAAATCGGTGCTGGCTCAGTCGTCCTGAAAGATGTGCCTGCACATTCGACAGTGGTGGGCATTCCGGGCAAAATCGTCATCCAAAACGGCGTCAAGGTCGGCAGGGAGCTCGATCATACCGATTTGCCAGATCCAACAGGCGATCGTTTCAAAGAACTAGAAAAAGAGCTTTCGTTGTTAAAAGAAGAACTAAAAGCCATAAAATTTAAGGAGGCCAGGTGAAATGGCGATCCAGCTATATAATACTCTCAAAAGAACAAAAGAGCCGTTTGTCCCGCTTGAAGAGGGCAAGATAAAAATGTATGTGTGCGGCCCGACCGTCTACAACTATATCCATATTGGGAACTCCAGGCCAGCCATCGTGTTCGACACGGTCAGGAGATATTTTGAATTCCGCGGCTACGATGTAAAATACATCTCGAATTTCACCGATGTGGACGATAAGCTCATCAGGGCGGCAAAGGAGCTTGGCGAAGACGTTCCGACAATCGCCGAAAGATTCATAAATGCCTACTTCGAGGACGTTTCAGCTCTCGGCTGCAAAAAGGCGGATGCCCATCCACGTGTAACGGAAAGCATGGACATTATCATTGATTTTATTGCGTCATTAATTGACAAAGGGTATGCCTATGAAGCTGGCGGTGATGTATATTTCCGTACCAGGAAATTTGAAGGCTATGGAAAGTTGTCGCATCAATCCATTGACGAATTGAAGGTAGGAGCAAGGATTGAGCGTGGCGAGAAAAAGCAGGATGCACTTGATTTTGCTCTTTGGAAGGCAGCGAAGGAAGGCGAGATTTTCTGGGAGAGCCCGTGGGGAAAAGGGCGCCCCGGCTGGCATATTGAATGCTCGGCAATGGCTAAAAAATACCTGGGCGAGACAATTGATATTCACGCGGGTGGACAGGATTTGGCCTTCCCGCACCACGAAAATGAAATTGCCCAGTCCGAGGCATTGACGGGCAAGACATTCGCTCGTTACTGGATGCATAACGGCTATATTAATATCGATAATGAGAAAATGTCGAAATCGCTCGGAAACTTTGTGCTTGTCCATGATATTTTGAAAAAACACGATCCGCAGGTACTCCGTTTCTTCATGCTTTCAGTCCATTACAGGAATCCAATCAATTACAGCGAGGAGCTGCTTGAAAACACAAAGGCTGCTTTGGAAAGGCTGAAGACTTCCTACCAGAACCTAAAGCACAGGAGGGAGTCCAGCACGGGACTGACAGAGGACAATAGGCGCTGGATTTCTGAAATCGAAGCGCTGAGGGAGCAATTCATAAAGGAAATGGACGATGATTTCAATACGGCAAATGCGGTATCCGTCTTATTTGACCTATCAAAATTGGCAAACCAATACCTTTTGGAAAAGACAACAGCTGTCGAAGTCATTGATCGCTTTACAAAAGAATTCGATGAGTTGTTCGACGTTTTGGGGCTGAAGCTTGGTGCTGAAGAACTTCTCGATGAAGAAGTAGAATCGTTGATTGAACAGCGGAACCAGGCAAGGAAAGACCGGAATTTCAAGCTGTCAGACCAGATTAGGGACCAGTTGAAGGACATGAATATCATTCTGGAAGATACGCCTCAAGGTACGAGATGGAAAAGAGGCTGACCTAATGATTCATTACGAAACGAACATTGACGAAAAACAACTGAATAGCCTGGCGCTAGCCTATATGGGGGATGCGGTGCTTGAAGTGTATGTCCGGCGCCACCTCCTCCAGAAAGGGACGGTTAAGCCGCATCGCCTTCATACAGAGGCAACAAATTATGTTTCCGCAAAAGCCCAATCACAAATTCTTTTCAGCCTGATGGAAGAGGAATTGCTTACCGAGGAAGAAACAGCAGTGGTAAAACGGGGAAGGAACGCGAAATCAGGGTCGGTCCCGAAAAATACCGATGTTGTCACTTACCGTCATAGTACAGCATTTGAGGCATTGATAGGAACTTTATATTTATCGGGCAATCTAGAACGACTTGAAGAGCTGGTTGAAAAATCATTTGAGTATGTAGAGGGCACGAAAGGAAGGGTTAAGGATGAGTGAGGACACAATCATTGGCAAAAATCCCGTCCTAGAGGCTTTAAGGTCGCAGCGGGATATCAACAAAATCTTGATCGCCGAAGGTTCACAGCGCGGTCAAATGCAGCAAATTACAGAAATGGCCAGGGAAGCAAACGTCATCGTCCAATATGTACCCAAGAAAAAAATCGACCAGCTGACAGATGGGAACCATCAAGGGGTGCTGGCATATGTGGCAGCCTATCAGTATGCCGAGGTGGATGACCTTTTTTCCGCGGCAAAAAAGAAGGGGGAGGAGCCGTTTTTCCTCATCCTTGATGAAATTGAAGACCCCCATAACCTCGGCTCAATTATGAGGACCGCCGATGCAGTAGGCGCCCACGGGATCATTATCCCGAAGCGGCGGGCGGTAGGGCTTACCTCCACCGTTTCGAAAGCTTCGACGGGCGCGATTGAGTATATTCCCGTCGCCCGGGTCACAAATCTCGCTCGGACAATTGATGAATTGAAAGAGCGCGGCGTCTGGATTGCTGGAACCGATGCAAAAGGAAGCGTAGATTACCGGAAACAGGATTTCACTATGCCGCTTGGGCTTGTTATTGGCAGCGAAGGAAAGGGGATGGGGAGGTTGATTCGTGAAAAATGTGATTTCCTCGTTCATTTGCCCATGGCGGGGAAAGTAACTTCCCTGAATGCATCGGTGGCAGCGGCCTTGTTGATGTACGAGGTTTACCGAAAACGGAATCCTCTTGAGGGATAGGGATGGATATCCTTTTAGTTGACGGCTATAACATTATTGGTGCCTGGCCGGAACTTCGGGAATTGAAGGCCCGGGACTTCGCAGCTGCACGGGACAGGCTGATTGAATTGATGGCTGAATATCAAGGATATTCAGGATACCGGGTCATTGTTGTTTTCGATGCCCACTATGTACAGGGGATTGAGAAAAAGATTAAAAACCATAAGGTTGAAGTAATTTTTACACGGGAAAATGAAACCGCGGACGAAAGAATTGAGAAACTTGCAGTCAAGCTGGGCAACAGGAAAACGCAAATCCATGTGGCCACGTCCGATTATACCGAACAATGGGTCATTTTTGGACAAGGGGCGTTAAGAAAGTCAGCGCGGGAACTACTTATTGAAATGTCCTCGGTAGAAAAAAAAATTGAAAAAAACGTCCGGAAAATCCAGGAAAAAAGGCCGGTAACCCGAATTCCGATAAGCGAGGATTTGGCAGAAATTTTTGAAAAGTGGCGCAGAGGCGAAAAATGAGCATTGACGCTTAAAAAATACCTACTGTATAATATTTCTAACTATGCATGTACATGCGAGGGGGATCTCAGTGAGTGTGGATGTAAGGTCAAGGGCAGGCGATGAGTTTCTAATTCTGGAAGATGAAGAGATCGTTTATTTGGTGCACAATGGCAACAGCGAAGCCCTGGATTACTTAATCCACAAATATCGCAATTTTGTCAGGGCAAAAGCAAGGTCCTATTTCCTGATTGGTGCGGACAAAGAAGATATTGTCCAAGAAGGAATGATTGGACTTTATAAGGCAATCAGAGATTTTCGTGATGACAAGCTCACGTCCTTCAAGGCTTTTGCAGAGCTTTGCATAACGAGGCAAATCATAACGGCAATTAAAACAGCTACCAGGCAAAAGCATATTCCGCTGAATTCCTATGTTTCATTGGACAAGCCAATATTTGACGACGAGTCAGACCGTACCCTCATGGATGTCTTGAGCGGAACGAAGGCGACGGATCCGGAACAGCTTATTATCAACCAGGAAGAATTCGATCATATCGAGATAAAAATGAGCGAACTTCTGAGTGACCTGGAACGGAAAGTCCTTGCCCTATATCTTGACGGCCAGTCCTATCAGGAGATTTCCGAAGAGCTGAACCGGCATGTGAAATCGATAGACAATGCCCTTCAGCGGGTCAAGAGAAAGCTTGAGCGGTATCTGGAGATTCGGGAATACTCGCATTAGGGCGAGTAAAATTTTGTATATTCTATGAAACCCCTTCCAGCGGTTATTGACAGTAACTGGTTGCCGTGATACAGTTTTAAGGACAAAAAATTGGCAGCAGGTGACAAAATGACAAAAAAAGCAGTCCTTGCTTGTACCATTTGCGGTTCACGTAATTATTCGACTGCGGCAGGTAACCAGGCCAGGGATGAACGGCTTGAATTAAAAAAGTACTGTAAAACCTGCAACGCTTCTACGGTTCATAAAGAAACCAGGTAGGAGCCGGCAGGATTCGCATACAGATAGATGGAGGTCACAAACAATGCAGCGCATAACGAATTTTTTTCGCGACATAGCCCGAGAAATGAGGAAAGTCAGTTGGCCGAAACGTGAAGAGCTTACCCGCTACACGATAACGGTTATTTCGACTGTGGCAATCTTTGCGGTATTCTTTGCGGTTGTCGATCTAGGCATTTCCAAGTTGATTCGATTAATTCTTGAATAAAGGCACCCTGTTCATGGTATAATGGGAAATAATGCAGGAAATTTCTACAAAGCCCGGTTAAACGGGTTTTTTCATTTGGTGTAAGAAAAGCGTAAACAGCCGTTTAGCGCCGTATGGACTGGAGGGCCCCGATGGAGATAAAGGAAACACGAAGAGCGGAAGCGATTCGATGTTGACTTATCGTAGCGAGGGGACCGAAGTACACTAGGCGCTGGCTGTTGGAGCTGGACAATGAAAAGCGCAAGCAGCCGTTTTGGCCGTATAGCGAAAAGTAAAAGCAGGGAGGGACGGACGTTAGAGTCCTTTGAAATGGAAAAGAACTGGTATGTGGTCCATACGTACTCCGGATATGAAAATAAAGTGAAGGCGAATCTCGAAAAACGTGTTGAATCCATGGGGATGCAGGATAAGATTTTTCGTGTTGTCGTTCCGGAGGAAGAAGAAACAGATTATAAAAATGGCAAAAAGAAAACAGTAAAGCGTAAGGTGTTTCCTGGTTATGTGCTTGTTGAAATCGTCATGACCGACGATTCTTGGTACGTAGTCCGCAACACTCCGGGCGTAACCGGCTTCGTAGGTTCTGCCGGCTCCGGCTCGAAGCCAACTCCACTGCTTCCGGAGGAAGTATCGGCCATCCTAAAGAGGATGGGTGTGGAAGAAAAGCGGGTTGACATCAATTTTGAAATCGGCGAAACGGTCAGGGTAAAGGAAGGACCGTTTACAGATAAGACTGGTATCATTGAGGAAATGGATAAAACAAAATCGAAACTGCGTGTGCTAGTCGATATGTTTGGCCGCGATACACCGGTTGAACTCGACTTTTCGCAAATTGATAAATTATAATCTTCGAAGCAAAACGAAGAAAAAACAAAAGAAAAATTATCTGATATTGTAAAATAGCTTGAAATTAAGTTGGAAAAGTGGTAACATTTCAAAGGTCAGTATGTCTTGGACAGAAAATACCGGACATTTGTCAAGCTCTTTATTTTTAATAAAGGCTTTTATAATGAGTGGGAGGGGGATACCCCTATTACCACATCACGGACTTTTTAAGGAGGTGTGTCTCGTGGCTAAAAAAGTAATTAAGTTAGTTAAATTGCAAATCCCTGCTGGCAAAGCTAACCCTGCGCCGCCGGTTGGTCCGGCTTTGGGTCAAGCTGGTGTTAACATCATGGGATTCTGTAAAGAATTTAACGCACGTACAGCGGACCAGGCAGGTCTGATTATTCCTGTTGAAATTACGGTATTTGAAGACCGTTCCTTTACATTTATTACGAAAACTCCTCCAGCTGCAGTTCTTTTGAAAGTAGCAGCCGGAATCCAGTCTGGTTCAGGCCAGCCTAACCGTAATAAAGTAGCAACAGTTAAGCGCAACACGGTGCGCGAGATTGCTGAACAGAAAATGCCTGACCTGAATGCGGCCAGCGTTGAAGCAGCAATGCGCATGGTCGAAGGTACAGCGCGCAGCATGGGTATCGCAATCGAAGATTAATCCATGCCGGACTGTTAAGGTATGATGGGGTTGCGTAGCTGATTTATCACACGCAACCTTTGTTCTGTTGATGGGCTATTGGATACCGGAGTCAATCCGGATCCAGCGCCTTGAACAAGGCGCTATGCCTTTTCACGTGGGAGGTCCATTCCGTTATAACCACAAATCAAGGAGGAATTTTAACATGGCTAAGAAAAGCAAAAAGTACCAAGAAGCCGCTAAGCTTGTCGACCGTACAAAAGCTTATCCGGTAAGCGAAGCAATTGAGCTTGCAAAAAAAGCAAACTACGCGAAATTTGATGCAACTGTTGAAGTTGCTTTCCGTCTTGGAGTAGATCCGAAGAAAGCTGACCAGCAAATCCGTGGAGCAGTAGTGCTTCCTAATGGAACTGGTAAAACACAGCGCGTCCTCGTTTTCGCAAAAGGTGAAAAAGTGAAGGAAGCAGAAGCTGCTGGTGCAGATTATGTAGGCGATGCTGAGTATATCAACAAAATCCAGCAAGGATGGTTCGAATTCGATGTTATCGTTGCGACTCCAGACATGATGGGTGAAGTTGGTAAGCTTGGACGTACGCTTGGACCAAAAGGCTTAATGCCGAACCCTAAGACTGGCACAGTTACTTTTGATGTAACCAAAGCTATTAATGAAATCAAAGCAGGTAAAGTGGAATACCGTGTTGATAAAGCAGGAAACATCCACGTTCCAATCGGCAAGATTTCTTTCGAAGATGAGAAGCTTGTTGAAAACTTTAGAACTGTTTTTGATACAATGCAGAAGGTTAAGCCAGCAGCCGCTAAAGGCACATACATGAAGAATGTAACAGTTTCTTCAACAATGGGCCCTGGCGTAAAAGTTGATCCATCTTCCGTAACAGCGAAATAATTATTGACAAAAGAATTAAAGTTTGTTAATATTACTTCTGTTGTTTAAATTTAATACATTTGTACCGAAGACAGCAGGTGCTGACCAGCTTAAATAGCCTGCCGAGGGAATACGATAGAATTAGCCTTTCGTACGGCTTTTTGTATTATGCCTCCATGTCTTCTGATATGGAGGCTTTTTATTTGCCCGGTATAAATGCAGAAATCTATAGGAGGTGTAAATATGAGCAGCGTTATCGAACAAAAGAAATTAATCGTCGATGAAATCGCCGGTAAATTTAAGAACAGCGTAACATCCGTAGTTGTTGACTATCGCGGATTGAATGTGGCCCAATTAACCGAGCTTCGTAAGCAGCTTCGTGAAGCTGGGATTGAGTTCAAAGTTTACAAAAACTCGATGAGCCGCCGTGCGGCAGAGGCTTCCGAACTTGCTGGCCTTAACGAATCACTAACTGGCCCTAACGCAATTGCGTTCAGTCCGGAAGATGTAGTTGCTCCAGCGAAGATCATCAATGATTTCGCGAAGAAGAACGACGCTTTGGAAATCAAAGCGGGTGTAATTGAAGGGAACGTCGCAACTGCTGAGGAAATCAAGGCACTTGCAGAACTTCCATCACGCGAAGGCTTGCTTTCCATGCTTCTCAGCGTACTGCAGGCTCCTATCCGCAACCTTGCTCTTGCTACAAAAGCTGTTGCAGAACAGAAAGAAGAACAAGGCGCGTAAGCTGACCGTTTTCGCTTTACCATAAAAAAACAAACAATTCGAGGAGGAAATATACAATGACTAAAGAACAAATCATTGAAGCAGTCAAATCCATGACTGTTCTAGAACTTAACGACCTAGTAAAAGCAATCGAAGAAGAATTTGGCGTAACTGCAGCTGCTCCTGTAGCAATGGCTGGCGCAGGCGCAGGCCCAGTTGCTGAAGAGCAAACTGAGTTTGATGTTATCCTTGCATCTGCAGGCGACCAAAAAATCAAGGTTATCAAAGTTGTCCGTGAAATCACTGGACTTGGCCTTAAAGAAGCGAAAGACCTTGTTGACAACACTCCGAAGGCAGTCAAAGAAGGCGTTTCTAAGGAAGATGCTGAAGCTATCAAAGCTAAGCTTGATGAAGTTGGAGCTAACGTCGAAGTTAAGTAATCAACCAATAAGAAAGCTCGCTGCCTAAGCGGGCTTTTTTCTGCTTTCCTTGGAGGTGGAATTGATGGCGGATCATTATTATTCACGGAAGCCGCATGTTGAGAGTGCACCAAAGCATTGGGAGTATACACTGAGAAACGTTCGTTTCCGATTCAAGTCCGATAGCGGCGTTTTTTCAAAAAATGAAGTCGACTTTGGTTCAAGGTTGTTGATAGAAACATTTGTTTTGCCTGAACCAGCGGGGTCTCTTCTTGATGTTGGCTGCGGATACGGGCCTATTGGTTTAGCGCTCGCCAAGCAATATCCCGACCGAACCGTACATATGGTCGATGTTAATGAACGTGCGCTTGAACTGGCAAAAGAAAATGCAAAGGCGAATGGGATTGAAAATACCCTGGTTTATGAAAGTGACAGACTGTTTGGGGTGGAAGAGACGGGTTTTTCAGCAATTCTCACCAATCCCCCGATTCGGGCCGGCAAAAAAACCGTCCATGATATTTTCGCGCAGGCAAAGGAAAAGCTTGTGGCGAATGGCGAGTTGTGGGTGGTCATCCGGAAAAAGCAGGGAGCGCCATCCGCTTTAGAAAAGCTGAGTGAACTGTTCGGAGAAGTTGGGGTAGTCGAAAAGGAAAAGGGATACTTCATTATTAAAGCGAAAAACATTTGACTCAAAAATGCCGCTATGTTAATATTATAAAATGCCATTATCATATTTTCGGTACTATTTCCGAATGTCAAGCTTTTTTTTCACTTAGGAATAAACTTTCTTTGTAAAAGAAAGGAAGTTCCGATTGTATAAAATTGGTATAGGAAGGAAAAGATGACAAAATAATAGGTGAAAATGTGAAAAATGTGGTTTTTGCGTCAAAAACCCTTTTTCTTTTTTGTCTGTTGCGGGACAGCTGTCCAGCCGCAGGCTCCAAATAGAATTAAAATATAACTCTTGATTTGAGGGGTGAATCAGTTGACAGGTCAACTAGTTCAGTATGGACGACACCGCCAACGAAGAAGTTACGCGCGAATCAGTGAAGTTTTAGAATTACCAAATCTTATTGAAATCCAAACCTCTTCTTATCAATGGTTTCTTGATGAGGGACTGCGTGAAATGTTCCAGGATATTTCACCGATTGAAGACTTTACTGGTAACCTATCTCTAGAATTTATTGATTATAGCCTTGGCGATCCAAAATATTCCGTTGAGGAATCAAAGGAACGAGATGTGACATTTTCCGCACCACTGCGTGTAAAAGTGCGTCTCGTCAACAAAGAAACAGGGGAAGTAAAAGACCAGGATGTTTTCATGGGCGATTTCCCGCTAATGACTGAAACGGGCACCTTTGTCATTAATGGTGCAGAGCGTGTCATCGTTTCCCAGCTCGTCCGTTCCCCAAGCGTTTACTACAGCGGGAAAGTGGACAAAAACGGGAAAAAAGGTTTTACAGCCACCGTTATTCCGAACCGCGGCGCCTGGCTTGAATATGAAACAGATGCCAAGGATGTCGTATACGTAAGGATTGATCGTACCCGGAAGCTGCCAGTTACGGTTCTTTTGCGTGCACTCGGGTTCGGCTCTGATCAAGAAATCATCGATCTCATTGGCGACAATGAGTATATCCGCAATACACTTGAAAAAGACAATACCGACAGCATCGATAAGGCGCTACTTGAAATCTACGAAAGGCTTCGCCCAGGCGAACCGCCGACTGTAGATAATGCAAAGAGCCTCCTCGTTTCACGTTTCTTCGACCCTAAACGCTATGATTTGGCTAGTGTGGGACGATACAAAATCAACAAAAAACTTCATATAAAAAACCGCCTATTTGGCCAGCGCCTTGCAGAAGCATTGGTCGACCCGGAAACCGGTGAAATCATTGCAGAAGTTGGCACTTTGCTCGACCGCAGGAATCTTGACCGAATCATCCCCCACCTGGAAAACAACATTAACATGGACAGTTACCAGCCGGGAGGCGGAGTGGTGGATGGGGATATTGTCCTCCAAGGCATCAAAATTTTTGCTCCAACCGATGATAACGAAAAAGTAATAAATGTTTTGAGCAATGCATATGTGCCTGAACAGATAAAAAACATTACTTCGGCAGATATCATTGCATCTATTAGCTATTTCTTCAACCTGCTCCATGGTGTGGGTGATACTGACGATATCGACCACCTTGGAAACCGCCGTCTGCGCTCAGTAGGAGAACTGCTGCAAAATCAGTTCCGTATCGGTCTGTCAAGGATGGAGCGGGTCGTCCGTGAGAGGATGTCAATCCAAGATACAGCGACCATCACTCCGCAGCAGCTAATCAATATCCGTCCGGTAATTGCGTCCATAAAAGAGTTCTTTGGAAGCTCTCAGCTTTCGCAATTTATGGACCAGACCAATCCGCTTGCAGAATTGACGCATAAACGCCGTCTTTCCGCATTGGGACCAGGCGGTTTGACACGTGAGCGAGCGGGCTTTGAGGTGCGTGACGTCCACTATTCCCACTATGGGCGTATGTGTCCGATTGAAACGCCTGAGGGACCTAACATCGGATTGATCAACTCGCTTTCTTCATATGCAAAGGTTAACCGCTTTGGCTTTATTGAAACGCCATACCGCCGGGTAGATCCTGAAACCGGAAAAGTGACGGATCGCATTGATTACCTGACTGCGGATGAAGAGGACCTTTATGTAGTGGCCCAGGCCAACGCAAGGCTTAATGAAGACGGCTCGTTTATCGATGATGACATCGTGGCCCGTTTCCGAAGCGACAATACGGTTGTACCAAGAGAACGTGTTGATTACATGGATGTATCACCAAAGCAGGTTGTATCTGCGGCAACAGCATGCATTCCGTTCCTTGAAAATGATGACTCAAACCGTGCTCTTATGGGAGCGAACATGCAGCGACAAGCTGTTCCGCTAATGCAGCCGGAAGCTCCAAGGGTTGGTACAGGGATGGAGCACGTTTCCGCTAAAGATTCGGGTGCAGCAGTCATTTGCAAGCATGAAGGTATCGTTGAGCATGTTGAAGCCCGTGAGGTTTGGGTTCGCCGCTTTAAGGAAGTTGATGGCCAGGAGACTAAAGGCGACCTGGATAAGTACAGAATGCTAAAATTCATCCGTTCCAACCAGGGAACATGCTATAATCAGCGGCCGATTGTTTCGGTAGGAGATAGAGTAACAAAAGGCGAAATCCTTGCTGACGGCCCTTCAATGGAAAAAGGTGAGTTGGCACTTGGGCGAAACGTACTTGTCGCGTTCCTGAACTGGGACGGATACAATTACGAGGATGCCATTATCATGAGTGAACGCCTTGTAAAGGATGATGTATATACATCCATCCATATTGAAGAATATGAATCTGAGTCCCGCGATACAAAGCTGGGACCTGAAGAAATAACTCGAGATATTCCGAACGTCGGGGAGGATGCTTTGCGTAACCTTGACGAACGCGGAATCATCCGTACAGGTGCGGAAGTTAGAGACGGCGACCTGCTTGTCGGTAAGGTTACCCCTAAAGGCGTGACTGAACTGACAGCTGAAGAGCGGCTCCTTCATGCAATCTTCGGTGAAAAGGCCCGCGAAGTACGAGATACCTCGCTACGTGTACCACACGGCGGCGGAGGAATTGTCCTTGACGTTAAAGTATTCAACCGAGAAGACGGTGATGAGCTGCCTCCAGGAGTAAACCAGCTTGTCCGAGTGTATATCGTCCAAAAACGTAAAATCTCCGAAGGGGATAAGATGGCTGGACGACACGGAAACAAAGGGGTAATCTCCCGTATTCTTCCGGAAGAGGATATGCCGTACCTTCCAGACGGCACCCCGGTGGACATCATGCTTAACCCACTGGGCGTACCTTCCCGTATGAATATCGGTCAGGTGCTTGAACTCCATCTTGGAATGGCAGCTAGGGAACTTGGAATTCATGTTGCGTCGCCTGTATTTGACGGTGCGACCGAGGAAGATGTCTGGGCAACGATTGAAGAAGCCGGAATGGCGCGCGATGCAAAAACCGTCCTCTACGACGGTCGTTCAGGCGAGCCGTTTGATAACAGAGTTTCTGTCGGTGTCATGTATATGATCAAGCTTGCCCACATGGTTGACGATAAGTTGCATGCCCGTTCCACAGGTCCTTACTCGCTTGTTACCCAGCAGCCGCTCGGCGGAAAGGCACAATTTGGCGGCCAGCGTTTCGGGGAGATGGAGGTTTGGGCGCTTGAGGCGTATGGGGCAGCCTATACACTTCAGGAAATCCTTACTGTCAAGTCCGATGATGTGGTCGGCCGTGTGAAAACATACGAGGCAATTGTCAAAGGTGAGAACGTACCGGAACCAGGTGTTCCTGAGTCGTTTAAGGTATTAATTAAAGAACTTCAGAGCCTTGGCCTGGATGTAAAAATCCTGTCCGGCGATGAAGAGGAAATAGAGATGCGCGACTTAGAAGACGATGATGAAATGCAGCAGGTTGATACATTGACGATTGCTCCGGAAGCACAGAGCATCGAGTCGGAAAAAGTAGGTTCGAAAGAGTAACTCCATAATAGTCCGGGTGCCAATTCGGCGCCCGGCGGGGTTATGTCAGCTACAGGGTAAAACCTGGAGATTAAAAGGGAGGTAGGCCCCTTGCTGGATGTTAATAATTTTGAGTATATGAAAATCGGCCTTGCATCGCCGGACAAGATTCGTTCTTGGTCCTTTGGTGAAGTCAAGAAGCCGGAAACAATCAACTATCGTACATTAAAACCAGAGAAAGACGGCCTTTTCTGTGAAAGGATTTTCGGTCCGACAAAGGACTGGGAGTGCCATTGCGGAAAGTACAAGCGCGTCCGATATAAGGGAGTCGTCTGTGACCGATGCGGTGTTGAAGTAACACGAGCAAAAGTACGCCGTGAACGGATGGGTCATATCGAGCTTGCCGCACCTGTTTCCCATATATGGTATTTCAAAGGAATCCCGAGCAGGATGGGGCTTGTTCTTGACATGTCTCCGCGGGCACTTGAGGAAGTTATCTATTTCGCTTCCTATGTTGTAACGGAATCCGGGGATACAGCCCTTGAAAAGAAGCAGCTTTTATCCGAAAAGGAATACCGAGCATACCGCGAAAAGTACGGAAATAAGTTCCAGGCTTCCATGGGGGCTGAAGCAATTCGCAAGCTCCTTCAGGACATTGACCTGAACAAAGAAGCTGAGTCATTAAAAGAAGAATTAAAGACTGCCCAAGGCCAGCGCCGCACACGCGCAATCAAACGCCTTGAGGTGATAGAAGCATTCCGCGGATCGGGCAATGAACCGTCTTGGATGGTCTTAGATGTCCTTCCTGTCATTCCGCCAGAACTTCGCCCCATGGTCCAACTAGATGGAGGCCGCTTTGCGACATCCGACCTGAATGACCTTTACCGCCGTGTAATCAACCGGAACAACCGTCTGAAGCGATTACTCGACCTGGGAGCTCCAAGCATTATTGTACAAAATGAGAAACGGATGCTGCAGGAAGCTGTTGATGCATTAATCGACAACGGCCGACGTGGGCGCCCTGTAACGGGGCCGGGCAACCGTCCGTTGAAATCCCTCTCCCACATGCTGAAGGGAAAACAAGGACGTTTCCGCCAAAACCTTCTTGGAAAGCGTGTTGACTACTCAGGCCGTTCGGTTATCGTCGTAGGGCCGAACCTGAAGATGTATCAGTGCGGGCTTCCAAAGGAAATGGCGCTTGAATTGTTCAAGCCTTTTGTTATGAAAGAGCTTGTTGAGAAGGGACTTGCCCATAACATCAAATCCGCCAAGCGGAAAATTGAGCGCGTACAGCCTGAGGTTTGGGATGTGCTTGAAGAAGTCATTCGCGAGCATCCTGTTCTGCTAAACCGCGCACCAACGCTTCATAGACTTGGAATCCAGGCATTTGAGCCGACGCTTGTCGAGGGACGGGCAATCCGCCTTCACCCGCTTGTATGTACTGCATACAACGCGGACTTCGACGGTGACCAGATGGCTGTGCACGTACCGCTTTCTGCAGAGGCACAGGCTGAAGCACGCCTCTTGATGCTTGCGGCTCAAAACATTCTTAACCCTAAAGATGGCAAGCCGGTCGTAACACCTTCCCAGGACATGGTATTGGGTAACTATTACCTAACCTTGGAACGCGATGGCGCCATCGGCGAAGGCTTGATCTTCAAAGATACGAACGAAGCGCTTATTGCCTACCAAAATGGCTATGCGCATTTGCATACACGAGTTGCTGTACATGCAGGTTCGCTTCATAATGAAACGTTTACTGAAGAACAGAACCAGCAGCTCTTGCTCACGACAGTCGGAAAGCTCATATTCAATGAAATTTTGCCGAAGTCGTTCCCTTATATCAATGAACCGACAAAGCATAATCTCGAAGTAAAGACGCCGGAAATATACTTTGTCGAAAAGGGAGCTGACGTCCGAGCAAGAATAAAGGAAATGTCGCTAGTTGAGCCGTTTAAAAAGAAAATCCTTGGGAACATCATTGCTGAGGTATTTAAACGCTTCAAAATTACTGAAACATCGAAAATGCTTGACCGAATGAAGGATCTCGGCTTCAAGTATTCGACAAAAGCAGGGATTACGGTCGGTGTCGCCGACATCGTCGTCCTCAGTGAAAAAGAAGAAATCCTCACCGATGCTCAAAACAGGGTGGATAATGTCCAGAAGCAATTCAGGCGCGGCTTGATTACTGAAGATGAACGGTATGACCGTGTTATTTCCATCTGGAGCCAGGCGAAAGATACCATTCAGGGCAAGCTGATGCAGTCCCTTAATAAAACGAATCCGATCTTCATGATGAGTGATTCCGGAGCGCGTGGTAATGCGTCCAACTTCACTCAGCTCGCGGGTATGCGTGGTATGATGGCCAACCCGGCTGGACGGATTATCGAGTTGCCAATCAAATCTTCCTTCCGCGAAGGTTTGACGGTATTGGAATACTTTATATCGACGCACGGTGCGCGTAAAGGCCTTGCTGATACAGCCCTTAAAACGGCTGACTCCGGCTACCTTACACGCCGCCTTGTCGATGTTGCCCAGGATGTCATTGTCCGCGACGACGATTGCGGAACGGACCGCGGTTTAAAAATTCGCGCCCTAAAGGATGGCACAGAAGTCATCGAACCGCTTGATGAACGTTTAATTGGCCGATATGCCAGAAGGAATATCAAACATCCTGAAACAGGAGAAATCATTGTTCCGGAAAACGGTCTGATTACAGAAGACCTGGCAGTCGAAGTCATAGAAGCAGGCATCGAGGAAGTACAAATCCGATCGGCATTCACATGTAATACGCGCCATGGCGTATGTAAAAAATGTTATGGACGCAACCTTGCAACAGGCCAGGAAGTGGAAGTGGGCGAAGCTGTCGGTATCATTGCGGCCCAGTCAATCGGGGAACCGGGAACCCAGCTAACCATGCGTACGTTCCATACTGGCGGGGTAGCAGGGGATGATATCACCCAAGGTTTGCCGCGTATCCAGGAGCTTTTCGAAGCACGGAACCCGAAAGGCCAGGCAGTCATTGCCGAATTGGAAGGTGTCGTTGTCGGAATCAACGAAGGGCGTGACCGCCAACAGGAAATTATTGTCCAAGGAGAGGTTGAATCCAGGACCTATACAGCTCCTTACACAGCAAGGCTTAAGGTGGCAGTCAACGACAAAGTTTACCGCGGCCAGGACCTTACTGAAGGTTCAATCGATCCAAAAGAGCTATTGAAAGTAACCGATGTCGGCAACGTCCAGGAGTACCTGCTCCGAGAAGTGCAGAAGGTTTACCGGATGCAGGGCGTTGAAATTGGTGACAAGCACATCGAGGTTATGGTTCGCCAGATGCTTCGGAAGATTAGGATTATCGATGCGGGTGAAACCGATGTCCTTCCGGGAATGCTTCTTGACATCCATCAATTTACCGATGCGAACGAGAAAGCTCTTTTAAATGGCAAAATGCCTGCAACAGGGCGTCCGGTCCTTCTTGGTATCACGAAGGCTTCACTTGAGACAGACTCATTCTTGTCAGCCGCTTCCTTCCAGGAAACAACACGCGTGCTTACTGATGCTGCCATTAAAGGCAAGCGAGATGAATTGCTCGGGCTTAAGGAAAACGTCATAATCGGGAAGTTGATTCCGGCTGGAACTGGGATGCAGCGTTACCGCAAGGCGGAACCAATCCTTCAGCAGGAAGAAGAAGGTATCGTAATCGAATAAGAAGGCGGCGAGCTTTCTTATTTGTAAATCGCGGCACCAGTCAAAGGGCTGGTGCCGTTTTTTAAGATTTATTTTTAAAATTAAAGCGAGATTAGTTGACATCCATTTTTTATGATGGTAATATAGCAAAGGTGCTCCTATTTACCTGTAACTTTGGAGGATATGAGCTATGTCTTATGAAAAAGTTTTGCAGGCCAGGAAACTGCTGATAGGAACAAAGCAGGCAGTCAGAGCACTTGAAGAAGGAACCGCTAGTGAGCTGGTTGTAGCAGCGGACGCTGACCCGAAATTAACGGCAGCAGCCGTTGAAGCAGCCAATGATCTGGGCGTGCCAGTTCTGCAGGTTGATTCGATGAAAAAACTCGGTAAAGCCAGCGGGATTAAAGTGGGAACTTCGGCTGTCGCAATAATCCGTTAAAAACTGTTTTTGCAGATGCTGCTGCAAGAACTTTGTTTTTGCCAAAAAAAGAACCACCTGGATGTGTGGGTCTACAAATGTCGTGAAGGGAGGAAAAAACATGCCTACAATTAACCAATTAGTGCGCAAGCCTCGTAAATCTACTGAGGAAACATCAAAATCTCCTGCGCTTAATAAAGGTTACAACAGCTTCAAAAAATCACAAACCAACGTAACATCACCACAAAAACGCGGTGTTTGCACCCGTGTTGGTACGATGACTCCAAAGAAACCAAACTCAGCGCTTCGTAAATATGCTCGTGTGCGTTTGACAAATGGTATCGAGGTAACTGCTTACATTCCTGGTATCGGTCACAACCTTCAAGAACACAGTGTTGTTCTTATCCGTGGAGGCCGTGTAAAAGACTTGCCGGGTGTTCGTTACCACATCGTTCGTGGCGCGCTTGATACGGCTGGAGTTAACAACCGTATGCAAAGTCGTTCCAAATACGGTACGAAGCGTCCAAAAGCAGCTAAAAAATAATAACCTTAACCTAAATAGAAGATTTTCTGAAAGGAGGAAAAAATATGCCTCGTAAAGGTCCTGTTGCAAAAAGAGACGTTTTGCCAGATCCGCTTTACAATTCAAAGCTAGTTACCCGCCTGATCAACAAAATGATGATCGACGGTAAAAGAGGTACATCCCAGGCCATTCTTTACAATGCATTCGATATCATCCGTGAGCGTTCAGGAAAAGAGCCTATGGAAGTGTTTGATGCAGCGCTAAAGAATATTATGCCTGTTCTTGAAGTAAAAGCCCGCCGTGTAGGTGGCGCGAACTACCAGGTTCCAATCGAGGTGCGCCCAGACCGACGTACTACTCTAGGTCTTCGCTGGTTGGTAAACTACGCAAGGCTTCGTGGTGAAAAGACAATGGAACAGCGTCTTGCCAATGAAATCCTTGATGCAGCAAACAACAGTGGCGCATCTGTTAAGAAGCGTGAAGATACGCATAAAATGGCTGAAGCTAACAAAGCATTCGCACATTACCGTTGGTAAAATAATACTGTTTGAGCACCCGCAATGGGTCCTTAAACAAGACAAGCTAGATAGAACAATACCTGGCCGGGCGAGCTCCCCGGCTTCAGGTACAGTTTCCGCATAGCTGATGGACGGATCTCTAAAACACTCATACAAGGAAGGAGAAAGACCCAATGGCAAGAGAGTTCTCCTTGAAAAATACCCGTAATATCGGCATCATGGCCCATATCGATGCGGGAAAGACAACTACAACAGAACGCGTCCTTTATTATACTGGACGTATCCATAAAATTGGCGAAACTCACGAAGGTGCTGCCCAGATGGACTGGATGGAGCAGGAGCAAGAGCGTGGAATCACGATCACTTCCGCTGCAACCACTGCACAGTGGAAAGGCCACCGCGTAAATATCATTGACACCCCTGGACACGTAGACTTCACTGTTGAGGTTGAGCGTTCCTTGCGTGTACTCGATGGTGCGGTAGCAGTACTCGATGCCCAGTCAGGCGTTGAGCCGCAAACCGAAACAGTATGGCGCCAGGCTACTACTTACGGAGTTCCGCGAGTAGTGTTCGTAAATAAAATGGATAAGATTGGTGCTGACTTCCTATATTCTGTAGGGACACTGCATGACCGCCTACAGGCGAATGCTCATCCTATCCAGCTTCCAATTGGTGCTGAGGATAAGTTTGAAGGAATCATTGATCTTGTAGAAATGAAAGCTACTTTCTATGGCAATGATACCGGTACAGATATTGAAGTCCGCGAAATTCCAGAAGAGTACCTCCCTCAAGCGGAAGAATACCGCGAAAAGTTAATCGAAGCGGTTGCTGAGCTTGACGAAGAACTTATGGAAAAATACCTTGGCGGAGAAGAGCTTACGATTGAAGAAATCAAAGCTGCCATCCGTAAAGGCACAAATTCTGTTGAATTCTACCCTGTTATTTGCGGTTCCGCATTTAAAAACAAGGGTGTTCAATTAATGCTTGATGCAGTAATCGACTATCTTCCATCTCCTCTTGACGTACCTGCAATCAATGGACATGTTCCTGGTGAGGAAGATGTAATTATTGAAAAGCACTCAAGCGATGAAGAGCCATTCGCAGCACTTGCATTTAAAGTTATGACTGACCCTTATGTGGGTAAACTAACGTTCTTCCGTGTTTACTCCGGTACTTTAGAAGCTGGATCCTATGTCCAGAACTCTACTAAAGGAAAGCGTGAGCGTGTTGGACGTATTCTGCAAATGCATGCTAACAGCCGCCAAGAAATCTCGAAGGTTTATTCGGGTGATATTGCTGCAGCCGTTGGCTTAAAGGATACTACTACAGGGGACACATTGTGCGACGACAAGAGTCCTGTTATTCTTGAGTCCATGAATTTCCCTGAACCGGTTATCCAGCTTTCCGTGGAGCCTAAGTCCAAAGCGGACCAGGATAAAATGTCCACTGCATTGCAAAAGCTCCAGGAAGAGGATCCTACCTTCCGTGCACATACTGACCAGGAAACTGGACAGGTTATTATTGCGGGTATGGGTGAGCTTCACTTGGATATCCTCGTTGACCGTATGCGCCGGGAGTTCAAGGTAGAAGCAAACGTGGGTGCTCCTCAGGTTGCCTACCGTGAAACATTCCGCGATTCTGCACAGGTTGAAGGCAAATTTGCCCGCCAATCCGGTGGACGTGGACAATACGGACACGTTTGGATTGAGTTCTCTCCAAACGAAGAAGGAAAAGGCTTTGAATTCGTAAACGGAATCGTTGGCGGTGTCGTTCCTCGTGAATACGTGCCAGCCGTACAAGCAGGTCTTGAAGATGCCCTTGATAGAGGTGTTCTTGCCGGTTATCCGTTAGTAGATATCAAAGCAAAACTGTTTGATGGATCCTACCATGATGTAGACTCCTCTGAAATGGCGTTTAAAATTGCCGCTTCCATGGCGCTTAAGAATGCAGCTTCCAAGTGTAAGCCTGTTATCCTTGAGCCAGTCATGAAGGTAGAGGTTGTTATTCCTGAGGAATACCTCGGCGACATCATGGGACAAATCACTTCCCGCCGCGGACGTGTTGAAGGTATGGACGCACGTGGGAATGCCCAGGTAGTCCGTGCAATGGTACCTCTTTCAGAAATGTTCGGTTATGCAACTTCCCTTCGTTCCAGCACACAGGGACGCGGTGTATTCTCAATGCACTTCGACCACTACGAAGAAGTTCCTAAATCGATCTCAGAGGAAATCATCAAAAAAAATAAAGGTGAATAATTGATTTTCACCTTTCAATCAAGTATAACTACTATGTAAGCATAGGCTGAGGCAGGCTTGCCTTCCTCGGCCCCTAATAATACTTAACTTTTTAAAATTAAAGGAGGAAATCCTAATGGGTAAAGCTAAATTCGACCGTTCCAAGCCACACGTTAACATTGGAACAATCGGTCACGTTGACCATGGTAAAACTACTTTGACTGCAGCAATCACGACTGTCCTTTCAAAAGCAGGCGGCGGTGAAGCGCGCGGTTATGATCAAATCGACAACGCTCCAGAAGAAAAAGAGCGTGGTATCACAATTTCAACTTCTCACGTTGAATATGAAACTAATAATCGCCACTACGCACACGTAGACTGCCCAGGACACGCCGACTATGTTAAAAACATGATCACAGGCGCTGCTCAAATGGACGGCGGTATCCTTGTTGTATCCGCAACTGACGGCCCAATGCCGCAAACTCGCGAGCATATCCTTCTTTCCCGTCAGGTAGGCGTACCTTACCTTGTTGTATTCATGAACAAGTGCGACATGGTAGACGACGAAGAACTACTTGAGCTAGTTGAAATGGAAATCCGTGACCTTCTTACTGAATATGAGTTCCCTGGCGATGACACTCCAGTTATCAAAGGTTCTGCTCTTAAAGCTCTTGAAGGCGAGTCTGCTTGGGAAGAAAAAATCATCGAACTTATGGATGCAGTTGACAGCTACATCCCAACTCCAGCACGTGACACTGAAAAGCCATTCATGATGCCTGTTGAGGATGTATTCTCCATCACTGGCCGTGGAACAGTTGCTACTGGACGTGTAGAGCGCGGACAAGTAAAAGTTGGTGACGTTGTTGAAATCGTTGGTTTCACTGAAGAGCCTAAATCTACAACTGTAACAGGTGTAGAAATGTTCCGTAAACTTCTTGACTATGCAGAAGCTGGAGACAACATCGGTGCACTTCTTCGTGGCGTAGCCCGTGAAGACATTGAGCGTGGACAAGTTTTGGCAAAGCCAAAGTCCATCACTCCGCACACAAAGTTCAAAGCTGAAGTTTACGTATTGTCCAAAGAAGAAGGTGGACGTCACACTCCATTCTTCACAAACTACCGCCCACAATTCTATTTCCGTACTTCTGACATTACAGGTATCTGTAACCTTCCAGAAGGCGTAGAAATGGTTATGCCTGGCGACAACATTGAAATGTCAGTTGAGCTTATCGCTCCAGTTGCGATCGAAGAAGGAACTAAGTTCTCTATTCGTGAAGGCGGACGTACAGTAGGCGCTGGCGTTGTTGCTACAATTGTTGAGTAATAAATAAACAAGAAGCGGACGGGTGACGACCCATCCGCTTTTTTTTATCGTCCAGGAAGTTTTTAAATAAATCAACTTAAAGAGAGTTAGTTTAATCCAGCTCCACCAGAACAAGCTTCGAAAGCATATTCCTTGCGCGAAGAAATAGCGAACACAAGTAAAGGTACCGATAATTTACGTCGCAGGAACAGGAGATCTTTATCTGTCGTGTAGGTGCATGCGCATGTTGTTCTGCATACAAAATCCGAGTTTCTTCTATATATAATAGAATGGTCAAGGACGATAAGACTGCTAGGCCAGGAAATCAGGGAAGTCCTCCAAAAAAACATTGCAATCTATAGATGATGCCGCTATAATATTAAAAGTGTGCGAAACATAAAAAACCCTCAAAAGTTATTGCGTTTGGGCGGTGTTTTATGTATAATAGACAATGTTGGTCTTTGACTGCGATGATGTGAGAGGTTGCTGACACACCCGGCCGCTTTGCCATGGCGAGTGTGCAGGAGATTTTCACGGAGAATGTCTATTTTAAAAATAGGCGAAAAGGAGGGAAAAGTAATGGCAAAACAAAAAATTCGTATCCGTTTAAAAGCGTATGATCACAGGATCCTGGATCAGTCTGCGGAAAAAATTGTTGAAACAGCTAAACGTTCAGGTGCTGCAGTATCAGGCCCGATTCCGTTGCCAACTGAGAAAACAATTTACACAATCCTTCGTGCGGTCCATAAGTACAAGGATTCCCGTGAGCAATTCGAGATGCGTACACACAAGCGTCTGATCGACATTGTGAACCCAACTCCGCAAACAGTTGATTCATTAATGCGTTTAGATCTGCCATCCGGCGTAGATATCGAAATCAAACTATAATCATCATAAATTTAATTATTCAGGAGGTGTGACGAATGACCAAAGGAATCTTAGGAAGAAAGATTGGTATGACTCAAGTATTTGCTGAGAACGGAACATTAATTCCTGTAACAGTAATTGCGGCAGCAGGCAACGTTGTCCTTCAAAAGAAAACGATCGAAAACGACGGCTATGAAGCTGTCCAGGTTGGCTTTGAAGACAAGCGTGAAAAGCTCGCCAATAAGCCTGAAAAAGGCCATGTTGCAAAAGCGGATACTGCTCCTAAGCGCTTCATTCGCGAATTCCGCGGAGTAGACTTGGCAGCATATGAAGTTGGTCAGGAAGTCAAGGTTGATATTTTTGCAGAAGGCGACATCGTAGATGTTACCGGAGTATCGAAAGGGAAAGGTTTCCAAGGCTCAATCAAGCGCCATGGACAATCGCGTGGCCCTATGTCCCACGGTTCCCGCTACCATCGCCGCCCGGGTTCAATGGGACCTGTTGCCCCTAACCGCGTTTTCAAAGGCAAAGCATTGCCAGGACGTATGGGTGGAGAAGTAGTTACAGTTCAAAACCTTGAAATTGTAAAAGTAGATACAGAACGCAATTTGCTTCTTGTAAAGGGCAATGTGCCTGGACCTAGGAAAGCAATGATCAAAGTTAAAAGTGCGGTAAAAGCATAGAACTTCTTAAGAAAGGAGGAACAAAGGAATGCCTAAAGTAGCATTATTTAACCAAAACGGTTCCCAAGTTGGGGAAATCGAACTTAATGATACAGTTTTCGGCATTGAGCCAAACCAGCATGTGCTTTTCGAAGCGGTGTTGATGCAAAGGGCTTCAATGCGCCAGGGAACACACAAAACTAAAATTCGTTCTGAAGTTTCCGGTGGTGGACGCAAGCCATGGAGACAAAAAGGGACTGGCCGTGCGCGCCAAGGTTCCATCCGTTCGCCACAATGGAAAGGCGGCGGTATCGTATTTGGACCGGTACCACGCAGCTACAGCTATAAATTGCCAAGGAAGGTACGCCGCCTTGCAATTAAATCGGCTCTTTCCACTAAGGTACTTGAAGAAAACATTTTGGTTCTTGAAAGCCTTGCTTTCGATGCACCTAAAACAAAAGACTTTATAAATGTCCTAAAAGGACTTTCCGTAGAAAAGAAAGCACTCGTTGTAACTGCTGATCTTGATGAAAATGTTGCGTTGTCTGCAAGGAACATTCCTGGCGTTACAGTAGTAGCGGCCAACGGCATCAGTGTCGTGGATGTCCTGAATCATGATAAGCTAATCATCACTAAAGCAGCGGTTGAAAAAGTAGAGGAGGTGCTTGCATAATGGATGCACGCGATGTCATTAAGCGCCCCGTTATCACTGAACGTTCTACAGATTTGATGGCTGAAAAGAAATACACGTTCGAAGTTGACGTAAGAGCCAACAAAACACAAGTAAAAGACGCTGTTGAAAAAATCTTTGGCGTGGATGTTGAAAAAGTTAACATCATGAACTACAAAGGTAAATTCAAGCGTATGGGCAAATTTGGCGGATACACAAACAAACGCCGCAAGGCAATTGTTAAACTGACTGCCGACAGCAAAGAAATCGAAATTTTTGAATCCTAGAATTTTAACTAGAAGAGGAGGGAATAGAAATGGCGATTAAAAAGTACAAACCTACCTCTAATGGTCGTCGCGGCATGACTGTTTCTGATTTCGCTGAAATCACAACCAGCACTCCGGAAAAGTCTTTGTTGGCTCCGCTGACAAGAAAAGGCGGCCGTAACAACCAGGGTAAGTTAACTGTTCGTCATCAAGGTGGCGGCCATAAGCGTCAATACCGTTTAATCGATTTTAAACGCGATAAAGACGGCATTCCAGGACGCGTTGCCACTATCGAATATGATCCAAACCGTTCAGCAAATATTGCACTAATTAACTATGTGGATGGGGAAAAGCGTTACATCCTTGCTCCTAAAAACCTTAAGGTTGGCATGGAAGTAATGTCCGGACCAGAAGCTGATATCAAAACAGGTAATGCACTTCCACTTGCAAACATTCCTGTCGGTACAGTTGTCCACAACATTGAGCTTAAGCCTGGCAAAGGCGGCCAATTGGTCCGTTCTGCTGGTACTTCAGCACAGGTGCTTGGTAAGGAAGGTAAATACGTACTTGTACGTCTTACTTCCGGCGAAGTTCGCATGATCCTTGCTACTTGCCGCGCTTCAATCGGCCAAGTAGGAAACGAGCAACACGAATTGATCAACATCGGTAAAGCAGGCCGTTCCCGCTGGTTAGGCAAACGCCCAACAGTCCGTGGATCTGTTATGAACCCGAATGATCACCCACACGGTGGTGGTGAAGGACGTTCACCAATCGGTCGTAAATCACCAATGTCACCATGGGGCAAACCAACTCTTGGACGCAAAACTCGTAAGAAAAAGAACAAGTCCGATAAATTCATTGTACGACGCCGTAAAAAATAACGTGATTGAACTACGGTTCAGAAGCAGAACCGTAGAACGGTCTCGAAGGGAGGTACCCTCATGGGTCGCAGTTTGAAAAAAGGACCTTTTGTTGATGATCATTTACTAAAAAAGGTCGAAAACCTTGGTGCTGACAGCAAGCATGTAATCAAAACTTGGTCACGCCGTTCAACAATTTTCCCACAATTCATCGGCCACACTATCGCTGTGTACGATGGACGAAAACATGTACCAGTCTATGTCACTGAAGACATGGTAGGACACAAGCTTGGAGAATTCGCTCCAACACGTGCTTATAAAGGCCATGGCAATGACGATAAGAAAACCAGACGTTAATGAGAGGAGGGCATCACATCATGCAAGCTAAAGCTGTTGCAAGAACAGTCCGTATTGCTCCTCGTAAAGCTCGTTTAGTCGTAGATTTAATTCGAGGAAAGCAAGTTGGCGAAGCGGTAGCCATTTTAACTTTGACTCCGAAGGCTGCTTCTCCAGTCATTGAAAAAGTGTTGAAATCTGCTATGGCAAATGCAGAACACAACTATGAAATGGATGTTAACAATCTTGTGATTGAGCAAGCATTTGTTGACGAAGGGCCGACACTGAAACGTTTCCGCCCGCGTGCACAAGGCCGTGCCAGTGCAATTAACAAGCGTACGAGCCACATCACAATCGTTCTATCAGAAAAGAAGGAGGGATAATTAGTGGGTCAAAAAGTAAATCCAATTGGTTTGCGTATCGGCATCATCCGTGATTGGGAATCCAAATGGTACGCAGGTAAAGACTTTGCAGATCTTCTTCATGAAGACTTAAGAGTTCGTGAATACATCCAGAAGCGCCTAAAAGACGCGTCTGTTTCAAAAGTAGAAATCGAACGCGCTGCAAACCGTGTTAACGTTACTGTACACACTGCGAAGCCAGGTATGGTAATCGGTAAGGGCGGTACAGAAGTTGAAGCGCTCCGTAAAGCGTTGAACCAGCTTACTGGCAAGCGTGTCCACATTAATATCCTTGAAATCAAAAGGGCTGACATCGATGCGAAGCTCGTTGCTGAAAACATCGCTCGCCAGCTAGAAAACCGTGTATCTTTCCGCCGTGCACAGAAGCAAGTTATCCAACGTGCGATGCGTGCAGGAGCTAAAGGTATCAAAACAATGGTATCCGGCCGTCTTGGCGGTGCAGATATCGCTCGTTCTGAACACTACAGCGAAGGAACTGTTCCCCTTCATACACTTCGTGCAGACATTGACTATGCAGCTGCCGAAGCAGATACTACTTACGGCAAGCTTGGCGTAAAGGTATGGATTTATAAGGGTGAGGTCCTTCCAACGAAGAAGAAAACTGAGGAAGGAGGCAAATAATCATGTTATTGCCTAAGCGTGTAAAATACCGCCGTGTGCACCGTGGAAAAATGCGCGGTCAAGCAAAAGGCGGAACTGAAGTAACTTTCGGTGAATTCGGTTTGCAGGCAACTGAAGCCTCCTGGATCACAAACCGCCAAATTGAATCTGCCCGTATCGCAATGACTCGTTACATGAAGCGTGGCGGTAAAGTTTGGATCAAAATTTTCCCTCACAAACCATATACTGCAAAACCTCTAGAAGTACGGATGGGTTCCGGTAAAGGTGCTCCTGAAGGCTGGGTAGCAGTTGTAAAGCCTGGCAAGATCATGTTTGAAATTGCCGGCGTTTCTGAAGAAATCGCACGTGAGGCACTTCGCCTTGCCGCGCACAAACTTCCTGTTAAGTGCAAGTTTGTAAAACGAGAAGAAATTGGTGGTGAATCAAATGAAAGCTAATGAACTTCGTGACCTAACCACTGCCGAACTAGAACAAAAAGTCAAGTCATTAAAAGAAGAACTCTTCAACCTTCGCTTTCAATTGGCGACTGGACAGCTTGAAAACACTGCCCGCATCAGGGAAGTGCGCAAGTCTATCGCCCGCATGAAAACTGTTGTCCGTGAAAGAGAAATCGGCGTTAACAATCGATAATTGAGAGGAGGTCCGCCTAATGAGCGAACGCAACCAACGCAAAGTTTACACCGGACGCGTGGTTTCCGACAAAATGGATAAGACTGTTACTGTTCTTGTCGAGACACACAAAAAACATCCTTTTTATGGTAAACGCGTTAAGTACTCTAAAAAGTTTAAGGCGCATGATGAGCAGAATCAGGCTAATATTGGTGATATTGTACGCATCATGGAAACTCGCCCGCTTTCGGCTACAAAACGCTTCCGCCTTGTAGAAGTAATTGAAAAAGCAGTTATTATTTAATTGTTCGGATAAGCTTTCATCCGAAGGGAGGTTACACGCATGATTCAACAGGAAACACGTTTAAAAGTTGCTGACAACTCTGGTGCCCGTGAAGTTCTGACAATTAAAGTGCTTGGTGGCTCTGGCCGCAAAACTGCAGGCATTGGCGATGTGATCGTCTGCACAGTGAAACAAGCAACACCAGGTGGCGTTGTTAAAAAAGGTGACATTGTTAAAGCAGTTATCGTACGAACTAAGAGCGGTGCACGCCGCCCAGACGGAACTTACATTAAGTTTGACGAAAACGCATGTGTAATTATCCGTGATGACAAAAGCCCACGCGGAACGCGTATTTTTGGGCCAGTTGCACGCGAACTCCGCGACAGCAATTTCATGAAAATCATTTCCCTTGCTCCAGAAGTACTTTAATTATCAGTACTTACAATAAACCAATCTTAAATGCCTTTAAGGAGGTGCGCACAGATGCACGTAAAAAAAGGTGACAAAGTAATGGTCATCTCTGGCAAGGATAAAGGCAAAACAGGAACAATCCTGGAAGCTTATCCGAAAAATAGCCGTGTCCTTGTTGAGGGAGTCAACATCGTGAAGAAGCATTCCAAGCCTTCTCAAGCGAATCCCCAAGGTGGCATCAGCAGCCAGGAAGCACCTGTACACGTATCAAACGTCATGCCTATCGACAAGTCCGGCAAACCAAGCCGTGTAGGATATAAAATGGTTGATGGCAAAAAAGTACGCGTAACAAAATCCGGTGAAGTTTTAGATAAATAGTTCATGAAGAAGGGAGGTACAATAGATGAACCGCCTAAAGGAAAAGTATGTTAAAGAGATTACTCCTGCTCTAGTGAGCAAGTTCAACTATAAATCTGTAATGCAGGTTCCTAAAGTAGAAAAAATCGTTGTAAACATGGGTGTTGGCGATGCAGTAGCGAACGCAAAAGCCCTTGACAGCGCTGTTGAAGAACTTACAAGCATCACTGGCCAAAAGCCGGTCGTTACTCGTGCGAAAAAGTCTATCGCTGGCTTCCGCCTTCGTGAAGGCATGCCGATTGGAGCGAAAGTTACTTTGCGCGGTAAGCGTATGTACGATTTCCTGGACAAATTAATTTCAGTCTCTCTGCCACGGGTGCGCGACTTCCGCGGTATTTCCAAGAAAGCATTCGATGGCCGCGGCAACTACACTCTTGGTGTGAAAGAACAATTGATCTTCCCTGAAATTGATTACGATAAAGTAAGCAAGGTCCGTGGAATGGATATCGTTATTGTAACGACAGCCAACACTGATGAAGAAGCACGTGAACTTTTAACTCAGTTTGGAATGCCGTTCCAGAAGTAATCTATAAATAAGGGAGGCGAAAACGTGGCTAAAAAGTCAATGATTGCGAAGCAAAAACGCACGCCTAAATATAAGGTACAAGAGTATACCCGCTGCGAACGCTGTGGCCGTCCACACTCTGTATACCGCAAATTTAAGCTTTGCCGTATTTGTTTCCGTGAATTAGCATACAAAGGCCAGATTCCTGGTGTTAAAAAAGCTAGCTGGTAAACCCCAAGTCTGGGAAGGAGGTAAAAATAATGGTCATGACAGATCCAATTGCAGATATGCTTACCCGCATCCGTAATGCGAACATGGTTCGCCATGAAAAGCTGGAAGTACCTGCTTCCAATATCAAAAAAGAAATCGCTGAAATCCTTAAGCGTGAAGGTTTCGTGCGTGATGTTGAGATGATTGAAGACAATAAGCAGGGCATCATCCGTATCTTCCTTAAGTACGGTGCAAACAACGAGCGCGTTATTACAGGCCTTAAAAGGATTTCCAAGCCTGGCCTTCGTGTTTATGCAAAATCAACAGAAGTGCCTCGCGTACTGAACGGCCTAGGAATCGCCCTTGTTTCAACTTCACAGGGTGTCGTTACTGATAAAGAAGCCCGTGCAAAGCAAATCGGCGGAGAAGTACTAGCATACATCTGGTAAGAAGTTTTTGAATGAATGGAGGTGCACTAAATGTCTCGCATAGGAAAAAAACCAATCGAAATTCCAGCAGGAGTTACGGTTGCTCTAGATAATCACACTGTTACAGTAAAAGGTCCTAAAGGCGAATTGGTTCGTTCTTTCAGCCCTGAAATCAGCATCCTCGTAGAAGATAATACCGTTACGATTACACGCCCATCCGATGTAAAGGAAATCCGTGCCTTGCATGGTACTACACGCGCTGTACTTTCCAACATGGTTGAAGGTGTTTCCAAAGGCTTCGAAAAAGGTTTGGAGCTAGTAGGGGTTGGTTACCGTGCTTCCAAACAGGGTAACAAGCTAGTCCTTAACGTTGGATATTCCCATCCGGTTGAAATCGAACCTGAAACAGGACTTGAAATCGAAGTACCTGCAAATACGAAGGTAATCGTTAAAGGCAACGACAAAGAACGTGTTGGCGCACTTGCTGCAAACATCCGTGGCGTCCGTCCTCCAGAGCCTTACAAAGGCAAAGGAATTCGCTATGAAGGCGAAGTTGTCCGCCGTAAGGAAGGTAAAAAAGGTAAGTAATGCCGCAAAGTAATACGAAAGGAGTGACGTAAATGATTACGAAGCTTGACAAAAACGTGAGCCGTAAGAAAAGACATGCGCGTGTCCGTTCAAAGCTTAGCGGAACAGCTGCCCGTCCTCGTCTGAATGTGTTTCGTTCCAATAAACACATTTACGCTCAGTTAATCGACGATATGAACGGAGTTACTCTAGCTAGTGCTTCGACAATGGAAAAAGATTTCGGACTGGAATCTTCCAACAATAAAGAAGCTGCGCAAAAAGTCGGAGAGCTTATTGCGAAGCGCGCAGTCGAAAAGGGCATCTCTTCAGTAGTCTTTGACCGCGGAGGGTACCTGTACCATGGCCGCATTCAGACTCTTGCTGATGCAGCCCGCGAAAACGGCTTGCAATTTTAATAGACAAAGGAGGGACACACAAAGATGCGTCGCATTGATCCAAACAAACTTGAACTTGAAGAACGCGTAGTTACGGTCAACCGTGTTGCGAAGGTTGTTAAAGGCGGACGCCGTTTCCGTTTCACTGCTCTTGTCGTAGTAGGAGATAAAAATGGCCATGTCGGTTTCGGCACTGGTAAAGCACAGGAAGTTCCTGATGCAATCCGTAAGGCAATCGAAGATGCAAAGAAAAACCTGGTTTCCGTGCCGATGGTTGGAACTACTATTCCCCATCAGGTAATCGGCCGCTTCGGAGCTGGTGAAATCCTTATGAAGCCTGCTTATGAAGGTACTGGAGTTATCGCTGGCGGACCTGTCCGTGCGGTACTTGAACTTGCCGGTATTTCCGACATTCTTTCAAAATCGCTTGGAACGAACACGCCAATCAACGTAGTTCGCGCTACTATTGACGGCATTAAGCAACTAAAGCGTGCTGAAGATGTTGCGAAACTTCGCGGAAAATCAGTAGAAGAACTGTTAGGATAAGGGAGGGAAATCAAATGGCTAACAAGTTGCAAATTACCCTCACTAAAAGCGTAATCGGCCGTCCACAGGACCAGCGCGAAACAGTTAAGGCTCTCGGCTTGCGAAAAGTGAACCAGACAGTTGAGCAACAGGACAACGCGGCTATCCGCGGAATGATCAATAAGGTTGCCCACCTTGTTTCGGTTAAAGAACAATAAATGATTCATTCTTTCTTAAGGAGGTGCCCAAATGAAACTTCATGAATTAATGCCAGCAGAAGGCTCCCGCAAAGAGCGCAAGCGTAAAGGCCGCGGTATCGGTTCCGGCAACGGAAAAACCGCAGGTAAGGGACATAAGGGTCAAAAAGCCCGTTCCGGTGGTGGCGTACGCCTAGGTTTTGAGGGTGGACAGACGCCTTTATTCCGCCGTTTGCCAAAACGCGGATTCACGAACATCAACCGCAAGGAATACGCGATTGTAAACCTTGATGCCCTGAACAGCTTTGAAGACGGTACAGAAGTAACTCCAGAACTTCTTATCGAATCAGGCCTTGTCAGGAACGAAAAAGCAGGAATCAAGATTCTTGCAAAAGGGAACGTTGAGAAAAAATTGACTGTAAAAGCTCACAAATTTTCCTCTGCTGCCAAGGAAGCAATCGAAGCTGCTGGTGGAAACACTGAGGTGATCTAATGTTCCGGACAATCTCCAATTTTATGCGCGTGGGTGAAATAAGGAATAAAATTATCTTCACCCTTTTGATGTTATTAATCTTCCGTATCGGAACTTTTATTCCGGTTCCAAACGTCAATGCTGATATTCTCAAAGCCCAGGACCAATTTAGTGTATTTGGCGTGCTGAATACATTTGGTGGAGGGGCGCTGCAAAACTTCTCCATTCTTGCGATGGGCATCATGCCGTACATCACTGCTTCGATCATCATCCAGCTTTTGCAAATGGATGTTGTACCGAAGTTTACCGAGTGGTCAAAGCAGGGAGATGCGGGAAGAAGGAAGCTTGCACAGTTCACCCGTTATTTCACTATTGTGCTCGGGTTTATCCAGGCATTGGGCATGTCCTATGGGTTTAACAACTTGTCCCAGGGACAGCTGATTGAAAGCTCGGGAATCGGAACGTACTTGCTGATTGCGACAGTCTTGACAGCCGGTACGGCCTTCTTAATGTGGCTCGGTGAGCAAATCACGGCAAAAGGTGTCGGCAACGGGATCTCAATTATCATCTTCGCAGGAATTGCAGCCGGAATTCCGACTACTGTCAACCAAATTTACATCCAGCAGTTCCAGGATGTGAAAGATGACTTGTTCATCCGCATTCTGACTGTTCTCTTGATTGCCCTGGCTGTCATCGCCATTGTAGTTGGCGTAATCTTCATCCAGCAGGCAACAAGGAAAATTCCGATCCAATATGCAAAAAGAATGACTGCGGGACGTACGCCTGTAGGCGGCCAGTCCACCCATATGCCTTTAAAAGTAAACGCAGCAGGGGTTATTCCAGTCATTTTCGCAGTATCGTTTATCATTACTCCAAAGACAATTGCATCCTTTTTTCCAGTAAATGGTGTGACGCTTTGGATCCAACGGGTATTCGACTATACTCATCCAATCGGGATGGTACTATATGCCGGATTGATCATCGCGTTTACGTATTTTTATGCGTTTATCCAGGTGAATCCTGAACAGGCGGCTGAAAATCTGCAAAAGCAGAGCGGCTATATTCCTGGGATCCGGCCAGGTAAACCAACACAGGAATACTTCACACGTGTTCTTTATCGCCTGACATTTGTCGGGGCGATTTTCCTGGCAGTGATCGCTGTCCTTCCAGTTGTTTTCATCCAGGTGGCAAACCTTCCGCAATCAGCACAAATTGGCGGTACGAGCCTTCTGATTGTTGTTGGTGTCGCGCTTGAAACAATGAAACAGCTTGAAGCCCAGTTGGTCAAACGCCATTATAAAGGCTTTATCAAGTAAGGATGGTTTTGGGGAATTCTTGTTCCCTAAAACCACTTAATCCCCAAGGGGGTATAAGAGTGAACTTAGTATTAATGGGTCTTCCTGGTGCCGGGAAAGGCACTCAGGCTGAAAAAATCGTAGAACAATATGGCATCCCCCATATCTCAACAGGAGATATGTTCCGTGCCGCCATGAAAGAGGGTACGGAATTGGGGCTGAAAGCAAAGGCGTTCATGGATGAAGGGGCACTTGTTCCTGATGAAGTGACGATTGGCATTGTGCGTGAAAGGCTAAGCAAGGAAGACTGTAACAACGGATTCCTTCTCGATGGCTTTCCAAGGACTGTTCCCCAGGCTGAAGCACTTGAGAGCATACTGGACGGGCTGAACAAAAAAATAGACTATGTCCTCAATATTGATGTTGACCAGTCTATTTTGATGGAGCGCCTGACTGGGCGCCGCATTTGCAAAAACTGCGGGTCCACATACCATCTTGTTTTCAATCCGCCGGCTGTTGAAGGAGTATGTGACCGCTGTGGCGGAGAACTCTATCAAAGAGCGGATGACAACGCGGACACTGTACAGAACAGGCTTGACGTCAACATGAAGCAATCGAAGCCATTGCTTGATTTTTACACTGAAAAAGGCTACTTGCGCAATATTGATGGCCAGCGAGAAATCACCGAGGTTTTCGCTGACATTGAATCATTGCTTGGGGGCTTGAAGTAATGATTATCTGCAAAACTCCCCGTGAGCTGGAAATCATGCGAGAAGCGGGCAGAATTGTGGCATTGACCCATGAGGAGCTGAAGAAACATATTGCTCCCGGGATTACCACAAAAGAACTGGACCGCGTTGCAGAACAGATAATCCGCAATCACGATGCGATTCCTTCCTTTAAAGGCTATAACGGGTTTACCGGAAGCATTTGTGCTTCTGTCAACGAAGAACTTGTTCACGGGATACCTGGCGGTCGTGTTTTAAAAGAAGGAGATATCATTAGCATCGATATCGGAGCTCAATACAACGGTTATCACGGTGACTCGGCCTGGACCTATCCTGTCGGAAAAATAGACGAGGAAACAGCGCGGCTATTGGATGTGACGGAGCAGTCCCTTTATAAAGGGCTGGAAGAGGCAAAGCCAGGTGAGCGTCTCTCGAATATCTCGCATGCGATTCAGGTGTATGTGGAAGAAAACGGTTTTTCCATCGTGCGGGAGTATGTAGGGCACGGAGTAGGTCAAGACTTACATGAGGAACCTCAGGTTCCACATTACGGACCGCCTAATAAGGGCCCTCGGCTCAGGCCTGGCATGGTGCTGGCAGTTGAACCGATGGTAAATGCGGGCAGCCGGTATGTTAAAACACTGGCTGATGACTGGACAGTTGTAACAGTTGATGGCAAAAACTGCGCCCATTTTGAGCATACGATTGCCATTACGGAGGCAGGCTTTGAAATCCTCACAAAACTGTGATGGGATTTCTGGCCCAGTTCCCGGGCAGATCGCACTCGTAAAAAGCGGACGCTGTGCCGGGCAATATGTTATAATTATAAAGTTGGTTGATGGACAATTTGTTCTAATTGCTGATGGCGAGGCGCTAAAAAACTTTCGCCCAAAGAAGAAGAATATCCGGCATCTCCAACTGGTGGACCGCATAGTTCCGGAAGTTTATAACAGTATCATGGAAACAGGCTGCGTAACGAACGGAAAGCTGCGTTTCGCACTTACAAGGTTTTTAAACGAACGCCTGACCGATGAAGAGAAGGGAGACGAATTCGATGGCTAAAGATGATGTAATTGAAATTGAAGGCAAGGTAATTGAAACTTTGCCAAACGCCATGTTTAAGGTAGAATTAGAAAATGGCCATACGATCCTTGCCCACGTATCAGGCAAGATTCGTATGCACTTCATCAGAATTCTGCCTGGCGATAAAGTAACAGTGGAGCTATCCCCATACGACTTAACGCGCGGCAGGATTACCTACCGCTTCAAATAAGCCGATTGCACTCCGTACTGCTAAGGAGGTTAGGATAATGAAAGTAAGACCATCTGTAAAACCGATCTGCGAAAAGTGCAAAGTTATCCGCAGACGCGGGAAAGTTATGGTTATTTGTGAAAACCCTAAACACAAACAAAAACAAGGTTAATAATAAAGGAGGTGCTCCATATTTATGGCACGTATTGCTGGTGTAGATATTCCGCGTGAAAAGCGTGTGGTTATCTCTTTAACTTACATCTATGGTATTGGTAAAAATACAGCACAAAAGGTCCTTGCTGAAGCGGGCGTTTCTGAAGACACTCGTGTGCGCGATCTTACAGAAGACGAACTGAACAAAATCCGTGAAATCGTTGACAAGCTGAAGATTGAAGGCGACCTTCGCCGTGAAATTTCCCTGAACATCAAACGCTTGATGGAAATCGGGAGCTACCGTGGTTTGCGCCATCGCCGTGGGCTGCCTGTTCGTGGACAAAACACGAAGAACAATGCCCGTACGCGTAAAGGCCCACGTAAAACTGTAGCGAACAAGAAGAAGTAATCAGTAAAGGAGGTACTTACAAATGGCACGTAAAACTAATACTCGCAAACGCCGTGTGAGAAAGAATATTGAAGCAGGTATCGCTCATATTCGCTCAACATTCAACAATACGATTGTTACCATCACTGATGTTCATGGTAATGCTATTTCTTGGTCAAGTGCAGGTGCGCTTGGATTTAAGGGTTCCCGTAAATCCACTCCATACGCAGCGCAAATGGCTGCTGAAACTGCTGCTAAAACATCAATGGAACATGGTTTGAAAACTCTTGAAGTAACTGTAAAAGGCCCTGGCGCCGGCCGTGAAGCTGCCATCCGTGCTCTTCAGGCTGCTGGTCTGGAAGTTACTGCAATTAAAGATGTTACTCCTGTTCCGCATAATGGTTGCCGTCCGCCAAAACGCCGCCGTGTATAATTTTTCTGTATAGAAATTGTATCTATGTCTATAATGGGATATGATACCATTTTTCGTTCAGCAGAATCACTATTCCAGTTGTTGTGCACAAACAGGGACGAATACAGGGGGAATTTCGGTTGGACAATGACCGGCCGGGTTTTCGACGTTTTGAAGGAGGGTATATTTGATGATCGAAATAGAAAAACCAAAAATCGAAACGGTTGAGATCAGCGATGATGCCAAATACGGGAAGTTCGTCGTAGAGCCACTTGAGCGTGGATATGGTACAACTCTGGGTAACTCCTTACGTCGTATCCTACTATCATCACTCCCAGGTGCCGCGGTTACATCAATCCAGGTAGATGGTGTACTTCATGAGTTTTCAACAATTGAAGGTGTCGTTGAGGATGTTACATCCATTATCTTAAACATTAAGAAAATCGCACTGAAAATATACTCCGATGAAGAAAAAACGCTTGAAATTGATGTGCAAGGCGAGGGCGAGATCAAGGCGGGTGATATCACCCACGACAGTGATGTCGAAATCCTGAACCCGAATCTCCATATTGCTACATTAGGTTCAAACGGGCATCTTCGCATGCGGCTGACTGCAAAGCGCGGACGTGGTTATACTCCAGCTGACCAGAATAAGAGAGAAGACCAGCCGATTGGTGTAATTCCGATTGACTCGATCTTTACTCCGGTTTCCCGTGTGTCCTACCAAGTGGAAAATACACGTGTTGGCCAAATGACCAACTACGACAAATTAACATTTGATGTTTGGACAGACGGCAGCACAGGTCCTCAGGAAGCCATTGCATTCGGAGCGAAAATTTTGACAGAGCATTTGAATATCTTCGTCGGCCTTACTGATGAAGCTCAAAATGCCGAAATCATGATTGAAAAAGAAGAAGACCAAAAAGAAAAAGTCCTCGAAATGACGATTGAAGAACTCGACCTTTCGGTTCGTTCTTACAACTGCCTTAAGCGTGCAGGAATCAATACTGTCCAGGAGCTTGCCAACAAGACCGAGGAAGATATGATGAAAGTGCGCAACCTTGGCCGCAAATCGCTCGAGGAAGTAAAAGCGAAACTTGAAGAGCTGGGATTGGGCCTGCGGAAGGACGACTAGATTGTCCCGCATAGCCACCTTAGCCTTTACTGACTTCAACAAAGGAGGGAACCCTTCATGGCATACAGGAAATTAGGCCGCACAAGCTCTCAGCGTAAAGCGATGCTTCGTGACCTTACAACTGACTTAATTATTAACGAACGTATCCAGACTACTGAAACTCGTGCGAAGGAATTGCGTTCTGTAGTAGAAAAGATGATCACTCTTGGAAAGCGCGGAGATTTGCATGCCCGCCGTCAAGCTGCATCTTACATCCGCAACGAAGTGGCAGATGTTGAAACCAATACAGATGCACTTCAAAAATTGTTTGCTGACATTGCTCCTCGTTACGAAGAGCGTCAGGGTGGATACACTCGCATCATGAAAGTTGGTCCTCGCCGCGGCGACGGTGCACCAATGGTCATCATCGAGCTAGTTTAATACACCGTTTAGAAGGCAAGGGACAGTTTCATGAAACTTGTTTCTTGTCTTTTTTACAAGAAAAGCGAAGGCGCCTTGCTCAGCCCCGACAAGCGCTGGAGGGCACGAAGGAGAAGTCGTTCTGTGACTTCACCTTCGGGACCGAAGCGACCTCGAGGGGCTAGGTGCCGCAGCTGGACAGAAGAAGAGCGTAAGCGCTGAAGCTGGACAGAAGAAAAGCGTAAGCGCCCGTTCAACTTACATTATGAAAATAATAGTTTTACCGCACAAGCCAAAAAGAGCGTTACGATGGGCAGGAATATCATTTTGATAACCGGCCGGCCAAGTCTGGCCCCATCCCCGGAAGAATGCAGCAACCTTGGGCATTAATGTCTGTAATCTTTTCCTGTCCCGTCTAGCTCATGCACCCCTCCCGTTTCTTAAAAGAAACCCTGTAATACATCAGATCCTGTATCTGAAGGGGGGTGGGGTGCAGGCTTTTTTTGCTTTACGGGAAATGTATTGGAGCAGAGAGAGAATAGTCGAGCCGAGAGGAGGATGGCCCTGATGAAGAAAGCAATTATCAGCCTTGAGAATGTTTCATTTCAATATAACAATGGAGATAGGTATGCCCTCCAGGATGTAAGTTTTAACGTGTATGAGGGTGAGTGGCTTGCGATTGTGGGCCATAATGGGTCTGGAAAATCTACATTGGCTAGACTGTTAAACGGCCTCCAATATCCTCAAAAAGGGGAAATTGTTGTCGGAGGAATCCCGCTCAGCGAACAGACTGTCTGGGATATCCGCAAGAAACTCGGTATGGTGTTTCAGAATCCGGACAATCAATTTGTTGGCACGACAGTAAAAGATGATGTGGCTTTTGGTTTGGAAAACAATGGCATCCCTCAAGAGGAGATGGCCGTCTCGGTATCAGAAGCTTTGGCAAAGGTTAAGATGGAACAATTTCTTAATCAAGAGCCGCACCATCTTTCCGGCGGGCAAAAACAGCGGGTAGCAATTGCCGGAGTCCTGGCACTTAGGCCTTCAATCATCATTCTTGATGAAGCTACCTCGATGCTGGATCCAAGAGGACGGGAGGAAGTGCTTGAAACCGTCAGGCTATTAAAGGATGAGAAGTCCTTGACCGTCATTTCCATTACCCATGACCTTGATGAAGCTTCCCGGGCTGATAGGATCATTGTCATGAACCAGGGGAAGGTTTACCGGGAAGGGAACCCGGAAGAAATTTTTGCTCTGGATGAAGAACTGGTCTCCCTCGGCCTTGATATTCCGTTTGCGGTAAAAATGGGGAAGGCGTTAGTTGAAAAAGGCATGAAGCTGCCAAAAAATTATTTGTCTGAAGAAGAGTTGGTGACTGAACTATGGACATATCACTCCAGGATATAGAGTACAAATACCAGGCCGGTACGCCTTTTGAAAGGTTGGCTGTCAGTAATGTTACACTTGATATTCCATCAGGAACTTATTTGGCAATCATTGGCCATACCGGCTCCGGAAAATCGACTGTTCTTCAACATTTAAACGGCCTGCTTCAGCCTACTTCAGGAAGTGTCGAAATCGGAGACAGGACAATCAAGGCAGGAAAAAAGGAGAAAAACCTGAAGGCAGTTCGCCAAAAGGTGGGGATTGTTTTCCAGTTCCCTGAACACCAGCTTTTTGAGGAAACGGTTGAAAAGGATATTTGCTTCGGGCCAATGAACTTTGGCGTATCGGAAGCGGAAGCAAAGGAAAGAGCAAGGGTCGCTATCCGACAGGTGGGCCTTGGCGAAGAAATTTTACAAAAGTCCCCCTTCGAGCTGTCAGGGGGGCAAATGCGCCGTGTCGCCATTGCCGGTGTTCTGGCTATGGAGCCTGAAGTCATCGTTCTGGATGAACCAACCGCAGGGCTTGACCCCCGCGGGAGGAAGGAAATTATGGATATGTTTTACCGCCTTCACCGCGACAGGGGGCTGTCGACTATACTGGTAACGCACAGCATGGAGGATGCCGCGCGATATGCGGACAAAATTGCCATACTGCACCAGGGCAGGACAGTTAAAATCGGCACGCCTGAAGAAATATTTTCAAACCCGGCTGAGCTGGTTTCGCTCGGTCTTGATGTTCCTGAGGCGGTACGCTTCCAGCTGAAATGGGAAGAGAAAATGGGCACTAAGCTCGGCAGGACGTATTTGACAATTGAAGAGCTCGCCGATACGCTTTCCCGGTACATTGGGGGTGGGCAGCCATGATGGAGAAAATGATTTTCGGGCGATACGTCCCTGCTGAATCGGCAGTCCATCAAATGGATCCTCGCTCAAAACTGATACTCGTCTTTACCTTTGTAGGGATTGTATTCCTTGCAAATAATGTCTTAACCTATTCTTTATTGGGAATTTATACGTTTTATTTATTGGGACTGTCGAAAATTCCGATCAGGTTCTTATTTGAAGGGCTAAAGCCAATTTTTTTCCTTGTCATTTTTACGTTGCTGCTCCATCTGTTCCTGACCAAAGAAGGGGACGTCGTTGCCGATCTTGGCTTTGTGAAAATTTACGAAGGCGGCATCAGGCAGGGGATTTTCATCTCAATGCGCTTTTTCTTCCTGATTCTCGTTACGTCACTTTTGACATTGACTACGACGCCGATTGAGATTACGGACGGCCTTGAGACTCTTTTAAACCCGCTGAAGAAAATTCGCTTCCCGGTTCACGAAATGGCGTTAATGATGTCGATTTCCCTGAGGTTCATTCCAACCCTTATGCAGGAAACAGATAAAATCATGAAAGCCCAGACCGCAAGAGGCGTTGAATTTGCGAGCGGCCCGATTAAGGAACGGGTGAAAGCAATCATCCCATTGCTAATCCCTCTGTTTGTCAGTTCATTTAAACGGGCTGAGGATCTGGCGACGGCAATGGAGGCAAGGGGATACCGGGGCGGCGAAGGCCGGACACGTTTCCGCCAGCTGCAATGGAAGCCGCTTGATACACTGCAAATCTGCCTGCTTTTATTACTGGCTGTTGTTCTTGTTTTACTAAGGTCTTAATGGAGGTCGCCATGCAGCGTTACAAATGCATTGTTTCGTATGATGGGACAGGCTTTGCCGGCTATCAGGTCCAGCCTGGGAAACGAACGGTCCAGGGAGAAATCGAAGCCGCCCTGGCAAAGATTCATAAAGGTGAAGAGGTCAAGGTCACTGCATCAGGAAGAACGGATTCAGGTGTGCATGCGAAGGGGCAGGTCATCCACTTTGACTCTCCTCTTCCGATTCCGACAGACCGCTGGCCAGTTGCTCTGAACTCTCTGCTTGGCGGGGAAATAGTCATCCTCTCGGTTAAAAAAGTGAGCCAGGGCTTCCATGCCCGGTTTGATGCGGCCGCGAAGGAGTACCGATATGTCCTTTATCTCGGCAGACACAAAAACCCCTTTAAACGAAATTATGCCTCCCATTATCCTTATCCGCTCGATATTGGGAAAATGGAGGAGGCTGCCAGGCATTTATGCGGAACCCATGATTTCACAAGCTTTTGTGCTTCCAACACAGAAGTAGTCGACAAGGTAAGGACCATTAATGAGATTTCTTTTAAAAAAGAAGACGATTGCCTTGTACTGGTATTCAAAGGAAATGGATTTTTATACAATATGGTAAGGATTTTGACTGGGACGTTGATTGAGGTAGGCTCGGGAGCAAGGGAGCCTGAGGGAATTCCTGGGCTGATTGAGGCTCGGGACAGGACCCTTTCAGGGAAAACGGCACCGGCAAATGGCTTATATCTTTGGAAAGTATTATACGAGGATTAACGATAGAATGTAAAACAACTAAACCTGGTGTATAATATTTTCTTGACATACGGACCGGAAGGATTTATTATATCATATGTATGTATTTTAATCCCACGATAAAGCCCCGGAAAGCCTCATCGTGATTAGAAATATATGAACATGAACTTGATGGCGCAAACCCGTCCCACTGCCGCTCCCGGAACAGAGCCGGCCAGATGGAAGACGAGATGAAGCGCGTAACTACTATTTTTGGATTTAATAGGAGGGAAACCCATGCGTACAACATTTATGGCGAATGCCAACAATATCGAGCGTAAATGGTACGTAGTTGATGCTGAAGGCAAAACTCTTGGACGCCTTGCTTCCGAGGTTGCAGCAATTCTACGTGGTAAAAACAAACCAACTTTCACACCGCATGTTGACACTGGTGACAATGTAATCATCCTGAATGCTTCCAAGGTCCATCTGACTGGAAACAAGCTTCATGACAAGATTTACTACCGCCACACCCAGCATCCAGGCGGCCTTAAGCAAAGGACTGCACTTGAAATGCGCACAAACTATGCTGAGAAAATGATCGAGCTTGCTATTAAAGGCATGCTTCCAAAAAATTCTCTTGGCCGTCAAATGTTCAAAAAGCTGCACGTATATGCAGGCAGCGAGCATCCGCACCAAGCACAAAAACCAGAAGTTTACGAACTTCGCGGATAATAAAGGGAGGGTATTAACTTGGCACAAGTTCAATATATCGGCACAGGCCGTCGTAAAAGCTCCGTTGCCCGCGTACGTCTAGTTCCAGGCAATGGACAAATCCTAATCAATGATCGTGAAATCACTAGCTACATCCCGTTCGAAGCGTTGCGCGAAGTTGTTAAGCAGCCGCTTGTTGCTACTGAAACTCTTGGCAACTACAACATTCTTGTAAACGTTAAGGGCGGCGGTTATACTGGCCAGGCTGGCGCTATCCGCCACGGCATTGCCCGTGCATTGCTGCAAGCTGACCCGGAATTTCGTCCAACACTGAAGCGCGCAGGCCTTCTTACTCGTGACGCCCGCATGAAAGAGCGTAAGAAATACGGTCTTAAAGGCGCACGCCGTGCACCTCAGTTCTCAAAGCGTTAATATCGTTTTTATATCAACGTTTACAGGCTATTTCATTTATGATGAAATAGCCTGTTTTTGTTTTAATAAAAGTTGTGATTGTAAATTGAATGTACCTATGTTGATGACAGGCACAAACAGTGGTATTGGAAAAATCCAAAAATTGATTCATAAAAAAAAATCTGTAAACCTTTATTTTGGTTGTACAGATTTTTTGGTTGATTGCTACTTTTTCAAAATATATGTCTCACCCAGAACTTCCTTAGCCTCGTAAGTTAATGGTGTTAATTCCTTTTCAATAAAAGAGTTAACATCTGATTGTTCGATATCATACATTACTTCAATTTCTTTGGAAAATAGAAGTTTTTCCTCTTCAAGCAAGGTAGAAAGAGATGGCTGTTGTTTTGGTTGTAGTTCTTCCAGATTTAGAACTTGTTTTAATCCGTCAACATAGTATTCAAACGGACGACCACCAACAATTTTCACACCTTTATTTTCCTCATTAATCATGATAATAGTAGGAAAACCTCTGGCTCCCAAGCTTCTAGTAAGAGCAAAATCTTCATTCAATAATTGTTGTCCGATGGGTTGTTCAGCTTCATTTACAATGGCATTTCCATCAAGTCCTAGTTTATTTACGATTTCAATCATAACGGATTGTTCTGAAATATTTTGATTAAATGCGAATAGTGCTTCTCGTGCACGGCGCAAAAATTCAAATGCCATAGCTTCATTATGATTTTTTTGAATGACCTTAAATACACGAGAAGGCGGGTAGGAAGATTGCACTGGATTATCAATCATTAAAGTCCCATCGATTGGCATTCTTGAATATTCTCCAACTTCTCTCCAGTGGCCAGCAACATCGGCTGGTTTATAAATGCCGTTCGCAGGGTCGATAGGTCCGTCATGCCATTTTTCCAGCAAGCCGCCCATAACTGTATGAAAGTTAAAATAATTACCATACTGCTTTACAAAACGACGGAGCACAGGTTCAATTGCCCAGCAATGGGAACAAATTGGATCAGTCACATAATAAAGGTTAATTGATTTTTCTGGTTTATTAAAATCAATAATCTCCATCTCCTCTTCCTCAGCTACTCCGCAAATGCCTGTTTCTAGATCACAAATCATATTATTATTTTTCAATTCAATCTTCCTCTTTTCTATATAGAATTAAATCATATCCATAAATTACTTTCTAATTGTTTTCAATGCAGTAGACCAAGCTATGACCTCATTTAACATTGTTTGAACGGTTTCTTCATGAAACGGTGCCGGTTTAAAGGTTCTCATTTCTTCAAAATCAGTAAAGAGGCTTAATGCCGGCTGGGTACCTACTGTTGCAACCTTTGGCACAGTTAAAATCAATCGTAAATTATTGGCTGCAGTAACTCCAAGAGTAGAACCATAACTTACAATGCCTGCAGCTTTATGATTCCACTCAACATACAAATAATCTATGGCATCTTTTAACCCTGACGTAACGGCTTTGTTGTACTCCGGAGTGACAAAAACAAAGCCATCAAGTTCATTAATTTTTTTTGACCAAACTTTTGCTTCTGGTGCTTGATAATCCTGTGACATAATGGCAGGAATAGGTTCATTAAATTGTGGCAGGCCGTAATCTTTAATATCTACCAACTCAAATTCAGCATCATCCGCTCTTTTATCCGCGATTGATTTCACCCATTCCGCCACTTGTAAATTTACTCTTGAATCTCTTGTACTCCCAGTAATAATACCAATTTTAATCATAGTTCTTCCTCCTGAGATTGTTTTATTTCCCTTTATATTTTCTTGGGCAAAGTTGATTATTTGCCTTACAATTGAATCTTAAGTCATAATGAACATGACCAACACCAATAGTTCTCTGGATTTGTCGTTTATACAACACATTGAAGAAATTGTTTAGAAAGTAGGCGTGGGTAACAAATGATTCAATCAAAGACGGACCCCCGAGTTCTGCGTACTCGCAAATTAATAATGGATTCTTTCATTGACCTTTCAGGGGAAAAGGAATTTAAGGATATTACTGTTAAGGATATTACATCTAAGGCTATGATTAATCGCGCCACATTCTATTATCATTTTGAGGATATATATGACTTACTGGAAAAGGTATTATCAGAAGTATTGTTAGTTAATTTGGATTATGATTACTACCAAAATAACGGACTAAATGAAGAGGCGCTGGTTAACATTTTCATAGCGATCACAAGTTTTCAAAAGTCATTATCTAATCGCTGCCATAGAGGATATGAAGATACCATTGCCCGTATTATTAGGGAACAGCTTGAAATCATTTTTTATAAAATGTTGTTAAAACAACGGCCAACTGAAGATGAGCATCCCCTAAAGGTTACAGCTGTCGTGCTGAGTTGGGGAATTTACGGGGCTTCTGTAGAATGGAGGAGAAATAGTAAGGAGATACCACCCGAGGAATTTATCAAATCAGCAATTCCTTATATATTGTTGGGAAGTAATTTTGGGGCAACTAACTAAAATATATGGACGATTATTAATCGTAAACTCTTTGGTATATCAACTTTTACAGGCTATCTCTTTTATGATGAGATAGCCTGTTTTTGTGTTTGGAGTCGTTAGTAAATAGAGATAAGGGTAATTGATGGAAATCTATGTTAGCAAGGTAATAGAAGAAATGTTTTATTTCATGCTTCGGGAGCAAATAATAAACCTAATCCATTTAACTCTAACAGGAGGATATGAGATGCCAAAAATTACAGTTTTAGGATTTGGTACTTTTGAAGTAGAGTCAGGGAAAAAACTGGTGTTGGGATTAGAAGACAATGGTATAGATATACTGCACCGGTGCGGAGGAAAGGCCAAGTGTACATCCTGCAGAGTGGAAGTGTTGGAAGGTGGCTATGATGATTTAACAAATATAGAAAGGAACGCATTTTTTGATAAAGGCTTAGTAGATGACTTTTTACGTTTATCCTGTCAAATACGTGTTAATGATGATTTGACTGTTCGTCCAATTATGACCGTACAGAATTCCGGACTTGAAGTGGGGCCGAGACCGGCTGATTAGGATGCCTGCAGGGAGCCTCTACGGCAGAAAAGGTTGAGTTCGGTGTACTTATTAAAATCCATTCTTCCATATTAGACAAAAATAGGATGAGCCCATTTACTTGGTAAATTTTTCATTCGATATATAATTAAATTATACTATTAATTAAAGATATTTTAATGAATGATATTTTATTAAAAGGGGTACACTATCATTCCAGATATCTTACGATAGTATAGTTTTATTCAAATTCAGAAAGAACAACAAGGGGGATAACATCATGAGCAATCGATTTGATGGAAAAGTGGTATTAATTACAGGTGCGGGATCTGGTTTGGGTCAAGCCTCTGCTCTACAAGTAGCAAAAGAAGGTGCAAAACTTTCACTCGTTGATTTAAACGCTGCTTCATTAGAGGAAACAAAAAGTAAAGTGTTAGAAGTTGCACCAAACGCAGAAGTATTGCTTATTACTGCAAATGTCGCAGATGAAAAAGCAGTTGAAAACTATGTGAACGAAACAGTTGGAAAGTTCGGGAGAATCGATGGTTTCTTCAACAACGCAGGGATTGAAGGAAAACAAAGCCTAACAGAGGATTTTAGTATTGATGAATTCCAAAAAGTAGTCAATGTCAATTTAAATGGTGTGTTTTATGGTTTAAAACACGTATTGAAAGTAATGAGAGAACAAGGATTTGGCTCAGTTGTTAATACGGCTTCCGTTGGTGGTATTCGTGGGGTGGGAAACCAATCTGGTTATGCAGCTAGTAAACACGGCGTGGTCGGATTAACAAGAAACTCAGGAATTGAATATGGCCAATACGGAATCAGTATCAAAGCTATTGCACCAGGCGCAATTATGACACCAATGGTCGAAGGTTCATTAAAACAAATCGATCCGGACAATTGGGAAGAAGTAGGAAAACAGTTTGTTGAGCCAAACCCAATGAAACGTTTCGGTAAACCGGAAGAAGTGGGATATTTAGTGGCATTCCTGCTATCCGATCAATCCAACTTCATCAACGCAACCGTTATTCCAATCGATGGTGGACAATCTTATAAATATTAATGTTGCAGTTAATAGAGAATGAATAAAATTTTTTAAAAAATAAAATTCAAATCCATAGTAGAGGAATTCATTTTGATTAGTCTTTTTCAAAATGAGTTCCTTTTTATTGTTGTAAGGTGTAGGTTCAATTGTTTTTCTCGCGCGGGATAAAACCAGTTCCGGATTTAATAAGCTTTATTTATGTACTCTTCAGAGGCCATGCTGCATTTTGTTTACCAGTCGAGGGAGGCACCAGTAAGTAAAGCAAAAGGCAGGTCTGTTTGCTGAAAAACAGGCTTGCCCTTTTTTTTCACTATACTATGAATTTTCTTAACGCAAAAATGGCCCCCAGATGGATTCCTTCATGGTAAATCGTCCTTACAAGCACCTGGGCGATGGTCTGCATGCCGGATTCGGTTTCCGTGAATGTCTCATCAAGTCTGTCCCCGTACGTCTCCTTAATCCAATCGGGCTGGCTGGAAAGCAGCTGCCTTAATTCATCTAGGGAAGGCGGCTGGCTATTCCAGGTGGGAGGGCTAGTTCCGAAACCGAACCAGTCATTGAATCCTTCGGGGATCTCAATCGGCTCTTTTGTCAAATGCTTGATCCACAGCAACTGGTCAAGGTAAATATGGCCGAGGTTCCAGCGGATATTATTGTTGAAGCCAGCTGGAACGTTATCTGCGGCCTCCTCGGATAGATCTGCCACGCAGCCAAGGATGTCGTTCCGGTAGTCCCTCAGCTGGTTGAATAAGACTTTATGCTCTTTTTTCAAAAAAATTTCCCCCTTACAAAATTCTGTTTATTCTGATTTTAAAATACACGATTGCTAATTGGTTGTAAAACTGGAAAGCGAAACAATCAATTTGTCCTGTATTCTCCGTTGGATACGGATAAAGACTAGGATGAAGAGGTGAAATATAGTGAATGTCATTCTGACTTTTAATGAAAAAAGGCGAGAAAAGCAAATTAAATATGAACGATCTGTTCTTAAGGAAATTTCGATAAATGAGCTAAAGAAGAGAGTACAGGAGCATTTCGGATCAACTAGGCTGCAAAATGGCCTTTTTCAAAATTCGGGTATCCAGGAAGCGTGTTATGATGTTGCGCTAGAAGCGTATTTGCTTGGGGCAAATTTCAGCAAGTTTGGCTCGAGCGGCGAAAAGGTCGAGCTGACACTCGGCCGATGTGAACCCGAAGAGACCCATCTCATTGATACTCTTTTCAACTTCTTATTATACTGGGGAGGAGGGGAGGAAGGCTTTTATAGCGAATCCCTTTATTTTAACTGTGAGCAGTATGTAAGGAAATGGTGGTTCGATGGGTATGAAAAGGGCCAGCGCCGATTTAAGCTTCGACTCCATTAAAGCTGCCTGAATCCTGTTCTATTTCCCAATCCTTGACCATATAGTGGAATGGAAAAGGACAGGCAGGAGGATGAACGGAGTGTCGATAAAAAGGTTAAAGAGGACTGCATTTGCTGCCGGGCTGCTTATGTTATTCTTTATCATCCAATATGATTTTTCTGAAAATATATCATGGAACACCTGGCATCTTCCACTTTCGGGAAAGGTGATCCTCCTTGATCCGGGACATGGGGGAGCTGATGGAGGAGCTGGAGACAGGCCAATGCAGGAAAAGGACATTGCGCTGAATATCTCCCTTAAGCTCCGTGACTTTCTACAGCAGCAGGGCGCGATTGTCATCATGACAAGGGAAACCGACAAGGACTTAGCGCCAACGGATTTAAAGGGCTATAGCCGAAGAAAAACGTTCGACCTTAAGGAAAGGCTAAAAATCATTAATGAATCAAATGCGGACTTTTTTGTCAGCGTTCATCTAAATGCCATTCCCTCTTCACAGTGGAGCGGGGCACAAACCTTTTATAGTACAAATCAAAAAGAAAATAAAAAGGCTGCCAGGCTTATTCAGCAGGAGCTAAGGACCAACCTTGAGAATACAACGAGAAAAGAAAAGCCGCTTAATAGCGTCTTTATCTTGAAAAATGCTGAAAAGCCTGGAGTGCTGGTTGAAGCTGGATTCCTTTCGAACCCAGTTGAAAGAGCGAATCTCGAGCGCGACTCTTACCAGGAAATGGTGGCTGCCTCTATTTATAAGGGAATTAACCGATTCTTTACGGAAAGGTGATTGTTTAGGGGAGGGGCAAGGCCGCCTCCTCTTTCTATTGGTCAAAAATTAAAAGAAGCGAGGGTGTGCGCCATTTAACAGCCTTGGTGAGCAATATGCTATAATATTAAGACATGCCGGGCAGGAAAGGCAATCAACCAAATCAATAAGGTGGGTGCTTTAGTAAATGATAACAGAGGCTATCGTACGGGAAGTGCTGAGCGGTTTACAGGAACCATTTTTACATAAATCGCTGGGTGAGCTGAATGCTATTGAAGAAATTAAGGTGAAGGAAGAAAAGAGCCACGTCAGCGTTAAAATTGCGATCGCCAAGACAGGGACCGCCGAACAGCTTCAACTTCAGAGTGAAATTGTTAACGCTTTAAAAAGCCATGGGGCTGCATCAGTCGGACTTCGTTTTAGCCAGCTTCCAGAAGAGGAATTGGTGAAGCACCGCGCAGCCATGGGGGAAACAGAAGACCTCGGACTGTTGTCCCCAGGCAGTAAAACAACCTTCATTGCAATTGCGAGCGGCAAGGGGGGCGTGGGAAAATCGACCGTTTCAGTCAACCTCGCCGTTTCCTTGGCACGCCTTGGCAAAAAGGTCGGGCTGGTCGATGCCGACATTTACGGTTTCAGTGTACCTGACATGATGGGCATTACGGAACGCCCGGCAATCAAGAATGAGAAAATTCTTCCGGTGGAGCGGTTTGGCGTAAAGGTCATCTCAATGGGCTTCTTTGTCGAGGACAATGCACCAATTATCTGGCGCGGACCGATGCTTGGAAAAATGCTCAACAGCTTCTTTGAAGAGGTAAACTGGGGTGAGCTGGATTACCTGCTTCTAGACTTGCCGCCGGGCACAGGCGATGTGGCACTAGATGTGCATACCATGCTGCCTTCCTGTAAGGAAATCATCGTAACGACCCCACACGCGACAGCTGCATTCGTTGCAGCCAGGGCGGGAGCGATGGCGTTAAGGACTGATCACGAAATTTTGGGTGTCATTGAAAATATGGCTTATTTCGAAAGCGCATCTACAGGCGAAAAGGAATACATTTTCGGTAAAGGCGGAGGGGACAAGTTAGCCGAAGCTCTCGATACCGAAATCCTTGGCCAGCTTCCGCTGGGCCAGCCAGACTGGGATGAAACGGATTTTGCTCCTTCGGTTTATCAGAAGGAACACAAGCTCGGCGGCCTATATCTTCAGATTGCAGATAAGATTATAAGCAGGTTAGATAAATAGGAAAAAAGCCTCTCCGTAATAACGGATGAGGCTTTTTTAATCGATTAAGACCCACCCTTGCTTTCCTCGCCCTTACCTCCGCCTTTTTCTCCCTTTGTTGCCTCATGGGCAGCCTGTAAAAGAAGTTCCTGCATTTCAGCCTTAAATAAAGGGCTCTGCATTGATTCAGCAATAACGGCTTGCAGATGGAGTCGGAAATCCTTGCTTTTTAATGCATCGGCCATTTCCTTTTGCATTTCCGGTTCCTTGAACACCTCAATCATCATCCCACGATAATCGGGATCCTTCATTAAATCCTTTAACAGCTTTTCGTTTTCTGTTTTCATGCTCTTTGCTAGCGCTGAGGCCATTTTTGGGTCTTTCAGTGATTCCTTCCAGAAATCGATCCCTTCCTTGGAAACCAACGTTTTTTGAATTGTCTCTGTCACGACTGATTCGTCCATAATCATCTGCTTTTTAACTTTATCATCGGTCATAATGTCATGGATTGCTTTTTTGCCATCATCCGTATGCAGGATATCGACAAGCATTTTTTTTGTTTCTTCATAATTCAATTTGCTCTCTATCTGATTGGTTCCGCCGGCACAGCCTGAAGCGGTTAAAACAAATCCTATAAAAATCAGCAAAAATCCCTTTTTCATTCGGGGCAACCCCTTTCGGCGAAATACACTTATTCTTAGAATGAAGAAAAAGCGCTTTAATTATTCGCGAAACGGAATGCCTGGATTTTTCAGGTCCCGGTTGGTACAATGAAGTGAAATCATTAAGTCGCGCCTTCTGTCATGGCGTTGGCATAAAGAAAAAAGAATGCAATTTTGCAATGCTGGGGGAAAAACTGTGACTAGCCGTAACTGGGTAAAATTATTTGTTAACACATTGATGCTGGGTGCTCTTACAACTGTCATTACGGGTTTTATTGTCCGTTGGGATAAATTTGAACCGTTGGTTTCCAGCTTTGATCTACTCGAAATCCTTTCTGTCCTCATATGGCTCGTTGGAGTGGGCTTAATATTTAGCTTGTTAAGCCAGATGGGTTTTTTTGCATACTTGACCGTCCACCGTTTTGGCCTTGGAATTTTCAAGTCAGCCAGGCTGTGGAATGGAGTACAGGCCGTCGTTTTGGCCTTTGTCCTGTTTGATCTTGTTTACTTGCGGTACATTTCGTTTGCACAGGAAGGGGAAGGAACGACTTCCTATATTGTACCGGCACTGATTGTACTCGTTGTAGGTCTGTTGGTTGCCTGGCAGAAAATGAAGCAGACAAATAAGGAGGCATTCATTCCGGCACTTTTTTTCATGGTAGTCGGTACCGTCATTGAATGGGTTCCTGTCCTGAGAGTCAATGAAAGCAGTTGGTTTTACCTTATGCTTATCCCTTTGCTAGTCTGCAATGGCTATCAACTTCTTGTCCTACACAAGCTAAATGAAAAATCGCTTCAAGAACGAAGAAAGCTTCAGGAAAAAAAGCCTCACCAAGAAAAGAAACAGCTCAAGCCGTCCAAATGATTGGGCGGCTTGTTCCATCTCTATTTGACTTCTTCTGTTTTAGCTTCCCCGCTGGTAATCATTTCGGAAACAGTAACAAACTTTAGGCCTTTTGCCTGCAGCGTTTTAATGATGCCGGGGAGGGCCTTTGCAGTTTGCTTGGCAGAGTCCGATGCATGAAGGAGCACAATATCACCAGCCACGGCTTTATTAATATTTGCCTGGATTTTTTTGACGCCCGGGTTGGTCCAATCACTGGAATCCACGCTCCAGTGCACAACAGTAAAGCCGAACCTCTCAGCAATTTTGAGTGTCTTCATGTCAAAATGCCCTGTTGGGGGGCGAATCAACGAGATTCCTTTAATATTCAATTTTCCAAACGCTGTCTGTGCCTTAGCCAAATCCTTTCGAATTTCATCTTCCTCAATTGTGGTATAGTCCTCATATCCATAACCCAAAATGCCTATTTCATAGCCTAACTTGGAGATACGGCTTACCAAATCAGGATGCCGCTCAGCCCAGGAGCCGGACAAAAAGAAAGTAGCCGACCTAACGTTTTCCTTTTCTAGCACATCCAATATCGGTGCTGCTTTTTCATCCCCCCAGCCAATGTTAAATGTCAGTGCGATATCTTTTTCCCCTTTGTAAACTGCCTTTGGCCCTTCTTTCGTGGAAAACACTGGAACTTGGACCATACTTTCCATATAAACAATCCAAGCTGTAAATATGGCTGAAACCACGATAAGGATAAGTTGTTTCATACGCTTTCCGTTTAAAACTATAAAGAAGTTCACGATCATTCCCCCGTTCACAGCTTTCCTTGTCCTATATCTATGTACAAAACCAGGCTTGTATGAATCTGACTTTACATACAATAGAATTATTTGGAAAACATAAAGAGCAAAGTTCATGCCAGGAGTGTGCTAGAGATGATTGGTTTACTGGTCGACGGTAAGGAAATAAAGGAGCTTGAATATCTCCTTAAAAGGGAAATGGAAGAAATCCTGTTTGACCTTGAGGATGAAAGGATTGACCATATAGCCAAAATGGCGATGGAGGAGCGTTATAAAACTTTGTTTGCGTTATTCAGGAGGCTGGCCAATCCGGCGGACTGTATGAAATACATGAGAAAGAAGAGGGCTAGGAGAACATGAAGGAATTGAAACGACTCGCGGCGAACGGAAGGATTGGTTGTAGACAAGGTGGGAGTTACCGGTTATTCTTGCAGGATGTTGACCCTGGCATAAGTTGATAATCTTCACTAGCTGGCAGCAAACAACTGGCTAAATTTCTTGTTGACTTTATATTTCTATCTTGGTATAGTAAAAAACGTTGCTGCAGGGCAGTTAGCGAGTTGAAAAAAGTTGTTGACATGCAATTGTCAGCATGGTATATTAATAAAGTCGCCTCTGAGCGATTGCAGTTTTAAATTGTTCCTTGAAAACTAAACAAACAAGCGTCAACAAACAATATTATAGTGATCTTCGGATCACT